>NZ_JABFDM010000021.1 GCF_013178945.1 Bradyrhizobium aeschynomenes
GTCGCGACAAGGTGAAGACCTGGGGACTGGCGGTTGCCAAGCGGTCTGGACACCGCAAGGCGGTGGTCGCGGTGGCGCGCAAACTGGCGGCGATCATGCACGCGATGTGGTGTGACGGCACGGCGTATTGCGGCGATCAGGCCGTCAGCACCGCCGACGCGGCCGCGCAGGCCAAGCGCAAGGACCGCAGGCTGCTGGGAGCGCTGGCATGAACCATAGCAACAGCCCGGCAGCAACGAACGGGCGTCGCGGTCGACGCGCGAAGTGATGGAGCTCCGCTGTCAGCGGATGAGGACCAGTGCAGATCCAAGACGACGGAACGCACGCTATCTTGCCTGCGAGGCGGTGTCCGAAGGGACGGCGCGATCGCGCGAAATTGTCTGTGACGTGGCTCCGTCAGACCGATGAAAAATTGCGCCGCAACGGCTATGCTGCTGCCATCGTGCAGCCGCGCCACGCCGTCGCTGAGCGCGGAAAGCTGCACGGCGCACTGGGACTCCTCGCTGTCGAAGAGCTGCAGATTAGACCGCGCTGCAGGCGTGTTTTTGACGATGAAGATGGAGAGCACCGATGGCGAAAACGACGAAGACGATCGCGGCTGAGAGGCAGAACACCCGGCCGATTAAAGCGGCAAGATAAAAGAAGCTCGCCGGTTGAACGCCAAGCCATTGACATGGCTCGCGTTCAACCGTGCCGGTCGGTCGGGGGGAGTGCCGCGATCGCGGTTTTTCCTCATGAGTTCAATGATCGCTTCGGCACTGGACCCGTCATTCGGCCCGACAGGCCTACGCCATCAGCACCGGCGAGCGGGAATTTCGGGTTAGGCCCGGGCGCATTCGTCATGGCCGGGGGGCCAAGGCGAACAGCTTCATCAACCGGATGCTTCGTGCCGCGAACGCCGCAGGCTATGTGACTTCGCACTCAGGGCTTAGCGGGCGACATGCCGTGCGCGCTCATTCGCTTTTCGGAAGGGGACGGCTTAGCTTTGCCCGCGAGCGGCTGTTCAGCCCGGCACGGCGGGTCACGGTCAAGGCGCGCATTGTCCGGCACAAGGGGCGGGCGTTCCGCTCGGCGCCGCTCTCCGCTCACCTGGCCTATCTCAAGCTCGACGGCGTCACGCGTGATGGTGAGCCGGCCCGTATGTTCAATGCGCGCGGCGATCAGGCTGGTGAGGCTGCGTTCGAGAAGGAGGGGCGGGGGGACCGGCATCATTTCCGGTTCATCGTCTCGCCGGAGGGTGCGGCCGACATGGTCGATCTCAAGGCGTTCACCCGTGACCTGATGCGGCATATGGAGGCCGATCTCTCGACGCGGCTGGAGTGGATCGCTGTCGATCACTGGAATACGGACAATCCGCACGTTCATGTGCTTGTTCGCGGCGTCGATGACACGGGTGCGGATCTCGTCATCTCTCGTGACTACATCGGCCGCGGCCTGCGCTCTCGCGCCGAGGAGCTGGTTGCGCTGGAGCTCGGGCCAAAGCCTGAGCACGAGATCGGGAGCGCGTTGGGGAAGGAGATCACGGCGGACCGCTGGACGCGGCTGGACCACGAGATCCGGATGGCGGCTGACGAAGTCGGCGCCGTCGATCTTCGTCAGGACGTGCCCGGCCTTCCGGATCGGCAAGCCGTCGGGCTGATGCGCGGGCGTCTGCGATATCTCGAGCGCCTGGGGCTCGCGACTGCGGCCGGGCCGAACGAGTGGATGGTCGACTCGGGGCCGAGCGGAAGCTGCGAGAGCTCGGCGCGCGCGGTGACATCATCCAGACCATGCATCGGGCGTTCTCTGTTCGCGGTGGGGAGCGCGCGATCGCGGATTACGCGATCGATCGCTTCGGTGACTCATCGCCGGTCATCGGCCGCCTCGTTGACCGGGGGCTGCATGATGAGCTGACCGGCGAGGCCTATGCCGTGATCGACGGCATCGACGGGCGGGCGCACCATGTTCGCTTCCGCGGGCTGGAAGCCTTTGCACAAGCGCCGCCGGCCGGCGGCATCGTCGAGGTCAGACGCTTTGGCGCGACCGATAAGGCCCGGCCGACGTTGGTACTGGCGACGAGGTCCGATCTCGGCCTCAACGACCAGGTCACGGCCGAGGGCGCGACCTGGCTCGACCATCGGCTGGTCGAGCGGGAGCCTATGCCGCTGGCTCATCGTGGCTTCGGGGCCAAGACCCGGGACGCGCTTCGGGCCAGGGCCGAGCATCTCGCCGACCAAGGTCTGGCCCGGCGTGACGGTCACCTCATGGTCTCACGCCAGGAAACCCCGCGGCCGCTTCTGACGCCGGGTGAGGTGATGCAGCTGCCGCCTGCGGATGAGATCGTGATGGTCGCAGGCGCGCCGCCGATCCGGGCGAAGAAGGTCCGCTACTTTGAGGACCAGCGATTGGTCTCGCGCATCCTGCCGCCGCCGGAGATCGTCCTATCCGCAACGTTGCGGCGGGGCGACGACTGGTCGGCTCTGGTGCCGATCGCGCCGGCGCTGCCCAAGTCGGATGAGAGATCGTCCGTCGACGAGGACCAGGCCAATGGTGGATTGCGTCGGGAGCCGGAGTTCCCTGAGCACGTTGCGATCGCCAGTGAAGCGGCCAGCGCCGAGCCGGCTGACGAATTCTCTCTGATGCTGGATGACGATGACCAGGCACCCCTTCCGAACGCTGGGCGTGATCCGACGATGGTGGGTGTCGCGCGTCAGGCCGCGCTCGATCCTGGCGACGATCTCGGTCTGTGAGGACGGCTCGATGCGCGATCGCATGAATGTCTACTTTCCGTCTGAGCTTCTGAAGCAGATCACTGAACTCGCCGATCGCAAGAAGCTGTCGCGTTCGGCGATCGTGGAAGCCGCGGTGCTGTCGTTCCTCTCGCCTGACGGAGCTGACCGGCGCGAGGCGGCGTTCACCCGGAGGCTCGACCGCCTGTCGCGGCAGATGCAGCGGCTCGATCGCGATGTCGGCATCCTCGCCGAAACGCTCGCGCTGTTCGTCCGCTTCTGGTTGACCGTGACGCCGCCGCTGCCGAACGCGGCGCAGATCAAGGGACGGGAGCGGTTCGAAGGTTTCGTGGAGGCGCTCGGCCGGCGTCTGCAGAAGGGGCAGAGCTTTTTGCGGGAGATCCCGGAGGATTTCGTGAGGAAGGCACCTGAGGAGCTAGGCAAGTGAGAGACGGCTTCGGCCGCCGTTGGGGCAGGAGTGTTCGCTAGCGCTTCTTTTCCTACGCTTGAGCGCGAATGCTCGATGGCCTCAGATGCCATTCAGCAAAGCCCGGACTATCGACAGACCAAATGGGGTCCGGACGATGAAGAAAAAGATCACTCTGCAGCTCTCCAATGAGACTCTCGACCGCCTGAAGGGCGCCACTGCGGAGCGATGCGTGAACCGCGCGCTTCTTGTTGAGAAGGCGCTGGAGCGTTTCTGCGCGAGCCGATGGATTGGCGGGCACCGCCGCAGGATCGGCTTGCCGGTTTGGAGCAACAGCTCGATAGCATTCAGCGGGGATTTGAGAGCGCTCAATGATACGGTCGCCCTTCATGCCCGCTATCACCTGGCGCTGGCGTCGCTTGCGCGACATGAGGCTGCTCCGCTATCGCAGGATGGTGATGGCCAAGCGGCCTCGGCCGCACGTAGTGAAGACAACCCTCGCGACCATGTAACGATCAGCCAGTCTTCGGACGACGACGGGGAGTTGCCATTCGGAGCTCCGAGGCGGCGTACGCGTCAGGTTCGGACCGCCGCGCCGATCGCCGAAGTGTCCTGGGGCGTGCCCGCCGCCGGGGAGGGCGGCGATGATCCCTTTCGTTTCGCGGAAGGAACGCTGCGCTGAGCAGCCTGATGTCCACACTCCCCGAGATGCTCAGCCTGACTACATGTTCGGCAGGAAGAATGCTGGCGCTAAGGATCACGACCACGGCCTCGCAGGCTGGGCTGTCGCGGCTCTGGTGTTCATGCCATTCGCGGCTGGGTATTTCCTGTCGTACCTCTTCCGGACGATCAATGGCGTTGTGTCCGCACGCCTTGCAACGGAGCTTGAACTGAACGCCGCCGATCTCGGCCTCATCACCGCAGTCTACTTCCTGGTGCTTGCAGCTGCCCAGATCCCAGTCGGCGTAATGCTTGTTCGCCGCCGCCGAGCTGCGTCTCGGCGGCGAGCAGCAACAGAAGGTCAGGATCGTCAGGACCGATGGAGCGCCGTTGTGACCAGTCATGGCGATAAGCCATCTGCGCCCGGCGAGAGTGACGCGAATGCGTTGGCAGGTCAGCGCACGAAGGATCTGCGGCTGAAGGGAGACCTGCCGCCGATCACGCGGTTGTCGCGCAAGGTCCTGGCCGGTGGCAGTGCTCTCGCGCTGCTCGTGATCGGTGGCACCTTCATCTGGGCCCTTCAGGCCAGCAAGCCTCGTAAGGCAGGCTCCGACGAGCTTTACAGCACCGACCATCATGACGTTGCCGATGGCGTTTCTGCGCTGCCGCGCGACTATGCCAGCCTGCCGAAGGATGTCCCGGTTCTTGGTCCGCCGCTGCCGGGCGATCTCGGCCGTCCCATTCTCGCAGCCCAAGGGCAAGCACCCGCATCCCTTCCGGATCAGGACCAGCAACGGCGCGAACAGGAAAGCGAGGCTGCGCGGGTCAGCCGGCTCTTCGCTACGACCAACGCGCGCGAGACGTCGCCCCCTACCGTTGCGGGCCAGGCCGGCGATCGTGGGAGCCTTCCGACGTCAGCCGATGATCCGTTTGCGCAGAATGGCCAGGAGCGAAAGCTGGCCTTCGTGAATGCGCCGGTTGACCGACGAACAACGAGTCCCGACCGGGTCACGCGGCCCGCATCCCCCTATGTGGTTCAGGCGGGGACGGTGATTCCGGGAGCTTTGATCACGGGAATACGTTCCGACCTGCCGGGACAGATCACGGCGCAAGTGACCGCGAATGTCTTCGATACGCCGTCGGGACGATTCCTGCTGGTGCCTCAGGGAGCCCGGCTGATCGGAGTCTACGATAGCCAGGTGACAACAGGGCAGTCCCGCGTGCTCCTGGTCTGGACCCGTCTGATCATGCCGAACGGCCGCTCGATCGTGCTCGAACGGCAGCCGGGTGCGGATGCCGGCGGTTACTCAGGGCTCTCGGACGAGGTCGACAACCATTGGAAGCAGATTGCCGGGGCAGCGCTGCTGTCGACGTTGCTCTCGATCGGCAGCGAAGTGAATGCCGGCGTCAATACGAACACCAACAACGGCACGATCATCCAGGCGCTACGCCAGGGGTTCGGCAGCGCCGCGAGCCAAGCCGGACAGCAAATTGTGCGCCAGCAGCTGAATGTCCAGCCTACCTTGACGATCAGGCCGGGGTTTCCGGTGCGTGTGATCGTCAACCGCGATCTCGTGATCGGACCGTATCGAGGATAGGGGAGGCTCTAGATGAAGCTCAAGATCGCAGCCTTGCCTGACGACAAGCCAGTCAAGCTCACGCTCGAACTGCCAGCCGCGATTCACCGGGATCTGCGGACCTACGCTGAGCTGATTGAACCTGACGCGGGACAACACGCCGAGAGCCAGGCTCGATTGATCATCGTCATGGTGAAACGCTTCATGGAGTCTGATCGAGTCTTCGCGAAAGCAAAGAAGGGACGCGCACAGGATCGTCCGCCAAAGCGCTGATCGACACCCATTGATGGAGATCAGCGAAGCGCGACAAGGAGGGGCGTCATTTGTCTTGAGGGTTTCGAGATGCGGCTCGTCAACCCGTCCCGAGGCGATGGTCAATTCCGCAGGCCTCGCACGGGCTGACGGCGCTTCGCGTCGCGGGCGCCTGGGCACTCATTGGCCGCGGCGGGAAGGGGCGCGAAGCCTTCGATTTTGGCATGCGCCGGCGCGCAATCATGAAATCTCTTTTCATTTTCGGCCAATTACACTGGGCAATCGAAATGCTCGTCAAGATCGGCTCCGGAGTGTCAGGCCTACCGGCTGTTCAGCATCACTAGATCTCGATCAAATCTCTTCGATGGGGCATGATGGAGGCTCCGTCACTGTCCGTCGAACAGGTCAACGAGGTCATCATGGTGGATGTCTGCTTAGAAAATCGGAAATCCCGCGCGCAAGATGAGCAGCGCGTGAGCCGTGCATTTCGCAAACAATACCACGCTTTTCAGTACGTGTTCGTCGATGCACCCACTGACCATCTCGCCGATCTGTCGCGGTTCTTCAAAGGCGACCTTTCGGAGATGCTGGTTTTCGCGGTGATCGGCCAGACCTATCTGCATGCCATGATCGAGCAGGCCAAGCTGCCGGACAAGCGGCGGGGCGAGCTCGTAGCACTGGGGATCAGCGCCTCGCGGCTGTCGGACATCACCTGTATCCCGCGCCAGACTGTGCGCCGCAAGCTCGTCGCCCTGCAACGGCGCGGTTGGATCGAGCAGGCGGCTGACGCGTCATGGCAGCTGGTGATCGTCGACGGCAAGAGCGCCGCGCGGCGCGACGTTCAGGAGCTCGACATCGCGCGATCGACCGGGTAGCCGGATTGTCTTGCGGTCTCAGCATCTGATTTCGGCGGACAGGAAGGCTGTTCATGACGTTCGGCGGTTGTGGCCGCGACGGCGGAGGCATTCGGCGCGATCAGTGTGTCAGCCTTGAAATTAATGTATTGTCCTTAGGCGAGCCGTCTGTCCGACGCTGGCGAGTTCGAGATGAGCCGAGTGCCGCCATCTCTGTTGGTACTCAAGGATTGTTGGGATCCGTCTTTGAGCGGAACCGACACACGGCGCCGAATGAGCGCGGGTATCACTGGCATTCATCGTCTTTTTGTCGGCCAGAAGATTTCTCGGCTATTACCTCCGCAAATGAAACAATCTGCTGCCGCAGGGGAGCGCTCTTGATGTTGATCAGTGCTTCCAGCATGCGATTGCACTCGCTCGTTGCAAGATAGAGATCGGATGCGGCCGGCGTCGACGCAGCTCTCTGATCGACGGCCTCGCCGTAGAACTCGAGAATGTCCGCTTCCAAGGTTCTTGCAATCTGCACCAAGCGAGCGGCATCGACACGGTTGGTACCCTTCTCGTATTTTTGTATCTGTTGGAATGATAACCCGAGCCGACGGGCGAGCTCCTCCTGTGACAAGCCCTTGGCAATCCGAAATCGGCGAATCCGATTCCCAATGATCTCGTGCACAGGTGTAGGCTGACGAGCGCGTTGGAAATCTTTGCGTGTCTGAGGCTTCTTCGCTGAAGACTCGTTACGGTCCGTCCGGCGGCTAGACTTTTTCATCGGGCTCCCACATGGCATTTGTCGGTTGTTCATGGCGGTCCGGGGGCGCTCGACGTCGATCGGACGCTCGGTTCCATTGCCTGCTATTCTCGCGCATTGGGCTGGACCCATGCTGCCTTCAGCTCCTTTCTTTTGGCGAGCTTTTGTTGCTTCCGGCGACTGCGCTTGTAACCAAGCGGCCGTCATGGGTATCACAGCTCAATCCTGCGCGGCGCCTCTGCCCGATTAATAACGCGTGCGTCTCCAGCATCTCCGCAGCTGCTTGCCGCTTTCGTTCGAGAACACCAGGGGTAAAGGCCAACTCGGCAGCGCCTTTCAAAATGAGGATATGCAGCTCGCAGCCAAGAGCCGAAGCTTCAACTTTCTCAAAGAACAGCAAGAGAGGCATGGGCCGATTCTCCGGCAGAAGTTGGTGCAAAGACTCTTGCAAGATTCGATCCGAGAAGCAGATTACGTTCACGCTACTGAGTCGTGCCTTTGCTCACCAACTGCCATATTTATCCGGACCCCGATTTCGGGTGAAGTGCCTAACGCCTAATCGCACGAGATGGGAACCCCCGTAGACAAAGTCTCAACTATTTATCCCCGCTCTTAAAGATGGCTTCTCGGTCGACAATGCGCTCAGCGGTCACATTTGGATCTAGCGCTGTCCGGCTTGCGCCTCCTCAAACGTCGATAGGTGAGATCGCCATTTGAGTATTTGTCTATTGGCTACATTTGTCGCCTTTGGAGAAGTCAAGACAAGCGTGTTCAACCCAGGCTTTTTCTCTATCATCAAACTGGCGAGCCCGATCGGAGGCTCCGATGTCAGAAAAGCGCGCATTGATTGGCGGGGCTTGGTTGGCACAGCTTTTGATACGACTGAACCGTCGGCGGAATTGGGCCGCTGGCGAACTGAAGGAGATTAGAAATGAAGACCGATGTGTCCGCCTATGACGTTACCGAGCTGAGCTTCGAGGAGGCCTCTGCGCTGGCAGGTGGAGGCGCTACCGCGGGTCTGGGTGGCGGGATTATCAGCGCATTCCCGCCGCCGGGTGGCCAAGACAAAGACCATCCAGGCAATGGACACTGTGGACACGATGGCCAGCCCGGCCAGCATCCGTAGCTCGTTCTAAGCTGAGAGTCGGCTTGCCAGTGGGCGAACATCACAGTGGTCGTCCACTGGCGGTTCGATATCCAGAAGGGTGTTCAACTGAGCCAACCGGCGATAAAATAGACGATAGGTAGCAGTGGCAAGAGGCGGCTGTGAAAAATGAGGCATTGCCAGATCCGACGTTCGCGGAACTGCGACATTGCCGACGTGATCAAGAAGATGCCGCCGTTGTCGATGGCGACGTCAGAACGCCATGCCGTTTCTGTGCCCGATTCGAAAAGCTAGGTAGGTCAGTAGACTGTCCTCCAAGCCATCGAGCAATGCTTGGATCAGAATTGATAGCCCATGGACGGAATCTTGACCGAGCGGCAACGGTTGTGCCGAAAACGATGAGTGGTTCTGAAGGCTCCAAGCGTGCGCTCATCTATGAGAACGAGTAGGCGACAATGGGTACCTAGCGTGTCCGTTATGTGGGCCGAGACAAGCGGAACGGCTTAGCTGAGAACAGCGGCGTATGATGTTTAACATCGTCTCTCAAGATCAATTGGCGCAGTGTACTGCTGAAAGCATCCTCGCTCGAGGAGGCGGAGGGTCCTACGCAGTATACAACGCATTGTTAATCTTGGTGGCGGTCTCAATCGCAGCGCTGCCGCTGACGACCGTCACTGTCTCAATTCAAAGCAACGGGTTCGTACGGCCAGCTAAAGAAAAAGCGGCTCTCATTGCGCCGGTCGCCGGACGGATCTCGCGTATATTCGTGGCCGAAAACCAGATCGTTAGAAAAGACCAAGAGATAATCTCAATCGAAGATCAAATATTGCGAGCGAAAATCGAAGCAGTTGAGGAGGAGCTGAGAGAAAAGCGCGATCTTGTACATGATCTGGAGTCGCTTATCGGCTCAATCGAGATGACGCCACGAGGAGAGGTTCAGACGGTAACGTCAGCCGCAGGTGCCTCTCAATTGAAGTTCCAAGAAGGGCTGCGAGAGATTGAATATGCTCAAGATGTCGCTGCAAAAGAGCTTGATCGTGCGCGCAAGCTCTTATCGACATCGGCGGTAGCCGCCAAGGTTGTGGAAGAAAGAGAGGCCGCCTTCCGGAGTGTCGAAGTTAAGGGCGGGATTTTGCTGCGTAGTCAGTCGGCCGAATGGAATCAGCAGCTCCTCGAGACGAAGCTCCGCGTGAAGGAGCTTGAAGTGAACAGGCAGCAGCTCGCGCTCGATCAGGAGCTAACGAAAATCAGGGCGCCAGAAGGCGGAGCAATAGAGGGGCTATTGAGTTGGGCAACGGGTGGGTATGTTCAAAGCGGCCAAACTATTGCTCAAGTATCGCCGGATGGCGACTTGGTCGCTGAGATTTACGTCTCGCCGCGAGACATCGGGTTCGTCTACCCAGGGCAGTTGGTGCGCCTCCAGATCGATGCGTTTAACTATAATCAATGGGGAAGCATTTCGGCGACAGTGATTGACGTCGCGCAAGACTTTACGGTTCACGATCAGCGCGAGGTGTTTAAAGTGCGTTGCGCCCCATCTGTCGATCACCTGCAATTGAAAAATGGCCTTATCGGACGGCTAAGGAAGGGCATGTCGGTTCGGGCCAGCTTTCTGGTCTCGGACTGCACGCTGCTCGATCTCTTAATCGGAGAGATCGACAATTGGCTCAATCCGGTTCGCTCAACCCGATGAACTAGACGCCTTTTTCCCCTGCTTCGGCATGCGCCCTATGTACAAAAAAATTCCGAGAGTTAAGCAGCATGATGCCACGGATTGCGGAGCTGCAAGCCTCGCCTGCATCGCGGAGTTCTATGGTCGTAGGATTCCGATCGCAAGACTACGTCAATACGCGTCTACCGGACCGTCTGGTGCGAGCATAGCAGGTCTCACGCAGGCGGCTCATAAAATTGGGTTTACGGCGAAAGGCGTAAAGGGCCAGTTCGAAAGCCTTTACAAAATACCTAAACCCGCGATTGCTCTTGTGAAAATGAATAGCGCCTTGAATCATTATGTCGTGGTGCGCGCGATCGACGCACGGCGGGTCACAATCATGGATCCTGCGCATGGCGAGATCCGTAGGCTGTCCCATGAGCAGTTCAGGGTTCTGTGGACTGGCGTGTTGCTAATACTGGCCCCAGCAGAAAGGTTCGTGAAAGGTGATGAGTCGTCCTCCTCGCTCTTGCGATTGCTATCGCTCTTAGCGCCACATCGATGGGTCGCAGTCCAGGCGCTGTTCGGTGCCATTGTGACTACGGTGCTTGGTCTCTCGTCCGCGATTTACGTCCAAAAGATCGTCGACCACGTCATTGTTGCAGGAAATCGAAATCTTCTAAACCTTCTTAGTCTAATCATGCTCGCTTTGATTGTTCCGCAGGTGGTGATCGGTCTTATAAAAGGGCAGCTTATTCTGCAAACTGGACAGAAGATTGATGTCGGGCTAGTCCTTGGATACTACAATCATGTTATTCGACTTCCGCGAAGATTCTTTGACGACATGCGGACTGGTGAAATTCTCTCTCGCATAAACGACGCGTTCAAGATTCGGTTGTTCTTGAACGAACTGGCAGTCTCGCTCTTGGTAAACCTGCTGATTATCGTTCTATCAGTGGGAATGATGGTTGCGTTTTCGTGGCGATTAGCAGTGTTCGTGGTGGCGGCGGCTCCCCTGTACGCCCTGGTGTTTTGGGCGATCAATAAGCTCAATGCCAAAAATCAACGTGATGTCATGGAAGGCGTCGCCGAGTTGGACTCGCAACTCGTGGAGTCGCTTGGATCGATCGGCACGATCCAGGCATTTGGCATGGAGGAGGTCGCGAACTTCAAAGTGGAAACGCGGTTCGTCAAGGTACTGCATTCTGTCTACAGCTCTGGGCTAATTGGTGTGGCAGGAGACAACGCTGTCGCTTGCATCTCGATGGTGCTCACAGTGATAATAATGTGGTGTGGCGCAGCGCTCGTTCTGGAGCAGATATTGACGCCGGGCGAGCTGATGTCCTGCTATACATTGTTTGGGCATGTCGTTCGGCCGGTTACAGCAGTGGTGCAGAGCAACCGGTCCGTGCAGGACGCGTTCATCGCAGCCGATCGTCTGTTCGAGATTTTTGATCTCGAGTTGTCCTGCCGTGGCGGTATTGAAATCGACGAGCTACAGTACGGTGATATTCGCCTAGAAAGCGTTACATTTCGCCATAGCATTGGGCAGCCTCTTTTTCAGGATCTAAGTCTGACCGTACGCCGGGGAGAGCTAACAGCTCTGGTCGGCGAAAGCGGATCTGGTAAAAGCTCGCTCGCCTCGTTGCTACAGAACGTCTATCCGGTTGAAAAAGGATGCATCAAAATCGGTGCCTACGATCTGAGAGAGATTGCGTCAGCGTCTCTGCGACGACTTCTGGCGATCGTTCCGCAGTCAGTTGACGTGTTTTCCGGATCGGTCGTCGAGAACATTGCCCTGGGTTGCAGTGACCCGGACGTCGGGAAGATCGTGTCCATTTGTGATCGGGTGGGATTGCGTGAAACGATCGATCAGTGGCCCTCTGGCTTATGGACGCATCTTGGAGAGCGCGGTATGCGCCTTTCGGGTGGTGAGAGGCAGAGGTTAGCGCTAGCTAGAGCTCTCTACAGGGATGCTGAAGTGCTAATCTTGGACGAGCCGACAGCTTCGCTTGATGCGCTCGCGGAAGATGTTGTGACCGCGTTGATTGAGGAATTGAGGCATAGAGGAAAGACGATCGTGGTAATATCGCATCGGCTTAGGACCATCTGTTGCGCAGACAAGATCGCAGTGTTGGATGGAGGAAAGATCGTTGCGGAAGGGCGACATTCGGATCTGCTAGAGAATTGCGAGATATATGCCCGACTGTGGCAGAGACAGGCGGCGCTCAACTGACAGAAACGACTGGTCCAAGCGTGTCGACCGAGGCGAGGAGAGTGTCCACGAGCTCGACGAACGAGTGCGCGTGTCGTGATTCACGATTCGACGGAGCCTGCGCCAAGCCATTCCGCGTGCTGTAGCGTGCGAGTGGGCTGACACCGCGTAGGTGGCCATGGAGCATGAGGCGAGTGCCTTCGAGCGCGAGCATGGATTGGAATGGAGGCGACCGCGTCTTCCTTCCCAATCAAGCTGCGGAGGATGCAATGTGCGACTAGTTGTGCCCGTAAAGATCTCACACGCATTTTAGCAGCAATCTTGCCTACGATGACCATCCCCACTCGACACATATGGGCTGCGGGATCCGGTAAGCAGATCCCGCCGCTGTGCAGATTAGTGAGTAGCGACTGAGCGTGCCGCTAACGCTCTGGGTAGCAACATTAATGTCGAGTCCTAGCTCCATTCCACCAGCTTGTCCACGGTGACGAGATTATTGGCTAGGACAGACAAGAGCCGACTATGAGGGTTCGCGGAGATTGCTCATTTTGCACTATGTAACGGAGGATCCTATGAGCAATCCGAGGCGCGGGGCGCCGCAATTCGACGTGCCGTTCAGGGCGCGCTTGGCCGAGCTGGTGCGCTGGCCGGAACGTTTGTGGATTCCGGACGAATCCGGGTGACCCGGAACCTGTCTCGTATCTTCTTGCGGCCCCCACATGCTCCGACTGTCGGCTTAACTCGGCTCTGGCGCTTTGCGCCGGTTGAAAGTGGCGTCCGGCTGGCGGCCGTTCTCGCGAACCTCAGGCGAAGCAACGAGGCTGCGCTGGCTGCCGACGTCGGTGAAAGGCGTGCGCTCCGCCCAGGCGCCGGTGCAGCTCGCGGTCTGTGCCGACGAGCGCTACGTCGGCCATCGGCTCGGGCGTGTCACGATGCCGGAACCCTTGCGCTACTCGGGAGGGGAACGGCGATATAAGCGTTGTCGCTCGCTGCGCGCGGCGAGGATTGGGAGTTGGTTGGGTGCCGATTGCCGAATCTTTCGGCGCTGTGCCGGGACCTGGCGCCGCCGACGCAGGGCGCTTGAGCGCCCATCTCTGCAATAGCCGAGCGCAGAAGGAAAACGAGGATCCCGAACTGGAGTGTCATGGGTGGGAAGCTCGGCTCCCCCTCTGAGGCGATCACGCCTCTGAGACGGTAGCTGTACCAAATCCAGCAGTACCAATCTATCTTGGAGTCGATATCTCGAGAAAGCCGATACCTAATGAATAGACGCCATCAAGGGTGTTCAGCGCGAGGCGTTGGGCAATCGGAGACGGAGGAAAGAAGGACAGACGCTCAAGCACCAAGAGTATGCGGGATGGGCAGAGCCGAGACGACGATAGAGGGGCTGGTAAGTCACTAGAACGAGATCGCCCTTAGTCGCGTCACGGCTGTCAATCACACCGAGGTATAAGCCGACTGAGCTGAGCCACCGAGCCAGACCGCCGTTCGAGAATGGGTCATATCGCGTCGCAATGTTGTGTCACTATGCCGAGGTGTTGGAGGGATTAAAGGTCTCGTGTAACGTACGATCTGCAAAAGAGATTATGAAGACGGTCAATCCAATGGCGTCAGCTTCTGCTTGGGCAAGTGTTCGTAGAGTTTCGAGGTCTTTATCGCAAAGCGCCACTATCGGGAGACGCGTAGAGCAAGGGCCGGCGATCGTCCAAACCCTCTCGCCGGGTTCGTCGGTCGCAAGTACCAACATGAACACCTTCTCAATGCGGGACAAGCGCTGGGTGCTATCGTTCGTCGGTGCATAAAACCCGTGGTTAGCCATAGGACTCGTCTCTATCGGTGGGGCATCATCGCTTTTGGCGGCGGGGGAGCAAAGTCCCCCGTCCGCCATCTCTGTTGTTTCAGTACACTCGGCAGTTCTTTTGAGGGATCGCTTTTTGATGAGTGCTCATCCAGCAGCTTCGATCAAGGTTGCTGCTGCTGAGTGTGATCCGAATCAATGGACTCGTTCGCTGCAGATCCCACGAGAATCATGGAAACGCCATTGCCCCAGAGCCGTTTGGCCACCCGCTTGGCATCAGGAAGTGTGACTGCGTCGATGAGTGCCTTCCGTGCTCCAAAGCCGATTGGTTGCCGGTGAATCTCGGACCATAGTATCGAGCCAACCAGAGTTCCTGGTTCGCTCATTTTCAATAGTTCGCTACCAGCAAGGTGAGATTTTGCGATCGCGAGTTCTTGTTCAGTCGGGCCCGTCTCGGCCATTCGACGGACGTCCTCCTCGATAGCCGCGGTGGTCTCGCCGACGCGGTCGGAGCGCGACGCGGCGTGACCTACGAAAAGTGCGGAGTGAGTCAGCGTCCTAAGCCCACCACTGATCGAGTAAGTCAACCCGCGCGTCTCGCGTATACTCTGAAATAGTCTGGACGAAAGTCCACTGCCACTCAGAATGTCGCAGACCAAAGTGGCAGCGGTGTAATCTTGATCTCCCAGAGGAATGCCAGGCGCAATGAATAGAATCTCAGTCTGAGGATTCTTAAGGGTTACAAGAACTCTCCGCAGCGGTAGTGTCGCAATGACGTCTGGTACCGGGCGCAAAGTGGCCTTTGAAGGAAGAGAGCCGAATGCCTTGTCGAGAAGTATGCCGAGCGTCTGAGGATCGATATCTCCGATCACGGCGATCTTTAGCGTGTCCTTGGCAAATACATGGCTAGTGTAATCCCTAAGATCATCGATGGTAATCGCCTTGATGCTCTCCACTGAGCCGCCGTCCGGACGGCCATAAGGATGGTTTGGAAAGGCCATCTCGACAGCCTTTCGCGAGCCAACGAGCGGAGGGATCGTGCTTTTTCGATCGAGCCACGACAGCTCTCTGGCACGAATGCGATCGACGTCGGCCCGATCAAAACGTGCTGACGAAAGCGCCAAGCCCAACATATTAAACGCCTCCTCCTTGTTGCTGCCAAGAGTGTGCAAGTACCCGTAGAAATTATCTGGACCTGCGTAGAACTGAAGTCCGATGGCGAGGCGATCGAGCTGGTCACGGAATGATCGCGAATCAAGGTGTCCTGCGCCCTGATCCAGCAGGTACGCGACGAGTCTAGCGACGCCCGGTCGGTCTGCCGGATCCTGTGCGGCCCCGCCGTCGAACGCAAAGCTAAGTCGGATAGTTGGCACGGCGGCATCTTGTACAAGAACGGCGTGAATACCTCCGGGTGAGACAACATCCTGCATAGCCGGCGCGGCGTGCGAGTCAGCTACGAACAAGGCAGGTCCGGTCAGAAGCCCGAGTACTGCAATCATGCGAAATGCAAGCGTCTTTGTAGTTTTCACGAGCGCTTCTCCTCAGTCTTTGTGGAAGTGCTCTTGACGAGATATCCCGTCACTGACGGCGTGTGGTTGAGCCACTTTTGCGCAGCTGCACGAACCTGCTCGGAGCTGACGGCGCCAATCTGGGATGGGAAACGAGCGATATTCTCAACGGTCAGGCCGCTGGCGAGGCCGGAGCCAAAGTGCAGTGCCATGCCCAGCTGTTCCTCTTGAACATAGATCGCGCTCGCGACCAAGTTCATCTTTGCGCGGTCCAGATCGTCAGAAGTCACGGCGGTACGCGCCATGTCAGCGATTACGCGGTCGATCTCCGCCTCGACTTGAGCAAAGGTGACTCCCGGTCGCGGCTCTGCCATGATCGAAAAGGTACCCTGATCGAACGAGTCCCCATTGTAGGAAGCCATGGCCATGGTTGCCAGTGGGTTGTCGACAACGAGTGCGCGGTATAGCCGAGAGTTCGAGCCGCGTCCCAGAAGCTTGGCCAATACTTCGAGCGCCGCGGCGTCGCTAGGAACTGAGCTTGCGGCCGAGGGAACGAGAAAGCTGCGGCGAAGTTGCGGCTGCCGGACGTTCGGGTCCGAGACCGTGATCGTGCGCAATGCGGATGAAGCGGGAACTTGTGGCCATTTCTGACGGGATGGGCAGGGGTAAGGGCTGCCTGGGATCTTGCCAAAAGTGGCATTAGATAGCGCTACGATGTCCTGCAGCTCCATATCGCCGGCGATAACTGCTATTGCGTTCGAGGGAGAATAGTAGCGGCGATGGTAGGCCTCTGCGTCGCGGCGAGTCATCGCTTCTATCTCTGCTCTCCAGCCAATCACGGGATGTCCGTAAGGATGATTGACGTAAAGAGCTGCCGTCATTTCGTCTCGTAGGCGGCTCTCCGGCCGATTGCCCACCCGCATGTTGTATTCCTCCAGGACAACACTCCGCTCCGAGTCTACGGCGGCGTCCGTCAGGTTCAGGTTACGCATTCGATCAGCTTCTAATCGCATGACCTCAGGCAACGTCTCGCTAGGAATATGCTCGAAGTACATCGTGTAATCGCGGGAGGTCGATGCATTGATCGCTCCACCAGCAGCGTGAACAATGTTCGGAAGGGTGTTCGCCGCTTGCTTCGGACTTGACTTAAACATTAAGTGCTCGACGAAATGAGATATGCCAGATTTGCCGACGGTTTCATCAGCGGAGCCGGCCTTGTACCAAAGTGTCAGCGTTGAGACCGGTGCGCGCGTATCTCGCAAGAAGACGATCTGCATTCCGTTTGACAATGTAAATGTTGCGGGGGTTGGCATTGAAATAGCTGTAGATGTCACGACGTCACCGTAAGCAGGGACATTGATCAGTAGGGCAGCGAGCGCTGCACGCGCAGATCGGAGTGGAGGCGATGAAGTAGCCAACCACTTGATGCGCATGAAGCGCAGAAAGGAACCGAAAGTGTGGAAGTGGAGTGCGTTACGCGTGGTGGCGCGATAAATTGTAAACGGAGCAGGCGAGTGCATCTGTGTCGATCTCCATTCATCCCGATATGGCAGCGTACTTGTCCATGGAAAGTCAGTTTTGATGTTCTGACTGTTTGCCACGAGCATGATACGTGCCAGATCGTGAAATGAATAGTCACCGACGATCAGCGAAAATTAGATGGATCGAGGTGCCTAAATAGCGCGGCATAGAAGTAGAAATGGAGGTCACGCGGTTCATTATGAAGCCGTGCGGCTGTGAGTAGTTTGATGAGGACAGGCTTAAATAGACGAAACCGTCGTAGACGGTATGCGACAGCAGCTGGAGTGGGCGTCGCCTTTGTCAGGGTTGTCCGTTACGAGAATGGCGATCGCAGCCTTCTCGCTAAGCTAACGCGGCCGTTAGCACCAAGAGCCATTGTAGGTGACGGGAGCATCAGAAGTGGAAGCGCCAATTGATGGGCTCAAAGGTATTAGCGACGATCCGCGTAAATGCATGTCGGAGAATAGAGGCCGGGCTGTCTCGGAGAGTGGGGGGCGATGATTACGGGTAATGCCAGGTACAAATATGAGTAGGTGCGAACAAATGTATGATTGCGTCGCAAGCGAGAAAGCCAGTAGGTTGTGGCCGGGTGAGTAGTCTAGGAGCGCTGTGATCGTCGGATGTCAGTAGAGAGAGCCGCTGAACGTAGGCGGAACGAATCGGGCCGGCGGAACCAAGCGCGCCCTCATCGGAAACATAGTGATGTTGTCTAACAGTTGAATAGAAGTAGAGCAATTCGTCTGTCGACCACGATCGAAGAGGTGCTGCGCGATGAACGAGTGTGGTTAGTGGTGCTCAGGCGGATGGAAGGGGCCTCCAGGACAGATTAGCTGGAGGCGCCGCCGTCATGCGTCTAGTCGCACGCATATGCAATGATCGTGCATTGCGAGTCGAATCTGTAACAGCGTTCGATTCCCTCGCCTAACGCGGCGTACCAATCATTGTCGGTGGACCACGCCACGCCGCCGTGACGTCCCCGCGCAAGAATAGCACATTGATTTCGTTCCCAGGTCTTGACGTGGCAGCGGGTGCCACCATTCATGTAGCACTTTAGGAGGGCGTGAAGTTGAGCTGCGGCCAGCGAAGGAAGGCCAGAAGATGTGCCGCCGACGCCTTCTGGAAAAGAGTAGGCGATTGCCCCCCAGCCGGCGTAAGCCGACAGAGTCACCAAGGACAATAGAAGCGCTAGTGATGGCGCTAGACAAACAACGCGTATCGCGGTGCCCGAGGAGGAGTGTGCACGTCTCATTGCATCTCTCGATCAGTTAAACTGTGTCGGTAAATTGGTACGAAGCAGTGTGAGAGTGACCAGAGAGTGGAAGTTGGCGAATCAAAGACCGTAAGCCGATCGCGCCTCGTGGCCGTTGAGTTGAAAGGAAGGGGTCGAACATATTGTACTCCAAGAGCTGTGTTGGATTTGTGAGGTGGGTCCGAGAATCGGATGACGGTCGACGCAGGGACGTGACGGCAGGGGCACTATTCGTGCCAAGTGATCAGCGTCTGCGAAAGCTGCCGCCGGGCTGAGAGGAATGCTACGGTCGATTTGCGATGAATCGCGCCGAATCGTGAATGGTTCTAGGCAGAGTGAATGGCGGTGCTCGGAGATGTTCCGATAGAGCACAGCGTGCAAGGCCGTGAAGCAATCGGCCTTGGTCCAACAGAAACCTGTACGAGGTCTGGTTTGTCTGAATTGTCGGTGTTTTAACGTAAGCGTTGCGGAGGTGAAGACCTCTCACGTCCGGCCGGTTGTACAAAGACGTTCATGAGGTCCGAGGGAGATCGGCCGGTAGGATATGCCTATAGGGCGGGCGGAAGAGGTCGACGTTCCAATAGCGATGTGTTAGATCGAGCGCGGTCGAAGATGGCGTCAACCATCGCGAATGCGATGGGGGCCAACCGTAATTATGGTGTGCTCGCGACCGGCGGTGCTTGACGCGGGTCTTGTCCCGGGTAGACAGCGTCGCATTCATCAATGCATCCCTTGGGTTGCACAGCGTACGAGGCGTAGTCGCTTAAAGAATAGTTCACCGAGCAATCGGGGAAGCCGACGTGATAGCGATCCGATCACCCCACCGGTGTCGGCAAGCCTAGGGTTGCCGGCGAGGAGGTAGCGATGGGTGGATGCCGTCTAATAGAAATCCGCGCAGCATGACCGTTCGGGTCAAAATGTGCTGTCAGTCACTCCCGCTTCGAACAAATCCTTCCAAAAAGGATTTTGAGGGACGTATTCCGGCCGGTCCCAGCGCCGCTGAATATTGTTAGCGAGAACAAAACCTAAATCTGTCTGAAGACGCCCATTATGCGACCAAGCACTGAGCTGCTCTCGGACGGAGCGTCGTCGTTTCCTAGCATACCGTCGAGGGTAACCTCGAGCAGACCATTAGAAAACTCTGCTCTAGCGCAGCGAGCACGAGATCCAGTAGGGTCGGAAAGTATGTAGAGGCCGGGTTCGTCGATTGCTGAACGGCTTGTGTCTATCAAAACATAGTTGCCGCGCTCCAGATCAGTAGCCGAGCTGTCGCGCGAGAGACGCTTGATCAGCGCGTGTTGGCCCTCGACATTGAATCCGAGCTCTAGCACATCGTTAGGGATGGTCCAGGTTGCTCTGGGGGTCAAGTCGAAGCCTCTCGCATGCGTGACCATTGATGCGGCAATTTCAGTTATCTTCGAAACGTCGTCGCCGGCGGGCGAGGTTGAATCGGCGTTCTCAGTGGCCGGTGCTATCGATTGTTGCTTGGGCAGTGCCTCTGAAAGGAGGAAAGCAGGAGGAGGTCCTCGTCCTTGCAACAGCCAATCGAGGCTGATATCGGCTAGTTCTGTGAAAGCGGCTAGTTTTCTGAGATCTGGATTTTTGACAGCGTCCGACTCCCATTGATGCAGCGATGTCCTGGAAACTCCGATTCTATTTGCGGTATCTCCGAGTGGCAGCCTCTTTGCGGTACGGACAGCCCTGATGCGACTCCCCAACGTCCCCTCCGAAATAGGAGGGGAGTTTACTTCGGGTTGGAGCTTATCCGTCATGAGAGCGTGCGCTTTTCGGTAGTCCGACGAACCTCAATTCAGACATATTAAGAAACGTTGGCAGTGTTTCCGACCAGGCTGCGCGACATGCGGAAAGTTTTAACATAATTGATGAGGCTCGACATGGGGGTAAATCCTCGCTGGTCCTTGTCCTTGCTCTTCTGCTCTTGCTTGGAAGACCGCTTAGGATCTTAGCACCTAAATGCTTATCGAGCACTCAATACAAGTATAGTGGGGCACCCGCCCCCGGTATCTGGTATTTGGCTCCTTTCTTGACATGCTCCTCAGCGGGCTTCGTCGCTCAGAAAGAGTGGGGGCCGTTACGTTGGCCTTGCCTTGAGCTCTGCAAAGACACAGAACGCATTTTATGCTCAATAATCCTATTGAAAAACTGACTTAAATCCATTGGCTGTTAAAAATCAAGTTTGGGTTATTGCATTTGGGGGGGCGCAGACCGGAGATCCGCAGTTCGGAAGCTATCAGTCCTATTGCTGGCGACGATTGAGCTCGCGCTCGTGCGTTTTGAACGAGCGTCGCATATATTCCCGGTCAGGCTCGCCGCATGGCTCGCGAGGGACGAATGAGAACGTTACCCCCCCGGTCCGACAAGGACTTTGGAAAGGCCGTTGCACCACAGACGTTTGGCTGCGCGTTTCACATCTTCCAGCGTCACCGTGTCGAAGAGTGATCTGCGCACGTCAAAGTCGACCGGCTTGTGTTCGATTTGTGTCTGAAGAAGCGATGCGGCGAGCCGGCTAGAACCGCTCATTGCGAGTAGTTCGGAGCCAGCAATATGAGATTTTGCAATAGCGAGCTCCTGCTCGGTCGGACCGGTCTCGGTCATCCTCTTCACCTCACACTCAATGGCCGCAATTGTCTCGCTTGCACGATCTGATCGGGATGCCGCGTGGCCGGCGAAGAGTGCGGAGTGGTCCATCTGTATCAGCGTGCTATGGACTGAGTAGGCCAATCCACGCCGCTCGCGTACTTCCTGAAAAAGCCGAGACGAAGAGTCGCCGCGTCCCAGAACTTCGTTAGCAAGGTATGCGGCAGGCTCGTCCGGGTCCCCCCGATCAATGCCCGGCGCAATAAAACTGATCGTTGTCTGAGGAACATCTAGTGGGACGACGACCCGCCGCCGTAGCTGCGTAGCTACCGTATCGGGCACAGGAATGAGAGTGCCCTTTGGCGGCAGCGCACCAAATGCTTTATCCAACAGCATGCCGAGCACCTCGGGATTGGTATCGCCGACGACCGCGACTTTTAGCTTGTCTTTTGCAAATATACGGCGAGCGAAATCCCTGAGATCTTCGACGGCGATCGCATGCAAGCTCCAAAATGAGCCGAGCTCTGATCGTCCATAAGCGTGGTCGGGAAAAGCAAGCGCGAGCGACTTGCGCATTGCGACAAACTGAGGAATCGTTGCCTCCTGGTTGAGCCGGGATAGCTCCCTTGCGCGAATGCGCTCGAGCGCAGCCTCATCAAAGCGCGTTGACGAAAGTGCCAATCCCAGAAGGCCGAATGCTTCTGCGTTGTTGATTGTCAGCGTACGCATTGCACCGTAGATGTGCTCGCGAGACGCATGGAAGTGGAGCCCCATTGCGAGGCGTTCGAGCTTATCCTGAAAAGCCAGAGAGCCCATACTGCCTGCGCCTTGATCGAGGAGTCCGGCGACGAGATTGGCAAGGCCCTGTTTCTCCACAGGGTCTTGTGTGGCGCCGCCGTCGAACGCAAAAAGGAGGTGGAGTGCGGGCAAGGTAGTATCTTGCACGAACAGCGCCTCGATGCCGCCTGGTGATACGATTTTTTGGATAGCGGCTGCAGCTTTAGCGGGTGTGGCGAAGCCAAGCGGAAAGGCGGTGGTCGTGAGCACGTCAGACATACAAAGCTCTCGCCTCATTCGCTGGATCACGAGTGGTGGTCCCCTTGCCGGACAACGTCGATCTTGCCGGTACACCCAAAGGCCGGAAGGGGTCATCAAGCCCAGACTGCGACCTATCGAAAGATTGCCCGTAAGTGGTGCTGGCAATCTGTGTTAAGCTGTTCACTGCATTCTGTTGCATCGTTTATGCCATGACTTTGCTTGAAGCTGACTCACACGATTGGTTCTGCGGAGCCCGATGGCCAGGTCGCTGAGGTTCAAAGAGGCGCCTAGATCGCCTCGCTCGGTTGTTCCCGACTCGACCGGTTGCCGTGACGGAGCGGCTCCACTTGAGCACAATGCGTGCCACGGTATCGGCAGCATCAAGTTTTGATAAAAGCTCGCGACGGATTGCCGGCGACGTACATGCAGTCGACCAAAGATGCCCGCAGCCGAGCTCTGCATACTCCGCCGTCGGTCAATGTCGACGAACGACCTAAAATAGCGAACCGACTAATCCTGATGGATCTCAAGTCTGCAGTTCGTGCATTGATTGTTGGGAATGTCTGGTTTGTAGGTGGTGAGACAAGTGTCGTCGTGATCAGGCGACCCATTGTAAGTCGGGGCCGATGCGGCGAATTGAGTTGATGACTGGTCAATCATCGTAAGCGGCAATGAGTGCGCATCGGTGCCGAAAAGACGACGGTTTGCATCACGCAGATACCACGTCGGATCGAGGCGATGCCGGGCCAATCCCCACGAGCGGGCACCACTCATTGAGCTCTTATCCATCTTTTCGCAGTGCTGTGTCGTCGACACGCAGGATTATCACCTGAGGATGTTTGCTACATAAATGGCACCTTAAGGGGGGGGCTTAACCTCACAAATTGGTGATTCCGTTTCAAACAGTACAGCTGCCGGTAGGCCGGCAATTGACCGCAAAGTAAAGTTGACCCATCTGACGTTCAGAGTTCACCTCGCCACGTTAACAAAATTGATGCGGTGTATAAGCATGACATCAGTTCATCTGAATTTGGGCACGCCGCGTTCGGCGTCTTCCGGCGGTTATCAGATGAGAGCGGCAATCCGGGCACCCGCCCGACGGAATGGAGCTCACGTGGAGGAAGTATTGGAGAGGAGGTGGAATGCACGTGGTGGCTGAAACAGCTGATGGGAGATTGTTGGCTCACCGTGGGTGGAGCGTGTTGTCCAGGCGAACATTGTGAATTGGCTATCTGAACGAATGTTCCGGTCTTGCCGCGTGATGTGGTGGCGACCGCGTCCGAACTGGAGGTGTGCGCAAAACACGAGCGAGTTTTATCGTACCGTTCTGCTAGCCCTGCGATACAAACCGTATGCAGGCCGCATTCTAGCACTGATACATACGAGGGTCGCGCGGCTCTCCGCCATCGCATTCGCCGCGGTCAAAACATATGCGAGCGCGGGCGATAGCACAGGACGATGCGTGCTTGAGGTGCGATCCGCGCATTCCGGCCGTCGGAACGACAGACTACATCGCCGACCGAGAGAGTTAGGATGAGGCCGAGATGAACTACGAAGACAGCAAGGATCGGAGAGGCGCTCCCGAGCAAGCCTATGAGAGGCAGGAGCTGGAGCATACCATTGAAAACAATCTCGGGTGCTCAGAAGCCGGACCGTGCGTGACTCAACGCGCCTGTATGCCGGATGATGCGGAATCAGAGCAGTGTCTTACACGAGTTGCCGGCATCCTCATGACAAAGTCGCAACTGGAGGAAAAGCTAGCGGATGCCGTTAAGGAATTGCGCGGAGCTCGACAGTTCTGTCGGGCGGAGATCTATCTCCGCGGAAGCGATAAGTGGGCAACGGTCCGTGTAATCGGTGGGCAAGAGCCGGATGCGCCATGTCATGCCGGTCTCTATCGAGAAGCATCCGATCTGATCGCGATTTCCGGCAGAACCTTGGCGAGGGCTTTGCAAACGTCGTTAGCATCAAGCTCTGAAGAGAGCATTGCGGAGATCGCGAGTGCGATGTCGGCGGAATACGTTGGTGTTCCAATCATGCTTGACGGGAGGGCAATAGGGGCCGTTTCCGTCGAACGGGACGAGAAGCGTGAATGCGCTGTTACTGCCGCTGCGGATCGGAAATTGATCGTTGAGGTAGCTGATCTAATATCCGGCGCAGCCGCACAGTATTGTCAGATTGATGCATCAGGATCGCAAGGATCGATACCGTCGCCGCACGACGTGTCGGATAGTCGAGGGCAAGTGCGGGACGGTGATGCGATCGTCGGAATTGTGGGCGAAAGCCAAGTGCTCAAGCAGCTACTTCGCAAGATTCATATAGCGGCAAAATCCAACTCGACCGTCCTGTTGCGCGGTGAATCTGGGACAGGGAAAGAGCGATTTGCAGAGGCAATTCATCTTCTGTCACCGCGCGCGAGCCGACCGTTCATTAAAGTGAATTGCGCGGCTCTGGCAGAGTCAGTTCTGGAGTCGGAATTGTTCGGGCATGAGAAGGGAGCGTTTACTGGCGCTCTTAGTGCGCGAAAGGGCCGTTTTGAGCTAGCCAACAAAGGTACACTATTCTTGGACGAAATAGGAGAAATTTCTCAGTCGTTCCAAGCAAAGCTGCTGCGCGTGTTGCAGGAGCAAGAGTTCGAGCGTGTGGGCGGCGGAAGTACTCTCAAGGTCGATGTGCGGGTGATCGCAGCTACCAATAAGAATCTCGAGTTGGCGGTCTCCAATGATGAATTCCGCGCCGATCTCTATTATCGCTTGAATGTGATTCCGCTGCGCGTGCCGCCCTTACGAGAACGGCCGGCCGATATTCCGCTGCTAGCTGTCGAGTTCCTTCAGCGGTTTAACAAGGAAAACGGACGTGAGCTTACGTTCGATCCCACAGTACTTGAGGCCCTATCAAGATGCGAGTTTCCCGGAAACGTGAGAGAGCTAGATAACTGCGTACGTCGCACGGCAACATTCGCGAAAGCAGCGGTTATTCAGAAGAGCGACCTGGCTTGCTTCGACGGGCAGTGTCTGTCAGCTCAGCTGACAAACAATTGTACGCGTGGGGCGGAAGTCTCTAGTGATCGCCGTAGTCCGAAGCGTCCGATGGTCCCGACAGCTGCAGGTGTATTCGCATCCAGCGAGCACAAGCGAACCAGCGGCAGCGGATTGGCTAGGGAGCAGGGCGCTGATCAAGCGTTGATGGCGTTCGCTGAACTGCGGAGCCGGGAACGTCTAATTGAAGTGATGGAACGAGTTGGGTGGGTGCAGGCGAAAGCCGCTCGTGTGCTAGGTTTGACGCCGCGCCAGATCGGTTACGCGCTTCGCAAGCACGGGATCGAGGTGAAAAAGTTCTAAAAGCTCACTCGGACAACGCAGGCGTCCTAAAGCCCAGCAACAGCTAAGCGCTGACGTTAGCCGAGCTAGAGCGGGCGGTATCTGGGGGCTGCTACAGAAGGCCGGACAACAGCGGCGATGCGGTGGGGTGTCGATGATTCGATGCCCATGGAATGATTGGTTGCGCCTCAACATCACCTGCAACAATACAGGTACGACCCCCGTTCCGGAGGTCGCTCAGCATGTTCAGTGTAGAACTAGTCATAGTGAATGCCCGTAGTCGTCGAGAATCCGTGTCGCCGACCAACCGTCGTGGATCATGGGATGCCGTGGAGAGTCCGACGTAGACTGTGAATACTCGTGGGATCAGCGGCTATCAAGCGAAGTTGGTAGGGGTCGTGATCGAAACATACGCCGTGATATAGGGCTCTCGATGGGGCAGATGATCGGACGCCACGAGAAGTGGGGTTTGGCATCGTGATGGGGTCCACGTAGGAGCTGTTCAGGCGCGCGAATCTCATCATTGATCTGAGTAGTGCGGTCGATCGTCGATAATCTTTGGAAGTATGCGCGGAAGCTGAAATGGCAGTGGCGTGGCAGCGATGCTGCCGCGGCCGTCGACAATTACGATATATGGGAACCACGGCACCCGCCAGAGAGCATCCGTTTTGTGGCTGTAATCAACCGCGATTCGATAGTTGATGTTCGGGGCGTGGTCTGCGACCCAGCTTGCTACCGCAGCAACCGCAGCGTCCCTCGTCGGAGCGCGCTCAGCAGACGCCACGCCAATGACTTCGACCTTGCGGCCGCGATATGCTTCGCTGATCTGCATCAAAGTCGGAGTCATTTTTTTACAGGGTGAACACCAGGTGGCAAAGAATTCAATGACGTAGATCGTGTCTGGCTCGAACTGTGTGAGTGGGGATCCGCGGATCCAGTCGTCGATTAGAAGGGGAGGCGCCGGAGTACCGATCGAGAGTGGGACGACCATCTGTGAGAGAAGGGCGATAATCAGAGGTGGAGTGTGCATTGTGTGCGTACTCAGTTGATGGAAGAGACTAGCAAAGACGAGGGGCGGCGGGGTGGAAGCAGCGTGCTCGGGTGGGGTGGAGCGCCGAGTTGCCAAAGCGGGGCAATCCCTGTGAAACCTCTAAGGTCTGAATGCTCAGAGAGATCGTTAGGCAAGAGCGCGCTGAGTCATATTGCAGAGGGGAGGCCACGCGACATCGGGACAAGGTGTGCGACTTACTTGCCGCGCTGTGGCTGGAGTAGGTCGTGCTCGTTAGAACATGCTGATTTCCTCGAGCCGAAAGTCGTATTCTTGATAGAGGCCGAGGATCATGTGATCGACGCCAATCCGAAATACAGGGTATTTGACTGCGGAAGATCCATAGGACAGCGAGAATGGCCCGGTGAACGACATTGTATGCCCGCATTCGTCGCTCCGAAGGAAACGAGAGGTGCGCCATTTAACTAGTCGCGGAGTGTGTTGACGGCCCGGGTCGAAGCCAGGAGTAGAATGGCACACCGAGTAATAGACCGTCTGAGTCAGGCCGGACGAAGTGACGTTAATATGCGTAGATGGTCGAGCGGAGATCGTGAGCAGCCGAGTGCCGTGCGGTCGTTCTAACGTTCCTTGGACGAGCCCGCCAACGCGAAATAGGCGGATGCCAGCAACCGTCGTAGGCAAGCCAAGGGCCGCGTGACCAGGGAGAACGGCATTGTCGTTCGCGGAAACATAGATGTGGGGAATGTAATAACCGATTTCTCCAGCCGGATCGCGGACCTGGATCCCAGAGTATTGCTCAAGGTAGGGCCGGACATTGCTGGAAAGGTAGTTTGATAATCCAATTAAGCCTACGGGAGGAATCGTGGAGGGCGTCAGTGGAAAAGGTAGCAGCGCTTCGAAGTCATCGGAGAGTGAGAGATAGACCTCTAACGCTTTACAGCGATGGCGAAACTGGTTTGTATTTCGGTCGAGGGCATATAACCGCGCGTCGAATGGGCGCGTTCTAGTAGAGACCATCTTTGTGAGCTCCATCCGGGGCTTTAACGACTGAAGTGACCGCCAGACGCCGGCGGCGCGCGAGCCTGCGCAATGAGCGCAGCGGATGCCCGCAAGCGTCCATCGTAGCGAACGGCCCAATCTCGCATGAGGAAAACTGCCGGCGAGGGCGCGATCGATCGGGGGCGCTTATGTGAGACGAGCCCCCAAAAATGGTCGCGATACCACGACCCAGTTCCGCAAACTCGTCGGCAAGGTATCGCAAGGCGGAGGATGGACGGTTGTCGCGATCCGGAACGGATTGGGACTGTGATGACTGCAAGAGGAGGTTGTCACTGATCGGTCTTCCCTTCGTTCTGATTGCGTCTGCTGGGGCTATGCCGGTGTGCGACTGGCGAAGAGCGCCCTACGAACCGGGGCGGCTGTTCGCGAGATAACTCCGTGGCTCAGAGCAGCGAAGCAAGCATCGCGCCACAGCCGAGCGAGCCAGAGATAGGTGGGCTTTCGGGAGAAGGGGAGTGCCAATCGAGCAGCGCTGCGCACGGCGATTCAGCCGACGACTTCGAAGGAGGAAAATGATGCTTTCGTCCCTGAAAGCCATGGATGAGGGCGACGTAACAAAGGCGCGGAGTCAGCTAAAACAATCGTGACAAAAGCGACAGCCGTGAAGGTGTCGGACCAATTTGTCTGGCCGTATTTTCTGCAGCGACTGTAGTCTAAACTATCGTGATGAGAAAAAGTCCACCAAATCGACTGACCGAAGACATCGAGTCGTGAATGGCACGCGAATTGCGATGCCATTTCTGCGAATTCACGATCGGAGCGACGGCTTATGGGGAAGCGCGAGACGAAAAATCTCATACTTACGCCGATCCATTGGGATCACGAAGCCCAAATGGTCGGATTGTACGATGAGCGGTCGGTTCAGGAGCGGATCTGTGCAAACATGCCAGTGACCAAGTGGGAGGTTCGTAGTCTTATAGTGGAGTCGAAAAGACTCTGGGAGGTAGAGAAGTGCGGGTATTGCAGCATCTACGAAAAGGCCGGTAGGGCACCTGTATTTGTCGGAATATGCGGCGTCCGCGTCGACGAAAAGCCGGATCAGCTTGAGCTGCGCTGTGTTCTTCACCAACGCAACACTGGGCGCGGGTTAGGTCTCGAGGCGGCACGGGTTGTCGTGTTCGAGGCATTTAGAAGGGTAGAACGGGACAGGCTGGTCGCATTTGTTCCTCACCGTAACGAACGGGCGACGAGAGCCGCTCTCGCATTCGGCATGCGGTATGTTGATGAGAGATTGCGTAACGGTATGCGGGCGAGATACTTCGAGATGAGCCGGAAAGAGATCGCTGCGGCTGCAGCGATGGCCTTGGAGGATGAGTGCCGTGCAAAAAGTATACTGGGGTGGCGCGGTACCGAGTTTAATGCAGGATATGGAAGGAATAGCAGTGTTGAATGACCAGAGTGCGGGTTGAAGAAGGGAAAATTGAACCGTGCGTTAGTTCGGCGAACACTGCGAAGTTGGCGATGATCCAGTGGGCGGCTGGCTACGGAGAAAGCGACAGATAACCTGGGAGAAGTGTATGGCAGGACTTCGGGAGAGTATTCAACAGGCGGTACGCAATGCGGCCTGGATGCGGTCTATTCGCATTCTGCGGTCGATGGGCGGACGTCGCGCCTATAAAACTGAAATTTGCACGTCGCACAAGAAGTCGCACAAGGTCGCGCTGCCGCCCAGACGCAGGCCCTTTTGATTTGATGCGGAAGCCCGTCCTTCACAATAGTACCGCGATCCAATGGCTCGCTTAGGACGGAGAGCAAGAGCGAGTCAGCATGGAGCGATCGTGGCGAGATCAAAGCGGATGATCGCGGTCGAGTGCGCATTGCGTCGGCGTCCCGGCGCCTTGCTGGCGGACGGGAGCTCGCGCTGGTCGGCTGGACGCGAGGGTGTGTCTTTGTTGAGCGTATTCCGAGTCTACGGGGAAAGCGACGGAGGCGCAGGTGCAACGTAGCAATAAGAGAGGTATGCAGGTCACGCTCGATAATGCGCTTGGGTGTGGTCGTAGTCGTTATCAGGGTAGGGGCGCAGCGAGAGAGCGAAAGGTAGAACACGTTCGTAGTGGATCGTGTGAGGTCGAGGAGCCTACGCTATTAGCGGTATGCACTAGAGCGGAGAGAAAGATCGAAGTCGAGCGCGATCTTATTGGCGGGCTCGATGAGGTTACAAGCGGGTTGCGTGCAGCACTGGGAGCAGGATTCGTAACAGCTTCGATACACCTGATCAATGAGGGTGATCAAGGGCATCTCGCCGAGGCTTTGGCTCGTCGAGCGGAAGTGGCTCGTATTGGAGGGAGAGAGCGTCCGCGTAGCTGGCCTAAGCAGACGCAGCTAGCGACGTCCATCGCGGCGCAGACTGGTGATCGTAATGCCGAGCCGACGCGAAGTAGGACCTCAAAGAGGAGTGTGGCATACGTTGTTGGTGCGCCGATAGGCGATGGTGTATCACTGGCTGGAATGTTGTCTGTTCAAGTGACGAGAATTGCTGGCTATGCGGCTCTTGTAGAAGCTGTCTTTCGGCTGCTTCGCCGGATCGCGGGCCGGATTGCTGAGGCGCTCGTGGCGCCGTTGCAGTGTACCGACCATATTGAAGAGGCAGGCGGAGGAGGTAAGGCGTCAGCGTCTGAGCATAGGAGGCGAGACGTTGTGACCGGGCGGAGCCGCCGATCCACGAACACTCGTGTACTCTCCAGCGAGATTGTAAGGAGGGCCGAATTTGTGGCCCGCTCAAACGCGCCAGTGCTGATCCGTGGTGAGTGGGGAACCGGAAAGGGCTGCTTGGCCGAATTGATCCATCAACGATCGCGGCGGTCCCAACAAGCTATCGTCAGGGTCGATTGTGCCGGCATGCCTGATGAAGTGATTGAGTCGCAGCTTTTCGGGTATGAACCACGGTTGCGGCCACCGGAAGGACAAGCGCGAGAGGGGGCGATCGAAAGAGCGGTGGGTGGCACGCTATACTTGCACGAGATTGGCGAAATCTCCGTCGCTACGCAGGCGAAGCTATTGCGGGTGCTTAAGGAGAAAGAGTTTGTCCGCATAGGCGGCCTTCGCATGATTCGAGCGGATTGGCGGCTCTTAGCGTCAACGAGTATAGATCTCGAAAAGGCGGTTGCGGACGGTCGATTTCGGGCGGATCTTTATTACAGGATCAATGTATTGCCGATGATCCTCAGGCCATTGAGAGAACGGCCGAATGACGTTCTGTTGCTGGCTTGCGAATTGCTCGCGGAGTGGAATCATGAGAACGGCGTAAATCGCGTGTTTCATCCAAGTGCGTTTGAGGTAATCACGAAATGCAACCTTCGGGGCAACATAGTCGAGTTGGAGAATTGTGTCCGGCGAACGGCGGCTCTGGCTGTCGGTGAACTGATTACCGCGGATGAGTTCACATGTAATCAAGGGTGTTGCCTCTCGGCGATGTGCCGAGTGGGCGTGCGGGTAGAACTACGCGAGGGACTGATCATGTCGATGAGTCGGAGGGAGCTATTGTAGTTGCGAGCGACGACGTAGTCAGATTGCGGCGCTCGGTTCTCCGGTTTTCGTATTTGACATGCCCACGAAAGTCTCTCATTCAACAGCGATCGGAGTCGGATCGGGTTGTATGCAGATCGGTGCAGGTGAGGCAACGGGCGAGCGGCGGAGTGGGTCTGAGAGCTGCAGCCTATTATGAGCGAGATTGCGGCCGAAGGCCGCAAGGCTAGGTGCTGCGCTATGGTAAAAAAGAGCCAAAGGAGCGCTCTGGCAGGGCGTTGAATAAGTATACTGGGTTATAGTTCGTCATCTCGAACTCGGCCGTGGTGGCACCGTTTGTCCTGCCGTACCGGGGGGGGGCGTGGTTTGCTTCGCGCGACCGTCTTGAGTGTGTCCGAGTTCGACCGCATTGACATCCTGCGATGTGGAACACCATTACCTCCGTCGCGGATATTGCACCAGAGCCGGCCGCCGGGAGCCACGGCGGAAGAAAGCTGATTGACAAGACGATCACTGTTGCGTTTCCGAAGGTAGGACGCGGAGGCGGCTCACGTTGTCAACGCAGGCGGAAGCCAGCTTACGTTCGCATGGGCACGATCATCGGGCAATGCAATCGGGGCGGCCCTAAGTCTGAAAGGTGCACCTGACAAAACTTAAGACGTGAAGTGTGGCGACTGAAAGCGACGGGGCCAAACGTTAAAGGGGCGCTTGCGGGGGTCGCCAATGTGGCGTCGGTATGAAATGTCAGTCCGAATAGAATTCAATTAGATTGCTGGAGAGTCGGAGACCTTCCAGAAGATGACGCCGAATTGCGATTTGGGCAGACGGTGTGCACTTCCGATAGATAAGCTGGAAAGCGCCGTAACCACGATTGAAGCTTGCGATGAGGTCCGCGCGGCGTGGACCAGAGGGTGCTTCTGCGTCAACCAACTCTTGCATCATGTCCCGCCAGTTCCTGTTTTTGTTCGTTGCACAAATGCCCCGTAGATGGTGAAGGCCCCCCAAAATCTCTGCGAGCCGGTGCAATTCGTGATCGAACTGCGCCTGGTAAGGGGCACCCGAGCAGAACGGAATGCCAACAATAAGCGAAATGTATATTAGTACGGACATCTTAGACATTGGCCGATACTTCCGGTGCTCACACCTAAGTAGTGCGATAGCCGCAACACAGAGGTCGTTTGGTATTTTCGATCCCTGTGCATATTGCAGACCACTGTGCGGCGCGGAGGTGGCCATCGCGCGCTGCGGAAATGCATGCCGATGGCTGCGTAGAACGAGCAGACAAATCAAGACAATCAGGTGGTTTGTTGTCGCGTCTGTCCGAAATGGTCAACCGGCAGGAATGTAATTTGATGTGTCCTGCAGCATTGGCTCGGACGACGCAACAAAAATGCCGGACCGCCGAATTGCGAAAGCCACATCGCCTCATGATCTTGCAGAGTCGTTCGTCACTGCCGGGACGGCGATGCATTCCTGCAATCTACGACGGCAATCGCACGATAAAATGAGACGAGTTGCTTGAAGCTGGTACAAGCCTTGCTGTGGACTCGGATGAATGGCAGGCGATGTCTACCGAGCAGTCACAACGAGGACACAGGCGATCGTTACGACGCGAGGAGGTCCTTGTTAGTCAAGATGCGCCGGTATCTCGTGCAGTGAAGTGCCTGTTCTGTTTGCAAAACGAGTCGCCATCAACGATAGAAACAGCGGCTCGGCGTTCTGTCCGCTATGGCGCTTGTCTGTGCCCCGCGTTGTGCGTGTCGCAGAAGCTGTGCGATATTGAGGCAGCTTACTCGATGCCGCGGGGGAGAAGGAGAGACATGCGGGTTCTTGGCAGAGTCCGTATTTCCGTTCGATGCGCTCTGCTTGTTGGCGTGAGTCGTGCAGAAATTGCTGCCGTCGGAATGACGCTCTGCTCGCTCGTGTGTCGTCTTGAGAGCGCCGGTCAGATCAGGGCTCGTTGACATGTTGCGGAAGGTGCGGGCGCTGACGCCTATTGAGATACACGACGTGGAGCATGATACGATGAAGTCAATAGGCGGAACTCCCTTTGATGCCCCGCTATACGGCGCCGACCGGAAGCACGGAACCTACTTCAACGACTGCAAAGCACTTGAGGTGAGGGTCGTGGTGTCAAATGAGGTCGCAGGACTCTTGCCGCCGCAGCTCTCTATGCCGAAAGGACCTCCCATTGGATTAATTGGGGTTGCGAGCTACGGTTCGAGCAATGTGGGTCCCTACCTTGAGCAATACTCAGGTATTCAGGCGTGCGATAGGAGTGGTACGGTTGGCTACTACATTCCCTACATCTATGTGACTACAAATGATGCCGCCCTAGCGTCGGGTCGCGAAGCGCTCGGTGCGCCAAAGAAGCTTGGGCACATCTCTCTAGTCCGCGAGGGCGATCTTATTCAGGGCGTTCTTGAGCGACCGTTGGGAAAGAGGCTTCTTACTGTCACGGCTCAGCCAAACCTGCGCTTCGATCGATCGGATGTCTCGATCAGCCCGAGTGAGACGGTATTCTACTCTGTGCGTCATTTGCCGCCAGTTTCTGAGGCTGAAGCTGGAAGTGTGACGCAGCTCGTAAAGTGGCGTACCCAGAGGACGCTCAAGCAGGACAGTTTCGGTGCTGAAATGGCCTTCACGGGACCAATCGCACTTACCTACGACTCTCCGTCAGTGATCGACCCAATATTCAAGCTTGGCATCGATGAAGTCGTGATGGCCACGTATCAAGAATTCGACTGTCGGCTTGCGGCAATTGGAATCGTATGACGCCTAGTTACGGCGTCTTAGTGCCGTTCTTCATAACGCCGATTCAGACGATCGCGATGATGGCAAGGAGGAAGTCGACCGTATGCGCGGTCCGCTCGATTGATCGAAGAAGCTTCTTCATAGCGAATTGCGCATTCCATGGCGCATGGATGGTTGGTAGCTCTTGTTGCCGCTACGGTCGAAGTCGGAGTCGTATACGACGCAATGGCGGTTTAGTTCTGCGGCCCGGACGGGTGCCGCTGAACTAATTGTGCACGATCCAAATCTCTTATGGTTCGATTTCTTTGGCATCAGTAGCCCGCTTCCGTCACACCTAGGCCGTCAATCCGCGTGTCGTCGCTTTGTAAAGATTTGCTGAGGCTGAAAATTGTCATTTGAACTCTAATCAGCGCAGTGTCCACATTTGTAAATTTGCTAAAGTGTTGCAATTGACGGCTTCGAGACAAAAGCCAATTAGCTCGTTTTCTTAATCATTCGCGTATTCTCGTGCCGGATCTGATGGTCAGCAATCAGAAGAGAAGATTGTACCTCGAGCGATGTCGTTGGCTCAATTCTTGCGAAGACAGAGCGGTCTGCGGAAGTGCATCGCCAGTGCAAAGGAGATCAGATATGAAGAACGATATGTCTGACTATGACGTGATTGAGCTGAGCCCCGATGAGGCTGCTACTATATTTGGCGGAGGCCTAGGCGCTAAACTTCGAAGGTTCTTTGAGTGGTTATTGAATGTTCATCCCCCGCACAGTGGCTAAGTCGGGCAAAGCGGCCATCAAGGTGGGTACACGAAATCGGTGCAGACTAAGCGTCGGCTTGCCGGCGAATGGCGCAAGTGCGTCCACCGGCGGCTTGAGCCTTAATTTGGCAAAAGAGCTCAATAGGCTCGTTGGAGTGCGATGGGATGGAGTATTAGATGTCGGTGGCCACCATGGAACCTTAGCGAATGATGGTCGAATGAAGGATGATGTGTCGACCGAGCGGGCCCTCAAACCTGGGTTTGGAAGGCGTGACACTGCGCTGCATGAGTTCGCCCATGCCTGCGCGGCGACAATCAAGGTGAGAACCCAGCGACAATCAGGATGAGAGAGCGCCGGCGGGAGCGGGACGAAGGGAGGGCGTAGCCCGACCGGAGGACCGCTCCCGCCGGCGGCGCGTCCCTTTCAGGCCGTCTGGCGGCCGGATGGGGTTAGCGCAAGCTGTTGATTCGTCTCGACAAGAGGGGATCGACGGCTTGCCTGGCCTCCACATCACCGACCACCAGATGAGGCTATACATGAGTTATCGACTGACGTTATCGGCCGAGGCCGCAGCGGCCAAAGCCGGGTTTTCGACGGCAAGCGCGTATCGGATCGAGGCTGATCCACGGCTACCGTCGCAGAAGCAGGAGCCGCGAGGCCGGCGACGGCCCGATCCGCTGGCACCCTATTGGGACGCGGAGATCGAGCCGATCCTGAAGGCCGCGCCGGGGGTCCGGGCGGTGGGCGTGCTGGAGGAACTGCGCCGGCGCCATCCCGATCTCAATCCCAACATCCGCCGCACGCTGGAGCGGCGTATCACGGCCTGGCGCGCACTCCATGGCCCCGAGCGCGACGTCATCTTCCGCCAGGAGCATGAGCCCGGGAGGCTCGGCCTGTCGGACTTCACTGATGCCAGCGCGCTCGGCATCACCATCGCAGGCGTGGCGCTCGACCACCGGCTCTATCACTTCCGGCTGGCGTTCTCCGGCTTCGCGCATGCCATGTTGTGCTCGGCGGCGAGAGCTTCGTCGCATTGGCCGAGGGCCTGCAGAACGCACTGTGGGCGCTCGGAGGGGTGCCGAGGGAGCATCGCAGCGACAGCCTGTCGGCGGCGTTCCGCAACCTTGCCAGGGATGCACGCGAGGACCTGACGCAACGCTACGACGCGTTGATGAAGCATTACGGCATGACGGCGACCCGCAACAATGCCGGCATCGCGCATGAGAACGGTTCGATCGAGAGCGCGCATGGCCATCTCAAGCAGGCGCTGGAAGACGCATTGCTGCTGCGGGGAACGCGCGACTTCGCCGACCTCGATGCCTATCGTGCCTTCGTCGACATGGTCGTCGGCCGCCGCAATGCCCATTGCGTGAAGCGGATCACGATCGAGAAGGAGATGCTGGCGCCGCTGCCGAAGAAGCGCACGAACGACTTCGAGGAGAAGGTGATCCGCGTGACCTCGTCGGGCGGCTTCATCCTGCGCCGCGTGTTCTACACGGTGCCGTCGAAGCTGATCGGCCATCGTCTGCGCGTGCGCATCTTCGACGATCGCCTCGAATGCGTCCTCGGCACTACCATGGTTGCGATACAGCGCCGTGGCCGCCCCGTGTCAGAGAGCCAGGGTGGCCATGTCGTCGATTATCGTCACGTCATCCACGCCCTTCGGCGCAAGCCGATGGCGCTCGCTAATCTCGTCTATCGCGATCAGCTGTTCCCGCGCTCGGCCTATCGACGCGCATTCGAAACGCTGCAGGATAGGTATGACGAGCGTCATGCCTGCAAGGTGACGGTCGAGCTCCTTGCTCTCGCTCACGAGCGGGCCTGCGAGGCCGAGCTCGCCGAGGCCATCGCCGCCGATCTCGATGCGGGACGGCTGCCGGATCTCGCCGCGCTCCGCCTCCGCTTCCGCCCCGAACAGGCATCAGTTCCCGACGTCGCCGTCGAGCTTGCTTCGCTCGCCGTCTATGACGAGCTGGCTTGCCTGGGCTTCGCGCCGATGCCCCCGAACACGGGAGATGCAGCATGACCAGCACGACGTCATCCATCGATGCCGCGCGCGTCGAACTGCTACTCACCGAGTTGCGCCTACCGAGCGTCAAGGCGATCTGGCCGAAGCTCGCCGCGCAATCGGACAAGGAGGGCTGGCCGGCGGCGCGCTTCCTCGCAGCGCTCGCCGAACTCGAGGTCGCCGATCGCGGTCGCCGCCGGATCGAACGACACATGGTCGAAGCGCGCCTGCCTGCCGGCAAGACGCTCGCAAGCTTCGACTTCGACAGCGTGCCGATGCTGTCCAAGGCGCAGGTGATGGCGCTCGCCTCCGGCGATGTCTGGCTCGAGACCGGCGCCAACCTGCTGCTGTTCGGCCCGCCCGGCGGCGGCAAGAGCCATCTCAGCGCGGCGATCGGTCTGGCCCTCGTCGAGAACGGCTGGCGCGTGCTGTTCACGCGCACGACCGATCTCGTGCAGCGGCTGCAGACGGCGCGGCGCGAACTGGCGCTGGAAGCCGCCATCGCCAAGCTCGACCGCTACGATCTCCTGATCCTCGACGACATCACCTACGTGTCGAAGGATCAGGCCGAGACCAGCGTGCTGTTCGAACTGATCGCCACCCGCTACGAGCGTCGCTCCCTGCTCATCACGGCCAATCAGCCGTTCGGCGAGTGGGGGCGCATCTTCCCAGATCAGGCCATGACGCTCGCCGCCGTCGACCGTCTCGTCCATCACGCCACGATCATCGAGATGAACGTCGAGAGCTACCGCCGCAAGGCCGCCCTCGGCCGCAAGCGCGGCGCCGGCAGACCGCCGGTTCACGCAACGCCAGAGGAGGTCGAAAGCTCGGCTGATTGACGCTGCGACACCGCTGATTGTCGCCCAGCGTCAATCAGCCCTTGCCAAGCCCGGAGCCGGCGACAATGATCACGGGACCCGGCCCCGATCTTCTCATCCAGATTGACGCCCAGTTCTCATCCTGATCGTCGCGCTACACATGCCAGTGGGAATCGTCTAGCCTGTACCGGTCGGCTACCTCAGATACGCCTTTGAGGAGCTGATAGTGGAGATCGCGTCAGCCTCCAGCTGCGTGGTCGTCGGAATTGTGCCGATCGTGCGCGACGCAGACTACATCGGCGCCTGGCTCGACGTCTGCGGGACGACAATCGCGCCATCGTTCAGGCGGCGAGCCCAGCGGGCAGGGTGGCCGGTTATCTTCTCGGCTTTGCGCCCGACGCAGTCGGCGCCGCCAGGTGGCGGTGAAAAGGATCGCAAGGCCGCCTGAGCATTTGAGGAGAGGCAGAGGGCGAGAGGTGCTCTGCGATGGGTGAAGGCTCGAGAGAGAGGCTCCGTCGCGCGACATTCCCTTCAACAAGCTGGTGCTGAGCCAGTCCAACGTGTGCCGCGTCAACGGCGGCGCTTTTATTGAGCAACTCGCGGAGAGCATTGCCAAGCGGACGTTGCTGCAAAGCCTGAACTGACCTCCTTATGTAGCTGCATGCCTGCTCTCTTGCCGGGCGGGGTGCTTCGTGTAGTGCTATTGGCCGGTCTTCGAGCGGTTGCCATGGGGGCTGTAGCGCGACCGAGGTCGACTGGCGCGCCCATGGCTTCGCCGGCGCGGAGTTGCTGTACGGCGTCGGGTTCTTCCACCAGGCCCACCAGCCGTCGATGACTGCCACGCCCTGCTGGGAGTCCTGGACTTGGTCCTGCCGAGGACTGTCTCGCCGGTGCTCGCCGCTCTGCTGCAGACCGCGCGCAAGGCCAGACGAGGGTCTGGGCGGAGAAGTCTCCGTTGGAACTTAAGGACGCACTGAAGAAGCGCGGCTACGTCTGGTCGGACGGCGGGGACGGGCGGCCGAAGTCCCGGTACGTCGACGTCGGCGAGACCGCTCTCGATGACGAGATCGCCTTCCTCCGGCCCGAAATCTATCTCCGGGACTTCGATTCCCGCTGCAGCGGCTGACAGCATTCGAGACGGGTTCGGGACGGGTTTGAGCAGATCTAGTGTCCTGAACCAGAAGTTCGCAACATCGGGTCTTGTTTTTCCGGGGCATTGTAACGACAGAAGCGCTCGATGGAAGCAAGGATGTCGTCGGCGGATTTGGTCCATCGGAACGGTTTCGGATCGGCGTTTTGTCGTTCGATGAATGGGGCGATGTCTGCCCTGAGGGCGGCTATGCTGCGATAGACGCCGCGCCTGATCTTCTTATCGGTGAGGAGCGAGAAGAAGCTCTCCACTTGGTTGAGCCACGACAAACTGGTCGGGGTCAGGTGGACGTGCCAGCGCGGCCGTTTTACGAGCCATCTTTGGATCAATGGCGTCTTGTGCGTGGCGTAGTTATCCATAACCAAGTGAACGTCGTGCTCAGACGGCACTCTCGCTTCGATCTCGTCGACGAACTTGCGGAACTCGGCTGCGCGATGGCGCCCGTAGCATTTGCCAATCACCCATCCGGTCGCAATATCGAGGGCAGCGAACAGAGATGTGGTGCCATGCCTTTTGTAGTCATGGGTTCTTCGGGCTGCTTGGCCGGGACGCATCGGCAGCATCGGCTGGCTGCGGTCTAGCGCCTGGATTTGGGACTTCTCGTCCACACACAGAACGATGGCGTGCTCCGGCGGTGAGACGTAGAGGCCTACGACATCGCGCACCTTGGCTACTAAGTTCGGGTCGGTCGAGAGCTTGAACGTCTCCATCCGGTGCGGCTGGAGGCCGAAGGCCGGCCAGATGCGTTGTACCGTCGATACGGATAGGCCGCTCGCCTTCGCCATGTCCCGGGAGCTCCAGTGAGGGGCGTTCTCGGGGCAACTCTCCAACGTTCTCACGATCACGGCTTCGATGCGGGCGTCGTCAATCGTGCGAGGCGCGCCGGAGCGCGGTTCATCATGCAGCCCGGCCACCGCTGCTCTACAAAACGCCGTCGCCACTTGCCTACTGTGCCCCGCTCCAGGCCTAGCTTCGCTGCCACGTCCTTGTTCTGACCGCCTTCCGCGCAGGTCTGCACGATCCGGGCTCTCAAAGCCAGCGCCTGCGCCGTCTTCCGCCGCTTCGTCAGCGACGTCAGTTCGGCGCGCTCGTCATCGCTCAATATCAGGGGGGAAAGGTGCTGGACCGCCATTGTAGCCTCCGTCGCTGTTTGCCTCAATTCTTGGCACAGCGACGCGAAGCTACTGGGAATCTATGATTGCGAACTTGTGACTCGGGACACTAGCTAGCGATCACGTGCGGCCTGCCATGCGCCGCTTGCCCAGGCTCCGGCGGTCCGAGGCGACGTCGGTCTCTTCGACAAAGCCGTGCCTTGGTGGCCTGTCGCCTGGCGACTGCTCGCAACGTAGCTCAGGCCTGGGAGGCGAGACCCCAAGTCCTTCTGAAAGGTGTTCCGAAGCCCGATCTAGTTGACCTGCATCAACGGCGCGGAGGAAAACCGCCACCGGTTTGGACAGCGCCTGGGCCGGTCGGGGTGTCGAGTTCGCTATTGGCGATCAGTCGGCGCCATGCAATGAACTCAACGCCCATTTCGGATCCGGCGACACCCGATAGTTTTCGGTGCGGTCGATGGAGCGCCGAAAGTCCGAAAAGTCGTCGCGTATTCGGCTTGGTTGCGGATGCCATGGTGTCCGCGCAGGGCTAAAGAATCGAGGTGCCGGTTCGCACTCGGCGCGACGAGTGCATGAGGGGAGCGTGTCGTCCTAAAGCAGCTTCGCGAGGGGACCGGAAACGCAGCGACGTGCATGTACGGTGATCTTCGAGCAGCGCTTCGGACAGTGGCGGGAGAAGCCGCCAATCGCTGAAATTATTGTGTGCCCAGATTGTGCCCCGGCAAACTGGGGGCACTTCGATAGGGAAGCAGTCGTTTAAGTTGTTGAATTTTTTGATTTAATGGTGGGCGCACAAGGGATCGAACCTTGGACCTCTCCCGTGTGAAGGGAACGCTCTCCCGCTGAGCTATGCGCCCGGATCCCGGTGGCTGCCGGCCGGCTGAGAGGCCATGCTGGCAGCTGCCGAAGCAGTCCGTCGGAGCCCGCGATTTACGAAGCGCGGGCAGGGGGTGTCAAGGATTTGCGGCGCGGTTGGCGAGGAAAACTGCCGGGGTGCGGCGGCCCGTCCTCGATGGGGGCCGAATCCGGCCCTCTCGCGGGCCGGCCTCCCTGCCGAAGCGAGGGGCAGAGCCGGCCTCGGCGCCGATCCGGTCCGGCGGCCTCAGGCCCCGAGCTGCCGTGCTCGCGATGCATGAGACTGTAGCGCCCGGATGCGGTCGGCCAGGGTGCCACCTTGCGGACCGCCTGCGCCGGCCGGAGCCGTGGCAACACCATTGGCGTTGGCAGGCTTGGCGGCCGGCTCGGCGGCCAGCATGGCCTCGATGGTCGAGTTCGGGCCCTCGATCTGCATCGCGAGCTTGGCGACCTCGGCGGCGATGTCGTTGATGCGCTCGCGGAGCAGCGCGTTCTCCATGCGCTCCTGGGCCCAGGTGCTCTCGGCCTGCTGCTGGATCGCGTTCATCTCGCGCTGCAGCTTGGTGCGCTCGTCGCGGGCGGCCTGCAGTTGCTCTTCGAGCGCGGCCTTTTCCGACTTGATCCGCTCGAAGGCGGCCGATTTGCCGCTGCCCATGCCGGCGAGCTCCTCGCGCAGCTCCTTCAAGGCACGGTCGGCGGCGGCATTGGCCTCGCGCAGCTGGTTGTTCTCGAAATCGCGCTCGGCCAGCAGCTTGCCCTGGGTCGACAGCCGGCCCTCGAGGTCGGCCACGCGCGTGGCCAGCATCTCGGCTTCCTTGACCTGGACGATCAGCTGGCGGTCGAGCTCGGTGACGCGCTGGCTGAGATTTTCGACCCGCGCGCGGGCATCGTTGAGCGCCTTGGTCGCGGTATCCGATTCGTCTCGCTCCAACGCCAGCCGGGCCTGGGTTGCGGAGAATTCCTTCTCGGCGTCGGAGACGCGGCTGCGCAGCTCCTCGACCTGGGTCTTGACCGACACCAGCTCGACCTGCCGGCTGTCGGCCAGCAGCGACTTGTCATTGAGCTCGGTGGTCAGGCGGACAAGCTCGGCCTGCTTCTCCTTCAGCGCCTGCTCGGCGGCGCGCAGCGCCTCGGTCTTGGCGGCGAACTCTTCCTCGGTGGCGCGCAGCTGGTCCTTCAGCGCCTTCTCGCGCGCTTCGAGGGCGAAGATCGCGGCGTTCTTCTCGCCGAGCTCGATCTTCATGCGGTTGATGGCGTCGGTCTTCTTGCCGAGATCGGCGAGTTGGCCGGTGGCCTTGTTCTTGAGCGCGTCGACGCTCATCTCCAGCCGCCGCGCCGACATCGCGAACTCCGCGCGCAGCTGGTCCTTGTCGGCCTGGATTTCGGCCATCGACAGCGGCGTGGCCGCCTCGAGCCGGCGCGTCGTCAGCCGCACCGCACGATTGTGCACCAGCGGCACGATCATGAGGGCACAGAGCATGGCGATCAGAAAACCGATCGCAAAATACATGATCGGCTCGACCATGACGCACAACTCCCGGTCCGGAATGATTAACGGAATGACAATGCACGGCAGGCTGATTCAACGCCAGCCCAATGCCGTGTTAACCTTGATCCGTCACGGGAGAGCGTGTCTTAGTGGTATCAGCTGGCGGAATCAGCTCACGCGATCAGAACGGGTTCCAGGTCGCGCTCGGCGTGAATTTGAGGTACCCGACATTGGCGCCGAGCCGCAGGCCGATACCGGACCTGATCGGCACCAGCACGATGTTGTTGGCGGTCAAAGCCGTCATGCCGAAGCCGCCGACGATGTAGGCCGAGCCGTCGATGCCGACGAAGCGCTGATAGATCGCGCTGGTGGCCGGCAGATTATAGACCAGCGTCATGGTGCGGGCGCCGTCGCCGCCCCAGTCGAAGCCGAGCGAGGGACCCTGCCAGTAGACGCGGAGATCGCCGGCATTCTTGGTGTAGAGCGTGCCCTCGCCGTAACGCAGCCCTGCGACGAACGCTCCGGCGCCTTCCTCGCCGAGGATGTAGCCGTTCGGCAGGCCCCATTGGCTGACCGCGCGCTCGATCACCGAGGCGAGCCCGCGCGAGACGTTGCCGAAGAAGCGGTGGCCGGCATTGACCAGTTCGTCCGGATTGAAGCTATCCGGAGCCGGGGCCCGCTGCGGCGGCGGCGCGGGCTGCTGATAGGGCGGTGCTGCCTGATAGGGCGGCGCCCCTTGATAGGGCGGCGCCCCTTGATAGGGCGGCGCCGCCTGGGGAGGCGGCGAAGGCGGGGGCGCCTGCTGCGCGGCGACCGACGCGGTCAGGGCCAGCACGGCCGCAAGCGTCGTGGCGGCGAGGCGGATTGCGAAACTCATCGATGGAAATCCCCTGCTATCGGCAGCCCGACCCGCGCCTTTAACCAGACGCCAACCACATCCGGCGATGGTCGGACGAGGGGCGATAGCCCCTGCGACTCCCATGTTATCGGCACCAACTATGACCGCACAACGGCAACAACGGAACTGGAGCTGGTCAAAGCCGCTGTTTTGCCGCGTAATTGCCGCCATCGCGCTCGCCGCGCCGCTGATGCCGCCGGTCGCCTTGCGCGCGGCCACCACCCAGCGAATCATCTCCGACCGCTTCAGCGGGCTGGCGATCGACGGCTTCGACCCCGTGTCGTATTTCGTCGACGGCAAGGCACTGCTGGGCCTTCCCGATTACGAGGCGTCGCAGGGCGGGGTGGTCTGGCGGTTCCGCAACGAGGGCAATCGCGCCTCCTTCCTGGCCCACCCGGAGGTCTATGGCCCGCAATTCGGCGGCTATGACCCGACCGACGTTGCGCGCGGTATCACAGTGGCCGGCAACCCGCGCTTCTTCGCCGTGGTCGAGGACCGGCTGTTCCTGTTCAGCCGGGAGGAGAGCCGGGATGCCTTCAAGGCGGATCCGGCCCGTTACCTGGCGAAGGCCGAGGCCCGCTGGTCGGCGCTGCAGGAAGATCTGCCGCAATGAGACGCGGCCGGTCTCAGACCGGTCTCACAGCAGCAGGGTCGCCCCAGGCGATGAAGGACGGCACGATGAAGCTGTCGCCCCGCTCGCCGTAGCGCAGCGGGACGCCGGCTTCGCTGGTCACCGTTCCGCCGGCTGCCACCACCACGGCGTGGCCCGCCGCCACGTCCCATTCGGAGGTCGGGCCGAGCCGCGGATAGATGTCGGCGAGGCCCTCGGCCAGGCGGCCGAACTTCACCGCCGAGCCGAGCGCCAGTCGCTCCGCACCAGGCCGCGACGAAATGAAGGCCTCGCTGCGGGCGTCGCCATGCGACCGGCTGACTGCGGCGACCCAGGGCGCGCCCGGATCCGGCATCGGACGGGTGCGGATCGGCACAGCCTCGCTCAAGCCGGCCTCCGTGAACGACAGCCGGTCGGCGCCGCGGCCGACCAGGCCGCGCCAGATCAGGCCGATTGCGGGCGCGCAGACGATGCCGAGCAGGGGTCTCGCGTCGCTGACCAGCGCCAGGTTGACCGTGAACTCGCCGCGGCCGGCGACGAACTCCTTGGTGCCGTCGAGCGGGTCGATCAGGAAGAAGCTGCCCTTGAACGGCGCGGAGCAGGATGCGACCCGCTCCTCGGACAGCGCCGGGATTTCCGGCGCCAGCCGCGCCAGCCCGTCGGCAATGACGCGGTCGGCGGCAAGATCCGCCTCGGTGACCGGCGAGCCGTCGGATTTGTCGGAGACGGCCATCGCGCGGCGGTTCACCGCCAGGATCGCGTGCGCGGCCTCGACGACGAGCTCGGTCAAGGGCGCCATCAGCGCTGCGGCCGCCTCGACACCGATGGTTCCTGCAATCGGCCCGCTCGTCATCGCGAGGGGCTCCCGTCGGCCATTCCGTACACAGCTTGCATCATCGCATCCTCGTCTGGGGCGCCGTACCGGCGCAGCCGGGCAGGGCCGTTCGCCCCTTCATTGAGCAGCCCTTTGCTTGGGAAAACCGCCACGTACTTTCCCGTGTCCTGCCCTCAGCTCGGTGGCGGTCCATGCTTTCGCAGTGTATCAAGCGTTAACGCAAGCATGATTCGTCCAGTTTCGCGGATTTCAGGAACATCGAATGTCCGGCACGTCCTCCTCCGAGATCGCCAATCCGATTCCCGCTCCCGATACGCTCGAACTTGCTGCTCTGCTCTGCTCGAAGGTCTGTCACGACCTGATTAGTCCGGTCGGCGCCATCGTCAATGGCCTCGAGGTGCTCGACGACAATCCCAAGCCGGAAGACCGCGATTTCGCGCTGGAGCTGATCCGCAAGAGCGCCAAGACGGCTTCGGCCCGGCTGCAGTTCTGCCGCCTCGCGTTCGGCGCCGCCGGCTCGGCCGGCGCGCAGATCGATCTCGGCGATGCGCAGACCATGGCGCGCGGCCACATCGAGGACGCCAAGACCTCGATCACCTGGAATCTGCCGCGGCTGCTGCTGCCGAAGAACCGGGTCAAGCTGCTGCTCAACATGATGGTGGTGGCGCAGCAGACGATCCCGCGTGGCGGCATGCTGACCGTCGATCCGATCGGCGACGGTGAGACCATGAGCTTCCGCGTCGCCGCGACCGGCCTCAATGCGCGGCTGCCGCAGAACATCGTCAACCTGCTCGGCGGCGAGCTGCAGTCGACCATCGACGCGCATGCGGTGCAGCCTTATTACACTCGCCTGCTGGCCGACGCGTGCGGCCTCAAGGTGACGCTCGCTGCCGATGGCGCTGCGATGGTGGTGCAGGCGGCCTGATCGCATTTGCGCGATGCGCACGCGTCGCTGCTGCGACCTCGTGTCGCCAATGGACGCACGAATTCGTTTACCAGGGTTAATCAAGTCTTGCGGATCTGTCCGAAATTGTCCGGAGACATCTTATCTCTTTGTTGAGTCCGTTCATTTGCGCTTACTCAACTAATATTAAACGCTTTGGACCGAAACTGGCCACGGTTTGAAGGGCGCGTCATGTCGCGTTCCGTTGCGTGCGAAGGCCAGTTTCAATGGATGACCTGTTGCGTGAGTTCCTGACGGAGACCAGCGAGAGCCTGGATACCGTCGACAATCAGTTGGTGCGGTTCGAGCAGGAGCCGAACAACGCCAAGATCCTGGATAACATTTTCCGGCTGGTGCACACGATCAAGGGGACCTGCGGCTTCCTCGGCCTGCCGCGGCTCGAAGCGCTGGCGCACGCTGCCGAAACCCTGATGGGCAAATTCCGCGATGGCATGCCGGTGACCGGCGAGGCCGTCACGCTGATCCTGACCACGATCGACCGGATCAAGGACCTGCTGGCGCAGCTCGAAGCCAACGAGTCCGAGCCCGAGGGTGAGGACCGCGACCTCATCAGCGAGCTCGAGGCGATGGTCGAGCGCGGCATGGCCGCGATGGCCGCCGGCGAGGCCGCGCCGCCGCTCGTGCCCGCCGCTCCGGCACCGCCGGTCGCTGCTGCATCAGCGCCGGCGCCTGCGCTGACGCAGGGCACGCTGATCGACCAGACGCTGGAACGTCCGCTGCGTCCGGGCGAGGTCTCGCTCGACGAGCTGGAGCGCGCCTTCCGCGAGACCGCGATCGAGACCCCGCCGGCGCATGAGACCGCGCCCGCGCCGAAGGCGTCCGCCCCGCAGGCCGTTGCGCCCAAGCCTGAGCCGGCGAAGGCGGAAGCAAAGGCCGAAACGCCGAAGAAGGCGGCGAGGGCCAAGGCCAATGCCGACGGCGAGGTGCACGAGAACGACAAGGTCGCC
>NZ_JABFDM010000022.1 GCF_013178945.1 Bradyrhizobium aeschynomenes
AGCGCGCTTCCAAATCGCGCCGTAGCGAGCGGGACGCTCGGGTGGTCGGCCCGTTACCCCATCTACGGCGGCTCAAATCGTCGTCCGCGCCTTTGGCAACGGAAATGCGAGATCGCCGTGCTTCGACGTCTTCAAGCCCAATCCGACCAGCGCCTCGGCGAAGCGCACCGCGGCGGCGACGCCGTCGATCACGGGAATGCCGAGTTCGGTCGAGAGATCGTGCGCGAGATCGGCCATTCCGGCGCAGCCGAGCACGATGGCGCCGATGCCATCCTCGCGCAGCGCCGCCCGGCACTCGCCGAGCAGCGTGCCGCGCACATTCGCTTCCGGCTTGTCGAGATCGAGCACGGCGACGTCGACCGCGCGCACCTTGCGGCAGTGATGCTCCATGCCGTAATTGCGCACGAGATGCTCGGCGATTACCTTGGTGCGCGACAAGGTCGTGACGATGCTGAAATGGGTGGCGACGAAGCTCGCTGCGTGCATCGCCGCTTCCGCGATGCCGAGCACCGGCACCGCCGACAATTCGCGCGCGGCGAGCAGGCCGGGATCGCCGAAGCAGGCGATCACATGGGCGTGGCAACCTTCCGCGTCGCCGGCCTCGACCTCCTTGAGCATGCCGACGGCCGCGATGGCCTCGTCGTAGTGGCCCTCGATCGAGGCGGCGCCGAACCGCGCGGTGCGGCCCACGATCCGCGTGGACGGGCTGGCGCTGGCCTGCGCCGCCTGCGCGATCAGATCGGTCATCGTCGCGGTCATATTCGGATTGATGACGTTGATCACGGTCTCGCCGGGGCGGCTCATCGTTGCGTCCGTTGTTGTTGTCGTGTCCTGCCGTGTTCTAGCCGAGTTCCGCGGGCATGGTCGAGGGCCGTTCGCGACGCGGAACGCGCAGACGTGAACGGGATTGAGCTTGCGGATGTCGTGGTCGCGCCCAGCTTTGCGTTCGTCCCTTTCTCGAGAGACCCCATGCTGCGTATCGTCGTGCTCGTCCTGCTGATGGTGGCCGCTCCGGTCACCGCCGACGCGCGCCGCCGCCAGATCAATCCCGTGCCGTTCGCGCACACGCCATGCAGCGTGCTCGACGAGCGGCCGTGCACGCCGTCGTTCTGCAGCGTCTACGGACCCTGGCCGTGCATCCCCGAGATGAACTACCCCTATGGCCAGAACCTGCAACTGACCATCGAGACCCGGCCCGCCAAGGACCAGCTAGCCAAGTATCAGAAGCCGGATCACGATCTCGACACGATCGCTGATCTGTTCGGCGCACTTCGCTCCTGCTGGACGCCGCCGGCAGAGGACGATGCCCGCGCAGGGATGCAGATGACGGTGCGCTTCAGCTTCAAACGGACCGGCGACATGGTCGCCCCGCCGCGCGTGACCTTCGCGACGCCGAGCGCCCCGGCCGACACCCGGGCGATCTACCTGAAGGCGATCAATGCCTCGCTGGAGGCCTGCCTGCCGCTGAAGTTCACGTCAGGCCTCGGCGGCGCCCTGGCCGGCCGGCCAATCGCGATCCGCTATGTCGACAATCGCGAGCTGAACAAGACGTCCGAGCAGCGATAGCCCCATCGGTCGGCGGCAGGTTGGCACAAGGCCACGTTGCGACGCTGCCCCCGAAAATGATACCCAGTTCCCACAGGTCGCGTGCACAGGAGAGGGACGCCGTGGGACTTCTGGTGATGGTGGTGGGGCTGGTGCTGTTTCTCGGCGCCCATGTGTTCACGACCCGGCGCGAGGCGCGGGCGCGGGTCATCGCGCGGCTGGGCGAGGCAACCTACAAGCTCGCCTATACGGTCGTTGCGCTTGCCGGCCTTATGCTGATCGTCTGGGGCTTCGCGCAGTACCGCAACAACGGCGGCTGGATCCAGGTCTGGACGCCGCCGAAAGCGCTGAAGCACATCAATCTCGCCTTGATGCTGCCGGCCGTGATCATGATCGTCGCCGCCTACATCCGCGGCCGGATCTACACGACGCTGAAACATCCGATGCTCGCTGGCGTGAAGCTGTGGGCGTTCGGCCATCTGCTCTCGAACGGCGACCTCGGCGGCATGATCCTGTTCGGTTCGATCCTGGCGTGGGCCGTGTTCGATCGCATCTCGCTGAAGCGCCGAGCCGATGCCGGCGGACCGCCGATCCCCGTCGGCGGCGTCGGCAACGACGTCATCGCGGTGGTGGTCGGCGTCATCGTCTATGCCGCGCTGGCCTTCGCGTTCCATCCGGTCGTGCTTGGCATTCCCGTCATTGGCAATTAGCGGTTCTCGGCGGACGTATTCTGCCGCACAATTCAGCGTCGCTCGAGCATCGAGCGGCGCACATGACCGGAACAATTCGGCGACCGACAAGAACAATTCAGGGGAGGCGATCCGATGGAGTGGTCGCAACATGCCGCCATCAGCCCGATGCGCTGGGAGCAGCGTTTCGGCGACCGCGTGGTGCAGGTGTTCGCAGAGCGTCCCCCCAGCATCTGGGCGATGGTCAGGGAGGCGGCGGCACGCAATGGCGACGGCGAGGCGCTGGTTTGCGGCGGTTGGCGCTTGAGGTGGCGAGACGTGGTGCCCCAATCGGGCCAGATCGCCGCGGTGTTGCGCGACAAGGGACTTCGACGCGGCGACCGGATCGCTCTCCTGCTCGGCAACCGGATCGAATTCGTGCTGTCGCTGTTCGCAGCGGCCCAGCTCGGTCTCATCACCGTCCTGCTCTCGACCCGCCAGCAGAAGCCGGAAATCGGCTATGTGCTGAAGGATTGCGGCGCCAAGCTCCTGCTGCACGAGGCCTCGCTCGCCGAGCGGCTGCCGGACGCTGCCGACGTTCCTGACCTGCTGCATCGGATCGCCGTCGATGACGACATCGGCCGATCCGAGCTTTCGCGGCTTGCTGACCGCGCGCCGCTCGCGGCTGAGGAGGACGTCGCCGAAGAGGACACCGCGATGATCCTCTACACCTCCGGCACCACCGGCCGGCCCAAAGGGGCGATGCTCGCGCATTGCAACATCGTCCACTCCTCGATGGTCTACGAAGCCTGCCTCGGGCTGACGCCGGCCGACCGTTCGATCGCCGCGGTGCCGCTCGGTCACGTCACCGGCGTCGTCGCCAACGTCACCAGCATGGCGCGCTGCGCCGGCACCCTGATCATCATGCCGGAGTTCAAGGCCGGCGAATATCTCAAGCTCGCCGCGCGCGAGCGCGTGACCTACACGGTCATGGTTCCCGCGATGTACAATCTCTGCCTGCTGCAGTCCGATTTCGACAGCCATGATCTGTCGTCCTGGCGTATCGGCGGCTTCGGCGGGGCGCCGATGCCGGTCGCGACTATCGAGAAGCTGGCGGCGAAGATCCCCGGCCTGCGGCTGGTCAATGCCTATGGATCGACCGAGACCACCTCGCCCTCGACCCTGATGCCGCCGGAGCTGACGGCACGCCACATCGACAGCGTCGGCCTGCCGTGCCCGGGCGCCAGCATCCTCGTGATGGACGCGCAGGGGCGGGAGTTGCCGCGCGGCGAGATCGGGGAGATCTGGATCGGCGGCGGGCAGGTCATCAAGGGCTATTGGAACCGGCCCGAGGCCACCGCCGAGAGCTTCACCGCGGGCTACTGGCACTCCGGCGACCTCGGCTCGATCGATGCCGACAATTTCGTCCGGGTGTTCGACCGCCAGAAGGACATGATCAACCGCGGCGGGCTGAAGATCTACTCGGCCGAAGTCGAATCGGTGCTCGCCGCCCATCCGGCCGTGGTCGAGAGCGCGATCGTCGCCCGGCCGTGCCCGGTGCTCGGCGAGCGGGTCCACGCCGTGGTGGTGACGCGGGCGCCCGTGAGCGCCGAGGCTCTGCGCAGCTGGTGCCGCGAGCGGCTGTCCGACTATAAGGTCCCGGAGACCCTGACCGTGACGGCGGACCCTTTGCCCCGCAACGCCAACGGCAAGGTGATGAAACGGCAGTTGCGCGAGTCGTTGACGGCATGATAGCCGCGTCCGGTCGTTGTGGCGGAAGCCGGGAGTAACGCCTTGATTCGGCTGGACTCGCCTTGCCACCGCCATACCGATACGGTATCGGCGCCGGCGTGCGGGCAGAGGGCGGCTCGCGCGGCACTTCAACATTCGTTCGCGCGATCTGGCAGCGAACCTGACGGGATGTCACTAAGTGTCTGAATTCATTGATGAGGTAGACGAGGAGGTCCGTCGGGAACAGCTCAGGAAGCTGTGGGACCGCTACTCGATCCTGATCATCGCGATCGCGGTGCTGATCATTGCGGGCGTCGGTGGCTGGCGCGCTTACCAATATCTGGAGGCCCAGAAGGCCGCCGAGGCCGGCGTGGGCTTCAACAAGGCCATCGAGCTCTCCGAGCAGAACAAGCACGCCGAGGCCGAAAAGGCCTTCGCCGATGTCGCTGCCGTGGCCCCATCGGGATACCGCATGCTGGCGCGCTTCCATCAGGCGGCCGAGGCCGCGGTGCGCGACAAGGCCGCTGCCGTGAAGCTCTATGACGAGCTCGCCGCCGATCGCAGCATCGGTGCCGAGCACCAGTCGATGGCGCGCCTGCGCGCCGCCGGCCTCCTGGTCGACACCGCCCCCTATACCGACATCAAGCAGCGGCTCGAGAGCGAGGCTGCGGCCGGTGCGCCGTTCCGTCACGCCTCCCGCGAGCTCCTGGCCCTGTCGGCGTGGAAGGCCAACGATGCCGCCGCGGCCCGTCAATGGCTCGACATGATTGCGCTGGATGGTGAGACCCCGCCGGGCCTGCGCTCGCGCGCCGAAGCGCTGCAGGCTCTGCTGCCTGCCGTCGCCAAGAGCTGACTCAGGAGCTGAGCCGATCGCGGGTGCCGCGGCGGCGAAACTGAATTTGATCGGAAAATGACGACCATGCGCCGCCCCCAACGCCTCATCGCCCTGACCGTCCTCGCCGCGCTCACGGGCGTTCTCGGCGGCTGCGCCAGCGGCGGCAGTTTCGATCCGTCTGACATGCTCGATTTCCTCGACACGAAGAAGAAGCTGCCGGGCGACCGCAAACCGGTCTTCCCGGAAGGCGTGCCCGGCCTCGAGCAGGGCGTGCCGAAGGAGCTTTACAAGGGCGCCCAGCAGCAGCAGATGACCGATCCCGGCGCACCGCAGGCGGCTGTGCCGCCGCCCACGCCCGAGGAGCCCAAGGGCAAGAAGGGCGCCAAGGGCCGGCAGGCTGCCGTGAGCAATCCGGCTCCCGCCGATCCGCAGGACGGCGAGGCGGCTGCGGTCGAGGAGGGGGCGACGGCCGTTCCGCCGGCCCCGAAGCCGCAGAAGATCGTCCGCCGCCGCACCACCGCGCCGCCGCCGGACGAGGCCGCGCCCGCGCAGCAGCCCGTCCGCCAGTCCGGCCAATTCCCGGCGCCGATGCCGAGCGGCTCGTTCAGCCGCTAAAACGTTAAGCCCGTCCGCCGATCGCGTGATCAGCGGTTTCGGTTTTACGTCCGGATGCGCTAAAGCTGCGCGCTCACGCGCACGGATCATCATGTCCTTCACCATCGCCATCATCGGCCGGCCCAATGTCGGCAAATCGACCCTGTTCAATCGCCTGGTGGGACAGAAGCTGGCGCTTGTCGACGACATGCCCGGCGTCACCCGTGACCGCCGCGAGGGCGAGGCGAAGCTGCACGATCTCAGCTTCACGATCATCGACACCGCCGGTCTCGACGAGGGGCCGAAGGGCTCGCTGACGGCGCGGATCCAGGAGCAGACGGAGACCGCGATCGCGCTTGCGGATGCGCTGTTCTTCGTCATCGACGCCCGCATCGGCCTGACGCCGGCCGATCGCGCCTTCGCCGATTTCGCCCGCCGCGCCGACAAGCCGGTGCTGTTGCTCGCCAACAAGAGCGAGGGCAAGCACGGCGAGCTCGGCGCCATGGAGTCCTATGCGCTCGGCCTCGGCGATCCAATTCAGATCTCGGCCGAGCACGGCGAGGGCATGGGCGAGCTCTACGACGCCGTCAGCAAGCTCGTGCCGCCCACCGAAGACGAGGACGAGGAGCATGAGGAAACCGACGAGGAGCGCGCTGCACGCCCGATCCGCGTCGCCATCGTCGGCCGCCCCAATGCCGGCAAGTCGACCCTGATCAACCATTTGCTCGGCGAGGAGCGGCTGCTGACCAGCCCCGAGGCCGGGACGACACGCGATTCGATCGCGGTCGAGATCGAGTATAAGGGCCGAGGCTTCCGCATCTTCGACACCGCCGGCCTGCGGCGGCGCTCGCGCATCGAGGAGAAGCTGGAAAAGCTCTCGGTGGCGGATGCGCTGCGCGCGGTGCGGTTTGCCGAGGTCGTCGTGCTGATGATGGATGCGCAGAACCGCTTCGAGGAGCAGGATCTGCGCATCGCCGACCTGATCGAGCGCGAGGGGCGGGCGCTGGTCATCGCCGTCAACAAATGGGATCTGATGGAGGCTCAGCCGGGCCAGATCGCAGGCCTGCGCAGGGACGCCGACCATTGGCTGCCGCAGGTCGCGGGCGCGCCGATCGTGGCGGTGTCCGGCCTGATGGGCGAGGGCATCGACCGGCTGATGCAGGCCATCGTCCAGTCCTACGCGGTCTGGAACCGGCGCGTGCCGACGGCCGCGCTGAATCGCTGGTTCGAGGGCGCGATCGCCAACAATCCACCGCCGGCGGTGTCGGGCCGCCGCCTCAAGCTCAACTACATCACCCAGACCAAGGCGCGGCCGCCGAGCTTCGTGCTGTTCTGCTCGCGCGCCGACGCCATCCCGCAATCCTACCTCCGCTACCTCGTCAACTCGATGCGCGAGACCTTCGAGCTGCCGGGCACGCCGGTGCGCATCACCCTGCGTGAGAAGGCGAACCCGTTCGCCCACAAGCGCAAGCGGCCGAACTGATCGGCGAGCCGGGTCCCTCGCGACAGCCGCAGCGGCTTGTCGACGACATGATAAGCGAGCATCGCGGCGGCCAGTGAAATGGCGACCTGGCTGATGCCCCAGTTCAGGTTCGGATAGATCCTGAACAGCGAGCCCGTGACCGCGAACAGCACCGGATAATGCAGGATATAGAGCGGGAAGCTGAGCTCGCCGAGATAGTCGAGCACGGCGGCGGTGCGGCCGCCGAGATCGCCGACGCGATGGAACACCACGACCAGCGTGCCGATCCAGGCGACGCAGTTCACGGCCGCGGAGCCGAAATTGTGGACGTCGAAGAACCTCGCCTGGGTGGCGACCGAGGCCACCCCCGCGAGGCCGAGCCACAGCAGATAGCGCCGGTCGCGTGGCTGCCGGTAGGCCACCCAGCCGGCCAGCCAGGCCCACAGCATCACGATGCCGGTCAGCCAATAGGAGTTGCGGCCGGCGACGTATTCGTTGCGGAACAGGGGCCAGGCAACGAAGAACAGCCCGGAGGCGATCATCAGCGCGGGAATGTGCGGCCGGCCCTCGAGCTTTCTGAACAGCGGCGCCAGCAGATAGTACACCGCCTCGATCGACAGCGACCAGGCCGGGTACAGGAAGGAGATCATGATCGGCAGGAAGGCTTCGAGCAGCAGCATGCAGCCGATGAACTGCAGCGCGGTCGGCGGCTTGGCAGGCGCGAGGTAGCCGCCGGCGGCGCCGAACATCGACCAGGCGAGCCAGCCGATCAGGACCGCGAGCATATTGAGCGGCAGGATCCGCAGGACACGGCGGCGCAGATAGCCCTCGGGCCGCGTCGCGATCGAGTGGTGAATGCTGAAGCCGGAGATGACGAAGAAGCACATCACCGCCATCAGGCCGCTCTTGGTCAGCACCGGAATGGCGCGCTCCGCCGGCCCGAAATTGTAGGTGTGGTCAAACAGCACCCACATCGCCAAAAGAAACCTGAGGCCGCCGAGCACCGGCCAGAATCCACGCTGCGGCTCGTTCATGACGCTGCCTTCGCCGACGGCCGGGCGCACCGCGCGCCGGGTAAAGACCGTCAGTCCCAGCAATGAACAGTAATGATCGGACACAATTCACAGCGGTAAAATGATGCTCATCGACAGCTGGCGACGTCCGGTGTGCTCCTTTCGACTGCTTGTGTGCCATACCGGTCACAGACGCTCTCTCAATCCGACGAAAAGCCGAACGGCACCGACGACGTCCTGAAATCGTCGGGCAGGATCTCGCGGCCGATCGGCGGCGCCGAGCGGGCGGCGCATTTCGGCCTATGGCAGACGCGGCAGGCGGTGCCGATCGGCGTCGGCGCGCTGGCGTCGGGGCCATGGCCGTCGCGGGTGTAGATCAGGTGCCCGGCATGCTCGGCGGCGCAGCCGACCGCAATCGCGCGCTCGACGCGGACCGCGCCGTAGGAGCCGCCGCCGGCGGTCACGGTGCGCGCGATCGAGAAGAAGCGGCGGCCGTCCGGCAGCTCCAGCCATTGCGTCACGATCTGGCGCGGCGTCTTGAAGATGCCGTGCACCGACCACAGCGGGCAGGCGCCGCCGTGACGCGCGAACGGGAAGCCGGCGCCGTCGAGCAGTTTCGAGACGTTGCCGGCGGGATCGACGCGGATCAGGAAGAACGGAATCTTCTCGGCGCCCGGCTTCTGCAAGGTCGTCACGCGATGCGCCGTTTGTTCGAAGCTGGTGCCGAACTGCCGGGCCAGCGCTTCGAGATCGTAGGCCCTGGCATCGACTGCCTTCGCGAAGATCGAATAGGGCATGATGATCGCTGCCGCCGCGTAGGCCGCGAGCGCCCGGCGCGCCAGCAGTTCGGCGGTCTTGCTGGCGAACTTGCCGTCCTCCAGTGCTGCACCGATCTCGGTGTCCAGCTCGAGATACGCGAGCTGCCGCGCCAGCTCGAATTTGAGGCTGGCGCTGTCGAGCGAATCCTCGATCAGCAATTGCCGCCGATGCAGGTCGAGCCGCCTGAGCGAGCCGAGCATCACGTTCGGCGGCATGTAGCGGACCTGGAGCTTGTGCTTTTCGCGGAAGCGCTCGATGAAGCCCGCGGGGCTCGCCGTGACCTGCGGCGAGCCGGTCGCCGAGCCCTGGAAGATCGCCTGCGCCAGCCGCTCGGCGGCCTCGTCGAGCTGGGCGAAGTTGTTGCGGCGGGCGGCCAGGAAGCGGCGGACATCGGCGACCGGATCATTGGCGTCGAAACCCTCCGGCAGCGGCGCGCCGCCGGAGACCGCAGGCGCCCGCTCGGCCAGCGCCAGCTGCTCCTCGCGATAGGCGGTGTAGAGCCGCAGGAAGGCTTCCGCCATGCCGGGATAGCTGACGGCGAGATCGGAGATCTCCAGCGCGGGGATGTCGATGTCCGAGAACATCGGGTCCTTCAGCACCGACTGCATCCGCGCGGTGTGGTCGGCGCCGCCGTCGCCGGCGAGATCGGCAAGGTCGATCTTGTAGGTCCGCGCCAGCCGCAGCAGCATGTCGGCCGTCACCGGCCTCTGGTTCCTCTCCAGAAGTGCCACGTAAGGCGCTGATATTTCGAGGTCGGCGGCCATGTCGGCCTGGGTCAGGCCGAGCTCGCGGCGGAGCCGGCGCAGGCGCGGGCCCATGAAGATCGAGCGTGCCGTGGCGGTACTCATGGCCGGTCATCTCCCCTCTGTAATCTCCTTACAGCTATACACGAGAGATTTGTAAAGTGTGACAAGTTTTCCGCGCAATGTCTGGTCCGTTCGCTGCGGGTGCTTACAACAGGTCCCAGGTTGTCCTTAACCAAGGGATCACGGACATGAACTTCCAACCGCGTGGACTGAACGACCAGGCTCTCCAAGGCTCCGCGTCCTACCAGGCCGAGGTCGAGGCGGCGCGTGCGCTGCTCGAGGCCAACCCGACCTGGAACGGCGTCACCGCCGAGGCCGTGGCGCGCATGCGCCTGCAGAACCGCTTCAGGACCGGTCTCGACGTCGCCCGCTACACCGCCGCGGTGATGCGCGCCGACATGGCCGCCTATGATGAGGACAGCACGAAGTACACCCAGTCGCTGGGCTGCTGGCACGGCTTCATCGCGCAGCAGAAGCTGATCTCGATCAAGAAGCATTTCGGCAAGACCGACCGCCGCTACCTCTATCTGTCCGGCTGGATGATCGCGGCGCTGCGCTCCGAGTTCGGCCCGCTGCCGGACCAGTCGATGCACGAGAAGACCTCGGTGCCCGCGCTGATCGAGGAGCTCTACACCTTCCTGCGCCAGGCCGACTCGCGCGAGCTGAACGATCTCTTCCGCACGCTCGACGCGGCCCGCAAGGCCGGCGACAAGGCGAAGGAGACCGAGATCATCGCCAAGATCGATGGCTTCCAGACCCACGTCGTCCCCGTCATCGCCGACATCGATGCCGGCTTCGGCAATGCGGAGGCGACCTATCTGCTCGCCAAGAAGATGATCGAGGCGGGCGCCTGCGCGCTGCAGATCGAGAACCAGGTCTCCGACGAGAAGCAGTGCGGCCACCAGGACGGCAAGGTCACCGTGCCGCATGACGTCTTCCTGGCCAAGATCCGCGCCTGCCGCCACGCCTTCCTGGAGCTCGGCGTCGAGGACGGCATCGTCGTCACCCGCACCGACTCGCTCGGCGCCGGCCTGACGCAGCAGATCGCGTTCTCCAGCCAGCCGGGTGATCTCGGCGACCAGTACAACAGCTTCCTCGACTGCGAGGAGGTGACCCCTGAGACCGCGCGCAGCGGCGACGTCATCATCAACCAGAACGGCAAGATGATGCGCCCGAAGCGGCTGCCCTCGAACCTCTATCAGTTCCGTCCCGGCACCGGCGAGGACCGTTGCGTGCTCGACTGCATCACCTCGCTTCAGAACGGCGCCGACCTGTTGTGGATCGAGACCGAGAAGCCGCATATCGAGCAGATCGCCAAGATGGTCGACCGCATCCGCAAGGTGATCCCGAACGCCAAGCTCGCCTACAACAACTCGCCGTCGTTCAACTGGACCCTCAACTTCCGTTGGCAGGTCTATGACGCGATGAAGGAGGCGGGCCAGGACGTCAGCAAGTACAACCGCGCCGAGCTGATGAAGGCGGAGTATGACGACACGCCGCTGGCGAAGGAAGCCGACGAGCGCATCCGCACCTTCCAGGCGGACTCGGCCAAGCGCGCCGGCATCTTCCACCACCTGATCACCTTGCCGACCTACCACACGGCCGCGCTGTCGACCGACAACCTCGCCCGCGAGTACTTTGGCGAGCAGGGCATGCTGGGTTACGTCAAGAACGTCCAGCGCGCCGAGATCCGCCAGGGCATCGCCTGCGTCAAGCACCAGAACATGGCCGGCTCCGATATCGGCGACGACCACAAGGAGTATTTTGCGGGTGAGAAGGCCCTGAAGGCCGGCGGCGCCCACAATACGATGAACCAGTTCGGCTGATTTCCGCCGGGTGACCAGCTGAACTGATGAGACCCATCTGGAGCGGCAACGCTCCAGACGGGTTTTGCTTTTGCGGAGCGTCTTCGCGACGGCCGGCGATTGCGCAAGCTGCTCCGAGTTTGTGGCGCACTCCCTCCACACCGTCATGGCCGGGCTTGTCCCGGCCATCCACGTCGATCGGCGTCCTTGGAGCGACGTGGATGCCCGGGACAAGCCCGGGCATGACGAACAACAAATTGGCGCATCGTCGGGCGGCAAGGGACTAATTGCTCATTGGGGATCGGTGTCTCATCGGGCGCGACCTCAGCGCTCGCTCAGCGCCAACCGCACCCCGAGCAACGCAAAGCCACCAGCAAACGCCCGGCGCAGCCATGTCATCACGCGGGGGCGGCTGACGACGCGGTCGCGCACCGCGGCCGCGAACAGGCCGTAGACCACGAACACGCCGAACGTCATCGCCATGAACGTGGCCGACAGCTCCAGCATGGCGGCAAGCGGATGCGCCTCGTCCGCCGCGATGAACTGCGGCAGGAAGGCGAGGAAGAAGATCGACAGTTTTGGATTGAGGATGTTGATCAGGAAGCCGGTCAGCACCACCCGCGCGGCCGAACGCGTCCCGTCTTTCGCGTCGGTAGCCTCCACCGCCAGCGCGCCGCGCTCGCCGAGCGACTGCCAGGCCATGTACAGGAGATACGCGACGCCGCAATATTTCAGCGCGGCAAAGGCCAGCGCGCTGGTGTGCAGGATGGCCGCGAGGCCGACGATCGCCGCCAGCATCGCCGGGATGATGCCGAGCGTGCAGCCGAACGCCGCCGCGATGCTCATCCGCGATCCCCGCGTCAGCGCCACGGCGAGCGTGTAGAGCACGCCGGTGCCGGGCGAGGCGACCACGATCAGCGAGGTCAGCAGAAAGGCAGTGTACATCGGCGGCTCCCGGGTTCGCGGCCGCGAGGCGGCCGGCGTCTCTCAAAATCGCCCCCCAACATTCCACGCCGTACCGTCGGGCGATAGCCGGCGACGCTTCACGGGACGGCGAGCCGCCGAGGCGTGACGCGGGCACCGCAGCGCGTGAGGGACATCAGGGCAGGGGACGCGTTCGACCGTCATCGCGGCGCGTTCGCGCCCGAGCTTTTCAGGTCGTCTCGCCCCCGAAATACAGAGGGCGCGGGGAATGCCGGGCTGCTGGCCGCAACCCATGGCCCGCCTGCAGAAGAAAAAGCAGGCGGCAGTCACCACAGGTTCAGCCGGATCAACCCGGCATTCCCCGCGCGATGGTCTTCACGCTTATACGCGATCTCCCCGGTGTCCGGCTTGTTAGCCACCGTCGCCCGCAGGGGTCATCATCCCCCNTTGTTAGCCACCGTCGCCCGCAGGGGTCATCATCCCCCAGGACTTGGCGCCAGCTTCGGGGCGCCAGGACCACGCGATTTCACGTCCGCGACCGGCTGTTCGTCCGCACGCCTCAAGCGCGCTGCAGCCAGTCGCGGCCACCGCTCCCCGCACCCAACGTCCGTGACGATCGCGATCCGCCCCTCTCGAGGAGCGCGGGATGGCGACAATCAATCATGAAATTCGGAAAAATGGAAGGAGAATGTTTTTGGCGAAGGGACTGGACAGGGGTGATCGTCTTGACCGGCCTGACGAAATCAGTTTGTCCGCGCATCCTCCCAGCGATCCTCCGGCAAAGCGCAGCGCCTCGCGCCAGGATCCGGTGTCCGTCCCGAGAAGCTGCCCCATGAAGGCCCGCCGACCACTACAACTCATGCGAGCAATGCGTGCCGGGACGGCAGCGAATGTGTCTGGCCCGCAACGAAGTCGGCTTTTGTTAGTTGTTTCCATTCCCTCCGAGGTTGCGGCTATTGTTCCCCAGATCGGCCCCTGCTACCCCTGAAGTCATCGACAGTAGGGGTGCTGTGGGGGCTCAAATGAACGGTTTGCGTGGGATGGCCAGCTGGCTGGCCATCATTGGAGGGGCGTGTCTTGGCGGCTGTGCTGCGCCGCTTGCGGTCAACAACGTGACCGACATCCGGTCGACCACGGGCAGCCGAGGGATCGACGTCTACGAGCCGAAGCGCCGAACCGACGCCAGCGTGCCCGAGTTTGCGGGTGACCAGCTCGTGGAAGTGCGGACCTTTCACAATCCCGGCGGGGGAGGCGAGGTCGAGATGGCCGGGGCGTCCTGCTCGCTGGAAGCCTCCGGCTTCACCGCAACCATGACCAGTCCCGCGAAGGTGCGCGTGCCGCTCTATCGCGGACAGTCGAGCACGCTCGCCGTGACCTGCCAGAAGCCCGGCTATCAAAAGCGGATGATCACCGTCGCGCCGATCGATGCGACGCGCCAGGCGCGTCTGGCCAGCGGCATGAACGGCGGGATCCTTGGTGCGGTGATCGTGGCCGGCATCGACGCCGCCGCCGACAACTCGAAGAACGACTGGCGTTATCCGGTGGCGAAGGTGGTGCTGGAGGCGGATGCTGCCGGGAGGTGAGGGGCGGAGCTTTCGGATACGGTGGTGACGGCAATTGCGGAGACGGTGCATGAGAGTGGCTGCGCGGGAAGGTTTACGATGCACTCAACCGAGACACAGAATTAGTACACTGTCGCGTAATCCCGCATCACCGTAGTCCCGTATTCCGGAGGTGCTCCGCGGCAGACGTCGTTATTGCTGATGCAAGCAGAAGGCCATCAGCCACCAGCGCGCAAAAAGGTGCTCGGATCGAGGTGTGCAATGAGGAGAAGATAAGTGTCCCTCTATGATCCACTTAAATTGCGATTGCAGTCAGCTACTGAAAATTCGCTCGTTCTATCCTTCGACGAGATCGAGGAGTTGATCGGCCAAGTCCTCCCGATTTCAGCCCAAAATTACGACGCATGGTGGAGCAACGAGAACCCAGACCACACAAGGCACGTACAGAGCAAGGCGTGGACGACCCTAGGCTTCAGTGCAGAAGTGAACAGAGGCCGACGGGAGGTTACCTTTCGGCGCGGAACGCCTTAGCTGACAATTGAGGTAGCCTTGATGGCACCTGCAAATGGATGAACATTGAGACCTATTGAGTTAGACGCGCCTCAATGATTCTGGCCGTGTCGAACGCAGGTGTGCCAGGCCTATTTGGGCGCTGGCACGACATTCCAACTTAGTGAAATAGTTTCGACAACGCCGCTCGGCGAATCGGCCAGCGGTTCGATGAAATTAGCGTGTTCGGCGATTTTGATACATCCGTGATCCATGCGCTTCGAAGCACCCTGTTTGGTCAGAAAGGTGATGGGCAACGTTCTAGAGCCGACTTGCTCGGCGAGTCGGACGAGATTGCGGTAGAAGGCCGCTTGGCGTGGCGTGAGGCGGGCTGGTTCATCGGCAAAGCCGCTGGCCGGCTTTCCTTGACTGGGATTGCTCAACGTTTTCGCTCCCGGTGTTTCCTCCCATTCAAACATTAGCTTCAACATCAAGGCCTCCTTGTGAGTTCGATGTTCCGAGGCAAGTTAGGTGCACTGTCACCGTAGTGCTGTGGGTGATGTCGCGCGCGGGCGGGCGGGCAAGGTCGGTTTTTTGGGCGGGGCGTCCGGGGGGCGCGTGTCGCTGTGGCTGATGCGGGCTGGTCACCGTCGTTGGGGGCCGTGCTGCCTGAGGTGGCGATGGGGCAGGGGCGCGGGGCGGGGGTGGCGTCCAGCTCATTCGAAGCGCCAGTAGCGGCGGTCCTGGGGGGGCAGCGGCACCGGGTGGATCTGGCTCAGGCGGGGCGAGGGCAGGCGGCGGTCGAGCAGCAGCTTGAGGTCGTCCATCACGGCGCGGTTCTGGGCGAAGGTCGAATGGTTGAGGCCGAGAAACTCGTCGCCCAGGCGGGTGACGTCGATGGTGTCGAGCTCGCGCAGGGTGACCGGACCCTCGGCGGGAACGTCGCCGGCGCGCGAGAACTTCTGGATGAGGGACGATGCCCGCAGCGCCAGGTCGGCGGAGGAGGCATACAGCGTCATGTCCTGCGTGATCTTCTTCAGCACGGGAATGGCCTTCTTGAAGCCCTCGGTGTCGAGATCGGGGGCCGCCATGACCAGCCGATCGATCTGCACGGGCTTGGCGACCAGCGCATTCGTGCTGAGCGCATCGACGACGACCAGATTGCCCATGCTGTGCGCCAGGACGTCGATCCGCTCGACACCCAGATCGTTCTGGAGCTTCTGCACCAGCCTGATGAAGCCGTCGCGCGCGAACAGGGCGCTGTCGCGATCGAAGCCATAGTCGGTGATGCCGTCGCCGCGGGTGCTCCAGGCGAACAGCACCGGAAGGCCGCGATAATCGAGATCCCACAGCATCTGGGCGTTGCGGAAGACGGCGTCCTCGAAGCTGTTGTTGAAGCCGTGAACGAAGATCAGCGCCGTCTTGTGGTCATGCTCCCTGACCAGCGCGTCGAAATCCTGCTCGCTCAGGAACGCCGCCCGCTTCAGCGAGAAATGCTTCGTGTCGTTCTGCTTCTCGCGATAGAGTTCGAACGAGAACACTTTCCAGCTGCGCGGCAGCTCGACATTGCCGGTCTTGTGGTTGTCGGGAATCCGGACCGTCACCGCGCCGAACGACAGCTGCGGATGCCGCACGCCGGAGAATGCGACCGAATTGGAGCTGGGGGCGGGCTTTCGATCCGTGACGAACAGGAAATCGACCTCGCGCCGCGTATATCGCTTGGCGAGGTCCTCGACGATCACGTCGTAGGGATTCTTGATGATGCTTCCAATCTGCTTGGAGCTGCCGCCGCCACCTTGCCAGAACTCGCTCATCCCGATGTCTGCCATGGTGCCCCCCTTGTTTCGCAGGGGCTTGAGCCCGAAGCCGGACTTGTCGAAGTCGATCGCCTCGGGACGCGGCGACGTGAGGCAGACGGCGCTGCCGATCTTCTCCCCACTGGCGTCCAGCCGAAACACCCAGTCGGAGCGGCCGGCGGTGTGCTCCACCTCGGCGACATGGACGGTGAAGGCCGAGTAGGTCCTGCTGTCCGTGATGCGGACCGCCTTCGGATTGCCGTAGGCAGCAATGAAGCCCAGGCTGTCATCGAGGCCGCCGCTGTCATTCACCACCGATCGATACTGCTCGATCGTCGCAACCTCCCGCAGCCCCGCGGTGTTGAGATTCACCACGGCCTGGACATAGGCGCGCAGCAGCGTAGCCGGGTCGGCGGCGGCGTCCGCCCTGAACGTCAGCAGCACCCAGGCCGCAGCAAGGGCAGCCAGACAGCGGGCGAGCGGCATCTATCTCTCCAGCACGAGGGGCGTCGGAAGGAAGCGGGCGGGCGCATTCTTTCTCAACCGGAGCGGGCAGGCAAGGGCGTGTGCGCCGGCCGGATCGGGGTGTGGAGACCGCCTGGGTTGCTTCGCTGCGCGCTGCGCTCGCAATGACGGGGAGAGAGTGTGCGTCGCAGCCTATCGCCGGAGTTAAGGTGACCGTGCAGCACTGTCACCGCATTTACTATTTATCCTCGTCGCCACCCTGCTGCTTGCGCGCGGCCTCCTCCAAATTCTCGCGATTGCGATCAGTGTATTTTTGAAGCGGATACTTGGCCGGGTTCCACTTCGGCAACTTCTTTGCGTAGTCGCGCGCCATCTCATTGGTGTCCCAAGCTCCTTGTTGGCTGGTGTCCAAGCCGGCAGGCGCCGGGTCTGCTGCGATCTTCTTGCCTGCGCGAAGCGGCTGCGACCCGCGCGGCTGATACTCTGCTTGGATCGGCGGACCAATGGTAGCCGGTTTGCCCGGCGCGGCTGCGGTCGACTTTATCCGCGCAGATGCAGAGGCGCTGCCTTGGGCTCCGATTCGTGTGACGACGATCGATCCGTAAGTCATCACTCCATTCGATTGCAGTGTATAGACGTAGGTGCCCGCGCTATTGGTGTAAGTGAGACTGTTGCCGTTGCAAGTCCATGTCCCCTGAACGCAAAACGGATTGCCGGTACAAGCAGCCCGGCCGTCGGCCGTGAGCGTGCCGATATTGCTGGTACCGTGCTGCCAAGTACCCACGAACTTGCTCGCACATGATGATGGCGGGACGGCCAAGGCCGGAGCCGCAGCAATGTACAGAACCACGCACGCCAATGAGGTCTGTGACAAAGTCATGATCGCCTCTCCACAATGCAGTCCGCCTAAAGAACTCAGTGCGCCATTCGGACGTCAGACGGATCAAGTGTCGCCGCATCAACCGGACTACAGTGACTGTCAACGTAATCTACCGGAGTGGACGGCCGACGAGAGGCAGCCACAGCAAGGCCTGAAGCCGTGGCTGCCTCTCTTGCGGTAGCCCCGCTGCTGGCTCTGAACCTGGCGAGCCGCTAATGTCCGACCAAGGGCGCTGAGTTGTTCATCGCTGCCGGACTGCGAGGATCAACTCCGACAGTTTGCCCCGGCTTGACCAGAGCGAACTGCGCGGCGAGGGCGAGGCCGTAGGCGATGCCGAAGGTGGTGCCGGTCGCCAGGAAGCGGAGCTTGTTGGTGTCCCATACGGCGCCCTCCGGGGCGAGGAGGGTGAAGAGCGAGGGCAGCAGCAGGAACACCACTCCGAGCGAGAAGGCGAGGCAATTGAGATTGCGCCAGAAGATCCTGGACGGGGACATGTCGATGTCGGGCAGCGCCGAGCAGCTCTGCCTGTCGAGGTAGTAGGAGATGTATACGGACACCAGGGCCGGGCCGAGCCCCCACCTGAGCATCCGGAAGTAGAGGTCGGAGAAGGGAAGCGCGCGCGATGCATCCTCACCGAAGACGTGCACCGCCAGAGCCAGGCCGAAGGGCCCGGCCGCAAATGCGACCAGGAAGGTCCAGCAATACGTGACCATCGGCGACTGGTCGAAGGCCGACCCGAGCGAATGCGCGGCCAGTCGAAGCACCAGAACCAGGCCGATGGCGAAGCCGAAGTTCGACATCGAATACAGGACCCAGGCGAGCATGCGACCTGAATCCTGCCCCATGACGAGCCCCTGGCCCTGGAGCGCATCGAAGGCCACCGCCGACAGATAGACGCCGAGATGCGCAGCGGCGATCAGGACGACGGCATAGATGATCCAATATTGCAGCGGGTTCTGGATGACCGGCGCGTCGACGTCGACGCCGAATTCGCGGGCTTCTGCGCAGAGGGCGCGTCGTGAGCCGTTCCGGTAGATCAGGTAGCAGGCGATGAGCCGAGCAAACCGGCTGTGCAGACGCTTGATGCCCTGATCGAAGTCGACGATCGCGAATGTTGCGACAGAGCCCGACTTCCGCTGCTTCATCGTCCACGAGGTCTGCTCGAATTCGGCGATCAGCTTGTCATAGCCGAAGCTCGCTTCGGTGAAGAAGGTGGCATCGTTGCCCGCCTCATGACCTTTTTGCAGCCACCAGTTCATGTAGCAGATCTCGGCCCACAGGCGGTCCGGCGTCTGGCGGTCCTTCTGGAAGTCGCGCTCGGTCAGCGCGCGCGAGTTCGCGACGACCAGCGGAATGACTTTCTCCGACACGCGCAACGCATACCGTATCTGGGCAATAATCTCCTTCGCGAGCTGGGGAACGCTGATCCACAGGTGAATCACGTCGCGCATCCCCAGCAGCAGATTCCAATCAGCCTCCTTGGTGAGAAGGTAGAGATAGACGGCACCCATCGCGGCGACGACGGCGAGATAGGGGGCCGAGTTCTCGTCGATCGCTTTCAGAATCGGCTCCGGAATGATGCCGGGCGGGATCATCGCGAGGATCGGCTGATGCTCCCGGACCAGGACCAGGAAAACGCCGCAGGCGAACAACGTGTACGCAATGCTGCCGAGAAGGTATTGCGATCGGTTGGTCATGTAGCGCGGAATGGTCGGGAATTCGTCGACGGCAACGTCCCGGCCGAAGGCGCTCCAGGCCAGGCGGGCCGCGGTGGCCAATCCCAGCAGCGTAATGGCCCATTGCGTCACCACCGACGCGTCGATCTCGAGCGCGCCCGTCGGCGTGGGCTGCGCGAGCGCGGGACAGGCCGCAAGCAGCGGGACGAGGTTGAAGAGGAGGATGCGACGCAGGCGAACCATGACCGAAACTCCTACATTTGTGTGGAAGTCGCGATCGGATCGTAAGTCCCAACTGACGGGAACCCGTGTGAGAAATGTGTGAATTGTCCTGCGCCCGCGCGCGCCCACCTGGCCGGTCACGTGGTCCACGATCTCGCCGCCGGCAAAATCGCCGATCTCGCCGGTATGGGTCGGCAGCCGATCGCTATCGGGCGCCGTTCTGATGCACGGCCTCTGCCGCCGATGGCGGCTTGATCATGAGGCCTTGCCCTGTGGGAAGCGCGAGAATGTCCACGCCATGCTGAGAGGCCCAAGTGTCGAATGCACGCTTCTGGGCCTCGTATCGAACGAAACCATAGTCGTCGAGCAGAACCGGGGCACCCGGCTGGAGCTTGCTCCAGAAGTGGTCGATGGCTGCGATCTCGGGCGTGACGTTGTTCATGTCGATCGAAAGATATGCGACCGTATCGATGTCGACGGTCGACAAGCTTGATGGGACACTGCCACGAATGATTTCGACGTTCTTGTACTCGGCGAAATTACGAACAACATCCTCATAGATGTCGGTCTTGTACATCTCCCGGAAGTAGCCGAGATTGCCGCTTGCGACCTCCTCGTCGGTGACGAGTCGCTCGTCGACACCGGCAAACGTATCAAACAGAAAAAATCGACGGTGGATGTTGTTCCAGTCGAGATAGTGCATGATTGAAGAGCTGAGCATGCCGCGACATACGCCACATTCGACAAAATCGCCGCCAAGGCTGACGGCGATGCTGGCGCACCAGAGCGCAACGTGCGTCCGCCAGAAATATCGAGGCTCATAGCCCTCGGCGACGACGCCCCGTTCGTAGGCGGCGACGAAGCGCGGATCCCGCATGAAGTCATGGTTGTGCACGATCGCAGGATCGGTTCGCAGTCCCCAGTAATCGTATACGGGTGTGTAGAGCCGGTGACCGCTCGAATTTGCGCCGCCGTTCGCTCCGTTCAGTTGCAGCTTGAGCTTGATGAGCTCGGTCGACATCTCGCGGAGTGCCAAGCTCTCGCGCTGCAGGTTCTGGAGATAGATGGCCGGTACCGTCTCCGTCGGATCGCCGGCATTCGAAACCGGTCGGAATTGATGCGAGCCTTCGTCGCGCACCGGTGCGTGATCGACTTCGGTGGCGTCGTTCGATGCTGCCTCGTCATCCTGCTTGCTTGCATGTCCATTGTGAGCCGTCGAGATCAGTCGATCGAGCGTCGATTGGCGAACGAGCTGGAATCCGACACCGTTGAGCAGCCGGTTGATCATGGCGCCATAGCTTACAGACATGCTGGCTCCCCGGCGCGCGAGCGCCTTGCAAAAAGGCCTTACCTGAAATCGATAAAAATGACTTTCGATTACCACCGGTTGTCGACCTTAGCTCCTGGCCTCGCAGACTGCAATTCCCAGAGGTCGAAGTGCCCACAAGATCCAGCCCGCGCGAGAGCCGGCGCGCAGCGCTTCCGTGCGAGGTGATCGAGGCCTGCGCGCCGATTCGATCAAGGTGCTGTGTTTGATCGTTCCGTGGATCGCGCTCGTATCACGTCCATACGTGGGCCGGCCGTCGGCTGATCCGACGTGGCCAAGGGCGTTTGCCAAGGCTGAGCATCGAAGGTTCGGGATTCTTGGTGAGCGCGCCGGGACTCGAACCCGGGACCCCATGATTAAAAGTCACGTGCTCTACCGGCTGAGCTACGCGCTCGCTCCCAAGGAAGCGGTGTGACGGCTGGACCGTCACTGTCCGGATCGTCGGCAGGTGACCATCAGAACGCTTGCGGCGGGGCTGTGGTTCACTGCGGGCCATGGAAACGGGGCGGTAAAAGCCCCGGCCTTGGGCCGCATGCTGTCGTGGGCGCTGTGTAGGGGGTGGGTGCGGTCCGGTCAATAGGGCGGGCGGGGGAAACCACGGGAGAGCGACGATCGCTTCGGGCGCGGCGATGACGGTGGCGTAGCCCGCCATGAACCGCCGTCGGCGCTCGACAGAGCGACGGTGCAGGCGACATGCGGGGTCTCACGGGCGGTTGAGATGAACCCGGATGTCGCGGCCGTCTGCGCCCTCCGGGCCGTGCGTCCGCTCATTCGGGCTGCGCGGCTGGCGTCACGACGTGGCTGGCCGGGACGGAGCAGGACGCGAGCGGCGCGGTTTCCCGGCTGCTCGACGCCGCCGTCACACCTTCTCGGACACCTTCGTCGCCGCAGCGCTCAGCGGGGCCGGCTGCATTGGCTGCAGCATTCCCGGGCCGGCCAGCTCGGGCACCCAGACCGGGCGGAGGCCGATCAGCTCGGCGGTGCGGACCCGGGCGTAGCGCCAGAACTCGAAGGAGTTGATGCGCGACATCTCGAGCACGGCGATAGCGACCGCCGAGAGGAACGGCAGGCTCTCCAGGATCAGGACGGCGGCGAAGATGTAGAGCTCGGTGATCTGCAAGGTGTTGGTCACGATCAGGATCGCAGCGCCGATCAGGAGCAGGGCGCCGATGACGGCCTCCCAGAACGCCTGGAACTCGATCGACATCCGCGACAAGCCGCCCTTGGACGTGCGGGCGAACGCCAGATGCTCGGTGATCAGGCCCTGCGCCACGGCGCGGCTGACCGTCCACTGCACGCTCATGGCCGCGATCATCGCGCCGAGCATCTGCCATGGTTTGATGGCGACGCGCAGCCGGTAGAGGATCAGGAAGTGCGCCAGCGACACCACGAAGGCGGCGATGATCGGGATGGTCAGGATCTTGTCGGGGATGGCGATGCCGGCGAAGGCCACGATCGGCACCCAGATCAGGTTGAGGATCGCGACCACGACGCCGAGGCTCTCGGCGCCGAGCCAGTTGAGCCAGCCGAGCGAGAATTCGCGCTTCTGGTCGGCCGTGAGCCGGCTGTGTCCGGGCAGGAAGCGGCGCCAGTGCTTCTTGACGATCTGGAAGCCGCCATAGGCCCAGCGATGGCGCTGCTTCTTGAACGCCTCATAGGTGTCGGGCAGCAGGCCCGAGCCATAGCGGGTGGCGGTGTAATGCGTCTTCCAGCCGAGCTCCTGGATGGCGAGCCCAAGATCGGTGTCCTCGCAAATGGTGTCGCTCGACCAGCCGCCGGCCATGTCCATCGCCGCGCGCCGGATCAGACACATCGTGCCGTGCACGATGATCGCGTTCTCCTCGTTGCGCTGGACCATGCCGATGTCGAAGAACCCGGCATATTCGCCGTTCATGATGTAGTGCATCAGCGACAGATCCTCGTCGCGATGCTCCTGCGGCGCCTGCACCAGGCCCACGGTGGGATCGGCGAACGCCGGCACGAGGTCGGAGAGCCAGTCCGGCGTCACGACATAGTCGGCGTCGATGATGCCGATGATCTCGGCGTCAACAGCCGTGCGCTCCATCGCGATGCGCAGCGCGCCGGCCTTGAAGCCCTTGACCTTCTCGGCGTTGATGAACTTGAAGCGCTCGCCGAGCATGCGGCAGTGATCCTGGATCGGCTGCCAGAACGCCGGGTCGGGCGTGTTGTTGATGATGCAGACGACCTCGTAGTTCGGGTAGTCGAGCCGCGCCAGCGCATCCAGCGTCTGCTTCATCATGTCGACCGGCTCGAAATAGGCCGGCACGTGGATCGAGACCTTCGGGCAATAGCCCGCCGGCAGCGCGGCGCGGTCGTGCGCCACCTTGTCGCGGGTCAGGAGCCGGCGCGGCGCGCGGCCGAAGGCGATCGCGGCGATCTCCTCGATGCGGGCCATCGCGATGAGGATCAGGGGAACCAGGAGGATCAGGCCGAGGGTCAGCGCGAAGGTCGAGCCCCAGACGAAATAATGCACGTTCCAATAGGCGAAGACGTTGGAGACCCAGGCGCCGACGCCATGCGCCGTGACCGCGAGCATCATCGCCTGCAGCACGGTCGGCTGGCGCAGCCGCGCGATCGGCAAGGACAAGAGCACGCCGACGAGGAGGGCGATGGCCGCGAGCTTCCAATAGTCCGGGTTCACGATCGGGCCGGTCCAGGCGAATTTCGCCTCACGCGAGGCGTTCAGCACGCCCCAATACGGGCCGACGCCGCCCTCGAAATATTTCCAGGGCTGATCGATCGCCTCGACGATGTTGTATTCCATGCCAATCGAGGCGGCCTGGGCGAGAAAGTTGCGCAACACCTGCGCCTGCCGCAGCGGGCCCGGCACGGCGGGGCCGCGATTGCCGTCGCTGCGGCTGTAGCCCTGGCTCGGCCAGCCGAACTCGGCGATCATGATGCGCTTGCCGGTGAACTGCTTCTTCAGGAGCTGATAGCGATCCACCGCCTGATCGACGGCCTGGTCGTCGGTGAAGAATTCCCAATACGGCAGGACGTGCGCGGCGATGAAGTCGACATTGGCCGCGAGCTCGGGGTTGTCCCGCCAGGTGTTCCAGACGTCGCCGGTGGTGACGGGCACGCTGACCGATTTTTTGACGCGCTTGATCTTCTCGATCAGTTCGCCGACCTTCTGCGTGTCGGTGAGGATAGTCTCGTTGCCGACGACGATGCCGATGACGTTGCTGTTGCGGCGGGCGAGCGTGATGGCCGATTGGATTTCGCGCTCGTTGCGGTCCGGATCCTTGTCGATCCAGGCGCCGAGCATCACCTTCAGGCCTGCCTCCGCGGCCAGCGGCGGCACGATCTCGAGGCCGCCGGTTGACGAGTAGAGCCGGATGGCCCGCGTCATCGTGGCCAGCTTCTTCATGTCGGCGCGGATACGGTCCGGCGACGCCACGGTGCTGGGACCGGGGGCTCCGGTTCCTTCATGTGGATCGTAGGAGACGCTCTGCAGCAGGCCGGTGAAATTGGGGGCCTCCTGCTTGTCCTGCAGCAGACCCCAGAGGGCGGCGTGCACGGCAGTGACGAGGAGCAGGACGGCGACGACGGCGCGCATGGGAGGGGCAACCATTCCTAGGATCAAGGCGGCGATGAAGCGGAGCGGTCGAACGCCGTTCCATCTCGGATATGCGATGCGACTGGGATCATGCTCACGCGTGACGTTCGACGATGAACGGCGAAGGCGATCACTCTCACGCCGTCACGGCCGAAGGCCGCGACATATGCATTCCAACAGAGCCCACTCATGCTGAACGGTGCCTGAACCAGGGCGCGGCCAAGTGTCAACGACTTCGATCGCATCCTGACATGCCATCGGAGCGCTGTCATGCGCGCGCCGCGCATGGAGCCCGGTCGTCGGGATCTTGCGTCCTGCCGGCCCCGAGGCGCGGTTCACTTCGCCGGAGGCTGCGGCGGCGAGGCCTGGGGGGCAGGCTGCTGCGCCGGCGCCGGCGAAGCCTGCGCGGCCGGCGTCGAGGCCGGGCCGGGCGCCGGCGCCGCAGCCACCTGCGGCTTGGCGTCCGGATTGATCCAGCAGCCATGGACGTGGTTGTTCAGCGAGTTCGGCACCTTCGGATCGATCTGCGGAAAAAATCGCGTCAGACAGCGGAACGCCGCCTGAACATGGCCGCCCGGGCAGCCGAAACGGTCATAGAGGTCGAGGTGGCGGAAGGCGGTATCGAGGTCGTCATTGTACATCAGCTGGACGACGCGGCGGCCGAGCCAGACGCATTCGGGGTTGCCGGCCGGGCCGCCAGAGAGCGCCTGTGACGCCTCGGTAAACTCGTCGGCCTTGCGCTGGTTCTCCTTCGACTGGTCGGCCGGGTTGGCCGCCTGCGGCTTTTGGTCCTGGGGATGGTCGCTGCCGCTCTGGGCGAAGGCGCCGGAGGCGCCGACGAGGACCATGAGGGCCAGCGACGTGAACAGGCGCGAAACCGAAAACTTGGACTGGAGCACGCGTCGACCCATAAATTCCCCGATGGTTGCCTTCATGTCGTCCCCTGGGGGACGCAGTGTTGATGCCGATCAATTCGGCCCCGATTGCGGCGGGAGGTTGATTCCGACCTTCGCATGCCGTTCCTAAAATGGCGTTCCTAACGGGCGCATGAACGGCCTCGAGACCTCGGGCGCAACGGTCGAGCCAACCGGAGATTCCCAATGACCGGAATCTCGGATTTTGTCCAGCAACGGCCCAACTTTCTCGCGTCATCGTAAAAGCGGGATTGGGAACAGGCGTGCGCCGTGCCAGAAGCTCCGGAGATCGCCTACTTGGCAGATCGCCCCCGACCGGGTAATCGACACCACCCTGCCTGGAGACACGGAACTGAAATCCCTTCCTACGCCGCTGGCGCTTCTGCTCGTATCCTTGGGTGTCATCGCCGCCGCGTGGTGGTGGCTGGCCAGGCCGATCACGCTCGCGCGCGCGCCGATCGATCCCGGTTCGAAGCTGCAATGCGTGTCCTATGCGCCGTTCCGGGGACAGCAGAGCCCGCTCGATCCGACCACCCATATCGACGCCGGGCAGATCGAGCAGGACTTGGTGCAGCTCGCCAAGATCTCCGAATGCGTGCGCACCTATTCGATCGAGAACGGCCTCGATCAGGTGCCGGAAATCGCGTCCCGGGTCGGCATCAAGGTGATCCAGGGCATCTGGCTTGGCTCGAACAGGCTGAAGAACCAGCAGCAGATCGGCATCGCTGTCGACCTGATCAAGCGCTATCCGAAGGTGATCACGGCCGTCGTGGTCGGCAACGAGGTGCTGCTGCGCGGCGAGATGACCACCGCCGATCTCGCCGCCACCATCCGTAGCGTCAAGGCGCAGGTCCAGGTCCCCGTGACCTATGCCGACGTCTGGGAGTTCTGGCTGCGCAACCGCGAACTCTACGACATCGTTGACTTCGTCACCGTGCACATCCTGCCCTATTGGGAGGACATGCCGGTGCGGGCCAAGTTCGCCGCCTCCCATGTCGACACCATCCGCCAGCAGGTCGGCGTGGCGTTTCCCGGTAAGGAGATCCTGATCGGCGAGACCGGCTGGCCGAGCGAGGGCCGCATGCGCGAGGGCGCGCTGCCGTCGCGCGCCAACCAGGCCCGCGTGGTCTCGGAGATCCTCACGCTCGCCAAGCGCGAGAATTTTCGCGTCAATTTGATCGAGGCCTATGACCAGCCCTGGAAGCGCAAGCTCGAGGGCACCGTCGGCGGTTATTGGGGCCTGATCAGCGACGACACGCGCGCACTGAAGTACCCGCCGGGCGAGCCCGTCAGCAATTATCCGCAGTGGAAGCTGCAGATGGCGGCCGGCATGGTGCTGTCGTTCACAGTGTTCCTGGCGGGCTGGCTGACGGTGCGCCGCCGGCCCTGGCCGCCGCACATCTCGGCCTGGATCGGGGTCGGCATCTCCGCGACCACGGCGGGCGTGCTGTTCGGCATGGCCGCGGACAAGATGTTCTATGAGAGCCTGGGCGTGGGCGGCTGGCTGCAATGGGGCGCGCTGCTCGCCGCCGGCGTGCTGGCGCCGATCCTGGCCGCCAATGCCGCCATGGCCGGCCGCCCCTTGCCGACCTTCCTCGACCTGCTCGGACCGGATGATGGCCGCAAGCAGCTCAAGGTCACCTATGCGCTGGGCCTGGTCCTGGTCGTCGCCGTGCTGATCGCGGCCGAAACCGCGCTCGGCTTCGTGTTCGATCCGCGCTACCGCGATTTCCCGTTCGCCAGCCTGACCATGGCGGTGGTGCCGTTCGCGATGCTGCTCGGCAATCGTCCGGCGCAGGGCGCCCGGCCGGTCGCCGAGGCCAGCTTCGCCGGCCTGCTCGCGATCTCTTCGGTCTACGTGATCTACAACGAGGGCCGCGACAATTGGCAGGCGATGTGGACCTGCGCGATCTATCTGCTGCTCGCGTTCACGCTGTGGCGGGCGCGGGCCGTGCAAAGCCGAGGATGAGCAGGCCGATCGCCAGCCCCGACAGCACGATGTTGTAGAGCACGATGCCGAGGCCGGCGGCGATCAGCCCGCCGGTCAGAAGCACGATCGACGGCCGCATCACGTGCAGCACCGCGATGACGAGTGCGGTGGCGCCGAACACCGAGTTCTTGAACAGCGTGGTCGCGACCGCCCGGCTCTTGCAGGCCAGCGTCTGCAGGCCGGCGTCGCAGGCCAGCGCGACGCTCGACAGCTCGATTGCGAGATAGCGCAGATACAGGGCGTAGCCGACGGTGACGAAGCCGACGATCAGGAGCCATTGCACCTGATAGGGCGAGAGGCGGAACGGGGTCTTTTTCATGCGCGGGACTATGCTGCGGAACGGATCGGCGGACAAGCCGCAAAGGCGCTTCACGGACCGCTTTCACAGTCCGCCGCAACCGCCTTGCCGGATGGGATGATTCGAATTCAGGAGCGGCGGAAGAACGACGACAGTGTCGACGGCTGCTCGGGCTTGGGCGCCTCTTGCGGCGGCGCCGGGGGCGGCGCTGCTGCGGCCGGGGGCTCCTCGCGGCGGCCGTGGCGCTGCTGCTGCTGGGCCTGCGGCTGTAGCACGCGCCGGCGCTGTGCCGGGACCGGCTTCGCCGCCGCCGGCGCGGCAGGCTTGGCCTCGCCGCCCTCGGGCTCCTCGCCGACGGCCAGACGTTGGCCGTCATAGACCGTGGTTTCGCAAGGGCGCTGGGTTTCGGCCAGGGCGGCGCAGATCCGTGCCGCCGCCGCTGCGTCCGTCAGCGGGCCGGCACCGAGCCGCAGCTGCATGCCGGGGCCGCCACGGCCCTCCTTCAGCATGATGATCGGCTTGAGCGCCGCGAGGTCGGCATTGTTCTTCGCCAATCCCCGCCACAACGCTCGCAGGCCGCCGATGGAGTTGGCGCCGCCGAGATCGACCGCGAATTCGGTCCTCTGGACCGCCATCACCGCGGGCTCCGCAGTGTCGGCGCCCTTGGCGGCGGGTGTCTCGGTCGGATCGGCCTTGGCGAGCCGTTCCGCGTCAACCGGCTTCGCGGCCGGTTCCGTGGCCTGGGGTTTGGAACCGGCAGCGGCGGCGGTCGCCGGCGCCGGCGCGCCCGCAGGAGCGGGTGGTGTCGTCGCCACCGCGCCGGGGGGATTGGCTCCAAGCGATCCGCCAGGGATAGGCATGAACGGCGACAGATTGCCGAAGGCGGGCAGCGGACCCGGCGGTGTGGAACCCGGCGCTGCCGGCTGCGGCGCCTGCGAATCGACCGCCGCGATCTGCGGCTGGGGTGTCGACTTGTTGCCGGTTGCCTGATTCCCCGTGGGCTGGGGGCTCTGCTTGGCCAGCGCACCGGTGACGGAGTCCAGTCCCTGCTCCAGCACGGTCACACGCGCATAGAGCCGATCCCGATCGGTGTTGAGCGTCTCGATCGCCGCCCCGAGCTGGCGGGCCTCGCTCTGGGTGTCCCGCGCGAGCGACTGCAGCAGCTGGGCCTGGCGCGAGAGGTCAGCCGCGGAAATACGGTCCTTGCGCCATCCCTGCGCCGTCTGATTGGCGAAAATGGCCAGCCCGACGGCACCGACCGCACCCGCACCCCACCAGCCGAGCCGCCACATCGCGCGCCGATCGAGCTCGTTTTCATCGGCAAAGAGTCCGGACAGCGTTCCGCCGGTCTTTTCAGCTCCATGCACGCTGGCTGATTTGTGGGAGTCCTTAGCCATGAACCTGCCTTAATCGAATCACGAAGCGAACATTAACAGGAAAACCCGTATGGGTTTCACGGGGTGCAGGTTTGCTGCGCGGGCAAAACGATTTATGACAGCGGCCCGTGTGCCACTCAGCTATTTCCAGGGTGCTTGATGACCGCTCGATCCAGTCTGACCATCGTGCTTGCGGCAGGCGAGGGCACGCGGATGCGCACGAGCCTGCCAAAGGTGCTGCATCCGATCGCCAGCGAATCGTTGCTCGCCCATGTACTGGCGGCCGCGCCGAAAGGCGACGGTGCCCGCATCGCGGTCGTGGTCGGGCCGGAGCACAGCGCCGTCGAGAAGGAAGCGAGGCGCCTGCGTTCCGACGCCGACATCTTCGTGCAGCGCGAGCGGCTCGGCACCGCGCATGCGGTGCTGGCAGCGCGTGAGGCGATCGCGCGCGGCGCGGACGACCTGCTGGTGGCGTTCGGCGATACGCCGTTGATCACGGCCGAGACCTTCGCGCGGCTGCGCGCGCCGCTGGCCAAGGGCGCCGCGCTCGCGGTGCTCGGCTTTCGCGCCGCTGATCCGACCGGCTATGGACGCCTGCTGCTGGAGGGGTCCAAGCTCGTGGCGATCCGCGAGCAGGCCGACGCGTCGGAGGCCGAGCGGGCGATCACGCTGTGCAATGCCGGCGTGATGGCGATGGACGGCCACCGCGCGCTCGCCATCCTGGACAAGATCGGCAACGCCAACAGCAAGGGCGAATATTATCTCGTCGACGCCGTGGCGATCGCGCGCGAGCAGGGCCTCGACGCCGTCGTCATCGAGACCTCCGAGGACGAGGTGCGCGGCATCAATACCAAGGCGCAGCTCGCGCAGGCCGAGGCGGTGATGCAGACCCGGCTGCGCCGCGCGGCGATGGAGGCCGGCGTGACGCTGATCGCGCCGGAGACGGTCTATCTCGCCGCCGACACCACCTTCGGCAGGGATGTCACGATCGAGCCGTTCGTGGTGATCGGACCCGGCGTCTCGATCGGCGACGGCGCGGTGGTGCATTCGTTCTCGCACATCGTGCAATCGAAGCTGGGCCGCAACAGCCTGCTGGGACCATTCGCGCGGCTGCGACCCGGGACGTCATTGGGCGACGGCGCCAAGATCGGCAATTTCGTCGAGGCCAAGGCCGCCGTGCTCGAGCCGGGCGTAAAGGTCAATCACCTGTCCTATATCGGCGATGCGCATGTCGGCGCCAACGCCAACATCGGCGCGGGCACCATCACCTGCAACTATGACGGCTTCAACAAACACAAGACCCGCATCGGCGAGGGCGCCTTCATCGGCACCAACACCTCGCTGGTGGCGCCGATCAACATCGGCGCGCGCGCCTATATCGGTTCGGGCTCGGTGATCACGCGCGACGTGCCCGATGATGCGCTGGCGCTCGAGCGCAGCCCGCAGACCACGAAGGAAGGCGCAGCGGCGCGCTTCCGGAGCGCGAAGTCCCGGCACAAGAAGTGAGTGCGTAGAGCCGCGATCGGGGATCCCGGCCCCTGCGAGGCGATCGCGCTGCCTGGACGTTACTGGTCGTCGTCCTGGAACTCGGCGAACATCGCGCGAGTCAGTCGCCAGCCCCGGCGGGTGGCGTGCTTGACGGGCTCGTCGGTCCGATGCTTGATCGGCATCGGCTTGAGCTCATGACCCATGGTCGGCGGAGGCCAATGCGCGAGATGGCTTCCTGACGAATGTGACAGGCTCAGCGAGCTGGTGCCTTTTGGATCAGTTGGGCGGCGGCTGGTGGTCATGGCGTCCTCTCCGACGCGACAGTCTCAGCGCGAAAGCGTTGACCGGACGTTAAGTGCGCTCCGAACTGCACCTTCGCGTCGAAACGGAGTTGCATGCCCGACCGCGCCCTTGAGCTTCCAACTTAACCCTGTCGCAATCCGCAATAATTATTGAATCCTGAAAACGCGCGGTTTTCGTTAAGACAATGCCACGCATTTGAATCTCTCTCGACGATTTGGGGACTAGCGCTGATGTGCGGAATCATCGGGATCCTGGGACGCGGGCCGGTTGCCGAGCATCTCGTCGATTCCCTGAAGCGTCTGGAATATCGCGGCTACGACTCCGCGGGTGTTGCGACGCTCGAGGGCGATCACCTGGATCGGCGGCGCGCCGAGGGTAAGCTGAAGAATCTCGAGAAGCGGCTGGAGCGGGAGCCGCTGAAAGGGCACGCCGGCATCGGCCACACCCGCTGGGCGACGCACGGCAAGCCGACCGAAGGCAATGCCCATCCGCACGCAACTGACAACGTCGCTGTCGTTCATAACGGCATCATCGAGAACTTCCGCGAACTACGTGCCGAGCTCGAGAAGCAGGGCGCCAGGTTCTCCTCGGAGACCGACACCGAGACGGTCGTCCACCTCGTCAATTCCTATCTCTTGCAGGGTCACACGCCGCAGCAGGCCGTGGCGGCGTCGCTGCCGCAGCTGAAGGGCGCGTTCGCGCTGGCCTTCCTGTTCAAGGGCCACGGCAACCTGCTGATCGGCGCCCGCAAGGGCTCGCCGCTGGCGCTTGGCTATGGCGACGGCGAAATGTTCCTCGGCTCGGACGCGATCGCATTGGCGCCGTTCACCGATACGATCAGCTATCTCGACGATGGCGACTGGGTCGAGATCACCCGCGACTCCGGCATCATCCATGACGCCTCGGGTGCGGTGGTGAAGCGCGACGTGCTGAAGTCGGGCGCGTCGTCCTTCCTGGTCGACAAGGCCAACTACCGCCACTTCATGGCCAAGGAGATCCACGAGCAGCCGGAGGTCGTCGGCCACACGCTTGCGCGCTACGTCGACATGGGCACCGAGCGCGTGATGCTGCCGGCGCGGCTGCCGTTCGACTTCAAGGACATCCAGCGCATCTCGATCACCGCCTGCGGCACCGCGAGCTATGCCGGCTTCGTCGCCAAATACTGGTTCGAGCGCTTCGCGCGCGTGCCCGTGGAGCTCGACGTCGCCTCCGAGTTCCGCTACCGCGAGGCGCCGCTGCGCAAGGGCGATCTGGCCATCTTCATCTCGCAGTCCGGCGAGACCGCCGACACGCTGGCGGCCTTGCGCTATGCCAAGTCGCAGGGCGTGCACACGCTCTCGGTCGTGAACGTGCCGACCTCGACGATCGCGCGCGAGAGCGAGATCGTGATGCCGACGCTCGCCGGTCCCGAGATCGGCGTCGCCTCGACCAAGGCCTTCACCTGCCAGCTGATGGTGCTGGCGGCGCTGGCGATTGCCGCCGGCCGCGGCCGCGGCGAACTCTCCGAAGCCGATGAGACCAAGCTTGTGCATGGCCTCGTCGAGGTGCCGCGCCTGATCGCGGCCGCGCTGACGACCGAGCCGCAGATCGAGAAGCTCGCCCGCGAGATCGCCAAGTCGAAGGACGTGCTCTATCTCGGCCGCGGCACGTCCTATCCGCTGGCGCTCGAAGGCGCGCTGAAGCTGAAGGAGATCTCCTACATCCATGCCGAGGGCTATGCCGCGGGCGAGCTCAAGCACGGCCCGATTGCGCTGATCGACGAGACCATGCCGGTGGTCGTCATCGCGCCCTACGACAAGGTGTTCGAGAAGACGGTGTCGAACATGCAGGAGGTCGCCGCACGCGGCGGCAACATCATCCTGATGACCGACGCCAAGGGTGCCGAGGAGGCGACCGTGGACTCGCTGGTGACGATCATCATGCCCGACATGGCCGCGACGTTCACGCCGATCGTGTACGCGATCCCGGTGCAGCTGCTGGCGTATCACACCGCCGTGGTGATGGGCACCGACGTCGACCAGCCGCGCAATCTCGCGAAGTCGGTGACGGTGGAGTAGATCAGCCGCCGCTCGCCGCTCCTATGAAGCGATGCTCTCGCATCGCCTTGAACCCGCAGGGCGTGAGGCGCGACGCCGCCTCCGCCGATTCAAAGTGTCATCCCGGCGAACGCGGGGATCCACAGCCACCGTGCTTTGTGGCTGGCACCTCTGGCCGCTCCAGCCTGCCTCGAACCACCTTTTGGGAGTGCGGGTCCCGGATCTGTGCCGCCAACGCTGTCGCGTTGTCGGGCTTGTCCGGGACGACAGCGGTTTTGATTCGCGCTCACCCGTCATTCGGGCGCGAGCCTGCGATCGTTCTTCGAATGGCGCGGCAGTCGTGGCAAACTCGGTGGCGCTTGCCATCTGATCGGCAATCCGACATCAGCGTCTGACGATGCCGCGGCAGTGGTCGGCGTCTACTCCGTCACGGGACTCTCGATGGCTCTCGACACCTGGCTGCTGTTCCTGCTCACCAGCATTGGCATCTCGCTCACGCCGGGGCCGAATGGCCTATTGGCCCTGACGCACGGCGCGCTGCATGGTGGGCGCAAGACGCTGTTCACGATCGCCGGCGGCCTGATCGGTTTCGTCCTCATCATCGCGCTGTGCATGTTCGGCATCGGCGCGCTGGTGCAGTCGTCGATCACCTGGCTCGTGGTGCTGAAATGGATCGGCGGGCTCTATCTCGCCTGGCTCGGCATCAAGCTGTGGCGATCGCCACCGGTGGCGATCGATATCGGCCATGCGACCGTCAAAGCCGGCGGGCATCAGCTCTTTCGTCAGGGCTTTCTGACCGCTGCGACCAATCCCAAATGCCTGCTGTTCTTCAGCGCCTTGTTGCCGCAGTTCATCGACCCCGATCGCAGCCTTCTCGGGCAGTTCGCCATCGTTGCCTTGACATACACGGTCACGGAGTTCCTGACCGAGGTCGCGATCGCCAGCGCCGCCGCCCGGGTGCGTCCTTGGCTCGCCAGGGCCGGACGCCGCTTCAATCAGGTCTGCGGCGGCATCTTTGTGGCGGTCGGTCTGGCCCTGCCGCTGCGCAGTGCCTAGCCGGCTGATTCCGACGTTTTTGGAGCCGGGGCAGGGGCGGCCAGCCCGCCACATGCGGGGGCAAAGCGTCCAGCTGTGTCTGAAAGAGGGCCTTGCCCTTCCAAAAATCTGCTAAGAGCCTAGCTGAGATCTGATCCGACCTGGAAGTTCGCATGAGTTCCCGCGACGACGTGCCGCCCGAGACCGATCCCTTGGCCGAAGCCCCGGCCGAGACGCCCCACCATGGGCTGATGTTTCGCTTTCGCAACTATTTCCTGACCGGCCTCGTGGTCGCCGGCCCCGTCGCGATCACCCTCTATCTCACCTGGTGGTTCGTGACCTGGGTCGATGGGCTGGTGCGTCCATTCGTGCCGCTGGCCTATCGCCCCGAGACCTATCTGCCATTTGGCGTGCCTGGTTCGGGGCTGATCGTGGCCGTGATCGGCCTGACCCTGGTCGGCTTTCTCGCGGCCAACCTGATTGGTCGCACGCTGGTCGATCTGGGCGAGCGGCTGCTCGGCCGCATCCCGGCCGTGCGGGCGATCTATCGCGGCCTGAAGCAGGTCTTCGAGACGCTGTTCTCCGGCAAGGGGTCGAGCCTGCGCCGCGTCGGCCTGGTCGAGTTTCCCTCGCCGGGCATGTGGTCGATCGTTCTGATCTCGCAGCCGCCGAGCCTGGAGATTGCGAACCGGCTGCCGGGCGAGGAGGAGCAGATCTCGGTGTTCCTGCCCTGCGCGCCGAACCCGACCACCGGCTTCTTTTTCTACTTGCCGAGGAGCAAGATCATCGAGGTCGACATGAGCGCCGAGGATGCGGCGACCTTGATCATGTCCTGCGGCGTGGTGCAGCCCGGCTCCGATCCGCAGAAGAAGGCGGCAGCGCTCGCCACCATGGCCAACGCCGCGCGCATCGCCAATAGCCCGGCGCAGCCGTCGCCGCAGCTGGAGCCGGCCAAGGTCGACTGATCCCTCGCCATCACCGTCTCCCGGGGATCGATGCAAGCCGAGCCCAGTACCCGCTAGCCCGCTTCCTGCGGAACGAATACGCGCAGCCGATGGCCGTCCGGATCGAGCGCGACGAAGGTGGTGCCGAAATCCATCCGCGTCGGCGCCTGGATGATGGTCAGGCCGCGGGCCGCCCAGTCATCGTGAAGGCGCTCGACCTCGCCAGAGTCGGTGACCGTGAACGCGACCTCGCTGAATCCGGCTGCGCCGGTTGCGGCCGGCTCCACCGTGTGCCGCGACCACAAGCCGAGCATCACGCCCTCGCGCAGCGGCAGCATCGCGAAGGTCGGCGATTGCTCGATGACGGGCAGGCCGAGCAGGTCGGCGTAGAAGGCCGCGCTCTTCGCGGGGGCGTCGACATAGAGGAGCAGGAAGCTGAAGTCGGCGGGCATTGGCATTCTCCGTGCGGCGCCGGCAGCGGCGCTTGCGCGAAGGAATTAGCCCAGCCTCCTGCCAGATCCTGTCAGCAGTCTTCGTCACCATGTTCAACGCCGTCTCGTGCGCCAGACGCGCAGACGTCCGTATGACGGCGCTTTGCGCTGCATGATGATGCGCGGAAGGCACAGGCCCTGTTGACCTCGCCGCTACAACCGACAGGCGGTGGTGTTGCAATCCGTCGCCATGGAAACATCCGGCAAACAAAGATGTGGCGTTGGGGAGGCGCGTGATGAAGCCTGCAAGTCGGACGTCGTTGTGGTGCGTCGTTGCACTGTCGGGAGTGTGGTTGCAGCTCTCGGGGCCGGCATCGGCTCAGACAGCCTACACGCGAATTCAGGCCTTTGGCGACAGCTACGCCGACACGGGCAATCTCTGGACCTTCACCGGCGGTGCGGGCAAGCTGCCGCTCTATCCCACCGGGCGCTTCAGCGGCGGCACCAATTTCGTCGACACAACCTCGGCGCTGCTCGGCATCCCCCAGCTCAACTATGCCATCGGTGGCGCCATGGCTGGCAACACCAACGTGGTCGCGCCAGGCATTCCCGGCTTCTTCCAGGAGTGGAGCGGACTGACCGGATTCTCCGGCAAGATCTCGTCGACCGATCTGGTCGAGATTTCGATCGGCGGCAATGACGCGCGCGCCTACTACCGCGCCGGCGGATCGCTCGCCGGTGCGCCGGCTGCAGCAGCGGTCACGGCGCAGCAGGCCATGGCCGGCGTCAATGCGCTGGTCGGAGACGGCGCTCGTACCATCGTGTTCACGGTGGGCGACGTCAGCACCTTGCCGGAGGCCGTCGGCAACGCCAATGCGCCGGCCGGCAAGGCCTACAGCACGACCTATAACAGCCTGATGCAATCGTCGCTTGCGGCGGTGGCGCGCTCCGGCGTGCGTGTCGAATATGTCGATACCGGACTGGTCGGCACGCTGATCCAGGCCAATCCGCAGCGCTACGGCTTCAGCAATGTCGGCGCTTGTCCGGTGGCCTGCATCGGCAATCCTGCGCTGCAGAACCAGTATCTGTTCTATGTCGACGGCGTGCATCTGACCTCGCATGGTTTCGAGGTGCTCGGCCAGTACATCGTCAACCGCCTCAACGCGCCGCTGACCTTCGCGCCGCAGGGCGAGGTGGCGTCGATCTCGGCGATGGGCTTCGCCTCGAATCTGTTCGGCAAGCTCGACATGTTCCGCGAGACGGCGGGCTTCGCGCCGTCGGCGATGAACTCCTATGCTGCATTGGGCCGGCCGGCTCACGTCAAGGCGCCGCCGCTCGCGCCGGTCAGCCCGTGGTCTTTCTACATGCAGGGCAACGGCAGTCTCAGCGACCGCCAGGGCAACGTCGCCGCGAACGGCTTCAATCTCGACAGCATCGGCGGCACCATCGGCGTCGAATATCGGCTGTCGGCGAACGCCATGATCGGCACCGCCTTCGACTATTCCAATCCGCGGGCGCGGCTGTTCAACAACACCGGCACGACGGATGCCAATTCCTATCAGTTCGGCCTCTATGGCGCCTGGGCCAGCCGCAACCTGTTTGCCGAAGGTCTCGCCACCATCGGCCACCAGGACTATCGCAACACCCGGCCGGGCGTGGTCGACACCATCACTTCCAATCCCGGTGGCACGACCTTCGTCGCGGCGGGCAAGGTCGGCTATCTGTTCGATGCCGGCTCTGCGAAAATGGGACCCATCGGCGGGCTGACCTATGCCCGCGCCCGCGTCGACGGCTTCACCGAGGCCGGAGATCCCGCACTGACGCTCACGGTGGGCTCGCAGACCGCCGAGACCCTCATCGGCAGCGTCGGCGTGCAGCTGCGTACCCCGTTCCTGGTGCAGGGTACCACCATCCATCCCTATCTCAACCTGACGCTCGATGACGACATCGTCGGCAATGGTCGCCTGATCCAGTACAGCGCGACCTCGGCGCCGTTGATCGTCAACAATTGGACGGCCCCGAACGGCACCTCGCACAACGTCTATGGCCGGGTGAGCGCGGGCGTGGTGGCGCCGTTCTGGAGCAACGTGGCGCTGACGGCGAACGTCTCGCGCACCATCGGACGCACCGGCGGCGACGACTTCTACGGCAGCGGAGGCTTGAAGATCTCGTTCTGAAGGTCAGCCACGGCGGTCAGCGCTCTCGGGGGGGCCTGAGGGGGCGCGCTGACGTTGCGGCCAAGGCGAGGGCAGCCCGGAAGGGCTGCCCTTCGTTTTCGGGCCTTCAGTTCCGTCATGGGCTGCGGATATTCTTCGATGCGCATCGATCGACTCGGAGACCGCCATCATGCCCCCCAGCATTGCCGTCATCGCACCGGGCGCCATGGGCAGCGCCATCGCCGCCCGCCTGGTGGAGCACGGCTGCAAGGTGTTGACCTCGCTCGAAGGGCGCAGTGCCACGACGCAGGCGAGGGCGGCCGCCTGCGGCATGAGCGCCGCGAATGATAGCGAGATCGTCAATGCCGACATCATCCTGTCGATCGTGCCGCCGGGCGAGGCCGTGGCGCTGGCCGAGCAGCTTGCGACGGCCATCAACCGCAATGCCAAGAAGCCCGTCGTCGTCGACTGCAATGCCGTCAACGTCGAGACCGTCAGGCGCATCCAGGATGTCGTGCTGTCGTCAGGCGCGCGCCTGGTCGACGCGGCCATCATCGGCCTGCCGCCGAAGCCCGGCACGAAGGGCCCGGCGTTCTATGTCAGCGGTGAGGCGGCCACCGACATCGCCGTGCTGGGCCAGCTCGGGCTGGATGTGCGTGTGATCGACGGCCCGATCGGCGCCGCTTCGGCGCTGAAGATGTCCTATGCCGGCATCAACAAGGGTCTGACCGGCCTCGGTGCCGCGATGGTGCTGGCCGCAACGCGTGCCGGCGCCGCCGACGCATTGCGCGACGAGCTCGCGCTGAGCCTGCCCCACGTCCAGGCCCGGCTCGCCAACGCGCTGCCGGACATGCTGCCGAAAGCCTATCGCTGGGTCGCCGAAATGCGCGAGATCGCGGGCTTTCTGGGCGAGGATCATCCGGCGGCGCAGATCTACGAAGGCTTCGCAGCGCTGTTCGAGCACATCGCGGCGGACGTGCAGGGCGAGGGGGCCGACGCGGCGCAATTGGTGGCGTTTGCCGAGAGTTGCAAGCCGAACTAGTTTCAGCCCGTCGTCCCGGGCAAGCTGCGATGCGCGAAGCGCGTCGCGGCGCCGACCCGGGACCCATACTCCGCGGCGGCTGTGAGGCACGAAAAAGCCAATCGCCGGCCTGCCTGAAACGGTTGCCTGGGGGTATGGGTCCCGGCTCGGAGGCCGGGACGACAGCGGAGCTTGTTGATGTACCTCGGACTAGGATCTGTACTCATAAATGGATTCCGTTAGCTGACGAACGGTGATTCACTCCCCTTAGGTGA
>NZ_JABFDM010000023.1 GCF_013178945.1 Bradyrhizobium aeschynomenes
GCAGACGGGTTATTGGGAAGGAGAGCATCGCTCGTCCGAAGCGTCGGCGTGCACTCAGCCCTCAACCATTGCCTGGCAACGGTTTTTGCAACGGCTGTGCCAGCGCCGATAGGGACCGAAAACAATCATGTTTTGAAGGAGATGAAGCGCGATTCGCCGACGACGGAGGCTTGTTGCAAACCCGACATCGGAATCCTTCGCAAGATCCGATGACGCTCTGCACTGTCCGGAACGACACAACAATGGCGGCTTTCCTGCGGCTCCGAGCCCGGAACGAGATTTGCTAGATCGTGATCGCAGCCTTGCGGCCAAGGTTTGAGGAGGATGCGATGCAGATCGGAGTTGAGACGGCGAAAGCGGTGGACCAGCGGCGCGTGTTCGTGATCGATGACGACGAGATCACCCGTGCGGCCCTGCAGTTCATGCTGCACGATGAGATCGAGACCCATGAGCTGGCGACACCGGAGGAAGCCTATGAGAAGGGCGTCGACTGGCTGGCGCCGAACGTGGTTCTGCTCGGAGTGTCCTTTCTGAAGCAGCGCGGACCCGAGCTGGTGCGTGAGATCGCCGCGAAGTTCAAGGGTGTCCGCATCCTGATCGTCACCGCCAAGGCGGACGAGGCGATCGCGATCGAAGGACTGAAGGCCGGCGCGCATGGCGCGGTGGTCAAGCCGCTCACGATCGAGTCGGTACGCAAGAAGGTCGACACCATTCTCGGCCGCGCCGGCGGCGCGCAGCTGGTCCAGCTCGGCGGGCTCTGACGTGACCACGGTCGTGTTCTACGAGAAGCCGGGCTGCGGCACCAATGCCCGGCAGAAGCTGTTACTCACGCGCGCCGGTCACGACGTCGAGGCCAGGAATCTGCTGACCGAACCCTGGACGGGCGAGCGGCTGCGCGCCTATTTCGCCGGGACGCCGGTGTGGTCCTGGTTCAACCCGGCCTCGCCGCGCGTCAAATCAGGCGAGATCGAACCGGAGGCGATCGAGGCCGTCGCCGCGATCGATCTAATGCTGGAAGATCCGCTGCTGATCCGCCGTCCGCTGATCGAGGCCGGCGGCCAGTGCTGCGCGGGCTTCGACCGCGAACCGGTGTTGTCGCTGCTGCAACGGGATGATGATCTCGACGACGTGCAGAGCTGCACGCGTCCCGAAGCGTCGCCCTGCCCGGAGCCGCGCTGAGCGGCTCCGGTCAATCTCTTACCGCTTCAGCACCATCACCAGACGGTCGACGCGCTTGCCCTGCTTGAAATGGGACTCGACGATCTCGTCAATGTCCTCGGGCTTGGTCGGCCGATACCAGATGCCGTCGGGATAGACCACCATCATCGGCCCGGCGCTGCAGAAGCCGAAGCACCCGGCGGCGGTGACGCCGATGTCGGTCAAGCGCTGCGCCTCGATGGTCTTGGTCAGCCGGTCCCACAACGGCTGCACGCCGAGCGCGCCGCAGCTGCCGCGCGGATGACCCGGCGGACGCTGCGTCAGGCAGACGAAGGCGTGATATTTGTAGAGCTGCGGAATCTCGAACTCGTCATCCGCTTCGGCGACACTGCCGTCGCTCATGATGCGGACGCCTTGATGCCCTTGTCGGCCAGCAACGTTGCGAGCTCGCCGGCCTGGAACATCTCGCGCACGATATCGCAGCCGCCGACGAACTCACCCTTCACGTAGAGCTGGGGAATGGTCGGCCAGTTGGAGAACTCCTTGATGCCCTCGCGGATGAAGGGATCGGCCAGCACGTTGACGCTCTCATAGGGCACGTCGAGCTTGCCGAGGATCTGGGCTACCGCAGCGGAGAACCCGCATTGCGGCGCCGCCGGCACGCCTTTCATGAAGAGAACGATGTCATTGCTGTCGATCAGCTTCTGAATGCGTTCGGATGTCGACATTGATCTTATCCTTTCGTCCATGGAGGTGTCGCGGCAGCGATCATTTCGGCAGTAACGTCTCGAGCGCCAGCGCATGCAGCACGCCGCCCATCTGCCCCTTGAGGGCCGAATAGACCATCTGATGCTGCTGTACCCGGCTCTTTCCGGCAAAAGCCTGCGAGGTGACGCGCGCCGAATAATGGTCGCCGTCACCGGCCAGATCCTCGATCACGACGACCGCATCCGGGAACGCCTCCTTGATCAGACGCTCGATATCAGTTGCCGCCATCGCCATCATTGTGTCTCCCGCTGGATTGATGATGGCGTCATGCAAACGCCGAACCAGTCATTTGCGGCTTACAAGCGCTATGCCGGCTCTGCTGAAGCGCCAAATTAACGACGGACGCGTCGGCTTTGCGACAAGGACGGCAATGCGATCCGGACCTGCGTTGAAAATCCAACATGCCCGTGCGTTTTCGCCTGCTTCGCCGCGATGACAGCCTCTGCCGCATCACCGCAAAAACGGTCCGCGTCTTGCAGTGATTTGATCGAGGTCAATGCAGATGCTCGAACTCGTCAGCGAACCCGACACGATCAACTTCGGCGATCTTCCCGAGGAGATCGACGCGCTGCTGCAGCAGGGCGTGGCGGCCTACCGCCGCGATCACGCGCGCGCCGACCGGCTGTTTCGCCAGGCGCTGGCGGCCGCCCCGCATGAGCTGCCGACGTACTTCTGCCTCTATAAGATTCACACCTATCAGGGCCATCTCGACGAAGCCAAGGCGGTGGCCGAACTCGGCCTTGCCGAAGCCGCAAGACAAGCCGGCTGGCCGTCGGATTGGCGGCAATGGGTGCCGCATGATCCGCTGCCCGACGGTGCCGGGCGCTTCGCGCTCTACACCCTGAAGGCGCTGGCTTTCATCCATCTGCGCAAGAACGATCCCGAGAACGCAGGCGAGATGCTCGCAGCGCTGCGCCAACTCGATCCGGCCGGTGCGGTCGGATGGCCGGTCGTGGCGGCGCTCGCCGACGGACTCTGAGCGGAATGAGGCCCAGCCATGCAGCATCCCAAGCGCAACCTCGACACGACTTCAAACGACCATCTCCCGGTGCGAACCAGGACCAAGAGAGGAACCAACGCATGATGAGCATGCACGCCGCTCCCCCTCCTTCCCCGTCGCAAAGCGCCCTCGCGACCGGCTCCCAGGACGCCGCCGAGAGCGTGATCGCGGCGCTGCGGACAGTGTACGATCCGGAGATCCCGGTGAACGTCTACGACCTCGGCTTGGTCTATCGCATCGCGCATGAAGGCGGCGGTGCCGTCGAGATCGACATGACGCTCACGGCGCCGGGCTGCCCCGTCGCCAGCGAGATCGTCCGCATGGTCGAGGACGCTGTACAGGCCGTCGACGGTGTCGTCTCCGTCAAGGTGACGCTCGTGTTCGAGCCGCCGTGGGACAAGTCACGGATGTCCGAAGAGACTGCCCTGGAACTGGGCTTGTTGTAACGCGCGCCGACCGCGCCAACGGAAGCAGGAGCATCACATGGCCACAGAGAGCACCATCAAGCTCACCGCCCATGACGGACACACCTTCCAGGCGTTCCGTGCCGATCCGGCCGACACGCCGAAAGGCGCCATCGTCGTGCTGCCGGACGGCGGCGGCAGCAGCAAGATCCGCAAGGTCGCCGATGCTTTCGCTGCGAGCGGCTATGTGGTCATCGCGCCGGAGCTGTCGCCTCCCGCTGCCGTCGAGGCCACCGCAGACGGCGAGGCACCGGCAGCCGCACAGGATCCGGTGGCCCCTCTGCTGGCAGAGATCCAGTCGACCGTCGACAGCGTCAAGGAGTGCGGCAAGGTGGCCGTGGTCGGCTACGGCGCCGGCGGCGGCCTCGCTTACAGCGCCGCGAACCGTGTATCCGGTCTTGCCTGCGCCGTGAGCTACTACGCGATCGGCGTGGTCGACGCCGCCGGCGCCAAGCGCAAGGTGCCGACCTTGCTGCACTTCGGTGAGGCCGATCCGATCGTGCCGTTTCCCGCCGTGAGCATGTTCCGCGCCCACCATCCCGAGGTCAGCGCCTTCTCATATCCCAATGCCGCCCATGACTTCGATGCGGAGGGCGACACTTATGACGAGACAGCCACCGCGATGGCGCAGGAGCGAACGCTGGCCTGGATCTCGCAATATGTCGTCGGCCAGCCGCCGATCACATTGAAGAATGCCGGCGCCTACGCGCTCGCCAAGACCGACAAGAAAAAGAAGAAGAAGGCCGACGACGACATGGGCCCGCCGGCCGATTGACACCCGATGGAGCGAGCGTCGCGATGCAGCCGACCACCATCCTGATCGACGAGCGGCCGCGCTGCGTGGTGCGGCCCAACGACACGAAGGACCTCAACCGCTTCATCCGCAACGGCAAGACGTATCTGCTTGCGGAGATGCCGGACGGCAAGATCACCCACCGCAACGCGAGCGAGGCCGAGGTGGCGCAATGGCGGAATGCCCTGGCCCTGCACCGGGCGTGGGGAGGTGACGACGAGAATTTTTTCGGCGTTCCGTTGTATTAGTTAGAACGCGTAGAGTTGGCAAAGGCGCGACCGGCGGTGGTGAGTTAGCACTGCCGGATATGCGCCGTGCCCACCACCCCGACGGCGGTGTCTGTTGATCGGGCCACGGTGGGCACGCTTCGCTTTGCCCACCCTACAGATTTAAGATCAAGATCAACAAGCGTTGCGCTGCCCGATACAGCGCCCTCTCCCCTTGTGGGAGAGGGCATCGCCAGCCCTTCCCCGAACTCGCTTGGGTGAGGGGTCCTCTCCGCGTGTCAGGCTCGTGGATAGAAACCCCTCACCCAACCGAGTACGACGCACTGTCCTACATGCCCTCTCCCACAAGGGGAGATGGCGCATTCATTTGCATCGTCGCTCAACTTAGATTGCGTTAGCCCGGCGAGAACCATTCCGCTCACGGCCGCGCGGCACGCGCATCGTGGGGATTGCCGGCCTGATTGCGCATCCAGTCGGCGAGCTTGGTCATGGCGGCGTCGACATCCTGGCGGGCTGCAACATCGGCCACCGTCTCCTCCAGCGCGCCGCGCATGCAGAGTAGCCACGCGTCGCGCTCGGCGTTGCCAATCGGAAACCCCATGTGACGCTGGCGCAGCCGCGGATGGCCCTTCTCCGGCGAGTACAGCTTCGGACCGCCGAGCCATTCCGAGAGATAGCGCTTCAGGATGACTTTGATCGGCCCCAGATTGGTGCCGTGCATGTCCCGGATCGTCCTGGCCTCAGGCAGCGTATCCATCCGATGGTAGAACGAGTCGACCAGGCGATCGATCACGACGGCGCCGCCGATCCGCTCATAGGGCGTGATCACCGGCCCTGTCGCCGACGTGTCAGTCTCTGTCGTGCCCGCGTCCGCCATCCGATCAGTCCTGCTTCTATTCATCCAAGCTCGGCTGTAGGATCACCTCGGCCGGTGCGCCGGGCCCCTGCTCGGCCACGAGCTCCAACGCATCGACCCGCGACAGTCCGGCGCCGGAGTCCATCAGCACGATAGCGTCCTTGGGCATGCTGGCAAGAGCCTCGATCAGCTTGGCGACCGTCACAATTGCTCCCTCACCACGATGGTCCTTCACGCGCCGTCCCGCCCGGCGACGGCAGCGCCGGTCTCGTCGAAATCGAGCGTCACCGGATCCTCATCGAGCATCACGATCTCGGCACGGCGCAACGTCCCGTTGGGGTGATAATCATACCGATGGGTGAGCTCGATCTCGCCGTACACGACCTTCTCGAACCCAGTCAGCGCACCAGCGGCATTGAATCGGCCACGGATGAAGGTGTTGCGGTTCGACAGCTGCTCCGGTGCAATCGCCGTCACCAGGCGCAGCGGCAGCTTGACGCCCGTATACGAGACGAAGAACTGAACCGTATCGGTGCTCATGCCGCCGCTCGCGTCGATCACCCGCAGCGTAGTTGTCACACGACGGCAGCGGCTTTCAGGGCCTCGACCTGGTCGCGGGCGACCTTGAAAACGCCGCGGCCGCCGGCGAAGGTCTGATAGGCCTTCATGCCGATCGCCTCGCTCAGCTTGTTGAACCATTGCTGCGGAGTCAGCGCCGCCGGCCGCTCGCTGATCTCGGCGACGGTGCCATCTGGGGCGAAACGAACGTGAAGCGTGATGTTGTCCATGTGATCCTCCTGTTACAGACCTGACGAGAAGCCGAGCAGCTCGATCTTGACGTTCTCGGTGCCGAGGATCGTCGCCTGGCACGCGAGGCGGGACTTCGAGCCAACGCCCACGATGGTGTCGAGCTTCTCGTTTTCGAGCTTGCTGACCTTCGAGACGCCCTTGCGTCCTTCCTGGAGGAAGATGTGGCACGAGCCGCACTTGGCCTGCCCCTCGCACTTGTGCGGGATCTCGACCTCGGCTGCGAGCAGTGCCGCGAGAATGGTGGTGCCCTCGCCCACCTCGATCGTCTTGCCGGAGGGCATGACTGTCAGAGTTGCCATTTGGAGTCTCCTTCTTGGGTTTGAAGTTCTTGGGTTTGAGATCAGAACTCGTCAGTAGATCGCCGCGCCTGCTCCGACATTGACCGATGCGTCCTTCATCGTGGCGACGATGAAGGCGATCTGGTCGGTAGTCAGATGGACGTGGAACGGCAGGGCCACGACGCGATCGGCGACCTTCTCGGTCACGAGATAGTCGCCACGACGATAGCCCATGTCGAAATAGTGCCGCTGCAGGTGCAGCGGATTGGAATAGGCGACGGCCTCGACCTGCTCGACCCGGAGATCCTCGACGATCGAGTCGCGGCTCGATTTCGAGAACCGCGTCCCCAGATGCACCTGATAGAGAAACCAGTTTACCTCGGTGACGTCAGGGCCGACATAGGGATCCTTGATGCCCTCGAACGATTGCACCTCGCTGTAATAGATCTGCTCGATCAGCTTGCGGCGCTCGAGGATCTCGTCGATGCGCTTCAATTGGGCAAGTCCTAGCGCTGCGGTGACGTCGCTCATGACCGCCTGATGCGACGGGGTGCTGCAAACGACGACCGAGGCCCGCTCGTCGAGACGGTGCGAGCGATGCCGGCGCACCGCAACTGCGATGTCGACGTCATCGGTGACGATCATGCCGCCCTCGCCGCAGGTCAGCGCAAATGGCTGCGAGAAGTCGAATACGGAGGCTGCGCCGAACGTGCCGACCAGCGCGCCCTGATATTTCGAGCCGATCGCCTCGCTCGAATCCTCGATCAACGGCAGACCATGCGCCTTTGCGATCGCCTGCAGCTCGGTCCATTTCGCCGGATGGCCGTTGGTGTTGCCGGCCAGGATCGCCTTGGTCCGCGCCGTGATCCTCGCCTCGATCTTGCTGGGCGCCAGCGTGCCGGAGTAGTAGTCGATATCAGAAAAGACCGGCTTGGCGCCGGCGACGCTGATCGCGTGCGCGACCTCGCGGAACGAATAGGACGATGCGATCACCTCGTCACCGGCTCCGATCCCCATCGCCTTGAGCACGAGCAGCAGGCCGAGCGTACCGCTCGGAACCGCGATGGCATATTTGCGCCCGAGATAGGCCGCGAACGCGGCTTCGAACTCTTCGACGAGCGGGCCGGTGGACAGCCGCGGCGAGCGCAAGGTCGCCTCGACCGCCGCGATCTCCGCCGTCGTAATGTCGGGATCGGACAGCGGGATGAAGTCGGAGCCGACCGGCGTCAGCTCGACCTCGTCTTGGTCCTGCCTGTCGGCGTCATGCACCAGATAGGGCTTGGTCATGATCAGCTCCGCTTGGCCAGGATCAGGCCGGTGGCTTTGGCGGGATCGTCGGTGACGCCCGCACAATGCTCGCTGGCGTCGAGCAGATGCAGGTCGAACACAGCGTAGGTGCGGAACGGCGCCTCCGTCACATCCGAGGCGTCGCAGCGGGTCAGAACCAGCTTGGGAAAGCGGCGACGCAGCTCGCCGAACGCCGTGCTCCCGGCGTCAGGTTGTTCGAGGACTTGCGCGATCTCATTCAGTTCCTGCTCGGCCAATGCCATCTCACCCGTCCTTCTCGTTACTGCCAGAAGATCCGCTCTGGGTCGGCGTTCAGCTCGTCGACCGCCGCGGTCAACCGCTGGTGCACGCTGTGCAGCTCCCAGATCCCCTTCGCGTGATCTCTCCAGAACAGCTTCCACATCGTCTTCGCGGGATCATGACGCAGCAGCGCTACGTCGATCACCCCGCCGTCCTTGTCGATGTTGCGCGAGCAGCACGGACTGCGGACCTGATAACCTTCAGCAACCGGCACGACCAAAGGCTCGACATAGCGGTAGCGCTTCCGCGACTTCAGCGCGCGCTCGATCCGCCTGCGATCCAGCTCGTTCGGATGCGCAGGCAGGACGAAGCTGGGCTGACGCGCGGCTGCCACCATGACTGATCATCGCCCTCAAACCGGGACGATCTCCTCTTCCAGACAGCCCACGACGAGCTTCTCGCCGAACTCGACGAGATAGATCGGCATGTTTGCTTCCGTGTGCGTGCCGACCTGGACGATCTCGCCCATGTCGCCGACGCCCACGAGCTTGGCCTCGGCCGGCGCGTTCGGGAATGAGCCGTCATTGACCAGGTCGATCAGCGCCTTCACGCGCTGGCCCCACTGGTATTTCGGCATCCGCGGTTCGATCATGATCTGTACGCTCCCGGCAGCGGCAGCTCGTCCTCGGCGTCCCCGCGGGGAACGGTGGATTCGAGCTCCTTGCGCTTCATGCCGACGCGGTTTCCGCTTTCGAGAAACTCGACGCCGTAGATGTAGAATTGCTGCAGGAAGGTGCCGATCGAGACGACGTAGCCGATCTCGCCCTTCTTCGCGAGAATCTCGCCGATCTCCTTGCCCGCATAGGTGCCGTCGTTGCGGATGGTACGCTTCGCCTTGACCTTCTCGCCGAACGTGAAGTAGGGCGGCGCCGACAGCTCGACGACTTCGCTGTCACGAACGATGTTGCTCATGCCGGTTTCTCCATCGCTGCTCCCGAACGGTTGTCGAGCCGGCTCCGGGCCATCTCCTGCACCAGCGGATCCTCGTCGTGCGCGAGCTCGGCAAGCTCGCCAAGCGGGATCCGGCTCGCGACCTCGTGGCGCACGCGCCAATCGGCGTCCCTATGCATCGCCGTGAGCAGATCGGGCGCCAGGCGCTCGGCGATCTCCAGCCGCACCCGCGCGTCAGGATCGCTGATCATGCCAAGCAGCCAGTCGCTGGGGATGCGGCGCGCGACGACACGGCGGACCTCGGCCTCGGGATCGCCCATCATGCGACCGAGCACGGACGGGACGATCCGGCGCGCGACGACGAGACGGACGTAATAATCGTCGTCCATCATCATCGGCATCAGGTCTTCCGGATCGAGCACGGTCGCGATCCGGATGCGGACCTCGCGATGCGGATCATGACGCAGCCGCAGCACCAGACGTTTCGGCAACCGCCGCGCCGCATTCCAGCGCACCGTCTCCTCGGGATCGTCGAGCAGCGGCGGCAGGTAGAACGGGCTGGCATGCTTGGCCGCGATCGCGCGCACCTCAAAGTGTGGATGCTTGACGTAATCGTTGGCAAGCGCCGGATTCCAGTTGAAGAACCGGTCGATACGCCGGGCGTAGCGGTCGTGCACGCAGGCGTGGCGGAGCTTGCAGCCGCCGGCAGAACTCAGCTGCTCGTGGGCACAGCCCGTGCAGCTGATCTCGTGGCCCTGCCAGTCGATGGCTTCGTCGATGTCGTCACTCATCGTCGAGCTCCACCCGGTCGACCACCTCGAGCAGGACCCGTGCGCCGATCTTGTCGCTCGGATCGAGGTCGAGCAGCTTCTGCACGGCGAGCCGCCCCTCGACGAGATTGCCGAGCCGCATCTGCAGGTAGGCGTAGCCCTTCAGCGTGAACATGAAGAAGCGCGGCAGCATGTGGTCGAAGCTGCCGAACTCGGCATGCTCGGGGCGGACGTCGCGCCAATGCGGCGGCAGATGATTTTCGACCGCGGCCTTGGTCAGGCAGCGCTTGGCAATGCGCAGCGCGTCGGTGAGCCGCCCCTTGTAGAAATAGAACCGGTAAAAGCCGATCAGGACGGCGGCATGATCCGGCGCCAGCGCCTCGGCCTGCTTGAGATGGGCCTCGGCGACATCGTCGAGGTGATAGCTCTGACTGGCCTGCCACAGCTGACGCTCGGCCTCTTCCGGCAGTCCGCCACCGAGCAGCGCGTCGGCAAGCAGCGCGTCCTCGATGGCAGTCTGGGAGGTGGGCCGGGCATCGGTCGGCATGGTGCGGTCCTAGTCCTGCAGCGCCTTCAGCGCGTGGCTGGAGCACGACACCTGCTTCGGATCGTGGAATACGAGTCCGGTCTGGGTCGCGGTATCGGCGAAATCGATGGTGACGCCGTCGAGCAGCAGCCGGCTTTCGGCCGGCAGGAACAGCTTGACGCCGTCGCGCTCGACCACGGCATCGCCGGGCTGAGGCGCAGCAAGCACGCTGATGTCGGCGGCCAGACCCGAGCAGCCGCCGGGCGAGACCGCGAGGCGGAAGCCGGAGCCGGCGGTGCCGTCGGCCCGCAGCATCATGCGCATGAACTTCTGCGCGGCTGGCGTGAGCGTGAAGTTCATCGGGCTCTCCTCAGGCCGGCGGCTGGTAGCGCGGGAACGAATTGTCGATGACGCAGGTGTTGTCGACCGGGCAGACCGCGGCGCATTGCGGCTCGTCGAAATGGCCGATGCACTCGGTGCACTTCTTGGGGTCGATCACGAAGGTGCCGTTCTTCTCGGAGATCGCCACGTTCGGACATTCGGGCTCGCAGGCCGAGCAGCTCGTGCATTGCGAGGCAATGATCTTCAAAGTCATGAAACGCTCCTGTCGAAAGGGGCCGGCGGCGCCGGAGCGCCGCCGGGATCGGATCTCACGCCGCCGAGGTCAGAGCACCCTGGCGGATCTCGGCGTCGCCGCGCACGACGTGCTGGATTTCGCCGCTGTTGACCTTGTCGAGGTAGCTCTTGAACCAGGCGATCGCCGACTTCTCGATGAACTCATGGGCGAACTGGTCGACCGGCTCGATGCCGGCGGCCTGCAGGTCGCTCTTCGGACAGCCGCCGATCTTGGCCACGAACACCGCATGGCAGTCGTTGATGGCGCGGATCACGGTCTCGAGGCTGTCCTCGTCGCCATAGCCGCCCTGGCAGTACAGGTCGACGCGGCGGTGACCGACGAACTTCGCACCGGCCGTGGAGAGTTCGTAGACCTGGAACTCCTTGGCGTGGCCGAAATGCTCGTTGATCAGGCCCGAGCCCTTGGTCGCGACCGCGACCAGCAGCTTGATGTCGCTGGACTGGCCGGCGAGCGAGGCAAGCTCCTCCTGGCGGGCAACGACCTTGGCGACGCGCTCGCTCTCGACCGCCTCCTGATAGGCCTTGCGGCTGTCGATGTCGTAGTTCACTTCCATCGCCATGATCTTGTCGGTGGTGAACTCGGCGGAGCGGTCCTCGCCGAGCAGGCCGACAGCGTCGGCGCGGCACTGGCGGCAGTGCCGCATCATGTTCATCTCGCCTTCGCACTCGTCCTGCAGCGCCTTCAGCTCCTGCGCGGTCGGGCCGCGCTGGCCGGTCAGGCCGAACACGGTGCCATGCTCGGGCGAGGAGATCAGCGGCATGATGTTGTGCAGGAAGGCGCCACGCGACTTCACCGCCTTGTTGACCTCGACGAGGTGCTTGTCGTTGACGCCCGGGATCATCACCGAGTTGACCTTGCAGAGGATGCCGCGCTCGGTCAGCATCTCCAGGCCCTGCAGCTGGCGATCGGTGAGCAGCTTGGCGGCCTCGACGCCGGTGTAACGCTTGTGCTTCCAGAACACCCAGGGATAGATCTTCGCGCCGATCTCGGGATCGACCATGTTGATGGTGATCGTGACGTGGTCGACGTTGAAGCCGGCGATGGTGTCGACATGGTCGGGCAGCGCGAGGCCGTTGGTCGACAGGCAGAGCTTGATGTCGGGCGCGGTACGCGCGATCAGCTCGAAGGTCTTGAAGGTCTTCTCGGGGTTGGCCAACGGATCGCCGGGGCCAGCGATGCCGAGCACTGTCATCTGCGGAATGGTCGAGGCGACGGCGAGCACCTTCTTGGCAGCCTGCTCCGGCGAGAGCTTCTCGCTGACGACGCCCGGACGCGACTCGTTGGCGCAGTCGTATTTGCGGTTGCAGTAGTTGCACTGGATGTTGCAGGCGGGCGCCACGGCGACATGCATGCGCGCGTAGTGATGATGCGCCTCCTCGCTGTAGCAGGGATGGTTCTTCACCTTCTCCCAGATCTCCGGCGGCAGGTCGTTCTCGCCGGCACCCGAGCCGCAGCTCGCCTTGCCGCTGCCGCCAGAGGTGCCGCAGCCCTTGTGTTCTGCGATGGTCTGCATCACCGAGCTCAGCTTGTCGCCGTCCGGTATCGTCGCCTGGTCGTGCTGCACTGACGCGTCCATGTCCGCTCCTTAACGTTGCTGGCGAGCCGCAAACCGCCTTGGTAAGGAGTTCAGCAACTCGCGTGCCACGCCGCGGACAAGATCATTCTTGCGAACTATCAACGCCTTAGCAAAATCATCGCGGCTGTCGCCTTGCCAACATGCGAAAGCCTCTCGTTTGATGCGTTGTTAGAAACGTTACAGACTCGGATCGAGCCGAGGGCGCGCAGCAAAACAGCGCGGCTTGCGGCCGCGCTGCTCGTAAATGTAACGGATCGCTTTCAGCTGCCGATGATGATCTCGGTCGCGCGGGCGAGCGGAATTGCGATCGGCGTCAGCCGCTCGGCGATGAAGAACTTCAGCTCGTTCTTCGACAGCGTATCCGGCTCGACCAGGACGTAGTGCTCGGTGCCCGAGCGCTTGATGACCTGGCGGCCATAGGTGCGCAGCAGCTGGTCGTTGAAGCGGCAGCCGATGAACAGGAAGCCGCGATCGGTACGGCGATCCTTCACGGTGTCGGGAATCGGCGTCTGGATGTCGATGTCGGTCAGGACCTCGACATAGTCGGCGTCGGTGATCAGGAAGTTCTTGGCCGGCGTGATGCCGCCGTGCGGCTTGTACAGCAGCGTGGTCCAGCCGTTGGCCTTCTCACGATCGCTCTCGCCGCCCGCGGCGTCGTAGAAGCGATACCAGCGGTCTTCGCCGATATGGGCGCGGGTGATGCCCTGCACCTCGCCCCAGTCGCCGCGTCCGGCCAGCGCCGTCCGCATCGCGCCGTCATACCAGCTGTCGACGATCATCGGCAGCGGCAACGACGCGAGATGCTGCTGCAGCGGCGTCGGCGCGACCGGCGCCGCGAAGGCTTCCGCCATGAGCGCCGTCACCGTCGAGCGATGACGCGTGCTCTCGATGTGCTGCGCCGACGCCCAGGCGTTGCCTTTGGCCCGGCGCGGCAGCGCCACCTTGGTGCCGAAGAACGCGGCCAGGGCTTCCGGATTCATTGGTACCGGGGCGCCGGATTGCTCCGACACCGCGGGCCCAAGGAACGGGACGACCTTGCCAGCCTTGAGCTTGGCCACGACATCCTTCAGCAGCGCCTCGGCGTCGGCCTGCTTGATGATGTCGATATGAGGAAGCGGCGCATTCATCACTCGTCCCCTTCTCCCCCGCGCTTGCGCGCATTGATCGTGATCGGCAGCCGCGTGTCGGCGGCCATCTGCGGCAGCTCGAGCACCCAGCCATTGGCGATACGGATCCAGCCGCCCCACAGGGTCTCGTGCTCGGACTCGACGATCGGCTCCTCCAAATCCTTCTTGGGGACGTAGATCGAGAGGCCGGTTTCCGGCGAGCGGCGGATCATGACTTTCATTGCGTAAGCTCCGTGGGACGAAGGGCGTCCGCCGCGTTTGACGGATGATGTTGCAGCCAGGCGGGCGAGGTCTGGCGGAGACGGCCGACAATGTCGGGCAGTACGGCAAGCACACGCGTGATGTCGTCGTCGGTGGTGTCGCGCGACAACGAGAAGCGCACGGCGCCGCGCAGCAGTTCCGGCGGCACGTTCATCGCCCTGAGCACATGCGACGGCTCCATCGAGCCGGAAGCGCAGGCGGAGCCGAGCGAGGCGGCGATGCCGGCCTGGTTCAGCCACATCACGATCGGCTCGCCTTCGAGATGCTGGAACGCAATGTTGGCGGTGTTCGGCAGCCGCTGCTCGGGATCGCCGAGCACGGCGCAATGGCCGACGCCCTGAACGATGCCCTGCTCCAGCCGGTCGCGCAGCGAGCGCACGCGGCCCTGCTCGTCGGCGAGATGTTTGGCGGCGAGCTCGGCCGCCTTGCCGAGGCCGATGATGGCAGGCACGTTCTCGGTGCCGCCGCGGCGGCGGCGCTCCTGCGGGCCACCGCGCATCAGCGGCGCGAACGGCGTGCCCTTCCTGACATACAGCACACCGATGCCCTTCGGCCCGTGCAGCTTGTGTCCGGACAGCGACAGCATGTCGACACCGGCCGATCTCAGATCGATGGCGATCTTTCCGACGGCCTGGACGGCATCGGTGTGGAACAGCGCGCCGGCGTCATGCGCAAGCTTCGCCAGCTCCGGAATCAGATTCAGTGTGCCGGTCTCGTTGTTCGCCCACATCACCGAGGCGATCGCGGTGCGCGGTCCGAGCGCGCGCTTATAGGCGTCGACATCGAGCCGCCCGGCGGCATCGACACCGATCAAGTGCACCGTCACTCCACGCTTGTCGCGGAGATACTCGACCAGCGTCAGGATCGCCGGGTGCTCGACCGCCGTCGTGACGATCTCGTCCCGCCCCTCCTGCGTCTCCAGCGCCGACAAGATCGCGGTGCTGTCGGATTCCGTCCCGCCGGACGTGAAGACGATCTCGTGATCGAACGCGGTGCCGAGCAGCGCCTGCAGGCCCTTGCGCGCCTGGCGGACGGCGCCCGCGACCTCGCTGCCGAAGGCATGCGAGGACGAGGCATTGCCGAACTGGTCCGTGAAGAACGGCAACATCGCCGCGACGACCTCGGGGTCGACGCGCGTCGTGGCGTTGTTGTCGAGGTACACCGGGCGCACGGCCGCTCCTTAATGCCGCGCCTTCGCTGCGCCGGCCACCGGAACAAGGCGGACGAACTCGCCGAGCTTCTCGATCATGCGGGCCTGGATGCCTTCCAGCGTCGCGCTGGCGAGCTTGCAGAAGATGCAGGCTCCGGCAAGCTTGACCATGATCTTGTTGCCGTCGATCTCGACGAGCTCGCAATCGCCGCCGTCGCGCTTGAGGTTCGGACGAACCTCCTCGATCACGGCCCGGATGATCCGCTCCCGCTCGCTCATCTGAGCCGGCGCTTCGACGATACCCTGGGTTTCGACCAGCATGGTGTCACTTCTCTTGTGTTGATGGATCAAGCAGGAGTTACGCGAAGGACTTGCCGCAGCCGCAGCTCGACTTGGCGTTGGGGTTCTCGAAGGTGAAGCCGGAGCCTTCCAGCGCGACGACGAAATCGATCGTCGTACCCTCGAGATATTCCAGGCTCTTGTGATCGACGAGCACGCGCACACCCTCGCGCTCGATCACGGTGTCCTCGGGTTCGCTGCCGCTGACCAGGCCCATGTTGTATTTGAGCCCGGCGCAGCCGCCGGCTTCGACCATGATCCGGAGGCCGTCGACCGGCTTGTCGGAGGTCGTGATCGCGTTGCGGACCGCATTGATGGCGCTGTCGGTCAGGTTGATCATCATCGTCTGGCCTTTCCCATTCGGCTGTTGCGAGCAGAATTGGCAAGTCTCGTGCCATCCAACAATCGCCTGAAACAACAGGGCTTTTCGCGATGCCGCTGTGGCGTTTCCGACGCGTGTCGGCTTTGCGACAGGCGCGGTTCGTGCCGTGTCGCGGCCGTGACGCCGCGATGTCGCGGCGCAAATCCGACAATCGATCGGCCCGACGGGCAAAACTTTCAAGCAAATCAACGCGCAACACACATCGGCAGACAACTTGCATCACCGCCCTTTTGACCGCGCCGTGCGGCGAACGGCTCATGAACGACATGCGAGGGGATTTGCTGATGACAACATTGGAGAAGACGGTTGCAATCGAGACCACCGCGCTCGCGCAACTCGACAAGGAAGGCAGGCTGCTCAACGCCGTGCTGAAGGCGCCGACCACCAAGCCCGGCCGGTTCGGCTTCCGCGGCGATATCGCGCTGAAATTCCAGACCCAGGTCGCCGACGAGAAGCGCCCGCCGGATTTCTCGATCGAGCAGGTGCTGACGATCGTCAACGACGGCGAGCCGACCATCCCGGTGCTGGTCGGCTACATCCACTCGCTGGCCTATCTCGAGACGGCAGCCGAGGTGCTCAAGGGTCTGCTGAAGCCGGACGGCAGCTACTTCATGTTCTGCAACAACATCGACCTCCTGGCGAAGTATCGCATCAAGATGGGCGACGTGACGTTCTACGTCCTGCCGTGCGATGAATCGACGGTCTGGAAGGAGATGATGGACCTCCTGAGCATCGACAAGAACGACATCAAGAAGCTCGATACCGCCGGCAAGCTCGACTACGTGCTCGACGCCGCGGTGAAGTTCAACGAGAGCTACGAGGTCATCGCCTATGCGGACGCGCTGGCCAAGATGGAGCCGGTGAAGAACCGCAACGAGAACCGGCCGGTTTGAGGTTTTCTCGCCATTCTCAAAACTGTCATGCTCCGCGAAGGCGGAGCATCCAGTACGCCGCGGCAGACGATGTAGAGCCGAGACGTCACGGCGTACTGGATCGTCCGCCTTCGCGGACGATGACAGCGAGGATCACATAAGTTGAGGTGCCAAGAGGTTAGAAACGGCACCTAGCACAAGCTGAAGTCCCGGCCCTCGCGCCGGGACTTCATGTGAGATCTCAGCCTTCCTCACATTGCAGACCGGTCTCTTCCTCATTGTCCTCGTCATCCTCGACAAGCGTCACGCCGGTGACGCAGATGTCGCCGTCGATCACCGACAGCGCCACCGGCGTCAGGCTCTCGCCCTTGCAGGGGCCGTCGACACACATCCCGGTGCCGATCTCGAACAGCGAGCCGTGCTTGCCGCAGAGGATGCGCAGGCCGTTGCCGTCCATGAACTGGTTGCGCTCCCAGTCGAGATTCACCTTGTCGTGCGGACACATGTTCAGATAGCCGAACACCTGCTTGCCCCAACGGATCACGAAGATCGGCCAGGGGCGATGGCTGCCGTCCTCCGCGACGATCATGAGCTGGAAGCCCATGGCGCGGCGGCTTGGGATGTCGTTGAAGCTGCAGATGGCGTAGGCGACGTCGGTGGTCATTGTCGGGCCTCATCGATGTCTGGCGCATGTCCGACAGCGCCGCTTTCAGCGCGATGAGAGCAGCGGTCGGCTCGCTAGCGGATCACGTTGCAAGATTCGCGCAACTCCGCGTCCCGGCATCTGTCTCGCTGTTGCGAGAGACTGGCACAGAACTTGAAAATTTCTCCTGCAAAGGCGCCTCTTTGTAAGGAGATCGACATGAACGTGACACTGGACTTCGTCGAAAGCTCACTCGACGACATCAAGGCGGCCCTCGACGGCGGCACGCTGACGGTCTACTCCGTGGCGCGTCCGACCACCGCCGACAAGGCGGTCGACCGCAGCGGCGTGCTCGCGACCTTCACCTTCGCCTCGCCGGCGTTTGGACCCGCGGTCGATGGCCTGGAGCAGCCGAACTTCGTCGCCGCCGCCGTACCCGCCGCCACCGTCGGCACGCCCGGCTTCGCGCGAGCCCGCAAGGCCGACGGCACCACGGTTGCCGATTTCTCGGCAGGCCCGGGCGAGCGCGAGATCAAGTTCACCGAAGTGTCCTGCTCGCCCGGCGCGCCGGTGACGGTCGCGACCTTCAAGATCATCGCCGATGGCGGCTGGCCGGAACGCCCTGAATATTACGACAGCCATCCGCGCCCGGGCTATGCGATGCCGAAAACACTCTGACGCGCGTCCGCGTCAGCCGTCCCGTTGGCCCCTCATCGAGAGCGCATGCATGAGCAGAGATCCTTCCGACGCCCTGGTCAGCTCCGAATGGCTGGCGCAGCATCTCACCGATCCCGGCATCAAGATCCTCGACTGCACCTGGCATCATCCGAGCACCAATCTCGACGGCCGCACGCAATATCGCGGCCGGCACCTGCCGGGCTCGGTGCATTTCGACATCGACCAGGTCGCCGACAAATCGAACCCGCTGCCGCACATGCTGCCAACGGCGGAGGATTTCGCCCACAAGGTCGGGCTGCTCGGCATTAGCAATGCCGATCGCGTCATCGTCTATGACCGCCATTATGGCGGCTCGGCCGCGGGCCGGGTGTGGTGGATGTTCCGCGTGTTCGGCCACGACAATGTCGCGCTGCTCGACGGCGGCTTCGGCAAATGGACCAAGGAGAAGCAGCCGGCGGAGATGACGCCGGTGCGCCCGGCGCCGGCGAGCTTCATGGCGAGCTTCCGGCCCGAGCTGGTCGCGACCTCGGCGCAGGTTCAGGACGCGCTGCAGAGTGGCGCCCAGCTGGTCGACGCCCGCGGCCCCGGCAAGTTCGACGGGACGCAGCCGGACGTCTTCACCTTCAAGCGCCAGGGCCACATTCCCGGCGCCATCAACCTGCCCTGGGCCGATCTGGTCGATCCCGATACGGGTGTGCTGCTGCCGCCCGACGCGCTCGCCGCGCGCTTCTCGGCCGCCGGCATCGATCTGGCGAAACCGATCGTCACCACCTGCGCCTCGGGCATCACCTCGTGCATGCTGGCGCTGGCGCTGTACCGGCTCGGCGTTCCCACCGTCGCCGTGCATGACGGCGCCTGGGCGGAATGGAGCCAGCTCGACGACACGCCGGCGGCGGCGTGACCTCAGGACCTCAATGACGGGAGCACACGCATGGCAAAGACCCTGGTGAAGACCACGCAGGACGGCCGCAAGGTCGAGGTGATCGGCCTCGCGATCTGCCTCGACGGCGAGCTCGAGGCGTTCGAGCTGGTCGAGGTCAAGCTGCATCCGAACCGGCGCAAGATCTGGGAGGCCGCGCCCGATGCCACCCACATGGCCGGCCGGATCACCCTGACGAAAGAGGAGGCGGCGATCGTCGAGGGCGCCTTCGCCGGCGCGCAGTCCGAGATCCTCGCCAGCCCCGCCGCGATCAACGAACGCTTCCGCATCGCGGCGATGTGGAAGGCACGGGAACAGGGGATCGAGTAGGTCCCGAGCTGGCTTTTGGAGTATCCCGCCTCTATCCGTCGTCATTCCGGGGCGCGCACAGCGCGAGCCCGGAATCCATAGCCACAGGCGGTCATGAGGCACGAGATGTCCGTGGCGCTCGTCCTCCCGGACAACGGCCGTTCGTGGTTATGGATTCCGGGCTCGCGCTGCGCGCGCCCCGGAATGACCGGTGGATAGACATTGCCTTATACCTGATTGCGGTAGTTCCGGGCGACGCTGAGTGCTGCTGCCGTCATCGCGAGCGCAGCGACGCGATCCAGGGCAGCGCGAGGACTCTGGATTGCTTCGTCGCCTGCGGCTCCTCGCTATGAGGGCTGCGGCTTGCTGACCTGTCAGCTATTGAAAGATGCGCCCGCGGTAATGATAGCTGCCGCCGTCATCGACATCGAACAGCTCGCCGATATCCGGATGCTTCACCGGCTCGCCGGAGACATCAGCCACCAGGTTCTGCTCCGGTACGTAGGCGATGTAGCTGCTGTCGCCGCATTCGGCGAGCAGGTAGTAGAACGGCTGCTCCTTGTCGAGCCGCTTGTCCATCGTGATCGCCCGCCAGCCCTCCTCCTCGGAGAACGACAGGTCGACGTCGAACACGACACCGCGCAAATCGTAGACGCGGTGCCGGGTCACCTGGCCGATCGTGAATTTGGCTTCCATCCGCAGCATGACTGCACGCCCGTCACGCTCATGCCGCCGGCGAATGGGTCTGGCAGTTGGTCGGGCAGACCCGGGCGCAGGCGCCGCAGCCGATGCAGGCGCCAGTGTCGTGCATGACCATGATCTTCTTCTCGACCTCGTCATCCTCGTCGTCGTCGAGCTCGACGAACTCGCCCTCGTCGTTGATCCCCTTCAGGGTCATGACCTCGCGGCCGCACACCTTGTAGCAGCGGCCGCAGCCGATGCACTTGGCGGCGTCGATGGCGACCAGGTAGTCCGGCCGCCAATCGCGGCCGTCGCGGGTTGAATTGGACATGGTGGCGGGTCCTCGTCTCGGCTCACGCAGCCTCGAGCTTCTTCAGCTCGGCCCGCTTCTTCTCCAGCTCAGCGAACGCCTCATGCGCCTTCTGCGCGGTGGGGAGGATCTGGTCCCAGTTGATGGGCAGCTCCTCCGACAGATCGTGCAGGTTCATCTTGGCATCCATGGCGCGCGCCGACAGCTTCTTGATCTCGGCCTTCAATGTATCCAGGTCGCTCATCGTCTCATCCTCGTCTTCAGTAGTTCGCGACGTCCTTGAACTTCTCGATCATCTCGACACCGGCTTTGACGAACTTGTCGCCCTCGTCGGCCAGCTTGCCGAGATTGTCGAAGCCGAAGCGGTGCACGTCGCGCAGCTGCTTGTTGACCACGATCAGCCGGCCGCCGATCAGCACCATGCGGCCAAAACCTTCATGGCTCATCTTCAGCATCGGCGAGATCATCACGCCGGTGGCCTTCTCGATCGACAGCGCGATCGCGTTGAAGAACAGCTCGAGCCGCCAGATCGTCTCCGGATCGGGATCGCCGATGATCGGCAGCGCCCGGCGCTTCTCCTTGTCGAGGATGTAGGGCTCGAGCAGCTCGACGTCCTTCTTGCCTTCCCAGGCGCCGTGGGTGTCCTGGGCGCGCCAGACCTTGATCAGCTCCTTGACGAAGGGGCGCTGCTCGGCGGGGACGACTTCTTCTACGACTGCGGTGTCAGACATGTTCGTTTCCTCATTCCTCAAAATCGAGCGCGCGTTCCTGGCCCTTTGCCAAAGCTTTGCGCAGCCACGGCGGCGGCGTGCCCTTCAGCACCGCCTGCAGCTTGCCCAGGAGATCGGTGATCTCCTCGGGCTGGGTGACCTTCATCGGGTGGATGTTGTTGGCGACGACGCGGGCCGCGCCGGAGCCGCCGATGGCGGCGACATAGAGGATCGCGCAATCCTTGATCGCCTCGATCTTCGGCGCCAGCTTGTCCTCGTTGCCGTCTTCCTTGAGATCGCCGTCGAACTCGACGGCCTCGAGGAAGCGATAGCCCTCGGGATCGAGATCGTAGATCGCGATGTTCTTGGCCCAGCCGAAATGGGCGTCGACGCGTTTCAGATCCTGGGTAGCGAATGCGACTTTCATGTCGTCGGTCCTTTCTCCTCAAGCGTCAATTCAATGCAGTGGCGCGACGACGGCGGCTTCGGGCGATGCCTGCTGAAAATCCTTCCAGGGATCGATCCAGGTGTCCGGCGTCGGCTGATGGTTGTCCTCGCGGTCGGCGATGATCAGGTTGGCGAGCGCAAACACCAGGTCGCGGGTGCCGCGATAGCCGACGGTCAGCAGATGCCCAGCGCCCAGCCGGTCGAACATCGGGAAGCCGATCCGGTAGAACGGGATCTTCAGCCGCGCCGCCGCCTGGCGGCCGTGCGAATGCGTCATCATCAGCGCGCAATCGCGTTCCTTCGCGCGCGTCTCCAGATCCTCGAGATCGCCGATCAGCACCTCGTCGCACGGCATGCGCTCGAGAACCGGTGATTGCGTGGTGGTGATGGCGACGGAGATCTCGGCGCCCATGTCGTGCAGCATGCTGGCGACGTCGAACAGCAGGTCCGGCTCGGCGCCGATGGCGAGCTTGCGGCCGCCGATGTGGAAATGCGCATCCAGCATCGCGTCCGCGAGCTGGCCGCGCTGGCGGCGATACTTCGCCGGCACCGGTCGCCCCGAGATCTCGCTGAGGAACGACATGAACTCGTCGTTCGGCAGGAGCCCACAGAGCCGCTCGAACAGCCGATACGGCACGCCGGTCCTGGCCTGCATCGCCTCAGCCGCGCGCTTCATCTGCGCGCCGATCGCGATCGTCCAGGAGGCGCTGCCCATGACCGCGATCTCTTCCAGGCCGATGCCGCCGATCGTAGTCGGCGTGAACTCGTCGGGGATGTGACCGTCGAGCGAGCCGCCGATATCCGGCAGGAACGAGGGCTCCAGGCCGAAATCCTCGAAGATGGTGCGGAGCTCTTCGATATCGCCTGGTGTCAGATGGCAGCCGGGCAGCACGTTGACCCTGGCGGGATCGCGCCGCGTCGAGGTCGGCTTGTCGACGAGCACCTCGACCATCTTGGCGACGGTCTTGTCCCAGCCATCCTGGAACGCATCCTTGAAGTCGGGCGTCGAGACATAGACCAGCGGATAGTTGGCGAGCTCCGGATGCTTCTCGCGGATCAGCTTGATATAGCCGTCGACGTCGTCGCCCTTGGTCTCGGTGACCCCGGTCGAGCAGATGCCGATGATCTCCGGCTTCTGCTTCTTGTAGATGTTGAGAATCGCCTGCTCGACATTCTCATAGCCGCCGAGCACGGTGGCAACCTCGCTCATCGCCGTCGTCTGCATCGGCACCGCTTCCTTGAAGTGGCGCACGAACAGCGTGAGGCCAAACGAGGTGCAGCCCTGCGAGCCGTGCAGCAGCGGCATCGCCCCGCGCAGGCCGAGGAAGGCGAACGAGCCGCCGATCGGCTGGCTCATCTTGAGCGGATTGACCGCGCAGGCTTTCTTTCCGATCGTGACCTTGGCCATGAGCGTTGCCCTACTCCGCCGCCTGCAGCAGCTCGGCCGGCGCCTTCTGGCCCGCCAGGATGTCCTCCACCCGGCCGGCGCAGGCGCCGCAGCCGCCCGAGGCGTTGGTGTGCTCGCGAACGCCGGCGACGTCGGTCAGGCCATGCGCCTTGATCGCGTCCTCGATGGTGCCGAGATCGACCGACTTGCAGTGGCAGATCTTCTTGGCGCGGCGCGCGGCTTCTGCTGCGACCGGATCGGCGGCGAGCGCAGCGGCTTCCGCGTTGGCCTGGGCAATCGCCTTGGCCTGCCAATTGTTGCTGGCCGTCTCCCAGGGCGCCCGCTTGCGCAGTTGCTCCCACATCGGGTTGTAAATCGCCTTGTCGATCTCGGCGACCAGCTTCACCATGCCGATATAGCCCATGAAGGCGTGCGAGCGCTCCTGGTTGATGTCGAGCCAGGGCATCGCGGCCTTCAGCGCCACGAATTGCGACTTGCCGCCTGAGAGCATGATGTCGGCCTTGGCGTCCTTGAGCATCTTGTACATCTCGCGGGGCGCCATATCGTCGATCATGTGGGCGTCCTGGCCCATCAGCTCCTTGATGCGCTCCTTGTCTTCCTTGGTGGACTTCTTCACGGAGGTGCCGACCAGCTCCATGCCGGCCTCCTGCAAGGCCGCCACGACCGACCACGACTTCACGCCGCCGGTGATCAGCAGCACCTTCTTGCCGGTGAGCCGCTTCTTGAACGGCTCGATCGCCGCCCAGGCCTTGGCCTCCTCGCGGGCGATCACGGCCTCGGTGCGGTCCAGCAGATCCGCTGGCGCGCCACGCTCGACGAGAAGACGAGCGATCTCGCGCAGCGAGTCCGAGGAGTCCTGGATGCCGTAGAACGAGCCCTCGAAGAACGGAATGCCGTAACGCTCCTCCATCTTGCGGGCGACGTTGATCATCGCCTTGGAGCACACCATCATCGCCGCACGGGCGCGGTGCGACGACGCCACATCCTTGTAGCGGCCGTCGCCGGAGATGCAGGCGGAGATGCGGATGCCGAGCTCGTCGAACAGCGGCTTCACCTGCCAGAGCTCGCCGGAGAGGTTGTATTCGCCGATGATGTTGAGGTCGTAGGGCGTCGTGACCTCCGGCTCGACCGTGCCGATGACGTGGTCGAGCAGCGCCTCGCCGGCGAGTTTGTTGCCGAGGTTCTTCGGCCCGACGAAGCCGGGCGAATTGACGGGAATGCAGGGCTTGCCGAACTTGGCCGAGGCCGCCTTGCAGACCGCGTTGATGTCGTCGCCGGTCATGGCGGGCACGCAGGTCTGGTAGACGAAGACCGCCGGCGGATCGTATTTCTCGATGATTTCCTTGATCGCCTTGTAGAGGCGCTTCTCGCCGCCGAACACGACGTCGGTCTCGTTGATGTCGGTGGTGAAACCGGTGCGCCAGATCTGAGATCCGGACGAGGCTGCACCGCGGTTGTCCCAGGAATTGCCCTCGCAGGCGATCGGTCCGTGCACGAGATGCGCGACGTCGGTCAGCGGCTGCAGCGCGACCTTGGCACCGTCGAACGCGCAGCCGCCGGCCGCGCCGCCCGGCTGCAGCTGCTTGGTGCAGCCCTTCTTGCGCTCGGCCTCGGACTTGTTGGCGTTCTTGCCGCAACCCGGCTCGTTGAAGACGTTCTGGATCGTGGCAGACAGCGAGCTCATCGGCTTCTCCTGTTGGCGGACCTTCTGCGCGTCTCTTCTTGGAGAGGAGGCTCCGGCCGTTTCGGCCTTCCCCTGAGCCTCATCGTCCCGATCGAAGCGCGGCGGCCCCTGGGGACCGCCGCGCGCCGTGACTTAACGAATGATGTCGAAGCTGTAGTCAGACTTGGCCGGCACATTGGTGTTGCGATCGATCTCGTCGAAGATCTTGTCGAGGATCGTGACCAGCACGTTCAGGCCGCCCTGATAGCCCCACACCGGATAGCGGTGCTTGTGGTGGCGATCGAAGATCGGGAAGCCGATGCGGATCAGCGGCGTGCCGGTGTCGCGCTCCAGGTACTTGCCGTAGGTGTTGCCGATCAGGAAGTCGACCGGCTCGGTGAACAGCAGCGAGCGCATGTGCCAGAGATCCTTGCCGGGATACACGTGGCAGTTCTTGCCGAACGGCGAGGCATCGAACACCGCCTGCACGCGCTCCGCCCACTCCTTGTTGCCGTTGGTGGCGAGCACATGGGTCGGCTCGGCGCCGAGCTCCAGCAGGAACGAGGCGAGGCCGAGGCAGAGGTCCGGATCGCCGTAGATTGCGAACTTCTTGCCATGGATGTGGGCGCTGGAGTCGGCGATCGCGTCGACCAGGCGGCCACGCTCGAGGGCGAGTGATTCCGGGATCTCCTTGCCGGTGAGCTTCGACAGCGCCATTACGAACGCGTCGGTGCCGGTGACGCCGACCGGGTGATGGAACGAGACCACCTCCTGGCCGTGGTTCTTGATGAACGGCAGGGTCTTCTCGGTGCAGTAGTGCTGCATCGAGACGGTCGCCTTGGCGTGGACGGCGTTGGCGGCGTCTACCAGGGTCGTGCCGCCGTCATACATGCGGAACTCGCCGTCGGTCGGCGTGTCGAACACGTTCGAATTGTCGCCGAGGATCGTGTACTCGATCCCCATTGCCTCGAAGATGTGCTTCACTTCCTTGATGTTGCCGACGGTGTAGCCGTCGAAACCGCCGATGAAGTTGATCTTCTCGTTCGGAACGCGCTCCAGCTTCGGCGCGGTGCCGGCCTTGCCGTCCCAGAAGTGCTCGAGAATGCCCTTCATCGCATTGTCGTAGCCGGTGACATGGCTGCCGACGAAAGCGGGCGTATGAGCGAAAGGAACGTCGAATTCGGCGGGAACCGAGCCCTTCTCCTTGGACGTCTTGATGAAGGCGTTGAGGTCGTCACCGATGACTTCCGCCATGCAGGTGGTGGAGACCGCGATCATCGACGGCTTGTACATGTTGTAGGCGTTGGCGAGGCCGTCGATCATGTTGTTCAGCCCGCCGAACACGGCTGCGTCCTCGGTCATCGACGACGACACGCAGGAGCTCGGCTCCTTGAAGTGGCGCGACAGATGGCTGCGATAATAAGCCACGCAGCCCTGCGAGCCGTGCACGAACGGCAGCGTCTTCTCGAAGCCGACGGCGACGAACACGGCGCCGAGCGGCTGGCAGGCCTTGGCCGGATTGACGGTCAGCGCCTCGCGGGCAAAATTCTTCTCGCGGTATTCGGGCGTCTTGGCCCACTCGCGAATGCGCTCGACTTCCGCGGGATCGCGCGGATTCTCGAACATCTTCTTCTTGTTGGCCAGCATCTGCTGGTATTCGGGGCCACGGAAAAGCTCGAAGTGATCGAGCACATGTTCGGCAGACTGCGTCATGGGATAACCCTCTCTATTTTCCTGTGTCGATCAGGGAGCGCTGGCTCTCCGCCGAAGGAGAGCCAGGCCGTGGGTGGTGGTGATTACTCGGCCGCCTGGAGCAAGGGCTTGGGTGCCTGCTTCCAGGGCGCCTTTGCCATCTTCCAGACCGGGGAGTTGATGGCCATGTCCATGTCGCGGGCGAAGATCGCGAACCCGTCATAGCCATGGTAGGGACCGGAGTAGTCCCAGGAGTGCATCTGGCGGAACGGCACGCCCATCTTCTGGAAGACGTACTTTTCCTTGATGCCCGAGCCGACGAGGTCCGGCTGGACCTTCTCGACGAACTTCTCGAACTCGTAGCCGGTCACGTCGTCATAGATCAGCGTGCCGTCCTTGACGTAGTGCTGGGCGGTGCGCTGATAGTCGTCGTTGTGGCCGAACTCGTAGCCGGTGCCGACGACCTCCATGCCGAGGTCTTCATAGGCGCCGATCACGTGGCGCGGACGCAGACCGCCGACGAACAGCATCACGGTCTTGCCTTCGAGGCGCGGCCGGTACTTGGCGATGACGGCGTCCATCAAGGGCTGGTACTTGGCGATGACGCGCTCGGCACCTTCCTTGATCTTGTCGTCGAAATAGCTGGCGATCTTGCGCAGCGATTCGGCGATCTTGCTCGGCCCGAAGAAGTTGTACTCGCACCACGGAATATTGTACTTCTCTTCCATGTGACGCGAGATGTAGTTCATCGAGCGGTAGCAGTGCAGCACGTTCAGCTTCGCCTTCGGCGTCGCTTCCAGCTCGGCGAGCGAGCCGTCGCCCGACCACTGGGCGATCACGCGCAGGCCCATCTCCTCGAGCAGGATGCGCGAGGACCAGGCGTCGCCGCCGATGTTGTAGTCGCCGATGATCGCGACGTCGTAGTCCGACGGCTCGAAGCGCGGCGCGGCGTCGGCCGGCAGCTTGTCGAAAACCCAGTCCCGGATCGCGTCGTTGGCGATATGGTGGCCCAGGGACTGAGAAACACCGCGGAAGCCTTCGCAGCGGACGGGGACGATGGTCTTGCCGTCATACTCCTTGGACTTGACCTTGGAGACCGCCTCGATGTCGTCGCCGATCAGGCCGATCGGGCATTCCGACTGCACGGTGATGCCGTTGTTGAGCGGGAACAGCTCCTGGATTTCGTCCATGATCTTGGCAAGCTTCTTGTCGCCGCCGAAGACGATGTCCTTTTCCTGGAAGTCTGAGGTGAACTGCATCGTCACGAAGGTGTCGATGCCGGTCGTGCCGATATAGTAGTTGCGGCGCGCCGCCCAGGAGTACTGGCCGCAGCCGACCGGGCCGTGGCTGATGTGGATCATGTCCTTGATCGGGCCCCACACCACGCCCTTCGAGCCGGCGTAGGCGCAGCCACGGATGGTCATGACGCCGGGGATCGACTTGATGTTCGACTTGACGCCGCAGTCCGACTTGCCGTTCTCATGCACGTTGAGATGCTTGGCGCGGCGCTTGGCGGTCTTCTCCGGATAGACCTTCAGAACCTCGGCGATCAGTTCCTTGTTGCGTGCCTTGATCTCGGCAACGCTTTGTTTCTCGATAACGCTCATCTGGCTTTCCTCGATGATCGGTTGCGGGGGTCACCCGGCCCTCCCGATGAAGGACCGGGTGACCGGTGGCGGTTATGCCGTGGCGGCGAGCTCGGAGGCGGTCTTGCCGATCTGGCTCTCGTCGACCGCCTTCATGATGCCGTGCTCCATCAGCATGTCCTCGAGCTCGTCCA
>NZ_JABFDM010000024.1 GCF_013178945.1 Bradyrhizobium aeschynomenes
CCGAGGGCGCGCTGGGCACGGCGTCGTTCCCGAGCCACGTCGCCACCGGTGGCGCCGACTGCGTCAGTTGCCACAGCAAGGCAGCCTCGGGTGGCTTCACCAGCTGGGGCGGCGCGGCATTCAAGCATGCGGCGACCGACACCAACTGCGCGACCTGCCACAACGGCAAGACGGCGATGGGCATGACGACACCGCCGCACATCCCGACCGGGACCTTGCAGTGCTCGAACTGTCATACCAACACCGCGGCGAGCTTCACGACCTACACGATGAACCACGCCGCAGTGGCGACGGCGCGCTGCGACAGCTGTCACAACGGCTCGTTCACCGGCCAGGGCGCCGAGGGCGCGCTGGGCACGGCGTCGTTCCCGAACCACGTCGCCACCGGCGGCGCCGACTGCGTCAGTTGCCACAGCAAGGCAGCCTCGGGTGGCTTCACCAGCTGGGGCGGCGCGGCATTCAAGCATGCGGCGACCGACACCAACTGCGCGACCTGCCACAACGGCAGGACGGCGATGGGCATGACGACACCGCCGCACATCCCGACCGGGACCTTGCAGTGCTCGAACTGTCATACCAACACCGCGGCGAGCTTCACGACCTACACGATGAACCACGCCGCAGTGGCGACGGCGCGCTGCGACAGCTGTCACAACGGCTCGTTCACCGGCCAGGGCGCCGAGGGCGCGCTGGGCACGGCGTCGTTCCCGAACCACGTCGCCACCGGCGGCGCCGACTGCGTCAGCTGTCACAGCAAGGCAGCCTCGGGCGGCTTCACCAGCTGGGGCGGCGCGGCGTTCACCCACTCCGCGGCCAATACCAATTGCTCCGCCTGCCACAATGGTTCGAGCGCGAAGGGCTTGACCACCCCGCCGCATATTCCGGTGACGGGCGTGCAGTGCTCGAACTGCCACAGCAACACCGCGGCGAGCTTCGCGACCTACACAATGAGTCATACTGCCGTGCATGCCACGCGCTGCGACAGCTGTCACAACGGCTCGTATCGCAGCCAGGGCCGCAGAGGGGCGCAGGGGCCGGATCACAGCGCCAAGACGCAGGATTGCGGCTGCTGCCACGTGCGTGCCGCTGCCAACTTCTCCACCTGGGACGACGATCCGCAAAAGCCGGCAGCAGGCTGCTCCACCACGGCGCGATCGGTGGTTCCGGCCCAGGCGCCGGCCGTCAAGGCGGTCACGCCGGCCTCGACCGCCAACCGCACCATGACCGCGGCGACGACGCCCGATGGAGCCCCGGGTACGAGCGCCGCCCCGGCGGCATCTCAGTCCGCTGCCGCGGCCGGCGCTGCCGCCAAGCCTGCGCCATCCAGCTCGACGCTCCTGTTCAGCAGCAAGCCGCTGGCGAATATGCCAGCGACGTCGACGGCTGCGACAGCGGGTTCTGAAGCAGGGGTCTCCGCTGCCGCGCCGGGTTCTCCCAAGCCCGACGGTTCAGCCAAAGCTGCCGGCACGGCGGCATCCGTGCCGCAGCCGCCGAACTCGTTGCCGCAAATGACGTCAGCCCCATCAGCGCTCGTGCCAAACGATGTGCGCAGCAAGCTCGCGCCTTCGATCGGTGCTGCCGGCGCCGACTCCCCGGAAGTGAAGAATGCCGGTCGGCCTCCGTCGCTGCTGCCGACGTTCAATCCAAGGGCAGGGCTTGCCGGATCGAGCACCACGGAGGCCGGCTCCAGATTCAATCATATGACCGCGCAGGGACCATGCGCCTCCTGCCATAACGGCATGAGCGCTCCTGGAAAGCCGCCGAAGCACGTCGCGACGAATGCGCCGTGCGAGACCTGCCACAAGAGCACGACGACGTTCGGCGGCGCGCGTTTCAGCCATACCGGAACGACGGCGGCCTGCGCGAGCTGCCACAACGGCATGGCCGCGAGCGGCAAGCCGCCGAAGCACGTCGCGACGAACGCGCCATGCGAGACCTGCCACAAGAGCACGACGACGTTCGGCGGCGCGCGTTTCAGCCATACCGGAACGACGGCGGCCTGCGCGAGCTGCCACAACGGCATGGCCGCGAGCGGCAAGCCGCCGAAGCACGTCGCGACCAGCGCACCGTGCGAGACCTGCCACAAGAGCACGACGACGTTCGGCGGCGCGCGCTTCAGCCACACCGGGACTGCGGCGGCCTGCGCGAGCTGCCAGAACGGGATGGCCGCGAGCGGCAAGCCGCCGAAGCACGTCGCGACGAATGCGCCGTGCGAGACCTGCCACAAGAGCACGACGACGTTCGGCGGCGCGCGCTTCCGCCACACCGGGACTGCGGCGGCCTGCGCGAGCTGCCACAACGGGATGGCCGCGAGCGGCAAGCCGCCGAAGCACGTCGCGACGAATGCGCCATGCGAGACCTGCCACAAGAGCACGACGACCTTCAGTGGCGCGCGTTTCAGCCACACCGGGACGATGGCGGCTTGCGCCACCTGCCACAACGGATCATCGGCCGGCGGCAAGCCGCAGAAGCACGTGGTCACCAGCGCGCCATGCGAAAGCTGCCACAAGAACACCGTGTCGTTCTCGGGCGCGCGGATGGATCACGCCAGCCTGACGGCGCCGTGCGCCAGCTGTCACAACGGCTCCAACGCCACCGGCAAGTCGCAGAAGCACTTCGTGACCAACGTCCCTTGCGAGAGTTGCCACCGGACGGTCAGCTGGAGCTCGGTGAACTACCGGCATATGTCGGCAAGCTATCCGAACCATAGCGCGGCGATCGGCTGCACCGCCTGCCACAGCGGCAACTCGCAAGCCGTCCCCTTCAAGTTCGCGGCCTACAGACCCGACTGCGCCGCCTGCCACGCGAATGATTTCCGGCCGCAGCAGCACGCCAAGCTCTTGAAGCCGGCACCGATGAACTACACCGTCGCCGAGCTCAAGGACTGCACCGGCGCGTGTCATATCTATGCTGACAAGTCGCAGACCACCATCATCACCCGCCGCCAGCGGCAGCACCGGGTCAATGGAGGCGGCTGGTGATGCGCGGTCGCTCCGGACAAGTCGCGGCAGCGAGGTCGGCGGGATGGCGGATCAGTCTGCTGTCCGTCCTGCTCGCAATCCTGCTCGATGGCGCCTTCGGCGTTGCACCGGCCCAGCCGGTCATCGATCAGTTCGTCGCCGGCGCGAACGCCACCACGGTCGGAAACTGCAGCCTACTGCGGGTCAATTTTCACGTTCGCGTCCGCTACACCGGGCATTTCCCGCTCGATCAGGGCAGCCAGCTCAGCGTCTCGCTGCAATTGGTCGATCGCGACGCCATCATGGCGCGGCGCCTGGTCAGGCGCGAAGGCGTGCGTGTCGACAATGCTCAGGGCTCCGGCATCCAGGACGTCTATCTGACGCTCGATCAGAACCGAGGACCGATCCTCGTCGTCCAGTTCGGCGGCGAGTTCACCTACCAGATCGTGCAATCCGGCAGCTTCGAGCAGGTGGCGATCGTCATGGCTCGAAAGGGCCCGGTGTCGGCCTGCAAGGTGAAGGCCCTGGTGCCGAGTGTGGCCGCTCCGGAGGCCCTGAAGCCGGCCGCGCTCCCCGGTGCGGCGGCGTCGGTTCGCAACGACAATCGCACCATGCAGCAGCCGTCCGCGGCAGACATCCGGTTTGCGGAGGCCTCGATGGACGAGGCGCGCGCAGCGATCAAGAAGGGCAGTTTCAGCACGGCGATCGATCTCCTGCGGAAAGTGCTGAAACTCCCCGAGAACGGCTCGAGCGCCGAGGCGCAGGAGCTGCTTGGTGTGGTGCGCCAGAAGGCTGGCCAGACCGCTGCCGCGCAGGCGGAGTATGAAGACTATCTGCGCCGCTATCCGAGCGGCGAGGGCGCCGAGCGGGTGAGGCAGCGGCTCGCTGCGCTTCTCACCGCGACCAGCAGCGCACCGGCGCGGCCGCGCGAGATGTCTTCTGTCACGCCCGAGGGCGGAGACATGGGGACAGGCATGCCGACCAGGGCGGCAGGGCCGAACGGCGACACCCGCTGGTCGATGTCGGGCAGCCTCTCGACCACCTTCATCACCAACGACACGACCAGCGCCGTCAAGGACAGGGCGATTGCGCCGAACCCGAATGCCGATCCCGACGCGCACCGGGTGCATCAGAACACGCTGCTGACCAATTTCGACTTTCTCGGCACCGCCGACAATGACCGCATCAGGACCAAGTTCAGGCTGGCCTTCACCCATGAGCGCCAGTTCGATACAGGAAACGACAAGTACGGCGTCTCGACCGCGCAGGTCGACTACACGCTGAAGGAAGCCGACGTGACGTTGCGTGTCGGACGGCAGTCCCGCAACACAGGCGGCGTGATCGGCCGTTTCGATGGCGCGGTGCTGAGCTGGCAGAAGAGCCCGGGGCTGCGCCTGAACGTGCTCGCGGGTTCGCCGAATTGGAGCCGCTTCGACGCACCGTTCAAGGACGGCAAGACGCTCTATGGCGCAAGCATCGACTTCGGCAAGATCCTGGGCGGGCTCGAAACCACCGTCTACCTGATCACGCAATACGACCGCAACATCGTCGACCGCCAGGCCGTCGGCGCGGAATTCCGCTATTTCGACACCAACAAGTCGCTGCTCGGCCTGATCGACTACGACACGCATTTCCGCGCGCTCAATGCCGCCGTGTTCTCGGGAACTTATACGTTCGAGGACAAGTCGGTCGTCAACGCCTCGTTCGATTATCGAAGAGTGCCATTTCTCTCGACCTGGAATGCGTTGCAGGGGCAGCCGTTCCTCACCCTCTACGACATGATGAAGTTCAACACCGCAGCCGAGATCAGGCAGCTCGCGATCGATCGCACGCCGACGTTCCAGTCGGCGATGGTGAGCTATTCGCGCCCCCTGAACGAGACCTGGCAGGTCGCCGCCGATGCCACGGTGACCAATCTGACCGGCACACTGCCGTCCGGCGGCGTCGATGGCACCCCGGCGAGCGGTCTCGAATATTATCTGTCGGCTCAGCTGACCGGAAACGGCATCATCAAGCCGGGCGATCTGTTCATGGGCGCGCTGCGCTACGCCAGCCTGGCGGATTCGAAGTTCTACGTGCTCGATCTCGCCACGCGCTATCCGATCACGCCCGATCTCGCCATCAGCCCGCGGCTGCGGGCGGGGTACAGGTCCGGGACGAAGACCGACTTGAAGGAGTACACGATCCTGCCGTCGCTGCTGGTCAGCTATCTCTGGTCGAAGGAGATCAGCCTGGAAACGGAGATCGGGTACCGGTTCGTCGACAGCACGCTGGCCGACGTCAAGACGACGACCAAGGATCTGTTCGCGACGGTCACGTTGCGGCGCGATTTCAACGCCGACGGCGTCACGAAATGCAACGCCTCGATCGTCAGCTGCGCGTGGGCCAGGCCTGCGGCGCTGCAAGGCGGCCAGGGGGCGGGCTCGGGCGATATGCCGCTGCAATCGCGCACGTCGATCATGCCGTCCTATATGCTGGAAACCGGCGTTCGCTACTGGTTCAGCTCGGGCCAGAATCGCTATCGTTATTTCGCCGACCAGGCCGCCACGCAGCAGGTCTCCCGGCTCGCCTATGGCGGCATGACCGGGCATAGCGGCGAGATGTTCTTCAGGGTCGATGCGCTCGACGGCCCGTTCACCAACATGTTTCTGAAGGGCTATATCGGGGCGGGCAAGATCAGCTCGGGCACGCTCGTCGACGAGGACTTCGCGCCCTTCGTCAATCCATCATCCAAGACCGTCAGCAATGTCGGCGGGCGGCTGCAATACGCAAATCTCGATGTCGGATTCAACCTGCTGGAAACCGACCGCTTCCGGTTTGGCGCCTTCGTCGGCTATCAGTATTGGACGGAAACCGTCGACGCGCGAGGCTGCACGCAGGTGGGCGGCAATCCGGTGATCTGCAGTCCTGCGCTGGGTGCTGGCGTCAAGGTGGTGACCGAGCAGGACCGGTGGCACAGCGGACGGGCGGGTGTCACACTCGACACGCGGCTGTCGGATCGGCTGAACTGGCAGGTGGAGGCCGCTTATGTCTGGACCTCGCAGAACGCGATCGACACGCACTATTTCACGTTCGGTCGCGATCCTGCGTCTGGACAAGGAACCGGCTTCCAGGCCGAGACCGTCCTGAACTATCAGCTGACCGACAACTTCCGGATCGGCATCGGTGGGCGTTGGTGGCACCTCAGCACCAATGCCGTCGACTCGTTCAATCAGGTCCTGAGATACACGACGGAGCGCTACGGCGTGTTCGTCCAGGGCTCATACCAGTTCAACCGCGCAAGATAGCAGGCGGGGCGTCGATCATGGATTACGAGGTGCGGCCGTCCGGCTTCTTCCCCGAATATGACGTGATGTTCCACGATGCACTCGATCGGCTGCATCAGGAGCGGCGTTATGGTGCCGCACGCGATCTGGCATTCGGGCGAGGGCAAGCGCGAGGTCGTGATCTGGTGCCCGAACGACCCTCTGAGCATGAGCCAGTCGCCGAAGGGCGTGCCCAGGAAGAATAGACGCCCATCGCTAGGGAATGAGTTGTCCAAGACGCTGAGATGTCTGATCTAATGGTGGGCGCACAAGGGATCGAACCTTGGACCTCTCCCGTGTGAACCACAATCCCTAGACCACGGCCAGCCTATTCCCGCCACACTCTAAAACTAAAAATGTACGTAACAGCAATGGCTTGTGTCCGTTTTGACCGCAACAGGCCATAGCGCACCTTACTGCATTTTGTGTGCCCCTGTTGTGCCCCCGACGGATTTTCCCCGGGGGCACACAAAAGAGGGAGAGTTTCAGACCCGGTTTGTTCTGGGGCTGTTTCGGCTTCGTCGCGGGGCACACGCGGAACATGGAAAGGACCGAGTTGATGGCGAAAGCAGCGAACCAGCTAACACTCACGGATGCTCTCATTCGCACCGCCTCGTTGCCGCCGGACAAGGCGCAGCATTATCTCCACGACGATAAGCTGCCCGGTCTCGCCCTGCGTATGCGCGCCACCGGCGCCCGAACCTGGGTGTATCTTTTCACCAAGCCGGGTGTGAGGGGGACGCAGCGCAAGACGCTCGGCCCGTGGCCCAAGTTCAATGAGAAGGCCGCGCGCAAGGCGGCGACGATCGCCGCGGGCGAAGTGATCCGCGGCCTCGACCCGAACGACGATAAGCGAGAGGCAAGGCGGCTGCAGGCGGCTGAGAAGCAGCGGACCACTCTGGCAAACCTGATCGTCGAAGACGGACCCTACGAGACATCGTTGACAGGGCGGCAGGTCGTCAATTGGAGGCCGGCGATGTCCGCATTGAGGCGTGGGCTCAAGGATCATGTCGAGGGCAGCGCCGCGGATCTCACGCGCCGGAACATCATGGCGGCTGTCGACAAGATCGCTAAGACCGGGAAGCGTGGGGCCGCCAAGGACTTCCGTAAGCACGTGCACACCTTCCTCGAATGGTGCGTCGGCGAAGGCTATGTCGAACACAATGTGCTGGCCGGCTATCGCGCGCCGAAGGAAACGCGGGCGCAGCGGGTCGGGCGGCGAATGAAGGGGCGAGCTCTGACCGATGCCGAGATCGTCAAGGTCTGGCAAGCATGCGGCAAGCTCGGGATCTTTGGACTCCTGACGCGCATGTGCCTCCTCGGCGGCGCACGTCGCAGCGAGCCAACGATGATCGAATGGAAGCGTCACGTCATGCAGGACCGCATCACTTTCGATGGCGCCTGGACGAAGATGGGTCTGCACCACGACGTGCCGCGCACTCATCTCGTCGACGACGTGCTGGCGGCTGCCAAGCACTTTCAGAGGGCAACCTCGGACTACGTGTTTCCCTCGCCGAAGACTGGCGGGCAGATGTCGGGCTTCACCAAGATGGTGAAGCGCCTCGTCAAGGAAGCTCAAGTGGATAAATTCACCATGCATGACCTGAGACGCAGCCTGCGCACCATCATGTCACGCTGTGGCTACGACAACGAGATCCAGCGTCTCTGCGTCGGGCAGAAGCCGGGTGGCATCGACCAGGTGTACAATCACGATGAGCAGTGGATCATCCGCAAGATGGCCTTCGAAGCGGCCCACGATTACATCGCTGAACTGGTTGGCGCGGAGCGTACCGGTAAGGTCGTACGTCTGCAGCGGACGAATCCGCTCGATCCCATCAAGGCTGAGCTGCTTGGCCGTCTTCGTGAGCATTTTGCGGCTGGGGGTGTGTAGCCTCCGTGCGGCCGGATAGATACTCGCGCACCGCATCGACCCGATAAAGCGGACGACCGTCGACGTAACGCCATTTGAGCGGATGATCCGGATTGCGCCGCCACTGTTCCAGTGCGCCTGGGGTACGCCGAATGACCGCCGCCGCCTCGAGCGCGGTCAGGTTCGAGCTCCCCGGTAAGGCGTCGATGTCGAATCGGGCCGGCGGGGGAACGCCACGGTTCCTGCGCGGCCGCTTGGCGGTGGTCGCGCTTTGATCGGGGCTCGTCGATCCAGTTGCCTCGACGGGGGTCATACCGGTTCTGCCGCCCATACCAGTTTCCACGGTTGCGTTGCGGCCGATAGGATCGCAAGCGGCTTGGAGAGCATAGAAGCGCGCGCTTGTCGTAGGGCTGGCGGCGGCCTTGGCGTGCAAAAGGATGGATTGAGATGGCCAGTGCGTGCATCAACCAGCGCAGGAAGGGTTCAGCAGACTAGATCGTACGGTTAGCTCGCTGCTGCGGTCAGGAACGAGACTGTGGAACATGACAGGCCGGCTGACTACGAATCTGAGGGCCCTGGGCTGAAGCCCATTCCTCGCGGGACAAGAAAGTTGTCCGGCGCCGTCCTCCGCTGCCGCTTCGGTACTTGCGGGTGCGCCGTCGTTCGCCATTCGCCCGAGATGCGCCATCGAGGCCGCGGTGGTCGCGGCCCGAAACAGCCAAGGAGAGACAACATGGCTTCCATCGGTTCCTTCAAGAAGGTCGGCGACGATTTCCAGGGCGAGATCATCACCCTGAGCCTCAAGGCCAAGGGCGTTCGCATCTGACCCGAAGCCAACCGCTCCAGCGAGAACGCGCCCAGCCACCGGGTCTACGCTGGCCGGGTCGAAATCGGCGCCGCCTGGGCCCGCCGCTCCGAAGAGGGACGCGACTATCTCTCGCTCAAGCTCGACGACCCGTCCTTCAACGCCCCGATCTACGCCAACCTGTTCGACGATGAGGGCGGCGAAGGCTACACGCTCCTCTGGTCGCGGCCGCGAAAGATGGCGGAGTGAGGTGGCGATAGCGCGGGCGGGGCGCGATCGATCCGTGTCCGAACTAGCTTCGCATAGTTCTCAAGGCTCGATCTGACCCCAATTGGGTGAATGCCAATATTCGAAAACGGTCCATGAGCAGATGTCACGAGCTTTGATAGGAATGTCCGCTAGGGGCCAACAAGCGACCTTCCCTGCTTGGCCTGATATCAAAGAGGCGCCAACTGAGGCGGTAACCTTTTAGAGGGTTGCAGATGACTATCGGATTGAAAGATTTGAAAAGCGAGTTGGATACGGTGGGCTCCGGGCGACGCAACAGTCCGTGCTCAGCCCCGCTCGCCATGCGGGCGCACATATTGTCGTCAGGACCCGGGACAACACAGGCACTCACGCGCACGACCGCGCTGCCGGCGCCGACATGCGGGGCGCCGGACACCCAGCCTACCAGCCGGACGAAGTGACGCTAAGATGCGTGCTCGTTCTACACCCACAGGAGGCGTCGTTGACGGGGCAGTGGAGAAGGTAGCAAAGCTGCATCTTGGTCTTGGAGATGCGAAGGTGTCGCGCTTGCGTCAAGCTGCGGCTATCGTCGCTGTATGTCCTGCTCAGCGACAATTATGCCTGGTCGTTCACAAGAAGCGGTTTCTGCTGTCCGGAGAGAAACGGCTCGGGTTGCAGAGGCGGCTCTAAACGGGCCCTCCGCAGACGAACGCCGATGACAGTGCCGCTGCTTACGAATCATCGCGGTCCGCTGGACTCTATGTCGAGTCAGATACCCATGGTGGCGCTTCCGCATCCTGGCTGCAGTACATGATTTCACCTGCGAGTGCCTTCTCGTGGCTGACACCCTAATCGACGCCCGCATCGCTCGGGAGCTAGATGGTTGCGGCCCAGCACGGCAAGCCCGGGATAAAGTTGAATGACAACGGCAGCGAACTCACCAGGAATGCCGTCCTGACATGGACGATCAGAACCGCTTGCCTGACACCTGCATGGCGTGCCAGCAACCCCGATTAGAATTCCTTCATCAAGAGCTTTAACGGCTGCCCGCGGCAAGAAATGCTGCACGAATTGCCGTTCGCCTCACTTGCTCAGGCCGGTATCGCGTTTGCTGGCCAAGCCGACTGTATCAACGTTCGGCGGAAATCGCAGATCGGGTGGAATACGGCCTCCGACCTCGCCGTCACATGCAATCCGCCTCTGTGTCCATGACGGCGCGCCAGCCGCCGTCGCCCGAATGGGCATCTAGGGCCCCAACGAGCTCTGACCTGGACAGCGCTTGGGGGAACTAATCATTTGATCCCCATCCACTCGCCGACTGGAGAGTATGCCACGTTAACGGGGGGGCGCGCTTTCCAGTCTTGCGCCATTTCGCTGTTTCGACGACATAGGCCATCCGGCCTCGCAGCTCGGGCGAACAAATTGGCACAATGTCGCCAGTGTTGTCGCGATTGTCTAAAATGGCAAACCAGGGGTCGTACATTCATATATGACCTCGTACCGATCAAAAGAGACGAAGCAACGGACATTGCAGCTCGGTCAGTTCCCGCAAACGACGACGTCTGACGAGCCATCGCATTCGCCCATGGATAAATTGGCAGCCATGTGTTGTCGAGGACGTCGGGAAATCCTCGCCGCCGACAGACGACAGTTGAATCATCGCGACTGGCGCAATCCTTGCTGTGGTAATTCATGAACATGGTTCCTCCACTCGAAAGTCACGATAATGATGCTTGCAGCCGACACTAATGGACACCGCCTCACTCCAAGACAGTTCATTCAGTCTGAGCCAATCGAGCGCCACCAGGATCTCACTTGGTGAGCTGCCCGTGGTCATTTGCAACAACATCCGTCTTCAAGGTCAGCTACGGCTGCTCTCCTGGAGGAATATGGAATATCCAACGAATACCGCGCGCCTCGCTAGGTGAAGTAAACTCTAGCGTGCTGGCCCCTGCAGTTGGATAGGTCATCGCGCGCCGACCAGAAAAACGCGGGGCAAGCTTGCGTTCGCTTCTATGGAGCAGTGGTTTGAACGCAGTGTCCCCCGCGGACCTCAAACGTCGAAGTGTTGGACAATCCATAGGGTAGTCAGAGTGAGTCTATTATCAGAGCGCAGCTTATGATCTGGCGCGTCTTTTGCTGGGCTACTTCCAAAATGCTGTCTGCCGAGAGAGGAGAAATTGTCCATGATAAAGCCACCCAACATCGGCTGCGGATACTGAGCTTCCCGGGACGGAGGAGCGCCTTTCGCGTTCTAGTGTACCCCTCCGCCAAATTCCTCAATGTGTCTTCGTCGAGACGAAAGAAACAGCATGCTGATCGACCAGGATGAAGTTGCCAACCTCACTGACAAGTTCCTGTGGGGCCAGGCAGTGACCTCGTACATTTTGTCAAAGTTTGAAGGCGAAGCGGGAACCCGCACCAGATTTCCGTGCGTCTTCGCGCAGAGAGTGGTCAAGCAGGGCAATCTTCGTTTCCTGCTCGTTCCATACGCCCTCGAAGACCGAAAGTACGAGCTGGACTATCTTGCTCGTGGCTTGCGCACGTACATTGAGCAGATCAATGTCGACGCTCTCAGAATCTGCAGCCACCGTCCGCTACTCGTGCTCTTTGAGCCGGTCTCCGCGCTATCGACGAGGGAACAATTCAATCATGTATTCATCGAAGCGATGCAATATCTGCTCGATCAAGATCAGAGACCGTGGCCCGCGCACGTTTCCCAAGATCCTGCGCACCGCACGTGGACGATGTGCTATCACGACTGTGAGCTGTTTGTGAACGTAAGTCATCCAGCACACGTTCTGCGCAAGAGCAGAAACATGGGGGCGGGTCTCGCCTTCGTTATCAATCCTCGCAAGATTTTTGACATCGCAGCTCCGGCCAATCGGTGGGGTGAAGCCGTAACCGCAAAAATCAGACGAAACGTTGACAAATACGACGACATCCCACACAGCCCGTTGCTTGGTTCATACCTTCATGGAAAAGCGCAGTGGCCGCAATATATGATTCCCGATAACAACGAGGAGGCGCCCCTGCCGTGTCATCTGCGCTTCGACCGATTGTAGGCACAATTCGATGTGTCGTTGTCCAGATCGTATGGGAGTTCTATCGGTATTAGTCTAATGCGAGGGCGTGGTGATCGTGATCGGCGGCGATGCTCTCGGTTCCGAGGCTTTATGTGATGGATGAAATTCAGAGGAAGCTCGAGGGGCACCTGGGACTGCTCTCGGGTATGTTGCTAATCGTGGCGGTGAATCTCGGATCCGGAATTCTTGTGATCCCGGGACTTGTGTTCGAAAAGCTCGGTAACGACGCTATATTTGCGTGGTTAGCCTGTTCGGTACTCTCTGCGCCAATTCTAGTAACAATGGCTATTCTAGGTAGTGCATATCCGAGCACAGGTGGGGCAGCGTACTACGCCAACCTTGCATTTGGCCGATACCTAGAGTCGCTAGTCGGGCTTCTCGTTCTTGGGGCGACGGCTTTAGGCTTGCCGGCGCTCGCTATTGTGGGCGCGACTAACCTAAAAATCGCGACCAGCTCCGAATTGGATATCCATTGCCTAGCCGTGATCGTCATTTTGCTTGCAGCCTGGTTTGCTCTGTCCGGCAGCAAGACGCTCTCTGGTAGCGTTAGGTTCGTTAGTGGCGCGTCAATATCACTCTTAGTAGGAGTGCTCGGTGTCCTCCTAACGCTAGCAGTGCGAACTAACGGTGTCCGAGTCGAGTTCCCAAAAAATGTTTTAGCGATCGCTGGGCAAATCCCATTGATCTTCTTCTCTTTTGCAGGATGGGAGATCGCGTGCAACTTGTCTGTGGATTTTCGTGACCCGAGGAGGGCGTTTGGCCTGGCAATGATCTTGGCGTTCATCCTGGTCTGCAGCGTTTACCTCGGTAGCGCAGCGCTGGTACATATCTCCGGCATCAAATCAAATTTTGATACACCTGTTCTTCAAGCCGCGGTGCAAGTCGCGCCAACGGCTCCTGACTGGCTTGTTCCAGTGCTTGGTACGCTGGTGATCGTGGCCAATCTCTTCGGATCTGTTGTGGCCGTATCGCGGCTTATTCTTTACCTTTCCGGGCAGGGCATTCTTCCAGCCGGTCTCGGTTATTTGCGTGATGGCGCTCCTCGCAACAGTGTATTTCTCGTGATGGGGTGCCTGATCACGGTCGTGATGGCCGATCAGCTTCGGTTGCTAAGGATCGAAACGATGTTCGGCATGGCCGGAATGAACTTTCTTGCCATTTACATCATTTCTGCGATAGCGCTGGCTAAGCTGCGGCGGGGACTAGTGTCGTGGCTCCTTGCCGGATCGATAGTGGTGCTGTCTGCGCCGATCATGCTTAATGCCACGTCTTCGCTCATTTACTTGGCATCTACTGCCCTCCTTGCCAGTTCTGCGAACCGAAACAATCGAATGAGATTGTTATGACCCAGCTTCAGATCAATAAGATGTTCAGTGCCATCTCTATGAAAGAGGGGCTCCGACCTGTAAAAGTCACGCCGTTCTATGAGAGAAAACTCAATGAAGAAGTTGCCGCGCTGGGCAATTATTTGGGACCTCTTCACCGACTGGCCTTTCCAACGCAGGAGAGGGTGTCATTGAGAGCACCTAATGAGGTTAAGGACTTTGTTGACGACAGATCGAATGCGCGTGGATGCACAAACAAGACATCGATAGTGCGAAAGTACGCAGATCGCGCGCTATTTCTAACAACCTCAGACTGCTTTGGGCACTGTCAGTATTGCTTTCGCACCGACGTGCTTGGCGAGAACGCGTCAATTGACGAAAAAGGCGGACAAGATGCAGAACTGGAGCAGCTGGTTGAGTACCTTCGCAGTCAGCCAGAAGTCACTGAGGTGATCTTGTCTGGTGGAGATCCGCTGATTCTTCCAGCATCGAGGCTGGATGCAATGATTGAGCGAATTCGATCGGTGCCATCCGTTAAGTCGATCCGAATTCACACAAGGGCTATCGTGTATGAGCCAAAGGCGTTCACTGCGGAGAAGATCGATATTCTTGCGAAATACAACCTTCGAGTTATCTTTCATATCGTGCACCCTTACGAGATTTGCGAGGAGGTCGCCGAAAAGATCGCCGAGCTTCAAAGGCGAAAAATCAGGCTCTACAATCAATTTCCGCTATTGCGTAACACCAATGATCATCAATTAGTACTTCATCGTCTGCTCGAAAGACTGGACGTGATGGGCGTGCGCAATTTATCAATATTTATTCCAGATCCGATCAACTTCTCCGCGGCGTTCCGCGTGCGTTTGAGCCGCGTCTGGCATATTGCGGATCAACTTAATCTGTTCTCACCGAGCTGGATCAACTCGACTCGCTTCGTCTTGGACTCTCCTTTTGGGAAGGTGAGGAGAGAACAATATTCCGAGACGAACAGCGAGACCGATGTCGTTGTCTTCTTGCGTGAGGGATGTTCAATTCCGTTTCCAGACTTCCCTGAGCATCTTGACGTAACAGGAGATCTTGAACTCATGTTGTGGAGAGAAAATAGAAGAGGCGTTCATCGCAGCGCGCCGGGCGAGGATTGATCGTCAGCGTAACCTACGTGGTGACCATCGACGATCCAGACCGTTTCCAGAGATCTCGCAATGTCGGCGCGCATCTGGGACTCACTCCGACCAAATATGCGTCCGGCGAAGTCGATCGAAACGGCAATACCTCGAAGTGTGGCGATGCCACGCTCCGCGCCAATTTATACTAGGCCGCGCTGGCTCTACTGACCCGGACCCCGAAGTGGTCGACGCTACGGGCGTGGGGAATGGCGGTGGCAAAGCGACGTGGTTTGAGGCGCGCCGTCGTTGCGGTATCGCGGAAGCTGGCTATCGTGCTCCATCGTATTTGGGTCGATGGAACCGTATTCCAGTGGTCTCGGGAGACCGCTGCCGGCTAAGAGGAAGCCAAATGAGTTTCCGCCAGTCCTTGACACGGCGGGAAGGTGTCCGCGAGGACGAGGTCGAGAGGACTGCGCTGCAATCTTTGTGTTCCAACACGCTGCAGTAGATCGCAGCTCTCGCCTCATCGAACCATCGTCTTGGGGCGGCAAGCAAGCCGACCTCGTAGGCAAGAGCGAGCCTTGCGTGCGTCAGGTCGATCTCTCTTCCAGTACATTCCCATCACGGACACAAAGCCATCGATCTGGTCTAGAACTCCGATCAAATAGCGACCATTGCGGATCTCGCTCGGCGGTCATGAAGGAAACTATTCTATGTCCATTTAAAAGACCGATCGTTAACTCGGGTAGCTGTCCAGACAGCTGAAGTTCGATCGCCTTGGTATCCTTGAGGCCGAAAAAGATCGGCTCCCAAAGGACGTCGTCGCTCGAACTTCCGCACAGGATAGAGTTGTCCCGTTCAATCCTCCAACTTCACTGGATCATGGCGCCAAACTCGCCGCCCGGGTTGTGTGGTTCGCCGCTTCTATGTGTCCGCTCGGGGATTCGCCGAACTCGAGAAAGATCGCCGAGCCGTACGCGAACATTCATCGCGCGGACCGTCCAGGCTTTGCTTGGGAGAGTGTGCGCCGATCGTCGAACTTGTGCGCGGTTCTCAGCGATTGCTCATCCCTATCGCAGTGCGCCTGCCAACTTCCGCAAGCATTGGGGGTTGATATTTCGCAGCTGATCCCGCGCTGCTTTTCGATGCCCAGCCTGTATTCTGGGCGCCTGAAGAGTTGTCGAGTGTGTTGGCGCTTGTCGCGCTCGGCACGCGCGTGCCGGTCGTCGCGCCGATCGTAAAGCTCCCTTCGTTCGCGCCGGATCAGCTCCGACGGGCGACAGACGGCTGGCATGTCGTCGCTCGAATCGGCACGAGCCAGCACCGCGTGTGGCTGCGAAGGAAGCCGCTGAGCACTGTGTCCTACGCGGTGCTCTTGCCGTATGACGGCGACTTCAAGATGCGCCACGATGCCGCCGACCGTCTCTGGCGTGCCCTGCGGGCGCAGCCGCTTGGACCCGCCTCCGACGGCCTGACGGAGCAGCGCCGAACGCGCCTGGTGCCGATCTTGCGCGCGCTCGACGGTTGGCAGCAGGGCAATAGTCATCGAACGATTGCAGAAGTGCTGTTTGGGGCTCCGGCACCGCGCCTGGCTGCATCGCCGGAGCATCACGCCATGAGACGGCGCTTGGCCATCGCCCTGGCGATGCTCTCCGGTGATGCGTTTCCGCTCGGAACGATTGCGCTTGATCCGCGGCCGCACTTGACCTGGAATGCCTCCGAGAGCGTGCCCGTTGGGCTCTACGCGGTACAGCCGGTCAGCGACTGGTACGTCACTGAGTTGGTCGTTGTAAGGCCTCAACAGCAGCTAGCGGCGCTGCTCGCTGCCGGCGGCTACTTGCCGGTCGGCGTGCCGATGCTGAAGCGGATCCTTGCCCTTCCCGGCCAAACCGTCTGTCGCCGCGAGCTCGCAATCAGTGTGGATGATGTCGAGGTAGGAGCCGCGCAACAGACCGATCGCCGGGGCTATCCGCTGCCGGATTGGCAGGGCTGCCGCATCGTCGGCGACGGGCAGATCTTCCTGATGAACTGGTAATCGGATGTCTCGCTGGATGGCCGATATTTCGGTTTGACGGCGATGTCGGATGTCATCGGACGCGCAGTCCGGATGTGGACCAGGGAGCCGTGATGATGCGCTCGGTCTGCACTCGGCCTACAAGGCAGCTGCCTGAGCTCGTCGAATTCTGCTGCGGCTCAGGCGCCCTTAGCGGCGCTGCTAACACCAGTGTTAGCACTAGTGCTAACGCCAATGTCGTCGTCCTCGCTGGCGGGATTGAGACCGCCAGATGCCAGCTCACGGTGGACCGATCTCTGCGGCCGCCGGTGCAGTGGACCTACTTTGCAACGCACATCGCGCCAAGGTCCGTCGTGGGACTCGGCTGCAGAAATGGTCCTTGTTCGACTGCGGAACATTGCAGGTTTGGGCGCCGTCTCTGTCGCGAATATGCCGCTCAGCAAGTGTCTTCGATATGGCCTCACGCGCTCCGTTCGTCGGCTCGAATGCTGCGAGTTCTGCCAGTATTCTGCGGATTCCGGAGCGATTCTCCCGCCAAATGGAAGCCGTTCATCGACATCTCCGATGTGCGTCGGCCGATGATCCGGGCCCGACATTATACGAACCGCTCGGCCCATACCGTGAGCCATTGACGGTCGCTCGTGTTCTCGACCTGTTTAAAAATCGCCGTTTCTTCTCGGGAGTATCCGAGAGCGACACGAGGCGCGAACGCACGAACTAATGGGACCGGAAGGGCACGATCGGAGCTGGGCGATTTTCTAGTGCCGTACGTAATCGGCCTGACCGTCCGTCTGCTGACGCTGCAGCGGCGGCTGTGCAGAATAAGCGCTCTCACCAACACAGGAGGCGCGCCATGGAGTTCTTCTGCGGACTGGATGTCGGCATGGATCAGACCGCGATTGTGTGGTCGACGACAAGGGCGAAGTGCTGCTGGAGGTCGCGGCGATGACCGACCCGGACGCGATCAAGGGCGCACTGTCGCCGTATCTCGGCCGCTTAAAGCGGGTCGGCCACGAGGCCGGCGCGCTGTCGCCGTGGCTGCATGGCGAATTGCTCCGTCTCGGCCTGCCGGCGATCTGTCTGGAGACCCAGCACGTGCGCGCCGCGCTGCATGCGCAGCGCAACAAGACCGACCGTGCGGACGCGCTCGGTATCGCGCACATCATGCGCACCGGCTGGTTCCGGCGCGCCCACATCAAGGCCGCGCCGTGTTATCGGCTGCGCCTGCTGCTGACGCATCGCCGCAATCTCAAGCGCAAATTCCTCGATCTCGAGAACGCGATCCGGCACTCCTTGAAGGCGTTCG
>NZ_JABFDM010000025.1 GCF_013178945.1 Bradyrhizobium aeschynomenes
GGATGCGCAACGCGTCGCGCCGCGCAATCCGACCGAGGCCGCGCTCGCAACGATCTGGGCCGAGCTGTTGCACCACGACGAGGTCGGCGTCACCGACAATTTCTTCGAGCTCGGCGGCGATTCGCTGGTTGCCGTGCAACTCGTCGGTCGCATCAAGCGTGATCTGGCTCGTGATCTGCCGCTGAAGCGGCTGTTCCAGCTAACGACGATTGAGACCATGGCGTCCGCGCTTGCGGCGGACCCGCCCGTGAACACGCGCAGCGATGATATTGCCGCGATGTTCGATGTGCTGAATGAAGTCGAGTTCGCCCATGAATGATCAGTCAGGACTTCAGAATCAGCAGCTCAGCGAGATCTCGCAGCGGCTGGCCCGGCTTGACGCGACGAAGCAGCGTGCATTCCTGGCGCAACTCGCCGCAAGGGGGATCGAGCTGTCGATCCTGCCGATCGCTCGTCAAAATTTGCAGCGCGCGCCGCTATCGTTTGCGCAGGCGCGGCTCTGGTTCCTCTGGCGCATGGATCGGGACAGCCCGGCCTATAACATGCCGCTGGCGATCCGCTTGCGCGGGCGGCTCGACACCGGCGCAGTGCAGCGCGCACTCGACGAACTGGTCTTTCGTCACAGCGCGCTCCGTACGGTGTTTCGTCAGGAAGGGAATCAGCCCGAGCAGATCGTATGTCCGCCGCGGCCAGTCGCGCTGCAGCGCTTCGAGGTCGGCGGTGACGATCGGGAGCAGCAGGCGCGCAGGCTGTTGCGTGACCAAGCGGCGTTGCCGTTCGACCTTGAGACGGGGCCATTGCTCCGCGCGGGATTGCTGGCGATCGGTGAGCAGGATCATATCCTTGCCGTAACGCTGCACCACATCGTCGCCGACGGTTGGTCGCTGCAGATCCTGAGTGAGGAGTTCTGGCAACTCTATCAGGCGGCGATCCGAGGCGAGTCCGTGCCGCTGCCCGCGCCGGAGATCGATTACGCCGACTTCGCCAGCTGGCAACAGTTGCAGATGAACGCCGTGGAGGGCGAGAGGCAGCTGAGCTATTGGACCTCCCGCCTCCAGGACGCCGCGGCGCTGCAGCTGCCGTTCGATCGCCCCCGCGCGGCGCAAGCGGATCAGTCCGGCGAGGGTCTGCGCCTTACACTCCGTGCCACGCTTGCCGATCGCCTGCGCGAGCTGGCGCGGCGCCACGAGACGACGCCGTTCGTGGTTCTGCTCGCGGCCCTGAAGCTGGTCCTGTACCGCTACAGCGGCCAGCCCGACATCAGTATCGGTATCCCGATTGCCAACCGCCATCGTTCGGATACGCAGCGGCTCATAGGCCTGCTGGTCAACACGCAGGTGTTGCGCACCCGGATCGATAGTCGGGCCACGATTGCCGACGTCATCGGTGAGCTCCGTAACGCCGCGCGCGAGGCACAGGAGCACCAGGACCTTCCGTTTGAACGGCTGCTCGAGATATTGCAGCCGCAGCGCAGCCTCAGTCAAAATCCGCTGTTCCAGGTGCTCTACAATCATCAGCGCCGGCGCGGCCTGACGGGGATGTCCGACAGTGGCGAGTTGCAGATCGAGGCGATTGCGCCGGATGTCGAGACCGTCAAATTCGATCTCGCCGTCGACAGCGAGGAAATGCCGTCGGGAGAGATCTCGGTATTGTTCTCCTTTGCCACCGCGCTGTTCGACCGTTCGACGATCGAGCGGATGGCGGCGCATTGGCTTGCCATTCTCGAGATCATGGTTGCGGATCCGACGCGCGTCGTCGCATCGATCGGCCTGTTGTCCGGGCAGCATCGCGATGATGTCAGGCGGTGGAACGAGCATGCCGGCCCCGTGACGCCGTTCGTGCCCGTGCATCACAGGGTCTCCCAGCACGCCCAGGCGACGCCGGACGCGCCGGCGCTGGTCTACGGTCAGGAGACGATCAGCTATCAGGCGCTCGACCAGCGGGCCGATGCGATCGCCATGCATCTCCGCGGACTGGGCATTCGTTCCGGGGAGCTCGTCGGCATTTCGATGCGGCGATCGCCCGAGCTGGTGGCCGCATGTCTCGCAGTGCTCAAGGCCGGTGCGGCCTATCTGCCACTCGATCCGGATCATCCGCCGGCGCGGCAGTCTGCAATGATATTGGACGCCGGTGCGCGTGTCGTGTTGGTCGACGCCGCCGGTGTGGTCCCTTTTCCGCCCATGCCCGGCGTCCGCGTCAGTGATCTCGGCGCAATCTCGGACCGAACGGCGCCGCCGGATTCCGCAATCGAGGTCCATCCGGACAGTCTCGCTTACGTGATCTATACGTCGGGCTCGACAGGGCTGCCGAAGGGCGTCGCGGTCGCCCACGGGCCGTTCGCGATGCATTGCGAGGCCACGGCAGAGCTCTACGAGATGAGCGCGCGGTCGCGCGAGCTGCACTTTCTCTCGTTCACGTTCGACGGCGCGCACGAACGGTTGTGGACGGCGTTGAGCTGTGGCGCTGCGCTGGTCATGCGCGACGCCGATCTCTGGTCGGCCGAGCAGACGCTCGCAGTGATGCGTGCCGAGCAGGTCACGAACGCGGGTTTTCCGCCCGCTTATCTGCAGCAGCTCGCGGATTTTGCGGCGTGGCGGGGCGATCCGCCGCCGGTGTCGCTGTATTCGTTCGGTGGCGAGGCGATGCCGAAATCCGGCTTCGACAAGATCAGGCGCGCGCTGCGGCCGCGCAAGCTGATCAATGGCTATGGCCCGACCGAGACGGTGGTCACGCCGCTGGTCTGGAAGGTCGATGCCGATGCCGAAATCGATTGCGCCTATGCGCCCATCGGCAGGCCGGTCGGCCGACGCTCGGCCTATCTTCTCGACGGCGATCTCAACATCGTTCCGGTCGGGGTCTCGGCCGAGCTGTACATCGGAGGCGAGGGGCTCGCGACCGGATATTGGAAACGATCGGCGCTGACGGCGGAGCGCTTCATTCCCGATCCGTTCGGTGAGCCGGGGGCTCGGCTGTATCGCACCGGCGATCTTGCGCGCTGGCGTGCCGACGGCGTGATCGAGTATGTCGGCCGATCCGACCACCAGCTCAAGATCCGTGGCTTCCGCATCGAGCCGGGGGAGGTCGAAGCACGGCTGGCGCGACAGGTGGGTGTCCGGTCGGCCGTCGTCGTTGCTCGCGCAATTGCTGGACGGCAGCAGCTCGTCGGCTATGTCTGCGGCGAGAGCGATCTCGATGAAGCCAGCTTGCGGGCAGCTCTGCTGGAGGAGTTGCCGGACTACATGGTTCCGGCGCGGATCATTCCGCTGCCGCGGATGCCGTTGACCACGCATGGCAAGATCGATCGCGATGCGCTGCCGCTTCCCGAGCAGCCTGCCGGCGAAGCTGCCTACGTCGCGCCGCAGACCGCGGCGGAAATCACGCTGTCGGAAATCTGGGGTGAGCTGCTTGGGCACCAGCGCATCGGACTGGCCGACAATTTCTTCGAGCTCGGCGGCGATTCGATCATTTCGCTGCAGGTGGTCGGGCGCGCGCGTCAGCGCGGACTGTTGATCGAGCCACGCGACCTGTTCCGGCATCAGACGCTCCGGGAGCTCGCGAGCGCCGCACGCCGCGAGCAGGTGGCGGAGGTGCTGACCGAGGATCTCGCTGGTCCCGTGCCGCTGTTGCCGATCCAACGCAGCTTCTTTGCACAGGACGCAGGTGAGCGGCACCATTGGAACCAGGCCGTGCTGCTCAGGCCGAGAGCGCGGCTGGACTGGCCCGCAATGGCTCGGGCGATCGCCGCGGTGTGGTCGCATCATGATGGGCTGCGAATGCAATTCGCAGAGGCCAATGGCGAATGGCGTGCCGGCTATGGCGAGGCGTCACCATCATCCGATCTGCTCTGGACGCGCACCGTCGCGGATGTCGCAGGGATCGAGGCGCTTGCGGCGATGGCGCAAGCAAGCCTGTCCCTGCAGGGGCCGTTGCTGCGCCTCGTCGAGATGGACGTTGCGGACGGTAGCCAGCGACTTCTGATCGTCGTGCATCATCTCGTCGTCGACGGCGTGTCCTGGCGTCTTCTGCTGGAAGATCTCGCCTCGGCGTATCGACAGGCCGCGCAGGGGGCTGCGGCGATCGTATTGCCACCGAAGACTCAATCGGTGGCGTCATGGGCCCGGCGTCTCGAAGCCCACGCGGTGTCCGCGGAGCTCGCCGGCGAGATCGATTACTGGCGGACGCGAACCGTCGCGGGTGATCTTCCTTGTGACGAGCGTCCCGACGACGTCGACCGGGTGGCGGATGGCGAGGACGTCATCCTGGCTTTCGACGCGGATCTGACAGCGAAGCTGTTGAGGGAGGCGCCCGCGGCCTATCGGACCCAGGTCAACGACCTGCTGCTCGCGGCCTTGGCCCGCGCAGTGGGACAGTGGGGCGGCGTGGAGGACGTCCTCGTCGAGCTGGAAGGGCATGGCCGCGAGGACATCTTCGAAGGTGTCGATCTGTCACGGACCATCGGCTGGTTCACGACGGCCTTTCCCGTCCGTCTGTCGCAATGTGCGAGCGATGACGCGGCCTTGATCAGGTCGATCAAGGAGGAGCTGCGCGCCATTCCATCGCGCGGATTGGGCTACGGACTATTGAGGCATTGCGGCAGCGAGGCGCAGCGCGAGGCGTTGGCGGGGGCAGCGGAGCCGCGCATCACCTTCAACTATCTCGGCCAGTTCGACGCCAGCCTCGGCGCCGACAACGCGTTCGCGCTGGCGCCGGAGAGTGCCGGACCGTCGCGAAGCGCCAGCGCGCCGCTCGGACGCTGGCTCAGCATCAATGGCCAGGTGCTGGATCGCGAGCTGCGGCTGACCTTCAGCTTCGGTCGCAAGCGGTATTGCCGCGCCACGATCGAGCGTCTCGCGGCCTGCTATTCGGATGCGCTGCGCCAGCTCGTCGCGCATTGCACCAGCGGCGTCCACGGCGTCACGCCATCGGACGTCCCGCTGTCGCGGCTGAGCCAGCCGGAGCTCGACATGCTCGGAGCTGCGCGCGACTGGCGCGAGGTCGAGGACATCTATCCGCTGTCGCCGATGCAGCAGGGCATGCTGTTCCACGCGCTGCGCGATGCCGATAGCCAAAGCTATGTCAGCCAGATCGCCGTCGACATCAGCGGCCTGAACGTCGACCGGTTGCGCGCGGCTTGGCAGGCGGTGACCGCACGACATGCCGTGTTGCGCACCGCCTTCGTCTGGCGGGAATTGTCGGGCGCGCCGCAGCAGGTGGTGCATCGGAACGTCGCAGTTTCCTTCGTCGAGGAGGATTGGGGCGATCGCGTCGGGACGATGGATCCGGCGGCCCGTGACGCGGCGCTCGCCGATGCCGCACGGGCCGAACGGCAGCTCGGCTTCGATCTGTCACGGCCGCCGCTGCAGCGGGTTCGGCTGATCGATCTCGGGGGCGGCGTTCATCGCCTGATCTGGACTCATCATCACATTCTGCTCGATGGCTGGAGCGCCGCGCAGCTGATCGCCGAGATCATGCAGCATGTTCGCGGCCGATTGCCGGGCGCGGCGCCCGGCCGGTATCGTGACTACATCGACTGGCTGCTGCGACAGGATCGTGAGGCTTCCAGTGCTTTCTGGTCGGATCTGCTGTCGCGGCTCGATGAGCCGAGCCTGCTCGCCGATGCGCTGGGCGGACCGGCGGAGCTGGCGACGGGTCATCTGTCGACTGACCTCGTCATCGACGCCGCGCGGACTGAGCGGCTACAGGCCGTGGCCCGCCGCGAACGGGTGACGTTGAACACCGTGCTGCAGGGCGCCTGGGCTCAGCTGTTGCGGCGACTGACCGGCCAGCGGACCGTCTGCTTCGGCGCCACGATGTCGGGCCGGCCGCCCGAGATCGCAGGGGTGCAGGAGATCGTGGGCCTGTTCATCAACACCGTGCCGGTGCTCGACGACGCCAGCCCGCAGACGATGATCGGCGATTGGCTGCGCGGTCTGCAGGATCGCAACGTCGATCTGCGCGAGCATGGCTGGATGCCGCTCTATGACATCCAGCGCCTCGCCGGCCGCTCCGGCAGGGCGCTGTTCGATACCATCTTCGTGTTCGAAAACTATCCGGTCGATGACGTCCTGCGAGATCAGGCGGGTGATGGTCCGCGCGCGAGCCGCGCGGAGCAGATTTCGATTACGAATTATGCGCTGACAATCGCCGTCTTCGTCAGTGACTCCGGCATTCGGCTGGGCTTCCGTCATGACCTCAGCCGATTTGACGAGGCTCAGATTGCGCGCCTTCAGACCGCGTTCGCTGCGCTACTCGACCGTATTGCCAACGGGACGCACCGGCCGCTTGCCGAACTGCACGGACTGGATGAAGCCACGCTGCAGCGGGTGCATGGCTGGAGCGCTGGGGCTGCGACTCCGACGGCCAGAGAGGAACTGATCGATGTCGTGACCCGGATCGAGCGGCAGGTCGCCGAGACGCCGCATGCGATCGCCTTGATCTACGCGGGCGAGCAGATCAGCTACGCCGAGCTGAACGCGCGTGCGAACCGCCTGGCGCGACAGATTCAGGCGCGCGGTGTCGGGCGCGATGCTCCCGTCGCGCTCGCCTTCGAGCGCAGTGTCGAGATGATCGTAGCCGTGCTCGCGGTGCTGAAGGCAGGGGCGGGCTATCTGCCGCTCGATCCCGATTATCCGCAGCAACGTCTCGCCGCGATGCTGCGCGACAGCGGCGCAAGACTGGTGCTGATGCAGGCGTCACTGAACGACCGGCTGGCGGCGATCGCCGCTGACGCCGACGCTGGTCTGATCGTGGTCGATGTCGCCATTGATGACGGCGGCTCGCACGACCACGACGGCTCCGACCTCGGTGTTTCGTCGCATCCCGACGGTCTTGCCTATGTGATCTATACGTCCGGCTCGACCGGCGTGCCGAAGGGCGTCGGCTGCACGCGGGGCGCGCTGTCGGCGCGGCTGGCGTGGATGCAGGCGGAGTATCGACTCGCGCCAAGCGAGACCTTGCTGCAGAAGACGCCCTTCAGCTTCGACGTCGCTGTCTGGGAGATGCTGTGGCCGCTGATCGTGGGCGCTCGGCTCGCGATCGCACCTCCCGGCGCCCATCGCGAGCCCAAGCGGCTAGTCGAAGCCGTGGTGGCTCACGATGTCACCACATTGCACTTCGTTCCGCAGATGTTGGCGCAATTCGTCGCCGAGCCGGACGTCGCGCGATGCGCGAGCCTGAAGCGTCTGTTCTCCGGCGGCGAAGCGCTGCCCGTCCAGCTGATGCAGCAGGTCCATGCAGCGTTCCCCACGATTCGCTTCGACAACCGCTACGGACCGACCGAAACGCTGATCAATGCCAGCTTCTGGAACTGCCACGACTTCAGCGGGACAATTGTGCCGATCGGACAGCCGATTCCGGGAACTGTGCTGCGAATTCTCGACGCCGACCTCAATCCCGTCGACGAAGGAACGATCGGCGAGCTTCATATCGGCGGCGTCGGGCTCGCGCGCGGCTATTTCGGTCGCGCCGGGCTGACGGCCGAACGTTTCATCGTCGATCCGTTCGGACCGCCCGGTGCACGGCTCTACCGCAGCGGAGATCTGGCGCGGTGGCGCCATGATGGCAGCATCGACTATGTCGGGCGCGCCGATCATCAGGTGAAGGTCCGCGGCTTCCGCATCGAGCTCGGAGAGATCGAGACGCGGTTATTGGAGCAGCCGATGGTCGGCTCTGCGGCGGTCGTCGCACGCGAGCTTGGCGCCGGACGGCAACTCGTCGGCTATGTCAGCGGAGATGCAGGGCTCGATGGCCTCGCGCTGCGCAACGCGCTGTCGGCCGAGTTGCCGGACTACATGGTGCCGGCGTGGATCGTCGTGCTCGATCGTCTGCCGTTGATGGTTAACGGCAAGGTGGATCGCCATGCGCTGCCTGTGCCCGACTCGACCGATGTGACCGTCCGGGTTGCGCCGCGGACCCCGAACGAACGCGTGCTGGCATCGATCTGGGCGGATCTGCTGCGTCAGCCCGGTGTGGGGATCACTGACAACTTCTTCGAGCTCGGCGGCGATTCCATCATCTCGCTGCAACTCGTCAGCCGGGCGCGCCGTGCCGGGCTGGTGATCGAGCCACGGGACGTCTTCAAGCATCAGACGTTGGAAGCGCTGGCACGAGAGGCCCGTACGGAGCTGGAGCCCGCAGTTCGTGCGGAGCAGGGCCTGGTCGGAGGGCCGCATCCGTTGCTGCCGATCCAGCTCAGATTCTTCGAACAGGAGCTGGCGGCGCCGGATCACTGGAACCAGGCGCTGCTGCTGCGGCCGCAGCAGCGGCTCGACTGGGATGTGGCGCGCCGTGCGGTTGCCTCCGTGGTGGCTCATCACGATGCGCTACGACTGCGCTTCGAGCGGGTCGACGGCGTCTGGCGGGCAGAGCATGCATCGTCCGCCGCTCGCGGCGATCTCTATCAAAACTGCGAAGTGGCTGATGCCGCGGCGGTCACGGCGCTCGCTGCCGAGATGCAGGCCAGCCTGTCGCTCGCGCATGGTCCGCTGGTCCGTGTGGCCGGGATGGAACTGCCGGGAGGCGAGCAACGACTCCTGATCGTGATCCATCATCTCGTCGTCGACGGCGTGTCATGGCGGGTGCTGATCGAGGATCTCGCGGCAGCCTATGAGCAGCTCGCACGCGGCGCCGAGACGGTGACGTTTCCGCCGAAGACGCACGCCTTCGCACAATGGGGGCGCACGCTGCATGCCTATGCATCGTCGGACGCGCTCGCTGCGGAGCTGGACTATTGGTCGCAGATCCGGCAGGCGCACCCCCTCGCTTGCGACGAGGATCATTCCGAGCGGGATACGGTCGCCGACGCACGGGACGTCCAGCGCGAGATCGACGCGGAATTGACGTCGCAGCTGCTCGGGCCTGCGCACGGAGCCTACAGAACCCAGGTGAATGATCTGCTGCTCTCGGCGCTGGCGCGCGCGCTGTGGCACTGGTCGGGTCGCGAGGACGTCGTGATCGAGCTCGAAGGTCATGGTCGCGAGGAGATCGGCTCCGGGCTCGATCTGTCGCGCACCGTCGGCTGGTTCACCTCCGCCTTTCCGGTCCAGCTTGCAGCCGGCGGGCTGCGGGCTGCTTCGTTGATCAAGACCACAAAGGAGATGCTGCGGTCGATTCCGCATCGAGGTCTCGGCTATGGCATCCTGCGCTATCTCGGCTCCGACGCTCAGCGCGCAACGCTTGCCTCGGGTGATACGCCGCATATCGGCTTCAACTATCTCGGTCAGGTTGACGACAGGACCGGCGAGGCTGGGCTGTTCGCGCTCGCCCTGGAGAGCGCGGGCCCGTCACGCGCTGCCTCCAGCCCGTTGCGGCATCGCCTCACCATCAATGCGCGGGTCCAAGGCGGGCGACTGCAGCTGTCGTTCGGCTTCAGCCGGAAGCGCTACCGGACGGCAACGGTCGAACGCCTCGCCGACTGCTTTGAATCCGCGCTCCAGGAGCTGATCGCTCATTGCTCGAGCGATGCCCGTGGGCTGACGCCGTCGGACGTTCCGCTGTCGAAGCTGACGCAGGCCGAACTCGACGCGCTCCGACTGGATTGGCGCGAGGTCGAGGACATCTACCCGCTGTCGCCGATGCAGCAGGGCATGCTGTTCCACGCCCTGCACGATGACGGCACGGGTGTCTACGTCAACCAGCTCACGGCGGAGATCCGCGGTCTCGATTCCGAGAAGCTCCGGGCCGCCTGGCAGACCGCCAGCGATCGTCACGCCGTGCTGCGCACCGGCTTTCTCTGGCGCGAATTGTCGGGACCGCCGCAGCAGGTGGTCTACCGGCGCGCGGAGGTGCACGTCGTCGAGGAGGATTGGCGCGTGCATGCAGCCGGCCTTGCGCCAGCAGCACTGGACGATGCGCTGACGGGGGTCGCCCAGCGTGATCGCGCGGCAGGTTTCGATCTCGCGCGCCCGCCGTTGCAGCGTCTGACGCTGGTCCGGCTCGACGACGAGCGCCATTGGCTGATCTGGACTCATCATCACATCTTGATGGATGGCTGGAGCTCGGCCCGGTTCATGGCCGAGGTGATGCAGCTGATGGAGCATGGCTCCCTGCCGGCACAGCGGCCGCGCTACCGCGACTACATCGCCTGGCTCGGGGCCAGGAATCACCGTGCGGCCGCCGACTTCTGGCGCGCAGCCCTCGCCGAGCTCGAAGAGCCAAGTCTGCTCGCACCCGCCAACACCAGCGAGGCCATGGACCACGGCTCTCTGACGACGGCAGTGGATCGCGGTCTCAGCGAGCAGCTACAGCAATTCGCCACGCGCGAGCGGATCACGCTGAACACGCTCGTTCAAGCCGCATGGGCGCAGCTGCTGCGACGCCAGACCAGCCAGGACACAGTGTGCTTCGGCGTGACGGTTTCAGATCGGCCTGTCGATCTCGTCGGCGCCGAAGACATGGTCGGCCTGTTCATCAACACGCTGCCCATGGTCGACCGCGAGCATCCTCAGCAGAGTGTCGGCGACTGGCTGCGCGATTTGCAGCAACGCAACCTGGCTCTGCGGGAGCATGGCTGGATGCCGCTCGCTGATATTCAGCGCCTGGCCGGACGTGCCGGACATCCGCTGTTCGACAGCATTCTGGTGTTCGAGAACTATCCGGTCGACCAGGCGTTGAAGACGAACCGCGGGCAGCTCCGCGCCAGCCGCACGCGGATTCTGGAGACCAGCAACTATCCGCTGTTCGTCAGCGTCGGTCTCGACGGCCAGCTTAGGCTCGTGTTCAACTTCCAGCGCCGGCATTTCGAAGAGCGCCAGATCGGCCGGCTTCAGACGGCATTCGTGGCGCTGCTTGCGTCGATCAGCGGCGATGCCGCCAAGGCGGTCGGCCGGATCGCTGATGACGATCCCGAAGATCTCGCAATGCTGGCGCGCGTCAACGACACGGTCACTGCAGAGCGATCTGCCGGCGTCGTTGCTCAGTTCGAAGCGCAGGCGGCGCGTTCTCCCGATGCGATCGCAGTTGTGCATGGGGAGGAGACGATCAGCTATGGCGGGCTGAACGCGCGGGCAAACCGGCTGGCGCGGCGTCTCATGCTGCAGGGGATCGGACCGGACGTCGTG
>NZ_JABFDM010000026.1:0-2500 GCF_013178945.1 Bradyrhizobium aeschynomenes
ACAAACGCCAACGCCGCGCTGAGGGTATCAGCGCGGCGTTGTCGTTTTGGTTTGTGAAGAGGTGATGTCCTTTGCAGGCCTGGCAGCGACCTACTCTCCCAGGGCTTGAGCCATAGTACCATTGGCGCTGAGGAGTTTAACGGCCGAGTTCGGGATGGGATCGGGTTCAGGCTCCTCGCTAAGACCACCAGGCCGGCGAAGGACATCGAGGATAAGAAGCAAGCCGAGCAAGATTGCGGAAGCAATCTTGCGAAGCCCCCGGGCTTGACCCGGGGGTCGCGCCACAAAGGCGCATTGGTCTTTCTGGTCTCAGTTTGCAGTGATGGACACTGAAAATGAGAGCAATCAAGCCGATCGAACGATTAGTACCGGTAAGCTGCATGCATTACTGCACTTCCACACCCGGCCTATCAACGTGGTCGTCTTCCACGGTTCTCAAGGGAATGCTCGTTTTGAGGTGGGTTTCCCGCTTAGATGCCTTCAGCGGTTATCCCGTCCGTACATAGCTATGCTGCACTGCCGCTGGCGCGACAACAGCTCCACCAGAGGTACGTTCACCCCGGTCCTCTCGTACTAGGGGCAAATCCTCTCAACATTCCAACACCCACGGCAGATAGGGACCGAACTGTCTCACGACGTTCTGAACCCAGCTCACGTACCACTTTAATCGGCGAACAGCCGAACCCTTGGGACCTTCTCCAGCCCCAGGATGTGATGAGCCGACATCGAGGTGCCAAACGACGCCGTCGATATGGACTCTTGGGCGTCATCAGCCTGTTATCCCCGGCGTACCTTTTATCCGTTGAGCGATGGCCCATCCACGCGGGACCACCGGATCACTATGACCGACTTTCGTCTCTGCTCGATTCGTAGATCTCGCAGTCAGGCAGGCTTATGCCATTATACTCGACGAACGATTTCCGACCGTTCTGAGCCTACCTTCGCACGCCTCCGTTACTCTTTGGGAGGCGACCGCCCCAGTCAAACTGCCCACCATGCGCTGTCCCGATCCCGGATGACGGGATGCGGTTAGATATCCATAACCATTAGGGTGGTATTTCACATTGCGACTCCACCCGAGCTGGCGCCCGAGCTTCAAAGTCTACCACCTATTCTACACAAACAGTCACGAATACCAGCGCAAAGCTACAGTAAAGGTGCACGGGGTCTTTCCGTCTGACCGCAGGAACCCCGCATCTTCACGGGGAATTCAATTTCACTGAGTCTATGTTGGAGACAGCGGGGAAGTCATTACGCCATTCGTGCAGGTCGGAACTTACCCGACAAGGAATTTCGCTACCTTAGGACCGTTATAGTTACGGCCGCCGTTTACCGGGGCTTCAATTCAAGGCTTGCACCTCTCCTCTTAACCTTCCGGCACCGGGCAGGCGTCAGACCCTATACGTCATCTTACGATTTCGCAGAGCCCTGTGTTTTTGTTAAACAGTTGCCACCCCCTGGTCTGTGCCCCCACCGCATGGTTGCCCATGTGATGGGCCTCCTTATCCCGAAGTTACGGAGGTAAATTGCCGAGTTCCTTCAACATAGTTCTCTCAAGCGCCTTGGTATACTCTACCAGTCCACCTGTGTCGGTTTCGGGTACGGTCTAATGTGGAGGCTATTTCCTGGAACCCCTTCGAAGCCCAACCAATCCAGTAAGGTCGGACAACACACGGCATTCGTCACCATCCACTGGCTGCAGAATATTCACTGCATTCCCATCGACTACGCCTTTCGGCCTCGCCTTAGGGACCGGCTAACCCTGCGAAGATTAACTTTACGCAGGAACCCTTGGACTTTCGGCGACACTGTCTTTCACAGTGTTTGTCGTTACTCATGCCAGCATTCGCACTTCTGATACCTCCAGGCGCCCTCACGGGTCGCCCTTCGCAGGCTTACAGAACGCTCCGCTACCGCGTACGCTTGCGCGCACACCCTAAGCTTCGGCTCGTGGCTTGAGCCCCGTTACATCTTCGGCGCAGAAACCCTTATTTAGACCAGTGAGCTGTTACGCTTTCTTTAAAGGATGGCTGCTTCTAAGCCAACCTCCTGGTTGTTTTGGGATTTCCACATCCTTTCCCACTTAGCCACGAATTGGGGGCCTTAGCTGTAGGTCAGGGTTGTTTCCCTCTCCACGACGGACGTTAGCACCCGCCGTGTGACTCCCGGATAGTACTCTCAGGTATTCGGAGTTTGGTTGGGTTTGGTAAGACGGTAAGTCCCCCTAGCCCATCCAGTGCTCTACCCCCTGAGGTATTCGTCCGAGGCGATACCTAAATATCTTTCGCGGAGAACCAGCTATTTCCCAGTTTGATTGGCCTTTCACCCCTAACCACAAGTCATCGGAGCCTTTTTCAACAGGCACCCGTTCGGTCCTCCAGTGAGTGTTACCTCACCTTCAACCTGCTCATGGCTAGATCACTAGGTTTCGGGTCTAATACAACGAACTTGACGCCCTATTCAGACTCGCTTTCGCTGCGCCTACGCCTATCGGCTTAAG
>NZ_JABFDM010000027.1 GCF_013178945.1 Bradyrhizobium aeschynomenes
ACGCCGCCGCACATCCCGACCGGGACCTTGCAGTGCTCGAACTGCCACAGCAACACCGCGGCAAGCTTCACCACCTACACCATGAACCATGCCGCGGTAGCGACGGCGCGCTGCGACAGCTGCCACAACGGCTCGTTCACCGGCCAGGGCACCAAGGGCGCGCTCGGCACGGCGTCATTCCCGAACCACGTCGCCACCGGCGGCGCCGACTGCGTCAGTTGCCACGCCAAGGCGGCGAGCGGCGGCTTCACCAGCTGGGGCGGCGCGGCATTCAAGCATGCGGCGACCGACACCAACTGCGCGACCTGCCACAACGGCAAGACCGCGATGGGGATGACCACGCCGCCGCACATCCCGACCGGGACCTTGCAGTGCTCGAACTGTCATAGCAACACCGCGGCGAGTTTCACCACCTACACGATGAACCACGCCGCGGTAGCGACGGCGCGCTGCGACAGCTGCCATAACGGCAGCTTCACCGGCCAGGGCACCAAGGGCGCGCTGGGCACCGCGTCGTACCCGAACCACGTCGCCACCGGCGGCGCCGACTGCGTCAGTTGCCACGCCAAGGCGGCGAGCGGCGGCTTCACCAGCTGGGGCGGCGCGGCATTCAAGCATGCGGCGACCGACACCAACTGCGCGGCCTGCCATAACGGCAGCTTCACCGGCCAGGGCACCAAGGGCGCGCTGGGCACCGCTTCCTATCCGAACCACGTCGCGACCGGCGGCGCCGACTGCGTCAGCTGTCACGCCAAGGCTGCGAGCGGCGGCTTCACCAGCTGGGGCGGCGGTGCCTTCGCCCACAGGGCGACCGATACCAACTGTGCGGCCTGCCATAACGGCAAGACGGCGCTGGGCATGACGACGCCGCCGCATATCCCGACAGGGACCTTGCAGTGCTCGAACTGTCATACCAACACCGCGGCAAGCTTCACGACCTACACGATGAACCACGCCGCGGTGGCGACGGCGCGCTGCGACAGCTGCCACAACGGCAGCTTCACCGGCCAGGGCGCCAAGGGCGCGCTGGGCACGGCGTCGTACCCGAACCACGTCGCCACCGGCGGCGCCGACTGCGTCAGCTGCCACGCCAAGGCAGCCTCGGGCGGCTTCACCAGCTGGGGCGGTGCGGCATTCAAGCATGCGGCGACCGACACCAACTGCGCGACCTGCCACAACGGCAGGACCGCGATGGGGATGACGACACCGCCGCACATCCCGACCGGGACCTTGCAGTGCTCGAACTGTCATACCAACACCGCGGCGCGCTTCACGACCTACACCATGAACCACGCCGCGGTGGCGACGGCGCGCTGCGACAGCTGCCACAACGGCAGGACCGCGATGGGGATGACGACACCGCCGCACATCCCGACCGGGACCTTGCAGTGCTCGAACTGTCATACCAACACCGCGGCGAGCTTCACGACCTACACCATGAACCACGCCGCGGTGGCGACGGCGCGCTGCGACAGCTGCCATAACGGCAGCTTCACCGGCCAGGGCACCAAGGGCGCGCTGGGCACCGCATCATATCCGAACCACGTCGCCACCGGTGGCGCCGACTGCGTCAGCTGCCACAGCAAAGCCGCGAGCGGCTTCACCAGCTGGGGCGGCGGCGCCTTTGCTCACAAGGCGACCGACACCAATTGCGCGACCTGCCACAACGGCAAGACCGCGCAGGGCATGACCACGCCGCCGCATATCCCGACCGGGACGCTGCAGTGCTCGAACTGCCACACCAACACCGCGGCGAGCTTCACGACCTACACGATGAACCACGCCGCAGTGGCGACGGCGCGCTGCGACAGCTGTCACAATGGGAGCTTCACCGGCCAAGGCACCAAGGGCGCGCTGGGCACGGCGTCGTATCCGAACCATGTCGCGACCGGCGGCGCGGACTGCGTCAGCTGCCACGCCAAGGCCGCGAGCGGCTTCACCAGCTGGGGTGGCGCGGCGTTCAAGCACGCTGCCACCGACACCAATTGCGCGACCTGCCACAACGGCAAGACGGCGCTGGGCATGACGACGCCGCCGCATATCCCGACAGGGACCTTGCAGTGCTCGAACTGTCATACCAACACCGCGGCAAGCTTCACGACCTACACGATGAACCACGCCGCGGTGGCGACGGCGCGCTGCGACAGCTGCCACAACGGCAGCTTCACCGGCCAGGGCGCCAAGGGCGCGCTGGGCACGGCGTCGTACCCGAACCACGTCGCCACCGGCGGCGCCGACTGCGTCAGCTGCCACGCCAAGGCAGCCTCGGGCGGCTTCACCAGCTGGGGCGGTGCGGCATTCAAGCATGCGGCGACCGACACCAACTGCGCGACCTGCCACAACGGCAGGACCGCGATGGGGATGACGACACCGCCGCACATCCCGACCGGGACCTTGCAGTGCTCGAACTGTCATACCAACACCGCGGCGAGCTTCACGACCTACACCATGAACCACGCCGCGGTGGCGACGGCGCGCTGCGACAGCTGCCATAACGGCAGCTTCACCGGCCAGGGCACCAAGGGCGCGCTGGGCACCGCATCATATCCGAACCACGTCGCCACCGGTGGCGCCGACTGCGTCAGCTGCCACAGCAAAGCCGCGAGCGGCTTCACCAGCTGGGGCGGCGGCGCCTTTGCTCACAAGGCGACCGACACCAATTGCGCGACCTGCCACAACGGCAAGACCGCGCAGGGCATGACCACGCCGCCGCATATCCCGACCGGGACGCTGCAGTGCTCGAACTGCCACACCAACACCGCGGCGAGCTTCACGACCTACACGATGAACCACGCCGCAGTGGCGACGGCGCGCTGCGACAGCTGTCACAATGGGAGCTTCACCGGCCAAGGCACCAAGGGCGCGCTGGGCACGGCGTCGTATCCGAACCATGTCGCGACCGGCGGCGCGGACTGCGTCAGCTGCCACGCCAAGGCCGCGAGCGGCTTCACCAGCTGGGGTGGCGCGGCGTTCAAGCACGCTGCCACCGACACCAATTGCGCGACCTGCCACAACGGCAAGACGGCGCTGGGCATGACGACGCCGCCGCATATCCCGACGGCGACGCTGCAATGCTCGAACTGCCACAGCAACACCGCGGCGAGCTTCACGACCTACACGATGAACCATGCCGCGGTGGCGACCGCGCGCTGCGACAGCTGCCACAACGGCTCGTTCACCGGCCAGGGCGCCAAGGGCGCGCTCGGCACGGCGCCGTTCCCGAACCACGTCGCCACCGGCGGTGCCGACTGCGTCAGCTGTCACAGCAAGGCAGCCTCGGGCGGCTTCACCAGCTGGGGCGGTACGGCGTTCAAGCACGCGGCGACCGATACCAACTGCGCGGCCTGCCACAACGGCAAGACCGCACAGGGCATGACGACACCGCCGCACATCCCGACCGGGACCTTGCAGTGCTCGAACTG
>NZ_JABFDM010000028.1 GCF_013178945.1 Bradyrhizobium aeschynomenes
TCATCCGGGCTTCTGTAACGGGCCTTGGTTTGTCAATCCCAATTGCATGTCCTCTCGCCGGGCCCTTGCTTCTGTACGGGGTCGGCGCATGGCCGCCACCTGTTGGGCTGCGTAAGAGGATCCGGCCGGCCAATCTACGGAGAGCGTGGTCGTGAACCGACTACCCGGATGGCGGCCTGACCGGATCCATCGTCCCGGCGAAGGGACCCTGCTCGGGGAGAGCCTGGTGTTGTGGCCCGCCCAGAACTCGATCGATGCTCCCTTACTTAGGCTGCGGCAGGCTTAGCCTTGGCGGCCGGCTTGGCCGTGACAGGCTTGGCCGCGGGGTTGAAAGGCATGTTGTCGGCGAGCATGCGGTGAAGGATCACGGCAAGCTTGCGCGCCAGAGCCACCTTGGCCTTGCGCGGACCGGCGCGCTTGGCGATCCGCATTGCCCAGCTCTTTAGCTCTGAGCAATTTTTCACCGGCTTGGTCAGCATGATGTGCGCTGCCTGATAGAGCGCCTCGCGCACCGACGCATCGCCGACCTTCGTGATGCGGCCACTATAATCGGTCTCACCGGATTGGTATCGTCTCGGCGTCAGACCAAAATGTGCGCCGGTCGCCTTGGAGGATCGGAAGCGTTTGGGGTCGTCGATCGCGAACACGTAGGTGAGCGCGACGATCGGACCGACCGCCGGCGTGCTCATCAACAGCTTGGCCTGGGGATGGGCCTTCGCGAGCTGCTGCACCTGCCTGTCCAGCTTCTTGAACTCGCGCAGCAGCACCGCATGAGCCTCGAGCAGCGCCTGCACGACCAGCGTCAATCCCGTATGGCCATCCACCAGCTCCTCGATACGCTTTGCGAAGCTGCGCTCAGTGGTCTTGCCGACCTTCAAGCCAAAGCCTCGTAGCACGCTGCGCAAGCAGTTATCGATATCGTGCAGCTTCGATTGCAGCAGCTTGCGGGCCGTGAGAACCGCACGCGTCTCCTGCGCCTCGATCGATTTGCAATGGACGGGCCGGAACCAGCCGAGTCGCATCAACTGGGCAATGCCCCTGGCATCGTTGCGGTCCGACTTCACCGACATCGCCCTGAAGGCGTCACGCACGTGCCGCGTCTCCAGCAATTCGACCTGCAGGCCCGCCTCCCGCATCGCCGCATACAGCCATTGCGACAGCGGCCCTGCCTCCAAGCCGATCCGCTCAATCTCGAGGCCGAGCTGCTTGAACCAACCGATCAAGGCCGCTGGCTCACTCTCGACGGGAGCCTCCCGAACGATATTGCCTCCTCCATCGACGATGCAGACCGCAGAGGATTTCAAAGACACGTCAATTCCGGCATAGTGGCTCATGGTCGTCCCCGAATGATGCGAGGAGCGGGCTTGCCCGACTCCGTTTTGAACACCATCAATTTGAGGGACGACCACCTTTCCGCCAACCGAGTGTCTCGCGAGCGCGCTTCCAAATCGCGCCGTAGCGAGCGGGACGCTCGGGTGGTCGGCCCGTTACCCCATCTACG
>NZ_JABFDM010000003.1 GCF_013178945.1 Bradyrhizobium aeschynomenes
CATCACCTCTTCACAAACCAAAACGACAACGCCGCGCTGATACCCTCAGCGCGGCGTTGGCGTTTGTGGTGGTCGTTGGCCGCCCTCGTTTGTCACGATCATTCGTTCGCCTTGCGACCGCGGCCGCACAACCGTGTGATCGTGCTGCGCGGAACCGATTCAGGCGCGGTTCATTCCCCAGAACGTACGCAATGCTGCGCTGTCTATCGTTGCAGTCTATTGTCCCACAGGAGATCCTCATGCGCATGTTCGTCCGGACCACTTTCGTCGCGCTGGCCCTTGCGGGCTCAGGCGCCGCGATGACGGCCCTCGCAACGCTTCCGGCCCTTGCGCAGGCCGCCAAGGATTCGCCGGCTGCGCCGGCGGGCCCTACGATCAGCCAGCCGCCGCAACTCAAGCAGATCGCGCTGACCGACAAGCAGATCGAGAACGTGCTCGCATCGCAGAAGGACATGGACGCCCTCACCGACAAGCTGCCGGAGAACGCGCCGCCGGACCAGAAGGTGGTCACGCAGCTCGACGGCATCGCCAAGAAATACGGCTTCGCGAGCTATGACGACTTCAACGTCGTCGTCGACAATATCAGCCTGGTGATGGGCGGCATCGATCCCAAGACCAAGAAATATGTCGGTCCGGAAGCCGTGATCAAAGACCAGATCGAGCAGGTCCAGGCCGACAAGAAGATGAAGCCCGATGACAAGAAGAATGTGCTCAACGACCTCAACGCCGCGCTGAAGGCCAAGCCGCCGGAGGTCGAGAACAAGGGCAATATCGATCTCGTCGTCAAATATTACGACAAGCTCGCCGCGGCGTTCGGCGAGGATGACAACTGAGGACTGAGCCGGAGTCTTGCCCTCGAGCTAAAAAGCCCCGACCGCCGGTCGGGGCTTTTTTTATTGCGGCTCCTGGCGCAGGGCGCATGCGTCCTCAGTGGGCGAACGTCATCTCCATTTGCTTGCGCACCTTCACGATCTCGTCCGCGGCGTCGATCGCGACATCGCCCCAACGCACGACGGCGCCGCGCGCGACGTTGTTCACGAGCTTCACGCGGTGAGCCAATCCGATCGGCAGCGCGCCGTGTTGTAGGCTGGTGCTCGCCGGCAGCACCTTGCCCCACACCGTGTAGCCGCCTTCGCCGTCGAGCATCTCGCCGGCGCGCAGATCCCTCTTCGCAACCGACACGACATCGCCGCGGAAGCCGTGCGGCTGGCCGGTCGGCTCCTTGCGCAGCGCCGCTGACAGCACCGAGACGTTCAACTCCAGCCCGATCAGATGATAGGGCTTGTACATCGCGGCGTAGCGGCCGCTGGCGTCGGTCTTCAGACCGTACTGGCGGAAGCAGTCGGCGGCGTAGTCGTTCGGCGCTTCCAGCACGACATAGACGCCCCAGCGCAGATCACGAAATACCGGACGCCCGTCGCGCTCCAGCGATGACACCACCTCGACCATGCCCGATCGCTCCAGTACGCCGCCGCGCTCGCGCGGTCGCAGCACATGCGGCAGATCGTCGACGCCGCAGGGCGGAAACGAGAGGCCGTCCGACGGCACGTCGAGCCCGGTCGCGTTGGCGATCGCGGCCATCTCGATCGCCGACTTGGTGCCGTCGAGGAAGGAGTTGAACATCTGCGGGTTCATGCCGGCGGACTGAGCTTCGCCCCCGGTCAGCCCGTAATGCTGCCAGACGCCGTCGGGCGTCACATCGTGATAGGCCGGCAGATACTTCGTGCCCTTGCCGGCCGCCACAACGTGAAAGCCGGTCGCACGCGCCCAGTCGACCAGCTCCGCCGTCAGCGCCGGCTGGTCGCCATAGGCGAGCGAATAGACCACGCCGGCCTCGCGCGCCTCGTCGGCCAGCAACGGTCCCGCCAGCACGTCGGCTTCGACATTGACCATCACGATGTGCTTGCCGGCCTTGATCGCGGCCCGCGCGTGGCGGATGCCGGCGGCCGGACTGCCGGTGGCTTCGACGACGACATCGATGGTGTCAGCGAGCGCTTTTGCGCCGTCGGCGCTGAAGGTCGTGCGTTCGATCAACTCGGCGGTCCAGCCAACGGTGCGGCAGGCGTCGCGAGCTCGCTCGGGATCGAGATCGATGATGACGGGCACTTCCAGGCCCGAAACATGCGGCACCTGCGACAGGAACATCGAGCCGAACTTGCCGGCACCGATGAGTGCGACGCGCACAGGTTTGCCGGCGGCGGCGCGGGCTTGGAGGAGTGCGTGGAGGTTCATTCTGTTATCCCGGTTCAAAGGCTATCGCGTGATGCGCAACTCCCCACCAAGTCGTCATGGCCGGGCTTGACCCGGCCATCCATCTCTATGCGAGAGAGTCGTCCTGTTGATGGATGCCCGGGTCAAGCCCGGGCATGACGACCTTTCTTGTTGTGGGCTCCGCGTTTCACTCCGCCGCCTCGCGATGCGCGCGAGCCAGCTGCAGCAACGCATCGTCCGGCAGCGTCTCGATCGGCGTGAAGTCGCGATGCGCGATGTACTCCGGCCGTGTCGGAGTGCGGATGTAATTTGAGACCGCATTCAGCGTCAGGTACACGATCTTGCGCGGATAGGGTGTGATGTTGCCGGCCGAGCCGTGCACGAGATTGCCGTGGAACATCAGCATGCCGCCGGGCTTGCCGGTCGGCGCGACGATGCCGCCCTCGGCAACCAGCCGCGTCACCGTCGCCTCGTCGAGCGTCCACAGCGGGTACGATGTCGTAGCAAGATCGTGCGACGCTTCGAGGTCGCCGGCGTGCTGGCTCCGCGGCACCAGCATCAAGGGGCCGTTGATCGGCATGACTTCGTCGAGGAAGATCGCGATGTTCATCGCGCGCGGCTCGGGCATACCGTCGTCGCGCTTCCAGGTGCCGTAGTCCTGGTGCCATTGCCAGACGTCGCCAGTGAAGGCCGATTTGGCGTTGATCTTGAACTGATGCATGTAGAGCTTCTCGCCGAAGATCTGCTCGATCGGCTCGATCATGCGCGGATGCGCCGCCAGCATGCGGAACGCGTCGTTGTAGAGATGCGCCGCAAACGCCGTGCGCGGCGCGCCGCTCTTCTCGCGCCAGACCTCCGGCCTGTTCGCGGCATAGATCGACTCGGCCTCGCGGGCGAGGAAGGCGGTCTCCTCCGGGTTGAACAATTCGGGCAGGAACAACCAGCCCTCACGGTTGAAGAATGCGATCTGCTCCGGCGTCAGATTCATGGCGTTCTCCTGGCTTGTTTCCTCGACGGAGGCGCCCGGTCTTCGCCGGGCTGCCTCTGCTCTGCGCGCCACCTGTCGACCTGCCGATCAGGCGTCGCGCAGCTTCCGCTGTCGACATTGGCAGAATCCGGGTGGATCGCAACATTCTCCAAGCCTAATCTGACCTGCAGATGATACGGGGCAGATCGAGGATGGAGCCTGCCATGTCAGACCACAGCTTTACCCTGTTCGAGACCGCGATCGGCACCTGTGCGATCGCATGGGGCCCGCGCGGCATCAACGCGGTGCAGCTGCCGATGGGCGGTGCGCCGCAGATCCGCACCCGGATGCGGCAGCGCTGTCCTGATCTCGCCGAGGCCGAGCCGCCGCAGCATGTGCGCCGCGTCATCGACCGCATCAAGGCGTTGCTTGCCGGACAGTGCGATGATCTCGCGGATATCGAGCTCGATCTCGACGGCGTCAGCGCGTTTCAGCGCGGCGTCTACGACATCGCGCGCCGGATCCCGCCGGGACAGACCCTGACCTATGGCGATATCGCCAAGCAGCTCGGCGGGGTCGAATTGTCGCGCGAGGTCGGCCAGGCGCTGGGGCGCAATCCGTGTCCGGTCGTGGTGCCGTGCCATCGCGTGCTCGCCGCCGGCAACAAACCGGGCGGGTTCTCCGCCAATGGCGGTGTCGACACCAAGCTGAAGATGCTGGCGATCGAGGGCGCGGCGGTGAACTACACGCCGAGCCTGTTCGATTGACGGGGCGCCGCGGCAGGGGCGGATTGATCTCCGGCGCGCGGCGCTCTATGCCATGGCGCAGCTTCGATTCCGCCCCATGTTCCGCACAGAGCCCGCGATGAAGATTCCGACGCTGCCCTTCACCGTGACCGACTGGTCCGCCGTGCCGGCGACCGAGCATCCGGGCGAGCAGGGCAAGGCGTATTGGCGGACGCTGATGATCGGCGACATCCGTGTAAGGCAGGTCGAATATACGCCCGGCTATCTCGCCGATCATTGGTGCGACCGCGGCCACATCCTGCTGGTGCTGGAAGGCGAGCTCGAAAGCGAGCTGAAGGACGGCCGCAAGTTCACGCTGTCGGCGGGAATGAGCTACCAGGTCTCGGATTTCGGCGATGCCGCACACCGGTCGTTCACCGCGACCGGCGCAAAGCTGTTCATCGTCGACTGAGGCTAGACCGCCTCGCAGGCAAAGCCGGTGCCCTTGCGCTTGATGCGGCCGACCGAGGGCGACGGGAAATGTGCCGTGCAGCACAGCGTCGGCGTGTCGCAATAGCGATCGAGGAACTCGCGCCGCGTCACGGCGGCCTGCGCCGCATCGACGTCGAATTTCGGCGACAGTTCGGGATAGCAAAGCTGCAGCGGCGAGTGGATCAGATCGCCCGAGAACACCGCATCGTCCCTGCCTCTGCCGATGGCGACCGCAACATGGCCGGGCGTGTGGCCAGGTGTCGGCAGCAGCCGGACGTGATCGCCGATCGCGAACTGGTCGCTGACGATGTCGGCGCGATTGGCATCGACCACCGGCAGCACGCTGTCGGCGAAGGCGGGCACCTCGGCCTTGGCGTTCTGCGCGACCCAATAGTCATACTCGTGCTGCGCGATGACGTAGCGCGCATTGGGGAAGGTCGGCACCCAGCGGTCATTGTCGAGCCGCGTGTTCCAGCCGACATGATCGGTGTGCAGATGCGTGCACATCACGACGTCGATGTCGTCGACCGACAGGCCCGCGGCCGCGAGCGCCCGCATGTAGCTGTCGTCGGTCTTCATGTTCCAGACCGGCCGCGCGCGTGGCTTGTCGTTGCCGATGCAGCTGTCGATCAGGATGGTGTGGTGAGGCGTCTTCACGACATAGGACTGGAAGCACAGGATCAGCGTGTCCTGTGCGTCGAGCGCCTGGGCGGCACGCAACGCGCTCCGCTCGGCCGCCAGCACCTCCGGCGGCAGCTCTGGAAACATCTCGAGCGCCGGCAGGAAGGTGGTTTCCTGCTCGATGATGCGATGGATCGTGAGATCGGCAACCGAAAACGTCAGCGTCACGGCAATCCTCTCGAATTGTCAGGCCGCCGGCGGCACCGAGATCTTCACGGACTCGCGCTCCAGCATCTTCTGATGGAAGGCGTCGAGCGCCGGATAGGCCTTGCGCCAGCCGCAATCGGCGAAGCGGAAGTCGGCATAGCCGAGCACGCAGACGAGGCCGATGGAGACGATGTCGAACGGGCGCGTCATCAGGTCGCTCTGCGCATTGAAGCGCGCCATGCCCATCCAGGCCCTGTTCCAATGGTCGTCGGACCAGGCCTGCCAGCGCATGCCCTCGGGTCGCACCATCGCCTCGTAGCGGCACAGCAGCATGGAATCGAGCATGCCCTGCAGCATCGAATGCTCGCTCTTCACCTTCCAGCGCGACGGGCCGGAGGCGGGGATCAGCTTGTTGCCGCCGGCGAGCTCGTCGAGATATTCGACGATGACGTAGGAATCCAGGATGACGTCGCCATTGTCGAGGATCAGCACCGGCAGCTTCTTGAGCGGCGTGATCTTCATGTACTCGTCGTTGGCCTGGCCCGGCATGACAGCGGCGGGCGTGAACTCGATCTTGTCGATCAGGCCGAGCTCGATGGCGGCGATGCGCACCTTGCGGGCGAACGGCGAGGCGGGCGAGAAGGTGAGTTTCATCGAGGCATTCCTGTTGGCTCGCTGTAGATGGTTTGTCCGTCATTGCGAGGAGCGTAGCGACGAAGCAATCCAGAGTCGCACGTGACGCCCTGGATTGCTTCGCTGCGCTCGCAATGACGGAGAGTGACGTTTAAGCCTCGATGATCTCCTGGCGCTGCTCGCCGAGGCGCTCGATGCCCAGCGTCACGACATCACCGACGTTGAGGAAGGTCGGCGGCTTCATGCCCATGCCGACGCCGGGAGGAGTGCCGGTGGTGACGATGTCGCCCGGCAGCAAGGTCATGAACTGCGAGACGTAGGAGATGCACTTGGCCATCGAGAAGATCATCGTCGCGGTGGTGCCGGTCTGGCGGCGCTGGCCGTTGACGTCGAGCCACATCGACAGGTTCTGCACGTCCGGAATCTCGTCCTTGGTGACGAGCCACGGACCCACGGGCCCGAACGTGTCGTGCGACTTGCCCTTGGTCCACTGGCCGAGGCGCTCGATCTGGAAATTGCGCTCGGAGACGTCGTTGCAGATCGCGTAGCCGGCGACGTGGTTCAGCGCATCCGCCTCGGACACATACTTGGCGCGGGTGCCGATGATGGCGGCGATCTCGACCTCCCAGTCGAGCTTGGTCGAGCCGCGCGGCTTCTCGACCTGGTCATAGGGCCCGCACAGCGCAGTATTGGCCTTGAGGAAGAAGATCGGCTCGGCCGGAATCGGGTTGCCGGTTTCCTTGGCATGATCGGAGTAGTTGAGGCCGATGGCCACGAACTTGGAAATGCCGGTGACGGGTGCGCCGAAGCGCGGCTTGCCGGAGACGGCGGGCAGGGAGGCCGGGTCGAGCGCGGCGAGCTTCTTTAGCGACTCCGGCGCATAGGCGGCGCCATCGAGGTCCTTCACATGGGCCGACAGGTCGCGCAGCTGGCCGGATGCATCGATCAGGCCCGGCTTTTCCGCGCCTTTGTCGCCGTAGCGAACGAGCTTCATTTGTTTCTCTCCCTTAAAGCCTTGGTATTCCAGAGCCCTGTCATGAAGCATGGCGGGACGAAATTCAACCTCGCGGGCTATGCGCTGCCGCCGCCCGGCACTGCTTCGAAGCGAAAGGCGGCCCCGTCGCGGCGGATGTGGCCGGCGTCGAAATGGCCGCCGATCACCAGCGTGCCGGTGTCGGCGAAACGGGAGAACAGCGCCCCGCGCGTAGCCGCCGCCTGCGCCGGATCGGAATCGACGGTCGAGCTCCAATCCAGGTGCGCCATCTGGCAGGGATGATGCGCGACGTCGCCGCTCAGGAGTGCCTGCGCACCATCGGAACGGATGTGCAGGCTGACGTGACCGGGGCTGTGGCCGGGCGTCGCGATCAGCGTGATCTCGTCTGTGATCGCGGCATCGCTGGCCACGAGTTCGGCCCTGTCGGCGTCCATGATCGGCTGCACGGAATCGGCGAAGGTCGCGGTCTCGTCGGCGGCCTCGCTGTGGTCGCGCCAGTGCTCATACTCGGTGCGGCCGAAGACGTAGCGCGCGTTCGGAAAGGTGGGGACCCAGCGGCCGTCGACGAGCCGCGTATTCCAGCCGACATGATCGACGTGGAGATGCGTGCAGATCACCATGTCGATGCTGTCAGGCGGGAAGCCGCCGGCGCTCATCGTCTCCAGGAAGGGCGTCGAGCGGGCATTCCACACCGGCACGCTGCGCCCCTGCTTGTCGTTGCCGAGGCCGGTGTCGACGACGATGCGCCTGGTCGGGGTCTCCAGCACCAGGGAATGGATCGACATTTTCAGCTTGCCCTCGCCGGTGGCGAAATCGGGGGCCGGCCAGGACAGCGCGCGGATGGCTTCCGGCGTTGCCTGCGGCAGGATGAAGCGGGTGCCGCCGATCGTTTCCAGCTCGGTGAATCTGGTGATCCTGACCCGGCCGACCGTCCATTGCATGCGCGCTTCCTCGCTTGTTCTTGCTGAGCGTGACGATGCCGCGTCATGCGTTCCAGCGCAATGGATCGACTCCCGGGAACAGGCGTTGTCGTGGCCAGTCCAACAGGAGAGTGTCATGCCAGAGCTGACGATTTCACCCGAGAAGGTCACCTTCCTGATCGAGAAGGCCCGCGAGTTCGACGTCAAGGAGCAGGCGACGGATGATGATTCCGGCTCGAATGCCGTCGATGACGACATGATCGATGTGCTGCAGGACAGCGGTGACGATCCGGTCGTGCGCGAGATCACCGGCTTCATCAACGCCATGACCGAAGACGAGCAGACCGATCTGGTCGCCCTGATGCGGCTCGGCCGCGGCGACGGCGACATCGACGAATGGGACGATCTGCGCCGCGAGGCCGCCGGCCAGCGCGACCGCCACACCGCGCGCTATCTGCTGGGCGAGCCGATGCTCGGGGATTTGCTTGCCGAGGGGCTGGATGCGTTCGGGATCGATTGGACGGAGGGCCGGACCACGGCGGACTCATCAAGCCCGAGCCAGCGCGACGAGGACGAGATCACGAAGCAGTAGTTGTCAGTTCGAGCCCGGCCGATTTCCGCGCGGTCGGTGTGCTCCCTCTCCCCGTTATTCACGGGGAGAGGGTCGGGGTGAGGGGCAGCCGCACGGGAAGTGTGAGAAGGGCATACGCGCCGGGAGTGTTTGCCGTTGGACCTGTACCCCCTCACCCGGATTGCATCTTCGATGCAATCCGACCTCTCCCCGCAAGCGGGGCGAGGTAGACTCGCAGCGATCGCCGCGCCCAAAAGCCTCGACAGCAGGAGCTGCGCTCACAGCGTGCCGGGGAACGCACCACCATCCAGCAGGATGTTCTGTCCCGTGATGTAGCCGGACTTGGCGGCGCAGAGGAAGGCGCAGGCCACGCCGAACTCTTCGGGATCGCCGAAGCGACCGGCAGGGTTGGTCTTGGCGCGGTCGGCCAGAATCTGCTCCGGCGTAACACCGCGCTTCTCGGCTTCGCCCTTGGCCGTGGAGCGCAGCCGGTCGGTCTCGAACGGGCCCGGCAGCAGCGCGTTGATGGTCACGTTGTTGATCACCGTCTTGCGCGAGAGGCCGGCGACGAAGCCGGTGAGGCCGGCGCGGGCGCCGTTGGACAGGCCGAGAATGTCGATCGGCGCCTTCACGGCGGCCGAGGTGATGTTGACGATGCGGCCGAACTTGCGCGCCATCATGCCGTCGACGGTCGCCTTGATCAGTTCGATCGGCGTCAGCATGTTGGCGTCGATCGCCTTGATCCAGTCGTCGCGGGTCCAGTTGCGGAAATCGCCGGGCGGCGGGCCGCCGGCATTGTTGATCAGGATGTCCGGATCCGGGCAGGCCTGGAGCACGGCGGCGCGGCCTTCCGGCGTGGTGATGTCGCCGGCCACTTCGGTGACGGTGATGCCGGGATTGGCGGCGCGGATCTCGGCTGCGGTCTTGGCCAGCGCCTCGGCGCCGCGCGCGGCAATCGTGACATGCACGCCCTCATTGGCCAGCGCGATCGCGCAGGCGCGGCCCAATCCCTTGCTGGAGGCGCAGACGATGGCGCGGCGGCCCTTGATCCCGAGATCCACGATTGATCACTCCGATATGTCAGTGAGGCTGGAACATTGATGCGGCATTCTAGCCAAGGCCGCCGCCGCTGATAAGGGCAGCCGGCCTGTGCGCAATTGCATGGCTCGCAATCAGATGCGGCGCTCTTGCTTGAGACGATCGATCAGGCTCGCCACCTCCGGCGGGAGCGAGCGAAAGCCTTTTGCGCCTGCGAGCGAGAGAATGGGCCGCAGGCGCGAGCCGTCGAGGAAGCGCGGCTGGCGCTCGGGCGGGACGATCTTGTCGAACACCAGCACCAGCGTGGTCGCGACCATGCCGACGCGGACAGCTCCCAGCAGGGCGCCGCCGAGCCTGTCGCCAAAACCAGCTTCGGGACCGACCGCCTCGTCGAGCAGCATCCGGCCGATCTTGCCCAGGGCGACGCCGATGACGACGAAGGCCGCGAAGAACTGCAGCCAGTTCTGCGCCAGGGGGGTGCCGTGCACGTCCTGCAGCTGCGGGCTCATGGCCGCCACCGCGCCCATCGCCAACGGCATCGCCAGAAGATAGGCCAGAATGGTGATGGCGCTGCGCAGCAGCCCGGTCGCAAAGCCGCTGTAGACGGCGACCATCAGGGCGGCACAAGCGGCGAGGTCGAAAGTATTCATGACTGATATGCTGCGGTTGTAGGCCTGTCCGGTAAACAAATCCGGTTTGCGCTGCTTCAAATCGTCTGTATCAATGCGCCGCAACAAACCGGGGAAACGCAAGGTGGTGCCATGTCGGGCCTGTTCGATGTCAGCCGCGAGGTGATTCTGATCACGGGCGCGAGCCAAGGGTTGGGCCGCCAATTCGCGCGCGTGCTGTCCGCGCATGGTGCTGCCGTCGCGCTCGCTGCCCGCCAGACCGGCAAGCTCAAGGCTCTGGAGGACGAGATCAAGGCCAAGGGCGGCCGCGCCGTCGCCGTCGAAATGGACGTGACCAGCAATGCCTCAATTGCGAGAGGTCTCGATGCCGCGGAGGTCGCCCTCGGTCCGGTCACGGTGCTGATCAACAACGCCGGCATCGCGGTCGAGAAGCTCGCGGTGGAACAGAGCGAGGCCGATTGGGACGCCGTGATCGGCGCCAACCTGAAGGGCGCCTATTTCGCCGCGACTGAAGTCGCGCGCCGCATGATCGCGCGGAAAGCGCCTGGCAACATCATCAACATCGCCTCGGTGCTCGGCTTCAGCGTCGTGAAGTTCATATCGCCCTATGCGATCTCGAAGGCCGGCGTCGTGCAGACCACCAAGGCGCTGGCCCTGGAGCTTGCCGCCAACAACATTCGTGTCAATGCGCTGGCGCCAGGCTATATCGACACCGACATCAATCACGACGTCTGGCAGACGCCGGCCGGCGAGAAGCTCATCAAGCGCATCCCGCAGCGGCGCGTCGGCCATGAGAGCGATCTCGACGGCGCCATCATGCTGCTGGCCTCGAATGCTTCGCGCTACATGACGGGCAGCGTGGTCACGGTCGACGGCGGTTTCCTGCTGACGTAGTTCTTTCGCGTCAGCCGGACATTGCGCGCCCGAGACGTCGGATGAGTTCGGCTTCGATCACTGCGGCTGTCATTCCGGGACAAGGCTGCTGGCCTTGACCCCCGGAAATGTCGTGCGCTCATTCCGAACGATCTCGAGATTTCGCGGGCATCGTCATTGCTCGTCGCTCCGTGAGTTCGCCTGACGGCTGCCCGCAGCAAGATCAGTTGGCTCGCAGCTCCGCTCTGATCATGTCGGCGGCCTTCTCGCCGATCATGATGGTCGGCGCATTGGTGTTGCCGCCGATCAGGGTCGGCATGATCGAGGCATCGACCACGCGCAGACCGGACAGCCCATGCACCTTCAGCGTGGGATCGACCACCGCGAGCGGATCGTCCGTGCCCATCTTGCAGGTGCCGACGGGGTGATAGACCGTGTCGACGCGGGCGCGCAGGATGGCGCGAATATCGTCGTCGGTCCTGACGTCCGAGGTGAACAGGTCGCGTTTGCCGAGGTCGCGCATGGCCGGTGTCTCCATCAGCCGCCGCGTGGTCTTGTAGCCCGCGACCATGGTCTCGAGATCGTCGTCCTCGCCGAGGAAGTTCGGATCGATCAGCGGCGGCGCCAGCGGATCGGCGCTCCTCAGCGCCACCGTGCCGCGGCTCTTGGGCCGCAGCAGGCAGAAATGGCATGAGAAGCCGTTGCCGTGCCGCTTGCGGCCGTGATCATCGGTCACGGCCATGCCGAAATGCAGCTGGATGTCGGGGACGTCGAGGTTGGGATCCGTCTTCAGGAAGCCGCCGCATTCGGCGAAGTTCGAGGTCAGGACGCCGCGACGCTCGCGGCGATACTGGCCGATGCCGGCCAGCAGCCGGCGCAGGCCTTTCGGTGACAGCGATGAGAAGTTCGGATTATCGGAGGTATAGGCAAAGATGAAGTCGGGATGGTCCTGCAGGTTCCGGCCGACTCCCGGCAGGTGGTGAACGCCGGCGATGCCGAGCCTTGCCAGCGCGGCTGCATCGCCGATGCCGGAGAGCATCAGCAGCTGCGGTGTCTGAAATGCGCCGGAAGCCAGGATCACCTCGCGCCGGCAGCGGATCTCCTTGACCTCCTTGCCCTGGCGATACTTCACGCCGACGGCGCGATTGCCGTCGAACAGGATCAGCGAGGCGTGGGCCGAGGTCTCGACGCGCAGATTGCGGCGGCTGCCGAGATGCGGCTGGATGTAGGCGCGCGCAGCGCTCCAGCGCTCGCCATTGCTCTGCGTGACCTGGTAGAGCCCCAGGCCCTCCTGCGTCTCGGCATTGAAATCGTCGCGGATCGGAAACTGCGCCTCGCGCGCCGCTTGCAGGAAGATCTCGTGCACGGGATTGCCGGTCCGCAGCCGGTTGACCGGCAGCGGACCCGACTGGCCGTGATAGTCGCCGTCAAACTCGGCATTGTTCTCGGCGCGCTTGAAATAGGGCAGGACGTCCTCATACGACCAGCCGGAGTTGCCCAGCGCAGCCCAATGGTCGTAGTCGGCGCGGTGGCCGCGGATGTAGACCATCGCGTTGATCGCCGAGGAGCCGCCGAGCCCGCGTCCGCGCGGCTGATAGCCGGTGCGGCCGTTGAGGCCGCGCTGCGGCACCGTCGTGAACGACCAGTTGTTGACCGGACCCGCCACCATCAGGAACAGCATGTAGGGCGTGGTCACGATCCAGTTGTCGTTGCGCCCGCCGGCATCCAGCAGCATCACCGACGTGGCCGGATCCTCCGACAGCCGCCCCGCGACCGTCGCTCCACCGCTGCCGCCACCCACGACAATGAAATCGACCTCGTCCGCCACGCACGTCTCCCTGATGTGTTTGTTATTTGTCTGCGGTCATTCCGGGGTTCGCGCTCTGCGCGCCGCGCAATGACGATGTCTCTGGCGCTAGCTCAAAAACCGCAGCAGCTTCTCGATCCTGGCAATGCTCGCGCCATAGGGCGGATAGAGATCCTTCATGCGGTTGAACGGCGAGCGATAGAACACCGGCTTCAACTTGCTGAAGCTGTTGAAGCCCCATTCACCGTGATAGTGGCCGATGCCCGAGGCGCCGACGCCGCCCATTGGCTGATTGATCTGCGCGAAATGCAGCAGGCAGTCGTTGATCGTGACGCCGCCGGAGACGGTCCGCGCCAGCACCGCCTCGCGCGCGGCCTCGTCGCTGCCGAACCAGTACAGCGCCAGCGGCCGGTCGTGAGCGTTGACGTAGCGTATCGCCTCGTCGGCATGTCGATAGGTCATGACCGGCAGCAGCGGGCCGAAAATCTCCTCCTGCATGATCGCCATGTCGGGCGTCGCGCCGACCACGACGGTCGGCGGGAATTTTCGCAGCTTCTTCCACGCCGGATCCTCCGGGCTTGTCGTGCTCAGCGGCTTGGCACCGCGCGCGATTGCGTCCCGCAGCAGTCCTTCCAGCCGGGCATAGTGCCGGTCGGAAATGATCGACGTGTAGTCGCCATTGGTGGGATTGGTGCCGAACATCTCCTGCATGCTGCGATGGAGCTTGCCGGCGAACGCGTCACGCTGCGGCTCGGGCACGAACACATAGTCGGGCGCGATGCAGGTCTGACCGGCATTGAGCAGCTTGGCATAGGCGATGCGCTCGGCAGCTTGGTCGGCGTCGGCGGAGATATCGACGATGGTCGGCGACTTGCCTCCGAGCTCGAGCGTTACCGGCGTCAGATTTCGCCCCGCGGCCTCGGCGACGATGCGACCGACCCGGGTCGAGCCGGTGAAGACGAGATGATCGAAGGGCAGTCCTGCGAAGGCCTGGGCGATGCCGTCCTCGATGCCGGTGACGGACAGCTCGGTCGGATCGAATTGCGCGGCGATCAGCTCCTTGAGCAGCGCGGAGAAGCGCGGCGTCAGCTCGCTCGGCTTGATAAGCACGCGATTGCCGGCCGCGATGGCGCCGATCGCGGGGGCGAGCGTCAGCTGCAACGGATAGTTCCAGGGCGCGATGATGCCGACGACGCCCAGCGGCTGCGGGATCAGCCGGTTGCGGGCGGGCCAAAATTGCAGCGAGGTTGCAATGCGCCGTGCCGCCATCCACCGCGGCAACATCTTCAGCGTATGCTTGATCTCGGTCTGCAGAAACAGCGTCTCGGCGATCGTGGTCTCGACGGCGCAGCGATACCCGAAATCTGCCGAGATCGCCTGCTCCAGGCGTTTCTCATTAGCGGCGAGCAACGTCCGCAGCCGCGTCAGACGATCCAGCCGCGTCGCGAGCGGCGGCGGCAGTGCGCTGCGCGACGCCTCGATCATGGCGTGAAAGGCGTCGTCGAGCGCCGCTATCGGGGGGCTCTTCAGGGAGTGGTCCATGGACGTCTCCTCACGTATGCTGCGGCCGCGTGTCGGGCCGTCGTTCTGGTTTGCCCGAAGCTGCCGCGTTGCGGAACCATTGGCAAGCGTGTGCGGCCGCTGTTTCACACGGGGATCGCGGAGGTGCTGCGGAGCCTGCTTGGCCAAAGCAGGGCAGTGGCACCATCCGCGCCTTCGAGGACGTCCGCGCGGGCGCCGGGCCGCTTCGGGGTTCGCGCTGGGTGAAACGGAACACAATCTACAAGCGTATGATTCTTAATGATAATTTTAGATGCGCCGGGCGCCATTGCCGGTGTCACAATCCGGCAAAAAAACTTCCGAAAAGCTCTTTCCAAACCGGCCCTGCATTGGTACATACCGCCCGCACCCGATGGCCGGCCCGGCCGACGGGCTCAAGCCTTCTCAGGAAGCCTTTGGGATGTGATCGGCGGCGCTGGTGAGCGTCAGCCAGGAGCATCCGGCAATTCTCTGAAGGCCGTGCACAGATTAACGCGGGGTGGAGCAGCCCGGTAGCTCGTCAGGCTCATAACCTGAAGGTCATAGGTTCAAATCCTATCCCCGCAACCATCTCAACTTGCGAAACCCCGGTCCTCGTGGCCGGGGTTTTCGTTTTGAGGGAAATCGCTAGGATTCCGGCGAGGTCGCCCCGGACATCAATCTTCAGTTCACCGGCGTCCGGCGTCAGGATGATTTCCTTCACGAGGGAGCGCAGGAACTCGCCGGCCTTTAGGCGCGTTGCCTCGCTGTCGTCCCGTAACGCCTCGTGGAGAGCGTTGACCTGTTCGCGGTAGAACGTCGCCATTTCGGGATGGAGCAGGGGCGGAGGGCTTTCGGCATCGGCCAGCTCCCGCTCAAGTTCTGCCTTTCGACTCTCTAGCTGAACCATTTTAGCGTTGATCGTATCCGCCGCGCCGCCCTTGAGGATCAGATTGAGCAGCGTACCGAGTTCGCGCTCGATTCTCTTCACCTCCGCGCGCGCCGTTGCAAGCAATGCTGAACCTTCCATCCGAAGACGGTTCATTTCGCGCGTGAACTCATCGCAGAATTCCTTGAAGAGCGCCGGGTCCATTAAATGATGACGCAGAGCGTTCAGCACGCGGCCTTCCACCCGTTCGCGTTGGATACTCTTTCGGTTCTCGCACGTGCCCTTGTTCCTGGCTGTCGAGCAACCGATCAGATCCGCCGAGATCATGGCGTAGCCGCCGCCGCACCATGCGCACTTTATCAAACCCGAGAATATGTACCTTGGGCGCCGACGGTCTCTGAAGCTGTTCGGTTCATCTCGGCCATCTTCTCCGCGCTTCAAATTGATGGCAACTTGCCGCGCTTTTGCGGCGTTCCAGAGTTCATCATTGACAATGCGCAATTCCGGCACTTCTTGCACGATCCACTCAGCTGCCGGATTTGGTCGCGCCTGTCGTTTGCCCGTTTCTGGGTCCTTGATAAATCGTTGCCGATTCCAGACGATTCGACCGACATACAATTCGTTGTTCAAGATGCCATTGCCGCGCTTGGCATTGCCATTGATTGTACTGAAACCCCAATCGCCGCCATTAGGCGCCGAAATGCCGTCCCTATTTAGCTCTGCAGCAATCCGCTTTGCGGATTTCCCAACGACATAGTCGCGAAAGATGCGACGCACCACCGCGGCCTCCGTCGCGTTGATCGTGCGATCTCCGCGGATCTGCTCGCCATCAGACTTGAATTGTTTGACGACGTCGTAGCCATAGGAGTTGCCGCCTCCCGATTTGCCAAGCTCGACACGGCCTCGCAGCCCACGGCGCGTCTTGTCGGCAAGATCTTTAAGGAAAAGCGCGTTCATTGTCCCCTTGAGGCCGACATGTAGATGTGTGACCTCGCCTTCAGAGAGTGTAACGATCTTCACGTTGGCGTAAGCCATTCGCTTGAATAGGCCGGCTATGTCTTCTTGATCGCGCGAAAGCCGATCCATGGCTTCGGCGAGCACGACCTGGAATCGACCACGCAGGGCATCGGCAATAAGCGACTGAACGCCTGAGCGCAGCAGCGACGCGCCTGAGATCGCATGATCCGAATACTCCTCGACGATCTGCCAGCCATGCTTTTCAGCATGGGCCCGGCAGACGCGAAATTGATCCGCGATCGAAGCGTCACGCTGATTGTCAGTGGAGTAGCGAGCATAGAGCGCGACTTTCATGCCACGATCTCCTGCAAGATCAGGAGCGCTTTGCGCGACTCTCCTCGGCGATTTTTTGGTACCATTCCAGCGCCGCCCGGCGAGCCAGTAGGCGCACGAACTCCATCAAGTACGGATTGAGAGTATTGGCGTTCTGTGGCGCCAGCACCAACTCCGGCTCGCTGATGCGCGCGGCATCTTTGCTCTCCTGAGCAACGGTCTCCTTCATCGTAGTGCCACGTAGTGCCTCTTGACCGACAATGGTCTGAGGCAACATCGGCGCTACGATCGAGGGCGGCAATGGTGATCGTGCCCGTGGATTTGGATAAAGGCGGGACCTTTCTTCGCATGGCATTTCGTCCTGGCGTGCCAAATCGCATTCGATCGTCGTGGAAAAACTTGCGGACGTCGGTCGCCGTGGAAGCGGATGGAAATCCTGTCATCTTCCGTCCTTTCCAAGAGCGCCGATTTTGGTTTGGCAGCCCATCCCTGCGTTGGGTCCCGGTACTCGACCTTTGCCGTCGCATTCTGTACAGCGCGGAGGGTAAATTCTATAGCCAGGCCTTGCAGGCTGCTTCATCTTCGCAAAGCCCGTGCCATCACAATCAGGACATTTTCGCTCCCAAGGAGACGTCTTTCTCATCTGCATGCTTCAGCTTTTCAGTACAGAGCGAGGTCCTAGGAGCTGTCACGTTGCGGCGCGGACTGTTTGGCACGTCGACTTAGGTCTTCTGTCTCGGAATGAAGCGGGCCGCCCAAGTGTGTATGGCACCTGAGCGACGATATCCGTCGGCTCTTACGTCCGAAAGGGCAAGCGCATACCCGTGAAACTGCAGATTGCCTCGATCAGGAGGCGGATGGTCCGTGCATCCCAATCGAGTTGCTCGACAGGCGCTTCCCAGTACTCAGACACTACGTAGGCCGCGTGACGTGCTTTTACACCGAGATCGGCTGTTGTGCTCGCGGGCGTTGCCAAGATCGATAGCTCAACAGGATAGAGCCGCGCCAGGACAGCCTCCGTTTTACTGATACCGGCCTCGGTATTCTCTCCCGGCTCGGTCGTCGGTTGCGAGCCGCGTTGGAGTGCATTGATTGACCCGTCGGTTGGGTCTTGAACGGCGGATAGTTCCGCAACAAGCGTATCAAATTGCTCGGCTAGCGCTAGCAATGCGCTCTCATTTCCGTGGAGTTCATCTCTCCGACTTGCATCGGTGGGAGTTCGGGCCTGTTCAAGCTGCCGACCCCCTACCTCCCTGCGTTCGGACACCGCAACCTCCCTACCTGCAATGACCCGTCCAGTAGCGACCCCTTCGGTCATCTGCCGGCGAGTGACGCTTATGGAATTTATTCTATAGCAATTTCGCGCTCGCGGCCATCGCTTTTATGGAAAAGATTCCATGGTACGATTTTGAATCCGATGGCCTACCGTGCGGATGGCACGGAAGGACATTCAGGCGGCACGCCGCATCCTGGCGCATCACGTACGTCGGCTGCGAGTTGCGCGGCAAATGAGCCAGGAGGACTTGGCGGACGCCGCGGAGCTTTCCCAAGACCAGATCAGCGAAATCGAGAATGCAAAGCACAGCACCACGCTAGACAATATTCAACGGCTAGCATTTGCTCTCGGCGTCGCTGTAGCCGACCTTCTCCGTGAAGAGCGCAGTTGATCGAAGCGTTCACAGGGCGAGGCTGTCGCCATTCTCAAACAGGAAGATTATTGGTCGGCCTTCCTGCGGGGTCTGCATCATCCCACCGCGTACCAACTAACGTATTGGAATGATTGTGCATGAGCGCAGCGCCGCAGATATCTAATTGATATACCTTCGATTTTTGAAATCGTAGATTTGGTGGGGACGGGGAGTGGGAGCGGTAGCGGGTGACGAAACGTGATCATCATCCTTGATCAGACTCGGTCACGATCAGTCGTCTAGACGCTCGACACGCCACCATGTTTCGCTTGTCCCAGGCGTCGAGTTGATCAATCGGATAGAGGACCGCTTTGCCGATTTTGACGAAGGCCGGACCGACACGCATCGCTCGCCAATTCCGCAGCGTCCCTACGCTCACTGCTCCGCGATAGCGTTCCGAGACTTCCTCCGCAGTCAGATACTTTCGATCTCCCATGCTGTCACTCCAGATCAGAATGGGCCCGATCGAGCATTTATGATTCCGGTCAGACATAGAACCTGGATGGATCATGGGTAGTGCGAGGGACGGTAAACGGCGGCAAATAGGCGTCCAGAAGGTCGGCGCCGCTGACGTCGGTTATGCATCCGACAGTGATACTCGGTCTGACGAGTCTTGTTGTCAGGGCGGGCCGTAAGCTGCCGTCGATGCACCCGACCGAGAAGGTCCGATACGGGCGAATTCCGGACATGGCCCGGGGCGGTCAGATTGAGTCGTGAATGCGGTAGACCGACTCTGCCGTCATTCTGCCGGCCACGGCTGCGCCTGTCCAAAACAGACCACTGTTTCATTGAATCAAAATGCAGCTCTTGGTCGTGCGCTCAGGGCTCGCGTTTTCCACGGAGAGCTTTGTTCCGCTCTCTGGCTAGAGCGATGCGGCTCGGCCCGCGTGGAAGACTACAGGAGTCCTCGAAGAAATCGGGAGAGTAGGCACACATTCGAGCGAACAAGAGCTTGTTCCTGCATTGAGCGAGTGAGAACAGGATACTGAACAGCAATCCAAGAGTGCTCGCTATTGTTTCGCCATTCCAGAATGAAACGTGTCCGCTGATGAGCCACCACAGACCGAATGTCAGTGCCGCGAAGACAATCGACTGCACAAACGCTACGGTAGCGCCGATGACGTTGTTTGATTTTTTCACATGCGAAAAGGATAAGCCGCTGGCATACGTAAGTGAGATGGCGAGGGAGAGGGCGACCTGGATAAGAAATTGGCCCACGAGCAGTCCGCAAAATAGACCAGCAACAATGTTCATGAGTTCCCCCTCCGACGTACAGCGAGTGGCTTCTCGAAGCCAAGCGTCTCTCCGCTCATTTCCCATTTGCCAAAGAATCCATGCGGCCCCTTCCACCCCTTGCCAAAAAGTTCAGTAAGTCGTCTTCCGTATGCGTGCATTAAGCGTTCGTACCCTCCCCACAAGGAGAGATGTAGCTCTCGCTCTTGTTCCGTGTCTTCGATCGTCAACCCGCACGGATATCGAAACCACGAGTCCAGGCCGGTCTCGAAGGAGCGCAGCACCCATAGATATTGCTTCTTGTACGGGATTAGGCTCGACTGGGCTTGCAGCTTGATCAAGCTATGAGATTTTAAATTTGCCGACAATCGGCCGTTGGAAATCCAATGTGGGTGCTCATAGACAAGAAATGCCTTTATCGTATTTTCCAATGCGAAGCCGCCTAGCAGAAAGACTACCTTATCAAGGCCCCTTGTCTGTTGAAGTACCGCGTTGTTCGGATCCACCTTGAACACAATGCTTGACCGGTCTCGAGTCCGGTAGAGCGCGGTAGCCTGCTCGTGCAGCGACTCAGCCATCAAGAGCCAGGAATGGGGGTTGGCAAAGTCGTCGACAAATCTTCTATTTTCGTCGGCCATTTCAATCCCCTACAACACGTCTCCAGAATCGGGTATCGCTAAACTCAATTAACGATCGTAGCTTTTATATACACCGGCTATGCCACACCTGACCGGCTGAAGCTCCCTTGACCCGCAGTCCATGTCCGAAATGGGCTGACAGCGTACGGGACCCGCGTGCTCTGACCACGTCCGTTCGAGGCGATTTCCGGACATGACGAGGCGGTCGGAATAAGTCGTGAATGAATTGCAACGGACAGCGATTGCTGGGCTCTTTGGGATTTTCAAGTTGTACGCTGCAAACGAATTGGTTGACAAAGGCGATGGCATCGCCGCCAGGATGGCGCCACACAGCTCGCATTCCGCCTTGCCCCGCCGCTGGGCCAGTCTTCGGTGGCGCTCTTTCGATCTCGACGAGGTCGCCCGCCGTGCTCGGTGCGCCGGCAGCTGGCGGCGAAGCGTATATCATGATTTGAGCGCACGACGGCCGACTGACTCCTCGGCCGAGAAAGGGACGTTGATCGTGGTTCGCACTGTAAAGGCAATCGCCCTTTTCACAGTCATCGTTCTCCTCCCATTTGTGGTCGCGGGCACGCTCATCAAGTTTGGAATCTTGAGCCCATTCCAGCCTGGAACGGCTCGCACACTGTTGTTTGGAGCTATTACAATCGCCTTTACGATCGCTGCGAGTATCGTTGCGGACGGGATCTCCCCCTCGAAGCCCATACAGCCCTTCGAGGCTACCAAGGGGCTTGTCGATCGATTTCTTTTGCCATCTGAAGACATATACCTTCCCGCTGTCACTCTGAGCCGTTCTATTTCGAAGGGATTCTTCGACCTAATCAGAAATCTTGCGGTTATCGGCGCCCTCAAATATTTCGCTGATAAGACCGGTAACGCCTACTTGGAATTGGCCGTTCAGCTTTGCTTTTGCGTGATGATTGTTTGGGTCTATAGCTATCTAATTATTTGGAAGGTTCGTTTGTTCGGACACTTGACGTGGGGAGGATTTGGAGACCTCATCGATGCGCTTCTTACGTGGGCACTTTCGACAGCGGCAGCCCTGTTCATTTTTCGGACGATCGGTTCGATCGTCGATGCCATTGTCAAGGGCCAGATCAAGGTATGAGGTGCCAGTGGTGGCTTCCAACATCAGAGGGCAATCATCGCGTCGACTCCATCGGCACGCTTGAGACATGTGCTCGAACTTTTCTTTTCCCAGAAGCAGGAGAGTTGGGTGAGCAACGGATCCAGACCTTGGACCACCGAAGACGAAAAAATGCTCCGCTTATTGGCGTCGACCAAATTGCCGTCCGAGATCGCTCGCAAACTGAACCGGAGTGAAGCAGCAGTTCTTCATCGGAGCCAAAAGCTTGGTCTAAAGTTGAAGCAGCTACCGCAATCGGGGGGGCAGGACTCACCTTCAAAACAGGGAGCGTCGATTGGCAAGATATGCGCCGCCATCGCCACAGCTCTGGGGCTTGCTCTGAGCTATTTCGGAGTAACAGGCCGGCCGCCGTGGCCAACAGAGCCGATTTTTTCGGTCAATTCACCTTCCTTCGGTTCGCCATTCGACGTGTCCTTCAACGCGACGAATAAAAGCGCGTTCTTCGACCATTCAAACTTGAAAGTAGGATGCTCGGTCCTTTGCTCCGAGACCAAAACTCCGGCGGGCGGTCGAATTACAACAAATGGAACATTCATCGTTCCGGCTACGGGCCCCGCCGCACTAGAAGCCGGCCAGACTCAGCAGTTTATGTGCAATTTGCGAGGCACCTTTATGCTCGGAGATCGAGATATCGTCGACCGCCTTCCTGATTCCGCAATCGCTTTCGTTACCGAATACGATCAGCTCTGGGGCTGGTGGCACAAAAAAGTTCGTAGCGATCCTTTTAGCCTGAACAAGAGGGCTGTTCCCCCGCAGTGGGTTCAAGGCCGTCTTCCAGGAAGCTGTAAATTCTGACTGGCGCAGCGAACTAGCGTCCGTAATGGGCTGACAACGTACGTCACCTGACTGACCCCGGGGCGTCGGTTCGGGGCGACTTCCGGACATGACCGGGCGGTCAGATTGAGTCGTGAATGGTGTGAGACCGGCTGTGGCATCAACCTACCGGCCACGGCTCCCCCGACCCAAACCAGACGATCTGCTGTCCATCATTGCTTATTGCGCACTGTCAATTGCCGGTTCCGTGCACCACGCAGCCCAGAGGCTAGATCACATCTGAACGATTTTCGCGGACGCCGACCATAGGATGAAATGGGCTGGCACGGATTGAAGGCAGCCCAGCCGCACAACCGTCGTATGCTAGGCTGACCCAGCGATCATGGATGTTCCGGGTGTAACGACTTCGCAGTTGAAGCGAAGGTTGCAGCTAAGGCAAGATACCCTTGAACGGGGGGGCACGTCACGTGGTTCAGGATCGAGGCGGCTGTTTGGGTGCTTTGCTGGGCGTGCTGGCTATCATGGGCCTAGCTTGGCTATTCGCTCCAAAGACGGAAAGAGAACTAATGGACCACGCGCGCAGAACCTGTGAGAGCCGTGGCGGCATCTTCTACGACAAGGATTTAGGTAACGGCGTACACCAGCTGTGCCATGATATTCGATGAATCCGTTTTTAGGGGATTGTGCTGACTCGCGTTCGGGTTGAAATTCAAAAATAAACGGGGGGTCTCTCATGCTTTGGGAAGCAGCTATCCATCAGGTGCGTCCGCACGTCGTCCGCATTCAAACGCCTAACGCCCAGGGCACGGGCTTTCTTGCTCTCTACAACTATGACTCATCTTGGTGCGGAATAGCAACGGCAGCCCACGTAGTTGAATATGCTGACACCTGGCAACTGCCAATCAAGATCGATACCGAGAACGACTCACGATTTTTGAATTCTAATGAACGCGTGGTCTTTCTAGACCACCAAACTGATTCTGCAGTTGTTCTGTTTTTGAAAGGCAACCTTCGACTTCCCGAGACGCCGATAACACTCATTCCAATGGACGATACAGTCAGCATCGGTTCAGAGGCGGGATGGCTGGGATATCCGAACACTTATTCCGACATGATGTGCTTCTTCGCCGGTACGGTTAGCGGTCGGAATGTTGCTCAGAGGTTTTACCTCATTGACGGTGTTGCTATCCACGGAGTGAGTGGAGGACCTGTCTTTCGTTGGTCAAGCCAAGGAGAAGTTCAGATCATCGGAGTGATGGTTGCCTATCATGCCAACTTGGCGACAGGTGCGCCACTTCCTGGCATGTCGCGCGCCCAAGATGTTTCACATTTTCACGGGGTCATCAATCACATCAAATCGATTGACGATGCCAACGTGCGGAAGAAGGAATTTGAGGAGCAGTCCCGAGGCCAGGCGGGAACAGCTATTGCCACAATGGGAGGCCAGCCAGCGGCCTCACCACGCCCAGACGATAATCCATTTACCAGGGACTCGGCAGCGGTGGATATTCCTGCCGCTGATTGAGCCAGCCATCACCATTCACGCGCTGCCCGTAGCTGGCTCGGCGCCATGAGCCGTTATGCGTTTCGAGGGGCGCCGATCTGCCGACGTTCTGCCCCTATCCCCAACCACTAACAGAGTCAGGGCGCCGTTCATTTTGCTCGAGCTCCATGGGGCGCCCGGTTACCGTTGCGTCCGGTGTATGACGACAAGAGGGTTTGGCACGGAACACCACAGCCGCCCGTCGTTTGGGCCTTTCAATAAGCCCGACATGCGGGCAAAGGCTTGTGTCCGTAATGGGCTGATTGCGGACGTCGGTCACCTGATCGCGACGGTTCGCAATGGGGCACTCGCGTTACGTTCGGTGCCTCGGATCATTTCCGGTCATCAACTAGAAAGCTGACTCCAAGGGGGCTCCGCCTCTTCAGTCGAGTGCCTGTGCTCACAAGAATCAATAAGCGTATGGAGGCCAAGAGCCGGGCCACAGAAGCCCAGTCAAGGCCGTGAGCCGGCTCCGAGGGCCGCGCGCAGCGCGAGCCTGGACGGAGCTCCGTTGGTTGGTCCGGCAGCGGCCTTCCGAGCGCTCATGGCTAGGACTGTCCCAATCTGCGAACCAGTTCGCCAGGCTGCGAATGGTGCCGTTCGGGACGTTGATTGTCCTCGCCTTTCATCTTCGAGCAACTCTACGAGGTCTGCTTTAGTGCCATGCTCCTCTGAGTGAACGCAAAGACATGCGACCGCCGATTCTACGCCGCGGAGAGGCGCTTTTATCTTGCCGTTGAACCCGCTCTACGCTCGCTCCTCTCGAATCCCAGGCTGAACTGCGCTCAGACACCGCGCGGTGGCTACACGAGTGGTGAGTCTCAGGCTGCATCTTTGCTGCGGCTCCGGTCGGACCATTGGCATCCGAGCGCAGGGTCTTAGCGATCTATCGAGACAAACCAGAGTGATCGAACTGCATCGGCGATGCTGTTCGTCCGCAGATCCGAGATGGGCAGTCGGACTGCCCTCCAGCATCAATTCAACACGCATCGGTGCAGCATCGAGGAAAGCTGGTGTTAAAATCGCCGATATGGCCGGCTCAGATCGAGTGTCGATCGGCGGCAGGTCGGCAGCAACAGCGCATCGTGGCCGTTAAGGGGAGGGCTGTAGCGTGCGACGTCGCGCGATTCGGCCGTTCCGCTCTGGCTTCGGACATGCCACCTTTGCAGGACACCTACGCGCAGGCCATGGCTCGCGAGGCTTGGTCCGCTTTCGCCAAGCAGCGGTCAGAATCGCCCACCATCTGGCACCACTACGCCCAGGGCCTCTCTGTATTTCTCTCCACGGGGGCGAGCAGGAGGGATGACCGATCCCGGGCTGGGCAGGCAGCTCCCCGTTCCGGCCACTTTGGTCAGCGTCATCGCTTTTCAGCAGCCGGCCTTTCGCGTGCCTCCGATGGCGCGGGGCCGAGACGCAAGGAGTAGCATCTGATCATGACCGAGTCCGTTCCGCCCCATCCATTCGATGACATGGAGGCGCTGGCCTGGCTGCGCTCCCAGCCCAAGGGATACGTGACGTTCAGCGCCGCTGAGCTTGGGCGCCAATGGGGCTGGAATAGGATGCGGACCAGTCGTCGCCTGAAAGCCTGGGAGCGCGGCGGCCTGATCAGTCGTAACGCTGAAGCGATCATTGTAACGGGGACCGTAACACCGACCGTTACAGATGGTACCGCTGGCGTTACGGACGCCGCCGGCGTCACAGGGACATCCGGAGCGGAGGAAGCCCATCGTTCCCCGATACGCGTCAAGCTCGCTGCTTTGATTGTCGCTCTGGCGCTGGCTTGTGTATCGGCTGCCTTTTCCATCGACGGCCTGACCGCGATCTTTGCCGGAGCCTTCTGGCCTGTCATCATCATGGGCGGGGTGCTGGAGGCCGGAAAGCTCGTGGCGGCGGCTTGGCTGACGGAGCATTGGACGTCTGCGCCGTCCCTCCTGAGGTTCGTCCTCGTCCTGATGATTGGCGTGTTGATGGGCCTGAACGCCGTTGGCGTATTCGGCTTCCTCACCCGCGCTCACCTCGACCATATGGCGTCCATAGATCTCACCCTTGCCGACAGGACCGCAGACGTTGAGGCCCGCCTCGGAATGCAGAGCCGAGTGGTCACCGACATTGACCGGCGCATTGCCCAGATCGACGCGGCCATCGACGAGGCGACGCGCCTTGGCCGGCCCGTCGGAGCGATGACGATTGCTGACCAGAGGCGCCGCGAACGTGCCGACATCGCGGCAGAACGCCGTCGTGAGTCCCAGGCTCTCGCTAATCTACAGATCGAAAAAGCCAAGATTGACGCGCAACGCAGGCGTGCCGAGGCCGAGGTCGGACCAATACGATATCTCGCCGAGCTGATTGGCATACCCGCCACCGACTTCGAGCGAGCGGTCCGGTTGCTCACGCTGGCGCTTGTTGCCGTCCTTGACCCGATGGCAGTGGCGCTGTTGCTCGCTGCCGGAGTTCACGCCAGGCGCGCGGGTTCATTCTGACCGTTGCTGCTTCGTCTCGGAGCAAGCCCTTCGTGCGATCCGGGTCTTGACCAAATCGGCGAGCAGCAGACCTTCTTCCGCGCAAACGTACAGCCGAAGGCCAGAAGAACGAAGCAAGGAGTTTCTCACACCCTATGCACCTCGGGTGCTGACGTTTCGCGGGCCTCACGCGGCTATCTCATTGGGGTGAGTTAAGGAATTCCTGTTGGTCGGTGTTCACATGAGCAGATCCGAGTGAGTACGGCGGTCTCTCGGCATTAAATTTCGCGAGGTGGGACAGCTCTCCCACACCCCGCCGGGAGACGGTTAGTAGTGCTTCATCCCGGGATGGCACCAAGAGATGTCGGTGTGGCGTCCCGACCGCGAAGGTTCAGCCGCCGAGGGGCGATCCATCGACGCTTCGGCTCTACGCCAGAATCGATTAGCGCCTGCTTCATTGAACTTTGCCATGCCAGCATCTGTGGCGAAACAAAGTTGTAGAGGGCATAAAACTTGGTGATAGCACGCCAGATGATCACTGGCGGTTCGCTATTATTGATAGCCACTATCTCGCGGCGCTCGCCATCTACGTTGCCGTGCTTGAGCCAGTTGATTACCGCGTTCGGGTCGTTCGTAAAGCCTTCCATTTCGGGCGCGCGGCCGGCAAACTCTTTCACCCTCTGCCGGAAGTGAGGTTCATCTGTGTTGGGCAGCATGCCCTCAGCCGCAGCGGCGAGCGTAATGGCGCATTCCCAATGTTGCTGCCGATAGCATTCGATAGCGACATGTATTTGCCGCATCGCGGCGTACTCAATTTTGGTTTCCACGTGAGACGGACCAAGCACTGCTAGAACTCCCCCCGATCAAAGGTGGCAAGCTAGCGAAATTCTCGTACGGCGTGAATGCACGGAGTGCTCAAGAGCCCACAAAAAGAGAAAGGAAGAGTGGGTATCATGTACCGCCTCAAAGAGCTTGAGGCAGAAGAGCTGAACCTCATTGCGATCGCGCTAGGGGACTTGCCGTTCAAATCGGTTGCGCCCCTTGTCGCCCAGTTGAGGCGCAGGTGGAGGCCATTGAGGCGGAGAATGCCAGCATTAAGGCTGTTATGACGCTGCCGTCACCGAAACGCGGCGCGTGTCGCCTCCGTCGCCTCGAGTGCGATCTCGTCCGCAAGCACGGGCGAGAACGCAGCAACCGCAGGAGTGCAGCGCACCTCATCGCGCTCGCAGTGTTCGCGGCTGGTATTTTGGCATTACTACTCTTGCGACGATCTGCAGGGATTGCGCCGGGGGTAGCGCCGTCTCACTGAATGCTCTTGCCGCCCAGTAAGCCAACGATCGCGCCGAAGCCAGCGACCGCGAGCGTTCGGGTCGTCTCCATCGCGGCGGTTTGTCCTGCCGTTGGGTCTTTGACGAAAACGGCGAGCGCGACGAAAGCGACGCTTACCAGCAAGGTCAGCACCAACACGGACCAGAAGACCAGCTTGAAATGAGCTGCAACCGGTATAGTCGCTGGCTCGGCGGTTACCGGCTTCACAGGTTCGGGCGCAGCACGGTCAGCCTTGCGAGCTGCGCGCGGCTTGGCGGGAGCAGCAATGGCTTTGCTGGCGGGCTTGTTTCCTGGGGCTTTGAGAGAAGTGAACTCAGAAATCGTATCTGCTACGATATTCTTCAGATGCGGAGCGACCTTGACGACAAGCGTGGACGTCTTTGGATCTGAGATGGTTGTTGATAGCGTTGCCGCCGCATTGGCCAGCCATCCGCCGGATGAGGTTACGATGCCGTCGTCGGATCTTTTGCCCATGGTCGCGGCCGCTTCAATCTGGACAACTTTCGTAATTGCAATGCAGTCAGCATCACACAGCGGGTTGCGGATGTCCACTCGATTTCGTCATCGATAGGGCTCCGAAGAGCAACAGCCCAAAGCACGATATGGTGCCCAATCGCTGCGGAAGCGTAGGGGCCTAGAGACGCAGAAGTAAGATATGATCAGAGCTGATTATCGCGATCAGCCAGAGTACCAAGAGGATAGCCGCGCCATGGATGCCGCCATTGAGCGCTTCGACAGGATCGCAGCGGAGCTTCAAAAGAAGTCGAAAGACGGAGCGAGCGCCGATCGGAATGACAGCCAACTTAGAGCAGCGTGTCCGAGTTTTATGGTGGGCAACATCACGATGTCCAGTGGCGACGGCATGCTCGTTATCGCTTCCTATATGGGCTAACAATTTTGGATGACTGATCGCGGCTCTCGTTATCGCGAATGGTCGGCTCCGTACCGTCCGCTGCTGTGACGCCAAGGTCCGTAAGGCCTTTCAATGAGCCCGGTCGATAACCGTCGCAAAGGCAAGCGTATCGATCCCATGGACTGGCGGCATCTTCAGAAAGAGCATCCCAATCGGGATCATCATTGGCGTGTTGATGCAGACCGGCGCCATCGTCTGGTGGGCAGCGAAAGCCGAAACCCGGCTCAACGAGGTCGAGGCCCGGTCAACGCTATGGCGTCTCAGGCGATCCAGATCGGGCGCGTCGAGGAGCGGGTCAACAGCATCGCCGATGCCACCAAGGACATCAAAGAAGCGCGGAGGGCCAGAACGAGAGCCCCGTAGAAGATTTTCGGATTCAGCCAGCTCAGGCTGTTAAGACCTTTGCAGGATCGAACGGAATCTTCGCGGCCAGAAGCTCACGGGCAAGCGTTGTCTTCCAGTTGGAATCATACGGGATGTAGGCGATGCCGTCGAAATCCGACGGCTTTTCGATTTCGCCTTTGACCAAGGCGGCGACATGGGTAGGGCCTAGCTTGCCGATGAAATAGCCAAGTTCGAAGACCACGTTTTGGCGCGCGCGCCGTTGGCTAGCGCCAGATCCCGCGATGCCGCCTTCATCGTCCGGCGTCATCAAAACCACGGCGAAATCGGCTCCGCCAGATTCCTCCTTGAACTTAGTCAAGAGGCTGCGCCCTTTGTTGGGTCGCAAGTGCAAAATGATAGGGTCAAGGTCGATCGCTTTTAGAAATAGGTGAACTTCGTTTTTCGAAGCCTCATCTCGCCCATGGACAAGGAACACTTTGTTGCTCGGGGGCTGCTTGAAAGACATGGTGTGGATATGAGCGTCCGCTGGCATCATTTTTTCAATGTCCTCCTGAGCGAATTTCACCTGAAATGCACGGTGCTCCGTGTCGTTTATCCATGTGCTGAAAGACCCAGCCTGCCAATCTTGGGTCATCGCCTCGCGGCCATCAGCCCACCAAAACACATTAGGGATCGGGAAATCATCCCGGGCGCCGTTGCCGATCATGTATCTGCGTGCCCGCGCTCGGACCAGCTCCCCATTTGCATGCTCGCAGATGGCGCATTGAGCCATGCGGGCTGATGACCGATATATTGGTTTGAGGAGATTGATGGCGGCGGCGGCACTGATCCACTGAATTTCGACGTCATCTTGAGCCGCCTTCGCTCTTTCAATTGCCTTAGCTAAGTCGGATGGATTGATGCGAAAGCCTGACATTTCCCCTCATAATGTGATTTGGCGCAATCTAAGCTCTGCCACGGGCTTGCGGAACGGGCGGGAGCACCTGTGAACAGGGGTATTGCGCCTTGTTTTCCGGACTAGACTTTATGTTCTGGTTATGTTCTAGCGCTCGCTTCAATTCAGATGAGGCGAACAATGCTGGACATTGCGTCTATTCGGGCAGAGATCGAGCACGCGCGTAAGAATGTCGCCCGGATGCGCCGGGACCTTCTCACGCTGCAACGGGCCGGGAGGTCGACCACGGTCGCCGAGTGCGACCTTCAGGTCATGCTTAACCGAGTGGACACGCTCATAGGCGAGCGCAAGCGTCTGAACACCTTGGAGCTACGCGAACGGTTGCCCAAACGCGTGCTCGGAGGCCGTTCATGGTGAGCCCGGCACCTCGATTTTAGTGAGGGGCGAGAAGACGCGCCGCCTTTCATAAAGAGTTTGGCGGAAGCGCGTAGGATCGGCGTGCATGAAGGCTGGTACTATCACCACGTCCAAGCAATCTTGATTGCTATCGACCATTACGCGGAAGCCGCGATGGGCAACGCGAGTACTTCTGGAACAAGCCACCCTTATTGATGGGATCATCAAGGCAGAATTCTTGAACAAAAATCCTTTTGCCGCAATCGAGCTCTCGTTAGGATCGAGGTTCGTCAATGTAACGCGGGAGGATTGAATGCTAAGCGTCGTCGCCCACGGGCGCGCCATGGAGTTCTCGGGGCTCTCGCAGGGAACCTGGTTCCTTCAGGAGCGAAATGGCAAGCGTACATTCGGGCTCGCGATCAAGGGGCCAACCGGCAGGATGGATGCGCTGGTCTTTCCGGAAGGAGAGCCGCCGCAGGTTCAGCTCGCCGGTCATCCCTACGCCGTCTTCGGTTTTGACGACGCGATAATGCGCCCCGATCTGGACAGCCTTCACTTTGGGCCATCGCAGCTTGGGGACCTGATAAGTGCCGACAAATCTTTCCACCTAACGGTGGCCTCCCCTGACGGCGACCGATACACGGCGAACCTGACTGCTGGTGAGCAAAGAGCTCGCCGAGAGGGACCTTATGCGAGCTTTTCTAGCTGGAGCGTTGGTGTCCTCCGTGGACAAGAATGGATTCCGCTGTACACGCACGGAGTGCCGCCTTCTCATGCAAGCTAAAAGGCAGGGCATGACGCGGCGGCTCGTTATGACGAACGTGAATGCGCCATACAGGCACCAGATGGAGGTACAGGAGCTCGTCAATTGCCTGTAGGACCCAGCAGTGGCTAATCAATTGCCGGGGCACATGTCGTCTTTTTTCGGAGACGTACAGCCCGAGTTGCAAGCGCAGTTTGCCCGCGAGGACGGCATATCCGCTGACCGGTTGGCAGGTGCGGCGAAGGCCTTTGCGGATTACTCCGGCGGTGCATCCGATCTGCTGTTGAAGAAGACCCAGATTGACACCATCAAGATTGACGAGAAATATCGTAGAGTCGATTGAAAATGGAAGAGTGGCGGGACTGGAATCCTAAGAATTGGCAAACCCATCGAAATCGGAGGATTTTCACCGTCTCTCTAGGGGCGCCAACGTCCCCACCGTGTGCGTCTGACCTTGCGCTCTAGGCCACGGCTTGAAAAAGCAATTTGAGATGGTTGCAGGTCCCCGCAACCAAGACAACCGAAACTCCCGTAGCCGGCCAGGCTGCGGGAGTTTTTGGTTTTGGCGCTTCGGCCCATTGAGCTGCACTCCGGCCCAGGACGTTCCAAGTCCCGATAAGCGCGACATCGGTGCCTTGTACGGCCTCTACCGGCCAGGCTTGGCGGGCCTCGATCATTGCTTCGACAATCCCCTGGATTCGCGACGTGATCCTGTTAGGCAGCTCGGCGAGGAGGATTCTCGCTCGCGTCAGACCGAGCACGAGGCGGAGCCTGGTGGAGCGCGGAGGGCACGCGAGAGGCGATACGCCGGTCAGGCTCCGTCGTTCATCACGGGTGCATGCGCAGCAGGTTCAGGAGCGCGGGCCGCCATTCGCCGGTCATCGTGTATTCGAGCCCAAGGCGCGCGCCGCAGGTGATTGCGAGCATGGTCAGTGGCGCCGATAGCGCGAGGGTCGAGAATGCGGACAGGCCCTGGCCGATGGTGCAGCCCATCGACATGATGCCGCCGGTGCCCATCAGCAGCGCGCCGACCATGTGACGCTTCAGCTCGCGAGCGTCGTCGCAGGCTTCCCAGCGAAAAACGCGCGAGAACGTTGCCGCGACGAAGGACCCCAGGATGACCCCCGCGACCGAGCCGATCGCAAAGTCGGCGTGGCTGCCGGAAAGTGTGGCGATGTACAGCACCGTGTTGCCGAGCGGGGCGACGAAGGTGAGCGAGGTTACCCGCTCCGGGTCGAAATCATCGTTGCCCAGCCATCCGGTTGCGAACCAGCCAAAGGCGACAGCGCCGCCGACGGCAACTCCCGACAACATCAGCCGCGGCGATTTCACCAGCCGGCCATCGGCCAGCGCCCAGGCCGCAAGCGCCACCGCCGTGACGGACACGATCGCGGGCCGGGCATACGACCCGAGCGCAAGGGACAGCAGCGAGTCCATGCCCTGATTCATCGCCTCCGGCAGATGCACGGACAGCGGCTCGATCAGACCCACGCGCATGAATCCGATGAGACCGCGCATCGCCGCCAGGGCGGACACGCCGAGTACGAGAAAGACGACGATGGCGCGCAGATCACCGCCGCCAATGCGAACCAGGGTCCCGAAGCCGCAGGTGCCGACCAGCGCCATGCCGATCCCGAACAACAATCCGCCCAGGATGGCGCCGCCGAGCGGAATGGTGGAGGTCAGATAGATCGAACGCGAGAGATCGACGAGGCCGAAGCTGGCGAGCAGCTGGGTCGCGACCAGCGCGATGGCCGCAGCCAAGGCAAAGGATTTGAGGCGCCGCGTGTCGGCGCCGAAGAAGGCGTCCTCGAGCATCGCGAGCGTGCAGAATCGACCTGCGCGGCCGGCGACCCCGAGCACGGCGCCTGCCAACAGCCCGCACATGAACGTCAATGCTGACGGACTGAGCATTCCTCCCGACGTCCCTGTTCGTGTCCGGGCACTCTGCGCCAGGATCGTCGGCGAAGCTAGGCCCTCTTGCCACGCCCGCTGTCGGCGTTCGAGCCCGATTGCCGGATGCGGCCGTCAATCTTAGCAGCGCAGAGCGTCGTTCAGCGGCGGCGCTTGCGGACCGGTTCGCAGAATACGTCATAGATCGCGGTCAGGATCTTGCGAACGTCCTCGCTCGCCAGACTGTAATAGATCGTCTTGCCGTCGCGCCGCGTCGTGACCAGCCGGTCGAGCCGGAGACGGGCGAGCTGCTGCGAGACCGTCGACTGCCGTTCGCCGAGGAACTGCTCGAGTTCGGTGACGGATTTTTCGCCTTCGGAGAGGATGCAGAGCAGCAGCAGCCTGGACTCGTGGGACAGCGCCTTGAGCATCTCGCTGGCCTCGCGCGCCTTCTCGATCATCTGCTCGAGCTCGGCGGAGGTCTCGATGTCCTTCAGATTCGGCAGCGGCATGGATTCTGGATCCCTCGATTGTCCGTCAGGAGCGGGTTTGAGCCCCGCTTGTAACATTCACGATGCGGCCGAGCAGCCCAAAGAAGAACGCATCGCCCGGATAGCCGCGGATCCGCCCGACCTCGCGGCCCTGATCGACCACCACGAAGGTCGGCGTGAATGCGCCGGGGTCGATGCCGGCGAGATCTGCCGGCAGCGGCTGGGTCAGGTCGACCCGCCGCAGGGGAAGGCTGCGCCCTTCGTCGGTCTTGGCATAGATCGGCGCGATTTCGGCGTTGAACCGGGCGCACCAGCCGCAGCCCGGACGCTCGAACATCACGAGTTCGGAAGCGAGGAGAGGCGACGACTGGCACAGAACGGCGATCGCGACCGATGCCATTATTGCCAATCTGCGAGCTGTGATTTTGCTGGACATGCCGCCATCCTCTCTGGACTTGCCCGTCAATCTATCATTAAATTCGAATATGTACTAGTGCGCGATTTCCGAAGCCTGCGCTGCAGCTCGGGCACGCAGCGGGGGGAAAGATGGATCTCGACGTCACGCTCGGCGCAGCGCTCGCCGCCGGCCTCCTGTCCTTCCTGTCGCCCTGCATTCTGCCGCTCGTCCCGCCGTTCCTGTGCTACATGGCCGGCGTCTCGGCGGCCGACACGATCACCGAAACCAGCATGGCGCAGCGGCGGCGGACGGTGCTGACCGCGCTGTGCTTCGTCGGCGGCTTTTCGCTGGTGTTCGTCGGTCTGGGTGCGACGGCGTCCGTCTTCGGTCGCTTCATCGCCGGCCATCTCGGCCAGCTCGGCATCGTTGCCGGTCTCGTCATCATCACGATGGGACTGCATTTCCTCGGGGTGCTCAGGATTCCCTTGCTGTACCGAAGCGCGACGATCGACGTCGGCCGCAAGCCGGCCGGCCTGCTCGGCGCGTTCGTGATGGGACTGGCCTTTGCGTTTGGCTGGACGCCCTGCGCAGGGCCGGTGCTCGCCGCCGTGCTGATGATGGCCGGTGCGGAGGCCACCGTGGGAAAGGGCGCGCTGCTGCTCGCGGCCTATTCGGTCGGAACCGGCATCCCGTTTCTGATCGCGGCGGCCTTCACGGGACAGTTCATGACCATGCTGAAGGGGATCAAGCCGCATCTGCCGCTGGTCGAGAAGACCATGGGCGGCTTTCTCGTCCTGACCGGTGTCGCCTTTCTCGCCGGCGTGATCCCGCTTCTGTCGGAATGGATCTTCGAACGCTTTCCCTCGCTCGCTACGATCGGCTGATCAGCCGAAGCGGAAATCCAGCAGGTTGACGAAGGACTGCAGCTCGATCTCGTAACGATGCACGAGGCCGGTGTCACCCTCGTGCGCGGCGCGACCGATGTTCTGCGCGCTTGTGGCGGCGCCGTCGATCAGGCGGCGGAACTCGGCCTGGCCGGCAATGTCGGGCGCGGCGAGGCCGTTGCAGCGCTGCAGTTGCGCGCGCAATGCTTCGCCGGCCCGGTTGACCTCGGCGGCCGTCGCCCTGGCTGCTGCAAAGTCGGCCGCGAAATGGTGCAGATCGTCCATGGCAGGCCGTAGCTCGAAGACGCAATCGCCGAGCTCGACGACGCCTGCCTGTTGCCGCAGCACATGCAGCGCCTGCCGGACCGCTGCAATGTCCGCCGTCGCCGTTGCGCCATCGCCCGCCGCCAGCGAGGCGTCGGCCTTGCGGAGCCGGTCGTCACCTTCTGTGAGCAGATCCTTCAAGGACTTGGCAGAGTAGGGCGCTGGCTGGTCCTTGATCCGGCCGAGCGCGGCCCAGGCGCGGCGCGCATCGTCGAGCTCGATCTGCGCCAGAGCGATGTTGCCGGTTCGCCCATAGCTCGCCGCGGTCCGAAGGCTGGCCATGGCCGACTGCATGACGGCCGCCATCCCCGCGCTCTCACCGGCCGTTGCATGAACGGCGCAGCCGACACTTGCAAGGACGACGGACAGCAGGATGGCGCGGCGCAGCATCGAATGTCCTTTTTCACATTCTGTTATTCGAATATCATGTATCGAACTTTCACCGACTTGGCAAAGCGCGCGGGCAGGCTCATGACTTCGAACAGAACGATGTCGCGTCGCGACCTGGTTGTGATGCTGCCTGCCGCGGCGGTGCTCGGCGCCGTGCCGACGTCGGTGCGAGCGGACGCGGTGCTCGGCGACGACGGGCTCTATCATCAGGCGTGGTTTCTCAACAGCTTCCTCGATCTCCGTGAAGATCTCGAAAGCGCGGCGTCGGGAGGCAAGCGGCTCGCGGTGATGTGGGAGCTGCGCGGCTGTCCCTATTGCCGAGAGACCCATCTGGTGAATTTCGCCGATCCCGTCATCACCGAGTACATCCGGGCGAACTTCGAGATTCTTCAACTCAATCTGCTCGGCGCCCGCAAGGTGACCGACTTCGACGGCAAGGAGCTCACCGAGAAGGAGCTCGCCGAGCGCTACGCAATCCGTTTCACGCCGACTTTCCAGTTCTTTCCGCCCTCTGCCGACGGCGTCGCAGCCAAGGAGCCGCTCGCGCGCGAGGTGGCGCGGGCCCCGGGCTATCTGAAGCCGCCGCACTTCCTCGCGATGTTCCGCTTCGTGCGCGACAAGGCCTATGAACGCGGCACGTTCCGCGACTATCTCGCCTCGTCCAAAGGTTGAGTGCGCTGCCGCATCGAATTCGTCTTGACACCAATCACATTATCAAATCATAATTTGTGAATATGATGGACCGTAAGTCCTTATCATCAGCAGGCGAGGGGAAGCCTCGTCGTCAGGGTGGAAACATGCGCCGTTTGATTCCGGCTGCCTTGTTCTGCGCGTTGCTCTCGGCAACAGCGCGAGGCGACGAACCGATCAGGCTCGATGTCGTCGACTACGCCATTCCGAAATCGCTGACGGGCGCACCCGGCAATGCCGACGCCGGCAAGAAGGTGTTCCTGACGCGGACGTTGGGCAATTGTCTTGCCTGCCACCAGGTCACGGCGCTGAAGTCCGAGGATTTTCATGGCGAGTTCGGTCCTTCGCTCGACGGCGTCGCCGGTCGCTACAACACGGCGCAGCTGCGCCTCATCGTCGCCGATCCCAAGCGCATCTTCGCCGATACGGTGATGCCAGCGTTCTACAAGAACGACGGACTCAATCGGGTGAGGCCGGAGTTCGTCGGCAAGCCCGTTCTCACGGCCGCGCAGGTCGAGGACGTCGTGGCCTTTCTCGAAACATTGAAATAACCGCCTCTGGAGGATGATGCATGGGCGCAATCAACAGACGACAGGCGTTCCTTCTCGGCGGCGGTTTCGTCGCCCTGACGGTGCTGCCGATGGCCGCCAACGCCGAGCCGGGCAATGACGCGGCCGAGATGATCAAGAAGTTCACCGGCGGCAAGGAGGCGACCAAGGGCAAGATCACGCTCGATCTTCCCGAGATCGCCGAAAACGGCAACACCGTGCCGCTCGCGCTCACGGTCGAAAGCCCGATGACCGCCGAGAGCTACGTCAAGGAGGTGCTGTTCGTGGCCGACGGCAATCCGAATGCCGGCGTCGCGACGCTGATGTTCACGCCGATGTCCGGCAAGGCCGAAGCGTCGATCCGCATCCGTCTGGCGCAGACCCAGAACGTGATCGCGGTGGCGAAGATGAGCGACGGCTCGCTGTTCACCGAGCGCAAGACCGTCAAGGTCACCATCGGCGGCTGCGGCGGCTGAGACAGGGAGAGACGAACATGGCAGACAAGCCGCGGATCAAGCTTCCGAAGGAAGCCAAGAAGGGCGAGATCATCCAGATCAAGACGCTGGTCTCGCATCTGATGGAATCGGGCCAGCGCAAGGATGCGCAGGGCAAGCCGATTCCGCGCAAGATCATCAACAAGTTCACCTGCGAGTTCAACGGCAAGCCGGTGTTCTCCTGCGTGCTGGAGCCGGCGATCTCGGCCAATCCGTACATCCAGTTCGATGCCAGGGTCGACGAGGAAGGCACGTTCAAGTTCGCCTGGACCGATGACGACGGTTCGGTGCTGACGGCCGAGGAAAAGATCGCGTTGAAGGCCTGATCGGCAGCGTGCCATCGCTAGGAGGAGTGACGGATGTCCATTCGCTACGGTTCTCTCGCCGTCCTGGCTTCGGCCGCGCTGGCCCTGTCGGCAGTTGCGACGTTCGGCCAGGAGGCGGAACGGAAGGGCATTCCGGCGCCTCCCGGCCACGTCTTCAAGACCATCATCTCGGGCTATCAGTTCCGTACCAAGGAAACGCGCGCGCTCCAGGATGACGACCTGGAGAATCCGGGCTTCCTCGCGGTCGAGCGGGCCGCCGACGTCTGGAAGACGGTCGACGGCGGCGAAGGCAAGTCGTGCATGAGCTGTCACGGCGAGGCCGAGAAGACCATGAAGGGCGTGGGCGCGGCGATGCCCAAATGGAGCGAGAAGCTCAACAAGCCGGTCAATCTCGAGCAGCAGATCAACATCTGTCGCACCGAGCACATGAAGGCGCAGCCCTGGGCATTCAAGTCCAAGGAGCTGACGGACATGACGACCTTCGTCCGTTTCCAGTCGCGCGGCATGCCGGTGGCCGTAAAGACCGACGGTCCGATGTCGCCGTGGTTCGAGAAGGGCAAGGAGATCTACTACACCAGGGTCGGCCAGCTCGATCTCGCCTGCGCGTCTTGCCACGAGAAGAACAACGGCAAGTTCATGCGCGCTGACTTTCTCAGCCAGGGCCAGACCAACGGCTTCCCGACCTACCGGCTGCGCGATCAGCGCCTGGTCCCGCTGCACGAGCGCTTCGAGGGCTGCATGTTCGACGTACGCGGCGTGCCCTACAAGCCGCTGTCGGACGAGTTTCTCGCGCTCGAACTCTACGTCGCCTGGCGCGGCATCGGCCTGCCCGTCGAGACACCGTCGGTCCGCAACTAGCCGCGGACACAAGGAAGACACATCATGATATCGCGTCGCGAATTCGTTCAGGTCGCATTGGCGGCGGCTGCCTTGACGGGCGGCTCCGGTCTTGCGGGTACGACCCGCGCCTTTGCGCAGCAGAAGCTGACCGAAAAGGAGCTGCTGGCGTTCGATCCGGTCGGCAATGTCACGCTCGTGCATGTCACCGACATTCACGGCCAGCTGATGCCGCTGTATTTCCGCGAGCCGTCGACCAATCTCGGCGTCGGCGACGCCAAGGGCCAGCCGCCGCACGTCACCGGCAAGGACTTCCTCACCCGGTTCGGCGTCGCGCCGGGCTCGTCGTCGGCCTATGCGCTGACGTCGGAGGATTTCGAGGCGCTCGCCAAGACCTATGGGCGCATCGGGGGGCTCGACCGCGCGGCGACCATCATCAAGGCGATCCGCGCGGAGCGCGGCGACAAGGTCTTGCTGCTCGATGGCGGTGACACCTGGCAGGGATCATGGTCGTCGCTGAAGACCCGCGGCCAGGACATGATCGACTGCATGGCGCTGCTCAAGCCGGATGCGATGACGGGGCATTGGGAGTTCACCTACGGCACCGAGCGCGTCAAGCAGGCGGTCGATGGTCTCGGCTTCCCCTTCCTTGGCCTCAACATCCGCGACACCGAATGGAACGAGCCGGCGTTCGAGGCCTCGACGATGATCGAGCGCGGCGGCGTCAAGATCGCGGTGCTCGGCCAGGCCTTCCCGTATACGCCGGTCGCCAATCCCCGCTGGATGATTCCGAACTGGTCGTTCGGCGTGCGCGAGGAGGATGTTCAGACCCAGGTCGACAAGGCGCGCAAGGACGGCGCCGGCCTCGTGGTGCTGCTGTCGCACAATGGCTTCGACGTCGACCGCAAGCTGGCAAGCCGCGTCAAGGGTCTCGATGTCATTCTCACGGGTCACACCCATGATGCGCTGCCCGAGGCCGTGAAGGTCGGCAAGACGCTGCTGATCGCGTCGGGCTCCTCCGGCAAGTTCGTCTCGCGGCTCGATCTCGACGTCAAGGACGGCGAGGTGAAGGGCTATCGTTACAAGCTGATCCCGCTGTTCTCCGACGTGATCACGCCGGATCCGGCGATGGCGGCCAAGATCGCCGAGGTGCGCAAACCGTTTGCCGCCTATCTCGCCCGTCCTCTGGGGCGCACCGAAACGCTGCTGTATCGCCGCGGCAATTTCAACGGCACGTTTGACGACCTCATCTGCCAGGCGCTGCTGCAGGAGCGCGATGCGGAGATCGCGCTGTCGCCGGGCTTCCGCTGGGGCACAAGCGTGATGCCGGGCCAGGACATTACTTTCGAGGACGTCACCAACGCCACCGCGATCACCTATCCGGCCGTCTATCGCATGGGCATGACCGGCACGCGGCTGAAGGAGATCATCGAGGACGTCGCCGACAACCTGTTCAACGTCGACCCCTACTACCAGCAGGGCGGCGACATGGTCCGCATCGGCGGCATGTCCTACGCGATCGACGTCAACAAGCCCCAGGGGCAGCGCATCTCCGACATGCGCCTGATCAAGACCGGCGCCGCGATCGACCCGTCGCGCGAATATCAGGTCGCGGGCTGGGCCAGCGTCAATGAAGGCACGCAGGGGCCGCCGATCTGGGAGGTCGTGTCGAGCTATCTGCAGCGCCAGAAAACCGTTCGTCTCGAGCCCAACCGGGCCGTCAAAGTCTCCGGAGTGTGACGACGATGTCCAAGGACAAACTACTTCCCTCAGCCCCACGCGCGTCGCGCCGTGGTTTCCTGACTGCAGCCGGCGGTCTTGCCGCCACGGCGCTGGCCTCGCAGGCGCGTGCCGGCGCCGGTAACTCCGCCAACCAGCCGCCGAACGTGCCGGAATGGACGCGCACCCTCGGCGAGGGCGTGGCCGTGCGTCCCTACGGCAAGCCGTCGAAGTTCGAGAAGGACGTCGTCCGCCGCGACGTCGAATGGCTGACGGCCTCGCGTGAATCCTCGGTCAGCTTCACGCCGCTGCATGAGCTCGAAGGCATCATCACGCCGAACGGGTTGTGCTTCGAGCGCCATCATGGCGGCGTCGCCGAGGTCGATCCGGCCGACCACCGGCTGATGATCCACGGCCTGGTCGAGCGGCCGCTGCTGCTGTCGCTCGACGAGCTCAAGCGCTACCCGCGCGTCAACCGCATCCACTTCATGGAATGCGCGGCCAATTCCGGCATGGAGTGGCGCGGCGCGCAGCTCAACGGCTGCCAGTTCACGCATGGCATGATCCACTGTGTGCAGTACACCGGCGTCTCGCTGCGTACTCTGCTGGAAGAGACGGGCGTCAAGCCCAACGGCAAATGGCTGCTGGTCGAGGGCGCGGATTCCGCGTCGATGGATCGCAGCCTGCCGATCGAGAAGGCGCTGGACGACTGCATCATCGCCTACAAGATGAACGGCGAGGCGCTCTATCCCGAGCAGGGCTATCCGATGCGGCTCGTCGTGCCGGGCTGGCAGGGCAATCTCTGGGTCAAGTGGCTGCGCCGCATCGAGGTGGGGGATCAGCCCTGGCACACCCGCGAGGAGACGTCGAAGTACACGGACCTGCTGCCGAACGGCAAGGCGCGCCGCTTCACCTGGTCGATGGATGCGAAGTCGGTGATCACGAGCCCGAGCCCGCAGGCGCCGATCAAGCACGGCAAGGGCTTTACGATCGTGTCGGGCCTGGCATGGTCGGGCAACGGCAAGGTCAAGCGCGTGGACGTGTCGCTGGATGGCGGCCGCAACTGGTGGCCGGCGCGGATCGACGGCCCGGTGCTGGATAAGGCGCTGACGCGCTTCTACTACGAGTTCGACTGGAACGGTGAGCCGCTGCTGCTGCAGTCCCGCGTGCAGGACGAGACCGGCTACGTCCAGCCCTCCAAGGCCGAGTTGCGCAAGGTCCGCGGCTACAACTCCATCTATCACAACAATGGCATCCAGACCTGGCACGTGCAGGCAAATGGTGAGGTCGAGAATGTCGAGGTCGCCTAAGCTGATCATTGCAGCCGCGCTCGCCACCATTGCGGGCTCGGTCGCGCTCGCCGGTGGCCCGACCGAGAAGATCGCGGCCAAGACCGAGGCCAAGTCCGAGGCAAAGACCGTCGCGAAGACTGAGACCAATGCGCCGCAGCGCTTCAACATCGGTCGCGCGCCGACGGTCGAGGAAATCCGCGGCTGGGACATCGACGTGCGGCCGGACGGACAGGGTTTGCCGGCCGGCAAGGGCACCGTTGCCCAGGGCGAGAAGCTGTTCATGGACAATTGCGCCAGCTGTCATGGCGAGTTCGGCGAGGGCGCCGGTCGCTGGCCGGTGCTCGCCGGTGGCAAGGGCTCGCTGACCTCGGACAACCCGGTCAAGACGGTCGGCTCCTACTGGCCCTACGCCTCCACGTTGTTCGATTACGTCCGCCACGCGATGCCGTTCGGCAGCCCGCAGTCGCTGAAGGTCGACGAGTACTACGCGCTGGTCGCCTATGTGCTCTATCTGAACGACGTCATCACCGATCAGAATTTCGAGCTGAACGACAAGAATCTCGCCACGATCAAGATGCCGAACGAAAGCGGGTTCATCATGGACGACCGGGCTGCCAGCGAGAAGGCGTTCTGGCAGAAGGACCCGTGCATGAAGAACTGCATCGCGCCGGTCAAGATCACCGGACGTGCGACCGCCGTCGACGTCACGCCTGAGGACAAGGACGGCAAGCCGCGGGGCGTCGAGTGACGATGGCCGGATGCAGCCGCCGCCAGATGCTGTTGGTGGCCGCATCCGTCGCGCTCGCCGCAAGCGGGGGCGCTTCGATCGCCGCCGCGGCAGAGCCGCACCGGCTTGCGCTGCAGATCAGCGATGAGGATCCGGCCAAGATGCGCGCGGTGCTCGACGTTGCCGCCAACGTCTCCCGGCACTATTCCGGCGAGGGCGACGAGGTCGAGATCGTGATCGTGGCGTTCAATGGCGGCCTCGACATGTTGCTGGCCGACCGCTCGCCGGTGAAGGAACGTGTGCTCGGCTTCGCCAAGTCGATGCCCAATGTGAGCTTCATCGCCTGCGGCAACACATTGGAGACGCTCACGAGCAAGGAGGGTCGGCAGCCGCCGCTGCTCGACGGCGTCACCGTCGTCAAGACCGGTGTCGCGACCCTGCTGGAGCTCTCCGAGAAGCACTGGACGCTCGTGCGTCCCTGAAGGATCTTGCGATGCGATGGTTGATCGCTCTGATCGTGACTCTCATGGCCTCGTCCGCGCTCGCCGCGGAAGAACCGCGTGAGCTGGCCATTGGCGGCCGCGTTGCACTCGGTACGCTCAGGCTGCCGGCGCAATCGGGGCCTGATGTTCCACTGGTGCTGATGACGCACGGCACGCTCGCGCACAAGGACATGGAGACCATCCAGGGCCTGTCCAAGGCGCTCGCCGAGCGCGGCATCGCCACGCTCGCGCACAACCTGGTGCTCGGCCTCGACCGCCGCACCGGCATGTACGACTGCGCCAAGCCGCATGATTATGCTCCGGATGATGCGATCGACGAGATCGCGGCCTGGCTGAGCGAGGCCCGCAAGACATCGTCACGGATCTTCGTGCTCGGGCATTCGCGCGGCGCCAATCAGGTCGCGCGCTACCTGGTCGCCAATCCGAAAGCCGCCATTGAAGGCGCGATCCTGCTGGCGCCCGCCACCGCGGGCATCGAGACCGGCCTGCGAGCCGCCTATGCGGAAACCTACGGCCAGCCACTGACGCCGCTGCTCGAGAACGCCGAGGCCGCTGTGTCCGGGGGGCGTGGCGCTGACTGGATGTCGGCGCCGGGCTTCATTTATTGCCGTGATGCCAAGGTGACGATGCGCGCTTTCGCTGCCTTCTATCACGCCGACCGGCGCCAGGACACGGCGGCGCTGATCGCCGATGTGAGTTTGCCCGTCCTGGTGCTTGCGGCCGCGCAAGACAAGACCGTCCCGGACGTGGCAGCGTCGTTTGCGCCGCTGGTCTCTCGCGTCGGCAGCCGTGTCCGGCTGGAGAGCATCGATGATGCCGATCACTTCTTTCGCGATCTCGCCGCCGAGGATGCCGCGGATCGCATCGCAGGATTCATCGCAGAGGCGCGTTAGGAGTAGCCCATGGAACGACGATCTTTGATGCAAGCCGGTCTTGCCAGCCTGTTCGGAATGATAGGTGTCGGCGGCGCTCAGGCCGCGACCGAGTCTCCGCGTCAGCGCGTCGCCTATCATCTCGCTGATCAGGATCGCGCGCTGTTCGTTCTGGGCAATCTCCAGAACCACGTCGATGGCACCGGTGGGCCGGGGCGCGCCGACATCCGGCTGGTGATCCATGGGCCGGGTCTGCGCGCCTTTCACGCGATCTCGGCCGACCAGACCATATCGGCTCTGGCTGAGCGGCTGATGAAGGCTGGCGTCGGCTTCGAGGCCTGTGCCAACACCATGAAGGCGCAGGGGGTGAAGCTCGACGATCTCTTGCCCGGCTTTGCAGTGGCGGAGAAGGGCGGCGTGGTGCGCCTCACCGAGCTGCAGCAGAGCGGCTATGCCTATCTGCGCCCATGACGGGCGCGTGCGTCCTTGCCGATGCCGCCGGTGCGTTGAGCGGCGGACCTGAACCCCGAGAGCGCCCGTGCTCACCGCATTGATCGACCTTCTGGGTGAGGAGCTGGTGTCGCTGCTGGGCGGGCTCGCGGTCGGCTGCGCGTTCGGCTTCTTCGCCCAGCGCAGCCGATTTTGTCTGCGCGCAGCTACCGTCGAGTTCGCGCGCGGGCAAGGCGGTCCGCGGCTGGCGGTGTGGCTCCTCACCTTCGCGTCGGCGCTGCTTGGCACCCAGGCGCTGGTAGCGATGGGCCTGCTCGACGTTTCGGAAGCGCGTCAACTGGCGCAGCAGGGCAGCATTTCCGGCGCGATGATCGGCGGCATCCTGTTCGGCTGCGGCATGATCCTGGCGCGTGGCTGCGCGAGCCGACTCCTGGTGCTCTCCGCCAACGGCAATCTGCGGGCGCTGCTCTCAGGCCTGATCTTCGCGGTGACGGCGCAGTCCGCCTATCACGGCCTGCTCTCCCCGCTGCGGGAGTGGCTCACCAATCTCTGGCTCGTCGACGGCGGGCCGTCGCGCGACATCATGAGCGTGTTCGGCGGCGGCACGCCGGAGAAGCTCGGCTTCGGCATGCTCTGGTTCCTGGCCGGTCTCGCCGCGGTGTCGAAGTTTCAGGTCGGTGCGAAGATCCTGCGCTCGGCTGTCGGCGCGGGCGTAGCAGTCGCCGTCGGCTGGCTGCTGACTTATCAGCTCGGGCAGGCCTCGTTCGCGCCGGTGCCCCTGAAAAGTCTGACCTTCAGCGGTCCTTCCGCCGAGCTCCTGATGCAGATGCTCGCCAGCCCGCAGCTGAAGCCGGGTTTCGACCTCGGCATCATCCCGGGCGTGTTTATCGGCTCCTTCGTCGCCGCCGCGGTCGCCGGCGAGCTCAACCTCGAAGGCTTTTCGGACGGCCGGGGTATGCGACGCTATCTGATCGGCGCCGTTCTCATGGGCTTCGGAGCGATGCTGGCCGGCGGCTGCGCCGTGGGAGCCGGCGTGACCGGGGCATCGGTGTTCGCGCTGACAGCCTGGATCGTGCTCGGCGGCATGTGGCTGGGTGCGGGCGTGACCGATCTCGTCGTCGACCGCTGGCTGTTCGCGGCCAAGCCAGTGCAGAGTCCGGTTCAGTCGCCCTCCGTCATGCCTTCGTGAGGCTTCGTGCGGAAGCGGGACTGCTTCTGCCAGGCGGCGTCGGGAATGCTGCGTCCGAAGACCCCGTCTTTGCGCCGTTCACGCAGGATCGTCCATCGCATCGTCCGCAGCTCGCGCCGAGCAGTGCATGCGGATCAACTATCACCGGGACAATGACGTTGATAGATCGCAGTCTGGAGATCCTCGCCGTTAACCAAATTTGCGAAGGTCGGGTGTTACCGTCGCGAGTGGGACGGCGCAATTGTGCGGCGGACCGATACGAAGCGCCGGACGACGAAAGGCACGCGAGATGTCGCAACTCTCCATTCGAGCAAAAATGGCGGCCGTCATTGCGCTGCTGTTGGTGGCGATGACCATCGTCGGACTGCTGGCGGTCCGCGGCATGCAGACGATCAACACGCATACCGAACAGATCGCCAAGAACTGGCTGCCGAGCGTGCGTGTGCTCGGCGAGCTGCGTTCCGCGATCAACCTCAATCGGGCCCAGCTCCGGGCCTACATGACGGCTGATACGATTGAGGAGAGGGACAATCTCGACCGCAACATGAAGGCAACCCTCGCCGTGATCGCAACGGCGCGCCGCTCCTATGAGGCGATGATCTCGTCGGCCGAGGAGCGCGGCCTGTTCGAGAGCTGGTCGCGGGGCTGGGAGCAATATGTCAAGACTGCCGATGGCGTGCTCGAGGTGCTGCGCGCAGGGAACGGCAACGCGACCAAGCAGGCGAGCGACCTGTTCAACAAGACGGTCCGGAGCGTCGCCAATCAGTCGGACGAGTATCTTCGTAAGCTGATTGATCTCAACAATCGTGGCGCCGACGCCGAGACGAAGATCGCCGCGGATGGATATGCCGAGGCATTTGCATTGATGTCGGCGGTCATCGTCCTTGCCGTTCTCGCCGGCATCGGGGTCGGAAGCTGGTTCATTCGCGACATTTCCCGGTGCATCGCTTCGATCATCCGGCCGATGCAGGCCCTCGGTGAGGGCAACCTGACGACGGAGATCCCGTATCGGGGCCAGAAGACCGAAGTGGGCATGATGGCCGACGCGCTGGAGGTCTTCAAGACCGCCTTGATCGCGAAGAAGCGGGCCGACGATATCGCTTCGAAAGAGGCAGAGGTGAAACTGGAGCGCAGCCGGCGGCTCGACGAGATCACTGGTCGCTTCGAGGCCGTGGTCGGTGAGATCGTCGAGACCGTCTCCACGGCATCGAGCGCGTTGGAAGGTCACGCCAGCGGGCTCACCAATACGGCGGGCCGCGCGCAGAACCTGGCCACGTCCGTCACCGCGGCCAGCGAAGAAGCCTGCACCAATGTGCAGTCGGTGGCATCTGCGACCGAGGAGCTGTCCGCATCCGTCAACGAGATCAGCAGGCAAGTCCAGGATTCGGCCCGGATGGCCAATGAGGCGGTTGCGCAGGCTCGAAAGACCAATGAGCAGGTCAGCGAACTCTCGAAGTCTGCTGCCCGTATTGGCGACGTCGTCGAACTCATCAATACGATTGCGGGACAGACCAATCTGCTCGCGCTGAATGCGACGATCGAGGCCGCGCGCGCTGGGGAAGCCGGCCGCGGATTTGCGGTGGTCGCATCCGAGGTCAAGGCGCTCGCCGAGCAGACGGCGAGGGCCACGGGCGAGATCGGCCAGCAGATATCCGGCATCCAGTCCGCTACCCAGCAATCCGTCGGTGCGATCCGCGACATCAGCATCACGATCGAGAAATTGCAGGAGATTTCGTCCACGATCGCATCGGCCGTGGAGCAGCAGGGTGCTGCCACGCAGGAGATCTCGCGTAACGTCCAGCATGCGGCTTCAGGAACACAGCAGGTCTCGGCCAACGTTGCAGACGTGCAGCGCGGCGCCGTGGATACCGGAACCGCCGCTTCCCAGGTGCTGTCCGCCGCGAAATCACTGGCCGACGACAGTGCCAGATTGAGCATGGAAGTGAAGCGATTCATCGCCGGAGTGAGAGCTGCCTAGGACTCGCAGCGACTGCGTGCGGCGCAGATCAGATCTCACCGCCATTTGCCGTCCTGCGTCCGGCGACTGCGGGACAGGGGCGCACGCCCGTTCAGCGCTCAACGGCCATCGCCTCTGCGCTGGCCGTTGAGCCCATTCACGATGCGGCAAGCTGCGCGACCGGGGCGCGCGAGACGATGGGCTTGCGAGGCCCCCGCGCCGACGTCAACAGAGCGTGGGCCGTGGTGGATCATGCCCCGCCGCGACTTGCTCCGGGGCCACGGTCCCCGAATTCGCAATGCCGCCTTTTCCATGCAGTCAGGCTGCCGGAGAGCCTCGCCTCTTCATGTCTCGGCCCGGCCCGAATAATAATTGCGTAAATTCGAATATATGTATATGTTGGCGCAAGTCGTTCGCGGCGCAGGGCCGCGTCAGCAGGAGGACCCGTCGTGGCAATGATGAATGACGTCATGGTCAAGGATCTGGGCAAGTCCGGTCGCATCGACTGGTCGCCTTATCTGGTCGGCGCCGGCATCGGCATCCTCAGCTGGGTGGCGTTTGCCGGGTTCGGCGACCCGCTCGGCGTGACGACCGCGTTTTCGCGCATCGCGTCGCTGTTCGCCGCGCCGGTGATCGGATCCGAGGCCGTCACCGCCAACAGCTACTGGAAATCGATGCCACTGAAATGGGACTATGGCGTCTGGTTCCTGGTCGGCATTCCGCTTGGCGCGTTCCTGTCGGCGGTCATCTCGGGGACGTGGCGCCTCGAACTGGTGCCGGAGGTCTGGAAGGAGCGCTTTGGTCCGTCGGTGCTCAAGCGCTTCGTCGCCGCGTTTCTCGGCGGCATCGTCATCATGTATGGCGCGCGGCTGGCCGGCGGCTGCACCAGCGGGCACGGCATTTCCGGCGGGCTGCAACTGGCGCTGTCGAGCTGGCTGTTCCTCGCGGTGATGTTCGCGACCGGCCTGATCGTGTCGCGCCTGATGTTCCGGAAGACTTGAGAGGGAGACAGGTCATGACGTCATTGATGAGCATCGCCGGACCGATCCTGATGGGCGCCGTGTTCGGCTATCTGCTGCAGCAGGGCAAGGTCACGAGCTGCAACGTGATCGAGAACCAGTTCCGGCTGCGCGACTTCACCGTCCTGAAGGTGATGGGCACCGCGATCGTCGTCGGGGGCATCGGCGTGCTGCTGCTGGTCGATACCGGCAACACCAAATACTACGTCAAGGACGCCAACATGCTGGCGGTGGCGCTCGGCGCAGCGCTGTTCGGCATCGGCATGGTCGTCTACGGCTACTGCCCGGGCACCGCGCTCGGCGCCATCGCCAGCGGCAGCGTGCATGCCGCCGTCGGCGCGTTCGGCATGATTGCCGGCGCGATCCTCTATGCGCTGAGCTTCGATTGGGTGAAGGCCCACATCCTCAATGTCTGGTCGCTCGGCAAGGTGCGGCTGCCCGACATCACCGGCGTGCCGGATGGCGTCTGGTTTGCCGCGCTCGCGATCGGCGCAGGGGCGTTCTTTTTCTGGGTTGAAGCGTCCGAGGCCAAGGCGAAGCGGGCACAGGGCTAGGCATTCATTCGACCGCCCTATCGTCAACAGTTGAGAGGTTCTTCCAATGCTTGCAGGTTTGTTCAACAAGCTGACCGGATCGACCAGCGTGCCGGCCATCGAGCATGACGAACTGGTACGCGCGCATCAGCAGCGTAGCTGCGTGATCGTCGACGTCCGGGAGCCGCACGAGTTCAAGAGCGGCCACATTCCGGGCGCCGTCAATCATCCGCTGTCGCGCTTCAACCCGGACAACCTCGTGCACGACAAGCCGGTGGTCCTGATTTGCCAGGCCGGTGGTCGTTCGGCGACCGCGCTGCGGCGGGCGCTGTCGGCAGGACGGCAGGATATCCGCCATTATGCTGGCGGCATGAGCCGCTGGCGTGCGCATGGCGGTCCTGTCGCCTAGGCTTTGTCCAATCCGTCAGACACTCGGCTCCGTCAGGGGGCCGAGTGCAGATCTTTTGAAGTTGAGTCGATGAAGACCTACAACCAAGAAAGTTGCGGCAGGAGAACGGAGCAGGGGCGGGAGTGTCGACGGTCGCCTGCCGCCTCGCTGCGCACCTTTATCTTGTTAGTTCGAAATATTGGCTGACTCATTCAGGATTAATTAGTTGCAGCGCTGCAATACTTGAGCACCGGTCAGAGCTCGAGGATTGCATGTTGAAGTTTGTTGGCTTGAGAACCCGGATCACCTTTTCTCTGGTGATCGGCGCCGCTGTGACGGCCTTGTTCGTGCTGCTGGTCGCCATGTGGATCATCGGCGGCATCATCGACCGGGCCAATGAGCGCGAGCTCCACGCCCAATATGATGCGTTCAATTCGCGTTTGCAGCTGGAGTCGACCCGCGCGGAGGCCATGAGCGCGGTGGTCGCCAAGATTCCCGCCGTCCAGGATGCCATGGCGCAGAACGACCGCGACGCCTTGATGCGGCTGTTCGGTGCGGGCATGGCGAGCCTGAAGTCCGATTATGGCGTCGACCAGTTTCAGTTTCATACCCCGCCGGCGATGTCGTTCCTCCGTGTGCACCAGCCGGCCAAGTTCGGCGACGATCTGTCGGGCTTTCGCAAGACGGTGGTGGCCGCCAACACTGACCGCAAGCCGATCGTCGGGCTCGAGGGTGGCGTTGCGGGCCTCGGGCTCCGCGGCGTGGTGCCGATCGTCTCTGCCGGCAAGCACCTCGGTTCGGTCGAGTTCGGCCTGACCTTCGGGCAAGGCTTCTTTGACGAATTCAAGCGCAGCCGAAATGTCGACGTCGCGTTCCGCTTGGCCGGCGATGCGGCTTTCAAGCTGTTTGCAACGACGATCGGGGAGACGTCCTTCTTCGCGAACGGCGACTATCGGCAGGCTGCGGCCGGCAGCTTCCTGTCGCGCCAGGGGGAGCTCAAGGGCGTGCCCGTTGTCGCGCTGCTGGGCCCGATCAAGGACTTCTCCGGCAAGCCGATCGGCGCGGTCGAGATCATCATGGACAACAGCGAGTTCATCGAGGCCCGCAATCGCGCCGGCGCCATCATGATCGGAATGACGCTCGCCGGTCTCGTCCTGATCGCCCTCGCGGGCCTGTTGATCGCCCGCGGCATCTCTCGACCCATCGTTCAGATGACGAGCGCCATGCGCGAGCTCGCCGACGGCAACCTGGATGTCCGCGTTCCAGCCGCCCAGCGCGCGGACGAGGTCGGACAGATGGCGCGCGCCGTTTCGGTGTTCAGGGATAACGCCATTCGGATGAGGGATCTGCAGGGGGAGCAGGAGAAGGCGCAGGCCCGTGCCGAAGAGGACCGGCGCCGTGTGATGATGGAGGTGGCCGACAGGTTCGAGGCCAGCGTGCGGGGCGTCGTCGACGCCGTGTCGGCTGCGGCCATCGAGATGGAGGCGACAGCGCGCTCGATGTCGAGCACGATCGACCAGTCGAAGCAGCAGGCCTTGACCGTGTCGCAGGCGTGCGGCTCCGCGTCCGACAACGTGAACACCGTGGCCTCGGCCGCCGAGGAGCTGTCATCGTCGATGAACGAGATCAGCAAGACTCTCGAGCGGGCGTCGACGGTGGTTCGCAAGGCAGCGGACGAGGGACAGCAGTCCAACGACAAGGTGCAGCGGCTCAACATCGCCGCCAGCAAGATCAGCGAGGTGGTTGCGCTCATCAACCAGATCGCCAGCCAGACGAATCTGCTGGCGCTGAATGCAACCATCGAGGCGGCGCGCGCCGGCGAGTCCGGCAGGGGATTCGCCGTCGTCGCCAGCGAGGTGAAGACGCTGGCAACCCAGACCGCCAGGGCGACCGAGGAGATCGGCGCCCAGATCGCCGCGGTGCAGGCCGAAACCGCGGCCGCCGTTCAGAGTATCGGCCTGATCTGCGCCACGATCCAGGAGGTCGACGAGATCTCGACCATCATCGCCTCATCCGTCGCGCAACAGGATGCGGCGACCCGCGAGATTGCCGGCAACGTGAACCTCGTCGCCGGCAAGACCCAGGACGTCACGCGCAACATCGCCGGCGTCACGTCGGGCGTCGTGCAGACCGGCCATGCCGCCAACGAGGTGTTGTCGGCGGCCGGTGAACTGGCCCAGCAGTCGACGCGGCTGCGCGGCGAGGTCGACCAGTTCCTGGCTCACATCCGGGCGGCGTGAGTCCGGTAAGCCGGCTCATTTGGTGGACGCCGCCGCCTTCCGCGCATCTGCGATGGCTTGCTTGAAGGCTTGGGCGTTGGGGGCGCCGGGCACGCGGAAGCGGCCGATGATGAAGGCCGGGGTGCCTTGGAAGCCGAGGCCCATGGCCTGCTCGTGGTTGCGGGCAAGCACGGCGTCGATCTCGCCGCCCTTGGCGGTGAGATCGGCCTTGGCGCGCGCGAGATCGATCCCGGCTGCAGAGAGCGCCGCGTCGACCTTGGCCTCGGAGAGCCTTTCGTTGAGCGAGATCAGCGCCTCGTGGGCTTCGGCGAACTTGTCCTGGTACTTCGCCGCCAGCGTCAGGCGGGCGGCGTAGATCGAGGGGCCGCCGAAGATCGGCCAGTCCTTGAAGACGAGACGGACGTGACCGTCGTCGCGCACGACCTTGGCGAGGTCCGGGCTGATCTTGCGGCAATACGGACATTGATAGTCGAAATACTCGACGATCGTGATGTCGCCATCGGCGTTGCCGAGGACGGGGATGGCGGGATCGCGCAGGATGCGCGCCTCGCTCAGAATGTCGCCGTCGTCGTCCTCGGCGCGGGCCTGGAGCGGCAGCATGGCGCCCGCGAGCAGCAGCAGCGTCGCGAGCGACGCGGCGAATGTTGCCCTGGTCATGTCTTGTGGTTCTCCGGTTGAGGAACGGTCGATGCGGTGTCGATGGCGTCGAGCACGATTTGCGGCGTCAACAGTTCGGGGAGCAGAATGCCGCCGGGGGCACCGGGGCCGAACACGACGTTGAACGGCAGGCCGTAGCGGCCGAAGGATCGGAGATAGCTCGCGATCGAATCGCTGGAGGAGGTCCAGTCGGCCCTGAGGGCGAGGACACCCGAGGCGAGGCGCGCGCGGACCGCCGCGCTGTCGAGCACGAGCTTCTCATTGACCTTGCAGGTGAGGCACCAGCTGGCGCCGATGTCGACGAACACGGTGCGGCCGGCCTGCACCTGCGCCGCGACGTCAGCGGGCACCAGCGGCTGCCAGGCGATGCCGGCCGGCTGGCCCACGGCGTTCGGCTGCTGCACACCCGTTGCAGCGATCAGCGCGAGCCCGATGCCGACGGCGAGACCGGCTCCAGCCAGCGTCTGCCGCAACCGAGCACGGCGCCCCGTCATGACGAGCGCAGGCAGCAGCAGCGCTGCGGCGACGATCATCGCTGTCGTCGGGCCACTGATGTCGGCGAGCACGATCAGCAGCCATAGCGCCGTTGCCGCCATCGCCAGCGCTGCAAGGGTACGCAGCTTCAGCATCCAGCGCCCCGGCCGCGGGAACAGCGCGGCGAGACGCGGCGCCGCTGCCAGGCCGAGATAAGGTGCCGCCATTCCGAGGCCGAGCGCAGCGAACACCAACAGGATCTGCGGGGCTGCCTGCGACAGCGCGAACGCGACCGCGGTGCCGACGAACGGTGCCGAGCACGGCGTTGCCAGCAGCGTCATGACGAAGCCGTTGAGGGCGTGACCGGCCATGGTCGTGCGGCCGGAGGCGCTGCCGAGACGGCCGGAGATCCACCAGGGCAGGTTGATCTCGAACAGGCCGAGCAGGTTGGCGCCGAACGCAGCGAGCACGACGATCATCGCGATCAGGAAGGCGGGCTGTTGGAATTGTAGTCCCCAGCCGACTTGGGCCCCGGCTGCCTTGAGCACCGAGAGGACGGCAGCGAGGCTCACGAAGGAGGCAATGATGCCGGCCGCCGTTGCCAGGAAGGCCGGGCGCGGCGAAGGCGCGTGGGCCGGATCGTGATCGACCAGCGAGACGAGCTTCAGCGACAGCACCGGAAACACGCAGGGCATGAAGTTGAGGATGAAGCCGCCGAGCAGGGCCACACCGAGGATCGTCCAGATCGAGGCCGGGGGCGCTGCCGCGCCCGCCGTCTTTGCGGCAGGTGGCGCGCCCGCACGTGCATTCACGGGGAGCCCGGCTTCGATCGAACGGTCCCCGTCGACCAGCGTGACCCGCAGCGGGTGCGCCGGGTTCGCCTGATCGAGCCCTTGCACCTGCACCATGATGCGCACGCCGCCATCCGCCGTCGGACTCACCTGCACGCGACCGCCGGACACTGCGTCGTCGCCGTCGACGAACACGTCGGGCGCGGTCAGCGGCGGCGTCGCCTGCGCTTCGATCAGCAATTGCGGCTTGGGCTGGCGCACGATGCGCAACGCCGTGATCGAAAGGCCGGGTGCGGTCTCGCGAGGGACGCTCTGCCGCCATGCGTCGATCAGCGCCTGATCGTTCGGCCGGTGCGAGGCGGCGGCGATGTCGGCCTCGAGCTTCACTTCCTGCTGGGTGCAGATGGTGGAGCAGACGAACAGGACGGCCTTCAGCGTGAGATGCGCGGGCGCCGTTCCGTCCTGCAGCCGCACCTGCAGCGGGAACAGAACGTGTTCGTCGTAGCCGAACGTGTCGATGTCCTGCTCGCTGAAGCGGCGCGGCGCCGGCCATTCGACGGTGACGTCGGCGACGTTGCGCGATCCATTCCAGTCGAACTGCGGCGGGGCGCCGGCCTCTCCCGGCGAGCGCCAATAGGTGTGCCAGCCGGCGCCGAGCCGGACGTCGAGCCCAGCCCACGCGGTGACGGCACCGTCGTCAGCGCGTGCGGCCTCGCCGACCAGCAGGCGCGTGTCGAGGTTCGGCTGCGGCCTCGACGGAGCCGCGTCTGCGGCCGTCGCTGCAGGATGGAGCAGGCCGAGCAGCAGAGCGAGCCGGCCAAGATGACGGATGGACATGATGATCTCCCGCTTACGGATCGCGCGTTTGCGGCGGCCATGGCGCTGCGGCGCTCGGCGAGCCCCGTGGCAGGGCGCCTCGCGGCGATTTGCGTCATGCGCGATCGATATGGAGTATTCGTCGGTTGAAGCCGTCGCGTTACGCCAAGGGGCGAGGCGCGAGCGGCTGGCTCATCACCAGCGGCGACAGGGCGGGCGGTAGGGTGAGGAGGCTTGGCACTGCGTTGCCAACGCCTCATCATAGGACCGCCACGCCAGCGTCCGGGACGCCGCCACGGGCTGCGCCGTCGCATCCTCTGCTGCGGGGATCGCGGTGAGGCCGGCTCCGGCAAAGGGACAAGAGTTGATGGTGCCGGGCAGGACGGCCTTTCGGCACGGCTTTGGAGCGCTCGTCGCCGGGCGCGACCAGTTCTGCGCAACGGCGTTGACGGTTGCGGCGGCGGCCGCGTCGAATGTTCCGAGCAGGGGAGCCAGGCTCATGACGAGCGCGAGCAGCGCCGCTACCAGGCGGCGCGTCATCGCGGGCATCTTGAGACCAAATCGCCTCATCTCGGATCTCTTTTCCAGAGCGGACAGGTCGCGCGGGACCGCCATGGTTGGCAACTGACATCTTCGTGACGCTGCGATCGTGGAACTGACGATGATGCCGTCCGCCGGATCAGAGCACGTTGATCGGCACCTTCAGGAAGGTCTTGCCGCTCTCGTCGGCGGGAGGAAGATGTCCGGCGCGGATGTTGACCTGCAGCGACGGAATGATCAGCCGCGGCATGCCGAGTGTCTTGTCACGGGCCTCGCGCAGCGCGACGAACGCGTCCTCGGTCATGCCGTCGCGTGCGTGAATGTTGTGGAGTCGCTCCTCGCCGACGGTCGTTTCCCAGCGCACCTCGCGGCCATCGGGGCCGTAGTCGTGACACATGAACAGCCGGGTCTCGCGCGGCAGCGTCTTGAGGATCCTGCGGATCGAACGAAACAGCGTGCGCGCATCGCCGCCGGGAAAGTCCGCGCGCGCCGTGCCGCCATCGGGCATGAACAGCGTGTCGCCGACGAACGCTGCATCGCCCATCACATGGGTTGCGCAGGCCGGCGTGTGACCGGGCGTGTGCATCACGAATGCAGTCATCTCCCCGACTTGATAGGTGTCGCCGTCCTTGAAAAGCCGGTCGAACTGGCTGCCGTCGCGGCGAAATTCGGTGCCCTCGTTGAACACTTTGCCGAATGTCTCCTGCACCGTCAGGATGTGCTCGCCGATGCCGATCCTACCGCCGAGCTTGTCCTGGATGTAGGGCGCGGCCGAGAGATGATCGGCGTGCGCGTGGGTCTCGATCAGCCATTCCGGCTGCAAACCGTTCATCCTGACATAGTCGATCAGCGTGTCGGCGGAGCGGGTGCTGATGCGGCCGGCGGCATAGTCGATATCGAGAACGGGATCGACGATCGCGCAGGACGGCGATGCTGGATCCTTCACCACATAGCTGATCGTGCTGGTGTCCGGATCGAAGAAGCCGGCCACCTTGGGCTGCACGCGGAGATCGATCGGATAGGACATGGCTGCTGCTCCCCGATGAAGCTTCGGGGCGGCATCGCCGCCCGCGCCTCGTTGTCGTTCTGTCCGGTCTATGACGTCGGGCTGGACTTGGTTCCGCAGGTGTTGATGCCGAGCATCGCGTAGGGCGGGCACCAGCCGACCAGCGCGGTGCCGAGCGGGATCAGGCCGAGAAGGCCCCACATCGTTTGCGGCCCGACGAAAGTGAGACTGAGAACCGCCAGTCCGACGATGATCCTGAGCAGCCGGTCGATCTTGCCAATGTTCTGTGTCATGTCACGCTCCCCTTTGGCGTTGCGATGCTGCAAACGATAGAGCGGCGTCGGGCGACGGTCTGTAACTAAGTCACGAAGTCGAGCCGGCTCCTAACCATGCTGGGCCAGGCGGACGAGCGCCGGCCGGTCGGTGATCTCCACAATTCCGCGAGCTATTCGCAACCAGCCGCGCCTGGCGAACTCATTGAGCTGCCGGCTGACGACCTCGCGCGCGCTGCCGAGCTCGTTGGCGAGATCCTGGTGCGTGGCGACGACCTGCTGCTTCGCTCCGGAGAGTTCGAGCAGCTTCTGCGCCAGCCGCACGTCGATGCGCTCGAACGCGACCTCTTCGATGACGCGAAAGAGATTGGTGACCCGGCGGCTGAACGCGGTGAACACGAACTGGCGGAATTCGCGCGAGGTCGCGATCAGCCGGTCGAACAGCGCACGTGGTATCGCCACGGCGCGGATCTGCGTCTCGGCGATGCCCTCCGCCTGGTATTCCTCATAGCCCATCAGGCAGGCCGTGGTCAGGGCGCAGCTTTCTCCCGCCTGTACGCGGTACAGCACGATCTCGCGGCCGGACTCCGAGGTCTGCTGCACGCGAATGGTCCCGTCGAGCAGCAGCAGGAACGATTCCGGCGCCTGACCAGGCCCGAAGATGCGGCTGCCCTCGGGGAGCTCGACGATGAGGCTGGCCTCGCGCAGCTGCGCGAAGATCTCCTCCGGCAACTGCCGCAGCGGCGGGAAGGCGTGCGTCCAGTCCTGCTTCGACGACATCACGGAATCCGACTGTGACAGACCGGCCGGGTCTCCCGATCTGCCACAGGATCGCCGGCTGGTCGAGGGATCGTGGCCCGCGACCAGGCTAGCGCCGCGGTCCCTTGCCCTGGCCGCCGCCGGTGGTGTCGAGTGCGGCGCGACAGTCGGCGGAGACCTTGTCGCGATGGGTGTCGAGGCAGGCGCGAACCTGTCCCTGACCGTGCTGCTTCCCGGAGCAGAGGCTCTGGATGTCTGTGGCGCATTGCGTCGCTACGGGACCGGTTCCTTGAGCATAAGCGGATGCGGCCGTCATCACCGCAATGCCGAGGGCGAGCGTGAACAACGTCTTCATGGAGGCCTCCTGGTACCTACCCCGCGGACATCGGTATCGCGAGCGGCGGCAGCGAGGGTTGCGCTATGTCAACAACCGAGGCTGTTGGCCTCCAGCACCGGATGCCGCGCAACACGGGTGCTCCAGCGAGGAGCCGTTCTCGAGATGTGGAGCGGTCATCTGACCGGCGTTCCCATGGCTCTCGGGGATCACGGCGCCGGTCCTGAACGCTGCACGGCAGGCGACCGGCTGAACAATGATGATCTGGTAGGCATTGCTGCGCTGTCGGGGTGCGGGATGAAGGACTCGTTGTCCCGCCGCTGCGATCCGCGGATCAGGTTGTCGTAGCTCGATCGCGCAAGGCCTCAGAGCTGGCCGGGTGTCCAGCTCAGCGCGAGCGCCTGGCCCGCGGCAATCTGGCTGGTCGACATCTTCGAGGCGACGGCGTTGCGCAGGCGCAGATAGTAGCTGCGTTGGGCCGGCCCGGCATGTCCGGCGGCAAGGTTCAACCATTTGTAGGCCAGCACCACGTCCTGCGGAACGCCGTGGCCCTTGTCGTACATCAGCCCGAGCATCGCCTGGCCAAAGGGATTGCCGGCCGCCGCGGCCTGGCAATAGAGGTCGCTCGCGACCTCGTAGGCCTGCGGGGTGCCAAAGCCGTTTTCGTACATGAAGCCGAGCATCGCCTGCGCCCGGGCATCGCCGCGCAGTGCGGGCGGGGTCAGCGCGCGCACGGCGCGCACGAAGTCGCCCCGCGCATAGGCGCTACGTGCGGTGCTGATCGCATCGGCCCGGACTGGCGCTGCCTCAGCGCCGAGCAACAGGCCTGCCGCCGTGCAAATGATCGCGAGGCGCCGGATCGTCCGATGGGTCACCTGGCGGGGGTCAGCGGGTGGTGCGGACACGCAAATCATCCGTAATGCTCGCTCCGACCGATCCGCGGAGCTTGGAACGGAGTTCTTCGGCCACTTGATGCGCATCGCTGCCGTCGCGAATGATCTGCGGCCGGATGAAGATGATGAGCTCGGTGCGCGTGCCCTTCTTGCCCTGATGCGAGAATGCGTCGCCGAGCACCGGGATCTCGTCGAAGCCGGGGATGCCGTTGCGGCTGCCGTTCTGCTGCTCGCTGATCAGGCCGGCCAGCAGTACGGTCTGGCCGTTGGCGACGGAGATGGCGCTCTTGACCTTGCGCTGCGACACCGTCGGCGTGAGACTTGCCGCGGTCTGCGCGGCGACATTGCTGATCTCCTGCTCGATCTCGAGCCGGACGTTGCCGTTGGCGGCGATCCGCGGCACCACGCGCAGGATGATGCCGGTGTTGCGATAGTCGATGGTGTTGACCACGGTGTTGCTCGACGACAGCACGGTGGCGCTGCCGGTCGAGACCGGCACGACGTCGCCGACCTGCAAAGTGGCGCTCTGGTTGTTGATCACGACCAGCGACGGATTCGACAGCACCTTCACGCTGGTCACGGTGTGAAGCGCGTCGAGGATCATGTTGGGTGAGGCCTCGTTCCCGATCAGGAAGTTGAAGCCGGGCAGAGCGCGGTTGATCAGCGCCGACGTTGCTGCCGATGTCGTGGCGGTCGCGACCGATGTCGCCTGGGTATTGGTGATCGAGCCCTTGTCGGTTCCGAGGCCGAGCACTTTACTGGAAAGATACGACTGGACGCCGTAGGACAATTCGTTGGTCAGCGTCACCTCGGCGATGGTCGCCTCGATGCCGACCTGCAGCACCGGCTGGTCGAGCTGCTGCAGCGTATTGGAGATGATGCGGTAGTTCTCGCGGTCGGCGTAGATCAGCAGCGAGTTGTTCACGGTGTCCGGGGTGATCCGGATGCTCGGCATCAAGGACTGGCCACCGCTGCCGCCGGCGCGAGGCTCCAAGCCGGTCGACGTCGGCGGGCTGCCGGATGGGCCTGAAGACTGTATGCCGGACAGGCCGCCCGCGCCTTGCGTCCGGCTCGAAGGATTGGCGGCGGAGCTCGACGATCCCGTCGCATTGGTGTTGAATGACAACCGGTCGGCGACGGATGTCGACGTGCCGTCCGACCCCGGCGCAGTCTGGCCGTCGGAGCTGTCGGTCGAGGACGAGCCGGCGCCGCCGAACATGTCGGTCAGCACCTTGGCGAGCTGGCGCGCGTCGCCATAGCGAATGCGATAGACGTGGACGCTGGTGCGGCCGGAATCGGCTTGGTCGAGCCGGCGGATCCAGGTCGCCGCGCTCTGCAGCAGCGCCGGCTTGCGCGTCACCACCATGATCGCGTTCAGGCGGCTGACGACCTGCAGCTTGACGAGACTCTGGCTCAGTCCGTTCTCGCCGGAGTCCATGATCTTCTCGAGCTCGGCCATCAGCGGCTCCGGGGCCGAGTTGCTGACCGGAAAGATGCCGACCGACTGGCCGCGCATCCAGTCAACGTCGAAGCTCATGACGGTTTCGATCGCGGAACGCCGCTCCGCCCCGGTGCCCTGGATCAGCAGCAGGTTTCGGGTGGTGTCGGCGCGTACGCTGCCGGCGCGGGTCGCGAAGCTGTCCATCAGCTTCAAGATCGTCTGCGCGCCGACATATTGCAGCGGCACGACGGAGACGCCGTAGCCGGGTTCGGCGCGGCCGGCTTCGCCATCGACGCGTCCGCCGCCGACGGCGTCGCCGAGCGGGGTCAGCTTGTAGCTGCCGCCCTCGCGGACCAGCACGACACCGGACAGGCGCAGCGCGCTCTCCAGCACGAACAGGATGTCCGACTTCGGCACCGGCCGTGCCGAGACCAGGCTGACACTGCCCTGCACGCGGGGATCGATCGCGTAGCCCGCGCCGAGAATGTCGCCGATCACGACCTTCGCGACCACCGCGATCGGCGTGTTCTCGAAGTTGAGGTCGTACCCCTTGCCGTCGGCCGCCGGAAGCGGCCTGGCCTCGGCGACCTCCTGGATCGTCGTCCCCTGATAAGTCCGTGCGCTCGCGCGCTCGACCTCGGGGCGGCCCTGGATCGATGCGACCGGTGCATTGTCGCGCGGCAGGATGTCGATCGAGCGCACCTTGTCGATGACATCGACATCCGCCGGCGCGCTGGCCTGCGAGTTGAGGGTTGCCATGTTGCACGACGCCAGCAGCGCTGCCGTCGCAAGCAACGAGGCATGACGGACAACCGCAGCGGACTGGCTTCGATTGCCGATACGAAACATGAACTTGCCGATCTACTCGTGTTGCCGGGTCGAACGGGCACGCGCCTTGGTTGGACCTGGCAGCCTGCATAGCGGCCCAATGTGACACTTATGTATCTTCGCCCGACGCTGCCGGCCTTTGCGTGAGGTGTGTGTTGGAATTGTCGGCGCCGTCCGCATTCGTACAGCCGTCATGTTCGCGATCGATAACGTCGGCAGCCAGTTGCGGGGTGCCGAGACGATGCGTCGGCACGGGCGCCACCCGGATCACGCCATGAGCGGTACGCTGTCGACGCAATTCCATGCCTATCTGCGCGAGCGCCATCCTCAGGCGACGGGCGAGGGCCGAGGTGCGGGCGAAACGCAGATCGCGCTCTGGGAACGGTTCGGCCTCACTGCTGACGTCTTCGCCGAGGAGGCCGCCAGCTTTACCGGGCTGGAACGCGTCGCATTGCGCGAACTGATGGCTGCGCTGCCTGCGGTGAGTGAGTTCTCGGACCGTTTCCTGCGCGAAGTGCTCGGCTATCCCTATAAGGACCCCGACGGCGGTGCCGTGTTTGCGATGGCCGACCCGACCGATCAGGCGGTGCGCCGGGCCGCCGAGTTGGTGCTCGGCCCGCAGATTCTTTTCAAAGTCGCCTCCCATGAGGATATCGCCGTGGTTCTCGACCAGCGGCTCGGCGATTCCGACGAAGCCGGGATCTCTCCGGCCCGGGAGCTGCTGGACGATGATATCGAGAGCCTGCGCGATCTCGCCAGCGGCGCGCCGGTCGTTCGCGCCGTGAATGATCTGATCGAGAAGGCTGTAGAGATGCGCGCCAGCGACATCCACATCGAGCCGTTCTCGACCGGGCTCGTGGTCCGGCTGCGTGTCGACGGGCTGCTGCGTCCAATCGTGGCGCCCGCGGGCGTGCTGCCGCAGGCGGTGATCTCGCGCATCAAGATCGTTGCCGGCCTCAACATTGCCGAGCGGCGCCTGCCGCAGGACGGCGCCGCGCGTATTCGCGCCGGCCGTGCCGAGATCGACGTCCGTGTCGCGGTCATGCCGACGCAGCACGGGGAATCGGCCGTGCTGCGCATCCTGCCAAAGGATCGCTCGCAGCTCGTCGCGAGTCGCCTCGGCCTCGCGACCCGCGACGACGCCGCGCTCCGGCGTCTGATCACGCTGCCGCACGGCATGATCGTCATCACGGGGCCGACCGGCAGCGGCAAGACCACGACCCTGGCGACGATTCTGTCCATGCTCAACACGCCGGAGCGCAAGATCCTCACCGTCGAGGATCCGGTGGAATATGAAATCCCCGGCATCAACCAGTCGCAGATCAAGCCCGCGATCGGACTGACATTTGCGAGCGCGCTGCGCTCCTTCGTTCGTCAGGATCCCGACGTCATCATGGTCGGCGAGATCAGAGACAGCGAGACGGCGCATGTCGCCGTCCATGCCGCGCTGACGGGCCATCTTGTGCTCACGACGCTGCATACGGAAACCGCGGCGGCGGCGGTGCCGCGGCTGCTCGACCTCGGCGTCGAGGGTTTTCTGCTGCGCTCGACCTTGCGCGCGGTGATCGCGCAGCGGCTGGTGCGCCAGCTCTGCGACCATTGCAAGACGCCGAAGGCCCTTGATGAGGAAGTTTGTCGCGACGATCCGCGTTTCGGGCATCTCGGCCTCGTCCCCGGCGATGTCACCTGGCACCCGACCGGATGCGAGCGATGCGGCCAGAGCGGCTATCGCGGCCGGGTCGGCGTCTTCGAGCTGCTCGAGCTGACCGGCAGCCTGCGGGAGCTGATTGCCGACGGTGCCGACGGCCTCGCCATCGATCGGCTGGCGATCAAGGAAGGCATGACGACGATGCTCGACGACGGCGTCGCCAAGTGCCGAGCCGGCGTCACCTCGGCATCCGAGCTGCTTCGTGTCCTCGTGGCGCGGTGAGGTGGATCGTGCCCAGCTACCGCTATCGCGCCTTGACACAATCTGGTGAAATCGTCGTCGGATCACTCGTCGCGCCGTCGCGCGGCGAGGTCGAACGCCGCATCTCCTATCTGCAGCTGCTGCCGATCGAGACCGTCGAGGAGAGAGAGCGGACGGGGGCTGCATCCGGTTTCGCGTTCGGCACGCCCTCTGCGTCTGAAGTCACCACGTTCACCCGCGATTTGGCCTTGCTGCTCAAGGCCGGTGCGCGGCTCGATGACGCGCTCGACCTGTTGTCGAGCGACTCCGACATCGGCCGCCTCCGTCCTGTCGTGGCACGGCTCCGCGCGGCGATCCTGGCCGGCGAAAGCTTCGCCGATGCGGCGGCCGCCCAGCCGCGGCTGTTCTCGCCGATGTATGTCGCGCTGATGCGCGTCGGCGAAGCATCGGGAACGCTCGATCAGGTGCTGACGGCGCTGGCCGGTGAACGAGAGCGGTCGGAGGCGACGCGCCGCAAATTGACCGATGCGATGCAATATCCCGCCTTCGTCTTCCTCGCGGCGATCGGCGTGATGCTGTTCTTCCTCGTGGCCGTGCTGCCGAACTTCTCCGCAGTGCTGCGCGATTTCGGCGGCCGTGCCGACACCGCCCTCGGCTTCTTCATGACCCTGTCGGATTTGCTGCGCGCCAATGCAGCCGCGATCTCACTCGGCTGCGCGGCACTGATTGCGGCAGGCTGGTGGCTGTTGCGCCAGCCGGCGATTCGCGCCGGCCTGGCCAACGCGCTCGCGCTGACGCCCGGCATCGGCAGCATCCTCATGTTCTATCGGACCAGTCTGTTCTGCCGGAACCTCGGCCTGCTGCTCGGCTGCGGCGTCAATCTGAGCGCAGGCTTGCGCATTCTCGCCGACGTGATGGCGGTGACCTCGTCGCGCGCGCCGTGGTCCGCCGCAGCGGATCGCGTTCGTCACGGTGGCAAGCTGTCCCAGGCGCTCTCGGCCGAAAACGTGCTGCCGCCGATGGCGCTGCGCATGCTGCGGCTTGGCGAGGAGACCGGCCAGTTGCCGACGCTGTCGACCCGGATCGCCGAATTCTACGAAGCCAAGCTGCAGCGCGGCCTCGATCGTGTCGTCGGCATCGTCGGCCCGGCCGCCATTCTGCTCATCAGCGTGGTCGTCGGCGGCCTGATCGTCTCGATCATGACGGCGCTGCTTTCCGTGACGCAACTGGTCGGCTGATTGCTATCGAGGAGAAGGACATGAGATCGAACACGCAGATCGAGCCGGCCAGGAGAACCGCGCGCGAACACGAGCGCGGCTTCACCCTGGTCGAGATGCTGGTCGTGATCACGATCATCGGACTGATCATGGGGCTGATCGGCCCGCGCGTTCTGAACTACCTCAGCGAATCCAAGACCAAGGCGGCGCGGATTCAACTGCAGAGCTTCTCGGCAGCTCTCGACCTGTTCTATCTCGATGCTGGCCGCTACCCCTCGACCTCGGAAGGCCTCGCGGCGCTGGCACAACGCCCGGCCGGATTGAGCGCCTGGAACGGTCCTTATCTCAAGGGTGGGACGGTGCCGAAAGATCCGTGGAATACCGACTACGTCTACCGCGCGCCGGGCGACCACGGCCCGTACGACATTCTGTCGTATGGCGCCGATGGCCAGGAGGGCGGCAGCGGAACGGCCGCGGACGTCGTCCTGGGAACGCAAACGAGCCGCGCGCAGTGAGTGACGACGTCCAGCGCGGCTTTACGTTGCTCGAGATGGTCTGCGTACTCGCGATCGTCGCGCTGCTGGCGTCCGTCGCGCTGCCTTATCTGCCGCGGCAGACGTCGCGGCCGCGGCTGCAGGCCTATGCACTCCAGGCCGTGACACTGCTGAAGTCGGACCGGGCTGCATCGATGCGGACCGGTACGCGGGTCGACACTGCGATCGACACGACGCGCCGCCTGATCCGCTCCGGCAGCGGCGCGGCTGCGCTGAAGCTGCCCGACGACGTCGCCTTCCTGGCGACGTTGCCGCGCAGCTGCCAGCATCGGCCGGTGCTGGCGACGATCAGCTTCTTCCCTGACGGCCTGTCCTGCGGAGGGGCGATCACGTTGTCGCGCGCCGATCTGAGCCTGGAAATCAGGGTCAATTGGCTGACAGGGAGGATCGACATTGTCTCGCGCGCGCTCGCCAATGGTTGAAATCCGCGACCACGGCGAAGCCGGCTTCACGCTGATCGAGGTGCTCGTGGCTCTCGCGATCGTCAGCGTGTCGATCATTGCCATCGGCGCGGTGGTGTCGCGCAACGCGGCCAGCGTTCGCAAGCTCGAACAGCACGTCACCCTCGTCACCGACATGCGGCTGGCATTGGCAACGATGCTGGCGGATCGCAGCCCTCTGCAGCCGGGCAGCATCGACCGGCGTTCCGGCTCCGGGGCGGTGGCGCTGCAGGTCAGGCCGCTCGGCGGCGATTGGAATGAGCCGGCCGGACAGACCGGGTGGATTCCCGAGGCGGTGACCTTGCGCGTCAAGACGGGTTCGGGCGTGGTCGCAGACGTGCAGACGGTTCGCCTGGTGCGAGGAGCGCGGTGATGACCGCCCGATCCGATCGATCGCAAGAGCAGGGCTTCGCACTGATCGAGGCGCTCGGTGCGCTCGCGATTGCCGGGATCGTGTTATCGGCGCTGGCGGCGGTGACGTCGCAATGGCTGCCGGCCTGGAAGCGCGGCCTGGATCGCGTGCAGCGCGCCGAGATGGTTGCCGCTGCGTTGCGGCGGGTCGGTGATGATTTCGCTGCTGCGCAATTCGTATCGGCCAATCGCGAGCAGAAGGGACCGCTGTTCGTGGGCGAGGAATTCACGGCGACGTTCGTTCGCGCCGAACTCGGACCCAATGCCGGGCATGGCCTCGACATCGTGCGTATCGGCGCGGATGGCGCGAGAAGCGAGCGCGCTCTGTTGCGATCTCGCGCTGCGTTCGAGCCCGTGTCGGTCGGACAACCCGTGGCCGATCAATTCCGGTTCAGCGATCCCGTGGTGCTGCTGTCTGCGCCGTTCCGGATGTCGTTCGCCTATGCTGACAAGACGATGGCATGGACGACGGAGTGGCGTGATGCGACCAGGCTGCCGTCGGCCGTGCGCATGACGGTCTACGACGACAACCGTGGCGGCGCTGCGGTTCTCGTCAGCGCGGTCCGTATCCAGGTCGATACGCCGGGCGGCGGCGTCGCGGATTCGGGAGCAGGCAGCACCGCAAGCCGGCCGCCGGCCGCGGGCGAGCCGCCTCAGTCGAACAAGAGCGAGCCGATCGACTGATGCCGGTTCGCTGCTTCACCAGAGGTTCTGCCGAAAGGTGCCGCGATCAGGATGGCTTCATCCTGATTGCGGCGCTGTGGATGCTTGCGGCGCTGGCGGCCCTCGTCGTGGTCGTCTCACAGCAACTGGGCAGCTCGGCGCGATTGCTGCGGCTCGAGGACGAAGCGATCGAGGCCGATGCGCTGGTCTCGGCGGCGATCGAATTGTCGGCCTACCGCCTGCTTCTGTCCAAGGAAGAGGAGCGACCGCGGCAGGGCGGCTTCCGTCTGGCGCTTGCAGGAAACGAGATCGCGGTCTCGTTCGTCAACGAAGCCGCGCGTATCGATCTCAACACCGCCTCGAAGGACATGCTCGAAAATCTCTTCGTCACGCTGGGCGCCGAGCGCGATGCTGCCAAGGATCATGCCGAGCGGGTGGTTGCCTGGCGCTCCAAGCCGTCCGATGCCGCGAAGGCGCAGGCGGAGGAAGCGCGCTATGCCGCGGCCGGCCTCAAGCGGGTGCCACGCCTGGCGCCGTTCGCGCATGTCGGCGAGCTGGCGCTCGTCCTCGGCATTCCCACATCGCTCGTCGATCGGGTCCTTCCGCTTGTGACCATCTTCAACGGCTCTCCCGGCATCGATCCGACGATCGCTGCACCGGAGGTCGTTGCCGCGCTGCCGGGAATGACGCCACTGATCCTGAAGGATTTCCTCAACGCGCGCGCGTCGCTGTCACAGGATGCCGATACGCTCGCCAGGACGTTGGGGCCGGCTGCGAAGGATGCCGCCAAGGGCAGGAGCAAGGCTTACCGGCTGCGCGTCGTCGTCGGTCCGGCAGGCGGGCTTCGTCACGCTGCGACGGCGGTGATCGTTCCCGGCGAAGGCGAGGAGCCATATCGGCTGCTGGCGCGGCAGGATGAAGGACCGCAACCGAGAGGGGCGCTTCAGGCGCGGAGAATGCCATGAAGCTCACCGAAACGATCGAGCGCGGACTGACCATGTGGACGGCAAGCGTCGCGACCGCGCTTGAAGCGGTGGCCGACCGGCAGTTCAGACGTCCGCGGGTTCTGATTCGGCATGACCAGCCCGATCGTGTCGTCTTGACGGTAGCGGCTGCGTCGCAGGCGAAACCGATGCTTGCACAAGCGAAGGTGAGGCTTTCGGACGAGGCAGCGCACCTTGCGCTTTCGCCCGAATGGCTGCGGACGCTCCGTGGCGCCGCGGTGGAGATTCATCTGGCCGCCGAGAACGTTCTGGTCCGCCCGCTCGATTTTCCAAAGCAGGCCGAACCATTCCTGGAGGGCATGATCCGCACGCAGATCGGCAGATTGACGCCGTGGAATCTCGATCAGGTCCTCTATGGCTATAGCGTCCCACGCGCGGCCAATGACCGGATCGCGCTGACGCTCGCGGCGACGCCGCGCGCTCTGGCCCAGCCGTTGCTCGCCTTCGCCGATCATGTCGGTGCCGCCAAACTCGTCATCACGGCCGATGTCGGCTCGGCCGACAGCCTCCCCATCCAGATATTCAAGACCTCGCTTCGCTCGTCGCTCGCCGGCGGCCGTGATCTTGGGCGCGTGCTCAAGCTCGGCTGGCTGTCGGTCGCAGCAACAACTGCGCTGCTGTTGGTGTCGACGACGTTGGTCGGCGGATATCTGGATGGGGAGCTCGAGGACACGCAGGCGCAGGTCACGCGGCTGCGCGCCGCCCTGCGGCCCGCGATGGGAGCCATCGCGGCCGACGGGCTGCTCGCCAAGCGTAAGCAGACCACCCCCGCGAGCGTGATCGTGCTCGATACGCTGTCGAAGATCCTCCCCGACGAGACGTATGTCGTCGAGATGCATATCGAGAACGATCGGCTGCAGATCTCCGGCTTGACCAAGGACGCGCCCGCGCTGATCCGGCTGATCGAGCAGTCGCCGCAGTTCAGCCGCGCCACCTTCTACGCGCCGACGACGCGGACCGCCGGCGAAGCGGGAGAGCGCTTCCATATCGAGGCGCGCATCAACGCCTATTTCGGAGACCGGGCATGAACTGGTCGACATCGCTGCGCCGGATCTTCGTGGGCTCGCCGGCCGCGTCTGCGATTCTCTATGGCGTGACCATCATCGCGCTGCTCTGGCTCGGCGCCGCTGGCGTCGTCGATCTCATCGCCAAGCGCGGCCAGCTCAACGACACCCATGCGCAGCTGGCGCAGTTTTCGGAACGAAAACGGCCGGGCGGCAGTTCCGCCGCTGGCAGCGCGACGACTCCGGGCGGATCGGTGTTCGTCGAAGGGCGAACGGTCACCATCGCAGGAGCGGCGCTGGTGCAGCGTCTGACGGAAGCGATCAGCAAAGCCGGCGGCAGCGTGCTCTCGACCCAGGTCGAACTGCCCCAGCCACGCGGCAACGCCAACCTGATCAGCGTCGTCGCCAGTTGCGAGCTCGAGCAACCGGCGCTGCAGGAGCTGCTGTACGACCTCGAAGCCGGATTGCCGTTTCTCTTCGTCGATCAACTGCACGTGCAGCAACCGCTGGCAGCTGCCGCGGGCGGCGCGGGGCGGCTGACGGTGCTGGTCACCGTGTCGGGCCAATGGCAAGGGAGCATGTGATGCGATCGCTCGTCGGCTCAGGTCTCGTCACCATTGCTGCCATCTGCATGATCGCTGCCTCGCTCGGCCAAGCCCTGGCCGAGACGGCGGATGGTCTCGAGCCTGCGGCGGTCGTGCAGGCCGCACCCGGCTCCCCGCCGCCGGCCGCGTCTGTCGCTCCCGGCGTACAAGTCGTTGCGGGCCAGAGTGCCAATCCGCTGTGGGATGTTCCGATCAGCGCTCTCTCGGCCACGCGCGACCGTCCGATCTTCTCGGCGTCGCGCCGGCCGCCTCCGGTCGCTCCGCCCGCCATGGTGATGCGGGCGCCGCCGCCTCCGCCGCCGCAAGAGCCGGAACGACCGAACCTCCAGCTCGTGGGCACGGTGATCGGCCACGAGGAAAGCTTCGGTATCTTCGTCGACGCGTCGTCGCAGGCCTCGCTCCGCTTGCGCGTCGGCGCCGCGCATGAGGGGTGGGTGCTGCAGTCGCTGCGGCCGCGCGAGGCGTTGCTGCAAAAGGCGGCGGAGACTGTGACCTTGCAGATGCCGCAGCTCGGAACGACCGCCAATGGCGACATGCAGGCGGCACCGATCACCCCGCCGCCCGGTGGACGCGAGCGGATGGCGCGCCGCGCGCGGTGAGATGACCGGCTCGCGGCAGTCAGAAGGCCGCAGTCAATTCGCTCCCGGTGGCCTCCAAGGCGAGCACGGCAAGCAGGCCAAGGACGAGGAACGGGCCGAACGGCAGCGCCGTTTGACCCGTCGGACGTCGTCCCATGACGGCGAGAGCGAGAACCGCAGCGAGTGCGGCCATGGTGGCGACGAGCAGCAAGATCGGCAGACCCGGCAAGCCAGCCCAGAACGTTGCTGCCATGAGAAACTTGACGTCGCCGAGGCCCAGTCCCTGACGGCCACGGGCCATCGCGTAGATGAGGCGCAGCAGCAGCAGTGCCAAGCCGACGGCGACAGCCGCGATGGACGTCGACCACGCTTCGGACAGATCGGTGAGCGCCGCCAATCTTGCAAAGCCGCTTATGGCAACCAGCGCATTCATCCCGTCCGGCAGCAGGCCGCTGCGCAGATCCGTCCAGATCAGGCCGGCGCAGGTCACGAGCAGCACGACGATCGCAACGATGTTGATGACGTCGGTCACGCAGCCCCGGAAGTCGCGGTGTCGGATCGCCGGAGCATAGGCCTGCTCAGGGTGCGAGCGATAGTCCGGCCATCATCAGGCCGATCGCGGCGACCCAGCCGCCGACGGCTCGCACGGCGATCCCGCGCCAGCTCGACACCGGCTCGGTCTCGGGACGCCTGAGGGTGAGCGCCAGCGCCATCACGAGGGTGATGGTGACGTAGCCTGCGGCGGCAAGACCGGCCGCATAAAGCAGACGATCGCTCTGCGGCCCAAGTTCGCCGGCATTTGCGGCGCCGCGGATCACGCCGAGCAGGAGTGCGATCGCGCTCAGCAGTGTCACGGGAATGCGCAGCGCCGCCGCCAGCAGCAATCCGAGAACCAGAATCGTCGCGGCGTCGACGAGCGGAGACGCCGGGGCGACACCCGATCCGACGGCGAATGCCAGTCCCGCACACAGGCCGAGCGGAAACACCATGACCAGCCAGCGTCCGCCCGCCGCGCCGAGCGAGCCCGCCAGCAAGCCGAGCGCAATCCAGACCACGACGTCCTGCATGGTAAGCAGCGGATGCAGGGCGCCGGCGTAGAAGTCGCCGAGCCGCGCCGAGACGATGTGGGCGTCGGCGATCTGCGCCTGAGCCAGCAGCACCGCTGCGAGCAGCGCAGTCCGGAGCAACCTGCTCATGCCGCGACTCCAAGGTTTGCCACCAGGAAGTAGCCGCCGAGCGCGGCGATGGCTGCCCCGACGCCCTGGATGATGCGCTCGCCGCCGGGCCAGCGCGCGAGCGCGCCGATCGTGATGCCGCAGGCGTGAAGAAGCCCGGTGGCGACCACGAAGCCGCAGCCATAGGCCAGCGGATTTGCGGCCGTCGGGAGCTCGACGCCATGCGCGTGGCCATGAAAGATCGCGAAGATCGCGACGATGATCGCCGCAATCCCGAACGGGACGCGGACGCGCAGCGCGACCGCAAGTCCGAGGACCAGTGCCGACAACGCGATGATGAGCTCCGGGACAGGCAATCCGACCTTGAGGATTCCCAGGACGGCACCGAACGCCATCACCAGCGGGAAGACGATCGGCAGGATCCAGATCGCCGCGCCGCCGAGCTGCGCGCCCCAGATGCCGACCGCAACCATCGCGACCAGATGATCCAGCCCGGTCAAGGGATGCAGCAGCCCGCTGGCGAGCCCGCCGCCGACGCCCGTCTGCTCATGGGCAAAGCCCGGATCTGTGGTCAGCAGCGAGAGCAATGCCGCCCCCAGCGCGGCGTGCAGGAGTTTACGCGCGGTCATGTTCGTCCCAGTCGTCATCATGCAGCCGCCAGAACCCGTGCCAGGCGGCCCAGGAACCAGAACATCGATACCGAGCCGATTGCATAGGCGGGCCACTCGGCGCCCCAGCGCGGCAGCGCCGCGCCGAGGCGGCGATGCGCCCAGATCAGCGCCAGCACCAGCAGCACGAACAGGATCTGTCCGATCTCGACGCCGACGTTGAAGAACAGCAGTGCCGCCGGCAGGATGCGCCGCTCCAGGCCGAGGCCTGCGAGCGCACTGGCGAAGCCGATGCCATGCACCAGACCAAAGCTGAAGGCGACGGCCCACGGGTAGCGGGCGGTCAACCCGGTCTCGCCGCGCTGCTGCTTGATGATCTCGACGCCGACGAACACGATGCTGAGCGCGATGCAGGCGTTGAGTGGCGCTTCGGCGACGCCGATCCATCCGAACGCCGTTGCGGCCAGCGAGGCGCTGTGGCCGATCGTGAACGACGTGATCGTCTTGAGCAGGCGCCAGCCGCCCTGGACGATCCAGATCAGTCCGAGCACGAACAGCAGATGGTCGGCGCCGAGCAGGATGTGGTCGATGCCGAGATTGACGTATGTCTTGGCGAGCTCGAGCCAGGTGTCGAGCGTCGGCGCATCCGTGCCGAGCACGGTCACGACCGGGTTGGACGCCGAGATCGTATAGCTGCGCGTCTCTCCGGCGAGCGAGGTCACCCGGATGATGGCAGCCGACATGTCCTCGCCGAGATTGGCGATCGTCATCTGTCCGACGAGCCCCTTGTCGCCGCAATTGAGCTCCGGCAGGCGCAGGAAGCAATGCGGCGGCATCTTCAGATCGATGCGGTTGACGCCATCCTTCGGCAGCGTCGTCCAGCGTCCGATATACGCGCCGGGCCGCATCTCGCGGAACTCGAGCACGGCGATGGTCGCCTGATGCGCAGCCGCCGGCCGCCCAAGCAGCAGCGCGGCGAGCGCGAGCACGATCGCGATCAGGGCGCGCGCGCCGGTCACGGCTCGTACCTGATGGTGTAGTTGGCCTTGAGCCGGCTCACGGCCTCCCAGGCCCGCTTGCGGGTTTCTTCAGTGTGCCAGATCTTGGCCGCCTCGGTGCGGATGTCCTCGAGTTTCGCCGGCGCGCCCGGCGTCCGGGCGTCGAGGCGAACCACGTGCCAACCGTCCTTCGACTGCAGCAGGGTCCATTCCTGGAGGGGCGCCTTGAGCAGGCCGTCGCTGAAGCCGTTGCCGAAGCCGGCGGCGAGACTCGGCACGGGCCGGTCGAGAATCGCACGCGTCTGGTCCCGCAGCTCCTCCGATTCGCGCTGTTCGCGAATGTCGTTCAGATAGCTCCGCGCCGTCGCTTCGTCGCTGGGGGGCGTCATGAAGAAGCTGACACGCTCGGGCTCGTCGAACCGCGCGTGATTGTCGGCGAACCAGGCGCGCAACTGCTCATCGCTCGGCTGCGGCACGCGCACCTGATCGAAAATCAGATATTGCAGCTTGAACGCGACACGGTCGCGGATCATTTCGTCGCCGCGGTCAACGCCGAGCGTCTTGCCCTCGCGATAGAGGATTTCGCTTGCGACCCAGGCGTCGACCATCTTCTGCAGCTCGGCCTCGTTCGGGGTGCGCTGCTTGTCCTCGTCGAACGTGTCGATGAAGGACTGGCGCAGCGCCTTGGTCACGGTGACGACCTTCTCGTCCTTCGCTGGCGGATGAATGACGGCGTCGGCCGCAAAGATCAGTCCGCCGAGAACGAGAAAGTGCAGGAGCGGCTCTCTCACGAGAGCGCGCAACGCCGTGCCGGAAGATGATCGCGCTGCGGAAGAGCCGTTGCCATCTTGCTGATTGGAGCGTGCAGAGGCGCTCTCGAAGGTCTGCGCCGCATTCGACATGGCAGGGGCTGACATAAGTTCTTTACAACTCGGACCGCGCTCGCTGCGCGGCGCGTATATGCAACGGCATGCTTGCCGTTGTCACCGGGCAAACGTCGGTGTCACAAAAATTTCGCAACCGCCGCGGCCCGACGTTCGTGGACGACGCGCGGCGGGAAATAAATCCTTCAACAAACTGTCTCCGAGTTTTGATTTGGTCGCCGCGCGAAGGACAGCGGCGCATCAGTCGCGTTGTCATCACCGTTTAGAACTCGATCGAATACTTCAGGGGCGACGAAATGGTTCCATCTGCCAAGAAAATCCTGCTGACAGCGGCCTCGGTGTCGTTGGCGCTGTCGCAGAACGCCGACGCGGGCGAGCGTTGGGGGGAAACGAGCAAGAACAATCCCTATGTCGCCGGCGACATGCACAACCACAACACCTGCACCGACGGTTCGGTGGCAGCCGGCTATGCGATCGACCGCTCGGTCGGCAAGGGCACCGCGGCCGCAGGCGGCAACAACTTCGATCTCGACTGGTTCACGCTCGGCAACCACGGCGGTTCGGGCAATCGCGATTGCCGCTTCAGCGATGCGAGCGCCAATATCCCCGGCGACAACACGACGACCTATTGGAGCCAGACGCTCGGCAAGACCATCGACGGCATCACCATCACCAGCCTGAAGGGAACGCCGAACGGCACCGGCACCAGCGCCAAGATGTGGCGCTGGCAGTCGATCAAGGAAATCGAGTATCCGACCATCGTCAATCGTGCCGCGACCTACAACAAGGTGCTGGTCGAAGGCCTCGAGTGGATCCTGCCCGGCCACGAGCATGGCGACGTCGCCGTGATCGCCGGCCAGAACCCGCGTGGCTACGGCAATGCCGACAAGATGGCCGAGTTCGAATATCGCTTCGACCGCGCCGACACCGATGCGATCGGCCCGGTGGATGCCAGCAACAACCCGGTCTGGGCCGGCAAGGATAACGTCAACAATTCCGGCACGGCCGGTCACCAGAAGGCCGTCGCCGGCATCGCCTGGCTGCAGGCGAACCATCCGTTGCAATCCTATGCGGTGCCGACCCATACCGAGCGGCAGGGACCGTTCAACCCGAACGGATCGGCCGGCTACAACATCGAGCACTTCCGTGACTTCAACAATGCCGGCCCGACGGTCGCGTTCGGCATCGAAGCTCCGGGTCACATGGCCGAGGGCGGCGTGAACGGCGGCTCGGGATCCTATGGCTCGGGCGCGGTCGGCGGCGGCACCTACGGCATGCAGGGCGTCTACACCGCCAAGGTTGGCGGGCTGTGGGACGGTCTGCTCGGCGAAGGCCGCAACTTCTTCCTGTTCCAGAGCTCGGACTGGCACAGCCGCGGCGTCTATGGCGCGCGCGATCCCGGCACGACCGCGGACTTCATTCCCGGCGAGTACACCAAGCTCTACGTACCGAACGAGCGGCGGTTCTCCCAGCAGTCCATCATCGACGGCATGCGCTCCGGCAACTCCTATTCGGTCAATGCCGACATCATCGACTCCGACATGGAGTTTCGTGCGAAGGGTGAGTGGGACTACGACTGGAAAACCATGGGCGAGACGCTGGTCGTACGCCCTGGCGAGAAGGTCACGCTCGAGATGGAGATGACCGTTCCGGCTTCCAACAACAGCCCGTACAGCTTCAACAACCCGCTGCTGCTGCCGGTCGGCATCAAGCAGCCGTTGAACAAGCCCTCGCTCGACCACGTCGATCTGATCACCGGTGACATCACCGGCCCGATCGCGCCGGGCGCCACGGGCTATGCGGTGGCCAACGCCTCCGGCGTCGCCGGTGCGGCCGTCGTCTATAATCCCTCGGCCAAGATCGCGAAGCAGATCCAGGCGACCAAGATGCAGAGCCGCAAGCTCCGCGATGGCTCGGTCCGGCTCAGCTTCAGGACCACCTTCATCGCGGGCAAGACTCCGTTCTACATCCGCGCCCGCGGCACCAACATCCCGCCGGCTACGCCGAACGTGTCCGACAGCGCCGGCAATCCGCTGCTCGACGCCAACAATGCCACCGTCAGCTGCACCGATGCGGCGTGCCCGTCGCATCTCGGCACCGTCGGCGGCGTGAAGAAAGTGACCAACGACGTGCAGGCCTGGTCGAACGTCTGGTTCTACGCGAACCCGATCTTCGTCCGTCCGTACGGTGCGCCCCAGCTGCTGGTCGAGAAGAACAAGGATCTGGCACGCAAGCTGGCGCACGATCATCACCACTGGCACGACTGGGATCATTGGGGCCATTGGGGCCACTGGGGTCGCTGGGCTTTCAACCGCGACTGATTGATCGGCATCGATCCGGCGGGCGATAGCGACCGCCGGATTCTGCTCAATCCGAGCGCCGGCTTGCGAGCCGGCGCTTTATCCTTGAGATCTGCCTCGCGCCGAGGGTCGTCCACGTGATGTCTCGTCTGTTCGCCGTGTTTTTCGCCATCCTTGCTCTCACGACCGCCGTCGCGTCGGCTCACGAGGAGGAGCCGACGCAGGAAACCTGCGACGCCGCTGTTGCCGAGGCACGCGCACAGGCCGCCACCTTGCCCCTCGACGACGTGTCGCGCTATTTCGCCGAGCGTGACATTCAGCAGGCGCTCGTCGAGGCCGGTAATGGCGAGTTCGACGACTGCGTCGAGAAGGCCGAGCGGGCCGTGCTGGAGGTGCGCGATCGGCCCCACAGCCTGAAGCCCGGCGAGCGGCTCAACATTCTTCGTGCCGACGAAATGCCGGCGCGCTGAAGGTACAAGCGCGGCGTTGCCAATTTCGTCATCCGGCTGTCATGCAAGTCGGCAAATTGTCGGTCCCGTTGCGGCGCGTGCAAGGCCTTGAAACATGGACCAGATCGAAGCTCTCTTTCCGATACCGCTGTTGCGTTCGCCCGGGCTGCTCAGCGCCGAGCTCAAGGACGCGGCGGTGGCAGCCATCCGCAATTCGAAGATCGAGAACAATCTGCGGTCAGGACAGCTGTTCCACACCGAAGTTGCCGATCCCCGCGCCCACAATCTGTTTCAGACCATCGCCGAGCTCGCCGTGCCCAAGCTGGTCGATTTCGGCGAGCTGCTGTTCGGCGAGAAGCTGCGCTGGACGGTCAAGGAGATGTGGACGAACATGCTCGAGACCGGCGGCAACCAGACCCTGCACGCCCACGCCAACAGCTTCATCTCCGGCATCTTCTATCTGACGCCGTCTCACCCCGGCAGCCGCACCGTGTTCGTGCGGCCGCCCGGCGGCAGTGATTTCTCGTTTCGTCATCATACCCGCAGCGCTGCGGTCGGGCCGTTCAATGCCGGCAAATACGTGCTGCCCGAGGCAGAGCCGGGCGACCTCGTGCTGTTCCCGAGCTATCTCTACCACGAGGTGCCGCGCAACCAGGGCGACCAGCGAATCACGATCGCCTTCAACGCGATCCCTGATCACCTGGATTGCTGGGGATACCGCGTGAGCTTCTCGGCCTGAGCCGGCTCATCTGGCGAATTCGCGCGACAGCAGCTCGCGCGCGTCGTGCCGCGATGGAGCAGCCTCGTCGATGGCCAGAAGGAGTCGTTCCGCCGCCGGTCGATCGGACGCGAGCAGCGATCTCGCCATGCTCATCAAGGGCGCATAAGCCGGCGCGAACTCGGCGCTGGAGCGGATCGCGGCGAGGAGGCCTGGTGCGGCGGCCGCAATGAGCGCAGGCCCTCGCGGTTCGCCGGTCAGCGCCGCGCCGGCCTGGATGAAGCGATTGCGGGCCTGCCAATAGGCTTCGAGCCGATCGTTCCACGTCCGGCGCCGAGATGAATCCAGCAATTCGGCCGCATCGGTCCTCGCCTCGCCAATGACCGTCGTCAGCAGCTGCCACGGCGGTGCCGACAGAGCTTCGACATTGCTCCGGGCGTCGAAGGTCACGAACGGAAAATCGTCGGTGTTGCGCGGCCCCGGCCCGGCAAGGCTCGCGAGCGATTTTGGGCCGGCGACATATTGGCCGAGAAGGTCGATCGGCTGGTCGAAGCCGAGCGACTGAATGATCGGACGAAGCTTCCCGTCCGAGAATCGTTCGGCCAGCAGCTCGGGATCCATCGGCCTCGGAGCGCGTGATCCGACCAGGGCCAGCATCGGCGTACGCACGCTGTAATGGTTCAACCACGCCGAGCCGTCGGGAAACACGGTCAGGAAGCTTCGGATGATGGCCCGCAGCGAAGGCGCATCGAGCTGATAGAGCGGCAGCCATTGGCAGAACAGGCCTTCGGTTGCGAGTCGCCGCCTGACGGCGGCGAAATGCTCAGCGGTGTAGAGCGCGCCGCTGCCGTCCAGCGCGGGATGGAACAGGTCGGCCACCACGACGTCATAGCGCTCCTCATCCGCGGCGATGAAGCGTCGTGCATCCGCGATGGCGATCGGCGGTCTGTCCTGCTTGGACGCTGGGTGATCGAACCACGGCAGCAACGCGACCACCTCGGCGGAGAGTTCGACCGCACGGACGTCGAGGTCTGGCATCTGCGCGCCGCCCAGCACGGTTGCTCCGGTGCCGACACCGAGAAAAAGGGCGTTGCGTGGCGCTGGATGCAGCAGCAGCGGCAGCATGGCCTGGCGGAAATCGGATCGCACCGAGCTGGTGCCGCCCATCCGGAAGTGGCCGTTGACTTCGAGATAGCGCGCTCCCGAGACGTCGTCGACGACGCTCGCGGTGGCCATCGGCCCCTCGCGTACGGCGAGAAGCTTGCCTCCTGGCGGGACCTTGACGAGCAGCGGAGCGGGACGCCACAGCAATGCAAGGCCAAGCAGAGCTGGCAGCGCGGCGAAGCGCAGCACGGCGCGATGCGGCCGCAACAGCACCAGGTATCCCATCGCAACGAGGACGAGCGCCTTCCAGCTGCCGAGAGCTGGAATCAGCAGCTGTGCCGCGACCAGCGGCGCAATCGCCGCGCCGAGGCTGTTGATGCCGATCGCCCAGCCGACCGATCCATGGATGTCGCGAACGTCCTGGATGAGCCGGCCGAACAGGGCTCCCATCGCCATCGACGGCAGCAGAAAGAGCGCCAGCGCCATGCCGAGCTCGCCGACGACACCGAGACGCGCGGCGTGATCGGCGAATTCGCCAATGAAGGGCGTCACCAGCGCGGTGATCAGGCAGATCAAGGCCGTGCTGCCGATCAGTCCCGCCCTGCCGAGCGCAATGCGAGGCCCGACGCGTTGCCAGAGGAGTCCACCCGCGGCCGTTCCCAGCAGGTACGCCGCCAGCAGACAGGCGAAACTGTAGACGGTGTCCTGCATCATCTGCGCGGCCAGGCGCACCACCAGCACTTCGAATGAGATGCCGAGAAGACCGGTGGCGAACAAGCTCCCGGTCAGGCGGAGATCGGCAGCGGCGCGCGGGTGGACGCCGCGCGGGCGGGCGTCGATCTGCACGGGACTGCCGAGGCGAAGCGCTGCCAGCGCACAGGCCGCGTTGACCGCAGCCAGACAGAGCAGCGTGGTCGAGAATCCGAATGACGGGATCAGCACGAAGGTGGACAGGAGCGTGCCGGCAACGGCGCCGGCCGTGTTTGCGCCATAGACGCCGGCACTGACCGGCCCCCGGCCATGCGCTGCCGACATCATGCGCTCCAGGGCCGTCAACGTTCCGCCCATCGCAACGGTTGCGGGCAGCAGCACCAGCGTCGGAAGCAGAAAGCTCGCACTCCATAGCAGGACTGGCGACGGTGCCGTGCCCAATAGCGGCGCCAGCGTGCGCGCACTCGCCGGCAGCAGCCAGACCGCACAGATGCCCCAAAGACCAATGACCGCCTCGAGAACGGCATAGATCCGGTGCGGATGGGCGGCACGTCGAATTCTGCCGTCGAGGACAAAGGCTCCGAGCGCAAGGCCCGCGAAAAAGCCGGCAATGGCGCCGAGCACGGCCATCATCTCCGTGCCCAGCGCAAGCGCGAGCTGGCGCGTCCAGACGATCTCGTAACCTAGGCCGGCGAAGCCCGAGGCGGCGATCAGCAGCTGCAGGGCTCGCAGCCGCGCCATGCTCGGGCCGGCGTCAGAAACCCGCGAAGTCTGCTCGTCCGCGAACGTTTCAGTCCCGCGCGGGTCTGCTTGGCATACGTCAGTCAAGGCTCGCTACCCGCGGTTTTGGGCATCGGTCTTCGGCGCAGCTCACTGTGCAGCTACGGAGGTGAGCGCTCGTTCGTGCCGAGTTGTGCCAGGACCGCGCCCGATTGGGACCGTCTCCTTCTGTTCGGGTTTCGTGACGCTGGTTTGACAGAGGCCGGTTCGGTCCTTGGCCCTCGACGATTGTCGGTGTCGCCGGCTGCGCCTCCCGGGCCCGTGAACTCGAACGAAGATTGCGCCGAGCGCGCGGTCGGACGCCCGTCGGTGATGACCGTAGGGCTCTGCTGCGCCGTCAGATGCGGATCGTCCTCGATCCCGGGAGTCGGGCCTCCGGCCTTATCAAAGCAGGGCCAGACTCGGCGTCGCGCAGCTTGCGCAGATGCGCGGCGCTCTCGGTGACGATCGGGCCGGCTCGACCTGTTCGTTGACGTAGTTTCGAGATAGTTCTTCCGCTCCGCATCGAAGTACTTCAGGACCATGCCTTCAAATGGCCGATCCCGGTGGTCCGCGCTGCATTGAAATTCGCCTCTCGAGCGAGCCGGCTCAGGCATACCATGGCTTCGTCGCCGGTTTGCAGCACGACAGCGCAGGTCCGCCGGCACGATATGCAGCCGCGATGGCACGCCGGCGAGGTGCCCGGCAGAGCTTTTGATGCCGTCAGAGCCGAGACGTTCAAGCCTGCGCGATGGACGCACTCAGGCGAGGAGGTCGAGGGCCGCTCCGGTCTCACCGATCAGGTGAACGCGCTCGATTGCGGAGCGCGGCAACGCTGCGCGGATCTCGGGGGGCGACATCAGGCTGAAGGCGGTCGATAGTGCGTCCGCCGCGGTGGCGTTCTCTGCGACCGTCGTCACGCTGCGGTAGCGCTGCGCGCAGCCGCCGTTGTGAGGATCGAACAGATGGTTGAAGCGGCCTTGTGGATCGAAGCGGAAGCCGTAAGTGCCGGACGTCGACACCGCGCGGTCGACGATCGGGAGCGTCGCGGCGGTGCGTCCCGGGTGCTCCGGATCTTCGATCGCCACGTCCCACGGTTGTCCGTCCGGACGCGGGCCGATGGCGCGGGCCTCGCCCATGTCGACGAGGCTCTGCTGTACGCCCCGGCTTCGCAAGAGATCGACGATCCTGTCGGTGACATAGCCTTGCGCGATGCCATTCAAGGTGAGCGCCGTACCGCGCGGCATCACGATGCGATCGTGGCTGATCGAGAGCTTGCCGTAGCCTACGCGCGCCAGCGCGTCGCGCACGGCCTGTTGTGGTGGGCCGGTCGGATCTGCATCGGGGCGCGAGAAGTGATCGGCATACAGCGTCCAGAGCGGCTGCACCGTGGGATCGAAGCGGCCGCCGGTCAGCTCCGCGTAGCGCTTGGAGCGCGTGAGGATATCGACCAACTCCGGAGCCGGATCCAGCAGCACGCCCGTGCGATTCAAGCTGACCAGGGCCGAGTCGGTCAGGTACAGGCTGAACAGTCGTTCCAGCCGTCGCGCTTCGGTGAGCGACAGCGCGACCAGCCGCTCCGCCTCGTGGCGGTCGGGATGGTGCAGCTTGATGGTCGCGACGGCGCCGAGCAAGGTGCCGCGCCACTCGACCAAGCCGGTATCGGCTGTGGCCGATGGCGTGGCCAGCGGGGCGCTCGAGAGGCCGGCGACCGCAGCGCTGATCTGGATGAAGCGTCGGCGCGAGAGGTGGTGTGTCATGACGGGCACCTCAATTGGTCTTCCCAGCGTCCGGCTCGGCCGCGCTGGCGCTGTCGTCCGCGGAGCTCAGGACGTAGTCGCGCGGCACCTCGCTGAAGCTGACGACACGGCCGCCATGCTGGGCGGCAAAGCGCTCGGCGGCGGTTCGTTCCGAGAACGGCACCGCCTCGTCGCTGCCCATGCCGCTCTTGAGCCGGCTGCCGATCACGAACAGCGCCTTGCGGGCCTCGATCCAATTGTCGGCGCCGGGATTGTCCCAGTTCCCGGCCCTGCCCATGTCGGTGACGTAGATCGCCTGGATGTCCTTCGGCTCGTCGGGCAGCATCGTGAAGGCGATGGCGTCGCGCGCCGAGGAAAACCACACCGGCTCGATCAGGCTGGCGGCGAAGATCTGCCCCTTCGGACCGGAATGCTCGAGCAGGTTCATACCGCAATAATGCCCGATCGCTTGTGCGGTGAGCTTGATCGGCGGCGGCGGAGCAGCGGCTTGCTTGTCATTGCAGCCGGTAAGGACGAACGCGGCGAAGAGCGTGCAGGCAAGAACGAGGCGATTCATAGCTCCCTCCGGGAGAAGGCCAGCGTGGCACAGGCGAGGGGCACCAGCGTCCACAGCACCAGCGCTGTCAGCAACGCCTGCACCGACAGCGTGCTGCTCGCGGCGAGCCCGGCCATGCCGGAGAACAGGCTGACATTGGCGAAGCCGGTGAGGTTGAACAGCCGGTAGGCATCGGCGGGGTTGAGCAGCAGCAGCGCGCTGAGCACGCCGCCGGAGATGTTGCGGCCTTGGTCGAGCACCAGAAGGCCGAGCAGCGCCATGTCGTAGATCAGGACGAGCATCAGCCACAGCCCGATGCACAGGCCGGCGGCCGTGCCGCGGTCGCGGACGACGGCGCTGACGAGATAGCCGATCGCGACGAACACGGCGCCGAGCAGCACCGAGGAGCCGATCATCGCAGCGAAGGCGGCGAAGCCCTCGCCATCAAAGCTGCTGCCGGTGATCAGCAGCGCCACGGCCGCGGCGCCATAGCCGAGGCAGGTTGCGAAAGCGAGCACGGCGAGATGGCCGAGGAACTTGCCGAGCAGCACCTGCCAGCGCGCGACGGGATAGCTGAGCAGCAGAAGCATGGTGCCGCGCTCCATGTCGCCGACGATGGCGTCGTGGGAGATGAGGAGCGCGATCAGCGGGATCAGGAAGATCGTCAGGCTGGACAGGCTGACGATGACGACATCGAGCGCGCGAGCCCCGACGGTGCCGGTCGGCGCGCTGCCGAGGAAGGTCAGTGACAGCGCGAGCCCGGCCAGCAGCAAGGTTGCCGCCAGCACCCAGCGATTGCGGATGGCCTGCTGGATTTCCTTGGCGGCGATGGTGATCAGAGCGTTCATTGCGGGCGCTCCGCCTGGCGCAGGAAGTGCGCGTAGAGCTCGTCGAGACTGGGCGGGATCAGCTCGAGATCCTGCACGGCGCTGCCGTCGGCGGTCGCGCGGCGCAGCAGATCGAGCTTCTCGTCCGGTGCCGCGTCGATCTCGACGATATGGCCGTTGATCCGGCGATACGGCGTGGCGGTGGGCAGCCAGGCCGGAGAACCCGATGGCGGCAGGTCGGCGACCTTGATCCGAATCCGGGTCGGCAGCCGCGCGATGCGACGCAGTTCGTCGAGCGTGCCGTCGGCGACCTTGAGCCCGCGGTTCATGATGATGACGCGGCCGGCGCGCTCCTCGAGCTCGGTCAGCGCGTGCGAGGACAACAGCACCGTGGTGCCCTCGGCCGCCAGCTTCTGAATGACATCGTAGAAGGTCTGGCGCAGCTCCGGGTCGAGGCCGGTGGTCGGCTCGTCGAGCAGCAGCACGCGCGGCCGGCCGATCAACGCCTGCGCCAGGCCGAGACGCTGGCGCATGCCCTTGGAGTAGGTGTCGACGCGGCGCTTGACGGCATGGCCGAGACCGACGACGTCCAGCAGTGCCAACGCATCCTTCACCGGCTCGCGCTTCAGCCGGGAATAGAACGCCTGCGTCTCGCGGCCCGTGAGGGCGGCATCGAAGGCGACGTTCTCCGGCAGATAACCGAGCCGGCGCCGCGCGGAGAATTCGCCGGCCGCGGGATTTTCGCCGAGCACCGCGATCGTGCCGCGGCTCGGACGGATCAAGCCGAGCATCATCTTCATCAGAGTCGTCTTGCCGGCGCCGTTGTGGCCGATCAGCGCCACCATCTCGCCTTCCGCGAGATCGAACGAGGCGCCCTTCACGGCTTCAACCTTGCCGTAGTGCTTCACGACATCGGCGATATGAACCGTCGCGCTCATCGGGGTGTGCTCCCGGCAGCGGTACGACGCGCGGGCGGCGACATCAGCGGGTGGCTGTCGACGACGCCGCCGGGCAGGATCGCCGGGAATTGCGCCTGCGCCCAGCGGATCACCTGCACGGCCGGGCTGTTGATCAGCACCTTGGCGGCGGGCGCCGTCCACAGCACCCGGTCGATCAGATCGTTCGGCCGGTACGCGGTGTCCGCGACGCCGTCGCCATTGAGGTCGAAGCCGGGATTGTCGCTCCAATAATTGCCGCGGCCGTTCTTCGACCAGTCGAGATGGCGGGTGCCGACATATTTGATCTGGCTGGCATTGTTGACGAAGGCATTTCCCCGGATGTCGTTTCCTTCGGAACCGGCGGTGAAGTGCACGCCGATCTCGCAGCCCTCGAACCAGTTATCGGTGATGCGATTGTTGTTGGTGTTGTAGACGAACACGCATTTCTCCGGCCCTGGGCGAAGGCCGCCGGCCGGCGCGGCCGCACGCGTCTCGGCCTGCGGCACGCCTTCGTCGGCACCACGGTTCTCGGCAGTGGCCCAGCGCTCCGCCGGCTGTAGCCCGCCGATGACGCTGTTGCCGGAGATCTGCGAACCGTTGGTGGCGTTGAACAGCATGCCGCGGTCGCGATCGTGGTCGGAGACGTTGTCCTTCACCACGAGGTTCTTCGAGAACATCATCGCATAGCCGATGATGTTGCGGGTGGAGACGTTTCCGGTGATCTCGCCGTCATTGGCGTACATGTAGTGGACCGCGAAGCGCAGATCGCTGAAGCGATTGCGACTGAAAATGTTGTTGCGGCTGGTGATCGCGAACACGCCGTCGCGGCCGTAGCGGATGTCGTTGTCGATCACCTTGGCGCCCGCCGCATTCCACACCGAGACGCCATTGCCGACGCCGCCGGGATGCGTCGCGCGCAGGCCGATGATGCTGTTGTGCCGCACCAGCGCATTGGTCGAGCCGTGCAGATAGACGCCGAACAGATTGCCGTCGATGTGATTGTTCTCGATCAGCGTGTCGTGCGAGACCTGTTCGACGAACACGCCGGAGTCCATCTGCTCCAGTGAGCGGCCGGAGCCACGGATGGTCAGGCCACGGATGACGGTGCCCGGCGCGGTCACGGTGATGACGCTGCCCTGGCCGCCACCCGTGATCGTCGTGCCCGGCGAGCCGGTCAATACGATGCTGTGCGTGACGCGCAGCGGCCCGTGATATGTGCCATCGGCGAGCGCGATCTCGTCGCCATCAGCTGCACGATCGAGCACGCCTTGGAGGTCATTGGTATCGGCCGCCACCTGCAGCGTCGCCGCGAGAGCATGCCAAGGAAGGCCGGCGGTGATGAACACCGCCAGCCCCCATGTCTTGATTTGGCGCCTGCGCCGCATCGTCAGGCGTTCCGCGGCGAGACCAGCATGCGGCCGCGCATTTCCATGTGCATGGCATGGCAGAACCACGTGCAGAAGTACCAGTAGACGCCGGGCTTGTCGGCGACGAACGTCACCGAGGAGGTCTGCTGCGGATCGATCTCCATGTTGACGCCGTAGTTGACGATGCAGAAGCCGTGCACGAGGTCCTCGACGTCGTCGATGTTGGTGACGTAGACCGTTACCTCGTCGCCCTGCTTGACCTCGAACTTCTCGAGCGCATAGGCGGGAGCGCTGGACCACATGTAGACTCGCACCTTGTTGCCGTCGCGGATCACCTTGCCGTCGCTCTCCAGCGAGACGCCGTCGGCCGCCGCCTGCTTGCGCGCGTCGGCGAAGAACGGGTCGTCGCGCTTCCAGATCGAGGTCACGCGTCCCTCGAGCTTGGAGCGATGCACGATCACGGCGTCATGCGGCTCGGCGAAGCTCGGGCCGTCATGCACCAGCTCCATCTTGTCGCCGGAGATGTCGATCAGCTGGTCGTTCTCCGGCTTGAGCGGGCCGACATTCAGGAAGCGGTCCTTGGAGAACTTGTTCAGCGACAGCAGCCATTTTCCGTCGGCTTCTCTGGTCTCGCCCATCGAGGCGTGGTTGTGCCCCGGCTGATAGTGGACGTCGAGCTTCTGGATGATGGGGTTGACCTTCTCGCCCTTGAAGGCGCGCTTGGCGAGGTCCAGACTCCATTTGCAGACCTGGCTGTCGAGAAACAGCGTGGTGTAGGCATTGCCGCGGCCGTCGAAGGCGGTGTGCAGCGGCCCCAGGCCGAGCTCCGGCTCGGCCACGACGACGTCGCGCGGCTTGATCTTGTCCTCGAACAGGCTGTCGATCAGGCGAACGTCCATGACGGTCACGGTCGGCGCGAGCTTGCCGTTGGCGACGACATGGATGCCGTCGGGCGCGGTGTTGAGGCCGTGGGGGCTGTTCGAGACCGGCACGTAACGGGTGTAGGGCGAGCCCTTGCGGCCGTCGATGACGGGAACGCCGTTCATCTCCTTGAAGTCGCCCTTCTTGACGGCCTCCTCGATGCGCTTGATGTTGAAGATCGTGACCCAGTCCTGCTCGCTTGCCGTCATCTCGGCCAGGGTGACGCCCTTCTCCGAGTTGTAGCAGGTCGAGAACGCATATTTGCCCTGGTAGTCGCAATCGGTGTTGTCGAGATTGCCGTCGACGATCACCTGCCAGGCGACCTTCATGGTGTCGCCGTCGACTGCCGAGAACATCGAGAAATATTTCGACTTGTCGTCGAGCACCTTGCCGTCGTTCGGCAGCGGCACCTCATATTCGCCGTTGCAGAACAGGTAGCCGGTGCGCGGGAATTTCTGCGGCCGCATGCCGTGGATGGTGTACTGGTTCGGCAGCTCGATGATCTTGTCGCATTTCATCACGTCGGTACGAATGCGGGCGAGGCGGGTGTTGGCCTTGTCGTTGATGAAGACGTAGCGGCCGTCATAGGTGCCGTTGGTGAAGGACATATGCGGATGGTGGCAATCGCCGTTCATCCAGATGCCGAGCCTGTCCTTGAGCCGCTCGCGCGTTTCCGGCAGCAGGCCCTCGGTCATGATCTTGCGGCTCTCGTTGGTCTGGCCCCAGCCGGTGGCGCTGCAGCGGTTGAAGACCGGAATGCGCATCAGCTCGCGCATCGAGGGCATGCCGACGATGCGGAGCTCGCCGGTCTGGCCGCTAGAGAAGAACACGTAATATTCGTCGAGCTGACCCGGCGCCACCTCGGCTTTGTTCTGCGCGGGGCGCGGCTGCGCCGCGGCGGGCGTGGTCTCGAGGCTCCTGCCGAGGCCGATGCTGCCGGCCACTCCCGCGGCGCCGAGCGCGGCGGTGCCGACGATCTGCCGGCGGCTGAGTTTGGTCTGGTCGTCGTCGTGCGCCATCGTCGTCTCCTTATGATGGGCGAGTGAGATCGGTTGAAGAGGCCGTGACGTTCAGCCGCTGGCCGGCATGGGTGATCAACGTCTTCGGGCCGGCCTTCGCGGCGCGCATCGTGGGCGATGACATCGCCTCGAACTTCTCGCGCTTGAGCCGGACCTGGATCATGTGCGGGCAGCGCTGGTCGTCGTAGTACAGCTCCTGGCAATGCATGCAGTAGATGCATTCATTGACGTTGATGTGCCCCTCGGGATGGATCGACTGCACCGGACATTCCTTGGCGCAGCGCTGGCAGGGCGAGCCGCATTCCTTCCAGCGTCGCAGCCATTCGAATGTGCGGATGCGCCCGGGAATGGCGAGCGCGGCGCCGAGAGGGCAGAGGTAGCGGCAGAAGAAGCGCTCGATGAACAGCCCGATGCCGAGCAGGGCGACGGCGTAGAGCACGAATGGCCAGCTGCGCGCGAACTTCAGGATGATCGCGGTCTTGAACGGCTCGATCTCCGCGACCTGCTCCGCCAGCGCAACCGAATACAGCGACAGGCCGAACAGGCCGAGGAAGATGATGTATTTGATCGGCCAGAGCCGCTCATGCAGGCCCCAGGGCACGGTGATCTGCGGCACATTCAGCCACTTCGCCAATGTGTTGGTCAGTTCCTGCAGGGCGCCGAACGGACAGAGCCAGCCGCAGAACGGCCCGCGGCCCCAGAACAGCAGCCCCGCCGCGGTGGCCGCCCACAGGATGAAGATCAGGGGCGCGGCGAGAAAGAACTCCCAATGAAAGCCGCTCAGCAGCGCGTTGGTGAAGGTGACGACGTTGACGACCGAGAGCTGCGCGTTGGCGTACCAGCCGAGCCACACCAGGACGAACAGCAGATAGGCGCGCCGGACCCAGGTGTAGAGTTGCGGACGGCGCACCAGCACGTTCTGGAAGAAGAAGATCCCGGTGAGGACGGCGAGCGCGAGGGCCGTGACGCCGATGTTGATGGTCTGCGTGCGCCAGATGCGCATCCACAGCGGCTCTTCCGTCTCGTCGGTCGATGCTGGCGTCGTCTCGGCCGGAGCGGGGGCAGCTGCAGGCGCCTTCGCTGCAGCGCGTGTCTCCCGCTTCAGATAGATGTCGGGCAGCGTGTAGTTGAGGTCGAAGGTGAGGAACGCCTTGTCGTGGCTGCCGGTGGCGCGCTGCACCAGCAGCTGCAACTGCCATGGCTCGGTCGGATCGAGCGTGAATTCGGGCGGCGTGACGAACAGGCCGATGTCGCGCAGGGCAGGGGCGCCGGCGGCCTCGAGCGCGCCGAGCCGCGTATGGTTCTTGTCGCGGAACCGCGTGCTCGCGCCTTCCTGCAGCACCTCGATGCGATCGAAGATGCCGCCGCGGACATAGGCCGATCCCTTGAACGAATAGGCGCCGTCACCCGCGACAATGATCGCCTGCTGGCCCGGTTGCAGCCGTGCCTTGAGCCGCTGATAGCCGTCGTCGCCGAGCAGGCTGCGGCCGATGGTCGGCACGCTGGCAAGCGCGGCATAGAGGTCGATGAAGGTGTCGTCCGAATTCCCCGGTTCGGGATTTTGTGCGGCCGCGGCATTGCCAGACCTCGCGAACGCCTCATTGACGTCGCCGATGCTGAGATGCAGCCGGCGCACCGAGCCGTCGCCGAGCAGGTTGGTCCAGTCGCGGATCTCGCTCTGCCCGGGATCGATCGTCTTGATCACGCTCGGCTGCGTGGCGGCTGCGGTTGCGATGCCCGCGCCGATGCGGCCGCTGCGGATCAGGCGGATCGCCGCGCGCACGATGCTGTCGTGCATGACGAGCACGGTGACCGTCGCGCCGGACACGATGTCGGCCTGCGGCGGATGCTCCGCGCCGTGTGCGATCGGCGTCATGTCCTTGCCGAGCAGGCCATTGAGCGCGGCAAGAATGCGCGGTTCGGGAATGCCGATCAGCACGATCGGCTCCTTGTGGTCGACCAGCTTCAATCCGGAGATGACGCCCTTTTGATCGATGCCGACCAGGATATGGATCGGCTTGCCTGAATAGCCGACGGCGTTGGCAAAATCGGAATTGAGATAGACGTAGCCCTTGAGCTGATCGCGACGATAGACCGCCGCGATCGGTGGGTCGCCCTGCGGCGCGCCGAAGCGGTCCGCGTCGGGGAAGAACTCGCCCGGCGTGAGCTTCGACAAATAGGTCGCGAGATCGCCGGCCGCATGCGCGGTGCGCGGCGCTGCGATCAGGCAGAGCGCGGCCATGACCGCCATGATGAGGACAGTCATGCGTCCTCGATTGGTGGCGACATCACTCGCAACCATGATCACCTCAAGCGGAATGGCCCGCCCCCGAGGGACGCGTATTCCTATCAGCACTGTGTTTGGGAAAGAGGGATCGTCGCCGTTGGCGACCCCCGAAGCAAAACGAGCCAACCTAAATTGACTCCTGAAGTTGCCAGATGTCTAGTGGGTCGCATTGGGACGAACGTTGCGCTGGATCAAACAGACCCGGACAAGCGCTTGAGGCCGATCCATCATGTTGTTGTCACGAACGCTCCTGCTCAACTCGGAACCGGCCGGGAACCTGCACTCGCTCGATGAGATGTTTGCGCTTGCGAATGCGATGGAACAGGAGGCGGCCGATCGCTACTCCGAGTTCGCCGAGGAGATGCAGCGTCAGGGTCGGCGCGACCTGGCGAAGGTGTTTGCTGATCTGGCTGCTGCAGAGCGCGAGCATGTCGACAGCGTCGTGAAATGGTCACACGCACGAACCGGACGAGCGCCGGATGCGTCGCTGGTGCGCTGGCAGCCGCCGGAGACCTTCGATCCCATCGCCGCCGCGGAGATCGAGCGCTCGCGCCTGATGACACCTTACCGCGCATTGTCGATGGCGGTGCGCAACGAAGAGCGGGCCTTCGCCTTCTGGTCCTATCTCGCGGCGTATAGCGACAGCGCCGAGGTCAAGACGGCGGCGGAGGCGATGGCGCGCGAGGAGCTCGGCCATGTCGCGACCTTGCGCAAGGAGCGGCGCCGCGCCTATCATCGTGAGACCGATGCCAGGCGTGCGTCGGCGGTGAGTCCCGGCGACACGGCGACAGCAGGCGAGCTCGAACATCGTCTTGCCGGGCTGCTCGGCGAGATGGCCGCGCCCCGCCGCGGTCCTCAAGGAGATCGCATGCGCGAGCTCGCGCAGGAAGCCGCGATGATGGCGAACGATATCGGCGACCTGATGCGCCTGCCTGCTGCGCTCCCGCAGGCAGATGCGCCTGTCATCGCGGAGGCGCTCGCGGACGCCTATCTCGATCAGGCAGAGCGCGCGGCGGAGCCCGGCCAGCTCGATCTGCTGCAGCGGCTCGCCGCGCAGGCGATCTCACGTCTGGCATGGTTGCGCTCGCTCGGCTGAGCAGAGAAGGCCGGCCGTCGATCAGGCGGAGTCTGCGACTCGCGTCGACGGCACACCGGCGACGAATCGGCCGAAGCGGAGCGCGAGCGTCGGCAGCACCAGCAGGTTCAGCGCCATCGAAGTCAGCAATCCGCCGAGGATGACGATGGCCATCGGGCCCTCGATCTCGCGGCCCGGCTCTCCGGCGCCGAGCGCGAGCGGCAGCAGGCCGAGGCCGGTCACCAGCGAGGTCATCAGGATCGGCACCAGGCGATCGGCGGCGCCGGCGATCGCCGTCTCCAGCCCCCAGCTTCGTCCTTCCTTGATGACCAGATGCTCGTAGTGCGAGATCATCAGGATCGAGTTGCGCAGCGCGATGCCGAACAGCGTGACGAAGCCGATCATCGATCCCAAGGACAGCACGCCTCCGGTCAATGCGACGGCGATGACGCCGCCGACGAAGGCGAAGGGCAGGTTGATCAGCACGAGCAGCAGGTTGCGCCAATGGCCGGTGACGAGGGACAGCAGCAGCACGATGCCGATCGTCGCCAGCAGCGAGTTCACCAGGAGGTCGCGCCGCGACTTGGCCTGGGCTTCGGCGGCGCCGGTGAACTCGACATGTGCGCCCGGCGGCAGCTCGACCTCCTTGGCGATCTTCCTCTTGGCCGCGGCGACGAAGGATTCGAGATCGCGCTCGGCCACGTTGGCGGTGACGGTCTGCACGCGCTGCCCGTTGCGGTGAAGCACGATGTATCGTCCCGCCGTGCCATAGACGTCGGCGACCTGCTTGAGAAGGATGTACGCCCCGCTCGATGTCCGGATCGGCATGTTGCCGATGGCCGTCGGACGGGCGCTCGCATTGGGATCGAGCTTGACGATGACGTTGAAGACGACGTTGCCCTCATAGGCCTGTCCGACCACGTCGCCCTGATAGGCGGTGCGGATCAGCTCCAGCACCTCCACCGCGTCGAGACCCCAGGACTGCAGGTCGGTCGGGCGCAGGGTCACGTTGACCTGCGGCATGCCGGGCGGTGATTGCTGCTGGATGTCGATCGCGCCCCGGACCTCGCCGAGCTCGCGCGCGATGTCGCGCGCCGCACGCTCGAGATCATCGAGATCGGGACCGTACACGTTGACGACGACGGCGGCATTGAAGCCGGACAGCGTCTCCTCGATGCGCTCCGTCAGGTAGGTCTTGATCGACAGATTGATGCCGGCAAAGTTGCCGAGCGCGGCGCGAATGTGCTGCTCGGCGCGCTCCTGCTCGCTGCCGGACAGGCCGGGCTTCAGATCGACCTCGATCTCGCTGGAATGCGTGCCCGCGGTATCGACGCCTGCCTCGGCGCGACCGGCATGCTGGGCCACGCTGCGTACCTCGGGTACGTCGCGCAAGGCGTCTGCGATCAGCGTGCCGAGGCGCAGCGATTCATCGAGCGAAGTCCCGGGAAGTGTCGAGACATGAAGGATCAGGTGCCCCTCCCGCAGGTCCGGCAGGAAGGTGCCGCCGAAAAACGGCATCAGGCCGGCGCCTGCAGCTGTGATGAACACGGCGACCGCCATGACCAGCTTGGGAAAGCGGCTGAGCCGACGTAGCAGGCGCTCGTAGTGGCGGCGCGACCAGCGTACCAGGGGCGGCTCGCCGGCCTCGCCGCGCCGCTTGCGGCCGGTCAGCAGCAGCATCGACAGCGCCGGCGTGACGGTCAACGCCACGACGAGCGAGGCCAGCACCGCCAGGATGTAGGCCATGCCGAGCGGACCGAACAGCCGGCCAGCGATTCCGGGCAGCGCGAGAATCGGCACGAACACCAGGAGCACCGCGAAGGTCGCGTAGGCGACGGCGCTGCGCACCTCCATCATGGCATCATAGACGACGCGCGCCTCGTTGCGCGGCGCAGCCAAGCTCCCGTTCTCGCGTAGCCGGCGCGCGACATTCTCGACGCCGATCACGGCGTCGTCGACCACCTCGCCGATCGCGATCGCGAGGCCGCCGAGGGTCATCGTATCCAGGCTCTGTCCCATCCAGTTCAGCGCCAGCACGGCCGAGAACAGCGACAGCGGGATGGCCGTGCAACTGATCACCGAGGTCCGCCAGTCGTAGAGGAACAGGAACAGCACGACGATGACGAGGGCCCCGCCGACCAGGAGCGCCAACAGCACGTTCTGGATCGCGGAGTCGATGAAGGTCGCGGGACGAAACAGGTCGGCATGCAGCCTGATCTTCTCGCTCTCCAGCGCCGGCCGCAGCTCCTGCAGGGCGGCCTCGACGCGCGCCGCGACGTTGCGCGTGTTGGCGCCGTATTGCTGACTGATCATCATCATGATGCCGGGCTGGCCGTTGATCAGCGCGCCGCCGATCGGCGGTTCGGGCGCGTTCACGATCGTGGCGACGTCCCCGAGCACGACGCTCGCGCCGCCCTGGTGCAGCAGCACGGTGCGGGCCAACTGCTCGGGCGTGAGCGATTGCCCCTGCGTCTGCAGGATCACGCGCTGATTGGCGGTGTCGACGAAGCCTGCGCCGCGGACGCCGGTGGCCTTGCGCGCCGCCGCCACGACGTCGTTCATGCCGACGCCGAAGCGGACCAGATCGTCGGAGCGCACCTGCACCTGGAGTGACCGGATATCCCGTCCGTAGGTCGTCACCTGCGCGACGCCCGTGACGGCGAGCAGGCGCCGCGCCACCGTCCAGTCGGCGACGGTGCGCAAATCCATCAGCGAGCGCTGCTCGGAGGTGAGGCCGATCGCCAGCACCGTGCCTGCCGCGGGCACCAGCGGGGTCATCGCGGGGGCTCGCACGCCCTGCGGCAATCCGCTGCTGACGACAGCGAGCCGCTCCGTCACCAGCTGCCGCGCCCGGTAGACGTCGGTGCCCGGCTGGAAGATGACGGAAACGACGGACAGGCCCTGGATCGACGATGAGCGCATGCTCTCGACGCCGGCGAGACCGTTGATCGCGGTTTCGATAGGCTGGGTGACCAGTACCTCGACCTGCTCCGGACTAAGGCCGGGCGCCTCGGTCTGGATCGACACCTGCGGCGGCGCAAATTCTGGAAAGACGGCATATTTGGCGCTGCCGAGCGCAAAGACGCCATGGCCGAGGATGGTGCAGGCAAGCGCCAGCATCATGCCGCGAAAGCGGATGGCGAACGAGATCAGCGCGGCCTGCGGCCCGGTCGCTGGCAAGCGAACGCCGTCAATCATCGTCGCCGCCGCCGCGCAGCTCGCTCTTGGCTTCCTCGGACAACAAGACCTGTGCGCCGCGGAGCACGATCTCGGAGCCCGGAGGAATGTCCTGCACGACGTAGTCGTCATCGGAGACCGGCTGGTCGGTGCGGATCGGATGCCGCTTGAAGGTCTCGGGGCCGGCGCGCAGATAGACCCAGGCGCGGCCCTGCCATTGCACGATCGCGGTGTCCTCGACGAACACGCCGGCGTAGGACTTGCCTGAGGGGACGTATGCCGTCGTGTTCATGCCCGGCAGCAGCCCGGTGTCGCCGCCCGCGATGAAGTAGTAGCTCAGGCCCTGGATGCGCGGGTCGGTGCGCGGGGCCGGCGACAGATAGCGCAGGTCGACGTTGGCCGTGCGGGTCGGCGCCTGCGCAAGCGCTGAGCGCGGCGGCCCGCCCAAGGTCACGCCCGGCGGCAGCGTGACCTGCACCAGCAGCTGCTCGCGTTCGATCAGCTGCACGACCTGCTTCGAGCGCTCGATGACCCCCTTCCCGATCACCGGGCCCCATTCCTGCCGCGCGGTCGCCATCAGCGTCTTCACCTGCGAGTCGGCGGCGGCGAGCGCGGCCTGCTCGGTGCGGAACGTGCCCTCCGCAGCTTCGGCATCCTTCTTCGGCATCGCTGCCGATTGCACGAGGTCGCGGGCGCGCTCGTAGGCAAGCCTGGCCACATCGAGCCTCGCCTGCGCCGTCTGCAACTGGGCCTGGGCGTTGGCGTAGTTGTTGGTGAGCTCGGTCAGCCTGGCGACGTCCAGAACCGTGCCGTAGGCGCGAAACTGCTCGGGGTGGGATTCCGCCGCGAGCACGGCCGTTTGCAGTCCGACCTGCTTTTGTTGCGTTGCGGAAAGCTTGATGGTGGCCGGCTCACGGCCCGCAGTTTCGGCCCACAGCGGCACGCTCCAGGCCCAACTGATCAACGTGAACAGGATCGCACCGCATGCGGCGACAGCTCTCATCGGATGCCAAACCATGCAGTGCCGGCCCGTCGATCGGGGATCGTCTGGACGACGTTATTGTCGTTGCAACAACAGCTACTTCAGCTTTTGAGGTGTTTCAAGCAGCGCCGTCCGCGGGCACGTATCCGACTGCGCTGCTCGCGCGGGGAGGACGTGGTGGGGCGATCCTTTGCAATCCGGCCGCATGCGCGGCACGTTCAGGGCAAGACATGGGCCGGAGCCTTGCCGCGGCGTGGAGATCGGGTGTCGAACGGGCGTCCGCATATTTCTTCTTGAGCGTTAGAAGTATTCTTAGACATGTTCTACCGTATTCGCGCGCGAGCGGCGCCGGGCGCGCGCCTCGCCTCGGCGGCTCGACGAAAAGCCGAGGACTAGCCGTCCCTTACGCACGCTTTTGATCATCGACTAATCCGGGACTTTTTCCCGATTCCCCCGCGAGACCGAGAACCGTCACATTCATCTACCTGTCGGGTCATTGATGTGACCTACCTTCGCCATACGCCTCCGCAACGAGTCGGATGTTCCATCGACGTTGCAGCGAGGAAAGCTTGTCCAGACTGATCCCACTCTCCGATCGCCCGGCGCGCCGTGATCACGGCCGGGGCCATCCTTGTCGGTCAGCCTCGCGCCGAGCCGGAGCCGGCGTTGCGGCCCAGCTGAGAGGGGGATCTGCACGATGAGCCATCCAGTGCACGTACGACCGAATGAGGCGAAGGCGCTCGACCGCACCGCGTCGATCGGATCCGATCATGGCATGAGGCTGCTCGGCGCTCTCGGGGCCTCCGCAGCGGAGAGCGAGGCGCCGCCGGTTGCCTGGGAGACGCACGCCGGCGAGGAGCTCGGCACGGGAGCGTCCACCGAGCCGCTGCAGGACGTCCTCGGCAGCCTGACCGAAATCATTCGCTCCAGCGGATCTCCTGGCGACCGGCAGCCGGATCATCCGTTCGCCGATGATCATGGCCTGTCGCTCGATCAGGAGGAGCTGCTGGGACTGCCGGGAGTCGTGCTGAACACGTTCGACGTCGACGGTCCGGTGTGGCTCGCCGTCGAGGCGCTTGCTGCGACCGAGCCGCCGGCCGTCGATGCCGATCTCGACGCCTGGGTCGAGCTGTCGTCCGATCCGGACCGGCGTCCATCGCCGCGCGAGAGCATTCAGATCACGGTCGACGAGATCGAGAAGAATCGCCTCACCTTTGCGCGCCATGCGCGACCCGAGGATTTCTCGCCAGCCAACACGCTCGGTGCGTGGACCGGACGGCTGCGCCTGGAGCTGCGCCCGGACCTCGTCCAGCGGATCGAGCGCTACGTCAATGGGGCCTGGACCGCCTGGGCCGACACCGAGCGCACCCGGCGTCGCACCATGGCGATCCATCAGCGGTTGCGCGACATGGCCGCGAGGTCCGGTGCCGATCGGGCCACGGAGATCAGCTGGGGCATCGCGCTGTCGTCGTGGCGGCATGGCGGGCGCGAATTCGAGGCTCCGCTGCTCGGGCGCTCGGTCGAGATCGAGATCATCGAACGTCCCGACCCCGAGGTCAGGGTGCGTCCGCGCTTCGCCGGCGCAACCGTCAATCTCAAGGCCCTCGATGCAGTCGCTCCCAACGCCGCGCTTGCCTTGCGCGACAAATCCGAGGGCCTGATCGATGCGCTGGAGGAGCGCGGCGAGCTGTCGCCGTTCATGCCAATCAGCCTCGACCAGATCCTGGACGCCGTAGGTGTGCACCTCGGCCATAGGCCGTCGCGGACTCCTGAAGGCGCGGAGGCCGCCGAAGCGGCGATCTCGAGCGGACGCTGGGTGATCTCGGTGCGGCAGCGGCCGGAAAGCCTCGCGCTCCGCGACATCGAATGCCTCAAGACTGCCATCGAGCATGCGCCGCAAAGCGAGTGCTGTCTGTCGACGGCGGTGAGCGCGCTGCTGACGCAGCCCGACGGACGAGCGCCCGCAGTCGCCCGCCGGCATCTCTCCAGCATCGTCGGGGGTCCGATCGACATTGCGCCTGCTCCGAAACCCGCGCCAGTCGAGCACGGCGATCTGTTCTTTCCCTTGCCGGCTGCCGAGGAGGACGCCGAGGTCGTGCGCGAGCTCACCCGGCTCGACGGCGTGGTGGTGCAGTCGGGCGCACGCGAGGATCGGATCGCGGCGGTCGTCAACGTGGTGTGTCACCATCTCGCGCTCGGTGCGCGCGTCCTCGTCGTGTCGAGGGACGAGACGGCGCTCTCTCTGCTGCACCAGCGACTGCCGTCCGGCATCCGCGAGCTGACCGTCAGCTCGACCGGCTCCGACAAGGATGTGCTGAGAAAAGCCGAAGCGTTGGCCGGCCGGCTGCAGTCGATCGTCGACACCACCAACCTGCGCGATCACGTCGGTCAGATCGGGCGGCTGGAGCGTGACATCATTTCGAAGCGGACGCAGATCGCCTCGCTCGACGATGAGATCGCCGACATCGTCAGGCGCAATCTGCGGCTCGCCGGCGGCTTGCCCGAGCTGCCATTCGAGTTGTTCGAGGGGCTGATCGGCGAGCACGATCTGCATCGCTGGTTCACCGATCGTCCGAAGCGGCTGCTCGCCGGCTCCGACCCGCTGGTCGTGGCGGTCGACAAGGCACGCGAGGCGCGGCTGCGCCTCGGAAAGCGTCTCGAGCACATCGACGACGACTTGCCGGAGGTCTCGGCGCTGCCGGATGCGGCAACGATCCTGCGCCTGCATGAGGAGCTGCGACAGCAGGCCGGCCCGGCTTCAGATGACGGCCGCGACGAGGATCTGGCGCTCGACGCGATCGCGACCTTCGGGCTCGATGCCACCAACCGTCTGGCGGCCGACCTCGACGCGCTGGTGGCCGGTCATCGCGCCATTGCGGACGAGCCCTGGCTGGCACGGCTGTCGCCGCTCGGAACCCCAAGAGCCGATGGTTCTGTCGGCCTCGACAAGGTCGTGGGCTGGGCGCGGGACGCTTCCTTCCAGCTGTCGCGGAGCACCGAATTTGCCAAGCGGCAGGTGCAGGCGCCGGTCGAGGCGTTCACGAGGCGCGACGCGATCCGCGTCGTCGAGCGGCTCGCGGCCGGCGAGAAGCCGTTCGCGCGGTTCTCGCCGTCGCGGCGGGGTCTCAAGGCTGCGGTCGATGCGATCACGCTGGACGGGGTTGCTCCGTCGACGCTGGCCGACTGGCAGTATATCGGGCGTTTCTTGCTGTGGCGCCATGAGCTGCATGGGCTCCGCTCGCGATGGACGTCGATTGCGACGAAGATCGACGCACCGGCGATCCAGCTCGAATCGGCGCGGGCGTTCGACGATATCGAGCGCATCGTCAAGGGCATCGAGGCGGCGATCGTGACTGCGGCGCTCGCGGTCCGCAACGTCATGGATGCCTGCCGCAAGCTGTCGATGCAGGACAGCGAGGTCAATGCGATGCTGGCCGACGTGCAGCGGCCGACCGCGTTCGGCGCGGCGATCCGGAGCATCATGAAGCGGGTCTCCGGGCCGCTGGTCGAGCTTGCGCATCTCGGAGAGTTGTTTGCCGGCGCGGGCGGGCTCGCTGCCGTCGTGCAGGCGGATGTGCTCTCGCGGGTTGGCGACGCCGAGGCGGACGCTCGCGAGCTCGAAGTCGGCTGGACCGCCATTCTGGCTTCGATCGACGAGATCCGCGCCGCGCGCGCGGACTACGAACTGATCAGGACGGCGTGCCGCCTGGCGATCGCCGCGGGCGCACCGAAGCTGGCAGATCGGCTGCGGGCGGTGCCGACGGCAAATGCCGACGAGGATGCAAAGCTCCCGGAATGGGTGACGGCCTGGAATTGGGCCGTGCTGATGCGGATCGAAAGTCCCGAGGAGCGACAGCTGCTGCACGATCTCGCCGCGCAGCGCCTGCGCCTGGAAAAGCGGTCACTTGCCCTGTTCGAAGTGGTGATCAGCGCCCGCATGTCGCTCGGCATCGCGCAGAACGCCAGTGGCGCGGTCAGGCAGTCGCTGAGGCGGTTCAGGGACACGATGCAGAAGATGGCCTCGGCGTGCTCCGGCCCGACCGCGCGGCGTCTTCGCTTCGCCGCGCGCAAATCTCTGGACGGCTGGCTCGAGGAGATTCCCTGCCATGTGATGCCTGCGTGGCGCGTCGCCGAGCTGCTTCCGGCGAGGATCGGCACCTTCGATCTGCTCGTCGTCGATCATGCGTCGCGCTCCGATCTGCGCGAGCTGACGGCCATGCTGCGCGCCCGCAAGGTTCTGGTCAGCGACGAACGCCGCGACGCGGTGCAGGCCGAGGCCGGCCGCAGCGATCGTCTCATCGGTCGCGAAACGAAGTCCCGGCGCGGCATTCCCTCCGCGCTGCGCCGGCTGCTGTTGCCCGATGCCTCGCTGCGCGATCTCGCCGAGATTCTGTTCCCGGATCGCATCATCGAGCTCCGCCCGCGTCCTGCTGCCGTCGATGCGGCCTCGGTCGCGGCTCCGCCGCGGCCGGTCACCGCCAGGCCAGCCGAAGCGCGGGTCCCCGAGCCGCCGCGGACGGCTCGCGGGCCTGCTCCGGTGCCGAAGCGGCAGGCGCCGCCGCGGCCGCTGAGCGCGACGCATACGCTGGAGGAGGAGATTGCCACCGTCGCCAAATATCTGTCGATGGCTCGCCGCTCCGGGGCCGACGACGCCATGGGCGCGGCCACAACAGGCGATCGTCCGGCGCTGCAACGATCGGCCGCCCGCACGGCTCCGCCGAAATCCGCGCCCGCGTCCGCGAGCAACGTCGCGATCAAGTCGTCGCCGGTCTCCTCGCCGGAGATCCGGGTGCTGCGCCGGCGGCCGCCGCGTGCGCCAGCTCCCGAAGCCGTCGCTCCGCCTGCACCGCCGGAGCTGCCGCCTGCCGTCGCAGCTCTCGATCAGGCCGTGCCCCGCGTCAGCCCCGTCGTCGAAGCGCCGACGGTGCTCGTCGACGAGCCGGTGCAGATGCCGCACCGTGATGTCGAAGAGAAGGTGGTGGCAGCAGTGATCGAGGTGCCGCCCACCAGCGCAGAGCCGGCCAGGCCGGCCGTTGTCGCTGCACCGCCGGCGCCTCCGGCCGTTGCGGCGGAGGAAATCAAGATCCATCCGTCACTGGTCGAGATGGCCTTCAAATCTGCAGAAGCCAGTGCGTTGCCGCGCCGGCGCCTGCCGAGCCGTCGCGTGATGGCCGTTGCCGCGGCCGGACTGCTCGCCATCGTCGGTGCGGCCGTGTCCTGGGAGCGCGCCTCCGAATGGGCTCAGGTCTCGCTGAGCGGCGCGACCGCGGCGTCGGCTCTGCCGAACGAGCAGGGCCCCCGCAAGGTCAACGCCGAGCGGATCATGCCGGACGGCCAGCCGGTGGTTGCCGCTGCCGCCGAGGAGCATGCCACGGTCGGCATGAGCGTGCCGGTCAGCACGCCGGCGAAGGCGTATCTCTACCATGAGGATCCGCAGGATCCGAAGGGCAAGCGCTTTGCCGGCAAGGTCATCTGGTCGATCGAGCAGAGCAAGGGACCGCGGCTCGATGCCTCGCCTTCGATCAAGGGCGAGATCGATATCGAGAACGGTACGAAGGTCACGGTCTCGCTGCGGCGGAATGCCGAGCTGGAGCTGCCAGCGAGCCATGTCATGGAGCTGAGATTCGATTGGGCCGATCAGGCCGTGACCGGTCTGACCAGCATGAGAGGCATCGGGCTGAAGGGCGAGGAGGCCGAGCGCGGCACGGCGCTGGTCACCCAGACCGCCAAAGTGACGCCGAAATACTTCATGGTCGCATTGTCCGCCAACGACGTGGATGCGAAGCGCAACCTCATGCTGCTGAAGGGCAAGCAGTGGTTCGACATCCCGATCGTCTACGAGGGCGGCAGCCGGGCGCTGCTGTCGATCGAGAAGGGCACCGAGGGCGACCGGGTCTTCAAGGACGCCTTCGCCAGCTGGGGTCAGTAATCGGCAGAGGGCTTGGCAGCGTCAGCAGACGAGGACGGCATGAGCGAAGGTTCAGCGTTGCAATGGCTGCGAGCACCCAGGCTCGCCGAGGATACCTTGCCCGAGGGGACGCGTGCGGTCGCCTGCCGGCGTTGCGGACGCACGGTGGAGGTCTCGCTCAGTCCGATGCGCCCGCCGAGCTTCGTTCGCGTCGAGGACCAGGTCGAGTGCCCCGAGGTGCAGGAGCGCTGGACGGGGACGAGCGAAGGCGGGCTGCTGCTGATGATGTGCGGCGCGCTCGAGCAGTCGCTCGAGCCCGACTGGGAGACGGGAGATGCCGATGCCGGGGCCGCGCATGAGCCGCACTCGATCGTGCCGCCGGCGCGTCCGCGCGCGCTGCCCGAGCCGGCGGTCGTGTTCTCGGACAGGTGGGACGAGGATCGTCACGACGATGATCATGAGAGCACCGAACCGAAGGGGTGGCTGCGCACGCTGCTTGCCAGATCCGAGGGACTTCGGAAGGGGCTGGTCCGCGCCACCATCGGCGTCCTGATCCTGGGAATCGTCTTTCTCGTCGGCGTGCTGCTGCCGCTGCGCGAGATCAAGCAGCTGATCCACTCGCCGCCGGCCATGACCGGATCCTCCGGACCGCAGCGCGAGGCGCTCTCCGCCGCACCGCCGCAGTCGCCGCGCCGCATTCTGCTGGAGACGACGTCCGCGCCCTCGGAAGCTGCTCAGCTCGGCCTGCGCTCGCCGCCAAGCTCCTTCGTCCTGCCGCGTCAGGCCACGGCCACGGAGCGTGCGCCGCCATCGTCCGCCGAAACCGCGGCTGCGGCGGCAGCCGAACCCGAGCCGAAGCTGCGCGTGCCTGATCTGGTCGCGGTCGCCGGGGGTAGCTTCGCAATGGGCGGCGACGACGATTCCGAGCAGCCTTCGCATCAGGTCAGCATCCGGCCGTTTGCGCTCGGCAAGCATCCCGTGTCGGTCGGCGAGTGGAAGAGTTGCGTGGCGGCGGCTAGCTGCCCCGACATCGCCTCGGGGCCCGACGACCGTCCGGTCACCAATGTGAGCTATGACGACACTCAGGCCTATCTCGCCTGGCTGTCCAGGGCGACGGGCAAGACATTCCGCCTGCCGACCGAAGCCGAATGGGAATATGCCGCGCGCGCCGGCCAGCGCACCCGATATTGGTGGGGCGACCGTCTGCGTCCGGGCATGGCGAATTGCAGAGGCTGCAACGGCAGCAGCGATGCGGAGCAGGATCAACCGCCGAAGATCGGCAGCACGCCGGCCAATCCGTTCGGCCTGTTCGACATGGGCGGCGGCGTCGGCCAATGGGTCGCCGACAATTGGCACAAGAACTACAAGGGTGCCCCTTCCGACGGATCGGCCTGGCTCGAGGAGGGCAGCTACGCCCGCGTGATCCGCTCCGGGTCGTGGAAGAACGGTCCGGCCGATGCGCGGGCAGGAAGCCGCGATCGCTATGACGGCCGCATCAGGCATCCGACTCTGGGCTTCCGCGTCGCGTCGTCGTCATAGGGGATCTGAATGTTGCGGACCATGTCTCGACGATCTCGTCTCATCCTGATCATGTCGCTCGCGCTTGCACCGACGCTGCTGTCGGCCAAGGGCACGAAGTCGCCGAAGGATGCCCGCGTCTACTTCATCTCGCCGGCGGACGGCGAGACCGTCGGCGGAGCGTTCGTCGTCCGCTTCGGGTTGCGCAACATGGGTGTCACCCATGCGGGCGACGATTTCGCCGGCAGCGGCCATCATCATCTTCTGGTCGACGTCGACGAGACGATGCAGGCCGGTGAGACGATTCCGCGCGACAAGAAGCACATCCACTATGCCGCCGGCGAGACCGAGGCGCGGATCGAATTGTCTCCTGGCAAGCATACCCTGCAGCTGGTGATGGGCGATACCAAGCATCTCAATTTCGATCCTCCCGTCGTCTCCGAGAAGATCATGATCACCGTCGGCAAGCCGAGCGGCTCGGAGGAACAGGCGCGCGCGACCAGGCCCGTCAACGAGCGGCGCAGGATCCTGGAGCGGGCCGCGGCTCCCGAGCCGCTGCAGCTGCAGCCAGCGGTGACGCCGGAGATGACGAAGTCGCCGGAGAGCTCGGACTTCATCAGCCGCGTCCTATCCGGATCGCGCTGACGGCCCTCTCTTCGCGGAGCTCATCGTGTGTGCCGCGCGCCGCCGTGAGGCGGCGAAGCGGGCGCCGGTCGCGCGTCTCTCATTCTCATGCACCATTGTAGCGGCGCGCGCCGGCCGATAGCGTCGAAGCAATTCCGCCGCATTCAGCGGCATCGATTGCAGCTGAGATCAGGCCGTCTGCGACATTCGGGGGAGAGACGCCGTCCGTACGAATGTGCGTCTGGCGGCGCGCGGCCGCGTGCGCCAGCCGTCAGCGTCGTCAATCGCGTCGCCAACATCGATCCGATGCGCCATGGACGACCCGCGCCGAAATTTTTTCTGAGGCCTAAGGTCGCAGTCTGCGGCTCGCCGCTCCTTTGTCGCCTCATCCTCGTCACAGCCCCAATCGGGCAGGAGTGTGATTCCGAACGCACCGGCCGCAACGCCTCCAGCGCGAGTGGAACATGATCATCGCGTCGCGGGGCTGATAGGTGCTTGCGAATCAATATCAGTTGCAATGTCCGGGAACCGCACACGTCCTACACCGTCAGAAAAGATCCGCGATCCGCCGACATCGTTCGATCTCAACTTGAACGCAGCTAAGTCCGCGCGCCAGCCACAATGCGGCTGCATGCGGAACGAGTTGCGGCGCGCGTGCGCAATGAGGGCCGGCGGCGGCCGCCGACGACGTCCAAGTTTCGTTGAAATCTCCCTCCCTTTGTAGGGAGCGCATCGAGCGCTGGAGGCGCCCGGTGGCGCAGTCTTGGAGGAGGATTTAGATAATGAAGGTCATCAAGATAATGGTCGTTGCACTCGCGGCGGGTCTCGCGTCCGGCTCTGCTGCACTCGCCGACGGCTACAAGGATTGCACCAAGCTCGACAAGGCGTCGTGGAAGACGGTGGCCGAAGCCGAGGCCAAGGCGAAGGCCGCCGGCTATGAGGTCCGCCAGACCAAGATCGAGGGTACCTGCTACGAGGTCTACGGCGTCAAGGGCGGCAAGCTGTTCGAGCTGTTCTACAGCCCTGAGAACCTCGCGCTGAAGCATACGGTCGCGAAGTGATCTGACGATCATGCGTGACGCAGGACAGGCACACCGCAGCGTCATGTCCGAGACGCCGGCGCTCCCACGTTCGGACACCGTCGCCGTCTGGGACTTTCCGCTACGCGTCTGGCACTGGGCCCTCGCCGGCTTCGTGCTCGTCGCCTGCGTCACGCCCAACACGTTCGATCGGCTGCATCGGGTGGCGGGCTACGCCGTGATTGGGCTGCTCGCCTTCAGGCTGATCTGGGGGCTGATCGGCAGCCGCCACTCGCTGTTCGCACGGATCAGTCTCAAGCTGAGGGCCGCGCCGCAATACATCCTCGGCATGCTGCGCGGAGAGACCGGACGATATCTCGGACTGAATCCGGCCGGGGCCGCGATGCTCGTCGTGATGCTTGCTCTCCTGATCGTCTCGACGATCAGCGGCGTCATGCAGGTCTCGGTGCGGTTCTTCGGCGTCGGATGGATCGAGCAGGCGCATGCGCTGTCGTCCAATGCCATCATCGCCCTGATCGCGGTGCACGTGATCGGGACGCTGTGGATGAGCGTGCTGCAGCGGGAGAACCTGGCCCGCGCGATGCTCACGGGGCGCAAGCGGGTGCCTGGAATCATACGCACGGCACCGGCCGCAGCGCGCGCGGTCGTCAGCGCGAGAACGAGGTCCCAGCCCGAGCCGGCGGCCGGCGACGAGAACATCTCGGTCGTACCGGATCTTCCGCCGCTGCGTCCGAGCTCGCCGGTCGCTGCAGCAAAGCCGGCCGGTCCGGCGCGAATGCCGCGGTCTTTGAGCATTCACGACAAACGACTCGGAGTGGGCAGGTAAGGCGGGGCGCATCGCTCGTGTGTGCTCATGGTTATGAGAGTGGAGCCGCGAGCCGCTTCGATCGGCCTCCGCCAAGATGAGATCATCACGTCCACGACGGTCAGCGGTGCGGAGAGCGGACGTTCGCCGGGCTGAGCACGACCACGCGCGTGAGTGCAGATGCGCGGCGTGGACAGCTGCCGTCGGCCGTGGATGACGAAGTATGCGGTCAAGTTGTTGCCCCGAACCCGCCGCGTTTGGCGTCTCGTCGGTGCCGTCGCAAGGCCACGCACGCAAGCCGTGATCTGTCGCCGTGTTTCATATCAGCACAGCTGCAACGCGAACGAATCCGTTTGAAGCGGTGACACCGATTCGCTCGGAAAATTCCGCTCATTTCCGTGTTTTTCGATGGTCGCAACGTGTGCCGCGCGATGGCGCGCGATCTCTTCACCACGCATCGTGGAGACGAGACTAACAAATACGCGCGCTTTGTCGCACACAGCGAGTTTGTCAAATTTCGACACGGCAAATTGCCGCATTCGGAACTTTAAAGTCGTTCTACGAGGCGTTGGAGACCCGTCGAGAACGACGGGTGGGGAAAGCATCCGACGCGCGGGTGAATTCGGGACAAGGACATACATCATGAAGCTGTTTGGGAAGGTACAGGCTGCAGGAGCCGTCGCGCTGTTGATGATGGCGTTCGCGCTTCCGGCCAGTGCGGCCGAGACCACGATCGAGATCTCGGTGAAGGACAACAAGTTTCAACCGGCCGAGCTGAAGGCGCCGGCCGACACGCCGATCGTGTTCAAGGTTAAGAATCTGGATGGCGCGCCGGTCGAGTTCGAGAGCGAGCCCTTGCAGTTCGAAACGGTGATCAAGCCGAATATGGAGGGCGTGGTGAAGATCAAGGCGCAGAAGCCGGGTCGCTACGAATTCTTCGACGACTTCCACCAGGGCAACAAGGGCATCCTGGTCGTCGAGTAGCCGAACTGCGGCCGGATGCCCGTCGTGTCTCGACCGATCCTGACGCGACAGCTTCCGGCGCGCTTGTTCTGCGTTGCCTGGCGTCAGACGGCGTGCGGATCGGGCGTGCGGAATTCAACCGAAGGCGGTTTGCGCGTGCAGGCCGCGGTCCTCTCGACGCTGGCCGGTGGTGATCCGTCGCGGGGGACAGAGCCTGACGGGAGATTTGCCTTTTTGGGACGGGCAGCACGAGTGACGATCGAGTCCAGACGCCGCAACGGAAATGGCCTCGTGCCGCGTCCGGACGGCGCGGTTGCGATCACCGCGCTGCTCGTGCTGCTGATCGACGCTGCCCCCAGCTATGGTCAGACCGCAATTCAGGGCACCCAGGCCAGGGCCTATGCGGATCCGGGAGCGTTCGACGGCGGTCCCGTCGTGGTGGTGCCCAATCGCAAGCGGCAGCCCGCCAGGCCTGCGAACGGCAATGGTCCCCTGGTCATTCCGCAAATGATCGTTGCTCCCGGCGGCAACGAGCCGGAGCCGAAGGCTGCGGCCACGCAGCCGGAGGAGCGTCCGCAGGCGCGGCCGAAATCGCCGATCGATCCTGGCGCCGGCGCGCTTCCCCAGGCTGCCCGTCGCGAGCCCGCGCCACGCCTGGCTCCTGTCCGCAACGGCTTCTTCGGCGCGCCGTCCGCCGGTCTCCTCGTCGGTGGCTGTCTGTCGACGCCCGGCCGGTTGTCGACGACGAACGTTCCTAATCGTTGTCTCGACGCGCTCGCCTTCGCCGTCAGTCCGCCGCCTGCGACCCGCGGCGTGCTGCCGCGCAATCTGCCGCCGATTCCGCGGCAGGATGCGCAGCCGATTCCGCCCGTTCTCGCCGACAAGCCGAAGATGCGGCTGCCGCCGGTAAACAGGGGACAGAAGCCGCAGGAGCCGCAGCCTCAGGTGCCGCCGATGATGGAGGAGGACCCTTTCGAGCCCAAGGGCATCACCGTGGGAAACTTCATCCTGAAGCCTGCGTTCGAAATGTCCTCAGGCTTCGACACCAATCCCGGACGTGTGCCGCAAGGCAAGGGATCGGCGTTCGTCAGCGTTGCACCGGTTCTCCTCGTGCGCTCTCAGTTCGAACGGCATCTGCTCAACGCCGATGTGCGCGTCGGCTACATCGACTATGCCAAGCTCCGGCAACTCTCGAGGCCCACCGTCGACGCCAAGGTGAATGGGCGCTACGACATCACCGATACGTTTGCGCTCAATGGCGAAGGCCACGTTGCCGTCGATGCTGATGATCCCGGCACGCCGCGCTTCGCCGGCCGGTTCGCCAGGATTCCGCTGGCCTCGACCGTCGGCGGCTCGGCCGGCGTCACCAAACGGTTCGAGGAGGTCGAGGTCTCGACCAAGGCGGCCATCGACCGCGTGGCGTTTCAGAATGCGCCGCTCATCGACGGCCAGATCGTCAGCAACGCGGACCGCAACTTCGTCCAATACGGCTCTCAGAGCCGTATCATCTACAATCTGACGCCGGAGATCCGGCCTTTCGTCGACGTCGCCGTCGATCGCCGCGTTCACGACATCGCCGTCGATGCCGAAGGCCTCCGGCGCGACTCGACCGGCACGGCCGTCGAGGCAGGCGTGACCTTCAACTACGCCGACAAGCTGACAGGTGACGTCGCCGTCGGCTATCTCACCCGCCGCTACCAGGATCCGATGCTGAAGCCGGTCAACGGCTTCATTGCCGATGCCAATCTCACCTGGCAGTTCGCCAAGGAGACGGCGGTCCAGTTCGGCGCCAAGTCGCAGGTCGTCGAGATCACCGAGCCCGGTATCTCCGGCGTGCTCAAGCGTGACGTCACCGTCGGTGTCGAGCACCAGTTCGAGCCGTGGCTCGTCGGCACCTTCCTGGCCGGATATGGCCAGGATGCTTTCACGGGAACGACGCGGGTCGACAACCGCTATCTCGTCGAGGTCGGCATGCTCTACAAGTTCTCCCGCCTGCTGCAGCTCCGCGCCAGCGTCCGGCATGAAGCGACCCGGTCCAACTTCCGTGAAAACGATCTGTCGGCGACCGTCGTTCAAGTCGGCGCCCGGGTGCAGTACTAAAGACGAGCGTTTCCCCAACTGGCAATCCCGTGGCGTTGGGACCGAGCTCTCACCGTCTCAAGCACCGTCATGCCTCGCGAAGCGGGGCATCCAGCGTCACGGCGTACTGGATCGTCCGCCTGCGGACGATGACAGCGAGGGTCTCGAATCAGGTGAACACGGCAGCGATCTGGTAACGAATATGTCCTGCCCTGCGGATCCTTCCAGAAGGAGATGTCTCGCACTGACTCGTCATGGCTGGCCGGACGCAGAAGGCAGCGCTCGCGGGATCGCGAGCGCTGCCGGATCGGCAGATTGCGCTAAAGCACGCGCGACTACTTCTTCTGGTTGAAGTTCACGTCGAGGCTGAAGCTGAACTGATCGTCGGTCAGACCGGAGGGCGGCGCCGGCACCGGATCGGAGCGACGGATCATCGACAGCGCCGCGTCGTCGAACATCGGGTCTCCGCACGACTGCATCACGGACGCCGACATGACCTTGCCGGCCCGGCTCAGCACCAGGGCGACCTTGACCGTGCCGTTGTGCTTCTTTCCTTCCGGATAGCGCTTGTGGAGCTCGAAATAGGCGCTGATCTTGCGGCCCCAATTGTCGGTCAGCCTCTGCTTGTCCTTGCCGAGGCCGACATTGGGCGCCTTGGCCGTCTCGGCGGGCGGCGCGGCTTCGTCCAGGGCCTTGCGCGCCGATTCCTGCTGCGCAGCGGACGCGACCGAGGCCTCTGCCTGCTGGGCCGCCTGCTGCTGCTCCTCCTTCTCGGGCTTCTTCGGCTCGTTCATGGTGACGACCCGATCGGCCTCGTCCTCGCTCTCGGTCGGCTTGTCCTTGACGGCGTCGGCCTCCTGGACCTCGGCGGTCTGCTGCATCTGCTCGGGCGCCGCTTCGGCCGCATCGCTGTCGGGGCCGGGAGGAAGATCGTTGTCCTCCACCTGGGGCGAGGCCATCTCGAGTGCGAACTCGGCGCCGGCGGCGCCGAGGCCGCCTTCGGCATCATTGCCGCTGAGATGAACCACTGCGAGCGCGGCTCCGCCACCGTGCAACATCACCGCCCCGATCGCGGCTGAGATCCACAAGCGGCGGGTCGCTCCTTGATACTTGTGCTCGACCATTCTTCACTTCCGTCGTTTCACTGGTTTCAATGCGCAGCCTGTGCGGCCGCCTGTGAGACGCCTTCGACCGTGACGAGCTTGATCTTCGGATAGCCGCCTGTCCGCAGCAGCTCCATCACGTCCATCAGCTCGCCATAGGCCACGCCCCGGTCGGCACGCAGAAAGACGAACTTGTCCTTGGCGGCCTCGGGAATGTGCTCGAGCGTGCTGACGAGGTTCGCTCGTTTCACCTGCTCCTCGCCGACGAACAGCGTGAGATCCGGCTTGATGCTGACATAGATCGGCTTGTCCGGCTTCTTCTGGGGCGAGGCGGTCGAGGTCGGAAGATCGACCGGCACGTCGACCGTCGAGAGCGGTGCCGCCACCATGAAGATGATCAGCAGCACCAGGATGACATCGATGAACGGCGTGACGTTGATGTCGCTGGACTCACCGAGATCGTCGTCGCCATCGGCTTCCGAGAGGGAGACGGCCATGGGCTTACTCCGCTGCCAGCGCCATCGGAGGCGCAGAGTGGACGTGGATCGGCTCGAAGCTGCGGCCGTGCGGGGTGTGGTGGCTCTGGCCGCGATCGAGATCGCGTGACAACATGCGGGCAGTGGCGCCGGAGGAACGGTTCACCAGCTCCATGTATCCCTTGGTCACGCGGGTGAAGTGATTGTAGATGATCACGGCGGGAATCGCGGCGACGAGGCCGATCGCGGTGGCGAGCAGCGCCTCGGCGATGCCCGGTGCCACGACGGCGAGGTTCGTGGTCTGCGACTTCGAGATGCCGATGAAGCTGTTCATGATGCCCCAGACCGTGCCGAACAGGCCGACGAAGGGCGAGATCGAGCCGATCGTGGCGAGCAGGCCCATGCCGGTGCGGCAACGTCGGCCTTCGGCGCGCACGATCTCGGCGAAGCTCGACGCAGCGCGCTCGTTGACGCCATGCGGCGGCAGCTCGGACGACATCCGGATCTCGTGCATGGCCGCATCGATCAGCGTCGTCAGCACGCTCTGGCGCGAACCGAGAGCCAGCTTGGCTTCCGACAGCCAGCGCACATCGTCCACCTTGCGCAGTGCGCCGGTCAGCCGCCGGCGCAGCATGCCGAACTCGATGGTCTTGGCGATCAGCACGGTCCAGGTCGCAAGCGACGCGAGAGCAAGGCCCATCATCACCGACTTCACCAGGATGTCGGCAGCGAGGAACATCGACCACGGCGACAGATCGTGCGGCACGTGAGAGGCCGCCTGTGCGCCGCCTGGTGAAGCGGACTGGGCCGGCTTCTCTGCCGGATCCTTCGCCTTGTCGGCCGCGGCTGCATCAGTGACGGCTTCGGTTGCGGTCGGCGCTGGCGTTTCGCTGGCGGCCGTGCTCGGCGCCTGGCCCGTGGTCATGGCCGGTGGCGTCGTTGCAGCTGCTGCCGGTGCAGGCTGCGACGTCGCGCCTGTCGCGGCCGCTGCATTGGCCGCCGGCGATGGCGGAGTGGCCGCGGGGGCAGCGGCCGCAGTCTGCGGTGCGGCCGTGGTCTGGGCCACGGACCCGGCCTGTCCGGTGGTCATCGGCTTTGGCGCCGCGCTCTGGGCTGGAGCCGCATGTTGTGAGGCCGCCGGTGCAGCCGTCGCGGCGGCGGCATTGACGGGCGCGGCCGCTGGAGCCGGCGTGGTGGTCGCTGCAGTCGGAGTCTGCGCCGCTTTCGTTGCGGCTGCGCTCGCGGGAGTCGTCGCTGTGGTCTGCGGCGCAGTAGCAGCCTGGCCAGGTCTCGGCGAGGTGGCCGGCTGCTCGGCGTGCGCCATGGCGCCGACCGAAACGGCTGCGATCACCGCTCCTACATGAAGAACGATCCTGAACATGTTGCTGCACACCCCTTAGTAGTTAACTTACCTGTAATGTTTCTAGTCGTAACCGGGCTGTTTTGAGACGAGGCGTTGACTCAAACCGGGAACATCAATGTCGGCAATCAAGCTCATGAGTGCGATGCCGTACGTAAAACCGAATCATGCGAGCTGCGCATGGTCTCTCGGATTCGCCGTTCACGTCCTAACTGCCTGAAAGTCCTGAGGTGAAACGACGCAGTGCGCGCCGCGCGCCGCCGATGCGGCCATCCGTCATGCAATTGCCGCCGTTCCGACTTCCATCAATTCTAATTAGCGGGCGCCGCCTCGCGACCGGGCTCGACCTTGCGCAGGTCGCATCACGCGTCGTCTCGATCAGGGATGTCGCCTGAGCACGACTGAGATTCGATGAGATGCGAATCAGCACGCGATACGTTGGTCGTTCTCCAGGATTATCGTCTCCGCCTGCATTCACAGAGGTTCGCGAAGCGCACGCCTTGCGGACGATGTTCAATGGAGGCAAATCGCCGAGCGGCCGGGTCGCATCTCGTGAAACCCGGCTCACGGGTGGCCGACATCAGCCGGCGATCCAGGGCGATAGCTCGATGATGGAGCGCACGGGAAAAACAGGAACCGGGAAGCTCTGGTGGGGGCACGTCGCGAGGCGTCGGCCGCGGCCGACGCTTCAGGTCTCGGCCCAGTAGCGGATCAGGTTGTGATAGAGACCGGTCAGCCGCACCATCTCCGGATCGTCACGGCCCATCCGCTGCGACAATCCCTGAATCGTCGTGTCGAGATCGAAGATCATGCTGCGCGCCAGCGGATCGCGGATCATGCTCTGCAGCCAGAAGAACGAGGCGACTCGAACGCCGCGCGTCACCGGCGTGACCATGTGCAGGCTCGAGGCTGGGTACAGCACGAGATCTCCGGCCGGCAGCTTCACCTCGTGCGAGCCGTAGAGATCCTCGATGACCAGCTCGCCGCCGTCATAGTCCTCGGGCTCGGAGAGAAACAGCGTGACCGACAGGTCGGTACGGATGCGCAAGCCCGTCAGCTTGTCGCCGCGCACGGCATTGTCGACGTGGATGCCGAAATGGTGGCCCGACTCTGCGCTGTAGCGGTTGAACAGCGGCGGAAAGATCTGCTGCGGGATGGCGGCGGCAAGAAAGCGCGGATTGGCGGTCATCGCCGAAATGATGCGGTGGCCGAGCTTGCGTGCCACCTCGCTGTCGGGCGGCAACTGCTCGTTGCGCTTGACCATGGCCGACTGGGCGCCGGCGGTCGAGCGGCCGTCCTCCCAGTCGCTGGAGTCCATGATGCGGCGGAATTCCGCCACATCGTCCTTGCTCAAGATTCCGGGGACACAGATCAGCATGAACTCATCACTTGATGTGTGCCCCCGGCTTGGATCGTCAGGCGATCAGAACCGTCCCGACAGGACGATCGATGCGCTTCTTCCCGGACCGACGAGCACGAACGGCGTGGCACTCTGGTAGAGAGCGTCGTAGTAGAGCTTGTCGAAGATGTTGGCAACAAACACCTTCGCCGTCCAGTTCTTGTCGATCTTGGCTTCAGCAAACGCATCGAAGCGCCAGTAGCTCGGCAACTCCGTACCCTGGTTCGCCGCGAGCCAGGTACCGCCGAAGATCTTCGAGCGGTAAACGGCTTGCCCGCCGATCTCCCAGGTGTCGTTGAGCTGGTACTTGGTCAGCAGGCTGAACGACTGGTGCGCTGTGTTGGCGAGCTGGAGGCCGACATTGCTGGAGAACAGCGCCGTGTTGGCCGGCGGAATGTTCGACTTGGTCACCTCCGACTGCATCAGCACGACGCCGCCGAAGATGCTCCATTTGTCGGTCAGCTTGCCGCCCGCCTGCAGGTCGATGCCGCGGATACGGTAGGCGGCACCGGCCGAGAGACAGGGCACTGCGCCGATGGTGCCTGCCGGATACGGGCAGTCCGCCGTGGCCTGAGCCGCGCTGGTGATGTTGCGCGACTCGCGGGCATTCTCCTTCTCGGTCTGGAACAGCGCCGCCGTGACCAGCAGGCGGTTGTCGAGCAGCTCCCATTTTGTGCCGATCTCGATCGAGGTGTTCTTCTCCGGTCCGAAGATCTGGTTCGCGCCGCCATTGGTGACCGCCGACAGGCCGCCATATTGCGGGCTGAGGCCGTCGAACTCGGCGCCGACCGGGTTCGACGAGGTGGCGTAGGCGGCATAGAAGCTGGCGTAGGGCACCGGCTTCAGCGTGATGCCGACATTGAAGTTCGGCATGCCGCTCGAGGCCGCCGTCGAGCCCGGCGTATTGGCGACGCCGTTGACCGTGCCGAAGCCGTCGACGCGGACGTCGTACTTGTCGTAGCGGACGCCACCATTGAGAATGACGAGGTCGCGATAGTTGACGCTGTCGAGCGCGTAGACGCTCGCCGAGTCGATCTTCACGTTGGTCGGGAACCGGCCCAGCGAAGGAATGCCGAACGGCAGGTTGGTGAACTGCGGGTTGAAGATGCTCACGCCCGACAGCGAACCGCTGCCTGCGAACGGCAGGCCCTGCTGCTCGGAGGTCAGGCCCGTGTAGCTGTTGATCAGCGCCTTTTCCTGCGAGACCTCGAAGCCGGCGAGCAAGGTGTGCCTGAAGGCGCCGGTGTCGAACTTGTAAGTCGCCTCGAGCTGGTTGGCGAGCACGTCGGTCTGCTGGAAGCGGCTCTGGGGATTGGCCCGGATGGTCGAGTTCGACAGCGGGTTGGTGATGGTCGGGCCTTCCGGCAGCGTGCCGATGTAGTTCAACGTCGAGCGCGACACCCGGACCTTGTCCGAGATCGTCAGGTCCGGCGTGATCTTCACCTCGGCATTGAACGAGCCGATGTCCTGTCCGACGCGCGAGAAGTCGCGATTGACGAAGCCGTACCAGTTGTTGCGCGGTGCGCCGACCTCGGGGAACGGCGCACCGGCCGTGAGCGTGCTCGGCCGGTAATACGGCACGCCGAAGTCAGGACGGCCGGTCACCTCGTTGTGGATGTAGTTGGCCGCCAGGGTCACGGTGTCCAGCGGCGTCCACTTGGTGGCGATGAAGCCGCCATTGCGGTTGTCGGTGACGTAGTCGCGTCCGGCGACGCCGGCATCCTGGAACAGGCCGCCGACGCGTGCGGCGAAGGTCGGCGTGACCTTCTGGTTGACGTCGATCACCACGCGCTTGGTGCGGTCGGTGCCGAGCGTCGTGTCCATGTTGTAGAAGCTGTTTTCGGTCGTGGCCTGCTTGGTCACGATGTTGATCGCGCCGCCGGTGGTGCCGCGGCCGGCGAAGGAGGAGTTCGGGCCGCGCAGGATCTCGACCTGCTCGGTGAAGAAGTTCTCGCGCACCGAGACGCCGGCGTCACGCACGCCGTCGATGAAGACGTCGTTGCGGGCGTCGAAGCCGCGGATGAAGAAGCGGTCGCCGAAGGCGTTGCCGCCTTCACCGGTGCCGAGCGTCACGCCGGCGGTGGAGAGCACGGCGGATTTGAGGCTGGTGGAGTTCTTGTCCGCCAGGATCTCCTTGCTGAGGACCGTCACGGTCTTCGGCGTGTTGAGCAGCTTCTCCGGGAACTTGCCGGAGGCCTGCAGCCGCTCGCCCTTGTAGTCCGAGACGGCGCTGGAATAGGGGTTGCGGTCGGGCGGCAGGTTGCTCTTGGGCGCGGCAGCCTGCTGCTGCTGTTGCTGACGGGCGGCGCGGCGCATGGCGTCGCGGGCGCGGATCTGGTCGGCGGTCGGGCGCGAGGCGGCCGGCTTCGGGCGCGCCACGGGGGCTTCGACGTTGACGGAAGGCAGCGGCGCCTGCTGGGCTTCGGCACTGGAGAAGGATGCGACCGCAATCAGGCTTGCGACCGCCGAGACCTTCACACCTGAAATCTCGGGAGATGACTCCCATTCCTGCCCGCTTGCCCCACGCAAGCTCCTTGGAAAGATTGCCTTACCCATACTCGACCACCCCATTCGTTACGCAAAACTTGACTTGGGTTCGTTTGAACGCACGCAACGGGCGCGAGCCTGTTGCGAATGCAAGTCAAGAAGAGGGGGAAAGCGGTCCAAAGCTGGTTCCGCTCGTGGCCGGAATGCGAAAAGTTTCCATCCATTTCTGAAAATGACAATTGCTCGCAGGGTGTCGCGTCACGGCAACACTTGAAACCTCCTGGTTGAGCTGATCCCCGTCATTCAATTACGGATGGGAGAGCAAACACGTCTTTCTGCCGCTCTTCCGGTTTCAACGCTGCGTTTGGTCCTCTGCTTCGATGGATATGGTCCCCTGGTCTCTCCCGCCGCACCGGCAGATGCGGCGGGAATCCGGCGACATTGTTGCCTGATCCGGATCGCGGCGCGGCTTTAGAACTTCGCGGTCGTGATCAGGTAGAAGGCGCGGCCCGGCGCGACCGCCGTGAACGGCACGTTGCTGCGATAGAAGGTGTCGTAATAGAGCTGGTTGGTGAGGTTCTGGGCATAGACCTTCATGCTCCAGTTCTTGTCGATCTGCTTCTCGATGAAGGCGTCGAAGCGCCAGTAGCTCGGCAGCTCGTTGCCGGTGTTGGCCGCAAACGTGCCGCCGAACACCTTCGAGCGGTACACCGCCTGGCCGCCGATCTCCCAGCCGTTGTCGAGCTTGTATTTCGACAGCACGCTGAGCGACTGGTGCGCGATATTGGCGAGTTGCAGGCCGGCGTTGGCGGCGACGCCGCTCTGGGTGACCTTCGACTGCATCAGCACGAGGCCGCCGAAGATGCTCCAGCGATCGGTGATCTTGCCCTCGGCCTCGATGTCGATGCCCTGGATCCGGTAGGCAGCGCCGGAGGTCAGCAGGCCGTTGACGGTCTCGCGCGCATTCTCCTTGACGGTCTGGAACAGCGCGCCGGTCACCAGCAGGTGGCGGTCGAACAGCTCCCATTTGGTGCCGATCTCGGCGCCCTTGTTGCGCTCCGGCCCGAGGATGATGGTGCTGTTCGGCGGAATGCCGCCGTAGTCCGTCGCGGTGCCGTCGAGCTCCGAGCCAAACGGGTTGGCCGAGGTCGCATAGGCGGCATAGAGGCTGCCGATCGGCAGCGGCTTGTAGACCAGGCCGAGATTGTAGTTGATCAGGTCGGAATCCACCGTCGCCGACGCCGTGTTGTTGGATGAGCGCATCGCGTAGCCGTCATAGCGCAGACCGCCGGTGAAGATGATGGTGTCGCGCCAGTTCGCGGTGTCGATGACATAGGCGCTCTTGCTGTCGACGTCGTAGCGCGTCGGGTTGCCGGTCAGATATGGCACCGTCGTGAACGGCAGGTTGGTATAGCCCGGGCTGAACATGTTCTGGTTCGTCAACCCGCCGCCGGTGGTGCCCTGCGAGCCGAACGCCTCCGAGGTCAGGCCCGCATAGCGGTCGATCGAGATGTTCTCCTTGGAGAACTCCGTGCCCATCACCGTCGTGTGCTTGATCGCGCCGGTGTCGTACTTGAGCGTGAGGTCGTTCTGGTTGGTCCAGTTGTCGACGGTCTGATAGCGGCTTTGCGCACTGGCGTTGAAGAACCATTTGGTCGGATCGGCGCTTGCCGTGCCGGCCACGCTCGCATTGGGCAAGGTGCCGATGTAGTTCAGCTCGGAATGCTCGCCGCGCAGCTTGCTGGTGAAGGTCACGCTGTCGCTGAGCTTGAGCTCGGCCGCCAGCGTGCCGAAATCCTGCCGCGCCGCCTGGAAGTCGCGGTTGAGGAAGCCGTACCAATTGTTGCGCGGGATGCCGGCCGAGGTCGCCGGGATGTTGCCCTGCTTGTAGAACGGCACGCCGAAATCAGGATAGCCGGAGAGATCGGTGTGGACGTAGTTGGTCGTGACCTTCAGCGAATCGCTCGGCGTCCACTTCGTCGAGATGAAGCCGCCCCAGCGATCGTCGGTGACGTGGTCGCGGCCGGCGACATTGGCGTCCTGGAACAGGCCGCCGGTGCGCACCGAGAAGGTCGGCGAGATCGTCTGGTTGACGTCGAGCGTCACGCGCTTGGTCTGGTCGGTGCCGAGCGTCGACTCCGCGTTGTAGAAATTGCGGTCGCCGGCCTGCTTGGTGATGATGTTGATGGCGCCGCCGGCGGTGCCGCGTCCGGCATAGGCCGAGGCGGGGCCGCGCAGGATCTCGACCTGCTCGGTGAAGAAGTTCTCGCGCACCGAGACGGCGGGATCGCGGATGCCGTCGATGAAGATGTCGTTGCGCGCGTCGAAGCCGCGGATGAAGAAGCGGTCGCCGAAGGCGTTGCCGCCCTCGCCGGAGCCGAGCGTGACGCCTGCGGTCGAGCGCCCGACCTCCTTCAGGGTGGTGATGTGCTTGTCCTCCATCACCTCCTTGCTCATCACGGTGATGGTCTTCGGCGTGTTGACCAGTTTCTCGGTGAACTTGCCGGAGGCGACGCGGTCGACCTTATAGGGCGCGGCTGCGTCCGCGTAGGGATTGGCGTCCGGCGGAGTCTGCGGCCCGGTTGGCGCCGGCTGCTGCTGCGGCTGGCGGGCGGCGCGGCGCATCGCGCTGCGGGCGCGCACCTGGTCGGCCGTCGGCCGCGACGCCGCCGGCCTGGCCCGTGCCGCCGGGGCGTCGACGTTCACCGATGGCAGCGGCGCCTGCTGCGCCTCGGCGCTGGAGAACGACGCCACCGCGATCAGGCCGGCCACTGCCGACACCTTCATCCCGGTGATGTCCTTCCCCGCCATGTTGGAGGACGGATCCCCGCGATGCGCGACCCCCGCGCGCAGGCTTGCTGGAAAGACGGCTTGTCCCATATTCGACCACCCCATTGGCTACGCAAGAACTGAACTTTGGTTCTTTGGTTCGGCAACTGGCCCGTTCCAATTGCGAACGGCTCTCAACAAGTCGCCGAAATGGGACCAAAGCTGGTTCCACCCGTGGCCTGACTGGGAAGATCGTACCTAATGCATGTGATAATCAGTCGCATGTGGTATGAAGGTGACATCAAGAGGTTGTATGGCACCTCTTAACCTGCCCCATCGGTGGCGGCCCGCGTCCTTCCGCGACCGTCCGTTCGGTTTTCTCAGTCGCGCCGGGCGATGACGGCGACCGGGCCGCCGCCGTCCGGGCCCTGGTGCTCGGCACCGCCGGAGACGAACAGGTCGGTGAAGCCGAACAGCCCGGCCAGCGCGCCGCCGACGAAGGCCCGCGCATGCCGCGTCGAGGAGACGTCGCTGTCGTCGAGCATCGTGTGCCGGTGTCCGCGCACCCTGCCGCTTTGCGCCGCTTCCGCCTTGGCCAGCACCGCGGCGATGCGGCCGCGCTCGGCCGCGGGGACCTGGCCGGCCACGTTCAAGCCGAGCCGGGCCAAGGCGGCCCGCGCCGGCTCGGTGTCGATGCCATCGGCCATCACGGCGTGGTCGATGGCCAGCGGGCCGGTCCAGTCTGCGGACATGCCGGCCACCAGGATCTCGTGATCGAGCAGTTCGACGCCGCCCGAAGTGGCCGCGCGCTCGCTGTAGCGCGCGTAGTCCGCGCAGATCATCTGGTCGGACAGGTCGGACGAGGCCAGCTCGCCGAGCGCCACGGCAACTCCGAGCGCCGAGGCGCCGCGGGAAAATCCCATCGACTTCAGCGTATCGCGTACTGCGGTGCGCTGTCCCCGCGCCTCGGCCGCCTCGATCCGCTCCATCGTCAGCAGCGGGCATTTCACCTGGACGTAGTGGACGTCGGCAGGATCGGTGATGCCGGCATCGGCCATCGCCACCTGCACGCCGGCGGCGACCTGCTCGACCTGCGGCATCCGGCCGAGATGCTCGCTCGCGAGCTCCGGCGTCCGCGCCCGTCCCAGCGCCAGCGACTTTGCATGAGCGCGCGGCGTGTCATTGTCCGCCTCGCGCGCCTCGAACACGATCATGTGCGGCGACAGCGCGCCCTCGGTGCCGCCCGACATCACCATGGCGATCTGCCGGACGGCGTCGGATGCGAGATGCCTGCCGAGCAGCGCCTCGAGCGAGCGCACGGCAAAGGCGCGGGTGAAATCATTGACGCAGCCATTGCCCTCGGTCTTGCCGAGAATGGCGACGATGCCGGCCGGCGCGATCGTGCCTTGGGCGATCGCCGTCGCCAGCGCGCTGACGTCATCGGGGCTGCGCATCGGCAGGCGGTGGACGAAGGCGTGGCGCGAGGCGGTCGGCATGTCGTAAGCTCCTGTCGGTCTGTCGCGCCACACTAGGCAATCACGAAGCCGCGCGCGACGCTGTCGCGGGATGGGCGGCATGCTAATCTCATCATTCGCGACTTCCGACGGATGGTGATTCATGCCCCTCTGGACCTGCCTTCAATGCGGTGCGCAGTTCCCCGACACGCCGGCGCCCCCTGGCCACTGCGTGGTCTGCGAGGACGAGCGGCAGTATGTGAACTGGAGCGGCCAGAGCTTCCTCAGCCGTGACGAGCTTGCCGCGCGGCATCGGGTGGTCTGGCGCGAGGATGACGGCCTGACGGGTCTTGCCCTGGAGCCGGGCTTTGCAATCGGCCAGCGCGCGCTGCTCATTCCCCAGCCCGACGGCTGCGTGATGTGGGACTGCATCCCGTTGGCGACGGATGCGGCGATCGCCCATGTCCGCGCGCTCGGCGGATTGAAGGCGATCGCGGTGTCGCATCCGCACTACTATGGCGCGGTCGCCGATTGGAGCGCGGCGTTCGGCAACGCGCCGGTCTATCTGCATGGCGACGACGCGGCCTTCGTCACCCGGCCGCATCCCGCCATCGTGCCGTGGACCGGCGATCGCCTCGCCATCTCCGACGACGTCGTGCTGCTGCGGACCGGCGGGCACTTCGCCGGCGCCACCATCCTGCATTGGCGCAAGGGCGCTGAGGGCAGGGGCGCGCTGTTGACGGGTGACATCGCCATGGTCGCGATGGACCGCCGCCACGTCAGCTTCATGTATTCCTATCCGAACTACATCCCGCTGGGCGCCACCGCGGTGCGCCGCATCGCCGATGCCGTGGCGCCGCTCGCGTTCGACCGCATCTACGGCGCATGGTGGCAGAAGAACATCGCTGATGATGCGAAGCGCGCGTTCGACCGCTCGGTGACGCGCTATCTCGCGGCGATCGCCTGAGCTGGATGCTTTTCCTGACTGATCCCCATCGATGAGCCGCTCGTTATCTCAATGACGGCGGCCGAGCCGTCGCGCAGGAGAGATCACATGCAGCGCATCGCGCCGGGGCCGGGACAGGAATCGGTGTGGGACTATCCGCGGCCGCCACGGCTGGAGCGCTGCGCGGCGCGGCTGCGCGTCGTGTTCGCCGGCGTCACCATTGCCGACAGCCATGACGGCTACCGTGTGCTCGAGACCAGCCACCCGCCGGTCTACTACCTCCCGCCGCAGCATATTGCGATGCAGTGGCTGCGTCCTGCGCCGGGCCGGTCGTTCTGCGAGTTCAAGGGCGTCGCTGGCTATTGGACGCTGGAGGTCGACGGCCGCGTCTCCGAGCAGGCGGCCTGGAGCTACGAGCAGCCGACGCCGGCCTTCGCGCCGATCGCCGCGCATCTCGCCTTCTATGCCTCGCGTGTAGACGACTGCTTCGTCGGCGACGAGCGTGTCGCGGCGCAACAGGGCGACTTCTATGGCGGCTGGATCACCTCGGGCGTGGTCGGTCCCTTCAAGGGGGCGCCGGGCACGCGGCATTGGTAGATCGCAACATCGGCTGAACCGCGGCGGCGGGTTGATCGTATAGTACAGTGTGGCCGGCGCGTGCCGTTGCACCGCGGCCCATCATGGGTGGGACCGGCAGGACGCCGGACGCCCGTCCCGACTTCCACCTTCGCGACGCCCGGGGGGAATGCCATGCGACGGCTGATGAAGTTCCTGCACACGATGGGCGCGATCGGCATGATGGGAGCCATGGCGTGCCTCGTCGTGCTGCTTGGCCTCATTCCACAGCCTTCGGTGTCGCTGGCGCATTACGCCGAGATGCGGGCGGCCATGGGCGCGATCGTGCGCTACGTCTTCTTCCCCTCGCTCGGCCTGACCCTGATCGCCGGACTGCTCGCCATCGCCGTCAACCGCGCGCTGCACAGCGCGGGCTGGGCGCTCGCCAAGCTCGCCTCCGGCATCCTCGTGTTCGAATGGGGCTTCGCCGCCGTGCAGGGCCCAATGCAGGAAGCGGCCGAGGAGGCCGCCCGCGCCGTCGCCGGCCAGATCGATCCGGCGACGCTCGCCCCCAATTTCGGCACCGAGCAGGGCGCGATCTGGGTCATGCTCGGTGTCGCCACGGTGAACGTGATCCTGGGCGTGTGGCGGCCGCGGTTTACGAACTTGCCGGATTGAGGCGGGCCGGGCAGATATCTGTTGAGTAGTTCTGATGCCACAGCGGGGGCGGTGCTCGTGACTGCGCCCTCGCCCCTTGTGGGAGAGGGCATGTAGGACAGCGCAACGGGCGCGGTTGGGTGAGGGGTCTCCATCCACGCGCGTCGCTCGCGGAGAGAACCCCTCACCCAACCGCGCTTGAGGATCGGCCGGCGCTGCCCTCTCCCACAAGGGGCGAGGGCACTGTATTGAGCCCGGTGCGGAGGCGACAGCCGTTTTGACTGAGCGTTTTATCGGGCATCATCCGTGGTGGAGCAATGGCCATCGCCCCGTCGATATTCTGGAAAAAATAAACATCTTGCTCTTTTACAGAAATCATGCTTTCCTCCACCCATCCCGCCTCGAGCATGAGGGACGTACGCGTCGTCACGAACGTGGAGGTGGGCTGCGATGGACGTGACGGCGGCGCCCGACGAGCGCTTGGCCGGTGCGGACGGCGAAGTCGTGTGGTCCTGACCTCTCGGCGCTGAGGTCAAGCGCGCTGCGATGCTGTGACGGCTCGCGCGGGCGATGGGGGCAAGAAAGCCGATCCCCAGGGAGAGCACGAAGGACACCGTAAAACCATTGCGCGGGGGAGGCCGCTTGGTGGCCCGACCTGTGGTGACTGCCGCCTGCTTTCCTTGTTGCAGGCGGGCCATGGGCCGTGGTCAGCACCCGGCCTTCCCCGCGCCCTCTCGTTTCACGAGGGCTGACGACCGCATCACCCGGGCACGTCGTGCCGCGGGATCGCGAGCGCGCATGCCGATCACTCCCTCATCAACCGGATCTGCCGCCGCGGAAATCGACGACATGGATGCCATTCCATCACAGGCGACGGCAGCACCGGTGCGGGGCTGTCGTCGTCGCGATCGACGCGTTCAGAGCTGGGTTGCGCGCAGCTCGATCGTCACCGGCGTCGCGGTGCGCCTGGTCGCCGGATCGGCCGGCATCTGCAGCACGCGGGCGCGCTGCCCGGTCGCGAGGTCGGTGAGCTTGACGATGCGGCCGTTGGAGAATTCGAGCGCGTCGTGGTGCTCCATCGGCTTGTTGATGTCGACCTGGCGGAAGCGGGCGAGATGGGCGCCGACCTTGCGGCGGAAGAAGAAACCCTTGATGCGGACGTCGCCTTCGAAGGCGAGCTCGGTGCCCGGACGCAGGCACACGGCCGTCAACGGATCATCCTTGGTCGAGAAGCCGCGTGTTTCCGTGCCGGGAAAGCGACAGGAGACCAGCACGTCGTCGATCTTGGCATCACGGGAAGATACAGTATGGAGGCTGTAGTCACACATGGAAAGCTCCTGAAGGCCACCAGCACCGAGGCCGCAACGGCGCAGCAGAGAAGTCGTTCCATGATGTGGAAGGTGACGCTTGGTTCCACCGCCCGCCTGGCGGGCGGTGGCAGCGCGAGAGGCCCGTCAGGTGAGATGCGCGGCCTCCTCGGCGTCCTCATCGTCGGCGGTGGCGCCCCAATGCGCGGCGTCCTTGATGGTCGGGTCGATCAGCTCGCCGCGCAGCAGCGCCAGCGGAGATTTCCAGTACAGCGCGATGTTGTGCAGCGGGTCGGTCAGCACCTTGAACGCCCAGATCAGACCGGTCGCGACATCCTGCGTCGCAAACAGCTGGACGACGCGGAAGAGACCGCCGCCGATGCCGACCGCGAGCCAGAGCACGCCGACGTGACGGACGAACTCCATCCGGCTCGCTGGCGCATCGAACAGCCCGAACATGGTCGGGAAAACGAACAGCGCGACCGGCACCAGCCCCCATACCGTGAGCAGCACGATCTTGCGGGTCTGATTGTAGCCGACCTTCACCGCTTCCTTGTAGTCGTTGGTCACGTCATTGACGTGGTCATAGCCGCTCGGCTCGAAGAAGAAGTGCCCGGTCTGGCGAGTCAGCATCGCCAGCCAGCCGACGAGGCCGGCCATTGCCGCGTCCTTGAACAAGAGCGCGTAGCAGACGAGGAAGATCACGGCGCTGATCAGGTGCAGCGTCTGATTGATCCGGCTCTGATGATAGTAGCGATAGTCGTCGAAGCGCTGGGTCTGCAGGGTCTTGTAGTAGCGCGGCATGCGAATCCCCGTTCGTTTGTGGAACGAGGTGGAGACGTAGAGAGCCTCGGTGAAGGTGGCGTGACATTATGATGTTGTCACAATGAAACCGACCGGCTGCAATTCAGGTCACGCTGTGAACGCGAGCATGCTGCTCCTGTGCCGGCGCGCGGGTCGCCTGCGGGTCTCTCTCCCTGCCAGAGAAAGCGCGCGCGCGGCTTTGATCGGGATCAAAACCGCCGCGAATATCGAACAAGGACCGCCGCTTCGGTCAGCCGCCCGGCGCGCGCGCCAGCCGGATGGCCTCGCTCAGGACCGTGCGGTCGCCGATGTGGTTGGCGAGCAGCAGCACGAGTCTCGCATTCATGCGCAGGGCGTCGTCCTCGCTCAGCTCGCGCTGGCTGCCGATCAGTTCGGCATAGAAACCGTCGGGATCGCTGATGTTCGGCGTCAGGGTCAGACTCATGCGGCAAGCTCCTGCTGCACCGTGCCGGTCTTGCCGCAGGCGCGCCGGACCGCGGCGGCGATCGCGGCTTCGTCGAACTGCGGGAAGCGGGCGGTGACATATTGATCCGGTCGGAACACATAGGTCGTGCCTTCAGCGGCGCCGTAGCGCTCCGCGAGCAGACCCCTGGCGTCGGCGATATCGCGTCCGACGACGAGCACGCGCGCCGCGATGCCGTCGACGCTGAGCTCCTTGGCCGCAACGGCGTCGTCGAAGGTGAGCACCGTGAAGCCGCCGCCGAGGCCATTCAGCAACCAGCCGGGCTGCCCCGCCCTGGTCACGGGCGCATCGGCCGCATTTGTGCCGGGAGTCATGGCGCCGCTATCAGGCGCGCCATCGGGCGTATTCAGCGACGACGTGACATAGGGCGTCGGCGTCGACAGCCGGCCGCTGTTGACCAGCGGTCGCGCGAAGGCGTGATGCTGCGCGAGGTCGAGCACGGCATCGCGAAAATGCCGGCTGACTTGCGTCTTCGGCGTGATGAAGTCGGTGGCGCGCGTCGAGTTCAGGATGTTGTCGTCGGCGGCAAAGGCTCGCTCCTCGTGATAGCTGTCGATCAGGCTGTCGGGGGCCTCGCCATGCAGCACCAGCGAAAGTTTCCAGGCGAGATTGTCGATGTCCTGCACGCCGGTATTGGCGCCGCGGGCGCCGAACGGCGACACCTGATGTGCCGCGTCGCCGGCGAACAGCACGCGTCCATGACGGAATTGATCGATCCTCCGGCAGGCGAACTGATAGATCGACACCCATTCGAGCTCGAAATCGGCACTCTCGCCGAGCATCGCCCGGATGCGCGGGATCACACGCTCGGGCTTCTTCTCCTCGTCGGGATTGGCGTCCCAGCCGAGCTGGAAGTCGATGCGCCAGATGTTGTCGGACTGGCGATGCAGCAGCACCGATTGTCCCGGATGGAACGGCGGGTCGAACCAGAACCAGCGCTCGGTCGGGAAGTCGGCCTTCATTTTGACGTCGGCGATCAGGAAGCGGTCCTGGAAGAACTGGCCCTTGAACTCGGCGCCGACCATGCGGCGGGTGTCCGAATTGGCGCCGTCGCAGGCGATCACCCATTGCGCCTCCATGGTGAAGATGCCGTCCGGCGTCTCTACCGCGAGCTGCGCGTGGTCGTCGGTCTGCTTGAGGCTGACGAGGCGGTGCTTCCAGCGCAGGTCGACCAGCGGGCTCCTGCTGCAGGCGTCGACCAGGATCTCTTCGAGATGATATTGCTGCAGGTTGATCATCGCCGGCCAGCGATGGTCTGGCTCGGGCAAGAGGTCGAATTGATAGGACAGCTGGTCGCGGAAGAACACCTTGCCGATGTTCCAGCTGACCCCCTTGTCGACCATCGGCGCGGCGCAGCCGAGCCGGTCCCAGATTTCCAGCGGCCGCTTGGCGTAGCACACGGCGCGGGAGCCGATGCTGACGGTGTCGTTGTCGTCGAGCACGACCACCGGCTGGCCGCGGGCGGCGAGATCGAGCGCCGCGGTGAGGCCGATCGGTCCGGCGCCGATCACGACCACCGGGTGACGTCGGGTCTCGCCGCTGCGCTGCTCCGCCGAGCAGACATAGGGAAACCGCGGATAGACATAGTTGCTCATGGCTGCCTCGCTTGGCGCAACCTGACTTGGCGCGTTGCGGTCGGAACTTCGGGGACGAGCGGTGGCTCAGTCGGCGCCGGCGAATTCCTTTTCATGCATCCATGCGGTGTGGCGCGGCGGCTTCTTGGTCGTGGCCCATTCGTCGACCATGGCGTGGGCGACCGACTTCATCCGGGCGATCTGCTCGGGGGTGGCGGTCCAGGTCGCGATCTCCAGGCGGTGGCCACTCGGATCATGGAAATAGATCGACTTGAAGATGGTGTGGTCGGTGATCCCGACGACGTCGAGCCCGGCGGCCTCCGCGCGCGCCTTGGCCTCTTCCAGCTCCTCCATGTCCTTGACCTGAAAAGCGATGTGCTGGGTCCATTCCGGGGTGTTCGGATCCCGTCCCATCGGCGGCGAGTTCGGCAACTCGAAGAAGGCAAGAATGTTGCCGTTTCCGGCATCGAGGAAGATGTGCATGTAGGGATCGGGTGCCTTGGTCGAGGGCACGCGGTCTTCGGCAATCGCGCCGAGCAGGTCCATGTTCAGGACCTTCTTGTAGAATTCGACGGTGGCCTTGGCGTCGACGCAGCGATAGGCGACGTGATGGATCTTCTCGATCTGCATGATGGTCCTCCCATGATCGTTGTTGGCAAAATAGTAACGGATGATACGATCTTGGCTTTGATCCAGATCAACACGATCAGGATCGGATCGAGGCGCCGGGATCGTTGGAAGGGCGAGGGGCAGAGGACGCAATGACAAAGACGGTCACCGACATGCGCGATCGCAAGCAAGGGGAGGCGGCCACGGAGCGCGAGCTCCGGCTGCAGCATTATTTCCCTTACCGGCTGGCCCGCCTCGCCGAGCAGGTGTCGCTGGCCGTGGCGGAGGTCTATGCCGACCGGTTTGCGCTGTCGCGCCAGGAATGGCGGATCCTGGCGGCGCTCGGCGAGCAGCCGCGGCTGCCGACCAAGCAGATCGGCCGGCTGACGACGCTCGACAAGATGAACGTCAGCCGCGCCATGCAGAGCCTGGAGGCGCGCGGGATCGTCAGCCGCAGCCGCGATCCGGAGGACGGCCGCGAGCGGATCGTGACGCTGACGGCCGCCGGGCGGGCGCTGTATCGCAGGATCGTGCCCTATGCGCTGGCGCGCGAGGCCGATCTGCTGGGCGTGCTTTCGGCCGCCGAGATCGCCACCCTGGACGCGGCGATCGACAAGCTGCTCGCCGCCGCCGAACGATCGGCGGGTGATCCCCCCGCTCGGAAGGCTTGATCGGTGCCGCCGCCGCGCTATATCGACGGTCTCTCTCCACCCCTGATAGCATGGGCCAACGTCCGACGATGACCGACACCGCCACCGTTAGCCATTCCTTCCAGGCCGAAGTCTCCGAGCTGCTGCATCTGATGGTGCACTCGGTCTATTCCGAGACCGACATCTTCCTGCGCGAGTTGATTTCCAACGCCTCCGACGCCTGTGACAAGCTGCGTTATGAGGCGATCGCCAGGCCCGAGCTGATCGGCGACGGCGAGCCGCCGCAGATCCGCATCATTCCTGACAAGACCGCCAACACCCTGACCATTGCCGACAGCGGCATCGGCATGGACCGTCAGGAGCTGATCGACCATCTCGGCACCATCGCCCGCTCCGGGACCAAGGCGTTCGTGCAGAAGCTCGCCGAGGCGAAGGACGGCACCGGCCTGATCGGCCAGTTCGGTGTCGGCTTCTATTCCGCCTTCATGGTCGCCGACCGCATTACCGTGATCAGCCGCCGTGCCGGCGGCAGCGAGGTCTGGACCTGGACCTCGTCGGGCGGCGCCGGCTTCGAGGTCGCGCCGAGCTCGGAGGAGGATGCCAACCGGGTGACGCGCGGCACCGAGATCGTGCTGCATCTCAAGGACGACGCCAAGAAATATCTCGAAACCTACGAGATCGAGCGCATCGTCACGGCCTATTCCGACAACATCCAGTTCCCGATCATGCTGGTCCAGCCGGAAGGCGAGCCGCGCCAGATCAATTCGGCGAGCGCGCTGTGGCAGCGCTCGAAATCAGAGCTGTCGGCGGAGGACTACGCCAAGGCCTACAAGTCGATCGCCAACGCCTTCGACGAGCCGGCGATGACGCTGCACTACCGCGCCGAAGGCCGCTATTCCTACGCCGTGCTGCTGTTCGCGCCCTCGACCAAGCCGTTCGACCTGTTCGAGCCGGCGCGCAAGGGCAAGGTCAAGCTCTATGTCCGCCGCGTCTTCATCACCGATGATGCCGACCTGATGCCGGCGTACTTGCGCTTCATCCGCGGCGTGATCGACAGCGAGGATTTGCCGCTCAATCTGTCGCGCGAGATGCTGCAGAACAATCCGCAGCTGGCGCAGATCCGGAGAGCGGTGACGACCCGCGTGATCAGCGAGCTGGAGCAGCTCGCCGAGAAGGACGCCGAGAATTTCGACAAGATCTGGGAGTCGTTCGGCGCCGTCATCAAGGAAGGGCTCTACGAGGATTTCGAGCGCCGCGACAAGCTGCTGGCGCTGGCGCGGTTCACCACGACATCGGGCGAGAAGCGCTCGCTGAAGCAGTATGTCGAGGGCCTCAAGGAGAATCAGACCGAGATCTACTTCCTGGTCGGCGACAGCATCGAGCGGCTGAAGTCCAATCCGCGGCTCGAGGCGGCCAAGGCGCGCGGCGTCGAGGTGCTGCTGCTGACCGATCCGGTCGATGCGTTCTGGACCTCGGCGCGGCTCGAATTCGACGGCAAGCCGCTGAAGTCGCTGAGCCAGGGCGACATCAATTTCGACCCGATCCCGGTCACCGAGTCGACGCCAGCGGACGAGGCGCAGCCGGCGGCCGACGAGGCCAATACGATCGCGCTGATCAAGGCGAGCCTCGGCGACCACGTCACCGACGTGAAGGTCTCGACCCGGCTCACCACCAGCGCCTCGTGCCTCGTCGCCGGCAGCCATGGGCCCGATCGTGAGCTGGAGCGGATCCTGTCGCAGCAGGCGCGCGGCGCCCGCACCAAGCCGATCCTCGAGATCAACCTGCGCCATCCGCTGGTCGTGGCGGTCGCAAAGGCCGCGGCCGACAAGGCCAAGGTCGACGATCTGTCGTTCCTGCTGCTCGAGCAGGCGCAGATCCTCGATGGCGAATTGCCGGAAGACCCGGCGGGGTTTGCGGCGCGGCTCAACCGGCTGGTGCTGCAGGGCGTGGCGGGGGCCTGAGGCGCCGGGATGCGGGCGCGGAGATCAGTTCTTCGCGCTCGTCTGCGGGACCAGCTTGCGCCAATGCATGATCTCGGCGCGGTAGGTCGCGGCGTAGATGCCGGTATCGCCGGGGATCGGCGTGGCGCCGACCTCGGCGAACTGCTTGCTGATCTCGGGATCCAGCAGCGCCGCGTTGATCTCGCGATTGAGCAGCTCGACGATCGGCTGCGGGGTGCCGTGCGGTACGGCGACGCCGTAGAAGCCGGAGGTCTCGAACGCCGGCAGTACGTCGGCGACCGGCGGGATATCGGGGAAAGCTGCGGCGCGATCGCGTGTCGACACCGCCAGCGCCCTGACCTTGCCGCTGCGCAGCAGGTCGACGGCGGCCGCGGTGTTGTCGAACATCGCGTGGATGTGGCCGGAGGCGAGGTCGATCAGCGCCGGGCCCGAGCCGCGATACTGGACCACGGACCAGCTGATCCCGCCGAGCGTCCGGAACAGCTCGGCCGACAGCAACTGGACGGTGCCGGGACCGGCGGAGCCGACGCTGAGCTTGCCGGGGTTCGCCCTGGCATAAGCGAGGAACTCGGCCAGCGTCTTCACCGGCAGCTCCTTGTTGACCAGGAGCAGCAACGGCAGCCGCGCGATGCCCGCCACCGGCACGAGTTCGCCGGAGCTGTCGGGACCGGGCATGGACTCGCGCGAGGCGTTGATGACGTTGGCGGTCGACGTCGCCAGAATGGTGTAGCCGTCGGGAGCGGCGCCCGCGACGCTCTTGGTGGCGACGTTGCCGCCCGCACCCGGCCGGTGATCGAGCACGAAGGCCTGGCCGAGCCGGCGGGTCAGCCGGTCGCAGATCAGCACCGACAGGCGGCCGGTGGCGCCGCCCGGGGCGAACGGAATGACCCAGGTGACGGGCCGGGATGGATAGGGTGCGTCTGCTCCCGCCGCTGCCGCGGCGGCCGGATGGATCGCCGCGGCAGCACCGCTCCAGGCGGCGCATTGCAGCAGCGCACGTCGTGTAATCGTCGTGTCCTTGGGCATGCCGGCCTTCGCGTTGGCATGTTCTGGGAAATGCAACCTAGCCGATATTTGCAAGTACTTCGTAAAGGATCGCATTCGCATCAACCACGATCGACTTTCAGCAGGTTAACCGTGCCGGTTAACGGCCGGTCAGGCGCGGCCGCCTATAAGGTCGCCGAACTCGAAGCGGTGGCAGCCATGACATCCGAGCGCGCGGAGCGATCTGCGGACCCCATCACGCCCGGCCCGAAGCCGTCGGCGGCGAAGATCTGGCTCAAGGCGATCGAGCTGACCGCGCGCATCGAGGCCGAGCCTCAACGGCTGTTTGCCGACATCATCGACGACTGGGCCGCGAAGCAACCCGCGCGGCCGGCGCTGATCTCGGATGGCGACATGCTGAGCTATGCCGCCCTGTCCGCACGCGTGAACCAATATGCCCGCTGGGCGCTGACCATTGGTGTCGCTCCAGGCGACACGATCGCCCTGATCATGCCGAGCCAGCCGGACTATCTGGCGGCCTGGCTCGGGATCAGCCGCATCGGCGGCGTGGTCGCGCTCATCAATACCAATCTGGTCGGAGCGTCGCTGGCGCATTGCATCGGCGTCGCCAAGCCGGCTCATGTCATCCTGTCCCGAGAATTCGCCGAAGCCTACGCCGGCGCGGCATCGCTGATCGCGAGCGCCCCCCGTGTATGGATGCATGGCGGCGATCTCGACACCGCGGTCGCGGCCACCGACACGCGGGCGCTCGCAGCGGCCGAACGTCCCGCCGTGACCATCAACGACCGCGCGTTGCTGATCTACACGTCCGGTACGACCGGCCTGCCCAAGGCCGCCAGCATCAGCCATCGCCGCATCCTGAATTGGGGCGGCTGGTTTGCCGGCCTGACCAGCGCCGGTCCCGATGACCGGCTCTACGATTGCCTGCCGGTCTATCATTCCGTTGGCGGCATCGTCGCGCCCTGCAGCATGCTGCGCGCCGGCGGCACGGCGGTGCTGGCGGAGAAATTCTCGGCGCGCAACTTCTGGCGCGACATCGTTCGTCACGATTGCACGCTCGTCCAATATATCGGCGAGCTCTGCCGCTATCTGCTGGCGGCGCCACCCTCGGAACTCGATCGCACGCATCGGCTGCGGCTCGCCTGCGGCAACGGCTTGCGCGGCGACATCTGGGAGCCATTTCAGCTGCGCTTCGCGATCCCGCAGGTGCTCGAATTCTACGCGGCGACCGAAGGCAATTTCTCGCTCTACAATGTCGAGGGCCGGGTGGGATCGATCGGCCGGGTGCCGTCGCTGCTCGCGCATCGTTTTCCGGCTGCGATCATCCAGCTCGATGCGGATCAGCGCGCGCCGCTGCGCGGGCCCGACGGCTTTTGCCTGCCATGCGCGCGCGGCGAGACCGGCGAGGCGGTGGGCCGCATCGGCAAGGCCGACGAAGGCGGCGGTCGCTTCGAAGGCTATACGGATGCGGCCGAGACGGAGAAGAAGATCCTGCGCGATGTCTTCGCGAAGGGCGATGCCTGGTTTCGTACGGGCGACCTGATGCGCCAGGACGAGCAGGGCTTCTTCTATTTCGTGGACCGCGTCGGCGACACGTTTCGCTGGAAGGGCGAGAACGTCGCGACCAGCGAGGTGAACGACGCGATCTTGCAATGTGCGGGTGTCATGGAGGCGTCGACATATGGCGTCGTCGTGCCCAATGCCGACGGACGTGCCGGCATGGCTGCACTCGTCGTCAATGACGACTTCGACGTCGATGTGCTATCAGCAGCGCTTGCCCGGCGGCTCCCGGCCTATGCGCAGCCGGTGGCGCTGCGCATCACACCATCGCTGCAGTCGACCGAGACCTTCAAGCAAAAAAAGCAGGAACTCATGCGCGACGGATTCGATCCGGCGCTGGTGTCCGACCCCATCTATGTGAGAGAGGCGGTGAGCGGCGCCTATCGCGTGCTCGACCGCGAAGGCTATGCGCGGATCGTGGCGGGCGAGGTCCGTTTGTAGAGCATTTTAATCATAGGCGATGATGCGCATTTACCAACGCTCTCGAAACATCCGGGTAAACACCGGGTTCCTTCACCATCGCCCTCTATCGTTGGCTGCATCGTTTTGAACAGCAAGTGGATTGGCCCATGTCGGTACGGTTGAGGATCATTGCGGCGATCAAGCAGATTGCGGACGAGCAGAAGGTCAAGCTGCCGCAGCTGACGGATGAGCTGACGCTGCACGAGACCGGCTTCGATTCGCTTGCGTTCGCCATTCTGGTCGCCCGCCTCGAGGATGATCTCGGCGTCGATCCGTTCACCCTGTCCGAGGACGTGACGTTCCCCAACACGATCGGCGATTTCATCAGGGCCTATGAGAATGTCCCCGCGTGAGGTCTTCGCGCTGCGCGATCATCTCGGGACGGCGCTGACGGAGCGGACGATTTCCGATCCGCGTCACGCCGTGACGCTCGCGCAACTGACGACCGGCAGCTGCCTCGGCGGACGCGCCGGCGAGCTCGACGGACGCTCGGTGCTGCTCGCGACCTCCGGCCAGCTCCTGGCCGGCTTCGCGCTGATCGAGATCGACGGCGTTGCCCGGCGCATGCTGCTGTGCCCGCCGGACCTGAAAACCGAGCATCTCGCCAGCATCATCGCCGACGCGGAGATCGATGCCATCGTCACCGACGAGCCGGAGCGCTTCTCCGAGTGCGCGGTGAACCTCAGCGTTCCGGTTGGACTACCCGCGCTCTCGGCCCGGATGGCGCAGACCACGCGTGCCACCGAATGGCTGATGCTGACCTCGGGCACGTCGGGGGTACCGAAGATCGTCGGCCATACGCTGGAAGGCCTGTGCGGCGCCATCATCGGCGATCGACCGGTCCCGGGCGACGCTTTGCCGGTGTGGGCGACCTTCTACGACATCCGCCGCTACGGCGGGCTGCAGATCTTTCTGCGCGCGATCGTCGGCGGCGGCTCGATGGTGCTGTCCGACCCGGGCGAGGCGCTGGCCGATCATGTTGCGCGCCTCAACAAATGCGGCGTCACGCACATCTCGGGAACACCGTCACATTGGCGCAAGCTGCTGATGAGCGGATCGGCCGAACAGTTCGCACCGCGCTACGTGCGGCTTTCCGGCGAGATCGCGGATCAGGCGGTGCTGGATGGCTTGAAGCAGGCGTTTCCGCGGGCCTCGATCGGTCACGCCTATGCTTCGACCGAAGCCGGCGTCGGCTTCGCCGTCAATGACGGGCTGGAAGGCTTTCCCGCGACGCTGCTTGGCGAAGGCCGCGGTGCCGTCGACATGAAGGTGGTGGACGGTTCGCTGCGCATTCGCTCCAGGCGCGCGGCGCATGCCTATGTCGGACGCGCGGCGGCTGCGCTCACCGATGGCGATGGCTATGTCGACACCGGTGACATGGTCGAGCTGCGCGGCGAGCGCTACTACTTCGTCGGCCGGCGCAATGGCGTCATTAATGTCGGTGGCCTCAAGGTTCACCCCGAGGAGATCGAAGCCGTGATCAATGGCCACATCGAGGTGCGGATGTCACGCGCCAAGTCGAGGCGCAGCCCGATCACCGGCAGCATCGTCGTTGCGGAAGTCGTGCTGACGGCGGATGCAGATCCTGCACGCGCAGAGGCGGTACGCAACGAGATCCTCGCCGATTGTCGTGCACGTCTCGCGGCTCACAAGGTGCCGGCGATGATCCGCTTCGTCCCGGCGCTCGACGTCACCCCGGCCGGCAAGCTGGCGCGCAGCGATGCGTAATGTCCTGGTCACCGGCGGCAGCCGCGGCATCGGGCTCGCCATCGCGCGCCGGCTCGCGGGCGCTGGCTTCGACGTCGTCGCTGTGGCCCGCCGCGAGAGCGAAGATCTGCGCGCAGCGATCGCCGAGTTCAGCGCCAGCAGTGCCGGAATTCATTTCCGCGCCTGCGACCTCAGCGCCGTTGACGCGATCCCCGCTTTCGTGAAGTCGGTGCGCGACGAGTTCGGTCCGCTCTATGGTCTCGTCAACAATGCCGGCATCGGCACCGAGGGTCTGCTTGCGACCATGCACAATTCGGAGATCGAGGGCCTGGTGCGGCTCAACGTGCTGGCGCCGATGATCCTCACCAAATATGTCGTGCGGCACATGATGGCTGCGGGCGAGGGACGCATCGTCAACATCTCCTCGATCATCGCCAGCACCGGCTATAATGGCCTTTCGGTGTATGGTGCGACCAAGGCGGCTGCGAATGGCTTCACGCGCTCGCTGGCACGGGAGGTCGGCAAGGTCGGCATCACCGTGAATGCGATCGCGCCCGGCTTCATCGCCACCGAGCTGACCCAGAGCATGGACGCGGAGCAACAGCGGCGCATCGCCGGTCGCAGCGCGCTGCGGCGGTTGCCGGAGACTGACGACGTCGCCGCAATGGTCGAGTACCTGATGGGCGAGGGCGGCCGCAACGTCACGGGTACCGTGCTGACGGTCGACGCGGGCAACACGGCTTGAGGCCAATGCCTCCGGCTGGCACTGCGGCAACGTGCCTCGCGGTTGATTTCGCTCAAGCATGCGCCGGGTCGCAGCGGCGATAGTGCCGCCACAATCTGGAACCTTCGTGCCATGTTCGAGCGCATCCTGCGGTGGACCCTCGTAGCAATCGCCGTCGCGGGTCTCGCCGCCGGAGGCGTTGCGCATCTGGTCGGCCGGCCCGATCTCGCAGGATATGCCTTTACGGCATCGACGGTGCCGGTCATCCTGGGCCTGCTTGTCTCGATAGTGAGAGATTTTGTGGCCGGACGCATCGGCGTCGACGCCATCGCGCTGGTGTCGATGAGCGCGGCGATCGTCCTCGGCGAGCCGTTGGCGGGCGCCGTGGTGGCGCTGATGTATTCCGGCGGCAACGTGCTCGAGGATATTGCGGTCGCGCGTGCCGAGCACGATCTACGGGCGCTGGTCGACCGGGCGCCGCGCTTGGCGCATCGCTGGCGTGAGGATCGCATCGAGGATGTTCCGGTCGCCGATGTCACCGTGGGCGACCGCCTGATGGTACGGGCCGGGGAGATCGTTCCGGTGGACGGCGTGGTAGAAACGGCCGTCGCCGTGGTCGACGAGTCGGCACTCACGGGCGAGCCGATCCCGGTTTCGAAGACGCGCGGCATGGCGATTCTCTCGGGCTCGCTGAATGCCGGTGAGACCTTCGACCTGGCGGTCACCGCGACGGCGGGCGAAAGCACCTATGCCGGCATCGTCAAGCTGGTGACGACGGCCCAGACCGCCAAGGCGCCGTTCGTGCGGCTCGCCGACCGCTACGCCCTGATCTTCCTGCCGGTCAGCCTCGCCATCGCGGCGGCGGCCTATTTCGCCTCCGGCGATGTCATCCGCAGCCTGGCGGTCCTGGTCGCCGCGACGCCCTGTCCGCTGATCCTGGCGGCCCCGGTCGCTTTCATCGCCGGCGTGGCGCAGGCGGCGCGCAGCGGCATCCTGGTGAAGGGCGGCGGCAAGCTCGAGGCGCTGGCGCGGGCGCATACGGTGCTGTTCGACAAGACCGGCACGCTGACCGTCGGCGGCGCGCGGCTGCTCTCGGTCGAAGCGGCGCCCGGCGAGGAGGCCGATGCGGTGCTGCTGCTCGGCGCCTCGCTAGAGCAGGCCTCGCACCATGTGCTGGCGCACGCCATCGTCGAGGCCGGCCACGCCCGCGGGTTCAAGCTCAAGGTGCCGGAGCGGGTGCGGGAGACGATGGGCTCCGGCCTCGAAGGCGTCATCGACGGCCGCAGGATCAGCGCCGGCTCGCCGGACCTCATCCTCGGCAATCACGCGCCGCCACCTTGGGCGGCGCGTGCCATCCGACGCGCCTCCTGGCGCTCGGCGCTGATCGTCTTCGTGGCGGTCGAGGGCCGCCCGATCGGGGCGTTGCTGCTCGCCGACGAGTTGCGTGCAGACACGCCGCGCGCCATCCGCTGGCTGCGCGAGGCGGGCATCGCGCGGATGGTGATGGTGACCGGCGACCGCGCCGCGGCCGCGCAGGCGATCGGTGCCGCGCTTGACCTCGACGCCGTGCTCGCCGATCGCGTGCCCTCCGACAAGGTCGACGCGGTCAAGAGCGAGCAGCGCCTGCATCCGACGATCATGGTCGGCGACGGCATCAACGACGCGCCGGCGCTGGCGTCGGCCGATGTCGGCATCGCGCTCGGCGCCCGCGGTGCCAGCGCCTCGTCCGAGGCCGCCGACGTCGTCATCCTGGCGGACCGGCTCGACCGCGTCGGCGAGGCGATCGTGATCGCGCAGCGCGCCCGACGGATCGCGCTGGAGAGCATCATCGCCGGCATGGCGCTGTCCTTCATTGCCATGGGAGCTGCGGCCTTCGGCCTGCTGCAGCCGGTGCCCGCGGCCCTGGTGCAGGAGGCGATCGACGTCGCCGTCATCCTCAACGCGCTCAGGGCGCTGCTCCCGGCCGGCCGCGGCAAGGTCGGCCAGATCACGGCCGAGGACGGCCGCGGTCTCCGGCATGATCACCAGGCGCTGCTGCGCGGCCTCGACCGCCTGCGTGCCATCGTGGATGCGCTCGACGAGGCCGCGCCAGAGCGGGCGGTCGTCCTGATCGCCGAAGCCAATGCGCTGGTGCAGGACCAGGTCGTCGCGCATGAGCGCGATGACGAAGGCTCGGTCTATCCCAGGCTGGCGCGGTTGCTGCAGGATAGTCACGGCCTGTCCGCGATGAGCCGGGCGCACCGGGAAATCCTGCATCTGGCGCGGCTGCTCGGGCGGGTGGTCGAGGACCTACCGTCGGAAAAGGTCGACCGCTATCTGATCCGCGATGCCCAGCGGGTCATCGAGGCGATCGAGACCCTGGTGCGCATGCATACGGCGCAGGAGGACGACATCTACGAGGCTGTCGCGGCGCGTTCGGCCGCGTAGCTCAGCCCGAGTGCCTCGGCAGGTCAATGCGCTCGCCGGCAAATTCGGCCGGGCCTTCGACCAGGCGACGGATCCGCCGCTCGCGCTCGTCGGCGGGCAGGCTCGGATCGAGCATCTGATCGATCAGCTGGATCGCATTCTGCTCGATGGCAACCGGGTCCCGCAGTTTCGGCTGTGTCATGGCCGGCGGCCTGGACGCATGCAGGCCGATCGCGAGCAGCCGGCTGATCGCATCCGACCGCGTGATCTGGTGCGTCTCGGCCCAGGCATCGATGTCTGCGGTGAGCTGCTGCGACAGCTTTACCGCGCTCACTGCATCATGTCCCAGCCGGACAGCGGGACTGTGATCCCTGCGCGTGTCGGACAATGGCGTCATCGGCGTCATCTGCCTGTTGATCATATCAGCCTAAAATATGCGTGGGGGAATGGGATTTGATTTCGATCAAGGACGGCCTAAGAAAGCGGCGTTCTCGCGGCGGTTCCGCCGTCGGAGGCCAAACATCTGTCTGCCGCCTGGCGGCCGGCGCAGCGTGATCCCGAAGATCGTCATTGCCCATGCGATTCCTGCACACCTTTCAGCTCCATGATTTCCTCGACACGCTGGTCAGCCTGTTCGCCGCCTTTGTGTTGGGCACGCTGATCGGCGCCGAGCGGCAGTACCGGCAGCGCAGCGCCGGCCTGCGCACCAACGTGCTGGTCGCCGTCGGCGCGGCGGCCTTCGTCGACATCGGCAACCGCCTCACCGGCGCTGACGGCGCGGTGCGGATCATCGCCTATGTCGTGTCGGGCATCGGCTTTCTCGGCGCCGGCACGATCATGAAGGAAGGCATGAACGTCCGCGGCCTGAACACGGCGGCCACGTTGTGGGCCTCCGCCGCCGTCGGCGCCTGTGCGGGTGCCGACCTGCTCGCCCAGTCGGTTGCGCTGACCCTGTTCGTGCTCGCGGGCAACACGCTGCTGCGGCCATTGGTCAACGCCATCGACCGCATCCCGCTGAATGCGCGGGCCTCGGAGGCCAGCTACAAGATCGTCGTGACGACCGATGTCTTGCATGTCGCCGAGCTGCGCGAGGCGCTCGACGAGCGGCTGGAGGCCGCCAAATATCCGGTGCGGGAAACCGATGTCGCCTATCGCTCCGAGGACATCGTGGAGATCGTCGCGACCTTGGTGCCGCTTGCGGCCGAGACCGCCGAGCTCGATCGCGTCGTATCGGAGCTGATGAAGCTGTCCGGCGTGCGTCATGCGACCTGGAACGTCAGCACGCTGGAGTAGCGGCGCAACGAGACGCCCGCCCGAAACATTGCTGCCTCCGCCATGGTCCGACATTCCCCGCGACCAACTCCTCGAACATGGGCCGAATGTTCCATGTCGCCCGTGAACCATGGCTGAATGGGGCAGCCCGGCCGCCGGCCAGAAGCCGGCGGGTATCGCCGTGCGGGGGCTCCCTTTGCAGTCTGGCGCACCAGGATCGCCCGGCAGCTGAACCTGCTTGACAGGGATGATCGTAGCTCCCCATGGAAGGCGTACTCCGGACGGATGACAACGCGATGCCGATGACCAGCGCTGCGGACTATTATGCCTCGATCCCGGTGTTTCGCGGCTTTGCGCGGCTGATGGAGCCGCAGCTCTACAAGCCGGTGCCGGACGACTGGATGATCGGCACGGCCGACATCGTCGAGTCGACGAAGGCGATTGCCGACAAGCGCTACAAGGCGGTCAACATGGCCGGCGCCGCGGTCATCGCCGCGGTCACCAATGCGCTGGAGGGACGTGAATTCCCATTCGTGTTCGGCGGCGATGGTGCGAGCTTCGCGGTCGGACCGGACGATGTGGCCGCCGCGCGTGAGGCACTGGCGACGACGGCGACCTGGGTCCGCGAGGATCTCGGCCTCTCGATGCGCGTCGCGCTGGTGCCGGTGAGCGCGATCCGCGCAGAGGGGCTCGACGTGCGCGTGGCGCGCTACGGACCGTCGGCCAATCTGTCCTATGCGATGTTCGCCGGCGGCGGGCTGGGCTGGGCCGAGGCTGCGATGAAGCGCGGCAAGTTTGCGATCCCGCCGGCGCCGCCCGGCGCGCAGCCCGACCTGTCGGGGTTGTCATGCCGGTTCGAGGAAATGCCGTCCTCGCGCGGTCTGATCCTCTCGGTGCTGGTGCTGCCGGCTGCCGGGGCCGAGCCGAACGCGTTTCGCAAGGCGATCGAGGACATCATCGCGCTGACCGAGCGCAGCCCCGATGCCGGGCGGCCGGTGCCCGCCGGCGGTCCGGCGCTCAACTGGCCGCCGCAGGGCTTGGGCTACGAGGTGCGGGCGACGCGCGGCAGCTCGCTGCTCTCGCGCTGGGTCCGCGTGCTCGGGCGCACGCTGTTCGTCTATACGGTCATGCGCTTCGGCATCCGCATGGGCGGCTTCGTGCCGGAGCTCTACCGGCAGCAGGTCGTGGAAAATTCCGACTTTCGGAAGTATGACGACGCGCTGCGCATGATCCTCGACTGCACCGAGGAGCTTGCGCGGGAGCTGGAGCGGCGCCTCGGTGCTGCCGCGTCACGGGGCATCCTCCGCTATGGCCTGCACCGGCAGGGCGCCGCGATGATGACCTGCTTCACGCCCTCGGCGATTCGCCCCGATCACGTCCATTTCGTCGACGGCGCCCAGGGCGGCTACGCATCGGCGGCGACCGCGCTCAAGGCCGCGGCCGCCTGAGCGCGACGTCAGCGCGAGCGCGTCCAGGTCTCGCCGCCGCACAGCGTGCCGACGCAGCCTTCGACCTTCAGCGTATCGGGACCGGACACCGAGATGTGGCTGGTGTAGCTCTGGCCGTCATCGGCGTTGTAGATCTTGCCGGACCATTTGTTCGGCCCATCGGGGCGGACGCCTTCGAACAGCTGCAGGCCGATGATCGGGCGATTGGCCAGCGCGCGGTTGGGGTTCTTGTTGTCGACGGCCGGCTTGCCGGTGTCGGTGTCCATCGGCTCCTTCAGCCACACGACGGTGCCGCACAGATTGGCGCCGCACTTGGCGACCTTGATCCTGGCGTCGCCGGCCTGGGTCAGCCAGGTGCCGCTCGGATCGTCGGCAGCCAGGGCCGGCTGCGCGATCACCAGAGCAGCGAGTGTGAGACCAGCCAGACGCAATTTCCAAATCATCTTACCCCCCGTTCAAGCCGCGCTTCCTTAACAGCAAACGGCGCGGTTGCAATCGGGAGAGGTGCGGTTGTCCAAAGCGCCGTCATCACGATCGGGTGCAATGCTGGCGGGTTGTCTCAATTCCTTGCGCGGTTGTCTCATGGCCCCTCGGATCAGATCTGGCTGGCGCGACAATCACCGTCGTCGTCCCGGCCTTGAGCCGGAACCCATACCCACAGGGAGCGGTTTGAGGCAGGCTGGTCGTTGGCTTCTGTGCCCATCACGTCTGCTGAGGAGTCTGGATCCCGGATCGGCGCTATGCCGCGCTGGCGCGCGTCATGGCTTGTCCGGGACGACAGCAATGGGTGGAGCGGATTTTACGAGTCAAACAGCGATCGACTTGAAGACATGAAGGCGTGGTCTCGCGGCGAAACTCGCCCGAGTGGTGCATCGAACACGTCCCTCGCAATCATGCAGAGGGCGCAGGGAATGCCGGGTGAGGGCCTCACCCATGGCCCGCCTGCTGAAAAAAATGCAGGCGGCAGGTACCACAGGCAAAGCCGAACACGCCGGCATTCCCTGCGCGATGGTCTTCACGCTTATACGCAGTCTCCCTGGTGCGCCGGCTTGTTGGCCACCATGCCGCGACAAGGCTTGCGCCTTGCGCCGTCGACACCAGCTTCGGGGTGTCAGGACGCTGCGACTCCACGTCCGCGATCGATCGTTCGTCCGCGCCTTCGTGAGAAGACGCTGCGATCCCTCGCGGCCACCGCATCCCCGCCTCGCGTGTCGTGACGATCGCGCGCTACGCCCCTGCTGCATGAGGCGGGATGCGCGGGAGATAATCATGTTTTACGGAAATACGCAAGAGGATTATTTTTTTCGGAAGTTGTATTGTCGGAGATGGCGGGTAGAGAGAGCCCGGCGGGCAGTGCCCGTGCCGCGCGCTCCGCTGTCGTCCCGGCCTTGAGCCGGGACCCAGACGCCGCGGCGGACGTGTTGGGCGAAGAGCCAATTGCAGGCGTGCGTCAAACTGCTCCCTGGGGGTATGGGTCCCGGATCGGCGCGCGCGTTGCGCGCTTGTCCGGGACGACGCGAGAGAGGCCTTGTGCTGTCACCACGGCAGTCCGCACAGATCGATCGTTCCGCGGGTCGGCGCGGTGCGTTTGACGTCGTGGACCATCGCCGACAGCGTGTCGAAGCGGATGCGGCCCTTCTCCGGCTGCTCGGCATAGACGTCGCCGTCGAACGGGATGAAGCCGCGCGCGCCGTAGAAGGCGACGCGATCCGGCGCGCAGAACAGGACAGCGTAATTGATCGAGTCCTCGTGGCGCAACGTCTGGATCGCCGCGTTCAGTCCGACCGTCGCCAGGCCGCGATTGCGCCTGTCGGCGCGCGTCAAAACGCCGCCGATGCCGGCGATGTTGACGTTCTGCCCGTTCCATTTCACCAGGCGGCGATAGATCCCGACATGGCACAGCACCTCGCCCTTTTCGTCCTGCACCAGTACGCGCAGGTCGGCATGCGCAAATCTGATACCGGCCCAGGGTAGGCTCGTGACCACCTCCGGCGGCCAAATCGCGTCATAGAGCGGCTTGGCCAGCGGCCAGGAGGCGTCTCCATTGAGGACGTCGATCTCGATGCTCATCAAAACGGCTCGCTTTTTCCAGAATCACGGTGTTTTACGGCTTCGGAACCTTCTATAAGGAGGTCCCGTTAAATCCCGTCTTCTCACAAGTTGCGGAACCGACCCCATGACCTTTACGCTTCCCCCCCTGCCTTACGCCTATGACGCCCTCGGCGCCTACATGTCCAAGGAGACGCTGGAGTATCATCACGACAAGCATCACCAGGCCTATGTGACCAACGGCAACAATCTGATCAAGGGGACCGAATTCGAAGGCAAGTCCCTCGAGGAGATCGTCAAGGGCTCGTTCGGCAAGAACGCCCCGATCTTCAACAATGCCGGCCAGCACTACAATCACATCCACTTCTGGTCCTGGATGAAGCCGAATGGCGGTGGCACCAAGTTGCCGGGCGCGCTGGAGAAGAAGATCGACGAGGACCTCGGCGGCTACGAGAAGTTCAAGGCGGACTTCATTGCCGCCGGCGTCGGCCAGTTCGGCTCGGGCTGGGCCTGGCTGTCGGTCAAGAACGGCAAGCTCGAGATCTCCAAGACCGCCAATGGCGAGAGCCCGCTGGTGCATGGCGCGACTCCGATCCTCGGCGTCGACGTCTGGGAGCACTCCTACTACATCGACTATCGCAACCGCCGTCCCGACTATCTCAAGGCGTTCGTCGAGAACCTCATCAACTGGGAATATGTCGAACAGCTCTACAGCAAGGCTGTCTGATCTCTCGTGATCGACAGAGGAGGGCGGCGAGCTCGGGCTCGCCGCCCTTTTTCTTTGACGCGCCTGTTGTTTGACGCTGATGTGACGTCGGCCGTTCTTGCCAGCATGAGATGGCTGCGGCAAAAGTTTTGTCTGTTGCCGGGATGAGGGCAGGGCATCCGTTCTCTCGATGCCGTGCGGGGGTGAGGGTCTGTGAATCAGCTGTTCGGCTATCTGCTCGTGTTCGTCGGCGGCGGCTGCGGCGCCTCGCTGCGGCATATGATCAACATGGCTGCGGCCCGCGGGCTCGGCACAGACTTCCCCTGGGGCACCTTCATCATCAACATCACCGGCTCGACCGTAATGGGCCTGATCGCCGGCTATCTCACCTTCAAGGGCGGCGCCACCCAGCACTGGCGGCTGTTCCTGATGACGGGCATCCTCGGCGGCTACACGACGTTCTCGGCGTTCTCGCTGGATACGGCGCTGCTGTATGAGCGCGGCGCACTGGGGCTGGCGGCGCTTTATGTGCTCGGCTCCGTCGGCATCTCGATCGCGGGACTGTTCGCAGGGCTGGCGCTGGTACGGGTTCTGAGCTGAGGCAAATCCAGCGATGGCCCCGATGCCGGCCGCGCAGACGGTGCGCCCCCTCTCCCAGTTCTTCACGGGGAGAGGGCTGGGGTGAGGGGCAGCAGCACGGGCGGTATTCGCGCCATGCCGTCCGCACTTGCGCATGCACCACGAAGAGAGCCTGCCATGGAAGGCGTTGCTTCGAAGAGAAGGGCCCTTCGCAGCGCCAGATGCCTCCGTTCGAGAGCTGCAGCCCTGTTTGATAACGCTGCCCGTGTGGCTGCCCCTCACCCCAAACCCTCTCCCCGTGAAGAACGGGGAGAGGGAGCGCACCGCGGGCGCGGCTCGATCTCGGATCCCATAGCCAGTCAACCACCGTCCAACAGGGAAAACGTCCCTCCGGTGCCGTGGACAGGCGTGACGTTATAATGTAACATTATGACGAAATGACCCAGTCCGCCCTCCAGAGTCATGGCCACAGCCATGCGCATGACGCGCATGGGCATGGGCATGCGCATGGCCACAACCACACGCACGCTCACAGCCATGACCCCGCCGCGCCGCATCCGGCGCAGCCGGCGCCGTGGTCGATCCTGCGGATGCCGGTGACGGTGCGGCTTGGCGCTGCCCTCGCCGCCAGCGCGGTGCTGTGGGTGATCGTCATTCTGGCGATGCGGTGAGCTCGGCCATGGCGCAACTGCAGTTCCGCGATGTCACCCTGGGCTATGATCGCCATCCGGCCGTGCATCACCTCTCCGGCGAGGTGAGTGAGGGGGCGCTGTTGGCCGTCATCGGCCCGAACGGCGCCGGCAAGTCGACGCTGTTTCGCGGCATCGTCGGCCTCTTGAAGCCGCTTGCCGGCAGCATCTCAGCCGCCGGCCTCAAGCCGCGGGAGATCGCCTATCTGCCGCAGATCGCGGACATCGACCGCACCTTCCCGATCTCGGTGTTCGATTTCGTTAGCACCGGTCTCTGGCGTTCGGTCGGCATCTTCGGCGGCATCGGCGCTGCGGCGCGTGAGAAGATCGCGCAGGCCATTGCGGCCGTCGGCCTCACCGGCTTCGAGGGTCGCGGCATCGGCACCCTCTCAGGCGGGCAAATGCAGCGCCTGCTGTTCGCGCGCGTGCTGCTGCAGGATGCCCGCGTGATCGTGCTCGACGAGCCGTTCAACGCGATGGATTCCAAGACCTCGTCCGACCTGCTGCAACTGATCGAGCACTGGCATGGCGAGCGGCGCACCGTGATGGCGGCGCTGCACGACATGGACATGGTGCGCGCGCATTTCCCGCAGACCCTGCTGCTCGCGCGCGAAGCGGTGGCGTGGGGGCCGACCGCCGAGGTGCTGACGTCGGACAATCTCGCGCAGGCGCGCCGGATGTGCGAGGCGTTCGACGATGCCGCCGCACCCTGCGCGCCGGCTCAATCCTCGAAGGCGGCGTGATGCTGCGCGAGGTGCTGTTCGCTCCGTTCTCGGATTTCGAGTTCATGCGCCGCGCGCTCGCGGCCGTCATCGCGCTGTCGCTCGGCTCCGGGCCGATCGGCGTCTTCCTGATGCTCCGGCGCATGAGCCTGGTCGGCGACGCCATGGCGCACGCCATCCTGCCGGGCGCCGCGATCGGCTTCCTGCTGTCCGGGCTCAATCTCTTCGCGATGACGACCGGCGGACTGGTCGCCGGTTTCGCCGTGGCGCTACTCTCCGGCCTGGTGTCGCGCTCGACCGGGCTCAAGGAGGACGCCTCGCTCGCGACCTTCTATCTCGCTTCGCTGGCGCTGGGCGTCACCATCGTCTCGGTGAAGGGCACCAACATCGACCTGCTGCACGTGCTGTTCGGCAACATCCTGGCGATGGATGACCCGACGCTCCTGATGGTCGCGACCAACGCCACCATCACGCTGGTCGTGCTCGCGGTGATCTATCGTCCGCTGGTGGTCGAGAGCGTGGATCCGTTGTTCCTGCGGACCGTGAGCCGGGCCGGCGCACCGGCGCATCTCATTTTCCTCGGCCTGATCGTGGTCAATCTCGTCAACGGCTTCCAGGCACTGGGCACCTTGCTTGCGGTCGGGCTGATGATCCTCCCCGCGGGCATTGCGCGGTTCTGGTCGCGCGACGTGACGCCGATGATCTGCATCGCGGTCGGATCGGCGATCGTCTCCGGCTACATCGGCCTGGTGCTGTCGTTCCAGACCCGCATTCCCTCCGGCCCCGCGATCATCCTGGTCGCATCGCTGATCTATCTCGGCTCGGTTCTGTTCGGACGCGTGGGCGGCGTGCTTCCGCAACTGTTTCCGGGACGCCACCTCGAAGCTTGAGCCTCATGATGAAACGTTTGCTTCCCGCCCTCGGCCTGCTGCTGTCGCTCGTTGTCCCCGCATCCGCCGATACCAAGCTCAGCGTCATCACCAGCTTCTCGATTCCCGCCGACTTCGTCCGCCAGGTCGGCGGCGACAAGGTCACGGTCACCTCGCTGGTCGGGCCGGACAGCGACGTGCACGTCTACACGCCGACGCCGCACGACGCGAAGGAGGTCGGCGCGGCGAAGCTCCTCGTCGTCAACGGCCTCGGCCTGGAAGGCTGGCTGCCGCGGCTGCAGCAGGCGTCCGGCAGCAAGGCGCCGATCATCGTGGCGACGGCCGGCATCGCGCCGCGCAAGCGCGGCGCGGATGCCGACCCGCATGCCTGGCAGTCGGTCGGCAATGCCAAGGTCTATGTGAAGAACATCCGCGACGCGCTGATGGCAGCAGATCCGGCCGATGCCGAGACGTTCAAGGCCAATGCCGAGCGCTATCTCGGCGAGCTCGATGCGCTCGACCGCGAGGTCCGGACCGAGATCGACAAGATCCCGGCCGAGCGGCGCAAGGTGATCTCCACCCATGACGCCTTCGGCTATTTCGCCGACGCCTATGGCATTGCCTTCATCGCCCCGCTCGGCGTCTCCACCGAGACCGAGCCGTCGGCCCGCGACGTCGCCGAGATCATCCGCCAGGTGAAAAAAGCCGGCATTCCGGCGGTCTTCCTGGAGAATTTCAACGACGACCGGCTGGTCGGCCGGATCGCGGCGGAGACCGGCGCCAAGATCGGCGGCACGTTGTATTCGGACGCCCTGAGCGCGGAAAACGGCCCCGTTCCCACTTACATTGCCATGGTCAGGCACAATATAAGGGCCCTGACGAGCGCGCTTGTCCGCTAGGGTTTTACCCTCGCGGCTTTCGGCGCTTTTTGAGCCATTTTCGACGCGATCCCCAAGTTTCCGGAGTGCGCATGTCCGACGCGAGCAAGACCCCCGTAACGGTGCTGACCGGCTATCTCGGCGCCGGCAAGACCACGCTTCTCAACCGCATCCTCTCCGAAGACCACGGCAAGAAGTACGCCGTCATCGTCAACGAGTTCGGCGAGATCGGCATCGACAATGACCTCATCGTCGGGGCCGACGAGGAAGTGTTCGAGATGAACAATGGCTGCATCTGCTGCACCGTGCGCGGCGATCTCGTGCGCATCATCTCCGGCCTGATGCGCCGCAAGGGCAAGTTCGACGCGATCATCGTCGAGACCACGGGGCTCGCCGATCCGGCGCCGGTGGCGCAGACCTTCTTCGTCGACGAGGACGTGCAGAAGAATGCGCGGCTCGACGCGGTCGTGACGGTGGCCGACGCGAAGTGGCTCTCGGACCGGCTCAAGGATGCGCCGGAAGCGAAGAACCAGATCGCGTTTGCCGACGTCATCGTGCTCAACAAGACCGACCTCGTCACCAAGCCGGAGCTCGCCGAGGTCGAGGCGCGCATCCGCGCCATCAACCCCTACGCAAAGCTGCATCGCACCGAGCGCTGCCAGATCGCGATCGCGGATGTGCTGGAGCGCGGCGCGTTCGATCTCGACCGCATCCTGGAGATCGAGCCGCAATTCCTCAATGCCGGCGACGATCACGATCATCACCATCATGATCACGACCACGGCCATGATCATCACCACCATCATGACCACGGGCTGAAGCACTATCACGACGAGGAGATGCAGTCGCTGTCGCTGCGCTCCGACAAGCCGCTCGATCCGTCGAAGTTCATGCCGTGGCTGCAGAATCTGGTGCAGACCGAGGGCGGCAAGATCCTGCGCTCCAAGGGCATCCTGGCGTTCCAGGACGATGACGATCGCTACGTCTTCCAGGGCGTGCACATGATGCTCGAGGGCGATCATCAGCGGAAGTGGAAGCCGGACGAGGCGCGGCAGAGCCGCGTCGTCTTCATCGGCCGCGAGCTGCCGGAAGACGCCATCCGCGAAGGCTTTGAACGCTGCATCGTGACCTGATGACCAACTTCGATACGGGCGGCGAGGCCGCATCCATCGTCTCCGTCACCGACAAGGTGAAGCCGGTCTCGCTCGGCATGGCCGTGACGGCCGTGCACTATCTTGGCGACCACGCTGCCTTCGTCGGCACCGAGGAGAGCGTCGCCGTCGTCGATACCGAGGGCGAGATCAGCAAGGTCGACGTTACCGGCGGCGGCATCCTGTCGGCGGTGTCGGACGGCTCGCGCATCCTGTTCGGCGGCGATGACGGCAAGGTCTCATCCCTGGACAAGTCCGGCACGGTGAGCGTGCTGGCGACCGATCCGAAACGGCGCTGGATCGACAACGTCGCCGTCCATCCGGATGGCGCGATCGCGTGGTCGGTCGGCAAGACCGCGTTCGTGCGCGCGCCCAAGGGCGAGGAGAAATCGCTCGAAGTGCCCTCGACCGCGGGCGGGCTGGCGTTCGCGCCGAAGGGCCTGCGGCTCGCGATCGCGCATTATAACGGCGCGACCTTGTGGTTTCCGAACATGGCGGGCGAGCCGGAATTTCTCGGCTGGGCCGGCTCGCATCACGCCGTCACCTTCAGCCCGGACAACAAGTTCCTGGTCACCGCGATGCACGAGCCGGCGCTGCACGGCTGGCGGCTCGCGGATTCCAGGCACATGCGCATGACCGGCTATCCGTCACGCGTGAAGTCGATGTCCTGGGGCAGCGGCGGGCGTTTCCTCGCCACCTCGGGCGCCGACATGGTCATCCTCTGGCCGTTCGTCGGCAAGGACGGCCCGATGGGCAAGGAGCCGGCGATGCTGGCGCCGATGAAGGCCAAAGTCACGGCCGTCGCCTGCCATCCCAAGCAGGACATCCTGGCCTGCGGCTACGAGGACGGCACCGTGCTGATGGTGCGGATGCAGGACGGCGCGGAGATCCTGGTGCGCCGGAACGAGACCCCGCCGGTCGTGGCGTTGGGCTGGAATGCCGCGGGAACGTGGCTGGCGTTCTCCGACGAGAGCGGAGAGGCGGGGCTGCTGCGGCTGTAATGGAACGTTTCCAAGCCGTGATGGGGCATAGCGGCGCAGGACCGAATGGGAACCTCGCCGCTATCAGTCCGTTGTTCCCCCGCATGATCTGATGCGAGCGCCACATGAGGTGGTGTGATGCGCGTCAGAGGATGCGGAGGACAACCGATGGCTCCGATCAACAGCAAACGCACCTTGCGCCGCGACCTGTGGCTCGCCGTCGGTCTGCTCGGCTTGGGCATGCTCGTTGCGATCATTTCGTTTACCGAGATCAAGGCCGGCCATCTTGATCAGATGGCCCAGGCGACGCCGTCTGCCTCGCCCGAGCCGTCGGCGACCCCGGCCGAAGCCAAGCCCGGCGGCACCCGCCCGACCACGCCCGCGCCCGAGCCCGCGCGTCCCGACATCGAGGCCCAGAAGGAAGGCGCCAAGCCCGCGCTGCCGCCGGCCCCGGCCGAAAAGGTCGCGCCTCCGATGGACAAGAAGTAGTCGGTCGCCACGAGCGAAGTGCTCGATTGGGCGCATTCTGTCTCAACGTCGTCATGGCCGGGCTTGACCCGGGCATCCACGTCTTTCGTTGGGTGCGGCTACGTGGATGGCCGGGTCAAGCCCGGCCATGACGGAGGTGAGGGTGTGGATGAACGCGGCCGGAATCCCCGTCGTCGTCCCGGCGAACGCCGGGACCCATAACCACCGTTCGTGGTTTGAGGCAGGCTGTTAGCTCCACCTCCCGCCTCATAGGCGTCACGGAGTCTGGGTCCCGGCTCAAGGCCGGGACGACAGCGGCGGCTTACCGCACCAGGATGTTGCGGAACTGCCAGGGATCGGACGTGTCGATGTCCTCCGGGAACAGGCCTGGGCGGTCGTTCAGCGGCGTCCAATCCGTGTAGTAGCCCTTGACCGGGCCGAGATAGGGCGTCTGGATCTCGAGGCAACGGCGGAAGTCCATTTCGTCCGCTTCGACGATGCCGGCGGTCGGGTTTTCCAGCGCCCAGACCATGCCGGCGAGGACCGCTGACGACACCTGCAGGCCGGTCGCGTTCTGATAGGGCGCGATGCGGCGGGTTTCCTCGATCGAGAGCTGCGAGCCGTACCAATAGGCGTTCTTGCCGTGGCCGTAGAGCAGCACGCCGAGCTCGTCGATGCCGTCGACGATCTCGTTCTCGTCGAGGATGTGCCACTTCTCCTGCATCTTGCCGGTGGCGCCGAAGATCTCGTGCAGCGACAGCACCGCGTCGTTCGCCGGGTGATAGGCGTAGTGGCAGGTCGGGCGGTAGACGACCTTGTCGCCGTCGCGAACCGTGTAGTAGTCGGCGATCGAGATCGACTCGTTGTGCGTCACCAGGAAGCCGTATTGCGCGCCCGGCGTCGGACACCAGGAGCGGACGCGCGTGTTGGCGCCCGGCTGCAGCAGATAGATCGCGGCACCGCAGCCCTCGCCGTGGCGGCGGCCGTTCTCCGGCATCCACGTCTCATGCGTGCCCCAGCCGAGCTCGGCCGGCTGCATGCCCTCGGACACGAAGCCCTCGACCGACCAGGTGTTGACGAACACGTCCATCGGCTTCGGGTTCTTGGAGCGCTGGGTGTCGCGCTCGGCGATGTGCACGCCCTTGACGCCGAGCTTCTGCATCAGCTGCGCCCAGCCTTCGCGGCTCTTCGGCTCGACGATCTCGGTCTTGGTATCCTTGGCGATGTCGAGCAGCGCCTGCTTGACGAACCAGGAAACCATGCCGGGATTGGCACCGCAGGTCGAGACCGCGGTGGTGCCGCCCGGGCTCTTGCGGCGCGCGGCCAGCAGCGTCTCGCGCAGCGCGTAGTTCGAGCGCTGCTCGACGCCCACCTGCTTGTCGAAATAGAAGCCGGCCCACGGCTCGACGACGGTGTCGATGTAGAGCGCGCCGATCTCGCGGCACATCGTCATGATGTCGACCGAGGAGGTGTCGACCGACAGGTTGACACAGAAACCCTGGCCGCCGCCTTCGGTGAGCAGCGGCACCAAGAGCTCGCGGTAATTGTCGCGGGTCACGCCCTGCTGGATGAAGCGCACGCCGTGATTCTTGGCCAGAGCGCCGTCGTCATGCGGATCGATGATGACGAAGCGGCTCTTGTCGTAGTCGAAATGGCGTTCGATCAGGGGCAGGGTGCCCTTGCCGATCGAGCCGAAGCCGATCATGACGATGGGGCCGGTGATCTTGGCGTGGATCTGCGAGCTCATGATGGGTCTCTCTTCTCGGACGGTGGCTGCGCCGGGGGCGCAAGCACAGGAAAGGGCAGCAATCAGGCGCTGCGCCGTTTGGCGGTGACTTCGATCTCGACCTTCATCTCGGGCTTGAGCAGCGCCGCGACGACCACCATGGTGGCGGCGGGGCGGATGTCGCCGAGGACCTCGCCGCAGACCGCAAAATGCGCATCGGCGTCGGCGACGTCGGTCAGGTAGTAGGTCGCGCGAACGATGTCGGCCATCTCGAATCCGCCCTCCTGCAGGGCGGCCGCGATGGTCTTGAAGCAGTTGCGTGACTGGCTCGTGACATCGGCCGGCATCGTCATGGTGGTGTAGTCGTAGCCGGTTGTCCCGGCGACGAAGGCGAAATCGCCGTCGATCACCGCCCGGCTGTAGCCGGCGGTCTTCTCGAACGGTGATCCGGTAGAGATCAGACGGCGGGGCATTTTGGGACCTCGTCGGGGGATTTTCGGGGGTTAAAGAGCTTTTGCTGCACCTGCGCAACCCCCGGCGGGGCGGGCCGGGCGCGGCTTGCCGGAATGCCTAACGCAGGCGCGTCACGTCGGATCCGGCCGGCGGCGCGCCGTTCCAGCGCCGCACCACGATGTCGCGGACGATCATGATGCCGAGCAGGATCAGCACCAGCGTCGGCAGCCACGTCCGCCGCGGCGGCTGAGCTGCCGCCTCGGCCCTCACGCCGCGCATGGCAGCCGCCGCTCCTTGCGGCGGCGGACTTTGCGCTCGGGCGCACCGGTGGCGACGATCATGCCGGCGGCACCGTCCAGCGCGCCCTCGACCAGCTCGAGGCCGAGCAGGCGGGCGCGCTCGAACGCGCCGGGCAGCTCCAGCTCGGCCGCCTTGGCCGCCTCAAAGCCGAAGCGGGCGTAGTAGGGCGCATCGCCGAGCAGGACGACCGCTCCATGGCCGCGCGACGCCGCGATCATCAGCGCGGCATTCATCAGCGCAGCGCCGACGCCGAGGCTGCGCGCCTCGGGGGCGACCGCCAGCGGCCCGAGCATCAGCGCGTCGCGTCCGCCGGCGCTGACGTGCCACAACCGCAGCGTTCCCACGAGGACGCCGCTGCGCACCGCCGTCAGGGCGAGGCCTGCGGCAGGCGCGCGTCCGTCGCGCAGGCGCTGGCAGGTGCGCTCATGGCGATTGTCGCCGAAGCACAGGTCGAGCAGCGTCTCGCGCGCCGCGACGTCGGAGGCACGCTCAGCTCGGATCACGAACGGAGCGGCAGTCCGAAAGGGCGCAGTCATCTGGGAGCGAAAAGCGGTCATGGCACGTCAGTCCCCGGCCTGCGCCGCGGGCTGTCGCCCGCGCGCAAACACGTGATGTCAGGTTGATGGTGACGGTCTGTCGCTCCCTCCCCCGCTTGCGGGGGAGGGTCGGGGTGGGGGACAGCCCCACCCGGGCTTTTTACCGCCTCACCGCGCGGGTGAGGCAGCAAGCCAAATCAGATGTGATACGTCTTCAGCGGCGGGATGCCGTTGAAGGCGACCGACGAGTAGGTCGACGTATAGGCCCCAGTTCCCTCGATCAGCACCTTGTCGCCGATCGAGAGCGTCACCGGCAGCGGATACGGCAGCTTCTCGTACATCACGTCGGCCGAATCGCAGGTCGGGCCGGCGAGCACGCACGGGGTCATCTCCGCGCCCTCATGCGGGGTACGGATGGCGTAGCGGATCGACTCGTCCATCGTCTCGGCGAGACCGCCGAACTTGCCGATGTCGAGATAGACCCAGCGCAGTTCGTCCTCGTCGCTCTTCTTCGAGATCAGCACCACTTCCGACTCGATGATCCCGGCATTTCCGACCATGCCGCGGCCCGGCTCGATGATCGTCTCCGGGATCTGGTTGCCGAAATGCTTGCGCAGCGCACGGAAGATCGAGCGGCCGTACTGCACGACCGGCGGCACGTCCTTCAGGTACTTGGTCGGGAAGCCCCCGCCCATGTTCACCATGGTCAGGTTGATGCCGCGCTCGGCGCAGTCACGGAACACCGTCGAGGCCATCGCCAGCGCGCGGTCCCACGCCTTCACCTTGCGCTGCTGCGAGCCGACATGGAACGAGATGCCGCACGGCTCCAGGCCCAGGCGCTTCGCCAGGTCCAGCACTTCCACAGCCATCTCCGGATCGCAGCCGAACTTGCGCGACAGCGGCCACTCGGCGCCGGCGCAATCGTACAGGATGCGGCAGAACACCTTCGCGCCGGGAGCGGCGCGCGAGATCTTCTCGACCTCGGCGGCGCAGTCGACGGCGAACAGGCGGATGCCGAGCGCGTAGGCGCGCGCGATATCCCGCTCCTTCTTGATGGTGTTGCCATAGGAGATGCGGTCCGGCGTCGCACCGGCGGCCAGCGCCATCTCGATCTCGGCGACGGTCGCCGTATCGAAGGACGAGCCGAGCGAGGCGAGCAGCGACAGCACTTCAGGCGCCGGGTTGGCCTTGACCGCGTAGAACACGCGGCTGTCCGGCAACGCCCGAGCGAAGTTCATGTAGTTGTCGCGCACGATCTCGAGGTCGACGACGAGACAGGGCTCGTGGTCCAGACCTTCCTCGCGGCGGTTGCGCAGGAATTCCCGGATACGTTCGGTCATAGCACCCTCCAAACGGCCCCAGCGACGAGGCCCGTTCAAAATGATCCCGACACGGGTGCCTTGGCGTTGCCGCCCGATGGAAAGGCGACAAAACCTCGAACCCGTAGCCGAATTGTGCTGCCGTGGATTGGTTGGGAATTTCCCGCCCGCACACCTGGCAATGAAGGACAAGCCTTTTCAGTAGCCCGCGCCGGCGTTGGACTGCCGGTAGAGACCAAAAAAGCCCGATCCGTCGTTGCTTTAAGTCGCGTCCCCCGTTGAGAGCGGGGTGCGCCGGTTCGCCTCCGGCTGCCAGTCACGGTTGCAAAAGACGAGGTGACCTTCAGCGGCATCTCTTGAGAGAGATGCTGGGCTCCTGGAGCATGCCGATCTCGATCATGATGATCTTTGATCGCAACGATCCGAGAACCCCTCGGTTCCTCATCCCTTGGCGGCTGTCCGGCCTCTTGTCCGGATACCTACCGACTGACACACGACCACAGGCACGTGCGAAATTGGGCAGAAGCGGAAATAGGGGTTTTGAATTTCGTTCGCAAGGGATTTTTCAGCGCCGGGAAAGATTTCCCTAATCTGTGCTTACGCGACACAGTCAGCGACGCCGGTGTCTGAACGAACGTTAAGCGAGCTTAAACTTTCGTAACGCGTTCACGCTTGCAGGACAGTGTTTTTACGCTGCTCACGCGCGCTTGGTGAAGGGCTCGATGCGCTGCGCGCCGCGGATGAAGCCGATCATCACGAACACGCCGATCGCGAACAGCACCGCCTGCAGGATGCGCGCGCCCTGGTCGCCGAGCCCGAACAGAATCGCGAGCGCCCAGCCGCCGGCAAAGGCCGCGCCGAACACCTCGGCGCCGATCAGGATCGCCGCCGAGATGACGGTGATCACGCTCGGCCAGGCGATCTGGCGGGCGGGCTTGGCGGTGTTGTCTGCGCTCATGGTCGGGGTCCTTTTGAGGGGCGCAATCTCTCCGAAAAGGCCCCGGCCTTCAAGGGGAAATGACCCAAAAAGGACCGTCTCCGTGGTAAGAGAGGCGACTGTTTGATCCGGGGAGCAAGAGCCGATGTCCGACACGACCGCCACGATCGACGCCCAGAGCAATCCGCTGCTCGTGGCCTGGGAGACCCCGCACCAGACACCGCCCTTCGACGCGATCAGGCCCGAGCATTTCCTGCCGGCCTTCGAGCGCGCCTTCGCTGATCACAGCGCTGAAATCACCGCGATTACGCATGATCCGGCCGAGCCGGATTTCGCCAACACCATCACGGCGCTGGAGCGCTCGGGCAAGCTGCTCTCGAAGGTTGCCGCGGTGTTCTACGATCTGGTTTCCGCCAACTCCAACCCGGCCATTCTGGAGATCGACAAGGATGTGTCGCTGCGGATGGCGCGGCACTGGAACCCGATCATGATGAACGCCGTGCTGTTTGGCCGCATCGCGCTGCTCTACGACAACCGCAAGGACCTCCACATCACGAGCGAGGAGCAGCGGCTGCTGGAGCGCACCTACACCCGCTTCCGCCGCGCCGGCGCCGGTCTTTCCGATGACGACAAGGTCCGAATGGCCGAGATCAACGAGAAGCTCGCGCAGCTCGGCACCACCTTCAGCCATCACGTGCTCGGCGACGAGCAGGACTGGTTCCTCGAGCTCGGCGAGGATGACCGCGCCGGCCTCTCCGAAAGCTTCGTCGCCGCCGCCAAGGCAGCCGCCGAGGAGCGCGGCAGGCCCGGCAAGGCGATCGTGACGCTGTCGCGCTCCTCGGTCGAGCCGTTCCTGCAGAGCTCCGCCCGCCGTGACCTGCGCGAGAAGGTGTTCAAGGCTTTCACCGCGCGCGGTGACAATGCCAATTCCAACGACAACAACGCCGTCATCGGCGAGATCCTGGCGCTGCGCGAGCAGGCCGCCAAGATCATGGGCTTTGCGAACTTTGCCGCCTATCGCCTGGAGGATTCCATGGCGAAGACGCCGGAGGCGGTGCGCGGCCTCTTGGAGCGGGTGTGGAAACCTGCTCGCGCCAAGGCGCTGGCCGATCGCGACCAGCTGCAGGCGATGATCACGGCCGAGGGCGGCAATTTCAAGCTCGAGGCCTGGGACTGGCGCTATTACGCCGAGAAGCTGCGCCAGGCGAAGGCGAATTTCGACGACGCCGCGATCAAGCCGTATCTCGCGCTCGACAACATGATCGCGGCGGCCTTCGACTGCGCCACGCGGCTGTTCGGCATCACCTTCGCCGAGCGCAAGGACGTTCCGGTCTGGCACCCGGACGTGCGCGTCTGGGAGATCTCGGACTCGCAGGGCCGCCACAAGGCGCTGTTCTATGGCGATTACTTCGCGCGGCCCTCGAAGCGCTCCGGCGCCTGGATGACCTCGCTGCGCGACCAGCAGAAGCTCGACGGCGATACCGCGCCCTTGATCATCAACGTCTGCAACTTTGCCAAGGGTGCCGACGGGCAGCCCTCGCTGCTGTCGCCGGATGACGCCCGCACGCTGTTCCACGAGTTCGGCCACGGCCTGCATGGCATCCTCTCCAACGTGACCTATCCCTCGCTGTCGGGCACCGCTGTCTTCACCGACTTCGTCGAGCTGCCGTCGCAGCTCTACGAGCATTGGCAGGAGCGCCCCGAGGTGCTGCAGACCTTCGCGCGCCACTACCAGACCGGCGAGCCGCTGCCGCAGGACCTGCTCGAGCGCTTCCTCGCGGCGCGCCGCTTCAATCAGGGCTTCGCCACCGTCGAGTTCGTCTCCTCGGCGCTGATCGATCTGGAGTTCCACACTCAGCCGGCCGCGGCCTCGAAGGACGTACGCGCCTTCGAGAAGGCCGAGATGGAGAAGATCGGCATGCCGCCCGAGATCGCGCTGCGTCACCGGCCGACCCAATTCGGCCACATCTTCTCGGGAGACCATTATGCGGCGGGCTACTACAGCTACATGTGGTCGGAGGTGATGGATGCGGATGCCTTCGGTGCCTTCGAGGAAGCCGGCAACATCTTCGATCCCGCGGTCGCCAAGCGGCTGCATGACAATGTCTACGCGTCGGGTGGCTCGGTCGATCCGGAAGCGGCTTACGTGGCGTTCCGCGGTCGCGAGCCGGAGCCTGACGCGCTGCTCCGCCGGCGCGGACTGCTCGATGTTCCCAAGGCGGCTTGAGGTGACGGTGATGGCGGTGTTTCGTGTCGTTCTCGCTGCGCTGACACTCGTGCTCGGCGCGAGCGCCGCGAGTGCTCATCCGCATGTCTGGGTCACCGCAACGAGCGAGCTGCTCTACGCGGCCGATGGCACGGTGACCGGCGTGCGCCACGCCTGGACGTTCGACGACATGTTCGCGACCTACGCGCTGCAGGGGCTCGAGACCAAGCAGAAGGGGGTCTACACCCGCGAGGAGCTGGCGCCGCTGGCGCAGACCAACGCCGAGTCGCTGAAGGAATATGCCTACTTCACCTTCATCAAGGCCGACGGCCGCAAGCAGAAGCTCGTGGACCCCGTCGACTACTATCTCGAATACAAGGACACCAAGCTGACCCTGCACTTCACGTTGCCGCTGAAAGCGCCGGTGAAGTCCAGCCAGCTCCAGGTCGAGGTGTACGATCCAAGCTATTTCATCGATTTCCAGATGGCGGAGAAGGATCCCGTCAAGCTGGTCAGCGCTCCCGCAGGCTGCAAGCTCGGCCTGGTGAGACCGAGCGACGGCGGCACCGTCGCGCAGACCATGAACGAACAGACATTCCTGAGCGGCGGGGCGAACGCCAATTTCGGAATGAACTTCGCCAACAAGATCTCAGTGGAATGTCCATGAACTCACTTCGCCCCAGTTCCCGACCGCTCCTGACCTGCGCCGCGATTCTCGTTGCGCTTCTCGCCGCCGACGCGGCTTCCCACGCGCTGCTCGCCAAGCCGCCGTTCGGCGCGCCGGCCGAGCCGCAGGTCGGCGGCATCGTCGGCTGGATCCTGGCGAAGCAGTCGGAGTTCTACCGCCAGATGTCCGGGGCGATCCGCTCGGCCAAGGAGGACGGCTCGGCGGTGTGGTGGCTGCTCGCGATCTCCTTCGCCTACGGCATCTTCCATGCGGCGGGCCCCGGCCACGGCAAGGCGGTCATCGCCTCCTATCTCGTCGCCAACCAGGAGACGGCGAAGCGCGGCATCGTGCTGTCGTTCGCCTCCGGTCTGATGCAGGCGCTGGTCGCGGTCGCCATCGTCGGTGTCGGCGCGGTGCTGCTCAACGCCACCGCGGCTAGCATGTGCAGCGCCGAGAAGGTGGTGGAGATCGCGAGCTACGGCCTGATCGCGCTGCTCGGTGCGCGGTTGGTATGGGTCAAGGGCGCGGCGTTCCTGCGCACGTGGCAGCCACCGGCTCCGGCGCTGGCGCTGGCTGGCGCGCCCGCGGGCGCGGTGCAGACGGGTCATGATCACGGCCATGCGCATGACCATCAGCATCGTGCGCCTCAGCATGATCATCACGGCCATGATCACCACGGCCACGACCGTCATGGCCATGATCATCACCACGGTCATGGTCATGCTCACACGCATGCCGCCGCGGCGCATGGTCACGCCGCGCATGATCACGTCCACCACGATCATGTTCATGGTGACGATTGCGGCTGCGGCCATTCGCATGGCCCGGCACCGAGCGAGCTCGCCGGGCCCGGGGGGTGGCAACGCGGCTTCCAGGCGATCTTCGCCGCCGGCATCCGACCCTGCTCGGGTGCGATCCTGGTGCTTGTGTTCGCGCTGGCGCAGGGCATGTTCTGGGCCGGCGTCGCCGCCACCATCGTGATGGGCATGGGCACGGCGATCACCGTCGCCACCATCGCGGTGCTCGCCGTCGCTGCCAAGGACATCGCCCGCCGCCTCAGCGCCGGCCGTGACGGCGGCGGCGCCCTGATCATGCGCGGCCTGGAATTCGGCGCGGCGGGTCTGGTGCTGTTGTTTGGCGTCGGATTGCTGTTCGGCTACATGGCGGCGGAACGGACGACCTGCTTCTGAGCGGGGTGCGCTCAGCCACTCCGCTTATGTCCAACACGCCCGCCGCGGCGTACTGGATGCCCCGCCTGCGCGGGGCATGACAGCGGAGTTTATGGCGCCGCTTGCGCAACACCTAACAGTGTCGTCCCGGCCTTGAGCCGGGACCCATACTCCGCGGCGGTTCTGATGCGCGAGCTAGGATTGACCCGCCTGCCTCAAACTGCTCCCTGTGACTATGGGTCCCGGCTCAAGGCCGGGACGACACCGAGAGGGAGGATGCAGCATCCAGGATGGCGGAGAGCTAATAGCGCCTACCCATGCCCCTGCGGCCGCAGCGCCCGGCCCAGCGCCATCAGCGGGAAGTAGTGGCGGTACATGCCGTAGCGAAGCATGAAGGCGCGGGAGAGCTCGGGGCCCTGCATCAGGCGCTCCTGCAAAGCCGGATCGTTCAGCTTGATGGTCTGGCCGACGCCGTAGCCGGGGAAGCCGGTGCCGGTGAATTCGGGCTCGTCCCAGGTACCGGCGGACTGGCGCTCGACCAGCCACATGCAGCCGCGCTCGATCGCCTCCTTGTCCTGGGGACGGTTGGCGGCGAGCAGGGCCATCAGCGCCCACGCCGTCTGCGACGCCGTCGTCGTGCCGCGGCCGACGGCGCTGACGTCCATGTAGGAGGCGCAGCTCTCGCCCCAGCCGCCATCAGCCTGTTGATTGGCGACCAGCCAGTCGCAGGCGCGGCCGATATAAGGCTGGGTCATGTCTTCGCCGATCGCGGCCAGCGCCGGCAGCACCGCGCCGGTGCCGTAGACGTAGTTGACGCCCCAGCGGCCGAACCATGGGCCGCTCGGCTCCTGCTCCCGTCGGATATAGTCCAGCGCCTGCACCATCGACGGATGGCTGCGCGAGATGCCGAGCTTGCCGAACGCCTCGACGATATGCGCGGTGACGTCCACCGAGGGCGGATCGAGCGCCTCGCCGTAATCGCAGAACGGAATCTTGGTCAGGATCTGCTGGTTGTTGTCCTTGTCGAACGCGCCCCAGCCGCCGCCCCGGCTCTGCATGCCGATCAGCCAGTCGACGCCGAGCTGGATCGCCTCGTCGATGCCCTTGGCCTTCCACTTGGGATCATGGCGCAGCGGGGCCAACGCAATCAGCGCCACGGCGGTGTCGTCCGTGTCGGGATAGGAGTTGTTGGCGTATTCGAAGGCCCAGCCGCCGGGCTTGACGTGCGGCAGCTTCATCGACCAGTCGCCGGGCACGCGCACCTGGCGGTCGAGCACCCAGTTGACCGCCTTGTCGACGGCCTCGGGATAGTCGCCGAGCACGCCGGCATCGTCGAAGGCCAGCAAAGTGAGGATCGTGTCCCACACCGGGCTGTTCGTCGCCTGGATAAAGGTTGCGTCGCCGACGTCGACGCGCCAGCCCGGGTCGTTCAGCGCATCGAGCCCCTTGGCGAGCACGGGATGATTGAGCGGATAGCCTTCCGTGTACAGCGCCATCAGGCCGTAGATCCAGGGCGGCTGGATGCCGCCCCAGGCGCCGTCGAAATCCTGGTGGCGGATCATCCATTCCAGCACGCGGCTGGTCGCGGCGGGGCGGAACAGACCCAGATTCAGTTTATTGCCGAGGTTCTGCAGCGCATGCAGCACCTTGTCAGCGCCGCGGAAGAACTTGTCCCAGCCGCCGGCATTGGCCTTGACCGGCAGCTCGTAGTCGAAGGCGTGGCGGCCGCGCGGAAACAGCGCGTCGAGCCGGTTCTCCGGCGGCAGCGGCCGGCTCGGCCGCTTGGCCGAGAGCACGGCGATCGGCATCAAAGTGGCGCGCGCCCATTGTGCGAAATTGTAGATCGAGAACGGAAACCAGAGCGGAAACCAGATCACCTCGGGCGGGATATTCGGCGTCTTCTCCCACGGCCATTCGCCGATCAGCGCCAGCCAGTAGCGCGTGAAGACGCGGATGTTGCGCAAGCCGCCCTTGGCCTCGATCCACTCACGGGCCCGGCGCACCGGCGGCTCGTCATCGCGGAAGCCGAGCGAGCGGAGCGCGGCATAGGCCTCGACCGTCGCATTGATGTCGCCATTCGGCGCGCCGAAATAGACCTGCCAGGCGCCATCCGGTCGCTGGGTGTCGAGCAGCGACTGGCCCAGGCGCTTGCGCAGGGGATGGTCCTCGAGCCCCAGGAACCACAGCGCCAGGCACCATTGCGCCTCCATGCAGGCGTTGGACTCGGCGCGGCCGACCCAATGGCCGTCCGGCTTCTGGTTGGCGATCAGCCAGTCCGACGCCGCCCGCACCGTGGATTGCAGGGCGGTCTGGTAGTTTCCCGGGTCGCGCGGCGCGCGCGCGGAGGCCGAGCTGGTCAAAGTCATCACAAGTCCTCTGGCGGCCTCACAGCGCCGCGGCAGCAGTCGAATTCATCCCGCCCTATAGGGAATTTCGCCGCCAAATCCAATCAACTGGCCGTAGCCTGCGGATCAAACAAGAAACGAAAGGCGTACAGACGGCGGTCTTCCGCGGTCGTGGTTAGCACCCCCGCGGGGATGAGGATGTGACGACCCTCACGTCCGGCGGCGGGCTCAGCCCGGCAGGTAGGTGCGCAGCAAAGGGAGAAAAAAGATCCCGGTCGTGATCAGGAAGCCGATCGCCCACAGGATCGAGCGCAGCGAGGGCCGGTCGCCGATATAGGTCAGCACGTAGGCCACCCGCACGATCACGAACAGCACCGACAGCTCGTCGGTCAGGTTCTGCGGCGCGGCGCGGAACTCCGCCAGCAGCACGGCGGCGGCGAAGAACGGGAACGCCTCGATGCCGTTCTGGTGGGCGCCCAGCGCCCGCTCGCGGATGCCGCCGGCATAAAAGGCGGGATTCCTGGGCCGCGCATTGTCATAGCGTCCGGCGCCGTCGACGCTGATCCATTTCGCCGGCACGATCGTTACGAGGTAGAGCATTACGCTGGCGAAAATGCATAGCTCAGCAATCGTCATGGCTCCTCCAGCCCGATGACATCGGTGAAATGGCCCTTATCTTGACAATGTCGAAACAAGCCGCCAAGCCACGCCCTTCACCAGTTACGGGCATCATGACCGCCGCCATCTCTCTCGACAATGCCAGGCCTGTCGAAGTCAGGCCCGTCGATGCGAAGCCGTCGCCCGCCGCGAGCACGGCGCGGGTCGGCGTGCTGCTCGTCAATCTCGGCACGCCCGATACGGCCGACGCCGCCGGCGTGCGGGTATATCTCAAGGAGTTTCTGTCCGACCGGCGCGTGATCGAGGACCAGGGGCTGTTGTGGAAGATCATCCTCAACGGCATCATCCTCAATGTCCGGCCGCGCAAGAAGGCGAAAGACTACCAGTCGATCTGGAACACCGAGAAGAACGAATCGCCGCTGAAGACGATCACGCGCGCGCAGAGCGAGAAGCTCGCGGCAAGCATGGCCGAGCGCAGCCATGTCATCGTCGACTGGGCGATGCGTTACGGCAATCCGTCGATCAAGGCCGGCGTCGACGGCCTGATGGCCAAAGGATGTGACCGAATCCTGGTGGTGCCGCTGTATCCGCAATACTCGGCCGCGACCTCGGCGACCGTCTGCGACGAGGCGTTCCGCGTGCTGACCGAGCTGCGGGCGCAGCCGACGCTGCGGGTGACGCCGCCCTATTACAACGACGATTTCTACATCGAGGCGCTGGCGGTCTCGATCGAGGAGCACCTCAAGACGCTGTCGTACACGCCCGAGCTCATCGTGGCCTCGTTCCACGGCATGCCCAAGGAATATGTCGACAAGGGCGATCCCTATCGCGAGCAGTGCGTCGCGACCACCGAACTGCTGCGCAAGCGGCTCGGCATGGACGACACCAAGCTGCTCCTGACCTTCCAGTCGCGCTTCGGCTTCTCGGAGTGGCTGCAGCCCTACACCGACAAGACCATCGAGAAGCTCGCCAAGGACGGCGTCAAGCGCATCGCCGTGGTCATGCCGGGCTTCTCGGCGGACTGCCTGGAGACGCTGGAGGAGATCTCCGGCGAGAACTGCGAGATCTTCAAGCACAATGGCGGCGAGGAATTCTCCGCGGTGCCGTGCCTGAACGACAGCGCGCCGGGCATGGAGGTGCTGCGGCAACTGGTGCTGCGCGAGCTGCAGGGTTGGCTGTGACCCGCGGCCGGTATTGCCGGCCCTCTAGGTAAGCTGCGCGTCCGGACAAGGTTAACGGCCGCGCGGCCGTCGAAAATATCTTCCTGAACCGCGCCCATCGGACCCCCGACAAAATCATGCGGCAATCCCTAGATGGTGATGGCTGCAGAGGCTGGTGAGGAGACCACGTCTCCTCCCTTGGAGGATCCATGAGCGGTTTCGACATTTTCGCCATAGCGCTGGTGCTTCTGGTCATCTTCACCCTGTATTCCGGCGTGAAGACGGTGCCGCAGGGCTTCGACTGGACCGTGGAGCGGTTCGGCAAATACACCCGCACCCTGTCGCCGGGCCTCAACATCATCGTGCCGTTCTTCGACCGCATCGGGCGCAAGATCAACATGATGGAGCAGGTGATCGACATCCCCGAGCAGGAGGTGATCACCAAGGACAACGCCACCGTGACGGTGGACGGCGTCGCCTTCTACCAGGTGTTCGACGCCGCCAAGGCGAGCTACGAGGTCTCGAACCTCAACCAGGCGATCATCACGCTGACGATGACCAACATCCGCTCGGTGATGGGCTCGATGGACCTCGACCAGGTGCTGTCGCATCGCGACGAGATCAACGAGCGGCTGCTGCGCGTCGTCGACGCCGCGGTGTCGCCATGGGGTCTCAAGGTCAACCGCATCGAGATCAAGGACATCGTGCCGCCGGCCGATCTCGTCGAGGCGATGGGCCGGCAGATGAAGGCCGAGCGCGTCAAGCGCGCCGACATCCTGCAGGCCGAGGGCCAGCGCCAGTCGGAGATTTTGCGCGCGGAAGGCGCCAAGCAGAGCCAGATCCTGCAGGCGGAAGGCCGGCGGCAGTCGGCTTTCCTCGACGCGGAGGCGCGCGAACGCGCGGCGGAGGCCGAGGCCAAGGCGACGCAGATGGTGTCGGACGCGATCGGCAAGGGCGACGTCGCGGCGCTGAACTACTTCATCGCCGACAAATACATCAAGGCGTTCGGCCAGCTCGCGGACTCGCCGAACCAGAAGGTGATCATGCTGCCGCTGGAGGCGACGGGCATGCTGGCCTCGCTCGCCGGCATCGGCGAGATCGCCAAGGCGACGTTCGGCGAGAGCTCAGCCACGGCGGTCGCTGCCGCGCGCCGCGGCGGATCGGTGCCATCGGCGGGAACGCCGCCGAAGCCGCCCGTGCCGCCGCAGGCCTGAGGCGGGGGAGGTCATCATGAGCGAGATGTTCGTGACGCTCGGTACCTGGAACTGGCTGATCTTCGGCGTCATCCTGATGGCGCTGGAGCTGCTCGCGCCGGGCATCTTCCTGATCTGGCTCGGGCTCGCCGCACTGCTGGTCGGCCTGCTGTCATTTGCGTTTGCGCCGGGATGGCAGCTGCAGATCCTACTGTTCGCGCTGTTCTCGATCGCTGCCGTACCGTTGTGGCGGCGCCTCGCACGCGCCAACGCCGCGCCGTCGCGGGACAACCCGTTCCTCAACCGCCGCTCGGCGGCGCTGGTCGGGCGTGAGTTCACGCTGGAGAAGCCGATCATCGACGGCAACGGCACGGTACGCATCGACGACACGGTGTGGCGCGTCGCCGGACCGGACACGCCCGCCGGCAGCCGCGTGCGGATCGTGCAGGCGGATGGTGCGCATCTGACTGTGACGGCGGCGTAGGTGTGCGGGCGGTGTTGCTTGATTGAAGCGACGCTCCAACCGCGTCATTGCGAGCGTAGCGAAGCAATCCAGGGCGTCACGTGCGGCCCTGGATTGCTTCGTCGCTTCGCTCCTCGCAATGACGGGGAGAGAGAGGGCGGGGGCTCAGTTCTGCAGCCTCACACCCAGCATCACCACCGTCCCCGACGACGCCGCACCTGAAATGTTCGAATCCAGCTTGTCGTAGCGCAGCGTGCCCTTGACCCACAGGCTGCGCGTCATCTTGTAGACGAGGTTGCCCTCGGCCGAATACGTCCGGTCGTTGCGGCCGTAGCCTTGATAGTCGAGCGTGCCGAAGGTGAACTTGCCGATGCCGGTCAGCCAGCGGCGGAAGTCGTGGTCGACCTGCACGGTGTAGGTGCGGATCAGCACGCCGGAGGCGCCGGCGACGGTGGTCTCGGCGACCTGGGTATCGGAGAAGAACCGCGCCGTCGTCAGCGGCGTCGCCGACCACACCAGCGAGGCCGTGGTGAGGAAGCCCTGCAGCCGGTTGAGCCGCGGGTCGGTGTAGCTGCGCGTGGCGTAGCCGAGCGAGAGCTCACCGGTCAGAAGCCGGGTGAACTCGAATGAGGTGCCGGCCTTGGCATAGCCGCCAGCGGAATCGCGCTGATAGAAGGAGCGGTCGAACTGCTGGTCGTAGGTGCGGGTGTTGCCCTGGACCTCCGCAAACGGCTTGAGGCCGGGCGTGACCTCGTAGGACACCCGGCCGATGCCGCCGAACTGGTTGTAGTTGCGGTCGTCGTTCGACGTCATCGTGCCGTCGGTCAGCTTGCTCTGCTGATAGCTGGTGCGGTCGGCGGTGGCGCCGGCCGAGATCTGCAGCCGGTTGAAGCGCTGGTCGAAGCCCACGGTGGTGCCGAGTGTGGTGTAGACCGGATAACGGGCCAGCCCGGCTTGCACGCTCGGGCTGCCGGGATTGTCGGTCGCGGCACGCAAGCGAAGCTGGGCTCCGACCGAGGTGTCGCGCGTCACGTCGAGGCGGCCGTCGACATGACCGGTGAAGTCGGGGCGGTCGAGCGTGGTCGGCGCCGAATTGATGCCGCCATCCATCGTGGCCGGCAGGGTGCTGCCATAGCCGGTGAATGAGCCGCGCAAATCGGCGACGAGGGCATGGCGCTCCCAGTTCGATACCGCCAGGAACTCCGGCGCGATCATCCACGCCGGCATGCCGCGCGGTTTGGCGAGCCGGGCCGGATTGCTGTCGTAGCCGGCCGACAGCTCGACGGCGCCCTTGATGAGGAACGGGCCGGCATAGTCGCCGACCGCGCCGAACGGATCGTCATCGATCCTGAGCCGCTTGCGCGGTGGCTGGCCGGGCACCGTGCCCGCGATGGCGGCGGGGACCGGCTGCCGGTTGGCGAAGGCCGAGGGCGGTAAAGTCGGGCGCAACTGCCCGGTCAGCTCGCCCGACGGCCGGGTGCCAGGGCCCGGGGCCGGCTTCGGCCGCGCCTGGGCGGGATAGTATTTTGGCTTCCTGCGGGTGCGGTTCAGCGAATCATAGCCCACATCGGCGGCGCCGCTGGCGGCGGGCACGTCAGGCAGAGGAACCCGTGTCTGGCGCGCTGGAGAGCTCACGGGAGGAGGCGTGGCCGGCAGACCCGGCGTCGGAACGGCATCCGACAGGCCGCTCACGGCCGTCCGCCGCAGCGGCGAGTCCTGGGGGGCCAGAAAGCCGTCGCGCACCGGGCGGAACGCATCGATGGTCTGGGCTCCGGCCGTTTCGGTACCGACAGCGCCGAGCAGCAGGCAGGCGGCGGAGGCGCCGCGCCACATCGCGCGCCTCGCGCGGCCGCTGTCAGGCCTCCACCCCACGATGAAAATACTCCAACAAAATCAATTGCGTCGTCGGGACGTCCCGCGCCGCCGGCAAACCGCGTCGTTAAGGGAGTAAAAACAAATATGGTTAATGGGCTGTTGATGACGCCTTGCCGCCTTACCCATGCTAAAGAGCGGCGCCTGACTGTCTCAGCCTTGGAAGCGCGAATGCCGAGATCGAAGCCGTTGACCGATACGTCTCCCGCCAACGCGGACATTCAATCGGCGCTGCGAACGCTGGACGCCGGCAGCAACGGCATTGCCGCAATCTCCGCAGCCTTGCGCGGGCCTCTCGGGCCAGCCTTCGCCGCCGCCGTCGAGCTGATCCGCCAGGCCAAGGGCCGCGCGATCCTCACCGGGCTCGGCAAGTCCGGCCACGTGGCGCGCAAGATGGCCGCGACCCTGGCCTCGACCGGCACGCCGGCCTTCTTCGTCCATTCCGCCGAGGCCGGCCATGGCGACCTCGGCATGATCACCTCGGACGATGTCGTCATCGCGCTGTCCTGGTCCGGCGAGCAGCCGGAGATGAAGACGCTGGTCAACTACACCAAGCGCTTCGCCATCCCGATGATCGCGATCACCTCCAACGCGCAGTCGTCGCTCGGGCAGGCCGCCCGCATCGTGCTGGAGCTGCCGAAGGCGCGCGAGGCCTGTCCGCATAATCTGGCGCCGACCACCTCCACGCTGATGCAGGCGGCGATCGGTGATGCGCTGGCGATCGCGCTGCTCGAGGGCCGCGGCTTCACCGCGCTCGAATTCGCCAACTTCCATCCGGGCGGCAAGCTTGGCGCCATGCTCAAGCACATCTCGGATCTGATGCGCTCCGGCGACGCCGTGCCGCTGAAACCGTTGGGCACCGGCATGGCCGATGCGCTGGAGGAGATGTCGGCCAAGGGGCTGGGCTGCGTTATCATCGTCGATGGCCGCGGCCATGTCGCTGGCATCATCACCGACGGCGATCTGCGCCGGAAGATGCGGTCCGACCTATTGTCCGTTTCGGTCGACGAGATCATGACCGCCAACCCGCGCACCGTGCGCCGCGAGGCGCTGGCCTCCGAGGCGCTGGAGATCCTGAACTCCGCCAAGATCACGACCCTGATCGTGACCGACGGCGCCAAGCCCGTCGGCATCCTGCACATGCACGACCTGCTGCGCGCCGGGGTGGCGTGATCGTCTCAGCCGGTCCCGGCCGCGCGCGGAAAGCGTGCCGCGCCTGACTCCAGCGGCAATCCGAGCGCGTTGGCGAGACAGGAGACCGTGCGGTAGAAGCCGCAGAGCAGGATGATCTCCAGCACCTGGTCTTCCGCGTAGCAGGCTCTCAAACCGGCAAACTCGATCTCGCTCAGGGTCGCGCGCGCATGCAGCGCGTCCACCGCTGCGATCAGCGTCTGCTCCTGCTCCGACCAGCATGGCGCGTCCGCCGCGCTCAGCACAGTGGCTTCGATCTGTTGCGGCGATAGCTGCGCCGCGGCGGCAAAGGTTGCGACGTGGACGCCCCATTCGTATTCGCAGGCATTGAGTGCGCAGGTCCGGTCGATGACGATCTCGCGGTCGCGCAGCGACAGCGGCCCGCGATCCAGCAGGCTGCCGCCGCGAAATTTGCTCCACGCGCGCGCATGGCCGGCCATGACCCGGAACAGCATCAAGGGCGGCGCGCCACGCATGATCTGGTCGAACTGCGTCTGGATATCGGCCGGGTAGGGCGGCTGCAGGGCGCCGAGGCGTGGCATGGTGGCGTCTCTCCGGATCACATGCTACAGATTCTGTAGCGCAATGCTACGCTTTCTGTAGCGATTGGCAAGACCCCGGGAGGATCACGGAATGACTGGCGTCACCAAGCCGCGTCGCGTGCGCGGCTCGCGCACGGGCCGACCGATCATGGCGCTGCTCGATCTGCTCGGCCGCCGCTGGTCGCTGCGCATCCTGTGGGAGCTCCGGCAGGGCGAGCTCACGTCGCGCGCGCTGCGGGCGGCCTGCGATGATGCGTCTCCGACCGTGCTGCAGAGCCGGCTGGACGAGCTGCGCGATGCCGGCTTTCTCCAACTGGGGGGCGACGGCTATGGGCTGACGCCGCTCGGGCGGGAGCTCCTCGAGACTTTCCTGCCGCTGCATCGCTTCTCCGAACGCTGGCGCAAACAGGTGGATGAGCGGTAGGCAGGGCCACCATGCTCGTGTCCGGCTGTCTGCCCGCGGCGGCCCGTGCTATGGCTCCGGCGACGATGGAAAGACGGGGCGATGCCTGACCAATTCGATCTCGACAAATACCTCGCGCGCATCGGCTATCGCGGGCCGCTGACGCCGAGCTTCGACACGCTGGCCGGATTGCAGGCGGCGCATGTCGATGCGATCGCGTTCGAAGGCATTGATCCGCTGCTCGGCCGGCCCGTGAACATCGATCTCACCTCGGTGCAGGCCAAGATCGTCGACGGCCGCCGCGGCGGCTATTGCTTCGAGCAGAATACGTTGCTCAAGGCGGCGCTGGAGGCGATCGGCTTTGCGGTGACGCCGCTGTCGGCGCGGGTGCGCTGGCGGCTCGATGCCGATGCGCCGCTGACGCCGCGCACGCATATGATGCTGAAGGTCGACCTGCCGGACGGCCCCTATCTCGCCGATGTCGGTTTCGGCTCCTGCCTGCTCGACACGCCGCTGCGGATGGTGCCGGACGTGGAGCAGGCCACGGCCATGGGCACGTTCCGCCTGACGATCTCCGACGGCCTTCATTGGCTCGCGGCGAAGCAGCCGGCCGGCTGGCGCATGATGTACGTCTTCGACCTCATCCCGCAGATCCATGCCGATTATGTGCTCGGCAACTGGTTCACCTCGACCAGCCCACTGACGCCGTTCACCTCGATGCTGATCCTGGAGCGGCTCACGCGCGACGTACGCTACAAGCTGGTCAACCGCCGCCTGGTGACCGAGGCGCGCGACGGCGAGATCGTCAGCGAACGCATCATCGAAACGCCGGACGCGCTGGGCAGCGTCGTCGAGGATCTGTTTGGTGTCTCGCTCCCGGTGCCGGTCAACGAGGTCTGGGCGCGGATCGAGAGCTGAGCATGGAAAATGGCTTTGAGCTGGACTCCTATCTCGCCCGCATCGGCTATTCCGGTCCGCTGACACCGGATCTCGCGACGCTCACGGCGCTCCAGGCGGCGCATGTCGACGCAATCCCGTTCGAGGCGCTCGATCCGCTGCTGGGTCGTCCGGTCCACGTCGATCTGCCGTCGGTGCAGCAGAAGCTCGTTCTCAGCCGGCGCGGTGGCTACTGCTTCGAGCAGAGCGTGCTGTTCCAGGCCGTGCTGCAGGCGATCGGGTTCAGCGTCACGGGGCTGACCGGCCGGGTGCGGTGGCGCTCGGCGCCAACCGATCCTCTCGGGCCACGGCAGCACATGATGCTGCTGGTCGAGCTCGATGGCCGCCCCTACATCGCCGATGTCGGCTTCGGCATCTGCATGATGGACGCGCCGATCCGGCTCGAGGTCGGCCACGAGCAGCAGACTGGGATGGGCACCTTTCGTATCGGCCAATGGAACGGGCTCACCACGATCAGCGCGAAGCAGCCGACGGGGTGGCGCATGATGTACGCGTTCGACCTGGTGCCGCAGATCCATGCCGACTACGTGCTCGGCAGCTGGTACACCTCGACCAATCCGACCGTGCCGATCACGACGACCTTGATGATGGAGCGGGTGACGCGCGATGTGCGGCACAAGCTGGTCAACCGCCGCTGCACCGTCGAGGCGCGCAACGGCGAAGTGATCGCGGAGCACATGATCGAGAGCGCCGAAGAGCTCGGCCGGCATATCGATGAGGTCTTCCGGATCACGCCACCCGTGTCGGCTGAAGAGCTCTGGGCGCGGACGACGAGCTGATCGCGCGGCATCGTGCGCGATGTTCGGACGTGCCTCCCAATCGCTCGCGCGCGCCAAGCCGAGTATGGAACTTTTCGCATGGATGTACCGCATTTGAGGGGAATGCCGAGCCGGGCATTTGGCTTATCTTAAGAGTCGCACCCTTAGGTTGCGGGAACCTGAGGGGCTCGCGGCGTCCAGCCGTCTATCGATGGGGAACGTCCAGCATGACTGACATCGGAATGCACGCGACGCGATCAATCCTGCTGAACACCTCGGAGCAGAGCTGTCACCGCCGCGCGCGGCCTCACCCCTCCTGACATCAGAGCCGCGATGCGGCTCATCCGAGCTGGCCTCCCGGCCAGGACGGGTGGGGGCTTCACGGTGAAACGTCGACTCTGACGCTTCGACGCTCATCCGAATCGATCATGAGACCACGGCCCGACCTGCCACTTCGGGCTGCGCGGAGACTCATGTCGAGCAAGCCCCCACCCATTTTTGCTTCGCCGTCTTAAGTAGATCCGGACTCAGCCGCGAAGACACTGCGCCCCCCTCTCCGCAAGGTGGAGGGGAGCGCAGCGCGAGTGCGGTCAGCAGCTGGATTTCAACTGGCGGAGTTGACTGCCGCTCAGCGCGGCAGCTCGGTCTTGCCCATCAGGAACTTGTCCACGGCCTGAGCACACAGGCGGCCTTCGCGGATCGCCCAGACCACCAGCGACTGGCCGCGGCGCATGTCGCCGGCGGAGAACACCTTCGGCAGCGAGGTCTGGTAGTCCGAGAGGTTGGCCTTGACGTTGCCGCGCGGGTCGAGGTCGACGCCGAGGCTCTTCAGCAGGCCCTCGTGCACCGGATGCACGAAGCCCATCGCCAGCAGCACGAGGTCGGCATCGAGCACGAACTCGGTGCCGGGGATCGGCTTGAACTGGCCGTCGACGCGCACGCAGTGCAGCTTCTTCACCGCGCCGTTCTCGCCTTCGAACTTCTGCGTCAGCACCGCGAATTCGCGCACCGCGCCTTCGGCTTGGCTCGACGACGTCCGCATCTTCAAGGGCCAGTTCGGCCAGGTCAGCTCCTTGTTCTCACGCTCCGGCGGGGCCGGCATGATCTCGAGCTGGGTCACGGACAGCGCGCCCTGGCGCAGCGAGGTGCCGATGCAGTCAGAGCCGGTGTCGCCGCCGCCGATCACGACGACATGCTTGCCGCCGGCGAGGATGTCGGTGGCGTTGACGGCTTCGTTGCCGACGCGGCGGTTCTGCTGCGGCAGGAAGTCCATCGCGTAGTGCACGCCGGAGAGATCGCGACCGGGGATCGGCAGGTCGCGCGGCGCTTCCGCGCCGCCGGTGAGCGCCACGGCGTCGTAATCCTTCAGCAGCGACTTCGCATCGATGCCGTCCTTGCCGCCGACATGGGCGCCGTAATGGAAGGTGACGCCTTCGCCTTCCATCTGCGAGATGCGGCGGTCGATGATGCCCTTCTCCATTTTGAAGTCGGGAATGCCGTAGCGGAGCAGGCCGCCGGCCTTGGCGTTCTTCTCATAGACATGGACATCGTGACCGGCGCGGGCGAGCTGCTGCGCGGCAGCGAGGCCAGCAGGGCCGGCGCCGACGATGGCGACCTTCTTGCCGGTCCTGACCGCGGCCGGCTCCGGCTTGAGCCAGCCGTTCTCCCAGGCCTTGTCGACGATGGCGCATTCGATCGTCTTGATGGTCACCGGATTGTCGTCGATGTTCAGGGTGCACGACGCCTCGCACGGGGCGGGGCAGATGCGGCCGGTGAACTCCGGGAAGTTGTTGGTCGAGTGCAGGTTGCGCGACGCCTCTTCCCAGTTGCCGTTGTAGATCAGGTCGTTCCAGTCCGGAATCTGGTTGTTGACCGGGCAGCCGGGTGTGCCCGGCGCGGCCGAGCCGGTGCCGTGGCAATAGGGAATGCCGCAATTCATGCAGCGCGCCGCCTGGTCGCGCAGCTCCTTCTCGGAGAGCGGCACCACGAATTCCTGGAAATGCTTCAGCCGCTCGGCAACCGGCGCGTACTTGCGATCGTGCCGCTCGATTTCGAGAAAACCTGTGACCTTGCCCATGACCTGTGACGTCCCTGACTGCTCGGGCCTCATGGTTCGAGACGACGCTTGCGCGCCTCCTCACCATGAGGGTTTAGTTTCCTGCTTCTCCTCACCCTGAGGAGCGGCGCTTTGCGCCGCGCCTCGAAGGGCGAGGCCCGTCTGCTGGCCTCATGGTTCGAGACGGCGCTTTCGCGCCTCCTCACCATGAGGAATTTGCTTCCCGCTTCTCCTCACCCTGAGGAGCGGCGTCTTCGCCGCGTCTCGAAGGGCGAGGCCCCGCTCTCGGCCTCATGGTTCGAGACGGCGCTTCGCGCCTCCTCACCATGAGGAGCAACATCAAGCCCCGATCGCGATCTTCGGCTCGGCGTCGGCCTTGGCAGCGAGCTCGCGAAGGGCGCGGCGGTACTCGACCGGCATGACCTTGCGGAACTTCGGCGCAAACTCCTTCCAGTTCGCCAGGATGTCGGCGGCGCGCTTGGAGCCGGTGGCCTTGGCGTGACGCGAGATCAGAACGTGCAGGCGCTCGACGTCGGACGCCAGCAGGTTCTTGAACACGTCGACCCGGCCATGCGCCTCGAGGTCGCCCATCTGGTGATAGGTGTCCTCGGCGATCATCTCCTCCGACAGGACCGGCTCGAGCTCGACCATCGCCATGTTGCAATGCTTGTCGAAGTCGCCGGCCTCGTCGAGCACATAGGCGACGCCGCCCGACATGCCGGCCGCGAAGTTGCGCCCGGTCTTGCCGAGCACGACGACGATGCCGCCGGTCATGTATTCGCAGCAATGATCGCCCGCGCCTTCGACGACGGCGACCGCGCCCGAGTTACGCACCGCAAAGCGCTCGCCGGCGATGCCGCGGAAGAAGCACTCGCCGGAGATGGCGCCGTACATCACGGTGTTGCCGACGATGATCGACTCCTCCGGCACGATGCCGGAGTTGCGCGGCGGCTTGACGATGATGCGGCCGCCCGACAAGCCCTTGCCGACATAGTCGTTGCCTTCGCCTTCGAGCTCGAAGGTGACGCCGTTGGCGAGCCAGGCGCCGAACGCCTGGCCGGCGGTGCCCTTCAGGCTGACATGGATCGTATCCTGCGGCAGACCGGCATGGCCGTAGATCTTCGCCACCGCGCCGGAGAGCATCGCGCCCGCCGAACGGTCGGTGTTGTTGATCTCGGCCTCGATCTTGACCGGCGCACCGCGGTCGAGCGCGGGCCTGGCCTGCTCGATCAGTCTGCGGTCGAGCACGGCGTCGAGGTGATGATCCTGCTTCTCCGAGTGGAAGATCTTCTGGCCGGGCGCTTCCTTCTGCTTCACGAACAGTTTTGAGAAGTCGAGACCCTTGGCCTTCCAATGCGCCACCAGCTTGGACTGGTCGAGCATCTGCACCTGGCCGACCATCTCGTTGAACGAGCGGTAGCCCAGGGCTGCCATGATCTCGCGAACCTCTTCGGCCACGAAGAAGAAGTAGTTGATGACGTGCTCCGGCTGGCCGGTGAAGCGCTTGCGCAGCACCGGGTCCTGGGTGGCGACGCCGACCGGGCAGGTGTTGAGATGGCACTTGCGCATCATGATGCAGCCGGCCGCGATCAACGGCGCCGTGGCGAAACCGAACTCGTCGGCGCCGAGCAGCGCGCCGATGACGACGTCACGGCCGGTGCGGAAGCCGCCGTCGACCTGGACCACGATGCGGCTGCGCAGCCGCTCGCGCACCAGGGTCTGGTGCGTTTCGGCAAGGCCGATCTCCCACGGCGATCCCGCATGCTTGATCGAGGTGAGGGGCGAGGCACCGGTGCCGCCCTCGAAGCCCGCGATCGTGACATGGTCGGCGCGCGCCTTGGCGACGCCCGCAGCAACCGTGCCGACGCCGACTTCGGAGACAAGCTTCACCGACACCTGACCGTCGGGATTGACGTTCTTCAGGTCATAGATGAGCTGCGCGAGGTCCTCGATCGAGTAGATGTCGTGATGCGGCGGCGGCGAGATCAGGCCGACGCCCGGGGTCGAGTGGCGCACCTTGGCGATGGTCGCGTCGACCTTGTGGCCGGGCAACTGACCGCCTTCGCCGGGCTTGGCACCCTGCGCCATCTTGATCTGCATCATGTCGGAGTTGACGAGGTACTCCGTCGTCACGCCGAACCGGCCCGAGGCGACCTGCTTGATCGCCGAGCGCATGGAGTCGCCGTTCGGCAGCGGCTTGAAGCGGTCGGCTTCCTCGCCGCCTTCGCCGGTGTTCGACTTGCCGCCGATCCGGTTCATGGCGATCGCGAGCGTGGTGTGCGCCTCGCGCGAGATCGAGCCGAACGACATCGCGCCCGTGGCGAAACGCTTGACGATCTCCTTGGCCGGCTCGACCTCATCGAGCGGGACCGGCTTGCGCTTGTCGTCCTCGGCCGACTTGATCCGGAACAGGCCGCGCAGGGTCAGCAGCCGCTCGGACTGCTCGTTGAGCAGCCGGGCGAACGCCTGGTAGCGCTCCCTGGAATTGCCGCGCACCGCATGCTGCAGGGTCGCGACCGATTCCGCGGTCCATGCATGGTCCTCGCCGCGGGTGCGGAAGGCGTATTCGCCGCCGACGTCGAGCGCGGTCTTGTAGACCAGCGCGTCGCCGAACGCGTCGCGGTGGCGGCGCGTGGTCTCCTCGGCGATCTCTGGCAGGCCGACGCCTTCGATGCGGGTGTGGGTGCCGTAGAAGAACTTCTGCACGAACTCGGCCTTGAGGCCGACCGCGTCGAAGATCTGCGCGCCGCAATAGGACTGGTAGGTCGAGATGCCCATCTTCGACATGACCTTGAGCAGGCCCTTGCCGATCGACTTGATGTAGCGCTTGACGACCTCGTAGTCGCTCAGCGCGCCCGGCAGCTTGTCCTTGAGCGCGATGATGGTCTCGAAGGCCAGATACGGATTGATCGCCTCGGCGCCATAGCCGGCCAGGCAGGCGAAGTGATGCACCTCGCGCGGCTCACCGCTCTCGACGACGAGACCGACCGACGTGCGCAGGCCGGTGCGGATCAGATGGTGATGCACGGCGGCGCAGGCCAGCAGCGACGGGATCGGAATCCGGTCGTTCGAGACCATGCGGTCGGACAGGATGATGATGTTGACGCCCTCGCGCACCGCAGCCTCGGCGCGGCCGCAGAGATCGTCGAGCACCTGCTCGAAGCCGGCGGCCCCCAGGCTGGCGTCGAACGTGGTGTCGAGCGTGCGCGAGACGAAGTGGCTGTCGGAGACCTCCGAGATCGAGCGGATCTTCTCCAGGTCCGCATCCGTCAGGATCGGCTGGTGCACCTCGAGCCGCTTGGTCGAGGCGACGCCTTCCAGATCGAACAGGTTCGGCCGCGGACCGATGATCGAGACCAGGCTCATCACCAGCTCCTCGCGGATCGGGTCGATCGGCGGGTTGGTGACCTGGGCGAAGTTCTGCTTGAAGTAGGTGAACAAGAGCTTGGGCTTGTCCGACAGCGCCGAGATCGGCGCGTCGTTGCCCATCGAGCCCGTGGCTTCCTCGCCGGTCGAGGCCATCGGCGTCATCAGGATGTTGATGTCTTCCTGGGTGTAGCCGAACGCCTGCTGCCGATCGAGCAGCGGCAGGTTGGTACGCGCGCCCTTGGTCGGCGCATCCGGCAGCTTCTCGACCTGGATCTGGGTGCGCGTGAGCCATTCCTGATAGGGATGGCTGGCGGCGAGCTGAGCCTTGATCTCGTCGTCGGGGATGAGGCGCCCTTCCTCGAGATCGACGAGCAGCATCTTGCCGGGCTGCAGCCGCCACTTGGTGACGATCTGGTCCTCCGGAATCTTGAGCACGCCCATTTCGGACGCCATCACGATGCGGTCGTCCTTGGTCACGAGATAGCGCGCCGGCCGCAAGCCGTTGCGGTCGAGCGTGGCGCCGATCTGGCGGCCGTCGGTGAACGCGATCGCGGCGGGGCCGTCCCACGGCTCCATCAGCGCGGCGTGATATTCGTAGAACGACCGCCGCTCCTCGCTCATCAGCGGATTGCCGGCCCACGCCTCCGGGATCATCATCATGACCGCGTGCGGCAGCGAGTAGCCGCCCTGCACCAGGAATTCGAGCGCGTTGTCGAAGCAGGCGGTGTCGGACTGGCCCTCATAGGAGATCGGCCAGAGCCGGCTGATGTCCTTGCCGAACAGCTCCGACGACACCGACGCCTGGCGCGCCGCCATCCAGTTGACGTTGCCGCGCAGCGTGTTGATCTCGCCGTTGTGGGCGATCATCCGGTACGGGTGCGCCAGCGACCAGGTCGGGAAGGTGTTGGTCGAGAAACGCTGATGCACCAGCGCCAGCGCGCTCTCGAAGTCCGGCTCGTGCAGATCGGCGTAGTACTTGCCGAGCTGGTCGGCCAGGAACATGCCCTTGTAGATCACGGTCCGGCACGACATCGAGCAGGGATAATAGCCCGACATGCCGCGGTCGCGGCGCTGATAGATCGCCTGCGAGATCGACTTGCGGAGGATGTAGAGCTTGCGCTCGAACTCGTCCTCGGTCTTGGCGGCGCCGTTGCGGCCGATGAACACCTGCATGCTGCGCGGCTCGGTCGGCTTGACCGTCACGCCCAGCGAGGAGTTGTCGGTCGGCACGTCGCGCCAGCCGAGCAGCACCAGGCCTTCGTCCTCGATCTGGTCGGCGATGATGCTCTTGATGACGTTCCGCCAGGCCTCGTCGCGCGGCATGAACAGCGCGCCGATGGCGTACTCGCCGGGAGCGGGCAGGGTGAAGCCGAGCTCCTTCGCCTTGCGGGAGAAGAAGGCGTGCGGAATCTGCACCAGGATGCCGGCGCCGTCGCCGAAGCGCGGGTCGGCGCCGACGGCGCCGCGATGCTCGAGGTTGCACAGGATGCTGAGCGCGTCCGCGACGATCTGATGCGACTTCTGGCCCTTGATGTTGGCGATGAAGCCGACGCCGCAGGAATCCTTCTCCTGCGACGGGTCATAAAGGCCCTCGGCTTCCGGGCGCCACGTATGCAGCTCGCGGGTGATCTCGGCCGGTTTCTCATGCGAATCCACAGCCAGCACCGCGCCACCCAACTTTCCGTGCTCGACCTTCGATCCGCTCATATCCGTCCCCATCAGTTATTGGTCAGGGCCTTCACCACAGTCCGGTACACAGTCCGGCGCACCCCGGGCGCTGCGCGGGCCCCTCTCCGGAACCAACGCTCGTCCTTCTCAGCGAGCCGCATTTGCAGAATTCAGGCCAGCCACCGGGGGACCATGTCCCACTGAACGACCGCGGCCTGTTCATGTCGCAGCGCCCCTAGGGCGCCGTAACATCATTGCAAAGTCTCGGTCACCTTTGCAACGAAATTTTAGACAGCAATTCTGTCCTAAACCGCAAGATGCCAAACTTTAACCTATCACACAAGCGCAGCGGAGTCCTGAGCTCCGGGCTCCTCATCGCGCGCATTCCCCGGCAAATCTTCCGTTTTTCTCAGGCGAACCGCCGGACCAATCACGTGCCGCGCGCATTTTTGAAACCTTTCGCCCTGTTCCTGCCCCGCCTCCGACCCAGGGCCGCCGGAATCACGGCAGAACGTCAGCCCACTTGAGAAGAAGCGAACAGCTTCACGTGCGGGGGCATGCAGGAGCTTTGAGCCATGAAATTGCTAGTTGGAGCCGTCTCGGCCTCGTTGATCGCAGCCTTCGCCGCCCAGGCCGAGCCGCTGCCGCCATCGGGCCTGCGCGGGCCGTACACGGCGGTCTCCGATTTCGACGCGCCTTATTCCGACGCGCCGCCGGCCGTCATGCCCGCGCCGCCGCCGCGCTACGGTTATCGTCCGGCCCCGGACTATGGCTACCGCGAGGAGCGCTACACGCCGCCCGCGCCGGTGTACCGCCAGGATGGGTATCGCGACGGTTACCAGCAGGACTATGGCTATGCGCCGGCGTTCCTGCCGGTGCATGAGGTCTATGCCATCCTGCGCGACAACGGCTTCTCGCCGCTCGGCGCGCCGCGCCAGCGCGGCAATGTCTATGTCGTGGCGGTGCTCGACCGCCAGGGCGAGGACGGCAAGCTCGTGGTCGATGCCCGATCCGGGCGCATCATCCGCTTCGTGCCGGCGTTCCAGTGGGGCGACGACTACGAACGCATGCGCTACGAGCCGGCGCCGCGCGGCGGCCTCGACCGGCTGCCGCCGCCGACCGTGATCCGCGCCGACCCGCGGCTGGTGCCGCCTGCGGCGCCCCGGGTCGCCAATGCAATGCCGGCGCAGCTGCCGAAGGTGCCGACGCCCGCCGCGCGCCCTGCGCCGTCGCCCCAGACGGCAGCGCTCAATCCGAAGCCGGCCGAGGCGGCCAAGCCGGCGCCGAGGCCTGCGGACATCAAGCCGGCCGAAGCCAAATCCGCGGACGTGAAGCCCGTCGAGGCCAAGGCCGATACAAAGGCCGATATGCCGAAGGCGGGGGAGGTCAAGCCGCCCGAGACCACGTCGTCTGATGCCAAGCCGGCGGAGGCCAAGGCAACCGAAGCGAAGCCGTCGGATGCCAGGCCCGTCCAGTCGGCTGCGGCTGCGCCGCAGACGACCGGATCGATCACTCCGGCAGCCAAGCCTGCGCCGCAGATCCTGCCCACAATGAAGATGCCTCCGGCGCAGGGGCTGGATTGAGCCCAGGGGGAGCGGGAGCCACGCGCTGCCGCTCCGACCAAAACCGTCATCGCCCGGTTCGACCGGGCGATCCAGTTCTTCGGCTGGTGCCGCCACGCCCTGCTGTCGTCGCCCGGCCGCGCACGTGATCAGTCCCTCCTAAGCCGCGCGGACCAGCCACCAGGTCCAGACCAGCTCCAGCGCGATCCAATGCTGCAGGCGCTGATGGAATCCGGGCTCGAGCAGCATCTGGCCGCCGCGCGGTTCGAGCGTGAGCCAGTCTTGGTCGCGCGCCGCCGCCAGCAGCTTGTTGATATGGGTCCGTGAGACGTCCATGCGCGGCGCCAGGGCCGATGGCTGGACGACGGTCGGAATGCCGGTGCTGGCCGCAGGCCCGCAGTTCTGCAGCAACTCGAGCAGAAGCAGATAGCCGCAGGCCCGATCCATGAAAGCCTGGATCTCCGGGAAGCCGTCATGGAGCCTGAACTGGTGTCGCGCGAAAACTTCGACATTGCCGCCGTAGGCCAGCATCACGTGGCGCTGGCGGCCCCATTCCTGCGCCGGCGCCGGCAGCTTCTGCACGGTTTCGAGCGCCGCCAGCCGGGCGGCGACGTTGTCGCTCTGGATATCGAGCAGCAAGGGCAACGGGCGCAGCCGCGTGGCGCGCCGGTCGGTCGAGGTGGTCGTCCTGTCCGATCAGCTCGAATGACAGCAGCGTCCGGATCGCGCCCTTCACCGCCTTCGGGCCGGCGAGGCCGCCCCTCGTGCAGAGCTCGACGAGTTGCGAGGTTGCGTTCGATCATATGTTCGCGTTCCTGGTGTGGCGGATGGTCACGGACTTGGCGGTGAACGCGAGGCCGGCGCGGTGCAACGAATGTTTGCCCAGTCAGATGAAGGGCATCCGTAAATCTCATCGCACCCGCACAAAGGAATTAGTCCCATGAAGCGCATTTCCCTCAATCGTGTTGCCGCTCTCGCCGTGGCAATCTCGGCCACGTTCCTGCTTACCCCTGCCCACGCGACCGTCCCGTCCGCCGCTCCGTTCGATACGATCGGCGCTCCGGTGCAGACGGCAGGCCTCGCCTGGCGCTGCGGCAAGAACAACCCGGCCTGGTGGGGCACGTTCGGCAACGGCTGCCTGAAGCAAAAGCGCGCGGCCCGGCGCAATGCATCCTTCATCGGCCCGGAGCTGTCGCAGCCGTCGTGACGGGGAAACACTATCGAACCCTGGAGGCAGGCGGCCTCCGGGGTCTCCCCTGCACCAGATTGCGGCGTGACTTGAAATTAAGTCACCGCGATTTGGCGAGGCGCGGGGCAAACCTGCCAGATGATGCGCACCAGACCCCATCCGTCACCGACCACGCAATCGTCGGCGAGCTTGTGGAAGCACCGCCACCGCTGGCTCTCAGCAGCATGATTTCGCCCGAACGCGGCGGGTAACGTCGCGGTCCTCACGGGTCAGCTCCACCACGTCTCGCGGACCTCGGGCAAGCATAGCGAAACGCCCCGGTTGCCCGGGGCGTTTGCATTCCTGGAGGGGTGTGCCGGTTACGCGGCGGCCTTCTCGGCGGAGCCTTCGATGGCCGGCTGCTCGGCCTGGGCGTTCGTCGAGATCGGAATCGACCGCGGCTTCTTGGCCTCGGGGATCTCGCGGACGAGGTCGACGTGGAGCAGGCCGTTCTCGAGGCTGGCGTTCTTCACCACCACGTGGTCGGCGAGCTGGAAAGAGCGCTCGAACGCGCGGGCGGCGATGCCGCGATACAGCACCTCGCTCTTCTTGCCGTTCTCGTTGGCGGCCTTCTCGCCCTTGATCGTCAGCGTGTTTTCCTTCGCGACGAGGGAGAGCTCATCCTTGCCAAAGCCGGAGACGGCGACGGTGATGCGGTAGGCGTTCTCACCGGTGCGCTCGATATTGTAGGGCGGATAGCCGGGGCTGGGCTCGGCGGTCGCCTGGTCGAGCAGCGAAAACAGACGGTCGAAACCGACGGTGGAACGATAGAACGGGGTGAGATCGTAGGTACGCATGGTCAAAGTCCTCCATTGAGCGACTGTTGAGGCAAACCCGCCCGCCGTCGGGCCGGGCTGTCGTGCAGCCGTGACGGCCTGCACATCCCCGATATGGTTCGGACGATTGGACGTTCAAGGGCCCCCGAAAGCGGCTCTTTTTGCCGTTCCACCCCTTGATTCCCACTGCCTTTCACCTATTCGATGGGCGCCTCATGACGCTCGTCTCGATTCCCGCCAATCCCGTTCCCGAAAACGCCACCTCCGGCACCATCAAGACCCCTGATGGCGCCGAGCTGCGCTTTGCGCGCTGGGCGCCGCCGGCCGGGCGCAAGGGCACCGTCTGCGTGTTCACCGGCCGCAGCGAGATGATCGAGAAGTATTTCGAGACGGTGCGGGATCTGCGCGATCGCGGCTTTGCGGTGGCGATCATCGATTGGCGCGGTCAAGGGCACTCGTCGCGGCGGCTGCGCGACACGCGCAAGGGCTATGTGCGCTCGTTCTCGGACTACGAGGTCGACGTCGAGACCTTCGTCACCGAGGTGGTGCTGCCGGACTGTCCGCCGCCTTATTTCGCGCTGGCGCATTCGATGGGCGGAACCGTGCTGCTGCGGCTCGCTCATTCCGGCAAGCGCTGGTTCGACCGCGTCGTGCTGTCGGCGCCGATGATCGACCTGCCGGGCCGGCGCACCTCGCTGCCGGCGCGGCTGCTGCTGCGCGCGATGCGGATCGCAGGGCAGGGCGGCCGCTACGTGCCGGGCGGCAATGACGACATCAGCGGGCTCGCGCCTTTCGTCAACAATCCGCTGACGTCGGATCCCGTGCGCTATGCGCGCAACGCGGCCATCCTGGAGGAGGATCCGACACTCGGCATCGCCTCGCCCACGGTGGCCTGGGCCGATGCCGCCTTCTCGGCCATGGCGACCTTCCGCGGTGTCAGCTACCCGTCGCAGATTCGCCAGCCGATCCTGATGCTGGCCGCCTCCAGCGATAGCGTGGTATCGACGGCCGCGATCGAGGAGTTCGCCTATCATCTGCGGGCCGGCTCGCATCTCGTGATCGCCGGCGCCAAGCACGAGATCCTGCAGGAGCAGGACCGCTACCGTTCGCAGTTCTGGGCCGCGTTCGACGCCTTCGTGCCGGGAACGCCGCTGTTCGGTTGAGCCATCCGCCGTTGCTGGACACCCTGTCGTCTTGCGGGCTAGAGCTATCGGCCATTCTCGAGGTTGTGACGGCTGGTCGTGAGCAAGGCGCAGAACAGGTTGCAGGCTCAGGCGCTGCAGGAGGCGATCCATGCCTTGCGTGCGCGGCAGTTCGCGCGCGCCGAGCAGATCGCCGCCTCGATCCTGCGCACGGCCAGGACCGATCGCGCCGCACTGCTCGTTCATTCCCATGCCCTGCTCGGCCAGCAGCGTGCCGGCGAGGCGGTGGCGGCGCTGGAGAAGGCGGCGCTGCGCGGCGCCGATCCGGAGCTGGAGACGCTGCTGGGCGCAGCTTTGTGCGAGTCGCGGCGCGCAGCCGATGGGATCGCGCAATTGCGCAAGACCGCGGCGCGGCGCCCGCCGTTCTTCCCTGCCTTTCAGGAGCTCGCCGGCCGGCTGGCGAGATCCGGCGAACTCCGCGAGGCCATCTTGGTGGTCGAGGAGGCGCAGGCGCTATCGCCCGACAGTGTCGATCTCAAGCTCGATCTCGCGCGGCTCTGCCTGCAGGCCAATGAGCGCGCGCGTGCGCGGGACAATCTCGTCGCGGCGCGCGAGGCGGCGCCGGGACGTCCGGACATCCTGGTCGAACTCGCCTGGGTGCATTTTCTGGATGGCGACTACGCGGAGGCCGCCGGCACCTACCGCCATGCGCTGGGGCTGCGGCCGGAGGATACCCAGACCCGCGCCAATCTGGCGATGTGCCTGGCCGAGATGGGCGATCGCGACGGTGCCCAGGCGGCGCTGCGCACGGTGGTGCGCGGCCGGCCGCATCTGCTGACCCGTGCGGCCTACACGCTGGCGGTGACCTCGCATGGCCGCTTCTTCTTCCGTCCGAGCGCGGCCGCCAAATTCCTTGGCGCCGACGGGACCCTCAAGCCCTGAACCTCTTGCGATAGACGCCGGTTTCGCGCTTGAGCGCGTCGCGCACCTCGTGAATGTCGGCAATCTCCTCCTCGGTGAAGGCCGAGGTCTGCATCGCCCATGTCTGCCGTTTCACCGGGATGCATTGCGCGACTGGCGTCCCCTTCGGCAGCACGCCGCGAAATGCCGTGTCGTGCCAATGCGCCGGGAAGTGTACGAAGCTGTCGTGGAAGCGATCGCTGTCGACGAGGCCGGTCACCGTGGTGAACGGCAGGTCGAAGCGGTTCACGGGGTGGGTGAAGAGCAGCGCCCAGCCCTCGGGCGCCTCGATCGTCCACAGATTGTGAAATTTGAGCAGGAAGCGGTCGGCCTCGAACAGCGGCGATCCCGTGACCTGCGATACGTCGTGAAAGCTGATCGGCGAACGCGGAAAATCGATGGCGCCGCCCGGCGGCAGCTCGTTGTCCCAGCTGATGCCGCCGTCCTCGACCTTGAGATCGCAGATCAGCGGAATCAGGAAACCTGTCGTCATCGCATCGATGAACGGCGGGCAGCGCTTGACGGTCTGCTCCTCCGCCTGGTTGAGCGCGCTGAATGCCGTCGCGGGCATGCTCTTGACCCATTCGGGAACGCCCATCGGCGCCGGCACCGGCTGCGGAATGAGGCCTTCGAGCTCCTTGGGGCAACGAAATTTCAACGTGAGGGAATCGGTCTCGGACATCGGAAATGCAGTGCTCCTGTAGCGCGCAGGATCATAACCTCCGGACTGTCACGATGACAGCGATGATCCGTCATGCGCGGCTTCGAGCGCCAGCATTCGGCTTTTCCGTCAAGCTCCGCCATATGCCTCCGGTAGCCCAAGTCTATTGTTTGCAGCTGCGCAAATTTGTGTTTTCCTTGCCGTGAAAAAGGCAGGGTCTGGCTTGCAATGGGCCGCAGGAATAGCGGGACAAGTGATGCGCATCTGGCGGCAATCGTCGCGAACTCTTTCGACGCCATCATCTCAAAAGATTTGCAAGGCACGATCCGGAGCTGGAATCGCGCCGCAGAGGACATCTTTGGCTGGTCTGCACGAGAAATCGTAGGCCGCTCGATCCGCACCATCATTCCTGCCGATCGGCTCCGCGAGGAGGAGCACATCATCGAAAGGGTCGGCGCGGGCGAGATCGTGCCTCGCTTCGAGACGGTGCGGCTCAACAAGCAGGGATTGCCGATCCCGGTCGAGATATGCGTGTCACCGATCCGAGACAGGGCCGGGACGATCGTCGGTGCCTCGAAGATCGCCAGCGACATCAGCCGCACGATTGAGCTGAGAAACAGGCTGGCCGACAGCGAACGTCAGTTCAGGATGCTGGCGAACAACATTGCGCAGCTTGCCTGGATCGCCGATCGCGATGGATCGATCTTCTGGTACAACGAGCGCTGGTACGACTACACAGGTACGACCATCGAGCAAATGAAGGGCTGGGGCTGGACCGGCGTGCATCATCCCGATCATGTCGAGCGGGTGAAGGCGCGCATTCAGGAAAGCTGGGATTTCGGCGTCGAATGGGAGGACACCTTTCCGCTGCGCGGCAAGGACGGCACCTACCGCTGGTTCCTGTCACGAGCCAAGCCGGTGCTGGACGACACCGGCCAGATCTGGCGCTGGTTCGGAACCAACACCGACATCACCGCGCAGCTCCAGAGCGAAGAGAAGATCCGGCTGCTGATGGGGGAGGTGAACCATCGCGCCAAGAACATGATCACGGTCGTCCAGGCTATTGTGATGAGAACTGTCGACCGGCACGATTCGGACGCCTTGGCGAGCCGGCTCGCGGCGTTGGGGCGCAACCAGGATCTGCTGACCCAGCACAATTGGAACGGGGCGCGGCTCGGCGAGCTGATTTCGTCCCAACTCGCACCGGTCGGTGATCTCGTCGGGAGCCGGATCATCCTGACAGGGGATCTCGATGTCTTGCTGTCCCCCGCCGCCAGCGAGACGATCGGTCTGGCGATCCACGAGCTCGGCACGAACGCGACCAAATACGGATCGCTGTCCGGCGCCGCCGGGCAGGTTTCCATCGCCTGCGCGGTCATCGATGAAGCGAACGGCAAGCGCCTACGAATAGTCTGGCGCGAGAGCGGCGGCCCTGCCGTTGCGGCGCCAGAGCGGACCGGGTTCGGCAGTGTGATGATTGATCGCAATCCGCGCCTGGCACTGCAGGCGGAGGTGCAACTTGCCTTTCCGCCCGAAGGCTTCGTCTGGCGGCTCGATGTGCCGCTCGAGCAAGTGCAGGCGCAGGGCAGCGACGATTCCGGAGCGGGGAGGCTCTGAGCCGGACAGCCACGGCCCGATCCGTCCCTGCACTTCCTGGCCGGCGTGACAGGTCAGCCGCACACGATCGATGCGGCAGCGGCAACGGGTTGCCTTCGACTATCTCGTCGAGAGCACCTCGCCGAAGCGCTCCCACTGCTTGCCGGTGAAGCGCATGAACTGCACCTGCTCGACCGGCAGATGGTCGCCCTCCGACGTGTTGACCTTGATGCCGGGCAGCAGCATCGGCAACGCCAGATCCTTGATCGACAGCGCCTGCTTCAGGATGTTCTCGCGCGACAGGTCGTTGCCGGCGGCCTTCAGCACGTACTCCAGCGCCATGCCGTTGTTGTAGCCGTTGACGTAGTTGGAATCGCGGATGTCGCCGTCGGGGACGTATTTGGCCATGTAGTCGCGCCAGCCCTTGACGCCGGGATCGTCGGCCCAGACCGGATCGAGCGGGTCCTTGACATAGGCGGTCGAGATGATGCCGGTGCCGGCCTCGAGGCCGGCCGGCTCCATCACCGAGGACATCCACACCGAGACGTTGGTCAGGAACGTCATCGGCCGCCAATTGATCTCGAAAGTCTTGCGGATTGCCTGCGCGGCGAATTTCGGCGTCGCGGCGATGATCAGCGCATCGGCGCCGGAGGATTTCAGCTTCACGATCTGCGAGTCGATGGTCGGCTCGGTGGACTCGTAGCTCGCCACCGTCACCGCCGTGTCGAAGCGTTCGCCGAGCACGTCCTTCAGCCCGGCGAGATAGTCGCGGCCGAAATCGTCGTTCTGGGCGAGAATGGCAAAGGTCGCACCCGGCTTCTTCTGCAGCGCGTAGCGCGCATACATCCGCGCCTCGTTGCGGAACGGCGCCATGACGCCCATCAGCGCCAGCGGAAACTGCGCGGGATCGCCGAACTTCGAGGCACCGGAAGCCACGAACAGCTGCGGCACCTTCTTGCCCTGCAGATATTTGGCGATCGCGGTGTTGTGCGCGGTGCCCATGGTCGAGAAGATGAAGGCGACCTCGTCGCTCTCGACCAGCCGCCGTGTCTGCTCGACCGTCTTGGGCGGCACGTAGCTGTCGTCCAGCGAGAGCAGATTGACCTTGCGCCCGTTGATGCCGCCGCGATCGTTGACCATCTTGAAATAGGCCACCTCACCCTTGCCGAGGATGCCGAAGGCGGATACCGGCCCGCTATAGGGCATGGTCTGTCCGATGCGGATCTCGGTGGCCGTGATACCCGGCTGATCCTCCGCCCTGGCCGGCGTACCCGGCATCGACGACACGATGAGCAAGCCTGCAGCTGCAATCACGCTTCGCATGGACACCTCCTGATGGCCGCGCTGGCGGCGGCCTTGTGCCGAAGCATAGGGACGTCCCAGGCGACGGGCAATAAAAATATACTTTTTATTGAAAATCTATTTTCTGGTTCTGCTATCGTATTGCGAGTCATCGAGCGAGCCATGTCCGCAAGCGCCACACAGACCACCTACGAACGGCTCCGCGCCAGCCTGCTCGCCGGCCTCTACCGGCCGGAGGAGAAGCTCAAGATCAGCGAACTCGGCGCGGCGTTCTCCGTCAGCACCGGCGCCATCCGCGAGGCGCTGGCCAGGCTGACGGCGGAGGGGCTGGTGACGGCGCTGCCACAACGCGGCTTTCGCGTCGCCCCGGTGTCGATTGCCGATCTGCGCGACCTCACGGACATGCGCATCGAGGTCGAGACCAAATGCCTGCGCCGCGCCATCGCCAATGGCGATCTCGGATGGGAAACGGCGGTCGTTGCCGCCCATCACCGTCTGGCGGCGACACCGATTGCCGCCGACGACGGCAGCTTCTCGCCGGCCTGGACACTGGCCCATGGCGACTTCCACGCCGCGCTGGCGCAGGCCTGCGGCAGCACCTGGATGTTGCGGGTGCGCGATCTGCTGTCGGCGCACAATGAGCGTTACCTCGACCTCGCCCGCAAGACCGACCGGGGCAAGCGTGACGCGGCTCGCGAGCATCGCGAGTTGATGGAGGCGACGGTGGCGCGCGACACCGAGCGTGCGGTGAGCATCATGACGGCCCATCTCGGCAAGACCCGGGACACGATCGAAGCCGCGTTGCTGGCCGCCGCGGCGATGAACGAGGCGAGGTGACGGTGGCCGAGAGTCGCTCCCGAGACTGTGCTCTGGCGGCTCTCGCGCGGATCAGCGACTTGCATCATCCTGCACCGGTCCGCCGTACCGGGACGCAGGCCGCAAATGTCTCCGGCCGATCGGTCCCGGACCGGACGTCGTCAACGGATGGGATGCAGATGCGGGATCAGCGCGACCCTCTGAAAGCCCTTCAGGATTGGTACGCCTCCCAATGCGACGGCCAGTGGGAGCATCAATACGGGATCAAGATCGGTACCCTGGACAATCCGGGATGGACCCTCAGGATCGATCTGTCCGCCACGGCATTGGCGGAGCGTCCCTTCACGGAGGTGAAGGTTCAGGGCGACGATGACGATGACTGGTGCCACTGCCACGTTCGGGGCAAGGTCTTCGAGGCCTACTGCGGACCCAATCACCTGGAGGACGTCATCGCCATCTTCCTCGCCTGGGCCATTGCGGCCGCGCGGGGCGCGCAGCATTGATGCGAGGGCAGCCCGCGTGCTCATTCGGCGCAATGGGCACGCGGGCGCGACGCGTCAGGCCGGATAGGCGACCGGCAGGATCGTGATCTTCAGATAGTCCACGCCGCCGGACTGACCGAGCGGCGGGAAGTACAGCAGCGGCTGCTGCACGCGGTCGGAGAACGGAAAGCCGTAGAAGTCGCCCGATATGGCGGCGATCTGCGCCGCGTACTGATTGTAGTAGGCGCTGTTGCTCTGCGCGCCGGCGAACATCAGCGACGGGGTGCTCTTGGCCAGCTCGAACCAGGTCGTGGAGCTCACGTCGCCGAGCGCCGTCGACTTGCCGTCGACCGTCACCTGCGTGGTGCTGCCGGGGAAGCCGTAGCTGAGCCCGGCGAGGAGATCGCCGACGATCCAGCCATAGACGTCGTTGACGATCCCCGCTGTCGGCGTTCCGCCGTTCACCGTGTAGGACGGGTTGCAGCCATAGACGCCGGTCGGCTGGTTCAGGTCGGCGTAGGTGATGACGATGGTCGTGGCCTCCGGCGTCCGCGAGCCGGCCTTGGTGATGGTGCCCGTGAGGGTGACGTTGACACTCCCGAAGCTCGCCGTCAGCGCGTAGTGGTGAGCGGAGGTCGGCCCGCTGCCGCCCGCCTGTCCGCCGTAATAGCCCGCGATCTTGGTCGGTCCCTGCGACGCCAGGAAGGTGAAATACGCACTCCAGTCCGGGTAGCCGCTGGTCAGGCCAGGGCCGATGACGCGAACGTAATTCCCGACCACCGCCGTTCCGCCGGATAGCGTCCCCAGCGCCTCCATGTTCGCGCCGATGGCGCCGGGCTTGGAGTCGTTGAACTTCAGCGCCCCGACCTGCTTGCCGCTTCTCCAGGTGCTGGCCTCCAGCGCCATGCTGGCGAAATCGATGTCGCTGATGTCGAGATTGTTCTGCGTGTTGCCGAAGATGTTGGTCTCCAGATATGCATAGGACGTGTTGTAGTTGGCGTCGCTGGGATTCTGCGGCGCCGGCTGATAGCCGTTGCCCAGCCCCGACAGGCCACTCGATCCGAAGTTCAGATAGATCCGGCCATTGGTGAAGTTGTCGAGAAAGACGTTGGGAATCTTCTGCGTGGCCGAATAGGCCGGAACGATCCCCTCCAGGGCCGACAACGCATAACCGGTGTTGCCGCTGAGCGGGACCGTGCCGCTCCCGCCGAGCTGGCCGGGTCCGAACGACCCGTTGAGGAATTGCACCCAGACGTCTTGTTTGCTGAGGTTCTCGAAAACGATCGGAACGGCATTGCTGGTGCTCGTCATCACTATAATCTCCTGAAAATCATTGAAGTAACGGTGTGAAAAGAACAGCCGATCAGACGCGAATGAAAACAACCCTTACGCGATGATTCGAAATATATATCATTTTGAGTGTGTTTAATCAAAGCGGGGATCGCCCCCCTCGATGCCGCAGATGGACCGACTCGGGTTGGGACGGCCGCCTCGCGGCTCGACGACAAGGCAGACCCAAATGCGCCGGCAGCGTTAAGCGGACTTCATGCCAGACCCACGGGGCACACAAGGATGCATTCACCACGCGCCGATCTCTCCAAGCTTGGAAACCCCCCGGTAACGCGCCGTCTCTCTAGTGACGTCCATTCAAGACATTTGAGAGGAGACATTGATGTTGATGATGATCGCGCGAAAGCTTGTTGGACCTCATGCCCTCAATTCCGGCTTCGGCCTCGTGACCATGTTCGCCTTGACCGGCGTCGTTGCGTCGCTCGTTCTGGTCCAGCATGGGGTGAACGTCAGCCCGCCCGCGATGTTCTGACCAGACGATCAGGACGAACTCCGCTCCGGGTTCGCCGAGAAGATTGGGGGCGGGCTCTCTGAGACGCCCTCCGACGGGAGCCGCCATCTGGTCGTCCCGCCGCTCTACCCAACACTCTGTCGTGCGGGTCGAAGGCCCCGAAGCGGCTTCAAATAGCAGCATCGGTTTCAGCGCCGTCCCTGCCAAAGTCCGGCAACGCGCAGCATTGGCGGACGCTGATCCGGGACGCATGGCCACCGTCACCCGTATGGGGCAAGGCTGTTGCTCCAGCCTGCCGCCTCGTCACTGGCTGCGGGATGTCGCGCACAACGTCCGCACATCGCTGCGCTGATGCGGGCTACGTGTCAGTCGCGAACTCATCCCGTCTTCCTCGCGCATGATCCGATCAGTTCGGCGACCAGCGGATTCGGATAGCGGCGCTGCTGGCTTACGGCGAAGAACTGCTCCTTCAGCGCGCTCAGCCGGGCGCGCTCGACCAGTACGCCGGAGCGCAACTCGTCGATGACGACGATCGACGGCACCAGGGTCACCGCGCCGCTCTCGCGCGCCATCAGGCGCAGCATCGCCATGTCGTCGACCTCGGCGGCAATGATGGGGCGGATGCCGCTCGACCCGACCAGCGCATCAAAGGCGGAGCGCAGGGCGCTGCCGCGGCCGGGCAGGATCACCGGCGTCGTCGCGAGATCGTGCGGAAAGCGGAAGCGGGCGGCCTTGGACGGCTTGCGGCTGACCAGGCTGACGCGCTGCTCGTCGAGCAGCGTGTTGTCGAAATTGCTGCGCGTGTCCGGCGCCGCCGGATGGTTGGCAAGCACGAGGTCGAGCTTGTGCGCGTCGAGCTGCTCCAGGAGATCGGCGAACTGGCCGGTGCGGATGATCAGCTCGACGTCGCCGCGGCCGATCAGCGGCTTCAGGAAGGCGATCTGGAAGTTGCGCGACAGATTGGCCGCGGCGCCGACACGCAGCAGCTGCCGGCCAGGGCGCAGACCGGACAGCGTCTCGATCAGCTCATGGCCGGATTTGAAGACGCTGCCGGCATAGTCGAGCGCGATGCGTCCGGCCTCGGTCAGCTGCAGGGTGCGCCCGGTGCGCTCGAACAGCTTCTGCCCGAGCTGCTCCTCCAGCGCCTTGACCTGCACCGACAGCGAGGAGGGCGAGACGTTGAGGCGCTGCGCCGCCCGGCTCATGCTGCCTTCGCTGGCGATGATCCAGAAATAGCGCAGGTGATGGTAGTTCAGATGCGGCATGGCATCGTTCTATATTTTACAACGATCACGTTCAATCATTGAAATTTTAACAAGGAACCGCAGCCGGTAAGCAGAGGGCACGTCTGATGTGATCAACCGACCGGGCCGCCATGAACCAGTTCCTTCCTTGTCTTGCGGCGCTTGCGCCCCTCACGCTCGCCGTCGCCGGCCTCGCCGGCACCGGCGGCAGCGCCAGAGCCGTCACCCGCAACGCGATCGCGGCTGCTGCGGTCGCCCTCGCCATCGCCTTGGTCGCAAGCCTGGGCGCAGCGATCATCGGGGCAGGGCGGACGCCGCTGCTCGGCGGCTACGGGCTTGGACTGTCCCTGCAGCTCGATGCGCTCGGCGCGATCCTCTCCGTGCTGGTCAGCTTCATCGGCCTGGTCGTCATCAGCTACAGCCGCAACTATCTCGACGGCGATCCGGGCCAGGTCCGGTTCACGCGCTGGCTGCTGCTGACCTTGGCGGCGGTGCTGATGCTGCCGATCTCCGGCAATCTCGTGCTGCTGTTCGCCGCCTGGGTCGCCACCAGTCTGGCGCTCGGCAAGCTGCTGCTGTTCTACGGCACCCGGCCGGCCGCGATCCGGGCCGCGCGCAAGAAGTTCGTGGCGAGCAGGCTCGGCGACGCCTGCCTCGCGGTCGCGGCGCTGCTGCTCTACGTCCGGTTCGGCACCCTCGAGATCGGCAGCCTCGCCGCGCACGCCCGGGCGGGTGAGGGGGCCGGATCGGCGCTGGTCACGATCGCCGCGTTGCTGATCGTCGCGACTGCGATGCTCAAATCCGCCCAGCTGCCGCTACATGGCTGGCTGATCGAGGTGATGGAGACGCCGACGCCGGTGTCGGCGCTGCTGCATGCCGGCATCATCAATGCCGGCGGCTTCCTGGTGCTCCGGCTCAGCGATGTGCTGCTGCTGGCAACACCGGCGCTCGACGTGCTCGCCGTTGTCGGCGGCGCCACAGCGCTGTTCGGCTCGCTGGTGATGCTGACGCAGACCTCGGTGAAGGTGCAGCTCGCTTATTCGACCGTCGCGCAGATGGGTTTCATGCTGCTGCAATGCGGCCTCGGCGCCTTTTCCGCCGCGCTGCTGCACATCGTGGCGCACTCGCTCTACAAGGCGCACGCCTTCCTGTCGTCCGGCAGCATCATCGATCTCGCCCGGGCGTCGTGGACGCCGAGCCCGGGCGGCCAGCCGCATGCGGCCCGGCTGATCCTGGCGCTGGTCGCGGTGATTGGTCTGGCGCTGCTGACCGGGCTCGCCTTCGGCATGACACTCCGCAGCAATCCCGCGCAGATCGCGCTCGGCGCGGTGCTGCTGATGGGCCTCGTGCACCTGATGGCCAACGCCATCGACGAGCGGCCGAACGGCTTCGTCGTCGCCCGCGCCGCGGTCACCGCCGTCGGCGTCGCGGTCGTGTACTTCGCGCTGCAGACGGGCATGGCCTGGCTGGTGGCGGGCAGCTTCCCAGCGGCGCGGCCGGTGGATGGTCTCGTGCCGATGCTGATCGCGGCGGCGGTGGTGGTTTCGTTCGCGGCCGTCACCGTGTTCCAGAACCAGATGATGCGCCGCGCCGACGCGCCGTTCTGGATCGCAGCTTACGTCCACCTGCGCAACGGCCTCTATCTCAACACGCTCGCCAACCGCCTCGTGCTGACGGTCTGGCCCCGCACCTCGACCTCCTCTCCATCCAACCCGTGATCCGAGATCTCCCATGACCCAGGCCGCCCTTGCCATGACGATGACGGACCCGATCGACACCACCGCCGATGCGGCGCTGATGGCCCGCATCGACAGCGCCTGCCGGCGGGTCGCGCCGCTCTGGCCGCTCAAGCACTTCGTCGCGGTCAATCCGTTCCTCGGCTTCACGTCGCAGAGCTTCGCGGCGACGGCGGCGACCTTCGAGCGCGTGGTGCGCACGCGGATGCTGATGCCGCGGGCCTACTACCGGCAGGCGCTCGACGACGGCCGGATCGACGATGCCGCGCTGGCGCAGGCGCTCGCGCTGCATCCCTCGACGGGCCTCGATGTGGAAGCGCTCAAGCAGAAGGCGCGCGTCGAGGCCGGACGGTCGTCGCCGCCCGCCGTGGTGGCGACCGTGGCCGAGGTGCTCGACCGGCTCGCCGAGGGCGATCGCTACGTCTCGCTGGTCGCCTTCATGATCGACGAGATCTCGGCGTTCTCAGCCAGCTATTTCGACGAGGGCCAGGCAAGCTGGCCGAGCCCGGTGCGCAAGCTGAAGCCGTACGCCGCTTGGCGGAAGCTCGCGGCCTACGACCGCAATCCGGAGGTCATGGGCCTGACCGGATTCCGCGAGGCGATCGCCGAGCTGCCGGCCGATCCGGTGCAGACGATCGGCTTGATCATCGATCGGCTCGGCGTCCCCGAGCGCGCGGTCGAGGACTATCTGGTGCGGGCGCTGTTCGATCTCGGCGGCTGGTCGGCCTATGCGCGGTACATCGGCTGGAACGCAGAGCTCGATGGCCGGCGCGACGATACGCTGCTGGAGCTGCTGGCGATCCGGCTGGCCTGGGGCTTTGCGTTGTTCCAGTCGCGCACCGACGCGGCGTTCAAGTCCGCCTGGGCGCAGGCGATGGCGGAGGCGGCGAAGCTGCCGGCCGATCACCGGTTGGACGAGACGCCCGAACTCGCCATCGATCTGGTCCTCCACGAGGCCCATGAGATCGCTTTCCGGAGGAAGCTCGTTGCAAAGCTGGCGGCACACGGATCGCTGGCAGCCCCGACGCGGCTGGCAGCGCGGCCAGCCGTGCAGGCCGCGTTCTGCATCGACGTGCGCTCGGAGATATTCCGGCGCGCGCTGGAGACCGCCTATCCCGAAGCCGAGACCATCGGCTTCGCCGGATTCTTCGGCTTCCCGATCGAGTATGTTTCGATCGGTCACAGCAAGGGCGGCGCGCAATGCCCGGTGCTGCTGAAGCCTGCCTTCATCGTCTGCGAGGCGGTCAAGGATGCTGACGACGTCGAGGAAGCCGAGGTGCTCGGCCTGCGGCTGCTGCGGCGGCGCGCGGCCAAGGCGTGGAAGTCGTTCAAGGTCTCGGCCGTCTCGTCGTTCTCCTTCGTCGAGACCGCCGGCCTCGGCTTCGCCGCCAAGATCGCGACCGACAGCCTCGGCCTGACGCGGCCGGTGCCCTCGCCGGTCGTCGACGGTCTCGATCCGGAGGTCGCTGCCCGCGTCCAGCCGCGGCTGACAGCGGGTGAGCTCGGCGGCCGGGCCACAGGCTTTACCGATCCCCAGCGGGTCGCGATGGCCGAGGCGGTGCTGAAGGCGATGTCGCTGACCGGGCCGTTCGCCCGCCTCGTTCTGCTGGCCGGCCACGGCAGCACCACCGTCAACAATCCTCACGCTTCGGGCCTCGATTGCGGTGCCTGCGGTGGCCACACCGGCGAGGCGAATGCGCGGGTGGCGGCCGCCGTGCTCAACGACTGGCGCGTCCGCGAAGGGCTGCGCGCCAAGGGCATCGACATCCCCGCCGATTGCTGGTTCATCGGTGCGCTGCACGACACCACGACCGATGCCGTGACGCTGTTCGATGAAGACGACGTTCCGGCCATGCTCGCGCCGGATCTGTCGCGGCTGAAGGCGCGGCTGGCAGACGCCGCGCGGCTGGCGCGGCTCGAGCGCAGCGCGCTGCTCGGCATCGCTGACAAGCCTGAAATCGACAGCGCCGTGATCGCGCGCAGCCGCGACTGGTCGCAGGTGAGGCCCGAATGGGGGTTGGCGGGCAACGCCGCCTTCATCGCCGCGCCGCGCGCTTTCACTCGCGGGCTCGATCTCGGCGGCCGTGCCTTCCTGCACTCCTATGAGGCTGGGCGTGATGACGGCCATCGGACGCTGGAGCTGATCATGACGGCGCCGATGGTGGTCGCGAGCTGGATCAATCTGCAATACTACGGCTCGACGGTGAACAACGCAGCCTTCGGCAGCGGCAACAAGGTGCTGCACAACATCGTCGGCCAGCTCGGCGTGCTCGAAGGCAATGCCGGTGATCTCAGGGTCGGGCTACCCTGGCAGTCCGTGCATGACGGCAGCCGCTTCATCCATGAGCCGGTGCGTCTGAACGTCTTCATCGCCGCGCCGGAGGGCGCGATGGACGAGGTCATGCAGCGTCACCCCGGTGTGCGCGATCTCGTCGTCAATGGCTGGGTGATGCTGCATTCCCTGAGCGAGCAGGGCACGACGATCCGGCGCTGCCTCCGTCCCGGCGTCTGGAGGGCGGCGTGAGCCTGCCGGCGCGCCTCGCCATCAGCAAGGCGCGCCGCGCGATGTTCTCACAGCGTCTTCAGGTATTCGATCAGGTCCCAGCGCTCCTCCTCGGAGAAGGCGCCGCCGATGATGCCGTTCGGATAGTCCTTGTTGGGCTTCGCCGGCCCCTCGAAGGAATGGCCGAGCGTGCTGTTGCCCTTGATCGGCTTGCCGCTGCTGTCCTTGACGGCGAACAGAGACTGCCCAACCTTGCACGCCGTCTCGCCGCCCTTGGGGACGTCGAAGCCGACATGCTTGGGATCGAAGTCGCGCGCGCCTTGGCAGAACGAGGTCGGCCGCTCGGCGGCCGGCGTCAGCATCCAGTACAGCGACGGCACCGAGCCATTGTGCAGATAGGGTGCCGTGGCCCAGACGCCGTTCAGCGGGCGGGCGCGATAGCTCTTGCCGGCCGGGTTCGGGCAGTTCTTGCGGTCGCCCCAGAGCGCCGCCTGCTCGGCCGGTGATAGCTTGCGGTCCTCCATCCATTTGTCGCTCGCCTTCTGCACCACGGCCATCAGCGCCAGCGCATAGGGCATGTCGGTGGTCGAGCCCTGCGGCAGGTTGCAGCCCTTCAGATCCTTGGCCGGGTCGACCTCCAGGAAGCCGGCCACCTTGACCTTGCGGGTGGCGAGAATGCTGGCCTGACCAGGGTCGGTCTGCATCGCATCGACCGGCTTCTGCACGAGGTCGAGGATCGGTCCCTTGGCGTTCCAGCCCTTGCTCTCCCAGTCGTCGGCCGGCTTGATCTTCCAGAAGCTCTTGTCCGGATAGGTCTTGTCGAACACGGGATCGGCGACCGGACCGAGATGGCATTCGACGCAGACCGTGGCGTAGAGCTTGCGGCCGCGCTCGACACGGGTCTGGTCCACCTTCCAGGCGTCGTCGCCGGCGAACAGCTTCTCCGGCCATTTCGGCGACGTCAGGCCGCCGAAGGCCGGCGTCGTCGTCGCGAACGGATCGGGGCCGCGCAGCATGTCCTCGATATGGAGCAGGTTCTCGATCGCCATCGACGAGCGCCATAGCTTGTCGCTCGCCGTCTCCGGCGAGAAGTTGATCTGCGCGAAGACGCCGAGCGCCTCGCCGGCATTGCGGATCAGAGGCTGCGCGATCGAGCCGTCATATTGCGCCCAGGAGAACCACGGCACGGTCCATATCGGCGGATAGGACACTGGCGCGTCGATCGCCTCCTGGTTGCCGAGCATGTTCGGCAGACCGCTCACGGCCATGTCGAGATAGAACACCTGGTTGCCGATGCGGTTGAGCGCATCGAGCCGGCCGAAGCCTTCCTCGGTCTCGGTCTGGCCCTTGGCTTCGATCGCTTTCTGGTAGTTCTTCGCCTGCATGTTGAGTGCGAAGTCGGTCGCGGCCTTCAGACCCTTCTTCAGGGCGTCGCGATCGGCGTCGGAGGCATTGGGGCCGAGCACGCGGTCGGCAAAGCGCGTGAAACGGCCGGGGACGTATTGCGTGAAGATCATCGCAAAGCCCATGGCTTCTTCGAGCTTGCGCAGGTCGACCATGCCCGGGCCGCCGTCGAAGCGGACGCTGACGCCCTTGTAGTGGATGCTGCCGGCGTGACAGGCCGCGCAGGTGAGGCCGATCTTGTCGGACTGCGCAGCGCCGGTGGCCGGATCGGCGGCGCCGGAGAGCCGCGCAAATCCGACCGGCAGGCCGCCTTCATTGCCGGCCGGCGTCGGCTTCAGGCCGGCGGGCAGCGATGGCGCGATGTCGGTCTTGGCGGTCGCGTTGGCTGCGTAGCCGAACGGCCGCAGCGCGCTGGGATCGCCATCGACGCTCTTGGGGCTCGGGATGAAGCCGAAACGCTCGAGATAGGCGCTGTCGGAGATCAGGCCGGGCGTGCCGAACGGCGACAGATAAGGCTGCTCCATCGCCATGAACCAGTTGTAGGGAATCGGGAAGGTGGCCGTGCCCTGCGTCACGTGATGGAACCAGTGCCGGTCCTTGGTCGTCCAGCCCTGGTCGAGCCAGTAGGCCGCCTTGGTCGGCTCCGCCTCCGGGAGTGCCGGTGGGATGAAGGCCGCGACCTTCTTCGGCAGCATGGCGCTGAGCTTGTCGCTCACCGCATCGGGCGCGGCGATCCAGGCCAAGAGCACGGCAACGCCTGCCAGCACCACGGCGCTGACCACGGCCTTGCCAATGCGCCAGATGACGCTCGCGGGCTTCGGCTTGGCCATCAGCCGCGCCGCGATGCGTTGCGGGAAGCGCCGCTCGACAAACAACGTACGGACCTCGGCGACGGACAGATAACGGCCGTCGCCCTCGCCTTTGCCCAGGATATTCAGCAGCACCGGCCACTCGCCCTGCATCAGGATGGGGAAGTACCAGCGCGCCTTGTCGCCGTCGCGCTTTAGATTGGCCTTCATGAAGGTCTGGATCTGCGCCGCGTTCAGGCCGCGCTCGGTGCCACCATTGGGGTCGGCATGATCGCTGCCGAAGCTCGCGAACCGATCGATCTCGTCCGGGTGGACCTTGGCCTCGGCGTCGAGGATGCGCGAGCCGCCGCCATGCTTGTCGAGCGGCCCGTTGCGCAGCTGATCGAGATCGGCGCCCGACCACAGGCTCTTCAGCAGCCGCAGCGGCGACAAGCCGTTGGCAATCAGCGCGACGCCGAAGGTCTCGAGGCCGACGATGCGCTTCTTCAAGCCGGTCTCGCCGCTGGCTGCCTCGACGCGATCAGCGATCGTCTTCAGCGGGACGCTGTGGCCGTCGACGAAGCCGCCGGCGACGAGCGCACGCAGGAAGGGGCAGGGGTTGTCGGGCGAGACAGAAATCTGTCCAGGAAGGGCGTCACGGACGCGGGCGGTGTCTTCTTGCATCGAACGACATCCTTGGAAAGCACCTGAGTGATGAAAACGTGGATCACGCAAACAGATAAAGCCGGCGCCGGCTGGCGCCGCGGAAGGGCGCAGCCCTCAGCGTCTGAACGCTACAATGCAATTATGAATGATGGAGTAACCCGGCGCGGTGTCAACCTCAAGTCGAGATTGCGTCATTCGCTCGCGCGTTTGGCCTTGGTGTCGACCAGGGTCAGCTTGGTCAGCGGCACCCCGGCTTTGACCAGGCCGTCGCGATAATGCGCGATGTCGGCCGGATTGCGCCAGCGGATGTTGCTCAGAAGCCGGTCGATCGTCATCCACGGATGCTGGCTCAGCAGCGCAGCGACCGCCTCGCCGGCCTCGACCGAGCGTCCGAGCTGCGCCAGGGCGGCGGCGCGAATGGCGAGGCATTGCAGATGGTTGGGGTTCTGATAGTGCGACTCACGGGCCCAGGACAGCGAGGCGTCATATTGACCGAGCATGTAGTGGCTGAACGCGCTCAGCACCGACCATTGATAGCGCGGATCGCTGTTGCCGCGCTGCGCCGCCACCGAGAACAGCTCGATCGCTTGACGGTGCTCGCCGCCGACGAGATGGCAGACGCCGAGCACGCCGCGCGCGCCCATATCGTACGGATTGAGCTGCAGCGCCTTGCGCGCAGCCTCCATGCCCGCCTCCACGCGCCCCTGCATCGCATGGACGTAAGCCAACAGCGAATAGGAGAAGGACGAGCGGGAATCGAGCCGCACGCTGGCCTCGGCGAGCCCCATCGCCTCGTCCCATAGCCCCCGCGAGTTTCGGATCCAGCCGAAATGAATGCCCTGCAGCAGGATGGTGCCGAGATAGGTGTGAGCAATCGCGAGACCGGGGTCGATCCTGATCGCCTCACGGAACAGCGCGATCGAGCTTTCGTAGTCGGCCTTGGTCGGCTGGTAGTAATGCGACAACCCGCGCAGGAAGCGGTCCCACGCGGTGAGGTCGGTGGTGACGGACCGCACCGGCACCGCCGCCTCGGCACGGTAGATCTCGGGGATCAACGCGGTGCACAGATTGGCGGTGATGTCGTCCTGCACGGCGAACAGATCGCCGATGTCGCGGTCGTAGCGACCGGCCCACAGCTGCTCGCCATTCTCCGGCGCGACCAGCTCGGCCGTGACCCTGATCTTGTTGCCGGACCGCCGCACCGAGCCCTGGATCAGGTAGGTCGCATCGATCTCGCGGGCGATGAGGCGGGCGCTCATCCCCGCATGCTTGAAGGCGAAGGTCGAGTTGCGGCTCAGCACCCGGAAGAAGGATTGCAGCGACAGCGCGTGGATCAGGTCTTCCGCCAATCCGTCCGAGAAATATTCGTCGGTTTCGCTGCTGAGATTGGCAAAGGGCAGCACGCCGACGATCGCCGTGCGGTACTGTGCCGGAAGGGACGCGGCCGGCCTGGCCTCGCGGTTGGCCTCGGGTGCGGAGGGATCCCAGGTCCAGACGTTGATCGTGTCTTCGATGTTCTTGAAGCGGAACGGTCCGCGATCGACGAACGTGACCGTCAGATGCTTGCTGGCTTCCTGGTAGGCCTTGTTCGACAGCGCGATCCCGCCCGGGGGAGCTGCGGCTTCAAGTCGCACTGCGGTGTTGACGCCGTCGCCGAACACCTCGTCCTCGTCGAAGATGACGTCGCCCATGTTGACGCCGAGGCGGAACTGCATCACCCGGTCGGCCGGCAGGTGCGCGTTGCGCTCGGCCATCAGCTTCTGCACCTCGACCCCGGCCGCGATCGCGCCGACGACGCTTGGAAACTCCAGGAGGAAGCCATCCCCCGTGTACTTCACGATCCGGCCGCCGTGATTGAGAATGATCGGATGGATGGCGCCGCGATGCGCCTTGAAGGCGGCATGGGTCCCCGCCTCGTCGGCGCCCATCATCCGCGAGTAACCGACCACATCGGCACAGATAATGGCGGCCAGCCGTCTCTCCATCCGTTCCTCGCTCTGACAGAGGGCGATACCACGGCAACGTAGCTCGAATCCAATGAATTTGCGGAAGCAATGTGCGGGCCATGTGGCAGGCGGGTGACCGATGCCGCGATCGGTCAGGTCAATCCTGCCTTGATCAGCCCGTCCCGGTAGTGCTCGATGTCGTCTCGCTTCCTCCAACGGATGTTCTTCATGTGGCGGTCGAGCGTCAGCCAGGGATATTGCTCGCACAGCGCGCCGATGGCGTCCCGGGCCTGGTCGCGATCGCCGAGCTGAGCCAGGGTCGCTGCCCGGATCGTCAACGCCTGCAGATGGTTAGGGTAGAGGAATAGCTCCTCGCGCGCCCACGACAACGCCGCCTCGTAGCGGCCGATCAGATAATGGCTGTAGGCGTTCAACGCCGGCCATTGATAGCGTGGATCACTGTTGCCGCGCTGGGCGGCGATCGAGAACTGATCGATCGCCTGCTGGTGATCGCCGGACACCATGTGGCAGAGACCGAGCACGCCGCGCGCGCCCATGTCATACGCGTTGAGCTCGGTCGCCTTGCGCGCCGCTTTCATGCCGTCCTCATGAGCGCCCTGCATGGCCTGGACGAAGGCGAGGATCGCGTAGGCGAAGGAGGAGCGCGCATCGAGCCGGACGCTGTCGAGTGCGAGACTCTTTGCTTCGTCCCAGAGCTCTCGCGACCCTTTGATCCAGCCGAAGTTGATGCCTTGCATCAGAATGGTCGCCAGATAGGCGTGCGCAATGCCGAGCGTCGGATCGAGGCCGATGGCCTCGCGGAACAGCGTGATCGAGACCTCATAGTCGGCCTTGGTCGGTCGATAGTAGTGCGACAGTCCGCGCAGAAACCGGTCCCAGGCCGTGGGGTCTGCAGCGGACGAGCGAACCGGAACCGAGGCCTCGACGCGATAGATCTCCGGCATCAGCGCCGCGCAGAGGCTGGTCGTGATCTCGTCCTGCATCGCGAAGAGATCGCCGAGGTCGCGGTCGTAGCGCCCGGCCCATAATTGGGCGCCGGTTTCGGGCGCAATCAGCTCGGCCGTCACGCGGATCTTCTGGAGCGAGCGCCGCACCGTTCCCTGGATCAGATAGGTCGCGTCGATCTCGCGGGCGACCAGACGGGGGTTGAGGCCGCGGTCCCTGAAGCGAAACGTCGAGGTCCGGCTCAAGACACGAAAGAACGATTGCAGCGAAAGCGCGTGGATCAGGTCGTCGGCGAGCCCGTCGGCAAGGTATTCGTCAGGGCCGTCCGCGAGATTCACGAATGGCAGTACGCCGACGATCGCCGTGCGATATTGTGGCGGCAGGGTCGCGGCGTTCGTCCGCGCCCTGATGGTCGTCTCGCTGCCGGGTTCCCAGGTCCAGGCCTGCACCGGCTCCTGCAGATCCCGGAACTGGAAGCTCCCGGCACTGGTCAGCCTGACCGGGAGCTGCGGGCTCGCCTCCTCATAGGCCTTGGCCGAAACGGCAACGCCGCCCGGCGTCGCGATGGATTCGAGATTGACGGCGACGTTGATGCCGTCTCCGAAGGCCTGGCCATCGTCGATGGTGAACTCACCCTTATGGATTCCAAGCCGAAAGCGCATGCTGCGGTCGGCGGGCAGCTCGGCATTCCGCTCCGCCATCAGGCACTGCATCTCGACTCCGAACTGGATCGCGCTGGCGGCGTTGGCGAATTCCAGCAGGAAGCCATCGCCGGTGTGTTTGACGATGCGGCCGGCATGATTGAGGATGATCGGGTGGATGGCGCCGCGATGAGCTTTGAAGGCCGCGTGGGTGCCGGCCTCGTCGATACCCATCATGCGCGAATAGCCGGCGACGTCGGCGCAAAGGATGGCAGCGAGGCGTCTTTCCATCACATCGTGCTCCCGCCTCGCGCATACCATGGCCGAGGCGGCCGAATCCAATCCTTTTGCAGAACCAATCGCGCGACCTTCGATCAAGCAGCTTGCAGCCCGCCGTTCGGGAGGGCAACACCCTGGATAGCTCCAGAATTAGATCGATATCGTTAGGAAACGTTCAATCATGCTCGGAATCCATGATCTGCCGCTGTTTCTCCTCTCCGGGCTGCTGCTCAACATGACGCCGGGCCCGGACACGGCCTACATCGTCGGCCGCAGCGCGCAGATCGGCTGGCGGGGCGGCGCCGCCGCCGCCTTTGGCATCAGCACGGGCTGCCTGGTTCACGTTTTCGGCAGCGCGATCGGGTTGTCGGCCGTGCTCACCGCATCGGCTACGGCGTTTGCCGTCGTGAAATGGGCGGGCGCCGCCTACCTGGTCTATCTCGGCCTCACCCAATTGCTCGCGCGTCGGCCGAATGCCGCGGAGTCGGGCATTGAGCCGGCAGTGCCCGTGATCACGCTGAGCCAGGTGTTCTGGCAGGGCGCGCTCACCAACATTCTCAATCCGAAGGTGGCGATGTTCTTTCTCGCCTTCCTGCCGCAATTCGTCGCAGCCGAGGCGCCCAACAAGGCGCTCGCCTTCCTGCTGCTCGGCACGATCTTCATCGTCAACAGCACGATCTGGTGTCTCGGCGTCGCCGTCATCGCGGCACGCACTGCGCGCCGCGTCCGCGGCTCGTCTGCCGCGCTGCTCTGGTTGAACCGCGCCATCGGCGGCCTGCTGGTCTATCTCGGTGTGAGGATCGCGATGTTCGAGGCGCGCTGATCAAAGTACCAACGGGATGAGCGCGCTGCCGGCCAGGTAGAGGCCGAGCAGGACCATCGCGATCAGGAACACCCGGCGGAAAGCCTCGGCCGGCAGTCTCGACCGCGCTGCCTGGCCTGCGAACATGCCGAGGAAGGCGCAGGCCATCGCGATCGCGCCGGGGAGGGCGGTGGCCGTGCTCAGCAGGCCGGAACTCGTCAGGTTGAAGGCGAGCGTGATGGTGGCAACAGTGAAGAACACGCCGAGCGCCTGGACCAGCTCGTCCTTCTCGAGCCCGATCGCCTGCATGTAGGGGACCGATGGCACGACCTGCACGCCGGTCGCGGCGGAGATCAGCCCGGTGATGAGTCCGACGATGCCGCCGACCCATTTCTCGTGGCGCTGGGCGACCTTGAAGGCAAAGCGGGTGAGGCCCAGGACGGCATAGATGATCAGCAGTGCCCCGAGCGCGATGTTGCCGTAGCGCGTCGATGCATGGCTGAGGGCGCCGGCGTTGAGACAGATGCCGATCGCGGTGCCCGCCATCAGCGGCCACAGTCGCTTTGCGATGTCGCGCAGATAAGGACCGGCGAAGGTCTGCCAGATGTTCGTGACGACGGCGGGCACGATGACGATGGCGAGCGCGCGGCCCGGCGGCATGGCGATCGCGAGCAGCCCGACCGAGATGGTCGGCAAACCGAGGCCCAGCGCGCCTTTCACGAAGCCCGCAATCGTCAGGGCGAGGGCAATGAAGATGAGGATCGGATCGATCATGGTGCCGACATTGACCAATGTCCGTCGTCAGCACAATGTGAAGGTTACGGAGCTAGCCTTCGTCAAGGGCAGAGGCAGGGGAGCATGCGCTACGATCTCGTCGATCTCAGGCTGTTCATTGCCGTTGCCGAGGCCCGCAGCATCACCGGCGGCGCCGAGCGCGCGCACCTTGCGCTGGCCTCCGCAAGTGCCCGCATCAAGGGCCTGGAGGATGCGTTCGGCGTAGAGCTGTTCAAGCGCGGCCGCCGCGGCGTCGACCTGACTGCTGCGGGCGAGAGCCTGCTCGAGCACGCCCGCATCATCATGGCCAATGTCGAGACCATGCAGGGCGAGCTGTCAGGCTTCGCGTCCGGTCGGCGAGCCAACGTGCAGCTGCTCGCCAACACGGTTGGCCTCGCCGAGCATCTGCCCAGGGCGCTTGCCGCGTTTCTGCGGGCGAATCCGGACATCAATGTCGACGTCGAGGAGCGCGAGAGCACCGAGATCGCGGACGCGATCGCCTCGGGCCGCGCCGATCTCGGATTCGCCGCCGAGCACGCGCTGCCTGAGACGATCGAGCGCTTCGGCTTCGGCGAGGACCGGCTCATGCTGGTGGCGGGACGGCAGAGCTCGTTCGCGGGACGCAGGCACGCCGAGTTCAGCGAGACGGCCGGGCACGATTTCATCGGGCTGACGCAGGGGACTGCGCTCAACGTCCATATCGGCCGGCATGCCGCACGGCTCGGCATCCGCCAGCATGTGCGGGCACGGCTGCGCGATTTCGACGCGATCTGCCAGATGGTGGCCGCCGGCATCGGCATCGCCGTGGTGCCGGAAGCGGCTGCTCGCCGCTGCGCGCGCGCGTTGCCGATCAGCCTGATCGCGTTGCGCGATGCCTGGGCCGATCGCCGGCTGGTGATCTGCGCCCGCAGCTTCAAGGCGCTGCCGCGCCCGGCCAAGCTGCTGGTCGAGCATCTGCGCCGGGCGGCTGCCTGATCCAACTACGCGGCCAGGACATTTTCCAGGAAGCGGCCGACGCTAGCCTCCAAGCCGTTTGATCGCCGCCTCGTGGACGCGCTTGTCGCCGGCGGCGACGATGCGTCCGCCATTCTGCGCCGGACCGCCGTCCCAGTTGGTGACGACGCCGCCCGCGCCGTTGATGATCGGGATCAGGGCCGCGATGTCGTAGGGCTTGAGCTCGGTTTCGATGACGAGATCGAGATGGCCGGCGGCCAGCATGCAATAGGAGTAGCAATCGCCGCCATAGCGCGACAGCCGCGTCTCGGCCTCGACCTTGGCGAAGATCGCGCGATCGCTCTCGCTCATCAGCAGCGGGCTGGTCGTGTAGCACACCGCATCCTCGAGCCGCTCGCAGCGCCGTACCGAAAGCCGGCGCTCGCCGGCCGCGTTCTTGTAGTTGGCCGAGCCGTTGTCGCCGGCGAACCGTTCGCCAATGAAGGGCTGGTGCATCATGCCGAATACCGGCGTGCCCTTGTGCAGCAGCGCGATCAGCGTGCCCCAGGTCGGAAAGCCGGCGATGAAGGACTTGGTGCCGTCGATCGGATCGAGCACCCAGACATAGTCGGCGTCCTCGCGCTCATTCCCGAATTCCTCGCCGACGATGCCGTGCTGGGGAAAGTTCGCCTTGATCAGCCGGCGCATGACCGCCTCCGCCGCGCGGTCGGCCTCCGTCACCGGGTCGAAATCCTGCCGGCTGCTCTTGTTGTCGACCAGCAGCGAGGTCCGGAAGAACGGGAGGATGGTTTCGCCCGCAGCCGTCGCCAGGCGGCCGATGAAGGCAGAGAAGTCGATGACCGTCACAACGCGTCCTTCGATCAGGGAATCGGATGGCAATGAGCCGATCATGCCTATCTCAAAGCCGAGGGACGCGCATCCGGATATGGAACGAGGAATTGGCATCTTGGATATCATTCGGTGACCGGCGCCCTTCGCGCTGGCGCGGGTTTTCCGCCCTCGCTTTCGACGCGAAACCCGAAGTGAACGTCGCGCGCCGTTTTGATTGATCTGACTTTTCGATCAACCCATTGACGTTTCGAATAAAAACGTGACGCGGGTCGCGTTGGGTGCAAACCCGGCCTGTGTTTTTTGCATGGGGAAGGGCGGAAAAACTCTTGCGTTTTGTGCAGCGCATCTGCATATTGTTGCGGTGCGGTAGCGCTTCGCGTTATCGCTGCCCTCCTTGGGCGTTTCCTCCCTAGACTTGGGCCGCTTGTCATTCAAGCGGCCCTTTTTTTTGTGCCGCCGGTCGTGCGGCTGCTTCCGCCCGACCTAGAGACGCCGTGCGGCTCTATTCGGCTGCGGCCTGGAACGGGCCGAGGTCGCCGAGCGGCACAGTGGCCAGCACCTCGGCGAGCACGGCGAGATCGGAGGCGACCTGGGCGAAGCGCGGGCCGCGCTCGCGCTTGCGCTCGTCCATGTAGATCGCGCGGTTGAGCTCGATCTGGATCGCATGCAGGCCCGAGGCCGGGTTGCCGTAATGCTCGGTGATGAAGCCGCCGGCATAGGGCTTGTTGCGGCCGACCGAATAGCCGAGGCGTCCGAGCACGTCCTCGAACAGGTCCGGCAGCAGCGACGCGCAGCTCGTGCCGTAGCGATCGCCGATCACCATGTCCGGGCGCTTCGGCTCGTCGCGCGAGACGCCGACCGACGGCATCGAATGGCAGTCGACCAGCACGACCGTGCCGAACTGCTGGTGCACGCGGTTGATCAGCCGGCGCAGCGCGCGGTGATAGGGCTTGTAGAGCGTCTCGATGCGGTGCAGCGCCTCGTCGACGCTGAGCCGGTCGCGGTAGATCTCCTGGCCGTCGCCGACCACGCGCGGAATGGTGCCGAGGCCGCCGGCGACGCGCATCGAGCGGGTATTGGCGAAGCTCGGCAGCCGCCCGGTGAACATTCGCGGGTCGAGCTCATAGGGCTCGCGATTGACGTCGACATAGCAGCGCGGGAAATGCACGCGCACGACCGGGAAGCCGCGCGTCAGCAGGTCGGCGATCAACTCGTCCATGAACGAATCTTCCGAGCGCCGCAGCGACGGCAGATCGATTCGCGAGGTCAGCAGGAACTCGTCCGGATAGACCGAGCCGGAATGCGGCGAATTGAAGATGATGGGCGCACGCCATTCGGCTGGCTCCATGATCTCGAACGGCGGCGATTCGCCATCAAAGTCCGTCATCGCTGGGCGCCGTCCCCTTGGTCACGTGCGTGGAACGCCACGTGCGTTGAAGTCACGTTTATTGATGCGCCGGTATCCTCCGGCCGTAGAGCGTGCTGGACAACGCAGGCAGTGCGCATTCGCCAAGCCGCATCTTCGATAATCCGAGCCGTTCTGCCAAGCGAAAAGCAATGAAAAAGTTCATCCGCCGTTTGGAACAACTCTGAGCTGGCGCGCCGCCGTCGGGCGACGACGCAGGTTCGGCCCTCAAATTGCCTTGCCGATGTCGGATCAAAAGGCGCAATCTTTCACCCGAAATTTACCGCCCGTCAGGCTTAGTGGCGGCAACGCTCCGCCTCTCACCCGGACCAGACAACCCCTCGCCATGCACAAAATCCTGCTCGCCGAAGACGACAACGACATGCGCCGCTTCCTGGTCAAGGCATTGGAAAATGCCGGGTTCCAGGTCTCGCCCCACGACAACGGCATGTCGGCCTATCAGCGGCTTCGCGAGGAGCCGTTCGAGATGCTGCTGACCGACATCGTGATGCCGGAGATGGACGGCATCGAGCTGGCGCGCCGCGCCTCCGAGCTCGACCCGGACATCAAGATCATGTTCATCACCGGCTTTGCCGCGGTCGCCCTGAACTCCGATTCGGAGGCGCCCAAGAACGCCAAGGTGCTGTCCAAGCCCGTGCACCTGCGCGAGCTCGTCAGCGAGGTCAACAAGATGCTGGCGGCCTGAGCCGCCACGCCGTTGGTGCTTCGGCGCCTCGTGCTTCGGCGCCGGGGCTTTGGACCCGGGCGCCTTTGAGCCCGGCGCCTTTGAGCCCGGCGATTTGGACCGGCCGGTCCAGGGCCGGCGGATTATTCCCAATTTCGGCATTTTGCGTCCTTGCCTGCCTGCGTGGGAGCCGATATAGGGACGCCCACCCGAACGGACTTTCTGGATTAGGGCACGTAGCTCAGCGGGAGAGCACTACCTTGACATGGTAGGGGTCACAGGTTCGATCCCTGTCGTGCCCACCATCGGCCAGCATGGCCGATGACCCAGCCTCGTCCGGTTCTCGATTGGACCATTCCTCGATCATTGAAGATCCTCCGATAGGCCGCCGCGGTGGATGAGCCTCGGCTCACCGTTACGCGGGACGATCGGCGCCGCCGCAATGGCGGTCGTGGGCGCGTGCCCGACCATCTCCGCGTCGTCATGGCCGGCTCGCCCCGGCCATCCACGTCGTGAGACCTGAAGACGGGCAGGAAGGCCCGGCGCTTCGCCGCGCCGCCCGCTCGCTCCGCGCTTCCGCGATCGTCGTCCGTGTCTCGGGGGAATGTTGCATCCATGGCTTCGCTGCCTCGCGGCGCACTCTCGCGTCCGAGCTTTGCTGACCGATGCCCTCTTCCTGAGAAGAGGCACGGGGAATGCCGGGCGCTGGCCGCACCCATGGCCCGCCTGCAGAAAAAAAGCAGGCGGCAGTCACCACAGGTTCAGCCGAGATCACCCGGCATTCCCCGCGCAATGGTTTTAACGGCTGCTTCGCGCGCTCCCCGGTGCGCCGGGCTTTCTGGTCACCGTTGCCCGCGCGGCGCGTGAGCGCCGACGCGAACGTGACACCAGCGTCGGGGTGTCAGGACCACGCGACTTGACCGTGCGCATCGCCATCGTTCGTCGGCGCGGAAAACCACGCTGCGACAACAACACGCCCACCGCATCCCGCCTCGACGTTCGTGACGACCGCGAAGCGCCCCTCGTGTGAGACGGGACGGCGATAGATAAGCATGGATTCGGAAAAAAGGAAAGAAAAAAATTCGGCTTTCTGGAAGCCGCGGATTTTAGCCGCCGGTGGGCTGAACGTCCGCTTTTGACCCGAGGCGCACGACTTCGTTGGTTGCACCGTTCGGAATTCGATTCCCCCCTTTGCGGAATTGTTGAGCTGTTTCGCGAGATTTGATGGCTTCTTGATCCGACCAATCGAGATCAGATCGTTCGCCGTCTCCCCCTCGCCGCCGAGCCGTTTCGGTCCGCGCGGGAGGAAACAGGCGGCCGTCGTCCGCTTGTGCGTCATTGACGGACACCGCCTCGTCGTCCTGGATGCATTGTAGACTTTGCAAAGCAGTGACATCATCCCGCGATGATCAAGACTTCGCTTGCTGATCCGCGGACATGGGTGATCTGCTGGCTTTTCTGCTGCGCTGCTTACACCGGCGCAGGTGCCGGCATCATTCCCTGTCCGCCAAGTGCCATGCAGGCCATCATCTTCGAACATGTCCCGTCCGATATCGACGCCCCGGTTGCCATCGAAGCGACAATCGACGATCAGGCGCAAGCGAGCGATGCCAGCGGTCGTCCGATCGTCGTTCTGAATGCGCGGATCGAGCGGGTGATCAAGGGATCACTAGATGCCGAGACCCTGAAGATCCTTGTCTACCCCGGCGCGTGCACCCTCACCGGCGTCGGTCGAGGGATCATCATCGGAAAGCTCCGAGACGATCCTCTCCGCGGGCTGATGCTGGAAGCGATGCGGACAAACATACGGGACTGGTCGAAGGAGTTTTCGCAGAAGCAGATGAAGCTGCTGCAGAGCGCGGTCTGCAGAACAAATGAGTCGGGGGGCCGAGAGTGCCGCTTGGTCGGCCCCTGAGGTAATCGCCGTGGCGGCGAGACGATTTCGTCATAGGGTCTTGGCCAAGGCAAAACTTGGTTCTTGCCTCACCAAGAATGGAGGACACGTTGCATGCGATCCTCGGTTGTTGCGTTGGCCGCGCTGCTTGCCTTCATTCCGCCGCAGGCTCGCCGGACGTCGCCCGGTCAGAGCAAGCCGGGACTGAGATCAAGCCCGTAGGTCAGTGTCAGCGCCGCCACCAGCAAGACTGCGGCAGCGGCCAGCAAGACCTGTTTGAGCAGCGCGTCTGAAATGCCGGTCGATGAATCGGAAAAGGCGTTGGAAATAGCTCTGGCCAGAGTTGTCATTTGCGATCTTGATCTCGCCCAATATGGATAAAGTCGCGCGAGCAAGCCCGAAGGTTCATCGCCGCAGGGGCGCCGTTGGGCGCATGAGTCCGCACGAGCTCGGGGGCGTCCGCCTGCTGCCCTATTCGCGAACAGCAACCGCCATGGTCATACTGCTCGTTGGGGTTGACCTGAATCAATGCCCTACGGACGCAATTCCAATCTGCTTTGCGACCGTCTCTCGAGCTGACACGAAGGCCAGCCGCCTAGGGCGCGTTCGAGACCGAAGCGGCTCTGTGTCTGCTCGGATGTTCTCGCGGACGGATGGGCAAACGCGCGGGCGAAGACCGCTATCGTTGGAAGAAGCGTCGTGTCGGCAACGGCAGTGCCGGCGAACAGCGAGGAGGGTGAAATGAAGGCATTGGGATCGATCGTCGCGGGATTGCTGGCCCTCATGCCGGCCGTCTCGATCGTGCCCGCCGAGGCCGCCAACGGATGCATGGAGATATGCAAAGCCGAGAACAGGCGGGATGTGCAAATGTGCAACTACCCAAGGAAAGAGATCGAAGAGCTGACGCGGTGCTTGGCCACGGCGCGCTCGAATTTCGATGCATGCAAGCAGGCGTGTGGGAAGTAGCGATCGAGGGGAACTCACGGCGATCATAGGTCGATGTCTTCGGTGTCGGAGTTGGTATCAAGGCCGCGTTCGTGTCAGGACGAAGTCCGCTATGGTCAGCCGATCACCCAAACGACTGCTTGATGGCAATTCGCGGCGCTCATGGCTTAGATGCTTCTGCCGCTCCCCTTTTATCTGACAGCGCCGATCGGGATTTCCGCCCTCGTCATGCCACGCCGTTGGAGATCTTGGCTGCGAGGCGGGCTCCTGCCTCGCACTGCGCCAATCTCCAGTTGAACGGAGCGGACAATCCCGGCCAGGACATCGGAGCGCCGGGCTTGCGAGGCCTACGACACCAATGATGTCTCCTGCTCCACGGCGGGCTGGCCGCGGGTGCAAAGAACGGCGGCCTGCGTCGAGCGCAGGCCGCCAAGACCTCACGTCGGATGAGGCTGAGGGACGAAGCCGCCGACTAATGAGCGCGCTTGGCTCGCTTCAACTCGGCGACCTGAAACTTGCCGCCGGCCAGCAGGCTGCTGCAATGCAGCCAGACCTTGTTGCGATCCCAGCCGAGGAAGGCCTTGGTGCCCGCGCAATCGGCGTAGTCCTTATATTTGAGCGTGTCGCTGCAGGCCGGATCGAAATGCGAGAATTCCTGGCCCGACAGGGCGCAGCCGACCCACGGCGCCTTCGCGGATTTGAAGCTCGTCTCGCAGCCGCCGTTGCAGCTGCTGCTCGTCATCTGAAGCTTGGCGAGCCTCTCCTCCACAGAGCCTGTCGGGGGGACGGACGTGATCGACGAAGCCGTCCGAGCGCTTGACGCGCGGCGAGAGCTCGGGGCGTCGGCGGTGGCCTTCGACCTCGGGAGCCTTGTCGCCTGCTTCGGTGCGTCGACCGTCACGCCCTGAAGCGTGGTGGCGGGGCCTGGTGTGATTTGCGATGCGGCAGGGCCGCATAGCAGGAGGGTTGCCAGCGCAGCGGCAGCCGAGGAGGCGACGACAGTCGACGACAATCTCATGACAATATCCCTTCAGGGACGGGCCTGCCGTCCCTATACATTGTGACCGCACCATAATACCTATCTCAGAATGGGAACTTTGGCTACGCTGGGCCGAAAAATTTTGCGAACGAGACTCATCAGCAAGTCACGCAGACGCGGGTAGGACAACACAGGAAGCGGGGAATGTAGAGACGGCTGGCAACGTGCATCCGTGGGCGTGAGCACGACGAACGTACGATCGCGCCCGAGGTGGATCCGCGGAGCGTCATTGCCGGAGAGTTCCTATGGAGCGGACGTTGCAGAAGCTGGTAGAAGCGCTGAACGATACAGAACAGCAGGGATGAGGAAACACATGACAGCCAAGCGCGTGGTGTTCACCGGGGGAACGGGCAAGGCCGGAAGGCATGCCCTGCCGCATCTGCAGAGCAAGGGCTACGAGCTCCTCAATGTCGACCTCGAGCCGTTCGATCATCCCGGCATCAATACGCTGATCGCCGATCTTGCCGACAGCGGCCAGGCCTTCAATGCGCTGACCACGCATTTCGGCCGCGGCGGCTTTGCGGCCGGCCGGCCCGCACAGGCGCCGGATGCGGTGGTGCATTTCGCCGCGATCCCGCGGGTGCTGATCGAGCCCGACAACGAGACTTTTCGCGTCAACACGATCAGCACCTACAACGTCATCGAGGCCGCGGCCAAGCTCGGCGTGCGCAAGATCATCATTGCCTCCAGCGAGACCACCTATGGCGTGTGCTTCGCGGAGGGCGACAAGGACTTCAAGAGCTTTCCGCTCGAGGAGGATTACGACACCGACCCGATGGACTCCTACGGGCTTTCGAAGGTCGTCAACGAGAAGACGGCTCGCGCGTTTGCGATGCGCTACGGCATCGACATCTACTGCTTGCGCATCGGCAATGTCATCGAGCCGCATGAATATGACATGTTCCCGCGCTTCCTCGCCGACCCGCCGTCGCGCAAGCGCAATGCGTGGTCGTACATCGATGCCCGCGACCTCGGCGAGATCGTGCATCTGGCGATCCAGAAGGACGGGCTCGGCTTCCAGGTGTTCAACGCGGTGAACGACACGGTCACGGCCAACATGCCGACGCGCGAACTGCTGCGGCGCTATTGCCCGAATGTCCCCGTAACGCGCGAGCTCGGCGAACGCGAGGCGCCGCTGTCCAACCGCAAGGCGCGCGAGGTGCTCGGGTTCAAGGAGGAGCACGACTGGCGGAAATACGTGAAGGCGGGGTAGGGCACTCAATCGCGAGATATGCTCGACTCTCTCCACAACGTCATGGCCGGGCTTGTCCCGGCCATCCACATCGGGCCTCGCGGAAGGACGTGGATGCCCGGGACAAGCCCGGGCATGACGAGTAACCCAATTGCCTTACGTGCACGCCGCGCGTCACGCCATCCGCCGCCGGATCGCCAGCATCGCGAGCGACAGCACGATCGTGCCGACGATGAACACCGCGGCGGCCGAGACGATCGCCGGGCTGATGTTCTCGCGGATGGTGGCGAACATCTGTCGCGCCAGCGTGCGCTGGTTGGGGCCGGCGACGAACAGGGTCAGCACGACCTCGTCGAGCGAGGTGGCGAAGGCGAACAGCGCGCCGGAGATGATTCCCGGTAGGGCAATGGGAAGCGTTACCGAGAACAGCACCGTCGGCGGCGCGGCGCCGAGGCTGGCGGCGGCCTGCTCCAGCCTGACATCGACGCCCTGCAAAGCCGAGGAGACGTTGACCAGCACGAACGGCACGGCCACGACGGTGTGGGCGATGATGACGCCGAGATAGGTGTTGGTGAGGCCGTAGCGCGCGAACATCAGCTGCATGCCGACGCCGAGCACCACCGCCGGCACGACCATCGGCAGCAGGAACACCGTTCGCAATGTCGAGACCAGCAGCGACGCGCGCTTGCCGCGCAGGCCGAGTGCGGCGAGCGTGCCGAGCAGGGTGGCGAGCACCGTGGTGCCGGAGCCGATCAGCAGGCTGTTCACGATCGACAGCCGCCAGGACTCGGCGGTGACGAGCTCCTTGAACCAGCGCGTCGAATAGCCTGATATGGGATAGTTGAGGAAGACGCTGTCGGTCAGCGACAGCGGCAGCACGGCGACCAGCGGCCCGAGCAGGAAGATCACCACGAACGACGCGAATATGAGCTTGATGATCGGCAACGGCCTCATGCGCGCTGCTCCTCGACCGTCAGCCGCATGTAGACGGCGTAGAGCAGGATGGTCATTGCCAGCAGCACCAGACCGAGCGCGCCGGCCATGCCCCAGTTCGCGGCGCCGGTGGCGTAATAGGCGATCACCGACGAGATCATCTGGTCGTTGGCGCCGCCGATCAGCGCGGGGGTGATGTAGTAGCCGAGCGCGGCCATGAACACGAGCAGGGCGCCGGAGACGACGCCGCGCATCGAAAGCGGCAGCAGCACATGAAGGAAGGCGCGCAGCGGATGCGCGCCGAGCGAAGCCGCCGCCGGCATCAAATTGCGTGGGATCGCGATCAGCACGCTGAAGATCGGCAGCACCATGAACGGCAGCAGCACATGCGTCATCGCGATGACCACGCCCAGCCGGTTGAACATCAGCGGGATCGGGCCGGACGTCAGGCCGAGGCCCTTCAAGGTCGCGTTGATCAGGCCGTTATCCTGCAGCACGACATACCAGGCGGCGGTGCGCACCAGGAGCGAGGTCCATAGCGGCAGCAGCACGGCGCCGAGAAGGACCTGGCGGCGCCAGCCTTCGACCGAGGCCGCCACCATCGCATAGGGCAGGCCGATCAGGATGCAGGCGAACGTCACCAGCGCTGACGTCACGAAGGTCCGGATCATGATCAGTCGGTTGGCCGAGGCGCCCTCGGGCATTGCAGTGATACTGCCGGCAGCATCGCGCTCGAGATCGATGGCGGCGAGCAGGTTCTTGTCGGTCCAGGGCGAGGCGACGGCCTCGGCGATGGTCACCCACCAGGACGTCTCGCTCCAGCGCGCGTCGATGCTTGCGAGATCCGTTGCACTGCTGCCGTCGAGCGCGCGCCGGGTCTTGCCGAGCAGGCTGCGGAAGCCGGATTGCGCGCTGTTGAGGCGGCGGACGAGGTCGCCGAACTGCTCGTCATTCTTCAGCGCGCGGATATCGTCGGCAAAGGCCGTCTGAGCGGATGACGGCGGCGTGTCCGTGCGATTCCAGCCGGACAATGCGCGTGCCGTGCGCGGCAACGCCTCGGTCGCAACGGGATCCGACACCGCCGACTTCATCATCGTCACCAGCGGCACGACGAAGAACGACAGCATGAACGCCAGCAGCGGCGCCAGCAGCAGGGCCGCCTTCAGGCGGTGGCTGAGGTCTGGTCGCATGATCCCACCACCCAGACATCCGAGGCAGCAAAAGACAACGCGACCTCGCGACCGACCTCCGCCGCCTCGCTGGTGCGGTCCCCCTTGATGATCAGCCGCTGCTCGCCGACCGAAGCCACGAGCCGCATGTGATCGCCGAAATAGACGGCGTCGAGGATGCGCGCGGTCAGGCGGTTCGCCGTCGCGGCGGCGTGATCGTTGATCCGGATCGCTTCCGGGCGGATCGAAACCCGCACCTTGCCGCCGTCGATGCCGGCAGCGCCGGCATGCGCCGACAGCGTGAGCCCGCCGTCCGTCGTCAGCCGGACCGTTTCGCCGGCCTGCTCCTCCACCTTGCACGACAGCAGATTGGTCTCGCCGATGAACTCGGCGACGAACGGCGTGCGCGGCAGTTCGTAGATCTCGCGCGGCGTGCCGATCTGCTCGATCCTGCCGTGGTTGAACACGGCGATGCGGTCGGACATCGTCAGCGCCTCGTCCTGGTCGTGGGTGACGAACACGATGGTCAGGCCGAGCCGGCGGTGCAGGTCGCGAATGTCGAGCTGCATCTGCTCGCGCAGCTTCTTGTCGAGTGCGCCGAGCGGCTCGTCCATGAGCACGACCTGCGGCTCGAACACCAGCGCCCGCGCCAGCGCGACGCGCTGCTGCTGGCCGCCGGAGAGCTGCGCCGGCTTGCGCTCGGCCATGGCGGAGAGCTTGACCATGTCGAGCACGCGGGCCACGCGCGTGGCGATCTCGGCCTTCGGCGTGTTGCGCATCTTCAAGGGAAAGGCGATGTTGTCGCGCACGCTCATATGCGGAAACAGCGCGTAGTTCTGGAACACCACGCCCATGTTGCGCTTGTGAGGCGGCAGGCCGTCGACCCTGACGCCGCCGACCTCGATCGAACCGCTCGTCGCCTGCTCGAAGCCGGCGAGCATCATCAGCAGCGTGGTCTTGCCGGAGCCGGAGGGGCCGAGCAGGGCGATGAACTCGCCTCTGGTGATGTCGAGATCGAGATGGTCGACGACGGTCAGCGGGCCGAAGCGCTTGACCACCTGCCGGAACGAAATGAAGGGGCTGTCCATGAACGCTGGCTTTCGGCGCCGATCACGCCGTTACGCTTGCACGTGAGGTGGACGCACGATGCGAAGATCGTGCGTCCGAGGTATTCGGCGGAGTTAGCGCGCCAGCCAGGCGTTGAAGCGCTTCGACAGCTCTTCCGAATTGTCGGTCCAGAAGCCGACGTCGAGCGCGATCGCCTGCTTCAGATTGTCCGGCGTGGTCGGCAGCTCCGCGGCGTACTTCTCCGGCACCAGCTTGGCGGCGGCGATGTTCGGCAGGCCGTAGGCGATGTATTCCGGCAGCTTGGCCTGGTTCTCCGCCTGGCTCGCGAACGCGATGAAGTTCATCGCGGCGTCCTTGTTCGGCGAGCCCTTCAGCACCACCCAGCTGTCGACGGCATAGATGCTGCCCGGGAAGACGAAGCCGAAATGCTTGCCCTCGGTGCGATTGATCGCGGTGATGCGGCCGTTATAGACCGAGGTCATCGCGACCTGACCCGATGACAGCAGTTGCAGCGGCTGCGCGCCGGCCTCCCACCAGACGATGTCGGCTTTGAGCGCATCGAGCTTCTTGAAGGCGCGCTCGACGCCCTCCTTGGTCTTCAGCACCTTGTAGACGTCGGCCGTCGGTACGCCATCGGCCATCAGCGCGAATTCGAGCGTGTACTTGGCGCCCTTGCGCAGGCCGCGCTTGCCCGGAAACTTCTTGGTGTCCCAGAAATCCGCCCAGGTCTTCGGCCCGTCCTTGATCTTGTCGCCGTCGAACGCCATGCCGGTGGACCAGACGATGGCGCCGACGCCGCAATCGCTGACGCCGGCCGGGATGAAGCCGTCCTTGCCGCCGAGTTTGCTCCAGTCGATCTTCTCATAGATGCCGTCGCTGCAGCCGAGCTCGAGCTCTTCGGCCTCGACCTGCACCGCATCCCAGTTCGGCACGCCCGCCTTCACCTTGGCCTGCAGCACGCCATAGCCGCCGTCCCAGCTCTCGTCCAGCACGGTGGCGCCGAGCTTGGCGGCGAACGGCTGGAAGTAGATCTTGCGCTGCGCATCCTGATAGTTGCCGCCCCACGACACCACGGTGAGATCGCGCGCCTGCGCCGAGGCGATCACGCCGAGCATCGCGGCTGCGGCCACCAGCGCCGTCTTCGACACGGTTGCGGCTGCGCCTCTGGCCGTCCGATCCGTCGTGTTCGACACAGTTGCCGTCGTGGAGGTGGTCCGCAGACAAAACATGCTCGATAATCCCAGGCGCTTGAAAGGTTCAAAAAAGCTATCGGCTGGACCAAGCCGTGGCAAGCGCGAGTTTTGATCGTCACATGATGCTATTTTGGCGTTCATGCACTGCATCAGCGGCGTTGCGGCGACGCGCGGGCGCGCCAGCCTCTCGTGGCAGGCCGCCGCGCGGCGGCCCGTCCGCTTCGCGCGAGTGCGGGTCCGGCCGTCGTGATCAGCAGCTATCGCGGTTGTGGTGTCACCCGATGTCCGTCTCGGCCGACGGCGCCTCCTCATATCTCAAGAGGTCTCCGGGTTGGCAGCCCAGAAACCGGCAGATCCGCTCGAGGGTCTCGAAGCGCACACCCTTCACCTTGCCTTGTTTGAGAAGGGAGAGGTTGGCCTCCGTGATCCCGACATATTCGGCGAGGTCTTTGGACTTCACATTGCGCTCGGCGAGCATCACGCCCAACCGCACTCGGATCGGCATGTCCTGTCCTTCAGACGAACTGTTTGTTTTCGTCGGCGATCTCCAGCGCCTCCGTCATCACCCAGGCGATGACTGCGACCGTCCCTGCGAAAATCAGAGCGATCAGCGTATCCGATCCCATGCTCAACGCGAGAGTCTTCGAACCGGTCGGCTGTGGCAGGCTCAGGACGACGGACAGCGCTGCGCCGGCCAGCGGTTTCAACAGCGCGGATGCCGCGACGGCGGTCGCAAACGCCTTGAGCTGTTGGATCGAGTCCCGCGAGAAGATGCGGCCGGCGGCGAAGGCGTTGAAGCAGCGACGTCCGCTCAGCAGGCCCCAGATCAGCGTTCCCAGCGGGACCATGGCGATTCCGAACGCGAAGGCCCGTGTCGACAAGCTGATCTCGGTCGCGGGCGCATTCGGAATTCCGGCGTGGCTGAACAGCGTCGGCGTGGGCGTCAAGGCCCAGTAGAGCACCATTGCCGTGGCGAGCAGCCCGGAGGTGACGAGACAGCCCGCCGCCATCAGCTGGCTGAGCCGGCGAATACGATGGCTGCGCCTGTGGCGCGCGGCCGTTGTGCCGAAAGTCTCTGCTGAATGGGTCATGGTCGAAGGTCCCCCTGTTGTTGACGGTCTCTCGACGATCCATCGACAGCTTGGTCCAAGAATTATCGTTTGACAATAATTTATTTTCGATCGACAGATGGGCCGTTCACTCAGGAGCCAACTCATGTCTCGTTTTCTGGCCAAACTGGCCATAGCGTTCGTCGCCGTCGCGTCTGCTGTTGTGACGATGTCCCCATCCAGCGCAGCGCCATCCACCTCTCGCGGCCTGATATCGGTGGCCCAGGTGGTTCAGATGCTGGAGAAGGCGCCGACCGACCCGACGGCCCAGCAGGTCCTCACCGCCTACCTTGCCGGCGTCGGCGAAGCCGCCGGCGCAGTCGCCAGCATGGGGCGCGCGACCTGCCGGACGTCGTTGAACTTGAGTGCCGCGCAGGCCGGTCAGGCGCTCAATTCCGCTGCCGCAGGGAAGGACGCGGCGGAGACGCCGGCGACGCCCTTGATCGTCAGGGACATGCTCGATCGCGCCGGATGCAAGCGCCCCTGAGCCGTCCCGGCGTAGCGGCCATCACGGCCGGCCATTGATGCGCGGCGGCGCGGCACGCGACTACAGGCCGGTGCCGCAGCCATCGCGCTCCGGGCAGATCTGCGTCAATGCCGGATCGCGCGCTGCCGAATTGTCGACGACCAGGCCGACCGCGGGGCGTGAGCTGGCAGCGGCGCTGCCCGGGCCGGACAAACGGCGAAAACCACGATGCGCGCCGATCCGCTGAAAACCTTCGGCCGTCTTCATCAGCCGGGCTGCGACCAGGTGATTCAAAAAATCCATGTTGCAACTCCTTGTCGTCAAATGACCCGGCGGCCTGGTGCGGGACAGGCCGCCGGGTCGCGCAACGTGCTGGAGTTGGCGTCCTCCATCGCGCTGCGCTGGTCTGTGATCCGGTTCACAGTTTTGCAGAATTGATCGTGCACCGGATCATCTGGGGAGCCGTGATGAGGACGCCGACTGTCACTTGCCTCTACGTGAGAAGAGACGATTGCGTTTCGCGGCGGACGACATCACGCCTGTTCACATAGGCGTTTACTCCGCGGGTTGGGCCGCCACGGTGCCGTGGCCGCCATGCTGGACGAGCGGCCTCATTCCTGTCAGCGTCCGCAGCAGCACGTAGAACACGGGCGTCAGGAACAGGCCGAACACGGTGACGCCGATCATGCCGGAGAACACCGCGACCCCCATCGCGCGCCGCATCTCCGAGCCGGCGCCGGTCGACAGCACCAGCGGCAGCACGCCCATGATAAACGCCATCGACGTCATCAGGATCGGCCGCAACCTGAGCCGGCTGGCCTCGATCGCGGCGCGCAGCGGCGTGCGGCCGGCGAATTCGAGCTCGCGCGCGAATTCGACGATCAGGATCGCGTTCTTGGCGGAGAGGCCGACGAGCACGATCAGGCCGATCTGGGTGAAGATGTTGTTGTCGCCCTTCGAGACGTAGACGCCGGCCATCGCCGCGAGCAGCGCCATCGGCACGATCATCAGGATCGCCAGTGGCAGAGTCAGGCTCTCATAGAGCGCGGCCAGCACCAGGAAGACCAGCAGGATCGCGAGCGGAAACACCCACAGTCCGGAGTTGCCGGCGATGAACTCCTGATAGGTCAGGTCGGTCCATTCGAAGGCAAATCCAGGAGGCAGCACCTCGGCCGCGATCTTCTCGGCCGCCGCCTGCGCCTGCCCCGACGAGAAGCCCGGCGCCGCCGCCGCGTTGATGTCCGACGACAGGAAGCCGTTGTAGCGGATCGCGCGCTCAGGCCCGGCGCTCTGCCGGACGTTGAGCAGCGCCGACAGCGGCACCATCTCGCCCGAAGCCGAACGGACCTTGAGCTGGCGGATGTCGTCGGCGCGGGCGCGGAACGGCGCGTCGGCCTGCACGCGCACCGAATAGGTGCGGCCGAACTTGTTGAAGTCGTTCACGTAGTACGAGCCGAGGTAGATCTGCAGCGTGTTGAACACCTCCGTGACGGGGACGCCGAGCTGCAGCGCCTTGGTGCGGTCGATGTCGGCGAACAATTGCGGCACGTTGACCTGGAAGCTCGAAAACGCGCCGGCGATCTCGGGCGACTTCTGCAAGGCGCCCATGAAGGCGGTGGTGACGTCGTTCAAGGCCTCGTAGCCGCGGCCGGCGCGGTCCTCGATCTGCAGCTTGAAGCCGCCGATCGTGCCCAAGCCGTTGACCGGCGGCGGCGGGAACATCGCGATGAAGGCGTCCTGGATGCCTGCGTATTTCTTGTTGAGCTCGAGAGCGATCGCGCCGCCCGACAGCGACGGATCCTTGCGCTCGTCGAACGGCTTCAGCCCGGAGAACACGATGCCGGCGTTGGAGGAGTTGGTGAAGCCGGAGATCGACAGGCCGGGAAAGGCGATCGAGCTCTCGACACCGGGCTGCGTCAGCGCGATGTCGCTCATCTTGCGGATCACCTCCTCGGAGCGATCGAGCGTGGCGCCGTCGGGCAGGCGGGCGAAGCCGACAAGATACTGCTTGTCCTGGCCCGGCACGAAGCCGCCCGGCACCTGCTTGAACAGGAAGGCGGTGGCGCCGATCAGCAGCACATACAGGATCATGACGGCGGCCTTGCCGCCGATCACGCGGGAGACGCTGCCGCTGTAATTGTCGGAGGCGCGGACGAAGGCGCGGTTGAAGCCGCGGAAGAACCAGCCGAGCGACTTGTCGAGGACGCGGGTCAGACGGTCCTTCGGGTCGTGATGGCCCTTGAGCAGCAGTGCCGACAGCGCCGGCGACAGGGTCAGCGAGTTGACGGCCGAGATCACCGTGGAGATCGCGATCGTCAGCGCGAACTGCTTGTAGAACTGACCCGTGAGGCCGGAGATGAAGGCCAGCGGCACGAACACGGCGACCAGCACCAGCGCGATCGCGATGATCGGGCCGGACACCTCGCGCATCGCCTGATAGGTGGCGTCGCGCGGCGACAGCCCCGATTCGATGTTGCGCTCGACATTCTCGACCACGACGATGGCGTCGTCGACGACGATGCCGATCGCGAGCACCAGGCCGAACAGGCTGAGCGCGTTGATCGAGAAGCCGAACAGATGCATCACCGCGAAGGTGCCGACGATCGACACGGGCACCGCCAGCAGCGGGATGATCGAGGCGCGCCAGGTCTGCAGGAACAGGATGACGACGATCACGACCAGCACGATCGCCTCGAACAGCGTGTGCACGACCGCCTCGATCGAGGAGCGCACGAACTGGGTCGGGTCATAGACGATGTGATACTCGACGCCTTCGGGCATCGTCTTCTTGATCTCGGCCATGGTGGCGCGGACGTTGTCGGAGATCTGCAGCGCGTTGGAGCCGGGCGCCTGGAAGATCGGGATCGCCACCGCCTGCTTGTTGTCGAGCAGCGAGCGCAGGCCGTATTCGGACGCGCCGAGCTCGATCCGCGCGACGTCGCGCAGCCGCGTGACCTCGCCATGGGCGCCCGTCTTGACCACGATGTCGGCGAACTGGTCCTCGTTGGAGAGGCGGCCCTCGGCATTGACCGAGAGCTGCAGGTCGAGGCCCTTGACGTTCGGCGATGCGCCGACCACGCCCGCCGCGGCCTCGACGTTCTGCGCCTGGATCGCCTTGACGATGTCGGAGGCCGAGAGGCCGTGCTCGGCGGCCTTCTGCGGATCGACCCACACCCGCATCGAATAGTCGCCGGCGCCGAACAGCTGCACGTCGCCGACGCCGTCGATGCGCGCCAGCCGGTCCTTGACGTTGAGCACCGCGTAGTTGCGCAAATAGGTCGTGTCGTAGCGGCCGTTCGGCGAGTTCAAATGAACGACCATGGTGAGGTCGGGCGAGCTCTTCTTGGTGATGACACCGAGCTGGCGCACGACAGCCGGCAGCCGCGGCTCGGCCTGCTGGACGCGATTCTGCACCAGCTGCGTCGCCTTGTCCGGATCGGTCCCGAGCTTGAAGGTGACGGTGAGCGTCATCGCGCCGTCGGTGGTCGCCTGGCTGCTCATATAGAGCATGTTCTCGACGCCGTTGATCTGCTCCTCGATCGGCGTCGCCACCGTCTCGGCGATCACCTTCGGATTGGCGCCGGGATAGGTGGCGCGCACCACCACGGAGGGCGGCACGACGTCGGGATATTCCGAGATCGGCATGGAGAACAGGGCGATGAGGCCGCCGAGGAAAATGAGCGTCGACAGCACGCCTGCGAAGATCGGCCGGTCGATGAAGAATTTGGAGAGGTTCATGGGAGGTCCCGCATCGAACTAATAGATTTGCGCATTGAGCTGGATCGCGTTTAGGGACGCGGTAGCAGCCGCGGCGGCGGTGCACCCTCTCCCCTTGTGGGAGAGGGTGGCATGATCGAGCGAAGCTCGATCATGCCGGGTGAGGGGTCTGTTTCCGCGGAGGCAGACCCCTCACCCGGCGTCCATTTCGCTGCGCTCATGGCCGCCACCCTCTCCCACAAGGGGAGAGGGTGCACCGAACCCTGGGCTGCGGCTTCGCTGACCATGACTAGCGCTGCGCCAGCTGTTTCGCGTCAGCCCGATCCCGCGCGCCCATCGCCGCGACCTGCGTCTTCAGCAGTGCGCCCGGTCGCACGCGCTGCAGGCCGTTGACGACGACGCGCTCGCCGGGCTTCAGCCCCTCCGAGATGATCCGCAAGCCCTCGACACTTCCGCCGAGCGTCACCGGGCGGTAGACCGCGCGCTCGTCGTCGCCGACGACCATCACGAACTTCTTGTCCTGGTCGGTGCCGATGGCGCGTTCGTCGAGCAGCACGAGGGATTGCTGTTGCGGCTGGCCCATGCGGACGCGGGCGAACTGGCCGGGGATCAGCTTTCCGTCCTCGTTCTTGAACACGGCGCGGACGCGGATCGTCCCGCTCTGGCCCTGCACCTGGTTGTCGATCAGCTGGATATGGCCGGACGCGGTGGCGCCACCCGAGGTCGTCATCTCCACGGGGATGCGGTCGAGATTGCCGCGCTTGCCGGAGGCGTCGGCCAAGACGGCGAGCGCGCGCAGCACGACGTCCTCGGTGGCGTCGAAGCTCGCATAGATCGGATTGACGGAGACGAGATTGGTCAGCACCGGCGAGGCCGAGCCGGCCGCGACGAGGTTGCCGACGGTGACCTCGATGCGGCCGACGCGGCCGTCGACCGGCGCGCGCACCTGCGTGTAGTCGAGATTGAGCTTGGCCGCCTGGAGTGCGGCTTCCGCCGCCTTGACGTTGGCGATCGCCTCGCGATTGCCGTTGTCGCGCTGGTCGAAGTCGCGCTTGGTGACGATCGAGCTGCCGACCAGCTGCGCGCCGCGCTCGAGTTCATTGGCCGCGAAGGACGCGCGGGCGCGGGCGGCTTCGAGCTGCGCCTGGGCGCGGTCGACCTCGGCGGCGTAGGGCGCGGGATCGATCTTGAACAGCACGTCGCCGGCCTTCACCAGGGAGCCCTCGGTGAAATTGGTGGCGAGAATGGCGCCGGCGACGCGCGGCCGAACCTCGACCCGCTCGACCGCTTCGAGCCGGCCGGAGAACTCGTCCCACAGGCTCGCCTTGCGCGGCTCGATGACGGAGACCGTCACGGGGACGGCCTGCTCCGGCGCGGCGGCGTGGGCGGCCTGCGGCACGGGGTTGAAATGGAAGTAACGGGTGCCGGCATAGGAGCCGGCGGCAATCACCACGCCGACGACGGCAACGGTGCTCAGCCACCGCTTCAGGCGGCCGGGGGAACTTGGTTCGGGCGAAGGCATTGTCGCGCTCCAAATTTGTAGTGCTCGCTACAAATGTGGCGCTGGCAACTCGTTCGCAAGAGACTTATGTAACGGATGCTACGAAAATCCTAGACGGAACTTTGGCGGCTGCGGCAGATCAAAGAAATGGCTAGGAATCGCAAATAGATAAAAAACAGTCGGGGCGGAGACGAAAACAGGAGTTTTGCACGATGGGCGTCGGACGGCCCCGCAATTTCGATCGCGACACCGCGCTGGATCAGGCGATGGAGGTGTTCTGGCGCCACGGCTATGAGGGCGCGACCATCGCCCAGCTCACCGACGCCATGGGCATCAATCCGCCGAGCCTCTATGCCGCGTTCGGCAGCAAGGAGGCCCTGCTCAAGGCTGCGCTCGACCGCTACACCCTGCGCGGCGAGGCCTGGATGGCGGAGGTGCTGAGTGCTCCGACCGCGCGCGAGGTCACGTCGCGCATGCTGATGGGCGTCGCCGAGAAGCAGACCGACCCGTCCAATCCGCCCGGATGCCTTTTGGTGCAAGGCGGTCTCGCCTGCGGCTCCGGCTCGGCCAACGTGCCGTTCGAACTGGCCGCGCGCCGCGCCAAAACCGAGGAGCAGCTCCGGCATCGCTTCGAGCGCGCGAAGGAGGAGGGCGATCTCGCTGACAGCGCCGACCCTGCCGCGCTCGCGCGCTACGTCTCCGCCGTGATCACCGGCATGAGCGTGATGGCGTCCTCCGGCGCCGATCGCGAGGCGCTGACGCAGGTCGCGGTGGTCGCGATCAAGGCGATCGAGGATCAGTCCGTGCGAAGCTGATTGGCCATGGAAGCATGGTGCGGTCGCCGATTGCTCGAGGCACGTTGAAACAAGGCCGGCGGACGCATAATGTCATGGCGGTTCGTGCGGGAGGTCCCAGTGGGTAAATCGGTCGCCGCCTCAGACGTTCAAAAGGACTTCGGCCTTTGGCACGATCAGGCCCTCAAGGAGCCCGTGCAGATCACGCAGTCGGGGCGTGAGACGATTTATCTCGTGTCTGCGGAGACCTTTCATCAGCTCTGGGCTTCCTACAGACGAGCCGGATCGACCCTCGAGCTTTCCGAGGCCGATTTGGCGATGATGGACAACGCCGAGGTCCCTTCGGAGCACGATTATGACTACGAGGACGATCCGAGCCCTGAGACGAATCCCGGCATCCAGCGCTGAGTTGCGCGGTGTTCATTCCTGACGAACCACAGGTCGGAATGGTCCTGTGCTATTCATTTCTCTGGAAACATGAACAAGAGCGCGGGGAGACATCAGGACGGAAGGACAGGCCGTCGCTGGTTGTCCTCATCAAGACTGGCATTGGCCCAGGGCGGTTGGTCTATGTTGTACCGATCACGCACACTGCGCCGTCCATGAGCGATGTTTCCAAACTTGGCATTCCCTTGACGATCAAGCAGCGGCTTGGCCTTGACGATGATCGGTCGTGGGTAGACGTCAGCGAGTACAACGCGTTCGTTTGGCCGGGGCCTGATCTGAGACCTGTCCGCGGACCGGCAGGACAGCGAGGCCCGTCCGAACAGACCTGCCTATATGGCTACGTGCCGGGCAAATACCTCGCGAAGATCAGAGAGGCTTTGAATCTTTACCGCCTCTCGCAAAAACCCAACGTGACGTTGAGATCGTTTCAGCCTGCTTGAGCCTATGCGCTGAGCGACGGGGCGCCCTGCCGCCGCGCGGTCTTGTGCTCGCGGATGCGATGCGGTCCCCTGCAGCTGCCTCATCGTCATCGCGCCAACCAAGAGCTTCTGCTTCATGCGTGTCTTCTCCGCCGCCCTCGCTACCGAGACCAACACCTTTGCGCCGATGCCGACGGGGCTCGCGACCTTTCACGAGCGCGCCTACTTTCCGGCAGGGCAGCATCCGGACAAGATGCAGATGCATGGCGGGCCGCTCTGGGCGGCGCGGCAGGTCGGTCCGTCCAAGGGGTGGACGCTGATCGAAGGCTTGGTTGCCGCAGCGGTGCCGAACGGGCTCGTCACGCGCGCGGCGTTCGAGACCTTGCGCGACCAGATCCTCGCCGATCTCAAGGCCGCGCTGCCGATCGACATGGCGCTGATCGGGCTGCACGGCGCGATGATCGCCGACGGCTATGATGATTGCGAGGGCGAGCTGCTGTCGCGGATACGCGAGATCGTCGGCCCCGACGTGGTGATCGGCGCAACGCTCGATCCGCATGTCCACATGAGCGAGCTGATGGTGGACAGCGCCGATCTGCTGATCTGCTGGAAGGAATATCCGCACACGGACATCCTCGAGCGCGCTCAGGATCTGGTGAAGCATTGCACCGAGCTGGCCGAGAAGCGGCTGAAGCTGCGCAAGGCGCTGGTCGATACCGACATGATCGTGACCTTGCACACGACGCGTGAGCCGGTGCGCAGCTTCGTCGACCGCATCACCGCGATGGAAGGCAAGGATGGCATCGTCTCGGCCTCGATCGTGCACGGCTTCGGCTGGGGCGATACGCCTGCGATGGGCACCAAGGTGCTGGTCTATAGCGACGCCGCCGCCGATCCGGAGGGCACGAAAGCGCAAGGTCTGGCGCGGCAACTCGCGGATGAGCTGATCGGCATGCGCGAGGCCGTCACCGAGCGCATGCCCGGCGTCGATGCCGCGCTCGATCAGGCGCTGGCGAAGGACGGCACCATCGTGCTCGGCGATGCCAGCGACAATCCCGGCGGCGGCGCGCCCGGCGATTCCACCTTCATCCTGCGCCGCGTGCTCGACCGGAAGATCGCGAACGTCTGCCTCGGCCCGATGTGGGACCCGATCGCGGTGCGCATCGCGTTCGATGCCGGCGTCGGCGCCAAGCTGCCGCTGCGCATCGGCGGCAAGATCGGCCCGCTGTCGGGCGATCCGGTCGATGCGATCTGGGAGATCAAGGCGCTGAAGGAGAACATGGTGATGACGGGGCTGGCCGGCACGCCGGCCAAGCTCGGCGATTGCGCGCTGATCGCGTGCAATGGCGTCGAGGTCGTGATCACGACGTTCCGCTGTCAGGCGTTCGGGAAAGACTTCTTCACCCAGCTCGGTTGCGATCCGGCGGCGCGCAAGCTCGTCATCGTGAAATCGGCCCAGCATTTCCGCGCATCGTTCGCACCGATTGCGGCCGACATCATCATGGTCGATGCGCCCGGTGTGGTCGCGCGCGATGTGACGACATTGCCGTACAGGAAGATCAAGCGTCCGAAGTGGCCGCTCGACGAGCTGCCGCAACCATCGCGCGCATGATGTGCCAGAATGCGACGCTGTCAGCGCTGCTGTTAACGATCGGAACGCGGCTGGAACGAACCGCGTCCGAATCAGCCGCGACTCACGGTTTGAAATCTGTTCACGGCTAGATGTCGTAGTGACCTGAGGCGACACGCAACATGCAGCGCGGGCTTTCGCAGCGTGCGGCTCGTCGTTCGTCAGAACGTTAAGAGCAAAGGCGCGGCAGGCTCACGTCGCCGTTGATCCGAACCGCCGCATCCGCGCGGCTCTCACACCGAGCGGCGTCGGCGAGAACGGTCCCGGCGGCGCGCGCGTGATCAAGGCGACCAGCAGCAGCGCCGCGATCGCCAGCCAGAAGCACAGCCAGAACGCATCGAGATAAGCGAGCACGTTCGCCTCGCGCTGCACCTGTACGGCGAGCGTGCCGACCGCGCGGGCCTTGGCCTGTGCGCCGCCGTGGGCCGCGAAATAGCCGGTGAGCCGCTGCAGCGCGCGGGCGACATCGACATCGCCGCTCTGGATGTTGAGGCCGAGATAGGCCGAATGTACCTGCTCGCGCACGCGCAGCCACGTCCCCATCAGCGCGACGCCGATCTCGGCGCCGCCGAGCCGCATGATCTGGATGTAGGCCGCGAACGACGTCGCGCGCGCCGGATCGGAATTCGACAGCGCCATGATGATGATCGGCAGCAGGGTCAGCGCCTGGCCGATCGACTGCAGCACGACGATGCCGATGAAGTCCTCGCGCGCCCAGGCATGGGTGAGCTGGGTACCCCACAGATTGGCTGCCGCGAACGCGCTGAACCCGAGCACGACGACGAGGCGCGCATCGACATGGCGCAGCATCCAGATCGACAGCGGCACCAGCACGATCAGCGGCAACGCACCGTAGATCAACAGCAGCGAGCCGCTCTGCTCGGGGCGAAGCTGCGTGATGGTGGCGAGGAAATTCGGCACCAGCGACGCGTTTGACAGGCTGGTCAGGGTGTACAGCAGGATCACCGCCAGCGAGAGCCCGATATTGCGCGAGAACAGCACGTTGAAATGCGCCCAGGGCTGCGGGCTGAGGGCCTCGTTGACGAGGAAGAGAACGAACAGCACGGCGCCGCCGGCCAGCAGCGCCACCACCGTGCCGGATTGCAGCCAGTCGAGCCGGTTGCCCTGGTCGAGCCCGGCATAGATCATCGACACGGCGCTGCCGAGCAGCAGCATGCCGCCCCAATCGGCATTCTCGAGCAGCGTGCGATTGACCGGCTCGGCGGGCGTGCCGAGATAGACCATCAGCGCCATCAGCGGCGCCAGTACGACGCCCTGCCAGTACAGCCACTGCCAGCCGAGATGCTCGACATAGAAGCCGACCAGCGAGGTCGAGGTATCCAGCGCGAAGCCGACGCGGATCGCATAGATCGAGATCGCCGGCAGCCACCAGCGGATCGGCAGGTTGCGGAAGACGATCATCAAGGTCGCCGGCACGAAGGTGCCGAGCAGCACGCCGTGGATGATCGCGAGCGTGATCAGGGTCGGATAGTCGCGCACGAAGGGAATGATCAGCGACACCACGGCATAGATCAGGCTGGGAATGCCGAGCACGCGGCGCAGGCCGAACACGGTCGCGAGCCACGCCACCGCCGGCGCGATCAGGATCTGCGAGCCGATCGCCGCCGTCGACAGCCAGGCGCCCTCGTCGAAGCCGAGCGAGAACGCGCCGCGCAGATCGGGCAGGCCGACCGAGGTCAGCCGGCTGTCGAAGTTGGCGAGAAATGAGCCGAGCAGCACGGCCCCGACCGCGAACAGCGGGTGTGCGGCCTGGCCGCCGCGCGACAGCGGTCCGCGATCACTCTCGCTTGCCGGCTCACTTGGCGCCATCGGCCGCGCCTGCGGTGCGGATATGGGTCACGACCGACATGCCCGGCAGCAGCCGTGCCAGCAGGGGCTGGTTGCCGTCGAGCGCGATGCGCACCGGAATGCGCTGCACGACCTTGGTGAAATTGCCGGTGGCGTTGTCGGGCGGCAGCAGCGCGAATTGCGAGCCGGAAGCCGGCGCGATCCGCTCGACCCGGCCGTGCAGCTTCTCGCCCGGGAACGAATCGACGGTGACGTCGACCGGCTGGCCCGGCGCGACATGCGTGAGCTGCGTCTCCTTGTAGTTGGCGATGACGAAGACCTGCGGCAGCGGCACCACGGCGATCAGGCTGCTGCCGATATTGACGTAGTCGCCGTTCTGGACCTGGCGCTGTCCGACGACGCCGTCGAACGGCGCGGTGATCCTGGTGTAGCCGAGCTTGAGCCGCGCCGCCGCCAGCGCGGCCTTTGCGCCGGCCAGATCTGCGCCGCGCTGCTTCTTGGTGCCGGTGAGCACCTCGAGCTGATGACGCTGCGCGGCGATCACCGCGCGGCTCGCGCGCACGTCCGCTTGTGCCTTGGCATAGGCGGCCGTCGCCTGCTCCAGCCGCTGCTTGGTCCCTGCCTCGCTCTGCGACAGCGATTGCTGGCGCTCCTCCTCCTGGCGGGCCAGCACCTCGGCGGCGCCGGCCGAAACCTGCTGCGCTTCGGCCTGGGCGATGGTCGCATATTGCAGCTCGACCTGGTTGCTGAGATTGTCGAGCGCCGCCTGCGCCGCCTCGACATTGGCTTCGGCCTGCGAGACCTGCGCCTGATAGTCCGCCGGATCGATCTGGATCAGGAGGTCACCGGCCTTGACCTGCTGGAAATCGCTGACCGCAACCTTCGTCACCTCGCCAGCGACACGGCTGGAGAGCTGGGTCAGGTCGGCGCGGACATAGGCGTCGTTGGTCGTCTGGGTCGTGGCATTGCCGGTCCACGCCGTCCAGCGGCTGGTCGCGAGCGCCACGAAGGCAAGCGCGACGATCACGGCGAGCAGCGGAATGGCGAGACGCGCCCACAGGCCGGGTGCTGCGCCGGGCGAGGGGGGCGGCGTCGATGACGCGCGCGGAGCGGTATCGACGTTGCTCGATGTTTCGCTCAAGACACCGCCTCCTGCATCGTCAGACACTGATCACGCCGGACGACTTGTACCGCATTCCGTGCCACGCGGCACCCGTACTCAGGGTTGGGAGGCATGCGCGCGAGGTCCGCCGACATCCGAGTCGCCGAATGGAACTTGCACGCTCGGCCGGCCGCCGTGACGGCTCCGCTTCAGACGAGGTTCGTACTTGGAGTTGCTGGCTTAGACCGGCTCAGCAACCGGCGCGGGCGCGATGTCCCGGAATGCGACGCTGCTGCGCGTGGCCGTTAACGTTCGGAACGCGGCTGGAACGAACCGCGTCCGAATCAGCCGCGACTCACGGTACGGGACTTGTTCACGGCTAGATGTCGCCGCTGCGGCTGCAATGCCGACAACATCCAGCATCGGCCTCTCATCGTCAGCGACGCATGGGGACCGCGGACGTTAATCGTTCGCCGCGCGCGGTGGTCGGGATGAGCGGCATTGCCGAGATGGAGCTTCGCAGCTGGCGCCTCAGCACCTGCATTTGCCTCCGCTGCAACCCCGACCTATGCTGCTGCACGTTCTGCGTTCGGGCTTCACCACTTCATCTCCGGGACGAAGGCGTCGCGACGCATGGGAACGAGGGGCGCGATCCTGATCGCCGGCGGCGCCGGCTATATCGGCGCTCACTGCTGCAGGGCGGTCGCCGACAACGGCTTCACGCCGGTCTGCTATGACGACCTGTCGACCGGCCATCGCAGCTTCGTGCAATGGGGGCCGCTGGTGGTAGACGACATCGCCGACAGCCGCGCCGTTGCGGAGACCATCCGGCGCTACGACGTCCAGGCAGTCATGCTCTTCGCGGCATCGAGCGCCATCGGCGAATCCGTCGTCGATCCGCAGAGATATTATCGCAACAACGTCGCCGGCGCCTTGGGCCTGCTGGAGGGCATGCGCGAGGCCGGCTGCCGGCGGCTGGTGTTCTCCTCGACGGGCGCGGTGTATGGCGAGGCCGGACCGGATCCGATTCCCGAAAGCGCGGCCGGCCGGGCCGTCAATCCCTATGGCCGCTCCAAATACATGATCGAGCAGATCCTGGCCGACTATCACGCGGCCTACGGGCTGTCGGCGATGGCACTGCGCTATTTCAACGCCTGCGGCGCCGACGCAGCGGGACGGATCGGCGAGCTGCGCGATCCCGAGACGCATCTCATTCCGCGCGCGCTGATGGCGATCCTCGGCCATGTCGGGGATTTTGCAATCTTCGGCACGGATTACGACACGCCCGACGGCACCGCGGTGCGCGACTACATCCATGTCGACGACCTTGCCGCCGCTCACATTGCCGCGCTGGAGCGGTTGCTGGCGGGGGATCCCGGCGGGACCTACAATCTCGGCACCGGCCGCGGCCATTCGGTGCGTGAGGTGGTCGATGCGATCCGTGAAGAAACCGGCGAGCACGTGCCGCTGGTGGTGCGCGAACGCCGCGCCGGCGATCCGCCGATCCTGGTTGCCGATTGCCGTCGCGCCGCGCAGCAGCTCGGCTTCATGCCGAAGCGCTCCGATCTCGGCACCATCATCCGCTCGGCCTGGGCGTGGCACCAGAGGGCGCATCCGCGCCGCGCGTGAGGCGCTGCGGTCAGGAGAGGTCCTTCGGCGCCGAGGACGCTACGCCGCCGCCGGCGGCGTGTGCGCGAAGGCGTCCATCACCGTCATCTCCACGTGCTCGTCCTCGACCGACCAGCGGCCGATCTCGGCGTCGTCGCGGAAGAAGTGCACGCTGTGAACCGGTGAGCGGTGATCGTCGCCGCGGATCATCCGGAGCAGGGTTTGCGCCACGCGGCAGTGATCGCCGGGGAGCCTGAGGTCGAAGAATGCGTCGCCATAGCCCGGCAGCCTGGTGCCGGCCGAATCGCGAACTTCCATGCGCAACTGTGCCATACTCGCATTCAACGCCAGCAACGGTTTCCGCCCGGTAAATGCCGCCGGGCCGCGCATAGTTTGAAGCGCCGATCATGGCGTGATCATGTCGCGCGCGACGCCACGCGGCGCGGTGATCTCCTTCCAGGTGGAATTGGCGACATGCACCGGCGGGAAAGCCGGCCGCTCGACGTAGCGGCCGTCGCCGGCGTCCGCGCGCAGCGCACCGTCGCGCCAGGCGATGCGGCCGCGCGACACCGTCACCGCCGGCCCGCCGGTGCAGGAGAAGCCTTCGAACACGTTGTAGTCGATACGGCTGACCTGTTTGCTCGCGCTGATGGTCTTGTGCGCGGCCGGGTCCCACACCACGAGGTCGGCGTCGGAGCCGGCCATGATGGCGCCCTTGCGCGGGAAGACGTTGAGGATGCGCGCGATGTTCGCCGAGGTGACCGCGACGAACTCCTCTTTCGTCAGCCGCCCGGTGGCGACGCCCGCGCTCCACAGCAGCGGCATGCGGTCCTCGAGTCCGCCGGTGCCGTTCGGGATCCTGCGGAAGTCGCCGCGGCCGAGCCGCTTCTGTGCCAGGGTGAACGCGCAATGATCGGTCGCGACCACCTGCAGCGAGCCCGATTGCAGCCCGGCCCACAGGCTGTCCTGGTGCGACCGGTCGCGGAACGGCGGCGACATCACGCAGGCCGCCGCCTGGTCCCAGTCGTCACAGCGATACTCGCTGTCGTCGAGCAGCAGATGCTGGATCAGCGGCTCGCCATAGACGCGCTGGCCGGCGGCGCGGGCGCGCGCGATCGCCTCATGCGACTGGCGGCAGCTGGTGTGCACGACATAGAGCGGCGCGCCGGTCATGTCGGCGATCATGATGGCGCGGCTGGTCGCCTCGCCCTCGACCTCCGGCGGCCGCGAGAAGGCGTGGCCCTCCGGCCCGTCGATGCCGCGCGCCAGCATCGCCTCCTGCATCCGCGCCACGACGTCGCCGTTCTCGGCGTGGACCAGCGGCATCGCGCCGAGCTCCGCGCAGCGCGCGAACGAATTGTAGAGCTCGTCATCGTCCACCATCAGCGCGCCCTTGTAGGCCATGAAATGCTTGAAGGTGTTGATGCCGTAGGTCTGGACGACGATCTCCATCTCGTCGAACACCTGTTTCGACCAGGAGGTCACGGCCATGTGGAAGCCATAGTCGGCCGCCGCCTTCTCCGACTTGCGCCGCCAATCCTGATAGGCCGCGAGCATCGACTGGCCGGGATCGGGGATGCAGAAATCCACCACCATCGTGGTGCCGCCTGACAGCCCCGCCTTGGTTCCCCATTCGAAATCGTCGGCCGACACCGTACCCATGAAGCCGAGCTCGAGATGGGTATGCGGATCGATCCCGCCGGGGATCACGTAGCAGCCGCCGGCGTCGATCACCTCGGCCGACAGCGGCGGCTCGATCGCGGTGCCCACGGCGAGAATGCTCCCGCCCTGGATCAGGACGTCGGCGCGCCGGGAATGATCATGGTTCACCACCGTGCCGCCGCGGATGAACAGAGACATGGGTTGGGTTGCTCCGATCGCTCGATGCGGCAACAGCGTGCCGCCGTCGTCAATCTATCAAGGGCGAGCCGGGGCGCGCTGATGAAATTCTGTTCAGAGGCGAGCGCGAGTGCAGCCCGCAGCCTGGCATGTGGCAAGCGTCACAGCGCATGGCCCGGCTCCGACGAATTGCTCACCAGCCCCGTCACCATCGCCTTCACCATGGTCGCGATCTGCTCGCGGAGCGCCGCCACGGGCACGGCGATCAGCTTCTGCTCCAGCCCGAGCGCGACCATGCCGTGGACGGCCGAGAACAGGCTGCGTGCGGTGACGCTGATGTCGTCGAACGAGCGCTGCGGAAACAGCGCGGCGAGCGGCTGGTGGATGTGGCGGAACAGGTGCATCTGGTCGGCGATCGCCCAGTCCGGCAGCGGCTTGTCGGCCGGCATGCGATGCTCGAACAGCGCGCGCCAGAGCTCGAGGTTGTGAGCGGCGAAATCGCAATAGGCAATCGCGATGCGCACCAGCGCCGCCTCCGGGCCGGGCGGGCCGGCGCTCTCGGCCGCCGACAGATCGGCGTCGAGCCGCGCCAGGGTGCGCGAGCCGACCATCAGCACCAGCTCGTCGACATCGGCGACGAGGTTGTAGACGGCGCCATTGGCAACGCCGATCTCCTGGGCGAGATCGCGCGTCTTCAGGCCGGCCAGACCCCTGGTTCGGACCATCCGCTCGGCCGCCTCGATCAGGGCCTCGCGCTGTTTCGCTCGTCTTTCCAGTGTCTTGGACATCGGTCACCAAAATATTGAGCGATGCTCAAAATAGTTCTTGAGCAACGCTCAGGTTTGCGCTATAAGAAACCCATGAGCGATGCTCATAACAGGGAGTTCACAATGTTCAAGACCGTTCTGACGCTGTTTCGGGGCACCGTCGCCGTCGCGGAGGAGGAGCTGCAGGACCGTAGCGCACTGGTGATCCTGGATCAGCAGATGCGTGACGCGGCCGCCGCAGTGGAGCGCAGCAAGCGCGCGCTGGCGCTCGCCATCGCGCAGGACCAGCAGGAAGGCAAGCGGCTCGAGGCCACGCTGGCCCGGATCACCGATCTCGAGGTGCGCGCCACCGCCGCGCTCGATGGCGGCCGTGAGGACCTGGCGCGCGAGGCGGCTCAGGCGATTGCCGGGCTCGAGGCCGAGCGCGATGCCGCCAAGACGGCGCGGGCGCTGTTCGCCACCGAGATCGCGCGCTTGAAGAAGCACGTGTCGGGGGCCGAGGCGCGCATCGCCGAGCTCGATCGCGGCCGGCGCATCGCTCGTGCCGCAGAGGCGGTGCGCAACCTGCGCCGGGGCGGCATCGAGGCGGCGCGTCCCTACGAGTGCACGCTGCCCGAGGCCGAGGCGACCCTGAAGCGGCTGCGCGAGCGGCAGATGGAGGCCCAGGCCGCCGACGAGGCGCTGATGGAGCTCGACGCCGCCACCGGGCCGATCACCACGGCCGAGAAGCTCGCGGAGCAGGGCTTCGGCCCGCGCATCAAGACCACGGCGGACGACGTGCTTGCGCGGCTGAAGGCCGGCCGCACTGCTCCGGCCACCTGATTTTCGTCATTCCCGTTTCCCAACGCAACCCACCGACATCCACAGGAGCCGACCATGAACCAGAACGTCCAGCCCCACAGCAGCGCCTTCATCACCTTCTCCTATGCCTCGTTCGGCGCGTCCGCCTTCCTCGTCGCGCTCGGCGTGTTCTTCATGCCGATCGATCTCTGGATGAAGGGCTATCTGACGATGGGCATCGTCATGCTGGTGCAGACCTGCGTCACCCTGACCAAGACGCTGCGCGACCGCCACGAGAGCAGCAAGCTGGTCAACCGCATCGAGGACGCCCGCGCCGAGCGCCTGCTGATGGAGGTGTCGAAGGCGGCGTGAGGCGGCGACGGCAGCCTCTACGTCTCTCGCGGGAGGCGGTCGCATCCGGCGATGGCCTGTGGCGAACTGGCTGGCTGCCATCATCCTTCGAGACGTCCGCCTCCGGCGGGCGCCTCAGGACGAGGGTCGAGATCGCGGCGAGATCTCGAACCATGAGGCCAATGATGACAAGCGGTGGATGCGACGGCATCCACCGCTTGCTGCCGTTGAAGGGACGTTTACCGTGACTGCGACTCCGTCGGCCGTCGTGGTCACGCATTAAGGAGGGCGGAGCATATGTCGTGAAGGCGGCGAAGGATTCCGGCGAGCCGTTTCCGATCACGCCGAATGGATGAGACAATGACCATCGTCGCAGCGGCCAGGCGGATCCGAACGAACATCGGCTTCTGGCTGACAGCGCTGGGGCAGGAGGCGATGGACCTGTCGCTGCGCACCCATGCCGACCTGCGCACGCGCATCGTCGAGAGCCCGGGCACGACGTTGGATGACGCGGCGCTGGCCGCGCTGGTCGCCGACCTCCGCAGCATCGCCGGCAAGACGCTCGCGGCGGGGGATCTCACCTACGGCATCTTCTCAGGGCGGCGCGAGGCGCTTGCCCGCGCCATCATCACGCTGGTCTCCGACGCGGCGAGCGGCCGGCCGATTGCGTTCAACGCGCTTGCGGTGATGCAGGTTGCGCGCGATGGCGACACCCAGGACGTGATCCATCTTGGCCTCGTGATGGTCGATCCCGAGGCGCGCGGCAAAGGCCTGTCGGGCGTGCTCTACGGTCTCACCACCTTGCTGCTGTTCATCCGCGATGGCCTGCGGCCGAAATGGATCTCCAACGTCACGCAGGTGCCGGCGGTGGCCGGCATGGTCTGCGAGACCTTCTCCGACGTCTATCCGTCGCCGCAGCCCGAGGCGCGGCAGAGCTTCGATCACCTGCAGCTTGCGCGCGGCATCATGCGAGGACATCGCGCCGTGTTCGGCGTCGGCGACGAGGCCGGCTTCGATGAGGCGCGCTTCGTCATCACCAATGCCTATACCGGGGGCTCGGATGCGCTGAAGAAGACGTATGACGACGCGCCCAAGCACCGCGACGACGTCTACAACGATTTTTGCGCACGCGAGCTCGACTATCTCAGGGGCGACGACCTGCTGCAACTCGGCCGCATCGATCTCGCCGCCGCCCGGCGCTATCTGCTGCGCGAGATCCCCTCCGGCTCGGTGCCGGCGCTGCTGGCGACCTCGGCCGTGCTGGCGCTGCAGCGGATGATCCTGCCGCTGCTGCACTGGCTCGACGACACCAGGGCCTTCGGCACCTTGCGTCCCCGTCGGCCGTCCAGCGAGGCCGTGCCATGATGCCGGGCGTGGTCGCCGACTCCGTCGTCAATCTCTGCGGCGCGATCGGCCTTGCGGTTGCCGCCGCCACGCTGCATCGGCGCGATCCCAGGGGACCGCTGACGGCGCGGCTGGTGGCGCTGCTGGCCGTCGTCGCCGCGCTGTTTCTGCTGCGCGGCATCGCCTGGTGGACCGACAGCGCGACGCTCGACCGCATCTCGTTGATCCCGGCCGCGCTGATCCCGCTTGGCGCCGTGATCGTGACCGAGGGCCTGCTGCGCCGGCATGTCCACCGTCGGCTGAAGGTCGCCGCGGTGGTCGGCGGCCTCGTGCTCGCCCTGGCCGGTGCGCTTGGCCCGGTGGAGCTCGAAAACCACCACACGATGGTGTTGTCGGCCTTTCAGCTCGCAGGCTTTGCCGTCTGCGCCGTCCTGCTGCTCCGTCGCGATCGCCCGAGCCTGCTTGCCTGGGAGAACCGTGCCATCGATCGTGTCGCGTTCGGCGCCCTCATCGTCATTCCCTTCATCATTACCGATTTCCGCGTGCTGGCGCCGGACATGCCAGTGCGGCTCGGCGCGCTCGGCGCGCTGCTGGCCGTGACCGCGATCCTGATCGCCGGCGCGAGCGCCGAGGCGCAGCGCCAGGGCGTGTGGCTGACATTGCTGCGGATCTCCGGGGCGGCCTTGCTCGGAGCCGCCGCGGCCGCGTTGTCACCGGACGTCGACGCGGCGCAACTCACGCGGTTCTGCGCGGTGGCGATCGCCGGCGTGCTCACGATCGGGCTGATGGGCGATGCCTTGCGCGCGGTGCTGGAGGCGCGCGAGCCGGGCGTCCTGGATTCGATCGGCGCATCGACCGCCATCACGCGCGACGAGCTGATTGCCGAACTCACCCGCCAGCCGGTCTTCGAGAGCGCGCGCCGCTGTCGCGAGCCCGCGCTGGCCGGCTACGATCCGCCCGTCCTGCGCGACTTTCTCGCGTCACGACGCGTGCTGCGCCGGGCCGACGCGCCGTGGGGGCGGGCAGCGACCGACCCTGCCGTCGAGCGCATGGTGGCGCTGATGGATGCGCGGCATGCGACGCATGTGATCGTGCTGTCGCACCAGCCGGTCGATCTCATCGTGCTCGCGGTCTCGGTGATTGCGGCTGATCCGGCCACGGAAACCGCGCTCGCGCTGGTCGGGCGCCTGCTGCTGCAGGCGCCCGAGGCATCCGCGGATCACGCCCACATGTGATGATGCTGATGATGCGACATGTCGATCATCGGGGCCTCCACGAGCGGCGCATCGATGACGGCCGCCGCTGCGCCCGCGCTGACCTGTGAGACGTGCGCCGCCGTCGGCAGCATGATCACGTTCGAGGCCGGCGCAGCCAGGATGTCCGCGAGCACGGCCGCGGTATCGGCGGCGCTTGCATCTGCGGCACTGGCAAGAGCGGCCGCAGCGCCGCCCGTGGTCGCCAGCACCTGCGCGATCGTGGTGCCGTTGACATCATATTCGCCGCCGTTCACCGGGATGTTGTTGCCGCCGACATCGGCCGCGTTCTGGTGCATCTGGTCGGCGGCCGCGGCGACGAGTGCCTTGTTGCCGGTCTGGAAGCCCTCGAGGATCTTGGCGATCTCCGCGCCGAGCGTGCTCTGGTCGCCGAGCAGCTCGTTGTCGAAGCGGGCCTGGAAGATGCCGCCTTGCGCCGCGTCGAAATCGGTGACGTCCTTCTTGAACACCATCAGGTCGGCCGTGACCTTGGCCATCGCCGCGGCATCGCCGGCATTGACCGCGGCGATTGCCGCCTTGCCGAGCGCGTTGGACTGGGCGATGAACATGGCCCAGAAATCGGTCTGCGCCTGGTTGTCCTGATAGGCCGGCGTCGGATTGAGGAAATCGCCGAAGCCGGTCCAGCCGTTGAGGCCGTTCTGCTGCGCCATGTTGGCGAGGTTGGTGTCGCCGGCGACGATGTCGATGATGTCGAGGAAGTCGTCGTTCAGCGCGCGGCCGATATCGACATTGCCCGCCGCGCCGTTGATATGGGTGTTGACGAGCGCGAGCTGGTCGATGATGGCGAGCGCATGCACGCCGGTGAGGCCGCCGAACTGCAGCGGATTGGCGGCGACCAGCGCGTTGAGGCCGGCGATCAGCGCATCGACGTCGTCCTGGATGACGTCGACATTGCTGTCGTTGACGCCGCCGAGCAGCCGGTTGGCGGCATCGTTGAAGATCAGGCCGAGCTCGGCCAGCGTGCCCTTGGCGGCGGTTGCGGCCGTCACGCCTTCGGGCAGCAGCGCCGGCACTTGCAGGAAGCCGGTGACGCCGTCCGCATTGGTGGCCTTGGCCGCGAGCGTCGCATCATTGTTGACGACGTTGAGGATGTCGAGATGCGCGTTGCGTAGCGCGGTCTCCGCCGCGGCAATGCTGCCGAACGCGCCGCCGCCGGTCACCGAAGCCATCGCGGCATCCTGCGCGATCGCGATGTCGGCGAGGATCTTGTTGACGCTGGTGAGCGTCTGGCCGCAGAACTGGCCGGCCGCGACCATGGCCTTCAGGCCGTCCTGAATCACGGTGAGATCGCCCGTGTAGTTGTAGACGCTGCCGAGTCCCTGGCCGCCTTCGTCGACCACGTTGCGCCACAGCCCGCCTTCGAGAAACCGCGTCGCGTCGTTGAACACCACGCCGAGATCGGCAAAGCCGAGCGCGGGCGGCGTCGGGGTCGGAGGTGTCGGCGGCGTGGGCGTGGGAGGCTGCGGCGCCGGCTGGCAATGATGGTTGTGATGATTGTGGTGGTGATGATGGTGGTCGTGATGATGGTGTTCGTGGTGACTGTCGTGATGATGATGGTGATGGCGCGACATGTCCGACGTACTCCCATGGCTGCGCACCGACGCATGTCCGCCGGCGCAAGGCGTCGCGGCGGAGGTGGTGCGGGTGGTCATGCCATTTGCCGCCTGCTTCGTGGCCGCTTCGCGCAAGCATTGTGGAATGCCTCTGCGTCAGATTGTCGTGCGGCGTCGGGCGGCTGTCGGCCATCCCTGCTACGCTTGACGGATCCTCCGCCGCGGACGCCGCAAACGGTGGGCGCGGCGCGGCCGTGGCCGCAAATGCAATTGTTGCAAGAGATTTCTTCGCCACGATTGGGCGCCTCGCGACGGAGGCGGGCGGTGCGCCGGCCGCGTTTGCGGCGATCCGATGCGCCGGGAACCCGCGAGAGGCGCCTTCCGAGGTCACACTGCGATGCGGCGGTGTGGCCGGATCATGGCGATTTCTTTACGAAGGCCGCGAACGCCTCGGTGTAGTCGGCGTGCCAGCGCGACAGCGGCGGCCGGTTCTCGACGATGTCGCCGGCCGCCCACAGGATGCGCCGCTCGTCCAGCGCGCGCGGTACGTCGTTGTCGGGGCACAACACGTAGAAGTCGCCGGCCGCGACACGCTCCAGCATGAAGTCGACGGTCTGCTCCGGCGTCCACGCGGCGGCAGGCTTCTCGATCCGGCCATTGGCGGTCAGCGGCGTGAACACGAATCCGGGGATGAACAGATGCGCCGTCACCTGGCAGCCCGGCGTGTTGCGCAGCTCGTGCTGCAGCGCCTCGGTGAACGCCTTCACCCCGGCCTTGGAGACGTTGTAGGCGGGATCGCCGGGCGGCGTGGTGATGCCCTGCTTGGAGCCGGTGTTGATGATCAGCGCCGGCCGGCCTTGCGCGATCATGTTCGCTGCAAACACCTGCGCGCCGTGGATGATGCCCCACAGATTGACGCCGAGGATGCGCTGCCAATTGTCCTCCGGGCCGAACATCTTGCTGCCCGGCTGAATGCCGGCATTGTTCATCAGCACGTCGACCGCGCCGAACCGCGCGCGCACCGCCCGTTCGAGCGCGGCCACGCTGTCGCGGCTGCTGACGTCGACCTTGGCGGTCATGACCGCAGCCTCGCCGCGCGTCGCGGCGGCTGTCAGCCGTGCGGCCGACTCGCGCAGGCGCGTCTCGTCGATGTCGGCGATGCAGACATTCATGCCGAGTCCGGCGAAGCGCAGCGCCGCGGCGAGGCCGATGCCGGAGGCGCCTCCGGTGACGACGGCGGTGTGATCGGGACAGAGGGCAGGGTGGGGCACGGCAGCTTCTCCGGCAGGATGGGGGATGAATGGTCTATGACGTCTGGGCACGGCCGCAAGATCATTCGGCCAACCGCATGGCCGCTCTCATGGTTGCAACGCGAGACGGCGTCGCCCGGTTGCAGCCGCGCGCGTGGGGCGGCTATGAGACGGCCTTGCTGCCGCGGCCCTTCTTCGGCTTCTCGATGTCGCCGTGTAGCGCCGCGAGATCCTTCTTCACGGCCGAGGCCGCGTCGCGCTCGATACGCCGGTAACGTTCGACCAGCTGCTCGCCGAATGCGGTCAGCGCCGCGCCGCCGCCGTTCCGGCCGCCGGTCTGGCGTGCCACCGCGGGCTGGCGGCATACCCGGTTGATCTCGTCGACGAGATCCCATGCCCGCTTGTACGACATCTCCATCGCGCGACCCGCTGCCGAGATCGAGCCGTGGCGCTCGATGTTCTCCAGCAGCGCGATCTTGCCCGGTCCGATCCGGCTGCCATCATCGAGGTCGATGCGCAGGCTGAGGGACGGCAGGGCGGTCGGTTTCGGCATGGATGGTCTGCTCGCGCAAGGGGCTGGCAGACATTGCCACTACCAGCTTTTGCGAACAAGATGACCGAAATCGGCGCATGGCCGAATGAAATTGGGGGAGAAATGCCGGCTGCACTGTTTTCACCGCTTCACATCGGTCCCTATCGCCTGAAGCATCGCGTCGTGATGGCGCCGCTGACACGGATGCGCGCCGACAAGGCCACCCTCGCGCCACGGCCGCTCAACGTCGAATACTACGCGCAGCGCGCGACGCCGGGCGGACTGATCATTGCCGAAGCCTCGCCGGTGCTGCCGACCGGCACCGGCAGTCCGAACGTGCCGGGGATCTACAGCGAGGCGCAGGTCGCCGGCTGGAAGCGCGTCGTCGATGCGGTGCATGCCAAGGGCGGCGTGATCTTCCTGCAGCTGTGGCATGTCGGCCGCGTGTCGCATTCCTCGTTCCAGCCCGGCGGCGCGCTGCCGGTGGCGCCGTCGGCGATCGCGATCGGCGACGATCTCAAGGCAATGACGGCTGACGGCAAGCTCGCAGCCTACGAGATGCCGCGTGCGCTCGAGACCGACGAGATCCCCGCGCTGGTCGCGGCCTACGGCCAGGCTGCGCGCAACGCGATCGCCGCGGGTTTCGACGGCGTCGAGGTGCACGGCGCGAACGGCTATCTGATCGAGCAGTTCCTGCAGAGCCGCAGCAACCAGCGCACCGACCGCTATGGCGGCGGAATCGAGAACCGTTGCCGCTTCCTGCTCGAGGTAACGCAGGCCGTGATCGCAGCCTGCGGCGCCGACAAGGTCGGCGTGCGGCTGTCGCCCTATGGCATCGCCAACGGCTCCGGCGAGGCCGATCCGATGCCGCTCTATACGTATGCGATCGAGGCGCTGAACAAGCTCGGCATCGCCTATCTGCATCTGATCGAGCCGCGCTCCTCCGGCGCCGGCCGCGCCGACGTCAACTGGCAGAACGTGCCGTCGGCGATCGCCCTGTTCCGTCCGATCTGGAAGGGCGTTCTGATCGGCGCCGGCGGCTTCACCGGCGAGCCTGCAGAAGCCGCCGTGGCCGGCGGCCAGGCCGACGCCATCGCCTTCGGCCGCTACTTCATCAGTAATCCGGACCTGCCCGCCCGGCTGCAGCACGGCTGGCCGCTGACGCCCTACAATCGCCCCACCTTCTACGGCGGCGAGGAGAAGGGCTACACGGACTATCCGGTGTATCAGGAGATGGCAAAAGCGTAGCCAAAATTCCGGTGTCATTCCGGGGCGTGCCCTCGCGCAAAATCGCTTGGCGATTTTGTGCGAGGGCGCGAGCCCGGAATCCATACTCCCGATCGTGGTTATGGATTCCGGGCCCATCGCTTCGCGATGTCCCGGAATGACGGCACCGATAGATCTTGCCTCCACATTTGCAGGGCTGGAGAGACCGACCATGAAAAACCGCACCACCGGACGCTCGGCCTTCCTCGCGCTGCTCAAGGACGAGGGCATCACGCATCTGTTCGGCAATCCCGGCACCACCGAGCTGCCGGTCATGCACGCGCTGAAGGACCATCCCGATCTCACCTACGTCATGGCAATGCAGGAGAGCCTCGTGGTGGCGATCGCCGACGGCTTCAGCCGTGCCTCGGGACGCCTCGTCGCCTGCAACGTCCATGTCGCACCCGGCCTCGGCAATGCGATGGGCGCGCTCTACAACGCACAGTTCACGGGAACGCCGCTGATCCTGACTGCCGGCCAGCAGGAGCAGGGTCACGGCCTGATGGAGCCGCTGCTCTATGGTCCGCTGGTGCGCATGGCCGAGCCGCTGGTGAAATGGGCGGTCGAGGTGACGAGGCTCGAGGATCTGCCCCGCATCGTCCGCCGCGCCGCCAAGGTCGCGACCACGCCGCCCACGGGGCCGGTGTTCATCTCGCTGCCCGGCGACATCCTCAATGCCGAAGCCGGGATCGAGCTCGGCCGCTCGACGCGAGTCGATGCCCGCGTGCAGCCGTCGACGGAGGCGCTGGAGGCGCTGGCACAGCGGATTCTGAAGGCGCAGCGGCCGGTGATCATCACCGGCGACGAGATCGTCAAGAGCGATGCGCTGCAGGCCGCCGCGGATTTCGCGTCGGCGTTAGGTGCTCCGGTGTATCAGCAGTCCGCGCCCTATGGCGCGCACTTCCTGTCAGAGCATCCCTGCTACATCGGCTCGCTGTCGCGCGCGCAGAAGCAGGTGCGCGATCTGCTCGCCCCGCATGATCTGCTGATCGTGCTCGGCGCGGATCCCTTGCGGATGTCCGTCCACAGCGAGATCGAGCCGTTGCCGGAGGGCCTGCCGATCGTGCAGATCGGCCTGGTCGATTGGGAGCTGGGCAAGAATTTCGGCGCCGAGATTGCGCTCAAGGCCGACGTTCGCGAGACCCTTCAGCAGATCACCCCGCGGCTGCGCGACCTCGGCGGATCGGCTCTGCAAGCCACGGCGCAGGCGCGCATCGCGGAGCTGTCCTCGAAGAACTGGAGCGCGCGACGCCGGACGCTGACCGCGCAGATCGAAACGGCGCGCGACAGGGTGCCGATCGATCCCGACTATCTGGCGCTGCAGGTGGCCGAGGCCATGCCCGAGCACGGCATCCTGGTCGACGAGGGCCTCACATCCGCGCGCTACATGACCGCGCTGTGGCCCTATCGCGACCGCTACAATTATCACGGCCTCGCCTCCGGCGGCATCGGCTGGGGCCTGCCGGCCTCGGTCGGCGTCAGCCTGGCCAATCCCGATCGCCCGGTCGTGTGCTACTCCGGCGACGGCAGCGCGATGTATTCGATCCAGGCGCTGTGGACGGCGGCCCATCACAAGCTGCCGCTGTCGGTCGTCATCGTCAACAATGGCGGCTACCGCATCATCAAGCAGCGGCTGCTGTCGTTCCACGGCGACGACAACTACATCGGCATGGACTTCGCCGATCCGCCGGTGGATTTCGCCGGGCTGGCAAAGTCGCTCGGCTGCGAGTCGCTGCGCATCAGCGATCCGCCCGAGTTGAAGTCCGTCTTGTCGGAGGCCTTCCGCCGCCCCGGCACCAAGCTGATCGAGGTGATGGTCAGCAACGCGGTGAATTGAGCAGGCGTCAATCTGAGAGGGGCGGTCCGTCCACGACCACAGTCGTCATTCCGGGGCACGCGGGTCTACGACCCGCGTGAGCCCGGAATCCATAGCCACAGGCGAATGTTGTGACGCGAGCTGGTTGAACATTGTCTCTCCTCACGGCGACCTGCGTTATGAGTTCCGGGCTCCTTGACGCCACGCTCCCTCATCCCCACCGTCGTCATTCCGGGGCACGCAGATCGCGGGCAGCGATCTGCGTGAGCCCGGAATCCATACTCACAGTCGGATTTCTGGAAGCGGGATGGACATGACCTCTGTCTCTCCTCATGACCGCCTGCGGCTATGGATTCCGGGCTCATCCAAGTGCGGGACGGCTTTGCCGTCCCGCACTTGGATGCCCCGGAATGACGACCTCACAGACAGCCTCCAACAAATCGCTTTACGAATACCCGAATGTATGCTTTATTTCCGAAATCCCGCCTCCCACGGAGGGGCGCATCGCGATCGTCACGACACGCGAGGTGGGGATGCGATGGCCGCTGAGATGCCGCAGCGTGGGGAAGCCTGCGCGGACGAACGGCAGCTTGCGGACGTGAAGGCGTGTGGTCCTGGCACCCCGACGCTGGTGCCAAGTCGACGGGGGATGATCCCGCCGATGACGGTGGCTATCAAGCCGGACACCGGGGAGAGCGCGCTATAAACGTGAAAACCGTCGCGCGGGGAATGCCGGATGACCGGCTGAACCTGTGGTGACTGCCGCCTGCTTATCTTTCTGCAGGCGGGCCATGGGTTGCGGCCAGCACCCGGCATTCCCCGCGCCCTCCGTCTCATGAGGGCGATGAAATAACAGCTCGGGTGCGCGATTGCACCGCGAGGACGTGGGCGCGCGCCCGTTGTTCATGCCCCTCAGGCGCGCCGCGCGCGGTTCCGAAATTCGAGACCGGGCCGATCTCCCATTGAATTCAAACCCAGCCCCTTCCGCTTCTCCCACGATCCCGATATGACGCCGCCTTCGTTGTGACTGGAAAAGCGCCATGACCAGGATTGATGCAATCGCCCGTGCCCGTCAGAGCCTGACGAGCGGAGACTTCTTGGCCGAGCTCGGTCGCCGGGTCGCCTATCGCACCGAGAGCCTCAATCCCGAGCGCAAGGACGAACTCGCCGCCTATCTGACCAAGGAGCTGACGCCGTCCTTCGCCGAACTCGGCTTCACCTCGGAGATCGTGCCGTCGCCGAGCGGCAAGTCGCCGTTCCTGATCGCGACCTATCATGAGAGCGAGAGCGCGCCCACGGTGCTGAGCTACGGCCACGGCGACACCGTCGACGGCATGACCGGCGAGTGGCGCGACGGGCGCGATCCCTGGGCGGTGACGCCGGCCGGCAACAGGCTCTACGGCCGCGGCACTGCTGACAACAAGGGGCAGCACAGCATCAACATGGCGGCGCTCCGCGCGGTGCGCGAGGCCCGCGGTGGCAAGCTCGGTTTCAATGCCAAGTTCATCATCGAGATGGGCGAGGAGATCGGCTCGCCCGACCTCGCCAAGGTGGCCGATCTCAAGCGCGACGCGCTGAAGGCCGACGTCTTCATCGGCTCCGACGGCCCGCGGCTGTCGACCGCGCGCCCGACCATCTTTCTCGGCTGCCGCGGCGGCATCCGGCTGCATCTCGACGTCAACCTGCGCGAGGGTGGCAATCACTCCGGCAATTGGGGTGGCGTGCTCGCCAATCCCGCGACCATCCTCGCCAACGCCATTTCCACACTGGTCGACGGCCACGGCCGCATCAAGCTGGACTCGCTGAAGCCGCCGCGCCTCACCAATGCAATCCGCGCCATCCTCGCCGACGTGAAGGTCGAGCCGACCGCCGACGAGCCGGCGCTGTCGGACAATTGGGGCGAGGAGGGGCTGACGCCGGCGGAGCGGCTCTATGCCTGGAACACGCTCGAGGTGCTGGCGATCTCCTCGGGCAATATCGACAAGCCGGCGAACGCAATCCCCGGTCGCGCCCGCGCCGTGCTGCAGTTGCGCTTCGTGGTCGGCACCAAGGTGGATTCGATCGTTGCCGATGTGACCAACCATCTCGTCGCGCACGGCTTCCCGATGGTCGAGGTCAGCATGGCGCAGAGCTTCATGGCCTCGCGGGCCGACATCGACAGCCCGTGGATCAAATGGGCCGCCGACTCGATCCGCATGAGCACCGGCAAGGCGCCCGCCGTGCTGCCGAACTTCGGCGGCTCGTTGCCGAACGACGTGTTCGCCGACGTGCTGAAGATGCCGACCATGTGGGTCCCACACTCCTATCCCGGCTGCTCGCAGCACGCGCCGGACGAGCATATTCTTTTGGATGTCACGGAAGAGGCGTTGGGTCTGATGGCCGGGCTGTTCTGGGATCTGGGTGAGTTGCGGAAGCCGCTGTGAGGAGCAATCGCTGCGATGAGCACAGGTCCCGCGGCTGGCTCGGTCAGCGCCTCTCCCCGTGACGCCGTTATCAGGGCCCCGAGTCTGGCTCGCGCGAAGAATTGGGCTCCCGAACATTGGAACCTGGCGCGCGAGGTGGCGAGCAGGCGGGACGGTTCAGACTTTCGTCGGGTCGCCCCATCCCCGCGGCCTCCGTAGTTTACCATCACTGCGTTTGGCGCTGCGGCATAGGCCCGTCGGCCTTGTCGAAAGGGACGTCCGACAGGCAATTTGTCGCAAGCGTCCGAGAACTTCCCGCCGCGGGGCGGTCTATGGTGCCCGCGCTCTCCCGGCCGAAAGATCGTCCGAGGCTGGGGGCATTTTGAGTTTGTTTGAGTTCATGCAAGCATCCGGCGATCAGCCGGATTGAGGAGATCGACAATGAAGCCACTTCGCCTAATGGGTCTGGCCTTCGCCGCCGCACTGTGCGCCGGCCAGGTGCAGGCTGAGGACCTGACGGGGACCTTGAAGAACATCAAGGAGACCGGTGCCATCACGCTCGGCGTCCGCGACTCCTCGATTCCGTTCTCCTATCTCGACGACAATCAGAAGCCGATCGGTTTCGCGATCGACATCTGCATGGGCATCGTCGATGCCGTGAAGAAGGAGCTCAAGCTCGACAAGCTCGAGGTCAAGCTCAACCCGGTGACGTCGTCGACCCGCATCCCGCTGCTCGCCAACGGCACCATCGATCTGGAATGTGGCTCGACCACCAACAATGCCGAGCGCCAGAAGCAGATCTCCTTCACCAACACCCACTTCCTGACGGCAAGCCGCTACGTCTCGAAGAAGACCAGCAACATCGGCAAGATCGATGATCTGAAGGGCAAGACGGTGGTGTCGACCGCCGGCACGACCAACATCAAGCAGCTCACCGAAGCCAATGCTGCGCGCAGCCTCGGCATCAACATCATCCCGGCCAAGGACCATGCCGAGGCCTTTCTGATGGTCGAGACCGACCGCGCGGTGGCGTTTGTGATGGACGACATCCTGCTGTCGAGCCTCGTCGCCAGCTCCAAGGAGCCGGCCGCCTACGTCATCTCCAAGGATGCGTTCTCCAAGCCGGAGCCCTACGGCATCATGCTGCGCAAGGACGATCCGCAGTTCAAGAAGGTCGTCGATGCCGCCACCGCCAAGATCTACACCAGCGGCGAGGGGGCCAAGCTGTATGACAAGTGGTTCATGCAGAAGATCCCGCCGAAGGGCCTGAACCTGAACACCCCGATCTCGGCCGAGCTGAAGGCCGAGTTCGCCAAGCCGTCGGACTCGCCGGATCCGGAATCGTACAAGCCGTAAGCTGCTCTCTCCAATTGCGGCTGCCGCGTGATGCAGCTCGCAAAGCTTGGACTCGAACCGTCGCCGCGGCGACGCTCTACACCCTCTCCCCGTGAAGAACGGGGAGAGGGTGCGTACTGCCGGCTCGGCAGCAGTCGGGCTATGAGCTGGAGTGAATAGGGCAACACTGGCCTATTGATTGCATCGGCCGGACGGAATGAGCTTGATCCGATGACCCCGATCATATCAGCTGATCGCATTGGCTCAGTCCCGAGCTAACCCTTTCAGGACACCCCCGTGAACTACACCTGGAACTGGCACATCTTCCTGGAGCCGAACCCGACCGGGGCCGGCACCTATCTCGACATGCTGCTGGCGGGGCTGAAGGTCACGATCGTGACCTCGTTGTCGGCCTGGGTGATCGCGCTGATCTTCGGCACGATCGTCGGCATCCTGCGCTCGCTGCCGTCCAGGCTCGCGACCTGGATCGGCTTTCTCTACGTCGAATTCTTCCGCAACATGCCGCTGCTGGTGCAGCTGTTCCTGTGGTTCTTCGTGCTGCCGGAGCTGTTGCCTCGCACCGCCGGTCTGTGGCTGAAGCAAATGCCGAATGCGCCGTTCTATACGGCGGCCGTCGGGATCGGCCTGTTCATGTCTGCGCGCGTCGCCGTGCAGCTCGCGGCCGGAATAGGCTCGCTGCCGCGCGGGCAGAAGATGGCGGCGACCGCGCTCGGCCTCACGACCTTGCAGACCTATCGCTACGTGCTGCTGCCGATGGCCTTCCGCATCATCCTGCCGCCGTTGACATCCGAATTCCTCAACACCGTCAAGAACAGCGCGGTTGCGATCACCATCGGCCTGATCGAGCTGACGGGGGCTGCGCGCGCGATGCAGGAATTCTCGTTCCAGGTGTTCGAGGCGTTCAGCGCGGCGACCCTGATGTATCTCGTCATCAACGTCATCGTCGTGATCGGCATGCGGCTGCTCGAACGCGCCGTGGCGATCCCCGGCTACATCACGGGCAAATGAGATGCTGGCCAATTTCGATTTCGACGTCATCCGCCGCTCGCTGAGCTATCTGTTCATCGACGGCATGACCTTCACGCTGACGCTGACGGCGCTGTCGGCGACGGGCGGCCTGATCTTCGGTACCCTGATCGCGTTGATGCGCCTGTCAGGCTATCGCGTGATGGGCTGGATCGCCGGGCTCTACGTCGACTTCATGCGTTCGCTGCCGCTGGTGCTCGTCATCTTCTGGTTCTACTTCCTGGTCCCCTATATCGGGCAGTGGGTCACCGGCTCGTCGCGCCCGATCAAGGTCGGCGCCTTCGCCTCGTCGCTGATCACCTTCATCATGTTCGAGGCGGCGTATTTCTCCGAGATCATGCGCGCCGGCATCCAGTCGATCTCGCGCGGCCAGCCGGCGGCGGCCTCGGCGCTCGGCCTTACCTATGCGCAGACCATGCGCTACGTCGTGCTGCCGCAGGCTTTCCGCAACATGCTGCCGGTGCTGCTGACCCAGACCATCGTGCTGTTCCAGGACACCTCGCTGGTGTACGTGCTCTCGATCCCGGACTTCCTCGGCGCCGCATCGAAGGTCGCGCAACGCGACGGCCGCCTGGTCGAGATGTACCTGTTCGCGGCCCTGATCTACTTCACCATCTCCTGCATCGCGTCCTACTGCGTCCGCCGCCTGCAGTCGCGCATCGCCATCATCAGGTAGTCGGCTCCCATGATCGAAATCAGCCACGTCAACAAATGGTACAGCCCGAGCTTCCAGGTGCTGAAGGATTGCACCACCTCCGTCGCCAAGGGCGAGGTCGTGGTGGTCTGCGGCCCCTCGGGCTCCGGCAAGTCGACCCTGATCAAATGCGTCAATGCGCTGGAGCCGTTCCAAGACGGCTCGATCACGATCGACGGCCTCAAGGTCAATGATTCCAAGACCAATCTGCCGAAGCTTCGCTCGCGCGTCGGCATGGTATTCCAGCATTTCGAGCTGTTTCCGCATTTGAAGATCATCGACAATCTCTGCCTCGCCCAGCAGAAGGTGCTGGGACGCGGCCGCGAGGAAGCGATAGCCAAGGGCAGGAAGCTGCTGGAGCGCGTCGGGCTGAAGGAGCAGGCGGAGAAGTTTCCGGCGCAACTCTCGGGCGGCCAGCAGCAGCGCGTGGCGATCGCGCGTGCGCTCGCCATGGACCCGATCGCGATGCTGTTCGACGAGCCGACCTCGGCGCTCGATCCGGAGATGATCAGCGAGGTGCTCGACGTCATGGTCGATCTCGCGCGCGAAGGCATGACCATGATGGTGGTCACCCACGAGATGGGCTTTGCCAGGAAGGTCGCCCACCGCGTCATCTTCATGGACCGCGGCGAGATCGTCGAGGACGCCAAGAAGGACGAGTTCTTCGGCCAGCCCCGCAGCGAGCGCGCGCAGCAGTTCTTGTCGAAGATCTTGTCGCACTAGTCGCCCCGTCATTCCGGGTTCGATGCTGCGCATCGCCCCGGAATGACGGCGAGAGAGATGATTGGCGTCCGCAAATGATTGTGTGGGCGCTGATAAGAGAGGAGATATCGCCTTGGACCCGATCGCTTACGTCAACGGCGCCTTCGTGCCGCTCTCCGAGGCCAAGGTCTCGGTGCTCGATCGCGGCTTCCTGTTCGCCGATGGCATCTATGAAGTGGCGGCCGTGCTCGACGGCAAGCTGGTCGACAGCGCCTCGCACCTTGCCCGTCTGGAGCGCTCGGTCGGCGAGATCGGCCTCGCGCTGCCGGAGAGTCTGTCGCGCATCGAAGAGCTGCAGAAGGAACTGGTCGCGCGCAACGAGCTGGACCAGGGCATGGTCTATCTGCAGGTCACGCGCGGCGCCGACAAGGGGCGCGACTTCCCGTTTCCGAAGGGCGACGTCAAGCCGACCCTGGTGATGTTCGTGACCGCGAAAAACATCGTCGATGCGCCCTCGGCCAAGACCGGCATCGGCGTCATCACTGTGCCGGACATCCGCTGGGCGCGCCGGGACATCAAGAGCGTGGCGCTGCTGGCGCAGGTGCTGGCGAAGCAGGCGGCTGCAGTTGCCGGTGCGGGCGAAGCCTGGATGGTCGAGGACGGCCACGTCACCGAGGGCGGGTCGTCGTCGGCCTTCATCCTGACCCAGGACGACGTCATCGTCACCAGGCCGAACTCCAACGCCATCCTTCCGGGCTGCACCCGCAAGGCTGTGGTCAAGCTCGCCGAGGAGCGCCAGCTCAAGATCGAGGAGCGGCTGTTCACGGTTGCGGAAGCGCTCGCGGCCAAGGAGGCCTTCATCACCAGCGCGAGCTCGTTCGTGCAGCCGGTCGTCACGATCGACGGCAAGCCTGTCGGCGACGGCAAGGTGGGATCAATGGCAACGCGGCTGCGCGAGATCTATGTCGATTTTGCGCGGTCGACGGCGGTGTAGCTCGGCGACAGAGCAGGTGCAGCATCGAAACTCGTTTGCATTGTCCGGTGCTTTGCTATCGTGGCGGAGTAACAGAAAACTGCAGGGAGGAGTTTCGATGCGTATTCGCTGGGGCGTGCTCGCGGCTGGCTTGGTGATGACTGGCGCGGCGTTGACCATGACCAGGATGGCGTCGGCCGATGACGGCTGGGTCACCCTTGTCGATGGTGACAAGAAGGTCGAGTTCACCGAGGTCGGCAAGGCCAATTGGGAGGCCAAGGACGGCGCGTTGATGGCCGACAAGCTCGACGGCAAGGACCCGTCGTATCTGGTCACCAAGGCCAGCTACAAGGACTTCCAGATCAAGGCCGAATTCTGGGTCGACGACGCCGCCAACAGCGGCATCTTCATCCGCTGCGACCAGTCGGCGAAGATCGACTCCAACATCTGCTACGAGGTCAACATCTTCGACAAGCGCCCCGACCCGAAATACGGCACCGGCGCGATCGTCGACGTGTCGAAGGTCGATCCGATGCCGAAGGCCGGCGGCAAGTGGAATACCTACGAGATCACTGCCAAGGGCACGCGGCTGACCGTGATGCTCAACGGCGAGAAGACCGCCGATGTCGACGACAGCAAGCACGCGGCGGGGCCGATCGCCCTGCAATACGGCTCGGGCGTAGTGAAGTTCAAGAAGGTGCAGATCAAGCCGCTGTAGAGGCCATGGCCGCTGTCGCCGCCGTGCATTCCGGGCAGCGGCGCTGGCCGCGGCTCGCGCGGTAGAGGCCCTTGCAGTACCAATTGCGTGCCATCATCTGCAGAGGATGGCGGGCCAGCCTGGCCAGCGTCACCAGTTCGAGCACGGCGGGCATTGCGGACTCCTCTGCATTTTTCTAGTTCTTGCGAGATGGGGCGGCACTTCGCTTGCGGAAGTGCCGCCCCAGTCGCATCAGCCATGCAGCTTCTTTGCGGTCTCGGCGATCACGCGGCCCTGATAGCGGGCCCCCGCCAGCTCGTTCTCGCTCGGCTGCCTGCTGCCGTCGCCTCCGGTGATGGTGGTCGCGCCGTAGGGCGAGCCGCCGGTGAGCTCGTCGAGCTTCATCTGACCGGCGAAGCCGTAGTTGAGGCCGACGATGGTCATGCCGAAGTGCAGGAGGTTGGTGATGATCGAGAACAGCGTCACTTCCTGGCCGCCATGCTGGGTCGCGGTCGAAGTGAAGGCGCCGCCGACCTTGCCGTTCAGCGCGCCCTTGGCCCAGAGGCCGCCGGCCTGGTCGAGGAAATTCGCCATCTGCGAAGCCATGCGGCCGAACCGGGTGCCGGTGCCGACGATGATCGCGTCATAGTCGGCGAGCTCCTCGACCTTGGCGATCGGCGCAGCCTGGTCGAGCTTGTAGTAGGACGCCTTGGCGACGTCGGCGGGCACCAGTTCCGGCACGCGCTTGATGTCGACGGTGGCGCCGGCTTCGCGGGCGCCTTCGGCGACGGCGTTGGCCATCGCCTCGATATGGCCGTAGGCGGAGTAATAGAGAACGAGGACCTTGGTCATGGTGTGCTCCGTGGGGATGAGGGTGAGCGGGATTGGTTAGGCGGCGTCGACCAGCACCAGCTCGGAATCCTCGAGCGCGGTGATCGTGAGCTTGGCTTCGTCGCGGATGGCGGCGCCGTCACGGGCGTTGACGCGGATGCCGTTGACCTCGACGGCCCCCGCGGCGGGGACGAGATAGAGGTGTCTCGTCTTGTCGGCGCTGTACTCGGCGGTCTCTCCGGCCTTCAATGTGGTGCCGAGCACGCGCGCCTTGGCGCGGATCGGCAGGGCATCGGCGTCGTCGGCGAAGCCGCTTGCGAGCGTGACCAGCCTGCCGGAGCGGTCCAACTTCGGGAACGGCTTGGCGCCCCAGGTCGGCTGGCCGCCCTCGGTGGCCGGCTCGATCCAGATCTGGAAGATCCGCGTCGTGGTCGGCTCGAGATTGTATTCGGAGTGGCGGATGCCGCTGCCGGCGCTCATCACCTGGACGTCGCCGGCTTCGGTGCGGCCCTTGTTGCCGAGGCTGTCCTGATGGGTGATCGCGCCCTCTCGGACATAGGTGATGATCTCCATGTCGCGATGAGGATGCGCGGGAAAGCCGGTATTCGGCGCGATCTCGTCATCGTTCCAGACGCGCAGAGCGCCGTGGCCCATGTTGCTGGGGTCGTAATAGCTTGCGAACGAGAAGTGGTGCTTGGCCTTCAGCCAGCCGTGGTCGGCGCCGCCCAGCGCCGCGAAGGGCTTCAACTTGATCATGGGTCTGCTCCTGTGGTTCCGACGGTCGACCGAACCGCCGTGCTGTTGGTCATTGGAGTAAGGGAGCGGCCGGGGTATAGAAATAGAAACTATTGAAACATATTGTTTCCAAAAACGAGACCCGAGCCGATGGCGCGACTTCCCGATTTCGAGGCGATGGCGATCTTCGCCAAGGTCGTCGAGCTGCGCTCCTTCGCCGGCGCCGCGCAGGAGCTGAGCCTCTCAAAGGCCTCCGTCTCCAAGGCGGTGAGCCGGCTGGAGGAGCGTCTGGGCACGCGGTTGTTCAATCGCACCTCGCGGCGCTTGGCGCTGACGGACGCCGGGCAGCGCCTGTCCGAGCGCGCAGCGCAGTTGCTCGCCGATGGCGAGGCAGCCGAGACCGAGGCGCTGGCGCAGTCGCTGACGCCGCGCGGCCTTGTCCGGTTTGCCGTGCCAATGACCTTCGGTGTCAAGAAGATCGCGCCGCTGCTGCCGGCCTTCCTGGAGCAGTATCCGGAGGTCTCGATCGACCTGCACATGAGCGATGCCACCGTCGATCTGATCGGCGAGGGATTCGATCTTGCGCTGCGCATCGCGCGGCTGCCGGACTCCTCGCTGGTCGCGCGCCGGCTCTGCGCCATGCCGCGCTACACGGTGGCGTCGCCATCCTATCTGAAGCGACACGGACGGCCGACGCATCCGATGCATCTCGCCGAGCACAAATGCTTCGGCTACGCATATCTCTCCACCGCCGGCGTCTGGCACTACACCAATGCGGCCGGCGAGCAGGCCAGCGTGCGGCCGGCGGGACAGCTGCGCGTCAACAACGGCGAGGCGCTGCTGCCGGCGGTGCTCGCCGGCCTCGGCATCGCGGACCTGCCGGATTTCATCGTTGGCGACGCGATCGCGTCTGGCGAGGTCGAGGTCGTGCTGAAGGGCTGGAGCCAGCCCGAAGGCGCGATGCATCTGGTGATGCCGCCCGGCGGCCCGCGGCCCGCGCGGGTCGAGGTGCTGACGGAGTTTCTGGTCAAGGAGCTGGCGAAGGGAAAGAAGCGGTGATCGCGCCTCCCGACATCAGCCGCTCAGGGCTGCACCTCGCAAACGTCGACCCATTCGGCCGATGTCAGCTCGGCCATCCGGTCCGGCGTGATCTTCACCGCGCTGTGGGTGGAGCCTGCTGCGGGGACGACGATGTCGAACGCCTTCAGCGAAAGGTCGCAATACACTGGGAGCGGTGATTTCAGCCCGAACGGGCAGACGCCGCCGACCTCGTGACCGGTGATCTCGGCGACCTCGTCGAGGCCGAGCATCTTCGGCTTGCCGCCGAACAACGCCTTGACCTTCTTGTTGTCCATGCGCGCGTGGCCGGCTGCGACGATCAGGATGACGCGGTCGCCGACCCGCAGCGACAGCGTCTTGGCGATGCGGGCGGGCTCGACGCCATAGGCTTCGGCGGCGAGCGCGACTGTTGCTGAGCTCTGGCTGGAGACGAGGACGTCGATGTCGGGGGCTTTCTCGGCGAAGAAGGCGCGGACGGATTCAAGGCTCATGTGTGGTGATGATCTCAGGCAGTTCGGAGAGCGCAGAGATACGATAATCGGGTGCAAAACCCAACTCGTCCATCTGGGTGCGCAGAGCCTTGAACAAGGTGAGCGGCGGGACGAGGTCGGGCTGGAGGCATGCCGCCGCCATGGCCTCCGGCGTCACACGCTCGATCCAGGCGACGTTCAATCCGAAGGCCTTGGCGCCGCAGACGTCCCAGGGATTGGAGGACACGAACAGCACCTCGGCCGGCGCACGCCCGAGTGTCTCCTCGATCAGTTCATACGCTTGAGGACTCGGCTTGAAGATTCTGCGCGCATCGACGCTGATGACGGCATCGAGCAGGGTGTCGAAGCCACTGGCTTTCACCAGGCCGTCGAGCATCGCGGGGCTGCCATTGGAGAGGATCGCAAGCTGATGATACTTCATCGCCGCGAGTGCACGCCGTGCGTCAGGGTAGGGATCGAGGTCGAGGTACTTGGCGATGATGCGATCCAACGTGCCGGCATCGGCCTGCAGTCCGAGAACGCGCAGCGTGTAGATCAGCGACTCGCGGGTGACGACGGCAAAATCCTCGTAACGCTGCATCAGCGAGCGCAGCCAGGTGTATTCGAGCTGCTTGATGCGCCAGATCTGGGTGATGATGTCGCCATGGCCGGGGAAGGCCTGCTCGGTCACCGCCGCCACCGACTGGATGTCGTACAGCGTGCCATAGGCATCGAAGACGACAGCCTTGAAGGGGGCGGCTTTGAACGGCACGGCGACAACCTCCCTTGGAAGCAGGCGCGATGACCGATGGCCACCGCGCCTGGAGCGATCTCAGATCCCGAGCAGCTTGCGCGCATTGGCCTTCAGCACCTTCGGCCGGATCTCCTCGCGGATGTCGAGCTTGGCGAAATCGGCGAGCCAGCGATCGGGCGTGATCACCGGCCAGTCCGAGCCGAACAGCATCTTGTCCTGCAGGATCGAGTTGATGTAGCGCACCAGGATCGGCGGGAAGTATTTCGGCGACCAGCCGGAGAGGTCGATATAGACGTTCGGCTTGTGGGTCGCCACCGACAGCGCCTCCTCCTGCCAGGGGAAGGAGGGATGGGCGAGGATGATCTTGAGGTCGGGGAAGTCGGCCGCGACGTCGTCCATGTACATCGGGTTGGAGTACTTCAGCCGCATCCCCATGCCGCCCGGCATGCCCGAGCCGACGCCGGTCTGGCCGGTGTGGAACAGCGCGATCGCGCCGCCGTCGTTGATCGCCTCGTAGAGCGGGTAGGCGAGGCGGTCGTTGGCGTAGAAGCCCTGCATGGTCGGGTGAAACTTGAAGCCGCGGACGCCATAGTCCTCGATCAGCCGGCGCGCTTCGCGGACGCCGAGCTTGCCCTTGTGCGGATCGATGCTGACGAACGGGATCAGCACATCGAGATGCTCGGAAGCGATCTCCAGCATCTCTTCATTCTTGTAGCGGCGGAAGCCGGTCTCGCGCTCGGCGTCGACCGGGAAGATTACGGCCGCGATGTTCTTGGAGCGGTAATAGGCGGCGGTCTCCGGCACGGTCGGCGGATGCTTGTGCGGCGACTTGAAGTAGTCGGCCATCTGGGCCTGGAAATCGTCATAGCCGTCATCCGAATGCATGCCGCACGGCTCCTCGGCATGGGTGTGGATGTCGATGGCGACGACGTCGTCGATCTTGGGCAGAGCGAGTTTTGGCATGGGCGTTCCCGGCGCTGGTTCTTGGCTTTGTCAAATTGATTATACGATATAACGAATTTGGCAATCGCCAAATGGTCCGGCGGCGGGTTCCCGGGCCACCTCAGATGCAGGCGCTGTTGAAGCCGGCGCCACAATCGTTGACATCCGGCGGGTCGGTGGTTAGAAACCGGCCACTCCGGGCGGCCCCGTCGCTTGCGGAAATCCCTTTCTATTTGCCACTTCCGGCCTGTCCAACACGGCCTTTCGAACGTATCAGGATGTCCCATGAAGGTCCGTAACTCGCTGAAGTCGCTGCGTGGCCGCCATCGCGCCAACCGTCTGGTTCGCCGCAAGGGCCGCGTCTATGTGATCAACAAGGTCCAGCGCCGCTTCAAGGCCCGTCAGGGCTGATCCGGCCCGCGCCTGCCGAGCCTGCTCACAGGTCTTTGACGCGCGCTCTGCTTTGCAGGGCGCGGTTTCTGCGTCTACACTTGCCGCATGGCCAAGCGAACTTTCCGGGCGATTCTGCTCGCCGCCTCCCTGATTTCGATCCCTTCCCTTGCCGTTGCGCAGGGTGAGCCCCGCGCAATCACCAAGCCGAAGCCGCCGGAGGCACCGTCCAAGCTGCCGAAGGTCGGGACCGACAAGACCAAGGGGCTCGATTTCCTGTTCGGTGCCCTCAAGGCCGCGCCCGACGATGTCAGCGCCAAGCACGTCGAAGCGCGGATCTGGGCGATCTGGCTGCAGACCCCCAGCGATACCGTCGCGCTGCTGATGTCGCGCTCCAAGGCGGCGATGGACGCGAAGCAGAACGAGGTCGCGCTCAAGCTGCTCGATTCGGTCATCAAGCTCCGGCCCGATTATGTCGAGGCCTGGAACCGCCGGGCGACCATTTATTATCTGCAGAACGATTACGGCCGTTCGCTCGCCGACATCCAGCAGGTGCTGGTGCGGGAGCCGCGGCACTTCGGCGCGCTTGCCGGTCTCGGCATGATCATGCAGGACCTGGGCGAGGAAAAGCGCGCGCTGGATGCCTTCCGCAAGGCACTCGAGGTCAATCCGCACCTGGAAAAGGTGCCGGAGCTCGTCAAAACCCTGACCGAGAAGGTCGAGGGCCGCGACATCTGAGCCTTTACGGCTGATTAACCATGTTGCGACGGTCGTGCTTGCCGGCCAATCCGCGTGCCCCCAACTGCCGTTTGATCGGATGAAACCTGGGCAGGAGACGGCGCGATGAGGCGTGCGGTGCTGACGACGGTGCTGATGGGGATGACGGCGACGGCCGCCTGGGCCGACGACCTGTTCTGGGTGGTGGGAAACCGAGCCACCAATCGCTGCGAGATCGTGACCAGCAACCCCGTCATCATCGGGGACATCTGGTTCGCATCCGGCCCGTTCAAGTCGAAAGACGACGCCAAGCTGGCGCGATCGACGATCAACGCGTGCCCGAACAAGGACATGACGCAGGAGGATTGACGGGGGGAATGATCGGCGCGAGCCGCCGGTCAGACCGCTCAGTGAAAGGCGGTGCTGCGGCGGTCCGGCAGGCCGTATTGCGCGGCTGCGGCATACAGCTGCGCGATCTCGGCCTCCAGATGCTCGTTGACCAGCAGCAGGGCCTTCAGCGCGCCACGAAGATCGCCATTGCAGCTGGCGACGATCTCGTCGATGGCCGTCTCGCTCGAACGAACACTCATCGGTAACCCCCTCCCAAAACACCAAACTAAACGCAGGGCCGGTCATCGCAGGTCGCACAACGCAATGACCCGACCGGAAGTAATTCACGGCCATCAGCCGATTGCGAGGAAAAGTCCCGACCATGGTTATAAAATGGCCGACGACGCCGTGATGACAGGATTTCCGGTCGTAACGGCCAAACCCGGCTGCCGGATCTGCAACTCCCGCCGATCCGGCTCGTAACTGTCTCCGTGACAGGCAGAAAACTCTCAATGATATCAATGTTCTTGGTGGGCGCATTGGCCGTCCTCGCGCTGCTCACAAGGGCCGGCGTCGCAGTGGTCGAGCGCCGCTATCCGGCGCAGGGGCAGGCCATCGATGTCGATGGGGCGACGATCAATCTTGTGGATATCGGCCCCCGCGACAGCGAAAAACCGCCGCTGTTGCTGCTTCACGGCGCCAGCTCGAACCTCGAGGCGATGCGCCGGCCGCTCGGCGACATGCTGGCGGAGCGCCACCGGGTCCTGCTGGTCGATCGGCCCGGCCATGGCTGGAGCCCGCGAGCGCGGGCCGAGGATTCCACGCCTGCCGCGCAGGCGCGGATGCTGGACGAGGCGCTCGGGCGGCTCGGGACCGGCCCGGTGATTCTGGTCGTGCATTCCTGGAGCGGCGCGCTCGGCCTGCGCATGGCGCTCGACTTTCCAGCCCGAGTCGCCGGCCTCGTGATGCTGGCGCCGGTCGCCTATCCCTGGCGCGGCGGGGTCGGGCAGTACAATGCGGCCGTGACCACGCCGGTGATCGGCCCCTTGCTGGCCCACACCATCACCCTGCCGCTTGGCCTGGCGCTGATGGGCCCCGGCGCCCGCGGTGTGTTTGCGCCGCAGCAGATGCCGGACGATTTCGTCGACCAGAGCGCGACGCCGCTGCTGCTGCGACCGCGCGAATTCCTGGCCAATGCGCTCGACCTCGTCACCCTCAAGCAGGCGGTGATCGAGCAGTCGCCGCGCTACGCCGAGATCAAAGTCCCCATCACCATCCTGGCCGGCGACGCCGACAAGACCGTCTACACCGACATTCATGCGCGGCGGCTGGCGCAGGTGCTGCCGCAGACCCGCCTGATCGTCGTGCCCGATCTCGGCCACATGGTGCAGAACGCCGTGCCGGAGCTCGTTGCCGCCGAGGTCGAGCGGATGGTCGGCGCGCTCACGGCGACTGCGGCGGCCGCACCCTGAAAACGAAAAAGCCCCGGCGCGCGGCCGGGGCTTCGAGGGCTGCGCGGGAGTCGCGCCGCCGATTACTGCTTCTGCTTGCCGTCCTTGTCGAACGAGGCGATGTACGCCCACAGGTTGTTGATCTCGGTCTCGTTCTTGATGCCCGCGAAGGTCATCTTGGTGCCGGGGATCTTGCCCTTCGGATCCTTGATGTATTCCTTGAACACGGCCTCGTTCCAGGTGATGCCCGAGTTCTTGTTCGCTTCCGAATAGTTGTAGTCCGGCGCGGTGCCCGACTTGCGGCCATCGAGGCCGTTCAGTTCCGGGCCGACCTTGTTCTTCGCGCCTTCGCCGATCGCATGGCAGGGCAGGCACTTGTTGAAGGAGGTCTTGCCGGCGGCGGCATCCTGCGCCAGCACGGCCGAGGTCAACGACGACGAGGCGATCACGACGAGCGCAGTCAAAGTCAGTTTCTTCATGGATCAGGCTCTGTGGTTTCGAGACAAAAATCGTGCGCAGGTTTGTGGCATGGCCTCCGCCCTCAGACAAGCCGTCCATCGGGATAGGGTTCATTTGATCGCCACGAACTTTGCGCGGCAGCAAACAGCGAAACCGGCCGCGTCCGCCTACCCAAAGCGCCGCGGTTGTGGTTGATATGACGGTCGAAATCGACTTCAGGAGACGCGCGCGATGGCCATCATGATGCCGGAGGCTGATCAGGCGGTGCTGGCGCGCCGCGGCGAGATCGTTGCTGCACTGCGCGCGATTGTCCCAGGCGAGGGCGTCATCGACAGCGCCGCCGAAATGCTGCCTTACGAGTCCGACGGATTGATGGCCTATCGCCAGCCGCCGATGGTCGTGGTGCTGCCGGAGACGACGGCACAGGTTTCGCAGGTTCTGAAATACTGCCATCAACAAGGCATCAAAGTGGTTCCGCGCGGCTCCGGCACGTCGCTGTCGGGCGGCGCTCTGCCATTGGCCGATGGCGTGCTGCTCGGCCTCGGCAAGTTCAAGCGCATCCGCGAGATCGATTTCGACAACCGCGTCGTCGTCACCGAGCCGGGGGTCACCAATCTCGCCATCAGCCAGGCGGTGGCGCATGCCGGCTTCTACTACGCGCCAGATCCGTCGTCGCAGATCGCCTGCTCGATCGGCGGTAATGTCGCGGAGAATTCCGGCGGCGTGCACTGCCTCAAATACGGCATGACCACCAACAACGTGCTGGGATGCGAGATCGTGCTGATCAACGGCGAGGTGTTGCGTATCGGAGGCAAGTGCAACGAGAACGCCGGCTATGATCTGATGGGCCTGATCACCGGCTCGGAGGGGCTGCTCGGCGTCGTCACCGAGGTGACCGTGCGCATTCTGCAAAAACCGGAGACGGCACGCGCGCTGATGGTCGGCTTCGCGCAAGTCGAGGCCGCCGGCGAATGCGTCGCGCGCATCATCGGAGCCGGCATCATCCCCGGCGGCATGGAGATGATGGACAAGCCGGCCATTCACGCCGCCGAGGCCTTCGTCCATGCCGGCTATCCGCTCGACGTCGAGGCGCTCCTGATCATCGAGCTCGACGGCCCCGGCGTCGAGGTCGACGAGCTGATCAGCCGCGTCGAGGCGATCGCGAATGGCTGCGGCTCGACCACCTGCCGGATCTCGACCTCGGAGGCCGAGCGCAACCTGTTCTGGGCCGGCCGCAAGGCGGCCTTCCCGGCGGTGGGCCGCATCTCGCCGGACTATCTCTGCATGGACGGCACGATCCCGCGCGGCGCGCTGCCCAAGGCGCTGGCGCGCATCCGCGAGCTGTCGGAGAAGTATCAGCTCGGCTGCGCCAACGTGTTCCATGCCGGCGACGGCAATCTGCATCCGTTGATCCTCTACGACGCCAACAAGCCCGGCGAGATGGAGCGCGCCGAGGCCTTCGGCGCCGACATCCTGCGCTGCTGTGTCGAGCTCGGCGGTGTCCTCACCGGCGAGCACGGCGTCGGCATCGAGAAGCGCGACCTGATGCCCGACATGTTCACCGAGATCGACCTCAACCAGCAGCAACGCGTGAAATGCGCGTTCGACAGCCAGGGGCTGCTCAACCCGGGCAAGGTGTTTCCGACCTTGCATCGCTGCGCGGAGCTGGGCCGGATGCACGTGCATGCGGGCAAGCTGGCGTTTCCGGATCTGCCGCGGTTCTGAGGCGCGCGCATGCGGGCAGGGCGGTGTCATCTGTCGTCTGCCCACCGACATCTGCTCGATCTCACGCGACACTCTCTCCCCACGTCATTCCGGGGCGCCCGCAGGGCGAGCCCGGAATCCATAACCACAGGCCGCTGTGTGAGGCCCGCCGGCAACTCCATCTCGTTCCAACAACATCCGCTCGTGGTTATGGATTCCGGGCTCATCGCTTCGCGATGCCCCGGAATGACGCGGAGAGAGGTTGCCCCACTCATCCATCGTCCCCTCTGACGCACGGCGACTGCTCGATCGCGCCCCCTCTCTCTCCCCACGTCATTCCGGGGCGCCCGCAGGGCGAGCCCGGAATCCATAACCACAGCCCGTTGAGTGAGGCACGCCGGCAGCTCCATCTCGCTCCACCAACATCCGCTCGGGGTTATGGATTCCGGGCTCATCGCTTCGCGATGCCCCGGAATGACGGTGGAGAGAGCCTGCCTCCATCCACATTCCACCCCTCAGACACACGCCCGCAGCCCCGCGGCGTCCTCCGCCCAGGTGATGCGACCGTCCGCCCTCCAAAACCAATCGAGAGGGCACGGGGAATGCCGGGTGAAGGCCTCACCCATGGCCCGCCTGCAACAAAAAAAGCAGGCGGCAGTCACCACAGGTTCAGCCGAACATCCGGCATTCCCCGCGTGGCGGTCTTAACGCTTATACGTGCTCGCCCCGGGGATCGGCGTTGTTGTCCCCGTCGCCGACGCGACGCGTTCAGGCGTCATCGCCGGCTTGACCTCAGCACCGGGAGGCCAGGCCCACACGATTTCACGTCCGCATCGAAATCGTTCGTCGGCGCGACACGAAGCCACGCTGCGACCCGACACGGCCACCACATCCCCACCCCACGTATCGTGACGACCGCGCGTACGTCCCTCTCGGAGGGGTGAGTCGGGCGGAGCATGGCATGAATTCTGTAAAAACGAAACCGGAAAATCTCGCGAGGAGGTGGCTTGGCGTTCAGATCTGAAATGGCTGGCTAATTTCTCATTCTGAGCGCTATTGGCTTGACACGGATGCCGTGAGATCAAGCAAAACGTTTGGGTGATTTGCCCGGGGCCTGAAGCCCTGCTGTCGTGGATTGGTCAAAGTCCTCGATGGCGACTTGGGCCAGCACAGTCCGAAACTAATCAAGCTTGCCTAAGCACGGCTCGGCATAGCTCCTCGATATCGTGGATAGCTTTCTCGATCTTGCGATCAGACTCGTCAGGGCGTTCTGCTGTTCCCCAACCGAGCTCGTTCAAAAGAGGCTCGATGCTGGTTTTGAAAGAGTGACGGTGATCGCCTTCATCGTCTTGTGGCGCCATTTGAATGATAATACTCGCAGCGGTTATTATCTTGATCTGGACGCTGAAAACTTCTTCGAAGGGCGCAGTCGCAGCTTCGCCAAAATAAGCGATGAAAGAGTAGCGTAGAGAGCGCAATCGAGCGAACACCTCCTTGTTCTGTGTTAGGCGTTCAATTGGTATGAAGTATCTGTTGCGCTGTTCTTGCTGAGCCTTGCTCTCGCCTTCGAGAGCCGTGCGGCTAGCGCCTTCGCCGCCATATATGCCGCGACTGCGGGCCGAAATAAACACGTCTCGGGCCTCATAAAAGGCAGTGAGAGCTTGTTCAGCCAGTTCGACCTTTCGTTTATGATCGTGTAGATCTCGGTCATATTTGAACTTGCGCTCCGCAAGATCTTTGTCGAAATTGAACTTGCGTTCAGCCAGCGTCTCGTCGGCCACAATGCGTCGACTTAGGAGCCACGCTTGTACTCCACCGCTTATTATACCGCCGACGAGTACGCCGACCAGCCCTGAAACCGCCGATACTAATTGCCAGGGCTGACCAGCGACTTGGGTTAGTGGGCCTGGATCGGGCAAGGTCGCTCCGCATCAGTTAAATACATAAATTTTATCAACGTATCGTGCGGCGATGGCCGGTGCAATAGTTGCGTGGTGCTATAGAAATGCTAGCGCATAGGGCTATAGCCGAGGCGTAGTCCGCAGTTCCTTTCGGCATCGCCGCTTGTCCGGCGTCAATCATGGTGCTCTTCTATCTGCCTGGGAGCGATATCGATGGCGGGTGACTGGACTGACGAGCAGAACGACGCAATAGTTGCGGACTATTTTGAAATGTTCGTGAACGAACTTGCTGGACAGCCCTACAATAAGGCTGAGCACAACCGGGCGCTGCAAAGCATGATTCATCGGCCACGCGGTGCCATCGAGTACAAGCATCAGAACATCAGCGCGGTGCTCAAAGGGCTAAACGAGGACTGGATCCAAGGCTATAAGCCGGCATTCAATTATCAGCTCGCGCTTGCCGATGCCGTGGATCGCTGGCTGCGTAGCCACCCGGATTGGCTCGAACGTGCTATGCGTACCGCGATAGAAGACACTCGGCTAACCCTGCAAGAGCCTAAGGAACTTTGGATCGGGCCGCCGCCGACCTACAGCAACGCGCCGCCGCCTGCTGAGCTTGAGCAGATGCAAGCGGTTGCTAGGAGATACGACGTCGCTGAGCGTGACGCCCGCAATCGGAAGCTGGGGCGCGCCGGCGAGGAGCGCGTGCTTGCGCACGAGCGCGCAACGCTTCTCGCCGCCGGCCGAAGCGACCTTGTGCATCGGATACGATGGGTATCGGAACTCGATGGGGATGGCGCGGGCTATGATATCCAAAGTTTCGAGCCTAACGGTGGCGAGCGGCTAATCGAAGTGAAAACTACCAATGGCTGGGAGCGTTCGCCGTTTTACATTAGCCGCAACGAGCTGGAGTTTGCCGAGGCGCATTATGACGAGTGGCGGCTTGTGCGAGTGTGGAACTTCGCTCGCGAGCCGCGTGCCTTTGAGCTAAGTCCTCCGCTCGACGCACACGTCTCGTTGATGGCAACTAGCTATCAAGCGACCTTTTTATAGCCATCTGAAGCGGGCTGTTTCTGCTTTGAGTTTGTCCCGCTAGCGCGCGTAAGCTCGGAAGTTGCGCTTACAGCGCGTAGGGCGGATTAGCCGAAGGCGTAATCCGCAGCGTGGCTTGAAAGGGGGGGTACGCTTCGCTAACCCGTCAAGCGGACATAGGTCCCGACGATACTGCTCCCTCGCCTTGGAGCGGGACCGCCGTTACTTGGCCGGTTGGAACCGGGCTCGGGATTACAGTGAGTGCATTTAACTAGAGAGCCCGTTTAGATCGACAATCCATCTACCGCAGCCCGTTGCCGGAGGCCGGGACGTTGATCGCGCATGGCCGATAGAGCGCTTGGAGCTCCTTGCCGCGAAGGAAGATCGGATGTGCGGTCAGGCCGCCCTGGCGCGTGATCCATCGTTTGATCGGGGCCGGGTAGAGGTCAAACAGCATCCGCGTTGCTTCCGGGTTCGGGACAGGACGAAAAAAGGGCCCCAGATCGTCAGTTTCCCTGAACGTGAACACGGCTCGCGGGGTAACGCAGATCCTGTCGCGCGGAAGGGTCCCCAGCACGATCGTGCAGGCTCCCCCGCAGATCCCGTCGATGATGACCTGCTCGCCGGAGTCGCGCAGGAGTTTGAATTTGTCGACATAAGTTCCGATACGTCCGCCCGGGTCGTCGGCAATGCGCACCGTCGCCTGGCCCGCGCCCATGCCGGCCAGCACGAGCGCGGCGGTCAGTATCCCCATCACAAGCTTCATCTGCATCCCGTCCAGTCGCATCACATCCGATCATCTTGCTTGATCCGCATCGTCGCACCGTTCGTCGTCGTCGCGGTTTTGTCCAGGGCGGCCGTGCGGCATGGACGGTGTCGTCCCGACTCGTGCCTCGGAGGGACGCAAGACAAGCTCCGGATTCCGGGTTCAAGGCCTGCGGCCTTGCCCCGGAATGACGGGGATGGTGACGCAGCGCGTAGGGCGGATGAGCCGAAGGCGTCATTCGCAATGTGGCGCGAAAGGTCGGCGGGTTACGCTGCGCTAACCCGCCCTACGGACTGCGCGCCATGGGTGCACCACCCGTGTGGCTGCCCCTCACCCCAACCCTCTCCCCGTGAAGGACGGGGAGAGGGAGCGCACCGCGCGTGGGGGATGGCTCGTGTCGCGTCGACAGCGCTGCTGGCGAGTCCGCGCTCCAAGACCTCGAACGTTCCGCCCGGCGCTTCCGTCGTTCCCTCTCATCTCCTTGTCCCCGCACGATCTTTTCGCCACCCCGGGCTGCCCTTTTCGTCCATCATGCTCTAGAACGACTCCAACGCAGGTGGCCGCGCGTCGCGGTCGCCCGCATCATCAACAAGCAAGGCGAGCAGTGGTGGACGCCCTGAAGGTACGGAACGCAGCCGATGTGGAGGAGGTGGTCCGCTCGGCGATCGCCAATGAGCAGCCGATCGAGGTGATCGGGCATGGCTCGAAGCGCGGGATCGGCCAGGTGACGGCGACCAATGCCGTGCTCGACCTGTCGGCGCTGAGCGCGGTGGTCTCCTATGAGCCGAACGAGCTGATCATCACGGCGCAGGCCGGGGCGCCGCTCGGCGACTTGCTGTCGCTGATCGATTCGAAGAGCCAGCAATTCGCGTTCGAGCCGATGGATACGGGTCCGCTGCTGGGGACCACGGGCCGGGGAACGCTGGGCGGGATGATCGCGGCGGGGCTGGCGGGGCCGCGGCGGGTCAGGGCCGGCGGGGTGCGCGATCACCTGCTCGGGGCTTACGCCGTGTCCGGCTTCGGCGAGAGCTTCAAGACCGGCGGCAAGGTGGTGAAGAACGTCACCGGCTATGACCTCTGCAAGCTGCTGGCGGGCTCCTGGGGCACGCTCGCGGTCATGACCGAGGCGACGCTGAAGGTGATGCCGCGGCCGGAGGCCGAGCGGACGCTGGTGCTGCGCGGGCTCGACGATCTCCGGGCCAACCGGGCGATGACGGCGGCGCTGGGCTCGCCGTTCGACGTGTCCGGCGCGGCGCACCTGCCGGCGTCGTCGCTGCGGCCTGAGGTCGAGGGGCTGGGCGCGGTCGGCTCGCCGCGCGAGGCGGTGACATTGGTTCGGCTTGAGGGCATCACGGCGTCGGCCGTGCATCGCGCGGGCTCGCTGACCAAGCTGCTGGCGCCGTTCGGCGCGGCCGAGATCGTTGCCGACGATGCCTCGGCGGCGCTGTGGAGCGCCGTGCGGGACGTGCTGCCGTTCGCGGCCCAGGGCACGCTGGGCGCCTGGACGGTGTGGCGGATCGTCTGTCCGCCGGTCTCCGGCGGCGCGCTGGGGCAGGCCCTGGCGCGGCAGACCGGCGGCGAGGTGATCTATGACTGGGGCGGCGGCCTGATCTGGGCGGCGCTGCCGCCGCAGGCGGATGCCTCCGCGGGCGTGGTGCGGAAGCTCGCGGACGCCGCCGGCGGCCACGCGATGCTGCTGCGGGCGTGGGACGAGATGCGGCTCGCGGTCGACGTCTTCCATCCGCAGCCGCCGGGCGTCGCCGCGCTGGAGGAGCGGGTTCGCGTCTCCTTCGATCCCAAGGCCATTCTCAACCGCGGGCGTATCAGGCGGAGCGTTGCTGCATGAAGACCGAGTTCACCCTGGCGCAGCTCGCCGATCCCGATATCGCGGTCGCCGACAAGATCCTGCGCGCCTGCGTGCATTGCGGCTTCTGCACCGCGACCTGTCCGACCTATGTGCTGCTCGGCGACGAGCTCGACAGCCCGCGCGGCCGCATCTACCTGATCAAGCAGATGCTGGAGAAGGAGCAGGCGCCGACATCAGACGTGGTCAAGCATATCGACCGCTGCCTGTCGTGCCTGTCCTGCATGACGACCTGTCCGTCCGGCGTGCACTACATGCATCTGGTCGACCAGGCGCGGGTGCGGATCGAGGAGACCTATCAGCGGCCGCTGATGGACCGGCTGCTGCGCGCCGTGCTGGGCTATGTGCTGCCGCGTCCGCGCGAGTTTCGCCTGGCAATGACCTTGGCGCGGTTCGCCCGGCCGTTCAAGGCGCTGCTGCCGGCGTCCTCGTCGACCACGGGGCCGGCGCCGAGCGTGCTGCGGCGCGTCAGGGCGATGCTGGAGCTCGCGCCCACCAGGCCGCTGCCCGCGCCGGGGCCCTCCGGCGGCACGGTGTTTCCGGCGCAGGGCGCGCGGCGCGGCCGCGTGGCGCTGCTGCAGGGCTGCGCGCAACAGGCGCTGGCGCCGCGCATCAACCAGGCTGCGATCAACGTGCTGACGCGGCACGGCATCGAGGTGGTGCTGGTGAGGGACGAGCAATGCTGCGGCGCGCTCACCCATCACATGGGGCAGGACGCCGATGCGACGGCGCGGGCGAAGGCCAATGTCGGCGTGTGGACGGCGGAGGCGCAGCGCGGCGGCCTCGACGCCATCCTGGTGACGACGTCGGGCTGCGGCACCGTCATCAAGGACTACGGCCACATGCTGCGCGAAGACCAGGAATTTGCAGAGCCCGCGGCTGCCGTTTCGGCCATGGCGAAGGACATCAGCGAGTATCTCGCCACGCTCGACCTGAAGACGGAAGCCGCGCATGACGACGTCGTCGTCGCCTATCACTCCGCATGCTCGCTGCAACATGGCCAGAAAATCACGAGCATTCCGAAAGAATTGCTTTCCAAGTCCGGATTCGTGGTGAAAGATATACCGGAGAGTCATTTGTGTTGCGGTTCGGCGGGGACCTACAACATTCTCCAGCCTGACATCGCGATGAGACTGCGCGATCGCAAGGTCGCCAACATCGCGACCGTCAAGCCGAATGTAATCGCTGCGGGCAATATCGGCTGCATGATGCAGATTGCCAGCGGTACGACCGTTCCCGTCGTCCACACCGTTGAACTTCTCGACTGGGCGACGGGCGGTCCGCGACCAGGATTGAATTGAAGGATGGGCGCGTGCGGATTGCCGGCCCGTCCCGCCGGATGATGTGAGCGTTCGGCGGCAACAGGAGGTTTCGATGGCGAAGGACAAGAAGTCGAAGAAGGACAAGAAAGACAAAAAGGAAAAGAAGCTGATGGCGCAGGCCAAGAAGGCCGCGAAGAAGACCAGCAAGTCATCAGCCAAGAAGGCCGCGAAGAAGGCAGCGAAGAAAGCTGCGAAAGCTCCCGCGAAGAAGGCGAAGAAGGCCGTGAAGGCGCCGGCCAAGAAGGCCGCCAAGAGCCCGGCCAAGAAGGCTCCCGCCAAGAAGGTGGCCAAGGCTCCTGCCAAGAAGGCGGCCAAGACTCCTGCCAAGGCTCCCGCCAAGTCCGCGCCGAAGGCTGCTGCGAAGGCGCCGGCCGTGCCGAAGAAGGCCGCCAAGAAGCGCGCCCCGAAGAAGATGGCGCCGCTGGTCGAGACCCCCGCGACGCACGAGACCGAACCGGCTGCCGAGACCAGCTGGGCGATGCCCAGCGCCGCGCCGGAAGCTCACGAGGGCGAGGAAGGCACCACCTCCGAGAGCTGACGTCCGCCGCCGACGCCCGCCGGTCTCGGTGCGGCGGGGTGCAAGCGGCGCGCGAGCCCAGGTCTGTGGCGAGCCCGTCATTCGACGCCCCCGTCATTCGACGCCCCCGTCATTCGGCGACCCCAACATTCGACGACCCCCACATTCGACGACCCCCACATTCGACGACAGAGGCTGCAGCGGCAACGCTGCGGCCTCTCTTGCTTCTGGCCTGTACGCGTAGCCCGGACGTGCCGACTCGCTCGGGCGGGTCGCACCCCGCAAATCTACGGCCGCGCGAATCCGCGGCGTTCGTCCGATGATCCCTGCAGTGAGTTGTGAGGCGAGCGCGCGGAAAACTCCGTATTTCGTGCATCTCACAGGGATATTGCCCACGAAAATTTGTTGTTCAAATGCAACAGGCAGCCAACAACCTGCCGTAGAATTGCCTAATCGCCCAAAAAGGCGGCAGATGCCGCGCTTTTTTGCTTCACCTGCGGCGAGACGCTGTCACACATTGCGCTTGTATGACGCAGGTGGTCTTGATTGCGCCCCGGGGGGCCGAACATCGGACCGATGCTCGAAATTTGGGTGATGGGGAACGTCATGAAGAAGTTGGCTTTGTTGGCAACGGCGCTGGCAATGATTTCGGGTTCGGCTTCGGCCGCTGACATGGCGGTCAAGGCCTACAAGGCCCCGCCGCCGGTGGCGTTCGATCCCTGGGACATCGCGTTCGGCGCCGCGATCATGAACGACTACGTCTTCCGCGGCGTGACCCAGTCGAACCACAAGCCGTCGGTGGCCGCCTATTTCGAGCCGCGCTACAACGTCAACAAGGACCTGCAGCTCTACATCGGCGTCGCCGGCGAGAGCATCTCCTTCGCCAACCGCGCTGCGGCCGAGATCGACATCTACGGCGGTATCCGTCCGACCTTCGGCGCCTTCGCGTTCGACATCGGCGTCTGGGGCTACCTGTATCCGGGCGGCACCTGCTACTATGGCGGCGGCGCGACGACCGACTTCGCCGGCCGGGCGCTGAGCGCCGAGTGTCAGGCCAACACCCTGACCAACCTGAACGTGATGAAGAAGGACGTCTCGTTCTTCGAAGTCTACGGCAAGATGAACTATACCTTGAACGACATGTGGACGTTCGGCGTCACCGAGTTCTACTCGCCGAACTTCCTGAATACCGGCGCCTGGGGCAACTACGCCTCGGTCACCGGCAAGTTCACCGCCCCGAGCACGACCTTCGGCTCCAGCGGCGTCGGCATGTACGTGTCGGGTGAATTCGGTCGCCAGTGGTTCGGCACCTCGGACTCGTTCTATGGTGTTCCGGCCTTCCCGAACGGCATCCACTACGCCGACTACAACACCTGGAACATCGGCGTCGGCTTCACCTACAAGGTGTTCACGCTGGACCTGCGCTACTCCGACACCGACATGTCGAAGGGCGATTGCAACGCCTTCACCAGCGACTTCACGGCCAGCGGCACGACCAACGTGACCCCGATCAACCCGGCTGGCCTGGGCTCCAAGTGGTGCGGTGCGACCGGCATTGCCAAGCTCTCGGTCGACCTGACGGCGATGAGCAACCTGAAGTAATCGCCGCACGGCGGACCGGACGTTCATGAGGGCGGCAGAGCAATCTGCCGCCCTTCTGCTTTTGGTGCCCACGCTGATGATGCCGAGCCGTTGGACATGGCCGTCGCTGGCCTGTCTGTCAGGATGCCTGCGCAGACGCTCCCGCGCTGGCCACCTGACTTCGGGCCCGTGCGGGACGCTTTGTCCTGGATCAGCTACTCTGCGCTGCCCGCAGGGACATCCGCACCCTGTCCGGTCGACCGCAGCGAGAATCGGTCGCCGTCCCGAACGAGTTCGACCTTGCGGTCGTGGAAGGCGTGCAGCGTCGAGCGGTGGCCGATCGACACCACCGTGGTCTGCGGCAGCTGCTCGGCGATGACCTGATAGAGCCTGGCTTCGCCCGGCTCATCCAGCGATGCCGTGGCCTCGTCGAGGAACAGATATTGCGGGGCGTGCAGCAGGGCGCGGGCAATCCCCAGACGCTGCTGCTCGCCGAGCGAGAGCATCCGGTTCCAATGGCCGTCCTCGTCCAGGCGATCCGCCAGCAGCGGCAGGCCCACCGCGATCAGCGCCTGCTTGATCCGGTCGAGGCCGAACGCATCCGCGGCCGCGGGATAGACGACGGCTGCCTTGAGCGGGCCGATCGGGAAATAGGGGCGCTGCGGCAGCATCATCAGCGTGGCATGCGCGGGCACGCTGATCGCGCCGCTGCCGAACGGCCAGACGCCGGCGATGGCGCGGAACAGCGTCGACTTGCCCGCACCGGACGGCCCGGTCAGCAGCGTGCGCTCGCTGTTCCTGATGCTGAAGCCGTCGGCCGCGATCAGCGGCAGGCCGTTGGGCAGCTTGAGCAGCAGCTGGGCGAGCTCGATGCTGTCTCCCGCATGGCTGACGACATCGATCGTCTGCGGCTCGGCCGAGAGCGTCTTGGCACTCTCGATTGCCATCTCGAAGCCGTCGAGGCGGGCGACGGTCGAGCGCCAGTCGGCCAGGGTGCGGTAGGCGTTGACGAAAAAGGACAGCGCGCGCTGCACGCTCGAGAACGCGGACGCCGTCTGCATCATGCCGCCCAATTGCACCTTCTTGGCGAAATAGGCCGGGGCGACGATGACATAGGGAAAGATCGTGGCCACCTGCGCGTAGCCGCTCGTGACCGCCGTCAGCCGCTTGGTGCGGCTCATGATCTGGTAGAAGTTGGCGACCACGCGGCCATAGCGGCTCGCCAGCAGGGTCTGCTCGGCGCTCTCGCCGCGCAGCACCGCGATCTGCTCGGAGTTCTCGCGGACGCGCACCAGGTTGAAGCGGAAATCGGCCTCGAAGCGCTGCTGCTCGAAATAGAGGTTGATCAGCGGTGATCCGATCCAATGCGTCAGCGCGGTTCCGGCGATCGCATAGAGCAGAGCGGCCCAGACCAGATAGCCGGGAATGTGGTACTCCATGCCGAACAGCGTGAGGGGCGCCGCTTCCGAGAGGCCCCATAGGATGACCACGAACGAGGCCAGGGTTACGACCGAACTGAGAAGATTGACGGTGATGTTGAGCGTCTGCTCGACGAACTGCTTCACGTCCTCGGCAATGCGCTGGTCGGGGTTGTCAGCCGCGTCGCCCTTGAGCTGCATGCGATAGTGACTGGCGTCGCCGAGCCAGCGGCGCAGATAGGCCTCGGTCATCCACCGCCGCCAGCGAATCTGCAGCCACTGGTTGAGATAGAGCTGATAGACCGCCAGCACGATGAAGGTCGTCGCGAGCACGACGAAGACGCCGATCTCCCAGATGAAGCTGTCCCAGTTGTACTCCTGCAGCGCGTTGTAGAACCTGGCCTGCCATTGGTTCACCAGCACGTCGATTGCGACCAATGCGAGCTCGATGGCGATGACGGCGGCGAGCAGGGTGCGGCCGGCGACCTTGTCCTCGGAGCGGAAGTAGGGAATGGCGATCCGCCAGACGATGGCGAGGGTCGAGCGCAAATTGTTCACAGAGGGGCTGCTCCTGAGAAAGGGACTTAACTGGCTGACATGGAAGAAGAATTTCGCAGGCTTGGATGCCTGTCTAGACGAAAGTCGTAAGGTGTCCGGCGACCACCCGCTTGTCCGTGACCTGCGTCAAACCGTAGCATGTGGTGAGGGAGAGGGATCGCCGACCCCGCCAGATGTCGCGAGAATTTGAGCAGAGTTTGGCATGGCCTGCTTCGTGTTCTCGCTTTCCGACCTTCTGCCAGGCCTCGAGGCCGTGGCGAACTGAGCTGATCCGCCCCGCCGGATCGGGTCCAACAACAAGAACGTGGGGGGAGAAGTCGCGATGTGGAATCAAATCTACGACCCGTTGGGCAGCCCGGCGCTGTCGACGCTCGCCGCCGCCATCCCAGTGGTGACGCTGCTGGTGCTGATCGCCAGCGGCAAGGTGAAGGCGCATATCGCGGCGATCATCGCCGTCGTGCTGACCAACCTGATCACGATCTTCGTTTTCACCATGCCGGCCAACATGTCGCTGCGCGCCACCATGCTCGGCGTCATCACCGGCTTCTTCCCGATCGGCTGGATCGTCCTCAACGTCATCTTCCTCTATCAGGTCACGGTCTCGACCGGCCGCTTCGAGCTCCTGAAGCGGGCGATCGGCGGCGTGACCGAGGACCGCCGGCTGCAGCTGCTGCTGGTTGCGTTCTCCTTCGGCGCCTTTTTCGAGGGCGCATCCGGCTTCGGCACGCCGGTCGCGATCACCGGCGCGGTGCTGATCGGCCTGGGCTTCTCGCCGCTGGCGGCCTCCGGCCTGTCGCTCATCGCCAACACCGCGCCGGTCGCCTACGGTGCGCTGGGGACGCCGATCCAGGGCCTCGCCTCGGTCACCGGGCTCGACCCCTATATCCTCGGCGCGATGGTCGGCCGGCAGCTGCCGGTGTTCTCGCTGATCGTTCCGTTCTGGGTGATCTGGGCGTTCGCGGGCTGGAAGGGCATGAAGGACGTGTGGCCGGCGATCCTGGTCACGGCCGTCTCCTTCGCGGTGCCGCAATTCCTGATCTCGAACTACATCAATCCGTGGATCGTCGACATCGGCGCCTCGCTGATCTCGATGGGCGCGTTGATCCTGTTCCTGAAGGTCTGGCAACCCCGCCAGCTGTGGCTGTCGCCGGCGCTGCGCGGCCGTGACGAATCCGCGTCCACCATGGCCGCACAGAAGCCGCTGGACCGCACGCCGCTGACGCAAAGCGAGCTGTGGGGCGCGCTGCTTCCGTGGATCATCGTCTGCATCATCATGCTGATCTGGGGCAACGGCGCCTTCAAGACCTGGGCGAACGGCATCTTTTCCTGGAACTATCCGGTGCCCGAGCTCGACAAGTTGATCAACAAGGTTCCGCCGGTGGCCGCGAAGCCGACGCCCGAGGGCGCGGTGTTCTCGTTCACCTATCTGACCTTCACCGGCACCGGCATGCTGATTGCCGCAATCATCTCCGGCTTCCTGATGGGCGTCGGACCGGGCAGATTGATCGCCGAATATGGCCGCACCATCCGCCTCTGCGCGATCTCGCTGATCACGATCTCGGCGATGCTCGCCATCGGCACGCTGACCCGGCTGTCCGGCGTCGACGCGACGCTCGGTCTCGCCTTCGCCGCGACCGGGGTGCTCTATCCGTTCTTCGGCACCTTGCTCGGTTGGTTGGGCGTGGCGCTGACCGGATCGGACACCGCCTCGAACGTGCTGTTCGGCAATCTCCAGAAGATCACCTCCGAGCAGCTCGGCCTGTCGCCGGTGCTGATGGCGGCGGCCAACTCTTCCGGCGGCGTGATGGGCAAGATGATCGATGCGCAATCGATCGTGGTCGCCTCGACCGCGACCAATTGGTACGGCCACGAGAGCTCGATCCTGCGCTACGTCTTCCTGCACTCGATCGTGCTGGCCTGTCTGGTCGGCCTGTTCGTCACCCTGCAGGCCTATGTCTACCCATTCACGGCCATGGTGCTGAAGTAGCGCCACCGGCTGCGACAAAAACCCCGCGTCGCCCCTGCGACGCGGGGTTTGCTATGTTTGGGTCACAATTGTGCGGGAGCCGTGCTGGCGGCCTTCCAGCCGATCGCCTACAAGGCGGGCCCTGCGCGTGATGATGTGTCGAGAGGAACGATGCGAGTAGTGAAGCGAGCCGTCGCCGGCGTGGTGGCGACCCTGTTGATGTCCGGCGTGCCGCTTGCCGCAGCCTCGGCGGAGGAGTTTCCCTTCGGCATGGAAATGACGCTCGATGCGCTGCCGCAGCCGGGCTCGAAGCGGGTGCCGGATCTCGACATCGGCGACAATGGCGAGACCGTGCTGGAGCTCTGGTGCAAGGGCGGCAAGGGGCAGTTCTCGGTCGCAGGCAACACCATCGTCTTCATCGCCGGCAAGATCGAGGACCGCAACTGCCCGCCGGCGCGCGCCCAGGCGGACGACGAGCTGATCGCAGCATTGAGCGCAGTGACCAACTGGAAGCGTCAGGGCGACCTGATCATCTTCGTCGGACCGAAGACGCTGCGGTTCCGGCTCAACACCAATTGAGACGGGATGGCCGTTTCCAGCGTCCTGGCAAATTGATCATGTAGATCAGGATGGCATCGTGCGCCACCCGGTCCGGCCTTCGGCCGGCCGGATGACAGGCTGAGGCGGACGATCCAGCACGCCGTGACACCTCGGTTGAACATCTTCTGCCGCGCAGTACTGGATGCTCCGCTTTCGCGGAGCATGACAGCGGTGGGGCGGCGAAAGCTGCGCCCAAAAACAATCGCGGTTCTAAGGGCGCGCGTTGCTCGACGGCGCGCCCGCTCGGCTTACTTCCAGACCGAGTTGTCGGCGTCCCAGCGCTTGGCCTTGAAGACCTTCGCCAGCTCGTCGATGGCGCCGCCATCGTCGCGGGTGTCGCCTTCCTCATCGCCGGAGGATTCGTCGGACAGAATCAGCTTGGCGCTCGAGGCCTCGTCGACGGTGGTCGTGGTCGGGCTGCTGATCCAGAGCATCAGCGCGTCCGCGCCGCCCGGCTTGTCGGCCGAGACGAGGCTGGTGACCTCGATGACATCCGTGAGCTCGAGGCTGGGCATCAGCTGGCTCGGCCGCTTCAGGGTCAGCTTCAGCTTGCCGGTGACCGGGTTCCAGACGGCACTCGTGGGCTTGGCGTTGTAGGTCGTGGCCAGCACGTCGGAGATGGCGCCGGCCAGCTTGTCCCGGTTGATCTTGTCGCCGTCGCGCCAGTCGGCCGCTGCAAAGCGAATGGTGCGGTCCATTTCGACGGTGCCTGCGGTCCAGCCCACCGTCACGACGCCGTTCGTGGCCCGCGCCTTGGCGATCAACGCGCCGGCGCGGTCCGGGTCGACGGTCATGCTGATGGTCTGCTCGCCCGCGCGCAAGGCATCGCAGCTCACGATGAGGCTCGGCAGCGAAACCTCGACGTTCTCGCCCTTCAGGCTCTTCAGGAAGTCGGTCACCGCGTCGAGCTTGAGGCGAACGGACACCGCCTCGGGCGAGACGTCGGTGAAGTCCTTCGGCTGAGCGTTGATGCCGTCGTCGGTCGACTGGCTCTCCTGGAACTCCTTCTCGCTGACGTCGGAGTTGTCGGTCGACGCCACCTCGGTGACGGTCTTGCCGATCGTGATCTGGCCGCGGAACTCGAACGTGTCGCCGGTCGGCTTGCGGTTCAGCTTCACCGTGACCGGCTCCTTGGCACCGTTGCTCTGGGTCGCGCCGGTGAGGGTCTGGCCATTGACGGTGAGGCTCACGACGAAGCGGTCCTTGCGGTCCGAATTCTTGGCCACGGGATAGCAGACGTCGAGCGTCGCGGCAGTGACGGTCTTGCCCTGGCGCGTCTCCTTCAGGATGACGTCGGCATTGCCGTCCATCAGCCCGTCGATCGCGGTAAAATAGCGAGTCTCGTTGGCGGGGGCCTTGGTCCCGCTCTTGCTCTGGGCCCAACCGAGTTCCGGCGCGGCCGCTGCAATCACGGCCAGCGCAAGCAAAATCGCGCGCATCTGAAAATCCTTGTGGGGCAGAATCGGCCTTAAGCTGTAGCGCCGATTTGCGATTGCTGCACCCCCACCCGGACACTCGGCCAAAAAGAAGGCCGCCCGGAGGCGGCCTTCTGAAGCTTGGGATGGGAAATGCCGGGCTCAGAAGCCCATGCCACCCATTCCGCCCATGCCGCCGCCCGCGGGCATCGCCGGGGCCGCGTCCTTCGGCAGCTCGGCGACCATCGCCTCGGTCGTCACCAGGAGGCCTGCGACCGACGAGGCGTCCTGCAGCGCCGTGCGGACCACCTTGGCCGGGTCGATGATGCCCTTGGCGACCATGTCGACATAGTCCTCGGTCTGGGCGTCGAAGCCGAAGGTCTCCGACTTCTCGTCCAGGATCTTGCCGACCACGATCGAGCCCTCGACGCCGGCGTTCTCGGCGATCTGACGGATCGGAGCCTCGAGCGCCTTCAGCACGATGTTGATGCCGGCCTGGACGTCCGAATTGGCGTTGGTGATGCGGCCGACCGCCTTCTTGGCGCGCAGCAGCGCCACGCCGCCGCCGGGGACGATGCCTTCCTGCACCGCAGCGCGGGTCGCGTTGAGGGCGTCCTCGACGCGGTCCTTCTTCTCCTTGACCTCGATTTCGGTGGCGCCGCCGACGCGGATCACCGCGACGCCGCCCGCGAGCTTGGCGAGACGCTCCTGCAGCTTCTCACGGTCGTAGTCCGAGGTGGTCTCCTCGATCTGCGCCTTGATCTGGCCGACGCGCGCCTCGATGTCGGCCTTCTTGCCGGCACCGTTGACGATCGTGGTGTTCTCCTTGTCGATCACGACCTTCTTGGCGCGGCCGAGCATCTTGATCGTGACGTTCTCGAGCTTCATGCCGAGGTCTTCCGAGATCAGCTGACCGCCGGTCAGGATCGCGATGTCCTCGAGCATGGCCTTGCGGCGGTCACCGAAGCCCGGTGCCTTGACGGCCGCGACCTTGAGGCCGCCGCGCAGGCGATTCACCACCAGGGTGGCCAGCGCCTCGCCCTCGACGTCCTCGGCGATGATCAGCAGCGGACGACCCGACTGCACCACGGCTTCGAGCACCGGGAGCATGGCCTGCAGGCCCGACAGCTTCTTCTCGTGCAGCAGCACGTAGACGTCGTCGAGCTCGGCGGTCATCTTCTCGGCGTTGGTGACGAAGTAGGGCGAGAGATAGCCGCGGTCGAACTTCATGCCTTCGACGATGTCGACCTCGGTATCGAGCGACTTGTTCTCCTCGACCGTGATCACGCCCTCATTGCCGACCTTCTGCATCGCCTGGGCGATCATCTTGCCGATCGCGGCGTCGCCGTTGGCGGAGATGGTGCCGACCTGGGCGACCTCGGAGGACGCCGCAACCGGCTTGGCGCGCTTCTCGATGTCCTTGATGACGGCGGCCACCGCGATGTCGATGCCGCGCTTGAGGTCCATCGGGTTCATGCCGGCCGCAACCGCCTTGGCACCCTCGCGGACGATGGCCTGGGCCAGCACGGTCGCCGTCGTAGTGCCGTCACCGGCGGTGTCGTTGGTCTTGGAGGCGACCTCGCGCAGCATCTGCGCGCCCATGTTCTCGAACTTGTCCTCGAGCTCGATCTCCTTGGCGACGGTGACGCCGTCCTTGGTGATGCGCGGGGCGCCGAAGCTCTTCTCGATGACGACGTTGCGGCCCTTCGGGCCGAGCGTCACCTTGACGGCGTTGGCGAGAATGTCGACGCCGCGCAGCATGCGGTCGCGCGCGTCGCCAGCGAATTTGACGTCCTTGGCTGCCATGTGAATCTCTCCTGGAGTGGACCTCGACGGCCAGCGGCGTGATCGCCTGCCTGTCGCCCGAACGAGGTTGAAAAGCGCTAGTCACCAGGGGCGGCCGGAGGCCGCCCCTCAGCGGGTCGGATCAGGCGACGACGCCCATGATGTCGGACTCCTTCATGATGAGGAGTTCCTCGCCGTCCAGCTTGACCTCGGTGCCGGACCACTTGCCGAACAGCACGCGGTCGCCGACCTTGACGTCGATCGGGATCAGCTTGCCGCTCTCGTCGCGGCCGCCCGGGCCGACGGCGACGACTTCGCCCTGCGAGGGCTTCTCCTTGGCGGAATCGGGAATGATGATGCCGCCCTTGGTCTTCTCTTCGGCGTCGATGCGCTTAACCACGACGCGATCATGCAGGGGACGAAACTTCGATTTGGCCATGACGGATCCCTTTGCGGGTGCTTTGGTAGGTTGCTGTCGGAGGAAATCTGAATGCGGCCACAATTGGCGCCCAACTGGGCCACCAACCGGCGCGCAGCTTTAGCAATCGTGCCCTCCGAGTGCTAAAGACCGCTCGGGGAAATATGGCTTGCCGCTGTTCCTGTCAAGCAAAGGCCGGCGGTTAAGCCCTTCTTGAGGCTGTTAGGGGATGTTGAACCGGGCCAGACATGTTAGTGGAGCGGCGTCGTCATCCGACGTCGTTGCTCTGACGCGCGTTTTGCGCTTGGTTGCCGGACGGGGCAGCCATGATCTTGTTCCTAAGGGGATGCCATGACGAGTTCACGGTGCGCGCGGCCGATTGCCACTCTCGGTATCGCGTCGGCGCTCACGATCTTCCTGGCGGGGTGCGGAGGTGGCTTCAATCTGTCGCCGAGCCGCCCGATGGAGACCGAGGCACCGGTCGAGCCGGAGGTGCCGGCAACGATTCGGGCCGAGGATCTCGTGGGCAAATGGGGTCTCGCGGCCTACAACAATCCCAATGACCGCGCACGCACCGAGAAGATGGCGCTGGCGCAATGCAAGCAGCCCTATACGATCGGGGCCGGAACGTCCGGCGGTGTCGTGATGCATCTGGCCGACCAGGCCACTCCGCAGGAACTCCGGCTGAAGGGCTCGGCCAGCGGCAAGAACTACATCGGCCCGGCCGGACCGCCCGGCGGCGAGCAGGACCGCGAGGTGGTCTCCTTCGACGGCCGGGTGCTGATCACCCGCTTCATCGACAAGGACGCGGCCACCCGTTACCAGACGATGGTCTATGTCCGCTGCGGACCGCGGGCCTGAGATCCAGGCAGGGCTCCCGCAACGGTCGACAAACGGAAAACGCCGGCGGAACCGCCGGCGTTTTTGTCGGGTGCCATCTCCCGCCGGATCGCTGCCCGGCGGAGGGAATGAGCTCAGTTGAACATCGCGTCGATGTCGTCCTGGGAGGCGTGGCCGACATCGCCCTCCGCCTTCGGACCGTTCAGCAGCCTGGCGTCGCCCTCGCGGGTGTCGACGATCGGCGGCACATGCGCCTTGATGGCGTCGACGCCGCCCCAGATGTCCATCATCACCACGATGTGGTGCTCGATGAACTTCATCGTGGTCATGACCTTGTTGATGCGCTGGCCTGTCAGGTCCTGGAAGTTGCAGGCCTCGAAGATCGAGACCACGCGCTCCTGGATGTCCTCGCTCAGGATCTTCTGCTGATCGGCCGAGTCGACCTTGGCGAGCGCGCTCGCGGCCTGGTCGATCGCTTCGGCGGCTTCGAGGATCTGCTGGGTGGCCTGCTCCGTGCCGCCGACGACCGCGCCGAGCTCACCGTTGACCTTGGCCATCTCCTCGCCGTTGAAGCTCTTGGCGTGGAGCGTGGCGATCTCGCCCTTGGTGCGGTTGATCGCGTCATGGATCAGGTCGAGCTCGACCTTGAGCTTCTCGCACTGCTCGATCTGCGCGCGATAGGTCTCGAGCAAAGCGCGCGCCTCGGCGACCTCGCGTGCGGCAGACTCTTCGATGGCGGCGTTCGCCGTGCCGTTCCCACCGCCGCGCATGGCGTTGGCCATCTGCGCGCGGATCGCGCGGAGCTCGTCCATGATTTCCTTGTGGTTGGGGCCGATCTCACCACCCACGAAGTCGGGCTCCGGCATATGGCCGACGATTGCTTCTTCGATACGGAAACGCTTACGAACAGCCATGACAATATCCCTGACCTCTTGCTCGGATCAGTTCTACGCGGAGGCTATTTAACATCGCGTTCACGCCAGGAACCGCGACCGCGCGAGGCTCCCGCGCACCGTGCATCAGCCATTAACCATGCACGTCCGGCCTTCACGCAAAATAAACGCTAGCGATCGAAACCGCCGCCGCCTGCAGCGATGGTGAATCCCGGCGGGCTCTGCGTTTACCAAAGCGATCGGGTTTTGCTCTTTATTGACGATACGCGACGGCATTGCCGCCTCGCGCGACGAACAGTCTTCAGACGAAACAGTACAGAGGACGTCGATGTTCAGATCATTCCCCACAGCGCTGCTGGCCGGCGCATGCGTCCTTTATGCAGGTCTGGATCGGGCCGCGGCCCAGGGATTTCAGCAGCCGACCGTCATCTATAGCGGGCCGCCGCAACAGAGCGCGCCGGTGCGCACGGCCTATGTCGAACGCTCGCGGATGGGCGGCGGCTTCATCGAATTCCTGTTCGGTGACCCGCAAGGCGGCCGCGGAGCTCCGTCGCAGGGGCAGCCGATGTACCAGCAGCAGCCGTCCTACTACGGGGCGCAGCCCTCGATGCCCGGTGTCGCGCCTCAGCAGGGATTGCCGGACGAGGAGGCATATGAGCAGACACAGCGTCCGCTCGATCCGAAATACGAGAAACAGATCGTTGACTATGACGGCAAAGAACGGCCGGGCACGATCGTGATCGATACGCCCAACAAGTTCCTCTATCTGGTGCAGGGCCAGGGCACCGCGATGCGCTATGGCATCGGCGTCGGTCGTCCCGGCTTCACCTGGTCGGGCGTGAAGACCATCTCCGCCAAGCGCGAATGGCCGGACTGGACGCCGCCGCCGGAAATGCTGGCGCGCCGGCCGGATTTGCCTCGCCACATGGAGGGAGGCCCGCAGAACCCGCTCGGCGCCCGCGCGATGTATCTGGGCTCGTCGCTGTATCGGATCCACGGCTCCAACGAGCCCTGGACGATCGGGACCAACGTCTCCTCGGGCTGCATCCGGATGCGCAACGAGGACGTGATCGACCTCTATGGGCGGGTGAACGTCGGGACCAGGGTCATCGTGCTCTGACGCGCACGGCGTCCGGACAATGATCATGATGCAACAAGGCCGCCCCACGGGGCGGCCTTCTCGATCCGTTTAGGTGTGTGCGAGGGCGAGGCGTCAGGCGTAGTCGCTGCCGCCGTCGTCGTCGTTGCCGTAACCGTCATCGGCATCGAAATCGGCCGCGTCGGCGTCATTGCCGCTGTCATCGTAGCTCGCCTGATCGAACAGGCCGGCGCGACCGCCGCCATCGCCGGAGCGGCCGATGTCGTCGAGGCCGGCATCCCGCGCCAGCGACCCGCTGGACTGGTCGCTCCACGGGCTGCCGCCGCCGCCGGCGAGCGAGGTGTCGCCGAAGGCCTGGTGCTGGCCGCCGCCCATCATCGAGCGGATGCCGCCGAGCAGCAGCGACCCGCCGACCATGCCGGCCGCGGCCGCCGCCGCAGTCCCGAGAAACGAGCCGCCGCCGCCGAACATGCCGCCGCGGGGCTGGCCTGCGCCGCCCTGGTCGTAAGGACCGGGCTGCGGGGGATATCCCGGCTGTCCCTGCGGAAGCGCCTGGCCGCTGTTCCAGACCGGCCGGCCGGAGGAGGGCGGCGGCACGTTGGGAACCGATCCGCGACCACCGCCGGAGCCGAAGATGCTGTCACGCATTGTATCGAGGAAGCTGCCCGACTGGCCCTGCGGCTCCTGGGCGTGCTGGAGTTCCTCGATGCGGGCGTTGGCGCGCTTCAGCGCTTCGTCCTGCACCAGCACGGTCTGCACCAGCGCATAGACGGCGTTGGGGGCCTGCTGCAGCCCCTGGGAGATGGCGGCGGCAGCCTGGGCATCACGCGGCGCACTCTCCAACTTGGCGAGCCGGTCGAACAGATCGTCGATGAGTTGGCGTTCTTGCGGTGTCATGTGGTTCTCCTGCCGCCTGCCTTGTTCCAGCGAAGCGCGGCCAAGATCTAGGGGGAGTTTGCGGTCCGGCCAGTCGGGCCGCGGATTAAATTTCGGTATGCGACAAAGCGCCGTTGGACTTGCGAGGCGCTTTCGCAGTGAAAACGTCGCCAGATGGCATTTGTTCGTCGCCGGCGCGCCGGATCCGTTCAGGCGAGCGTCACGCCGCGGCGCGCGAGCAAAGCGGGGAAATGTTCGCCGGCGAGATAGGCGTGCTCCTGCTCGCGCTGTTTGGTGAGCGGATCGAGCGCGATCAGCACGTCATCGACGAAGCCGGGATGGCACATCACCAGGCCATGCTCGGGCAGCGCGTCGAGGAAGCCATCCATCAACGCCCCGAAATCGGAGGCCTTGGTGAAGTCGTAGGCGCCGGCAAAAGCGGGGTTGAAGGCGATGTCGGCCCGCTTTGCATGCTTGCGGAATTGCGCGCTCAGCGCGTCGAGCAGCAGCGCCTTCGGCGCCGCCAGCCGCCGGGTCAGCGGCGCATGGCGGCCGCCCTGGCGCACCCAGGCCGACGGCGCGGCGTCCTTGACGGCCGCGAGAAAGCCCTCGCGCACCTGCGGATAGAGCTGGGCATGCTGGTGGCCGTCGACGAAATCCGGCGCGCGGCCGAACAACTCGCCGAACGCCGTCAGCTGCACCATGACCTCGGCGCGGATCAGCTCGGGATCGAGCCGGCGGGTCAATCCAGCGCGGAGCAGCTTTGGAAACGGCAGGAACATGCCGCCTTCCGACGGCCGGAAATGCATCGTCAGCGGCCGGAACGGCGCGGTGAGCGTGACGTGCAGGCCGATGGCGCAGCGCGGGCTGTCGGCGGCGACGCTGACCAGCTCCTTCACCTCGTCGCGCCCGATCGCCGCACCCACCGTCATCACCGAGGTCGCGTTCAGCCGCCCGCGCGCGATCAGGTCGCGGATGGCGCGGTTGACGCCGGGGCTGATGCCGTAATCGTCGGCGCACAGCCAGATGCGCCGGTGCGGCGCCTCGCTCATTCGGCGGCAGTCCTTTCGCTGCCGTCGCTGCGCGCCTCGAGCGTGGCGCGCTTCTCGCTGTGCTCGGCGACGAAGTAGATCGGCCGCGCCTTCAGCTCAGACAGGATCTTGCCGATATACTCGCCCATGATGCCGATCATGATCAGCTGCACGCCGCCGATCGTCATCAGGCCGACCATCAGCGAGGGATAGCCGGGCACCGATTTGCCGCTGACGAAGGTCTCCCACAGGATGGAGAGCCCGAACAGGAAGGCCGCCGACGCCAGCAGGATTCCGAGCAGGCTGGCAAATCGCAGCGGTGCCACGGAGAACGAGGTCAGGCCTTCAATCGACAGGCCGAGCAGGCTGGTCAGATTGAAGGTGGTGACGCCATGCGCGCGCGCCGCGGGTTCGTAGTCGACGCGGATCTGGCGGAAGCCGATCCAGCTCGCCAGGCCCTTGAAGAAGCGGTTGCGCTCCGGCAGCTGGCGCAGCGCGGCGACCGCGCGCGGCGACAGCAGGCGGAAGTCGCCGGCATCCTCGGGAATCTTCTGGCGCGCCCCCCAGTTGATGAGGGAATAGAAGCCGTGCACCGCCACGCGCCGCAGGAACGGCTCGTTGTCGCGGTGCGCCTTGGCCGTATAGACGACGTCGTAGCCGTCCTTGATCCAGTGCGAGACGAGCTGCTCGACCAAAGCCGGCGGATGCTGGCCGTCGCCATCCATGAACAGCACGGCGCCGCGCCGGGCATGATCGAGGCCCGCCATCAGCGCAGCCTCCTTGCCGAAATTGCGCGACAGCGACACCACCTGCACGTCGAGCGCATCGGCCTGCAAGGTGCGGGCGATCGCGAGCGTGTTGTCGCGGCTGCCGTCGTCGACATAGACGAGCTCGCAGGCGAGACCGAAGCGCTGGCGCAAAATGCGGGCAAGGCCGTTCAGCCGCTCGTGCAGCGCCGTCAGTCCCGCGCCTTCGTTGTAGACGGGGATAACGATCGACAGTCCCTGCGACGCAGCGTCGGCCGCAGTCGTGGTCAGATCCGATACGTCAGTACCCAGCATCGCTTTGGAGTCCTCGTTCTCCGACCAACATATGGTAGCCGTGCTCACCTGTCGCTACGATGAACGGCGATTTATGATCGCAGGAAGGCCTCGAGACGGGCAAACAGCGGATTCTCGCGGTCGAGCACGTAGTCGAGCGACGCCACCGACACGGTCTCGGCGCCGTGCGCGCGCAGGAAACTGCCCAGGGCGTAGATCTGCGCCGGCGGGCAGTGCAGGGTCAGCATGCCCGACGAGGTCGGGCCGCCAAACGGCGCTACGACACCGAAGCGATTGTGCGCCTCGGTCAGCATTGCTGCGTCGCACCCTTTGAAGCGGGTGCGGACCTCGCGGTATTTGCTGGCGCGGGCGCGGGCATGGATGTGGTCGAGAATGATCCGGGCGCTCTCGCGTGGGCCCTCCGACCAGTCGGCGTCGCGGGAGGCGACGAGGTTGGCCTGGCTGCGCAGGATGACGCCGTCGTCCAGCACCTTCAATCCATTCGCGGCGAGCGTCGAGCCGGTGCTGGTGATGTCCACGATCAGCTCGGCGGTGCCGACCGCCGGCGCGCCCTCGGTGGCGCCGGCGCTCTCGACGATGCGGTAATCGACGATGCCGTGAGACGCGAAGAAGCTGCGTGTCAGGTTGATGTATTTGGTCGCGACCCGCATGCGGCGATTGTGCTGGGCGCGGAAGCCGGTGGTGACGTCGTCGAGATCGGCCATGGTCCGGACGTCGATCCAGGCCTGCGGTACCGCGACGACCACGTTGGCGCCGCCGAAGCCAAGCGTATCGATCAGCAGCACGCGCTTGTCGGCATCGGTGATGCTCTCGCGCACGAGGTCCTCGCCGGTGACGCCGAGATGCACGCTGCCGCGCGCCAGTTGCGAGGCGATCTCACTCGCAGAGAGATAGGCGATCTCGACATTGTCGAGGCCTGAGATGGTGCCGCGGTAGTCGCGGGCGCCGCCCGGCTTGGACAGGTTCAGCCCGGCGCGGCCGAAGAAGGCTTCCGCATTCTCCTGCAGGCGGCCCTTCGAGGGAACGGCGAGGACGAGGGGGCCGCTCATGATGCTCTCCCGCGCGCGCTCTGGTCCGCGGCGCTGCTCCGGGCCAGGCCCTCGATCCAGATCGAGAAGCCGACGGCCGGAATGGATTCCGCGGCGCCGAGCTGGCTGAGCAGGCCGTCATAGCGGCCGCCGGCGACCAGCGGCTCGGCGCCATTGCCGAGGCGATGCAGCTCGAATTCGAAGCCGGTGTAGTAGTCCAGGCCGCGGCCGAACGCGGTGGCGAAGCGCACCTTGGCAAGGTCGATACCGCGTTCGGACATGAAGCCCGCGCGTGCCTCCAGCGCGTCGATGGCCGCATTGATGTCGAGACTGGCATCGGCGGCGAGGGCGCGGAGCTGCTTGACGGCGTCCGCCGGGTTGCCGGCGATGGTCAGGAAACGCTTGATCAGATCGAGCGCGTCGCGCGGCAGCGCGCCGCTCTTGAGGGTGGATTGCTCCAGGAAGCGGTCGGCGATCTCCGCCACCGTGCGGCCGCCGACGGCGGTTGCACCGGCGATCGACATCAGGTCGGTGACCAACGCGAGCGCCGCCTTGCGGTCGGAGCCGGCCAGCGCGGCGAGCACGCCCTCATACTCGTTGCGCGGCGCCACCGAGGCGATGGCCAGCCGCTCGAGGTCCTGCTCGAAGGTGCGCTTGCGGTTGAAATCCTTGATCAGCCGGCGCCGCCATACCGGGTAAAGGTCGAGCGCGTCGATGAGGGCGGTGAACAGAGCGACGTCGCCGGTGCGGATGTCGACCTCGGCGAGGCCGGCCGCTGCGGTGGCCTCGATGGCCAACGCCAGCATCTCGGCGTCGGCTGCAGGATGATCCTTGCGGCCGAACGATTCGATTCCGGCCTGGAGGAATTCGCTCGGGCGACCTCCACGGTAGCGGAACACCGGGCCGAGATAGCTGAATCCGGCCGGCTGGCCGGCGCGGGCGGACGCGAGATAGTCGCGGGCGACGGGAATGGTGAGGTCGGGCCGCAGGCAGAGCTCCTCGCCGCCGGCATCCGTCGTCAAGTACAGGCTCTTGCGGATGTCCTCGCCGGAAAGGTCCAGGAAAGGCTCGGCCGGTTGCAGGATCGCCGGCTCGGCGCGCGTATAGCCGGCCTCCGCGAAGGATTGCAGCAGCGTGTCCGCCCACGCGGCGGGTCCGGTCGGAGCGGGTCCGGTCATGTCGGTCTTGGTTCCAATCAGGGATGCGTGCCGCCTGTGTGCGGCGGCAGCCCCTTAGCATGCTCATCCGGCGGTTTCGACACTGAATGGGTGCGTCGGGCGATACAATCGAGCGCGGGCTTAACGGCTCCGCCAATCCCCCAAGGTCGCCTGGACCAGGGCGAGCGCCGCGACGCCGGCCGTATCGGCCCGCAGGATGCGCGGCCCGAGCGCCAGCCGGACCACGCGCGCCTGCCGCAGCAGCAGCTCGCGCTCGTCGGCGGCAAAGCCTCCCTCGGGACCGATCAGCAGATCGATGCCGACGTGCTCGCCGGTCTGCTGCAGGGCCTGCAGCGGGTCGGCGACCTCGGCAGCCTCGTCGCAGAACACGAGCAGGCGCGAGGCCGGGCGCTCGCGCAGGAAGCGCTCCAGCGGGACCGGGTCCCTCACCTCGGCCAGGCTGAGAATGCCGCATTGCTCGGCCGCCTCGATCACGTTGGCGCGCATGCGCTCGGCGTTGAGCCGCGACACCTGGGTGTGCCGCGTGAGCACCGGTACGAGCCGGGCGGCGCCCATCTCGACGGCCTTCTGTGCGATGTAATCGAGCCGCGCGTGCTTGAGCGGTGCGAAGACGTAGGAGACGTCCGGGAGCTGATCCTGCGGCCGGGTCCGCTGCTGGATCGTCAGGATGTCCGGCCGCTTGCGGCCTTGGATCGCCGCCTGCCACTCGCCGTCGCGGCCGTTGAAGACCAGCACGTGATCGCCGGCGCCAAGGCGCAGCACGTTGCCGAGATAGTTGCTCTGATTGCGCTCCAGCGCGACGGCGCCGCCCTCCTGGAGGGGGGCATCGACGAACAGTCGCGGGGCGGTGAAGTCGTACTGGGGCATGGCACGGGCGTGACGAGAGGACGGAGACGGCATACCGGACCGGGCGCCGGCCGCATAGCCGGCAGCCCGGTCGCGGCCCGCCCGGCGATGGCCCGTTTTGGCCGTGCTGTCGACAGATTTTACCGTTTGGATCCCCCCCAGGACTGGCGATCGTTCAACCCGCGCAGGTTCGGGACGATGCCGAGAGCCGTGGCTCTGACCCCTGCCGCGGGTCCGAGCCCGGGCGAGGAGAGACAGCCGTGATCAGCAGACATTTCACCTGGGTTCTCTGGATTCTCGTCGCGGCCATCATGTTGTCCGCCACGCCCTCCCGGGCCGACGACAAGAGCGTTGCGGCTCCCCAGCCGACCACCCCGGCGGCTCCCGGCGGGGCCACGGCGGGCGGGTTTCGCCCTCCGGAGGGCTGCCTGAAGGAGTTCACGCCGCTGCGCGACGAGGCCGCTCGCCGGGCCAAGCTGCTCAAGGCGGCGACCGAGCGCCGCATCGCGCCGGGCGAGGCCTGCCGGCTGGTGCATGATTACGAACTCGCCCAGACCAAGATGATCGCTTTCGCGGTCGCCCATGCCTCGATGTGCGGAATCCCCGCCAAGATCACCGATCAGCTGAAGGCGAATCACGAGAGCACCCTGAGCGTGATGCGCAAGGTCTGTACGGTCACCTGGAACTTCGCGCCCGATGCCGGCGCCGGGTCTCCGTCGACCGGGGGATCAGCGGGGCCGTCCTGAGCGGGCGCGAGGAATTTTCGGCCATCGCAATCGATCGGGGTGTTGAATGAAGGATTTCCCGGCCTGAAGCTGGGACGGCCAACCGAGAGCGGGGCGGCTCACCGTTACGGAACCTCGGGCTGCGGCCCTCCGTCGCGGGGGCGGTCAACTCCGCGGTTGTGCTGGGCGGGCGAGAATCGTAAAAGCCCCGGATCGGATCGCGCTTTCATCCGGAAGTGTTGAGGATTCTTGGTCTTGCCGGAGAACCAGCCTTGATCGTCCGCCATCCCCTCGTGCCGTTCGTCGCCGCCGCTGTCCTGCTCTCAGCCGGGACCGCCTTGGCGCAGAGTTCGTTTCCCGCGCCGTTGCCGGGACAGTCCCCGGCTCAGAGCAGCGCTTCGCCGTTTCCGCCCATCAACGGCAACGCGGCCGCGCCCGCTGGCGCCTTCCCCAGCGCCGGTCCCGCTGCCTTCGGTGGCGGCGGAGGCGGTTTCGCACCGCCGCAGCAGCAGGCTGGTCCGTCGGACAGCTGCATGAAGGATTTCGCGCCGCTGCGTGAGGAGGCCGAGCGCCGCGGCAAGCTGATCCAGGAGGCGAGCAAGCGCAAGGCCACGCCGGTCGAGGCCTGCAAGCTGTTCAGGAGCTTCAGCCAGGCCGAGGTCAAGATGATCAAATACGTCGAGGCCAATTCGGCGCGATGCGGCATCCCCGGCCAGATCGCCGATCAGCTGAAGACCAACCACAAGGGCACCGAAGGCATTCAGCAGAAGGTCTGCACCGTCGCGGAGCAGATGCAGAAGGGCGGCGGCCCGGCCCCCGCGCCCGGCCTCAGCGACGTCCTCGGCTCGTCGGCCGCGCTGCCCGAAGCGAACACGAGCAAGAAGGGCGGTTCGGCCTTCGATACGCTGACCGGCAACGTTCTCACCCGATGAGCGATACCGCCGTCCGCGTAGCTGACGCGACCGGCAACTGGGTCGATACGCTGGCGCCGGCCTGGAGCCGGCCCTATCTGCGGCTGGCGCGCTTCGACCGCCCGATCGGATCCTGGCTGCTGCTGATGCCGTGCTGGTGGTCGGCCGCGCTGGCCGCCGGAATCTCGGGCAGCCTGGCGATGTTGCCGGCGTGGATCGGGCTTTATTTCGTCGGCGCCTTCGTGATGCGCGGCGCCGGCTGCACCTGGAACGACATCACCGACCGCGATCTCGATGCCAAGGTGGAGCGTACGCGCTCCCGCCCGATTCCGGCCGGTCAGGTCGGCGTCAAGCAGGCGCTCGCCTTTCTGGTCGCCCAGGCCCTGATCGGCCTTGCGGTGTTGCTGCAGTTCAACCGGTTTGCGATTTTGACCGGCATCGCCTCGCTGCTGATCGTCGCGATCTATCCCTTCATGAAGCGCGTCACCTGGTGGCCGCAGGTGGTCCTCGGACTGGCCTTCTCCTGGGGCGCGCTGATGGGCTTCGCCGTCGCCTTCGGCCGGCTCGATGCCACGGCGCTGCTGCTCTATGCGGGATCGATCTCGTGGGTGATCGCCTACGACACGATCTATGCGCACCAGGATGCCGAGGATGACGCGCTGATCGGCATCAAGTCGACGGCGCGATTGTTTGCCGAGCGCACGCATTTGGCGCTCGTGATCTTCTATTCGCTTGCCGTCGTGCTGATCGGAGCCGCGTTCGTCACGGCCCATGTCCACGTCGCGGCGTGGCTCGGCCTCGCCGGCTTCGCCGCACATCTCGGCTGGCAGATCCAACGGCTCGACACCGCAGATCCCGCACTGTGCCTGCGCCTGTTCAAATCGAACCGCGATGCCGGGCTGCTGCTGTTTGCCGGCCTGCTGGCCGATGCCGTGCTGCGCGCGACCTGATCAGTCCCGCGCGATGATCTCGCGCTCGCCACGATGGATCGACACCGGATTGAGCGGGGCTCCGACGCGGCGACGCATCAGGAAACGCGGGCGGCGGGAACGGATGGCGTTGCGGCGCCGACGCCGGGGCGCGGCTTCCCGCTTCGGCTCCTGGAGTTGCGGGAGCGCGAAAGTCTCGCTCCACATCGCCCAGGCGGCAACGATCTCCTCGTCGTCCTCGCTGACGCAGAGCGGGATGCTCAGCGACGGATCCCGGTGAAGCAGGATCAGCATCAGCTGCGTGTCATCGATCTCGCGCAGCGCGATGCCGAGGAAGTCGCTGACCCGGAGATTCAAGGCCATGCGCATGCCGCTGACGGCACGGCGCAGGACCACGCGCTCACGGTGCAATTCGATCTGCCGAATCCCGCCATCGGCACGGGTGTCGTGCGCGCTGTACGAGACGGGCAGGGAAAGAGGGTCGAGCCGCAGGGCGCGGCCCGACCCAGCGGAATTGCTTCCGCCTGTTGCTGTTTGACGCCTCACGGCCTGGTCTCCCCGCCGGGATTATGTTCCCGGTCGATGCGTGAGACCTTGCCACGCGCCTCGCCCGTATCAGCTTAAGAAGCCTGGTTAATCAGACCTCACGCATGACCCTCTTACCGTCATGATTGACAAGCGCTTGCCCCGCATGATTGACGAGACCTTGCCGACTTGCCGACAATCCGATGTGATGTCTGCCGTGCTGCTTGAAGTCGGCGTGAACAGGCCACATTTCGTTTGGATTGAGCCGTCTTCGCCGCCCACCTGACATCGATCGGATTGTGTTCGTGACCTCTTCCCCTTCAGCTGCATCATCGACCTCCGCCCAATCAGATCTGCTCGATCAGTCTGCCCTGAGAACGCTTGCCGAGCGGCTCGTGGAGGCCGCGCGCAAGGCCGGGGCCGATGCCGCCGACGCGATCGCGGTGCGTGGCGTCTCGCAAGGCGTCGAGGTCCGGGACGGTCGCGTGGAGGAATCCGAACGTTCCGAAGGCGACGATGTCGGCCTGCGGGTGCTCGTCGGCAGGCGCCAGGCTGTGGTGTCGACCAACGATGTCAGCGGCGACGGCGTGGCGCGGCTCGCCGAGCGGGCGGTGGCGATGGCGCGCGTGGCGCCCGACGACAAGTTTGTCGGGCTCGCCGATCCCGCGCTGCTGGCGCGCGACATTCCGGAGCTCGATCTGCTCGATCCCAAGATTCCCTCTACTGCGGAGCTGGAGCGGCGTGCGCAGGAGGCCGAGGCCGCCGCGGTCGCGGTCAAGGGCGTCACCAAGTCCGGCGGCGCGTCCGCCTCCGCCGGCATCGGCGGCATGGTGCTGGTCACGAGCGACGGCTTTCACGGCGCCTATCTGCGCTCGAGCCAGAGCATCTCGACCACGGCGATCTCGGGCGAAGGCACCGGGATGGAGCGCGACTACGACTACACGGCCGCGCCGCATGGCGCCGACCTGCTGGCGCCCGAGGCCGTCGGGCGCAGCGCCGGCGAGCGCGCCGTGGCACGCGCCAACCCGCGCAAGGTCGCCACCTGCCAGGTGCCGGTGGTGTTCGATCCCCGCGTCTCCGGCTCGCTGGTCGGCCATCTCGTCGGCGCCATCAACGGCGCGTCGATCGCGCGCAAGACCAGCTTCCTCAAGGACAAGCTCGGCGCGCAGCTGTTCGCCAAGGGCGTCCGCATCATCGACGATCCGCTGCGCCGGCGCGGTCTGCGCTCGCAGCCGTTCGACGCCGAAGGCGTGAAGGTGAAGCAGACGGCGCTGGTCGATGACGGTGTGCTGACGACCTGGCTGTTGGATTCGGGCACCGCCCGCGAGCTCGGCCTGGTGACGACCGGTCATGCGCATCGCGGTGTGTCGTCGTCGCCATCGCCGGGCCCGTTCAATCTGCATCTCGAGGCCGGAGTCGTGACCGCCAAGGAGCTCATCTCCGACATCAAGCAAGGCTTCTACGTCACCGACCTGATCGGCTCCGGCGTCAACGGCGTGACCGGCGATTACAGCCGCGGCGCCTCCGGCTTCTGGATCGAGAATGGCGAGATCGGCTATGCCGTGAGCGAGGTGACGATCGCAGGTCACCTGTTCGAGATCTTCAAGTCGATGACCCCGGCCAGCGATCTGGAATTCCGCTATGGCGTCAATGCGCCGACGGTGCGCATCGAAGGGTTGACGCTTGGCGGACGGTGAGATCGAGACAGCCGGTGAGACCGGCCTGGCGGCAGACGCCGGGCTGCTGAAGCAGGCGGTGCGCGAAGCCGGCGAGCTGGCGCACGCGATGTTCGGCACCGAGCTGCGCAGATGGACCAAGGGGGCTTCGTCCCCCGTTTCGGAAGCCGACATGGCGGTCAATGAGCTGCTCGAGCGCAGACTGCGATCGGCAACACCCGGCTACGGCTGGCTGTCCGAGGAGAGCGCCGACGACCGAGCCCGGCTCGGTCACCGCCGGGTCTGGATCGTCGATCCGATCGACGGCACGCGCTCTTATCTCGGCAGCCGCGACGATTGGTGCGTGAGCGTCGCCTTGGTCGAGGACAATGCTCCGGTTCTGGCCGCGGTCTATGCCCCGGTGACCCAGGAGTTTTTCTTTGCGGAGCAGGGGCAGGGCACCACGCTCAACGATCGATGCGTTCGCGCCAGCCAGGGCACCGCGCTCGATTTCTCCCGCGTTGCCGGTCCTAAGCCGCTGGTCGAAAAATTGGCCCCGGGTTCGACCCGGATTGAGCTCCACCCGCGAATCGGCTCGCTGGCGCTGCGCCTGTGCCGGGTCGCGCATGGCGCTCTCGATGCCGCTTTTGCAGGCGGACAAAGCCGCGATTGGGATCTTGCGGCGGCTCATCTGATCGTGCAGGAAGCGGGAGGTAAAATGACCGCGTTGTCCGGCGAGACGATCCTCTATAATCGTCCGGAAGTGGTGCACGGGGTGCTGGTGGCAGCGGGCCGCGATCGACATGCTGATATCGTCGCGCAGTACCGCAGGTTACCACCGGACTGAATGCCCTCTGGGATTGCACCCTCCACGTCGCCTGCAAGGCGCTGATTAGGAACGGACCCGATGACAGATAGCGCCTCGCAGCAGCTCCTTCACCTCGTGATCGGCGGCGAGCTCGTCAACCTCGACAAGAACGAGTTCAAGGATCTCGACAAGGTGGACATCGTCGGCGTCTACCCCAACTACGCGGCGGCCCACGCCGCCTGGCGAGCCAAGGCGCAGATGACGGTCGACAACGCCCACATGCGCTATTTCATCGTCCACCTGCACCGGCTGCTCGATCCCGGTCAGGATGCGAAGTAAGACGCAAAGCGCGCCACTTGAAACATCTGATCCGCAATACGCTGCGCAGCGGCTGGTTCCAGCGCGCCGTCGGGTTCCTCGCGGCCGAGTACCTGCGGCTGGTGTGGCTCACCAACCGCTTCACCTATGAGCCGGGCGATGTCTACGACATCGTCGAGCCGCAGATGCCGGCGATCTTCGCGTTCTGGCACGGTCAGCATCTGCTGACTCCCTTCATCAAGAACAAGCCGAGCTATCGCGCCAAGGTGCTGATCTCGCGCCATCGCGACGGCGAGTTCAATGCGATCGCGGCCGAGCGCCTCGGCATTGGAACCATCCGCGGCTCCGGCGATCATGGCGGCTCCTTCCACCGGAAAGGCGGGGTGGGGGCGTTCAAGGAGATGGTGCGGGCGCTGGAAGACAACTATAACGTGGCATCGACCGCCGATGTGCCGAAGCGCGCGCGGATTGCGGGTCTCGGCATCATCATGCTCGCGCGTGAGTCAGGACGTCCGATCATGCCCTTCGCAATGGTCACGAGCCGCTTCATCCGCCTGAAGAACTGGGACAGCACCACCATCAATTTGCCATTCGGCCGCGGCGCATTGGTGGGAATCAAGGAAATCAACGTGCCGCGTGATGCCGACGCCGCGATGATGGAAGCGGCGCGTCTCGACCTCGAGGCGACGCTGAACGAATGCATGCGCCGCGCCTATGAGATCGTCGGCCGTCCCGAGGCATGTCCGCCGCCGGTGTCGGGAGCGTCCAGTGGCTAACCCGTTGCCGATGGCCCTGCGCGTCTACCGCGGGTTGTCCTCGGCTGCGGTCCCGCTCGCGCCAGCCTTGATCAGGCAGCGGCTCAAGCATGGCAAGGAGGACCCGGAGCGGACCGACGAGCGGCGTGGCCTCAGCCACGACACCAGGCCGCAAGGACCTCTGGTCTGGATCCATGGCGCCAGCGTCGGCGAGGTGCTGGCGGCGGCAGCCCTGATCGAGCGGCTGCGCGCGCTGAACATCCGCATTCTTCTCACTTCCGGCACGGTGACGTCGGCCGCGATCGTCGCCAAGCGATTTCCGCCCGACGTGATCCACCAATACGTGCCCTATGACACGCCGCGCTTCGTGGAGCGGTTTCTCGATCATTGGCGTCCCTCGCTCGGACTCTTCATCGAGTCCGACCTCTGGCCCAACCTGATCCTGGCTGGCGCCTCCCGGCGGGTTCCGATGGTCGTGATCAACGGGCGCATGTCGCCGAGCTCGTTCGCGCGCTGGCGCCGCATGGCCGGCACGATCTCCGCCCTGCTGGGCCGCTTCGACGTCTGCCTCGCGCAGTCGCAGGCCGATGCCGAGCGGTTTTCAGCGCTCGGCGCGCGCAACGTGGTCGCCACCGGCAATCTCAAGCTCGACGTGCCGGCCCCGCCAGCCGATCCGGCCAAGCTGGACCGGCTCGCTGCGATGACGCGGGGCCGCCCCGTGATCGTTGCGGCGTCGACCCACCCCGGCGAGGACGAGATCCTGATCGCGGCCCACAAGGCCTTGCGTCGATCGCATCCGTCGCTGCTCTCCGTGATCGTGCCGCGTCATCCCCATCGCGGTCCCGGCATCGCCGAGCTCGTCGCCGGCGCGGGCTTGCAGGGCGCCTTGCGCTCGCGGGAAGAGCAGCCGCTCGCCGGAACGGATATCTACGTCGCCGATACGATGGGTGAGCTCGGCCTGTTCTATCGGCTCGCACCTGTCGTCTTCATGGGCGGCTCGCTGGTCGAGCATGGCGGCCAGAATCCGATCGAGGCCGTCAAGCTCGGCGCCGCCATCGTGCATGGGCCGCACGTCTTCAACTTCACGGACGTCTACGAGGCGCTGGACAAGGCGGCCGGAGCGCGGCTCGCGCATGATCCCGACGCGCTGGTGCGGCAGCTCAGGCAGCTGCTTGCCGAGCCCGAGGCCTGCAACGACCTCGTCGCCGCGGGCGCCGGCGTCGTCGATCAGCTCGGCGGTGCGCTGGAGCGGACGATGTCTGCGCTGGAGCCGTATCTGCTGCAGATCAGGCTGGAGATGGGAGCCGCCGGCGATGCGTGAGCCGGCCTTCTGGCATCGGCCCCGATCCTGGCAATCGCGTCTGCTGTCTCCGATCTCGCTGCTCTACGGCGCCGTGGCTGCGCGGCGTATGACGCGGACGGGCATCAACGCCGGCGTGCCCGTGATCTGCGTCGGCAACTACCATGTCGGCGGCGCTGGCAAGACACCGATGGTTTTGGCGCTGACGAGCCTGCTGCGCGAGCTCGGCGAGCATCCGGTCGTGCTGAGCCGCGGCTATGGTGGCCGGCTGCGTGGGCCCGTGCTGGTCGATCCGGCCGCTCATGACGCCGGCGACGTCGGTGACGAGCCGCTGATGATGGCAGCCCGCGTGCCCGTGGTGGTGTCGCGCGATCGCGCCGAAGGCGTCGGGCTGGTCAAGGTGCAGGGCGCCTCAGTCATCCTGATGGACGACGGCTTTCAGAATCCCTCGATCGCCAAGGATCTCGCGCTGATCATGCTCGACGGCGTCCGCGGGCTCGGCAATGGCCGCGTGTTTCCCGGCGGCCCCCTGAGGGCGCCGCTGCCGCCGCAGCTCTCGCGCACCGACGCGCTCGTCGTGATCGGCGAAGGCAACGCAAGCGAGGCCGTTGCTTTACGCGTCGCGGCAGCGGGAAAGCCGGTGTTCAGGGCTCGGCTGCAGCCCGATCCGCAGGTCGTTGCCGCACTGATGGGACGGCCGATCCTGGCCTTTGCCGGCATCGGCGATCCCCAGCGCTTCTTCCGGACCCTGCGTGCCAGCGGGCTCGACATCAAGGCCGAGCAGGCGTTTGCCGATCATCATCCGTTTACGGCGGACGATATCGGGGCCCTCGTCAGGGCCGCGAAGCGCGATGGGCTCAGCCTCGTGACGACGGAGAAGGACCTCGCGCGGCTGGGCGTCAGCGGGGCGGAGCAACGGGAGGATCAACGGGACTTGGCGATCACGGCATTCCCGGTCACGCTGGAGTTCAGCGACCTGCCGGCGCTGCGCGGCTTGATCACGCAGCGGCTTTCCACCGCACGGATGTCTCAGCCACCCGCCTTCAGGGCGCCCGGATAATGCCGCTGCAGCACCGCGCTCGGCAGCGCGTAGGCTTCCTGCAGGTCGACGCTCCAGTATTTCAGTTCGTCGAGCGGGATGCGTGCATCGGTCACGGCGCAGCGCACGTAGCTTCCTGGCGAGATCACGCGGAAATCACCGTCCAGATACTGCACCTGCGCTTCCCCCTGACCCGAGGGACCGAACTTGTTGAGCACGTCCGCAATCTCCAATCCACACGCGCCAACAGGCGCGCGACACCGCCATTTCGGAGCGGTTTCCTAGCATAGATGGGGCCCCCTGTCGCTTCCGCAAACCCACTGATTTGTGATGCTTCGGCGAGATGCTCCGTGCTAGCTAGATTTCATTCTGTCCGCCGCTCGTCTCGCCCGGCTGGTTTGATGCGCTCCCTCGTCGCCGTCGTCGTCTCCCTGCTCTGCGCCACGGCATTCCCGGCCTCTGCCGGGTCGCTGCCGGCACCAATTGCCATCGAGATTCCGTCCGGGGGCTATGTGCTGCATGCGCAGCTCTACAGGCCGAACGGGCAGGGACCGTTCCCGACGGTGATCGCGCTGCATGGGTGCGGTGGCCTGGCCGGGCGCTCCGACCCCGTGCTGCCCCGCTATCGGGACTGGGCCGCGGACCTGGTCAAGGACGGCAAGGCGGTGCTGCTGCCGGACAGCTACGCCTCGCGCGGGCTCGGACCGCAATGCCGCGTCAAAGACCGGCGCATCAGCGGGCGCCGCGAGCGGGTCGCCGATATCGTGATTGCGCAGAAATGGCTGACCCAGCAGTCCTGGGCCATGCCGGACCGCATCAGCCTGGTCGGGTGGGCCAGCGGCGCCAGCGCGCTGCTATGGGCCGTGCGGCCGCAATTGCCGGAGCATGTCTCGCCGGACTTTCGTTCGGCTGTCGCCTTCTATCCGGATTGCCGCGCCTCATCGGGACTCGGCTGGAGCGCACGCGTCCCGACCTTGATCCTGATTGGCGGTCTGGATGACGTCTATTCGCCGCCGGCCTGCCGGCAGATGATCGACGGCGCGCGCGGCCGCAGCGCGCTGACCCGCATCGTCGTCTATCCCGGCGCCTATCACGATTTCGACCGCATCAATCTGCCTTTTCATCAGGTGGCCGGTGCCGATGCGGCCGCGCCGGAGCGTGGCCATGTCGGCTCCGATCCCGAAGCGCGCGCCGATGCGCGGAAGCTGGTGTCCGACTGGTTGGCGCGCTGACACCTCCTCAGAACAGGCTGCCCTGATCGGCGGGATCGGGTGTCCGCTTCGAGCTCGCCGGTTTGCCTTCGCGCGCCGGCTTCGGTGCCGCCGGCGCTGCTGATGACATCGGGCGTTCCGCACCCGCAGTCGCTGCGACGACGCCATCGGCGAACTCGATCGACAGTGCGGCGTTCGGCCCGATGCTCGCCGCCTGGTGCAGCGGGTGACCGGCCTCGTCGCGCACCAGTGCAAAGCCGCGCGCGAGCACGCTGCGATAGGACAACGCGGTCAGCAGCTGGCCGGCGTGGTCGACGCGCGCCGTGAGCCGCGAGATCGACGTCGTCAGCGCGCGGCTGGCACGGTCGGCCAGCCGCTCGGTGCGGTCGCGCTCGCGCGCGATCGCCTGGCGCTTGGCCTGCGCATAGGCGAGGCGCGAGGCCTTGAAGCGGGCGTCGAGGGCGTCGAAGCGTTCGCGCCGGCGGTGCAGCAGGGCTCGTGCCGACAGCGACAGCCGCTCGGAGGACACCACGAGGCGGTGATCGGCCTGCGTGATCTGCCCGTGCAGCACGCGCAAGGTGAGCTTGGCGCTGGCCGCCGCGAACTGGCGGAAATGGACATGCGTGTTGGTCTTGAGCGCGCGCGGCAGGCTTGCGGCCGCCGAGTCCAGCCGCTGTCTCGGGATCGCGAGCAGCTCAGCCGCGCCGGGCAGCGCTCGCGCTGCGGCGCGCAGCTCGTTGCGGCGGCTCTCCTGGCTGCGCTGCCAGCAGACGCCGACGCGGCGCGCCAGACTCGCGACCTCCTGCATCAGCTCGCTGCGGACGGGGACGGCCATTTCTGCAGCAGCCGTCGGCGTCGGCGCGCGCTTGTCGGCCGCGAAGTCGATCAGCGTCACGTCGGTCTCGTGGCCGACCGCCGAGATCAGCGGGATCATGCTCTCGGCCGCGGCGCGGACCACGATCTCCTCGTTGAACGACCAGAGATCCTCCAGCGAGCCGCCGCCGCGCGCGACGATCAGCACGTCGGGGCGGGGAATCGGGCCGTCCTCCGGCAGATCGTTGAAGCCGCGGATAGCGGCTGCGACCTGCTCGGCGGAGCCTTCGCCCTGCACCTTGACAGGCCACACCAGCACGCGGCGGGGAAAGCGGTCCTCGAGCCGGTGCAGGATGTCGCGGATAACCGCGCCGGTCGGCGAGGTGACGACGCCGATCACCTCGGGAAGCCACGGCAGCAGCTGCTTGCGCGCCGGATCGAACAGCCCCTCGGCCCCGAGCTTGCGCTTGCGCTCCTCCATCAGCGCCATCAGCGCGCCGATGCCGGCCGGCTCCAGCGCCTCGATGACGATCTGATACTTCGACGAGTTCGGGTAGGTGGTGAGCTTGCCGGTCGCGATGACCTCGAGCCCCTCCTGGGGCTTGAAGCGCATGCGACCATGCACGCCCTTCCAGATCACCGCCTCGATCTTGGCGCTCTCGTCCTTGAGCGCGAAATAGCAATGGCCCGACGAGTGCGGCCCGCGAAAACCGGTGATCTCGCCGCGCACCCGGACGTGGCCGAACTGGTCCTCGACCGTGCGTTTCAGCGCGGAGGACAGCTCGGAGACGGTGAATTCGGGCGCGTTGGGCAGGGCTTCCGCAGGCGGCATCGCTGGCTGATTCGGTTGGGGGAGCAGCCGCCAAGGTAGGGGCTTTCCGCGCTCACCGCCAATCGAGCGGTTGCCTTTTCGATAACTCTGTTATATAGAGTACTCTAACAAATCGAGAGTTGGGGGAGCGGAAGCGATGTGGAGAGGCGTCAAGATCGTGCGTCGGCTCCTCGGCTGGGGGCTTGGTCTGGCCGGGGCGATGGCTTTGGTTCTGGCCGCGATGATCGGCACGCCTCTGGTGCATCCGCCCGAGCTGAAGTCGATCTCGGAGACCGTCGCCCGGGTCGACCGCAGCACCATGCCGGCCTTGCAGCGCTTCAGCGCCCGCGACGGCACCGAGCTGGCCTATCGCCATTACCCGGCAAGGGCGACAGCGGTGGGCAAGATCGCGATCCTGGTGCACGGCTCCTCCGGCTCCAGCGTGGCCGTGCATGCCCTGGCCGACGGATTGGCGGGGCGGGGCGTCGAGACCTTCGCGCCCGACATTCGCGGCCATGGCGGCTCCGGCACCCGCGGCGACATCGGCTATTCCGGCCAGCTCGAGGATGATCTCGCGGATCTCGTCGCGGAGGTTCGGAAGTCGGTGCCGGCGCAGCCGATCGTGCTGCTCGGGCATTCGGCGGGCGGTGGCTTCGCGTTGCGTGCGGCCGGCGCGCCGATCCAGGATCTGTTCGCACGCACCGTGCTGCTCGCGCCCTATCTCGGCTACGATGCGCCGACCAATCGGGACAATTCCGGCGGCTGGGCCAGCCCCGACATTCCGCGCATTCTCGCTTTGGCATTTCTGAGCCGCGTCGGTCTGCCGTGCTGCGAGGCGCTGCCCGCGCTGGCCTTTGCGGTCAGGCCGAACGCGGAAAAATACGTCGCCTCGACCTACAGCTACCGCCTGCTGCGCAATTTCGCGACCGCCGGCTACAAGGCCGATCTCAGCGCCGCGAAGCACCCGGTGAGCGTGATCGCCGGCGCTGCCGACGAACTGATGCTGGCCGACAAATATGCCGACGCCGTGCATGCGGTCGCGCCCGCGGTTGACGTCAAGCTGATCGCCGGCGTCAATCACATGGAGATCGTGTCGGCGCCGCAGGCCGTCAGTGCGATCGCTGAGGATGTGGCCACGCGCTAGAGGTTCAATCCGCATGATCGACAGCCTGGAAGCGGCGCGTGCGCTGAGCGAGATCGAGGACGTCACCCGGCGCGTGCGCCAGTCGCAGATCTACAGGCTCGCCAGCCTGCTGATGATCCTGTGGGGCGCTTTGGTCTTTGCCGGCAATCTCGTCACCTATCTGACGCCGTTCTATGCCGAGAAGGCCTGGCTCTCGGTGTACGTGCTGGGAATCGGCGGATCGGTTCTGCTGGGTGCGCTGGAGAAGGCCCGCTCCGGCGTGCGCAGCTTCGATCTGCGCGCGCTGCTCGCCTTCGTCATGTTCTTTGCGTTCGGCTTCTTCGTCGAGACCATTGGCCATTTCGGACCGCGGGAGATGGGCGCGTTCTGGCCGGTCTATTTCATGCTGTTCTACGGCCTCGCCGGCCTGTGGTTCGGCATCGCATTCACGATGTTCGGGCTGTGCGTCACCGCGCTGACCCTGATCGGCTACCTCTATGTCGGCGTCGCGTTTCCGCTGTGGATGGCTGTCGTGAACGGCGTCGGGCTGATCCTCGGCGGGCTCTGGATGCGGCGGAGCTGACGCGTTGGCCGAGCTCGACGAGATCATCCATCAGCCGCTGCGGCTCAAGATCATGGCCGCCCTGAATGCGCTGCCTGCCGGCACGGGCCTCGAATTCGTCCGGCTGAAGAAGCTGACGGGGGCGACCGACGGCAATCTCGGTGCTCATATCGAGACGCTGGCCCGCGCCGGCTACGTCACCGTGGACAAGGCCTTCGTCGGCAAGAAGCCGCAGACCACGGTGGTGCTGGCCGCTTCCGGCAGGGCCGCCTTTGCCCGCCATGTGGCGGGCTTGCAGGAAATCATCGCCGGAGCCGCCGCAAAGCCGCCCTAGCCATGATTTGACTCTGTTGCGAGGGCCGGGCAATTGGGGCCTCCAAATTGGCCCACCCCTCTGCGACGGCATCGACCATGAACATTCTCCTCATTGGCTCCGGCGGCCGCGAGCACGCTCTCGCCTGGAAGATGGCCGGTTCCCCACTGCTCACCAAGCTGTGGTGCGCCCCGGGCAATGCGGGAATCGCCAAGGAGGCCGAGTGCGTCGCGCTCGACGTGTCCAATCATGCGGCGGTCATCGAGTTCTGCAAGGCGAACAAGGTGGATCTCGTGGTGGTCGGGCCGGAGACGCCGCTGGCCGCCGGCATCGTCGACGATGTCAGCGCCGCCGGCATCAAGATCTTCGGGCCGAGCAGGCTCGCGGCGCAGCTCGAAGGCTCCAAGGGCTTCACCAAGGATCTCTGCGCCGAATATGGCATTCCGACCGGCGCCTATAGCCGCTTCGACAACGCCCCGGAGGCGCTGGCCTATGTCCGCGAGCACGGCGCGCCGATCGTCGTGAAGGCCGACGGCCTGGCGGCGGGCAAGGGCGTCGTCGTCGCCAAGACGCTGGCCGAGGCCGAGGACGCTGTCAGGATGATGTTCGACGGCGGCTTCGGCGTCGCGGGCGCCGAAGTGGTGGTCGAGGAGTATCTCGAGGGCCGCGAGGTCTCGTTCTTTGCGCTCTGCGACGGCGAGACTGCGATTCCACTGGCCTCGGCGCAGGATCACAAGCGGGTCTTCGATCACGACCAGGGGCCGAACACCGGCGGCATGGGCGCCTATTCGCCGACGCCGTTCGTCACGCAGGAGATTCATGACCAGATCATGACCCGGATCATCCTGCCGACCATCGATGGCATGAATGCGCGCGGCACGCCGTTCAGGGGCATTCTCTATGCCGGCCTGATGCTGACGGCGCAGGGACCGAAGCTGTTCGAATACAATGTCCGCTTCGGCGATCCGGAATGCCAGGTGCTCATGCTGCGCATGATGTCCGATCTGGTGCCGGCGATGCTGGCCGCCTGCGACGGGCAGTTGAAGAATTTTGACCTGCGCTGGTTCCCCGACGCCGCCGTCACCGTTGTCATGGCGGCGAAGGGCTATCCAGGCGACTATGAGAAAGGCAGCGTCATCGAGGGTCTGGACGAGGCCGCGCGAATCGACGGCGTGGAGATATTCCATGCTGGCACCGTGGCGAAGGACGGTGCGATTCTTGCCAATGGCGGTCGTGTGCTGAACATTTGCGCCTCCGGAAAGACCGTCACCGAAGCACAGGAGCGCGCCTACCAGGCGGTCGACCGCATCCGCTGGGCCGATGGTTTTTGTCGCCGCGATATCGCCTGGCAGGCGCTGGAGCAACAGCGGGGCCAGGGCTGAAAGGCGGCATTAGGGGCACGCGGTGAGAGTTGCCAATGTCGATCCGGTCTCGGCGTCATCTCTCGACCATCTTGGGCCCATCCTTCAGGCTATGTTTCCCGCGAAAATTGTGGCAGTTCCATAGTCCCCCTGTTGTGATGGGATGAGTCAGTTCCGCTGGGGAACGGAGTGGCCATGGAATGCGCGCGATGCGGGAAGCAGAATTTGCCAGGGAGAGCCGCGTGCGAACTCTGCGGCGAGCCGCTCGGCCTCAAATGTGAGGCGTGCAGTCAGACGAACAGCCCGTCGAATCGCTTCTGCGGCCAGTGCGGCTCACCGCTGCCGGGCCGGCTGGCTCCACCCGACCAGGCCGCGCAACGCGTCCTCAGGACGCTGAGCAGCAAGGGCGGTGAACGCAAGCGCCTCACCATCCTGTTTGCGGACATTCGCGATTCGACCCAGCTGATCGACAGCCTGGGCGATCCCGAACTGGCCATGCAGCAGCTCGACCCGGTGCTCAACCTCATGAAGGAGGCGGTTCACCGTTACGACGGCGTCGTCAACAAGACCCAGGGCGACGGCGTCATGGCGCTGTTCGGGGCCCCGGTGCCGCATGAGGATCATGCGGTCCGCGGCTGTCTCGGTGCCCTGGCGATGCAGGATTCGATCGCGCGCCTCGCCGACCCGCGGCTGCAGGTCCGCGTCGGGCTGCACACCGGCGAGGTGATCGTCCAGGTCGTCGAAAACAGCATGTACCAGACCTATGATGCCGCCGGCGCCAACGTCCATCTGGCCAACCGTCTCGAGCACATGGCCGAGCCGGGCACCATCCTGATCAGCAAGGAGACCTACGCGGGCGCCAGGCAATTCGTGGAAGCCGAGCCGCTCGGCACCCACACGGTGCGCGGAATAGCCTCTCCGGTCTCGATCTACAAACTGATCGGCCGCCTCAACGCGCCGGCCAGCGATGTCTTCCGCAGCGGGCAGCGCCTGCTGCCGCTCATCGGCCGCAATGCCCAGCTCGACGTCCTCGAACGCGAGCTCGACAACGTGCTGGCGGCGCGCGGCTCCGTCGTCGGGATCGTCGGCGAGGCTGGCATCGGCAAGAGCCGTCTGTGCTTCGAGTTCGCGGAGCAGTGCCGCCGTCAGGGCATTCGTGTCTACGAGGCGCGCGTGCTCGCACACGGCCGCGCCACGCCGTTCCAGCCCGTGCTCGAGCTGCTGCGCGATTTCTTCGGTATCAGGCCGAAGGAGGCAGTCGAAGTGTCGCGACAGCGCGTCGTCGAGAAGCTGGAAGCGATCGGCGTTCCTGATACGGCGCTGGTCATGCTGCTCGACTTCATGAGTCTGGCGGACCCGACGCGGCCGGCGCTGCGCCTCGATCCCGGCGTGTTCAGGACGCGCCTGTTGAACGTGTTCAAGACCCTGTTTCGCTCGGCGCCTGCCGACAGCGCCATGGTGATCCTGATCGAGGATCTGCATTGGATCGACGAGGCGAGCGAGGAGTTCGTCGAGGCGCTGGCCGAGGCGACGATCGGCACCAAGACGCTGCTGGTTGTCAACTACAGGCCGGGCTTTGCGTCGGCGTTCATGCAGCGGGCGCCGTTCCACGAGCTGCACATCGTTCCGCTCGCCTCTCCGGAAGCGCGCGAACTGCTGCGCGGCGTATTCGGCGACGATCCGTCGCTGGAGGTTCTGGCCGGCGACATCGTCGAGCGCGCCCAGGGCAATCCGTTCTTCCTCGAGGAGCTTGCCAGCGCCGTTTCCGAGAGCGGCGGCTTCGAGGGCGAGCGCGGCGCCTACCGCCTGAAGGGCGGCATCAGCCCGATTCCTCTGCCTCCCACGGTGCATGCCGTCGTCGCGGCGCGCATCGATCGCCTCGGCGAGGCGGCCAAGAGTGTGCTGGAGACGGCCGCGGTGATCGGCCGCTCGGTAGCACTGGCGGTGCTCAAGCCGGTGATGGGCTTGGGCGACGCTGAGCTTTTCGATGCGCTCGCGCAGCTGCGGCAGGCCGATCTCCTCTACGATTTGCCTCCGTTCGACATGGGCGTGCTCGCCTTCCGCCACCCGCTGATCCAGGAGGTGGCCTATGCGATGCAGCTGCGTTCGCGGCTGAGCAACGTGCATGTCGCGGTGGCCAAGGCGATCGAGGCGCTCGATTGGGGCAGTCAGGACGAGTTCGCAGCTCTGATCGCCTCGCATTACGAGTTTGCCGGACAGACCATGCAGGCTGTCGAGCATCTGCAGCGTGCCGCGCGCTGGATCGGGCGCACCAACACTGCCGAGGCGCTGCGGCTGTGGAAGAAGATTCGCGCCATGCTCCAGGCGTTGCCGCAATCGGAGCACGTCGACCGCCTGCGTGCTCTGGCCAGCGCACAGATCCTCAACTTCGGTTGGCGCGAGGGCATTTCCGCCGAGGAGGTCAAGCCATTCGCAGAGGAGGCGCTGCGCTATGCGCGTTCCTCGGACAAGATGCATGAGCCGTTGGTGATCGGCGCCTACGGCCGGGTGCTGGCGTCGACAGGAGCCGCCGATGATTACGTCAACCTGATGCAGAATGCCGTCAAGCTGACCTCAGAGGAAGGCGACGTCGGCCGCTACGCCACCGTCAATGCCATGCTGGCGCAAGCCTATTTGTTGTCGGGGCGGGTTCGGGAGGCACTTGCGGCGGCCGAGACGGCTCAGGAGGCCATCACACAGCAAAGCGGCTTCGACAGCGATGTGACCCTGGGCCTTAACCCCAATCAGATCATGGGCTTCGACGTCGGATATTGGATTCGATGCCTCAAGGCCCGGATCCTGTTTCAACTCGGGCGACTTGAAGAGCTCGAAATTCATCTTTCTGAACTGCTGGAGGCTCCTGCCGAACAGCTCGCTCCCGTCGTGCGCTTCATTCCCCACTTTGCCGCCATCGAGTTCGCCAGATCTGGCGGCCGGGCCGAGGATGCCGCGGTGCATTCCGCCGAGTTGCATCAGATCGCCGAGACATCGGGAATACCCTATCTTCGGGTGCAGGCATTGGCGGGGGCCGGTATCGCTCGGGCCGCGGCCGGCGACGTGACACACGCGGCCTATGATTTTCGCGAGGCCATCGAGTATTCGAGGCGAGCCAAGGCTGGCTTGGAGTTCGAAGCCCGCATGTTGGGCTATCTGGCTGAGGCATTGTACCGCGCGGGAGATATGCAGGCCGCATTCGATGTTTCGAGCGAAGCGATCAGCGTTTCCCGGCGCCGGACTGATCGCGTCGGCGAGCTTCATGCCGTGTTGCTTCGCTGTCTGATCCGCGCGTCGGACTCTGATTTGCGGAATGATGCCGAGGCATTCCAATCGCTTCTCGACGCCGAGCGCTTGCTGGAGGTCTCCGGCGCCGAGATCTACAAACCCATGTTGATAGAGTGCCGATCATACCTTGAAGGTACTAGATGACCCGTGCAGTATGACCACTTTCCATGAATCATTTTGGGAGGCGGGCACATGGGGATGATGATCAAGGACAGTACGACCCTCGATATTCTCGTACAGTTGAATAGGCGTTTCGAAGCCGAAGCTTTGCACGAAATGGTCGAACTGCAACGTGAGTTCGGCGTCTTCTCGCTTCAACATGGTTTGCAGCAATCATTCGCACTACTTGGGATCGTGCCGCAGGATTGGACGGAGCGTCGCCGCTGGTATCGGTTCCTGGAACACCTCCGGACATATCCGTCGGATCTCACCGGAGTGAATGGTCACGACCGCGTCATCAGGGCGTTCAAGGACGACTTGGAATGCGAGAAGCCCTTGCCGGTTTCGATCGTCTGCCACTCGGCCGCTCAGGATCCGAGAGTGACGGTCGCGCATGGCCGCCCGGTGGTGTTCTCGCTCGAAACCCATGTGATCGTTTCGATTCCGACCACGCCGGGCCGGGAGGCGCGTCAGAATCTGGCTGAGGAAGCGCGCAATCGGCGCGTCCAGAAGCGCGGCAAGAAATGAAGGGGGCCGCGGGCAGCGGCATCGAGCCTGATCAACCCTTGCTCGAGGCCATCTGCTCCGATGTCGATGCCTACTACAGCGCCTGCGTCGCGCGTCATGGCGCGACGCCGCGTGGCGTCGACTGGTCGTGCGAGGCGACGCAGGGCCTGCGCTTCGTGCAGTTGATGAAGCTGTGCGATGCGTCGGCGCCGTTCAGCCTCAACGATATCGGCTGCGGCTACGGCGCGCTGGTGCCGTTCCTGGCCGCGCGCTTTGCATCCTGTGAGATCGATTATCTCGGCATCGATCTGTCCCATGCGATGATCAGCCGGGCGCGGCGGCGCTTTGCCGGTCCGTTGCGACGTTTCTCCGTCGCCGCCGAGAGCCCGCGCGTCGCCGATTATTCGGTTGCCTCGGGCATCATGAACGTCAATGTCGGCTATTCGCGCGCGGCCTGGGAAAGCTACGTCAGGGCGATGTTGCAGCGGATGTTCGCGACCAGCCGACGCGGCTTTGCGGTCAATTTCCTCCAGGCCGCCGCCCACGAGACGTTGGAAGGCGATCCGATCGACACGCGCTTGTATCGCACCACGCCGGACGATTGGGCAGCCTATTGCGAGCAGGCATTTGCGGCCGATGTCGAGCTCATCGGCAACTATGGCATGAAGGAGTTCACGCTCCTCGTGCGCCGTGCGTCTGACGCCGCCGCGGTCGGCGGCGACCCCATTCCCCGGACATCTGTCGCCCGGTCGTTCCCCTCGCAAACCGCCCGGCACGGCGCGTCGGTCGAGCGTGCCGTCGACGTGCTGATCTCCTCGCGCGGCCACGCCAGCCCGGCGCGACTGGAGCGCGCCTGCGCGGTGCTCCGCCAGCACGCACCGCTGCATTGGGTCGAACGTCCGGGCGTGCGCCCGTTCTGGGCCGTCACGCGCTACGCGGATATCGTTGCGATGGAGACGCGCAGCGGAGAATTCGCCGCCGGCCCGCGGACCTATCTCGCCAGCGAGGCCTCCGAGGCGGTGCTGCAGCGGGTGACCGGCAAGCCGCAACTCGTGCGCAGCCTGACCGAGATGGATCCACCCGATCACGGCGTCTACCGGGCGATCATTCAAGGCGCCTTTGCGCCGCCGGCCTTGCGCGAGATGGAGGTCTGGCTGTCGCAATGGGCTGCCGAGATCGTCGATCGCATGGCTGCGCGCGGTGGGCGAAGCGATTTCGCCGCCGACGTGGCGATGCCGTTCACCTTCCGCGTCATCGGCCGCATGCTCGGGACGCCCGAAGCCGATGACATACGGCTGGCACGGCTCGCCCAAGCCTTCGTCGGGGCCGAGGATTCGCAGCGGCGTCTTGCGGAAACACCCGGTGATACGATGCGCATGGCGATGCTGGCGCTGCGCGACTATTTCGAGGCCCTCGTCGCCGATCGCCGCGCCCATCCACGCGACGATCTCGCCACTTTGATCGCCAATGCCATGCCGCATGGCGAGGCGATGCCGCATTATGAGCTGATCTCCTACTTCATCCTGCTGGTCACCGCGGGCCACGACACCACGGCGCTCGCGCTCGCCGGCGGCCTGGAGGCGCTGCTGGCCGAGCCCGAGCAGATGGCGCGACTGCGCGGCCAGCCTGAGCTGCTCGATGCAGCCATCGAGGAGATGCTGCGCTGGACCACGCCGGTGCGGCACTTCATGCGGACGGCGCTCTGCGACACCGAAGTCGGGGGACGGCCCATTCGCGCCGGTGACGCATTGGCGCTGTTCTTCCATTCCGCCAATCGCGACGAAGCGGTGTTCGCGGACGCGGGCGCGTTCCGGATCGATCGCAGCCCGAACCCGCACATCGCCTTCGGCCGCGGTCCGCACATCTGCATGGGGCTGCAGCTGGCGCGGATGCAGATGCGGGCGTTGTTCGCCGAGCTGCTCCGGCAGACGGAGCGGATCGAGCTGGCCGGGCGCGTTCGCCGCGTGCAGTCGCAATTCATGAGCGGCGTGAGCACGCTGCCGGTCCGGATCGTCTTCCGAGGCTCGCACAACGCGGCGGCTGAGTCGGGCCTCAGCGCCTCGCCTTGAAGAACGCCTTCAGCATGGTCGCGGCCTGCTGCTCGCCGACCGCCGAATAGACCTCCGGCGCGTGATGGCAGGTGGGCGACGCGAAGAAGCGCACGCCGGACTCGACTGCGCCGCCCTTGGGATCGGCGGCTCCATAATACAGCCGGCGGATGCGGGCGAAGGAGATGGCGCCGGCGCACATCGTGCAGGGCTCAAGCGTCACATACAGGTCGCAATCGACCAGCCGCTCGCTGCCGATCGCCTGCGCGGCCTGCCGCAGTGCCAGGATTTCGGCATGGGCGGTCGGATCCCGGTCGGTCAGGGTGCGATTGGCGGCGGTGGCAATGACGGCGTTGTCGCGGACCACGACGCAGCCGATCGGCACCTCGCCGGAAATTGCGGCCGATTCGGCCGCTTTCAGGGCCAAATCCATGAAAGAAGGGCTGTTCATGGCTCGTCATACCCGCCCAAGTCTGCTACTGCATCGCCCTTCAGCAAAACCGGACCCCGATTTCCCGCGTGACATGCGCTGCTCGAGAAGCGCGCGTATCACCCCGCGTCCTGCACCTCGAAGTGAGACCTTCATGCCCCGCGATACCGACAAAGACAATGATTCCCGCGGTCGCCGCGGTGGCGCCCCGCGGGGGCGGTCCGAGGGCGGCAAGGGACGCTCGGGCGCCGTGCGCGGGCCGGAGAAGAAGTTCGCCAAGCGCGGCTTCGGCGACAAGGAAGGCGGCGGCAAGAGCTTTGCTAAGCGCGACGGCGGCAAGCGCTCGTTCGACGAGGGCCGCGCGCCGCGCCGGCGTGACGAGAGCGATGCGCCGCGAAAATCCTATGGCGACAAGCCGCGCTTCAACCGCGACGAGCGTCCGCGCGGCGACCGGCCGTATGCGGCACGTTCCGGCGAGGGCGAGAAGCGCGCCTTCAAGCCGCGCGGCGATCGGCCGAAATTCGATCGCGACGAGCGCGGCGGCGAGAAGCGCCCCTACACGCCGCGCGCCGGTCGCGACGAGGCTCGTCCGGCTGGGCGGTCGTCCGAGCGCAAGTTCGGTGAGCGCAAGCCCTACGCTCCGCGGGAACGCGATGGTGACAAGCGGCCCTATACGCCACGCGGCGAGGGCGCGCGTGATCGCGGCGACCGGCCGCGGACCGAGCGCAGCTTCGGCGACCGGACATCGCGCAGCGGCGATCGGCCGGAGCGGAAGTTCAGCGGAGAGCGCAAGTTTTCTCGCGGCGCCGAAGGCGATCGAGGCGATCGCAAATTCGGTGCCGGTGCGCGCGGGCCGCGCAAGGAGTTCGGCGACCGTCCGTCGCGCGGCGAGACCAAGCCGTGGCAGAAGCGCAGCGCCGATGGAGATCGTCCGGAGCGTGCCGCGCGTCCGCCGCGCGAAGGCGGCCGGAGCTTCGATCGCCCGCGCAGCAGCGAGGATCGTCCGAGATTCGACAAGCCCAAATTCGACAGGCCCAAGTTCGATCGTCCGCGCGGCGATGACGACCGTGGCTTCGACCGGCCGCGTCGCCGTCCCGAAGGGCGCACCGCTTGGCAGGAGCACCCGCGCAGCGAACGTCGGGGAGGCGACAGCTTCTCCGAGCGCCCGCGCCGCGACAATGAGGACGACAGCAAGGTCTTCGCCAAGCGTCCGGCCTTTGGCGGCCGGGGCGCCTATCGCGAGCGCAAGCCGGAGACGGACAAGCGCAGTGCCCGCACCAGCGTCGCCACCGAGCCGGCCAAGCCGAAGAAGCCGGGCGAGCGCATCGCCAAGGTGCTGGCGCGTGCCGGCCTCGCCTCGCGGCGCGATGCCGAGGAGATGGTGACGCAGGGCCGCGTCAGCGTGAACGGCCGCGTCATCAACTCGCCCGCTCTCGACGTCACCGAAAACGATGAGATCAAGGTCGACGGCGCGCCGTTGCCGGAGCGCGAGCGCACGCGGCTGTTCCTCTACCACAAGCCGCGCGGGCTGATGACGACGCACAGCGACCCCGAGGGGCGCCCGACCGTGTTCGACAATCTGCCCGAAGGCCTGCCGCGGCTGATTTCGATCGGCCGGCTCGACTTCAACACCGAGGGCCTGTTGCTGCTCACCAATGACGGCGGCTTGGCGCGCGTGCTCGAATTGCCGGATACCGGCTGGACGCGGCGCTACCGCGTCCGCGCCCATGGCGAGATTACGCAAGGACAGCTCGATCAGCTTGCCGCAGGCGTCGAGGTCGATGGCGTGAAATACGGCCCGATCGAAGCCACGCTGGAGCGCGACCAGGGCGCCAATGTCTGGCTGGTCGTTGCGATCCGTGAAGGGAAGAACCGCGAGGTGCGCAACGTGCTGGCGCATCTGGGCCTCGAGGTGAACCGGCTGATCCGCGTCTCCTACGGTCCGTTCCAGCTGCTGGAGCTGCCCGAGGGCGAGGTGCAGGAGGTCAAGACGCGGGTGCTGCGCGAGCAGCTCGGCGAGAAGGTCATCGCGCAATCCGGCGCCGATCTCGGCCCGGCCGGCAAGGGCAATCGCGAGCCGCTGCCGGACCCGAAGCCCAAGCCGAAGCGCGAGGTCGTGGCCGACCGCAAGGGCCGCCGCGTGCTGGTTCAGCGCACCGGCAGCGAGGAGGCCCGCGAGCGCCACGAGGCGGAAGCCCGCTTTCCCGGTCCGCCGCGGCGGCCGAAGCGCGGCTATCACGGCAAGCGCGATATCACGCCGCAGGACGAGTAGGGTGGTGCGATGCGTGTCGTCGGTGGACGGCTGAAGGGCCGCAACATCGCTTCGCCCGCCTCGCGCGACATCCGGCCCACCCAGGACCGGCTGCGCGAGGCGCTGTTCAACATCCTCGTGCACGCCTACGACAACCCGGTTGAGGGCGCGCGCGTGCTCGATTTGTTCGCCGGCACCGGCGCGCTCGGCATCGAGGCGACCTCGCGCGGCGCGGCGTTCACCTTGTTCATCGACAGCGGCGCCGAGGCACGGGCGCTGTTGCGCAACAATGTCGAGGCGCTCGGCCTCGGCGGTGTCACCAAGGTCTATCGCCGCGATGCCACCAATCTCGGCCCGGCCCATCCGGTCGAGCCGTTCGCGCTGGTGTTTCTCGACCCGCCCTATGGCAAGGGCCTGGCGGAGAAGGCGCTGGACTCCTTGCGCGATGGCGGCTGGCTGGTGCCGGCGGCGCTGCTGGTGGTCGAGGAGTCCAAGGCCGCCGCGTTCAAGGCGCCGGATGGGTTCGAAGAGCTCGAGCGGCGCGCTTACGACGACACTGAGTTCGTGTTCCTGCGCCGTTCGTGATCCAAACTCGGTGTCGCCCCTGCGAACGCAGGGGCCCATAACCCCAGAATGGCGTTGGGACGCACGCTGCTCGCCACGTCGTTCTTTTTCCTCACGGCTGCTGCGGCGTATGGGTCCCGGGTCGGCGCCTTCGCGGCGCTTTGCGCCGCTGCGGCTTGCCCGGGACGACAGCGAGTTCGTAGTTGCCGTCGTGGCACTCCTCGTAGATCGCCTGGTCGTCTTCCTATCTCCTCCCGAACAGCTTCTCGACATCGGCCAGCTTCAGCTCGACATAGGTCGGGCGGCCGTGGTTGCACTGGCCGGAGTTCGGCGTGTCCTCCATCTCGCGCAGCAGTGCGTTCATCTCCTCCGGCTTGAGGCGGCGGCCGGCGCGGACGGAGCCGTGGCAGGCCATGGTGGCGGCGACGTGCATCAGCCGGCGCTCCAGCGGCAGCGCCTCGCCCCATTCCTCCATGTGCTCGGCAAGGTCGCGCAGCAGCGCCGAGGCATTGATCTTGCCGAGCAGCGACGGCGTCTCGCGCACCGCGATGGCTCCCGGGCCGAACGACTCGATCGCCAGGCCGAACGAGGCGAGCTCATCGGTTCGCGTCAGCAGCGCCTCGACCGTGGCTTCGTCGAGCTCGACGATGTCGGGAATCAGCAGGATCTGCCGCTGCACGCCATGCGCTGCGAGCGAGGCCTTGAGCCGCTCATAGACGATGCGCTCATGCGCAGCATGCTGGTCGACGATGACGAGGCCGTCGCGGGTCTGCGCCACGATGTAGGTATCGTGGATCTGCGTGCGCGCGGCGCCGAGCGGACGGTCGAGCAGATCGGGCGCTGCCGGCTGCTCGTGCAGCCGGACGTCGGCGCGGGGCGTGCCGACGTCGAACGCCGCTTGAGAGGATTCCGCCAGTCCGAAGGATTCGAGATCAGGTGAGGCGGCAGCCGCGGGGAAGGAGCCGCCGAAATGCGGCATCACCGGTGCCGACGGCGAGCGCTGCCAGTCCCAATTCATCGGTCCCGGGTTGGGCCGCGGCGGCGCGAAGGCGGGGCGGAAGGCGGCGATTGTCGCGCCGCCGTCATTGGCCGCGGTACGTCGCCCCTCCCGCGCGAGGCCTTCCTTCAGCGCGTGGATGATCAGCGCGCGCACCAGGCCGGCATTGCGGAAGCGCACCTCGGTCTTGGCGGGATGAACGTTGGCATCGACCTCGCGCGGATCGAGCGTGACGAACAGCGCCACGACCGGGTGGCGGTCGCGCGGCAGATAGTCGGCATAGGCCGCGCGCACCGCGCCGAGGATCAGCTTGTCGCGCACCGGGCGGCCATTGACGAACAGGTATTGGCCGAGCGCATTCGCGCGCGTCAGCGCCGGCGCCGCGGCGAAGCCTTCCACCACGACATGCTCACGCTCGCTGCGCACGCCGATCGCATGGCTGCGGAAGTCGGCGCCGAGAATGTCGCCGAGCCGCGTCAATTGTCCCGGTGCGCCCGGCAGCGCGGCGGCCCAGGTCACCGGCGCGCGCTCCTCGCCGGCGATGGTGAAGGCGATGTCGGGCCGCGCCATCGCCAGCCGCCGCACCACCTCGCGGATCGCCTCGGCCTCGGTGCGGTCGGTCTTGAGAAACTTCAGCCGTGCCGGCGTCGCGTGAAACAAGTCGGTGACCTCGACGCGGGTGCCCTGGTTGAGCGCCGCCGGCACGATGTCGGACTTGTCGCCGCAATCGACAGTGATCGCCCAGGCGTGCGGCTCGCTCTTGTGCCGCGTCGTGATCGACAGCCGCGCCACGGAGCCGATCGAGGGCAGCGCCTCGCCGCGGAATCCGAGCGTGCGGATCTGCAAGAGGTCCTCGTCGTCGAGCTTCGACGTCGCGTGGCGCTCGATCGCGAGCGCCAGATCGGCCGCGGTCATGCCGCCGCCATCGTCCGATATCGCGATCTTCCGCCGGCCGCCGCCGTCGGTGAAGACGTCGATGCGGCTGGCGCCGGCGTCGATCGCGTTCTCGACCAGTTCCTTGACCACGCTCGCAGGCCGCTCGACCACTTCGCCGGCGGCGATGCGGTTGATGATCTGCTCGGGAAGCTGGCGGACGGGCATGAAACGACTGGCTTGGATTTTGAAGGCACACGGCACGCTGCCGCTCGCGGTGAGAATAGCGTTTTTTATGCAGTGCGGCAGGCGAAAGCCACGTTCTCCAACGGGATTGTGAGGCGGGCGGGGGCGGTATATCGTTTCGCGAAAATCACAATGTGCCGGAGGAAGCCCATGTGCCGTCTGTTCGCACACCAGCCTCAGCGCGATTATGAGTCGCAGACCCGCTCGCTGCGGATCGGCGGCCATAGCACGTCGATCCGGCTCGAACTGGCGTTCTGGGACACGCTCGAGGAGATCGCCGCCAAGGAAGGCATGAGCCTCGCCAAGTTCGTGACGACGCTGTACGCCGAGGTGCTCGACCATCACGGCGAGGTGAAGAATTTCGCGTCGCTGCTGCGCTGCTCCTGTTTGATCTACCGGTCGAAGGCGAGCGCGGCGATGCCGGAGTTCGCCGCGGCCGCGATCATGGACGCGGCCGAATAGCCCCGCGACTGCTCTCTCGTCTCCCTCCCCCGCAAGCGGGGGAGGCGCTGACCGTCGTCGCGGCGACAGGGATGCCCCATATGATTGAGCAGACTCAGATCTCCTTCTTCTGCATCGCGCCCGCGATGTAGTCGGCCTGCCTGATCGCCAGCGCCACGATGGTCAGCGTCGGATTGCACGCAGCACCGGTGGTGAACTGGCTGCCGTCGGAGACGAACAGGTTCTTCACGTCATGCGTCTGGCCGAATTTGTTGACGACGCCGTCCTTGGCCTTCTCGCTCATCCGGTTGGTGCCGAGATTGTGCGTCGAGGGATAGGGCGTGGTCGGATAGGTTACGGTGGCGCCGACCGCCTCGTAGATCGCCGAGCCCTGCTTGTAGGCGTGGGTGCGCATCGCGACGTCGTTGGGGTGATCGTCGAAATGCACCGACGCCACGGGCATGCCGAACTTGTCCTTGGCAACCGGATCGAGCGTGATCCGGTTGGTCTCCTGCGGCATGTCCTCGCCGACCAGCCACATGCCGGCCATGCGCGGATAGGTCTCCATCGCCGCGGTGAAGCTGCGGCCCCAGGCGCCGGGATTGAGGAACGCCGCCATGAAGGGGAGGCCGAGCGACAAGGTCTCCATCTCATAGCCGCCGACGAAGCCGCGCTTCGGATTGAACGCCGCCTCGTCACGGACGATGCCGGCCATCGTAGTGCCGCGATACATGTGCACGGGGTTCTCGAACGTCGCATAGACGCTGCCGGTCATGTGCCGCATGTAGTTGCGCCCGACCTGCCCTGACGAATTGGCGAGACCATCCGGGAACATGCTCGACGCGCTGTTCAGCAGGAGCCGCGGGCTCTCGATCGAGTTGCCGGCAACCGCGACGATGCGCGCCTTCTGCAACTGCATCTTGCCCTGGCTGTCGGCATAGACCACGCCGGTCACCTTGCCCGATGCATCATGCTCGATCTTGATCGCCATGCTGCCGGACCGCACCTCGAGATTCCCGGTGGCCTCGCCCTTCGGAATCTCGGTGTACAAGGTCGACCACTTTGCACCGGACTTGCAGCCCTGGAAGCAGAAGCCGATCTGCTGGCAGGCCCCGCGGCCGTCGCGCGGCTGCGAGTTGATCGCCATGTTGCCGGTGTGGACGGTCTTGTAGCCGAGCTTGCGGGCGCCGGCCTCGAGCACCTTGAAATTGTTGTTGCCGGGCAAACCAGGGATGTCGTTGGTGCGCGTCACGCCCATCTTGAACTCGGCCTTGGCGTACCAGGGCTCCATCTCGGCGAGCGTTACCGGCCAGTCGAGCAGGCTCGCGCCGGGCACGCCGCCATAGGTGGTGCGTGCCTTGAACTCGTGTTCCTCGAAACGCAGCGAGGCGCCGGCCCAATGCACGGTCGAGCCGCCGACTGCCTTGACGATCCAGGCCGGCAGATTGGCGAAGTCCTTCGCCACTCGCCAGGTGCCTGAGGTGGTGCGCATGTCGGTCCAGGCAAGCTGGGTGAAGCTCTCCCATTCGTCATTGATGAAGTCGGGAATCTCGTAGCGATTGCCGGCTTCGAGAATGACGACCTTGATGCCCTTCTGCGCGAGCTCGTTGCCCAAGGTGCCGCCGCCGGCACCCGAGCCGATGATGACGACGACGCTCGAATCGTTCTGATCGAATTTGGCCATGGTGGTTTCCTCCGTGTTTTCTGTTGTTCGCCGGCGTCAGGCTTTTGGCAGCCAGTCGATGTCGGAGAAGCCACGGTTGATGTAGCCGCCATGCTCGGCGGAGGAGCCCTCGTAGCCGAACTTCGGCCAGAGCTCCTTCTGATTGTAGAGCGACACCACGAGGTCGCCGCGCAGCGTCTTGAAGAAGGTGGTCTGCTCGATACCCACAAGCAGTGCGACGCGATCGACCTCCCACGGCACCTGCGCATACGGCACCTTGTGGCGATCCCTCGCGTCCTGGTCGAGGCGCGCGATGCCGTCGGTGATCATTGCCTTCACGGCCGCATCCTCGGCGGCCTTGCCGTCCCACGGCTTGACCGCGACGATGTAGTAGCGGTCGGCGAGGAAGTCGTGCGGATAGATGTCGCGCGCGACCTTCACCAGCGTCTTCAGGGTCGCCGGCGTCAGCGCTTTCGCATCCTCGGCCCAGGCGTCGGTGATCCCCAGACCCGTCGCAGAGGCGACGGCTGCGGCCGGCACGGTCGAGGCCGCGCCCTTGAGAAAGACACGGCGGTCGTATTTGTTGCGGCGGTCGACTTCTCTCATGAGTATTTCCTCCGTGGTTTTTTGTTTGGCGTATTTTCGTCGTCAGCGGCTCAGCCGAAGCGGCCGCCGCGCTGGATCAACTCGATCTTGTAGCCGTCGGGATCGCTGACGAAGAAGAAGCGCGCGAGCGTCGCGCCATTGTGCTTGAAGTCGCGCAGCGGACCGGGCGCGAGGTTCTCGCGTTCGAAGCGGGCGTGCTCGGCATCGAGATCGTCGACCACGACGGCGAGATGGCCGTAGCCGTCGCCGAGCGTATAGGGCTCCTTGCGGTCGAAGTTGACGGTGAGCTCGACCTCGAACGGCGAGGAGGGATGGCGCAGATAGATCAGCGCGAAGCCGTCGAAGCGGAGGTTGTCGGCGATCTCCAGGCCAAAGGCGCGCTTGTAGAAATCCAGCGCCTTGGCCTCGTCGAAGACGCGGATCATCGAGTGAACGGGCTTGGCCATCTCAATTGTCCTTCAGGTAGTTGATGATCGCGGCGCGTATGTCGGGCTTGGCCTGGCGATAGGCCATGACGGCGCCGGGGATCAGCTCTTGCGGGTTGGTCAGCCAGGCGTCGAGCTTGGCCTCGTCCCAGGTGAAGTCGGCCTTGGCGAAGCCGGCCGAATAGCGGAAGCCTTCGACAGCGCCGGCGCGGCGGCCGATGATCTTGGCCAGCGCCGGTCCCTGACGCGTCGGCTCGGCGCTGCTCAGCGTGTGGCACACGGCGCATTGCTGCTTGAACAAGGTCGCGCCGTCGACGGGCTTGGGCGAGGGCAGCGCCATTTGCGCCAATGCGGCCGCGGTGCTCAGCAGCACTGGCACCAATGATCCACAGAGAAGAATCTCATTTTGCGCCGCACGCCGTCCCGGCATCGTTCCTCGCTCTCATTTTTGATGAGAGTAGGTCGCGGCCGACGCGCCGTGGTAGTAGCCGGCTGTTTCAGCGAGAACAAAGCGGGCGCGGGTGTTTGCGGTGCGAAAGCTAAGTCAGCGATGCAGACTGATCTTCATGAGATCAAGCCGTGCGACGGTGGGAGACGGGGGTGGCGCAGGCTGATGTTCTTTTCACATCCAACGTCAATCCGGAGCAAGGCCGTAGCATCGACGATTGCCCCGGAATGACGGGTGGGGCGATGCTGACCAACTAATCGTCGAAACGCCGTGCGCCGCGGCCGGCCTTGACGTCGCTGCGCAGCTTCTTGCCTTCGAGGCGGCGCTGCTTGGAGCCGAAGGTCGGCTTGGTCGGACGGCGCACCTTCGGCCGCACCATGGCTTCGCGCAGCAAGGTCACCAAACGCTCGATCGCATCGGCCTTGTTGCGCTCCTGGGTGCGGAAGCGCTCGGCCTGGATCACGATGACGCCGTTCTTGGTCATGCGCTGGCCAGCGAGCCGCACCAGCCGCGCGGCGGCATCTTCGGGCAGCGTGATGCGGCTGGTGTCGAAGCGCAACTGCGCCGAGGTCGACAGCTTGTTGACGTTCTGGCCGCCGGGGCCGGAGGCGCGGACGAACGAGATCTCGATGTCGTTCTCGTCGATGGCAAGGTCGCGGGAAATCCGCAGCATGGGGCACCAGGGGGATTCGAGTCTTTCATGGGCACCATAGCGGGTTTAGGCGAGGTGTGCGCGGGCCTCTGTGCCGACAATCGCATCGTGCAATACAGCGCCCTCTCCCCTTGTGGGAGAGGGCATGTACGGCCTATCCGCGCGCTTGGGCGGGTGAGGGGTTTCTCTCAACGAACCACGCTCGTGGAGAGAGACCCCTCACCCGATCGAGCTCTTGGCGTCTTCCTTGAGCCCTCTCCCACAAGGGGAGAGGGCTCAGTCATAGGCAGCGCCTTGTTCACGATCAGCGCCGCAGCGGGCGGCCCGGATCGGCGCCACGCCGAGCTCCGCGCGTCGCGGCTTGTCCGGGACGACAGCGGTGGGGGGGCGGACTTCACGGTTCAAACAGCTGGTGGATGGGCCAAGGACACGGCTGAGCTGGGGACACAGCTTCGCGCTCTCGCGGCACGCTTGCCCGAGGCTTGCATCGTCGTGGCCCTCGCAAGCATGCAGAGGGCGCGGGGAATGCCGGGCGCTGGCCGCACCCATGGCCCGCCTGCGAAAAAAATGCAGGCGGCAGGAACCACAGGTTCAGCCGAGACATCCCGGCATTCCCCGCGCGATGGTCTTCACGCTTATACGCAGTCTCCCTGGTGCCCGGCTCGTTGGCCACCATGCCGCGACAATGCTCGCGCATTGCGCTGTCGACACCAGCTTCGGGGTGTCAGGACGCTGCGACTTCACGTCCGCGAGCGATCGTTCGTCCGCGCCCTCGTTGCCGAGGGACGCTGCGATCTCTCGCGGCCACCGCATCCCCGCCTCGCGTGTCGTGACGATCGCGCGCAACGCCCCATCTGCTTGAGGCGGGATGCGGGGAGATGATCATGATTTCCGAAAAATAGCAAGTAGATTATTTTTATCAGAAGTTTCGCTCAGGCCTCCGCTGTCGTCCCGGCCTTGAGCCGGGACCCGTACTCCGCGGCGGTCCTGATGGGCAAAGGGCCAATGACCAGCCTGCCTCAAACCCCTCCCTGGGGGTATGGGTCCCGGCTCAAGGCCGGGACGACACCGTTTGTGCTGTGGCAGCTGTGGTCAACCGCACCGAGGTGTGATGCGGCGCCGCCCCAGCTCAGTTCGTCTTGGTCACTGGCGCCGTGACCGGTGCTTGCGCCGGCTCGGCAGCGGCCTGCGGGGTGCGGCCGACGACGGCGGTCAAGAGGCCCTGGCTCCAGAGCTGCTTGGCGGCTTTCTTCGCATCCTCCAGCGTCACCGCGTTGACGATCTCGCTACGCTTCTCGATGTAGTCGATCGGCATCTTGTCGAGCTGATATTGCAGCATCGCCTGCGCCAGCTTGGAGGAGGTGTCGAGCGCCAGCATCTGCGAGCCGTTGATGTAGGACTTGGCCTCGTCGAGCTCCTGCTGGGTCGGGCCTTCCTCGGCGATGCGGCGGATCTCGCCCTCGACGGCTGCGATGGTCTCGCCGGCGCGGTCGAAGCGGGTGGCCGTGTTGCCGATGAACAGCGCCGAATGATCCATCCACAACAGCGCGTCATAGACGGAATAGGCCAGGCCGCGCTTCTCGCGCACCTCCTTGTACAGCCGCGACGACAGGCCGCCGCCGCCGAGGATGTGGTTGACCACGTAGGCCGCCATGAAGTTCGGATCGTGGCGGCGGATGCCGGGGCCGCCGAAGGTGATCACGGTCTGCGGCACGCCGAGCGGCACGTAAACGCTGCGCGGCGGCTTGGTGGCGACGACGTCGGGCACGGGCGTCAACGTCGCCTTGGCCGGAAGGGCGCCGAATGTCTGGTCCAGCAGCTTGCCGAGCGTCGCCGGATCGACGTCGCCGACGACGGCGACCTTCAGCGTGTCCTTGGCGAGGATGCGGCGGGTGTAGTCCTTGAGGTCGTCGACCGTGATGGTCGGCACGCTCTCCAGCGTGCCGTTGGAGGGCCGGCCATAGGGATGATCGGGGAAGGCGAGCTCGAGGAATTTGCGGCCTGCCAGCGAGCTCGGATTGGTGGTCTCACGGCGCAGGCCCGACAGCACCTGCGAGCGGATGCGTTCGACATCGGCGTTGTCGAAATGCGGTGAGGTCAGCGCCGTGCGCAGCAGCTCGAACGCCTCGTCCTTGTTGTCGCGCAACATGCGCAGCGAGCCGCGGAACTGGTCGCGCGACACCTGGAACGAGAGCTCGATGGCGCGGCGATCGAGCCGCTCGTGGAAGGTCTTGGAGTCGAGATCACCGGAGCCTTCGTCGAGCAGATCGGCCACGAGGTTGCCGACGCCGGGCTTGCCCTGGGGGTCCTGCGAGGCGCCGCCCTGGAAGGCGTATTCCATCGCGATCAGCGGCACGGTGGCATCCTGCACGAACCAGGCTTCGATGCCGCCGGGCGAGACCAGGCGCTGGATCTTGGTCGCGGCCTGGGCGGCCGGAGCGAGCGTCAGCGCTGCTGCGGCGACGGTGAGCGCACAGGCGAAGCGGCGGGCGAAGGTCATTGGGTGCATCACGACCGCTTCTCCTCGCGCTTGGCGGCATTGTCCTTGATCAGATAGCCGGTGACCGATCGCTTCTTGTCGAGCCATTTTTGCGCGGCGGCGCGGACCTGCTCGGCCGTCACGGCGCGGATGCGATCCGGCCAGCTTCTGATATCCTCGATGCTCAGCCCTGTGGTGAGGCCGCCGCCGTACCAGCGCGCCATGGTGGCCTGGTTGTCCTGGGCGTAGATCGCTTCCGCAATCAGCTGCGTCTTGACGCGTTCGAGATCCTCGGCACGCACGGGGTTCTGCGCGATCTCGGCGATGACGCTGTCGACCACGGCCTCGACCTGGGCGAACTCGACGCCCGGCCGCGGCGCGACCGCAACCGAGAACTGGCTCGGATCGAGCGAGGTGCCCTGATAGGACGCGCTGGCATTGATCGCGAGCGGCTTGTCGACGACGAGCGCGCGATAGAGATAGGAGTTGCTTCCGCTGCCCATCAGCTGCGCCAGCACGTCGAGCGCAGCGGATTCGCCTGGCGCGGCCGTCGTCGCCGAGGGCACCAGGTAGAAGCGGCGCATCGAGGGCTGCTCGACATGCGGATCGGCCAGGGTGACGGTGCGCGGCGCCACCGGCTCGGGCTCCTGCGGCCGCAGGCGGCGCGCGGGAATGTCCGGCTGCGCGGGGATCTTGGCGAAGGTCTGCTCGACCAGCGGCCGCACCTCCTTGACGTCAGTGTCCCCGGCGATCACCAGGATCGCGTTGTTGGGGGCGTAGAAGCGGCGATAGAAGGCGAGCGCGTCCTCGCGGCTGAGCTTCTCGATTTCCGGTTTCCAACCGATCACCGGCCGGCCATAGGGATGATTGACGTAGAGCGCGGCCATGACCTGCTCGTTGAGACGGGCTTCCGGCGAATTGGCGACGCGCATGTTGTACTCTTCGAGCACGACGTCACGCTCGGGCAACACGTTCTCGTCCTTCAGCACCAGACCGGTCATGCGGTCGGCCTCGAACTCCATCATCTTCGGCAGCTGGTTGCGCGGCACGCGCTGGAAGTAGCCGGTGTAGTCGACCGAGGTGAAGGCGTTCTCGTTGCCGCCGATCTTCAGCACGGTCTTGGAGAACTCGCCTGCGGGATGCTTCTCGGTGCCCTTGAACATCAGGTGTTCGAGGAAATGCGCCAGGCCCGACTTGCCGGGCGTCTCGTCGGCGGAGCCGACCTTGTACCAGATCATCTGCGTCACCACGGGCGTGCGGTGATCCTGGATCACGACGACCTGGAGGCCGTTGGGGAGGGTGAAGCTGGCGGGAGGCTCGGAGGCGAACGTCGTTTGCGCCGAAGCGCCGGCCGTGAACGCAATGAGGGAGGCGACCGCGGCGGCGACGAAGGTAAACCGGTGCGAGGACATCATGATCCTTCTGAAGGCCCGCGAGACGGGGCGATCGGGTTTGAGCGCAGCATGGTACACCGCGCGGGACGGAGCCCGGCGTCACAAAACGGCGACATGCTGTCGCCGCAAGACATTAAATTTCGCTAACGCCGGCAAGGCCGGCAATTCCCGGGATGGCGCCGGCAAGCAGATGCCGTCACCGTTCCTTGCCGGTCATGATGTCGAGCTGCTTGCCGCCGATCGGTTCCTGCGAGCCGCCGGTGCCGTACGCATAGCTCGGGGACGGAGTCTGGTAACCGGGCGGCGGCTGGGTCAGAGTTTCGCGCTGCGGCTCGCTGGTGAACTGCTTGGTCTCGGCGTCATTGCCCTTGAACAGGCCGAACAGCGTGCCCTTGAAGCCGAGCTGCGACGGGCTCATCATCGGGTTGTTGGTGATGCCGGGCTGAACCGGCTCGGTCTGCTTCGCTGCCGCCGTCCGGCCGGCGCGCATCTCGGCCGGCGTCAGCGGACGCGCCGCGACGGCCGGATCCTTGTTTTCCTTCTTGCGCGCGGCGGCGGCCGCGCGGCGGCGCTGCTCGTCGGGGTCCTTCGGCCAGTTCGGCGCAGTAGCCTGGGCGGCTGCGGCCGGCGGCGGCAGGTCGAGCTTGGGTGGCACCACCAACGGCGAGCGCTCGCGGTAGTCGATCGTCGGCGTCTCCATGTTGGTGCCGCCGAGGCCGCGCATCAGGTTGTCGATGATCTTCTCTTCGAAGGTCTTGTCGTCCTCTTCGTCGTCCTGGGCACGGGCCGTGCCCGCGGCCATCACTAGGCCGATGCCGAGCGCGACGGCCGACAGCCGCAGGGTACGAAGGGCCGCGTGGGTCACGATCCGGCTGCTGACTTCGGTCTTGCGCATGGCTTTCCCTGTCCTCGCTTGTCCAGTGCTCGTGCTCCGGCGAACCGGCTGCGATCCTACCGGCTTGGACCCTCGCGACATGCGGGCCGGCCGGTCACCGTGCAGATCGCAAAAACGTGAAATACGTCAGGCTCTTGACCCAAGACCGGCATTGGTCGGTATCGACCCCGATCAGGGCGCTTTTGCGGCATGAGCCCCGAAGAAGGAGTCATACAGCAGGGCTGCCACCCCGGCAACGATGGCCACGTCGGCCAGGTTGAAGATGTACCAATTGTAAACGGTGCCGCCGATCTCGATGTGGAACAGCGCGAAATCGACCACCGCGCCATAGGCCAGCCGGTCGATGCCGTTGCCGATCGCGCCGCCGATGATCATGCCGAGGGCGGTGGTGGCGAGCTTCGTCTCCGAGCGCGCCATCCAGACCCCCAGCAGCACCACCGCCACCGCCTTCACCGCCATCAGGGCATATTGGGTCAGTGCGCTCTCGTTCTGCAGCCAGCCGAAGCTGATGCCGATGTTCCAGGCGAGGTAGAGGTCGAAAAACGGGGTGACCTTGACGGTGCCGCGGTTGGGCAGGTCGAACCCGTACAGCAGCCACAGCTTGGAGGCCTGGTCGATGACCAGCGTGGCGAACCCCGCGATGAGGCCGAGGCGGAGGCGGGGGGTCATGCGTGAAGGCCGATCATGCCGGGATGCTCGCGCCAAACTCCGCTGTCGTCCCGGCGAAGGCCGGGACCCATACCGCGTGATGGGTGTTGGCGGAGAAGGTCTGGATCATCGTTCTTCGTTACACCAAAGCCGGTGGCTATGGGTCCCGGCCTTCGCCGGGACGACGGCGGAGTGTGACACACGATCGCGGATCACACGCCCACCCCGAGCGCCTTCCATTCGCGCAGCGCCTGGGCGTCACGCGGGGAGACGTCGGGATATTCGGCGTCCTCGCCGACGCTCTCCAGGATCTTCCAGGAGCGGGCGCACTTCTTGCCGACGGCTTTCTCCACCACGACCGCCACGCCCGGCACCGCGTCGAGCCGGAAGGCATCGGCCGGGGCGTCCCCCTCGCGGACCTCGTAATTCGAGGTGATGCAGATTTCCGCAAGATCGGCATCGAACAAGGTCCCGAGCAGGGCGCGGTCGGCGACATAGATGATCGGCGACGCCTCGAGCGAGGAGCCGATGGTCTTGGCCGCGCGGGCAAGCTCCAGCGCGCCGGTGACGACGCGACGGACGTTGCGGATCGTCTCCCACTTTGCGGCGAGCGCATCGTCGCGATAGCCATCCATCGCGTCCGGGAACAAGGTCAGATGCACCGACGGCTCGGCGTCGGGTCTGTACATCCGCCATGCCTCGTCGGTGGTGAAGGACAGCACCGGCGCCAGCCATTTCAGGATGGCGTCGCAGATCAGGTCGATCGCGGTCAGCGCCGCCTTGCGCGCCACCGAGGACGGCGGATCGCAATACAGCGTGTCCTTGCGGATGTCGAAATAGAACGCCGACAGCTCTGTGTTCATGAACGTCGCGAGCGAGGCGATCACGGTCTTGTAGTCGAACGCGGCATAGGCGCGGCGGATCACCTCGGCCTGCTGGGACAGCTGATGCAGCATCAGCCGCTCCAGCTCCGGCATGTCGGCGAACGCGACCGCTTCGCTGCGCTTGTAGTGGTGCAAGGTGCCGAGCATCCAACGGATGCTGTTGCGCAGCTTGCGGTAGGTCTCGATGGTGTTCTTCAGGATCTCCGGGCCGATGCGCTGGTCATCGGCATAGTCGGTGGCGCAGACCCAGAGGCGCAGGATGTCGGCGCCGGAATCCTTGATCACCTTCTGCGGCTCGACGGTGTTGCCGAGCGACTTCGACATCTTGCGGCCGTTCTCGTCGAGCGTGAAGCCGTGCGTCAGCACGACGTCATACGGCGCGCGGCCGCGCGTGCCGCAGCTCTCCAAGAGCGACGAGTGGAACCAGCCGCGATGCTGATCGCTGCCTTCGAGATACATCACCGTATCCTGGCCGCCATCGACCTTGCGCTTGATGCCGGCAAGGCCAGGGAAGTGCACGGGGTCTTCGAGCACGAAGGCGTGGGTCGAGCCGGAATCGAACCAGACGTCGCAGATGTCGTCGACCTTCTTCCAGTCCTCGTTGGCGCGGGACCCGAGGAAGCGCTCGCGCGCGCCGTCGGCATACCAGGCGTCGGCGCCCTCCTTCTCGAAGGCCTCAGCGATGCGATTGTTGACCGCCTCGTCCTGCAGGATCTCGGCGGAGCCGTCGCCGGTCTCGCGCACGAACACGGCGATCGGCACGCCCCAGGCGCGCTGGCGCGAGATCACCCAGTCCGGACGGTTGGCGATCATGCCGTTGATGCGGTTCTGGCCGGCGGCCGGCACCCATTGCGTGACCGAGATGGCGCGCAACGCGCGGGCGCGCAGCGTGTCGCCGGACTTGGACTTGCCGTCGTCGGCAATATCCTTGTCCATCGCGATGAACCATTGCGGCGTGTTGCGGAAGATCACCGGCTTCTTGGAGCGCCAGGAATGCGGGTATTGATGCTTGAGGCGGCCGCGCGCGAGCAGCATGCCGTTGTCCGTCAGCGCCTTGATGACGGCCTCGTTGGCGTCGCCCTTCTCGCCCTTGTCGTTGATGACGCGCTTGCCGGTGAAGCCGGGCGCATGATCGGTCAGCGCGCCGTTCTCGTCGACGGTGTAGGGGATCGTGGTCGCGATGCCCCGGCCGTCGAGCTCGCGCGCATTGGCCATCCAGACATCAAAGTCCTCGCGGCCGTGACCGGGGGCGGTGTGCACGAAGCCGGTGCCGGTGTCGTCGGTGACGTGCTCGCCCGACAGCAGCGGCACGACGAAATTGTAGCCGCCGGCGAGGCCCTTGAACGGATGCGCGCATTCGACCGCATCCAGCGTGTCGCCGGGGATGTCGCGCAGCTTGGTGTAGGACGTGACGCGCGCCTGCTTGAACACGCTCTCGGCGAGCGCATCGGCGAGGATCAGCTTATCGCCGGTCTTCGCCCAATTGTCGGCGGGCGCCTCGGTGACTTCATAGAGGCCGTAGGCGATCTTCGGCGAGAACGAGATGGCGCGATTGCCGGGCAAGGTCCAGGGCGTCGTGGTCCAGATCACGACCGCGGCGCCGGCGAGCGCCCCATGCGCCGGCGAGGTCACCGGAAACTTCACCCACACCGTGTCGGACTGATAATCCTCGTACTCGACCTCGGCCTCGGCCAGCGCGGTCTTCTCGACCACGCTCCACATCACGGGCTTGGAGCCGCGATACAGCGTGCCGTTGGCGGCGAACTTCATCAGCTCGCGGGCGATCTGCGCTTCCGCCGGATAGGTCATGGTGGCGTAGGGATGATCCCAGTCGCCGATCACGCCGAGACGCTTGAACTCCTCGCGCTGCACGTTGAGCCAATGTTCGGCATAGGCGCGGCATTCCCGGCGGAAGGCGACCATGGCGGCGCTGTCGCGGAAGTCGGGCTTGGCTTTGCCTTTCTTGCGGTAGTTCTCCTCCTCGATCTTCCATTCGATCGGCAGGCCGTGGCAGTCCCAGCCGGGGACGTAGTTGGAATCGTGGCCAAGCATCTGCTGGCTCTTGGTCACGACGTCCTTGAGGATCTTGTTGAGCGAATGCCCGATATGGATGTTGCCGTTGGCATAGGGCGGGCCGTCATGCAGGACGAATTTCGGCCGTCCCTTCGCGGTCTCGCGCAGCTTGCCGTAGAGGTCGATGTCACCCCAATATTTCAGGATCTCCGGCTCGCGCTGCGGCAGGCCGGCGCGCATCGGGAAGTCCGTCTGCGGCAGATAGAGGGTTTTGGAATAATCGGCGGCGTCGGACTTTTGCGGCTTCTCGGACATCGTGATCTGGCTTGATGAGCTGAACGGCTGAAAGGCGCGATTTCGATCGCGGGCGGCGGAACGAGCAGAGACATCCCGGTCTTGCGCCGAGCTCGAAAAGCTCAGGCGGAAGCCGGGCCGCTAATGCCGATGATGCGCCGTATCAACATGGGACTTCCTCTTAGCAGCCGGACCACGGAATCGCAAAGCGATCCTGCGGCATCAACGCTGCGGGGCAGTCTTTCAGCGTCATTCCGGGGCGATGCGAAGCATCGAACCCGGAATCTCGAGATTCCGGGTTCAGCCCTGGCGGGCTGCCCCGGAATGACGGCGGCGGTGGAGGATCAGCCGATGTCGCCAAGCCGGGGGAAGAGGCCGGGGTTCGCCGCCACCAGCAGGGCGCGCGCCTTGGCGCTGTCGTCGTCCATCTGCCGGATCAGGGCTTCGATGGAGGTGAATTTGGTCTCCTCGCGGATGAAGCCGATGAAGGCGACATCCAGGACCTCGCCATAGAGGCTGTCCTTGAAATCGAACAGGAAGGTTTCGAGCAGCGGCGCGCCGTTGTCGAAGGTCGGCCGCCGGCCGAAATTGGCGACGCCGTCGATCAGCACCCGGTTGGCGCCGCGGCCGCGGCCGACCCGGACGGCGTAGATGCCGTGGCGCAGGCCGCAATCGCGGTCGAGCCGCATGTTGGCGGTGGGGTAGCCGAGGTCGCGGCCGCGCTTCTCGCCGTGGATGACCTCCGAGGTGACGAACCAGGGGCCGCCGAGCATGGCGGTGGCTTCGGTGACCTGGCCTTCGGCCAGCGCCTCGCGGATCGCGGTCGACGACACCGGGCGCTCGTCGATGTCGACATGGGCTTGGACGTCGACCTCGATGCCGAGCTTGGGCGCCTGATTGGCGAGCAGGCTGGGCGAGCCCACCCGGCCCTTGCCGAAATGGAAATCGTAGCCGACCGCGATGCCGGAGACGCCGAGCCGGCCGATCAGGTCATGGTGAATGAAGTCCTGCGCCGAGGTCTGGGCGCGGCCCTTGTCGAAGGTCATCACCACGGCACCCTGCAGGCCGGTTCCCGCCAGCAGCCGCAGCTTGGCGGCCTCGTCGGTGAGGCGGAATTGGGGGGTATTGGGGCTGAAGAAGCGCCGCGGATGCGGCTCGAAGGTCAGCGCGAGGGCTGGACGCCCCTTGGCCTTGCCCATCTCGATGGCGGCCTCGATCACGGCCCGGTGACCGAGATGAACGCCGTCGAAATTTCCCATCGCCACCACTGCGCCCTTGAGGATGTCCTGTGGCGGGGTGGAATCGCGGATGATCTGAAAAGCGCACATGTCGTGGAAATATCTCGCAGATTTCAGCAGGCCGTCAGCCGGCGGAGGTTGCCGTCGACCGTGGGCGGCCGGCCTGCCGAAGTCAAGCCGAAGGGGTTCCCCGGCTCATGCAGTGCAGCATCCGCGACATGCAGCCGCGGCGCAGTTAACGCGCTGTTTAACGGCTGATGCTACTCCTGAGCCCGGATGGCGGAGGTCGTTCAAGGCCTGAGCCGAAAGAGCGTTTGGTAACAGTCTGCGCGTTGCGTACGCGTCTGGGGGAGTCAAGATGGCGGTTGATTTGACGATGCCGGTGCTCGTCGTCGACGATTACAGCACCATGATCCGTATCATCAGGAATCTTCTGAAGCAGATCGGGTTCGAGGACATCGACGACGCAAGCGACGGCTCGATGGCCCTGAACAAGATGCGCGCCAAGAAATACGGCCTCGTGATCTCCGACTGGAACATGGAGCCGATGACCGGCTACGACCTGCTCCGCGAGGTCCGCGCCGATCCGAACCTGGCGACCACGCCGTTCATCATGATCACGGCGGAATCCAAGACCGAGAACGTGATCGCCGCCAAGAAGGCCGGCGTCAACAACTACATCGTCAAGCCGTTCAACGCGGCGACCCTGAAGACCAAGATCGACGCCGTGTTCCCGGACATGGCGACGGCCTGAGGCCGGGCTGATCCGCTTCCAAATGAAAGACGCCCGGCACTTGGCCGGGCGTTTTTCGTTTCAGGATCCGCTCACCATTTCAGTTCGCGCATCAAGGCGCGGGGCGGATGGCCGAACAGCTCCTTGACCGAGGCCGGATCGAGCTGGTCGATGCCGGCGAACTCCTCGGAATGGATGCCGCGGGTGACGAACAGGCAGTCGATGCCGAAGCCGTGCGCGCCGGCGAGATCGGTGCGGACGGAGTCGCCGATCGCCAGCACCTCCTCGCGCGCCACCTTCCGGCCGGCATGCTGCTCGGCCAGCTGCATCGCGCGTTCGTAGATCGGCCGGTGCGGCTTGCCGTAGAAGATCACCTCGCCGCCGAGCTCGCGATAAAGCTCGGCGATGGCGCCGGCGCAGTAGATCAGCCGGTCGCCGCGCTCGACCACGATGTCCGGATTGGCGCAGATCAGCGGCAGCTTGCGCTCGCGCGCCTGCAGCAGCATCGGCCGGTAGTCCTCGGCGGTCTCGGTCTCGTCGTCATAGAGGCCGGTACAGATGATGTAGGAGGCCTCCTCCAGCGGCGACAAGGTCAGCTCGAGGCCGCGATGGATCGAGTTGTCGCGCTCGGGGCCGAGCCAGAACACCTTGCCGCCCGGATGATCGGCCACGTAGTGGCGCGTCAGGTCGCCGGAGGAGACGATGGCGCTGTAGACCTCGTCGGCGACGCCGAGCTTGCGCAGCTGCCGCTGCACCGAATCGGCCGGCCGCGGCGCATTGGTGATCAGGATCACCGTACCGCCCTCGCGCTTGAAGCGAAGCAGTGCGTCGCAGGCCTCGGGGAAGGACTCCAGGCCGTTGTGGACCACGCCCCAGATGTCGCTCAGCAGCACCCGCTTGCGGCCGACCACATCGCGCAGCCGTGCTTCGAATCGCAAGGCGGTCATGGCAGGCGTCGCAGGTCAGATGGTCCCGGCGATGCGGCGAGCCAGCGCCGCGTTGCCGCTGCGCGTCGCTGCGTTGGTGTTGGACACGTCCAGGGAGGTGGGGCCGGCGGCATTGGGGTCCTGAATCTTGATATCCTGCCCGCCCGCAGGGCCGGCGGCGGCCTCGCCGGTAGCAGATGCGCCCTCGGGTCGCAATGGGCGGGGCGGCGCGAACAGAAAGCCCTGGCCGAAGCGGACGTCGTAGTCGAGCAGGTCGACGACGCTGCTCTCGCCTTCGATCCGCTCGGCGATCAGGTCGATGCCGAAACGGCCCAGGAGGTCGGACAGATCGGTCGGATGGATGTCGGACACCGAGCTCTGCTTGGGGTCGAGCAGCAGCGCGGCGGGCACCTTGATGAAGCGGACGCCGCGATCGGCGAGCTCGCGCGGCTCGAAGCGCAGGTCGGTGACGTGGTCAATCGAGAAGCGGTAGCCGCGCTGCGCCAGCGCCGCGAGATGCTCGGTCTCGGTCGGGCCCAGGCTGCGCAAGGTCGACTGCTTGAACTCGAGCACGAAGGAGGGGGCCAGCGCCCGGTTGGCTTCGAGGAAGTCGAGACACTGCGAGAAATTCCCGGGGCTGCTCAGGGTGGCCGACGAGATGTTGCAGAAGATGCCGACGTCCTTGTTGCGCACCATCAGGCGGCGCAGCACCTGGACGCAGCGAAGCAGCACCATGTGGTCGATGCGTCCGACCAGGCCCGCGGCTTCCGCGATGCCGATGAAGTCCTCGGCCGCCACCACCTGGTCGCGCTCGTCGCGCAGCCGCGTCACCGCCTCGTAGAAGCGCACCTTGCGCTGGGGCAGCGTCACCAGCGGCTGCAGGTAGATGTCGAGCCGGTTGTCCTCGATCGCGCCTTTGACGGCTGCCAGGATCTGCTGCTGGCTGCGCGGCACAACGGGAGCGATGGGCGCGGAGTTTGCGGTCGTGGCCGGCGCGGTGGGCACGGGCTGGGCGATCGGTGCCCTTGCCGCGGGCGCTGGCGCCGGTGCTGCGCTGAACGTCCCCGTCGCCTCCCGCGCCTTGAGCTCGGGGCTGGCAGATGGTGCAGGCTTGGCTTCCGGGACAATGGCGGATGTTGGCGGCACAACGACGGGAGCCGTCACATCGCGAGCAGCCGCAGCGGTGCTGTCGGGGCCGCTCGCCGCGGTCTGCGGGATGGCTGCGATCAGGTCCTCGTGCTGGGCCACGGTGACCGCAAGCTGCTTCATCAGTCCGCCGAGCTCGTTGATCTCGCCGATCACGCCCTGCAGCCGATCGGCGCTGACCGAGCTCGACGACACCATGCGTCCTTCGATCGCCGACAGCCGCCGGCCGAACTCGGCGACCTGGCGTGCGAGATCGGCGGTGCCGCGCGACAGATCCGCGATCTGGCTGCCGACGTCGGAGCGGTCGCGCAGCCGCATCGACACGGCGTTATAGAGGATGAGGAAGGTGAGCGCGGCCAGTGAGACGATCGCCGATTCCGAGCCACTGATGCCGGCCATCGAATACAGGATCAGGCCCAGCGACGCTGCGACCAGAACCATGCAAATGGCAATGAAAATCGTGGAGATACGGATCATGCTGCGCGACGCTCCCAACCGAACACAACCTTAGCACTTCTGTTGATTCGCGAGGATAGTCGGCAGGATTCAAATACCGAACGTGGCCGACGATTTCCGCTCCGCGTGTCATTTACGCAAATTCGCATGACAAAGCGGAGTGTCATCGTAGTGCGGCGTCCCGTAGAACAACGGTGACGGCCTCACGGTCGTGGCGGGAAACGTCGCGACACAAGGGCTGCCTGAGCCGCGAATGTCGTCGTGGAAACTGATCAGCTCAGATAATGCGCCATCGACGAGCGACGTCATGTCGGCGTCACATCTCGTGGTGTCACGTCTGGTGATGCCGCCGTCGGCGCAATGCAGCGACACCCAGCAGCAGCGCCGCGACGGCGACGCCCACGGGAACGTTGACCCGGCCAAGGCCGCGCGGGTGATTCGTCGATGCAGCCGAGGGGGCGAGTGGAATCGTGTCGGGATCGATCTCGTCTGCATCGGGCTGCCGCGCCACCGGCGCAGCAATCGCGACGCGCAGCCGGCTGGACAGCGACGGGTAGTGCGGCGTCGGACTGCGGAGCTTGACCGCCGCCACGACCGCAGAGATCACCGCCAGCGCGACGAGGATGCCGCCGACCACTGCAAACGCCGTGAACAGGCCGTAGCTCATTTCCACCCAGCGGAACAAGGCGGTCAGTCCGACGATGCAGGCTGCGATCAGGAAAATGCCCGCGGTGGCGAACAGCCCGGCAGCGACCGCGTAGGACGTCACCGTGCCCGTCGCCTGCCGCGTGCGGTCACGCATATAGGCCTGCGTGGCGCGCTTGACGCGGTTCAGCCTCTGCTCGAGGCCCAATTGCAGGAGCTCTCCTGGCGGTGCGAGCATGCGCGTCCTCCGAAACGTCGTTGCCGCGCGCGAACCGCCGGCTCGCGACATGAACGTGGAGGATTTGCGAAGGTTCCCTACGAGCTAACTCTGCAAATGGGTCGTCGTCAGCTCGCCAGGGCTCACTGGTGTCGAGTTGGCCTTCGATTGGCGTTACTTGAATTGCACGGCTGAGATTTGCCAGTGCTTGCACCGGTCGTATCATCCTGGCCGCCGGAGAAACTCTCTCCGCTCCCTCCCCCCTTGTGGGGGAGGGTTGGGGAGGGGGGTAGCCGCGGGCGCGATCGACGATGGCTTGGCGGATGGCTTCAACAACGCCCTCAAGGTTGAGATCACCTGCGCGTTCGTGAAGCGAAGAACTGCAAATCCCTCGGTAGCGAAAAACTCGTCGCGCTTGACATCTTTTGCTTGCCGCTCGGCGAAATCGTGTGACTCGCCATCGAGCTCGATCACGAGCTTTGCCGAGAAGCAGACGAAGTCCACGATGTAGTTCTGGATTGGTACCTGACGGCGAAAGCTCATGCCGTCAAATCGGTTCGCCTTGATGTACTGCCAGAGCAACGTTTCGGCACCTGTCATCGTTCGGCGAAGTTGTCTCGCTCTGTTGCGCTGGTGGTCGTTGACGACTGCGTGCGGCATCCTGGGCTACCCCCCCCTCCCTGACCCTCCCCCACAACGGGGGAGGGAACGGAGAGACCGGTGTTCGTCGAACCTTAGCAAAACCTGCGCTGAAGCGAGGGGACGCCCTCAAACAAAAATGGCGGCCACGAGGGCCGCCATTTGATGAAAGCTCGATGTCCGCGCAGCTTACGCCACGGCCTTGATGACCTTGCCGACCTTCTCGACGATCTCGCCGATCTGGTCCTCGTTGATGATCAGCGGCGGGGTCAAAGCGAGGGTGTCGCCGGCGATACGGAGCATCAGGTCGGTGTTGTGGAAGGCGTGCTCCATCGCCTGGTAGCCGCGCTTGCCGACGGCGTCGGGCAGGGCTGCGAGGTCGATGCCGGCGGTCAGGCCGACCGTGCGGATGTCCAGCACGTTGGGCAGGCCCTTCAGCGACATCACGGCGTCGGCCCATTTCGGCTCGATCGCCTTGGCGTGCTCGAACAGCTTCTCGTCGCGATAGATGTTGAGCGTGGCGAGGCCGGCGGCGCAGGCGATCGGGTGCGCCGAGTAGGTGTAGCCGTGGGTGAACTCCACCATGTGCTCCGGGCCGCTCATGAAGGCGTCGTGGATGGTGTCGCGCACCAGCACGCCGCCCATCGGGGCGGCGCCGTTGGTGACGCCCTTGGCGAAGGTCAGCAGGTCCGGCGTGACGCCGTAGCGCTCGGCGGCGAAGGCGTGGCCGAGGCGGCCGAAGCCGGTGATGACCTCGTCGAAGATCAAGAGGATGCCGTGCTTCTGGGTGATCTCGCGCAGGCGCTTGAGATAGCCCTTCGGCGCCGGGATCACGCCGGTGGAGCCGGCCATCGGCTCGACGATGACGGCGGCGATGGTATTGGCGCCGTGCAGCGCGACGAGATTCTCGAGCTCCTCGGCGAAGTGCGCGCCGTATTCCGGCTCGCCCTTGGTGAAGGCCTGCTTCTCGCGGTCATAGGTCGCGGGGATGTGGTCGACGCCGGTCAGCAGCGTGCCGAACAGCTTGCGGTTGTTGACGATGCCGCCGACCGAGGTGCCGCCGAAGCCGACGCCATGATAGCCGCGGACGCGGCCAATCAGGCGGGTGCGGCTGCCCTGGCCGTTGATCTGGTGATAGGCGAGCGCCATCTTCAGCGCAGTGTCCGCGGCCTCCGAGCCGGAGTTGCAGAAGAACACGTGGTCGAGCCCGGCGGGCGCGAGGTCGGCGATGCGGTTCGCCAGCTCGAAGGCCTGGGGAATGCCGAACTGGAACGGTGGTGCGTAGTCGAGCGCGGCAGCCTGCTGGCCGATCGCCTCGGCAATCTGGCTGCGGCCGTGGCCGGCGTTGCAGCACCACATGCCGGCGGCGGCGTCGATGATCTTGCGGCCGTCGACGGTGATGTAATGCATGTCCTTGGCGCCGGCGAGCATGCGCGGATTCTTCTTGAACGCGCGGTTCGCGGTGAACGGCATCCAATGCGCGGCAAGATCATTCGGAACGGTGGTGGGGCGGGGGCTCTTGTCCAGCATGGGGACCTCTTCGGACGTTCAAGGCAGAATGGGGCGACGGCGACAGCATGACCCGGAAAGGTGGCAAACCGGTTGCCAGACACTGACCGAAACGGATCGTGCGTGAGGGGCCTGGATGCGCGCGCAGACGTCGTCAGCCGACGATCCGGGCCGGCGCCAAGCTATCAGCTTCGCGGACAGACGGAAATGTCAAAGGTCCGGCGTTGGCGCTGCCCTGGTGAGCGAATTCTGCACAGCGACAGCAGTTTGTGCCGAATCTTGGAAGTTCGCTGCGTCATTTCGCGTCAGCGTGCGTCCGGCGGAGAGTCAGACCAGATCGCGCGCGGTGATCCAGAACACCTCGCCCTCGGAGTCCTCGGTATCGAGCCACAGCAGCGGCAGGTCGGGATAGGCGGCTTCGATCTGCGGGCGGTCGCGGCCGACCTCGCACAGCAGCCCGCCTTCGGCAGTCAGGTGGTCACGCGCCTCGGCGAGGATGCGGTGGATGATGTCGAGCCCGTCAGGGCCGCCGTCGAAGGCGAGCGCCGGTTCGGCGCGGCATTCCCGGGGAAGGCCGGCCATGCCCTCGGCGTCCACATAAGGCGGGTTGGTGATGATCAAATCGTAGCGGCGCTGGCTCAGCGGCGCGAACAGGTCACCGCGGTGCAGCGAGATGCGCTCGCCGAGATCGTAAGCGGCGACGTTCCTGGCGGCGACGGCAAGCGCATCCTTGGAGATGTCGGCGGCGTCGATCACCGCGTTCGGAAAATGGCGGCTGGCCAGGATCGCCAGGCACCCGGAGCCTGTGCAGAGGTCGAGCACACTGTCGACGGCCAGCGGATCGTCGATCAGCGAGGTGCCGTCGGCCTCGGCGCCGCCGAAATGCGTCTCCAGCAGCTCGCCGATGAAGGAGCGCGGCACGATGACGCGCTCGTCGACATAGAACGGCAGGTCGCGCATGTAGACCTTGTTGACCAGGTAGGCGGCCGGCTTGCGCGTCGCGATTCGGGCGGTGATCAGGTCGAGGATGGTCTTGCCCTCGGCCGCGGTGACCCGTGCGGTGACGAAGCTCTCGAACTGCTCGGGACGCAGATGCAGCGCCTCGCCGATCAGGAAGGCGGCCTCGGAGACCGGATCGGTGGTGCCGTGCGCGAACACCAGGTCGGCGTTCTGGAAGCAGCTCACGGCGTAGCGCAGGTAATCGAGCAGCGTGGCGAGCTCGCCGGCATTGACCTTCGGCAGCCTCGGAGCCGCCGTTTTGCGCGGCACAGCCGCCTTCGCCTTCTTTGCCATCACTTCGCCCAGCGCGCCGCGGCGGCATCGTCGTGGCCCTTGGCCTCGACCCAGCTGCCGCCGTCCTCGGTTTCCTCGCGCTTCCAGAACGGCGCGTTGGTCTTGAGATAGTCCATCAGGAACTCGGCCGCCTCGAACGCCGCCTGGCGGTGGCTCGAGGCGGTCACCACCAGCACGATGTTCTCGCCCGGCGTGATGCGGCCGAAGCGGTGGATCACGGTGAGGCCCTGCAGCGGCCAGCGCGCCATCGCCTGTTCGGCGTGGCGCATGATCTCGGCCTCGGCCATGCCGGGATAATGCTCGAGCGTGAGCGCACTGATCGGCGTCTCATGGTCGTTGCCGCGGCACAGGCCGGAGAAGCTGACGACGGCGCCGATGTCGGTGCGCCCGTTGCTGAGCGCCGCGATCTCGGCGGCGGTGTCGAAATCCTCGCGCTGCACGCGGACGGTGACGATCGCGGTCATGGCGGTTGTCTTCTGGCGCGCGTCAGCCGCCGGTCATCGGCGGGAAGAACGCGATCTCGCGGGCGCCGGCGATGGCCGTATCCGGCTGCACATGGGTCTGGTCGATCGCGGTACGGATCACCTTCGGCTTCTCGAACGCATAGGCATAGCCGTCGCCCTGCGCGGTCAGCCAGGCGATCAGCTCGCTCACGGTGCGCACATCCGCAGGCGGCTCGACCGTCTCCTCGGCCTTGCCGATGCGCTCGCGCACCCAGGCGAAATACTTCACCTTCATCGCGAATCCTCTTCGATGAGGTGGTGGATGCCGGCGCGGAAATAATCGTAGCCGGTGTAGATCGTGAAGATCGCCGAGGCCCACAGCAGCACGATGCCGATCATGGTCACCACCGGAACCACCTGGTCGCCGGCCTCGCCCGCGAGCAGGAAGCCGATCGCGATGAGCTGCATCGTGGTCTTCCACTTCGCGACCTTGGTGACGGGCACGCTGACGCGGAGCGCGGCGAGATATTCGCGCAGGCCCGAGACCAGGATCTCGCGGCACAGGATCACGATCGCGGCCCACAGGGTCCAGCCATGGATGCTGTTGTCGGCGGCGAGCATCAGCAGGCACGAGGCGACCAGCAGCTTGTCGGCAATCGGGTCCAGCATCCGGCCGAACGCCGATTGCTGGTTCCAGATCCGGGCGTAATAGCCGTCGAGATAGTCGGTGATGGCAGCGGCGATGAACACGGCCACCGCGACCCAGCGCAGCCACAGCGGATAATCCATGATGGACTGCGCGTAGATGCAACCGACCACGACCGGTATCGCGGCGATGCGCGTATAGGTCAGGATGTTCGGCAGGGACGTCGACGTCTTGCTGGGCACGCGTGTGGTCGCAATATTCATCCGGTGTACCAATACTGCCGCCGTTCGAACGTCAACCTCCGAGCCGGGCCGCCTGGGCAGGATGACGCAGATATGACGCAAATCGCAACGAGGTCTTGCGGAGATAGGAACTCTCCCGCCCGGATACAAAGAGAGCGGTAACGCTTCCTTAAGCAACCCGGCGCGCTCGCGCCAGTGTTGAGATCGGCGGCCGCGGTAGGCCCGCCGATGCTTCTTATTGCGGTGCAATGACAACCGCGCGACCGCGCGGCGCGGCTCCGGCTTGTCAGATCGCCTCGGCGGCGTGCACTGCGCACCAATGCGCCTGCCGCTCCGCGAACACGCGATCGCGCACATAGGCCAGCGTCTCGTCGTCGAAGGTCTCGATCACCTCCAGGCTGAACGCGGCCTCGCCATGCGCCGTCCAGGCTGCCTGCAGCCCGCCGCGACGGTGGCCGCCCTGGCGCAGGGTGAACCAGAGCCGGTTCTGGATCTTCTCCAGGTCCGGCGCGCAGCCGACCCAGCGCCCGCCGGTCGCGGCGCAGGTCACGGCATAGATGCCGGCGGGGGTCTTGCGTTCCTTGTAGGCGGCTGCGGCCGCCTTGCGTTGGTCGGGGGTCATGGGAGGGCTCCGGATTTTCGTCCGGGTGTATATCGGATTATTTTGTCCGGGTAAAATACTTTCCGCGCCCGAGTGGAAGAAGCCAGGCTCGCCGCCCCCTCCACGTCATTCCGGGGCGCCCGAAGGGCGAGCCCGGAATCCATAACCACGACCGTGAGTGATGATGCGGGATGACCGCCACGTCCTGTCCCGTTCCCACGCCGGCCTGTGGCTATGGATTCCGGGCTCGCGCTCCGCGCGCCCCGGAATGACGGCGGAGAGAGTTGGGCCTGAAGCTGGATCGGAGAGCCCGGTGAGCTTGCGTCGCTGCTCAACTCGCGTTGCTGTGGAAGTACTCGAAAATCTTCCGCGCGCTTTCGGCGCTGACGCCCGGCACCTTGCCGAGATCGGCGATCGAGGCGCGCTCGATTTCCTTCAGGGTTCCGAAATGGTGCAGCAGCGCGCGCTTGCGCGACGGGCCGATGCCGGGGATTTCCTGCAGGCCGGCCTCGCGGATGTCCTTCTTGCGCAGCTTGCGGTGCGAGCCGATGACGAAGCGGTGCGCCTCGTCGCGCAGGCGCTGGATGAAGTACAGCACAGGATCGCGCGGCTCGAGCTTGATCGCCTCGCGCTCGGGAATGAACAGCGTCTCGCGGCCGGCGTCGCGATCCGGGCCCTTGGCGACCGACATCAGTGCGACGTTGCTGACGCCGAGCTCGGTGAAGATCTCTCGGACGGCATTGAGCTGGCCGCGGCCGCCGTCGATGATGACGAGATCCGGCCATTGCGGTACGTCGTCCTCCTTCGCGGCGCGGGCAACGTCCTTCTCCGACGGCGACACCAGCCGCTTGAAGCGGCGCTGCAGCACCTCCTTCATCATCGCGTAATCGTCGCCGGGCGTGAGTCCCTCCGACTTGATGTTGAACTTGCGGTACTGGTTCTTCATGAAGCCGTCGGGGCCGGCAACGATCATCGCGCCGACCGCATTGGTGCCCTGGATGTGGCTGTTGTCGTAGACCTCGATGCGCTTCGGGATCTGCGGCAGCGCGAGCGTCGCGGTCATCGCCTCCAAGAGCCGGCTCTGCGTCGCGGTGTCGGCGAGCTTGCGGCCCAGCGCCTCGCGCGCATTGGTCAGCGCATGCGTGACGAGATCCTTCTTCTCGCCACGCTTCGGCGTGGAGACCTCGACCTTGTGCCCGGCCTTGACGCACAGCGCCTCGGCGAGCAGTTCGGCCTCCTCGATCTCGTGCGAGAGCAGGATCAGCTTCGGCGGCGGCTTGTCGTCGTAGAACTGGGTGATGAAGGCGGACAGCACCTCCTCGGGCGTGAACGTCTTCTCGGCGCGCGGGAAGTAGGCGCGGTTGCCCCAGTTCTGGCCGGTGCGGAAGAAGAACACCTCGACGCAGGAGAAGCCGCCCTCCTGATGAATGGCGAACACGTCGGCTTCCTCGACCGTGCGCGGGTTGATGCCCTGCTGCGAGGAGATCGCCGACAGCGCCGCGAGGCGGTCCCGATAGACCGCCGCAGTCTCGAATTCGAGCTCGGCGGAGGCCTTCTCCATCTCGCCTGCGAGCAGCGACTTCACCGCCTGGCTGCGGCCGGAGAGGAAGTCGGTCGCCTCGCGGACGAGCTCGGTATAGCCGGGGAAATCGATCTCCTGGGTGCACGGTCCGGCGCAGCGGCGGATCTGGTGCAGCAGGCAGGGCCGCGTACGGCTCTCGAAGAACGAATCGGTGCAGGAGCGGATCAGGAAGGCGCGCTGCAGCGCCGTGATGGTGCGGTTGACCGCGCCGGCGGAGGCGAACGGGCCGAAATAGCGCCCGGGCCGCGACTGCGCGCCGCGGTGCTTGAGGATCTGCGGTGCCCAATGGTCGCCAGTGATGAGAATGTAGGGGAACGACTTGTCGTCGCGCAGCTGCACGTTGAAGCGCGGCTTGAGCTGCTTGATGAGGTTCGCCTCCAGCAGCAACGCCTCGGTCTCCGTGGTCGTCGAGACGATCTCGACGGTCACGGTGGCCGCGATCATGCGCAGGATGCGCGCCGGCAGCGGCGCGTTGGCGCGCGCGTAGGACGACAGCCGCTTTTTGACGTTCTTGGCCTTGCCGACATAGAGCACGTCATGGGCCGCATTCAGCATGCGGTAGACGCCCGGCGAGGTCGGCGCCAGCCGCACCGCGTTCTCGATCGCGGCGTGGCCGATCGCGAGCGGGCCCTCGCCGACGGCCTCCGGACCTTCTTCGGTCAATTCCGGCAGCCGTCCTTCGTCATCCTCGTCGGCTGCGGAGGAGGCGGGATCGAGATCGGGCGTGTCGATGGCCTCGGGCGGCAGGTCGGCCGTGGCGCCACGCCGGGACGTGGGCGCCGGCGCCTTGGGTGGATCGGATCTGTCGGTGGTCATGTCGTGCAAATTAAGCGTTGGCGGCCGCTCCCGCCAGCGGGCGGAGGCGCCATGCACAGGCCCGCGCGGTAACGCTTCGTTAAGCACATTAATCGACGGGTAACCGGGCTTAACAACGGCTTAACCTAAAACTCTCGATAAATGCTCACGAAAACAGCAGGAGTTCCGTAACCACGCCGGCTCCCCGCACGTCCGTGCGGCGCAGGCCCGGCTGGAGACGGCGAGTGGCGTGGAGTGAGTGATGAACAGGTTCTTGGTCGGTGCTGCCGCCGCGGCGGGCTTGGGCGCAGCCGCTCTCGGATCGGTGTCGGCGCAGGCGGCCGATCTCAACTACGGGTACGGGCGCCGCGCGCCCTATACGGTGAACCAGCCGCTCAATGCCTACAGCTGGGCCGGCCCCTATCTTGGCGGCACGCTGGGCTATGAATGGGGCACCGTCGGCAACAACCCGACCAAGCCGTCCGGGCTGATCGGCGGCCTGACCGCGGGCTACAACTGGCAGAACGGCCCGTGGGTGTTCGGTGCGGAGGGCGACATCAATCTGAGTGGCGCCAACGACACCTTCGCGCCGTGGAAGTTCTCGAACCCGTGGTTCGGCACCCTGCGCGGCCGCGCCGGCTATGCCTTCAACAACATCCTGTTCTACGGCACCGGCGGTCTCGCCTTCGGCGGCCTGCGGGCGGAGACCTTCGGCCTGTCGGAGTCGCACACGGCGGTGGGCTGGACGCTCGGCGTCGGCACCGAGTTTGGCCTCGCGCAGAACTGGACCGCCAAGATCGAGTATCTCTATGTCGATCTCGACAGCAGCAATTTCGTGATCACGGGGGCGAAGAACGACTATCGGTCTGGATTGATCCGCGCAGGCATCAACTTCCATTTCTGATGGCAAAAACGGGATAGGAAGAAGAAACGTCGAACGACAACCTCCCGGCCGCTCGCGCGGCCGGGATTTTTTTGCAGGCTCACGAGAGGACATGCGTCGTCGCGCGCAGCCGTCGCAGACGACGCGTGCAAACGCGCTGCGTGCGAGCCGGCCGCGCTGCCGGCAGCTTCGGACCAACGGCTTCCAATCGGAATGCATTGACGTCGACGCGCCCGCTGCGGCCGGCCGCTCGCATGCGGCCGTTGCCGAGCAGGCTGCGTCTATGACGACAGGACCAGGTTCACCGCCTTCGGGCCCTTGCCTTTCTTGTCCGGCTCGACCTCGAAACTGATACGCTGTCCTTCGGTCAGATCCTTCAGGCCGGCACGCTCGACCGCCGTGATGTGCACGAATACGTCGCGTCCACCGTCGTCCGGCTTGATGAAGCCGTAGCCGCGCTCACCATTGAAGAACTTGACTGTCCCAGTCATGGCCATCGGGAAACTCCTCCCCCGCAATGCTTCCTCCACTGCGCGCCCTGCGCAGTGTCCGACCGGACATCACTTTGATCGGAAAGCGTTGGCCACCTTAACGACCAGCGCTCGCCACGCCGGATCGTCGGATCTTGTTAGGCCTTGATCACCCCGCCGCAACCATTCGCGGAAGCGGAACGTAAAGCCAGTCTTACAATCAGACACAATAATACGGTTCCGCGCCGATTGACTATGGCTTTTCGACCAGTACCGCTTTCAAGCTTTGGGGATGTCCAGCCTGAAGCGTGCGGCACCGCCCTGGCCCAGCGGACGCTGCAGTTCCTGCATGATGAGCTTGAGCTCATCATGCAATGGCCAGGGCGGGTTGACGACCAGCAGCCCGGTCGAGGTCAGCGCCTCGCCTTCGATTTGCGGCGCAACACTGAACTCGATCCGCAGCACCTTGCCCGGCGGCTTGGCCGCGGCCGCGAGCGCAGTGACGCGGTCGGCGAGCTGCTCGGTGGCCCGCCGGCTTTTGGCGGGATACCAGAGCACGTAGATACCAGTCGTCCACTTCGCGAACGCCGCGGCAAAGCGGTCGGCGAGACGCTCGAACTCATCCTTGGCCTCGAATGCCGGATCGATCAGCACCACGCCGCGGCGCTCGTTCGGCGGCACGAAGGCGGGCAGGGCGACCCAGCCGTCGAGATCGACGACGCGGGCCTGGGTGTCGCGGCGCAGCGCATCGATCAGCTGCTTGCGTGGCGCCGGCGCCAGCTCGCACAGCGTCATGCGGTCCTGCGGCCGCAGCAGCGCGCGGGCAATCAGCGGCGAGCCGGGATAGGCCTTGAGCTCGCCCGGCGGATTGAACGACCTGATGATGTCCAGATAGGGCGCAACCAGGGCATAGGCCTGGTCCGACAGCCGTGCCTGCAGCAGCCGCGCGATACCGGTCAGGTACTCGCCGCTGCGCGAAGCCTCGTCGCCGGTGAGATCATAGAGGCCGGCGCCGGCATGGGTGTCGATCACACGAAAGGCAGCCGGCTTCTCCTGGAGGTAGACCAGGATGCGTGTCAGCACGATGTGCTTGATGACGTCGGCGAAACCGCCGGCGTGAAAGGCGTGTCGGTAGTTCATGCCGTCCGGGTTACGCCGTTCCGCGTCAAAAGGGTACCCCGTCATTCGCCCGCCCGTAGCCGCGCGAGCGGCTTTGGCAATGCGCCGGCTGATTCGCCGCGGCGCCTAAAGCGCGATGAGATCGGGATGAATCGTCATCGCGCTTAGGTTGTTGTTTGCGCATGATCTTTTCGGAAAACCGCTGCGCACTTTTCCGGATCATGCTTTAGCCGCCGCGCACCGGCGGCATGTTGACCTCGTCGCGCCGGCAGGCCTGGCGGTCGACCTCGTCGCAGCTGCGGAATTCGAGATCCTTGGACAGGCAGATGCGCACCTCGCTCAGCCGGGTGCGGTTGCAGGTGACGGCAATGGCCGAGGTCGTCAGCTTCGGGTTGGCCTTGATGAAGGCCTCTTCGACTGCCGCCGGCGCCACCGTCTTGGCCTGGGCCAGGTCGAGGAATTCCTCCGGGATCTTGATCGCCGCCCGCGCCTTGCGGATCGCCTCGAAATAGGCCTTCGCAGACAGGCCCGAGCACGTGCCGTGCTTGTCCCATTCGTTATAGATCAGCCCCGGCGCCGGCATCAGGTCGAGCATCGAGGTCATGATGTTGCGGGGCAGGCGCGGCGACGGCTGCTCGCAATATTCGGGATAGCCGGCCTCGTATTGCGGCCATAGCCCGTGCACGACGAAGGAGTAGGGCCGTCCGCTGCATTGCTGAGAGCGGCTGCCGCGGCCGCCGCGCTCCTCGGCCTCGGCACAGAAGGAGGGCGACCAGGACAGCGACAGCACGTAGAAGTCGAACGCGCCCGGCGCATTCTGGCGGCGGTCCTGCGCCCCGGCCGGCGCGACAAGGGGGCCGACCAGCAAGGCGAGGCAGGCAATCATGGGCGAACAAGCAACGGCAGATCGGCGCAGGCAATCGAACATGGCGAACTCCCCGGACTATTCCAGGAACTTACCAATCTGACGGAACATTTCAAGAACAAAAACGGCTGCCCAAAGGCAGCCGATGGACGCAATGGCGGCGCAGGGACAGCCTCGCGCCGGGGCAGGCGGCCCGCCGATCAGGGCTTGGCGGCGCGGCAGGCCGGGTTGAACGCCCAGTTGCGATCGAGACCGACGACGCAGAACTCGACGCCCTGGTCGTAGCCGGCGAAGCCGCCGTCTTCGATGATCGAGTAGTTGAGCGTGCGCGCCTTGCCGTCGCTGATCATCACGCTGCCGGTGCAGAAGCGGCGGGGAATGTTGTCGGACTGCCAGGGCCGGAAAGCGATCTCGCGGACGTTGGCGACGCCCGTGATCTGCAGCGACGAATTCCAGAAGGTGCTTTCCTTATCCTGGAATCGCGAGACGATGGTCGGGATGGCCGCCTCGCACGGAGCGACCCGACCTTCATATTTCGGGCCTGACAGCCAGAAGTTCATCTCGAGCGGGTTGGCCGCCTGCGCCGGCGCGGCCGCGACGGCGAGCAGCGCGCCGCATGCGGCGCCGAACGTCTTGAAAGCTGTGCTGAAGTCGCGCATGGGCCGTCCGCAAGGCTGATCCGGGAGCGTGGACCGTGCCGTGGCGGCCACAGGAGGTCAAGTGCAACGCGGCAACACTCCACGATTAGTCCTGTTAACGTGAGGCCGGTGTTCTTTTCTTGACCGGACAGGACCTTTAGAATGGCAGGCCAGATCGAGGAGAATGCAATGCGGACGCTGATGGCCGGATTCGTGAAGACTGCAGGCCTCGCGGCCGCCGGGATGGTGCTGGTTGCCGCGTCCGCCCAGGCCGACGTGGTGCCGCCCTTCAAGGGTAACGACACCGGCGGCATCATCGCCTATCAGCTGGCCCAGAGCACGGATGCGCGTCAGCTCGCGGTCGACCACTGCGCCTCCTACGGCAAGGTCGCGAAGTTCCGCGCCGTCGATGCGCGCTACGGCGGCTACGTGTCGTTCTCCTGCCGCTGGGTACCGTACGGCTCGGCGCAGCGGCCGCTGCGGACGCTCTACTGACGTTCCATCGACCGCCGTTCTCCTAATTGCCATCTTTTGGCGGCATTCGCTCCGGCATCGATCAACGAGCCGGAACGGGGCACATGACCTACACACGCATCGCTATTGGGCTGTTGGCCTGCTGCCTCCTGGGCGCGACCGCGAGCCATGAGGCTTGGGCCGTCGACCTGCCGGTGCGCAAGGCCGGCCTGTGGGAGCTGAAGATGATCAGATCCGGCGGTCAGCTGCCGGAGGCGACGATGCAGCATTGCACCGACGCGGCGACCGACAAGGAAATGAACAATTTCGCTTCGCCGATGGCGCAGCAGGTCTGCTCCAAGCAGGACATCCAGAAGACGGCGACCGGCTACGTCTCCGATTCGGTCTGCAATTTCGGCGGCATCAATACGACGTCCCATGCCGACATCACCGGCGACTTCAACTCGGCCTATACGGTGAAGACGATGTCGCGCGTGACGGGCGGCGCTGCCGGCACTGGCGTGAAGGACACCGCGATGACGATCGAGGCCAAATGGCTGGGCGCCTGCAAGCCCGACCAGAAGCCCGGCGACATCGTGATGCCCGGCGGCATGAAGATGAACATCAAGGACATGAACAAGCTGAAGGCCCTGATCCCGGGCGTGAAGCAGTAGCCGCGCGGTGGTTGCGTGTGCGGGCGCAGAGACGTGGGTTGGCGCTCATCCGCGGACGCGAAGCACGATCTTCCCGATGTGTCGGCTGGTCTCCATGCGCTCGTGCGCATCGGCGGCCTCCGAGAGGCGATAGGTGCTGTCGATGTGCGGCCGAATGGCCGTTCCGAGGAGGGGCGAGATGCGTTGCCGCAGGTCGGCTGCGATCCGCCGTTTAAGGTCCAGCGATGTCGACCGCAGGAACGCTCCGGTGATGCTGGCCCGGCGCGCCATCAGGCCGCGCAGCGGCACTCCGAGGTCCTTCCCGCCTCCGGCCGACAACAGGGCGATCCGTCCACCCATCGCGAGCGCCGCAAGGTCCTGCGCAATGTGAGCGCCGGCGGAGGTGTCGAGGATGCAGTCGACCCCGCGCTTCCCCGTCGCCGCGCGGATCTGCTCGGCGAGATCGGGATCGGCATAGTCGAACACGGCGCTGCAGCCGAGGCTGAGTGCCAGGGCGCGCTTCTCTGCGGTGCCGGCGGTGGCAAAGACGGGATGACCCAGCGCGTGCAGGAGCTGGATCGCGATCGTGCCGACGCCGCTGCTGCCGCCATGGATCAGGGCGGTCTCGCCGGGCGCCATGCGCATCAATTCGAAGAAGTTGAACCAGGTCGTGAACAGCGCCTCGGGCAGGGCGGCGCCTTGGATCCAGTCGAGGCCGCTCGGCAAGTCCAGTGCGAGATGCTGATCGGTGGCGACGTATTGTGCGTAGGAGCCGCCGTCGGTCAGTGCGATCACCGCTTCACCCAGTCGCTCCGGGGGAACGTCGGCGCCGCAGGCCACGATGCGCCCCGAGGCCTCCAATCCCGGAACCGGATTGGGCTCCCGCGACGGCCCGGCGGCGCGCTGGTTGCAGTCATGACGGTTGATGCCGGCGGCTGCGACCTCGATCAGTACGTCGTCGGGACCGAGGTACGGCACCGGCCAGTCCTGCCGCTCCGACAGGACCTCCGGGCCGCCCGCGGCGGTGATGATGACGGCGCGCTGATCGTTCGGAATCATGCCTGGTTGCTCATCGGCTCACTTGCCGACCAGGCTGCATTTGCTGCGGTCGAGCGGACGAAACGCCTGATCGGGGGCGATCTTCGTCACCAGCTTGACGAAGTCCCAGGGGCCCTTCGATTCCGCGGGGGTCTTGACCTGGACCAGATAGAGGTCGTGCACCATGCGCTGGTCGTCGCGAATCCGGCCGTGGTCCGCGTAGGCGTCCGCAACCGGCGTGGACTTCATCTTCGCCATCACCGTTGCGCCGTCGTCGCTGTCGGCGTCCTTCACCGCCTGCAGATAGTGCCGCACGGCCGAATAAACGCCAGCCTGAATCTGGGACGGCATCGCCTTTCGGCGCGCGTAGAACGCGTCGGAGAAGCGGCGCGCGGCGGGCGAGGCATCCTCGAAGAAGCTGGTGACGATGAGATCGCCCTGCGTCGCCTTGAGGCCGATGGATTCGATGTCCACGTTCTGGAACGACATCGGCACGATCTTCATGCCCTGGGCCGCAAGCCCGAATTCCTCGGCCTGCTTGATGGCCGTCGCGTTGTCACCGGCGACGTTGAGTGCCAGGATCTTGGCGCCGGAGGCCTGGGCCTGCAGCAGGAACGAGCCGTAGTCGGGCGTGCCGAGCTGCGCCTTGACGCTGCCGGCGACGGTGCCGCCGAGCGCGGCGATGCGGGCGCGCGCAGTCGCCTCGACCGAATGGCCGAATGCGTAGTCGCCGGTGATGAAGAACCATGGCTCCTTGCTGGTCTGCATGACCCCCGAGACGACGGCGGTCGCGGTCGAATAGGCGTCGTGTGTCCATTGCACCGAGGTCGGCGCGCACGCCTCGTCGGTGAGCTGGTTGGCGCCGGCCCCCGAAATGAGGAAGATCCTGCCGTTGCTGCGCACCAGCTCCTGCACGCCAAGCGCCGCGCCGGAGCTGCCGCCGTCGGCGATCGCCTGCACGCCGTCCTGCTCGAACCAGCGCCGGGCGACCGCGACCGCGATATCCGGCTTGTTCTGATGGTCGGCCTGAAGGATTTCGATCGGCCTGCCGTTGATGTTGCCGCCGAATTCTTCCGCGGCCATCCGCGCCGCCTCGACTGAGCCGGGGCCCATCGCCGTCGCGAAGATGCCGGTCATGTCGGTGAGCACGCCGATCCGGATCGCCTTCCCTTTGATGTCCGCCTGCGCGGATGAGCCTGCAAGCAGCAACAGCGCGGCGATGCCGGCCGTGAGACGTCGCGACATGATGATCCTCCCCGGATTCAACGATCTTGTTTGTTATGTGGTGTTTGGTTGGTACGCCCAGCGGTTTCACGCGAGGCGGAGACGTCAGGCTGCCGGTTCGGCGGCCACGGGATTGCGCAGCACGCCAACGCCCGAGATCTCGACCTCGACCGTATCGCCGGGCTTCATGAACAGAGGCGGGTTGCGCTTGAAACCGACGCCTCCCGGCGTGCCGGTGACGATCACGTCCCCGGGCAGCAAGGTCATGATCGTCGAGCAATAGACGATCAGATCGGGCACGTCGGTGATGAGGAGATCCGTGGTTGTCCGCTGCACGGTCTCGCCATTGAGGCGGGTCTGCAGCGTCAGCTTGGACGGGTCGGGAATTTCGTCGGCGGTGACCAGCCAGGGGCCGAATGCGCCGGACTGGTCGAAGGTCTTGCCCGACAGGAATTGCGAGGTGTGGCGCTGCCAGTCCCGGATGCTGCCTTCATTGTAACAGGAATAGCCGGCGATGTGCGTCAGCGCATCCTCGCGCCGGACATGCCGGCCGGCCTTGCCGATCACGAGCGCGAGCTCGCCCTCGTAGTCGAAATGATCGGAGACGCGGGGGCGAACGATCGGCTGCAGATGTCCGACCTGGCTGGTCGCAAAGCGTGCGAACAGCGCAGGCTTCTCGGTGACGGTCCGCCCGGTCTCGGCGACGTGGTCGCGATAGTTCAGGCCGACGCAGATGATCTTGCCGGGGTCGGGGATGACGGGCGCGAAGGCGATCGCATCGAGCGGATAGTCGGGCCGTTCGGAGGTGAGCAGCGCGGCGGCGTCGCGAAGCGCATCCGCCTCGAGCAGCGCGCGCAGGCTTTTCGCCGGCAGCCGCCGGCCGAGGTCGACGACACCGTCTCCCTTCACTGCGCCGTAGCCCGGGCGACCGTCGATGACAAAGGAAACAAGTTTCATACGTGAACCCTCTCAGGACAAACGGAAACGATCAGGCGGCACTGGGCAGTGGTGCGAGGAAGGCGAGGCCGGACAACAGCGCCGCGGGATCTTCGCCCCGGCGCACGGCACCCAGGATGTAACGGTCGGGGCGCATCAGCACGGCGTCGAAGCCATGCTGATCGAGCCAGCCGTCGAGGCCGCTGGCTTCCTCGCCACAAAGTATGCTGACGTCGGCGGCCGTCAGGCTGGCATGATGCTGCTCGATCACTGCGGTCCCGAGTCCCGACCGGCACAGCAGCGCGAAGCGATAGCCGACGCGATCGTCGCTGCGGCCGTGATCGCGGCCGCGGAATTGCGGCGTCAGTTGTCCCGTCAGACTGCGATCGCAACAGGCCGGGCCCGGGCCGAGCAGCGGCTTCTGCACGTCGAGCTTGAGCTGGCCGTCGCCCTGTGCCGTGCCGGTCGCGAGTGCCGCCGCGACCGCCTTGGTGTTGATGAGCCCGCCCAGCCGGATCGCGAGCTCGATGAACTCGCGCACGTGCGGCGCGCGCTCGCTCTGATAGGTGTCGAGAAGATCAGGCGTTGCCTTGCCGGCGATCACATGAGCGAGCTTCCAGGCGAGGTTGGCTGCGTCGCGAATGCCGGCACACATGCCCTGGCCGAGGAAAGGCGGGGTCTGATGCGCGGAATCGCCTGCGAGCAGGAACCGTCCGTCGCGCCATTGCCGGGCCACTGCGGAATGGAACGTGTAGACGGCGGCGCGTTCGATCTCGGCCTCTGTGGGCTGGAGCCAGCGCGAGAGCAGCTCCCAGACGCGCGCCGGCTGGACGATGTCGACCGCATCCTCGTCAGGATGAACCGTAATTTCCCAGCGTCGGCGATTGCCGGTACCGCGAATGTAGGTCGCGGGGCGCCGCGGGTTGCAGTGCTGCACGCTGAAATCGCCGAGGTCCGGTCGCTCCTCTTTCAGCAGCACGTCGCAGACCAGCCAGCGCTCGTGAAAGCCGAGATCGTCCAGCGCCGAGCCGATGAAGCGGCGCACCAGCGACCGTGCCCCGTCGCAGCCGACCACATAGGCGCAGGAGATATCGACGAGCCGGCCGGTGGCGAGGTCCTCATAGCGCACGCGGGCGCCGTCTTGGTCCTGCTCGAGCGCGAAGACATCGCAGCGCGTGCGCAGCTCGACGTGAGGCCAGCGCTCCAGGCCGTTGTTGAGCACGGCTTCGAGGTCCGGTTGATGGAAGCGATAGCTCAGATTCCAGCCCATCGCGGTCGGCTCGCGCGGGCGCGGCCAGTCGAGCAGCAATCGCCCCTCGGCATCGACGAAGCGCATGCCGGGACTGAGAGTGAGGTGGGGCAGGATGGCGTCGGCGAGACCAATGGTCTGGAACACGCGCATGCATTCGTCGTCGAAATGTACCGCGCGCGGCAGGTGATAGGCCTTGGCTTCGCGCTCCAGCATCAGAGTGCGGATGCCGCACAGGCCGAGCAAGTTAGCGAGCGTCGAGCCGACGGGCCCGCGACCGACAACCACAATGTCGAAGTTTTGGGAGTTTGCGGCCGTGTTGCTCATGGCCGCATCTGATCCGCAACCGCCTCGCAGCTTCAAGGCGCGGTCACGAACTGTCCGCCCAGCGGACGCTTAACGCTCGACGGGGATGGCGGCTGCGGCGTCGCGCAAGGGCGCCGCGTACTGGGCGACCGCCTCGTCCAGGGTCATGGCGGAGCGGATCCAGATGATCGAGATGCAGCCGAATACGACGTCGTTCCGCACGATCGGAACGGCGATCGACGACGTTTTCGGATTGAACTCGCCCTCGTCGCGGATCGCATAGCCGCGCCGAGCCGTTTCATTCATCATGCGTTGCAGCCGCTCGGGTGCCAGGAAGGTGACGTCCTCGGCATTCTCGATGCGTCGCAAGTGGTTGATGATGAGGTCGCGCTCGGCGGGAGCGCAGGCGGCGAGATAGGCCCGGCCGGCCGAGGTCTGCAGCATCGGCAGGCGCTTGCCGATCATGCTGCGATCGATCGAGAGCGGGCTGCGCGCATGCGTGGTCTCCTGGATGACCATCGCGCCGTTCTCATAGGTCGACAGATCGACCGGCCAGACCAGGGTGCGGCTGAGCTCCGCGAGATAGGGCGCGGCTGCCTCGCAGATGACGATGCCGGGATCATAGCCGTCGCCGAGGCTCAGCGCATGGCGCGTCACCCGGAAGCGGTCGTCACTGGCGCTGCGCGCGACATAGCCGAGCTCCTCCAGTGTTTCGAGCAGGCGATAGACCGTGGGCCGCGGCAGATCGAGCTGGCGTGCGACGTCGCCGGCGCGAATGCCGCCGGACCGATTGACCGCGCGCAGCACGTCGAGGCCCCGCTTGAAGGCGCGGACACCCTCCGCAGGACGGGCGTGCGGAGATCGCGTCCGTTGCTTGGACACTTGGAAAATCCTCCCTGTTCTTCGTTTCCGTCCGCCGATACCGTCTTGAGAACGCGAGCCGGATGCAGGGGCACCAGTCTACTGCAGGACCGCGCGGAGCCGATACGAAATTTGGCCCGCGCCTTTCGGGAGAAAACACCATGGAAATCACGGCGCTCGGTTACGTCGGCATCAAGTCGTTCCAAACAGAGCAGTGGGGACGCATGGCGACCGAGCTGCTGGGGATGCAGCGCATCGATCGTGCGGCCGGGATGCAGGCTTACCGCATGGACGACCGCAAGCAGCGGCTGATCGTCGACGGCAGCGATGATAGCGGACTTGCCGTGATGGGCTGGGAGGTCGGTGACGCCGCTGCGCTCGCGCGGCTGGCCAGCCGTCTCGATGACCATGGGGTGAGGGTCGCCCGCGGCTCGCGCGCGCTGGCCGACGAGCGTCATGTCGCCGAACTGATTTTGTTTCAGGATCCCGCCGGCCATGCGATCGAAGTGTTCTGGGGGGCAGCCGTCGCCTCCGATCCCTTCAGCCCGGGACGTCCGATCTCCGGCTTCCGCACCGGGCCGCTCGGCATGGGACACGTCGTACTCAACGTCGAGGAGGTCGAGCCGCTGCTGGCGTTCTATCGCGACCTGCTCGGCTTTCAGGTCTCCGACTTCGGCCTGACGCCCTACAAGCTGTATTTCTTCCACGTCAACGGCCGGCACCACAGCTTTGCGATGGTCGGCTCCGGCCGCCGGACGCTGCATCATTTCATGGTGGAGCTCGGCAGCCTCGACGACGTCGGCCAGGGCTACGACCTGGCGCAGCTCGACGAGGGACGCGTGGCCTACACGCTGGGCCGGCACACCAACGACCACATGACCTCGTTCTACGTCAACACGCCCTCCGGCTTCTTCATCGAATATGGCTGGGGTGGCCGGGTGATCGATCCCGCGACCTGGCAGCCGCATGAGACCTTCGATGGTCCGTCCTTGTGGGGACACGAGCGACTGTATTTGCCGGACGAGCCGCGCAAGCGCATGCGCGACATGCGACTCTCCGCCGCCGCACGCGGCGTTCGCGTGCCGGACCCGCGCGTTCCGCCGCTGAACTGCGCGTGGCTCGACGCGGTGATCGCGCAGGAATGAGCTATGCGGCGCGCTATACCGGAATCCGCACGCTCGCGCGCAGGCCCCCCATCGGGCTGTCGCCGAGGGTGATGTCGCCGCCGTGGGAGCGAGCGATATCGCGGGCGATGGCCAGGCCCAGTCCGGTGCCGCCTTCGTCCTGGTTGCGCGCGTCGTCGAGGCGCAGGAACGGCTTGAACACCTCCTCGCGCATGGCGGCGGGAATGCCCGGGCCGTCATCGTCCACGGTGATGGTGAGATAGCGGTGGTCGCGATGGCCGGTGATGGCGATCGCGTCGGCATGGCGGGCGGCGTTGGAGACGAGGTTGCCGAGACAGCGCTTCAGCGCCTGCGGCTTCACGGTGACCACCGGCAGGCCGTGGAACGACACCGTGGCGGAATGGCCGTTGCGCTCGGCGTCGCTGCGCAGCTCCTCCAGCGCGTTGGAGATGTCGGTCGGCTGCGCGATCTCGCCATTGTCGCCGCGCGCGAAGGCGAGATAATCCTCCAGCATGTGCGACATCTCGTCGACGTCCTTGCGCATGGCGTCGATCTCGGGACTGTCGCCGAACAGCGCCAGTTCCAGCTTGAAGCGCGTCAGGATGGTGCGCAGATCGTGGCTGACGCCGGCCAGCATCGCGGTGCGCTGCTCCAGGGTGCGCTCGATGCGCGCCTTCATCTCCAGGAAGGCGTGCGCCGCGCGCCGCACCTCGCGCGCACCGCGCGGCCGGAAGTTCGGCACCTCGCGCCCCTTGCCGAAGCTCTCCGCAGCATCCGCAAGCCGCAGGATCGGCTTGATCTGGTTGCGTAGGAACAGCACCGAGACGATCAGCAGGATCGAGGAGGTGCCGACCATCCAGAACAGGAAGATGTCCGTGTTCGAGGCGTAGGCCGCGCCACGCTGGGCGAACACGCGCATCACGGCATCGTCCAGTGCAATGCGGATCTCGACCAGGTTGGAGCGGCCGACCGTGTCGATCCAGTAGGGACGGCTGATCTGGCGGCCGATCTGGCTCGACAGCGACTGGTCGAGCAGGTTGAAGAACGGTTTCGGCCCCGGCGGCGGCATGTCGCCGGCGGGCAGGAAGTCGACCACGAGATTGAGCCGCTGCTGCGCGATCCGGCGCAGCATGGTGCGGTCCTTGTCCTGCGGATAGCCCTTGTAGATGTCGATCAGCGCGGCCACGTCCTGCACCACGGCGGCGGAGAGGCGGCGCGTCACCGTGTTCCAGTGCCGTTCCATGAAGACGCCGGCGACCACCGTCTGCAGGATCACCATCGGCACGATCATGATCAGCAGCGCGCGGGCGTAGAGTCCCGTCGGCATCCAGCCCTTGAAGGCATTGCCGACGATGCTGTTGGCGCGCGACACGCGTCGCGAGGCGGTGCGGATGAAAGTGAGGCCGGTGTCGAGCGTGGTCATGTGCAAAAAGGGGTTTGCAGTTGCACGATCGCGCGCTGCGAAGTCGGTGCACCCTCTCCCCTTGTGGGAGAGGGTGGTTTCGAACGAAGTTCGAAACCGGGTGAGGGGTATGCCTCCGCGATCTCATCTGCGGAGGCATACTCCTCACCCGGCTCGCATTTCGCTACGCTCATGCGATCCACCCTCTCCCACAAGGGGAGAGGGTGCACCGCGTAGGCCGCTGGATGTGTGCACAACTTTGTCGGCGAAGATGGAGCTTTGCCGTGATGCTCGCGTCGGATCATCACCCCGTCACCATCAGCCGGTAGCCGATGCCGCGCACGGCCTGCAGGAACAGCGGATTCGCCGGATCAATCTCCAGCTTGCGGCGAAGGCGGTTGATCTGGACGTCCACGGCGCGCTCGTTGACGGTGCCGTTCCCGGTGAGTGCGCCGCGCGGTACGGTCTCGCCGCGTGCGGTGGCGAGGATGCGCAGCATCTCGCGCTCGCGGTCGGTGAGGTGGACGATCTCCTCGCCCTGTTTCAGCTCGCCGCGTGCCAGATGATAGACGAACGGGCCGAATGCGATCTGCTCGACGACCTCCTCCGCCGGCGGCGGCGCCGCGCGCTTGAGGATGTTGCCGATGCGCAGCGCGAGCTCTCTTGGTTCGAAGGGCTTGGCCACGTAGTCGTCGGCGCCGAGCTGCAGGCCTTCGATGCGGCTTTCGGGCTCGGCGCGTGCGGTCAGCATCACGATCGGAACGGAGGATTGCGTGCGGATGAAGCGAGCGAGGTCGAAGCCGCTCTCGCCGGGCATCATCACGTCCAGAATCAGGAGATCGAAATGCAGTCCCGTCAGCTTGGCGCGGGCATCGCTCGCGCTCGCCGCCGTGGTGACGCGATAACCTTCGCCGCGCAGGAAGCGCGACAGCAGGTCGCGGATGCGGCGGTCGTCGTCGACGAGCAGGAGATGAGGCGCGTCGTCGGCCGGCGTCTGCGGCGGATGTGGTGCGATGGCTGTGATCGTCACGGTCACTCCTTGGCAGCGGCGGCGGGCGTCCTGAAGATGGCTTCCAGCACCTTGTCCGGATCGTCGCGATCGATCATCGCGCGCAGGAATTGCCGGACCTTCTCGGCGCCGGCCGGCCCGACCTGCTCCAGCGCGCGGTCGATGCGCGCGGTTTGCAGTCCGGCGAGCTTGGCCACCAGCGCCTCGCCCTTCGGCGTGGCGAAAAGAAGGCGCTGGCGGCGGTCATTGTTGCCGGTCTTCTGAACGATGTAGTCCTCGTCGAGCAGCTGCTTCAGCACGCGGCCGAGCGACTGCTTGGTGATGCGCAGCACGTCGAGGAGATCGGCGACCTTCAGGCCGGGATAGCGTGTGACGAAATGCATCACGCGATGATGCGCGCGGCCGAAGCCGAACGCCTCCAGCTCATGATCGGCGTCCCCGACGAAATCCCGGTAGGCGAAGAACAGAAGCTCGATGATGTCCCAGCGCAGCGGCTCGCCGGCCGCCGCGGAGGGCTCGGCCGCGCGCAGCTCTGGGCTCAACGTCGGAGACGAGAAATTTATGTCAGCCATATTGACGTTTCTGCGGTTCAATGTTACAAAACAATCGTCCGCTACGAAATTTTAGATCGTTTCATCGGCGGGCGATCGTCTCAAGACGTGTCTGGACGGGCCGAAAGCAACCCGGACGGGCAACCCTGGGCGACAGTGCGAACAACCGTGTGATGTCGAGCGGCATTTCGGCAAACCATACTGGACTTCCGCCGGGCGCAAAAGCATGTCCTGTGGTGGCACGCTTTGCCCGGCGACCGGCTCAATGGCCGGCCGCGGCAAGTCCGAAATTCAAAAAGCCGACTGGCCCGAACGGACGGGTCGGCGCCAGAACTCGCGAATGGCGACCAGAGCGGGGGAAGCAAGGACATGACATTGACATTCGACATCAAGCCGACGACGAGCCCGACCTCCGACCAGGAGCGCGCCGCCAAGCTCGCCAACCCGGGCTTTGGCCGGGTGTTCACCGATCACATGGCCGTGGTCCAGTACAGCCAGGACAAGGGCTGGCATAGCGCGCGCGTCGAATCCCGCGCCAATTTTCCGCTCGATCCAGCGGCCGCCGTCCTGCACTACGCGCAGGAGATCTTCGAGGGGCTGAAGGCCTACAAGCGCGACGATGGCGGCGTGAACCTGTTCCGCCCCGACGCCAACGCCAAACGCTTCTGGAACTCGGCCGAGCGCATGGCCATGGCGCAGCTGCCCGAGAGCGTCTTCATCGAAGCGGTCGAGCAACTCGTCCGCATCGACCGCGCCTGGATTCCGGGCGGCGAAGGCAGCCTGTATCTGCGCCCGTTCATGATCGCCAACGAGGTGTTCCTCGGCGTCAAGCCGTCGGCGGAGTATATCTTCGCCGTCATCGCCTCGCCGGTCGGCTCGTATTTCAAGGGCGGCCCGGCGCCGGTCTCGATCTGGGTCTCGGAGAACTACACCCGCGCCGCGGTCGGCGGCACCGGCGGCGTGAAGTGCGGCGGCAATTACGCCGCCAGCCTCAAGGCGCAGGCCGAGGCGATCGCGCAGGGCTGCGACCAGGTCGTGTTTCTCGATGCGATCGAGCGCCGCTATGTCGAAGAGCTCGGCGGCATGAACGTGTTCTTCGTGTTCGCCGACGGCTCGCTGTCGACGCCGCCGCTCGGCACCATCCTGCCCGGCATCACCCGCGACTCCATCATCAAGCTCGCTCGCGATGCCGGCCGCGAGGTGCGCGAGGAGGCATACTCGATCGACCAGTGGCGCGCGGATGCCGCGAGCGGCAAGCTGAGGGAGGCGTTCGCCTGCGGCACCGCCGCGGTGATCTCGCCGATCGGCAAGGTGCGCTCGACGAGCGGCGACGTGTTGATCAACGGCGGCGACGCCGGCCCGGTCGCCATGGGCCTGCGCAAGCAGCTGGTCGACATCCAGTACGGCCGCAGCCCGGATCCGCACAATTGGATCCGGGATGTGAAGTAGGGGCAGGGCGCTGCTCCATTCGCCGTCATGCCCGGGCTTGTCCCGGGCATCCACGTCGCGGCGGCATGAAAAGTCGTGGATGGCCGGGTCAAGCCCGGCCATGACGAGCCTGAAATCGTGCAGCTTCCCCGGGTTGTGACCCTGCGCCCCGGCTGCTACCAAAGCCAGCAACGCATTCCATCCCGTAGGGTGGGCAGAGGACCGCGATAGCAGTCCGTGCCTACCGCTGCGGCGTTTTCAGCCATGGTGGGCCCGCTCCGCTTTGCCCACCCCACGGTCGAGTCCGATGTCCGACAAACCCAAGAAACCCCAGAAGCTCAAGGCGCGGCTGCCGCGCGGGCTGGAGGATCGCGGCCCGGCGGCGATCGCCGCCACGCGCGAGATGGTCGAGAAGATCCGCGCCGTCTACGAGCGCTACGGCTTCGAGCCGGTGGAGACGCCGGCGTTCGAATACACCGATGCGCTGGGAAAATTCCTGCCCGACCAGGACCGGCCGAACGAGGGCGTGTTCTCGTTCCAGGACGATGACGAGCAGTGGATCTCGCTGCGCTATGACCTCACCGCGCCGCTGGCGCGCTATGTCGGCGAGCGCTACGGCACCGATGGCCTGGTGCTGCCGTATCGCAGCTACCGCTCCGGCTACGTGTTCCGCAACGAGAAGCCCGGCCCCGGCCGCTTCCGCCAGTTCATGCAGTTCGACGCCGACACTGTCGGCTCCGCGTCGCCGGCAGCGGATGCCGAGATGTGCATGATGGCGGCGGATACGCTGGAGGCGCTCGGCATTGCCCGCGGCGACTACGCGATCAAGGTCAACAACCGCAAGGTGCTCGACGGCGTCATGGAGTCGATCGGGCTCGGCGGCGACGAGAACATCGGCCGCAGGCTGACCGTGCTGCGCGCGATCGACAAGCTCGACCGTCTCGGCGAACGTGGCGTGCGCGAACTGCTCGGCGCCGGCCGCAAGGATGAGAGCGGCGACTTCACCAAGGGCGCCGGTCTCGATGAGGTGCAGATCAAGAAGATCGAGACCTTCGTCAATGCGCGCGCGCGGGTGGCGCCGCCGACGCTCGCTTATGCCGGCGACAAGGACGTCGCGCAGCGGCTCGCCGGCGATGCCGATCGCAAGGAGAGCGAGTACGACGTGGCGCGCCGCATCGTCGACATGCTGCGCGAAACCTTCGCCGACTCGAAGCTCGCGGTCGATGGCCTCAACGAACTCGTCGAGATCGCCCGCCTGGTCGATGCCGCCGGCTATCACAGCCAGATCATGGTCGATCCGTCGGTCGTACGCGGCCTCGAATACTACACGGGCCCGGTGTTCGAAGCGCAGTTGCTGGCCGCGATCCCGAACGAGAAGGGCCAGCCGGTGGTGTTCGGCTCGGTCGGCGGCGGCGGCCGTTACGACGGCCTGGTCTCGCGCTTCCGCGGCGAGCCGGTGCCGGCGACCGGCTTCTCGATCGGCGTGTCGCGGCTGCAGGCGGCGCTGACCTTGCTCGGCAAGCTCGACACGCGGCCGGCCTTCGGGCCGGTGGTCGTCACCGTGTTCGATCGCGACCGTGTCGCCGACTATCAGAAGATGGTCTCGACCCTGCGCAACCACGGCATCCGCGCCGAGCTCTATCTCGGCAACCCGAAAAACATGGGCAACCAGCTCAAATATGCCGACCGCCGCAACGCGCCCTGCGTCATCATCCAGGGTTCGGACGAGAAGGCGCGCGGCGAGGTGCAGATCAAGGATTTGATCGAGGGCGCCAAAGCCGCCGCCGCGATCGCCTCCAACCAAGAATGGCGCGAGAGCCGCCCGGCTCAGGTCTCCGCCAAGGAGGACGAACTGGTCGCCGCCGTCCGCGAGGTGCTCGCGCGCCACGACGTGAGCTGGGGGTAGAGGAAGGTCGTCATGCGCAGGCTTGACCCGCGCATCCATCAAACGGCGCCGTCGATTTTGGTACGTCATTGCGAGCGAAGCGAAGCAATCCAGGGCCAAGCAGAACGATCTTTCGGAGCAGCCCTGGATCGCTTCGTCGCTTCGCTCCTCGCGATGACGAATTCCACCCACAAGTCGTGAGTACGACTGAAAATAGCAGGAGCAACTAATGCCCGAGATCACCATCAACATGGCCGCCGGCCGCACCGACGAGCAGAAGACCAACATGATGCGCGACATCAGCAAGGCGCTGGTGACGCATCTCGGCGTCGATCCCGAGGCCGTCGTCATCCAGATCAACGAGGCGCCGCTGGCGCACAAGATGAAGGGCGGCAAGACCTTCGTTGAGCGCCTGGCCGAGCAGAAGAAGTAGTTGATCGCCGTTACGCCGAAGCGAAGCCAATAGCATCTGTTTCGATCACCACCGCTGTCGTCCCGGCGAAAGCCGGGACCATACCCCCTGGAAGCGGTTTGAGGCAGGCTGGTCGTTGGCTTTTTGCCCGTTACGACCGCCGCGGCGTATGGGTCCCGGATCGGCGCTGCGCCGCGCTGTCGCGCGTCGCAGCTTGTCCGGGACGACGACTGAACTCGGAGCCACCATGGACGCACGTGACATCATCAAGCCGGGGATGCGCGCCGAGCGTCTGCTCGTGGTGCCGCCGGAGCGCACCGTCGGGCATTTCGTGCCTCATATGCCGATGGTCTATGCGACGCCGATGATGATCCTGGAGATGGAGATGACGTCGGGAGACGCCATCAACCCGGCGCTGCCGCCGGGCTGGGTCACGGTCGGCACCGAGGTCAATGTCCGCCATCTCGCGGCATCGCCGGTCGGCGCGACCATTCGCACGGTCGCCGAGGTTATCGAGGTCGAGCGCCGCGTCATCCGCTTCAAGGTCGAGGCGTTTCATGGCGAGGTGAAGATCGGCGACGGCCGTCACGGCCGTGGCCTGATCAATGTCGAGCAGTTCAAGAAGCGCTTCGCGGTGCCGTAACTTACCTTACTGGAGGGGACAGGCGGCGGACGAGGTTGCTTACTGCGCGCAACGACCAGTCTTGCGTCAAACAAGCTTGTCATGCGCGGGCTTGACCCGCGCATCCATCTTCTCATCAGCCGGTCTTGCGAAGCGGATGGATTGCCGGGTCAAGCCCGGCAATGACGGCGGAGGGTGTGAGAGCTACTTCGCCAATTCCTTCGAGCGGGCCGTCGCGGCCGCCACGGCACGCTCCAGCAGCGGCTGGAAGCCGTCCGTCCCCATCAGCACCGACAATGCCGCCGCGGTGGTGCCGCCGGGCGAGGTGACGTTCTGGCGCAAAATCGCGGACGGCTGCTCCGACAGGCGCAGCAGCTCGCCGGCGCCGGACACCGTGTGGCGGGCGAGCTTGGTCGCCAGCGCCTCGGGCAGGCCGGCGGCGATGCCGGCGCGTGCGAGCTCCTCGGCGAGCAGGAAGACGTAAGCGGGGCCGGAGCCAGACACGGCGGTCACCGCATCCATCAGGGCCTCGTCATCGACCCATTCGACCGCGCCGGTGGCGCGCAACAGCGCATCGGTCAGCGTGCGCTGCGCGGCGCTGACATTGGCGGCGGGCACCGCGACGGTGATGCCGCGGCCGATCGCGGCCGGCGTGTTCGGCATCGCGCGCACGACCGCGCCGCCCACCACGTCCTGCAGGCTGGCGATCGTGGTGCCGGCCATGATCGACAGCACCAGCGTGCCGTCGTCGACCCACCGCTTCAGCGCCGGGCCGGCCTCGCGGAACATCTGCGGCTTGACGGCAAGGATGACGACCTCGGCCGGAGCGGCATCAGCCGGATTGAGGCGGACGCCGCGGGCCGCCAGCGCGGTGATCTCCGCCGACGGCATCGGCTCGATCACCACCACCCGCGCCGGATCGAGCCCGCCGGCCAGCCAGCCGGTCAGCATCGCGCCGCCCATCTTGCCGGCGCCGGCCAGCACGATGGTGCCGGTGGTGTTCTGGAGTTCGGATCTGGTCATCAAGCCACCGCTTGTCATGGCCGGGCTTGCCCCGGCCATCCATCGACAAAGAGAAGCGGCTGTTAGAAGGGAGATGGTTGCGCGGGTCAAGCCCGCGCATGACGAGAGGCGGGGGGCCCTACGCCTCGCCCGCCGTGTCGAACAGCGCCGCCGCCATGGCGTCCTGGGTCGACTTGCCGGCCCAGACCACGAACTGGAACGCGGGGAAATAGCGCTCGCAGGCGTGGATGGCGCCGGCGAGCATGCTCTCGCATTGCGGGCCGGAGGCGGTGATGCCGCCGGGCAGCACCAGGGCCTGGCGGTGCATGACCATGCCGGTGTGGGTCCAGATGTCGAAATGGCCGAGCCAGAGCTGCTCGTTGATCGCCGCGATCAGCCGCTGCACCTCGGCGCGGCGCGCCTCTGGAATCTTCATGTCGAAGGCGCAGGCCAGATGCAGTGCCTCGATCTCGCCCATCCACGTGAAGGAGAGCTGATAGTCGGTCCACTGCCCCTTGGAAGCGATCGTGATCTCGTCCTCGCCGGAGCGCTCGAACATCCAATTGTTGTCGGACGCGATGTTCTCCACCACGCTCAAGGGATGATCTCCGGAATCGATAGTGCTTTCGAGCAGGGACATGCCGTCTCGACCTCGTCTTCTTGATCTCGTTGGTACTTACGCGGCGACCCGGCCCGCACCCTCTCGGCGCTTCGAGACCCGGCTTGCAGTCCCGGAGGTACCCCGGGCGTGCGAGGACAAACTGATGTGATTTGCGGAATCTGCGCAACGGGGGGGTGAGTCCGTCCACAGCCAAACACCGCTTCGTCCACAACTCCTGTCCAGCCTGTGGAATCAGGCCGTTTGAGAACAAAACGGAATCGGATTCGCCGCAAACCGCCCGTTCGGGCCGATTTGGCCGCGGGAATGACGTCTGCGGCCGCATGGCGGCCCCTCATAGCCGCCGCGCGTCAGGCCTTGCCGCAGCGGCGGAGCCCCTGCATAGTCCGTTCGGGCCGTCCAGCCGGGCGGCTCATGTTCTCAGGGCGGGGCGAAATTCCCCACCGGCGGTAAGCGGTCTCGGTCGAGAGCGCGAGCCCGCGAGCGCCTTCTCTGGCAGACCTGATCTGGAGAATTCCGTTCTCTTTGATCGCGTCGGCAAGGGAAGGGTCAGCAGATTCGGTGCGACTCCGAAGCCGACGGTCACAGTCCGGATGAAAGAGAACGGGTCCCGGCACCCTGCGCACTCAGCGCGGGGGCGTCGTCGTTCCGTGTGCCCTGATTCTGGTCTCTATTGAGGACAACCATGAATCAGATGCTGCAAGACACCATCGACACCACCACCGATATCGCCACTGAAGCCGTGCCGCCGGCGGACACGCCGGCTGCATCCCCGCCTGACGACTCGCCCCCGGCGCCGTCGCATCCGCGCTTCGCCAAGCCGCAGCGCGTCGCCTTCGTCCAGTCGGCCTGGCATCGCGACGTCGTCGCGGAATGCCGGATTGCGTTTCTGGACGAGATCGAGGCACGCCACATTCCGCGCGACCGGGTCGACATCTTCGAGGTGCCCGGCTCGTTCGAGATCCCGCTGCATGCACAGCTGCTCGCCAAGACGCGGCGCTATACCGCGATCGTCGCGGCCGGCCTCGTCGTCGACGGCGGCATCTACCGCCACGAGTTCGTCGCCGACACCGTCATCAAGGCGTTGATGGACGTGCAGCTGCGCACCGAGGTGCCGGTGTTCTCCGCCGTGCTGACGCCACAGCAATTCCACGAGACGCAGGCGCATTTCGAGTTCTTCAGGAAGCATTTTGCAACCAAGGGCGTCGAGGTGGCGACGGCCTGCGCGGAGACTCTGCTCAGCCTGGAGCGACTGCGCAGCCAGGTCGCGGCGGGGATCATCTGAGGCTGACGATGTGTAGCCGGTTAAGCCGGCCGCACATGCTTCAGTATTGGAAGCCAAGGTCTCGCCGCGACGGCAGCCTGCTCCCCTCCCCCTTGCGGGGAGGGGTTGGGGGTGGGGGTCTCCGGGCGCTGAAGTCCATGAGGAGACGCACCCCCGCCAAGATACTTTCCCGCAGTCGAGGCTCATCAATGTGAGCGGAATGCGTGGACCCCCACCCCCGACCCCTCCCCGCAAGGGGGAGGGGAGCGCACTGCCGTTGCGGCGGGAGCTCGAATCCCAACTTCGCCGAGGACCGGGAGGTGGCGCCCACACCCGCTCGCAACCCAGCGACATCACGCCCTCTCGCGCTCCCCGCCTTGTGTTGTCATCCCCCGCTCGCCCCCTGTAAAACCTCCTCCGGGAGGAGGCTGGCCCGTGGCGACGGGCGGCCGGCAAGGATGATCGAAGGATACGATCCTTATCTCGTCGCGCTCTCGGTCGTGATCGCGAGCCTGGGTGGCTATACCGGATTCAGTCTCACCGCGCGCATTCGCAGCGGGCCGGGGGCTAGTCCGCGCGTGCTGCTGTCCGGGGCCGCGGGCATTCTCGCGGTCGGTATCTGGACCATGCATTTCGTGGGCATGATGGCCGCGCCGCTGCCTGCCGATGCCGTCTATCTGGTGTTGCCGACCGTCATCTCCTTCCTGATCTGCGCGCTGGTCGTCGGCGTCTCCCTGTTCTTCGTCAGCATCGGCGATGCTTCGCCGCAGCGCGTCGTGCCCTCGGCGCTGCTGCTCGGCGCCGGCATCGCCAGCATGCATTATGTCGGCATGCACGGCCTCGCCGGCCACTTCGGGCTGACGCATGATCCGCTGCTGGTGGCGCTGTCGGTCGCGATCGCGATCGTCGCCGCCTATGGCGGCCTGCGCATCTTCCTGGCGCGGCAGGACGGCCTGCGGCTCGCCATCAGCGCGCTGGCGTTCGGTATCGCTGTCTCCGGCATGCATTACACGGCGATGCTGGGCATGCATGTCGTACCGGCCGGCGAAGGCCATCATCATCAGGCCGCAGGATTGGCCGCGTCGCCCCAGGTGCTGGCGATCGTCGTGGCCGTGCTGTGCTTCGTCGTGGCCGCAGGGTTCCTGCTGTCGCTCGTGCCCGACCCGCGCCGTGCGGCGGAGCCGGCTTTCTTGGTGCGGCCCGTCGCCGCCCCGGACCTCGCGCCGGAGCCGATCGTGCCGCAACCCGTGGCGGCCGCCCCTCCCGACGCGCTCGAAAGCGTCTCGCCCGCGCGCATCAAGGCCGCGCCGCTCGGCGGCATCGGCCAGCCGCCGCGCATCGCCGCAGCCCGGCTTCCGCTCGAAGGCGCCAACGGCACCCATTTCATCGACGCCGGGGATGTCCGCAGCGTCCGTGCCGATGCGCATTACACCAGGGTGCACGACGGAACCCGCGAGCGGATGTGCCCGTGGTCGATCTCCGAGGCCGAGGCGCAGCTCGATCCCGGCCGCTTCATCCGCGTCCACCGCAGTCACATCGTCGCGATCGAGCACGTGACCTTCGTCGGCAAGGAGGGCGAGGGCGCGATCATCGAGCTCGACGGCCCGTCGAAGCCGCGCGTGCCGGTGAGCCGCGCCAAGGTCGCCGAGGTCAAGGCGCGGCTCGGGTTGCGTCGGCCGGCGTGAGCTGTTCGCGCCAGCAAAATGACTTGCGCAGTTGGTTGTGCGTCGCACGCGTTCGATCCGGGGCTATCGCATATGGAGATGCAGGGCCGTCGCGACCAGCGATCCTGCAAATGAGTGACTCCGTCATGCCCGGGACGAGCCCGGCCATGACGGCGAGGAGGAAGCTGAACTCAAGGTTGGTTCAGCGAGTGTGGGGCCCTGCCGATCGGATCGGCCTCGCGGCGCGCCTGATTAGGTCGCCTTGGCTGTCGCAATTCGTGCGCGCTGATCCGCAACTCGTGCGAATTCATCGCTCTCCGTGCCGCCTTCGTTGCGCGAACCGCAGATCCGGATCGAACCTGTCACCAACGACGCGATGCGCCGGGGGGCGTCCTTCGCTCTTGCAGCACGAACGCCCGCAGCATCCGCGCGAAGCCAAGCCGTCAAGGCAAGCAAGTCCAGGAGGGAACGCCATGATCCCAGGTCCGTTCGACTATCACCGCCCCGCGAGTGTCGGCGACGCGATCAAGCTGCTCGCCGATCTCGGCGACGAGGCCCGTCCGCTCGCCGGCGGCCACAGCCTGCTGCCGATGATGAAGCTGCGGCTGGCGACGCCTGCGCACCTGATCGATCTTCACGGCATCGCCGGCCTCAAGGGCATCTGCCGCGAGGGCGACCGCATCGCGATCGGTGCCATGACGACGCAGGCCGAGTTGCTGGCCTCGAACGACATTGGTGAGGCGTTGCCGATCCTGCATGAGACCGCGTTGCTGATCGCCGATCCGCAGGTGCGTTACCGCGGCACGATCGGCGGCAACGTCGCCAACGGCGATCCCGGCAACGACATGCCGGCGCTGATGCTGGCGCTGGACGCGACCTATCGGCTCGAAGGCCCGAACGGCGCGCGCGAGGTGCCGGCGCGGGAGTTTTATCAGGGCGCGTATTTCACCGCGCTCGAGCCCGGCGAGATCCTGACGGGGGTGAGCATTCCGGTCCCGCCCGCCGGGCACGGCTACGCCTATGAGAAGCTGAAGCGCAAGGTCGGCGATTATGCGACCGCGGCAGCAGGTGTCGTGCTGACGATGGCTGCCGGCAAGGTGGCGAGCTGCGTGATCTCGCTGACCAACCTGCATGAGACGCCGCTGCTGGCGAGTGATGCGGCGAATGCCGTGATCGGCACCACGCTCGACGACGCCGCGCTGAAGGCCGCCGCGAACGCGGCGCGGGCGATCATGCAGCCGGCGTCCGATGCGCGTGGTCCGGCCGAGTATCGCATCCATGTCGGCGGCATCATGGTGATGCGCGCGCTGCAGCGCGCGGCGAGCCGGGCGAAGTAGCAGCATCGCCGTAGCCGCCGGCCACAATGCGGAGCCCACCTCGCCCCACGGCACGCTCTCTCCTCTCCCTCCCCCCTTGTGGGGGAGGGGCGGGGAGGGGGGGAGCCCCAAGCGAGACTGCTGCCGTGGACCCCCACCCCCGCCCCCTTCCCGCAAGGGGGAGGGGAGCGCACCGCTCGGGAGGCTGATAGCTCGGCCCAAAGTTGACAGAATTTTCCAGGGAGCACCGAATGCCCAAAACCCACATCACGATGAAAGTGAACGGCAGCGAGGTCGAAGGTCTCGCCGAGCCGCGCACGCTTCTGGTCCACTTCCTGCGCGAGCAGGCGCAGCTCACCGGCACCCATATCGGCTGCGAGACCAGCCATTGCGGCGCCTGCACGATCGACATCGACGGCATGAGCGTGAAGAGCTGCACCATGCTCGCCGTGCAGGCCAATGGCGCCGAGATCACCACGATCGAAGGCATGGCCAATGCGGACGGCACCCTGTCGCCGCTGCAGGAAGGCTTCCGCATGATGCATGGCCTGCAATGCGGCTTTTGCACGCCCGGCATGATTGTTCGCGCGCACCGGCTGCTGAAGGAGAATCCGTCGCCGACGGAGGCGGAGATCCGCGCCGGCATCTCCGGCAACATCTGTCGCTGCACCGGCTATCAGAACATCGTCAAGGCGATCCAATACGCCGCCGCCAAGATCAACGGCGTGGAATTCCAGGAGGCCGCGGAATGAACGACCTGACTCCCACGCGGGAACAACGCGAAGCCGCGCTCGAAGGCATGGGCTGCCGGCGCAAGCGCGTCGAGGACATCCGCTTTACCCAGGGCAAGGGCAACTACGTCGACGACGTCAAGCTGCCGGGCATGCTGCACGGCGACTTCGTGCGCTCGCCGCATGCCCATGCCCGCGTGAAGGCGATCCACACCGAGGAGGCGCTGAAAGTGCCCGGCGTGCTCGCGGTCATCACCGCCGAGACGCTGAAGACCGTCAACCTCGCCTGGATGCCGACCCTCGCCGGCGACGTGCAGATGGTGCTCGCCGACGGCAAGGTGCTGTTCCAGAACCAGGAGGTCGCCTTCGTGGTCGCGACCGACCGCTATGCCGCCGACGACGGCGTCTCCAAGGTGGTCGTCGACTACGAGCCGCTGCCGGTGCTGGTCGATCCGTTCAAGGCGATGGACCCGGATGCACCCGTGCTGCGCGAGGACCTCGCCGGCAAGACCTCGGGCGCGCACGGCCCGCGCAAGCATCACAACCACATCTTCGAATGGACCGTTGGCGACAAGGATCTCACCGACGCGGCGTTCAAGAAGGCGGATGTGACGATCAAGGAGATGATCTCCTATCACCGCACCCATCCGTCGCCGCTGGAAACCTGCCAGTGCGTGTGCTCGTTCGACAAGGTCAAGGGCGAGCTGACGATCTGGGGCACGTTCCAGGCGCCGCATGTCATCCGCACCGTGGTGTCGTTGATCGCGAAGCTCCCTGAGCAGAAGATCCATGTCATCGCGCCGGATATCGGCGGCGGCTTCGGCAACAAGGTCGGCGCCTACCCTGGCTATATCTGCGCGGCGGTGGCGTCGATCGTCACCGGCAAGCCGGTGAAATGGGTCGAGGACCGCATCGAGAACCTCACCGCCACCGCGTTCGCGCGCGACTATCACATGACCACCGAAATCGCGGCGACCAAGGACGGCAAGGTCACCGGCCTGCGCGTCCACGTGCTCGCCGATCACGGCGGCTTCGACGCCTGCGCCGATCCGTCGAAATGGCCGGCCGGCTTCTTCAACATCGTCACAGGCTCCTACGATTTCCCGGTCGCGCATCTCGCGGTCGACGGCGTCTACACCAACAAGGCGCCGGGCGGCGTCGCCTATCGCTGCTCGTTCCGCGTCACCGAGGCGGCCTATTGCATCGAGCGCGCGATGGACATCCTCGCGCAGAAGCTCGGCATGGATCCTGCTGAATTGCGCCTGAAGAACTTCATCAAGCCGGAGCAGTTTCCCTATCACTCGGCGCTCGGCTGGGAATATGATTCCGGCGACTACCACACCGCCATGCGCAAGATGATGGAGAGCGTCGACTACGCCGGTCTCCGCAAGGAGCAGGCCGAGAAGCGCGCTGCGTTCAAGCGTGGTGAGACCCGGGAGATCATGGGCATCGGCATCGGCTTCTTCACCGAGATCGTCGGTGCCGGCCCGTCGAAGAACTGCGACATCCTGGGGATCGCGATGTTCGATTCCTGCGAGATCCGCCTGCATCCGACCGGGGCCGGCATCGCGCGGATGGGCACCAAGAGCCAGGGCCAGGGCCATGAGACCACCTGGGCGCAGATCATCGCCAGCGAGATCGGCATTCCCGCCGATAATATTATGGTCGAGGAGGGCAACACCGACACCGCGCCTTACGGCTTGGGCACCTATGGCTCGCGCTCGACGCCGGTCGCCGGCGCCGCCATCGCGATGGCGGCGCGCAAGATCAAGGCCAAGGCGCAGATGATCGCGGCCTACAAGCTCGAGGTCCACGAGGACGATCTCGAATGGGACATCGACGGCTTCCGGGTCAAGGGCCTGCCCGAGAAGGCGATGTCGATGAAGGACATCTGCTGGGCGGCGTACAACTCGGTGCCGCCGGGCATGGAGCCGGGGCTGGAGGCTGTCAGCTACTACGATCCGCCCAACATGACCTATCCGTTCGGCGCCTATCTCTGCGTGATGGACATCGATGTGGATACGGGCGTGTACAAGGTTCGGCGCTTCTACGCACTCGACGATTGCGGCACCCGCATCAACCCGATGATCATCGAGGGCCAGGTCCATGGCGGCCTGACCGAAGCCTTCGCCATCGCAATGGGCCAGGAGATCCGTTACGACTCCGAGGGTAACGTCGTCACCGGCTCGTTCATGGATTTCTTCATGCCGACCGCGGTGGAGACGCCGCATTGGGAGACCGACTACACGGTAACCCCGTCGCCGCACCACCCGATCGGCGCCAAGGGCGTCGGCGAAAGCCCGAATGTCGGCGGCGTGCCGGCGTTCTCGAATGCGGTCAATGACGCGTTCTCGTTCCTCGGCGCCACCCACATCCAGATGCCCCACGACTTCTGGCGCAACTGGCAGGCGGCGAAGAATTTAGGTGTGGTTGCGGCCTAATCGCAGCCCACAAGCGTCCGCCGCACATGCGGTGCGTTCCCTCCCCCCTTGTGGGGGAGGGCTAGGGAGGGGGGCCCCCACGGGCAGTCTGCCTGGAGACCCCACCCCCGACCCCTCCCCGCAAGGGGGAGGGGAGCTCACCTCCGATGGCGAGGCAGTCGAACTCAACATGAGAACCCGCGACGACATCGCGCAATCTCTCGCCGCCTTTGGCTACATCGCCGATGGCGAGCTGGCGACGGCGATTGCGCTGATGCAGCTGCTGAAGCGGCCGCTGCTGCTGGAGGGCGAGGCCGGCGTCGGCAAGACCGAGGTGGCGAAGGCGCTGGCCGCCGTTGAAGGCACCGAGCTCATCCGGCTGCAGTGCTATGAGGGTCTCGATCAGAGCGCCGCGCTGTACGAGTGGAACTATCAGCGCCAGCTCTTGGCGATCGAGGCGCATCGCGGTCACGCCGAGGGAATCGAGGACCAGATCTTCTCCGAGAAATATCTGCTTGAGCGGCCGCTGCTCGCAGCCATCCGCCGCGCCACGCCGCCGGTGCTGCTGGTTGACGAGATCGACCGGGCCGATGACGAATTCGAGGCGTTTCTGCTGGAGCTGCTGTCCGACTTCCAGGTTTCGATCCCCGAGCTCGGCACCATCAAGGCGATCAGCATTCCGCATGTCGTGCTGACCTCCAACGGCACCCGCGAGCTGTCGGACGCGCTGCGCCGCCGCTGCCTGTATCACTATGTCGACTATCCCGATGTCGACCGCGAGGCCCGCATCATCCTGGCGCGGATCGACGGCGCCTCCGCACAGCTTGCGTTGCAGATCGCGCGCTTGGTCGAGGGTCTGCGCAAGGAAGAACTACGCAAGGTGCCGGGTGTCGCGGAGACGCTCGACTGGGCCGCGGCGCTGGTCGGTCTCGATGTCCGCGATCTCAAGGACCAGCCGGAGGTCGTCCACGACACGCTGATCTGCCTGCTGAAGACGCACGAGGATCGCTCCCGCGTCTCCCGCGAGGTTTCCGCGCGCTTGCTGGGGAAGGTCGCATGAGCTGCTGCGGCGCCACGCCTGACCATGAGGACCTGGACGCAGTCGCGCGGCTGGTCGCCGGCCGGCTCGGCGCCTTCCTGCGGACGCTGCGCGACAACGGGTTTGCGGTCGGAATGCCGGAGGGGCAGGACGCGGCAGCGGTGATGGCCGCCGGCTATGCCGACAGGCCGGGCTCGCTGCGCTCCGCGTTCAAGCATCTGTTCGCGGCGCGCAAGAGCGAGTGGGATCGTTTCGATGGTCTGTTCGACGCATTCTGGCTCGGCAAGCGTGTGCGCTCGCGGGTGCTCGCGTCGGGATCACCGCAGGCGGCAAATAGTCCATCGCTGAAGAGCCTGCAGGACGCAGGCGCGGGCGAGCGTGGTCCGCAAGGCGCGATGGATCAGGTGCCTTCTGAAGACGCGCCACGCGCGACCGGCGAAGGTGTGCGTGAGGGCGCCTCGCGCGTGGAGACCATCAGCGACACCGATTTCCGCAAGCTCGCCGATCCCGACCAGGTCGCGCTGGCGCATGAGGCCGCGGCACGGCTCGCCAAGGCGATGCGCACGCGGCTGACGCGGCGTGACCAGCTGCGCCGCAACGGCGAGCGGCTCGACCTCCGCCGCACCATCCATCGCAACATCAGCCATGGCGGCGTGCCGATCGCGCTGGTGCATCGTCGTCGCAAGGTGAAGCCGCTGAGGCTGGTGGTACTGCTCGATGCCTCCGGATCGATGAGCGCCTACACGGCCGTGTTCCTGCGCTTCATCCACGGCGTGCTCGATTCCTTTCGTGAAGCCGAGGCCTTCCTGTTTCACACCCGGCTCGCCTACGTCTCGGATGCCATGAAGGAGCGAGATGCGGCGCGCGCGCTCGACCGGCTCTCGATGATGGCGCAAGGGGCCGGGGGCGGCACGAAGATCGGCGAGAGCCTGGCTACCTTCAATCGCTGGCACGCCGCGCGCGTGATTCATTCGCGGACCTGCGTGATGATCGTTTCCGACGGTTACGACACCGGCGATCCCGCGCTGCTCGGCCGCGAGATGGCGCAGCTTCGACGACGCTGCCGCCGCATCGTCTGGCTCAATCCGATGCTCGGCTGGGACGGTTACGCGCCCGAGGCGCGCGGCATCAAGGCCGCGCTGCCGCATGTCGATCTCTACGCGCCGGCGCACACGCTGAGCTCGCTCGCGGCGCTGGAGCCGTATCTGGCGAGGTTGTGAGGATGCGGATGAAGCGGACTACGCACAGTTTGAGCCACGCTGCCGCGGCATCGCCAGTGCGCTCCCTCCCCCTTGTGGGGGAGGGGGTACCACGGGCACCGGCGCCAGCCGCCCCCCTCCCTGGCACTCCCCCACAAGGGGGGAGGGAACACACCTTCCGCGTCGCTGCAGTCTGCCTCCAACTAACAAGGAGGATCACGTGAGCATCTCTCCTGAACTCCTCGATCTCGCCGCACAGCTGAAAGCGAACGAGGAAAGCTTCGTGCTCGCCACCGTCGTCCGCACGGTGTCGGTGACCGCTGCCAAAGCCGGCGCCAAGGCGATCATCCGTCCGGACGGCACCATCGTCGCGGGCTGGATCGGCGGCGGCTGTGCCCGCGGCGCGGTGCTGAAGGCAGCGCGCGAGGCGCTCGCCGACGGTGTGCCGCGCATGGTCTCGGTGCAGCCGGACAACCTGCTCGCCGAGCTCGGCGTCAAGCCGGGTGAGACCAAAGAGGGGGTCCGTTTTGCGTCCAACATGTGCCCCAGCAAGGGCACGATGGACATCTTCGTCGAGCCGGTGCTGCCGCATCCCTCGCTGGTCATTCTTGGCGCCAGTCCCGTGGCGATCGCACTGGCCGCGCAGGCGCGCCCGCTCGGCTACCACGTCACCCTTGCCGCGCCGGCCGCCGATCTCGTCACCACGCCGCAGGCGGATGTCCTGATCGACGGCTTCACGTTGAACGAACGGGCGACGGGCAGCCGCTTCGTCGTGGTGTCGACCCAAGGCAAGGGCGACGAGGCGGCGCTGCGCGCCGCGCTCGGCTGCGATGCGGTTTATCACGCGTTCGTGGGCAGCCGCCGCAAGATGGACAGCCTGCGCGGGAAGCTGATCGAGGACGGCATCGACGCCGCGCAGCTCGACCGGGTGAAGGCGCCGGCCGGGCTCGATCTCGGTGCCATCACGCCGGAGGAGATCGCGATGTCGATCCTGGCCGACATCACCCTGACGCGCCGCCGCGGCCAGCGCGGCTGAGTCGCCTCTAAGGCGTCAGCGGCAGATCGAATCGCACCTTGAGGCCATCAGCGGCGAAGTCGCGCGTCACCTGGCCGTTCAGCGCCGCGCCGAGTATGCGCTCGAACAGCAGCGAGCCGAAGCCGTTGCGGGCCGGCGGGCTGACTGGGGGTCCGTCGCCCTCCTCCCAGGAGAGAGCAAGGCGGCCGTCGGCATGGCGCCAGCTCAGCGCCACCCGGCCCGCATCGTTCGACAGCGCGCCGTATTTCACGGCGTTGGTGACCAGCTCGTGCAGCCCCATCGACAGATACAGCGCGATGCCCGGCGCCAGCTGCACCGCCGGGCCATCGACCACCACGCGATCGGATTGCAGCGGCGCCAGCTCGGCGCAGACCAGCTCATTGAGAGCGATCGCCTCGCGGCCGCGGTCCAGCGCCAGCGCGTGGCTGCGGGTGAGGGCGGCGATGCGGCCGCGCAGCACCTCGCCGAACTCCGTCAGGGCGGAGTCCGCGCGGATGCTGAGTGCGATCACGCTGTCGACAAGCGCCAGCGTGTTCTTGACCCGGTGATTGAGCTCATGGACCAGCACACGCTGATGATGCTCGATCGTGCGTCGCCGCGCATTTTCAGTGCGGAGTGCGATCTCGTCCATGACGATCTCGCTGAGTTCGGTGAGCTGGGCCACGTCGTCCTCGCTCCACGGCCGCGGCTCGTGGTCGATGGCGCAGAGCGCACCGATCACCTCGCCGCTCGGCAGCTTCAAGGGGACGCCGAGATAGGCGATCACCCCGAGCGCGGGCACCGCGAGATTGTCCTTCACCAGCGGATGCTGGTTGGCATCGCTGACGACCAGCGGCTGTGCCGACGTCACGACGTGCTGGCAGAACGAATGGCTGAGCGGCGTTTCGCGCAGCGAGGCCCAGGGTTCGCACAGCCCCATAGAGCTTTTGAAGAACTGCCGGTCGCGGTCGACCAGCGCGATGATCGCGGCGGGCGCCTGCAGCAGCCGCGTCGTCAGACGGGTGACGCGATCGAAGCCGGGCTCGGGCGGCGAGTCGAGCAGCTCGGTCTGCAACAGGGCAGCCAATCGGTCTGGCGCGGGAGCGTCGCGATCGGATGTCATGAAGCTTTCGTCGGTCGGGCGTTCAGCCGGTGATGGATTTGCACGACGGACCGAACGGGGCGTCGATCCCGGGCGGTCGATCGTGCGGCGTAGGTATTCGGCTGGGACGAAGCCGGCACAGACACGAGACGGAACCGTTTAACGCGATTGAGCGCCCGCTTCAGCGACGGAGGCGAATCCCGGTTCCATCCAGGTAACCAAGGGGCAGACTGTGGCCTGACCAAGGCAAATCCGGCATTCCGCCGCAGCTTCTGTTGGCATGCATTATACCGAACAAAGCGCCGAAATCTCCACGACGTCAGCCGCCTTTGACCGCACCTGCGGTGAGGCCCGCGACGATCTGCCGTTGCGCAAACACGGTCAGCAGCAGCACCGGCAAGGTGACGATCAGCGCAGCCGCGGCGAGCGGGCCCCAGCTCAGCTGATCGAACGAGATCATGTTGTAGACCGCGACGGGCAGGGTGCGTGTCTCGCGGCCGGCCAGCACGATGCCGAACACGAAGTTGTTCCACGAGAAGATGACGGCCAGGATGAAGGCAACCGCGAGCCCGGGCTTGGCGACAGGCAATGCGACGTGGCGGAACACCTGCCAACGCGTGGCGCCGTCGATGCGCGCGGCTTCCTCCAACTCGATCGGCGTGGTCTCGAAATAGCCGATCATGATCCAGATTACGATCGGCACGGTGACGACGAGATGGATGATGATCTGCGGCCACAGGGTGCCGAGCAACCCGAGCCACTGAAACAGCAGGAACAGGGGGATCAGATAGGACAGGCCGGGCGTGATGCGCGCGATCAGGATCACGATCGCCGATTTATGCGCAGCCATGCGGGCGATGCCGTAGCCGGCGGGCACGCCGACCAGCATGGCCAGCGCCGTCGCGCCGCCGGTCACCAGCACGCTGTTCTTGAAGTAGGTGAAGAAGCGGTTGGAGGACAGCACGTCGGTGTAGTTCTTCCAGGCGAAATGCTCGGGCCAGAACACCGGCGGAAAGGCGGCGTTGTCGACCTCGAACTTCACCGACAGCGAGATCATCCAGAGGAAGAACAGGATCGCCGGAGAGACGATGAGGAAGACGCCGACCGCGAGACCAATCCGGCTGAGAAGGGTGTTCACGCTCATGTGTCGCTCCCGAGCGCATTCCACTGCGCGCGCCGGCGCAGCACCAGCAGGAGCGCGGTGAGTGCCACGATCAGGACGAAGAACACCACCGCGATCGCCGAGGCGTAGCCGAGGTCGTAATAGACGAAGGCGACGCTGTAGAGATAGAGGTTGATGGTCTCCGACGCCGAGCCGGGACCGCCTTGCGTGATCGCGAAGATGATGTCGAAGCTCTTGATCGCGTCGATGGCGCGGATCATCGCGGCGATGAACAGGAACGGCATGATCAAGGGCAGCGTGATGTAGCGGAACATCTGCCAGGTCGAGGCGCCGTCGATCTGCGCGCTCTCATACGGCTCGGTCGGCAGCGAGGCGATGCCGCCGAGCACGATCAGCATGACGAGCGGGGTCCATTGCCAGGTCTCGACCAGCACCAGCGACGGGATCACCGTGCCCGGGTGGAACACCCACAGCTGCGGCGGCAGGCCGACGAGCGACAAGAGATAGTTGAGGATCCCGAGCTGCGGGTGAAACATCATCGTCCACACCAGGGCGATCGCGACCGGCGTCGCCATCATCGGCATGATGAACAGCGCGCGCAACAGGCCGCGCCCCGGGAAGCGCGCGTGGAACACCACCGCCGCAAGAGTGCCGAGCACCAGCGGCAGCAGGACCGACAGCGCAGTGTAGGACAGCGTATGTCCGACAGATTCGACGAAGCGCGGATCGGCAGGCAGTCGCAGGTAGTTCGACAGCCCGACGAACGTCGTGGGTGAGCCGACCTTCCACTCCTGGAAGCTCATCCAGATCGTGAACAGCCAGGGAAAGATGATGACAGCGAGGACGGTGACCAGCGCCGGCACCACGAACGGCCAGTAGGACGGCGGCCGCAACGCACGTTCCGGCGCAGCAGCCTCCGCTGCCGCGCCAGCCTGTTCGACGATCGTGCTCACGCTTTCTCGCTGCGCTCCAGGATCGGGCGGAACTGCTCGTGCGCCTTCTTCAGCTCGGTCGCAGGATCGGCGCCCGACAGCGTGGCAGTCAGCGCAGCGCCAACGAGATCGCGGAATTCAGCGACCGGAATGATCACGGGCAGGCCAAGCTTGGAGATCTTGCCGGAGTCGATCGCCGACTGCAGCCATTCCTTCGGCATCTTCACGCCGCCCTGAACCCCTGGGTCGTTCAGCACCGAGTTGCGGAACGGCACGCCGCCGCCGGCCTGCACCAGGCGAGCGCCCTGCGGCTTGGACACCAGCCACTGGCAGAGCAGCCAGGCCGCTTCCTTGTTCTTGCTCGCCGCCGCAATGCCGATGCCGTCGCCATAGGTCGCGGAGTACTGCCCCTTCGGTCCGGCGGGCACCACGGTGTAGCCGACCTTGCCGACGATGCGAGATGCGTTGGGATCCTCCAGCGGCGGGGCCCAGCCGACGCCGTCGATCCACATCGCCGAGCGTCCTTGCGTGAACGAGGCCATCGACTCCATCCAGTTGAAGCCGGCGACGCCGGGAGGCGCGCAGGTCGTGAGCAGCTTCTGATAGAGCTTGGTGGCTTCGACCGCCTCGGGGCCGTCGGTCAGGATGTTGCCCTTGGCGTCGAGGAATTCGCCGCCATAGTTGAGGAAGAAGTTGGTCCACAAGGTCATGTTGGCATTGCGCAGGCCGCGGCCGACGAAGCCGAAGGTGCCGTCCTTGGGATCGGTGAGCTTCTGCGCCGCTGTGACCATATCGTCGAGCGTCTTCGGCACCTCGACGCCCTTCTTCGCAAACAGCTCCTTGTTGTAGTAGAGGATGAAGTAGTCGACCGACCATGGCAGCGAGAACATGCGGCCCTTGTCGTTGCTGGCGTAAGTCAGCCCTGCGGCGGAGAAATCGCTCTGCACGAGGTCAGGCGCGGTCAGGTTCGGGTCCTTCATCATGTCGGTGATGTCGGCGAGCCAGCCGGCCTTCTCGAACTGCCGCTTCTGCACGTGATAGCTCAGATGCACGACGTCGAAGCTCGGCTTGCCCGACGACAGCTCGATCACCACCTTCTGACGCTGCTGCTGCTCGGGGATCTGCTCGGACTCCACCTCGATGCCGGTCAGGGCAGTGAATTCCTTGATGTTCTTCTGCAGATTGTCGCCGCGCGGCCCCTTGGCGAGGATCACCTCGAGCTTGGTGCCGGCATATTTCTTCCACTGCGGCTCTGACCAGGCAGGTTGGCCGGTGAGCGCCAGCGCGCCTGCTGCTGCCGTGCCCGCAAGCATGTTGCGGCGCGTGATCGCGGTCATTCGTACCCTCCCAGGAGACTTCTTGTTTGGTCGTGAAGTGTAGCGCGATCTGGCGGCGCTGCAACAGGGCGGTGCCCGCTGGGCTGGGGATGCGACGATGGAGCGTGATGCGATGCGGTAAGCGGCTCACGCGTCCGACGCAGCTGCAAAATCCGCTCGCTCCAGCAGCCATGAGATCGCGAAACCGGCGACGAGCCCCCAGAACGCCGCGCCGATGTTGAGCAGCGGCACGTCGGCGACGGTCACGAGGAAGGCCATCAGAGCGCCGAGCGAGAACCGTGTCTTGAACGCGGTCACGAACGCCGTCTGCAGGACGCGCAGCATGGCCAGGCCCGCCAACGTGGTGATCAATGATTTCGGCGCGATCAACAACAGCGTCGTGAAGGTCGGCGCCAGCAGGCCGAAGCCGATCGCGAGGACGCCGACGAGCATCGCCGCAGTATAATGGCGCTTGCGCTCGCCGCCGGAGACGACGATGGCGTTGGTCGGACCGGTGAGGCAGGTCGAGACGCCCCCGACGATGGCGGCCAGCGCCGAGCCGAGGCCGCAGGCAAGGGTCACGGCATTGACCGGCGGCTTGTGGCCAGCGGCTGTCAGCACCGCAAATCCCTGGCCGTTCTGCACCACCAGCACGGTGACTGCGAGCGGCACCACGAGCTCGATCATGGCCGCCAGCGACCAGGACGGGGTTGGGATCACCGGGCTGACCAGTGCGATCTGCAGCGACGCATCCTGATGATATCTGCCGAACGCAGTGGCGGCGAGCGTGCCGACGACCAGCGCGCCGATGATCGGCGGACAGCGCCGCCCGAGCGCGGGCAGCGCCGTCAGCGCGAGCCACACGACGACCATCGGCCCGGCAATGGCGAATTCGCCGAGCACGGCGCGGACGAGGTCGAGGCCGAACCGCAGGAAGACGCCGGCCACCATGCCCATCACGATCGGCATCGGCACCAGCTGCATCGCGCGCTTGACCCAGCCCGACAACCCTAGGACGAGCATCAGCAGTGCGGTGCCGTAGAACGCTCCGATGACCTGCGGGAAGCTGAGATGGGTCAGCGACTGGCCAACCAGGACGGTGCCCGGAATGGTCCAGAACAACACCAGCGGCTCGCGATACAGCCACGACAGCAGGATCGTGATCAGGCCGTTGATGAAGAAGACGCCGAAGATCCACGACGCGAGCTCGGCCTGGGACAGTCCGCCATTGGCGCCGACCGACAGGATAATGGCCACGGGCCCCGTGATGGCGAACAGCCAGCCGATGAAGCCGTGCGAGGCGTAGAGCGGACCGAAGTCAGTCTTGATCTGACCGAGGCCGGGTGGCCGACCCGCGGGCCGTTCGATGGCGCTGAACATGGAATCAGGGGCTCGGAGCGTGTTCTTGTGGTCGTCCTTGGTGTCGCGCCGGCTGTTGTGGCGGAATGAGGTGAACTGTGCAAGGCGGGGAATGGATTGCCGCGCCGCTCGCAATCTACCTCGATCGAAGCGATGGTCTCTGTTGACGCTTTCGGACCAGTCCACGATTGTGATCGACGAGCGGATTGCATCATTTGGAGTTGCCGGGTCTCCGTGCTGTCGCCACCCACCGCCGAGAATGGACTGTTAGCTCTGCCTTCAACGGACGAAGGGGAGGCGATGCCCTGAGGCGCACTTCAGCCCATCGCGAGTGCGGCGACCGACAGCATTGCCAGCATCACAGTCGAGCTCAACAGCTGCAGCGAGCCTTCGGGCTGCGTGCGCCAGCGTATCACCTTGTCGGCGACCCCGATCGTCGCGTCGTAGAACTCCGCCGCATAGGCCTGCTTGAGCACATGCGGATAGCGTGGTCCGGCGGCCGAGGTCATCAGCACATGGATGATGGTCGCCGTAGCGACGAAGCCGATGATGCTGGTGTGCAATGCCGTGCTGTGCGCCAACTTGAGAATCAGCGCGGCGCCGGCGTAGGTCGGAATGGCCTGGAACAGGGCGGTCAGTGCCATTCCTTCGAGCAGGTTGAGAAGCGGCGCCTTCGGCGCTGATGAGCTGGGAGACGCGGCGGCGTGCATGAGCGGAACATCCGTTTGCGGAGGCCTTCGGCGAAGGCCAGACCGATCCGATGTAGCCCGCTTCCGCCGTCATCACCGTGAGGCGGATCACGTCGCTGGCGTACCGGCCATCTGACGCCCGGATGCGTCAAGTCACTGAGACGCCGTCGCGTCAGTTACATGCGGCCCTGGCCGTTCACCCGGGTCTGCTGCTGCTGACGGTCCTGCTCCTTGGCGCGATGACGGCCATAGAGGCAGCCTGCGGCAGCGCCGATCACGCCGTGGTGCCCGGCATAATGGCCGGCGATGCCGCCGACGATGGCACCCTTGATGCAGCCCTTGGCCTCGGCCGCCTCGGTGGACAGCAGCGCAATGGCGGCGACTGACACGGCAAGCATGGCTTTCATGTTCGTGCTCCGCAGGAAGGCTGCTCTCTAACCATCGCCATGCGGTGTAGTTCCCGCCACGCAACCAATGTCATGCCCGACGCGAACCTTTTGGTCGCTTCTCTGACCTACGGCTTGAGAGACTTGATCGCGTGCACGAACTGTTGCCAAGCTTCCATTCACCGTATCGGCGCATTGTGCCTGCAGACAGTCGCACGGGTGATTGACGGTCGAAGGCCAATCTCTCCAGAACGAATGGCGGCAACAAGGGCATTCCGGTCAGTGGAGACAGGATGATCGAGCACATCAACAAGCAACGCGTGCGCAAGCTGCTCGAGGCCCACGCCGCCGGCGATTTCGACGCGGTGCTGGCCTTTTGCACCGACGACCTCGAGCACTTCGCCTCGGCTCCGATCGATATCTTTCCCCATCTCGGGCGACGCCACGGCAAGGCCGAGGTGCGGCAGATGTGGGAGGTCGCCCGCAGCCGCTATGCGGACGTCAGGCACGAGATCAAGACCATGATCTGCGAAGGCAACAAGGTCGCCACGGATCTCCGTATCTTCCTGCGCAAGCGCGACAACGAACGCATCGTGCAGTACGATCTGGCCGCGTTCTACACGCTGCGCGACGGCCGCATCAGCCGCATCCGTGAAATCATGGATACGTTCGACCTGGTGCAGCAGGTGCTCGAATGCGACCTCAGCCGGCTGTTGATCGCCGGGACCGCGCGGCCCTGACTCGTCACGTCGGGGCGATCCGCCGCTGATCACGCAAATGTCAGCACGAGGATGGTGCGCAGTTTGAACCTGCGGGCGCCGCCGCGAACCCATCAGCGGGCAGCTGATGGGGCGTGGGTGAATATGAAGATCGCATTCCTGGCGATGGCAGGGCTGGTGATGGGAGTCGTGGGGGGCGCCACGGTCGGTATCGGCCTGGGGCTCGCCTGGATCGAACTGTTCAGCACCAGCGAATTCGAAGGTTATGCCGGCATGCTGGTGTTTTTCACCTTCATGCCTCTCGGCGCCCTGATCGGCGGCCTTGGCGGCGCCACTCTGTTCGGAATGGCGGCGTTCCGCGACCATGAGGTGGCGATCGCGCGCCGACATATGCCTCACGAACGGGGTTGAAGAGTCGCGATCGTCACTCTCCTCCCGTGCGGCCACGTCCCATGCGGCCGCGGCGTGCATTTGTGCAATGCAAAAACAACCGTTGCGCGTGCTTCTCAGGCGCGTATCTAGGAGATCATTGAGTTGGATTGGCGCCCCGGCGCGATGTCATGACGATATCGCCTGATGGCTGGCGCGCCGCCTTGCAAGCCAGACAGGATCAGCAGAAGATGACGGAGCATAGCCTCTGGCGTCTGTCGCGCGCATTGCATCGCGCGATCAACGACCGCCAATTCGACGCGCTCACCGAGCTTCTCGACGACGACGTTGACTGGGCCATCTACGGCCCGATCGACATGTTTCCGTTTCTCGGCGCCCGGCTCGGCAAGGATGCTGTGCTCGAGACCATCCGGCAGATCGCGGACACCGTGCACATCCGAAGGCTCGATCGCGAGACGCTGATGCTGGATGACGGCGCGGCCGCCACGATGGTCCGCTGCGCCATGACCACCCAGGAGTCCGACAAGCCGATCACTGCCCGGCTCGCGCAATTCATGCATTTCCGAGCCGGCAAGCTGGCGCGGCTGCGCATCCTCATCGACACGTTCGATCTGGTGGAGCAGACGCTCGGCCGGCCCATCGATCTGCCCCGGATCGGCAGCTTCGCCTGAGGCGGGTCGTTGGTGTGTTGGATTGCAGTCACACCTACCAACAACCCAACATATCGTGACTGGCGCAGCCATAATTTTGCGCCAAGATTCGACCATATTCTGACGGACAGGTTCGGGCGGCGGGGGTTGCTCTCATGAGATCGTATGGTTGCGCGCTGGCGGTTTTCACGGCCGGCCTCGGAGTTCTTGCGGCCTCCGCGCAGGCCCAGTCTCTGATGCAGGCGCCGCAGCCGATGCAGATCGTTCCCTGGCAGCAGATCGCTCCGGCCCCGCAGGAGGCGGAGGACGAAGAGGCGGAAGATCAGGTCGCCGCAGCTGATCCGATGAAGGACATCGACGTCGAGAAGCTCGACTGGAGCCAGCTCGCGATCGACGAGACCACCTTTCTCGATCGTCCCGAGGCCGCTGCCGCGGCGAAGCGCAAAGCAGCCGCCGAGAAGGCGGCCGCGCTCGACTGGTCGAACCAGAACAAGGGGAGCCTTGCCTCCGGCGTGTCGGTCAAGCAGTCGGTGTCTTCGTTCTGGGACGCGCGCGTGGGTGCCGACATGACGGTCGCACGCCAGCCGACCACGATGTCGGAATTGCTGGCGGAAAAGGCCGAGAACGGTGGCAACGCTCCGCAATCCGGCGGCTCGGCCTGGGCTGCCATCACCGCGCCCGGCGCAGGCTCGATTTGGGACAAGACGGCGGTCGAGGCTCGTGTCGATCCGGGCTCGGACCAGAGCCGGCTCGGCACTACCATCACCAAGGCGGTGCCGATCGATCACTACAATCTGACCTTGCAGAATGGCTACAACGTCACGCAGCAGGGCATGGTGCCGATCCCTGGCGCCGCGCCGAAGACGAGCCGCAGCTTCGACACCGAGCAATCCGCGAGGCTGTCGATTCAGGACACCGGTACGAGCGTCACTGCGGGACAAACATTGTCGTCGAGCGATGATAAATGGCTGCGCAAGATCGGCGCCGAGCAGAAGCTGTCGGATGGTCTGAGCGTATCCGGCACGGTCAGCGAAACAGCGCAGGGCGGCACCAGCAAGAGCATCTCCGCCGGCTTCAAGCGGAGCTGGTAAGGTTAACGAATTGCGGCAGCCCGCCACGAATGATCGAACCAGCGCCGCAGCTTCGCCGCGGTGCGGCCCAATTTGGCCGCACTGATAGGCTTTGAGAAGTTCGTCGTGCGGGGACACCGCGCTCGCTTGAACGCGAAATGAGGAAATAGCCGATGAATGCCATTCGTCCGGACAAGATCGATGGAACTGAAGCCGAGCTGGATACGGATCTGGCTGCGGTCTCGGAAGTCGAGGCCGGCATTCGTGATTTCGTCCGTAATGATATCGCCTATCTGCGCCGCCCCAATGCGGCCGCCACGGCCGAGGCCGCGATCGATGCCGATGCTGCCGTCAACAGCGTCACCACGCTGATCCAGCGCGTTGCCGGCACCTCCCTGTCGGAGATCGAGAACCTGATCGGGGAGCTCGAGAGCCTCCGCGAATTGCTGCATGCCGAAGGCCAGCGCGTGCAGCGCGAGATCGCGAGCTACGCCCAGCTCAGCCAGGCGGCGATGAAGTCGACTCGCGCGATCGCCGAGAACGTGACTCAGTGGAAGCGAGCCGCCGACGGTCTGCGCAGCAGCTGATCGGTCTCAAGGGCTTCAAAGCGAGCCGCCGCGCGAGCCATCGTGTGGCGGCTTTCGTCGTTCGGGCGCCATGCCCTTGAACGTCTCGTGACCGCCCTGCGACCAACACGTGCCCATTTGTTTGCGGGCACGTCGGGGCAGGGGGCATTCGAGTCGATGGAAACGATCCGGCCGGAAAACACCGATCCGATCCCGCTGCGGCCTCAGCCTCAGCGGATCGGGACCATCATGGTCCGCTTCGTCGGATTATTGATGATTGCGATGGCGGTCATGGTGCTCATCTGGAGCCGCTAGACCGCCGCTACGAACGGCTGCGCCGCTCGTCGTAGTTAATAGAGATTTAAGATCGTCACTCCTCGACGGAGGCCGAGGTCTCGAGCGAATACGAGCCGTCGGCATATCCCTTCACGACCATTCCCGTCGCAAGCATTACCGCGAGCGTCACGCTGGCAAAGATAAAGCCGAGGAGTTTCAGACCGCTGCGATCTGCCATGTTCATCCCCCACATCCTGATCCCTGATGGGCTGTCTTATAGAGTCGGGGTTCAGAATGCGTTAGCGCGAAGTTCGTTCCGCGCTGACAATCCTACGCAGCGTGACCTTTTCGCCTCAACCGTTGTTCCGTCTTGGCACGAAGGCCGATGCGAGCACGGAGAACACCAGTTCACCGTGCTGATTGGTGCCGGTATTGCGCGCCTGCAAGATGCCCCACTGCGGACGCGACGCCGATGCACGAAGCGAATCAATCTCGCTCGCGAAGGTGATCGTGTCGCCGGCAAGCACGGGCTTGAGCCAGCGCAGCTCGCGAAATCCGGGCGAGGGGCCTCCGACCGCGACCAGCTCGCCGCGCGAGCGCGCGATCTCCGCGAGCCGCTGATTGTCGGCGATGATCAGCTTCATGCAGACCGATCCGATATGCCAGCCGGAGGCGGCGAGCCCGCCGAACAGCGAGTTGCGGCCTTCCTCCTCGTCGAGGTGAAAGCGCTGCGGATCGAATTGTCCGGCGAAGCGTTTGATCTCGTCCGCAGTGAACGTGTAGGAGCCGAGCTCGCGGCGCTGGCCGATCTGAAGATCCTCGAAGAAGCGCATCAGACGACCTGCCCGCTGCGCTCACGCCGCTCGACGATGATCGGAGATTCCATCTCGCAAAGCCTCTCGCCGGCCTTGTTGCGCACGCTGCATCGGAACGTGACGATCCCCGTCGACGGCCGGCTCCGGGACACCCGACACTCCTTCACCTCCACGTCGAGCATCAGTTCGTCGTTCGGTCGCAATGGCGACAGCCAGCGCACCTCGTTCACCCCCGGTGAGCCAAGCGAGGCGGTGCGGCCGATGAAGCCGTCGAACATCATGCGCATCATCAGCGAGCACAGATGCCAGCCTGACCCTGAAAGGCCCTTGAGCATCGACTGCGAAGCAGCCTCGTCGTCCAGGTGCATCGGCTGCGGATCGAACTCCGACGCGAATGCGATGATCTCGTCGCGGGAGACGTGTCGCGGGCCGAAGCTGCCGAACGGGCCTTGGGGAAAATCTTCGAAGGTGAGGGTCATGGGGTCGGGAATGGCTGAAAGAAGCCCGATTGTGGCCGCACTTTGCAGCAATCACAACCGGGCCGCTCGCATGGCTGAGGTCCGGTCACGTCGCACGAGAGTGCCAGAAGGCGCCAGATACCGGGATCAATTCGGCTGCCGCGCCTGCCGTCTGGCGCCGGATTCGAGCAGGACTTAAAGACGGATTTGCGTTGCGATTCGGAAGTGGCTGGGGGATCAGGATGTTGGAATTTCGCGATTTGTTCCAGTGGGACCGCTTCATCACGCCCACCATCATCAAGACGTTCTATTGGCTGGTGATTGCGCTCATCATTCTCTGGGGCATCCGCGGTATCTTCACGGGCCTCGCCGAGATGGCGATCAGCCCGTTCGGCGGCTTCCTGCTGCTGCTCTCGTCGCTCGCCGGCGTCATCGTCGGCATGGTGTTCTCGCGCATCATCGCCGAATTCGTGCTGATCGTCTTTCGCATCAACGAGCATCTCGGCGCGATCCGCGAGCAGGGGCGGATGTAGCCGCCCGGCCGCACCATTAGTTGTTGAAGCGGAAGTGCATCACGTCGCCGTCGGCGACGACATACTCCTTGCCCTCGAGCCGCAGCTTGCCGCCCTCGCGCGCCCCGGCCTCGCCGCCGAGCGCGACGTAGTCGGCATAGGCGATCGTCTCGGCGCGGATGAAGCCCTTCTCGAAATCGGTGTGAATGACGCCCGCCGCCGCCGGAGCCTTGGTGCCGCGGTGGATGGTCCAGGCGCGAGCCTCCTTCGGGCCGACGGTAAAGTAGGTGATCAGGTCGAGCAGCTGATAGCCGGCCCGGATCAGCCGGTCGAGGCCGGCTTCTTCGAGGCCCAGGGTCTCCAGGAAGTCGACACGCTCCTCACGCGACAGCGTCGCGATCTCCGATTCGATCTTGGCCGAGATCACGACGGCGACAGCGCCTTCCTCCTTGGCCTGCGCGAACACCGCCTGCGAGAAGCTGTTGCCGTCCTTGGCCGAGCCTTCCTCGACGTTGCAGACGTAGAGCACCGGCTTTGACGTGAGCAGGCCCAGCATGCCGAAGGCGCGCTCCTCTTCAGGCTTGCGCTCCAGTAGCCGCGCCGGCTTGCCGTCGCGCAGCAGCACCAGCGCGCGGGTGACGAGATCGTGCTGCTCCTTGGCATCCTTGTCGCCGCCCTTGGCCTTCTTGGCGAGGTTGTCGACCCGTTTCTCGAGGCTGTCGAGATCCGACAGCATCAGCTCGGTCTCGATCGTCTCGATGTCGGCGAGCGGAGCGATCTTGCCCTCGACATGGGTGATGTCGGAATCCTCGAAGCAGCGCACGACATGCGCGATCGCATCGACCTCGCGGATGTTGGCGAGGAACTGGTTGCCGAGGCCTTCACCCTTGGAGGCGCCGCGGACGAGGCCCGCGATGTCGACGAAGGTCAGCCGCGTCGGAATGATCTGGCCGGATTTGGCGATCGCCGCGAGCTTCTCCAGCCGCGGATCGGGGACGGCGACCTCGCCGACATTCGGCTCGATCGTGCAGAACGGATAGTTCGCGGCCTGCGCCGCCGCCGTCTCCGTCAGCGCATTGAACAGCGTCGACTTGCCGACGTTGGGCAGGCCGACGATCCCGCATTTGAATCCCATGATCCGTCTCGCATCCTTTTGAGGCAATACCGCGCGCGCCTCACGCGGCGCCGGCGTCGCCCTTGTCCAGAAAACCTTTGGCCTGCAGCGCCAGATGCACCTTGTTGGCGAAGGTGGAGTCGCGCTTGCCCGTCAACAATTCAGCATTGTCGGCCACCGCCTCGCACAGCGCCTCGACCCAAGGCATCTCGCTCTTGGCGAAGTCCGACAGCACGTGGCCGTGCACTAGCTCCTTGACGCCGGGATGGCCGATACCGAGGCGGACGCGGCGGTAGTCGTTGCCGAGATGCGCCGAGATTGAGCGCAGCCCGTTATGTCCGGCGATGCCGCCGCCGACTTTGACGCGCAGCTTGCCGGGCGGCAGCTCGAGCTCGTCCTGAAACACGGTGACGTCGCCGATCCCGAGCTTGAAGAAGCTGGCCGCCTCCTGCACGGCGCGGCCGGACTCGTTCATATAGGTCGTGGGCTTCAGCAGAATGACGCGCTCGGAGTCGAGCGTGCCTTCCGAGGTCTCGCCTTGAAACCTGCGGCGCCAGGGTGAAAAGCGGTGGCGCCGGGAAATCTCGTCCACGGCCATGAAGCCGATATTGTGCCGGTTGCGCGCGTATTTCGCGCCGGGATTGCCGAGACCGACGAACAGCAGCATGGCGCGGCACCAGGACCTGCCGTCGCTTTCGGAGCGCGCAGGACCAGCCCGCGCGCCCCGACAGCGGATCGGCTTACTTCTTCTTCTCGGGGGCCTTGGCCGCGGCAGCAGGAGCCTTCGCAGCGGCGGCAGGCGCCTTGCCACCGGCAGCCGGAGCGGCCGCAGCGGGAGCCGCGGCAGCGCCAGCGGCGGCCTTCTGCTCTTCGCCATAGCCCGACGGCGGCACGATGGTGACGAGGGTCGCGTCCTCGCTACGCGACAGCGTCTTCACGCCGGTCGGCAGCTTGACGTCGGAGACGTGCAGCGAGTGGTTGATTTCCAGCGCACTGACATCGGCCTCGATGAATTGCGGAATGTTCTCCGCGAGGCACTCGAGCTCGAGCGTGTGGGTCACGATATTGACCGTGCCGCCACGCTTCACGCCCGGCGAGCCTTCCGAGCCGACCACGTGCAGCGGCACGCTGACGCGGATGGTCGCGCCCTGACCGAGCCGCATGAAGTCGACGTGGATCGGGAAGTCCTTGACCGGATCGAGATGGAAGTCGCGCGGGATCACCCGGTGCTTCTTGCCGTCGAGGCTGATGTCGAAGATCGTGGTCAGAAACCGGCCTGCGAGGATGCGCTGGCGCAGCTCGCGGTCTTCCACCGAGATCGGCAGCGGGGGCTGGTTGTCTCCATAAATCACTCCGGGCACTCTCCCGGCGCGACGCTCTGCCCGTGCGGCCCCCTTGCCGACTGACGGACGGGCGGTCGCCTTCAGTTCTCTGACGGTCGCCATCTTGCTTAAGTCCTTGTTTTAAAAAGTTAAAGGCCGCAATGCGGCCCGTTGCTGGACGTCCTTCGGCAAGCCTCCAGGGGTGCGGGGGCCGCGGACGTGGCGGCGTTCTAGCGGCAAACCCAGGAAATGACAAGGAAATGAAGGGGCAGGCGGCCCCTTCATCCCGTCCCGGTCCGATTTGCCCCCGGCGTCAGCCATCCGCGCTGCCGGCGCCCGGCGTGCCGGCCGCTCCGCCGAGCTTGGCTTCCAGCGCCGCGATCCGCGCCTTCAGCGCCTCGTTCTCCTCGCGGGCGAGCCGGGCCATGTCCTTGACCGCCTCGAACTCCTCGCGCTTCACGATGTCGAGGTCGTTCAGGATCTTTTCCGCCTGGTTGCGGATGACGGAATCGACCTCCCGCTTCATGCCCTGGGCGGCGCCGGCGGCGTCGTTCATCAGGCGGCCGATCTCGTCGAAAAACCGGTTGTTGGTCTGGGTCATGCTCAAACTCCGCTTTCCGCCTCGCGCTCGCTCACAGGATGGCGATCCGTCCCGCCACCTTCAAGATGGGCCCGTCTTGTCATGCCGCGGTTTCCTTGTCATCGTACTTGTTGCGTCGGCCCGCCGCGCTGTATGAGCGGCCCTGGATGACATCGATGGATGACATCGCGCCGTCCCTGTGGCGGGGCCCGTTCAGAGCCCGCATCGCCCGCGTGCTTCCCCGGACACCGGAATGCCGTGCCCATGAAAGCCTGTAAATGACGCCTCTCCTCATCGACTTCCCCGTGTTCGATCCGGTCGCGATCGCGATCGGCCCGCTCGCCATCCGCTGGTACGCGCTGGCCTATATCTGCGGCATCGTGATCGGATGGTTCTATGCCCGCTCGCTCCTGAAGAAGGAGCGGCTGTGGGGCGGTCCGGCGCCGGTGTCCGCCGTGCAGCTGGACGACTTCATCCTTTGGGTCACGATCGGCATCATTCTGGGCGGCCGTACCGGCTATGTGCTGTTCTACAATCTCCCTCACTTCATCCAGGATCCGCTCGACATCTTTCAGCTGTGGAACGGCGGCATGTCGTTCCATGGCGGCTTCATGGGCTGCGTCATTGCCGTGATCTGGTTTGCCCGCCGCAACGGCCTGCCGATCCTCTCCCTCGGCGACATCACCACCGCGGTCGCGCCGATCGGCCTGCTGCTGGGCCGCATCGCCAATTTCATCAAACCGGAATTGTGGGGCAGGGCGGCTGATCCTGATCTCCCTTGGGCCATGATCTTTCCGACCGATCCCACCCATCTGCCGCGTCACCCGAGCCAGCTCTACGAGGCTGGCCTCGAGGGCCTGCTGCTGTTCTGCATCCTGGCTGTCATGATCCGGTTCGGAGCATTGAAACGGCCCGGATTCATCCTCGGCAGTTTCGTCGGCCTGTATGGCGCAGCCCGCATCGTCAGCGAGCTGTTCCGCGAACCCGATCCGCAACTCGGCTTCCTCTGGCGCGGCATGACCATGGGCATGCTGCTGTCGGTGCCGATGCTGATCGTCGGTGCGATCCTGGTGATCAGGGCGTTGCGCAAGCCCAGCGTACATCACGCCACTCCCTCGCTGCAGGCCCAGCCGTGATCGAGACGTCTCCGCTCCACACCGAGATCAAGCGGCTGATCAAGGCGTCGGGCCCGATGCCGGTCTGGCGCTACATGCAGCTGTGCCTGATGCATCCGGAGCACGGCTACTACATCTCGCGCGATCCGCTCGGACGCGAGGGCGACTTCACCACCGCGCCCGAGGTGAGCCAGATGTTCGGCGAGCTGCTCGGCCTGTGGGCGGCGTCGATCTGGAAGGCGGCCGGCTCGCCGCAGCAGTTCCGGCTGATCGAGCTGGGGCCGGGCCGCGGCACCATGATGTCGGATGCGCTGCGCGCGCTGCGCGTGCTGCCGCCGCTGTACCAGACGCTCTCGGTGCATCTGGTGGAGATCAATCCCGTGCTGCGCGAGAAGCAGAAGGCGACGCTGACCGGGCTGCGCAACGTCACCTGGCACGACAGCTTCGACGACGTGCCGGAGGGGCCGAGCGTCATCTTCGCCAACGAGTATTTCGACGTGCTGCCGGTGCATCAGATGATCCGGCGCGAGACCGGCTGGCACGAGCGCGTGGTCGAGCTCGACGAGGAGGAGAACTTCGTCTATGGCGCGGCCGCGGATCCGACCGCAGGCTTCGAGCTGCTGCTGCCGCCGCTGGTGCGCGCCGCGCCGGCCGGCGCGATCTTCGAATGGCGGCCGAACACGGAGATGATGGCGATTGCCAAGCGCATCCGCGAGCAGCGCGGCGCCGCGGTGATCGTCGATTACGGGCATGTCCGCAGCGACGTCGGCGACACGTTCCAGGCGATCGCCCGCCACAGCTTCGCCGATCCGCTGAAGACGCCCGGCCTTGCCGACATCACCGCGCATGTCGACTTCGATGCGCTCGCGCGAGCGGCGGATGCCGTCGGCGCGCGCGTGCACGGTCCGGTCACGCAGGGCGAGTTCCTGCAGCGGCTCGGCATCGAGACGCGGGCGCTCACATTGATGCAGAAGGCCTCGCCCGAGGTCTCCGCCGACATTGCGAGCGGCCTGAAGCGCCTCACCGGCGGCGGCCGCGAGGGCATGGGCTCGCTGTTCAAGGTGCTCGGCGTGTCCGATCCGTCGATTCCCATGCTGGCCGGGATCAGCGACGAGCACACCAACGAGAAGACGGGAGGCGCGTGATGCTGGTGTCATCGGATGTGATGTCCGCGATCCCCGGGCTGCGCCACGCCTTCTTCACCCGCGAGGGCGGCGTCTCCGACGGCATCTATGCGGGCCTCAATGGCGGCCTGGGATCGAACGATCAGCCGGACGCCGTGCGGGAAAACCGCCGCCGCATGGCGCTGCATCTCGGCGTCGCGCCCGAGCAATTCCTCAGCGTTCATCAGATCCATTCGCCAGACGTCGTGGTTGCCACCGGACCATGGGAAGGTCCGGTCCGGCCGAAGGCCGATGCGCTGGTCACCGCTACGCCCAATCTGGCGATCGGGGTGACGACGGCCGATTGCGGGCCGATTCTGTTCGCCGATCCCGAGCGGCGCGTGATTGGCGCGGCGCATGCCGGCTGGAAGGGGGCATTGACCGGCGTCCTCGAAGCGACGCTGCAGGCGATGGAGCAACTCGGCGCCGAGCGCGGCCGGATCGTTGTCGCCATCGGCCCGCTGATCCGCCAGCAGAGCTACGAGGTCGGCGCCGAGTTCGTCACCCGCTTCATCGACGACGATGCCGAGCACGCGCGCTTCTTCCTGCCCTCGGTCCGCGAGGGGCATGCGATGTTCGATCTCGGCGGCTTCATCCGGATGCGGCTGGAAAACGCCGGCGTGCTGCTGATCGACGACCTCGGCCTCGACACCTATGCGGATGAGCGCTTCTTCAGTTACCGCCGCTCGGTGCATCGCAAGGAGCCGGACTATGGCCGGCACGTTCATGCGATCATGCTGGAAGGCTGAAGCGGGGCGCGATTGTGGCCGCATGTGGATTGCTTAACCCTTTCTGTACAACTGAGTGCACTCTGTCCCAATCTGTGGCAGCCGCGACCTAGACGTTAATCGATTTTAACGATATCGCTCCCGACGATGAGGGGAGCGCCGACACCACTTCGACGGATCAGCCGCGCCGCGCAGCACGCCTGCGTTGCCGCCTTGCTGATCGCGGCTGCTGCAACGCTCGGCGGCTGCGCGAGCAGCAGCGGCCCGTCCAACGCCTATGCAATGGCGCCGTCGTCGAGTGGCGCCACCATCGCCTTCGAGCAGATCGACGGCCCGCCGCCGCAGATCTTCGACCGCATGGTCAGCGTGCTCGACAGCGAGTCCAAGCTGCGCAGCCTTGCCGTCGTCTCGCGCGAGGCGCCCGCCGCCTATCGCGTCCGCACCTATCTCTCCGCCCAGGTCGTCAGCGGCAAGAGCGTGATCGCCTGGGTGTTCGACGTCTATGATCGTAATCAGCAGCGCGCGCTGCGTCTGTCGGGCGAAGAGCCGGTCGGACGCGGCGGCCGCGATCCCTGGAACAATGTCGACGACATGGTGCTCAGGAAGATCGCACAGGCCGGATTCAGCGGGCTCGCCAACATGCTGAACGGCGCGCCGCCGAGCGAGAGCGCGCCGCCGGCGGTGCCGGCCGCGCGCGGCCCTGCCGTTGCCGCCGTCGAATCCGTCGCGCCGTCGTCCGACGGCACCGGCGTCGCCGCCCTCGGCTACACCGACCATTAGGCAAAGAGGCGCATTTTGCGCCGCTTTTGACCGGGAAAAACACCTGCGGCGGGTTGCCAGCTGCGCAGTGTCCTTGATATCACCTCGCCCGTGCAAAACCGCCGGTTCCACGGATAACCCGATATGCTGAACAAGGTCTCCAGCGAGCCGCGAGGAGAATTCGCGATGTCGGCCAAGAACGGCTCCATCAAACTCGTCGCCGGAAATTCCAATCCGGCCCTGGCCGCTGGCATCGCCGCCGAGCTCGGCCTGCCGCTGACGAAGGCCGTGGTCCGGCGCTTCGCCGACATGGAGATCTTCGTCGAGATCCAGGAGAACGTGCGCGGCTCCGACGTCTTCATCATCCAGTCGACGTCCTATCCGGCGAACGACCTGCTGATGGAGCTCTTGATCATCACCGATGCGCTGCGCCGCGCCTCCGCGCGCCGCATCACCGCGGTGGTTCCGTATTTCGGCTACGCCCGGCAGGACCGCAAGTCCGGCTCGCGCACGCCGATCTCGGCCAAGCTGGTCGCCAACCTGATCACCCATGCCGGCGTCGACCGCGTCATGACGCTCGACCTGCATGCCGGGCAGATCCAGGGCTTCTTCGACATTCCGACCGACAACCTCTATGCCGCGCCGCTGATGGTGCGCGACATCAAGGACCGCTTCGATCTCTCCAACGTCATGGTGGTGTCGCCCGACGTCGGCGGCGTGGCGCGCGCCCGCGGCCTCGCCAAGCGCATCAACACGCCGCTCGCGATCGTCGACAAGCGCCGCGAGCGCCCCGGCGAGTCCGAGGTCATGAACGTGATCGGCGACGTCTCCGGCCACACCTGCATTCTGATCGACGACATCGTCGATTCCGGCGGCACGCTGGTGAACGCAGCCGATGCGCTGCTGAAATACGGCGCCAAGGACGTCTACGCCTACATCACCCATGGCGTGCTCTCCGGCGGCGCCGCGACCCGCATCACCTCTTCCAGGCTGAAGGAGCTCGTCATCACCGACTCCATCATGCCGACGGAGGCGGTGCGCAACGCCCCGAACATCCGCGCGCTGCCGATCGCGCCGCTGATCGCGGAGGCCATCGGCCGCACGGCGGCAGAAGAATCGGTGTCGAGCCTGTTCGACTGAGGTTGGTCGATTGAGGTTGTCGAGTTCGACGGGGTGGCTGAGGCATCTCGGCTGAGACTGTCGAACTTCGTTCGATTGAGCTGACCGTCCCTACATCGGAAGCGTCGCCTTTAGTCCCCACTGTCATTCCCCGCGAAAGCGGGGAATCCAGTACGCCGCGACCCATCGATCCAATCACGAACGTCTCGGAGTACTGGATCGCCCGGTCAAGCCGGGCGATGACAACGGAGTGTGTGGCATCAATCCCGCCCACACGCGTCGTCCCGGCGAACGCCGGGACCCATACCCGCCAGGGTGCGGATTGAGGCACGCTGGCCGTTGGCTTTGTGCTCATCACGACTGCCGCGGCGTATGGATCCCGGATCGGCGCCGCAACGCGCTGCCGCGCGCAGCGGCTTGTCCGGGACGACAGTGGAGGATGAGGCGCATTCACGGCCCCACAACTACGATCTGCATCAGCAATCGACACTGCGGACGCATCGCCTCGTTCTCGCGGCGCACATCGCGTCCGAGCTTTGCTCTCAGCACCGCCCTCCACATCGAAGGGCGCAGGGAAGGCCGGGCGCTGGCCGCGCCCGTGGCCCGCCTGCGAAAAAAATGCAGGCGGCAGGTACCACAGGTCTGGCCGAACACACCCGGCCCTCCCTGCGCGATGGCGTTACGATTTATACGCGATCTCCCTGGGGACCGGCTGTCTTGCCCCCATCACCTGCACGCGGTGCTCGCCGCACCGCCCGCACGCTTGACCTCAGCACCGGGAGGTCAGGACCACGCGACTTCACCGTGCGTGCCGGATCGTTCGTCGGCGCAAATCACTTCACGCTGCGACCCGACATGCCCACCGCATTCCGCTGCCGACGTCCATGACGACCGCGATACGTCCCCTCCGACGCAACGGAACGGGCGGGAGACTAGTGCTGATTTGGCGAAAATGTCAAGTCATTTTTCATTTTCCGAAGGAAAGTGGCGGGAGGGATGGGAACGACGAGCAGCGACGCAGGACGGCCGTCGCCACAATCGAGGTGCGCTCCCTCTCCCCGTTCTTCACGGGGAGAGGGTTGGGGTGAGGGGCAGCCGCACGGGCGGTGCCACTTCCTCAGCGACCTATCCCTTGTTCGCCATCTCTTGCTGAATGACAGTGAGGACCCCTTCTATATTTCCTAGAACATCGTTGTTCCAGAAACGAAGGACCCGATAGCCCTCCTCGGCGAGCCGATGATCGCGAACGACGTCTCCTGCGGACTCGCTGTGCTGCCCGCCATCAACCTCGATGATGAGAGATATTTCCCGACAGACGAAATCGCAGATGTATTCCGCAATGGGTCGCTGCCGAACGAACTTGTAACCTTGCAGTTGGCGGTTACGAATCCTGTTCCACAGCGCAGTCTCCGCGTCTGTCTGATCGACACGGAGCCGCCGTGCCCGTCCGATGGATTTGAGATCTGGGCCCCGCATGTGCCATGCCCCTCACCCGGATTGCTGCGCAATCCGACCTCTCCCCGCAAAGGGCGGGGAGAGGTTGCACCGACCGTGTCGAGAAACAGTGCGCCAACGACGTGATAAACGCAACGGCCCCCCCGTTGTCATCATTGCCCGCCGCGCTGACGGTCCACTCCCCCTCCCCGTTCTTCACGGGGACGGGGAAGGGGCAGCCGCGTCGGAAGTATCAGTTGTGAGTTCGACTCTTGTTAGTCTCCGGCCTTTCGATGGACGCGTCCTACCGCTTCTTCCACCCGCCACGCTTGCCCGGTGCGCCGCCGGTCGAGCGCGGGGCGGGACCGAACTCCGGGCCGGACTCGCGAGAGTTGGTCGGCTGGATGATCTTGCTGCTGCTGCCGAACGGCTTGGGCGGCAGCTTGGCGTTGGGGCGGTAGGGCAGGGATTCCGGGCCGTGCATCTCGTCGAGGTGGGGCTTGTGGACTTTGGAGGTGGAGGGAGTCCCCGTGGGGCGCCCCTCACCCCGACCCTCTCCCCGTGAAGAACGGGGAGAGGGGGCGGAGGGACCGTCTTCGTGGCGGGAGCCGCCGCTGAGGATGTCGTCGAGGGAAGGGGCCAGCGGGTCGCGCTCGCGCAACTTCGATCCTCCTCGCGCGGACACGCCGCGGCCCTTCATGGCCGTGGTCGGCAGATTGGCGGCGTCGCCGTATTTCTTGGCGCCGGCGTAAGCGCCGGCCTTGCTCTGCACGGTGCGCTGTTTGGCGGTGGGGTCGTCGACGACGGCGAGCTCGGTGGCGCGCAGGCGCTTGACCTCGTCGCGGAGGCGGGCGGCCTCCTCGAAGTTCAAATCGGCGGCGGCCTCGCGCATGCGGGTTTCGAGATCGGCCAGCACCGTCTCGAAATTGTGCCCGATCGAGATCGCGTCGTCGGTGGCGGTGCCGCCGCCGGTCTCGATCAGCACATGGTCGCGCTCATAGACCGAGTTGAGGATGTCGCCGATCGACTTCTTGACGCTCTCCGGCGTGATGCCGTGGGCCGTGTTGTACTCGACCTGCTTTTCGCGGCGGCGGTTGGTCTCGGCGATGGCGCGCTCCATCGAGCCGGTCATCTGGTCGGCATAGAGGATCACCTTGCCGTCGACGTTGCGCGCGGCGCGGCCGATGGTCTGGATCAGCGACGTCTCGCTGCGCAGGAAACCTTCCTTGTCGGCGTCGAGGATCGCGACCAGCGCGCATTCGGGAATGTCGAGGCCTTCGCGCAGCAGGTTGATGCCGACCAGGGCGTCGAACGCGCCGAGGCGAAGGTCGCGGATGATCTCGATGCGCTCGATGGTGTCGATGTCCGAATGCATGTAGCGGACGCGGATGCCCTGCTCGTGCAGATATTCGGTGAGATCCTCGGCCATGCGCTTGGTCAGCACCGTGATCAGCGAGCGATAGCCGGCCTGCGCCGTGGCGCGGACCTCGCCCAGGAGATCATCGACCTGGGTGCGCGCGGGGCGGATGTTCACGGGCGGATCAATCAGTCCGGTGGGGCGGATGACCTGCTCGACGAACACGCCGCCGGCCTCGTTGATCTCCCAGCCGCTCGGGGTTGCCGACACCGCGACCGTCTGCGGCCGCATCATGTCCCATTCCTCGAAGCGCAGCGGGCGGTTGTCCATGCAGGAGGGCAGGCGGAAGCCGTATTCGGCCAAGGTCGCCTTGCGGCGGAAGTCGCCGCGGAACATGCCGCCGATCTGCGGGATGGTGACGTGGCTCTCGTCGGCGAAGACCAGCGCGTTGTCGGGGACGTATTCGAACAAGGTCGGCGGCGGCTCGCCGGGCAGGCGGCCGGTGAGATAGCGCGAGTAGTTCTCGATGCCGGCGCAACTGCCGGTCGCCTCCATCATCTCGATGTCGAAGGTGGTGCGCTGCTCCAGCCGCTGCGCCTCGAGCAGGCGGCCCTGCGCGTGCAACTGGTCGAGCCGGATCTTCAGCTCGTGCTTGATCGACTTGATCGCCTGCACCAGGGTCGGGCGCGGCGTGACGTAGTGCGAGTTGGCGTAGACCTTGATGAACTCGAGTTCGTCCTGCTTGTGGCCGGTGAGCGGATCGAACTCCTCGATGTTCTCCACGGTGTCGCCGAACAGGTTCACGCGCCAGGCGCGGTCCTCATAGTGCGCCGGGAAGATGTCGACGACGTCACCGCGCACACGGAAGGTACCGCGGGTAAAGTCATGCTGGGTGCGCTTGTATTGCAGGGCGACGAGGTCGGCGATCAGCTGGCGCTGGTCGATGCGCTCGCCCTTCTTCAGCGCAAAGGTCATCGCGGTGTAGGTCTCGACCGAGCCGATACCGTAGATGCAGGACACCGAGGCGACGATGATGACATCGTCGCGCTCCAGCAGCGCGCGCGTCGCGGCGTGGCGCATGCGGTCGATCTGCTCGTTGATCGAGGAGTCCTTCTCGATATAGGTGTCGGTTCTGGGGACGTAGGCCTCGGGCTGGTAGTAGTCGTAATAGGAGACGAAGTACTCGACTGCGTTGTCGGGGAAGAAGCTCTTGAACTCGCCATAGAGCTGCGCGGCCAGCGTCTTGTTCGGCGCGAGGATGATCGCCGGACGCTGCGTCGCCTCGATCACCTTGGCCATGGTGTAGGTCTTGCCCGAGCCGGTGACGCCGAGCAGCACCTGGGTGCGGTCGTTGCGGGCGATGCCCTCGACCAGCTCCTTGATCGCCTGCGGCTGGTCGCCCTTCGGCTCATAGGCCGACTTGATCTCGAAGCGGACGCCGCCTTCGCTCTTCTCCGGACGTGGCGGCCGGTGTGGAGTCCACACTCGCAAGCTGCCGTCGTCCTTGCGGAACTCGGGACGGCCTTCGCGGATCAGCGACTCCAGCGCTTCCGCCGTCGCCTTGACGCCGAGCGCCTCCATCTTGTTGCGCGGCGGGCGCGCCAGGGCTTCGTCGTCGTCCTCGGCCGTGGGCAGGCCGAGCTGCCGCGCCAGCTCGGGATCGAGCGTCGGGATGGTGGCCGCCGTGCCGTAATTGGCCTGCGGGGCTTCGGACAGGCCGGCCCGCTCCTCGGCGTCGCCCGCGCCCTCAGCCGGACGCGCACCGCTGGGCTGCGGATTCGGCCGCAGCGGCATCGAGCGGTTCGCCGAATCGCGGCTTGCAACGTCCGCGCTCTTGTCCCTGGTCGACACGCGCGCCCGGTGCGCGGCGGCCTCGCCGCCGCTGCGGCGGTCCCAGGAATTATCGGGCGGCGGCGTCAGTCCGGTTGAGGACCCGATCCCGCTCTCGCCTCGATTGATGGCGGGGTTGAGCAGCTCGGCGAGAGCCGGCGCGATCGGCTGAACGTCCGGCCGATGCGCCTTCGATTTCGGTGTGCGGCCGGGCTTCTTCGGGGTGTCGGGGGTCTTCGCCATGGGCCGAATATGGGACCGATGGAGCCGACATGAAAGAGCGATCGCGGGCCCCCCACCGCCTTGCTGACAGCATGGTGGCAGCAGGATCTGTGGACAAGTCGCTGGCCATGAACCGGCGATCGCCCTGGGGAGCGATCACCGGATTGATGGGCACCGGAGCGAGCGGCGCCGCGGATGACGGCTAATGCCGGGTGGGAGGCTCGACGATGTCGAGATGGACGCCGTGACAGGCGACGCATTGCAGGGCCCAGTACTCAGAGCCGCCACGACCATTGATGACGCTGAGGATGCTCAGTTCCGCATCACAGTCCGGGCATCGCGTGCGAACCGAATAAGTGAGGTGTTTGACGGCAGGCTCAGCCATGAATTGCAGTCCGCATTACGAATACACTCGGCATTTCGAATTGGCGTTGTGAATGGCGGCTTGGAACCGTAGAGCGCAGGGGTGGACACTTGGAGATGACACTCTCTGAGATTGCTCCACGCTGCGCTATCCGTCTTTTCCCGGGGTTCGATCGATATCCTCCGTCGGCTGCAAATTCGCCTCACTACCCCCACCGTTTCCGGAACCGGTCGATGTGGCTCTTTGCATCGGCGATCGCCATGTCCGCATCCGACCAGGCAAAGCCGACTTCGAGAGACGGGAACGAAACACCATTGATCACCACCGGAGTCATGTCAGCGCGACGAATCCGCGCGTGCCACAAGCCTTTCCCTGCTTCGAACGGCTCGATGGCGAAGTCCTCGTACAAGTACGTCATTGCCCAGTCCTGGATGTCCCGAACGGCAATGACAGCATGAATACGTCTGGCCAAGTGTGAACGGGTTCACACCGCAGTGTCTTTTTTGACAGTATCCTTCCGCTGAGCGTTCCGTGTGGCGGATTGCGCGGCCGCGCGCATGATCCAGCGCCGAAACGCTGAGAAATCGCGCTGTCCGGCCTGGAAGCTGCGATAGACCAGATACCAGCGCTCGCCTTTTGGGACGGTCAGCGCGAACGGTGCAACCAGGCGTCCAGCGGCGAGATCGTCATCGATGTAGGGGCGGATGCCCATGGCGACGCCGAGGCCGTCGATCGCGGCCTGCAGCGCATGGCCGTAGTACTGGAACTCGGTGCCGCGTGCGGTCACGCGGGTGACGCCGGCGGCCTTCAGCCACAGCGACCAGTCCTCCGCCGCGTGCGACACCCGCAGCAGGCTCGGGCCCTTGAGATCGGCCGGCCGCTTCAGCGTCGCCGCAAGCCGCGGCGTGCACACCGGCACGAGATCGGCGGCGAACAGCGGCTCGGCGACGAGGCCGGGCCAGGCGCCGTCGCCGAGCCTGATGCCGCAGCTCCAATCGTCGCCGAACGGCACCGCCGCGCCGCCGGTGGTGATGCGCACCTCGATGTCCGGCTCCTCGGTGCTGAAATCCGCCAGCCGCGGAATCAGCCATTTCATCGCGAAGGTCGGGCCGACGCCGAGCGTCAGCACACGCATCGACGACGGCGCCATGATCTGCGCGGTCAGGCTCGACAGCGCATCGAAGATTGGGGTCAGCCCGCTCTGGTAGGCGCGGCCGGTGGCGGTCAGCGCCAGGCGGTTGGCCTTGCGCTCGAACAGCACGACGCCGAGCCGCTGCTCGAGCAAATTGACCATGCGGCTGATCGCGGCCGCGGAGACGTTGAGCTCGCTGCCGGCCGCGGCGAAGCTGCCGGTGCGCGCCGCCGCCTCGAATGCCTTGATGCCGTTCAGGAACAGAAGCCGCCGCATGCCGCCCTCAGGAAAACTGATGCAGGGCAAGATAACTCGGTTTGTGCCGCCGCCGCCAGTGCGACACTGTGCGTGCAGAGGAGATCAGCCATGACGCCCGTCCTGATTGCAGCGCTCGGATTGCTGATGGTCGCGACGGCGTTCCTGTCGGGGCTGTTCGGCATGGCGGGCGGGCTGGTCCTGATCGGCGTGCTCCTGGCCATCATGCCGCTGCCGGCGGCGATGGTGCTGCATGCGATCACGCAGATGGCCTCCAACGGCTGGCGCGCGGTGCTGTGGCGGCGGCACATCCGCTGGCGGCCTGTCGCGGTGTATCTGATAGGCTGCGCGCTGGCGCTCGGGCTGTGGTCGCTGATCCGCTATGTGCCGGACAAGCCGGTGGCGCTGCTGCTGCTCGGCGTCACCCCGTTCCTGGCGCGGCTGATGCCTTCGGGCCTCAAGCCCGACCCTGAAAGCGTGTGGCAGGGCGCGGTCTACGGCATGATCTGCATGGGGCTGATGCTGATGACCGGCGTGTCCGGCCCGCTGCTCGACACCTTCTTCCTCGGCGCGCGCTTCGATCGCCGATCGATCGTTGCCACCAAGGCAACCTGCCAGGTGGCGAGCCATCTCACCAAGCTGATCTATTTCGGCGGCATCATCGATCAGGCCGCTGAGCTCGATCCGGTGCTCGCGCTCGTTGCCATCGCGGCGTCGATGCTCGGCACCACCCTGGCGCGGCGGCTGCTGGAGGCGATGAGCGAGCAGCAGTTCAGGACCTGGGCCAACCGCATCGTCACGGCGGTGGCGAGCTACTACGTCCTCTACGGTGGCTGGCTGCTGCTGCTCGCGCAGCGCTCGGTCGCGGCGGAGTGAATCGCGAGGCGACAACAGCAGCGCGGTGGGCTAGAACGGCCCGTCACAGGAGGATGGACCGGCATGCCACTGAAGCTCTTCGAACTCGTTGGCCGCGATGCTGCGCGCCCGTTCAGCCCGTATTGCTGGCGCACGCGGATGGCGCTGGCGCACAAGGGCCTCAGCGCGGATACGATCCCGTGGCGCTTTACTGAAAAGAGCGTGCTCGTGCCATACGGCTCGGAGCGCGTGCCGGTGATGCTGGACGGCGATCGCGCCGTGGTCGATTCCTGGGCGATCGCCAACCATCTCGAGGACGCCTATCCGGATCGCCAGTCGCTGTTCGGCGGCGCAGGGGGACGCGCGATGGCGCGCTTCATCAACAGCTGGGGCGATATCGCCATACTCGGCGGCATCTCCCCGCTGGTGCTCGCCGACATCCCGAAGCTGCTCGACCAGGTCGATGCCGACTACTTCCGCACCTCGCGCGAGGCGCGGTTCGGCAAGCCTCTCGAGGAGGTCATGGCCACGCGCGACCAGGCCGTCATCGGCTTTCGCCGATCGCTGGAGCCGCTGCGCCAGACCTTGAAGGCCCAACCCTTCATCGGCGGCGATGCGCCCGACTATGCCGATTACATCGTGTTCGGCGGCTTCCAATGGGCGCGCGTGGTCAGCCCGTTCAGGCTGCTGGAGGAGACCGACAGCATCTACGCCTGGCGCGAGCGGCTGCTCGATGCGTTCGACGGGCTGGCGCGCAAGTCGCCGGGATTTCCGGTCTAGCGAGACAGCCGCGGCGGCCGGCGTTCGCACCACGCCGCCAGGCCTTCCGTCAGGTCGCCGCCGCCGACCAGGCTCGCGAACTGCTCGCTCTCGACCTGCAGCCCTTCGCCGATCGCCATGTTGAGCCCTCGCGTCGTCGCCGTGATCACACCGGCGACGGCACCCTCGCCATGGCGGATGATGCGCTGGGCGAGCGCGCGGGCGGCCGGCAGCAGCTCGTCATGCGGCACCACCGCGTTGACGAGGCCGATGTCGAGTGCGCGCCGCGCCGGAAAGGGATCGCCGGTCAGCAGCAGCTCGAGCCCGCGCTTGCGTCCGACCAGCCGCGGCAGCCGCTGCGTGCCGCCGAAGGTCGGCGGCATGCCGAGCCGGATCTCCGGCTTGGCGAAGCTGGCGCGCGCGCTGGCCACGGCCAGATGCACCGCCTCGGTGATCTCGCAGCCGCCGCCGAACGCAAGCCCGTTCACCGCGGCGATGATCGGCTTCCTGAACGCCTCCAGCCGCGCGGTCATCGCCTGGCCGCGCCGCACGAAGTCGCGCAGCGCGGTGGCGCGCCCCTGGCGGACGCTCTCGGAGAATTCGTCGATGTCGGCGCCTGCGGAGAAGGCGCGGTCGCCGGCGCCGGTCAGGATCACGGCCCTGATGCCGGTATCCGTCTCGATGCGGTCGAGCGCGGCCATCAGCGCATCGATCAGGGCGTAGTTGAGCGCATTCAGCCGCTCCGGCCGGTTGAGCGTGAGCAGGGCGATGCGGTCGGAGATGTCGAGCAGGATGGGATCGGCCATGAGGGCGCCTCTTTAGGCTGGCAGGTGATGCCGCAAAGACTAGGCGGGCCGGCGCGCAAGGTATATTCACTGGTCAGTATACATTGGCATGAGCGCAGTCATGGCCCGTTCGTCCGATCCGACCCGCACGCGCATCCTCGCCGCGGCGAGCCGGCTGTTCTATGCCGAGGGCATCCGCACGGTCAGCGTCGATGCGGTGGCCGAGAAGGCCGGCATCACCAAGAAGACGCTGTACTATCATTTCCGCAGCAAGGACGATCTCGTCGCGGCCTATCTCGCCGCGCGCGACCAGCCGAACCTCGAACTGTTCAAGCGCTGGTTCGATGACAGCGAGGGCGCGTTGCCGGACAAGATCGCCGCGATCTTCCGTCAGCTTGCTCGGGCCGCTCGGCATCCGAAATGGCGCGGCTGCGGCTTCCTGCGCACGACGGCCGAGCTCGCCAATCTGCCCGGCCATCCCGCGATCAGGATCGGCGCCGCGCACAAGAAGAAGTTCGAGGCCTGGCTGCAGACGACGTTCGAAGCCGCCGGCATCGCGGCGTCAGGCGAGCTGGCGCGGCAGATGCTGCTGCTGCTCGACGGCGCATTCGCGGTCGTGCTGCTGCATCGTGATGCCAGCTACATGGAGACCGCGGGTGAGGCCGCGCGGGCGCTGACGACCGCGGCGCTGGCGCGGCGCGCGAAATCCGCGGCCCCGCGCCGGCCGCCTGCCGCGCGGTGAACCGGCCAGACGCGAGCTATGTCGGCGGCACGAACTGCAGGCGCAATCCCAGCATCTCGCGGACCGCATCAAGATCCGGCAACACGGCTTCGCATTTCGCACGTGTCTCGTCGGTCGGCGGCACGATGTCCGGCACCATCAGCGTGATCGCGCCGGCGGCGTGGGCCGCGGCGACGCCGGGGTTGGAATCCTCGATCGCCACGCAGGCCGGCGCACGCGTCCGCAACCGCTCGGCGGCGAGCAGATAGAGGTCGGGATGCGGCTTGGCGCGACTGACGTCGTCGCGGGTCAGCACCGCATCGAAGCGGTGGTCGATGCGCGCGAGCCGCAGGTGCTCGGACGCGGTGCGGCGCGAGGATGAGGTGACGACGGCTTTGGGCAGGCCGGCTGCCTCGATCGCATCGAGCAGCGTCAGCACGCCCGGCTTCAGCGGCATGCCGGCATCCAGGATCTCGATGGTCTTGGCCGCGAACAGGCGATTGACTTCAACGAGCGGAAAGTTGTCGCCGAAATGGTCGCGCAGCGTCCGCTCGTTGTCGGGGCCGGGAATGCCGATCATGGCGTGGCAGAGCTCGGTCACGCCTTCGCTGTAGCCGAGGGCGTTGAACGCGGCGATCGATGCTTCGAGATAGACCTTCTCGGTGTCGAGCAGCGTGCCGTCCATGTCGAGCAGGACGGCGTCGACCTGCCACCGTGTCATGAGCTCCGCTCCGCCTCGCCGGCCAGCCGCTTCAGGCAATGGACGCACAGGCAGTCCTTGAACGGGCTCTGTCCGGCCTTCGGCAAGGGCAGGCGGATGGACTCGTCGAAGCACCAGCAGGCGCCCTCGGGATCGCACGTGAATTCCGTCCCGCACGACTCACATGCGAGTTTTCGCGCGGTAACGTTTGCTAAACGATTTGTCACCTTCGGAACCACGTCCGATCGGTCCTTTTCATGCCCGGTTCATCCGCCGCCGCAAGTATAGTGCCGGGCTGCACAGGGCGCCAGCGCGCCGGCGTCGAACCCAGTCATGACGTCGGCGTACTCATTCTGGCGCAGGATTTGATGAGGACGAGGCATGGCCCGTGATCCCCAGGCGGCCCTCGTGGCGTTGAACCGCTTCGGCTTCGGCGCGCGTGGCGGCGCCTCGGGCGATTTCGTCAACGCGGCGTCGGATCCGCGCGGCTTCGTCAAGGCCGAGCTTCTCCGGCCGAATGGCGCGCTGCTGGAGGTGCCGGGCCTGCTGGCCACGCCCGCGCTCGCGGACGCCGTCTTTGCCTATCAGGACGAGGTGAAACGAACCCGCGAGGCGGCGGCGAAGTCGGAGGTGGCCTCGGAGCAGCCGGGCCAGACGCGCGGCCTGTCGATGGACGCGGCCGGCATGCCGGTGACCGTGCCGCCAGCGGCAGCGTCGCCGAGTGCCGGCACGGCGGCAGCCGGCGAACCTGCGCCGGCGATGCTGGCTGCTCCTGCGAAGCCGGCACCGCCGCAGCAGCCGCCCAACGTCGTCCAGAAGACCTTTCGCGCCGAAGCGCTCGCGCGACTCCAACGCGCCGTGCTCGCCGATTGCGGCATCACCGAGCGCCTGGTGGCGTTCTGGTCGAATCATTTCTGCATCTCCGCCGCCAAGGGCGAACTGGCGCGGATGTGGGCGGGCGCGTTCGAGCGCGAAGCCATCAGGCCGCACGTGCTCGGGCGCTTCGCCGACATGCTGAAGGCGGTCGAGCAGCATCCGGCGATGTTGTTCTTTCTCGACAACCAGGACTCGCTCGGGCCGGACTCGCGGGCCGGCCAGAACCGCAAGCGCGGACTCAACGAGAATCTCGCGCGCGAGATCATGGAGCTGCATACGCTCGGCGTTGGTGGCGGCTATACCCAGGAGGACGTGACGTCGCTGGCGCGCATCATCACGGGCTGGAGCTTTGCCGGCCGCAACGGTCGCAACGCCGCGCCCGGCAGCTTCGTGTTCAACGTCAATGCGCATCAGCCGGGGCCGCAGACCCTGCTCGGCAAGATCTATCAGGATAACGGCCTTGCGCAGGGCGAGGCTGCCCTCGCCGACCTCGCGCGCCACGCGTCCACGGCGAAGTTCATTGCCACCAAGCTCGCCCGTCATTTCGTCGCCGATGATCCGCCGCCCGCGCTCGTCACCCGGCTCGAGGCCGCGTTCAGAACGACCGACGGGGATCTCAAGGCCGTGACGTTGGCCTTGCTCGATTCCGATGAGGCCTGGTCGGCGCCGCTGACCAAGATCCGCTCGCCCTACGAGTTTCTCGTCGCCGGCGGCCGGCTGCTGGCGCGCGTGCCCGAGGATCCCGGCTTCTATCTCAACTCGCTGAACACGCTCGGCCAGCCGCTATGGGCGCCGGCCGGTCCGAATGGATTCGCCGATAGCAACGCGATGTGGGCCGCGCCGGAAGGCATGAAGCTGAGGCTCGATATTTCGGCACAGCTTGCGTCACGTCTCGGCAACAATCTCGATCCGCGTGACCTGCTCGATCTCGTGGCGGGCGGTGCGACCTCGGCCGAGACGCGGCGCACGATCGAGCGGGCGGAGTCGCGCCAGCAGGCGCTGGCGCTGCTCCTGATGTCGCCGGAATTCCAGAGGAGATGACGATGGAGCGGATCACGACCTCGCTGCTGCCCTCGCGCCGGCAATGGATGCTGGCGGGCGCCTCCTTCGCCGCCTGGGCCTACTTGCCGAAATTCGCCCGCGCTGCCGGTTATCGCGATCCACGGCTGATCGTCGTGATCCTGCGCGGTGCGCTCGACGGGCTCGCGACCGTTGCGCCGATCGGCGACCCCGACTACGCGGGGCTGCATGGCGCGATCGCACTAACGGTCGATGGGCCGCACCCTGCGCTGCCGCTGGATTCGTTCTTTGCGCTGCATCCGTCGATGCCGGAATTCGCGCGCATGTACCGTGAACAGAAGGCCGCCGTGATCCATGCGGTCGCCACGCCGTATCGCGAGCGCTCGCATTTCGATGGTCAGGACGTGCTCGAAAGCGGCTTTGCCGGACCGGGCCGGGTGCAGTCCGGCTGGCTCAATCGCGCCATTGAAGCGCTGCCGCGCGGGCCGCGCGTCTCTGGCGGGCTCGCGGTTGGACCGACGGCGCCGCTGGTGCTGCGCGGTACAGCTCCCATTGTCGGCTGGGCCCCGGTGACCTTGCCGCAGGCCGACGACGACACCGCGATGCGCCTGGTCGACCTCTACACGCATCGTGATCCCGCGCTGGCGTCTGCTCTGTCGCAGGGGCTGAAGCTGGAGAAGGTGGCGTTCGGCGACGACATGAAGCCCAGGCCGGGCGGCAACCAGATCGCGGCGATGCGCCAGGTCGCGCGTGGTGCTGCGAAACTGATTGCCGCCGATGACGGACCGCGGATCGCGGCGCTGGCGTTCGATGGCTGGGACACGCATGCCAATGAAGGCGGCGCGGTCGGCCGGCTGGCACAGCTGCTATCGGGACTCGATGGCGCGCTCGCGGAATTCGAAGCCGGCCTCGGGCCGCGCTGGCGCGACACGGTGGTCGTCGTCGCGACCGAGTTCGGTCGTACGGCGCGGATCAACGGCACGCAGGGGACCGACCATGGCACCGGCACCATCGCATTGCTCGCCGGTGGCGCGGTGAAGGGGGGACGCGTCATCGCCGACTGGCCGACGCTGAAGCTGGCGAGTCTCTATCAGGGCCGCGACCTCGCGCCGACCACCGATCTGCGCGCCGTGTTCAAGGGCGTGCTCACCGATCATCTCGGATTGAACGAGAATGTCCTCGGCGGCGTGGTGTTTCCGGAGAGCGCGGCGGTGAAGCCGATCAAGGGGCTCATCGCCTGAGGCTGTGTCGGTCGGCGCTGCCGCCGGATGTTCAAGACATCGCCGCATCAGCGACGATTGCCGCAGGCGCATCGCCGCGTGAAGTCTGCTATCCCTGGGCGCTGCGGCACAACATCCAGGAGATATATCCATGTTCATCGCCATGAATCGTTTTCGCGTCGCCAAGGGCTCGGAAGCCGCCTTCGAGCAGGTCTGGCTGTCGCGCGACAGCCATCTCGACAAGGTGCCCGGCTTCGTCGAGTTTCATCTGCTGAAGGGCCCCGAGGCCGAGGACCACACGCTCTACGCCTCGCACACGATCTGGGCCTCGAAGACCGCCTTCGAGGACTGGACCAAATCCGAAGCCTTCCGCATGGCCCACAAGGGCGCCGGCGACAACAAGCCGCTCTATCTCGGCCCGCCGCAGTTCGAGGGCTTTGAGGTCAGGCAGACGGTGGGCGGGAAGAAATAGCTCTCGTCAATTCTCGCTGCCACCGCGACGGCGGTGCGCTCCCTCTCCCCGTCCTTCGCGGGGAGAGGGTTGGGGTGAGGGGCAGCGGCGCGGGTGGTGATCGTTTTGACCGCCAGCGCTCATATCTTGCCGAATTGCAGGATTAGTAGTTTCATTACTGCCGGTTTTTGAGAGCAGGCCACATGAGAGGCCGAGATCTGAAATCCGTTGGACTCGCACGGCGACTTCGTACCGGCCAGACGAAAGCGGAGTCGGTTCTTTGGGGAAGGATCCGCAACCGCCAGATCGATGGTTACAAGTTCGTTCGGCTACTTCCCATCGCTGATTATATCTGCGACTTTGTCTGTCGTGAAAGATGTCTGATTATCGAAGTCGATGGTGGTCAACACAGCGAATCCACGCGAGATGCTGTTCGTGACCGTCGGTTGGCGGACGTAGGCTATCTGGTTCTTCGCATCTGGAACAATGATGCTATCGGAAACATCGAAGGGGTGCTTGCTGTCATTCAGCAGGAGCTCACGACGAAGGATTAGCCAGCTGGAGCTGATAATTCCCGTGCCGCTGCCCCTCACCCCAACCCTCTCCCCGTAAGAACGGGGAGAGGGAGCTCACCGCGCCCGTGGCTGCCCTCCTCGGTACGAAGTGGCGGCCTTCTCAGCACGAGGAACCCCTAGGCGCAGACGGCGTCTGATGCGTGTCGTCGAGTGCTTGTCGACTTTCTCTCACTGCGGCCGATCCGGCCCACATGCGACGAAAGGTCCGCCTGGGAACTGGAGCCTCACTCGTCTGTTATCGGGGGATGATCAGCCGACAGCCCCTCAAGGTTCGTACTACCGAGGAAGTTCTCGGCCTGATCAGCGCTTTGGCCGTCGCCATTTTTGCGGTCATCATCATCGCACTGCTGTATTTCGGTCGTGACATCTTCGTTCCCGTGGCGCTGGCCATTCTTCTCAGCTTCGTGCTGGCGCCGCTGGTCGCACAACTGCAGCGGCTTCGTGCTCCGCGGGGGCTGGCCGTTGTCAGCGTGGTCGTTCTCGCCTTCGTGGTGATCTTTGCGCTGGGCAGCATGCTCGCCACGCAACTCGCCCAGCTCGCCAGCGAGTTGCCGAACTATCAGTCAACGATGAGCAACAAGATCCAGTCCTTCCGCGACACAAAGGCCGGGCGAGGGACACTCGAGCGGGCATCGGACATGCTCAAGGATCTCGGCAAGGAGCTCGACAAGCCGAAGGAGCCGGAGGCCCGCACGGCGGGTGGACTGCGCACGACGACGTCAGCTCCCGTGGCCCCGATTCCGGTCGAGGTGCGCCAACCTGATCCGGGCGCGCTGGACAGTCTTCGCACGCTGATTTCGCCGCTCATTCATCCGCTGGCGACCACCGGCATCATCATCATCTTCGTCATCTTCATCCTGCTCCAGCGCGAAGATCTGCGGAATCGGCTCATTCGCCTTGCGGGCTCATCGGACCTGCAGCGCACCACCGCGGCGCTCGACGACGCCGCCTTCCGGCTCAGCCGGCTGTTTCTCACGCAACTCGCCCTGAACGGCGGATTCGGCGTCGTCATCGGCGTCGGCTTGTGGCTCATCGGCATTCCCAGCGCCATTCTTTGGGGGATTCTCGCCGCAGCGCTTCGATTCGTGCCCTATATCGGCGCGGTCATCGCCGCGGCGTTTCCGCTCGCGCTGGCGGCAGCGGTCGACCCCGGCTGGACGATGCTGATCTGGACGCTGGCGCTGTTTGTGGTCGTCGAGCCGCTGCTCGGCCACGTCATCGAACCGATGGTTTACGGGCGCAGCACGGGTCTGTCCCCCGTGGCCGTGGTGGTCTCCGCCGCGTTCTGGACCGCTCTGTGGGGCCCCATCGGGTTGGTGCTGGCGACCCCGCTGACGGTCTGTCTCGTCGTCATCGGACGGCATGTGGAGCGCCTGGAGTTCCTCGACGTCATGTTCGGCGATCGTCCGGCGTTGTCCCCTCCCGAGATATTCTACCAGCGCATGCTCGCAAACGATCCGACGGAAGCGGCCGAGAAGGCCGAGGAGTATCTCAAGGAGCGCTCGTTGATTGCCTATTGCGACGAGGTTGCGGTGAAGGGGCTGCAGTTGGCCCAGGCGGACGCCGAACGAGGCGCGCTCGCCTACGACCGCCTTGCGACCATCCGCGACGCGGTGACCGAGTTGACCGTCGATCTCTCCGACCAGAATGACGCGCCGGCGGCGGCAGGCGAGAGGACCACCGATCCCGAGGCGGCGTCAGCCATCGACGATTCGGCGAGCAACGGGGCCGTCGACACGTTGCCGGTGCTCAGCAAGGAGAGTCTCGCAGATGGGTGGCGAAGCGAACAGCCGCTGCTGTGCGTGGCTGGTCGAACCCCGATCGATGAAGCCGCTGCGGTGCTTCTCGCCCAACTGCTGTCGGCGCACGGATTGGGGACGAAGGTTTCGGGAGCGGAGGCGCTTTCGACGGCGAATGTCATCAAGCTCGAGCCGGCAGGAATTGCGATTGCTTGCCTGGTCTACCTCGGCCATTCCGGCGTTGCGCATATGCGCTACAGCGTCCGTCGTTTGAAGCGACGGCTCCCCAGAGCCAGGGTGATGTTGGTCTGCTGCGCAGCGGATCTCGATGAGCAGGCCGTGAAGGCGCTGCAAGAGGCAACCAAGGCCGAACTGGTCGCGGCCAGCATGGGCGAGGCCGTCAAGCTGTGCATCGACGCCGCGCAGGCCAGAACGTCTCCGCCGTTGCCGTCGGTCAAGCTGGATCCGACGACGAATGTTGCATGAGACTCGGTCGCGGCCGCTGCTCCACCGCCACTTGCAACTCTAAAAAACGCGGCCCCGGTCAGAGACGGCGTCTGACGGGGACCGCTGACGCGCGTGATCCGTGACGGGGGGGCCGATCAAGCGCTCGGCCTGAGCGTAGGCGCGGGGCATGACGGCGGCATGACAGCCGCTGGCCTACACCGCCTTGCGGTAGACGATGAAGCCCGAACGTTCGGCGATCTTGTCGTAGAGCGCCTGTGCCGTGATGTTGGTCTCATGCGTCTGCCAGTAGACGCGGGGCGCGCCGGCCTGCCGGGCTGCGTGGTAGACGGCTTCGATCAGCGCGCGTCCGACGCCCTTGCCGCGGGCGGCTTCGCTCGTGAACAGGTCGTTGAGGTAGCAGAGCGGCCCGATCGACGTGGTGGCGCGGTGAAACAGATAATGCGTCAGCCCGATCAGCTCGCCGCCGCTCTCGGCGACCAGGGCGTGCACCGGTTCAGCGGCATCGAAGAAGCGAGCCCAGGTCGTGGCGGTGATCTCGGCCGCCAGCGCGGTCGGTCCGGAGCGGCCGTAGAAGGCGTTGTAACCGTCCCACAACGGCAGCCAGCGATGATAGTCGTCGCGCGCGATTGCGCGAATGGTCGGGGCGTCGATCATCAGGGCCTCACCGTCGGTTGGAGTCGGACGGGACCTCGATACGTGCCACTCGATCCGAGATCAACCGGCGACCGACTGCACCGGGACGGCGGTGGGCGGCCCGATCAGCTGGACATGCATCGTCCTAGCTTCTTCGGTGAGCGGCGACAGCGACAGCTCGCCGCGGCGCTCGATGATGATGAGCAGTGAAGCCGCCAGCAGGATCGCGAGTGCCAGGGTCACGGCAACAATTACGACCGTTGATTTCATCGCCATTTGCAGCGCGAGACAATCATCGCCTGTTGTCGCGAAAACCGCGAAGGGTTGTCAAAATGGCTTCCTGGCTAAGCGGGCATCGAGATGACGGCCTTGATCGACAGCACGACGATGCTGACGCTCACACCCAATGAGAGGGTGCTGGCTGCTGCAATCGTGGCCGCGACCACAGTGGTCAGGTCGGCAGAAAGGGTGAGCGTGACGTGGTCGTGAAAGCCGTTGGCGGTCGCGGTGAGCGGCCCTTCACTGTGTTCGGATGTCCCGGACCCAGGGCCACGGACCCAACTGAACTTCGGAACGGACGCGCGACGCCACCGGGACATGAAGTCGAATCCCTTACCCATACATCCGCGAGCGAATCACTCGCAGAGGTAAATTCTAAGGTAACGCTGGGCAGGATTGGGGCGGCAACTGGCCAAAAGCGGCAAAAAGATGGCGCTGCCGGTATCTGTTCCCGCCTGCGCGTGTATTTTTCCCGCGGTTCTACGGGCGGTCGGTAGTCTTACGGTGCACCGTCAATCGTAGTCGGCGGCAATGCCCGCTGAATCGATCATGGCCGGCTGCCAGTCCATCGCCACGAAGCCGGGCGCATGCTCGACCCGGCGCAGCCAGTTGCGGATCTTCGGGAAGGTCGAGAGATCGAAGTCGCAACGGTCGGCGACATGGGTGTAGCCGTAGAGCGCGATGTCGGCGACGGTCAGCTGCTTCGCTGCGAAGTAGTCGTTGCTCTTGAGATGATTCTCCATCACCTGCAGCGCCGCGTAGCCGCGCTCCATCCAGTCCTCCAGCGCGTGGGTCTGCAGGTCACGCCCGCCCTTGACGAGCAGCAGCCAGAAATAGGCGGCGCCGATGTTCGGCTCCAGCGCGTGCTGCTCGAAGAACATCCATTGCAGCGCCTCGGCGCGCTCGATGCGTGATTCCGGCACCAGCGGCGTGCCACCCGCGACATACCACAGGATCGCATTGGACTCGGCGATGTAGCGATCCTCGCCAACCTCGAGCAGCGGCACCTGGCCGCTCGGGTTCTTGGCGAGAAAGTCCGGCGTGCGGCTCTCGCCGCGGAGAATGTCGATCTCGATCGCCTGATAGGGCGCGTTCAGGAGCGCCAGCGCAAGGCGGACCTTGTAGCTGTTGCCCGATCGCTGCATCGAATAGAGCTTGTACATCCGGCCGTATCGAGTTCGAGGAATCGTCGCGTTGGAGAATCACGCATCCGGACGCCAGATCGTCCCGCAATGCGGCCAGACAATGATGCCGATGGGCGCGGGCTGCAAGAGCCGAGGGATGGAAAAAGTCGAAAACAGCTACTGCACCGCACTCGCGAACAACAACTTTCCAACAGTTTCAAACAATCGAGATCACGCTTGTGCGACGCGCGCGTGTCCGTCGATCTCGGAGGCGCGATCGGCCAGCGCGCGGCGCAGAGTCAGCGTGAACAGGCCCATCAGCACGATCAGACCGAGCGGTATCGTCGTCAGCCCGGCGACGCTGCGCGACAGCAGCGGCACGATCCACGCAGCCGCGAGCACGCTGAGCTCATAGTCGCGAAAGCCGTCGGCCAAGCCATGGCGAACGAAGAAGATGATCGCGACGGCCAGCACGACGAGGTCATAGTCGAGAACGTAAGGCGTTGCCAGCAGGCTCGCGCTGGCGAGCGCCGAGGCCTTCAGATCGAACGCCGCCTCGCTCTGCCACAGCCATGCAAGGCCGCCCGCGAGCGACAATGCGAGCAAGGTCTGCAGCGCATAGGCGGTGCGGACATCGGCTCCCCAGTGACGTGCCGCCGAGAACACGGACTGGATTTTCTCCCAGCCGGTGCCGCCTTGCTCGAGCACCACGGTCTGGGTGAAGGTCATCGACTGGAAGAAGGCATGCCAGACGTCGGTGCCCAGCACGGCGAAGCTGATCGCGATGAGCGCGGCCACGGTGAGGCCTGCTGCCGCGATCGTCGGCCAGCGCCCGCTTGCGAGCAGGGCGATCGGGATGAGCACGCCGAACTGCGGCTTGTAGGCCAGAAGCCCGATCAGCACGCCCGCGATCCACGGCTTGCCGCGCTCCATCATCAGCAACGCCCCGCCGAGCAGGGCCGCAGTGAAGAACGCGTTCTGGCCATGACCGATGTTGACGAACACTGCGGGGAAGGCGGCGGCGACCAGCAACGTCTCCGATCGCGGCAGGATCGCGCGCATGACGGCGAGGTAGGCGAGCAGGCTCGACACCACCCACAGCGCCAGCCCCCCGGCATAGGGCAGCAAAGCCGTGACGGCGGCGATCGCGAAGAAGAATGGGGGATAGTGCCAGCCGAAGAACGGCACGTCGCGGCCGTCGAACACGGCCTTTTCCATCGCATGCTGCAACGGTGGGTCGTAGGCGTCGCCGGCCTTGCCGTGAAGGGTCAATACCCCTGCCGCATAGACGTTGGAGAAATCGGTGCCGATTGGCTTGCCGTTGCGATCGATCAGGCGGTCGGAGAGCGCGATCCAGCCCGCGACCGCAGCCGCCGTGAACGCCAGCAGAAGCCAGCTGTAGGATCTGATCCGCGCGGCCGTCAGCCAGTTGCCGGATCGCAGGGCGCTCCCGATAGTGGTCATTTCGGCCTGAAAATTGGGACAATCGTTGGTCCACGCTAGCCTGGCCGCTTTAACGTTCCCTAAACTCTTGGGAGCCATGTGCCCAAGCTTCTTGCGATGCGGCGCTGCGGGCCGTAAAAGCAGGCGTTTCCCTGACATGACTGGTCGTGGCCCCGAGGGGGTGATCCACGACGCCTGCATAGGAGCTGATGATGTCCTTTCTCGCCGCTGCGCTCGACCGTGTGAAGCCGTCCGCGACCATCGCGGTCACGGATAAAGCGCGCGTCCTCAAAGCGGCGGGCCGCAACGTCATCGGGCTGGGCGCCGGCGAGCCGGATTTCGACACGCCTGACAACATCAAGCAGGCCGCGATCAAGGCGATCCAGGACGGCAAGACCAAGTATACCGCGGTCGATGGCATCCCCGAGCTGAAGGAAGCCATCATCGGCAAGTTCCAGCGCGAGAACGGCCTTGCCTACAAGCCGAACCAGGTGATCGTCGGCGTCGGCGGCAAGCAGGTGCTGTACAATGCGCTGATGGCGACCATCAATCCGGGCGACCAGGTGATCATCCCGGCGCCGTATTGGGTCAGCTATCCGGAGATGGTAGCGCTCGCCGGCGGCGAGCCGGTGCCGGTGGTCTGCACCGCCGCTCACGGCTTCAAGCTGCAGCCGGAGGCGCTGGAGAAGGCGATCACGCCGAAGACCAAATGGCTGATCCTGTGCTCGCCGTCGAACCCGACCGGCGCGGCCTACACCAAGGCCGAGCTGAAGGCGCTCACCGAGGTGCTGGTCAAGCATCCGCATGTCTGGATCATGACCGACGACATGTATGAGCACCTGGTCTATGACGACTTCGTGTTCACCACGCCGGCCCAGGTCGAGCCGTCGCTGTACGACCGCACGCTGACGGTGAACGGCGTCTCCAAGGCCTATTGCATGACCGGCTGGCGGATCGGCTATGCCGGCGGTCCGGCGCAACTGATCAAGGCGATGGCGACGATCCAGTCGCAGTCGACCTCGAACCCGTGCTCGATCGCGCAATGGGCGGCGGTGGAAGCTCTCAACGGTCCGCAGAGCTTCATTCCGGCGAACAACAAGGTGTTCAAGGAGCGCCGCGACCTCGTGGTCTCGATGCTGAACCAGGCGAATGGCATCGAGTGCCCGCGCCCCGAGGGCGCGTTCTACGTCTATCCGTCCTGCGCCGGCACGATCGGCAAGACCGCGCCGTCCGGCAAGGTGATCGACAATGACGAGGCCTTTGTCACCGAGCTGCTGGAGACCGAGGGCGTTGCCGTCGTGCAGGGGTCGGCGTTCGGCCTCGGCCCGGCATTCCGCATCTCCTACGCCACCAAGACGTCCGATCTCGAAGACGCCTGCAAGCGTATCCAGCGCTTCTGCGGCAATCTGAGGTAATCGGGCAACAGCGACCTTCGAATCTCCAAAGGTCAAGTTCCGCACAGAAAGGCGCCATGTTTTGAACATGGCGCCTTTCTTTTGTCCGGGCTCGAGTCCGGTGGCGTAGGGTTGAGTTTGATGCGGCTGCTTGTGCTGTCGATCGTGGCGATGGTGATGATGGTGCCGCTCGCGCAGGCCCATCAGGGCCGGCCGATGCGTGCGGGGGTTCTGGAGTGCGAGGGCCGACGGACGACCGGCAAGCTGGTGATGTCGCAGGCCCGTCTGCGCTGCGTGTTTCGCAGCCAGGGCCGCCAGCCGGAGCGCTATGTCGCCAAGGTCCGCCGCTACGGTCTCGATCTCGGACTGACGGACCAGACCCGGATGGCGTGGGCAGTCTACGCTCCCGTCAATGATTTCGGCCGCAGCGAGCTGCGCGGGCGCTATGGCGGGTTGTCGGCCAACGCCGCCGCGCTGGTGGGCTTCGGCGGCAGCTTCCTGGTCCGCGACACCGATCGCGCCACCCAGCTGCAGCCGATCAGCCTGCAGGGGCAGACCGGCATGAACCTCGCGGCGGGAATCACCGAGGTCGAGCTGGTGCCGCTGCTGCCGGTGCATCCAAGCCCGAGCCGATCGTCGTCCTACTTCTCACGCTATTATCGCTGAGCCCGGTGACAATGCCTTGCAGCAGCGCGGCGTCGGGCGAGAGCTGACGTTGTTCAGCCAGATGAACGGCGCGCCGCTTCTGGCACGGCTGTAAGCCTTGTGGCATAGATGTGATGGCTCGTGATCATCGGTTCGATCACCGAGCGCCGCATCACATGTTCATTTCAGCCGGAGTTTATTCATGCGCTCGACCATCCTCGCCGGGCTTACTGCTGCAGGCCTCTGCATCGCCGGCGCTGCCCAGGCGCAAGATCGCGTGCGGATCGGCGTCCTCGAATGCCGCGGCGGCGCCAGCGTCGGCTTCATCGTCGGCTCGGTGACCCATCTCGGCTGCGTGCTGCGCGCCGACGGCCTCCCGGAGGACCGCTATGTCGCGACCATCCGCAAGGTCGGCCTCGACCTCGGCATCACCCAGGAATCGCTGCTGGCCTGGGTGGTCTATGCGCCGGTCGCGCGGCTCGGGCCGGGCGATCTTTCCGGCGACTATGCCGGTGCGCAGGGCTCGGCCGCGGTCGGTGTCGGCCTTGGCGGCAACGTGCTGGTCGGCGGCTCCGCCAACTCGATCGCGTTGCAGCCGCTCAGCGTGCAGGGTCAGGTCGGTCTGTCCGTCTCGGCCGGGCTGCAAAGCCTCGAATTGCGCCCGGGCCGGTGATCTTCCCTTTGCCGTGAACAGCCGCTCTTCCCGCAATCATGCGGAAGGGCGGCGTACCTGCCGCACTGCAGCGACGTTTTTCGCGAGCGTCCTGCTTGCCAAAGCGGCAGACGAGGCAGAGCATTCGGCTTTGCCGACCCAATCAAGGGCCGAGCTCCACAATGAGGAGGCGGCGAAATGGGACACGACCTGAGAAGTCCCCGAGGTCCACGGTGCATCGCGCTGGTGGGCCCTTTCCAAAGCGGTAAAACCACTCTGTTGGAGGCGATCCTGGCGCGAACGGGCGCGATCCCGCGCACCGGCAGCGTCGACGTCGGCACCTCCGTCGGCGATGCCAGCCCGGAGGCGCGTCATCACAAGATGAGCGTCGCGATGACGGCGGCGACGACGACCTTCATGGGCGACAGCTACACCTTCCTCGATTGTCCCGGCTCGATCGAGTTCATCCACGACATGCGCGCCGCGCTGCCAGCGGTCGACGCTGCGATCGTGGTCTGCGAGGCGGATGAGAAGAAGCTGCCGCAGCTGCAGCTCATCCTGCGCGAGCTCGAAGAGCTGCGCATTCCGCGCTTCCTGTTTCTCAACAAGATCGATCGCGCCAACGCGCGCATCCGCGAGACGCTGGCGACCTTGCAGCCGGCCTCGCGCGTGCCGCTGGTGCTCCGCCAGATCCCGATCTGGAAAGGCGAGCTCATTGAGGGCTTCGTCGATCTCGCTTTGGAGCGCGCCTTCATTTATCGCGAGCACAAGGCCTCCGAGGTCGTCGCGCTCGAAGGCGGCGATCTCGACCGAGAGAAGGAGGCGCGCTTCTCGATGCTGGAGAAGCTCGCAGATCACGACGATTCGCTGATGGAGCAGTTGCTCGAGGACATCCCGCCGCCGCGCGATGCCGTGTTCGACGATCTCGCGCGCGAATTGCGCGAGGGCCTGATCTGCCCGGTGCTGCTCGGCTCGGCGCTGCGCGAGAACGGCGTGCTCCGGCTGATGAAGGCGCTGCGCCACGAGGCGCCCGGCGTCGCCGACACGGCGAAGCGGCTCGGGGTCAAGGAGACCAAGGAGGCGCTCGGTTATGTCTTCAAGACGCTGCATCTGCAGCACGGCGGCAAGCTGTCGCTGACGCGCCTGCTGTCAGGACATCTCGACGATGGTGCGACCTTGCATGCCGCCTCGGGCGAGGCGGCGCGCGTCTCCGGCATTCTCGCGGCGACCGGTGCGTACGACAGCAAGCGCGCGGGCGCGGAGGCCGGCGACACGATCGCGCTCGGCAAGCTCGAGACCGTCAAGACCGGCGAGACGATTGCGACCGGCAAGACGGCACCAAAGGCGCTCGCGAAGGTCGATCCGTGCCCGCCCGTCTTGGCGCTCTCGATCGCCGCGGTCGACCGCAAGGACGACGTCAAGCTCGGCCAGGCCCTGCAACGGCTGCACGAGGAGGACCCGTCGCTGACCATGGTGCAGAACCCGCGCACCCACGACACGGTGCTGTGGGGGCAGGGCGAGATGCATTTGCGCGTCGCGCTCGAGCGGCTGCGGGACCGCTTCGGCGTCAACGTCAAATCGCATGCGCCCGCGATCGGCTATCAGGAGACCATCCGCAAGCCGATCACCCAGCGCGGCCGGCACAAGAAGCAGTCCGGCGGCCACGGCCAGTTCGGCGACGTCGTGCTCGACATCAAGCCGCTGCCGCGCGGCGAGGGTTTTCAGTTCACCGAGAAGGTGGTCGGCGGCGCGGTGCCGCGCAACTACATCCCGGCGGTGGAGGAGGGCGTCGTCGATGCGCTGGTGCGCGGCCCGCTCGGCTTCCCGGTGATCGATGTCGCGGTGACGCTCACCGACGGCTCCTATCACAGCGTCGATTCGTCCGATCTCGCATTCCGGACGGCGGCGCGGGCCGGCGTCAGCGAGGCGCTGCCGCAATGCCAGCCGGTGCTGCTGGAGCCGATCCACACGGTCGAGATCGTATGCCCGACCGAGGCGACCGCGAAGATCAACGCCATCCTGTCGGCGCGGCGCGGCCAGATTCTGTCGTTTGATACCCGCGACGGCTGGCCCGGTTGGGACTGCGTCCGCGCCATGATGCCGGAGGCAGAGATCGGCGAACTGATCGTCGAGCTGCGCTCGGCCACCGCCGGTGCCGGCAGCTTTACCCGCCAGTTCGACCACATGGCCGAGGTGACGGGCCGCGCCGCCGACCACATCATCGCCTCGCATCGCGACGCGGCGTAGTCACGTCCAAGCTCTCCAGCGTGGCCGGGCGTTCGTAGGCCCGGCCACGGCTTCAGCGAACCCGCCGATATGGTCCGGCCAGGTCCCGGCGGCCCGCGTCGCCTTTCGTTGCGACGCAATGTGCACTTGTGCACCAACCGAGTTCCCAGCATGGTGTTATGATAACGCCATCCGATCCCCGGACCTGATATGCCGTCATTGGCCGAACAATCGTGATTGGCCGCCGCCCACGCCCCCTCGGTGATGTCGAGCCGGACGGGACGACGGCGCGGGCCCGAGAGTTCATCAGTTCCCAGCTCAGCCTCACGTGATTCAGAAGCTCTCGTCCGCTCCGTTCTATCTGCGCGCCGCCCAGGCGACGGAAAGATTCCGCCGCCATGCCCTGCTGGGCTATGCCATCGCCGTCGGCGCCGCGATCGCGGCCTTCGCGCTGCGCCTTGCCCTGGTCGATACGCTGCCGGACGGCTTTCCTTATCTGACGTTCTTCCCGGCCGTCATCCTCACGACCTTCTTCTGCGGTGTCGGGCCCGGTACCGTGTGTGCCGGGTTGTGCGGCGCGCTGGCGTGGTACTTCTTCATGCCCGCGTCGGGCTATCAGAACGCGTTCGCGATCGGCTTCTACGCGATCATCGTCGCGGTCGACATCACGCTGATCCATTTGATGCATGAGGCCGCGCGGCATCTGCGCCAGGAGCGCGCCGTCTCCGAGCGGCTCTACGAAAATCAGCGTGTACTGTTCCAGGAGCTGCAGCACCGCGTCGCCAACAACATCCAGTTCATCGCCGGATTGCTGATGATGCAGAAGCGGCAGGCGCTAGCTGATCCCTCGCGCGCCACTGCGATTCTCAGCGAGGCGCAGACGCGGCTCGAGACGATCTCGCGCGTTCACCGCATGCTGCATGATCCCGGCCGGATGGATCTCGACATTGGTCCCTATCTGCAGACCATTTGCAACGACGTGCTGGAGTCGAGTGGCGCGCGTCAGGTCGCCTGCGTGGTGGATTTCGCACCGGCGCAGCTCGATTTGACCCGTCTGACTGCTTTGTCGCTGCTGGTCGTCGAACTCGTCACCAATGCGCTCAAGCATGCCTTCGGGCCGGACGAGGCCGGCACCATCACGGTCAGCCTGAGGCCGCTCGACGAGGCGCGCTATGCGCTGACGATCGCGGATGACGGCAAGGGCCTCGCCCCGGGCGCCGACCCCAGCAAGGGTGACAGCTTGGGCTTGCGGATCTGCGAGGGCCTTGCCGCACAGCTGCACGGCAAGCTCACCACCAGCAGCGGCCGTGGCACGACGGTTCGGCTCGATTTTCCCAAACAGGTTCCAGCCTGACGCCTAGAGCACGATGCGACTAGGTGGAAACGCATCATGCTCTCATCGCCAAGGTGCTGACAAGGACGACGGAAGGCACCGCGAATTCAGTCTCACCCTCCCCTGGAGGGGGATGGTCGATCGCACGCGAAGCGGGCGAGCGGGGTGGGGTGATCTCTCCGCCAAACCGGCGCAAGAGGAGAGATCACCCCACCCCGGCTCACATTACGCTGTGCTCCATGTGAGCCGACCCTCCCCCTCCAGGGGAGGGTGAGAGCGGGGCCGACCTCGAAGCTGCGCGCTGCGCGATCGGAAAGGTGCGTCATGCGGCCTTGATGCTCCAACTCAATCCGCGCCGCAGGCAGCCCTGGCGGCCGCCCCCGTAGCCCTTGCCATTGGCCTCATATGATGTATTTTACATCATTGTCTTTGTCTCAGACATCACTTATGGTGTTTGCTACGTGAGGCCATCGTGATCACGTCGTTCCAGATGCGAGCCGCGCGTGCGCTGCTCGGGATAGATCAGAAAACCTTGGCCGAGCTGGCCGGCGTGTCGCTGCCGACGATCCAGCGGATGGAAGCCTCCACCGGCAACGTCCGCGGCGTCGTCGATTCGCTGACCAAGGTCGTCGATGCGCTCAATCGTGCGGGCGTGGATCTGATCGGTGAGCATGCCCGCAGCGAGGATGGCGGGCGCGGTGTTCGCCTGAAGGACCCGGGGCCGCCCAACCGCGTGGGCCGTCAAACTGACATTGCGCGCGATGGCGCGAGTTAGCTTCATCGCGCGGCACGGAGGCCGTTGAGCGCTCCGTGTGAGACGCATCGTCGGTGCATGGCGCTCGGACGATGCGACGGGAGCGTGATGGGCATGAGCATCGCAAACGAGCACGGCGCGCAGCGGCGGGTCGGACATCATGAGCCGACCTTCGCCGAATTGTATTCCCCAAAACTTCTCACAGTGCTGCGTGAGGGCTATGGCCTCACCGATTTCCGCGCCGATGCGCTCGCGGGCCTGACGGTCGCCATCGTCGCGCTGCCGCTGTCGATGGCGATCGCGATCGCCTCCGGCGTCTCGCCCGGCCGCGGCCTCTACACCGCCGTGATCGGCGGCTTCCTGATCTCGCTGCTCGGCGGCAGCCGCTTCCAGATCGGCGGCCCGGCCGGCGCCTTCATCGTGCTGGTCGCCGCGACCGTCGACCGCCAAGGCCTCGACGGGCTTTTGCTGGCGACCATGATGTCCGGCGTGATTCTGGTGATCGCCGGCTATCTGCGGCTCGGCACCTACATCAAGTTCATTCCCTATCCGGTCACGGTCGGCTTCACCGCCGGCATCGCCGTGATCATCTTTGCCAGCCAGCTGAAGGACCTGTTCGGCATTACGCTCTCCGGCAAGGAGCCCGGTGAACTGATCCCCAAGCTCACGGCGCTCGCGCATGGCGCGCCGACGGCAAACCTGTCAGCGGTTGCGCTGGCCGCGCTGTCGATCGCGATCATCGTCGGGTTGAAGCGTCTGCGGCCGACATGGCCCGGAATTCTCATCGCGGTCGTGGTCGCGGCGGTCTTCACCTATGCGCTGCAGCTGCCGGTCGAAACCATCGGCACCAAATTCGGCGGCATTCCGCGCGAGCTGCCCGCGCCGGCGCTGCCGGCGATGTCGCTCGCCAAGATCCAGGCGGTGTTTCCCGATGCGATCGCCTTCGCCCTGCTCGGCGCGATCGAATCGCTGCTCTCGGCCGTCGTCGCCGACGGCATGACCGGCCGCCGCCATCGCTCGAACTGCGAGCTGGTCGCGCAGGGCTTCGCCAATGTCGGCTCGGCGCTGTTCGGCGGCATCTGCGTCACCGGCACCATCGCGCGCACCGCCACCAACGTCCGCGCCGGCGCACGCGGTCCGGTGTCGGGCATGCTGCATTCGCTGTTCCTGCTGGTGTTCATGCTGATCGCGGCCCCACTGGCGAGCTATATCCCGCTGTCGGCGCTGGCCGCGGTGCTCGTGGTCGTCGCCTGGAACATGGCCGAAAAGCACGAGTTCGCGACCCTGGTCCGTTCGTCCTGGGGCGATGCCACGGTGCTGCTAGCGACCTTCGGGCTCACGATCTTCCGCGATCTCACCGAGGGCATCCTGGTCGGCTTCGCGCTCGGCGCGGTGCTCTTCATCAACCGGATGGCACAGATGACCGGCGTCGAGGATGGCTCGCCGTTGGTCGCCGAGGATCGGGCGGACTTCGAGGATGGCGCGCGCGTGCCGTACAATCCCAAGCTCAGCGCCGACAAGGACGTGCTGGTCTATCGCATCACCGGTGCGTTCTTCTTCGGCGCCGCCTCCACGGTCGGGACCGTGCTCGACTCCATCGCCGACCGCCGCAAGGCCTTCGTGGTGGATTTCGCAGCCGTGCCGTTCCTGGATTCGACCGCCGCCAACGCGATGAGCCGCGTCGCCGCCAAGGCCAAGCGCCAGGGCATCCGGCTGTTCATCACCGGCGCCTCGCCGACGGTGCGCCGAGCGCTGCTGACCCACGGCGTGCGACCGCCGCTGGTACGCTATCGCGAGACCATCGAGCGCGCCGTGGCCGATATCAAGGGCAAGGAAGCGCCGCGGGAGGAGATCGCCGACGGGCTAGCGGCGAGCTGAGGCTTGACCCGAGCCGCTACGGGAGGCTGCGCGTGACGCCCGCTGCACTCGCCCTCAAGGTGTCACCGTCGGGCTCCGAGCATTGACTCCGGCCGGAGCTTGTCCGATGTCACGGCCATGACCCTCGCCGCCAAACCCCGCGCCGCGTGCCTGATCGGCTGGCCTGCCGCGCATTCGCGCTCGCCCTTGATCCATCATCATTGGCTGCACCAGCTCGGGATCGCCGGCGGCTACACCATCGAAGCCGTGCCGCCGGAAGAACTGGCGGACTTCGTCGCCCATCTCGCCCGGCGGGGCTTCGTCGGCGCCAACGTCACCATCCCGCACAAGGAACGTGTGCTGGAGCTGTCCGAGCCGGACGCGCGCGCCCGCGCCGTCGGCGCTGCCAACACGCTGTGGTACGAGCACGGCATCCTGCGCGCGACCAACACCGACGTCGAAGGTTTCATCGGCAATCTCGATGCTGCCGCCCCCGGCTGGGACCGCACCGACGAGGCGCTGGTCCTCGGCTCCGGCGGCTCGGCCCGCGCCGTGGTGTTCGGACTGCTCGAACGCGGCATCGGCCGCGTTCACGTCATCAACCGCACCGCTGCGCGCGCCCAGGCGCTGGCCGATGAGTTCGGCAGGCGTGTTGCCGCCGAAGGCTGGGACCGCGTCGGCGCGCTGCTGCCGCGCGCCGGGCTGTTCGTCAACACCACCTCGCTCGGCATGCACGGCCAGCCGCCGCTCGCGCTCGACGTCGCGCTGCTGTCGCCGCATGCCGTGGTGGCCGACATCGTCTACGTCCCGCTGGAGACGCAACTGCTCGCGACCGCGCGGGCGAGGGGGCTCCGCACCGCGGACGGGCTCGGCATGCTCCTGCATCAGGCGGTGCGCGGCTTCGAATTGTGGTTCGGCCGCCGCCCGCAGGTGACGCCGGAGTTGCGCGCGCTGGTCGAGGCTGATCTCCGCAAGAGATAGCGGATGATGCGCCGTCCACGCTGGGCCCGCGATGCAATATCGCCGCAATGCCACAGTCGATTTGATCCGTTGGGCAAGCTAGAACGACGCCCGGATTGAGGACTGAGGATGATACGGTCGGCTGTTGGTATTTTGGTCTTCTTGTTGCTCTGCGTGGCGCCTTGCACCGCCGCCCCGCGCGTCGCGCTGGTGGTCGGCAATTCGGACTACCAAAGCGTCGGCAAGCTCGCCAATCCAGCCAATGATGCGCGCCTGGTCGCCGAGACGCTTCAACGTCTGGGCTTCACGCTCGTTGGTGGAGCGGCGCAGCTCGATCTCGACAAGCCGCGCTTCGACCAGGCGATCCAGGCCTACAGCAGGCAGCTCCTGGGCGCCGAGGTCGCCGTGTTCTACTACGCCGGTCACGGCATTCAGGTGCGCGGGACCAACTATCTGGTTCCAACGAGCGCCAATCCTGCCCGCGAAGCCGATGTCGATTTCATGATGGTCGATGTCGGGCTCGTCCTGCGGCAGATGGAAGCCGCCGGTACCAAGCTCAACATCGTGATCCTCGATGCCTGCCGCAACAATCCGTTCGGCGGACGTGGGCTGCGATCGAGTGATGGAGGTCTCGCGCAGATCCGCGCGCCCGAGGGGACGATCCTGTCCTATGCGACGCAGCCCGGCAATGTGGCGCTCGATGGCGACGACGGCCACAGCCCGTACACGCGCGCCCTGGTCGATGCCGTGCAGCGGCCGGGGCTGGACGTGCTGCAGGCGTTCAATCAGGTCGGCCTGACGGTGAAGAAGGCGACGGCCAGCGCGCAGCAGCCCTGGGTCGCCTCGTCGCCGATCGACGGCACGTTCTACTTCGCAGGACCAGCCGCCGGGCAGGCGACTGCGCCTGTCGCCGCAGCCGCGACCCCACCGCCGGTCCCGGCTCCCGCATTGGCCAGTGCGCCGCGTTCGGCCGAGTTCGTCTTTCCCGACTCCGACCAGCGCTTGCTGTCGGCCGCCGACCTGCAAGGACGGACGAAGGAGGAGCTGCGCATCGCCCGCAACGAGATCTTCGCGCGCCGCGGACGCCATTTTTCGTCACCCGAGCTCACGGCCTACTTCAGCAAATTCGCCTGGTATGTGCCGCGGACGTGGGACCCCGTGCTGAACCCGGTCGAGGCGGCCAATGTCGATCTTCTCGATCGCGCCGAAAATGGCGCGACGCAGCCGAGCGGTTTCCTGTTTGCCGACTCCGACCGCCGCCTGCTGACACCAGGCGAGCTGGCGCGGCTCTCCAAGGCCGAGCTGCGGCTGGCCAAGAACGAGATCTTTGCCCGGCGCGGACGGTTCTTCGACGCACCGGATCTCAAGGCGTATTTCGGCCGCTTCGCCTGGTACGCACCATCGACCTGGAATCCGATTTTGAACGGTGTCGAGGAGGCCAACGTCAAATTGATCGATCAGATGAGCAAGCGGCCGTGATCGGTCGCACCGCCTGCTGGCTCGCGCCGGTCTGCGTCGGCCTGCCATTGCTGACGGCTCCGGTTGCGCGTGCGGAGACGGCTGCCGATCTGCTCGACCGCCTCGTACAGGCCTATCCGCAGGCGCTGGCCGGCCATGATGGCGACGCCATCATCTGGCGCGACGGCACGCGCATGCCGGCCGGCAAGCTCGATCCGCAGCGGTCCTTCGACGACAGGCTGCGCAATGCCACCATTCTCGATCAGCTCAGCCAGCCCTATCCGCGCGGCCAGCCATCCACACCGGCCGTCAACGCCGACCCCGGCCGCTTCAGGAACGAGGCCTTGTTCAAGAAGATGTACGGCGACTGCAGCACGGGTGGCGTGACCAGAAACCTGGTCACGATCACCTGGCTGCCGAAGAGCTGGGGCAAGACCGTCAGCGTCACCCGCATCAACGGCGTGGCGGAACGGCTGAAGCGGATTTCCGCCGAGATCGATGAGCTCGACCCCAAGATCAGACGTGCCGCCTTTCCGATCGCCGGTGTTCTGTCCTGCCGGCCGGTGGCCGACACCGGCCGGATGAGCATGCACGGCTACGCCGCGGCGATCGATCTGAACCTGGACTATTCCGACTATTGGCTCTGGAGCGCAAAGAAGTCGTCACCCATTCCCTACAAGAATCGCTTTCCTCAGCAGATCGTCGACATCTTCGAGCGACACGGGTTCATCTGGGGCGGCAGGTGGTATCACTACGATACGATGCATTTCGAGTATCGGCCTGAGCTGCTGCCGCCTCAGGCGCGTTGAGCCCTGGTCCGCGCCGTTGAATGGACGCGGGAGAGAGCCCGCGTTCTCACAATGGCTTGAAAACGGAATAAGCAGCGCGAAGCGGCGTCTCAATCCACGTACGCTCGACGGGCCGCTTGCGACCTGAATGAGAGCCCAAGCCTAGAGCCTCGGAGTTTCCCGCATGTCTTTCCGTCTCGCCCTGATCCGTCCCGCTGTTGCACTCGCCATGGTTGCGACCACCTCCATGTTCGCGATCGCTCAGCTGGCCCCGGTGCCAACGCGGGTCCGTGGCGCCATCGAGAGTGTGGATGCCGATACGATGACGGTGAAGGCCCGCAGCGGCGAAATCTTCAAGCTGCGCATGGCCGGCGACCTGCGCGTGTCCGGTGTCGTCAAGGCTGACCTCTCCGACATCAAGCCGGGGTCGTTCATCGGAGCCACCACCGTGCCCGGCCCGGACGGCGCGCCGAAAGCGGTCGAGATCCATATCTTTCCCGAGGAGATGCGTGGCACCGGCGAAGGCTCGCGTCCGTGGGACCTGAAGCCGAACTCGAGCATGACCAACGCTACCGTGGCCGAAAGCTCGGTCTCGACCGATGGTCACACGCTGCTGGTCAAATACAAGGGCGGCGAGAAGCGGGTCGACATCACGCCGGAGACGCCGATCGTCACTTTTGTGCCAGGCGACAAGTCCGAGCTGAAGACGGGCGCCAAGGTGATCGCCACCGTCAAGCAGTTGCCTGACGGCGTGCTCGAAACCAGCCGCGTCAGTGTCGGCCGCGATGGGCTGACGCCGCCGATGTAGGAAGACGGTGCGCTCCCTCTCCCCGTTCTTCACGGGGAGAGGGTTGGGGTGAGGGGCAGCGGCGCGGGGGGTGCAGTTTTTCTTGCTGCGAACTGATCTTATGTTAGCTCGGCAATGATAGTCTATGCGCGCTCGATGCCTTCATCGACGCGAAGTCGCTGTGCCCGTCCGACGGACCACTATCTGAGCTTCTTCAGTGCCATGCCCCTCACCCGGATTGCTGCGCAATCCGACCTCTCCCCGCAAAGAGCGGGGAGAGGTTGCACCGTCCGCGCTGACGCCGCATCGGCTCCAACTAATCCGCCAGCACCTTGCGATCGATCTCGGCCACCGTATTGACGCCGCACAGACCCATCGTCGTCAGCAGCTCGTTGCGGATGATGTCGATGGCCTTGGCGACGCCGGCCTGGCCGCCGGCGCCGAGGCCGTAAGCGTAGGCGCGGCCGAGCATGCAGGATTTGGCGCCGAGCGCGAGCGCGCGCATCACGTCCTGGCCGGAGCGGATGCCGCCGTCGAACATGATCTCGATCTTGTCGCCGACGGCGTCCGCGATGCCGGGCAGCACGTGGATCGAGGACGGTGCGCCGTCGAGCTGGCGGCCGCCATGGTTCGACACCACCAGCGCCTGCGCGCCGGTCTCGACGGCGAGCTTGGCGTCCTCGATGTCATGGATGCCCTTGATGATCAGCTTGCCCGGCCAGATCGAGCGGATCCAGTCGACGTCCTTCCAGTTCAGCGAGGTGTCGAACTGCGCGGCGGTCCACGCCGAGAGCTTGGTGAGATCCTCGGTGTTCTTCACGTGGCCGGCGATGTTGCCGAAGGTGCGGCGCTTGCCCTGCAGCACGCCCTGCACCCAGGCCGGCCTGATGGCGAAGTCGAACAGCTTGGACAGCGTCCATTCCGGCGGCACGCTCATGCCGTTCTTGATGTCCTGGTGACGCTGGCCGATCACCTGCAGGTCGACCGTCAGGCACAGCGCAGTGCACTTCGCCGCGATGGCGCGCTCGACCAGCGCCTTGATGAAGCCGCGGTCCTTCATGACGTAGAGCTGGAACCAGAACGGCTTCTCGACGCTGCCGGCGATGTCCTCGATCGAGCAGATCGACATCGTGCTCTGGGTGAAGGGGATGCCGGCCGCTTGCGCCGCGCGGCAGGCGTGGATCTCGCCGTCGCCGTGCTGCATGCCCAAGAGGCCGACAGGCGCCAGGATCAGCGGCATCGACGAGGGCTCGCCGAGGATGGTGGTCGACAGGTCGCGTTTGGAGACGTCGACCAGGATGCGCTGGCGGAATTTGATCTTCTGCAGATCCTCGCGGTTGGCCCGCAAGGTCTCCTCGGCATAGGAGCCGCGGTCGGCGTAATCGAAGAACGCCTTGGGCACGCGGCGCTTGTGCAGCAGGCGCAGGTCTTCAATGCAGGTGATGTGCTTCATTGCAGTGTTCGGCTCCCCACCGACGTCTCGTTTCTTGAGCTGGCAGATCTTGGGCTGGCACGTCCTCTAGCATCTTTGCTTCGGCTGCCAAATCCACCTTGGAACGGCAGCCCACCCGCCGGATCGAAGGGCAGGGGCGCGATCGTGATACGGCTTGCCAGAAACTCGCATCCGGCTGGCCCCGTGTTTCCGCCTTGCGATCACGCGGGGGCGGCGCGGAGGCGTCCCGATCACCGGCGCCTGTTTCAGAAAAATTAGCCTTAACAGGAGGTTACCGGGGGAGGGGCAGTTTCCCGGTAATGATTCATCACATTTTTTGAAGCCAGGGCGGGTTTAACGGGACTATAACCCGCGGGCTGACCGGATGGGCCGTGCCGTGATTCGCGGGCCGCCGGTAACGAAATCCAGAAAGCCGTCGCTGGGGGTCAAATGAGCCGTAACTATTTCGGGACCGATGGGATTCGTGGCCGTGCCAACGGCCTGATCACGCCGGAACTCGCGCTCAAGGTGGGGCAGGCCGCAGGTCTTCTGTTCCAGCGGGGCGAGCACCGCCACCGGGTGGTGATCGGCAAGGACACGCGCCTGTCGGGCTACATGATCGAATACGCGATGGTAGCCGGCTTCACCTCCGTCGGCATGGACGTGCTGCTGGTCGGCCCGATGCCGACGCCGGCGGTCGCGATGCTCACCAAGTCGATGCGCGCCGATCTCGGGGTCATGATCTCGGCCTCGCACAATCTGTTCGAGGACAACGGCATCAAGCTGTTCGGGCCGCAGGGCTTCAAGCTGTCCGACGACGTCGAGAAGCAGATCGAGCAGCTGCTCGATGAGTCGCTCGACAAGAAGCTGGCGCAGAGCGCGAGCCTCGGCCGCGCCCGCCGCATCGACGGCGTGCACGACCGCTACATCGAATTCGCCAAGCGCACGCTGCCGCGCGATCTCTCGCTCGACGGCCTGCGCGTGGTGGTCGATTGCGCCAATGGCGCGGCCTACAAGGTCGTGCCCGAGGCGCTGTGGGAGCTCGGCGCGGACGTGATCTCGATCGGCGTCGAGCCGGACGGCTTCAACATCAACAAGGAGTGCGGCTCGACCTCGCCGGAAGCTCTTTGTCGAAAAGTTCGTGAAATGCGTGCCGACATCGGCATCGCGCTCGACGGCGACGCCGATCGCGTCATCCTGGTCGACGAGCGCGGCCACATCGTCGACGGCGACCAGCTGCTCGCGGTGATCGCGCAGAGCTGGAAGGAGGACGGCCGCCTGGCGCAGCCCGGCATCGTCGCGACCGTGATGTCCAACCTCGGCCTGGAGCGCTTCCTGCAGGGGCAGGGGCTCGAGCTGGTGCGCACGCCGGTCGGCGACCGCTACGTGCTCGAGCGCATGCTGGCCGACGGCTACAATCTCGGCGGCGAGCAGTCCGGCCACATCATCCTGTCGGACTACGCGACGACCGGCGACGGCTTCGTCGCAGCGCTTCAGGTGCTGGCCACGGTGCAGAAGCTGCGCCGTCCGGTCTCCGAGGTTTGCCACAAGTTTGATCCGCTGCCGCAGATCCTGAAGAACGTGCGCTATCGCAGCGGCAAGCCGCTCGATGCCGACGCGGTGAAGTCGGCGATCGACACCGGGCAGAAGCGTCTCAACGGCCATGGCCGCCTGCTCGTGCGCTCGTCAGGCACCGAGCCGGTCATCCGCGTGATGGGCGAGGGCGACGACCGCAATCTGGTCGAGGAGGTCGTCGACGAGATCGTTGCTGCCGTCGGCAACGCGGCTGCTGCGGCCTGATCATCGACTGATTGCTCAATCAGCAAGGCCTGTCATCCGAGGATGACGGGCCTTTCGTTTTGCGGCGGCGCTGGCCGCCGGGGAGCGTCGCGTGCGTGCGGCGACAGCTCGCGTCGCGTTTCTCGTTGCCGGAGAAGCAGGGCTGCGCGTGAACTAATCAGTTGCTGCCGCCGTGGCGGAACGAGCTAACCAATCGTTAGGACACCTTGCGTGGCCGTTAACGGTTCCCTCGCGCTCACGAAACGTCAACCTTAATTATTAGGGTTAAGCGCTGCTTAAGCATTTGGTGCGATTGTACAGCCGTCAGTTGTGATGTGGGGCCCATTTCCGAACGCCTCACCGGCCAAAGGGACGAAGCCAATGCGTAGCGTTATGTCTTTGATCGCCGCCGGAGCGGCCTCTCTGTTTTCAACTCTGGCCATTGCGGCCGACATGCCCATCATGCCTCCTCCGGTCTACGCGCCGCCCCCGGCGGCCGATTTCGGCGGCTGGTACCTGCGTGGCGACATCGGCTTCAGCAATCAGAAGGTCAAGGACGTTCACTACAGCCGCGAGTCGGCCTACACGCCGATGACCTCGTTCGAGCAGACCTCCGGATTCGACACCGCCGGCATCTACGGCGTCGGCGTCGGCTATCGCTTCAACAGCTGGTTCCGCGCCGACGTGACCGGCCAGTACCGCGGCAATTCGAACTTCAAGGGCACCGACCGCTTCAACGCAACCGCCGGCGGCGTGCCGTATAGCGGCATCGACAACTACACCGCCAGCAAGTCGGAATGGGTCGTCATGGCCAACGCCTATGTCGATCTCGGCACCTGGTGGTGCGTGACGCCGTTCATCGGCGCCGGCGTCGGTGGCTCGCGCGTGACGATTTCGAACTTCACCGACACCGGCATCAACAACCTGCCGTTCACGACCACGAGCTTCGCCACGGCGCCGACCTCGTCCAAGTGGAATTTCGCCTGGGCGGCCCATGCGGGTCTCGCCTACAACGTCAATCCGAACCTCGTGCTCGAACTGGCCTACAGCTATGTCGACCTCGGGCAGGGCCAGACCGGCGTGCTGTCGACCTATACCGGCACCACCACCGGCAACAACTTCAAATTCAAGGACATCACCTCGCACGACCTGAAGCTCGGCGTGCGCTGGAATTTCGACAATCCTCCGCCGCCGCCGATGCCGGCGCTGATCCGCAAGGGGTGAGGCGAGCAAACGTCATTCTGACTGAACGAACGGCGCGGGCTTCCCGCGCCGTTTCGCTTTTCCGACCGGTCCGATGAAGCGTACTCTCGCTGAAAGAATTGCCGGTAGCCGCGTTCCGGCAACGGATGATTAAGGTTAACGCGCGATGATCGCTCATCGAGAGTTCAGTGCTGATTGGAGCGTTACGATGCGTAGCCTGGTGGTGGCGGTTTCGGTGTGCGGCATGGTCTCGGCTGCCCAGGCCGCCGATTTGCCCGACCTTCCGATCCTGAGAGGTGGCCTGACCGAAGGCCTGAGCAATGCGCGGGTCAACTGGGACGGCTACTACGTCGGCGTCCAGGGCGGCTACGGCTCGTCCGACGAGAATTTCAACGGCTCGACCAAGAACATGACTGCGGCGGTGCTGGCCAATACGCTGATCGAGAGCGAGATGCAGGTGTCGTCCTGGAACACCAATCTCGGCAAGCAATCTTCACGATCCTCGGGCTTCGGCGCCTTCGTCGGCTACAACAGCCAGTGGGACGATGTCGTGCTCGGCGTCGAGGCGAGCTATCTGCATGGCAAGTTCGGCGGCAGTGCCTCGTCGAGCCGCTCGCTGGTCAGCAGCGCCGCGCTGTCGGACGGCAACTACCACAGCGTGACCTCGACCCAGACCTCGCAGATCTCGATCAAGGACATGGCGACCATCCGCGGCCGCGCCGGCTACGCGCTGGGCTGCTTCCTTCCCTATGCGTTCTTCGGCCTCGCGCTCGGCAACGCCGATCTCGGACAGACCGTGACCGTTCAGGACCGTGTCAGTGCCACCCAGCTCGGCACCTACACGGCGCTTACGCCGCTCAGCTCCAACAACATTCAGCACAACCACCTGATCTACGGCTATAGCGCCGGCCTCGGCGTCGACGTCAATCTGGTCGGGGGACTGTTTGCGCGCGCCGAGTACGAATATATCCGCTTCACCTCGACCGTCGACACCAGCATCAACACGGTGCGCGCCGGCGTCGGCTACAAGTTCTGAGCCCGTCGTCGCAACGATGGCAGCCCCCATGTCGATCACCATCCGGCCCGCGCGGCGCGAGGACGTCGGCGCCATCGTGGCGATGCTGGCCGACGATCATCTCGGCCGGGCGCGCGAGCGCGTCGAGGAGCCGCTGCCCGATACCTACTACGCGGCGTTCGACGCGATTGCGCGCGATGCGAACATCACCCTGGTGGTGGCCGCGGACGCGGGCAGGGTGGTCGGCTGTCTGCAATTGTGCATCCTGCCGGGCCTGAGCTCGCAAGGCGCGTCGCGGGCGCTGGTCGAGGACGTCCGCGTCGCGACCGACCGGCGCAGCCTGGGGATCGGCGAGCAGCTGCTGCAATGGGCCATTGCCGAGGCGCGCAGCCGCCGCTGCAATCTGGTCGAGCTGATGACGCACCAGAGCCGCACCGATGCGCAGCGCTTCTATGAGCGGCTCGGCTTTGCCAAGAGCCATTTCGGCATGGTGATGCGGTTCTGATCAGAGCCGCAGCCGATAGGCCGCAACGGCGTTCGGGCCGAAGGCCTTGTCGCCGATCTCAGGATCCAGCTGCGTCAGACAGCGCTCCAGTGCCTGCTTGATCTCGCGATATTCGCCCGCCAGAAGACAGACCGGCCAGTCCGAGCCGAAGATCAGCCGGTCGGCGCCGAAGCAGCGCGCCACATGCGCCACGTAGGGCTGCAGCCGCTCCGCGTCCCAATCGGTCCAGACGGCTTCCGTGGCCAGCCCCGATACCTTGCACCAGACATTGCCGCACGTCGCGAGCTCGGCGATGCGATCGGCCCAATCCTGGTCGACCCCCGTGGCGATCGGCGGCTTGGCGGCGTGGTCGAGGACGAAGCGCGCTTCTGGAAAGGCGCGCACCGTCGCGATCGTGGCCGGCAGCTCGCGCGTGCGCACCAGCAGGTCGTATGTCAGGTCGTGCGCGAAGATGCTCTCCAGCCCGCGTCTGACGTCGCCGCGATCAATCCACGTCGGATCCGCCTCGTCGTGAACCTGATGGCGCGCGCCGACCAGCTTTTCGCCACCCGGCAGCTCGCGCAGCCGGTCGATCGTCGATCCCACCGACGCATCGGTCAGATCGACCCAGCCGACGACGCCGGCAACGAACGGCGTGTCATGGGCGATGCGCAGAAACTCCTCGGTCTCGTCGAGCGACGACCGCGTCTGCACCAGGATGCTGGCATCGAGACCGTTCTCTGCCAACAGCGGGGCAAGGTCGGTGGGACCGAACGGGCGGCGGATTGGGGCCAGCGCGTCGCCCGCCATCCATGGATAATCGGCGCGTGAGGGATCCCAGAAATGCTGGTGAGCGTCGATGGCACGGCTCATGGAGCCTCTCCCGGCAGCGGCGCGCGCGCGTCGACCAGATTGCTGGCGCGGAGCGCGCGCCAGAACGCCGTGGGGATCACCGCTTCGGCCATCGCAAGGTTGTCGGCCGCCTCCTGCGCATTGCGGGCGCCCTGCAGGCCGACGGTCACGGCTGGATGGGCGAGGCAGAACTGGATGGCGGCCGCCTTGAGGTTGACGCCGTGCTCCTTACAGAGCGCGTCGAGCTGACGTGCACGCGACACCAGGGCGGCATCGGCGTCCTCGTAGTTGAACTTGGCGTGGCCATGCGGATTGGCGAGGATGCCGCTGTTGTAGATGCCGCCGAGCAGGATGGCGATGTTCTGCCTCTGGCAGACCGGGAACAGCGCGGTGAGCGCGCCCTGATCCAGCAGCGTGTAGCGGCCGGCGAGAAGGAAGCAGTCGACCGGAACGGCCTCGGCGAACCGCGCCAGCATCTCCGACTGGTTCATGCCGGCGCCGATCGCCTTGATGCTGCCGTCATCGCGCAGCCGTTGCAGCGCCCGGAAGGCGCCGGCCAGGGCTTCGTCATAGTGATCGTCGGGATCGTGCACCAGCAGGATGTCGATTCGATCGAGGCCGAGCCGGACCAGGCTCTCTTCGACCGAGCGCATCACGCCGTCATAGGAATAGTCGAACCGCGGGCGTAGCGGCGGCGTGCCCTTGTAATGCGGATCTTCCGCCGATGTGCTCGGATCCGGGCGCAACAGCCGGCCGACCTTGGTCGAGATCACGAAGCCGTCGCGCGGCTGCCGCCGCAGGAACGCACCGAGCCGCTGCTCGGCGAGGCCGAAGCCATACAGCGGCGCCGTGTCGAAAAAGCGTACGCCGCGCGACCAGGCCATCGCGATCGTCGCCTCGGCGTCGGCATCGCTGACCGGCTCGAACAGGCCGCCGAGCGGGGCCGTGCCGAGGCCAAGCCGTGTGACGTCAAGTGAGGACCTCCCGAGACGGACGCGATGCATTCTTCTATCCTTGTTGTTGGGCGCGTGCAGATCGCGTCATTGTGCATGAGCAGGTCGGACGACACAACGTCACGGCGTTGTGCGATACGGCATGGACGAGCAGGGGGGACGATGCCGGACATCAATCCACTGACGGCGCTCGGCGTCGTCGCGGCGACGGCGGCCACCGACGCGGTGTATGTCATGTTCACTTCGGCCGTCGTCGCGCGGCGGCGATTGCCGGCCGCGAATTGGAGCGCGATCTGGTACACGCTGTCGTCGTTCGCGGTGATCAGCTACACCGAGAACTGGATCTATGTGGCTTTCGCCGCCGTCGGCTCTTGGATCGGCGCCTACGGGTCGATGACGTTCCTGCACCGTCCGCCCGCGGGCCATGCACCGATCGGGTCGGCACCGGATTAGTTCGCGTCACGCGGCAGGGCATCGCCCGCTGACATTCGGGACAACTTCTCGAAGCGCAGTCGGCGCGCCATGTGCCAGCACGACTGCGTGAACGCGTGCGCGAAGTTCCTTGACGTGGAACGGCGCTTCCCTTAATCACCACGGCGGGACACCTCCCCCCAACGGGAGGCTTACTATCTGGAAGGATAGACGATGACTGCAGCGAAGCCCTCGCAGCGGCCTGCCGTGCCGCATTTCTCCTCCGGCCCCTGCGCCAAGCGCCCCGGATGGACCTCCGAAAATCTCAAGGACGCCCCGCTCGGCCGCTCGCATCGCGCGAAGGTCGGCAAAGCCAAGCTCAAGCAGGCGATCGAGCTGACGCGCGACGTGCTCGAAGTGCCGACCGACTACAAGATCGGTATCGTTCCGGCGTCCGACACCGGCGCGGTCGAGATGGCGCTGTGGTCGCTGCTCGGTGCGCGGCCCGTGACCACGATCGCCTGGGAATCCTTCGGCGAAGGCTGGGTCAGCGACATCGTCAAGGAGCTGAAGCTCAAGGACGTCACCAAGCTGCACGCCGGCTATGGCGAAATCCCGGATCTCTCGAAGGTCGACCCGGCCAGCGATGTCGTCTTCACCTGGAACGGCACCACGTCGGGCGTGCGCGTGCCGAATGCCGATTGGATCAGCGCGAGCCGCGAAGGCCTGACGATCTGCGACGCGACCTCGGCGGCGTTCGCGCAGCCGCTCGATTGGCCGAAGCTCGACGTCGTCACCTTCTCCTGGCAGAAGGCGCTCGGCGGCGAGGCCGCGCATGGCATGCTCATCCTGTCGCCACGGGCGGTGGAGCGGCTCGAGACCTACAAGCCGGCCTGGCCGCTGCCGAAGATCTTCCGCCTCACCAAGGGCGGCAAGCTCAATGCCGGCATCTTCGAAGGCGAGACCATCAACACGCCGTCGATGCTGTGCGTCGAGGACTATCTGGATGCGCTCACCTGGGGCAAGTCGATCGGCGGCCTCAAGGCCTTGATCGCGCGCGCCGACGCCAACACCAAGGTGCTGGCGGACTGGAAGGCGCGCACGCCCTGGATCGATTTCCTCGCCAAGGATCCGGCGATCCGCTCCAACACCTCGGTGTGCCTGAAGGTGGTCGATCCCGCGATCACAGCGCTGTCGGCCGATGCCCAGGCCGACTTCGCCAAGAAGCTGGTGTCGCTGGTCGAGAAGGAAAACGCCGGCTTCGACTTCGCGCATTATCGCGATGCGCCGGCCGGCCTGCGCATCTGGTGCGGCGCCACGGTGGAAGCGAGCGACGTCGCGCTGCTGACGCAGTGGATCGACTGGGCGTTTGCCGAAGCCAAGGCCACGCTGCCGAAGGCTGCCTGACACGCGCTTGGTCTCGTCGTCATTGCGAGCGCAGCGAAGCAATCCAGGGCGACACAGACAGTCTGGATCGCTTCGTCGCTTCGCTTCTCGCGGTGACGAAACTCAACTGCGTAGGGTGGGCAAAGGCGCGAAGCGCCGCGCCCACCGTCTATTTCACCTCACGCGAGAGAGCGGTGGGCGCGCTTCGCTTTGCCCACCCTTCAGGCTTTCCCCTTATCCCGGCGCCTTGCGCCGTGCCTCCGCCAGAGAGGCCGTGAAGGATCATCGTCATGTCAAAGCCCAAAGTTCTGATCTCCGATGCACTGTCGCCTGCGGCCGTACAGATCTTCAAAGACCGCGGAGTCGAGGTCGACTTCCAGCCCAATCTCGGTAAGGACAAGGACAAGCTCGCCGACATCATCGGCGACTATGACGGCCTGGCGATCCGGTCCGCCACCAAGGCCACGGCCAAGATCATCGAGCGCGCCAAGCGGCTCAAGGTGATCGGCCGCGCCGGCATCGGTGTCGACAATGTCGAGATCCCCGCGGCGACCGCCAAGGGCATCATCGTGATGAACACGCCGTTCGGCAATTCGATCACGACCGCCGAGCACGCGATCACGATGATGCTGTCGCTGGCCCGCGAGATCCCGCAGGCCGACGCCTCGACGCAGGCCGGCAAGTGGGAGAAGAACCGCTTCATGGGCGTCGAGATCACCGGCAAGACGCTCGGTGTGATCGGCTGCGGCAACATCGGCTCGATCGTCTGTGATCGCGCGCAGGGCCTGCGCATGAAGGTGATCGGCTTCGATCCGTTCCTCACCGAGGAGCGCGCCCGCGACCTCGGCGTCGAGAAGGTCGAGCTCGACGAGCTGCTGAAGCGCGCCGACTTCATCACGCTGCACACGCCGCTGACGGACAAGACCCGCAACATCATCGATGCCCAAGCAATCGCCAAGATGAAGCAGGGTGTGCGCATCATCAATTGCGCGCGCGGCGGCCTGGTGGACGAGCACGCACTGCTTGAGGCCCTCAACAGCAAGCATGTCGCGGGTGCCGCGCTCGACGTATTCGCCGAGGAACCTGCAACCAGCAATCCGCTGTTCGGCCATGCCGGCGTGATCTGCACGCCGCATCTCGGGGCTTCCACGACGGAAGCGCAGGAGAACGTCGCGCTGCAGATCGCCGAGCAGATGTCGGACTATCTGCTGACGGGCGCGATCTCCAACGCGATCAACTTTCCCTCTATCACGGCCGAGGAAGCACCGAAGCTGAAGCCGTTCATCGCGCTGGCCGAGAAGCTCGGCTCGTTCGCGGGTCAGCTCACCGAGAGCAGCATCACCAAGATCCAGATCACCTATGAGGGCCAGGTCGCGGAGATGAAGACCAAGGCGCTGACCTCGGCGGTGCTGGCCGGTCTGCTCAGGCCGATGCTGGGCGAGGTCAACGTCGTCTCGGCGCCGGTGATCGCCAAGGAGCGCGGCATGATCGTCGACGAGGTGCTGCGCGCCGGCGAGAGCGACTACGAGAGCCTGATCTCGGTCGCCGTCACCACGGGTCAGCAGGAGCGTGCCGTGTCCGGCACGGTCTATGCCGACGGCAAGCCGCGCCTGGTCGACATCAAGGGCATCCGCGTCGACGCCGAGTTCGGCAAGTCGATGATCTACGTCACCAACGAGGACAAGCCGGGCTTCATCGGCAAGTTCGCAAGCCTGCTCGGCGATGCCAAGATCAACATCGCGACCTTCCACCTCGGCCGCGTCGCGCCGGGCAGCGACGCGATCGCACTGGTCGAGGTCGACGGCGCGGTGCCGGCGGAGCTGCTCGCCAAGATCCAGGCCCTGCCGCAGGTCAAGCAGGCCAAGGCGCTGGCGTTCTGATCGCCGGAGGCTGTCCTAGTAGAGCCAGCGGGGCAGCACGGCAGCTTCTGCCGTGCTGCCTTTGTCATTTTCAGCGAAGTCGAATGATCATCTCCGCCGGACTCGTTTGAACCCGGCCAACTTTCCCTGCGTCTAACGCCCGATGAAGGACCGGCTGATCCGGTCTCGAGGGTGTTGGGCTGCGGAGAATGAGATGACCATGCGTAACAAGGGCCTGATTGCCACCGGTCTCGTCCTGGGCGCCGCGCTGACGGCTGTGCCCGGCCATGCTGCCAACCTCGACGCCACGTCCACGGTGGATGCGGTCACCGTCTATCCCGACGGTGCCACCGTGAGCCGGGTCATCTCGCTGGATCTTCCGGCCGGCGACTCTACGGCCGTTGCCAAGGATTTTCCGCTCGGGCTCGACGTCTCTTCGCTGCGGGTCGAGGGCGCGGCTGGAGCGAAGCTCGTGATCGGCACCGTCGATGCCAAGCCGCCGCGGGCGGCGCCCCCGGTCAATCTGCCCGAGATCGACAAGCGCATCGAGGCGCTGAAGGACGAGCGTGCCAATCTCGACGGCGCGATCGCCGCCGCGCTTGCGCGGAAGAAATTCGCCGAGCGGTTTGCGGAAGCCTCTCCCGCCGGCCTCGGCGAGAAGGGCGAGGCACGCCCCATCACGGAGTGGCGCAATGCATTTGCAGCCGTGGCCGAGGAGGTCGGTCAGGCCGACGCGGCCATTAGAGACGCCGAGCGCAAGCAGCGTGACATCGATCGCGAGATCGCGCGGTTGCAGGCCGATCGTGCGGCCAAGCCGCCGAGCAGGATGGAGGTTCAGATCGAGCTGTCGGCAGCGACGGCGACCAGGGCGACCCTGCGCGTGACCTACGCCGTGCGCAACGCCCGCTGGGTGCCACTCTACGATGCGCGTCTGGAGACGTCCGCCAAAGACCGCAAGCCCGCGCTGGAGCTGGTGCGTCGCGCCGAGATTCAGCAGACCACTGGCGAGGACTGGTCCGATGTCACGCTCTCGGTGTCGACGGTACGCACGGGCCGCGGCGGCAGCGCGCCGGAGTTGCGGACCGTGATCGCGCAGTATCCGCCGCCGCCGTCACCGCCGATGGCGCAACTCGGCACGTTGGCCGACAAGGCGCCGAGGCAGCGAAGCATGGAGTCATATGCGCCGGCTGCAGCCGCGCCCGAGCCAGCCAAGCGGGCGGAGGAGCGCGAGACCGCTGTTGAGATCGGTGCATACCAGACTGCCTTCCGTCTTCCTGGACGCGTCAGCATCGGCACCAATGATGGCGCCAAGAGCCTGCGTATCTCCACCGCGACGATCACCCCGGAGCTGATCATTCGCTCGGCGCCGGTGGCCGATCCCACTGCTTATCTCGAGGCGAGCTTCACACAAGGAGAGGACGCGCCGCTGCTGCCGGGCAAGGTGTCGATCTATCGCGACGGCCTGTTCGTCGGCAGCAGCAAATTGGCCGCCGCCGGCAAGGACGAGACCGTTCGCCTCGGCTTCGGGGCTGACGACAAGGTCAAGGTCGAGCGCACCGTGGTGAAGCGCAACGAAGGTTCGGCCGGCCTGATCGTGACGACGGCAAAGATCGACGAGCGCGCCTTCAAGACGACGGTTCGCAACGCGCACGATTTCCCGGTCAAGGTCGCGATCCAGGATCAGCTGCCGGTCAGCGAGAACGAGGAGATCACGGTCGAGATGCTGCCGGCGACCACGCCGCCGACATCGAGCAACGTGCGCGACCGCCGCGGCGTCACCGAGTGGATGCTCGATGCCAAGCCCGGCGAGACGAAAGAGCTCTCGTTTGCCTGGCGCGTCCGCTGGCCGAAGGACAAGACGGTGGTGATGAGCCCATCAGGTTAGCCGATCATGGGCGGATGGCCCGGTGTGCAGACATCCGCCCGCGTCACGCACCCCGATGATCGTCCTATCAACTTGAGATCGGGGCGCGGACATTGGTGGTATCAGGAGTTTCGGATCCTGCTCCGGCTTGCTCCGCCCGATCGACGCAGCTGAGGCCTGATTGCGTCAGCTCTGCCCTCATCCGAACTTAAAGTCGTCGTAGACGCCGGCCATGCCGTGTCTTCACCCGGACGCGGATGCAAGTAGCAAGCGGCGGCATTCGGAAGCTACGACTGCAGGATACGGGAAAAAGAGCTTTCGCGATCAAGCGGCCGTAGGAAAAAATGACCGGCTTGTCCCGATCTTCGGGCAGACCAAGCCGATTCTTTCCTGATGTTTCCGGCATTCCAGATCGTCATGGCGATATCCGAATTACCGCAGCCGCCGACCATCCCGGTTGGCCGCATGCTTGCGTCCGGTCTGTGCGCGTCGTTCGGCGGACAGGAACGGAGGCCTCAGTCTACAAGATGCAATTTTTGTCTCTCGCCTCGAGCATCGCGCGGCGCTCGCATGGCCCGGCGATTCTTGCTGCCGTCTTCCTGACGGGAAGTGCAAGTGGCGCCCTCTCGGCGGACAATGTGAATCTCGTCCGCGAGCTGGCCGGCCGTGTCGGCCCGATCGTCGGGTCGTCTCAAGCATGCACCAGCATCGCGACCCGTCGCGTGCAGGCGATCCTCACCAAGTTTCAGGAAGCGATCCGCGAAGCGTCGACCAATCCGAATGATCGCAACGAGCTTGCCCGCGAGTTCGAGCGAAACATCGCGGAAGGTCGTGCCGCGGTGAATGGCGGACGCGCCGACTGCCGACTGGTCGAGCGCCAGCTCGCCGATCTCGAGCGGAGCGTCAGTGCGCCGCCGCCGGGCCCGGCGACATCCGTTGCGCCGGCTGGAGCCAATGCGGCGATGAGCACGGCAAGACCGGCAGCGTCCGGCGAGGTGCGGGGCGTGACCGACCAGGAAATCCGCTTCGGCATGGTCATCCCCTATACGGGGAGCGCCAAGGAGAACGGACAGAGCTACAAGCGCGGCATCGAGGTCGCGTTCGCTCGGAGCAACGCCGCGGGCGGCGTCCATGGACGAATGCTCAAGCTGATTGCCGCCGATGACGGCTTCGAGCCATCGCGGACGCCAGAGGCGATGAAGCTGCTCTGGGACAGGGAGCGCGTGTTCGGCTTCCTCGGCAATCTCGGCACGCCGACGGCGGCGGTCGCCGTTCCGTTCGCGCTCGAGCGCCGCGTGCTGTTCTTCGCGCCTTTCACGGGCGGCAGCGTGGTGCGGCACGATCCTCCGGATCGCTACGTCTTCAACTACAGGCCGAGCTTCGTCGAAGAGGCCGACGCCGCGGTGCGCTATCTGCTGAAGATGCGCAAGATCAGGCCGAACCAGATCGCGGTGTTCGGGCAGAACGACGATCTGGGCGAGCAGGGCTTTGCGGGCGTCGCAAGGGCCTATCGCGCCGCCGGCCTCAACGATGCGTCGATCGTGCGTCTGGTCTATAACCGCAACTCGATCGACATGGACGAGGCGGTCGCGCAACTCAAGGCCCAGAAGGTGCCGATCAAGGCGATCGTCATGGTCGGGACAACGCGACCGGCGGCGAAATTCATCGAGAAGACACGCGATCTTTTTCCGGGCATGATCTACACCAACATGTCGATCGTCGGCGCCACCGCGCTGGCGCAAGAACTGATGCTGCTGGGGCCGCGCTTCACCGAGAACGTCATCGTCACGCAGGCGGTGCCGGCCGTGTCGGGCTATTCGAGCACCGTGCTCGAGTTCAAGGCGGCGCTGGCGCAGGCGTCTCCGGGCGAGGTCCCGGACTACATCTCGCTCGAAGGCTACGTCGCAGCCAACCTCCTGATCGATGCGCTGAAGCGTTGCGGGCCGCAACTCGACACGGAACGGCTGGTGGAGACGCTCGAGAGCACGCGCAATCTCGACATGGGACTTGGCGCCTCGCTCAACCTGAGCCGCGGCGATCACCAGGCGCTGCACAAGGTCTGGGGCACCCAGCTCGACAGGTCGGGATCGTACCAGTCGATCGATCTGGAATGAGGCTGGCGCCTACCGCGCGGCTTGAGAAGACGGCACGGAGCGGCATGCGGCCAGGTCGGATGCCGCTCCGGTCGTGTCGGGCGGACTTGATCCAGGACAAGCGTGTGAACAGCCTCGCTTGTTAAACGCAGTCGAGGCTCCATCGGCATCGATCATGGTCGGATGCCGACTCCTGGAGCGCTGCCACGAGTGCCCGACATGGAATCCGATCCGAACACCCGCAAGCAGGCCATTGCCGTCGGCTACATCTTCCTGGCCGGCGTCGGCATGCTGCTGCTGCAATGGCTGCTGACGACGTACAATACCGTCGAGACGATTCCCTACAGCCAGTTCGAGCAGATGGTCGACCAGGGCAAGATCGCCGAGGTCTCGGTCGGCCAGGACACCATCCAGGGCAAGTTCAAGGACAAGCAGGCAGACGGCAAGACCGCCTTCATCACGGCACGGGTCGATCCGCCGCTGGCCGAGAAGCTCGCGGCCAAGGGCGTCACGGTGACCGGTGTGCCGTCGGGCGGCGTGATCCAGACGCTGCTGTCCTGGGTCGTGCCGGCGCTGATGTTCTATCTGATCTGGGTGTTCCTCGGCCGCAAGGTCATGGACCGCCAGGGCTTCGGCGGGCTGATGTCGATCGGAAAGTCGCGCGCCAAGGTCTATGTCGAGACCGACACCAAGGTGACCTTCGCCGACGTCGCCGGCGTCGACGAAGCCAAGTTCGAGCTGCAGGAGGTCGTGCAGTTCCTCAAGGACCCGAAGAGTTATGGCCGGCTCGGCGCGCATGTGCCGAAGGGCATCCTGCTGGTCGGCCCTCCCGGCACCGGAAAGACGCTGCTGGCGCGCGCCGTCGCCGGCGAGGCGGGCGTTGCATTCTTTTCCATTTCCGGCTCCGAGTTCGTCGAGATGTTCGTCGGCGTCGGCGCCGCGCGGGTGCGCGATCTGTTCGAGCAGGCGCGCAAGGCCGCCCCCTGCATCATCTTCATCGACGAACTCGATGCGCTCGGCCGCAGCCGCTCAGCGGGGGCTCAGCTCGGCGGCTATGACGAGAAGGAGCAGACGCTCAATCAGTTGCTGGCGGAGCTCGATGGTTTCGATCCGAGCTCCGGCGTCATCCTGCTGGCCGCCACCAACCGGCCGGAGATTTTGGATCCCGCACTGCTGCGCGCCGGCCGCTTCGATCGCCAGGTGCTGGTCGACCGGCCCGACAGGAGCGGGCGCCTCGCGATCCTCAAGGTTCACGTCCGCAAGATCACGATGGCGGACAGCGTCGACCTCGACAAGGTCGCCGCGCTGACCGCGGGTTTCACCGGTGCCGACCTCGCCAACCTGATCAACGAGGCCGCGATCGCGGCGACGCGCCGCAAGGGCCACGAGGTGACGTTCGAAGACTTTACCACGGCGATCGAGCGCATCGTGGCCGGCATCGAAAAGAAGAGCCGCGTGCTGAGCCCGGCCGAGCGCCGCCGCGTCGCCTATCACGAGATGGGGCATGCGCTCGTCGCGGCCAATCTTGCAGGAGTCGATCCGGTGCAGAAGGTCTCGATCATTCCGCGCGGCGTCGGCGCCCTCGGCTATACGATGCAGCGGCCGACCGAGGATCGCTTCCTGCTCGCGGTCAGCGAGCTCAAGAACCGCATCGCGGTGCTGATGGGCGGGCGCGCATCCGAGCAGATCATCTTCGACGGCGACGTCTCGACGGGCGCGGCCGACGATCTGCAGCGCGCGACCGAGATCGCCATCGAGATGGTCACGAAATACGGCATGGACGCGACGCTCGGTCAGCGCACCTACGCGCCGCGTCCGCAAGTGTCGTTCCTGCAGCCGCAGGACCAGATCGTGTCGGCGGCCGAGGACACAGGTCGCGAAATTGATCTCGCCGTCCGCGACCTGATCGCCGAAGGCGGCGCCCGCGCCCGGGCGATTCTCGACGGCCATCGGCAGGATCTGGAGCGCGGCGTCGCGCTCTTGATCGCCAAGGAGACGCTGACGGCCGAGGAGTTCGCCCCGTTGCGCCCGGCCTCCGCTCCGGTCCCGTCCGGGGAGGTCGCCGTGCCGAGCTGATCCGGGTTAATACGGGGGCCATTCGCAACCGAACCCTAACCATCGCCTGATCATTTGATCTGCAGGTTACCTTGACAGATCGTTGACATCGATCGGGCGGAGTTCGTCGCGTGCTGCTGAACAATATGAAGATCGCCCCCAAGCTGGCCATCGTGGTCGGTGTCGCTCTCCTGGGGCTCGCCGCGGCCGGTAGCTTCGCCACCGACCTGATGCATCGGGAGATGGTCAACGCCCGCATCGAGCAGTGCAGGGCCATCGTCGAGACCGCGCGCAACATGGCGCTCGGCCTCATCAAGGAGGTCGAAGCGGGCAAGATGACGAAGGAGGCGGCGCTCGACGCGTTCGTCGAGCGCGGCCGGACGATGACTTTCGACAAGGGCGCGGGCTACCTGTTCGCCTATACGATGGACGGAATAGTGGTCCTGTCCCAAAATCCGAAGCAGCGCGGCGAGAACGTCATCGATTTCGAGCTCAACGGCCGCAAGCTGGTCGTCGAGCTGCGCGACGGCGTCGCCAAGAACGGGGAAGTGACCCTGCACTACGAATATTTGCGTCCGGGCCAGGAGCAGCCGACCCGGAAGATTTCCTATGCGGTCATGATCCCCGGCTGGAACACCTTCGTCGGCACCGGCGTCTATGTCGACGATCTCGATGCCAAGATGCAGCCGCTGAAATGGATGATTTGGATGGCCTGCGCCGGCATCGCGATCGTCGCCGGCGGCATCGCCTGGCTGATCAGCCGCAGCATCAGCCTGCCGCTGGATCGCCTCGGCGTCCGCATGCGGGAGATCGCCGACGGACGGCTCGATGGCGAGATCCCCGGTGTCGGCCGCGGTGACGAGATCGGCGGCATGGCGGCCACGGTTCAGATCTTCAAGGACAATGCGGTGCGGATGCGCGAGCTCGAGCAGGCGGAGGCCGCGAACAAGCAGCGCGCCGAGACGGAGCGGCGCGCCGCGATGCAAAATCTTGCGGCCGACTTCGAGCGTAGCGTCAACGGCATCGTCCGCTCGGTGGCCTCGGCGGCGGAGGGCATGCAGCACACCGCGGAATCGATGACGTCGACGGCGAGCGATGCGAGCTCACGCGCCTCCACGGTCAGCGCCGCCACGCAGAGCGCGAACGACAATGTCGGCACCGTGGCGTCCGCGGCCGAGGAGCTGTCGAGCTCGGTGAACGAGATCTCCCGTCAGGTCGCACGCTCCAGCGAGATCGCCAGCAAGGCGGTCGGCGATGCCGAGCGCACCAACGCGACCGTGCAGGTGCTGTCGACCGGCGCAGAAAAGATCGGCGAGGTCGTCAAGCTGATTCACTCCATTGCGGCGCAGACCAATCTGCTGGCGCTGAACGCGACCATCGAAGCCGCCCGCGCCGGCGAATCCGGCAGGGGCTTCGCCGTCGTCGCCTCCGAGGTGAAGGCGCTCGCCAACCAGACGGCGAAGGCGACCGAGGAGATCTCGGCGCAGGTCGCCGCGATGCAGACCTCGACGCAGGATGCGGTCGCCGCCATCAGCGGCATCACCCAGACCATCGCCCAGATGAGCGAAATCACCAACTCGATCTCGACCTCGATCTCCCAGCAGGGCGATGCGACCCGCGAGATCGCGCGCAACATCCAGTCGGTCGCCGCCGGCTCGAACGAGATCAGCGCGCATATCGGAGGCGTCACCAAGGCCGCGGAAGCGACCGGCATGGCCGCCTCCGAGGTGCTGGCGAGCGCGCGCGAGCTCGACAGCCAGTCCGGGCTGCTGCAGCAGGCCGTCGACGGCTTCATGGCGAAGGTGCGCACGGCCTGATCGGAGCTGGCGCCGGCGTCGCAACGCCGGCGCGGCGAGGCCCGAAAGCCGGCTACTTGGCCTTGAGAAAGTCGCCGACTTCGAGCAGCACGAACTCGTTGTCGTCGGCCTTGTTGGGATCGCGGCTGGACGAGAACGGCAGGTTGTTGTCGTTGCCCACGATGATGTGGGTGTCGTCGACGCGGTCGACATTCTCGATCGTGAAGAACGGGAAGGCGAGCACGCCGTCGTTGAGGGGCTTGCGCGCCTTCTTGTCCGGATCCTTGATCTTCATCAGATCGATGTAGGCGATCTTGCGGACCGGCTTGCCGACATTGGCGTCGGACAGCTCGATCTTGTAGACGCGCTTGAACTTGGCGAGGTCCGGAAAGCAGTTGTCGCCGCGGGTGCCCTGCGCGCAGGCCTTGTCGCTGGTGCCCTCGCCATTGTCGCGCTCGATGATCAGCCCCTGGGCCGGATCGACCATGTTGAAGTCGCCGATGGCGTTGCCGTTCTGCTCGAACACATATTGCCAATAGCGGCCGGTGAACTTCTCTGCGGCGACGTCGAACTCGAGGATGCGCGAGGCTTCCTTGCCATCGACCTTCTCCCAATCCTTCTTGTCGGCATCCCACAGCGGACCTTCGAGCAGGCCGTAGATGAACTTGCCGTCGATGGACGACGCGAAGCCTTCATAGCCCTTCGAGCGGCGCAGATTGACGTTGGTGTAGCTCGCACCGGGCGCCCCAGGCGATTGCACCGCCCAGTGGTCGGGCGAGCGCACGGGCTTGCCGCTCGCGACCGTGTCGACTACGGCGAGCACCCTGCCGGTCTTGTCGGCCTTGATGACGTAGGGACCGAATTCGTCACCGATCCAGATGTTGTCGCCGATGATCTGGAAACCCTCGGTGTCGAAATCGGAGCCGGTCAGGTAGCGCTTGGCGGTGTTCTCATGGACGATGCGGAACGGCACCTTCTTGTCCGGATCGTGCAGGAAGATCGTCTCCAGTCGCTCGACCTTGCCGCTGGCCCAGTCGATCTTGTAGCGGTTCAGATAGAGCATCGAGTCCGGCGAGTTGTAGCGCGAGCCCATGCCGTTGTCGGTGAGGACCCAGAAGGTACCGTCGGCCATCTTCTTGATGCCGGAGTGGCCCTGCTGCGGCTGGCCCTGGAACGGCAGCGAGACGCCAGTCGGGCGCTCGTAGGACTTGCCCATCACGCTGCCGATGGCGTCGACACGCTTGCCGGTGGTGTATTTGCCGGACGTCTTGAGATCATCGGGGGCATCGGCTGGGGCGTCGATGAAGGATTCGGCTGGTATCACGGCGTGACCCGCCAGCGTCACGGGGAATTCACCTTCGCCTTGCGCGTGCGCCGCGCCGATGCCGAGAGCGAGGACCGCAACGGTGGTCAGTAGATATCGATGCATGGGAAGCCTCCTGCGAGCTTGAACCATGCGCGTTGTGGACAGGACGCCTGACGCTAAGCTGACACTTCGATGACACCCAGATGATGACGGCTCGCTGTCCTGGGGCCTCTTGCCGCATGCTCACGGTTTGGGCGCCGCCTGCGGCCTCCGGAGCGGCACGCGCGAGGCGATGATCACGCCGGCGATGACCAGCGCGTAGCCGATCAGGTGGAACGGCTTCAGCTCCTCGCCGAGCAGGAGGATGGCCAGCACCGAGCCGAACAGCGGCACGAGGTGCAGGAACGGTGCGGCGCGGTTGGGTCCGATCAGGCCGATGCCGCGGTTGAAGAACAGATAGGCGAGCGTCGAGGCGAACACCACGACGTAGCCGAGCGTCAGGACCGACAGCAGATCGAGCTGCAGCACGAAGCCGGAGGCGTACTCCCAGGCCGCCAGCGGCAGCAGCAACAGCGCGCCCAGGGCGGTGCAGGCTGAGATCAGCGACAGCTGGTGCACGGCCGGCCGCCGCGTCATGACGGCGGAATAGATCCCGAACACCAGTAGTGCGCCGGCAAACATCAGGTCGCCGCGGTTGAACTGAATGGCGGCCAACGCGCCGAGGTCGCCGCGCAGCAAGATGACCAACACGCCTGTCAAGGACATCGCGATGCCGGCGAGCTGCGCCGCCGTCAGCCTCACCCCGAACAGGACGAGCGACCACAAGGCCACGAAGAGGGGGGCCGAGGATTGGATCAGCAGGCCGTTGAGCGCCTGGGTGTACTGCATCGCCCAATAGGACAGCGCGTTGTTGATGGCGAAGCCGGTCAGCGCCAGCACCAGCAGCAGCGGCCAGTTCGCCAGCAATACGCGCCAGTCGCGCACGAGATGAGTTCGTGCGAACGGCCAAAGCATCAGGAAGGTGCCGATCCAGCGGATGCAGGACAAGGTCAACGGCGGCACGTGGCCGGCGACGTAGCGTGCCAGCACGATGTTGCCGGCCCAGAACAGCGACGCCAGCGTCAGCAGCAGATAGGGCTGGTTGTTGAGCCAAGCGAACGGCGAGGATGGCTTGAGATCGTCGGCGGGCAAGGGAGGCGGGATGCTCTGACGGGAGAAGCCGGGAGGGTGGGCCAAATCCCGGCTCAACGCAATGCGCCGTCGCGAATTGGTGCCATGCAGGCGCTCTCGTTCAGTAGTCCGCGCCTCACGTCGCCTGCTTGCGCGAGGCCACGTAGACCCCGCTCAGCACCAGGGCAAAGCCGATGACGTGGAAGATCTGCGGCTGCTCGCCGAGGAACACGAACGCCATGATCGAGCCGAACACCGGCACGACGTGGAAGAACGGTGCGGCGCGGTTGGCGCCGATCAGGAGCACGCCGCGGTTGAAGCAGAGATAGGCGATGGTCGAGGGAAAGATCGCGACGTAGAGCAGCGACAGCAGGTTCTGGGCATCGAACGCCATCACCGGGCGGGCGTTGAGTTCCCAGATCAACAGCGGGATCAGGCTGGCTGCGCCGCAGCCGAAGGTGAAAGCGACCATCGACAGACCGTGGATCTGAGGCCGCTTGATCGTCAGCACCGAGTAGAAGCCGAACACCGCCATCGCGACCAGGAAGATCAGGTCACCCTTGTTGAAGCTGATGTCGGCGAGCGCGGTTGGGTGGCCGCGCGTCAGGATCAGCAGCACGCCTGCGAGCGACAGCACGATGCCGATCGCCTGCGCCAGCGTCAGGTGCACGCGCAGCAGCAGCATCGACCACATCGCGACGATCAGCGGGCCGCCGGATTGCAGCAGCAGCGTGTTAAGCGCCTGGGTGTATTCGAGCGACCAGTATTGCAGCGTGTTGAACGCGCCGATGCCGGTCACCGACAGCGCGATCATGATGCCCAGCTTGGACCGGATCGCCGGCCAGTCTTGCCGCAACTGCTTCCAGGCCAGCGGCAAGATCAGAAGGAACGCCAGCGACCAGCGCAGGAACGACAGCGTGACCGGTGGGATGTGACCGGCCGCGAGGCGGCCAACGACCGCGTTACCGGCCCAGCACAGCGCGGTGATGCTGAGCAGCACGTAGGGTTGGTTCGCGATCCAGGCGCGTGCAGGCGCGGCGGACGCAGGGGGATCGGCGGCGGTCATACGGCGGTTTTGGACCCGGTTCGTGCGCCGCGGCATTCGGCCCGGTTGTCCCGGCCGCTGTTTCCTCCCCGGCCTTCTCGACAGACACCAATTGCCGTTGCCCATCAAGAGGGCAGATGCATCGCGACCATGCAGCCAGGGCGGTCATGAATGTCCATGCTGACGGTGATGCCTGTAGTGACGTCGTGGACGCCCGGTTCTCACGGCGAAAGACTTGAGCGCTTCCGCGCTGACCAAGTAGGCGGCGACCAGGACGGCGATGCCAGCCAGCACACTAGCCGGCGGGGCAACGAAGCCGAACCATGCGCCCGCCGGCGTGAAGGGAACAATGAGCGCGGCGAACAGCGCAGTCAGCGACGAGGCCGTCAGCATCGGATCGGCCTGGTTGCTCCATGGCCGCCCGTTGGTCCGGATGATGAAGATGACGAGTATCTGCGTCGCCATGGATTCGAGGAACCAGGCCGTGCGGAACTCGTCGGGCGTGGCGTGGAACAGATAGAGCAGCGCGCCGAAGGTCAGGAAGTCGAACAGCGACGATAACGGCCCCATGATCCCGGCGAAGCGCAACAGCCGCTTCATGTCCCAGCGTTGCGGCCGCGCGGTCGCCTGCGGGCTGACGCGATCGAAGGGGATGCCAAGCTCGGAGAGATCATAGAGCAGGTTGTTGAGCAGGATCTGCGTCGGCAGCATCGGCAGGAACGGCAGCACGATCGAGGCGACCGCCATCGACAGCATGTTGCCGAAGTTCGAGCTCGCGCCCATCCTGACGTATTTCAGGATGTTGGCAAAGGTCCGCCGGCCCTCCTCGACGCCGTCGGCGACGACCTCGAGATCGGAGGAGAGCAGAATCATGTCGGCAGCGGATTGTGCCACGCCGGTCGCACCGTCGACCGACAGGCCGATGTCGGCCACCTTCAGCGCCGGCGCATCGTTGATGCCGTCGCCGAGGAAGCCGACGACCTCGCCCGAGGCCTGCAGCGCCTTGACGATACGCGATTTCTGATCGGGGGCGAGCCGCCCGAAGGCGTCGGCCGAGCGAACCTGCACCGCGAGCGCCTCATCGCTGAGCTCGGCGATGTCGCTTCCGGACAGCACGCGGTCGGCCTTCAGGCCGACGAGGCCGGCCAGCCGCTTGACCACGACCGGATCGTCGCCCGAGAGAATTTTCAGCGCGATGCCGGCGCGGGCAAGCTGGGCGATGGCTGCGGCTGCGGTGGGTTTTGGCGGATCGGCGAAGGCGCACAGTCCCTCGAAGGTCAGGTCCTGCTCGTCGTTGGTTTCGACGTCGCGCGGGGCGCCGCTCCAGGGACGTGACGCGATTGCGACGGTGCGCAGGCCCTCTTGCGCCAGCGCATGAACGCGTTCGCACATCCCGGCGCGGCCGGTCGCGTCGAGCACGGCGATCACATCGCCGTGCCGTTGCTGCGTGCAGAGCTCGATCACCGCTTCGGGCGCACCCTTCACGATCAGGATCTGCTCCTGCCCGCGGATTGCCAGCACGGAGCCGAGACGGCGCGAGAAGTCGAAGGTCTGCTGGCCGCCCAAGGCCCATCCCGCCGCGGCCTGATCGGCACCTGCGAGCAGCGCGGTATCGAGCGATCCGCGATCGCCGCCGAGCGCGGCGGCAATCGCGCCAAGCTCCGCGGCGCGCGGATCGTCGCGGCCGTCTGCCGCGATGCTGCGGGCGAGAGTGATCTCCGCCGACGTCAGCGTTCCGGTCTTGTCGGTGCACAGCACCGACATCGCGCCGAGGTCGTGGATCGCCGCGAGCCGCTTCACGATCACCTTGCGCTTGGCCATGCGCAGCGCTCCGCGCGACAGCGTCACCGTCGTGATCATCGGCAGCAGCTCGGGCGTCAGTCCGACCGCGAGCGCGACCGAGAACAACAGCGAGTCGAGCACGTCGCGGCCGAACACCACGCGAAAGGCGAGCACGATGACGACCAGCGCCAGTGTGAGCCGTGCGACGACCAGACCGAACTCGTGCAGATCGCGCTCGAACGGCGTACGCACCTGTGCTTCCGCCAGTGCCGAGGCGGCCGCCCCGAACATCGTGTTCGGCCCAGTGTTGACGACGAGAGCGACGGCTTCGCCGGTCTGCGCCACCGAGCCGCGGAACAGCGCGTTCGACGTATCGTTCTCGTCGCTGGGAAGGTCGGCCTGCTTGGTCACGGGATAGGGCTCGCCGGTCAGGGCAGCCTCGCCGGCGGTGAAAGCCTTGGACTCGAGAATCAGTGCATCCGCCGGAACGATGTCGCCGGCGCGCACGCGCACGATGTCGCCGGGCACGACCAGGTCGACATCGATCTCCCGATAGGCGCCGTCGCGCTTGACCTCGGCCTTCAAGGCCACGGAGCGCCGCAGCTCCTCGGCGGCTTTGACGGCATGGCCCTCCTGAACGGTATCGAGTCCGATCGACAGCGTCAGGATCAGGACGATGATTGCGCCGCCGATCACGTCGCCTGTCACCATCGAGATGATGCCGGCGACGAGCAGAATGAGCGATAGCGGCTCGAGCAGCCGGCGCAGCACGGCGCGCAGGGGGCCAACGACGTGCGAAGGAGAGTCGGCGTTGCGGCCGTAGAGTTGCAGCCGCTGTTGTGCGTCGGACTCGCCGAGTCCCTTCAAATCGCAGTCCAGGGACGCTCCGACCTGTGCGGGCGAGAGGCGCCAGAACCGGGGTAGGCCGGAGGTGGTTTCCGTGGTCACGCGCGCCCGTTCATGTTCGTGGACAGATGTTCACGGCTGAATTGCACGAAGCATCGTGCCCCGGTTGACCTAGCGCAACATCCTGATGCGCCCATGACCTAATTTCCAGGGACCGCGCCGCAGGGCTGGCGGCTGCAAATTGACGAGCACGAGGACGAGATCCCGCCCGGTCCGCCGGGCGCATCTGTATTGATGGACATGGTCGACCAAGCTGCAGCCCTCACGCGTCAGAACAGCAAGCCAATGCCGAAGGTGTGGACCGCCTTGCTGGCGCATCGCTGGTTCATTCTGGCGGTCCTGCTGCTGCTCGGCCTCGGGGGCTGGCAGAGCGTGCGTGTCATGCTCGGCCCGGCGATCTCGGTCGATCAGGTCCGCCGCGGCGATCTGGTCGAGACGGTCGTTGCCAGCGGCCATGTCGAGACGCCGTTCCGCGTCGAGATCGGCAGCCAGATCACCGGCACCGTCGATGAAGTTCTCGTGCTCGAAGGCCAGCGTGTCACCAAGAGCCAGCCGCTGATCTCGCTGGAAGCGCGCGAGCTCAAGGCTGCGGTGGTGCAAGCCCAGGGACAGGTCGCGCAGGCCGAGGCGCGGATGCGGCAGCTCGCGGAGCTGACCTTGCCCTCGGCGAAGGAGGCGCTGCGCCAGGCGCAGGCGACGCTGCTCAACGCGCAGCAGAGCTATGATCGGACCTCGCAACTGACCGGCAATGGCTATGCCACGCGCGCCGCGCTCGACGAGGCGCAGAAGACGTTGGATATCGCTCTGGCGCAGAAGCGCGCGGCCGAATTCCAGGTCTTCACCGCCAGCCCTGGCGGCAGCGACCACGTGATGGCGGAGACGCAGCTGAACCAGGCGCGCGCCAATCTCGACACGGCTCAATCGCGGCTCGGCTACGCGACGATCTCGGCGCCCCGCGACGGCGTGCTGATCACGCGCAATGTCGAGAAGGGGACCGTGGCGCAGCCGGGCAAGGCGCTGCTGGTGCTGGCGCCTGCCGGCAACGTCCAGCTCGTCCTGCAGATCGACGAGCGCAATCTCGGCAAGCTCGCGCTCGGCCAGACGGCGCTGGCCTCGGCGGATGCGTATCCGGACAAGCGCTTCGCGGCCGTCGTCAGCTACATCAATCCCGGCATCGATCTGTCCCGCGCGTCCGTGCAGGTCAAGTTGACCGTCAAGGACCCGCCGGACTATCTGCGCCAGGACATGACGGTGTCGGTCGACATCGAGGTCGCATCGCGCAAGGACACGCTCGAACTGCCGGTGCGCTCGGTTCATGATCTCACCTCCGGGCAGCCCTGGGTGCTCGGCATCAAGGACGGCCGCGCCGTCAAGCTGCCGGTGCGCGCCGGCATTCGCGGCAACAGCCATGTCGAGATCATCGACGGCTTGAATGCGGGGGACATTGCGGTGCCCCAGAGTTCGGGTATCGTGACCGGACAGCGCTTTCGTCCGGTGCTGCCGTGAACCGCTGGCTGCCGTTCGAGTGGATCGCGGCGGTGCGCTTCCTGCGCGAAGGACGTCTGCAGACATTGTTCATCATCGGCGGCATCGCGATCGGCGTCGGCGTGATCGTGTTCATGTCGGCGATGCTGGCGGGCCTCGAGGCCAACTTCATCAAGCGCGTGCTGACCTCGCAGCCGCAGATTCAACTGCTGACGCCGGATCAGGTCGCGCGTCCCCTGCGCAACGGCAACGGCGTCATCGAGGATCCGATCGTGCAGCGCCCGAGTCAGCGCGTGATCTCGATCGATCAATGGCCGAAGATCCGCGACCAGATGCTGGCGATGCCTGAGATCACCGCAGTGTCGCCGACCATCTCCGGCTCGGCGCTGGCCATTCGTGGCGATGCCAGCCGCGCCGTGACGTTGTCCGGCGTCGAGCCGGAGAGCTACTTTAAGATCGTGCGCGTGCCGGACTACATCGTCGCCGGCGAGCCGCGGCTGACCAGCGACGACATCATCATCGGCACTGAGCTGGCCAGGGAGCTCGGCGCGATCGTTCGTGACAAGCTCAATGTCCAGGCCGCCTCCGGCGCCAATCGCGTGCTGACGGTGACCGGCCTGGTCGATCTCGGCAACAAGGGCGTCAATCAGCGCGCGGCGTATGTCGCGCTGCGCACCGCGCAGTCGCTGCTCGGCATGGTCGGCGGCGTCACCACGATCGACATCACCGTGAAGGACATCTACGCGGCGGAAGATATCGCCCAGCGCATCCAGGCAGCGAACCTGGTCAAGGCCGACAGCTGGATCAAGACCAATGCGCAGTTCTTCACCGCGGTGCGCGCGCAGGAAACCTCGAACACGCTGATCCGGGTGTTCGTTGCGCTCTCGGTCGCGTTCGGCATCGCAGCCGTGCTGATCGTCTCGGTGATCCAGCGCTCCAAGGAGATCGGCATTCTCAGGGCGATGGGGACCTCGCGCGGCCAGATCCTGCGCGTGTTCCTGCTGCAGGGCGGGCTGCTCGGCTTCATCGGCTCGCTGTTCGGCGCCGCGATGGGAGCGGGTGCCTTGATCTATTGGCATGCGGTGCAGCGCCAGGCTGACGGTTCGGAATTATTTCCCCTGATCCTCGAACGTCGGCTGTTCATCATCACGGCCCTGATCGCGACGGTGACGGGGTTGCTCGCGGCGACCGCGCCGGCGTTGCGCGCGGCCAAGCTCGATCCGGTGGTGGCGATCCGTGGCTGAGGTCATCCTGCGTCTGGAGAAGGTCTGCAAGGCCTACAATGTCGGCCAGCCGACCGAGAGCGAGGTGCTGCACGACATCGACCTCGAAGTCGACCGCGGCGAGTTCGTTGCGCTGATCGGTCCGTCCGGCTCCGGCAAGAGTACGTTGCTCAACATCGTCGGTCTGCTCGATCGGCCGACCTCCGGCCGGCTGACGATCAAGGGCCAGGACACCGCCTCGCTCAGCGACGCCGAGCTCACCCATCTGCGCGGCCATACCATCGGCTTCATTTTCCAGTCGCATCTGCTGATCTCCGCCTTCACGGCCAAGGAGAACGTCATGATGCCGCTGCTGGTCGATCGCGGCTTTCCGAGTCCAGAGATCGAGGCGCAGGCGGGCAGGCTGCTCGATCAGGTCGGCCTGGCAAAGTTCGCCGGCCACCTCGCAAGCAACATGTCGGGCGGCCAGCAGCAGCGCGTCGCGGTGGCGCGGGCGCTGGCAATGAACCCGGATCTGGTGCTGGCGGACGAGCCGACCGGCAATCTCGACACCAAGTCGGCGGAGGCGGTCTTCGCCCTGCTGCAACAGGTCAATCGCCGGGTCGGCACCAGCTTCCTGCTGGTCACCCACAACCTTGATCTGGCGCGGCGCTGCGACCGCATCATCGAGGTTGTCGATGGGCGCATTCAGGCCTGACCGGCGACGGTGCTGATCAGCAGCTGTGCTTCCGGTTTGCAACTTCGATCGTAGATTCGCCGCCGTTCCAGTGCTCAATGAGCACGCCTGGGTCAGGGCGCCGACAGAAGCGCCGGCCCGGGTCGCCCATCCGCAGCCGGGGCGGCATGAAATTTTGGGGCTTATCAAAGGCTTGGTGGCGCTGTTGTGTGCTCCGAGGGCCCGTTCTTGCTTGCCTAGCCCGGCGGCTTCCTTTATCCGGTGGGTCGCCTCGCAAGCGAGCGGTCCCGGCCGCGATTTGGGCTGGGCGCATGGTTGGCCAGGCTGGCCCCTCATCGGAAGCGATATCGTCCGAGCCGATCGTGCTGTTTTGGATCTTGGCAGAGGAAAGAGCTGCGAATGGCTAACGTCGTCGTCGTCGGCGCCCAATGGGGTGACGAGGGGAAGGGCAAGATCGTCGACTGGCTGTCGGAGCAGGCCGACATCGTCGTTCGCTTCCAGGGCGGCCACAACGCCGGTCATACGCTCGTTATCAACGGCGCGACCTACAAGCTGGCGCTGCTGCCGTCGGGCGTGCTGCGCACGGGCAAGCTGTCGGTGATCGGCAATGGCGTCGTGTTCGATCCGCAAGCCTTTCTCGACGAGGTCAGCAAGCTGCAGTCGCAGGGCGTGGCCATCAGCCCGGACAATCTGCGCGTGGCCGAGAACGTCACGCTGATTCTGCCGCTGCATCGTGAACTCGACGCACTCCGGGAGTCCGCGAGTGCCGCGACCGCGATCGGCACCACCCGCCGCGGCATCGGCCCGGCCTATGAGGACAAGGTCGGCCGCCGCGCCATCCGCCTGATGGACCTCGCCGATCTCGACACGCTGCCGCACAAGATCGATCGCCTGCTCGCCCATCACAACGCGCTGCGCCGGGGCCTCGGCCTGGAGCTGATCGACGGCAAGGCCATTCTGAACGAACTGACGGCGCTGGCGCCGAAGCTGCTGCCTTACGCCGAGACGGTGTGGCGGCTGCTCGACATCAAGCGCCGCGAAGGCAAGCGTATGCTGTTCGAGGGCGCGCAGGGCGCGCTGCTCGACGTGGATCACGGCACCTACCCTTACGTGACCTCGTCCAACACGGTGGCGGCGCAGGCCGCGACCGGCGCCGGCCTGGGGCCGGGCGCGATCGGCTACGTGCTCGGCCTTTGCAAGGCCTACACGACGCGGGTCGGACAGGGACCGTTTCCCACCGAGCAGGATAACGAGACGGGCCGGAAGATCGGCGAGCGTGGCCGCGAGTTCGGAACGAATACCGGCCGGCCGCGTCGATGCGGCTGGTTCGATGCCGTCCTGGTTCGCCAGGCGGTGCGGACTTGCGGCATTAACGGTCTTGCACTGACCAAGCTGGACATTCTCGACGGTTTCGACACCATCGAGGTCTGCACCGGCTATCGGCTGGACGGCAAGGAGATCGATCATTTCCCGGCAGGCGAAGGCGCTCAGGCCCGGGTCGAACCGATCTACGAGACCATCGAAGGCTGGAAGCAGCCGACGGCGAACGCACGCTCCTGGGCCGATCTGCCGGCCCAGGCCATCAAATACGTCCGACGCATCGAGGAACTGGTGGGTTGCCCGATTGCGCTGCTTTCCACCAGCCCCGAACGCGAGGATACTATTCTGGTCCAGAATCCCTTCGAAGCGTGAAGGGACCCGACAGCGCAGCCCGCGAATTGAGTTGATATGGCCGACTACTACCCGCTGATAGCCCGCGCCATTGCCGGATTGGACCCCAACGCTCCCGGCGAAAGCCGGCGCGCGCTTTATGAGCGGGCACGGGCGGCGCTGATCGCGCAGCTGCGCAGCGTCCAGCCGCCGCTCAGCGAATCCGAGATCACCCGCGAGCGGCTGTCGCTCGAGGAGGCGGTCCGCAAGGTCGAGGCCGAAGCGGCTCAGCGCGCCCGTGAGGCACAGCGGGCCTCCAGCGGCGCGGCCCGTCCCGGCGATGCGCTGCGCCGGGCCGGCGCGCGCAATCCCGATGCTCCGGCGGCCCCCGCAGCTCAGCCCGGCCCGACGCCCGAACAACCCGCGGCTCCCGCTGCGCGACCGCGGCCAGCTGCTGGGTCCCCAGTGCCTCGCAACGACCGTCCGCCGACTGGTCCTGAGCTGGCAGAGACACGGTCCGTCCGTCCTCCGCGGACCGAGTCGCCGGTTGCCGCGGCAGCCCCGGCTGCACCGGCTCGGCCGCAGCCGCCACAGGGCGCATCCCAGGATGTACCGCCGTTGCGCGAGCGTCCGGCCCCCCCGCGACGGGGCCAGGACAACAACGGCACTGCCGCTGCGACGCCGTCGATGCGTGGCTTCCGGGACATCACCGCCGACGTCGATGATCTCGGCAAGGCGACGGCCCAGGCCAATCGCGCCGCGCGCAAGACCTACGCCAATGTTCCGGCGACCGACCTCGACCGCCTCGACGGCGATGATGACCGGCCGCCGCTGCCCGCCGAGCCGGCCTATTCCTATGACGAGTCGGTCCAGGAAGCCGAGCGCTACGCGGTGCCGGCCACTGCCTCGGCCCGTCCGCGGACGGCCGGCGAGCGCGAGGCCAAGAAAAAGCCGGAGCGCAGTGGATCGACCTTCCCGTTCAAGGCCGCCATTGCTGCCGGCATCGTGCTGATCCTGATCGGCGCCGGCATTCTGTGGGGCCGGCCGCTGGTCGGAACCGTCAGCAGCCTGTTCAAGTCGACCTCGACGGTCGAGGCGCCGAAGGACGCCGGGGCGCCGCTGAGCAAGCCGAAGATCACCGACCGCGTCGGCCAATCGCCATCCTCGGACCAGATCGCGCCGGTGGCCCAGAAGGTCGTGCTCTACGACGAGGATCCGGCCGATCCGAAGGGCAAGCAGTATCTCGGCACGGTGGTCTGGCGCACCGAGCAGATCAAGGCGACAGGCACGCAGAAGGCCGACATCGCCGTGCGGGCCGACATCGAGATTCCCGATCGCAAGTTCAAGATGACGATGTCGTTCCGCCGCAACACCGATACGTCGCTGCCGGCGAGCCATACCGCCGAGCTCACCTTCATCCTGCCGCAGGATTTCGCGGGTGGAGGCGTCGGCAATGTGCCGGGCATCCTGATGAAGTCCAACGAACAGTCGCGCGGCACGCCGCTGGCGGGCCTCGCGGTCAAGGTGACCGACGGCTTCTTCCTGGTCGGCCTCTCCAATGTCGACGCCGACCGGACCCGCAACGTGCAGCTCCTGAAGGAACGCTCCTGGTTCGACGTTCCCTTGGTCTACACCAACCAACGCCGGGCGATCATCGCGATCGAGAAGGGGGCTCCGGGCGAGCGCGCCTTCAACGACGCCTTCGCGCTGTGGGGAGACTGACGGGGCGGCACGGGCTTCGCGCCTTCGGCGGATCGGCGAGGCAGGAGGTTTGTCATGAAGCGATATCTCATCTTCGTTGCCGTCGGCCCCGCGCTGGGCGGCTTCGCGCTGCTTCTGGTCACCACCTATATGTCCGGCTACTGGACCAAGACCGATCCGGGTGAAGTGGCCAAGCTGTTCAAGGTGTTCGTCACGTCGCTGCAATACAGCTACCTGTTCGGCTTCCTGCCGGCGCTGATGATGTGCGCGATCGACGACATCCTGTTCCATGTCCGGCGGATCGCGCCGGTGATGCGGATGCTGATCGTGGGCGGCATCGCCTTCGTTCTCGCCGGCTTCAACTATGCGTCCCATGGCTCCGAATACGGCGCGCTGCAGTGGATCCTGTATGGCCTCGTCGGCTTCATTCCGGCGACGGTGTCGTCCTGGCTGGTTCACAACTTCGTCGATGAGCAACTTCCGGATGCCTCGCCGGCCCGGCCCAGCGAGCATGGTGCGTGACGGCGTGACGCAACTTGCGCCGCGCTGCCGCGTTTCTATGTGATGGGTATGCAAGACCATATGTCCACCTCGCCCCGCCGCGCCTCCGGACGTGCCTCGCAGGCGCATTTCAGCGCCAATGAGGCGCGGGGGCCGATCATCGACCAGGATGGACGGGAGGTCCCTCAGGGGGCCTTCCAATCGTCGTTCAATGGCGCCTTCGTCGGGCCGGGCGGCGTTCGCTTCGATTTCCAGAGCGCCAATCCGTTCGGCAATCTGACCCGCGAGCAGCGCATCGCGCGGCTCGAGGCGGTGGCCAGGCTGCTCGACGTCGCCTTCGTCGTGCCCGGCACCAACATCCGCTACGGCATCGACGGCATCATCGGCCTGATCCCGGTCGTCGGCGACCTCATTGCGACCGCGCTGTCGCTGTGGCTGGTGCGTGAGGCCCGTGCGCTGGGTGCGCCCTGGCACGTCATCACGCGGATGCTGGGCAACGTCGCGGTCGAAGGCGTGATCGGCATGGTGCCGGTCGCGGGCGATGCGTTCGACGTGCTGTTCCGCGCCAACATGCGCAACGCCAAGATCCTCCGGCGGTGGTTGGATACCCAGCCGCGCTGACCAACGGCAGAAACCGATAAACAAGTCTCCATAAAAAAACTGCCCCGCGCGAGGCGGGGCAGGGTGTCGTCTGATGGTCTGGCTGCCGTCAGGCTGCATCGGCGTCAGGCGCCTTGTCCTCGACGGCGCGGCGCGGCAGCGGAAACGCCTCGCTCTCATACAGGGTGCGGATGCCGTTCTGGTCGAACCGGGCTTCCTCGACCTGCAGATAGGCGCCATTCAGCGAGTCCGCCGGCAACTCCTCCATGGCGAAGCGCACGGCCTCGGCCGCGGTGCCGAACCGCCGATAGGCAAAGCCCGCCCGCTTCTTCTTGCGAATGGCGGCGGGAAACAGTTCGGCAGAGGTGTTGAAGTTGAACGGACGCAGTGGACGCATGGTCTGAGACCTCTTCTTGTCGGCTAAGAACGCTGACGCGAGCTTTCGAACGATCCAGCTTGGCAATGACGCCAGCGTTTGCGGGGGTGGAGGGCTGTTATCGCCGCTCCAGGCGGCCCGGCCCTGCATGTCAGTTACAGCCCCTAATATAGGCCGATTTGACAGAAATGCGAATCCTGCCCGGTCACATCGTAAATCCGGGCTGCTTCCGGTCGCATTGAAATATCCTATTTTTTCAACAACTTAATCGATCTGCAACTTGTGAATGCAAGGGAGGCCGATCCGCACGGTGAAAATCTCGCGCCTTGTGACCGATTTTGACCGCTCCGGGCGCATGGACCGGGACCCGACGGCCTCCCGGTACCGTTGGATGAACGGCCCCGGGAGCGCCAGAAACTGCCGGACGATGATCAGCGCGGCTTCAGCTTCAGCGCCGCCGAATTGATGCAGTAGCGCAATCCGGTCGGCCCCGGGCCGTCGGGGAAGACGTGGCCGAGATGGCCCGAGCATTTCGAGCACAGCACCTCGGTGCGGACCATGCCGTGGGTATAGTCGGTCTCCTCGTCGACATGGCTCTCGGCCGCCGGCACGGTGAAGCTCGGCCAGCCGCAGCCGGAGTCGAACTTGGCATCGGATTCGAACAGTGTCTGGCCGCAGCCGGCGCAGACATAGGTGCCGGCGCGGTGCTCATGCTCGTACTCGCCGGAGAACGGACGCTCGGTCGCCTTCTCGCGCAGCACGGCATATTGCATGGGCGTCAGCTCGCGGCGCCACTCCGCCTCGCTCTTGACCACCTTGTCGCTCGTCTTGGTGTCGCTCATCCTCTGATCCTCCGGCGGATCCGCTGGGGTCCGCCCTGTCGTCGTGCCGGTCGGCCTCAATTCGTCGCCTTGGCGTCCCTGACCAGCGTCGGCTTGTCGATGTAGTTCTCGGCGAAGATCTTCTTCAGATTGTCGATCTTCGGCAGGTCGTTATAGGCAATATAGGGCTGGCTCGGGTGCAGCGTCAGATAGTCCTGGTGATAGTCCTCGGCCGGGTAGAACGCCTCGAGCTTTCCGACCTTGGTGACGATCGGCTTGCCGAACACCTTGGTCTTGTCGAGCTGGGCGATATAGGCCTCGGCGACCTTCTTCTGCGCCTCCGAGGTGGTGAAGATCGCGGAGCGATATTGCGGGCCCGAGTCCGGGCCCTGCCGGTTCAGCTGCGTCGGGTCGTGCACGACGGAGAAGAAGATCTGCAGGATCTTGCCGTAGGAGATCTTCTTCGGGTCGAACTTGATCTGCACGGACTCGGCATGGCCCGTGCTGCCGCTCGACACCGAGCGGTAGTCGGCGGTCGCCTTGGTGCCGCCCGCATAGCCGGACACGGCGCTGACCACGCCGGCGGTGTGCTGGTAGACGCCCTGGACGCCCCAGAAGCAGCCGCCGGCCACGACCGCAGTTTCAATGCCTTCGGCCGCCGGCTGGTCCTGGGCCGGAGGCGGGAGCACCACGGCTTCCTCGGCGGCGTGGAGCGGCTGCCATGCCAGGATGCCGGCAGCCGCGATCGCGCCGAGCAGGGCAGTCTTGACGAAAAGGGAGCGGGTGAGGCGCATCTTGGGATCCTCGTGAGGGTGGCTTGTCTCGTCTCGCCGGCCGGAAACACTGGCCCGGTCCGGCCTCTGCTGCAAGATACGTCGGTGCCCGGCCCGCGTTACGGGGGACGTGACACGACTGCGTGAACAGGCGCGTGCGCATGGCGCACCAAGCTCGGGAAAGTAGGGCGGCGTGCGGCGAGACCGTTCCAGGCATGACGACGTGGTCTCGCGGCCTGAAATTGCCCGAGGAATGCCGGTTCATCGGCCCTCCGAAGGCGGAGGGCGCAGGGAAGGCCGGACCTCGACTGAGGCCCGTGGCCCGCCTGCGTAGAAAAATGCAGGCGGCAGGAACCACAGGTTCAGCCGGACAGACCCGGCCCTCCCTGCGCGATGGTGTTAACGCTTATACGAGCTCTCCCCGGGGACCGGCTGTCTTGCCCCCGTCGCCGGCGGATCATCACCACCGGCTTGGCCTCAGCGTCGGGAGGCCAGGACCACACGCTTTCGTCGTCCGCGCCATGCCGTTCGTCCGCAGGCGCTTCGCCCACTGCAACATGTCGCGTCCATCGCATTCCGCTGCCAACGTCCGTGACGATCGCGATACGTCCCCTGCCGTGCAACGAAACGCAGGCATGATAAGTCTGATTTGGGGAATCGTGAAACGATTTATGTTTTTCAGAATGTCTTGACAGCTTTCTGTCTTGGCCGGCCGATTTGCCCGACGGGCCGAAGGGCGGTGCTGTACGCCGTCAACGCGGCGTCGGTCCTGCGTCGGCGGCAGCTATCGAACTCGCGACGACGGGGTGAGGTCATCGGATGCGCGCGATCTCGTCCACGAACTCACGATGACGTCACGCTTCGTCGATCCTCGAATGATGGTGTGGTTCAGGTCTCGCGGTCGTGATCCCGGTGCGGCGGCGATGCCGCGAATATTTCGTTCCCTTCGCGGTCAATACAGAAGCGGTCGCGCCTCGCTGATGACAGTCCCGACCAGGGCATCCATCGCGTGCGTGGTCTCCGCATCCTGAGAACCTGGAGAACAATCATGACATCCTGGAAATCAAAGGCGGCAGCCTTGCTGCTGTCGATGGCCATTGCTGCGCCGGGATCGGCGCAGGGCTGGTTCTTCGGCGAGCAGGAGCCCGGGACATATCAGGCGATGCATCCCGATCGCGACGTGCTCAACGGCGGCGCGCTGACGCCGGCCGGACGCATGGGGCTGGTGCGACCCTCCGGCGCGGCGCTCGTGTTTCCGCCGTCCGCCCATCTCGCGCCGTACGACCGGCTGCCGCGGCGACGGTGACGCGTCGAATTGGCATGGCGCGCAGTTGCGCGGCCGGCGTCTCGACCCCGGCGCGTCATCGCCATACACTGCCCACATGCGACGCCTTCCCCTCCGAGACATCGAAGCCTTCGTGGCGGTGGCCCGCGCCGGCAGCCTCGCGCAGGCGGCGTTGACCATGAATCTGAGCGTACCGGCATTGAGCCGTCGCATTCAGCAGCTCGAAGCCGGGCTCGCCGTGCGGCTGTTCGAGCGACAGCCGCGCGGCCTCGCGCTCACTGCGGCAGGCGACAAATACTTTGCCGCGCTCGATCCGGCCTGGCGAAGCATGACCCTGGCGACGGAGGCGCTGCGCAAGCGGGACCATGCCGGGCTCACCGTCAGCGTGATGCCGACCTTCGCAGCGAATTGGCTGATCCCGCGGCTGCAACGTTTCCAGGCCCGGCACAGCGCGGTGCAGATCGTGTTGCAGACATCGGCCGAGATCGAGGATCTCAACGCGCGGTCCGAGCTCGACTGCGCGATCCGGCTGGGACGGGGACCGTGGCCGGGGGTCACCAGCGAGCCGCTGCTGGCGGTCGATGCAGTGCCGGTGCTGAGCCCGCAATTGCGTGATCGGTACGACAGCCCGCGGCATCCGCACGACCTCGTCAATGCCAGGCTGATCGGCACCGATCACCAGATCGAATTCTGGGCGGAGTGGTTCGCCGCTTCCGGTATCGATGCCGTGCCGACGGACTGCCTCGTCTTCGACAATCTCCAGGTCGTCTACGAGGCCGCGAGCGCCGGCATGGGCATCGCGCTCGGGCTCGATCCGGTGGTGCGGCCGTTCATCGACGCTGGCCGGCTAGTGCCGCTGTTCGCCGAGCGTGTGCGCCTGCCGCGGCAGTTTCATCTCGTGCGCAGGCGCGATGCCGGCGGCAAGGCGCGCGACTTTGCGGTGTTTCGCGACTGGCTGTTTGCGGAGGCCGCGCGCTTCGCCGCATGACGTGCCGGCTGCGCCTTGCGCCGTGCTGAAGGGGCGGAGCCGAAAACGGAATGGTGCCGCAAGTCCGGGCCACCTAACATGAGAGAGCCCGATCTCGCGAGACGACCATGCCAAGCTACCGCCTGCACTACTTCCCCGAATCCGGCAACAGCTACAAGCTGGCCCTGATGCTGGTCCTGTGCGGCCAGAGCTTCGAGCCGGTATGGACCGATTTCGGCGGTGGCATCACGCGCACTGCCGCATGGCGCGCCAACGTCAATCCGATGGGCGAGATCCCGGTGCTGGAGGAGGACGGCGTGCGGTTGACCCAGACCGGCCCGATCCTGCTTCAGCTCGCCGCGCGCTACGGCAAGTTCGGCGGTGCCGACGCGCGTGAACGCTTCGAGATCCTGCGCTGGCTGTTCTGGGACAACCAGAAAATGTCCGGCTTCATGGCGACCTATCGCTATCGCCGGGCCTTCACGCCGACCCCCGACGAGAAGGTGCAGGCATTTCTGCGGGCACGCATCGACGATTTCCTGGCGATCCTGGCGGGCGAAGTGGCGCAGCGCCCCTTCATCATCGGCGACGAACCGACGGTCGCCGATCTCTCGCTGTGCGGATATCTGAGCTTTCCGATGGAGGAGAGCGGCTATGATCTCGCGGTGCGCTTCCCGCCGGTCGCGGCATGGCTGCAGCGTATCGCCGCGCTGCCTGGTTGGCGGGCGCCCTATGATCTGTTGCCTGGGCAGCGGCTGCCGCGCTACGTCCGAGAGGACGGCACGATCACGAACGGCCGCAGGCTCGCGCAGTCGTGATTGGGGTGACGCGATCGCCTGCCTACATCATCGTTGGTGCGAATTGACGCGCAGCAGAGGGGCCAATCATGATCGCATTCAGGAGCCTGGCGGCAGCTCTGCTGATGTCGACGCTGGCGGTGACCGCGGCATCGGCGCAATTCTCCGAGCCGGCGGCGTATGAGGCCATGCATCCCGATCGTGACGTGCTCAACGGCGGCGCGCTGACGCCGGCGGCCCAGGCGGAGTTGGCCCGTCGCGGCGCGCCGGTCCTTCCGAACGCCAATGCAGCGATGCGGCCGGCCGATGTCGCGAGGCCGCATCGGCTTCACCGGCGCTGAGCGAGGCGACTCAGCTCGCGTGCTCCTCGCGCTCGTGGATTACGCTGGCGCGGCCGACGATGAGGTCGTCGACATGGCCGATGCGCGAGACGTCCTTGCCGGCATAGGGCAGGGAATGCAACACGCAGCGCATGGCGTTCAGCCGGGCGCGCTTCTTGTCGTCGGACTTGATCACGGTCCACGGGCAGTCGGCGGTGTCGGTGGAGAAGAACATCGCCTCCTTGGCGCGGGTGTAGTCGTCCCATTTGTCGAGCGAGGCGGTGTCGATCGGCGACAGCTTCCACTGCTTGAGCGGATGCGCCTCGCGCTCCTTGAACCGGCGGCGCTGCTCCTCGCGGCTGACCGAGAACCAGAACTTGATGAGATGCATGCCGCTGCGCACGAGGTTGCGCTCGAACTCCGGCACCTGGCGCAGGAACTCGTCATATTCGGCCTGCGAGCAGAAGCCCATCACGCGCTCGACGCCGGCGCGGTTGTACCAGGAGCGGTCGAACAGCACGATTTCGCCGGATGTCGGCAGGTGCTCGACATAGCGCTGGAAGTACCACTGCCCACGCTCGACGTCGCTCGGCTTGTCCAACGCGACGACGCGGGCGCCGCGCGGGTTGAGATGCTCCATGAAGCGCTTGATCGCGCCGCCCTTGCCGGCGGCGTCGCGGCCCTCGAACAGCAGCACCAGACGCTGCCGCGCGTCCTTCATCCAGTTCTGCAGCTTGAGCAGTTCGGTCTGCAGGATGAATTTCTGCTCCTCATAGTCCTTGCGGTACATTCGGAACTTGTAGGGATAGCCGCCCTGGCGCCAATTGTCGGCGAGTTCGTCGGAGGTGTGGCGCTTGTCCGGCTTGGTCTTGCCGTCGATCAGCGCCTTCATCAGCTTGGCATCATCGGGCGCCGCGCCGTCGAGCATGGCCTTGATCGGTGCAGAATCGGCGTTCAGCGCCGGCGGTCCGTTCAGCACGCTCTCGAACGCCGACAGCTCGGTGATCTGCGCAGCCTGCGTCGATTCATTCACCAGCGACTGCCCGATCGGATCGAGGTTGGTCGCGGACTGTTTTCGCGCGACTCGCGCCGTCGCACTCGCTCGCCGGCCGTTCGACGTCTTGTCCTTCGTCGTCTTCGTATTTGCCATCCGATTCCGCCCCGCCTGCTGGTGATGTACAGACATGTGAATCGTTTTGTATCCGCCAAGCGTGCTGCGGCAGCTTGACCTGGATCAACTGGTCGCAGGCTTTGCGGGAACGAGGCAGAGCGATACCGCCGCTGCCTGCATCAAGGTTAAACGACGATGGACAGCCGCTTCGCGGCGCGCGTGATGCCGGTGTAGAGCCAGCGGGCGCGGCTCTCCTGAAAGGCAAAGCTCTCGTCGAACAGCACGACGTCGTCCCATTGCGAGCCCTGCGACTTGTGCACGGTCAGCACATAGCCGTAGTCGAACTCGTCATAGGGCTTGCGCTGCTCCCACGGGATGTCCTCGATGCCGCCCGCGAAACATTCGCCGCGCACCGAGACTTTCGTCACCTTGCGTCCGAAATCCTCCTCGGGCGCGACCCGCATGGTCACGATCTTGGACTTGGAGGTCGCGCGCGACTTCACCCGCCACAGCCCGCCATTGAACAGGCCCTTCTTGCGGTTGTTGCGCAGGCAGACCAGCTTGTCGCCGGCGACGGGCAGGGCGTCCTCGATGTCGAGGCGCTGACGGAAGCGGTTGTTGTAGGCGCGGCGGGTGGCGTTGCGGCCGACCAGCACCTGGTCGGCCTCCATGACGCGCGACGGATCGAGCTCGCGGCGCTCCACCACCTCGCTCTCGCCATAGCGGCCGATGTCGAGCGTATTGCCTTCGCGCACGTCCATGGACATCCGCACGATCGGATCGTCCTTGGCCTGACGATGCACCTCGGTCAGCATCACGTCGGGCTCGCTGTCGGTGAAGAAGCCGCCGCCCTTGACCGGCGGCAGCTGTGCGGGATCGCCGAGCACCAGCAGCGGGCAGTCGAAGGACAAGAGGTCACGGCCGAGATCGGCATCGACCATCGAGCATTCGTCGATGATGATGAGCTTGGCCTTGGACGCCGGCGCGTCGTCCCACAATTCGAAGTTCGGCTGCTCCTCGCCGCTCTCCTGCGCGCGGTAGATCAGCGAGTGGATGGTGGAGGCGTTGTCGCAGCCCTTGCTGCGCATCACGAGCGCTGCCTTGCCGGTGAACGCGGCGAACTTGACCTCGCCGTCGACGCCCTCGGCGATGTGGCGGGCGAGCGTGGTCTTGCCGGTTCCGGCATAGCCGAACAGCCGGAACACCTGCGGCGTGGCGTTCCTGCCTGGCTTGGCCTTCAGCCAATCGCCGACAGCCTTGAGGGCGGAATCCTGATGCGGGGAGAAGGTGGTCATGGCTCACAAGAATGGAGCCGCGGGGCGACTCGGGACATTCCGTGAACCTAAGGGCTGTTTCAGCGAGATCAAGCTGGAAGAGGGGCTAGTGTCAGGGCGAGATTGTGCCAAGCGGACGGTGCGCCCCTCCCCCTTGCGGGGAGGGGTTGGGGGTGGGGGTCTCAGCAAAGACTGCCCGTGTGGACCCCCACCCCCGACCCCTCCCCGCAAGGGGGAGGGGAGTCGACCTCGCGTGCGGCGAAAGCTCGCGTAATCAGAAGGAAGCTTACTGCCAGCCCGGCACGCCGCGCATGTCCGGCAGGTGATGCGCGATGCCCTTGTGGCAGTCGATGCAGGTCTTCTGCCCCGTGAACAGGAAGCGCTGGTGAGCTTCGACGGCGCGCGGGGACTGCCTGGTGATGTCCATCGACTGGGAGCTGTGGCAGTTGCGGCATTCGAGCGAATCGTTGGCCTTGAAGCGTGCCCATTCGTGCAACGCCAGCTCCAGGCGGCGATCGTTGAACTTCTCGCGGGTGTCGATCGAGCCGAACAGATGACCCCAGACCTCCTTGGACGCCTGCATCTTGCGCGCGATCTTGTCGGTCCAGTTGTGCGGGACGTGGCAGTCCGGGCAGGAGGCGCGGACGCCGGAGCGGTTGGAGAAGTGGACGGTCGTCTTCAGCTCCGCGAACACGTTGTCTTTCATCTCGTGGCAGCCGGTGCAGAACTTCTCGGTGTTGGTGATCTCGAGCGCGGTGTTGAAGCCGCCCCAGAAGATCACGCCGGCGACGAAGCCGGCGAGCACCAGCACGCCCAGGCCGAAGATCGAGCTCGGCTTGAGCAGGACGTCGACGAGGTCGAGCACGAATTGCCAGGCGCGGCGGAGGAGGCCGAGCCGTTTCTCCGGGGCCGGTGTTCCCGGCCCCTGCGGGATGTCGGCGCTGCTCATCGCTTGGCACCGGGCTTGTCGTGCGACAGCACCGTGTCGATGTCGACGAAGTCGTTGCTGACCGGCGGAGTGGCGACACTCTGCGGCACGTGGCACTGGTTGCAGAAGTAGCGGCGCGGCGACACCGACGCCAGGAACTGGCCGTCGCGGTCCATGAAGTGGGTGATCGAGAGCATCGGCGCTTTCGATTCGGCGGTGCGCGCACGCGCGTGGCAGGACAGGCACTTGTTGCCCTGCATGTCGACCTGATAGCCGTCGATCGCATGCGGGATGACCGGCGGCTGCTCCGGATAGTTGCGCACCTCCTTCTCGGCGGTGTTCTTCATCGGCTGCATCGGCGGCGCAGGACCCTCGTCGTTGAGCGGTGCGGGACCGCGCAGTGAGGACGAGACGCTCTGGGCGAGCAGGGCGCTCGAGCCGGCCGCGAGGCTGGCTGCGAGCAGCATCATCGCAAGTTTCTTGATCATATCAGTCACACCCGCTCGATGCGCACGGCGCATTTCTTGTAGTCGGTCTGCAGCGAGATCGGATCGGTGGCGTCGAGCGTCACCTTGTTGATCAGCTTCGACTCGTCGAACCACGGCACGAACACGAGGCCGCGCGGTGGCTTGTCACGCCCGCGCGTCTCGACGCGGGCGCGGATGAAGCCGCGCCGCGAGGCGACCTTGACCTCATCGCCACGCCGCAAGTTCGCTGCCTGCGCATCGTCCGGATGCATGAAGCAGACGGCCTCGGGGAACGCCTTGTAGAGCTCGGGCACGCGGCGCGTCATCGTGCCGGAGTGCCAGTGCTCGACGACGCGGCCCGTCGACAGCCAGAACGGATAGTCCTTGTCGGGCGATTCCGCCGGGGGCTCGTAGGGCAAAGCGAAGATGCGCGCCTTGCCGTCGGCGAAGCCGTAGAACTGCACGCCGGTGCCGGCCTTGACGTAGGGGTCGGAGCCTTCGCGGAAACGCCAGCGCGTCTCCTTGCCGTCGACGACCGGCCAACGCAGGCCGCGCTCCTTGTGGTAGGTCTCGAATGGCGCGAGGTCGTGGCCATGGCCGCGGCCGAACGCGGCGTATTCCTCGAACAGACCCTTGTGGACGTAGAAGCCGAATGCCTTCGACTCGTCGTTGGCGTAGCCCGGCTCGATGTGGTCGAGTGGGAATTTGTCGACCTGGCCGTTCCTGTAGAGCACGTCGAACAGCGTCTTGCCGCGCACCTCAGGCTTCTTGGCGATCAGCTCTTCCGGCCAGACCTCCTCGATCTTGAAGCGCTTGGAGAACTCCATGAGCTGCCAGAGATCGGAGCGCGCCTCGCCCGGCGCCGACACCAACTGATGCCAGAACTGGGTGCGGCGCTCGGCATTGCCATAGGCGCCTTCCTTCTCTACCCACATCGCGGTCGGCAGGATGAGGTCGGCGGCGAGCGCGGTCACGGAAGGGTAGGCGTCGGAAACGACGATGAAATTGTCGGGGTTGCGGAAGCCTGGATAGGTTTCCTCGTTCGCGTTCGGGCCGGCCTGGAGGTTGTTGTTGACCTGCACCCAATAGGCGTTGAGCAGACCGTCCTTCAGCATCCGGCTCTGCAGCACCGCGTGATAGCCCGGCTTGTCGGGGATCGTGCCCTCCGGCAGCTGCCAGATGTGCTCGGCCTTGGTGCGATGCTCCTTGTTGGTGACGACCATGTCGGCCGGCAAACGATGCGAGAAGGTGCCGACCTCGCGCGCGGTGCCGCAGGCCGAAGGCTGGCCGGTCAGCGAGAACGGGCTGTTGCCGGGCTCGCTGATCTTTCCCGTCAGCAGATGGATGTTGTAGATGAGGTTGTTGCACCAGACGCCGCGGGTGTGCTGGTTGAAGCCCATGGTCCAGAACGAGACGACCTTGGTCTTGGGATCGGCATAGAGCTCGGCCAGCGCCTCCAGCCGGTTCAAGGGGACGCCGGACATCTCGGCGGCCTTCTCCAGCGTGTAGTCGGAGACAAACTTCGCATATTCGTCGAACGAGATGTCGGTGGCGTCATTGGCCTTGGCCGCGCCCGTGGCCTTCTTCTGCAGCGGATGCTCCGGGCGCAGGCCGTAGCCGATGTCGGTCTGGCCCTTCTTGAACACCGTATGCGCCTGGACGAAGTCCTTGTTGACGCGGCCGGTCTTGATGATGTGGTTGGCGATCGCGTTGAGGAGATAGAGATCGGTCTGCGGCTTGAACACCATGCCGATGTCGGCGAGGTCGAACGAGCGATGCTCGAAGGTCGAGAGCACGGCGACCTTGACATGCGGCGCCGACAGGCGCCGGTCGGTGACGCGGCTCCACAGGATCGGATGCATCTCCGCCATGTTGGAGCCCCACAGCACGAACGCATCGGTGGCCTCGATGTCGTCATAGCAGCCGGCCGGCTCGTCGATGCCGAAGGTGCGCATCATGCCGGCGACGGCCGAGGCCATGCAGTGCCGCGCATTCGGATCGATGTTGTTGGAGCGGAAGCCGGCCTTGAACAGCTTTGACGCAGCGTAGCCTTCCCAGATCGTCCACTGTCCCGAGCCGAACATGCCGACGCCGGAGGGACCGCGCTTCTTCAGCGCGTCCTTGTACTTCGCGGCCATGACGTCGAACGCTTCGTCCCAGGAGACGGGGGTGAACTCGCCGTTCTTGTCGTACTTGCCGTTGGTCTTGCGCAGCATCGGATGCGTCAGGCGGTCATGACCGTACATGATCTTCGACAGGAAGTAGCCCTTGACGCAGTTGAGGCCGCGATTGACCTCGGCCTTGATGTCGCCATGGGTGGCGACGACGCGGTTGTCCTTGGTCGCGACCATCACGCTGCAGCCGGTGCCGCAGAAGCGGCAGGCGGCCTTGTCCCATTTCAGCTCGCTGGCCTCGCGTTCGGTGACGAGGTTGGCCGCAAGCGAGCTCGCCGGCATCCCGGCGGCGGCCGCGGCAATCGCTGCGGCCTCCAGCTTGAGCATCTGACGGCGATCGATCTTTGATTCGGTCATGGTGGTCTCGGTTGATTAGCCGGCGTCGATGGCGTGGAAGACGAGGCAGGCGGAATGCACGCAGGGGATCGCGGAGATGGTCGTCATGGTGGCGCCGAGCGCGCCCGCGTTCGGCGCATCGACGATGACGATCAGTTTGCCGCGCTCATCGCGGCCGTGAATCTCGCAGCCGGACATCGCAAGAATGTCGGCGGCGACGCGATCGAGCTGATCGGGACGGGTCTGAACGATGATCGAGGCGATCTCGCCCGTGACAGGCGCAACCACGGGCTCCGCGGTGAGCACTCGGCCGGTGATCAGCGCGCGCCTGTCGAGGGGAGTGCGGTGTGAGAGCATATAGGCCGTCCTTCCGGTCAATGTGCCGAGGGCGGGCCGGGCGGTCCGGCCAGCATCTGGTAGACCCACACCGCCAGCCCGTAGGAGCCGACGGTGGCGACCGCGAGCGCGGGCATCAGCACCGCGGTGAGGAACAGGAAGGCAAAAATTTCCATGCGTCTGCGGCGCGCACGCGCATTCGCATCGCTGCCAACGAGCGACATGAGAGAATTCTCGACTGTGTGGGTATGGGAGGGTTTGCGGCATCCGGGCCGCGCCTGATGATAGATTAAGCGAGCCCATTGGAACCAGCGTTGACCTGGATCAAGCGCAGGGGACTCCAGAGCACACCAGCGCACCGCCCCAGCGAATTCGGGCCCGCGTCGCCATCATGTTGGTTGATGAGCCGTGAAGACCCGTGACCGCATGTTTCCTTGCGAGAAACTCTCGCTGCTTTGCGTGGGGGCCTCGATACGATCATCCCCTCTGGTCGTCAGCCGAGAGGACCGGCATTGCTATTTTTCAGAGGTGCTCGACACGCGTTTCGTCCGCCACCATCATCCATCGCATCGCATCAGCGTGGATGCGCAAGGGTGATTGGAGAGGGCAATGAAGCGTCGCGATTTTCTGAAACTGTCATTGGCATCGGCTGCGGTGATGAGCTGCGCGGCGCCGCTGCGCGCCGAGGACAGGCCGAAGGAGATCCGCATCGGCACCCAAAAGGGCGGCTTCTTTCCTGCCGTGAAGGCGCGTCGCACCATCGAGACCGCATTCAAGCCTCTCGGCATCGAGATCGTCTGGATCGACTTCCAGTTCGGCCCGCCGCTGCTGGAGGCGATCAATGTGGGCAGTGTCGATTTCGGCTATGTCGGCGATGCGCCGCCGATCTTCGCGCAGGTCGCAAGCGCCAAGATCCGCTACGCCGCGGCCGTCAAGCAGAACGGCAGCACGCAGGCGATCATCGTGCCCAAGGACTCCCCGATCAAGACGCTGGCTGATCTGAAGGGCAAGCGCGTCGCCTTCGGCAAGGGTTCGAGCGCGCACAATCTGCTGGTCGCGGCGCTCGAGAAGGCCGGCATCGCCTGGAGCGACATCACGCCGGCGCCGCTTGCGCCGGCCGATGCGACCGCCGCCTTCGTCAAGGGCTCGGTCGATGCCTGGTCGATCTGGGATCCGTATCTCGCGCTGGCCGAGCTCAAGGAGAATGCGCGCGTCATCGTGTGGGACAAGGACGTGCACAAGCCGAACTCGTTCTACATCGTCGGCAGCGACTTCGTTGAGAAGTATCCGGCCGTCGTCGCCAAGCTGAACGGTGCCTTCGCCGCCGAGGGGGTGTGGGCCAACAGCCATCACGAGGAGGTCGCGAAGGCACAGGCCGAAGCCACCGGCGTCGATCTCGAAGCGGTCCGCCGCTTCGTCGACCGCTCGGTCTACAGCGTCGTCCCGATCGATGCCGACATCATCAAGAGCCAGCAGGCGGTGGCCGATCGCTTCGCTCGGGTCGGGCTCATTCCGAGACAGGTCAACGTCGCCGACATCGTCTGGAAGTGGACGCCGTCCACCTGACGCGTGATCGCCATCCCCATCGGAAAGAGAATGACATGAGCAACGCTCCGAAGCCCGACGTTCTGTGGTTCCTGCCGACCCATGGCGACGGCCGCCATCTCGGCACGTCGCAAGGCGGCCGCGAGGTCAACTTCAACTATCTGCGCCAGGTGGCGCAGGCCGCCGACCAGCTCGGCTATTTCGGCGTGCTGATCCCCACCGGACGCAGCTGCGAGGATTCATGGATCGTCGCCTCAGCCGTGGCGCCGTTCACCGAGAAGCTGCGCTACCTCGTCGCGGTGCGTCCCGGCCTGCAATCGCCGGCGGTGGCCGCGCGGATGACGGCGACGCTCGACCGCGTCAGCAATGGGCGGCTGCTCGTCAACGTCGTCACCGGCGGCGATCCGATCGAGAACAAGGGCGACGGCATCTTCCTGTCGCATGAGGAGCGCTACGAGGTCACCCGCGAGTTCCTCACCGTCTACAACGCGCTGCTCGAAGGCGAGGCCGTCAACTTCTCCGGCAAGCACATCAAGGTCGAGGACGGCCGCCTGCTGTTCCCGCCGGTGCAGTCGCCGCGCCCGCCGCTGTTCTTCGGCGGCTCGTCGGATGCCGGCATCGACGTCGCCGTCGATACCGTCGAGAAGTATCTGACCTGGGGCGAGCCGCCGGCCGACGTCGCGGCCAAGGTCGCCAAGGTCAAGGCCGTCGCCGACACGCGCGGCCGGAAGCTGTCGTTCGGCATCCGCCTCCATGTGATCGTACGCGAGACCAATGAGGAGGCGTGGGCCGCGGCCGACGATCTCATCAAGCACGTCACCGACGACACGATTGCCTCGGCGCAGAAGATCTTCGCGCGGATGGATTCGGTCGGTCAGCAGCGGATGTCGCAGCTGCATGGCGGCCGCCGCGACAAGCTCGAGATCAGCCCGAATCTGTGGGCCGGCGTCGGCCTGGTGCGCGGTGGCGCGGGCACCGCGCTGGTCGGCGATCCCGACACGGTGGCGGCGCGTATCCGCGAGTATCAGGATCTCGGCATCGATACGTTCATCCTGTCCGGCTATCCGCATCTCGAGGAGGCCTATCGCTTCGCCGAACTGGTCTTCCCGAAGCTCGGCCTGAACACGGTGGAGCAGGGCGGCAACGTGACGAAGCTCCGCGCGAATACGGGTCCGTTCGGCGAGACCATCGCCAATGAGCATCGTCCCCTGCAGCGGGCGTCGCAGTCATGAGTCTGATCGAAAGCCTTCCCAAAGTCCGCAAGCTCACCGTCCCCAAGGCAGATGGATTGCTGCCTTGGCTCGTCCCGCTCGCGATCCTCCTTGTCTGGCAGGCGGCCTCGGTTGCCGGCTTCGTCTCCCCCCGCGTGCTGCCGGCGCCGAGCGACGTCGCGCGCGCCGGCTGGAAGCTGTTGTGGTCGGGCGAGCTCGGCCGCAACATCTGGGTCAGCTTCTGGCGCGCCTCGATCGGCTTCCTGATCGGCGGCAGCATCGGTTTCGCCTTCGGCCTCGCCAACGGCCTGTCACAGCTGTCCTCGAAGCTCACCGACACGACATTGCAGATGGTGCGCAATGTGCCTCATCTGGCGCTGATCCCGCTGGTGATCCTGTGGTTCGGCATCGACGAGAGCGCAAAGCTGTTTCTCGTCGCGCTCGGCGTGTTCTTCCCGGTCTATCTCAACACGCTGCACGGGATTCGCACCGTCGACCCGCAACTCATTGAAATGGGCCGCGTCTACGGCATGACGGACGGCGAGCTGTTTCGCCGCGTGATCTTCCCCGGCGCGCTGCCGTCGATCTTCGTCGGCCTGCGCTTCGCGCTCGGCATCATGTGGCTCACCTTGATTGTCGCCGAGACGATCGCCGCCTCGTCGGGCCTCGGCTACATGGCGATGCAGGCGCGCGAGTTCATGCAGATCGACGTCGTCGTCCTCTCTATCCTGATCTACGCCCTGCTGGGCAAGCTCGCCGACAGCGCCTCGCGGTTGCTGGAGCGGCTGACGCTGTCCTGGCATCCGGCGTTCAGCAAGCATTGAGATCTGCAAATGCAGCAAGCGCTTCGAATTCCCGTGTCCAGCGTCGAGGAGACCGACGGCAAGGATGCGATCGGCCCTGCTGAGGCTTTCCGCCCTGTGAGGAAGCCCAGCGTGAGCCCGGCCAAACCCGAGACGCGCGGCCTGCCGCTGGTGATCCGCGACTTGCGCAAGTCCTTCGGCGACAACCAGGTGCTGCGCGGCATCGAGCTGGAGATTCCGGCCGGTCAGTTCGTCGCCATCGTCGGCCAGAGCGGCTGCGGCAAGAGCACGCTGCTGCGCCTGATCGCAGGTCTGGACAAGCCGACGTCCGGCACGATCAGTTTCGGCGACACGGCCGCGCGGTCCGAGGACATCCGCGTCATGTTCCAGGAACCGCGGCTGTTGCCCTGGGCGCGTGTGCTGGCCAATGCTGAGGTCGGGCTTGGGCGCGATCGCAAGGCCGCCGGCGCGCATGACCGCGCCAAGCAGGCGTTGGAGGAGGTCGGTCTCGCCGAGAAGCGCGATCAGTGGCCTTCCGTGCTGTCGGGCGGCCAGAAGCAGCGCGTGGCGCTGGCGCGCGCGCTGGTCAGCGGGCCGCGCCTGCTCGCCTTCGACGAGCCGCTCGGCGCGCTCGATGCGCTGACCCGGATTGCGATGCAACGGCTGCTGGAACGGGTCTGGATCGATCAAACCTTCACCGCAATCCTGGTCACCCATGACGTCGCGGAGGCCGTGGCCCTGGCCGATCGCGTCCTGGTCATCGAGGACGGCCGGGTCGCCGAGGACATCAGCGTCGATCTGCCGCGCCCGCGCCGACGCGGGTCTGCCGAGCTCGCGACGCTGGAGGGCTCGATCCTGGGCCAGTTGCTTGGACCGGGCACGGCAGGGTAGGAAAGATCAACGCAATGAACTCCATCGTCCGTCACATGCCCGATGCTACGGCGCTCCAGCCGGATTTCCGCTCTGCGATGCGCCAACTGGTCGGCGGCGTCAGTGTCATCACCGTCGGCCGGGGCGACGAGGTCACCGGCATGACCGTCAGCTCGCTGTCGTCGCTTGCGGTGGAGCCTCCTTCCATCATCGTCAGCCTCAACCGCAGCGCCTCATCCTGGCCAATTCTGCAGCGGGAGCGCGTTTTTGGGGCCAATCTGCTGGCGGCGGATCAGATCGACGTCGCCGAACGGTTCGCGGGTAAGGGAGGCCTGCGCGGCGCCGAGCGTTTCGCCGGCGCCGAGTGGCGCAAGCACGTCACCGGCGTGCCGCTGCTGGTGGGAGCACTCGCGACGCTGGATTGCGAGGTCGAGGAGATGATCGAACGGCATTCCCACGCCATCGTCATCGGCAAGGTGGTGCATATCGAGGTCGCGCCGCAATCGGCGGCTCTGGCGTATTGGCATGGCAGCTATGTCGCGGTTGATAGCGACGACGATCTCGGCCAGCTGGCCGCCCTGAGCGTGCCTGATCCGGGGCTGACGCCGTAGCGGCGGACCGGCGGACGGGACGCGCTGGCGTCGAGGCGGAGGAGGCCGTAAAAGCCACTGTCGATGTCGGCAGCGGACTATCATGAAGCGGATCGGAACCTGGGCTCTCTACGTGATCGGCACGGCCGCGATCCTGTATCTGGCGCTCTATGCCTACGCCATGTTGACGCAGCGCGAGTTCAAGCCGGGCGATCCCATCCACATCTTCCGCAACCCCGAGGCGCCGAGCTATTCGTGAGCTGCCGCTGCGCGGCCCCGTCGTGGCGGCGGCTCGCGCAGCCACGGGTCCTTCGACTGCTCGCAATCCCGCAACTGCATCCAGTCGGCGGTGAAAAACTGGACCCGGCAGCGGCGCCAGACGCGCGTTTGTCCGGTGCCGTCCGGCGAGGTCTCGATGTCGGAGAGCGAGAGATAAGGCGGCCGCCAGCGATAGCGCCGTTCGGTGTCCCAACCGTCGCAGCCGCTCGTGCCACATGCGAAGGTGCGTGAGATCAGCTTGCCGTTGCGTGCGAAGCACCAGCTGCGCGAGCCCCATTCCTCACCGGACGACGGCTTCACCAACGGCGGGTGCGAGGTCTGCTCCCAGCAGCCGGCCAGCACGCCGCGTGTCGCGGCGACGGCCGCAGAAACGGAAAGCGGCGCGCCCAGAAGGAGCGCGCCGCCGAGGGCGAGATAATGGAAGACGGCGAGGCTACACGGGGCTCGGCATGCGCGGCGTGTCGCCGGTGCCGGGAGGCGGGATCGGCACGCCGCCGTCGGCATATTCGTTGAGCTTGTTGCGCAACGTGCGGATCGAGATGCCCAGAATGTTGGCCGCATGTGTCCGGTTGCCCAGGCAGTGCTTCAGGGTTTCGAGGATCAGATCGCGCTCGACGTCGGCGACGGTGCGGCCGACCAGCGCACGCGTGACCTGCTCCGCGGCCATCGTAGCATGGGCGACGGCGGGTTGCGTCTTGCCGATGTCGAGCCGGGCGCCGTCGGGGGTCAGGATTGCGTCCGGACCGATCTCGTCGCCCTGAGCCATCAGCACGGCGCGATGCATCGTATTCTCCAGCTCGCGCACGTTGCCCGGCCAGCGGTTGGTGGTGAGGATGCGCTTGGCTTCCGCAGAGATCGGCCGCAGCGGCACCGCGTTGGCCTCGGAATATTTGCGCGCGAAGTGCTGCGCGAGCTCGAGGATGTCGGCGGGGCGCTCTCGCAGCGGAGGAATTTTCAGGTTCACGACGTTGAGCCGGAACAGCAGGTCCTCGCGGAACGTGCCCTCGCGCACGGCATCGGCGAGGTTGCGGTTCGAGGTCGCGATGATCCGGATATCGACCGGAACAGGGCGGGTGCCGCCGACCCGGTCGATCACGCGCTCCTGGATCGCGCGCAACAGCTTCGACTGCAGCCGCACGTCCATCTCGGAGATTTCGTCGAGCAGGAGCGTGCCGCCATTGGCCTCCTCGAACTTGCCGATGCGGCGCGCCACCGCGCCGGTGAACGCGCCCTTCTCGTGGCCGAACAGCTCGGATTCCAGGAGATGCTCGGGGATCGCGGCGCAGTTGATCGAGATGAAGGGACGCTTGGCGCGGGCCGAGCGGGTGTGGACGTAGCGCGCCAGCACCTCCTTGCCGGTGCCGGATTCGCCGGTGATCATCACCGAGGCGTCGGAGCCCGCGATCTGCTGGGCAAGCTTGATCACCCGAGCCATCGCGTCGTCGCGATAGACGAGGTCGCGGCTGTCGTTGGCGACGGCGGCGAGCACGGCCGCGATCAGCTCCGGATCGGGCGGCAGCGGAATGTATTCCTTGGCGCCGGCGTGGATGGCGGCGACCGCGGCGCGGGCGTCGCTGGTGATGCCGCAGGCGACGATCGGCACGTGGATGTGCTCGGCGTCGAGCCGCATCACCAGGTCGCGGATGTCGAGCGCGACGTCGACCAGCAGCAGGTCGGCGCCCTTGCCGCCGCGCAGCACCCGCATGGCCTGCTCGTTGTCCTCGGCATGGGTGACGGTGGCGCCGTTCTCCATGGCGATCTTGGTGGCCGCGGTGAGCTGGCCCTTCAGCGTTCCGACGATGAGAAGCCGCATGTTGGTCTCCTATTCGGTCGCGCCGCTCTCGATCAGCGCGCGGATCATGTCTGTCAGTTGCGGTCGGACTTGATGATTTCCGTCATCGTCACGCCGAGCTTGTCCTCGACCAGCACCACCTCGCCACGGGCGACCAGGCGGTTGTTGACGTAGATGTCGATGGCCTCGCCGACCTTGCGGTCGAGCTCGAGCACGGTGCCGGGCCCGAGCTTCAGGAGCTCGCCGACATCCATCTTCGAGCGGCCGAGCACGGCCGAGACTTGGACCGGCACGTCGAACACGGCCTCGAGGTCGGCGGCGATGCGCGCGGCATGCTCTTCTTCGTTGTAGCCGACGTCACCGCCCAGCGGCGGCGCGTCTGCCGCATTGAGGTCGGGAAGGGGGATCTCGTTGTCGCTCATGACTTAAACTCCCTTGGCCACCACAGCGGCCTAGTTCTTCTTGGACGCCATGTAGCGTCCGACAAGCTCGTTGATCTTGGCATCGATCGCGGCGCGCTCCAGCACGACGCCGCCGTCAGCCCATTCGATGCGGCAGTCGCCGGTCGCGATCTCCGGCTCGGCCAGGATCACGAGGCGTCCTTCGAAGCCGCTCTGCTTGGCGAGTTTGTCGATCTTCTCGCGGGCGAGCTCGTACAGCGCGTCGTTGATGCGCAGCACGAGGTGCGGCGTGGCGACCAGATGGGCGAAGCAGTCGTGCACGAGGCCGGTGATCTCGCCGAGCGGCTCCGCATCGATCAGCGCAGTGCACAGCTTGCGGGCGACGGCGACCGCGACATCCACCGCCTCGGTTTCCATCCGCTGCTCGATACCTTCGAAGCGGGCGGAGATGCCCTGCAATTGGATGTTGATCTGCTCCAGCGCCGCCGCGACGCGGCGGTCGGCCTCGACCTTGGCTTCGCGCTGCGCCGCCTCGTAGCCGTTGCGGTAGGCGGCGGCTTCGGCGGCCGCGACCTTCTGTGCGATCTCGGCGGACGTCGCCGCACGCTCCCGCGTCGTCTTCTCCGGCGCGGCAAAGTCGGTATCGAACAGGAATTTCGCGGGCTGAGCCATCAATACACCAGCTCGTCGTCGGCGCGGTTCTTGCTGAGCATGATCTCGCCCTTGGCGGCGAGGTCCTTGGCGAGATTGACGAGCAGGGCCTGCGCCTCGTCGACGTCGCGCAAACGCACCGGCCCCATCGCGGCCATGTCGTCCTGCAGCATCTTGGCGGCGCGCGACGACATGTTGCCGAAGAAGAAGTTGCGGACCTCCTCGTTGGCGCTCTTGAGCGCGATGCCGAGCTTGTCCTTGTCGACATTGCGAAGCAGCGTCTGCGCCGAGGCGGAGTCGAGCTTGATCAGGTCGTCGAAGGTGAACATCAGCGCCTTGATGCGCTCGGCGGATTCGCGGTTCTCTTCTTCGAGCGAGGTGATGAAGCGGGTCTCGGTCTGGCGGTCGAAATTGTTGAAGATCTCGGCCATCACCTCGTGAGCGTCGCGGCGGCGGGTCTGCGACAGGTTCGACATGAACTCGACCCGCAAGGTCTGTTCGACCCGCTCGATGACCTCCTTCTGCACGGCCTCCATGCGCAGCATGCGACCGATGACGTCGAGCGCCATGTCCTCGGGCAGGATCGCGAGCACGCGGGCGGCGTGCTCCGGCTTCAGCTTGGACAGCACGACGGCGATGGTCTGCGGATATTCGTTCTTGAGGTAGTTGGCGAGCACCTCTTCCTGGACGTTAGAGAGCTTCTCCCACATGTTGCGGCCGGCGGGGCCGCGGATCTCGTCCATGATGCCGGTGACGCGCTCGGCCGGCAGGTATTGCTGCAGCAGCCGCTCGGTGGCGTCGAAATTGCCCATCAGCGCGCCCGAGGCCGACATGCGCGAGACGAATTCGAGCATGAGATCCTCGACGACGTCGGCTTCGATCGTTCCCAGCGTCGACATCGCCAGTGACAATTCGCGCACCTCGTCGTCGTCGAGCTGCTGCCAGATCTTGCCGCCATATTGCTCGCCGAGCGCAAGCATCATCACGGCCGCGCGCCGGGGGCCGCTCAACGGCTCGGTCTTCTCGCGCTGCGCCTGCCGGCTCGCCAGCGTCGCGATGACGGTGGAGATGTCGTTGGCGTTGGCGTTGGTCTGTGTCTGCGGGAGCGACATGGCGGCTACGTTCTTCTCAGTTCAGGCGGTTCGCGTCGGTTGGTTCAGTTCTGCTGCGGCTCGGCGAGCCACTGGCGGATGATGGCGGCGGCTTCGCCGGGGTTGCGATCGGCCAGCTCGCCCACCCGGTGCACGGACTGGGCGTGGACCTGGCCCTGGACCTGGGCGACGTCGATCATGTTGGCGGTCTGCTGGGCGTGGGCGGCCGCCTGGACGGTCTCGTCGGTGAGGGCAGGGACCCCGCCGCTGAGCGCCGCGGCGACCTCTTCGGTGGAGATGATCTTCTTCACCAACGGACGCACCACCATGAACACGACCACGATTCCGAGCAGCATCATCACCGCGAGCTCGATGACGTACATCACGTCATCCTTGGTGAAGTGGATCATGCCGAGGAAGCCGGTCGGCTCGTTGATCTGCGGCACGGCCGGGGCGTCTGCGAATTTCAGGTTGACCACCTCGACCTGGTCGCCGCGCTTCTGGTCGAAGCCGATGGCGGAGCGGACGAGGGCTGCGATGCGATCGAGCTCGTCCTTGCTGCGCTCCTTGTAGACCAACTCGCCCTTCTCGTTCTTGGAGTAGGCACCGTCGACCAGCACGGCAACGGAGATGCGGTTGACCCGCCCGGCCTCGGTGACTTCGGTCTTCGTCGTTCGGGAGATCTCGTAATTGTTGGTCTCTTCGGTCTTCTTGCTCTGGTCACGCGGCTGCTGCGGCGGCTGGTTCTGCTGATTGCCCGGCAGCTCGTTGTTGACCGTGACCTGCCCGTTGTTTTCGTTGGTGGCCGACTGCTCTTCGCGGGTCTGGCTCGACCTCAGCACGCGTCCTTCCGGATCGTAGCGGTCGGAGGTCTGGGTGATGCGGTTGAAGTCGAAATCGGCCGAGAGCTGGACCCGGGCGCGGCCGGCACCGACCACCGAGGACACGATGTCCTCGACCTGCTTGCGCATCCGCTTCTCGAAGCTGTTGCGCCGCTCGTCGCCAACCTGCTGGTCGATGTCGGTCTGGGTGCCGTCGGCCAGCAATTGACCGGCCTCGTCGACGATCGACACCCGCTGCGGCTTCAGACCGTTGACGGCTGAGGCGACCAGGTGGCGGATGGCCCGGATCTGGTTCGCCTCGAGCGCACCGCGCACGCGCACGACGATCGAAGCCGACGGCTCCGGGGTCTCGCGCGAGAACAGCGGCCGCTCCGGCAGCACGAGGTGGACGCGCGCCGCCTGGACGCGGTCGATGGCGCGGATGGTGCGGGCGAGCTCGCCCTCCAGCGCGCGGAGATGGTTGATGTTCTGAACGAAGCTCGTGGTGCCCAGCGCGTCCGACTTGTCGAAGATCTCGTAGCCGACGCCGCCGCCCTTGGGGAGGCCGCCTTCGGCGAGCTTCATGCGGAGACGGGTGACCTTGTCCTTCGGGACCAGGATGACGCTGCCTTCATTGCGGATCTCGAACGGAATGCCCTGCCGCTCCAGATCCTTGATGATGCTGGAGGAGTCGTCCATCGTCAGATCGGTGAACAGGGTCGTCAGCTGCGGCGCCGTCACGCGCATGATGACGAAGCCGAAGAAGCCGATCAACGCGGCGGTGACCGCGATCATGGCGGTCAGCCGCGCGGCGCCCAAACCCTTCAGGAAGTCCAAGAGACCTTGCAAGCAACTGCCCCATAGTTCGGCATTCGACGGGTGGCTGCTGGAAGGTCATTTGAGCTTCGCGGGCCTTTACGGCCGGTTGTGGAGATCGCGAAATTCAATCGTTAAACCCTTCACCGCCACCCGCATTCCAGGTGGTGATCCGATGTTGCCCTCTTCTCCCGCAGTCGCGAGGCAGTCGCAGAGGTTGAATCGAACCACTGGGCAATTATTGCCTATGGGAAGGTTTCGATATGGTTAACGTCGGTTAAGAGGTCCTAACAAACTATCGACATGCAAAAAATCGGCTTGGCGGAGCCAAGCCGATTTTCGAAGACATCCCGCCGCGTCGTTAACGCTTTATTGACGATATTGCTGAATTCGGGTGGTGCGCAGCCCGGCGAGACCATGCTGGTCGATCGAGAACTGCCACGACAGGAATTCGTCGACGGTCAGGGTATATCGGCTGCACGCCTCTTCGAGGGACAACAATCCGCCGCGAACCGCAGCGACGACTTCGGCCTTGCGGCGTATGACCCACCTCTTGGTGCCTGGCGCAGGCAAATCCGCGATGGTGAGCGGGCTGCCGTCAGGCCCGATGACGTATTTCACCCTCGGGCGATGGGGTTCTGTCATGGCGTACTCACAAACTCTTAACCACTGAACTCACGGTAAGACCCTACGCCGCCTCGCTTAAAATTTGCCTAAGCAAAGGGCGTGAATCCGGCGCTCCGCGCGAACGCCGCCGCTCCCGGCCGCCAGAGGCTCCGGGAGCGAGATCGTGGTAAATGATTGGTTAAGAATTTCCGGCGGTTACGCCGGCATGTCGGAGCCCGGGCTGAGCTTGAGGTTCAAGATCAGCTGCAACCGTATCCAGAGTGTTAACCGCGCGACCCCGCTTCAAGGGCTAGCTAACGATCCGCTGGATCTGATTCACGGTGTAGGTCTGGCCGCCGATCGACAGCAGCGGGGGCTGCTGGGTCAGGTCCACCGAGGAGACCGTGCCCTTGACCTGGGTCGAGATGGCCACCGGCGTGCCGTTGGTCGCGTCGGTGCCGACCACGGAGATCTTGTATTGCCCGTCCGGCCATTGGACGCCGTCATTGCCCTGGCCGTTCCAATTGTAGGTCTGGTTGTCGCCGGCGCTCGCCGAATACTTGCCGCTGAACACGGTCTGCCCGACGCTGTTGGTGATGCTCACCGTCAGGTTGCTGTCCTTCGGGATGCTGAGATCCCAGCTCGCCTTGCCGCCGGTCATGGTCGTCGTCGAGCCATTCACCACGGCGGTCTTGCCGACGAAGGCCAGCGCCTGGGTGGCCTGCGTCGTCTGCTGCATCGAGATCAGCGAGGCCAGCTGGTCGTTGGTCTTGAGCTGCTGCTCGACGCCGGCGAACTGCACGAGCTGCTGAGTGAACTGGTTGGTGTCCAGCGGATCGAGCGGGTTCTGGTTCTGCAACTGCGTCGTCAGCAGGGTCAGGAAGGTCTGGAAGTTGCCTGCGATGGTCGAACTCGCCGTCGAGCCCAGGCTGCTGCCGTTGCTGGAGGACGAGGTCGAAGTCGTGCCCGAGACGGGCGGGCTTGCCGTGATTGCGTCGCCGATGGCCATGGAAGCCTCCTGTTAAACCCTGATATCGACCCCGCCCTGCGCGCCGAACATCCGTCCATAGGACCGTCCGGCGAGCTGGACCGGGACGTTTTCGTCCTCGGTCACGATCAGGCGTTGTGAATTGCCGTTCTGTTGATAATCGCCGCCGTTCTGGCCGGACGAGTTCTGGTCGCGGAGAGAAAATTGCAGCCCGCTGTTGTTGCTCTTGAGACCGGCGTCCTGCAGCGCCTGCTGCAGCTGCGGCGCGGTCTGCTGCAGCATCGCCAGCGTCTCCGGCTTCTCGACCCTCAGATGCGAGGTCACCTGGCCGTTGCGGTCGACGTCGATGCGGACGTCGATGCGGCCGAGCTCGGCCGGATCGAGCCTGATCTCGAAGCGGCTCTTGCCATTGAGCGCAGACGCCGCGATCTCGACGGCAAGGCCGTGCAGCGGCACGGGGGCGCTGGTGGCAGCCGTGGCCGTCAGATTGGCCGATGTGATTGGGCTGGTCGAGGCGGTGGGCGTCGAGAGCTGCGGCTGCAGGGCCGCAGTGGCCGGCGCCGTCGGATCGGCGACTGGAACGTTGCCCTGACCGCTGGCGTGCGCCGCGCCGCGCTCATGCGCCGCTTGTGCCGGGCCATTGCCGCCCTTGGCGAGCGGCTCGACCTCGCCGCCATCCGGCTTCGCCGCAACGGTAGGCTGCTGGCCGGGGTCGGTGCCCTGAGCTTGCGGCTGGGTGCCCTGTGTCGCAGGGGCGCTCTGCTCGGAGGTCTTGCCGATCTCACCGGGCGCAAGACCCGTCTTGACCTGCGCTCCCGGCTTGCCCGTCGCCTTGGGGCCGCCGGGGACCGTCGCATCCAGAGCCGCGGTGAAGGTCTGATCCGTCGACGCTGCCGCGTCGCCGGACGCCGTCGCCGTCTCGGGGGCCGATGTTGAGGCGGCGTCCTCGGTGGTCTTCGCGGCACCGGCAGCCTTGGCCGCTGCGGCCATCAGGCCGGCACTGGCATCGATGGTGCTCTTCGGGCCGGAGCCGGTGGTTCCGACCGGCGCGGTCGGTACGGGTGCCGTGGAGGCGCCTTCACCGTCCGAAGCAGGCGCGGCGGTTGCGGCATCGGCGAGCGTGATCTCGGACGGAATCGCGACGGCAGCCGGCGTCGGAACGGGTGCTTGACCGGCGGCAGCCGCCGCGGTCGTCGCGTCTGTGCCGGCCTGGTCGCCGTCCTTCTTGTCGGAGCTCTTCCCGTCGGAGGCGTCGGCCGTGTCGGTCGTGCTCTTGGCTGATGTGTCGGTGGTCGTGTCGGAGGGCGCATCCGAGCCGGTCCTCTCGGTGCGAGACGTGCCGTCGTCGGTGTTGTCTTGCGCCTTGTCTGCCGATCTCGTCTGGCTGGTGCGGTCCGTATCACTGGTGCGCGTGGTCTCGCGGCTGGGGCTCGCGGCGTTGCTGGCGCGAGGCGTCGACGCCGTGGGGGGCAGCGACGATGTCGACGGATCCGGCGGCGTTGCGGCATCGACCAGCGCCGAGAAGCTGTCGGACGGCTGCGCGGCGTCCTGACGGGACGGTTTCGGCGCTGCGCTCTTGAGAACCTGACCGGCCTGGATGTCTGACGTGACGCTGAACACCTTGGAACCTCTCGCGATGAAACTCGTCGAGCCAGTTCAGCAAGGAGCGGGCCAAAGCGGCGTCTCCATAAAAATACATATAGATCAGGATCTTAGATCTGGGATGGGAATGGCCGGCCGCCGCCGGCGGGCCGTCATTTCTGCCCGGCCGGCAAGATTTGCCGCGGCTCTCGAGGGTCAGCGCGATTGCTTCGCAGGAAGTGCGCCTATATTAAAGACCGATGCTTCTCGTGTTGTTTCCGACCGGGAGACCGGGTCCGGAGATCGCCGGGAGCAAGCCATCCGCAAAGACGGCGCATGCGAGGCGTTCCCGCCGGGGACGACTCGTCTGACGCTGCGATCGCAGTGACCTGACCATGCTCAACAGTCTCGATCTCGAAGGCCGTCCCGAGGACACCAGGGTCGTCGTCGCCATGTCCGGCGGCGTGGACTCGTCGGTTACGGCTGCGCTGTTGAAGTCGGAAGGGTACGACGTCGTCGGCATCACCCTGCAGCTCTATGATCATGGCGCCGCGACCCATCGCAAGGGCGCCTGCTGCGCCGGCCAGGACATTCACGACGCCCGCAACGTCGCCGAGCGGCTCGGCATCCCGCATTACGTGCTGGACTATGAGGACCGTTTCCGCGAGTCGGTGATCGACAATTTCGCCGCCAGCTATGCGTCGGGCGAGACGCCGGTGCCGTGCATCGAGTGCAACCGCGCCATCAAGTTCGGCGATCTGCTGAAGACCGCGCGCGAGCTCGGCGCGTCCGTGCTCGCCACCGGCCATTACGTCGCCTCGCGGCGTCTGGCCGACGGATCGCGCGCGCTCACTTGCGCCGCCGATGCCGATCGCGATCAGAGCTATTTCCTGTTCGCGACCACGCGCGAGCAGCTCGACTATCTGCGCTTTCCGCTCGGCGACATGACCAAGCCGGAGGTGCGCGAATTGGCGCGGCGCTTCGGCCTCGAGGTCGCCGACAAGCATGACAGCCAGGACATCTGCTTCGTGCCGACCGGCCGCTATACCGACATCATCGGCAAGCTGCGGCCCAACGCGATGGAGCCCGGCGAGATCGTCGATCTCGACGGCCGCGTGCTCGGCGCGCATCAGGGCATCGCCAACTACACGATCGGCCAGCGCAAGGGACTCGGCATTGCGGCCGGCGCGCCGCTCTATGTCGTGAAGCTGGACGTCGCGACCCGACGCGTCGTGGTCGGCCCGCGCGAGGCGCTGCGCACGCACCGCATCACCTTGCGCGAGGTCAACTGGATCGGCGACGGCGCGCTCGATGCGGCGGTGCGCGATGGCCTCGAACTCTTCGTGCGGGTGCGCTCGACGCGTCCGCCGCAGCCGGCCTGGCTGCGTGGCGCCAACGGTCACTATGAGGTCGAACTGGTCGGCGGCGAGGAGGGCGTCTCGCCCGGTCAGGCCTGCGTGTTCTACGATGCTGCCTCCGGCCGCGCCCGCGTGCTCGGTGGCGGCTTCATCCAGAGCGCTGTTGCCGAGAGCAGCAGCGCGCGCGGCGCCGTCAGGCCGCAGCGCGTGGCCGAGCCGGTCCGCGGCTGATCAGCTTTCATCATTCAGGGCAGGGGCATGGGGGACATCGACCGCGCAGGGGTCGAAAAGGCCTACGAGCGCTGGGCGCCGATCTATGATCTGGTGTTCGGCAAGGTCTTCGATCAGGGGCGCCAATCGACCATCGCGGAAGCCGATCGCATCGGCGGCCGCATTCTCGACGTCGGCGTCGGCACCGGGCTGTCGCTGTCGGACTATGCCCGCACGACGAAGATCTGCGGCGTCGACATCTCCGAGCCGATGCTGCGGCGGGCGCAGGCGCGCGTGCGCGAGCTGAAGCTCTTCAATGTCGAGACGCTCGCGGTGATGGATGCGAAGCATCTCGCCTTTCCGAATGATTTCTTCGACGCCGTCGTGGCGCAATATGTGATCACGGCGGTGCCGGATCCCGAGGCGACGCTGGATGATTTCGTCCGCGTGCTGAAGCCGGGCGGCGAACTGATCCTCGTCAATCACATCGGTGCGGAGAGCGGCCCGCGCCGCGTTTTCGAGCTGGCCTTCGCGCCGATCGCGCGCCGGCTCGGCTGGCGGCCGGAATTCCCGTGGGCGCGGCTGGTGAACTGGGCGGCAAAGCATGGCGGGGTGACGCTCGCCGAGCGCCGGCCGATGCCGCCGCTCGGGCACTTCTCGCTGATCCGCTACCGCAAGGGCTGATCGCTTCCGGCCACTGAAGTCTTGGCCCAGGGAACGCGAACGCCGGGTTGGCGTTGCTCTGTCATGAGCATCAGGCAGTCATTGTTCCTCTCCTTCGTGCTGGCCTCGGCCGCCACTGCGGCTCACGCCCAGGCACCCCCGACACCGGCCACGCCGCCGCAGGCGACGGCGCCGGCTCCCAACGCGAATGCCGCCTGTGCCCCGAACGCGCGGGCGACGGCGACGCCGGACGGCATCACCACCGGCCGCGCCGGTGAGCCGTTGGGCGAGAAGCTCGCCAAGACCAATGGCGTGCTGTGTCCGCCGAGCGGCGTCGATCCGGAGATGCATGCGCCGACCCCGGAAGGCGGCACCACGCCGGTGATCCCGCCGCCCGGGACTCCCGGCGGCAATCCGAACCTGCAGCCGAAGTGAGCCGCTTCGTTGCATGATTCGCCGTGGGCGGCCTCGCGATGGACGACGCTGCAGCGCCGGCCCATGAGCTTGCCTCAAGGCCTTGACGAGTCGAATGGAATTCGCGCGGCGGGAAAACCGCTGCGGGCTGCGAGCTTTGCTTGACAGCGGCGGGAACGGCTCCTTATATGCCGCCCGTTCACAAGGCCCGCCGCACTGTTTCGCCGGCCCCGCCTTGATCGGACACCGTGGCGGGGTAGCTCAGCTGGTTAGAGCACGGGAATCATAATCCTGGGGTCGGGGGTTCGAGTCCCTCCCCCGCTACCACCTTTCCCCACACTCCCTTCACTCTGCTTGGGTAGGCCTCACCGCCAATCAGCGAGTTGAGACGGCCTTCAATTTCGACACAGACCCCGCCCGGGCGTGTGTCATCTCTCGACACCGTCACCGTCTCCACGAGATCTCGGATTGCTTCGGCAGCCTCCTCGTCACCTGCGCTCACACCTTTGCCGAGCACACTTTCGAGCCGCATCAATTGCTCTTCGTATCGCCTTAGAATGACGGGGTGGAGCGCGATCGGCTGCGGGGCGGGTGGCTGCCTTTGCAATTCGGCCATGATCCGCTTCCGATCGGCATCCAAAGCCGTGGACCGCGGGCCGAGAATCGAAGGATCTCCATGCCCCTTGGCAATTGCGTCAACCAGCCGATCGATCTCGCGGTTCAATTGCCCGAGTTGCTGTTCCAATCGCCCTCTTTTCGCGCTGGCTGAAGCTGCCAACCGCTTCCTCTCCTCCAGGTAAGTCGTCACATACTCCGCAATCACCTTCGGCGAGCGCATTTCGGCACGCAGACCGCCAAGAACCGCCCGCTCGATCAAGTCGAGGTAGAAAGTCTTGGCGTCAGAACAGGTGCCGCTTTCCTTCGCTGCCGAGCATCGAACACGAACCCGCCCAGATTTGTCGCGGCCATTCGTTGACAGGCCCGACCCGCAGGCTGCGCAGCGCAGAAGGCCGGACAGCATCCTGCGGGGACGGCGCTGATAGCTCGGATGGGTGGAACTGCGTTCGCCCTTGCGTCTTTGTGCCGCCTCAAACAGGTCGGCGCTCACGATGGCAAGGTGTGGCACCTCGACAATCCGCCAATCGCTCTTTTGGTTTGGTCGAGAGAGGCGCTTGCCAGTGTCTGGATCCTTCACCATACGGACCTTGTTCCAGACGAGTCGCCCGACATAGAGCTCATTCTGCAGGATGCCCGAGCAGCGCATGCGGTTTCCGTTAATAGTCGAGGCATTCCACGATCGCCCACGCGGAGGCGGCACGTTTTCCCGGTTCAGGTCGTGTGCAATGTCTCGTGGCGTTCGACCGTCGACATAGTTCTGGAAGATCCGCTGCACGATCTTGGCTTCGGCCTCCACTATCGCCCGCTCTCCGCTCTTGCCGGCTACAGGCGTATAGCCATAGGTTACGCCCCCGCCGGCGAGACCTTGACTAACTCGGCCAGCCTGACCGCGTCGCACCTTGTGTGCATTGTCCTCACGGTAGAGCTGGCCAACCAATCCCCGTAGTCCGACAAGCACCGTGTTCACGACCCCCTCATGAACGGCTCTGATCTCGATACCGAGAAACGAGAGGCGCTTGTGGATGCCTGCGAGATCCTCCATGTCGCGTGACAAGCGGTCGAGTGCCTCCACGATCACGACTTCAAAACATCTGTCCCTTGCCTGATCAAGCAGCCGCAGAAGGCCGTCGCGTCCCATGACAGAACCGCCAGACCGCGCGCGATCTTCGTGAATATTGATGACCTCGAGGCCTTCGCGCTCCGCGTAGCTTTGACAAAGCGAAACTTGATCTTCAATCGATCGTTCGTTCTGCAGGTCTGTGGAGAAGCGAGCGTAAATTGCTGCCGTCTTCCTCTTCCCGTCGGGAAGCGATCTCGCGTTCATGATCTTCCCTCGCTGCTATCCGAGCAAGTGCGCGTGCGAGACGCAAGATCGCTCTATCTGGAGTCGCCGGCAAGGACCATTTGCGATCACGGGTCCGCACGGTCGTGCTCCAGGATGTTGCACGCGTAAGGAGCCCCGTCGTCTTCGGCGGGGCACACCTCGCAAATATCGACCGCGCTGATCATGCTCCATGGTTATGCTAACGGAGTAGGCGAGAGGAATGTTTGCCCAGATCGAGCCGTAAAGCTGGATGCCACAGCGAAGAAAAAGAAGTTCAGTCCTGCAGCATGATGGCCGGGACGGGGGTGCCCGCCACCTCACAGACCGCCTCGATGAGCAGGCGAACCGCTTTGGCATGCCAATCGATTTGGTCGATCGGCTTGTCCCAGTACTCTGACACGACGTGGGCAGTGTGACGTGCCTTCACGCCCAATCCGGCTATGCTACGAGCAGGCACTGTCATGAGTGCATGTTCGACGGGATACAGCTTTGCCAGGATGTCCTCGACCTCAGCTCGATGGGACCTCGCTTGTTCATTTTGCATCCTGGCAAGTTCATCCAGGAGCGCCGTCAACTGCGCTTCCAAAGTGAGCAACCTTTGGTCATCGGCCGCAGACGACGCGATTGCAGCTGAGCTCTCCTGCGCGTTCTGGACGGCATCGCTCTCTCCGACGGTCTGATTTCCCATGGTGGAGCCTCCAATCGAGCGCGCATTCGCGTCCGCCTGTTGAGCCATCTGGCTTTGTTGAGTATACTCAATTGATGGGTATGCTCAACAGGCCGCATTCGTTCACGAATGAACGATTTGCGAGATACTGTTGCTCGGAATTTGCGTCGCCTCCGAACGGGAAAGGGCTGGACGCAGGAGGAGCTCGCGTTCCGAGCAAAAGTCGACCGGAGCTATGTCAGTCAACTGGAGACGGGGGTGTACAGCGCATCTGTGACGATGCTCGGTAAGCTGTCAAAGGCGCTCGGCGTCGATCCCAGCGAATTCCTAAAACCTTGACCAGAGCCTGGTACTCGTGTCGCTGGGGTGCTCTGGAAGAACATTCAGGCGGAGTTGGTCGAACCGTTCACAGGGCGAGGCTGTCGCCTTTCTCAAACAGCAAGACTATAGGTCGACCTTCCTGCGAAGTCTGCATTATCCCACCGCGTACCAACTAACGTATTGGGATGATTGTGCATGAGCGTAGCGCCGCAGCTATCTAATTGATGTAGTGTCGATTTTCGAAAATCGTCGACCTGGTGGGGACGGGGAGTGGGGACGGTAGCGCGTGACGAACGTGATCATCATCCTTGATCAGACTCGGTCACGATCAGTCGTCTAGACGCACGACACGCCACCATGTTTCGCTTGTCCCAGGCGTCGAGTTGATCAATCGGATAGAGGACCGCTTTGCCGATTTTGACGAAGGCCGGCCCGACACGCATGGCTCGCCAATTCCGCAGCGTCCCTACGCTCACTGCTCCGCGATAGCGCTCCGAGACTTCCTCAGCAGTCAGATACTTTCGATCTCCCATGCTGTCACTCCAGATCACAATGGGCCCGATCGAGCATTTATGATCCCGGTCAGACATAGAACCTGGATGAATCATGGGTAGTGCGAGGGACGGTGAACGGCGGCGAATAGGCGTCCATTAGGTCGGCGCCGCTGACGTCGGCTATGCATCCGACAGTGACACTCGGTCCGACGAGTCGTGTTGTCAGGGGGCCGGGCCGCAAGCTGCCGTCGATGCACCCGACCGAGAAGGTCCGATAAGGGCGAATTGCGGAGGTGACGGGCGGCGCGGCCGGGCCGTAAATGGCCTGGAGCCTGCCGACTTGCGGCGTTGCATCAAGTCGGCAACTATCCGCGGTACACCGGCCGTGACGCTAGCTTGTTCGGTAAGGCAGCACGTGACCCTTAGCGGACGCTCTCTGCAGGCACAGTCTTCGCGGATGATCGCAGCCATCTATCTAAGAAATATAGCGGCAACATTCCGAAGCAGTGAATTATTACTCCGACCAAAAGGGGAATAGCACCATAAGTCAGGCCCAAAATGAAAGCTATCGGAGCGAAAATCAGCGTGAGGAGGGAAATAGCGGCCAGGAGCGTGAAAAAAATGCAGATCGGAGTGCCGACGAAATAACGGATGAGCATGCCTTCATCAAATGTGTTCCGCCTTCGTACTACGCTCATGGCCTGACCAAAAGCGATGGGAAACGCGATGAATGGAGTTAGTGCCGGAAGCAACTCCAAGATGTCGCGCTCAATGCGCACCACGGACGTGTAAAGCTCTGGATAGAGCGGCCGGATCATGAGCACGGCCAGCGATGCCACGGCTGTCGTCCAGATCGTCAGATAAGCAACGATGATGGCCTTCATTCCCACTTTCATCGCCGGAAAACCTCGCCTAGCTCCGCATGATAGCACGTCCGTCCTCTTGGTTGCACTGCTCCTTCAGAACAGGTTTGCAGACTATTAACGAATTCGGCTCTTGGCCCGTGGCTGCCGCCCCCAGGATGTCCGCGCGAACGGTAGGGACCAGAGGTAACCCGGACATCGTGATCCAGCCCGGTTCGATCGTGAGTACGAGCAACCTTCCAAGTCCGTAATGGGCTGTTCGCGTCGTGCCGACCACCGACCCGCCACGTCTGGTCTGCCCCAATCAACGGACATATTCCGATACTGACCAGGTTGAAAACGAGCCGCGCGCGGGCGCGCGTATTTCGAAAGCGCGACCTAGACCGCGCGAGAGCGCCAGCTTGGAAGGGTTTCGGTGGCTGAATACACTCAAGGCCCATTCGGACATAATGCGGCTTGAAGCACGATTGAACCGCAATGGCTTTTCCCGCAGGTCCGAATTGGGAGAAGCCCCCAGGTCGACGCCCTCACCCCACGGATCCTGGGCTGGAGGCGGTCAGTTTTGCCAGAAAAATGACTCCGAACTAACGAGCATCCTGAGACGTGTGGGGGGGGCGAGTCAGGGGTCCGCTACATCGCTTGTCCACTCTTCGGAAGTCCCGGTCTATTTCGGCGTGCAGCGGTACGCCAGGCGAGCGGGGTTGCCGGAGGGCAACATGCGACTGCCGAACGGCCACCTTGGGGAGGCGAATGCCCGAAAAAGGACGGCCGAGACCACAGACTCCGACCTCGCGAGAACATTGAGCAATCGCAGCAATCAGCACATCATAGAATTTTGCGGCAGCGCTCCACAGGACAGTCAAGCCTACCGCTACGATGCTTGCCGACACCACTCGGAGTTCGCCACATCGCAAGCCATCTATCGACTACTATCGGCTCTCTGCGCGCCATTCTAGGTCAGACACCCTAACCGAAATCACGGCCCAAAGTACAGTCAGCGTCGGCCTCGAAGATCGGACATCTACGCGAACGGGCAAAGTCTGGACTGCATCAGCAATCCTCCAACCACCGGAGGATAGATATGACCAAGAAGCCAAAGCCACATAAGCGTCCTACTGATGCCGTATCAGGATGACGACCATTCGAGACCTTGTAGGGTATTCCGGCCCCGCAACCGTGCTGACCGGCCCCACGAACGATCAGACGGCATGAACTCCGGCTTATTTTCCCGCTGTGAAATAGCACGATCTACGAAACGGAGAAGCGCGGCAAGTTCCCATGAAGGTTCAATCTCACGCGCCGATGCGTCGTGTGGGACCTGGAGGAGGTCGAGGCAGGGCTAGAACAACGCCGACGGACCTACCTCAAAGGCCGCGCGAAGATCGCACCAGGGCCGGACGTTCATCAGCGCAGGACCCGCCCTGTGAAATCGCCGATTGATTGAACGACCGAAAGCTATCGCGCCATCTCCGGCGCAGTAGCCCAGATCAGGGGTAAGCTCATTATTTGTCGCGTCGGCCGAATGCAGCACTTCAACTGCATCACAGTGAAAGCTTGCCGATCGAGGCCCCTCCATCCACATGCAGCGTCTGACCGGTCATGAAGGCCGCGTCGTCGGATAGAAGAAAGGCCGCTGCCGCAGCGATTTCCTCCGGCCTGCCGAAACGGCGCATCGGAACTCCGGCGAGATAGCGCGCTTCCCCCTCGCTTCCAGGGGCGTTGTTCGCCCTGAACAGCTCGGTCTCGGTCGGTCCCGGCGAAACGGCGTTGATGGTGATACCTGTCGCGGCAAGCTCCAGGGCCCAGCTGCGGGTGAAGCTCACGAGCGCAGCCTTGGCCGCCGCATAGCTCGTGCGCTCGACGCTGCCGAGCACGGTGAGGCTGGAGATATTGACGACCCTTCCCCATCCGCGTGAGCGCATGCCCGGAAGGGCTGTCTGCGTCGCGACCAGCGCCGGATGCAGGTTGACGCGCATGACTTCCTCGAGCGTCGAGACAGCGATATCGCCAAGGGGTGCCGCACGCACGAGGCCGACATTGTTGACGACGCCGTCGACTTCGGCCTCCCGGATGATCGCGGCGAGCCTGTCGCCAGAGGCCGGATCGGCGAGGTCGAGGAGATGCAATTCACCGGGGAACCCTTCCGACGCGTTGCGCGCGATGCCGACGATGGCATGTCCCTGTTTTGCGAGGCGGAGTGACAGTGCGAGGCCGATGCCCTTGCTGGCGCCGGTGATCAGGAAGGTTCTCTTCATGAGATATCCTTTCGGCCCCGCTGCTTGTGGGTGGGGCCTATTTGAGCGGGTTTAGATCAGGCGGCGAGGCTGGCGGCGCGGCGCAGCGCCGGCAGCATGTCTTCCGGTTCGGGACGGCGGGTGTAGTCCGGATTCACCTCGGCATAGAGGACGACGCCGTCCTGGCCGACGACGAAGCGGGCCGGCATCGGCAAGGTCCAGCTGGGATCACCGTTGAAGGCCGGCAGGTCGTTCTTCAGCGACTTGTAGAGCTCGATCAGATAGTCCGGCATCTCGAAACGCAGGCCGAAAGCAGCGGCGACGTCGTTATTCGGGTCCGACAGGATCGGAAAGGACAGGCTATTCTGCCGGACGGACTTGCGGCTGTTCGCCGGGTTCTGCGGCGAGATCGCGACCAGACTTGCTCCGAGTTCCTTGAACTGCGGAAGCGCTTCCTGCAGCGCCTGAAGCTCCATATTGCAATAGGGGCACCAGACACCACGGTAGAAGCTGATGACCAGCGGTCCCTTGGACAGAAGATCGTCGGACGAGACCTTGTTGCCCTCCGAGGAGGACAGCACGAAGGGCGGCAGCTTGTCGCCCGCCTTCAGCGCGCGCTGGGCAGCACCGGAAGCGATCAACTCGGCCGTGGCGCGGCGCATCGTCTCGATGACTGCGTAGGGCACATTGTACGGCGGTTTGCCGGCTTCAAAATCGACCTTGAAGGCGTCGAGCTTGGATTGCAGGGTCATGATTGTTCTCCGTGGAAAACTTGGTTTCGATGGATGATCGGGGGGAGGATGGTCAGCCATTGGACGCCATGGAGCGTGCAACCTCAGCGGCGCTGATGCCTTCGAGGGCCAGGCCATAGCCGGCACCTTCATCGATGATCCGGCGCAGCTTCTGGGTCAGTGCGATACGGGTGTAACGGCTCGTCAGCGGAGGCAGAGCGGCAAGGCTCTCAGCGATCTCGTGAGCACGGGCAAGCAGCCTGTCGGCCGGCACCACTTCGTTCACCGCGCCCCATTCCTTGGCGGTCTGGGCGTCGAGGATCTGCCGGGTGAGAATGAAATAGCGGCCGCGAACGCTGCCGATGACTTCCGGCCACAGCAGGTTGACGCCGTCGCCAGGCACAATGCCGAAGTCGAAATGTGGCTTGTCCTGGAAGACGGTCTCAGGCGTGGCCAGCACGATATCGGCGAGCAGCACATATTCCGAATGCAGGAGAACGGGACCGTTCAAGGCGGCAATCAGTGGCACCTCGATGTCGAGAATGTTCATGAGGACTTTCTTGCCCTCGCGATAGATCTTGTCGTAGCCGCGCGGCGAGAAGAAATCGAAACCCTCGGGCCTGATCGCATCCATGAAGGCATCGCCGGAGCCGGTCAGGATAACGACGCGGTTGTCCGGATCTGAGCCGATCTGGTGGAAGAGCTCGACGAACTGCTCATGGGTGTGGCCATTGAAGATCAGCTTGCCACCGTCGGTGTGCAGCGCGACCTCCAGGACACCGCTTTCCGAGCGCGTCAGGCGGGCGTTGGCGAAGGAATCCTTGTAGATGTTGAAATTGGACATGATGGTTCTCCTGCTGTCTTGAACTGGATGGATGTTCGGGAAGGATCAGGCGGCGGGCACGAGAGCTTCGACGCGGGCGATGGCTCGCTGGACGGCCGCGCGTGCCGCGACGTCGTCGTACCAGCGGGAAAGGTTCGGGCGGTCGTCGAGCGTTAGGCCGGGAAACTGCCGACGCCACAGCCAGCCGAAGTGTGCGATGTCGGCGATCGAAAAATCGTCACCGGCGGCGAAGGCCTGATCGGCCAGCTTCGCCTCGAGAAGACCGAGAACGCGTGCCGCCTCGCTGGTGAAGCGGGCCTCAGCGATCGGCTGCGGCTCCGGTGACGAGCGCTTGAAGAAGCCGGCATTGCCGAAGGCGGGGCTCAAAGCTGACGCATGAAAGAAGAGCTGCTCGAAAACCCGGGCGCGGGTGGCGCCGCTCTGTGGCAGGAGCTTGCCCGTCTTCTCTGCCAGATAGACGAGGATGGCGGCGCTTTCCGTCAGGACGAACCGCTCGCCGTCTACGTCATCGACGAGCACCGGCACCTTGCCGTTGGGATTCAGAGCAATGAAGGCCGAGTCCTTCTGCTCGCCCTTGCGGACGTTGACCGGTTTCAGCGCGTAGGCCAGCCCCATCTCTTCCAGCACAATCGGGACCTTGACGCTGTTGGGCGTGGCGAAGGCGTGAACTTCGATCATCTCTGTCTCCATCGGACTGTCGTTGGAGAGAGTTGTGACCATTCCTCTTATATTGCGGCAGAAGCCTTGAAGCGATATTGCTTATTCCTCTGGAGAATAGGCAATATGGACAGACTGCAGGCGATGGCCGCCTTCGTGCGCGTCGTGGAGACCGGCTCCTTCTCGGGAGCGGCCCGGCAGATCGGGGTCGGGCAACCGGCGATTTCGAAAACAATCGCGCAGCTTGAGGACCGGCTTCAGGTGCGGTTGCTGGTGCGCTCGACCCATGGCCTGACGCCGACGGATGCAGGGCTCCGCTTCTACGAGCGCGCCAAGACGGCGATCCACGAAGCCGACGAGGCGGAGCTGGAGGCGCGGGGCGCGGGAGCTGGCCTGACCGGTCAGCTTCGCGTCTCGGCCGCGACGACCTTCGCCAGGCTTCTGGTCGTGCCGCGGCTGCCAGAATTCCTCACCCAGCATCCCGATCTGGAGATCGACATCGTTCTCGACGACCGCGTCATCGACCTCGTTTCCGAAGGGGTCGATATTTCATTGCGGATGGGCCAACTGTCGGATTCGTCGGCGGTGGCAAGGCGCCTTGCGAGCGGCCGCCGATCCGTCATCGCAACGCCCGCCTATCTCGAGCAGGCAGGGATTCCGGCTGTGCCAGCCGAGCTCGCGACGCATGAGGCGATCGTCTACAGCCAGCTCGAAAACAACTGGATATTCCGAAAGGATGGCACCGAAGCATCGGTCGCAATCCGTGGCCGCGTCCGGGTCAGTGCCGCCGAAGGGATCCGCGCCGCGGTGCTCGCCGACATGGGGCTGACGGTCAACTCCGACTGGATGTTTGCACCCGAGCTGGAAAGCGGCGTCGTCGTTCGCTTACTGAAGGACTGGGAGCTTCCACCCGTCGACCTGTGGGCGGTCTTCCCGACTGGACGGCTGGCAAGTGCCAAAGCACGGGCGTTCGCTGATTTCGTAGAAACCGCAACAAGGCAATCAGATGGCCCAATGCCGCGTCTGAGTAAGAACAAAGCCAGTGCGGCTATCGACCGCCCTGAGATCGTAATCACCTGACAGTTGGCCGGATGCGGGCGGCATGCTGCGCGCCCTCGCGCCATGCTTCGTCAACGGAACCGAGCACCGCAGCGACGCAATCCTGCCGGTAAGCATCAAGCACGCTAAGCTCTGTATTTTGATCTCGGCTGCTAGACGTCGTTGCTACATTCCAGTGCTGAACGGTGAGCAGATTGAGTTGTTCGACCAGCTTGGCGTCATGCAAATCGCCGGGGTGGCGCTGCCTCAGTGATCTGCATGCAGCAATCGGCTCGCGACGTCCCGTTCAGGGTCAAAGACTAAAATTCTCATGCCGAGCAAATCTCTTCTGCACAACCTCGAACAACCGGCATGGCATGGCCTTGACGGCCTTTCTCTGCCGGACCATGGGCTATCCTCCGAATGGGGTGGCGCTATGGCCGGTGTACCCCAGATAACAGGCGACTTGCCGCAGCGCCGCAAGTCGGCAGCCATGGGCTGATTGCGGACGTCGGTCACATGATCGCGACGGATCGCAATGGGGCGCTCGCGTTACGTTCGGTGCCTCGGATCATTTCCGGTCTCAACTAGAAAGCTGACTCCAAGGGGGCTCCGCCTCTTCGTCAGTCGAGCGCCTGTGCTCACAAGAATCAATAGGCGCATGGAGGCCAAGAGCCGGGACACAGAAGCCCAGTCAAGGCCGTGGGCCGGCTCCTCTCTGAGGGCCGCGCGCAGCGCGAGCCTGGACGGAGCTCCGTTGGTCCGGCGGCGGCCTTCCGAGCGCTCATGGCTAGGACTGTCCCAATCTGCGAACCAGTTCGCCATGCTGCGAATGGTGCCGTTCGGGACGTTGATTTTCCTCGCCTTTCATCTTCGAGCAACTCTACGAGGTCTGCTTTGGTGCCATGCTGCTCTGAGTGAACACAAAGACATACGACCGCCGATTCTTCGCCGCGGAGAGGCGCTTTTATCTTGCCGTTGACCCGCTCTCTGCTCGCTCCTCTCGAATCCCAGGTTGAACTACGCTCAGACACCGCGCGGTGGCTACACGAGTGGTGAGTCTCAGGCTGCATCTTTGCTGCGGCTCCGTTCGGACCATTGGCATCCGAGCGCAGGGTCTTAGCGATCTATCGAGACAAACCAGAGTGATCGAACTGCATCGGCGATGCTGTTCGTCCGCAGATCCGAGATGGGCAGTCGGACTGCCCTCCAGCATCAATTCAACACGCACCGGTGCAGCATCGAGGAAAGCTGGTGTTAAAGCCGCACGCAAATCGCCGATGCGGCCGGCTAAGATCGAGTGTCGATCGGCGGCAGGTCGGCAGCAACAGCGCATCGTGGCCGTTGAGGGGAGGGCTGTAGCGCGCAACGTCGCGCAATTCGGCTGTTCCGCTCTGGCTTCGGACATGCCACCTTTGCAGGACACCTGCGCGCAGGCCATGGCTCGCGAGGCTTGGTCCGCTTCCGCCAGGCGCGGGCAGAATCGCCGCCATTCGGCACTACTGCGCGCAGGACCTCTCCGTCTGCTCTCCGCTGGGCGAGCAGGAGAGATGTGGGGCAAGCAGCTCCCCGTTCCGGCGACCGAGGTCTGCGTCATCGCCTTGGAGCAGCCGGCTTTTCCTACGCCTCCGATCGCGCGGGGCTGAGGCACAAGGAGCAGCGTCTGATCATGACCGAGTCCATTCCGCTCCATCCATTCGATGACGTGGAGGCGCTGGCCTGGCTGCGCTCCCAGCCCGAGGGGCGCGTGACGGTCAGTGCTGCTGAGCTCGGACGCCAATGGGGCTGGAATAGGATGCGGACCGGTCGTCGCCTGAAAGCCTGGGAGCGCGCGGGTCTAATCAGCCGTAACGCTGAAGCGATCATTGTAACGAGAACCGTAACACCGACCGTTACGGATGGCACCACTCTCGTTACGGAGGCCGCCGGCGTCACAGGAGTGTATGGAGTGGAGGAAGCTCATCGTTCCCCGACGCGCGTCAAGTTCGCTGCTTTGATTGTGGCTCTGGCGCTGGCTTGTGTATCGGCTGCCTTTTCCATCGACGGCCTGACTGCGATCTTTGCCGGAGCCTTCTGGCCTGTCATCATCATGGGCGCCGTGCTCGAGGCCGGAAAGCTCGTGGCGGCTGCCTGGCTGACTGAGCATTGGAAGTCCGCGCCATCCCTCCTGAGGTTCGTCCTCGTCCTGATGATTGGCGTGTTGATGGGCCTGAACGCCGTTGGCGTATTCGGCTTCCTGACCCGCGCTCACCTCGACCATATGGCATCCATAGATCTCACCCTTGCCGACAGGACCGCAGACGTCGAGGCCCGCCTCGGGATGCAGAGCCGAGTGGTCACCGACATTGACCGGCGTATTGCCCAGATCGACGCGGCCATCGACGAGGCGACGCGCCTTGGCCGGCCGGTCGGTGCGATGACGATTGCTGACCAGAGGCGTCGCGAACGTGCCGACATCGCGGCGGAACGCCAACGTGAGTCCCAGGCTCTCGCCAATCTACAGATCGAAAAAGGCAAGATTGACGCGCAACGCAGGCGTGCCGAGGTCGAGGTCGGACCAATACGATATCTCGCCGAGCTGATTGGCATACCCGCCGCGGACTTTGAGCGAGCGGTCCGGCTGCTCACGCTGGCGCTTGTTGCCGTCCTTGATCCGATGGCAGTGGCGCTGCTGCTCGCTGCCGGAGTTCACGCCAGGCGCGCGCGTTCATTCTGACTTTGTGAAGGCGCGGTCTGTGAATAACTCCCCTCACTGACTGACGAAGCCTTTGATAACAAACAAGGTTGCACTATCGACAACCGAAAAATATTCACATCCCCCTTGCGCCTGATCGAGAGTCCTGCGCACATCTCTTGCCCCCCGAAAGACATGAGTTGCTTTGCTCAATGGAGAACTGCGCCATGTCTGACCATCCTGAACTGCACGTCAAATTCCTGGGCCTCAGCCTCAGCGCCAAGGGCGCCATGGCTATCGGCGCCGCCATGGTGATTGTGCTGGCCGTCTTAGGGTTCTACCGGTTCTGACGATCACGTTGGCCAACGTCCGATGGTGGTGAATGGGGGCTATGAAGCCCCCACCCAATTATCGTCCGAAGGCGCGACGAACAGCACGGAACCCGTGGTAATAAAGTTGGCTTCTGATCGCGCCCACCGTGACCCCTAACTCGTTACCGCAGGAAAGGCACGTGATCTCGGTCGCACCGTCACATCTCCATATCCAAGCGACGAGCTGTGGTCCGCAGCGATCGCAAGTGATGGTCTTGATCTGTTTTGGTGTAAGTACCTGTTTCATAAATATTATTCTCCTTGAAATTTGATAATACCGATGTTGGTATCGGTCTATTTAGGCGATGCTGCACCGCAGCAATTGGTCTGACGGCGATTCTGGAAAAAAAATTTGAGGTCGGTTGACTCTTATGTTCTCTTTTTGTTCTCATTGATCGGTCAGGAATCCAGGGCTGATCCATGCCGACCATCGACTTCATCCGCTCGGAGATCGAGCACATGCGCACGCAGGTAAACCGCCAGCGGCGGGAGATCCTGCAGCTGCAGAAGGCGGGAATACCCACGGCGTCGGCCGAAGCGCTGCTCGAGCGCATGCTGGACAAGATCGACGCCCTGTGTGCCGAGCGAGACAAGCTGAAAGGCCAGCTTCCGCCGGCGAAGAGCAGGGTGCTTGGAGGCCGCAAATGGTGAAGTGGTACAGCGACGAGCAGAACCCGCCGCCGATCCTGAAATCACTGCACGAGAGCAGGCGACTCCTGACCAATGAGGGGTGGTGCTATCGCCATGCCCAGGCGATCATGGTGGCGATTGACCAGTATGCCGAAGCCGCCACCGGCAACCGCGACTACTTCCTGAGCAAGCCGCATTCGATTGGCGGGAGCCGTGGGGGAGACATCCCTTAGCAAGGCAAAAGCCGAGTTATCCACTTTTCCGCAACAAATGCGGATAGATCAGGTTACAGAAATTTTTTTTATTGCCACCGGGCGGCAAATCAGCCCTATCAACCTTGGCCCCTGAGAACTGATCCCGGCTCTCCAAGAAGTTTCAATGGAGAGCTACGCCATGAGTCAGCCGCCCAAATTCCAGATCAATGTCCTTGGCTTCGATATCAGTGCTGAAGGTGCGCTGGGTATCTCAGCAGCTTGCTTCTTGGTGATCTTCCTCGTCGCTGTCTATAGGTGGTTCTAGCAGGGTTGACGACTTGAGCCGTTCGGCTCACGATTCGATCATGCAAACAACGCGGACGGGAAAACGCGGTGGCCGCCGACCAGGCGCTGGCCGCCCTCGGCATGCAGAGCCGACCATACCGATGCGGGTGCCGGCGAGATTAGCCGAAGGTGTTCGCCACATGGTTTGGCGCCACAAGCAAGGAAAGAAGCCGCTCGTCCCGCTGATCGTCATGCCGAAGAGAAGCACGGATGAGTGAGCCGCAAGTACGTGCTTGGGTTGGATCTCGGAACGACGCTCGGCGTCTCTCAGGTGTTTGTTGACGGCGGTGTGGAGGCTGTAAGCCTCGAGCTCGACAGCAACATCCAGGGCCGCACAACCGGCGTGGCCGGTGTCATCAAGCGCCATGCAACGCCTGACTGCCTGGGCGTCTGCATCGAGGATGCCATTCTCCCGGCAATTCTCGTCCGTCAAGGCTCTCGTTCCGATGCTGGGTGCCGCGGTGCTGGCCTGTGAGTAGGCAGGGCTTCCGTGGTCTACGGCACACCTGGCCAAGCTGAAGATGCACGCCACCGGCAACCTCCATCCGCGCTTTGAAGTTTAGCTTCTGCGAATTACCTAAGGCGAAGCTGGGTTTGACGTAAAGCTCTGGCGTAACCGCGCTGACCGCGTCAGAGCGCAGCGATAAAACTTACCTAAGCCACGTAGACTATGCGGGAGCCTCGAACAGCAATTTGAGATGGTTGCAGGTCCCCGCAACCAACACCCCCTAGACTGGGCAGGGGGTTCGGCATCCTTCTCAGAGAGACTGAGAAGGGCTGCAAGCTGGCCGTAAATCTCGACGCGCACGGGCTTGTACGGGCCCTGCGGATGCACGACGACCTTTTCGACGATCTCCCGAATAGCCTCGTTTGCGGCGAGGCGGCTGTCCTCGTCTGAGTCCGCCAAGGCCTTCTTCAAATTCCTGACCTTGCTTCGGTAGGCGTTAGCCGAGTTTGGGTGGAATTCGACCGCGGGCGGCGCCACATCTGCGATGGTGGCTTCGATCTCGTCTCGTTCGGCTTCCAGCGCTGCCAGACGCTCGCGCAGAGCGCGACTGGGGCTGTCGAGCAAGACAACCACAGCCTTCGCAATGGCGCCCTTGACGTTGCCCAGTCGCTTTTCCAGATCGCGGCGTCGGTGTGCCGTCGAACTGCTCAGTTCACGCGATACGGGGTGATACTCCCGGACGTATTCTGCGATCAGCTCGGGGGCGGCCAGGTTGTTCTCGATCCCCCTCAGGACCAGGGTCGCGATCGCTTCGCGGGACACTGTTCGCCGGCTATCGCATAGCCCGGTTTCCTTCATGCGAGTGCAGAGCAGGAGAGGGCCGCGCTTGTCGTTACCTCCCACGACATAGCCCGATCCGCAATGCCCGCACTTGACCAGCCCTAACAGCAGGCTCCTCGGTCGAGTGGCGAAGGACCCGTTTGGTCCGCCGCGCTCTTCCCGCCGGGCCTGGACCCGTTCCCAGGTGTCACGGTCGATGACGCGGAGGTGTTCGGCGTCAGCCGGCATCCACTGATCACGCGGGTTCTCGCGGCTGATGCGTTTGCCGGTCTCGGGGGCCTTGATGAAAGTCTGCCGGTTCCAGACGATGCTGCCGGCATAGAGTTCATTTTGCAGGATGCCGTTCATCCGTTTGCGGCTTCCCGCGATCGTCGAGGCATTCCAGACGCCGCCGCGTGGTCCTGGCACTGCCTTCTTGTTCAGGGCAGTGGCGATGTCCGTAGATGTTAGCCTCGCGCGGTGTCGCGAATTCCATTCCCTCGTTGTCCACCGATACGAAGTTGCCATCCCGAATATGAAAGAAATAGCGTCTTGGCATGGTTGCTATTTAGACCCCCGGAATCAGATTGGCACCTGTCGTTATTGTCATGGGACAGTCGACGTAGTTCGGGGATGGGAAGTGCACCGGTTTGCATTCATAGCTGCATTAATGACGTTGGTTACCGCTTGTGCTGGCGCGGAGCCAATCGGCCCCGATGCCATAACTGTTGTTGATGGCGATACAATCGGCGTCGGCCCTCAGCGTCAGGCCTTGCGTTATCGGTTAGTAGGTTTCGACACGCCGGAGATCAGGACGCCTCGCCGCAAGGTTTCCGCCGACGAGAAGGCACTAGCTCGCCTGGCCAAGGAAAGGCTTATTGAGCTGTTGCATAGCGGGCCGGTCGACCTGACCGAGATCCCCTGTTCATGCCCGGCCAGCACGGTCAGCACCAAACGGTGTAACGCCGGCCGCAAGTGCGGCGTGCTCAAGGTCAATGGGACCGAGGTAGGTGCGACATTGATAGCCGAGGAATTAGCCGTTCCCTTTGTTTGCGGGAAAACCAAATGCCCGAAAATGCCGCCGTGGCGCAAGATCATCGAGGAGCAGTTCCCCGCGCAGAGACAGCAGTAACCATGCGCCAGAGGCCGGCGGACTCTGCGCCTGAGGAGTGGATCGAAAGGCATCAGCCTGACGGTTGCTCGTACTGTTTTATCCACGCCCGGTGATTTTGTTCTGCGAGAGCTTTGACCGCGTCAGCCTCGTTCTGCGACTTAAAACACCGCTGGTCATTGATCTGGACGCTCTCGATGTTCAGGGCCTTGGCGGCCTCGGCGACCATTGAAGACCAAGCGGCGTCCCAATAGGGGCCGATCTTGAGCCGGTTCTTTCGACGTGTCGGAATCTTGAATGTGAATGGCGCGAGGTAGTTTGCGGTCGATTGTGCAATGACCCGCCGCGCTTCGTCATCGGCGGGATCATCCCCAAATAAAACACGCTTGGAGTAGCTCATGGTGGTGTCGCCTGTTCGATCATCCCGCAGCCGAGTCTAGCGCCTTAACCGCGCATAACCGTATTCCAGTCGATCTCGTAACCGGCTGCCTCCAGCTCCCTCGATAATGTTTGCCGCCAGCCGCCACCCCTGTCGAAAGACTCGTCGATGACGCCTCGCCAGTCGGACGGAATTTCTGGGTCACCGACCTTCAGCGTGCAGACGCGCGGGCGTCCCAGTTTACCTATGAAGTAGCCCAGCTCCAGGAGCACGTTCTGCCTGACACGCGGTGCAGGCGTTCCACCCTTCACGCAGCCCTCATCATCTGGGGTCAAGAGGATGACCGCGAAACCTACGTCGCTGTGGGCTTCAACTTTCTCGATGACCGTCCGGCCCTGGTTGGCCTTTTCATGCAGGATGACAGCTTCGAAGCCGATCTTCTCCAAGAACCTTGCAACAGCTTCGCGCACGCCCTCGTCGTGGCCATGCACGATGAACACCTTTCTTGCCGCAGTCACTGTGTGTGGGGAAGGTGCGGCTGGCTCCGAATCCCGAGTGCCGTCGTCGAGGTCCGCCAGGTCGGTCTCTAGTGCCCGGATGGCGCCTTGGAGTATCTGAATGGAGCGCTGCTTGCCTTCGGCAAGGGTATTGGCGCGCTTCGTGCGCGTCTCTTGCGTCATAGTCGATCGACCCACCACGGCCAAACGCCGGCTCCATGCGCATGGTCACCGGGCCATTGTCCAGGCTGGCCGCATCCTCAAAGTTCTTGTACCGCGGGGTGTTGTGGCCAAACGCGGCGGCCAATGCGTCCTTTATGCCCGCTTCGATGGTCATTACCTCAGGGATGTTGAAGCGCTTTTGCACTTGCTCCGGCTTAAACGTATCCAGATCAGCGAGGCATTGCTTCAGTCGTTCGATACGGCGGCGGACCTGCGCCGCGTTCAGAACGGGGGCCTGGCGCGGCGGGGTGGTCGGCCGGCGAGGGGGCAATGATGTGCTCCGCTTTGGTTGCAATAAACTATTTATACCACAACGAAAAAGGGCACTCGACCCGGTAGGGGAGCGCCCTTCGAATTCTGGGGGGACTCGAACCCCCGACCTTCCCTTTACTAGAGGGAGCTCTATCCAGCTGAGCTACAGACGCCGTACGAATATAGTGGGCGCATCTAGGGATCGCAACCGCCAGCTACAGCCCTATGCTCGTTACCTCGGCTTTGCCGGTGAATAAGGTTTCCATCCGAGGATCGGCACTGACTTTGCCCTGCCAGTACGCCTTGGCTTTGTCCCGCGTGACCTGGAGCGGCTCGCTCAGGATGACCATCTGCCGCGAGTCCGCCCGGTGAATCACGCCCGTGCGGGTCAATTCGCACACGGCGCCGTTGCCGCCAAGCAGCGGCAACCAGGTGCGGGCCTCCTCAATGGTATCGCTCAGGTAGAGGCAGCGCTGGCGCGAAGGAGGGCTGCTGTTGAAGTCCTCTACCCGAATCTGCTCCATCAGTAGCTCACGAGCCAGCATCATATAATGCTGGCTCACAGTCCATGCGATCTCCGCAAGAATTTGAGGAGCGGTCTGTAAAACGCCGATCTTGACCTGGTGCAGCCACTCGACCGCATTGAGGTTATACGGCCGGCCGGTTGCGCCGTCCGTTACCGGATATTCCAGTGTCGTTTCGTAGAACTGAAAGAAGGGGTTGGGTTCGTTACCAACGTCAATCATTTGCCCGAGCGTGAAGGCCGTCTTGTAAGCCGAGGTGCACGTCACCTGGTACAGCTTGCGTTTCTCGACTGCTTCGACCACGTCTTCGCTCTCCATTTGCGGTTGGGTCTACATGGGGTCGGCTGTTGCACAAGTCAAAATAAATGCAACACTGGTGATCATCAGTCTGTGCAACAGCTTTGACTGTTGCATATGTCTGTTGCAAGTTTGCAGTGTTGAAATACGGCTATGCGCGCGTCTCTACCACCGAGCAGGACCATGCTGCGCAAGTTGACGCGCTCGCGCTAAGGGCTGCTGGCGCCGTCAAGGTCTTCAGCGAAAAGATGAGCGGGGTGAGGGCCGATCGGCCGCAGCTTGCCCGTGCCATCGCAGCGCTCGACCAGGGCGACGTGCTCGCCGTTACCCGCATCGACCGCCTGGCGCGCTCATCTCGGGACCTTCTCAATATCGTTCACGAGGTCGAGGCGAGGGGGCCGACCTTCGAGGTCTCTTGCGGAGCCTTGGGCCAATACCGATACGCCACAGGCGGCGGCGATGCTGACCATGCTGGCAGCCATCGCCCAGCTTGAGCGCGCCTTGATCTTGGCGCGAACCAAGGAAGGGAGAGAGCGGGCAAACGCTCAGGGTCGGAGGTTTGGGCCCGAGCTCAAGTTGAGCAAAGAGCAGATCGCGCATGCGCAGGATCTGCAGCGCGAGGGGCGAGGGCTGCGAGAAATTGGTGCGCTGCTCGGCTGCAGTGCAGCTACGGTCTCGCGCGCTTTGCAAAAAAAAGAAGAGGAGGAGATCGCATGACCGCAATCATGCTTACCCGCGTCGATACGCGCCGCAACATGGCGCGGTTTTACAAATTGGACATTCAGCCCACGCTCTTCAACGAGTGGTCCCTTATTCGGGAATGGGGGCGCATCGGGCGGGCTGGGGCTGTCCGGACAGAGGTTCACAAGACCCGTGGTCGCGCGGAGATCGCGCTTATCGCGCGCTGGACTGGAAAGCTCAAGCGAGGGTACCGGTGATGTCTAGGTTGCGGGCCCGAATCTTTGTAAAGGAGGACCGGTCTGAGCCATAGCGACCCGATGAACCATGCGATTAGAAGAAGCGGTCGATGCCTATCTCGGAGAATGGGTGGATGGTCACCCACCCGCAGGCGCGACCAAAGAGTGGTATCTTGAAGCGCTCAAAAAGACCCGTTCCGTTCTAAACATTCAGAGCGGATGGAATTCGATTAGCCGCGAGGGGGACAAGCATCTTTGGCTTGCCGCACGTCTGATTCTTGAACGGATGGGGGAGCAAAGACGGGTAACCACGCAGACGGCCAGGCGCTGTTTAGTTGAGGCTCACTCGGCGCATTTGCCGAAAGCCAAGCGAACCGGCATCCTCTCGGAACATGCGGTTATCGCTGGCGCGACCAAGCGAATTGCCGAATGTCCGCGGCCGAATGGTTTCTTCGTTATCCCCGTTCAGTTTGCCCCATCGGCCAAGAAAAGCCGGTTTCGTATTGGCCCAGCCCTGATCCTGGCTAAGGCGGTGTTCGAAGCTGAGTATCAGTCAAAGATTGCAGCGGAGGCGGACGGCACTGACGGCTTCGGCGATCAAGCTGTGGCTGAATGGGCCACCTACTCTAGCCGCTATGACCATTTTATCGTGGTCGAAGTCCGCCGACACGAGACCAAAATGGCTTGGAAAGTGGCCCGAGAGGTCGCCGAGTATGTTCTCAACCTTATCCGTATGAAGTTCGGCTACCATCACATGGACGATGTCCGTGTCGGGAATGGCTTTGTTTGGGAAGAGTCACAGGTCCGCGTGCACTTCGGAGACAGCGGTACCGCGAACTTCAACTTGTCTAGAGGCCCCTGGGCAAGCCACCTGGATGATACGTGGGTCGACCATTTCCATGATGATGTCGGAATGCATGCGCCATTGCTTGCGAGCCTGGCCTTCTGGATGGTTTCGGGAAACGACCCGCTGTCGCCGGTTCTGGAACGACTTCGTTATGCCAATACCCTGATCGCAGAGGCGTTCAGCGAGCCCCATGACCGCATTCGTTTGGTCAGACTTGTATCAGCCTTGGAAGCGCTGGCAGCCCTTCCAAACGAGAAGAAGTCTGAATCACTCGCATGGCGCTGCGCCTTTGCCGGTGGTTGGACCGACTGTGGCGCGGCTGTCGAAATCGTAGACGACGTCCGATTTGCATACGCTGTCCGAAATGCCGTGGTTCATGGTGATTCACCGGAGAACGACGACGCAATTGCAGCCTTCTATCGTCTGGAAAGGCATTTGGTACAGATTTACGTCGGCTTCTTGGTGATGCATGCCAGAGTGCAAAAGCACTATCGCCCAAGCCACGTCAGACATATTCGCCGAGCTTTTGATCGCCATCTGGAAAGCTTCTTTTGGAACGCGGACGAGGTCTGGTAGGTCTACCGAGACGTCATTCCGAAACGATGACCCTGAAGCCAGCCGCTGCGGTTTTGAGCAGGTACGTTTCGGTCGTTGCGAGCAGCTTGAGGGCATCCTCGTTGATCGACGCTGCCGAAGCTCCAGGCTGCACAATGATCACTTCAAAATGCAAGGCAGCGCGACGGGACTTATCTTTGAAGTAGGCAAGCTTCTTTATATCGCCTTTCAGGAAGCGCGAGCTGCCTCCTCTCATCCACAGGTCGTGCCGGCGCTTAAGGTCATTGTAGAGACGCGGTACGCCGCGGTGTTTGATGCTGACGGACTTTTGTGCTTGACCGCATAGTGTGTAAAAATTGCGGATATCCGCCGTTACTTTCCCGCCATGAGCATTCTTGCAGTGAACGAGGCAAAGGCTGATCGTGGTCTCGTCGATGTCCTTGAGCGCGACCAGGTCGGCTGCCTCGCCAGAGCCGTCATCGTTGAACACCAGCTCGAAATCTGCTTGCAGTTGTTGAAACGTCTTGTACTGGATCGTATCCTTGGCACGGCTCTTTCCCATCGACTCGCGGTTCAACGGGATGCCCTTCCACGACCAAGATTCCAGGCGTTCTACAGGAAAGTTGCCGGCATCGAGATTGGCGGGGATGTGGTAGCAGTTATACGAATACGTGCCGTCGGCGTAGCGGACGATAAAGGGGTCAGCGACCAGGTGTTCGATAAGCGGGAGCACCAGCTTATTCGATCGCTTGAAGAGGACATTTGGTCCTGAAATCTTGGTGTGTGAATAGCCCGCGACGACCTGGTCCGAGATTGTCAGTCGATACGTGGAGCTGACGGTCTCTGACGATATGCAGATGTCTATCGCCCCGTCTGCGCTAACGGCGGCCACGTCCAGATTGACAAGATAGAGCGGGACACTAACCCCATCAAAGATGACGAATTGGTCTGAATTCATCATCTGCGCATGTTCACCCCATTCGATGGCGATAGGGTGAGAGTTGTGAGGAGACGATAGTCGTATGGGCCTGAGAAAATCCCGGGTGATGTTCGGGGCGACAGTTTCCTCCGCAGAGACCTTCTTCCAGGTGCGGGCGCACCACGCCACCCATTCGGAGAGTGTTCCGGCGTTTTGCTGCCACACCTTGCCCTTGCGTTCGGCTCCGCCCCAGAGAACGCGCTCGCCGTCTTCGTATCCGAGACAGGCAATATTGTTGAGTTTGGACTCGCGCTTCTCGATGCTTGCCAGTCCCTCGGTTACATTCGGACCGAAGTAGGCGGTAAAGCTGATTGCGCCAACGCGTGACGAACCAAGGCTCTTTGCAAGCGGCAGTTGAACGTTGTTCAGAATCTGGAAGATGGGTGTTCCTGACAGGAGGCGCGCTGCGTCGCCGGTAACGTGGTTTGCCAGTTGTTCGGTGCGGAGTGCGTCGTAGTCGCTGGCGTAGATGAACAGCGCGTTGTTTGGCTTGTCCCACCACATCACGAGCAGATGGTAGCTGGTCTCCTCCAACGACTGGAAATTCCCCCAATCGACCGTATCCTCGCGATGGACGAGACCCACGAGCAGGTTTTGCGTCTTGTCGAGCGCATACCAGGTCTGGTCCTTGCCCTTGAGCACCTTCACGTAGTTTGTCGGGTCCCAGTCGGTGCATGACGTGCGGTAGATTTGTGTTGAAAGTCGCGGCCGCAAATTCCAAAGCGAGAGCTGCGCATGAAGCGTGCCTTTGCCTTTAAGGCCGGCTACCACATCCTGCAGGCGCAATTCCTGTTCGATCCGCTCCTCGCTCAGGCGACGAATGATTTTGTCCCAGTCGGCGCCTTCGGCGTAAAGATTGCCGAGCTTCTTTTCGGCATCGGGGTCGGCGATGTTCGTGACGACTGTGGCCTCTCCAATGGTCTTGTCGTCACCCTTGCGCGTGATGCGCCCGATGAACTGGAGGGTTACTGCCAGAGATTTATGGGTGTCATGCAGGGCCGCAATCTTAAGGTTTGGCAGGTCGACGCCTTCTCCCAGCATGTCGACGCACACAACAATCCTGGAACCGTCCTTGCCCCGATCGTACAGCTGCGCGAGCGCCTTTTTGTTCGCGGCATCACGACCTGGCCCGGAGTACACCAGAACAGGTTTCATTTCCGGCGCGAGCTTTTTGTAGTCACGCCAGACCTCTGCCGCACGCTCCTTGCTTTTGGTCCTGGCCATGAGGAGGTGGTCGAATCCGAATTCGTTGCGGTCTCTCCGCAGGACTGCGACGGCTTCGGCCGCAATCGCGCGGTCTCGCGCCTCCGGATCGCCGAATTCCTCGATGCTGCGGAGATTGATTGGGCGGTAGTAACCGGCCTGCTGGGCGTCTCCGAGCTTGAAATTGAAGATGATCTTGCCGTCGACCTTGCGTTCGTCGCGGCGGAAAGGGGTCGCCGTAAATTGCAGGATCTTCTTCTGCTCGAAGCGGTCCCTAATCTCCTTCCAGGTCGCTGCAGTAATGTGGTGTGCCTCATCGACCACCAGCATCGAACACCGCTTTAAAAGCCGTTCCAGTGCGTCCGGCGCAGAGGCCTTCAGAATGTCTGGTGTCGCGACGATGACATTGGACGTGTCGACGAGGCGATCAGCCGAGGCAACACTCTCGATGCCTTTAGTGATTTTCGCGACAAACGGCCGAGCGAGTTCGAGGGGAATGACGCCAGCCGCCGGCAGCACGCCCAATTTAGAAAACTTCGCCGCAATCTGCGCCCTTAGGATGGAGCTTGGGACCAAGACCAGCATCTTGCTTTCGCGGCCATAGACGTGTGTGGCCAGCATGGTTTCGGTCTTGCCGGTACCAGTGGGCAACACGACCGTGGCCGGCTCAAACTCCGAACCGACCGAGAAATGAGCTGCGATTGCGTGGAGAGCACCGACCTGTGGCAGCCGCAGTCCTGGCGCGTCGGTCTTTAAGTCTTCAACAGCGAACGTAAACCTGTTCCGCCAAGAGGCGAGCACCTTATCAGGAGCGTCGGCCCAGGTGGCGAGCTCGCCGAGCCGGTCCCATTTCAACTCCAGAGGGGAGAGGCCATTTCCATATTGTGCAGGGTCGACCGCGGTCAGAACAGGGAGTGGGCTATCAATGCGATGTACTTTCGGTGCACGGATGAGCATCTCGAAGAAGGGGGCCGACAGTCCGAGCTTGATCAGGTCGTGCCCGGGGTACTGCGAATCGAAAAATTGGGCCGATACCGTGGTCCGGGGGAAAACGGTCTGAGTAACGGCGTTTTTGCCGACGGTGATTCGTCGCTCCGCTACGGCCGGCAGAATGACCGGACGCGTCCACTTGCTAAAGAAGCTCACGCCCGGCAGTGCCCCCGGTTCTCGTTTGCGCCTGTGGTGATTCCATGGGATGACATTACTCCGGAAGAGCGAACTTGAGGAGAATGCCCGGCCAGGCTGTGGATGGCCGACGACGGCAAAAGCCGATTGTTTATGAGCCACCTGAGCTGCCGGCGGCGCCGACCAGGGCTAGTATCTGCAAATGGATTTCAGCGAATACATTGTCTATATCGACGAGAGCGGCGACCATAGCCTAACCAGCATCAACCCGGATCATCCGGTTTTTGCCCTGGCGTTCTGCGTGGTCGAGAAAGCCAAATACATCGATAAAGTCGTGCCGGCGTTTCAGCGCCTGAAGTTCGATTTCTGGGGCCACGACAGCGTCGTCCTGCGCGGCCATGAAATCCGCAAGGCGACCGGCGACTTCAACATCCTGCTCAATGCCAAAACCCGCACGTCCTTCATCGACCGCGTGACCCAGCTCATTGGAGAGGCTGAATTCACGCTCATTGCGACGGTCATAGACAAGGCCGCACACGTCAAGAAGTACAGCGCACCGGCCGACCAGTACAGCATTGCTCTAGGGTTCTGCATCGAACGTCTGCAACGCTTCCTGATCGATAAGGGGCAGACGAACCTGCAGACCCATCTGCAAGTGGAATGCCGTGGCAAGGCCGAGGACGCGAAGCTTGAGCTGGAGTTTCGGCGGATCTGCGACGGGCAGAACGCCGTCGGGAAAATGCAGAACGTTGAAATCCGCTTTATGGATAAGAAGCATAATTCGACCGGGCTGCAACTGTCCGTGGGGTATAATGGCCTGCCGCAGCGTGCGAAGGTCACCCATTTCATCAAGCATGGTGGTCTTCGGTTCGACCTCCTGGACTACTTAAGGCTGTAAATCAGACGATTATCTCGTGAGTTTAGCTCGTCAGCATGCGAAAGTGGTGGCGTTCGCCGACAGAGTTAGCGCTGGGGGATGGAATGCAGCTAAGCCGTGTTGTCATCAAGAATTATCGGTCACTCAAATTCATTGACGTCCGGGTGGCGGAGCGAACTACCTGTGTCGTCGGGGAAAATAATACCGGCAAGTCGAACCTCATTCAGGCTTTGCGCCTGTGCCTCGACGTAAACCTGTCGTCTGCGTACCGCGCCCTCGTTAAAGACGACGTGCATTGCGACGTCGACCAACGACAGCCCTTTCAGGTCTTGATTGGGGTGGAGTTCACAGGGTTTCAGGGGCGTGACAACGAAGAAGCCATGTTGCACGGCACCCAGATCGGGCCGGATCAAGCACGCCTGTTCTATCGCTTCAGGCCCAAGCGAGCCGCGCGAGAAGCCATCAGCCTGAGGACACGGCGGCCTGACACCCTCACTCTCGCGGACTACGCATGGGAGTTGGTCGGTGGCGGCAATCCCGCAGTTGAGTTGAGACAGATCGAATGGGACACGGAGAACGACGCGCTTGGCGCCACCACCGTGAGCCTTCAATACCTGCAGTCGTTTCTGGTCGTCTATCTCCATGCCTTGCGCGATGTCGAAAACGATTTGCGCCAGCCACGGCAATCCCCGTTGGCCCGGTTAATCGACGCCAGCGCGATCAGCGAGAACGAGCAGGCAGCTCTCATTGAAGCCATCCAGGCCGCGAACGATACGATCGAGGGTTCGCCCACCGTCCAAGCGATTTCGCGGGCGATCGATACGGCCCTCAAAGAGGTAACCGGGCCGGCTTTCAGCCTCGACGTGGAACTGGGTCTGTCCGCCCCTTCATTTCAATCCATTGTACGAAACCTGAACGTGCTCTTGAGCAGTACGGCCATGCAGCGGTTCGAACCCCGCCGCAACGGTCTCGGTCTCAACAATGTCCTCTATATCTCTATTCTGATTGAGTATTTCCGCAAGCGGGCTGCGATTGGCCGCTCTTCCGGCGAGCTAATCTTAATCGAAGAGCCGGAGGCGCATCTACACCCCCAGCTCCAACTTACGCTACTTGAGGCGCTGCGCGCGTTGCCGTTTCAATCATTTTTGACCACTCACAGCCCGAACATCGCGTCCAAGGCGGCGCTGAGCTCGTTCATTCTTCTGACCAACACAGGAGCGACAGCCCCGTTCGCCGGCACAATCGCTGCAAATGCTGATCTTGCGGAAGAAGATGTTGGAGACCTCGAACGCTATCTTGACGCTACGAAATCAAGCCTGCTCTTCGCGCGAAAAATTATGCTTGTCGAAGGCGCGGCCGAAGCCTTGTTGATACCGCCCCTCGTGAAGGCAATTCTAGGCGTCGACCTTGAGCGCGAGGGCATCTCAGTCGTCGCCATTCATGGCGTCCATTTCGATGTATTCGCCAAACTCTTCAGTGCGGGTTGCCTGCCGAAAAGATGCGCCATCGTCGCGGATGCCGATCTCGATCCAGCTGAAGCCAACGACGTTGCCCACGCTGGCGTCGAGGCGGACGGGGCTGACCAGGACGACGATCAGCCCGTTAGGCCGGACTTGGCCGCTCTAGAAAACGCTTATGTGAGGGTCTTTCTTGGCGATACGACCTTCGAGCGCGAAATCACAACCGACGGCAATCTCGCCATGCTCGAAGCTGCCGCGCGCGCGCTCGGCGCGCCCCGTATCGCTCGAAAAATATCTAACGCAGAGTTTTTGGGAGTCGACGAGGAGTTGAAGGACGCTGTCCTGCGAACGGCCAAACGGTTTGGAAAAGGTCGGTTCGCGCAAGTCGCGGCTCGGCATGTCGGGCAGGCGACGGAGCTTCCGGATTACATTGGAGAGGCCGTCGATTGGTTGCGTGAAGCATGAGCCTGACCATCGAACAGCGCGATGCTGTCGCGTGCGAAGATAACATCCTGCTTACAGCGTGTCCCGGCAGCGGAAAGACACGGACGATCACAGCACGCCTCGCGCAGGAGATCGAAAAGCTGCGGGGAAGCGCGCAAGCGGTCGCTTGCATCACTTACACCAATGCGGCCGTTCAGGAAATTGAGCAGCGGCTGGCCGCGCACCTGCTCGACGGTGATGAGCAACACTTTGTCGTTTCAACGATTCATTCGTTCTGCTTGAGCGAAGTGTTGCGCCCGTTTGCGTGGCTGGTGCCGGGCTTCGCCGGTTCCATGCGGGTGCTCACCCGTGACCGCCCGGAATTTGAAGAAATCGCGCGTTGGGCGGCTGAACAGGTAAACCTGCTGCAACTCCGGGCAGCTGATTTCGAGGCATTTGCTTCCCTCAGTTTAGACGTCCATGGAAACTTGATCGGGGTTGCGCTCGGCAACGAACCCGTTAGGCGTGCCGCCCCGTACTTCTGGCAAAAATGCGCTGAGCTGGGCTTCGTCGATTTCGCCAACATTATTTATAAATCGCATTGCCTTTTGCGCGATCATAGCATGATTGCTCATTCGCTTTCTTGTCGCTTTTCGAGTTTTCTTATCGACGAATTTCAGGACACGACCGAACTTCAGATCGAAATCTTGAAGCACATTCACTCCCAGGGACGGTCGCGGATTTTCGCTGTGGGCGATCCGGCTCAATCGATCTTCGGCTTCACGGGCGCGCGGCCGGAACTCATTCAGCCATTCGCTGCACATATTGGCGCAAGATCGGATTTATCGCTGACGGGCAACTTCCGATCCAGCCCGCCTATCGTGACCCACGCGGAGCGCCTTGTTCCGCGCGTACCGGCGATGCAGAGTGTCGGGCAGAACCGCACCATCCGCATCGAGCCATCCCTTATCCAGACCAGCGGAACATTTGAGGCCATCACCGAGCACTTCCTTCCGCTATTGGCGGATGAGGGGATTGAGTTCGGCGACGCAGCTATTCTCGCCCGAGAATGGGCGCCCTTGTTTCCGCTCTCTCGCCAGCTGAGAGAGTTCGGTGTGCCAGTTGTTGGCCCTGGCGCGAGGCCGTATCGCCGATCCCGTCTCTTCGCCTCGCTCGCGGAACAGCTTTGCGGCTACATCGTAGATCCCGGAGCGCACAATATCCGCCAGCTTGAGCGGGCACTGTTTCACGCGGTGCAGGATGCGACCGCGAGGGTCTGCTTCGAAATCTTTACATACGGCGGACGTGTCACGCTCGTTCGGCTGCTGCGCGAGGCATCGCGCCTAGCGCAATCAGGCGGGGCGGTCCAATGGCTTGAAGCGATGTCGCAAGCGACGGGCGATATCCTGCAGCGCGATGGACTGATCGATCAGGCACATGCTGGGTTGTTTTACGCCTCCGTTCAGGAGATGAAGGCCGACATGCGAGGCCAGAACGTTGACCTTGCCAACCTGACCATCGAGGACCTGGGTCTGTTTGCGTCGCCTGATCGGGCCGTCCGCCTGACGACGATCCATAATTCCAAGGGGCGCGAATATGGTGCAGTCGCGCTTATCAATCTACGCGAGGGCCGGTTCCCTCATTTCCGCGCGGAGGACATGGATGCTGAGAAACGGCTCTTCTATGTGGCGGTAACGCGAGCGGAACGCATCCTGATGTACGTCGCCGAGCCGGACCGTTGGGGAAATCCGCCGTCCCGGTTTCTCGGACGAGACGGCGTCGGGCTTGTTTGAAATCTCTCTATCAACTCTCCGACAACCATGGGGACACCCTGCCGTTTTGGCAACGTCGAACCAGCTAAATCGCACACTCGATCGTCGCTCTTCGCCTTAGCCTGCGGTGGGACGCAATTTGCCGTCATCGCCAATTTCGAGCGGTGTTCGCCAGACCTGGGCTAAGTAGTCGTCAGTTCTAACCAGGAACGATGCATCGCAGTGGTCTTCCGGTTTCAGTGTGGTCAAAAACATGCAGACCAGGAGCGCGTAAGCGAAACGCCTGACGAGCAAACCGGCGTGACCTATCCCACGGCTGTCGAGTGAGAAATTGCGCCGGAGCTACTCTCGCAGCTCCGGCGCCGTATTGAGATTTTCGGCCGCGCGCCTGACCGGCGCGCGGCCGAACGGTTACCGAGACGGTGTAACGCCACATCAGTGACCGCGTAACGCAATCGCCCAACCTTCGTGTGACGTGGGAACGCGAGTCCGAGCCGGCTGTTGACCGCCAGTTGGCGGAATCCAAATCGATGCCGCCCGTCTCGACCAGCGATGATTTTGTCACCTCTGGCCGGGACGTTGTCATGAATTGAGCGACACGATCGGCTGGGCAGGCAACGCCGAGTCCTCTGCAATCCGGCAGTCGTCACCAATAGTCTGGCTTGCGTTGGTTTCGAGGCGACGTGGTGGCGGTCGGTTCGCGTACGTCTGAAATCCCTCGACCGCTGCGGCCTTCGTCGTGTCCCTATGCGGCGTCAGATCCGGTCGTCATGGGTGTCTAACGTCCGTGTGTCAGTCCTGCCGCCTCCGACGCGACCTCGAATGGGCTGATCGGGCCGAGGGCCGGCCAAAGCCTCGATCGCCTGCCCGCAACGGCTACGCCGGCTTTTTTCCCCTGCCGCCAAGCGCGGCATTCCTCGCGGGAAGCCAAAAAAGCCGGCTCTCGCCGTCCTCCGCTTGCGCTTCGGGCCTGACGGCTGCGGGCCGATCGCTCCCCGGGCCAAGGACCGCCATCGAGGCCGCGATGGGCGCGGCCCAAGCAAACAGACGGAGACCACCATGGCGACCATCGGCACCTTCACCGCATCGGACAACGGCTACACCGGCTCGATCAAGACGCTGACGCTCAACATCAAGGCCAAGTTCGTCGAGTCCGAAAAGGACAGCGACAAGGCGCCCGACTACCGCATCTGGGCAGGCAGCATCGAGGTCGGTGCGGTCTGGAAGAAGACCGCCCGCGACAGCGATCGGGAATATCTCTCGGTCAAGCTCGACGATCCGAGCTTCCCGGCGCCGATCTACGCATCCCTAGTGAGGGTCGACGGCGACGACGGTTTTACGCTGATCTGGTCGCGCCGCAGCGGTGACTGATCCAACGCTGGATCATCTGCCCCGCCTCCTCGGAGGCGGGCGCCTGGGAGGAACGCCAAGGCTCATTTTTTGAAGAGGGATTGCTAATGGCTCCGCCCTCGCGCGGGCAAGGGTGAAGCACGAGACGTGCCGGCCGGAGCGGTCTCCCCGGTCTTCCGCGCCTCTCATTGATTGCAAGAGTCTCACACTGGAACGGCGCGTGCAGACGCGCGCGGGCCTCGCGCGCCCTTGTCAGGCGGGTGATCCCCTCCACTCCGGCCGCCCTTGCCCTTGCTACCCCAGGTCTCGCCGACGGGCAGGGTTGCAGCGCAGCGCTGCGCTTCAACCTGACAGGAGAGTGACAATGAACGTGATAGTTTCTCAACACGGCGGACGAAGGTTTCGGGTGGATTCCGGGTGGACATTTCGCGCGGCCAGCGCATTGGCCGGGTGTCGTCGGAGTGGTTTGCGCGTCCTGATGATGAGCGATATCTGAACCTGCCGGACCTCTATGACGCCGTGCGCAGCCGGGCTGATTGCGCCCAGGCCCGCACCGTCGAGAGCCGATCCATTCGCGTCGAAGCTGCCCGAGAGAATGTCGAGCGGCTGGCCTTGATCGTTCCCGGTCGTGACGAATCGGTCGCGCCAACGCATTGGAGCTTTGGGCAGCTCTGCACGCTGGTTGGCGCGCCAGGCGCCTATCTGCGGCAGCTGCCTGCAGCCTTGTCAGCTATCAATCTGCAACATGGGTTGCTGTCGCACCGCGCCGAACTGATCAGGACCCTGGAGGCCGACAGCGGCCGGGTCGAGCTCCGCGCCGTAACCGGGCCGGACTACGGCCGTATATGGGATCATGAGTTGGTTGCCGCCGTCATGCAGATCGCCGGCAACGGCACCGGTGACACACGGTGGAAGGTGCCGGGGGTGCTGGACTGGTCGACCATGACCCATAATCGGTTCGTGGACGTGACCAAGGACACCACCACGCTCTATGCCAGTGATCGCGACGTGTTTCTGTTTTTGGTGGATGATAACAATCCAATCGAGGCGGGGCGGCTGCCGGACGGTTCGCCGGATGTCTATTTCCGGGGCTTCTATTGCTGGAACTCCGACGCTGCAGATCGGGGTTACAGAAGGCCGCGCAACCGATGTCGCGCAACGATCTCAGCTCTTGCCTCAGACCTTGGACATACTTCAGCACCTCTGCGAGACTCGGCTGAAGCACGGCATTCGTGTCTTGCTGCGGTTGGGGCGTCTGCGCAGAGGCGCAAACAGGGACCAGGGAGAATGGGAGCGAGCAAAGTGAAGATTGCGATCCGAGACATTTATGTTCTCCTGATCATCGGCGTGAATTATACGTGCTCGAGTTAGAGGGCACAGTTGCGAAATCATCCGGAATGGGCGGCGGTCGTTGATAGCCGTCGAGACCGTTCGACCGAGCACGCGGCGCAGGCATGGTCGCGAACTCCTCACTTGGAATGGTTCTGCGTGCTCCAGCAGCCAGGAGCTCGTGTGCTTTTTCTAGCGTCACCATCTGCTCGGAGGTGGCGCCTTCCTGGTCCTTCTGATTGAGACGTCCGACGGCGTCATTCAGGGATTTCCAGTAATCGGCTGGCGACTGCCGCGTGGCCGCTGCCGTCAGGCGCTCGACAAGCGACCATCGGTCCGCACGGGCGCCCAGTTCCTTGCGAACCGTTGAAAGCGCGGCTTGGGCATCCCGTGCTTCGGACGAAGTGAGCCTTGGGCGATCGAAATCGGAGAGCCGTCCTGCACGGTCGAACGCCAGTGCGTTTGACTGCGTCGAACTTCGCTGCCATTCCCTGTAGCTCGCAACGAACGCGCCTATTCGGGCATCGCTGCTTCCAAGCAGCTCCGAGGCCTGGGCTGCGTCCCGAAGGAGCTTATCCTTCCTGGAGAGGTCCAGTCGTCCGACATCTTCCGGCTGGAGACTTGAGCGCGCTGCGACAAGGGCCTCGACGCTTCCGACGTTGGAAGGCACGAACGCGTCTGCGGCGTTTACGAACGTACGAATTCGGCTGTCGCTGCTCTGAACTCGGGTTGCGCATGTGGTCAACTTGTCGTATGCGCCTCCCGATTTTGCCTGAAGGCGTGCGATATCTGGATCCGAAAGTTGACGTCCTGCGGCCACCAACGTGTCACACGCGGAGAGGTCGCCGCTCGCTGGAATGATTGCCGAGGCTCGACGATCGAAGTCTGCAAGCCGTTTCTCGCTGTCGGCAAGCAGCGGCCTGCAAGCGCTCGCGTTTGACAGGGCTTGCTTGTGAATCGCGCCGAGGCGGTCCTGGTCGAACGCCTCGAGATGATCGACGGCAACAGCCAGGGAGGTGCAGGTGGACGGACCGAGACCTGCACTGACAAGCTGCCGTGCTGCGTCTGCGACGTTCGAGAGCCGGGTGTCGCTGTCTGCAGCGCGTCTTGCGCATGCGGAGGCTTCCGCGAGCGCGGCATTCGCCGACGCATCCAGGCGTCGCGGCTCGATCCCGGCCACCCCTCGAGCTGCCCTCGTTAGGTCGCTGCAATCCTGCGCCGACATGGCGGACGCCTGTCGTCCGGCCTGTGCCTGAACCAGATCTGCAATTTTTTGCGCCAGCTCCGCAGGTAGACGATCTCGGTTGACGAACGTTGCTGCCAAATACACCGTTGACAGCACCGCGATCGCGCCAAACGCCGCTACCATCGCCAGTGCCGCTGCCGGCATGCGAGTCTTCTTCACGTCGGTGGTCGCCGATGGGGTGGGGGGCGGCTCCGGGTTCGAAGCTACGGCTGACCGCTCGTCGGCCGAGGACGGTTTAGCTGTTTCTGGCTGGCAGAAAAGGTCTTCGAGGTCCGAGATCCGGTCCCCCGCACGGATGCGAATTCTCTTTGCATTCTGCAGGTGCTCGAGAAGCGCTTTCTCGGCATCGGAAGCCGTCCGAAGGTTGGCCGCCGGGCACACGAAGATCGCGTCCTCCGACTGCGTTCGCTCCAGAAGCTTCAGCTTCTCGAGAAAGCTGTCGACAGGCCCGATTTCTCCGGCTCTCGACCGCGTGATGACGCCGGTGGCGACGATCCGGCGTTGCTGCACCTGGTCCGCCCAGCCATAACGCGCGCTTCGATCTGCGAGAGCAGCCGCAAGTCCGAAGCTGTCGCCGCCGAAACCGCCCGGGTCGATGCGGGAATGGGTGTACAGGTTGGCCTTGGCGTGGTTGGTCTCCTCCTCCCGGGCGTCCATAATGATGCGGTAGTAGGCATCCGACCGGCCATGGCCTTCGAAGCCAATGACGCGCGACAGAAAGTCCTGCCTACTTTCGGGCTCGTAGCGGCTACATGACAGATAACCCAACTCACCATACTGGTCCGCATCGGCGCCCTCAGCCACGATCGGGAACGCAACGAGTCCGTGTCGGGGGGCAGGTATGGGCGTTCGCCGGCGTGTGCGACCTGCCTGGGCTGCCGGAGAGCCAGCAAGCGGCGTGGGAGGCGGTGTTAGCTTGGCTGCAGGGGGTGACTGGGCGATGAGCCGTTCATCGAGCACTTTCGCGACGTCCTGAAGCATTGCCCGGATTTCTGCGAGTTCATCCTGCTTTGCAGCTTGTGCGTCCGTTACCGATTGAGCTGATTCCCGGTGCTCAGAACCAGGGCTGGGGCGCGACTTCTCGATCAGGTGGTTCAAGAGCCTCTTGACGGGCTCCATGTCCTGTTCGCCGACGAGAAACCGCGCCAAAGAGATCAGGCTCTCGATATGAGCCTTGGCAAAGCCGACATCGTTTCGATCGAAGCCAGCCTTCTTGTGCGCGAGTTGGTTGCGTCCCTGGATCAGACGGAAGCACAGTCCGCGGATCGGTCCATTCTGTTTGGAGAGGCTTGAAATGGCATGGGCATTGTCGCTGAGGGCATGAAGCATCTGCAGGAAGTCCCACTCGGCCTTGCCGTTCACGACCTTGAACAGTATGCGCCCGCGAGATTCGGGATTTGTCTTCCTCTTCTCGTTGTCTGCCTGCTTCATCTTGTCGAGAATCAGCTGAGGCCATTTCGGCCCCCATTGCTTCTCGAACAGTGCTTCGACGCGAGCGCTCAGAATTTGCGCAGCAATATCCTGTGCCTCCAAGGCATATGCAGCAGGCGACAAGCTGAAATCTGGAGTCATCGCGGTCACTTTGCCCCCGAACGCTTGCCCAACTCAAGGCTCCAGGGTGAGACTAAATCTCTGCAGCCGGCTTCGCGGCGATTCCGTGCTCAGCTCCCAGACGCCGCTGATGCAGCCCTGAGAGTCCGGGCGGCCCGAGACCCACACATGGCCGCCAGTATCGCGCAAGATCACGGCCGTCGAAGGTCCGATGAGGGCGAGATATTCGGAAGCGAACTGGACCGATACCGACCATTCCGCACCAGGAATATCGTCTTTGAAGATGGTTACGGTGAAGCCGTTGCCCGCGATCTCGTCCGCATCGCCGCCGCTGGCGGCAAGGCGTCGCTCGGCCGTTCCCAGGCCGGCATCTCGCACTCGTTCCATCAGGTCGGCGCGAACCTGCCGGCGTACGGCAAGGAAGACGTCCCGCGCATCAGGCGATATCCAGATCAGTCGCCGTTCATCTCTGTTCAACGGCGGTCCGACCGTGAGCGCCTGCCGAGCGCGTTCTTCCGAAAGGATACCATCGGCCTTACGCTCGTCCTGCGTATCTAGGATCGCCGACAGAAGGCGTATGTTGTATCGCTGGGTCATCCCGACCTCCGGAATTGGAACTCCAACGAGTTCTCTATGCAGTCCCGGAGGAACGCGGCTGCCGCTTTCCACCGGGTCTCGAATGCTCGGCGCGACAAGCCGACTCTTGCCATGAAATCTTGCCGCGTTTCTTTTTCCACGTCGTCAAATGTCTCTGTTTCAACCGCCAATGCCTCCCAGAGAGCGCGATCCTTTTTCTTCAGGACATCGACGCACGGGTCCATCGCGGGCCATACGCTGGTTTCGATCTCCAGGGCGAGTATCTCGCGTTCCACCTCCTCGTAGGGAATGATCTCGCACTGCGCGCAGAATTCGTCGAAATAGGCGCGCAATGTGCCCAGCGACACGTTGACATTCTTGTTGGTCGGATATCGGTTGCGCAACTCATTCTTGACCGCCAACAGGTGCTCGTCCGAGCTGCGCGATTCCAACGGTGTGCCGAAATGTTGCCGCGCGATGTCGAGCGATACCCGGTCGATTGCTTCCCAGTTCTTCAGCCGTTGGGCGCTGCCAGGGCTCTGAGCGCGGCGAGCATTCTCCAGAAACTCGCGAAGGATCTGCAGCAGCGCCTGCAGTTGTGTCGTCCTGCCGTTCGGCGTTTTCAAGATGCCGGCCTGCTTGGCAAGGGCGTGGATCAGAGGCTCGATCTCCCCAAACAGCGGAAGGGCGAATGCCCACGAACTTGATGGGCAGGCTTCGTCGTTGCTACTTGACAGTTGTATCCGGATGGCTTGGTCCATTCTCTTCCCGATGTCGCGCGTCACATCGTCTACAAATCGTGTCGCAGCGTCGCGAGGCTCGGCGGTCACGTCCGCCAGTTCAGCGAACAGCTGCTGCGATCGATCCTTTGCCAGTTCGAATATTTGCATGCGTAGACGACGCCACCCAATGCCATACCAGTGTTCCTCGTCGTATGAGCTAGGCATCGGCTCCTCAGCTAGTTCGGATGCTTGCGGTCGGAGGTCTGAGCTTCAGTTCAGAGGCATCGATCGTCATCTCAGGGCGCAACGTGAAAAAGCTCGCCCTGCGCAAAGCTTCTAGCACTCGCGTCCATCTCGCTGCGGACGGTAATTGCATACTTGGCGCGCGTGACGTAGGGGCAACCGAAGACGTATTCCAATCGATAGTAGCCGGGATCCAGGACCATGTTGCCGACCCCGGGCGCGCCCCGCTCCCGTCCATCCGGTCCCCTTGTGCTGATCTGTGCATGGAGCACGTCTTGTCCCGAGACACGGACGAAGACGTCGCACGACGTAAACGGCACGGCTGAATCGCGGATGTCGCCGGTCACGACGAGCGTCAACGGGCCGGCGCGATCGACCTTTAGAAAAGCGCGACCATATTGAACCGTATTGCTGTTTCGAGCTGCCAGGTACTCCAACGCGTCCGGGCCAGCGGACTTCGACTGCGGACCTCGGGCCCCAAAGGACCGGATCAGGCCCCGCCCCTCCGCATCCATCCGACGTGAGTAATTGACTTCATCGACCAGCCAGCCCGAAATCCGTCGGCCTTCCGGCACCTGATCGATCGGCGCAAGCCGCTGTTGGGCATTCGAAATGGTGGTACTAGCCAAAATCCACAAAAGCACGACAATCAAATTCCGCGTCATAACAACCCCTTAAGCTGCATTGCGACCGTAAACCGTGGCGCCTAGCGGTTTCGGCGCAGTCTCTTGACCCGTCTGCTGCAGGTCAAGAGATGCTACCACCTGTTCTAGTTGTGAAGGAAGTTCTGAAACGCTTCGGCCGTGGCGCGAGGCGGATTTGCAGGGGATTTCGAGGGCGCCGCCAGGTCCCGTGTCGTTCGGATCAACTGCTCTGTCTGGCCGATGCCGGCCTCGCTGCCGCGGATGATGCCATCGATCATCGCTACGTTCGCACTGAAATCGGAGAGCGCTCGATTGGCTTTCACGAGCTGCAGCTGGCCGGGCACCATCCGTTTGGCAAGATCGATTTGTCCGGCCTGTATCATGAGCGCGTCAAGCCGATCCTTGAGCTTGCCCCGCAGTTCGCGGGCCGAGGCGAGACTCTGCTCCAGCGCGGCTTTCTCCTGATAGAGGAGTTCGAGTTGTGAGCGGAATATATTCAGGTTCGGATAGGTCTTGCCGGCAAACACGATCGGCTGATCGGGGGAGGCGATCCGGTCGCGGTACGTTGCACGCCCCTGTTCCAGGAAGGCGGTGTTCTTGCCTGCGATCAACTCCTGCTCAGAGACCAGCGAGGCAACCTTGTCGAACTCGCCCCTGATCGCCTGGATCGATTGCCCGATCGACCGCTCCAGCTGAGATAGCTTCTCGTAACGGCTGTTGAGGCATCCCTCCGCGTTAGAAACGCAAGCCGCCTCGTTCCAGCCTAGCGCGCTGTCGCGGACAAAGCTCTCGATGGTGGTCGCGGTGGTCGGTGATACGATCGTTAGTCCGGCGTAGCCGACAGCGGTCAAGCCAGCGGTGGCGACTGTGATAGCGAGTGTCTTGATCAGCATTTTGCAGCTTCCTGGTTCGGCCATCCGGCCCGTTGTCTTCAATCGTTCCTTGGGGGGAGGTCGGTGCCGTTTGCTGGGAAGCACCGAAAATTTGTTGCGCGACCTCGACGGTCGAGCCCGCTACTCTTAGCGCCGCCGGTGGTGGCGCCGGCCCTGGTGGGCAACAGTGATCAACGAGCCGTCATCTGCGATCACGGCGTAGACATCGAGCCAGCGTTCGATCGTCTTCAGTCCACGCGGTCCACCCATATCCCGCGTCAGCCGCCTGACCGCTGCCTTGTCGAAGAATAAGACGTCCGCGTGATGTGAACGCGCCGATCTGCCGTAGCGATGCAATAAATCGACCACGATGTATGGGATGGCACGTTGCTGCATGCTGCACGAAGCGTGGGACGTAAATGCCGGTCTCATCATAATCTGCTCCCCCTGTTTGCCGGTCGAGGGAGTCCTCGCCCGGTGACAGGTTTCCTGGGGGGAGGAATCGTGGGGTTTTCTTATCAAACAAACTTTTGCGCCCGAGTAGGCTCAATGCTGACCAACATCATCAGAGCAGGGACGGTCCGGACCTAAGAGCGATGGTGCACGCAGCAGGATTTGGAGGCGCGGCAACTCCGAGCGTCTGGCACAGCGCAACTGCTACCGCGGCCGGACCTGGGAGGCGCGCGCCGGTGCAGTCGAACTGCGCATCCCAAAGCTGCGCAAGGGAAACTACTTCCCGGGCTTCCTGGAGCCGCGCCGCATGGCCGAGAAGACGCTGACGGCCGTCATCCGGGAAGGGAAGCCTGCCCAAAGGGTGTCTCGACCTGATCGGTCGACGACCTCGTGCAGGCGATGGGGATGAGCGGCATCTCCAAGAGCGACGTGAGGCGGTTCTGCGGCGCGCCACGCAAACCTAGGCGGGAGAGCTTGCGCAGGCTCGCGGTCCAGAACTTTCGGGCCCTGGACGGTCCGACGTCCATGCCCAGCACCGTGCGCCGGCCGTCGCTGTTGCGTGAAGCTCGTGATCTCGGATGCTCACGAGGCATCAAGGCACGGCAGCCAAGGGTGCTCAATGCCGCCTGGCGTGGTCGCATTCACTTCGTGCGCAACGCTCTCGGCCATGCCGGTAAGAGCGGACGCCATGTGGTCTCTGCCTTCACCCGCCACAGCCTTCGCCCAGGACGACGTCGAGGGAGCCCAGGCGCAAAGTCGCCGATCAGCTCCGTCCCAAGGTGCGCAAGCTCGCCGCCGTCATGAATGAGGCAGAGCCTGATGTGCTCTCCTATATTAGCTTCCCGGTGCAACACCGCGCCAAGCTGGACTCGACCAATCCAATCGAGAGGTCTATGGCGAGATCAAGCGGCGCCCCGACGTCGTTGGCATCTCCCAAACGAGGACGCCATCGTCCGTCTCGTCGGGGCGGTCCTGCTTGAGCAGAACGAAGACTGGGCGGTCCAACGCGCCCGTTACATCAGTGGGAACAAGTTCGGTCCGCACCGGAATTACCCGGTAACCCACCATGCCAGCTACCCCTTTATGTGGGAGCTTCGATCGGTCGCTGTCTCGGTACTTGTAGCCAGATCGACGAATGCGCGCGTCTTCGGAAGTAGCGCCGAGTGGAAAGACCCGTTCATGGGCCATCGGCCGCCCAAGTTTAATTTTGGCTGTGCTTCCTTGCGATGGCAGCTTTGAAATGTAGAGGAGGTGGAAGTTCGACGCTGTCGCGAGTTCAAGCGCAGGCCTTCTAAATGAATCTCAGTGCCGGGTACGATTCCGGGTGTTCAATTAAGGGACTGAGAAATATTAAAAACATATCTCAATAGCTTAGATATCTTAATTTGGCGGACACTCTTTTTGCCGCCCTGCAATGCTTGCCGTGGAATTTCGACAACGGGTGCGACGCCCGAACCGACATGGCCACGCCGAGAAGGGCGCGCCTTCGATTTTTCTCGAAGGAGGTCGCTTTTCATCCGACCGGCAGTCCGAGGTCATTCAATATTCCTCTGTACGTGTAGAGCTGCGTTCGTCCCCAGGCTGATGAACTGCCCTATGCGTACGATTGGATGAAGTATCGTAGGTTCGCAATGTGTGGGGAAAGGCGGTAGCGCTCCCCCGCTACCAACTTTACTCGCATTCCCTTGATCGTTGCCATGACATGCCTCTCCGCAGATCAGCGGAGGCTCGGTGGATATGCGCGCGCCACCCGCGCGGCTGTCATCTCTCGACACAGGTGACCGTCCTTAGAAGTTTCGGATGGCTTCGGCAGCCTCCCTGTCGTCCGTGCACGGACGTGTCGCGGCGGCGAGCGCCGTTCGAAGGTCGAGTTGCAAGGCCGCGGCGACGGTGACGGCATGATCTCGGATGTAGAAATGATTGGCTGGAAACATCCGAACGATGCAGGAGGCCTCGGTCTCCTTGCGCCACGCGCGGAGATCGGTCGCATCGACCTCGACATCGTCGAGGCCGCCATAGGCGACGATCGGAACTGACAGCGCTCCGCGCCTCTCTGGCGCATAGGTCTCGCAGGCGCGGAAGTCGGCGCGCAAGACGGCTGGCCGATCACGCGCGCGGGACCGACGTCGCCGGCCAACTCGACTTCTGGACCTCGATCTGCCGGAATGTCCCGCTCTTGCCTGTCGACCACGCGACGGGCGCGCGCCGCGCCACGTATGGCGAGACGACGTCTCTGACCATCGATGTGCCGGCCGACGAGACCCAGGCACTGCTGACGGTCGTGCCGAAGGCCTATCACAGCCGGATCAATGACGTCCTGCTGGCCGCACTCGCAATCGCCTTGGCGGATTGGCGGGCTGCACGCGGGGCCCCGAGACTGTCGCCTCGTCTATCTCGAGGGACATGGTTGAGAGAGCATTTTCCCGACGGTCGATCTGTCTCGCACCGTCGGCTGGCTCACCACGATGTTTCCGGTTCGGCTGGATGCCGCGCAGGTCGATCTCAGGGAAGCGCTCCATGGCGGACCTGCAGCGGGCGTGGTGCTGCGGCGGATCAAGGACCACCTCCGCGAGGTGCCGCACGGTGGCATCGGCTGGGGCCTCCTGCGTTATCTGAATCCGGAAACCGTCAACATCCTGCAATTGCTGCCGCGTGCCTCGATCAGCTTCAACTATCTCGGACTGTTCGATGAGCGCGGTGCGGCGGGGTGGCGGATGGCCTCGGAAGATGCCGGTTCTTCGATTGCCGCCGAGCGCGAACGGGATCGCCCGATCGAGGTCGTGTCGGTGATCCAGGGCGGCACGTTGCTGGTCGAGTGGCGATGGTGGCCGGACGCGCATGACCGCGCTTCGATTGCAGATCTGGCCGAGCTGGAGGCAAAAGGGGCCGCCTTCGCGACTCTGATGCGGCCGGGCTTTGCACTCATGACCGCCGCCTCGAGACGAAGAGGGCAGAGCAATGCCGGATAACGCGTGAAGGCTGCGCGTGCGTCGATTCGCGCTGACGTTTTCGAGAAGGCGTCAACCATGGAAGCTCTCGGTCCATCCGTTTTGCGCCATGGGGATACCGCCCAAGATGACATCCCACTGCAAACCGTGCTATCCAGACCTCGCGATTGCGAGGCCTCGATCTCGAGAACGCCTCGGGACATGGGCTGCCGGGAGATTGCCTGACGCTCCCGCGACAATGACACCACGACAGACGGCTCGCGACCCCCTGAATTTCTGGCGCCATGTTGGACCAAACCAAAACGACTCTCGGCCATCGCGGTCTGCGGCAGGGCGGCATCATCGGCACGTTGACCAGAGAGGAGCCTGGGTCCGGGCGCGACCGGCGCTGGACTCCCCGGATCATCGTGCTGAGCGGCCTCCTGCTGGCGGTGCTTTGCGACGCCTTCGTGGCGCACATGCTCTCCGTCAACTACTGGGAGACCTATCGGACGACCGAGGCCGCGAATGGCGATCTCGCCCGTGCGCTCGAGGAATACATGCTGCGCAACATCCAGGGCGTCGACGTGCTGCTCAACACGACGATCGACAACCTGACGCGCAATCCGAATCTGCTCACCCCCGGCAATCCGGCCCTGATCAATGAATTGAAGAACAGGGTGGCGCCCTACCCCGTTGCGGGCGGAATCGTCGTTCTCGATACCGAGGGAAATCTGCTGGGGGATAGCGCCGGCAACGGCGTGCCCGGCCGCGAGAACAATTTCGCCGATCGCACCTATTTCCAGGTTCAACGGGATGACCCCGACCGCGGGCTCTTCATCGATGTTCCCGTGGCCTCGCGCGTCAACAAAGGTCTCTTCATCGCGGTGAGCCGCGCATTCATGATGAGCGGACGTTTTGCCGGCGTCGTCGTGGTGCCCGTCGACTACGAGAATCTCCGGCAGTTCTTCCTGTCGCTCAACGTGGGGCAGCGCGGCACCGTCACGCTGTACCGCGACGACGGCACGATCCTGCTTCGCACGCCGAACGCAGACGCGTTTGCCGGCCGCAACGTTCGATCGAACCGGCTGTTCACGCAGTTCCTTCCGCAAGCACCTCACGGGAGCTTCGAAGGCAGCGGTGTCACCGACGGCGTCTCGCGCAGCATCAGCTATCGGCGGGTGGCCGGCCTGCCGCTGGTCGTGACCGTGGCGCGCCATCCGATCGAATATCTGGCGGGCTGGAAGAACAATGCCGTGTATTACAGCGTCGTCGCCGCCGGGCTCAATCTGCTGATTGCCGGATTCGGTCTCGGCCTGGCGCGGCAATGGCGGCTGCGCGCGGCCTCGGAGCAGGCATTGCGCGACAATCTGGAACAGCATCAGCTCGTCACCGAAAACGTCCCCGCGCTGATCATCCATGTCGGGGCCGACGGCCAGATCCGCTATGCCAACCGCGTTGCGCGCGAATGGTATGCCGAACCATCCCCGGAAGCCATCCGCAGCCGAAGGATCGACGACTTCATCGATTCCAGCCATGTTGACGAAGCGAGGCCCAGGATCGAGGCCGTGCTGGCCGGGCGAACCATCGGCGGCGAGGAGAAGGCCGCATTTCCCGACGGCCGGGAACGCTGGTGCGAGACCATCCGGGTACCGGATTGCGGCCAGGACGGCACCGTGCGCGGCTACTTCGTGCTGTCGGTCGATATCACCGAGCGCAAGCGCATCGAGGACGAGCTGCGTCAGGCCCAGAAGATGGAAGCGATCGGACAGCTGGCCGGTGGCATCGCGCATGACTCCAACAACATGCTGGCGGCGACGCTCGGCAATCTCGATATGCTGCTCGACGCATTGCCGCCCGCCGAGGCGTCCTGTCGCGGCATGGCCGAGCGGGCGATCGAGGCGGCGGAGCGCGTCGCCGATCTCAACCGCCGCCTGCTGGCCTTCGCCCGCAAGCAGACGCTCCGGCCGCAGATCACCGACGCGAACGAGCTGGTCGGCGGCATGACGACGATCCTGCAGCGGACGCTCGGCGAGACCATCGAGATCGACGTCGCGCTGGACCCGCTGCTGTGGCGCTGCCTGATCGATCCGACGCAGTTGCAGAACGCGCTGCTCAACCTGGCGCTCAATGCGCGGGATGCCATGGCCGGCAGCGGGCGCCTGACGATCACGACCGCGAACGCGGTGCTCGACCAGCCCCTCGATGATGGCGACGAGCGCATTGCGGCCGGTGACTACGTCACGATCGCGGTGTCGGACCTGGGCGCCGGAATGCCGCCCGACATCGCGCGCCGCGCCTTCGAGCCCTTCTTCACCACCAAGGAGTTCGGCAAGGGCAGCGGGCTCGGCCTCAGCATGGTGTACGGCTTTGCCAGGCAGTCCGGGGGCACGGCGGTGATCGCGAGTCAGGTCGGGCAGGGGACCCGCGTCACGCTGTATCTGCCGAGCGCGGGACCTGGCGATGCCGAGCAGCCGCGCGCCGGCGTAACCCGACAGCCCCGACCGGACACCGGCGAGCGCATCCTGGTGGTGGAGGACAATGTGCTGGTTGGGGCCATGGCTTCCACCATGCTGACCTCGCTCGGATACAACCCCGTGGTGGTCGTCAATGCGGCCGCGGCAATCGCCGCGTTGGAGCGATCGGAGCCGGTCTCGCTGCTGCTGACCGATATTCTCCTGCCAAGCAGCATGACCGGCATCGAGCTTGCGCGGCAGGTGCGCGGCAGGTGGCCCGACCTGCCGATTCTCTTCATGTCCGGCTTTGCCGACCCCTCGCTGGTGCCAGAGGATTTTCGCGCCACCACCAGGCTCCTCGCGAAGCCATTTCGCTTGAGCCAATTGTCCGAAGCCATCGTCGTCGCGCTGGCGGGGGCCAAACGATGACGCGCATTCGCCGTCGTCGCTGCTGACTGCGCGTCGCGCCGGCCGGACGTGTTTCTCCGTCCGCGCCGTAATCCGGGCGAGGTCGCTGTCGCCCTGGCTGGACTCGTCTCGGCCTGTTCTTGCCTCGTCAGCCCGCATGTCAGCGGGCTCGGTGACGACGCCATTCTGCGTGATGGGTGGGCACGCGCGGACACGATTTTGGCGGGAACGACGTCTTGAAGTTCTCATCAAGCGTGCGCAAACAAATTGCCCGAAAACTTTAGATTCGCCCTGAACAGCCGAGGAGATCCGCCCCGTGAACCTCTACGCCAAGCTCATGGAGCGCAACGTCGCGCGCCGGCCCGTCAGGGTGGGACTGATCGGAGCTGGAAAGTTCGGCGCGATGTATCTGCATCAGGTTCTCCGGACACCCGGCATCCATCTCGTAGGCATCGCCGATCTGTCGCCGGCCCGCGCCATCGAGAACCTGAAGCGCGTGGGCTGGACCGAGGAGCGCTATGCGGCCGCTTCTCTTGATGACGCGCTCAAGCATGGCACGACCTTCCTCACCGACGACTGGGAGTCGCTGATCGGATGCGATGCGATCGACGTCATTGCCGAATGCACCGGCAACCCCGTGGCCGCGGTCGAGCACTGCCTCGCGGCGTTTGCCGCGGGCAAGCCGGTCATCAACGTCACCGTCGAGGCCGATGCCTTCTGCGGGCCGATCCTGGCGCACAAGGCGAAGCAGGCCGGCGTCATCTACAGCCTTGCCTACGGCGATCAACCGGCGCTGGCCTGCGATCTGGTCGACTGGGCACGTGCCTGCGGGTTTCCGGTGGTCGCTGCCGGACGCGGCCACAAATGGCTGCCGCAATATCGTGAGTCGACGCCGGAGACGGTGTGGGATCATTGGGGCCTGACCGCCGAGCAGGCCGCGCGTGGCGGCTTGAATCCGAAGATGTTCAATGCCTTTCTCGACGGCTCCAAGCCGGCGATCGAATCCGCGGCGATTGCGAATGCGACCGGGCTCGCAGCGCCATCGCATGGGCTCGCTTTTCCGCCTGGCTCGGTGGACGACATTCCGACCCTGATGCGTCCGCGCGCGGAAGGCGGCGTGCTGGAGGCCAAGGGGCAGGTCGAGGTCGTGTCCTGCCTCACCGCGGAGGGGCAGCCCATCCCCAATGACATCCGCAAGGGCGTGTGGGTCTGTTTCGAGGGCGACAGCGACTACATCCGCAACTGTTTCGAGGAGTACAAGGTGGTCACCGATCCGAGCGGCCGCTACATGAGCTCCTACAAGAAATGGCATCTCATCGGCCTCGAGCTCGGCATCTCGGTGGCGTCGGTGGCGCTGCGGGGCGAGCCGACCGGGGCCGCGATCTGCTTCAATGCCGACGTCGCCGCGACGGCGAAACGTGATCTCGCGCCGGGCGATGTGCTCGACGGCGAAGGCGGCTACACCGTTTTCGGCAAGCTCACGCCCGCGGAGACGTCTCTGGCGCAGGGCTATCTTCCGCTCGGGCTTGCTCACCAGGTCCGCCTGGTCCGGCCGGTCGCCAAGGATGCCTGCATCACGTGGTCGGACGTCGCGATCGACGAGACTCTGCCGGCCGTGCGCCTGCGCCGCGAGCAGGAAGCCCTCTATGCGCCGACGATGAGCCGGCATGCCTAGCAGGCGCCGGGTGCCCCGACGAGCGGCGCCGGCATCCGAGGTGATCGACGGCGAGCCGCAGAAGGTCTATCTGTCCAACGGACAATCCGGATCGCTGCCCCTGCGACCGCAGCGGGCGCGAATGGCTGCTCCAGCCGGACTGCGAGGGATCGAGAGACGTGGGAGACCTATCATGAACGCCAATGTCAAACTGCCTGCCGCCAAAGGTGTCTTCATCGACAACACATGGCAGCCCGCACGATCGGGCCGGACCATTGCGATGCTCGCTCCGGCGACCGGCCAGGTGATCGCCTCGATCGCGGCCGGCGACGCGGCCGACATCGATCTCGCCGTTGCTGCCGCGCGCCGCGCTCTCGAAGGTCCATGGGGCCGGCTGGCCGCGGTCGAACGCGGGCGCCTGCTGTCGAAGCTCGGCCGCCTCGTCGAGGACAATGCCGAGGAACTGGCGAAGCTCGAAGCGGCCGACACCGGTAAGCCGATGAAGCAGGCCAAGGCCGACATTGCCGCCGTGGCGCGCTACTTCGAATATTATGGCGGCGCCGCCGACAAGGTACACGGCGACACCATTCCCTTCCTGGACGGCTTCTTCGTCACCACGGTGTACGAGCCGCTCGGCGTCACCGGCCACATCATTCCCTGGAACTATCCGGGCCAGATGTTCGGCCGCACCGTCGCGCCGGCGCTGGCGATGGGCAATGCGACCGTGATCAAGCCGGCCGAGGAGGCCTGCCTGGTGCCGCTGCGGCTCGCGGAGCTTGCCGCGGAAGCCGGTTTCCCAGCGGGCGCGATCAACGTCGTCCCCGGCCTCGGTGAGGAAGCCGGCGCGGCACTGTCGGCGCATGACGGCATCGACTTCATCTCGTTCACCGGCAGCCCCGAGGTCGGCACCCTGGTGCAGACGGCGGCTGCGAGGAACCATATCGGCTGCACGCTCGAACTCGGCGGCAAGTCGCCGCAGATCGTGTTTGCGGACGCCGATCTCGATGCGGCATTGACATCGGTGGCGGCTGCGATCGTGCAGAATGCCGGCCAGACCTGCTCGGCCGGGTCGCGCGTGCTGGTGGAGCGTTCGATCTGGGATCGCTTCCTCGCCGACCTCACCTTGCGCTTCGAGAAGATCACCGCCGGCACGCCGGAGATGGACCTCGATCTCGGCCCGGTCATCAGCGCGGTTCAGAAGAAGCGCATCGAGAACATGCTGGCGCGGGCCGAAGGCGGCGGGGCCAGGCGGGTGGCGTCCGGCAGGATCGCCGAGGGCGTGCCCGGCGAGGGCTTCTACGTCGCGCCGGCGCTGTATCAGCATGTCGCGCGCGACTCCGAGCTGGCGCGCGAGGAGGTGTTCGGTCCCGTGCTGGCGGCGATGCCCTTCGACGACGAGGCCGATGCGATCAGGCTCGCAAATGATACGGAGTTCGGCCTGGTCGCCGGCGTCTGGTCGGGCGACGGCTCGCGGGCGATGCGCGTCGCGCGCAAGGTCAAGGTCGGTCAGATGTTCGTCAACGGCTACGGCGCCGGCGGCGGCATCGAGCTGCCCTTCGGCGGCATGAAGAAGTCGGGCCACGGCCGCGAGAAGGGCTTCGAGGCGCTTTACGAACTCGCGGCGATGAAGACCCTGATCGTCAAGCACGGCTAGACTGCGGAAATCGAATTGGGATCAATTCCGCCGGGCGGACGACGATGACCGCGTCCCCGCGGCCGCGTTGTCAGTCCGCACGGCGGCGCGCTAACACATTTCAGCCTTGCAGCAGAGGAGACGAGCGGATGAGTGACGAGAGCGAGTTGTTTGAGAAGGGTCTGAAGGTGCGGCGCGAGGTGCTCGGCGCGTCCTATGTCGATGGCAGCCTGGCCAAGGCCGACGACTTCATGATGGCGTTCCAGCACATCACCACCGAGATGTGCTGGGGCTATGCCTGGACGCGGCCGGGTCTCGACCGCCGCACGCGCAGCATCGTCAATCTGGCGATGCTCACCGCGCTCAGCAAGCCGAGCGAATTGAAGCTGCACGTCAAAGGCGCGCTCACCAACGGCGTGACCGTCGACGAGATCAAGGAGATCCTGCTGCACGCCACCGTCTATTGCGGCATCCCCGCAGGTCTCGAAGCGTTCAAGGCGGCGCATGAGGTGCTGGTCGCGGAGGGCGCCATCGCCAAGAAGGACGGCGCATGAGCGCGCCGCAGAGCATCCTGTTCGTCGGCATCGGCAACATGGGCTGGCCGATGGCCGCGCGCCTGCTCGGCGCCGGCTTCACGGTGGCCGTCAATGATGCCGTGCCGGGCCGCGGCGCCGATTTCGTCCGCCAGGTCGGCGGCGCCTTGGCGGCGGATCTCGGCGCGGCGGCAGCGCAGGCCGAGGTCATCATCACGATGCTGCCGACCAGCAAACATGTCGCCGACGCGGTCGCGGCATTGCGCGCCGGCCTGAAGCAGGACCACGTCCTCATCGACATGAGCTCCGGTGCGCCTGCGGCGACGCAGGCGATCGCGGCCGATCTCGCCCCGCTCGGCGTCATCATGCTCGACGCGCCCGTCAGCGGCGGCGTGCCGCGCGCGGTAACCGGCGAACTCGCGATCATGGCCGGCGGCGATGCGGCCGCGCTCGACCGCGTCGAGCCGCTGCTGCGCGCCATGGGCACTACGATCCACCGTATCGGCGGGCTCGGTTCGGGCCAGGCGATGAAGGCGCTCAACAATCTCGTCTCCGCCGGCGGCTTCCTGATCGGCATCGAGGCGCTCCTGATCGGCCAGCAGTTCGGTATCGACCCCGGCCTGATGACCGACGTGCTCAATGCCTCGACCGGTATGAACAATTCGACGCAGAAGAAGTTCAGGCAGTTCGTGCTGTCGCGCAAGTTCAACAGCGGCTTCGGGCTCGATCTGATGGTCAAGGACCTGTCGATCGCCCTTGAAGTCGCGCGTGCGGCCGGCGTTGCCGCGCCGTTCTCCAACCTCTGCCGCGAGCTGAGCGCCAGCGCGCAAGGCCTGCTCGGGCCGGGCCAGGACCACACGGCGCTGGCGAAGCTGAGCGAGGCGCTGGCCGGCGTCGAGCTGGGGGCCGACTAGCCCTTGCGGCGGAAGAAGCCGGTGATCGTCACCTTCTCCCAGATCCCGGCAGCGGCAAACGGATCGGCGCGGTTGAACGCCTCGGCCTCGGCGCGGCCGGGAGCCTCGACCAGGAACAGGCTTCCGATCATCGTCGCACCGTCATCCGAGACGAGCGGGCCGGACATCACGATGGTGACGGGGAGGCGGGCGCCATCCTCGAGATAGGCCTTGTGAGCATCGTAATTGGCAAGCCGCACCGGCAGCGCGTCCGGCTTGTCGAGGGCGTGAATGGCAAACAGCATGTCTCTCTCCGCGATTGACGCGGGGCGGCTGCCTGCTGCACGCCGTCCCGCAATGACGAGCCGATCCTATTTCGCGCCGAGCTTGCTGGCGTCCTCGAAGCTCGGGCAGGTGCGCTGCTCCAGCGATACGTCGAACGGCTGATAATTGTCCTTGGTGATGACGGTCGGCTTCAGCACGATCTCCGCGATGACGGGCTGGCCGCGCAGCGAGCGGATCGCCATCATGGTGCCGAGGCAGCCCTGCGCGAAGCCGTTATAGTCGCCGCTGGCCAGCAGCTTGCCGGACTTGATGGCGTCGATCGCCTCCTTCGTGCCGTTGATGCCGATCACCAGCGCCTTGCGGTTGGCGCCGTCCAGCGCCTCGATCGCGCCGACCGCCATCGCATCGTTGGCCGCGAGCACGCCGTCGATCTGCGCATTGGACTGCATCAGGTTCTCCATCACCTGCAGCGCCTGCAGCCGCTGGTAGTTGCCGGGCTGCGACGCCAGCAGCTTCGCACCGGGGTTCTCCTTCAACGCATCGTTGAAGCCGCGGACGCGGTCGACATTGGTCAGCGAGCCCTTGACGCCTTCGATGATGACCACGTTGCCCTTGCCGCCGAGCGTCTTGAGCAGGAAGCGTCCGGTCTCCAGGCCGAGGCTGTAGTCGTCCGCGCCGATGAAGGAGACGAACTTGCCGCCGGCGGAGCGGTCGGTGATGTTGACGACGGGGATCTTGGCGTCGTTGATCTTCTCGACCCCCGGAACCATCGCCTTGTAGTCCACCGGCGTGAACACGATGGCGCTCGGCTTCTTCACCACCACATCCTCGATCTGGCTGAGCTGCTCGGGGATCGAGTCCGGCTTGGTCGGGATGTAGTGCAGGATCTTGGCGTTCAGCGCCTTCGCCATGTTGTCGGCGCCGACCCGTACGGTCTGGAAGAACGGGTTGGTCTGATTCTTGGTGAACACGGCAATCGTCTCGCCGTCGGCGCGGGCCTGTGTCGTAGCCGATGCGATCAGCAGCGATAGGGCAAGATAGCAGGATTTCCGGTGGTCCATTTCGTGTCCTCCCTGGTTGTCATTCTTGTCGTTGAAAGCTCATGCCGTCGGACGCCGCGTTTTCATGTCGAGCCAGACGGCGATGATCACGATGATCCCGGTGACGAGCGGCTGCCAGTTGGCGTTGATCGACAGCAGGTTCATGCCGTTGAGCACGAGCGTCAGGATCAGCGATCCGACGAAGGTGCCGAAGATGGTGCCGACGCCGCCGAACAGCGAGGTACCGCCGATCAGCACGGCTGCGATGGCCGGCAGGGTCAGGCTCTCGCCGATATCGGCCTCGGCCGAGTTCAGGCGCGACAGGAAAATGATGGACGCCAGCCCCGCCATGGTGCCCGACACGGTGTAGACCAGCAGCAGCCTTCGGTTGACCGGAATGCCCGAAAGGCGTGCCGCCACGGGATTGGCGCCGATCGCGTAGATCTCCTGGCCCCAGGTCGTCCGTTGCGCGAAGAACGATCCGATCGCGAGAAACACCAGCAGCAGATAGACCGGGATCGGCAGCCCGAGGAAGTAGCCGCTGCCGATCTGGCGGAAGCCGGCGGGAAATCCGTGGATCGTCTCGCCGGCCATGTACCAGTAGGTCACGCCGTTCAGCACCCACAGCATGCCATAGGTGGCGATGAAGGAGGGGATGCGCATCGCCGTCACCATGACCCCGTTCATCAGTCCGACGGTGCCGCCGGCCGCGAGGCCGGTGAGGATGCCGAGCACTGGCGAGCCGGTCTGATGGATGACGGTGCCGGCGAGGCAGGCCGACAGCGCGACATTGGCGCCGACCGACAGATCGAGGCCGGCCGTCAGCACCACGAGCGTCAGGCCCGAGGCGATGAAGAAGGTGAGGCTCGCCTGTCTGAGCACGTTGAGAATGTTGCCGAGGCTCAGGAAGGACTCGCTCAGGACGCTCAGCACGAGGCAGATGAGGAAGGCGGCCAGCAGCCGGTAGAACAATTGCGCCGCATTCTGCGACAGGAACGACCACTGCGGCAGCGGCGCAGGTTTGGCGACATCGCTCATGCGCGGCTCCGCAATCCGTCGAGGAACATGGCAGCGATCACGAGCACGCCCACGCTCGCGACCTGGACGGAGGAGGGCAGCGAGATCAGATTGAGCCCGTTGCGCAGCACGCCAACGGCGAGCACGCCGAGCAGGGTGCCGAGCAGCCAGCCATTGCCGCGCTCGAACGACGTGCCGCCGACCGCGACCGCCGCGATCGCATCGAATTCGAGCCCCAGCCCCGCGGTCGGATGCCCCGAATTCATCCGCGCCGTCATCAGCAGGCCCGCAACGCCGGCCATCAAGCCGCCGATGGCGTAGACTGTGATCAGCAGCCGGGTGGGCGACAGGCCTGCATATCTGAGCGCCTCGCGGTTGCCGCCAAGCGCGAACACATAGGTGCCGAACCGGGTGTGATAGAGCAGGCCATGAAAGACGCCGTAGCTCGCGACGCCCATCAGGATCGGCACGGGAATGCCCAGCAGATGCGCCGAATAGATGTCGCGCACGCTGTGGGGAATGCCGACCACGCTCTGGCCGTCGCTGACGATCAGCGACAGGCCGTGCGCCATGCCGAGCGTCGCGAGCGTCGCCACGAAGGGCGGGATCTTGGCGATCGCCACCAGCCAACCATTGGCGAGGCCGAATACCGTCCCGACCAGCACGGCGGCACAGAGGCCCAGCAGCATGGATGTCGTGGCAAGCGAGACGATGGCGACGCATAGCGACGTCAGGGTGAGCACCGCGCCCATCGACAGGTCGATGCCCTCGGTCATGATGATCAAGGTCATCGGCAGTGCCAGCATGGTCAGGATGGTGGATTGCACCAGCACGTTGGAGAGGTTCGCGGCCGACAGGAAGCCCGGCGCGATCGCGCCGAACAGCGCGATCAGCAGCACCAGGACGATCGCCACGCCGGGCAGGCGTTGCAGCGTGCGGATCGGCGAGACGATGGCCATGTCACTCATCATGCATCCCCAGTCGCACGATATTCTCCTCGGTCAGCTCGCTGCGCGCGAGGTGCCCGGCGACGCGGCCCTCGCGCATGACATAGGCGCGGTCGCAGACGTGGCAGATCTCGATCTGCTCGGACGAGATCATCAGCGCCGCCGCGCCCTCGGCGACCAGCCGGTCGATCAGCGCGAAGATCTCGGACTTGGCGCCGACGTCGATGCCGCGCGTCGGCTCGTCGAAGATGAACAGCCTGGCACCGGCCGCCAGCCATTTGCCGATCACGACCTTCTGCTGATTGCCGCCGGAGAGCAGGCCGACCGTCTGCCGCGCCGCGGGCGTTGCGATCCGCAATTGCCTGATCAGCCCGTCCGCCGTGCGCTGTGCGCTGCGCGGATCGAACAGCCCGCTCGGAAACAGCTTCTTCAGCGCTGCGACCACGAGATTGTCGCCGACCGAGCGCAGCAGCGCGAGACCCTCGCTCTTGCGGCTCTCCGGGATCAGCGCGATGCCGCGCCGGGCGGCGACATCGGGCTCGCCGGCAATCGGCTTGCCGTCGAAGATGATCTCGCCTTCGCTGATCGGATCGGCGCCGAAGATCGCGCGCGCCACCTCGGTGCGGCCGGACCCGACGAGGCCGCACAGCCCGACGATCTCGCCGCGCCGCACCTCGATGTTGATGTCGGAGATGCCGGTCGTCGCGCTCAGCCCCTTCACCTGCAGCACGAGCTCGCCCGGCTGCTCGGCGAAATGGCGTGGATAGGTCATGTCGACATTGCGGCCGACCATCATGCGAACGAGCTGCTCTGGCGTGACGTCGGCGGGGCGGATCTGGTCGATGCGGCGGCCGTCGCGCAGCACGGTGATGCGGTCGCCGATCGCGAACACCTCGGCCATGCGGTGAGAGATGTAGACGATCGCAACACCCTCGGCCTTCAGCCGCCCGATCAGCGCGAACAGCAGCTCCGCCTCGCGGTCGGACAGCGCCGCGGTCGGCTCGTCCATCACCAGGATGCGCGCGTTCTGGCTGATCGCCTTGGCGATCTCGACCATCTGCTGCTGCGCGACGCCGAGCGTGTCGACGATGACGGAGGGATCGATGTCGAAGCCGATGCCCTCGAGCACGTGCCGTGCATCGGCCAGGATCTTGCGGCGATCGATCGTGCCGGGCAGACGGCCTTTCGGCTCGCGGCCGAGAAACATGTTCTGCGCGATGTCGAGGAACGGAACGAGAGAGAATTCCTGGAAGATGACGGCGATGCCGAGGGTCTGCGCATCGGCCGTCGAGCCGATCGTGACCTGGTTGCCCTTGTAGTAGATAGCTCCGGCGTCGGCACGATAGGCGCCGCACAGCACCTTCATCAGGCTGGATTTGCCGGCGCCGTTCTCGCCGAGCAGCATGTGGACTTCGCCCGGGTGAATCGCAAACGACACGTCGTCCAGCGCCTTGACGCCGGGAAATTCCTTGCTGATGCCGCGCAGCTCCAGCAGGGGCACGTGCGATGCCGCATCGAGCGTCGCAGCACTCGTCTCAGCGCTCATGGCAGCGCTCCGTCGGCAAGGATCTTGCCTGGATTCATCAGCCCGTTCGGATCGAGCGCGGCCTTGATGGCGCGCATCACCGCGACGGCGTCGCCGAGCTCGTCCTGGAGATAATCGACCTTGCCGAGGCCGATGCCGTGCTCGCCGGTGCAGGTGCCGTCCAGCGCGATCGCCCGCGCCACCATGCGCGCCTGCAGCGCCTTGGCGCCGGCGAGCTCGTTCGGATCGTCGGGATCGACCAGGATCAGCATGTGGAAATTGCCGTCGCCGACATGGCCGACGATCGGCGCAATGAAGCCGTTGGCATCGGCGTCCCGGCGCGTCTGCGTCAGGCAGTCCGCGAGGCGCGAGATCGGCACGCAGACATCGGTGATGACGGCGCGCGCGCCCGGCCGCACGCCAAGGCCGGCATACAGCGTGTTGTCGCGTGCGTGCCACAGCCGGCTGCGGTCCTCGGCCGCCTTCGCCCAGGCAAAGCCGCGGCCGCGATGCTCGATTGCGATCGCCTCCGCGGTCTGCGCCTGCTCGGCGACGGCCGCCTCCGAGCCGTGGAATTCCAGGAACAGGGTCGGCGTCTCCTGATAGCCGAGCCTGGAATAGGCGTTGATGCCGCGGATCATGACGTCGTCGAGGAGCTCGATCCGGGCGGCGGGAACGGCCGACTGGATCAGCGCGATGGCAGTGTCGACTGCGTCGTGCAGGGTCGGGAAGCTGCAGGTCGCGGCCGAGATCGCCTGCGGAATCGGATGCAGCTTCAGCGTGATTTCGGTGATGATGCCGAGCGTCCCCTCCGCCCCGACGAACAGCCGCGTCAGATCATAGCCGGCGGCCGATTTGCGCGCGCGCCTCGCGGTGCGGATCACCCGGCCGTCGGCCAGCACCACCTCGAGGGCGAGAACATTGTCCTTCATCGTGCCGTAGCGGACCGCCATGGTGCCGGAGGCGCGCGTCGAACTCATGCCGCCGATCGAGGCGTCGGCGCCGGGATCGATCGGAAAGAACAGGCCGGTCGTGCGCAGTTCGGCATTGAGCTGCTTGCGCGTGATGCCGGGCTGCACCACCACGTCCATGTCGGCCTCGTGCACGGCCAGCACCTTGTTCATACGGGCGAAGTCGATACACACGCCGCCCGCCACCGACGCGGCATTGCCTTCGAGCGAGGTGCCGGCGCCGAACGGCACGATCGGCGTGCCGGCCTCGGCGCACAGCCTGACGATGGCACCGACTTCCTGCGTCGTCTCCGGGAACACGACGATGTCGGGCGGCATCGCGGGGTAGTACGATTCGCTCCGGCCGTGCTGATCCAGCACGCCGCGCGCGAGGCTCGCGCGTGGCCCGATCAGGTTCGAAAGCCGCTCGGCCAATGCGCCGGTGCCGACCCGCAAATCCATCATTCCTCCCGTCCGCTTCCTCGACGATGACAGGACTCTTGACGGTCCTTGTCGTCCGCTCAGCTCAAGCCGGATCCCCGCGCTTCGCAAGCTGTTTCAGGCCGAAATCATAGTTGAGATGGAAATATCCCTCGCTCGCCATGCGGCCATCTGGCGCACGGCCCGGCGGGCCGCGCGTGAAGTCGCGGATCAGGCTGTCCTTGACGCCGAACACGACGTCGGAATCGAGATACTGGTCGCCCGCGACGAACACGTGGGTCACCAGCCGCTCGAAGCCCGGCGCCGAGATCATGAAATGCACATGCGCCGGCCGCCACGGATGGCGTCCCTGCGCCGCCAGCATGTCGCCGACCGGACCGTCGTTGGGGATCGGGTAGGCGGCGGGCTTGATCGACCAGAAATGGAAGCGCCCCTCGGCGTCGGTGCGGAAGCGCGCGCGCATCGCGAGATCGCCGATCTGCTCGAGCCGCTGCACGTCGTAATAGCCGTCATCGTCGGAATGCCAGACGTCGACAACCGCTCCGGCAAGCGGCCGGCCGTCCGCGCTCGACACCGAGCCGGTCACGAGCAGCGGATCGCCCTTCATCGGCCCCGAGATGTCGTCGCCGCTGGCGCGCTCCGGCGCGGCCTGGACGAAGAACGGGCCGAGCACAGTGGTCTCGGTGGCGCCTTCCGGCACGGGATGGTTGATGGCGTCGACCAGCATGGAGACGCCGAGCGTGTCCGACAGCAGGATGAACTCCTGGCGCTTGTCGTCGCACATCCGGCCGGTACGGGTGAGGAAGTCGATGCCGAACTCCCATTCCTGCTGGGTCGGACGGACCTCGCGCACGAAGGCATGGAGATGGCGCACCAGCGCCTCGCTGACCTGCTTGACGCGTGGATCGCTTGCCTCCGCAAGCCGCTCGAGCACGGCATCGGTGATCGTGGTCTCGTCGAAATTGCGCAACGACGCGGTCTCCTGTCAGAGGGGCTCGCCGAGCCCGGACAGTCGTTCGACATGCCGGACGGTGGCGAGGAAGTCGGTCGCCGCCTCGCCCTGTGCGATCAGCGCGGCATAGGTCTCGCGCACCTGCGCCGCCAATTGCAGCGGCACGCCGACGGCGTGGCCGGCACCGAGGATGAGATCGAGGTCCTTGGCCATCTGCGCGCAGGAGAACGTCGCGGCAAAGTCGCGGGCCAGCAGCGGCGCGGTCTTGTACTTCACCATCGGAGAGGCGACCGCGCTGTCGTGCAGCACCTGCAGAATGTCCGGCCAGGCGATGCCGCCCTTGCGCGCCAGCGCCAGGCTCTCGGCCATCATCGCCGCGGTCGTCGCGATCATCAGGTTGACGGCGAGCTTGGCGTAGCGTGCCTCTTCGGCCGCGCCGAGATAGGTCTGCGCGCGTGTGAAGCTCGCCAGCAGCGGCGTGACCCGTGCGAAAGCCTCTTTCGGCCCGGACACGAAGCAGGTCAGCTCGCCGGTGTGGGCGATGCTGGCATTGCCGGAGACCGGCGTGCGGAGATACGCGATGGCGCGGGCCTCGGCGGCAGTGGCGACCGCGTTCGACGCATCGACGCCCACGGTGCTCGTCTCGATCAGGATCGTACCGGGCGCCATGGCCGCGATCAGTCCACCGTCGCCCAGCATCGCCATGCGCAACGCGGTGTCGTCCGGCAGCGACGAGACGACCGCGGCCTGGTCGCGCACCGCCTCCGTCGCGGACGTCGCAGCGACGATGCCGAGCGCGCGCGCCTCGTCGAGCCGTTCAGCGTTGCGGTCGAAGGCGGTGACGTCGTAGCCCGCCTTGGCAAGCCGCGCTGCGATCGGCAGGCCGATCTTGCCGATGCCGATGAAGGCGAGGCGTTGGTCGGGAAGTGACATCGATGCGTCCGTTATTCGCTTGATCTGCCGCGCGCTCCGTAGCCAGGCAGGCGCGGGCGTGGCAGGTTGTGGAAGGTGAATGCCCCCGTCATGCGCCGGTCGCCGCATCGATCGGATAGTCCACCTGGAAGCGGCCGATCCTGAGGTCGCCGAGCTCCTCGCGCACGCGCAGGTGCTCGGGGTGCGAGGCATAGGCCCGCAGCGCGGCGCTGCTGGCGAATTCTGAGAACAGGACGACGTCGCAGGCATAGTCGACGTCGCTGACATCGAGACCGACCTCGATGTGGGTCAGGCCGTCGATGCGGCCCCTGAGGCCCTCGAACAGGGTCTTGACCTTGAGCCGGGCCGCCGCGCGTTCGGCGGCCGTCTCGGCACGCAGCCGCCACATCACGATGTGCCTGATCGGCCCCGTCATTCCTGCGTCCTCACCTGGGCTTTGTTCTTGGGCTTTGTTCTTGTCGGACGATTTTGCCTTGCAGGAAACGGAAATAAAGCCCAAAAATTGTAACTCTGTTTTCCGCTTGGCGTAACAATGGACCGTCTCCTCCAGCTCGAGGTGTTTTCCCGGACGGCCGAGCTGGGCAGCCTGTCCAAGGCCGCCGAGTCCTTGCGGATGTCCAACGCGGCGGCGAGCCGGCATCTCAGTGCGCTGGAGGAACGGCTGGCGGTGCGCCTGATCGAGCGCAACACGCGCCGTCTCTGGCTGACCGAGGCCGGGCAGGAGCTGCTGCAGCGCTGCGGCACGCTGCTCAACGAGCTGGCCGAGGCCGAGGACGCCGTGAGCGATCGCGCGCTGTCGCCGCAGGGCATGCTGCGCGTCACCAGTTCGCTGTCGTTCGCGACGATCTATCTTGCGCCGATGCTGCCGGCGTTCCGCGCGATGTATCCGAAGCTGAACCTGCAGATCATCGCCGCCAACCGCTATCCGGATTTCATCGAGGCGGGCATCGACGTGGCGATCCGCACCCGCGAGCATGAGCCGGACTCCGGCATCGTCGTCCGCCGCATCGGCCAGATGCGGCGCGTGCTGGCGGCGGCGCCATCCTATCTCGCGAGCCGTGGTTGCCCCGTCGTTCCCGGCGATCTCGTGCGTCACGACATGCTGATCTACAACCTCGCCAACGATCCGTATTCGCTGTCCCTGCGCAACGGCACGACGGCCCAGAGCATTCGGATCGCGCCGACGCTCGACAGCAATGACGGCCAGGTGATCAGGGGCGCTGCGCTCGCCGGACTCGGCATCCTGATCCAGCCGCTCTACATCGTGCAGGGCGACATTCTGGCCGGCCGGCTGGTGCCGCTCCTGCTCGACTGGGAGCTGCCGCTCCTGACGATGAACATCGCGTACCAGAACCGCGTCCGGCTGCCGGCCAAGATCAGGGTGTTCGCCGATTTCCTCGTCGACTACATCCGCACCCATTCCGACCCGGGGATCTGGATCGAGCCGCCGAAGCCGGACTGAGCCCTGTGCGCGGCAGCGTCATCGAATGTTCTGTAAAAAATAAACTTCTTGCTATTTTTCAGAATTCATGTTTTCATCCCTGCAACCCGCCTCGAGCAGAGGGACGTACGCGTCGTCACGAACGTTGAGGTGGGTGGCGATGGACGTGACGGCCGTGCCAGACGAGCGCGAGCCGTTGCGGACGGCGAAGTCGTGTGGTCCTGGCCTCTCGACGCTGAGGTCAAGTTCGCGGTCGTTGCTGTGACGGCACGCGCGGGCGATGGGGGCAAGAGAGCCGATCCCCAGGGAGAGCACGAAGGACACCGTAACACCATCGCGCGGGGAAGGCCGGGCCTGTCCGGCTGGACCTGTGGTACCTGCCGCCTGCATTCTTTCGAGCAGGCGGGCCACGGGCCTCAGCCGAGGTCCGGCCTTCTCCGCGCCCTCTCGCATGTCAGGAGGGACACGATCGATGCATCACTCGGGCGCGATGTGCCGCGGGATGAACGACGCTCGTGTCACAAGGTGGCTTTCATGGACACCCCCCATATATTGGCAGACATGAAGCCATGCCCGTTGATTGAAGGAGTATCTGCATGCCTCAATTCTATTTCAATTATTCATCGGGCGGTACGACGTTCACGGATGACGTCGGGACAGACTTTGCATCGCTCGAGGCCGCCTATCTCGATGCATGTGAAACCGCACTGGCCATTGCGTTCGAAAAGCTGCGGGCGCGGCAAGATCCCGCAACGGACGCGTTCGACATCGTGGATGTCGATCGGAACGTGCTGATGCAACTGCCTTTTTCTGAGGTTTTGCGGCCGGGGACCGGGACCATCATGCCGTGGAGCATGTTGCAGACCACCTCTGCGCTCGAAAACTGCAGCCGGGAGAGAGCCAGAGGCGAGAGGCTCAAAAGCGAACTCGGTGCGGAACTGGCCAGAACGCGAGAAATCTTCGCGGCCATTCGCGCCAATGTGCCCACCCGTCATCCATCTTGACCGAGGAATCTCCTGTCACGCAGGACGTTCACCTGCACGGGAACTCTTGGCTGCTACCGGTCATTTGAGCAACCGGGTAACGGGATTCCGCGCTCTGCTGGCGGGCATCTGGATGCGCCATCGTAATCCGTCCGGCGCGAGATCGATCTCGACACTGGCGCCCAGCGACTGCGTCACCATCTGCTGCATCACCCGGTGACCAAATCCCTTGTGCGTCGTCGGCTTGACGGGCGGGCCGTCCCGCTCGCGCCATTCCATTTTGAAAAGGTCGGACGGGGCGCCGCTCTCGTCCAAGCTCCAGCTCACCAGGATCTTTCCGTTCGGCACCGACAATGCTCCGTATTTCGATGCATTGGTTGCGAGTTCGTGCAGGGCCAGTCCGAGCGTCTGGACAATGTCGCTGGGCAGCGAGACGGGCGGGCCCGTCAGCCTGAGCCGCGTGGTGTCGGTGCCGAGAAACGGCGCGAGTTGAGCCTCGACCAGCTTGCTCAAGCTGACGCTCTTCCACTCCTGCTCGACGAGCAGCATGTTGGATTTTGCAAGCGCGTGCAGTCGGGCAATGAATTGCGGCTCGAAGTCTTGCAGGGATACGCTATTTCGAATTGTCTGGCGTGCCATCGACTGGACGACCGCGAACAGATTCTTGGTCCGGTGCTGCAGCTCTTTCATCAATATCTGCAGATGGTCGTGCTGCTGCTTTTGCTCCTTGATATTGATGAACGTGATGACGACGCCGGAGATGAGGTTGGCGACTGTCCGGTAGGGACGCATCCGCATGATGTAGGTTGCGCTCTCGTCCTTCAAATCGAGCTGGCTTTCGACAACGCCAAGCGTGCGCTGGACCTTCTTCACGTCGTCAAGAAGCCTGTCGTAGGACAGAAGAGACACGATCTCCGTCATCGGCCGGCCACGGTCGCTGTCGCGCAGCGAAAACACCTCGCGCGCCGCCGGCGTGAAGTTCCTGATGCAGAGATCGTCGTCGAGAAAGATGGTCGCGATCTGCGTGCTGTCGAGAAGGTTCTGCAGATCGTTGTTGGCCTGCAGCAGCTGCTCGTTCTTGCCGTGCAGTTCGCCATTGATGGTCTGCAGTTCCTCGTTGACCGACTGCATTTCCTCCTTGGCCGTTTCCAGCTCCTCGTTGGACGACTGCAGTTCCTCGTTGACCGACTGGAATTCTTCGGTCACGGACTTCATGTTCTCGATCTGGCTCTCCAGCTCGTCACTGGTCGCCTGATGACGGATTTGCAGGGCATGCAGCTCGCGTTGCAGCGTCTCGACGTTTTGCTGGATAGACGGCGACGCGATTGCGTTGGAAACCTGATCGCTCTGCTGCTGGCGCACCCGAAAGGCCACCACCAGCAAGGCCGGCGGCTTGCCGGCTTCGACGATCGGCTCGACGATCAGGTCGACCGATGGCCTGCCGTCGAGCGCCAGATTGTCTTCTTGGACCGCCTGGCCGGACGAAAACGCTGCCTCGACGGCGCGGCGCACCTGGGTGCGCAGACTTCTCGACAGGTTCGCGAACAGGTCGAGACTGGCATTGCCTTCCGACGGCTCCAGGTAGCGCCCGGTCTCGCCGCCGGAAAACCGCACGATGTTATGATGACGATCGATCACGAAATAGGCGGGAGAATGCCTAGCGATGGCGCGGCGCGCGCTCTTCTCGATCTGATCCTCGATGCGAGCCGCGCCGGGGTTCAGTGTAGGTGAGCCGCCTGGCTGAGGTAGAAAATCCGGCAGGGCTGCCCGCATGCCTTCATGTCGCTGCAGGATCCGATGCTTCTTGTCGACCGCGGTGAACAATCGCGATTCACGGCTGACGCTTTCGGATGGCCCGATGAACAGGAAGCCGCCGGGCCGCAGCGCATAGTGAAACGTTTGCATGACCCGATGCTGAAAATCGTTCTCCATGTAGATCAGGACGTTGCGGCACGAGATGAGGTCGATCCTGGAGAATGGGGGATCCCGGACCAGGTTATGCTCGGAAAAAATGCACATCTCCCGGATGGCATGAACCGGAACGACGTCGTCACCGTCCTTGACGAACCAGCGTTGCAGCCGCTCGAGAGACAAACCATCAGTGCGGCGGTACCGCGCCGCGCGCGCGAAAGCGACGGCCTGCGGATCGATATCGGTCGCGAAGATGGTGACCGCCGCCTCCATACGCCGCGCGCCCATGAACTCCTGCAGCAGGACGGCGATGGAATAGACCTCCTCGCCGGTGGCACAGCCGGCGACCCAGACACGGATCGGCTCGTCCGCCGGCCTGCCGGCAAACAGCGCGGGCAAGGCATTCGTCTTCAGCGCCTCGAAGGCATCTTCGTCGCGGAAAAACTGGGTGACCCCGATCAGCAGTTCCCGGAAGAGAGCGTCTCCTTCCGACGGCTCAGCCCGGAGATGCTCAGCGTAAGCGGGCACGGATTCGATCTGAAGCACCTGCATGCGGCGTTGAATCCGCCGCACGAGAGTATTTTGCTTGTAGCCGCTGAAGTCGTGCTTGAGCCGCCTGCGCAGCACAGCCGTGATGGCATTCAGGCTTTCCCGGATATCGTCGCGAGCGCCATCGCTCTTCTGCTCCTCGACCTTCGCCAGGTGAGCCTGGTGCTTGAGAAGCTTCGATGGCAGGCTCTCGACCGAGGACACGAGATCGACAAGTCCCGTTGCTGCCGCGCTGCTCGGCATCCCGGTCATCGCCGTTTCGTCGCGCTCGGCCTGCGCGAGCGTGAAGCCACCATGTTCCTTGATTGCCTTGATACCCAGCGAGCCATCGCTGCCGACGCCGGACAGGATGATGCCGACCGCGCAATCCTCCTGGTTCTCGGCCAGCGACGTGAAGAAAGTATCGATGGGGCGACGATATTCCCGCGCGGGCGAGGGCGTCGAAACCCTGAGGATGTCACCCTCGAGGGTCAGTGTTGCGTTTGGCGGGATCACATGAACCTGGTCGGGCATGAGCGGCGCCCGGTCCGTCGCTTCCACAACCTGCATGGCCGTATGCGGGCGCAGCAACTCGACCAGCAGGCTCTTGTGATCGGGATCGAGGTGCTGGACGAGGACAAACGCCATCCCGGTGTCGGTCGGCATGTTGTCGAAGAAAGTCTTGAATGCCGCCAGCCCGCCCGCAGATGCTCCGATGCCCACCACCAGCGAGGGCGGACGCCGACGATGCGTCACCACGGACGAAACGATGTCTTCGTTCGGCTTTTCGGAACTCATGCGGCCTCGCGGGGGAGGCGAGCCAGGACCTCAATGTCCGGACCACCCCATATTCGGCTCATATTGCACTATTCCTCGAAGCAGAGAACAGAAAAGCGGGCTCCGTTGCCGCCGGCAGCGCTGCTCGTTAGTTCCTCATCATCTCGACCACCGCGCGGTCTCGGGACTGCTCCTCATATCGGAACTGCTTCTCATAGACTGCTGCCTGCCCAGACGTCGTCGAGTTCCTCGGTCGGCGTCCCTCGTGTCTGCGCCGTCGCTCTTCGGTGTCCGCCCGCTCGACAGCCAACACGCGTCATCGCGTCCCAGGTTCGCGACGATATGGCGCGGATCGTCTGCGGGCGCACCGGGGAGTTGTCGGCACCTGCCGACAGGAACGAAGCTCAGCGACCACGGTTGGAATCGAGCTGCAACATTTCTCACTTCCGAGGCATCGTGCAGATCACGTGAGGTACTGCCGATGTCGATTCCTGCAACAAGTTCTGCTTCGCTTTGGTCCGTCAGCTGGATCGCGCTGAAGCGACATCCTGCTGTCACGGCGCTAGCTGGAGTAGCCGCCGTTGCGACGGCGAGCGCGATCATCAATTGGCAGCTCGGAAAGAAGGCAGAGCGCGACAATCCGCCGGCGGGTGAATTCATCGAGGTCGACGGGGTTCGTCTGCACTACGTGGAGCGCGGCCATGGCCGCCCTCTGGTGCTGCTCCACGGCAATGGCAGCATGATTCAGGATTTTCAATCGAGCGGCCTCATCGATCTCGCTGCGCAAAATTACCGGGTGATCGCATTCGATCGCCCTGGCTTCGGACATAGCTCGCGGCCGCGCGATGTGGTCTGGACGCCGGAGGCACAGGCAGACCTGTTCGTGAAGGCGCTCGAACGGATCAATGTGTCTCGGGCCATCGTGCTGGGCCATTCATGGGGAGCCTCGGTTGCGCTGGCGATGGCCACGAGGCATCCCTCGTTCGTGGAAGCCTTGGTGCTGGCATCCGGATATTACTATCCGACCGTCCGCGCGGATGTGGCCGCGTCGTCGATCGCGGCGATACCGGGGCTCGGCGACCTCATAACGTCCACCATCTCTCCGCTCCTGAGCCGGCTGATGTGGCCTGCGATGATGCGCAAGATGTTCGGCCCGCGGGCAATTCCGGACAAGTTCGCCGGATTTCCGAAGGCGATGGCGGTTCGGCCATCACAGATCCGAGCCAGCGCGGCGGAATCGACGCTGATGATCGCCGCCGCATTTGCATCGTCCCGCACATGCGGAGAACTCGATGTGCCGACCATCATCATCGCGGGCGAGGACGATCGGGTGATCGATATCACACGGCAATCGGTCAGGCTGCACGAGGACGTGAAACGCAGTCGCCTGCATCGGATCGCCGACGCAGGGCATATGATTCAGCAATCGGCGACACCCGAGCTCATGGCAGCCGTCGACGAGGCTGCTGCTCAGACCATCCACTAGTCGACCGGATACGACAAGCCGACGGGGCGCTCATGCCCTGGGGCTGGTTCGCCCGCCGTCGCGAGACCGCTGAGTTCTCGTCGCGCTTGGAGGAATGACGGTGGTCTCGTTTTCAGTTCCCCAAGCGCCTTCGCCGCCGAGCAGCGACGCGACTGTTCCGCCATCGGACGGTCTCCCGATCTCGGACGACGAGATTGTCGAGATGCCTCTGCCGTCCAGTCCGCAGACCTTCTTCCTCGGCAGCTTGTTGATTCTGGCCATCCTTGCGGCCGTGTATGTGGCGAGCGCAATCGTGCTCCCCGTGGTGCTCGCCTTCGTTCTGCAACTCATCCTGCAGCCGGCCGTGCAGGTCCTCGAACGCGGCGGCTTGCCCCGTGCTGTCGGAGCACTCCTGACGATCCTGGTGGTGCTGGGCTCAGTCATCGCCTTCGTCGCGGCCCTGTCGCTGCCTGCTGCGACATGGGCGGAGAAGTTGCCCGAGGGCTTGCCGCGACTGGAGGCCCACCTGGTGGTCCTCAAGCGTCCAATCGAGGCGCTGCAGAAGGTCATCCAGCAGGCGGAACACGTTGCGGACTCTCCGGACAAAAAGGGCCAGACTGTTTCGATCCGCCGGGATCTCGGATTGACCGGCCTGCTCGTAGCCGGAACGCGCGCCATCCTCGATGGTCTGTTCACGACAATCCTGGTCCTCTATTTTCTTCTGGTCGCCGGCGACATCTTCCTGCGCCGGCTTGTCGAGGTGCTGCCGAATTTTGCCGACAAGCGTCAGGCGGTCGATATCTTCCAGCAGATCGAAGCCGACATATCCGCGTATCTGCTCACGATCACCGCCATGAATGCCGCCGTCGGAATCGCAACCGCCGCGGCGATGTATTTCTGCGGGCTGGGAGACCCGTTGTTGTGGGGAGCCGCGGCCTTCCTGCTCAACTACGTCCCGATCCTCGGGCCGCTGCTGGGGACGGTGATGTTCCTGCTGGTCGGGATGTTGAGTTCGGAGAGTCTATGGTGGGCTCTGCTGCCGGCGGCGATCTATTTCGGCATTCATCTCGCCGAGGGCGAAACGCTCACTCCCATGCTGCTCGCACGGCGTTTCACCTTAAATCCAGTCCTGATCATCTTGTCGCTTGTGTTCTGGTTCTGGATGTGGGGCGTGCCGGGAGCCATCCTGGCCGTTCCAATGCTGGCGATCCTCAAGATCGTCAGCGATCGTGTGCGGACGCTCAAGGCGCTGGGGCATGTTCTTCAAGGATAGTCGCCGAGCGACTTGCCAGAGTGGGCAGAGCAGGAGAGTGGATCAGGTCAACCGATGAAACCGTGGCGGTAGCTCGTCGCGGACGAGCTCGGTGAGATTCAAGTCTTCTTCGCTCTCGGCAATGTCGGAGAAGAGAACGTCGATGAAGGGATGCTGACGATTGAAGGCGGGACCCCGCTCATATTTGGCGCTCACGATCCGCGTTAATGCCGGCAAATTCAGCTGCCCCAGCGCGTTATATTGATTCCGGAACAGGCTTTGATGGCCTCCACGATGTTCGACAGACTCCGCCCAGGTGTCCAGGACTCGCCTGCTGACGAATGCCTCGACGGGATCGTTTCCATCCTGCGCAAAGAGCCGTAGCCCGTCCATGGTGTGCGGACTCTGGTCGATCCGAAAGTGTGATAGCGGCATGAGAGAACCCTCCCTTGGTCGACGTCCGACCATAGCGGCCGAAGTGCCTACGCAAGACACAAATGTGTGCATCAGGGAGGCAAATTGCGAGCCACTCCCGTCCAAATATAAATCGTCAAAAGTGAGCAATAGAGGACAGTGCGCCGAGTGCCGATGTCGTACGAATGAGCTTTGCATAGCTTCTTATCGGCGTGGGCATCGGCAACGTCTTGTTTTGAGCAGATGTCGCAAGAGTATTATGGCGTCATCTCATCGCACCACACCTTGAAGCTGACCAGAGTGTTCGGTCCAAACGTCTGCGTAATCGGGACGTCGGCAGCATCGCGGCCCTGCGCAATCAGGATGCGTCCAATCCGCGGCACGTTGTTGCGCGGATCGAATGTGTACCAGCGGCCGCCGAGATAGGCTTCGAACCACCCGGCGAAATCGCCCGGCGGATAGGGGGGAGGCATCCCGATGTCACCGAGATAGCCGGTGCAATATCTCGCCGGGATGTTCATGCAGCGGCAGAATGTCACGGCGAGATGCGCGTAGTCGCGGCAGACGCCCTTGCCCTCGTTGAACGCGTCCGACGCGGTCTTGGTGGCACGCGCGTGCTCATAGCCGAACTGGATGTGATGGTGGACGAAATCGCAAATGGCCTGAACCCGCGGCCATCCGGGAGGCGTCTTCCCGAACAACTTCCAGGCCTGGTCGGAAAGGCGGTCTGTTTCGCAGTAGCGACTGCCAAGGAGGTAGACGAGCGTCTCGGCGGGGAGATCCTCGACGGCATGTTGGGACGCCGAGGGGACGACGGCGTCGGGCAAGCCGGTGTCGCGAACGATGCCGTCTGCGGCGAGCCGCATGCGGCCAGCCGGAGCGACAATACGGCTGCACCAGTTTCCAAAGCCGTCGCGATAAGGAGTAATTGGAACTGAGGGCTCTGTGGTCAGAAAGTCCGGGGCAATAATGTCTGACGCCCGGGTAAAGTGTACGCCCAGCACCATGATCATCGGCGTGGGCTGCGGAAATTCATATATCATCTCGTAGCCGACTCGGATTTTCACGAGCTGTCCTCCGAGCCGCCTCAGCGGGCTTCATTGCAGGATCTATGACATGTCCAACCGACGTCGTACGTGCAATCCGCCGGCAACATTTCGGTTCCAGCATGCTCAGCAAGCCGACGACGTCGATCGTCTCGCTTCTATGGCATCAATTGAATTGGTGCTTGGCGGCCGCGCGGCGTGCGCAAGCGAGACTGAACCGGCCCGGCGGCCTCGCGGGGCCGTCCTATCCTCCCGAGAGCCGTGCGAAGTCGTCCAGCAATGCCGTCACCAGCGCGCGGTGCCGCGTGTCCTCAGCAGGCAAGCTCGCGGCATAGAGGGTGAGCAGATGCTGCGCTTTGACGGCGGCCTCGGGCCACGAGGCGGCAGGGACCGTCAGCATACGATGTTCGAGATCGGCTTCCCGCTCCCGTAGTTCTTTGAGTTGAGCCTCGACTTCGGCAACCGCACGCCGCAGGTCGGTCGCCTTCTGTGCCGCCATACCTCGATGCATGTCGAGATCGACCGGTTCATCAATCATTGACGGTGTCCGTATTCGCAGCTTGCCGATTGGCAATTGCGATCTGCCCGATCAACGGCGTCGCCTTGGCTCCGCAAGCGCGGTCTACGGCGCATCATGATCTTCGTAGCGAAGCCGCGAAAGGTCAGATCGCCCTTCTGTCACTTGCCATCATGCGCCCATCGCGCCGCAATAGCCAGGACATTCGTTGGCATGTCGCGCAAGAACGGCGACGCAGCCGGTCCCCTCCGATACGTGGCGCGTTCGTGTCCGGTGCTGACGCGCGCGCAGCAATTCTGTTCAGAAGCTTCGATCGGTGAGTGAGGAGGCCGGTCCTTGCCCCGGAGGATTCGATCAGGCGGTTAGACTTCCGCAGTCAGCGAGCAGATCCCTGATGTGCTTGGCGAGGCTGTCCATGTCAAATGGCTTGGTGAGGATCGCCATTCCCTTATCCAGCCCGGGAGCGTCCATCACGGCTTTCTCGGCATAGCCCGTAATGAATAGTATCTTCAGGCTGGGACGCGCGGTGCGACTGAAATCCGCCAATTGCCGCCCGTTCATTCCGCCAGGTAAGCCGACGTCGGTGACGAGAAGATCGACACGGGCGTCGGAACAAAGAACCCGCAGTGCGCTTGCGCCATCGGCGGACTCGATCGTGCGATAACCGAGTTCAGCGAGCACTTCGCCGACGAGCATTCGCACCGACGGCTCGTCGTCCACGATGAGTACCGTCTGGCCAGCATCGGCGCGAGGCGCTTGCGAAAGCGTCGGTAGCTCGCCCTGAGGGTGTTCTTGGCCATGAAACCTCGGCAGAAAGAGATGGATGGTCGTTCCTTCTCCAAGGATGGACTCGATCCGCACCTGCCCGCCCGATTGCTTGGCGAAACCATAGATCATGGACAGACCGAGACCGGTCCCCTGGCCGAGGGGCTTGGTCGTATAGAACGGATCAAAGGCCCTCTTGACGACCTCGCTGCTCATGCCAGTTCCGGTATCCGAAACGGACAGGCGCACGTATTCGCCGGTGATCATTTCGGAAGACAACGCATTGGCACTGTCGACGAAGCTGTTGACGGTCTCGATCGTGAGCCTGCCGCCGTCCGGCATCGCGTCGCGCGCATTGATGCAGAGATTGAGCAAGGCGTTCTCAAGCTGATTGGGGTCGACGAGCGTGATCCAGAGATCCGCGCTGTCGGCGACCGAAACCGTTACGGAGGGGCCGACGGTGTTCCTGATCAGGTCGGCCATTCCGCCGACGAGCTTGTTGACCTCGGTCGCCTTGGGATCGAGCGTCTGGCGTCTGGAAAATGCCAGCAGGCGATGGGTCAACGCCGCGGCGCGGTTGGTCGCGCCCTGTGCCGTTGATATGTAGCGATCGACGTCCTTGTAGCGGCCCTGTGAAATGCGGAGCTTCAGGAGTTCGAGCGCTCCCGAAATCCCCGCCAGAAGGTTGTTGAAGTCGTGCGCCAGCCCTCCGGTCAGCTGTCCCACGGCTTCCATCTTCTGGGCATGCCGCAAGGCCTCCTCAGCCTCGGCAAGGGCATCCTGCTGGCGGCGTTGTTCGGTGACGTCGCGCGCGACGCAATAGAGCAGCCCTTCGACGTTGATCGCCGTCCATGACAGCACCCGATAGTCGTTCTCACGCGTTCGAAAGCTGCTTTCGAAATCCGCCGTCTGCTCGGCGGCCGCCAGTTTGCTGACGGCGTCACGCAGCTTCGGACGGTCTTCCGGGCGCTGCAGCCAGTCGGAGGTCCTTCCCAGGATATCGGCCGGCAGCCATCCGAGGACCTTCGTCCATGCAGGGTTGATGCTGATCCATCGGCCATCGGCGGCTGCCACGCCGAGCATATCGCGACTGACCTGCCATATGCGGTCCCGCTCCTGCGTGCGGTCTGCCACCCGCTGTTCCAGATTGAGGTTCAGGTCGCGCAGTTCCGTCACTGCGGTATGGCGTTCGTTGACGTCGCGCAGGATGGCCGTGACGAATATCCGGCCTGCGCTCGACCATTGCGATGCCGATACGTCGAGGAACGTCCTGCTGCCGTCCTTGCGCCGTGCAACCAACTCGACCGAAGGGGAAGGATTGCCGTTCAGCGCTGTCCGCCAGAGGTCCTCCCACCGACAACGTTCCTCGAACAGCCTTCCCAGCGAGAATCCCACGAGTTCGGATCGGCGATATTGCGTTTCGCGCGCCGCAGCTGGATTGGCGAACTGGACGATGCCGTTGACGTCCAGGGTGACGATGACGTCCGAAGCACTCTCGACGACGGCGTCATAGCGTGCATTCTGCCGCTCGCGGAGAACGCGCTCGCGCTGTGCGGAGACGGTCACATCGGCGATCTGCAGCAGGCAATGCGAATAGGGCGGATGCGAGCCGAGGGGACGGGCCGTCGCGTTGTGGATCAGCGGGAGCCCAGCCCGCGTCCGCAGCGGCAACAGGTCCGGATGCAGCGAATGGGTCAGAAGGGCAGAGGAGCCTAACGTAAGAGCGTCAGCGATGCAGATTGACAACTGGTCGAGCGAGGCATCTGGAAATAGCGCAGGCAGGCTTCGTCCGACGGCTTGCTCAGGCGCAATGCCGCTTGCCGATTGAAGCCAGTGGTTCCAGAAGGCGATGCGTTGATGACGATCGAGCACCACGACGCCCGAATCCAATGCGTCGAAGGCGTCGGCAAGTTGAATTCGTTCAAGTTCGCTGATTGCCAACATCGATCCCGACGCCTGTCTCTCGTTGGATGAACTCGTCAAGCAGAAGGCGCAGGGCGGTCAGTGAGGGGAGATCCATGATCATCGCGATATAGCCACTGATATCGCGCTCGCGAACCGCGAAGTTGATGAAAAGGAACATGACGACATCGCCAGCCTCCGACGTCGGCGCCAGGCTGAAGAAGGTCGAGGCATTGCCGCGCAAGACTTCCGGCAGCGACATCTTGAGACCCCGATTGAGCAGATTGGCGATCGTGGCAAGGCAACTGTTGAGCAGGATGTTGCCGGTCTCTGCGAGCGCTTCCTGCTCGAGCTCGATGATGTCCTCGAGCGGGAGATCGCCTCCCGTGATGGCGCGGACCAGTTCGAGACTCTTCGTTTCCGGGAAGATCAGAAGCGCGCGGCCGGTGATGTCGCCCTCGAAGACCTGATGCACGGCCACCAGATCGGACATTTCGCGCTTGCTGAGAACGGCGACCGCGTGAGCGCGGCTTCGTAGCGAAACCGTCGGCACCGACAGGTGTACCTGCGCACCAACCATATCTCGAAGGCTCAAGGCAGCGCGGCTGACTCCGAGATTCACAAGCTCGGTGAGCGCGTCGAGTTGCAACTCTGTCAGCAACTCGGCGGGCGCTGCGGTCATGCCTGTCCTTTTTCTAGCTTTCCTGCGGCCATCTTCAGAAATGCGCCCAGCGCCTGTTCGTTCAGTGGCTTTGGTAGAAATATAGCCCCGATGTGCTCGGCCTTCGCGACGATCTCTGTCTGATGGTTCGCCGAAACGATGGCGAGTGGCGTCGTCGGACAGAGCCTCAGCAGATCGGCGGCAAGCTGCAGGCCGTCCCGTCCGGGCATGTTGAAGTCCAGGATCGCAATGTCGAACGCCGCCTCTTTGGCGAGCGCAATCGCTTCATCGCCGTTTCCGGCCTCAACTTGCGCCCAATCCGGGTGGAGGGCCCTCAGTGCCTTTGTCGCCGCCATGCGCGCAAGCTTGCTGTCGTCGACGATCAGGAGCGTGTAAGGCATGCCTTCTCCGGAACAGCACGACATTCGGATCCGAATGCTCCGATCGGTTGTTGCATCTTCGGTGCGGCAGGGGAAGCATTTCCTCGGTCAAATGGGCCGAATGCAGGGCCTTTAAGCCCCTTCAGGAGTGTGCCGGCAGGTGGGCCGCGGAGCGGTCGCATCGCGGCCAGCAAGACCTGGATGACGGCGGCATGAGCGGTGTCGCAGTTGCGCCAATCGATGGGGGCGATCGGATTGGCCAGGAGCAGTTGCAGCAATGGTTCAGCGTCGTCGACGGAGCAGGCGCCGATCAGTTGTATCGCTCCGCTTTGGTTCAGAACGACCGTCATCCGAGCAGTTCCTCAGCATTCAGAACGATCAGGACCCGACCGTCGCCCAACAAACTGGTGCCTGCTATGCCGCGTACCCCGGCCAGCAGTCCGTCCATTGGCGTCAGCATCACGTCCATCCGCTCGCCCAGCCGGTCCACTTCCAGCCCGGCCATTTGAGTTTCCACCGACATCACGACGATCCTAGCCTCCGTGGAGGCCGATCGTTCCTGCCGAAAGCCCAGCGCGTGCGCGAGGTCGATGAGCGGCAGAGTGCGATTCCGCAGCACGACCGCGTGGCCGGATCCGATCTGAATAACCCGATCGCGATGCACGCTCGTCGTCTCCACGATCGTATCGAGTGGCAGACCGCAGACCTGACCGGCCACCTCAACCGTCATGATGGCCGTCTTCATCAGGCTGAAAGGAAGAACCAGAGAGATGCAGGTTCCGACACGGTCCCGGGTCTCGAGGACGACTCTCCCTCCGAGGCGCTCGATGTTCGTCTTCACCGTATCCATGCCGACGCCACGGCCCGACAACTCGGTGATCGCGCTGGCCGTCGAAAAGCCGGGCAGAAAGATCAGATTTGCCGCCTCGGCGTCCGCCATTGCAGCCAAGACGCCGGGTCCTGCAATCTGCCGTTCGGCAGCCACGGCGCGCACGCGAGCCACATCGACTCCGCCACCGTCGTCTCGGACATCGACCACCACGCTGTCGGCATCGCGGCGGGCCCGTAGGACGACGGTGCCCATGGCCGGCTTGCCTGCCGCTTCGCGGCTGTGCGGATCTTCGATGCCGTGATCGATCGCATTGCGCAGAATGTGCAGCAACGGCTCGAACAAAGCTTCGACGATCATGGCATCTGCCTCGGTGTCGTCCCCTTCGCTCACCAGCCTGACGCTCTTGCCGACACTGGCCGAAATTTCCTTCACCAACTTGGGAAATCGCCGAAAGACGGAGCGCAGCGGGAGAACGCGGATGCGCAGCACCGCCGTCTGTAGTTCTGTCGCCAATCGCTCGAACTGAGCGTGTTGTTGACGCAGCGACGCTGCGAGGGCTCCCGATGTCGTATCGTTCTGACTGAGCCTGGCGGAGTGTCCGAGCGCGTTCTTGAGGACGATCAATTCGCCGGTCAGCTTGACCAGGGTATCAATCCTGCTCATCGCGACGCGCAAGGCCGCGGGTGAATGAGCGGGCAGGGGCAGGTCCGCCTGGACAGAAGCAGGATCGGTTGTCATCAGCGACCTCTCGATCGCCTCGACCGCGGGCGCGGCGCTATGCTCTCCGAGCACTGTCGTCACGGCAACGCCGCCCGGTGGATCCAATTCGCGTATCTCCGTCACGCCGAGGGCGCCGGCCGCCGCTGCCCGAACGTCTTCGCCGGATGCCGCCATCACCACGACGAGATCGAGGTGGCAGCTGAACGGATTCATGATCTCGAGCGCAGCCGCCGACCCGGTGAGGCAAGCGTCGATGCTGATCACATTGGGGAGCGCAGCAACGAAGGCCAGCGGGTCGTGAGCTTGAAAGAAGGCATCCTGATCCGGAACGTATCGGAGCGCGGTACGTGGCCGGCCGATCGCCTCCAGCGCCGAGGCGTCCAACCGGTCCAGCCAATCGCCGGCTTCAGGCAAGGAGGCCTGAGCGTGCTCATCGTCATCGCGTGACGCGTGCAGGCGCGCGATCATGTCGTTGGCGTCGAGCTCTGCACCGATTGGTGTCTCGCCGCGCGCCTGCATGGCATCCAGCCATCGCGAGGTCAGGTCGAGGCAGGCGAGACACGGATCGAGCACATCCGGAGGAATCGAGGCTTCGGACGACCGGCCCGCGGCGAGGACATCTTCTGCCGCGTGCAGGAGCCGCGCCATCGCGGCGAAGTCGACGATGCCGGCGCCCCCCTTCAGGGTATGAAAAGCCCGAAGCGCGCCGTTCAGCCGATCACGATCGGCCGGATTTTGGCCGAGCGCGAGCAGATCGTCTATCGCCTGAGCGACCAGCTCGCGGGACTCCAGGAGGAACTGTTCCATGAACTCGTTCATCGGCCCTCGCCTGACACGAGAATGCTGTCATCAGCAGGCATGCGTTGCCTGATGGGCTTCCGCACGTCGTCGTCCGCGCGGATAGGGTCGTCCACGCGAGTTCGCCGTCTGGCCGGCTTGCTCACGCGCCGGCCCCATGCGGCCTTCGATAGACGATGGCGTCGGCATATCTGCAGACCTCGAAAAGCGGCGAGATCCGGCTCATCGACTCGGTATGTCCCAGGCAGATGAACCCGCCAGGCAGGAGATTGTCGTAAAGGTTCTCCGCGGCGATCCGGCGCGACTGTTCGTCGAAGTAGATCAGCATGTTTCTGCAGAAGATCACGTCGAATCCGCCTTGCGGGCGCGTCTGCCCGCTGTCGACGAGATTGACCCGCGAGAAGCGGACGGACCGCCGCAATTCGTCCAGGATCAGCCAGCGCTCGTCATCGAGCTCTTGAAAATAGCGCCGGATCAATTGGGGCGAGAGCTTCATGAGCGCTCTCCTGCCGAAGATGCCTTGCTCCGCTGCTTGAAGCGCGTCCGTATCGATGTCCGAGCCGACGATGTCGATCTCGTAGGCGTCGACGTCCTTCCAGTTTTCCAGCAGCCAGATCGCGAGGGAATAGGGTTCCTCGCCCGTCGAACACGGCGCGGACCAGATCCGGATCCTATCGCCCGGACGCTTCTCCGCCACGCGCCGTTCGAGCAGGTCTGTGGTCAGACAGGCCAGTTGATGATCCTCACGATAGAAGTAGGTTTCGTTGACGGTGAAAGCGTTGATCAGGCTCTCCGCCTCATTGTCAGCGTCGAGGCGCAGATGAGCGAAATAATCGGCGAAAGATCGGTACGACGTCGCGGACATCCGCTCGAAGACACGCCGTTCGACGTAGTAGCGCTTCGCTTCCGTAAACACCATGCCGGTCCGGCGATACAGGAATTCGGCAAGTCTGCTCAGTTCTGCTGTTGTGAGCGGCGGTGGATCAGCCATCTGTGGGCGTGCGCGGATGCGAGCGGTGGCGACTTTGATGCGGCTCGGAGCAGAGCCCGTTGACCACCTGCATCAGCCTACCAATTTTCTGAGCTGTGCCGCAATCTTGTGGAGCGGAACGACATAATCGGCGCCGCCTGCCTTCACGAGCTCGCCCGGCATGCCCCAAACCACGGCTGTCTCCTCCGCCTCGGCGATCGTTTTTGCCCCTTGCGCGTGGATCAGGGCCATCGCCTCAGCTCCGTCATTGCCCATGCCCGTCATCAACACGCCGATCAACTGACGGGGATCGAGTTGGTTCAGTGCGCTGCGCACCATCCGGTCGGTGCTGGGGTGCCAGGGGTAGCCGCTCTGCGCAGGGGCTGCCATGCCGACCAGATCGCCCGCGCGCCGGGAAATGACGACGTCCGCATCACCGCGGCCGATATAGGCACAGCCCGGCTTCAGCGCGACGGATGTCCGGATCTCCTGCACGGCGAGCTGGCTGATCCCGTCGAGACGACGGGCAAAGGCGGCTGTGAATGTCGCGGGCATGTGTTGTGCGATGACAATGGGCCATGGAAACGTTGCTGGCAGTGCCGTGAGCAGCATCTCGAGCGCAGGAGGCCCACCGGTCGACGTTCCGACCAGAACAAGGCCCTCGCCCCTTGCGGCGGGCCTTGCCTTCCTGACTGGTGCACGGAGGGCGCCGGAGGTTTGCCCCGTTCGATGTCGAACTCTTTCACGAAGCCGCAGCGAGCTCCTCAGCCTGGCACCCGCCGCGGCCCGCACCTTTTCGATCAGCGGCTGCGCCATATCGGCGATGCGGAGAGAAACCGCTCCGGTCGGTTTGGTGACGAAATCCACGGCGCCGAGACGCAGGGCCTCGAGCGTCGCTTCTGCACCGGCGGCCGTTGCTGATGACACCATGACGACCGGGCACGGATGCTCGACCATGATCCTGTCGAGACAGGCAAGCCCGTCCATTTCGGGCATGTGGACGTCCAGAGTCACGACGTCTGGACGCGCCAGTGCAATCAGCCCAAGCGCTTCGCTGCCATTGCGCGCGAACTGGATGCTGAAATCAGGCTCCGTCGCGAACATCTGGCCGATCAGCTTGCGGGCCAGGGCAGAGTCGTCGACGACGAGGAGCTTGATCACGGCCTGATTTTCCGGGACGTTTTACCGCGATCCTTGCCGAATGCATCAAGTAGATCGCGCTCGGAGCGCGTGAGAAGAGTGGAGGGGTCCAGCAACAGCAGGATCCTGCCGGACGCTTCGAGATTGATGACGGAACGCACCACGTCGTGGCTATCGCCGGCCAGGTCGGGCGAGGACGTGATCTGATTCGGGGAGCATCGAAGAACCTCCAAAACGCTGTCCACGATCAGGCCGGCCCGGTGCCTGTCGGTGCGAACCACGACCAGCCGCTTGCCGGTCGTGGCGATCGAAGACGGCATGTCGAAGCGGCGGCGCTGATCGATCACAGGCAGCACCTCGCCCCGCAGATTGATGACGCCTTCGAGGAATTCGGGCGCTTTGGGCAAACGGGTGATTTGATCGGGCACCCGCGCAACCTCGTCCACCGCGTCGATCGGAAGCGCGAACTCGTCATTGTCGAGCCGGAACACCAGGAAGCGCAACTCGACAACTTCGTCTTCCGGCGCGTGTCGCTGGGTCGACTTGATCGTGGCATCGCTTTGCGCCAAGGTCTTCATGACGTCCTCCCGCAACAAGCGGTCCGGAGCGAGGATCGCGATGAGCCTGTCGTTGGCAGCGCGATAGATCTCCTTGACCTGCGTTTCGCCGCCCAAGCGCGCTGCCAGAACGGGAGGTAGCTTCTCCAAGCGTTCCACATCGACGGAAATCACGGCGCGTATCCGGTCGGCGACGAAGCCGATCAGGACGTCGTCGAACGACACGATCAGAGCCTGTTCGCCGCGGCCGGCTGCGGCTGGCAGGTCGAGCAGGCGCCGCAGCGACAACAGGGGCAGAAGGCGATCGTGGTAGGCCACGATGCCGAGGACTGCGTCGTCGCTTCCTGGCACGATCGTCAGATGGGCGGGCGTCGCGACGATCTCCCGGATTGCGCCGAGAGGCAGCGCATACTCCTGACCCGCGACATCGAATGTCACCACACGTGCTCTCACAGTGTTCGCCAGAGCGCAGGCGGGGGCGCGTGAAACGGCACCGACATCTGCCTTTTGCAAGCTCGTTGTCCTGGCCACGAATGCAACGCGCAACAGCTCTGGAATATCGAGGATCTTGACAACGTCGGATTTGCTTTCGAACACGCCTTGAAGACGTTCGCCCGTGCTCGCGGCGACGTCGGCTTCCGCCGTTCTGATGGCTTCATGCGCGATTCGCACGAGGTCGGAGACCTCGTCTACTGCCAAGGCAACCGGCGATGTCCCCTGGAGTACAATCAGGCGGGAGGCCGGGGTGGCAGCCGCTTCACTCCGTCCCAGCAGAGCCCGCACGCTCGCCACGGGAAGGACCGACCCGCGCAGATTGGCCAATCCCATCAGGCTTTGCGGCGCCTGAGGCACGCGGGCGATGGCCGGCAGCCGCATGACTTCCGACACCGAATCTGCCGGCACCGCGTAGAGATGTCCTGCGCTCCTGAAGGTCAGAAACCGCGGGTCACGAGCTGCGCCAGACGTTCTGAACTCATCCATTCTGCCTCTTCAACTCGTCAGACAACGAAGCGATGTCTTCGACGGCCGCCGCGAGATTTTCCGCCCCTTGGGCTTGTTCGGCCGAAGCTGCCGCAGCCTGGCGGGATGCGGAGCTGGCTTCCTCCGCTGCGGTCGCGATCTGGCGTGCTGCGGTGGTCGTTTCTCCGATCGCAGCGAGGATCGTGTGCGCGCCCTGTTGAACGTCCCTGTTTGCGCTTCCCAGAGTGATGATCTCTCCATTCATGCTTTCGAGCGCCTTGACGACTGCGCGACTCTTCGCGACCTCCACATCTCCTGCGGCAATGATCTGCTCGATGTCGCGGCGAAGGAGCGAGATGTGGTCCAGTATGCCGCGGATCGTATCCTTGATGCGCTCGACGCTCTGAGAGGCCTCGCGGGCGAGGAGGCGAATGTCGCTCGATACCAGAGCGAAGCCGCGGCCGGCATCGCCTGCGCGGGCGGCTTCGACAGCTCCGCTCACCGCAAGCATGGTGGTCTGGATCGTCACAACTGCGATCGCATCGACGTTCTTCTCGATGTTCCGGCCGACACTCTCCAACGAGAGAATGCTGTCCAGCGCGCCGCGGGTCGTGCCGAGCGTGTGCCCAATGCTATCGATCATGCGCTCGACGCCCATCCGCCCCTCCCCCAGAGTGCGTTCCATAGCAGCCGTTCGCTCCACGGCGGCCTGACCGCGGTCATGGGCGACCGTGGCGCTCTTCTCGATCTGCGCGAGCGCCGCCGATGTTTGTTGTGCGGCGGCCGCCTGCTGCTGCGATCCCCGACTGATCTGCTCAACCGCAGTCGAAATCTGGCTGGCGGCGCTGGAAAGCTCTTGAACCGTCGCCGATAGCTCTTCCGCCATGCTGGAGATGTTCTCGGCAACCAACCCTCCGGATGATCCGGCGCGCAGTTCTTCTGATGCGGAGACCAAGGCCTGGGCGGCGGCCTGGCCCTGATCGAGCGACTGCGCTTGCTGGCGGATCGCCGTCTGCGCTTCGCTTGCGGCGGAGGCCTGCTCGTCCGCAGCTCCAGCGACCAGCTCAGCGCCTCTTTGGGCCTCCTGGATCGCGCGGTCAGCCTCGATGCTTGAGGTCAAGGTCTGTTGGCTTTCTTCGGCGAGGTCGATCATGTCAGCGCGAAGCCCGGCAAGGATGTCGACGATGCTATGCCCGGATTTCACTTGCGTGATGGCCGCTGCGACCGCGGTTTTCACAATCGCGGACGTCTCCCCAACGCTGTTCTGGATTTCGAGTGCCATGGCCTTGACTTCGTGGGCACTCCTGTCTGCCGCTTCGGCGAGGGCCCTGACTTCCTCCGCGACCACGGCAAAGCCGCGGCCGTCGTCGCCAGCCCGTGCCGCTTCGATGGCGGCATTCAGTGCGAGCAGATTGGTCTGATCCGAAATCCGGCTGACGACACCGGTCACTTCTCCGATCTCCCCGGCCCGCCGCTCCAGTTCGCCGATGACCTTGCTGTTCGCAGCTTGCCGCTCGGAGTTCTTTTCGATCGACTGGATCGACGCCCCGATCTGTGCGGCGGTTTCGGCCAGCATGATCTGCGCCGTCTCCGTCCGCCGGCGCGAAGCTTCCGCGTGGCTTCGAGCTTGGGACATGTTCGCCGAGATCAGTCTGATCGACACCAGCTGTTCCTGAGAGGCGCCTGCCGCCTCCTCTGCGCCGGAACTGATGAGTTCCATCGAGCGGCGTAGCTGTTCGGCCGCCGCAGAGGCCTCCGTCATTCCACTTGCGAGTTCCTGAGTAGCCGCGGCCAGTCTATCGGACAGCTTGGTGCGTCCGGACGTCCTGTCGGGCTTCCGCATCGTGCGCGGTGTCGGACCCTTCGCCGGCCGGGACGGGGCTGCCGAGTTCCGACGTTTCGCGGCCGAACGGGCGAGTTTCGTGGTCTTAACAAGGGACATCAATGAACCCGATGAACAGCGCAGACGATGAACAGCGCAGACGGAGTGCGACGGACACAACTTACCATCGGAAAACGACAACCGCCGCGACAACGATCGCAAAGAACAGCGGTAACAGGACTGGAGGCACCAGCCACTCTCGAAGACGAAAGCGTGGAGTGTCCGACATGTCATCGCCTATCTGGTTGCGGCGAGAGCATGCGACTCCCAGTCACCGATATCGGCCGGAGAAAAGCGCGATGACTGTCAGCATATAGTGACCCCTGACCGAATATCGAGTCATTGTGATCAGAATAAATGGTGCACCAAAATGTCGGCTCTCAGCTTCAGTGTGATCATCCCACCGTGTGTCGTCAGGTAGCAGTGATTCAGATGTTTTGGCTCGCTATTCGACGCACAAGAGCGTAGACGCTGGTCATCCCCAATTGAGGACGTAGCAATTCGTCGTGGCAGATCGTGCGGCGAGCAGGCCGCGCATCTTTGCCGATATAAGGGAGTCGCCGATGACCATCCAACAAGATGAGATAGAACTGCTTGAGCAGCGAGGTAATGACGCCGAGTTGTTGAGCCTGCTCGCTTTTCATCCGGAAGCGCGGGCGCGGCATCGGGCCGTGGCTCATCGGTTCCGCCTGCGGGCGATTGAGCTCTCAAAGCGGGAAGAGGCTCCGGCGAGACGGGTGTCCGCTTCGCAACTCGACCCGCGCAGCGGTGATCTGGCAGCCGGCGTGATGCCCAGAGACTGCAACGACGTAACTCTGGCCCGTGAGTGACGATGGAAGTGGAATTGCGTCGCTGGTCGCCGTCTTCGCCACTCAAGGGCGGAACAGTCAGACAATGATATATGGCGAAACGGCTGCAGCTCGTAGCCGCTACCCGAGGTCTGGAGAGGTGACATCACAGGGCGTCAAACAGCAGGTGACCAGGGAAGGCGACGGGTATGACCGAATTCAAGATCAGAGTGGGCCGTCTGGAGATGATTGCGCCGAACCGTGAGGGCGAGGACATATGTCTGACTTTTCATTTCGATGACGGTCAGACTGAATTCGCCATCCCGATCTTCCTCAGGTCTCATGAATTCGACGATACCGAGATCGTTGAGGTCGCGCGCAGCAGGCTACACGACGTCTTCGGCCAGCTGTACCGGCAGTGCGCGGATTGGCAGTTGACCACTGAACAACGTGACGATCTGGTCAGTATCAACGTCCGGCCAAATTCAAGGGCGTCGAGTTAGTCGCGGAGACGAAGTAATCTATCAGTATATCCGCACCGGGCGTTCTCTCGTCGCTCGAGTCTCACGCAAGAAATGGGCGGCGACGCGTGCGCAGCATGCTCTTCGGGTTGGAAGCTTGCGTGGGACTGGATGACGTCTGGTCAGCTGGCGCTATCGAGATCCCGGTGATCATGGGCAGGACTGCTGCTCGATACCCGGAAGCGCTGACCAACTTCTTCGAGCCGCTTCTTCATCGTCATTCTAGCAATTGTTCTTCGACGGCTGGATCTGCCCCGGCACCCGTCCTGCGTGTTCCGTCTGAGCCCGCCTATCGTGCTTTCGCACCTTGAGGACTGATCCAGTCGTTGATCGCCACCGCGTTGTCGGCTTGGCGTGCGCGCTGAAGGGCAGCGTCCTTCTCTGGACCGATGGGCAGTCGTGATGCCAGCTTGTTCGCACATTCCGCGAAGTTAGTCAGGCGTTGATGGAGTGTGAGGGTTTGGTTGACGCGGATGCGCTCTTGCATGATAGCTCCTTGCATCGTGGGAAGGCGTGAGCGCAACTGGCGGTCTCATCACTGGTGAATGCCGCGGGCCGGACGGTGACACCTGATTATCGGCCCGATAGTTTGCGAAAGCGAGTCCGAATTATTTCGTGCAGTATGGAACAAAGCCGGTTCACCGAGTTCACTCACAGGTTGATGAGTGGGCCATCCCGCAGATGAGACGGCTCGGAGCTGTCATGGACGGCCTAGTCATCAATGATGGCGTGTGGCCGGTGGGTGCCGATTTGGAAAGGACGTACGAATTCGCATCCAATCGACGACAGGACATCGATCGAAATCGCAGGCCGCAAGTCTCGATCGAAGGGTATTGGAACGGTGCCTCGACGCGCGAATTGATGCTCCGGCGACGGCATCCTGCGCCTGCAGGACAGTGCCAGCGAAGGCCGCGCGGTGTAGTGCCCGCGCGGTCTTTGGCTTAGGGATGCTACCCCGCTTTCGAAGGCAGAACAGAGCAGAGAACGAGCGAGAGCTCGCCAGGACGGATCGTGCACACTGCGAAATAGGGGCAACCCGGAGTCTCCCTATTAGGAACAACTAGGGTAGATCTCATGCGCTGTGGATCGCGCTCGCGGAATTAGCACAGCGAAGACGCGGCGATATGCGAGTTCGGAGTCGCTGTGGCACAATCGACCTATGTCCCCGTGCGGCCATTGTTTAAGTGAGTTGCGCACACAGACGAATGCGAGGTCAGGCAAGCTCCTGAACGAAACCAATACCGAGGTCGGCCTCGTACGCCGTTCCGTCGGGACAGGGTGCCGTCGGCCGGCTGAAGTTCGCACCGATCTGCATCGGCTCACCTGGACGGTCAACCGCCAATGACCATTGGAGGCTTTCGGACGCCGGCCGCCCGAATGTGCCGCGCCGTCAATCATGCGGCCGGCATCCGAAACCCTTCACGCAGCGGCCCTTCAGCTGTCTGTGCTGGCTGGTCCGCCGCACCCCAGGAAAGCAGATATCGATGGAGCCGGCCCGATCGTTTGCCACGGGTTGCCGTGATCGGAGCATGGCCCGATGTAAATGCTCCCATCGGGCGCGTCCTTGTGGTCGATGTTGTAGACCCGAGGCGCAGACATCAGCGCTTCATGTCACAGACGTAGGTGACGCCGTTTAGCTCGAAGTCAGCTGCGCCCTGGGTGGCGGTGCAGAAATCGAAGCCCACGCCATCCTTCTCGGCGCGCCAGCCATACCTGCCGCAGTCCTCCTTGACCTTGATGCTGTAGACAGTCCCCTTCCAGGTGAGGGTGTTCTTGCTCTCGTCGATCTTGACCGGCAGCTTGCGGCCGTGATCCTGGCACAGGTAGGTGTAAGTCGGCGCCGCTTCGGCTTGGGAGGATCCAAGAACGAGAGCGATCAGCAGCAGCTTCTTCATAGTCGCACTTCCTTTGGGACGCTGCGTCCAGCGATCATTCCGAGATCGATCATGGAGCGCCTGCAATGTATTCCTTTGCATTGTGCTGGCTCCCACTGCAACCAGACCTGCACCGTCACTTCTTCTTTTCCATGGTCATGTGAATCTCGACCATAGAGGGAGCGCGCGATATCCTTCCTCGGGTCGTCCAGGCGGGGTGACGTCCTAATCAGCGTCCGTGCAGAGGACACCAAGTCGTCCTTTGTGCTCGTTGATCCAAGCCAGAACCTACTCGGTGGGGACAGCGAGATTTGCCTGACCATGCGGGGACGTCAGGGAATTTCCTCGCCTCGTGTACCAGGCTCGACCGCCCCATGGATCGCCTTGCTTTAGATCGATCTTGCCACGCTTCGGGTTCGTGTCGTTGATGGTGTCAACGCGGTACTCAAGAATGTTCCCCCGGGGTCGCACGTATCACCGCGATATCCCTTGGCTTGGCGTTTCGGTCGTCGCTGGCGAATGTGCCGGCCGGGCAAGGGGCGCCCTTGATCTTGGGGGAGCGCGGGGCGTGTCCGGGTGGAGAACCTCGAACTTGCTGCCCAGGCCGACGTCGTCCGAGGAGCAAGTCCCGCGCGCGTGAGGCGCTCGCGTCGTGGTCATCATTGTCTCTCTGTTGGTGATGCTCGGGTGAGGTCTCGCCGCACCAGAAACAAGTGAACGTACGAGGCACAGAGAGGGAAAGATCAGCTAACTGATCTTTTGCCCCAACCTGGGCCCCGGCTGTTCAGGGATCTTGTAAGCCATTGATTTCGCTGGTGGGCCCGGCAGGACTCGAACCTGCAACCAGACCGTTATGAGCGGCCGGCTCTAACCATTGAGCTACAGGCCCCGCGGCGCGGGGGTCGTGGCGGTGGCGGGCGGGGACGGGCCTGCCCGCAGCGGCGCGACGGACCCGGCGACGGTGCGGGCTTCGTTTACAGCCCCGGCGGCGATCCGGCAATGCCGCTGCCGGGTCGTTTTGGCCGGTTGCCGGCACCTCCATCGGGACCACCCGCGTCCGGGACGGCCGTGGCGCTAATCCACCGAGACGCCGGCGAATTCCACCACCTTGCGCCACTTCTCGGTCTCGTCGGCGACCAGCTTGCCGAACTCGGCCGGGGTCATGGCGCGCGGGATGCCGCCAGTCTCGCCCAGCCGCGCCACCAGCTTGGGATCCTTCAGCGCTTCGCCGACGGCCCTGTTGAGGATCTCGACGATCTCGGGCGGCGTGCCCTTCGGCGCGGAGATGCCGTAGAAGCCGACCGATTCGTAGCCCGGCACGGTCTCGGCGATCGCGGGCACGTCCGGCACGGTCGGCCAGCGCTGCGGCGACGTTACGCCGAGCGCGCGCACGGTGCCGCCACGGGACTGCTCCAGCGCCGTCGGCAGGTTGTCGAAGATCAGCTGCACCTTATTGGAGATGATGTCCGGGAAGGCCAGCGCCGAACCCCGATAGGGCACATGCAGCATGTCGCACTTCGTCATCGCCTTGAACAGCTCGGCCGCCATGTGCACCGAGGTGCCGTTGCCGGAGGAGGCGAAGGCGATCTTGCCGGGATTGGCGCGGCAGTAGTCGATGAACTCCTTGACCGTCTTGGCCGGCAGGTCGTTGCTGACCACCAGCATGTTGGTGAGCTGCATGATGCTGGCGACCGGCACGGTGTCGCGGATGAAATCATAGGGCAGCTTCTTGTAGAGCGAGGTGCTGATCGCGTTGTTCGGCGCCACGAACAGCAGCGTGTAGCCGTCCGGCGGCGAGTTGATCGCGGCGGCGGCGGCGATGTTGCCGCCCGAGCCGGTGCGGTTCTCGACCACGACCTGCTGGCCGAGGCGGTCGGACAGCCATTGCGCCATGATGCGGGCGACGATGTCGACCGGGCCGCCCGGAGCGAACCCGATCAGCCAGCGGATCGGCCGGTCCGGATAGGCGGCCGCGGCCGGTTGGACGGCGAGCCCCGCCGTGACGATCAATCCGAACAGCAGTACGCGCGCCAGCTTCATGCTCGTCTTCCCCCATGTGTTGTCGTTGTGCAACTCGAATGCGCCGGCCTGGTCGCGCCGGGCCGGCCGGCGTCCAGTTCGCCGTCACTTCTTGATCAGCGGGCAGGCCGGATCGGGCGGACCGAACGCGTCATCGCCTTTGATGGTCGCGAGGATCTTGTAGTAGTCCCACGGATATTTGCTCTCCTCCGGCGACTTGACCTGGGCCAGCACCAGATCGTGCACCATCAGATTGTCGGCCCGGAGCTTGCCGTTGCGGGCGAAGAAGTCCTCGACCGGCGTCTCGCGCATCTTGGCGGCCACCGCGAGCGGCTCGTCGCTGCCCGCGGCCTTGATGGCGTTGAGATAGTGCGTGACGGCGGAGTAGACGCCGGCCTGCCACATCGTCGGCATCCGGTTCATCTTGGCGAAATAGCGCTTCGACCATTCCCGTGTCTTGTCGTCCATGTCCCAGTAGAACGAGGTGGTCAGCAGCAGGCCCTGCGCCGCCGGCAGGCCGAGCGAATGGATGTCGGTGATCAAGGCCAGCAGCGCCGCCATCTGCTGGCCGCCCTTGAGCAGGCCGAACTCGGAAGCGGTCTTGATCTCGTTGATGTTGTTCGGCGGCCCGGCGGCGATGCCGATGATCTTGGCCTTGGAGGCCTGCGCCTGCAGGATGAAGGACGACAGATCAGGCGTCGCGAAGGGCGGCCTGACGGCGCCGACCACCTTGCCGCCATTGGCCGTGACGACGCTGGATGCATCGCGCTCCAGCGAATGACCGAAGGCATAATCGTCGGTGATGAAGAACCAGCTGTCGCCGCCGCGCTTGACGACCTCCTTCGCCGTGCCGGTGGCCAGCGCCCGGGTGTCGAACACCCATTGCATGGCGTAAGGCGAGCAGAACTTGCCGTGGAAATCGGCAGCCCCCGTCGACTGGGTGATGAACAGCTTCTTCTTTTCGTTGGCGATGGTCTGCACCGCGAGGCCGACCGCCGAGACCGGAACGTCGACGATGAGATCGACCTGCTCGGTGTCGTACCAGCGCCGCGCGAGCGCCGCGCCAATGTCGGGCTTGAGCTGGTGGTCCCCGACGATGACGCTGATCGGCTTATCGAGCACCTTGCCGCCGAAATCATCCACCGCCATCTGCGCCGCGGTGACCGAGCCTTGTCCGGTCGGCGTCGAGGCCGGTCCGTTCATGTCGCTGAGCACGCCGATCCTGACGACGTTGTCGGAAATCTGGGCTTGCGCCGCCGTCGTGGCCACCAGCGCGGCAGCGGCAAACGCCGCCGTTCTCACCAAGCTGAGCTGCAATCCGTCCTCCACCGATGTCGGCATCACGCCGTTGTCCGTCGCGGCTCTGCCGGCCGCTCCGCCTATCTGCAATCAATCCAAGCCGGCCGTCAATCGTGCCGGACGACGGAGGGGGACGGCGATCATGTGTGCTGCAACGCCAGAGGCCGTGTTTCCGAGCCGGAGCAGCGGCTCGGCGGCTCACGCCTTGGCGGCCTTGTGCTCCTCATGTGCGGCCTCCCACACCTCGCGCGCGGCATCCGCGTTCATGAGTGCGATGCCGACGCCGACGATCAAGTCGGGCCACACCGACCGCCAGAGAACGGCGGTGACGAGGCCGACGGCGATGATCGCGATGTTGGCATAGGCATCGTTGCGCGCGGACAGGAAGGCGGCGCGCGTCAGGCTGCCCTGGTGATCCCTGACCCGCGCCAGGATCAGCGCGCAGCCGAGATTGACGATCAGCGCGCCGAGACCGGTGACGGTGAGCGGCAGCGGCGCCGGCACCGCGGGCGTGAAGAACTTCTCGCCCGCGGTCCACAGTCCGGCGATGGCCGGCGCGAGCAGGATCAGCGCCAGCACCTTGCCGAGCTGGGCCCGCTTGGCCGGGCTCCAGCGCAGTGCCAGCGCGATCAGTATGTTGACCGAGGCGTCCTCGAGGAAGTCGACGCTGTCCGCGAACAGTGCAACCGAGCCGATCGCGAGCGCGACCGCGAACTCGATGCCGAAATAGCCGAGATTGAGCGCGGCGACGGCGAGCACGGCGCGGCGGACCGGGGCGGTATCATCCATCGGGCGACCTCAATCGTCGAGCGCGGCGAGCCGCTCCGCCTCGGCGAGATCGTCGGCGGTGTTGGCATTGAAGAACGGGTCGAGCGGCACCAGCGGCCAGGTCACGGTTGCGACCGCGTAGCGGGCCGTGAAGCGGGTGACCTTGCGGATGTCGTCCGTGACCAGGGCACGACGGAGATCCGTGCGCAGCCCGACCGGCCACAGGCCGATCACCGGATGGATCTGGCCGCCGGAGGCCGCCAGTGCCAGCTCACTGTGTTCCGCCGTGCGCGCGGCCACCAGGCGCGCAACGAGATCGCGCGGCAGGAATGGGCAATCGGCGGCGGCGCTGAGCATCCATTGTGTCCCCGGCATGTACGACGCCACCCAGTCGAGACCGGCGAGAATGCCGGCGAGAGGGCCCGGAAATCCGTCCACGCTGTCCGCCACGACGGGCAGGCCGGTGGATGTGAACCGTGCGGGGTCGCCATTGGCGTTGAGGATCAACCGGCTGCACTGCGGCGCCAGTCGCTCCATCACGCGCTCCAGGATGGTGCGGCCGTCGACCAGCCGCATCGGCTTGTCGCCGCCGCCCATCCGCTGCGCCAGGCCGCCGGCGAGCAGCACGCCGGGAATCGGGGTCGTGGTCATGGCTGTCATCACCGGTTCCGTTATCATGTCTTCCGCCGCAGAGTCGCGCTTTGCCTGCCGTCGCCTGGTCCGCATGTCTGCTGGCATGACACTCCCATCCGTGGATATAGAGCTTTGCGAAAGCCCATCGGGCCATCGATCGATCACGCGCCTGCCTGTGCCGAGCACCAGGGGCTGTTTGGGAGACTGCGATGAACGTCATCGGCCTCGCCGGGTGGAGCGGCGCCGGCAAGACCACGCTGCTGACGCGGCTGATTCCTCACCTCATCGGGCTGGGTCTCCGTGTCTCCGTGATCAAGCACGCCCATCACCGATTCGACGTCGACGTTCCCGGCAAGGACTCCTGGCGGCATCGCGAGGCCGGCGCGGAGGAGGTGCTGGTTGCATCCGGCACGCGCTGGGCGCTGATGCACGAACTGCGCGGCGCTGGCGAGCCGGCCCTGGCGGAACTGCTGGCAAAGCTGTCTCCCGTCGATCTCGTCGTCATCGAGGGATACAAAGCGGGGCCGCATCGCCGCATCGAGGTGCATCGCACGGCCAACGGAAAGCCGCTGCTGTTTCCAGACGATCCCGGTATCGTCGGCCTGGTCACCGACGGCGATGTCGACACGGTCTTGCCGCGGGTTCATCTCGACGATATCCCGGCGAGTGCAGCGCTGGTCCGGCGGCTCGCCATGCCGCTGGCCGACGTGCTTGCGCTCGCGGGCAAAGCTGCCGCGCCATGATGGAACTCGATCGTTCTGGCATCCCAGGAACCCGGTTCCAGCATCCTGGGCGACATCCTACGAGCCGGTTGACGTGCCCGGACTGCTTCGCCATGGTCCCGCGCATGACGATGACGAGGCTGGATTTGACGGGCCTGAAGTGTCCGTTGCCGGCGCTGAAGACCCGCAAGGCGTTACAATCGCTCCAGGCGGGGGAGCGCCTCGAAGTGCGCTGCACGGATCCGCTCGCGGTGATCGACATCCCCAACCTGATTCGGGAGACGGGGGATCGCGTCGAGATCCTGGATCGCAGCGACCGCGGCATTCTGTTCCTGATCGAGAAGGCGACGGCGGCCGAATGACGAACGCAGGAGTTTGCAGGCGCAGCGCGTGCTGCAGGTTGTTCGAACTAAGTAGCTCGTCCGCGGTTTCTCGTGCGGGGGTGGTGTCAACAGCGCGCGCCGCTTCCTATCGTCGCAGCAGCGCCGGCTCACGCTCACAACAATGCCGCGTTCTCGGTCAAAGCTTGCGCGCTGGTTGGAAGGCAAGGACAGGTTGTTCGCGCTTCACGTTTTCGAGAGCGCATGCTCGCAGCTCCGTAACCTGCAGAGCACTGATCGCTCGGCGATCTCATTAGTTGATTCTTTCAGGTATCGCCGTGGATCGTCTGGAAGTAATCGCGAGCAGAATGACTACAGCCGTGAGTGGCGACGGCGTCGGTTGCACGTGAATTTGTGTGTTTGTTAGCAACACATGGACGCTGCAGTGCAATCAATCCACGACGTTCGACCGATTATTACCATTTTACTATCGACAATTTGCCTTGGTTCTGCACCAATTGCGACGCTTCCGCGGAGGTTGCGGGAAGCAAGTCATGCCCGCTGGGGAGCGGGCCAGGTGGAACCGCGGCACGAAGATGGTCGGGGCATAACTCTCGGGTGGGGGGTGTTATGCGCATCGAGCAAGTCATCAACGTTTGTGCGTTGCGAAGCCGCTCTGGCACGTCGATAGCGGGCACGGTGAGTAAGCGTATTGATTCTGATCAAGGGGACAGAACATGACGTCGTTGCGTTGGACGGGAGTCCGTAGGGGAGGAATGCATGGCTACTATTGAAAGCGCGGGGGCTCTCCCAAACGCGCAGGCGGGGATCTTCGATCGTGAGCACACGGTCGCGAAAGCGGGATTCAACCGCTGGCTGGTTCCTCCGGCTGCGCTGTGCATCCATCTCTGCATCGGCATGGCCTATGGCTTCTCGGTGTTCTGGCTGCCCTTGTCGCGCGCGATCGGCGTGACGCAGAGCCAGGTGTGCACCGACATGACACTGGTGCAGGAGCTGTTCACCACGAGCTGCGACTGGAAGGTCGCGAGCCTCGGCTGGATGTACACGCTGTTCTTCGTGCTGCTGGGCGGCTCCGCTGCCATCTGGGGCGGCTGGCTGGAGCGGGCCGGACCGCGCAAGGCGGGTGCCGTTGCGGCCTGCTGCTGGGGCGGTGGCCTCTTGATCGCGGCGCTCGGCATCTATGTTCACCAGCTCTGGATGATGTGGCTCGGTGCCGGCGTCATCGGCGGCATCGGCCTCGGCCTCGGCTACATCTCGCCGGTGTCGACCTTGGTGAAATGGTTCCCGGACCGGCGCGGCATGGCGACCGGCATGGCCATCATGGGCTTCGGCGGCGGCGCGATGATCGGCGCTCCGCTGGCCAACCTGCTGATGAACTACTTCAAGACCCCGACCTCGGTCGGCGTCTGGGAGACCTTCGTCACGATGGGCGTGATCTATTTCGTGTTCATGATGATCGGTGCCTTCGCCTATCGCGTCGCCCCGGTCGGCTGGCAGCCCGAGGGCTGGACGCCGCCGACGGTCAAGAAGGCGATGATCTCGGACCACCACGTGCATCTCGACAACGCGCACAAGACTCCGCAGTTCTGGCTGGTCTGGTGGGTGCTGTGCTTGAACGTGTCGGCGGGTATCGGCGTCATCGGCATGGCTTCGCCGATGCTGCAGGAGATCTTCGCCGGCAAGCTGATCGGCCTGCCCGACGTCAGCTTCAACCAGCTCGACGCCACCCAGAAGGCGGCGATCGCGGGCATCGCGGCGGGCTTTGCCGGCCTGTTGTCGCTGTTCAACATCGGCGGGCGCTTCTTCTGGGCCTCGCTGTCGGACCACATCGGCCGCAAGAACACCTATTACTGCTTCTTCCTGATCGGCATCGTGCTCTATGCATTGGCGCCGACCTTCGCAGCGATGGGCTCGAAGCTGTTCTTCGTGGCGGCGTTCGCCATCATCCTGTCGATGTATGGCGGCGGCTTCGCGACGGTGCCGGCCTATCTCGCCGACCTGTTCGGCACCCAGTTCGTGGGGGCCATCCATGGCCGTCTGCTGACGGCCTGGGCGACCGCGGGCATCATCGGCCCGGTGGTGGTCAACTACATCCGCGAGTTCCAGCTCGCCGCCGGCGTGCCGCGCGACCAGCTGTACAACACGACGATGTATATCCTGTGCGCGATGCTCCTGGCCGGCCTGATCTGCAACCTGCTGATCAAGCCCGTGGATCACAAGTGGAACATGAGCGCGGACGAGGTCGCGAAGTACCAGGCCCAACTCGCCAAGAACGAGTCGGCGATCCAGCACGGGTCGTTCGGCATCGGCAAGGGTGGCCTGGATGCCAAGTCTGCCTTGTTCTGGGCCTTCGTCGGCGTTCCGCTGGCCTGGGGCGTCTGGAAGACCCTGGAAAGCGCGGTCAAGATCTTCTGATCGTGAGACGATGATGCAGCGGGGCGGCCGGATCGGCCGTCCCGTTTTTTGTCCCTGGCCTGCACGCTGACCTCGGAATGCCAGTCCTGCGCGCCACGCCTTCATCTCCCGCCTTTGATTCCCGGTGACGAGCGGGCCTTCCAAGATCTCGGATCGTGGAAGCAGTCCTCATGCGACCGGCAGCCTGCCGCTCGCGAACAACAGGCCGACCGGAGCCAGCCGGCCATCGGCATCGAGCTCGATCGTACGCGAGAGCTCGACGATGGCTTCCGGATGATGGCCGTTCTCGAACAGCGCATATTTGATCGCCTCGGCACGGCTGATGAACAGGCCGCCATAGAGCCCGTTCTGCTCCTGGGCGACCCACTGGCCGTGGCTGTTCCTGCCGATGAAGACGAGTGCGAGCCCGGGTATGTTGCGCGGTGGGAGGGCGAGGCTTTTCACGGGACTGATCCTTGGCGTTTGAGCAGGCCGATCAGAGCGGCCGGTGTTCACGGTCGGAAATATCAAGGCGAGGGGGTAGGAATTCGAGATGACGCCGCGTGCGTTCGCATAAAGGCGGCGTATGGGGCCTAGTTTCCGGCCTGCTGAATTAGCCCCATCACCGCGCAACAGAGCGCTGTGTAGCCGATCATCTCGTCCCAATGATTCAGGCTGGCGGCGAACACGCGCTCCCGGCGCAGCACCGCGAGCACGGCACACAGGATCGTCGTCATCCAGAGCAGAGCGGCGAGGCTGCGCCCGAAGCCGATGCCGCCGAAAGTTGCGAACGCGACCAGGATTGCCATTCGCAGCAGAAATCGCAGCAGCACCCTGGCCGCCGGAAGCTCCGCGGGCTTTTCGGTGGGCATGAGCATCGCGCGCGTGACGGTGAATCAGAAATTGTCGCAGCAGAGCAGGTCGCTGACTCCCGCTTCGGCCGTGACGCCGCGCCTTGCGCCCGGTGGCGAGACGCTTGGCCCGAGACGGCGCGCTTCGGCTGCGGCGTGGAGAATGGCGAGGGCGAGATCGCTGTGGTGGGCTTCAGCGCAGCGATCGAGCCAATCCGGCAATTCGCGCTGTTGCGACAATGCGCAGTACCATTCGCCGTCATCATAGGCAACGCGGCGGAGCTGCCATTGCGGCAATTGCAGCGCGATCAACTCGAGCGCGGCATCGATCCGTGCTTCGGTCTCCAGCAATCGTGCGATCCGCAGCCGGCGCCGCCCGCGCGCCGACAAGGGTGAGAGGCCCTCGTCGCCGCCAAGCAAAGCCGTGAGCATCATCGTCGTGGTCTGCGCGATCTGCGCCGGCTCCAGCACATCCGGTCGTGTCGTCAAGGCAGCCATGCTGGCCTCCCCTCGTCGGTGAGCGATGGCCCGATGGGCCCTGACCGGCAATGTGGCCGACGGCGACGTAGGAATGCGAGAGGAGTGCGGGCGGGGAGAAATAGGCGGCGCATAAAGATGTCTCCGCTCGGTGGCCGCTCATATGCGGACGCCGCCGCGGCCGCGCGATTTTGCGCAGGGAATGCTGTGGTCTTTATGAGATTCCTATAATTCCGTCGGCGGCGCCGTCTCGAAAACCTATGAGTCCCGATGCCATCTGTCCGCCATGGAACGGATCGTGGCCGCGGCGGCGCTCCCGGCCGCTCCATGTACTGCGCGCCTTCGCGCGCATGAGGAGCACACCATGCTGGACATCCTGATGCTGGCGCTGGCCGCCGGCTTCTTCGCTATCGCGATCGGCTACACCTACGCCTGCGAGCGGCTGTAGGAGGCGCGCCATGATCGTCGACTACTCCCTCGCCGGTGCGGTGTCGCTCGGCCTTCTGATCTACCTCACCTACGCCTTGCTGCGGCCCGAGCGGTTCTGACCGTCGACCGTGGCCTCTTCGAGGACAACATCCCATGACCGTGATCGGCTGGTTTCAGATCCTGCTCTACTGCGCCGTCGTCGTCGCGCTCGCCAAGCCGCTCGGCTGGTACATGACGCGCGTCTTCAATGGCGAGCGCACCTTCCTCTCACCGGTGCTGCGGCCGGTGGAGTCCGCGATCTACTGGATCGGCGGCGTCGACGAGCGGCGCGAGCAGCATTGGCTGACCTACACAATCGCGATGCTGCTGTTCCATGTCGGCGGCTTCCTGATCATCTACGGCGTGATGCGGCTGCAGGCCGTGCTGCCGTTCAATCCGGCCGGGCAATCAGCTGTGGCCGAGGATCTCTCCTTCAACACCGCGATCAGCTTCCTGACCAACACCAACTGGCAGAACTACGGCGGCGAGAGCACGGTCTCCTATCTCGTGCAGATGCTCGGTTTGACGCACCAGAACTTCCTGTCGGCCGCGACCGGCATCGTGCTCGCGATGGCGCTGATCCGCGGCTTCTCCCGCGCATCGGCGCGCACCGTCGGTAATTTCTGGGTGGATGTGACGCGCTGCACGCTCTATGTGCTGCTGCCGCTCTGCATCGTCTACACGCTGTTTCTGGTGTCGCAGGGGATCCCGCAGACGCTCGGGCCGTATGTCGAAGCGACGACGCTCGAAGGCGCCAAGCAGACCATCGCGGTCGGCCCGGTCGCCTCGCAGGTTGCGATCAAGATGCTCGGCACAAATGGCGGCGGCTTCTTCAACGCCAATGCCGCGCATCCGTTCGAGAACCCGACAGCGCTGTCGAACTTCATCCAGATGCTCTCGATCTTCACGCTCGGCGCCGCGCTCACCAACGTGTTCGGCCGCATGGTCGGAAATCAGCGCCAGGGCTGGGCGATCCTTGCTGCAATGGGCGTGCTGTTCATCGCCGGCGTCGCCATCACCTACTGGGCCGAAGCCAATGGCTCGTCGACGTTGAACGCGCTCGGCCTGACCGGCGGCAACATGGAAGGCAAGGAGGTCCGCTTCGGCATCGTCGCCTCCTCGCTGTTCGCCGTGATCACCACGGCCGCATCCTGCGGAGCGGTCAATGCCATGCATGACAGCTTCACCGCGCTCGGCGGCATGATCCCGCTGATCAACATGCAGCTCGGCGAGATCATCGTCGGCGGCGTCGGCGCCGGCCTCTATGGCATGCTGCTGTTCGTCGTGCTGGCGATCTTCGTCGCCGGCCTGATGGTCGGGCGCACGCCGGAATATGTCGGCAAGAAGATCGAGGCCCGCGAGGTCAAGATGGCGATGCTGGCGATTCTCGTCCTGCCGTTGATGTATCTCGGCTGGACCGCGGTCGCGGTGGTGCTGCCGTCGGCTGTTGCATCGATGGCCAATGCCGGCCCGCACGGATTCACCGAGGTGCTCTACGCCTTCACCTCGGCGACCGCCAACAACGGCTCGGCTTTCGCGGGCCTCACCGGCAATACGTTCTTCTACAATCTGACGCTCGCGTCATCGATGTTCGTCGGCCGCTTCTTCATGATCATTCCGGCGATGGCGATCGCAGGCTCCTTGGCCGAGAAGAAGTCGATCCCGCCATCCGCCGGCACGCTGCCGACCACAGGCGGCCTGTTCGTCGGGCTCGTCGTCGGCGTCATCCTGATCATCGGCGGCCTCACCTTCTTCCCTGCTCTCGCCCTCGGTCCAATCGTCGAGCATCTCGCGATGACCGCCGGCACCGTGTTCTGATCTCGGAGCAATCTCCATGGAAACCGTCAAACTGCAGACGCGCTCGTCGATGTCGACGATGCTCGATGCCAAGATCATGCTGCCCGCGATCAAGGCCGCCTTCGTCAAGCTCGATCCGCGGCTGATGATCAAGAACCCCGTGATGTTCGTGGTCGAGGTCGTCGCCGCGCTCACCACGGTGATCTTCCTGCGCGACCTCGTGACCAGCGGCACCAACCTCGGCTTCACCTTCCAGATCATTCTCTGGCTGTGGTTCACCGTGCTGTTCGCCAATTTCGCCGAAGCCGTCGCCGAAGGCCGCGGTAAGGCGCAGGCGGATTCGCTGCGCAAGACCCGCACCGAGAGCCAGGCCAAGCTGCTGACCGGCTCTGGGACGTCCGATCACAGCTACAAGCTCGTGGCGGGCACGAGCCTCAAGGTCGGCGACATCGTGCTGGTCGAGGCCGGCGACACCATTCCGTCCGACGGCGAGGTGATCGAAGGCGTCGCCTCGGTGAACGAGGCCGCCATCACCGGCGAGTCTGCGCCGGTCATTCGCGAATCCGGCGGCGACCGATCGGCGGTGACCGGCGGCACGCAGGTGCTGTCGGACTGGATCCGCGTGCGCATCACGGCCGCGCAGGGATCGACCTTCATCGACCGCATGATCAAGCTGGTCGAGGGCGCCGAGCGGCAGAAGACGCCGAATGAGATCGCGCTCAACATCCTGCTCGCCGGCTTGACCATCATCTTCGTGTTCGCGACGGTGACGATCCCGAGCTACGCCGCCTATGCCGGCGGCTCGATCTCGATCGTCGTGCTGGTGGCGCTGTTCGTGACGTTGATTCCGACCACGATCGGCGCACTGCTGTCGGCGATCGGCATCGCCGGCATGGATCGCCTGGTGCGTTTCAACGTGCTGGCGATGTCCGGCCGCGCCGTCGAGGCCGCCGGCGACGTCGACACGCTGCTGCTCGACAAGACCGGCACCATCACGCTCGGCAACCGCCAGGCGACTGCGTTCCGGCCGGTGAGGGGCGTCAGCGAGCAGGAGCTCGCCGACGCCGCCCAGCTCGCCTCGCTTGCCGACGAGACGCCGGAAGGCCGCTCCATCGTGGTGCTGGCCAAGGAGAAGCATGGCATCCGTGGCCGCGACATGGCCGAGCTCGACGCCACTTTCGTGCCGTTCACCGCGCAGACCCGCATGAGCGGCGTCGATGCCGGCGGCTCGACGGTGCGCAAGGGCGCAGTCGATGCGATCCTGAGCTATATCAGTGGCGGCACGACGCAGGTCGCCTCCGGCAATACGGTGCGCGCGATCCAACCGGCTGAAAGCGAGCTCGCCCGCGAGATCCGCGGGATTGCCGACGAGATCGCCAAGTCCGGCGGCACGCCGCTGGCCGTGGCCAAGGACGGCCGACTGCTCGGCGTCGTCCAGCTCAAGGACATCGTCAAGGGCGGCATCCGGGAGCGCTTCGCCGAGCTGCGCCGCATGGGCATTCGCACCATCATGATCACCGGCGACAACCCGATGACCGCGGCCGCGATCGCCGCCGAAGCAGGCGTCGACGACTTCCTGGCGCAGGCGACGCCCGAGGACAAGCTCAAGCTGATCCGCGACGAGCAGGCCAAGGGCAAGCTGGTGGCGATGTGCGGCGACGGCACCAACGACGCGCCGGCGCTGGCGCAGGCCGATGTCGGCGTCGCCATGAACACCGGCACGCAGGCCGCACGCGAGGCCGGCAACATGGTCGATCTCGACTCCAATCCGACCAAGCTGATCGAGGTCGTCGAGATCGGCAAGCAGTTGCTGATGACGCGTGGCGCGCTGACCACCTTCTCGATCGCCAACGACGTCGCCAAGTACTTTGCCATCATTCCGGCGATGTTCCTGGCATTCTACCCGCAGCTCAACGTGCTGAACGTCATGAACCTCGCCAGCCCGCAGAGCGCGATCCTGTCGGCGATCATCTTCAACGCACTCATCATCATCGCGCTGATTCCGCTGGCGCTGAAGGGTGTCGCCTACCGCGCGATCGGCGCCGGCGCGCTGCTCGGCCGCAACATGCTGATCTACGGCTTAGGGGGTATCATCATCCCCTTCATCGGCATCAAGGCGATCGATTTGATCGTGACCGCCTTGCATCTGGCCTGAAGCCTAACCGCCGTCATTGCGAGCGAAGCGAAGCAATCCAGAACTGTCTCGACCTACACGACTCTGGATTGTTTCGTCGCTTCGCTCCTCGCAATGACGGCCGAGAACTCGGAGATACACAATGCTCAAAGAAATCCGTCCCGCCATCTTCGTCCTGCTCGCCCTCACTCTCATCACGGGCCTGCTCTATCCGCTCGCCATGACCGCCGTCGCCGGCCTCGTGTTTCCGGCGCAGGCCGAAGGCAGTCTCATCACGCGCAACGGCGAGGTGATCGGCTCGGCGCTGATCGGCCAGGAGTTCAAGGACGACAGATACTTCCACGGCCGGCCGTCCGCGACCTCGACCGCCGATCCGAACGATGCCACCAAGACCGTGGCGGCGCCCTACAACGCCGCCAATTCCGCAGGCTCCAATCTCGGCCCGACCAGCAAGGCGCTCGCCGATCGCGTCAAGGAGGACGTCGACAAGCTCAAGGCTGAGAATCCCGCGCAGGCCGTGCCCGTCGACCTGGTGACCACGTCGGCGAGCGGGCTCGACCCTGACATCTCGCCGGAGGCAGCGCTGTTCCAGGTGCCGCGGGTGGCCAAAGCGCGCGGTATTTCCGAGGATCGCGTGCGGGCGCTGGTTGCGAGCACCACCGAAGGGCGGCTGATCGGGCTGCTTGGCGAACCCCGGGTTAACGTGCTTGCGCTCAATCTGGCGCTCGACGCCGCCAAGCCGCAATGAGACCGCTCTGCGCTCCGGCCTTGGCGCCGAGAGACCCCCGTCTATAATGCCGCATGGCCCAGCAACGCCGCGATCCTGACCAACGTCCCTCGCCGGAGGCCCTGCTCGAAGCGGCCCGGCGGGAGGACAGTCCTGCGGGCAAGCTCAAGATCTTCGTCGGCGCCGCGCCCGGCGTCGGCAAGACTTACGAAATGCTGTCGAGCGCGCATGCCAGGATGAGGGCGGGCGTCGACGTCGTCATCGGCTTCGTCGAGACCCATGGTCGCATCGAGACCGAGGCGCTGGTGCGCGGCCTCGAACTGATCCCGCGCAAGCGCATCACCTACAAGGACCAGGTCGTCGAGGAGATGGACCTCGACGCCGTGATCGCACGGCGGCCAAAGCTTGCGATCGTCGACGAGCTGGCGCACACCAATGTCGCCGGTAGCCGGCATCCCAAGCGCTATCTCGACGTCGAGGAACTGCTGTCGCATGGCATCGATGTCTACACGGCGGTCAACGTCCAGCACATCGAGAGCCTGAATGACGTCGTCGCCCAGATCACCCATGTGCGCGTGCGCGAGACAGTGCCGGACTCGATCCTCGACCGCGCCGATGCCATCGAGCTGATCGATCTCACCCCCGACGATCTGATCCAGCGGCTGAAGGAGGGCAAGGTCTATGTACCCAAGCAGGCCGAGCGCGCGCTGGAGCACTATTTCTCGCCCGGCAATCTGACCGCGCTGCGCGAGCTGGCTCTGCGCCGGACCGCCGAGCGCGTCGACGAGCAGCTGCTCACCCACATGCAGGCCAACGCCATCGCCGGGCCCTGGGCCGCCGGCGAGCGCATTCTCGTCTGCGTGTCGGAGGATCCGCGCGCGATGAGCCTCGTGCGCTACACCAAGCGGCTCGCCGACCGCGTGCATGCGCCATGGACCGCGGTCACGATCGAGACCCGGCGCAATCTCCAACTCACCGACAAGCAGCGCGACCGGCTCGCCGATACGCTGAGGCTGGCGGAGAGCCTCGGCGCTGAGGCGCTGACGATCCCCGGCGTCGGCCGTCGCATCGCTGACGACATCATCGGCTTTGCGCAGTCCAATAACGTCACCCAGATCATTATCGGCAAGTCCAGCCGTTCGCGCCTGTTCGAGATGATCAGGGGCTCGGTGGTGCATGATCTCGTCCGGCGCGCCGGCAACATCAGCATCCACGTCATCGCCGGCGAGGAGCATCAGGAAGCGACCAGCCCTGCCGTGCAGACCCGCGCGCGCAGCGAGCCGCTGCGGCCGCAGCCTTACGCCATGGCGCTGCTGACCACGGCGGTCGGCCTCGGCCTCGCCGAGCTGATCCAGCCAGTGTTCGGTATCGAGAACGTCGATCTCGTGTTCCTCACCGCCGTTGTCGGGGTCGCCGCGCGTTACGGCCTCGGGCCCTCGCTGCTGGCGAGCTTCGTCGCCTCGCTCTGCTACAACTTCTTCTTCCTGCCGCCGCTCTATACGTTCACGATCACCGATCCGACCAACGTCGCGGCGTTCTTCTTCTTCATGCTGATCGCGATGCTGGTGTCGAACGTCGCCGCGCGCGTGCGGCTGCAGGCCGATTCGGCCACCTTGCGCGTCCGCACGACGGAGCAGCTCTATGCCTTCAGCCGCAAGCTCGCGGGCACGGCGACGCTCGACGACGTGTTGTGGGCCACGGCCTATCAGGCGGCGCTCATGCTCAAGGTCCGCGTCGTGCTGCTGCTGCCGCAGGATGGCAAGCTCACGGTCATGGCGGGCTATCCGCCGGAGGACCAGCTCGACGATGCCGATCTCGCGGCGGCGAGCTGGGCGTGGAGCAACGACCGCGCGGCCGGCCGCGGGTCCGACACGCTACCGGGCGCCAAGCGCCTGTTCCTGCCGATGCGCACCGGCCGCGGCCTGATCGGCGTCATCGGCATAGACGATGATCGCAGCGGGCCGCTGCTGACGCCGGACCAGCGCCGGCTGCTCGACGCGCTGGTCGACCAGGGTGCGCTCGCGATCGAGCGCGTGCTGCTGGTCGAGGACATGGACAAGGTCAAGCGCGCGATGGAGCAGGACCGGCTGCGCTCGGCGCTCTTGACCTCGATCTCGCATGACCTGAAGACGCCACTCGCCTCGGTGCTTGGCGCGGCGTCCACCATGCGCGACCTCGCGACGCGGCTGTCCGACAAAGAGAAGCTGGACCTGCTCGCCACGGTCATCGACGAGTCCGAGCGGCTGAATCGTTTCATCGCCAATCTGCTCGACATGACCAAGCTGGAATCCGGCGCCATCGTGCCGAACGCGGCGCTGCATGACATCGGCGAGATCGTCGGCAGTGCGTTGCGGCGCGCGAGCAAGATCCTCGCCGGCCACCATGTATCGCTCGATATGGCCCGCGATCTGCCGATGGTCGAGGTCGATGCCGTCCTGCTCGAGCAGGTGCTGTTCAACTTGCTCGACAATGCCGCGAAGTATGCGCCAGCGGACACGTCGATCGCGATCCGTGCTACGCGGGACGGCAACTGGGTCGTGGTGGACATCCGCGATGAAGGCGACGGCATTCCCGCTGATGAGGTCGAGCATGTGTTCGACAAGTTCTATCGCGTGCAGAAGGGTGACCAGGTGCGGCCCGGCACCGGGCTCGGACTTGCGATCTCGCGCGGCTTCATCGAGGCGATGCATGGTCGCATCTCCGCCGGCAACCGCACCGACCGGCGCGGCGCCATCCTCACCATCCGCCTGCCGGTGCCGGCACAGGCGAAACCCCTGGATACGGCCGCATGACCGGAGCTCCCATCAAGGTCCTGGCGATCGACGACGAGCCGCCGATCCGCAAGCTGCTGCGGATGGGGCTCGCGACGCAGGGCTACGAGATCCTGGAGGCGCCGAGCGGCAAGGTCGCGCTTGAGAAGCTCGCCGAAGAGCCGGCTCTGATCATCCTCGATCTCGGCCTGCCCGATATCGACGGACACGAGCTGTTGCGCACCATCCGGGCGCGCAATGAGAGCATCCCGATCGTCGTGCTGTCGAGCCGCGGTGACGAGGCCGGCAAGGTCAAGGCGCTCGATCTCGGCGCCGACGACTACATCACCAAGCCGTTCGGCATGGACGAGCTGCTGGCGCGGCTGCGCGCCGCGCTGCGTCACCAGCTGCAGGCGCAGGGCGAGCGCCCCGTGTTCCGCACCGGTGATCTCTCGGTCGACCTCGTGCGCCGCATCGTCAAGCTCGGCGAGCGTGAGGTCAAGCTGTCGCCGAAGGAGTACGACCTGCTGCGCGTCCTGGTGCAGCACGCCGGCAAGGTGCTGACACATCGCTTCCTGCTCAAGGAGCTGTGGGACGAACTGACCGACGCGCAGTATCTGCGTGTCTATGTCCGCCAGTTGCGGCAGAAGATCGAAGCAGATCCTGAGCGGCCGCAATTCGTGCTGACGGAAACCGGGATCGGCTACCGCTTGCGCGCGCCGGACTGACGCTCTGCATCAGAAGGAGCAGAGCAGTTGATGCATCTTCGATTCACGCCGGCCTCCTCCCCGCTGGCGGGAGATGTCACTGAGCAAGCGCGCTTCTACTCCGCCGCCTCGCTCTTGCCCTCGATCAGCAGCACGTCGAGGCTCTCGATCTCCTGCATCGCGCGACCGGCGATGCCCTGCAAGTCGCCATAGAGTCCCGCCGTCGAATCCAGCACGCCGCGCAGCTGTTCCTCGCGCTTGGCCCAGAGTCGCATCATGGTCTTGCGCTCGCGGTCGAGGTCCGACTGCATCTCGGTGAAGCGCTCGACGATGGCGTCGATGCGGTGGCGGAATCGCGGCCCGGTGAGATAGGCGTAGACCATCTCCATCTTGGTCTGCTGGCCCTCCTGCGCGAGCTTGCTGCAGGCGACGTCGATCAAGGACTGTCGTAGGGCGAGCGACAGCGGCAGCGCGAAGCGCGGCTCGGCGACCCAGACGCCGTCGATCAGGTCGAAGCCATCGACGCCCTTGGGCAGCGCGGTAGAGACGATCAGCGCAATGTCGGCCTTGGCGGCGCGCTGGTCGTCGCGCAGCTTGACGAGCCACGCATCGCTCCAGTTCTTGGTGCGCTTGGATTCCCACAGAATCGCGCCGCAGGCCTGGCCGCCTGGGCCTACCACGCGATGGATGACGTCGCCGCCGAACTCGCCCTTCGGCACGGGCTCGACGAGGTCGCGCGGAAAGCGCGCGCGCAGCTGCGATTCCAGCTCGATCTCCAGCGCCTCGCCCTGCAGCTGCTGCGAGCCTTGTTCGGCCTTGCGGCGGAGCTCCTCGATCTGGCGCTGCATGCCGGCGATCTGGGTCTCCTTCTCGGCGACCTTGGCCTTCAGCGACTCCTCCGCCTCGAGCCGGGCCTTGTCGCGCACCGCGACGAGTGACTCCTGCACCTTGGTCTCGATGGTGAGATCGAGCTCGCGACGGGCCTCGTCGAGCTCGCGCTGCTTGCGCATCATCTCGGCCTGCGCCTTCTGCGCGTCGGCGAGCTTGGCGTCCTTGCTGACGATGGCCTCGTGCAGCTCGGCGAGCTGGCGGTCGCGATTGCCCATCTCGTCGGCGACGGCCTGGCGCGCCTTGTCGGCTTCGGCCTGCGCGATGGCCGCACGCTCGGCCTTCAGCTTGGCGGCGACCTGCTGATCGATCGCGGCCTTGGCCTGCGCGATCTGCTCCTGCGCTGCCTTGAGCTGCGCCTCGCGACGGCCGAAATCGGCTTCTTTCGCCTGGAGCTGCTTCTCGAACTGCCGGCGCGTCTCCGCGATCAGGGGCGCTGCGAGCTGCTCGGTCAGCTTGATCTCGGTGCGGCAGGAGGGGCAGACGATCTGAGGATCGGTCATGATTCGCATCTCTCCATGGAGACCGAATCTAACCGGCCGCCGCGTGGCGTTTAACCCATGCGGACGGCTTATCCCACGCAATTATCCGCGATTCGCCGGGCCTCAGGCGCCGTGCGGCGTGGCCTCGGGCGCCGCATCCTTCTCGGGGGCCTTGATGCGGAACCAGGCGACATAGAGCGCCGGCAGGAACAACAGGGTCAGCACCGTGCCGACGATGATGCCGCCCATCATGGCGTAAGCCATCGGGCCCCAGAATACCTCGCGCGCGATCGGGATCAGCGCGAGCGAGGCGGCGGCCGCCGTCAGCATGATCGGCCGCATCCGGTGCTCGGTCGCCTCCATCACGGCGTCCCACGGCGGCCGGCCCTCGTCGCGCAGATGCTCGATCTGCACGATCAGGATGACGGAGTTGCGGATCAGGATGCCGATCAGCGCGAGCACGCCGAGGATAGCGACGAAGCCCAGCGGCGCGCCGCTCGGCAGCAGGGCAGCGACGACACCGATCAGGGCCAGCGGTGCCACCGCGAACACCAGGAAGAGCCGCTGGAAGCTCTGCAACTGCAGCATTAGGATCGTGGCCATCGCGAACAGCATCATCGGCACCACCGCGACGATCGGCGCCTGGCTCTTGGCGCTCTCCTCGACGCTGCCGCCGGTGACGACCTTGTAGCCGGCCGGAAGCTTGGCGTTGAAGGCCGTGATCGCCGGCTTGAGCTGATCGACCACCGTGTTCGGCTGCACCTGATCGATCACGCTGGCTTTCAGTGTCAGCGTCGGCTGGCGCGAGCGGCGCCAGATCTCCGGCTGCTCGATCTGGTAGCGCAGGGTCGCCAGCGCCGCGAGCGGGATCGACTGGCCGTTCGATCCCGACAGCTGCAGGTCGCGCAAGGTCTCCAGCGACTGCCGTTCCTTGGCCTGGGCGCGGCCGCGGACGTCGATCAGATAGATGTCGTCGCGCACCTGCGTGATCGAGGTGCCGTCCAGCACGCTGTTCAGCGCGTTGGCGATGTCCTCGGAGGTGACGCCGAGCTGACGCGCCTTGTCCTGCAGCACGTCGACCTTCACGACGCGCGCGGGCTCCATCCAGTCGAAGATGACGGCGCCGAGATGGCTGTTGCCGCGCATCACGCCGGCAACCTCCTGGGCGATCTCGCGCACCTTCGCGACATCGGGCCCGCTGACGCGGTACTGCACGGGGCGGCCGACCGGCGGGCCGATGTCGAGCAGATGCACATAGGCGTCGGTGCCGGGGAAGGTCTTGGTCAGATAGGCCTGGAGCTTGGCGCGGGCGCGGTCGCGCGCCTCGAGGCTCTTGGTGACGACGATGATCTGGCCGAACGAGACGTCGGCCGGCTGCACGTCGAACGACAGCACGAAGCGCTGTGCGCCGGAGCCGACATAGGTCGACCAACGGTCGATGTCGGGATTGCCCTTCAGCGCCTCCTGCTCGAACTGCGCCATCTGCGCATTGGTCTCCGCGATCGAGGAATTCTGCGGCAGGTTGAAGTCGATGACGAGCTCGTTGCGGTCGGAGGAGGGGAAGAACTGCTGCTGCACGAAGCGCATGCCGAACACCGAGAGCCCGAAGATCAGCACCGTCGCGATGATCGTGGTCCAGCGATGCTGCATGCAGGCCTTCAGCATCGCACGGAACATCCGCGTCAGCCGGCCGCCCTCGGCATGATGGCTCGGCAGCGAGGCGGGGAGAATGGTGACGCCGAGCAGCGGCGTGAACAGCACGGCCACGATCCACGACACCACCAGCGACACCGCGATGACGACGAACAGCGTGAAGGTGAACTCGCCGGCGGCGCTGTTGTTGAGGCCGATCGGAATGAAGCCGGCCACCGTCACCAGCGTTCCCGTCAGCATCGGGAAGGCCGTGGAGGTGTAGACGTAGGTCGCCGCCTTGCGCAGGCTATCTCCCACTTCGAGCCGTGCCACCATCATCTCGACCGCGATCATGGCGTCATCGACCAGCAGGCCGAGCGCGATGATCAGCGCGCCGAGCGAGATGCGCTGCAGGGAAATGCCGGTATAGGCCATGACCAGGAAGGTGATCGCGAGCACCAGCGGGATCGAGATCGCGACGACGAGGCCGGCGCGCACGCCGAGGCTGACGAAGCTGATCGCGAGCACGATGATGACGGCCTCGTACAGCGCCTTGGTGAAGCCGCCGACCGCTTCCTCGACGATCTTCGGCTGATCGGAGACGAGATGCACGCCGACGCCGACCGGCAGGTCGGCGATGACCTTGGTCATCTCCTCCTTCAGCGCCTCGCCAAAATCGAGCAGGTTGGCGCCGGCCTTCATGCCGATGGCAAGGCCGATCGCCGGCTGGCCGTTGAAGCGGAACAGCGAGGTCGGCGGATCCTCGTAGCCGCGCGTGATGGTGGCGACGTCGGTGAGCGGGAAGAAGCGGTCGTTGATGCGCAGGTTGATCGCCTTGAGGCTCTCCTCCGAGGTGAACTGGCCGGAGACCCGCACCGCGACCCGCTCAGGTCCCGCCTGCAGCACGCCGGACGGCGAGACCGCGTTCTGGGCCTGCAATGCCGTCAGGATGGTGCGCTGGTCGATGCCCAGCGCTGCGACCTTGCGCGGCGAGAACTCGAGATAGATCACCTCGTTCTGCGCGCCGACGATGTCGACGCGGCCGACATTGGGCACGGTCAGCACCTTGGCGCGAACCTCCTCGACGCGGTCGCGCAGCTGGCGCTGGCTCAATCCGTCGCTGGTGAAGGCGTAGATGTTACCGAACACGTCGCCGAAGCGGTCGTTGAAGCCGGGGCCGATCACGCCCGAGGGGAAGTCGCCCTTGATGTCGTTGATGAGGTTGCGCACCTGCAGCCAGGTCGGCACGACATCGCGCGCCTTGGTCGTGTCGCGCAAATTGACGAACACGGTGGTCTGGCCGGGCACGGTCAGGCTCTTGGTGTAGTCGAGCGCCGGCAGCTCCTCGAGCTTCTTCTCGATGCGATCGGTGACCTGCCGCGTCATCTCCTCGGCGGAGGCACCCGGCCATTTGGCCTGGATCAGCATCGTCTTGATGGTGAAGGAGGGATCCTCCTCCCGGCCCAGATGCAGGTAGGAGTAGAGCCCCGCCGCCATGAAGGCGATCATGAAATACCAGACGAGAGAGCGGTGCTCGAGCGCCCAGTCGGAGAGATTGAAGGACTTCACGGCTGAGCTTCCTGATCGATGCGGACGGACTGGCCATCCTTGAGACTGTGCACGCCGGCGGTGACGACACGCTGCCCGGCCTCGAGACCGCCGGTGACGCGGACGCTGCCGTCCTCGTTGCGGGCGATGGTGATTTCCTGTCGCTTGACGGTCTTGCTGGCGGCGTCGACCAGCCAGACGAAGCTCTTGTCGTTCTGCTCGAGCACGGCCGAGCGCGGCAGCCTGATGACGGTCTTCTGCTCGGTGTCGAGCGTGGCGGTGACCGTCGTGCCGAGGCGCATGCTCTCCGGCGGATTGTCTAGCGTGATGCGGATGCGCCGCGTGCGGGTCGTGGCGTCGGCGCGCGGCGCGATCTCGCGCACCTTGCCTGCCGCGCTGATCTTCGGATCGACCTGCAGCCGCACCGTGAACGGTGTGCCCGCCTGCAAGCCGCCGGCGATGTCGTCGCCGACATCGATGACCGCCTCGCGCACATCGGGCCGCGCCACGGTGACGACGCTCACGCCCGGCGAGACGACCTGTCCGACTTCCGCGCCCACCGCGGTGACGATGCCCGCGAAATCCGCTTTCAGCTGGGCGTAGCCGAGCTGCTCTCGTGCCTTGGCGAGATTGGATTGCGCCTTGATCACCGACGCCTGTGCAGCCGCGCGCGACTGCTCGGCGCTTTCCAGTGTCGCCTTGGTCGTCGCATCGGTCTCCAGCAGGGTGCGCTGCCGTCCTTCGGTGCCGGTCGCATTGGTCAGCTGCGCCTGGCTGCGCGACACCTCTGCGGCGGAGGCGCGGACCGCGAGTTCGAGCGCGGCGGGATCGATCGCGGCCACCACCTGGTCCTGCTTGACCATGTCGCCGACGAAGACGGGCCGCGCGATCAGCCGTCCCAGCACGCGGAAGCTGAGATCGGCCTTGTAGCGCGGCTCGATCGTGCCGGTGACGGCCGAGCCGTTGGCGGCCTGCGGCTCGACCTTCATCGACAGCACCGGCCGAACCGGCTCAGGGGCGGCGGCCTTGTCGTTGCAGCCGGCGAGCAGAGCAAGTGCGAGAAGCGGAATGGCCCAACGCATCGGCGTCATCACGACCGCGTCTCCTCGTTGAATGTGATCTGTTGTCCGACGCTCAGCAGCTTGCCGCCGTCGGTGACGACACGGTCGCCCGGTTGCAGCCCGGCGGAGACGACGATGGCGCCGGTCTCATAGTCCTCGATCTTGATCGGCTTGAGTGAGACGGTCTTGTTCGCGGCGTTCACCAGCCAGACCGCCGGTGTCTTGCCGGCGGCGGTCAGCGCACTCCACGGCAGCACGATGCGCTGCTCCGGCTTGATGAAGCCGGTGGCGCTGACGGCGCTGCCGAGGGTCATCTCCGGCGGCGGATTTTCGATCGAGATCTTGACGCGGACGGTGCCGGATTTGGGATCGATGGTCGGCGAGACCTCGCGCACGGTGCCCTTGGCTGTGACCGAGGGGTCCGAGAGCAGCGCCAGCGCCACCTTGGTATCGTCGAACTTCAGCGACAGCGCCGCCTCGTAGACGTCGATCACGGCGTCACGGTCGCCGTCATGCGCCAGCGTGAACACCGACTGCGCGGCCTGGGCGACCTGGCCGACCTCGATGTTGCGCGCGGTGATGGTGCCGCTGGCGTCGGCGCGCAACTCGGTGAAGGTCAGGGCGTCCTTCGCGGTGTCGCGCTGGGCCTTGGCGGCCTCCAGCGAGCCTTCAGCCGTGCGCAGCGTCTCCTGCGCCTGGTCGAAGGTCGCGCGTGTCGTGAAGCCGCTCGAGATCAGCGTCTGCTGACGGTTGAAATTGGAGGTCGCGACTTTCACCTGCGACTCCGCAGCCGCCACGGCAGCCTCCGCGGAATCAAGGTCGGCCTGTTGCTCGGCCGGATCGATCTTGGCCAGCAGCTGCCCGGCCTTGACGTGCGCGCCGACCTCGACGAGCCGCTCGGTGACGCGACCGCTGACCCGGAACGACAGGTCGGCGAGCACGCGCGCCTGGACGTCGCCGGTCAGGGTGATCGATTGCCGCCGCTCCGACAGCTTGACCACCTCGGTTCGCACCACCCTGGCCGGAGGCGCCGTCGCGGCGGTCTTCTGCTCGCAGCCCGCCAGGAGCAGTCCGATCGCGGCGCAGCCGACGGCCGCCAGCAGGCGCGAGCTGGACGCGCGAAACGCAGGTGGAGATCGCGTGGGTGAGGTCATGGTTGCACGTTCGAGCCCAAAGCAAGGTTGGCGGTCGCAGCTCCGACCGGGGTCCGGGACCGTCGGTCTGGCGCGTCCGGACGGAGGGGACGGTTGCCGCAATCAGCCGATGAACCCGAACCGGGCGTTGCCCGTTGGGAGGTTCACGGCCGTAGGGGAACAAGCTGAGCACCATCCCCTTGACAGCACGTGAATTAGACAATCATTTCTAGAAAAAAATGTCTAGTAACATTCCTGTTGACGGGTTTAAAATAACGCATGCCAGCCAATCCGCCGGAAGGCCGGTCGGGATGACGCCTTTGCGGGAGACTCCCGCGAACTGCGAAACCAGAGTGTGAACGTGACGTGCGACGAAAAGATCTAGCGGACAAACAGGGGGCTGCGCGGGCGTCGGCGCGCGAGCCGCGCCAGGCCCGTGGACGCGAGCGCCGCGAGCAACTGCTCGATGCCGCAGCCGCCCTCATCGCGGAATCCGGCCTCGCGGCCGTGAGCATGCACGCCGCAGCCGAGCGCGCCGGCGCCTCGATCGGCTCGGTCTATCACTTCTTCCGCGACAAGGGGCAGATGCTCGACGCTCTCGCCGAGCGACACGATGCCGAGCTCCAGCCGGCGTTCGATCGCGTGCTGCAGCGGAGCGATGCGGAGTGGGCCGCCCTGTCGCCCGCCGAGGTCGTCGAGCAACTGATCGGCTGGGCGATCCGCTACTTTGTCCGTCATCCCGATGCGCTGGCCACGCTCGACCTGCACGACCAGACCATGCATGCCGAGTTCAGGGCCGTCATCGATCGCGTCATGCGCGCCAAGCTCGGGGAGGAGCTGGGTCCGCAGGCGGCCACGACGCTCGACGCCGTCGTGCTCGGCACGCTGCTGTTCACGCGTGAGCAGGACCCGCGCAGTCGCGACGTCGTCGTTGCGGCGCTGCCGGAGATGATGGCGACCTATCTGATCGCGCTGGAGGCGAAGCGGAAGCGGACGAAGCGGTGAGGTAAGGGCGGCGTATCGACGCGATCAGCGCAGCTACTTGAACAGCCACGCGTTCTTCCTCCGATGGATCGCCACCAGGTGCGGCGTCGCCGTGTCCCCAACCGGCTTGGCCGAGAGGACGATCTGATCCTCGTTGTCCCAGCGTTCGAACTCGTAGCGCCATTTGCCATCCTCCGGCGTGCGATGATGCCAGTCCTTCAGGTTCCGATCGCGTTTCGCCGGGATGACATCGATGCCGTCAGCCGGCCCCGAACGGCTCTGTCGCGACGCGACCGACACCAGCCAGCGCTTCTCCGGCGACGATGCCGATTTCATCTCCGGTGTCGCCGCGCACCAGAAGCCAGTCGACGCCATCCAGGCGGCCGCATTCGAGCAGGATGAGCCCATGATCGGGGAAATAGCCGGTGAGCTGAAACTTGACGCAGCCCTTGGCGTCACCACTTGCGCATTTGGCGTCCTGATTTCGATAGACGCGCGTGTGGCCATTGCGAAAGGTCAGCTTCAGTGCGGAGCCATTGCGTTGCGCGACGTTCGGGATCTGGGCGAGGCAGGCCGTCTCCGAGCGGTCGAGATCGCCGCGTCCTCGATCGTCGCTGCAGCGGCCGTCCTGCGATGGATGGTCGACGACGGAGAAGGCGGGCCGCTCCGCGCCCGCAGCGATGCCGCTGATCAGGCAGAGAAACGACGCCGCCGCGACGCCACGCGTCCTGCTCATCACAGACGCCCCGCCGTCGAATGCGTGTCGACATGATCTACCGTCGTGATCGGCAGCGGCTTGGAGGCCGCGATGCCGCCTGAATAGCGACGGCGGTGGCGCTGCCGCCGTTCTCCGTTCGAGTTGCGCTGCCGGGCAAGCCGTTCGACCAGCCAGGCCACGACGCCGACAACGGCGAAGCTCACCAGCAGCGAGACGAAAAGCAGCCCCAGATAGAGCTTCAGTACCGAGCCTGCGAAGCAGGCAAGCGCGATGAGCGCGGCAATGGCCAGCCGGCCTTTGACGGAGATCGACATGATGGGGCGTTTCGCTAAGAGCTGATTGTTGGCGCCACTGTAGCGTCATCATGCCTGCCGCCAAGCCGCGTCCAGATGGGTGGTAAATTTTGCCGCAAGGTCATGCCGACAATCGAACGTGCTCGAACTCATTCGTCGTCGCACGCGTAGCAGTTCAACTGCCCGTTGCGAAAATCCGGTTGTTGCAGAGTTCACTTCGCGCAACAGTCGCGAGGGGACGGAGCTGTCTCGAGCCGCGTGCGGTTGCTCGTCGTGCGTGTGTTGATTGTCGCAGACGAGGTCTGCACGGCTTCACCGCAAATGCGCGTCGCAATGACCGCGGAGAGAGCTTCATTCGTCGTTGTCATCCCGGCGACGTTGCAGCGGACGCAGAGCGTCGTCGGGTGCGAGCCGGGTCCACAGCCATCGAACGTCACGGGACGGGCCGCCGTCAGCTCGCCTGCCGGCGCAGTCGATGTCCTTGGCGGAAGCGATGCCGCCACTGCCTGCCGAGGCATCTCCATCGCGTGCGCGGCCAGGCGATTTTCGCAAATCGTTTCAGGCTGATTTGCCCTGTCCAGTCTCTCGGCGAAAAATATTCGTCTTTCGTTTTATCGGAAGATGTGGTTGTCTGTCGCCATCCCGCCTCGTGAAGAGGGACGTACGCGTCGTCACGATACGTGAGGTGGGGAGCGGTGGCCGCGAAAGGCAGCGTGTGACGATCGCTGTGGCGCGGACGCGAAATTGCGTGGTCCTGGCGCCCCGATGCTGGCGCCAAGCCCTGCGGGGATGATGATCCGCTGGGTGACGGTGGCTAACAAGCCGGACACCGAGGAGAGCGCGACATAAGCGTGAAGACCATCGCGCAGGGAGGGCCGGGTCTGTCCGGCTGTACCTGTGGTTCCTGCCCCGTGCAATTTTTTCGCACGGGGGCCACGGGCCTCAGCCGAGGTCCGGCCTTCCCTGCGCCCTCTCGTTTGATGGGGCGGACATGACGCACAACCCGGACCGATGGGCCGCGGGAACGCCGTGGTGCGACGTCTCCTTGCCGACGAACGATGTAAGTAAAGAGCGGCTGGCCTGCCGCGCGTGAGCTCGTCGCGACGCTGCACGCGGCGAGATCAGTTGTTTGAGATGTGAAGCAGGACGACAGACGACGCCGCTATTGCGCGCCGGCCCAGGCCGCGAGCACGGCGCGCTCCTCGCCGGTGATCTCGGTGATGTTGCCGGGTGGCATGGCGCTCGACCAGGCGGCGTTGCGCGCGATCAGCCGCGCGTTGCGCTGGATGTTGTCGGCGTTGTCCAGCAGCACGCCCTTGGGCGCCGCGACGATGCCGTCCCACACCGGCTCGGCGGCGTGGCACATGCTGCAGCGGGAGGTCACGATCTCCTCGACCTGCGCGAAGCTCGGCCGCGCCGTCGCGGCCGTCCTGGTATCGCGCGGACCGGCGGCCGACAGCAGCAGGATGGCGATCATGCCGGCTGCGGCCACGCCCCACACCCACCATGGCGATGGATTGCCCTTGTGGCGCTCGTTGAAGAAATGGCGGATGACCGGGCCAAGCGCCAGTATGATGGCGACGATGGCCCAGTTGTAGCGGGTGCCGAACAAGAGCGGATAGTGATTGCTGATCATCAGCACGACGACCGGCAGGGTCAGGTAGTTGTTGTGGACCGAGCGCTCCTTGCCGGCCTTGCCGAGCCTGGGGTCGGGCGCCTGGCCCGCCAGCAGCGCCGCGACGATCTTCTTCTGGTTGGGAATGATCACCGCGAACACGTTGGCGACCATGATGGTGCCGATGATGGCGCCGATCTGGTTGAAGGCGCCACGGCCGCTCAGGACATGGGTGAAGGCGTAGGTGAGTGCGACCAGGAAGACGTAGCCGCCGATGGCGAACGGCAGCTCGTGCTTCGCGAGCCCGCTGCGGCAGGCGGCCTCGTAGAGCAGCCACGCCAGTGCCAGCGAGCCGAAGCTGAACAGGCCGGCCTGGAGAGGCGTCAGATCGAGGATCGACTTGTCGACCAGGAACAGGTCGGCGTTGAGATAATACACCACGATCATCAGCACGAAGCCGGACAGCCAGGTGGTGTAGGCCTCCCATTTGAACCAGGTCAGCTCGCTCGGCATCTGCGCTGGTGCTACCAGATATTTGACGATGTGGTAGAAGCCGCCGCCATGGACCTGCCAGGCGTCACCCATCACGCCCTTCGGCAGACCTTCGCGCGGCTTCAGGCTGAGGTCGAGCGCGATGAAGTAGAACGAGCTGCCGATCCAGGCCACGGCCGCGATCACGTGCAGCCAGCGGAAGATCAGGCTCAGCCATTCCGATATGATCGAAGCCCACATCGCGCGGTCATCTCCTTGTATGTTCTACTTGCGTGCGGATCGCGCCGCTCTATGTGTTCGTTGCAGTGGACTTCCGCAAAGCGATTGCGTTCAATGAGTTTGAAAGCAAAGCGGGACGGTTGTGATGAAGAGACTGGGTCTGATGATTCTCGTGGCGGCGCAGATGGCCCTGACACACGCCGCAATGGCCCAGACCGCCCCGAAGGGCGCCGCCAAGCGCACCGATGCCTGCGCGCCGATCGGACGCACCGAGGACGGCAAGCTGGTTTACTCGATGAAATGCGAGAGCATTCCAAAGCCGGTCGCGCCCGCGTCGTCGCCGCAGGCGGCCGCGCCGCCGGCGCAGCCCGCTCCGGTCGCCGAGCCGGAGCCCGAGACCGAGCGGAGCGGCCTGTTCGGCTGGTCCTACGATCGCCGGCCGAAGCAGTAGCGCAGCCATCCCGCACCTCAGACATGCTGGGCCGAAGATGCGGCAGCCGCCGCATCGGCCTCCGCGGCCTTGCCACTGCCGAGGCCGTTGAAGAATGCATTCAGCAGCACGGCGACGACGGCGCACAGCAGGATGCCGGATTCCAGCAGCGGCTGCAGGTCCTTCGGCAGGTTGTGAAAGAAGCGCGGCGCGACGAGCGGGATCAGGCCGAAGCCGACCGAGATCGCGACGATGAACAGGTTGAAGCGGTTGGTCTTGAAATCGACATTGGCCAGGATGCGCGCGCCGGTCGCCGCCACCATGCCGAACATCACGAGGCCGGCGCCGCCGAGCACGACTTGCGGCACGGCTTCGACGAGCGCGGCCATCTTCGGCAGCAGGCCGAGCAGCAGCATGATGCCGCCGCCGGTGATCGTCACCCAGCGCGTGCGCACGCTGGTGACGGAGACGAGACCGACATTCTGCGAGAACGAGGTGTAGGGGAAGGTGTTGAAGATGCCGCCGAGCAGGGTGCCGACGCCGTCGGCGCGCAGGCCGCGCGAGAGCGCTTCGCGATCGACGGTCTTGCTGGTCATCTCGCCGAGCGCCAGGAACATGCCGAGAGATTCGATCATCACCACGATCATGACGATGCACATCGTGACGATCGGCACGAGCTGGAATTGCGGGACGCCGAACTTGAACGGGATCACCAGCGCGCCCCAGGGGGCGGCGCCGACCTTGTCGAAGTGCATCACGCCGAGCAAGGTCGCGAGTGCCGCGCCGGCGACGATGCCGAGCAGCACCGAGACGTTGGCGAGGAAGCCGGTGCCCCACTTGATCAGGCCGAGGATGAACAGCAGCACGAACAGCGCGATGCCGAGGCCCTGGAGCTGGCCGTAGTTCGGATTGGGGAAGGCGCCGGGCACGCCGTCGACGACCTTGGTGATGGTCGGCAGGCCGCCGCCGGCCCAGTTGATGCCGACGCGCATCAGCGAGATGCCGATGATCATGATGATGGTGCCGGTCACCACGGGCGGAAACAGCGGCAGCAGCCGGCTGATGAAGGGCGCGACGATGATGCCGAACACGCCGGCGGCGATCACCGAGCCATAGATGCCGAGCAACCCGACATCGGGTGAGGCGGCCATCGACAGCATCGGACCGACGGAGGCAAAGGTGACGCCCATCATGACGGGCAGGCGGATGCCGACGCCGGGAAAGCCGATGCACTGCACGAGCGTGGCAAGGCCGCAGGCGAACAGATCGGCGCTGATCAGGAAGGCGACGTCCTCCGGCGGCAGCTTCAGCGCCCGGCCGATGATCAGCGGCACCGCGACCGCGCCGGCATACATCACCAGAACATGCTGCAAGCCGAGCGCGAGCAGTTTCGGCACCGGCAGCATCTCGTCGACCGGATGAATATCCTTGCTCATGTGTCCCCCCAGGTCCCCAGAACGATCTCAGTCGCCGAACATCTCCTGCAACCGCGGAAACAGGCGGTCCGGCTTGAACGGCACGGACGTGAAGCGGATGCCCGTCGCCGCGCGCAACGCGTTGCCCAGCGCAGCCGCCACCGGATTGTACGGGCTCTCGCTCATCGACTTCGCCCCCAGCGGGCCGATGGCGTCATTGGTCGCGGCAAACAGCACCTGGGTGCGCGGCACGTCGGCATAGGATGGCAGATGATAGTCGCGGAAGCGCGGATTCACCACGCGGCCGGTGTCGTCGATCACGATCTCCTCGTAGAGCGCCGCGCCAAGCGCTTGCGCCACGCCGCCCTCGATCTGGCCGCGGCACTGCATCGGATTGGCGACGCGGCCGGCATCCGCCGCCTGCACGCTCCTGAGGATCTCGATCACACCGGTGTGCTTGTTCACGGCCACGCGAAACCCCTGGACGTTGAACGCGACCGACCGTGGCGTGCCTTGCGAATGGCCACTGGCGGCGAGGGGCGTTCCGCTGACCGTCGCGAGCTCCTTGAAGGAGAGACGACGAGCGCCGCAGCTAATCGCATCATCTGCGATCACGCAATCGGCCGGAGCGACGCTCCAGCGCTGCGCGGCGAGGCCCTTGAGCTCGGCGGCCAGCGCCTCGGCCGCAGCCTGGGTGGCGCGGCCCGCAACGAAGGTGCCGGTCGAGCCGTAGGCGCCGGTGTCGTGACCACCATGGGCGGTGTCCGACTGCTTCAGTGCGATGCGGTCGACCGTGGTGCCCAGCACGGTCGCGGCGATCTGCCGATGCACGGTGCTGGTGCCGTTGCCGAACTCGGCGGTGCCGACGGTGAGCGTGAAGGCGCCATCGTGGTGCAGGCTGATGGTGGCATCGGCGATGTGGCCGTCAGGCGGGACGGTGTCGATCATCGTCAGCGCGATGCCGTCGCCCGTGAGCCACTCGTCCGACCGCTCCGGTGCCGGCGTGGCCTCGGCCATGGCGCGCTCGACGAGATCGAGGCACTGGTCGAGTCCGTAGGAGCCGTACAGCACGTCGCTGGGTCCGGAGCCGGGCGGCGCAAGCATCGGATCGCCAGGCCTGACGATGTTGCGGCGGCGCATCTCGAAGGGGTCGATGCCGAGTTGCAGAGCGAGCTCGTCGATCGCAGCTTCGACCGCGAAGGTGGTCTGCGGCAGGCCGTAGCCGCGATAGGCGCCGGCCGGCACCGTGTTGGTGTAGACGGCGATCCCGTCGACCTTCTTGTTGGGACAATTGTAGACCGAGATCGACTCGCTGCAGGCGTGGAACAGCACGGGACCGGCGTGATTGCCATAGGCGCCGGTATTGGAGAGCACGTCGAGCTGCAGCGCAGTCAGCTTGCCATCCCGATCGGCGCCGGCCTTGACCGTCACGCGCATCGGATGCCGCGTCGACGTGGCGATGAACTGCTCCTCACGGGTGAATTCGAGCTTCACGGGGCGGCCGGTCTTCAGCGCTGCGAGCGCCAGGATGTCCTCGACGAACATCTCCTGCTTGCCGCCGAAGCCGCCGCCGACGCGCTCGCAGAACACGCGGACCTTGTCCGGGGCGAGCGCGAAGATCTCGGCGAGGGCTCGCCGCGTCAGAAACGGCACCTGGGTGCTGGAGCGGACGTTCAGCACACCCTCGCCGTCGAGCCAGGCGAGACCGCCATGCGTCTCCAGCGCGGCATGCTGGACGCGTTGCGTCGTGAACGTGCCTTCGTAGGTCACGGCGGCCGAGGCCAGGGCGGCAGCCACGTCGCCGAACTCGCCATGGGTCTCGGCGACGATGTTGCGATTGACGTCGGCGATGCGATGCTCGGTCGAACGGCCGGCGTGAATGACGGGGGCACCGGGCGCGGTCGCGGCGGCGGGATCGACGATCGCCGGCAGGATCTGGTAGTCGACGACGAGCCGTCGGCAGCCTTCCTCGGCGGCGGCCTCGCTGTCGGCGACCACGGCGGCGACCTTCTGTCCGACGAAGCGGACGACGTCGTCGAGCACGCGGGTATCCGCCGGATCCATCCAGGCCTGCTCGTGGCGCGCCGTCGAGAACAGCACGGCCGGTGCGTCCTCATGCGTCAGCACTGCATGCACGCCGGGGACTGCCAGTGCCGCCGCCTTGTCGATCCCGATGATGCGCGCATGAGCATGCGGCGAACGCAGCAGCTTGATGTACAGCAGGCCGTCGATCGCCGTATCGAACGTGTAGCGCGCCTGGCCCTGAACGAGCTCGGGGCCAGCGGGAGCGGGCAGGCTGCGGCCGAAGGCTTCGCCGGCTGCGACCTCCTCGATATGGGTCCGCCCGAGCAGCGCGTCCTCGATGGCGCGATAGCCGGTGCAGCGGCAGAGATTGCCCTTCAGCGCCGCGCCGAGATCCTTCTTCTGCGCCTGGTTGAGCGAGGCGCAGGTGACGATCATGCCCGCGGTGCAGAAGCCGCATTGAAACGCCTGGGCATCGAGGAATGCCTGCTGCATCGGGTGCAGGCCTTCATCGGTGGCGAGGCCTTCGACCGTCGTGACCGCCTTGCCATCGGCGCGGAAGGCCGGGATCAGGCAGCTGTGCACCGGCTCGCCGTCGAGCAGCACGGTGCAGGCGCCGCAATCGCCGGCGTCGCAACCCTTCTTGACGCCGAAATGGCCGGTGTCGCGCAGGAACGTCCGCAGACATTGCCCGGGACGCGGGGCGGCATCGACGGATTTTCCGTTGACGATCACGCTCATGGCCTGACGCCTGCGAGCTCGGCGCGGATCTCCTCTGCGAGGCGCAGGGTCATCGCCTTGCGCCAGGCGGGCTTGCCGTGGACGTCGTCATGATACAGCGCATCAGGAATGTCGCCGAGAATGCTGGCGCGCAGCGCGGCTTCGTCCGGCATCGTGCCGAAACGCAGCTGCAGCGGCTTGACGGTCGAACCGGTCACCGTCAGCAGCAGGTCGCCGTCGCGGCCTTGCGTGCCGATCAGCAGCGCGCCGGAGCGGCCAACCGGGCTGAGCGCGATCTGGCGGAACGCTGTCCGCCGCTTCAGCGCGGTCAAGGGAATGTCGATCTGACGCAGCAGATCGCCGGGCGCAAGCACGTTGCTATTGTTGCCCGTGACGAAGTCCACGACCGAGATGCGCCGCTCGGTGCCGTCATTCTTCCAGATCGTGCAGACGCCTTCGAGCGCGGCGAGCAGCGAGATCATCGGCCCGGCCGGCAGCGACATGCAGAGATTGCCGCCGACCGTCGCGGTCTTCCAGATCTTGAACGAGGCGAGAAATGCGCGGCAGCATTGGTCGATCAGTGGCGCCGCGATCCAGTCGGGCGGGCAGGGCAGCGCATCCAGTTCGGCCACGCTGCAGGTTGCGGCGATGCAGAGGCCCTGGTCATTGGTGGTGAGAGCCGGCCAGGCCATTTCGCGGAGATCGATCAGCCGCGACAGCTGGACCTGCGGTTCCGAGAACAGCCATGTGCCGCCGGCCAGCCAGGCATCGCCTGCCTTCCAGGCGGGCAGCCCGGCCCGCGTTGTCGGGCGCACGACCTCGGTGATGGTGTTCAGGTCCATGGTCACGCAAGCTCATCGGCGCAGCATATCGTCGGTGGAATCCTTGCAAGACCAGCGCCAACTGGCAATAGGATGATGCTGGCCCTGCGCTTGCAGGCGGACGACACGAAGGCGCAATCAGCGAGACGAGGGCAGCCATGAGCACCACGCCGATCTGGATCAAGGACCCGCTCGCCATCCTGGCCGAAGGCGCTGCGCGAGGTATCGTCGTCAGGGATAGCCGCATCGTCGAGCTGGTGCCGGCCGGTGCCGAGCCGGCGACACCGGGCGCGGTGGCCTATGATGCAAGCGCGCATGTCGTCATCCCCGGGCTGATCAACACGCATCATCACTTCTACCAGACGCTGACCCGGGCGCTGCCCGCCGCGATGGACCGCGAGCTGTTTCCCTGGTTGAAGGCGCTCTATCCGGTCTGGGCGAAGCTCTCGCCGGAAGCGCTCGATGCCGCGGTCACCCTGGCGATGGCGGAGCTGATGCTGTCGGGCTGCACCACGACGACCGATCATCACTATGTCTTCCCGGCCGGGCTCGAGGATGCCGTTGGCATCGAGGTCGCCGCAGCGAGGCGACTCGGCATCCGCGTGCTGTTGACGCGGGGCTCGATGAACCTGTCGGAGCGCGACGGCGGTCTGCCGCCGGACAGCGTGGTGCAGGACGAGGACACCATCCTCGCCGACAGTGAGCGGGTGGTTGCGGCCTATCACGAGCGCGGGCCGGACGCGATGGTGCAGATCGCGCTGGCGCCGTGCTCGCCGTTCTCGGTGACGGGCTCATTGATGCGGAAGACGGCTGTGCTCGCCGACAAGCTCGACGTGCGGCTGCACACGCACCTGGCGGAGACCGAGGACGAGAACCGCTTTTGCGAGGAGATGTTCGGGTGCCGCCCGCTCGACTATCTCGAGCAGAACGGCTGGCTCGGCCCGCGCACCTGGCTCGCACACGGCATCTTCTTCAACGCCGAGGAGATGAAGCGGCTCGGCAAGGCGAAGACGACCATTAGCCATTGCGCCTGCTCCAATCAGTTGCTGGCGTCGGGCTGCTGCCCGGTGTGCGAGATGGAGGAGGCCGGCGTCGGTATCGGCCTCGGCGTCGACGGCTCCGCCTCGAATGACGGCTCCAATTTGATGCAGGAGGTGCGTGCCGCGTTCCTGCTGCAGCGGGCGCGTTATGGTGTCACGCGCATCAGCCACAAGGATGCGTTGCGGTGGGCGACGGAGGGCTCGGCCGCCTGTGTCGGTCGGCCCGAGCTCGGTGAGATCGCGGTGGGGAAGGCCGCGGATCTGGCGCTGTTCAAGCTCGACGAGCTGCGTTTCTCCGGCGCAGGCGATCCGATCGCGGCGCTGGTGTTGTGCGGCGCGCACCGCGCCGATCGCGTCATGGTCGGCGGCCGCTGGACGGTGGTCGACGGCGCCATTCCGGGTCTCGACATCGCTGGCCTGATTAGCCGGCACAGCGCGGCAGCGAAGACAATGCGGGGAGGGTAAGACGGAGCTTACTGAGCATCGATCGCGACTGCTCTCTCCCCGCTGGCGCGGAGAGAGAGGTCACAATGGACCGGGCGCCTACTTGCCCGGCAGCTTGTCGTCGACGCCCTTGACGTAGAAGTTCATGCCGAGGATCTGGCCGTCGGCGAGATGGTCGCCGCCCTTGCACTCGACCTCCTTGCCGTCCTGCGCCACGATCGGGCACTTGAACGGATGCAGCTTGCCGGAGGTGATCGCGGCCTGCGTCTCCTCGGCCAGCTTCTTCACGTCGTCGGGCATGTTGGTGTAGGGCGCCATCTCGAACATCTTGGAGTCGAGGCCGCCCCAGGTGTCCTCGGACTTCCAGGTGCCGTCGAGCTCGGCCTTGACGCGAGCGATGTAGTAGGGGCCCCAGGTGTCGAGGATCGAGGTCAGCTGCGCCTTCGGGCCGAACTTGATCATCTCGGAATCCTGGCCGAAGGCGAGCTTGCCGCGCTCGGCCGCGACCTGCATGGCGGCCGGGCTGTCGGTGTGCTGCATGATGATGTCGGCGCCCTGGTCGAGCAGCGCCTTGGCGGCGTCGGCCTCCTTGCCCGGGTCGAACCAGGTGTTGACCCAGATGATCTTGACCTTGATGTTCGGATTGATCGACTGCGCGCCGAGCATCGTGGCGTTGATGCCGGAGACGACCTCGGGGATCGGGAACGAGCCGATATAGCCGAGCACGCCGGCCTTCGACATCTTGGCCGCGATCTGGCCCTGGATGTAGCGGCCCTGGTACCAGCGGCCCGAATAGGTCGACATGTTCTTGTCGCGCTTGTAGCCGGTGGCGTGCTCGAAATGCACGTTCGGATACTTCTTGGCGACCTTCAGGGTCGGGTCCATGTAGCCGAACGAGGTCGTGAAGATCAGCTTGTTGCCGGCGCGGACCAACTGCTCGATCGCGCGCTCGGAGTCCGGGCCTTCCGGCACGTTCTCGAGATAGGTGGTCTCGATCTTGTCGCCGAGCTCCTTGACCAGCGCTTGGCGACCGAGCTCGTGCTGATAGGTCCAGCCGAGATCGCCGATCGGGCCGAGATAGATGAAGCCGACCTTCAGCTTGTCGGCGGCATGCGCCGCGCCGGCGATGCTTCCCGCCAGCACCAGCGCTGCGGCAGCCCCCAGAAGCCTTTTCATCATCGTCAGTATCTCCAAACAGTGAGGGGAAAACCGGGTGATCCCGAGCGCCGCGCCCCATCGCAGGCGCTCTGGATGATGGCTTCAGCGGTCCGGTACGAATACGGTGCCCAGAGCCGCGGGTGCAGTCGAGCCGCCGGTGCGGGCGCGCGACAGCAGCACCAGCACGATGACGGTCGCAAGGTAAGGCAGCGCCGACATGACCTGCGAAGGAATGCCGACGCCGGCGCCTTGCGCATGCAGCTGCAGGATCGTCACCGCGCCGAACAGATAGGCGCCGATCACGAGACGGCCCGGTCGCCACGATGCGAACACGACGAGTGCCAGCGCGATCCAGCCGCGGCCTGCGGTCATGCCGGGAATGAAGAACGGCGTATAGGCCAGCGGCAGATAGGCGCCGGCGAGCCCGGCGCAGCCGCCTCCGAACAGCACGGCCAGCAGGCGGATGCGCAGCACGGGATAGCCGAGCGCGTGCGCGGAGACATGGTTGTCGCCGCAGGCGCGCAACACGAGGCCGGCGCGGGTGCGGTAGAGAAACCACCAGACGGCAATGATCAGGGCCAGCGACAGATAGACGAAGGCATCCTCGCCGAACAGGATGCGGCCGACCAGCGGGATGTCGCTGAGACCGGGAACGGAGAGTTTGGGTGCCGTGGTGATGCGCTCACCGACGAAGCGGGCGCCGATCAGGCCGGACAGGCCGATACCGAGGATGGTCAGCGCGAGGCCGGTTGCCACCTGATTGACGGCAAGTCCGAGGGTCATGAAGGCGAAGATCAGCGACATCAGCATGCCTGCGACGATGCCACAGAGCGCACCGACGACGATCGAGCCCGACATCCAGGCGCCTGCGAAGCCGCAGGCGGCGCCGACGATCATCATGCCCTCGACACCGAGGTTGAGCACGCCCGCGCGCTCGGTGACCAGCTCACCGGTGGCTGCGAGCAGCAGCGGCGTCGATGCGGCGAGCACCGACAGGATGATTGCTTCAACCAGCACCACTTTGCACCTGCCGCGAGGTGAAGACGAGCTTGAAACGATAGAGGATGAGGGAGTCGCAGGCGAGCACGTAGAACAGCAGGATGCCCTGAAAGACCTTGGTGACATCGAGCGGAATCTTCATCGTGATCTGGGCCTGCTCACCCCCAATGAAGGTCAGTGCAAGGAAAAGTCCTGCAATTAATATTCCAACCGGATTGAGCCGGCCGAGGAACGCCACGATGATCGCGGTGAAGCCGTAGCCCGGCGATATGCCCGGTTGCAGATGGCCGATGGGACCCGCGACCTCGATGATGCCAGCGAGTCCCGCCAAGGCGCCTGACACCGCGAAGGTTAGCAGGACAAGCTGATTGGCGTTGAATCCGCCGAATCGTGCGGCCCGCGGCGCGACACCGACGACGCGGATCTCGAAACCCTTGATGGTCCGGTCGAGCAGCACGAAGGCGCCGGCGACGACGACGAGCGCAATGATGCTGCCGAGATGAAGGCGCCCGCCTTCGATCAGGACCGGCACGGTCGCGACCGGATCGAACTCCGCCGTGGTCGGGAAGTTGAAGCCCGCCGGGTCACGCCACGGCCCGCGCACGAGATAGTCGAGCACGAGATCTGCGACATAGACGAGCATCAGGCTGGTGAGAATCTCGCTGGCGCCGAACTTGACCCGGCAGAGCGCCGGGATCAGCGCGTAGAGCGCGCCGGCAACGGCGCCCGCGACCAGCATCGCCGGCAGCACCCAGTGCCCGGCATCGGTGCCCTGCGTGTTCACCGCGATCCAGCTGCCGGCGACCGCGCCCATCAGGAACTGGCCCTCGGCCCCGATGTTCCAGGCATTGGCGAGGTAGCACAGCGACAGGCCGATCGCGATCATCACCAGCGGCGTCGCCTTCACCGCGATCTCCTGCAGCGAATAGCCGTCGGTCAGCGGCGCAATGAAATAGACGCCGAGCGCCATGATCGGATTCTTGCCGAGGACGGCGAACAGGATGCTCATGGTGATCAGCGTCAGCCCGATCGCGATCAACGGTGAGACCAGCGCGATGGTGCGCGAACGCTCGGCGCGTTTCTCAAGCACCAGCTGCATGCGGAGCCTCCTTCCGATCGAGATTGGCGCCGCCCATCAGCAGACCCAGTCTCTCACGCGTGGCCTCTGCGCGCGGCAGTGGCTCTGACAGATGCCCATGAAACATCACCGCGATCCGGTCGGAAATCTCGACCAGTTCGTCGAGGTCCTGGCTGGTGACGAGCACGGCGGCCCCCGCGCTGGCGAGATCGATCAGAGCCTGGCGGATGATCGCGGCGGCGCCGGCATCGACGCCCCAGGTCGGCTGGTTGACGACGAGGACCGCGGGCTTGCGCAGGATCTCGCGTCCGACGACGAATTTCTGCAGATTGCCCCCGGACAGGCTCGCAGCCTCGGGGTCGCGCTTGGCCTTGCGAACGTCGAACGTCTCGGTTGTCAGGTCGACCGTGCGCAGGGTCGCCGCTGCATCGATGAAGCCGTGCCGGACCATGGCGCTGGCGGCGTGCCCTGTCAGCAAGGCGTTCTCGGACAATCGCATGCGCGGCGCGGTGCCATGCCCGAGCCGCTCCTCCGGCACGAAGGCTGCGCCCATCTTGCGGCGCTCCGTGATCGAGCGGTTGCCGCAGGCCAGGCCGTCGAGGATGATCGTGCCGGGCTCCTTGACGAGGCGTTCACCGGACAGGGCGGCGAAGAGCTCGTCCTGGCCGTTGCCCGCGACGCCGGCAATGCCGAGAATCTCGCCGCCCTTCAGCTCGAAGGAGATATTCTGCAGGCGGACACCGTGCAATTCGGCCGGCGCAAGTGTGAGATCGTTGACCACCAGCCGCGGCACGGTCGTGCGCCGCTCGGCCGGGGGCATCACTTCCTTGATCTCCGTGCCGACCATCATGCGGGCCAGCGAGGCTGCGGTCTCGCGCTTCGGATTGCAGGTCGCGACCTTCTTGCCGCCACGCAGGATGGTGGCGGTGTCGCACAGCCGCTTCACCTCATCCAGCTTGTGGCTGATATAGAGGATGGCCCGGCCCTCGGCTTTCAGGCGCTCGAGCACCACGAACAGCTGATCGGCCTCCTGCGGGGTCAGCACCGCGGTCGGCTCGTCGAGGATAAGGAATTTCGGGTTCTGCATCAGGGCGCGCACGATTTCGATGCGCTGCCGTTCGCCGACGGACAATTGCCAGACCTCGCGCTTCGGATCGAGCGGCAGGCCGTAATCGCGCGCAACGTCGGCGAGCCGGGCGGTGATGGCCTTCAAAGGCTCCTTGCCGTCGAGCCCAAGAGCGACATTCTCGGCCACAGTGAGGTTGTCGAACAGCGAGAAGTGCTGGAACACCATGCCAATGCCCAGGGATCGCGCCTCCGCGGGGCCGGACAGTCTGATGGGCGCGCCCTGCCAGCGCAGCTCACCCGCGCTCGGTTGCACCAGCCCGTAGATGGTCTTGACCAGGGTCGACTTGCCGGCGCCGTTCTCGCCCAGCAGCGCGTGAATCTCGCGCGGGACGACCTCGAGGTCGATCTTGTCGTTGGCGAGGAAGTCGCCATAGCGCTTGGTCAATCCGATCGTCTGCAGGAGCGGATGCGTGGTGTTCGGATCGGCCGGCGCGGGGTCAGGCATCGGGGTCATGGGCAAGGAATGGAACTGCCTTAATTGTGAGCTAATTCGTGGCGGCGCGTAAGAGGCGAAAAGCGCCAATCTGTGCCCAACGCTTGCTCAGCGAAATGTCGCGCGCTGCTGAGGATTGCCGTGCGATCCCGGTTGCAGGACGGTTGCACTGCAATTTCCTGATCTCCACTCACATGTGGCAGTTCTGCGACAGTCCGCCGGAAATCCTCGGGCCGCAGCAGCATGCCCGTTGGATGAGCAGCGTCATGTCATCCTCGCCCGGGATGGTGTTCTCGCGGCTCGCGTGCTCGCGAAACACGCTCGAGATCGAAATCCGGCGTTCGGAAAAACTTCAGCAATGTGAAGCGGCAAGATCGCCTGCTGCGCCGGTGCCGCCCGCGGCCAATCGTCCCATGTTTTGAGACTGCTGCGCCACCGCAGCTCGGGCAATGCGGCCGAACCTTGATCAAACCGCGAGCAAGGCCTGGAGAAAGTTGAGGCTTCTCGCCCCGAGGCAACGGCGCAACTGTGCATGCAAGTCGGGGAATCGGTGCTTGTTAATTGGGGGTGATTGAGATGTCGTTCTACAAAACCATCGCGGCTGCCATCGCACTCGGCGCGGCAGCGCTTACGTCGGTCGGCTCCGCCGGCGCGGCTGATCTGCCTGCCAAGGCGATCGCGAAGAAGGCTCCGGCCGAGGTGCCGTTCTTCCTCGTCGTCGACAATCGCGTCAGCTACTCCTACATCTTCAACGCGGTTCAGCCGGGCGCGTGGAGCGTGAAGCCCAACGGCGGCTTCGACCCGCACACGGCCAAGCAGGTCTACTCGTTCACCCATTTCGACGTCTGGGGCTACGGCACCAACTTCTTCACGATCTCGCTGTTCAAGTCGGACCACAATGATCCGGCCGGGCCGTGCACGCAGACCGGCGGCATCGTGTCACCCAATGCTGGCTTTGCTTTCACGCCGGCCAGCTGCGCCGGTGCGACCGAGATCTATGGTCTGTTCCGCTCGACCTTCGGCTGGAACCAGATCTTCAACACCAAGGCCTTTACCATGGGCCCGCTGCAGAACATCTCGTTCGAGGTGGGCATGGATGCCAACACCGAGAACCGCTATTTCGGCGCTGCCAAGCGTGACGTGGTCGCCGGTCTGCAATTCGCGTTCAACCTGCCCTACAAGGGCTATTTCAACGTCGCTCCGTTGATGTACTGGGAGTTCGCCAACCACAACTCGTTCTCGCAGTGCGGTGCCGGATGGTCGAACCCTTGCATCGCCGATGGCAACACCTCGTTCAAGCCGACCTGGGCGGTCGAGACCAACTACTACATGGATCTCGGCTTCCTGCCTGAGAACATGCAGTTCTTCTCGATCTCGGGCCGTGCCGGCTGGTACGGCAAGAAGGGCACCGACACCGAGCCGCTCCCGGCTAGCGTCGCGAACGGCGTCTATCCGACCAAGATCGAATTCAACTCCGAGCCGATCCGTCTGACCTTCGATGCGTCGAAGGCGATGTGGGGGGAGAAGCACAGCCACATGATCGACGTCTGGGTGGCCTATCGCTACTGGCAGAACAAATTCGGCCTGGACCACAACAACGCGGTCGGCTGCTCCGTGGCTGGTGCCGGCGGTACCCGCGTGAGCACCGGGGCGTGCACCGAATCCTCGCTGTATTCGGGCGTGACGGTGAAGTTCTAAGGGAGCACCGGTCGCACGGGCGCTGCAGCTTCGGCTGCGGCGCCCGTTGCTGTTCATTTGTCCCAGACTCCGACATGCAACGCGGCGGCCTCGTCCTCCAGTAGCGGACCGATGACCTCGGTCGGGCGCTGGCCACCTGCGAACACGTCGCGGCAGGGCAGGTCCAAGGTCGGGTTTTCCGGATGGTTGCCGGTGAAGCGGCGCAGCTGCCCTTCGCTGAGGCCGTAGACGACGCGGCCGATGCCGGCCCAGTAGATGGCACCCGCGCACATCGCACACGGTTCGGCCGACGAATACAGCGTCGCCATCGCCCTGATCTCCGGAGCAATCGTCATGCAGGCCTGCGTCGCGACCAATCGCTCTGCATGCGCCGTGGCATCGCGTGCCGGCATGTAGCCATTCTCGGCCTCGATCAGCACGTGGCCGTCGGTGCCGACGAGGATGGCGCCAAAGGGATGATTGCCGTGCGCCATCGAGCGGAGCGCGACAGCGAAGCTGCGGCGCAGGAATTGCGCGTCACGCGCATCTGGGTCGGCGACATCGCTCTCGTCTGAGGGGCTCGTGCCGCTCACCGTGATCTCCACTGCTCCTTTGCTCTTGCGCATTCTGAGCTCTTCGGGTCTGCCCCGCAAGGGAACCGATGCGCTCAGCCGGCGTTGCCCGGCGCACCGAGGAGAGAGAAATGGCGGGGTCGATGGCGGCGAGCACGGATTCCAGGATTGCCGTCTACGCCGCCCTCGTCGGAAATCTGCTGGTCGCCTGCACCAAGATCGCAGCGGCGGTCTGGACAGGCAGTTCGGCGATGATGAGCGAGGCGATCCACTCGATCGTCGACACTTTCAATGAGCTTCTGCTTCTCTACGGCATGCATCGTGCGACGCGGCCGCCTGACCGCCGGCATCCGCTGGGTTACGGTCGTGAGCTGTACTTCTGGAGCTTCATCGTCGCGCTACTGCTGTTTGCGCTGGGCGCTGGCGTGTCGCTGTATGAAGGCGTTGCGCATCTGATGCATCCGCTGCCCATCGAAGATCCGACCGTGAATTACATCGTGCTTGGCCTGTCTTTCATGTTCGAAGCCGGCTCCTGGTGGGTCGCGGTCCGACGCTTCCGCGCAGCCGCCCCGGAGCTCAGTTATGTCGAGGCGTTCCGGCGCAGCAAGGATCCGCCGGCGTTCATGGTCGTGTTCGAGGACACTGCCGCGCTGGTTGGCATCCTGATCGCTGCTGCCGCCACGGCAGCTGCGGTCGCATTCGACGAGCCGTTGTGGGACGGCATCGGCTCGATCCTGATCGGGCTCCTGCTCGCGGTGACCTCGATGGTGCTCGCGCGGGAGAGCAAGAGCCTCCTCATCGGCGAGCCTGCGGACCCGGAGCTCGACCGTTCGGTTCTCGAGATCGCGCGGGGATCAAGCGGAGTCCGTGCCGCCAATGGCCTGCTCACGGTGCAGCTGTCGCCGCAGCAGGTCGTGGTCGCGCTGAGCCTCGAATTTGCCGACGATCTGCGCGCTGACGACATCGAGCGTGCGGTCGTTGCGATCGAGGCCGAGCTGCGCGCCCGCCATCCGATGATCGTGACGCTGTTCGTCAAGCCGCAGACCGGCGCTCGCTATCAGCAAATCCGCGAACGCCGGCTGCAGGGTGGCGCGGCCCCTGCCTAGGCTTCCAGTCCGTCGCCGGTGATGCGGCATCAAAGCGCCTCAGCGATAGACGACATCGCTTCGTGCAGAGGAGAGCCGCACAAGCATGCCGATCTGGTAGATCGCCGAAAGCGCGACCAGAACGTAGACGATGCGGGAGATCGGCGAGGATGTCGCGGTCTCGGCCGCGCCGTTGCCGAAGATGGCGGTAACGAGATCGAAGTCGAACAGGCCGACGAGGCCCCAATTCAATCCTCCGACGATGACGAGAACGAGCGTGATGATGTTGAGTGCGCGCATGAATCTGCTCCTTGACCGCGGCGTGTGAGGCGGGTCAAAGCGGCACCGGGCGGCTCGTTCCTATCGCGGCGACCTCGCCACCAGCGGCGCGCTCGCCAGCACGATCACGAGCAGCGCGGCAAGGATCCAGAATGCGGTCGGCAGGCTGGTGGCGGCAGCGACGAAGCCGATTCCGGCAGGCCCGAGCAGCACGCCGGAATAGCCGGCCGTCGTTACGGCGGCGACAGCCAGGCCGAGCGGCATCGCAGTCTGTGCGCCGGCTCTCCGGAACAGCACCGGCACGAGGTTGGAGGCTCCGAGTCCGATGAGGGCGAAGCCTGTCATGGCGGCGAGAATCGAGGGAACGGCGAGCAGGAACGCAAAGCCGGCGATCGCGATGGCGCTGCCCCATAGCAAGGTGGCGCGATCGCCGATCCGCGCCACGACGGCATCGCCGACGAGGCGGCCGGCGGTCATTGCGATCGAGAACATGATGTAGCCCAGTCCGGCCTGAGCAGCGGGCAGGCGGCCGGAGCTGGTGAGCAGCAGGGCGCTCCAATCGAGCATCGCGCCTTCGACCAGGAACATGATCGCCGCGAGGGCGGCGAGCAGCAGCACCGCGCCATGCGGTAGCACGAGCATGGGCCCGGACTGCTCCGGCTTGCTCGCCAGCAGCCGTGGGGCCGCGACGATCATTGCAGCCAAAGCGAGCGCGCAGCACACCAGCGTGCCGAGCAGCGGCGCGACGTCGAGCGCAAGCAGGGCGGTCATCACGCCGGAGCCCGCAAAGCCGCCGATGCTGAACTGGGCGTGGAAGCCGGACATCAGCGGTCGCTCGCTGTGCCGCTCGACCTCGATCGCCTGGATGTTCACGGCCACGTCGAGCGAGCCGAGCGCGGCACCGAAGACCAGTAGCGCGAGCGCGAGCGTGACCGGCGTCGCGGCAACCGTCAGCGGGGGCAGCAGCATGCTGAGAGCGAGGCCGCTGACGATCACCACCGGCTTACTGCCATAGCGGGCGCTCAGAAGACCGGCCGCGAGCATCGACGCAACCGACCCGACCCCGAGCGAGAGCAGCAGCAGCCCCAGCGTCGCGTCATCGACGCCGAGCCGTTGCTTGGCGAACGGCACCAGCGGCGCCCAGCAGGCAATGCCGAAGCCAGCGACGAAGAAGGCGAGGCGTGTCGCAATCCGCGACGCGCGATGGTCGAAGGTCATGTGAGAAATTCCTGATACTCTGAAAGCGCCGTCATTCCGGCGGGGCAGCCGTCGCGATGATGGCTCCTGCCCGTCGGAGCAACGCGAGCCGGGCCGCAGGCGCATCGTGTTCGACGGTGATCTGGCTGATCGACTTGGCGCTGGCGATTCGATGAGGCGCGCGTGTTTCGAGCTTCTCGTTCGTGACCATTGCGACACTGATGCGGCTCAACGACAGCAGCGTCCGCTTGAAGGCTGCGTCCGTGGGATCGACCGCGCTGATGCCGCCCTGCGCCGAGACGGCACAGGCGCCGATGAAGCAGCGGTCGATGTTGAAGCGCTGCACTTGGATGAGGGCGTCCGTGTCGACGCAGCCGCCGACCGCGGCGTGAACGGAGCCTCCGATCACGATCAGGCGCAGATCCTGCCGGTGCAGCACGGCTGCAGCGATGTCGATTCCGTTGGTGGCGATGGTGAGATCGAAGTCATCGGGCAGACGTTCGACCAGCGCAAGATTGGTGCTGCCGCTGTCGAGGAAGAGAAACTCCCCGCGCGCGATGCTGCGGGCAGCGGTCCTGGCGAGCGCCAGCTTGCGCTCCCGATCTTGGCCGATCCGCGCCGCCATCGGAATGACGCCGCCGGCCATGGGCAACGCGCCGCCATACACCCGGCGGCAGCGTCCTTCGGCGGCAAGCGCCCGCAGATCGCGCCGGATCGCATCCTCCGAGACGCCGAATTCAGTCGCGAGGGCCGCGGCGATGACGGCCTGCCCTGCGGAGAGGCGGCCGGCGATTTGGTCGCGGCGGGCCAGCGGAAGCTCTGACATGCGGCTTCCGTATCATGCATAAACAAGAGAAACAACGTGCATAAACGTGCACGATCAGTTTATTGTTTCCGCGGACCGCCGGGCATGCCATTGCGGAGCGGATCGAACTGTCCGGGAGCAGGATGTGACCACGACCGCTTCGTCAGCAACGCCGGCCTTTGTCGCCGTCGACTGGGGAACTTCCAGCTTTCGCGCCTGGCTCATGGCCGCCGACGGAACGGAGCTTGCCGAGACTCGTGGCAGCGAAGGCATGCTGCATTGTGCGACGTCGGGCTTCGCGCCGGTTCTGCATGATCATCTCGGCAAGCTCCGTGCACCGGCCGAACTGCCCGTGCTGATCTGCGGAATGGCCGGGGCACGGCAGGGCTGGATCGAGGCGCCGTATCTGCACACCCCGACACGGCTCGACGCCCTCCACGCCGGTGCCATCCGCGTCGAGACGGAGGGCGATGTCAGAATCCTGCCCGGACTGGCTCAGGCGCGTGCCGATCGGCCCGACGTCATGCGCGGCGAGGAGACTCAGTTGCTCGGCGTCACCGAGCCGGACTTTTCCGGCACCGTCTGCATTCCCGGTACCCACAGCAAATGGATCCGAATCGAGTCCGGCGCCGTGGTCGGATTCGCCACCTACATGACCGGCGAGCTGTTCGCCGTGATCTCGCAGCACAGCATCCTGATGCATGCGGTGGAGCCGAATGCCAGCTCGGAGGGCGGAGCCGCGTTCCGGGCGGGGCTCGAAACGGCGTTAGCGGCCCCGACGAGCTTGACCAACGCACTGTTCCGGGTCCGTGCTGCCCAGCTCCTTGGATTCGAGCAGCGTGCCGAGGGTGCGGCTCGCTTGTCCGGCCTTCTGATCGGCAGCGAAATCGTGGACGCCCACGCGCGCTTCGGCGCGGCTTACCCGGTCCGGCTGATCGGAGCGGGTCGACTCGGCCGCCTCTATCGTGAGGCCCTCGCCGCAAGTGGCTTCGATGTGAGTGAATGCGATGCCGAGCAGGCGTCGCGCCGCGGCCTGATCAAGGCGGCGCGGCAGATCTGGGGAGCGCGTTTCTGATGACACAGTCGGTTGCCTGGCCGCCCGTCAAGCGGTCGCTCGTTGCGATCCTGCGCGGCATCAAACCCGACGAGGCCGAAGCGATCGCCGAGGTCCTGATCGAAGCCGGCTTCGAGATGATCGAGGTTCCGCTCAACTCGCCGGACCCCTTCGTGTCGATCTCCCGCCTGGCCGCGCGGTTCGGTAATGATTGCCTGATCGGGGCCGGGACCGTCGTCAATGCGCCGGATTGCGTGCGCGTCGCCGAGGCCGGCGGGCGCCTGATGGTCAGCCCCAACGTCGATGCCGAAGTGCTGGCGACGGCGCAAGCCTATGACATGGTGACCATGCCCGGCGTGCTCACGCCGACCGAAGCGTTCCTGGCGTTGCGCTGCGGCGCTTCGGCCCTGAAGTATTTTCCGGCATCCGTGCTTGGCCCGTCCGGAATTTCGGCACAGCTGGCCGTGCTGCCGAAGGGCGTCGTGGTCGGCGCCGTCGGCGGTGTGTCGGACAAGAACCTTGCGTCCTACGTGGCAGCCGGCGTGCGCGCCTTCGGCCTCGGATCGAGCCTGTACAAGCCGGGCATGACGGCGAGCGACGTGCGCGAGACAGCGTTGGCCTCGGTGAACGCCTATGACGCGGCAGTGGCCCTGTATTAGCTGCGCCCGCCGCGAACTGCGTCCGTCCGCCGCAATCTCACCATCGCGGCCCGCAGATTTGCGGGCCGTTCCCCTATCGATCGGCCGCGGCCGCCGCCGGTCAGCTTGCCGCGGCGTTGATCTCCGGCGCGCTGCTTTCTTCCCCCGACTGCGTGAACGCCTGTAGCGCTTCGGCCATCTGCACGCGGCCCCCGACGCCTGTGATGACGACATCCACCATCGTGAGCGACGAATGGAAATGGCCGCGGGCCTTGAGCTGTCCGACCGGCACGCCGGCCGCCGCAAGCGCTTCCGCATAGGCGACGCCCTCGTCGCGCAGCGGATCGAATTCGCAGGTGACGATATAGGCCGGCGGCAGACCCTGCAGCTTGCCACGCAGAGGCGAGACGCGCGGATCGGTGCGGTCGGCCGGCGAGCAGTAAATGTCCCAGAACCAGTACATCAGTCCGCGGGTCAGGAAGTAGCCGGCCGCATTCTCGGTGTAGGACGGCCGATCGAAGCTGCAATCGGTGACGGGACACACCAGAAGCTGGCCGCCGATGACGGGACCGCCGCGGTCACGCGCCAGCTGGCAGGTGACGGCGGCGATATTGCCGCCAGCGCTCCAGCCGGCGACCAGCACCGGGCCATCGCGGCCGCCGAGCTCCGCAGCATGCTCGGCGATCCAGCGCGTCGCCGCGTAGCCGTCCTCGGCTGCAGCAGGAAAGCGATGCTCCGGCGCATGGCGATAGCCGACGCTGACGAAGATCATGTTGGAGCGGCGGCACATGTCGCGGCAGAACGGATCATCCGACTGCTCGTCGCCGAGCACCCAGCCGCCGCCGTGGAAGTAAACGACGATCGGATGTGGCCCGGGGGTCGCCGGACGATACAGCCGGTAGGCGAGGGGGCCCTCGGTGCCTTCCAGCGTGCCGTCCTTCACCTCGCCGACGGGACGTCCGGGCGGCCTTGCCACATTGAACTGCGTCACGAATTCGCGGGCTCCCGTCGCGCCCATCGATTCGATCGGCGGGAGGTTCATCTCGGCGAGCATGTTCAGCACCAGCCGGACATCCGGCTGCAGCTTCACGATCTCGCCATCGTTGCACTGGGTCGCACCGTTCGGGCCGGTCAGCCTGAAGCCGAGCATGCCGCGGCTGACGATCTCGTTGCAGATGCCGCGATAGGGGCCGACGCCACCGGTGTAAGGCATCAAGGTCTGCGGCTTGCCCGGCACGTTGGCGCCCGTGTACCAGGTGTTGGCGAGCCGGTGCAGCGTCACCGTCGAGCAATCCGCCATGTGGCGCATCCAGCCGGCCTGCGCCGTCTCGGTCGGCTCGATGGTCGTGAAGCCCGAGTCGCGCATTTCCGCGAGGCGATCGACCACGAAGTCGACATGCTGCTCGATCGATACCGCCATGTTCGACAGCACCGACGGGCTGCCCGGGCCGGTGATCAGGAACAAATTGGGGAAGCCGGCGACGGTGAGGCCGAGATAGGTCTCCGGGCCATCAGCCCAGCTGTCGTCGAGCGACTTGCCGCCGCGCCCCTTGATCGGATGCACGGCGCGGATCGCGCCGGTCATGGCGTCGAAGCCGGTCGCAAACACGATGACGTCGATGTCGAAGCTGCGCTTGTCGGTTGTGATGCCGTTGGCCGTGATCGAGGTGATCGGCTCTTTGCGCAGGTTGACCAGGGTGACGTTCGGACGGTTGAACGTCGCGTAGTAGTTGGTGTCGAGACATGGACGCTTCGCGCCGAACGGATGGTCATGCGGCGTGAGCGCCTCGGCCGTCTCGGGATCCTTGACGATCTCGCGGATCTTCTCGCGGATGAGATCAGCGAGCAGCGCGTTGCCGTCGGCATCCACACCCTGGTCGGCCCACAGCTGGGTCAGCATGCCGACGAGATCGCCGGAGGCCCACAGCTTCTCGAAGCGCTCGCGGCGCTCGGCCTCGCTCATCGCCCAGCTGAACTCGGTGGCCGGGGGGATCGGCACGCCGGTGAGCGACCAGCGCGCCTGCTCGCGCAGGCCGTTGCGATCCTTCGCCAGCTGGGCGGCGCGGTCCGCCGGCAACGGCCCGTTGTGAGCCGGAAGCGCGAAGTTCGGGGTGCGCTGGAACACCGTCAGCTGCGAGGCCTGCTCGGCAATGATCGGGATCGACTGGATGCCGGACGAGCCGGTGCCGATTACCGCAACGCGCTTGCCGCGGAGGTCGACGCCGTCATGCGGCCAGCGGCTGGTGAAGTAGATCTCGCCCCTGAAGTCGTGCACGCCGTCGATCTCCGGCGGCTTCGGCTGCGACAGGCAGCCGGTCGCCATGATGTAATGGCGGCAGGAGACGGCAGGGCCGTTGTCGGTGGTGAGCAGCCAGCGCTCCCTGGCCTCATCCCACGAGGCGCCGAGGACGCGGGTGCCGAAGCGGATGTCGCGACGGAGATCATAGCGATCGGCCACGAAGCCGAGATAGCGCAGGATCTCCGGCTGGGTGGCGTATTTCTCCGACCACTGCCAGGCGGTCTCGAGCTCGGGATCGAAGGTGTAGCTGTAGTCGACGGTCTGGATATCGCAGCGCGCGCCAGGATAGCGGTTCCAGTACCAGGTGCCGCCGACATCGTTGGCCGTGTCCAACGCTACGGTCGAGAAGCCCGCCTTGCGCAGCCGATGCAGCAGATACAACCCCGCAAATCCAGCGCCGACGACGGCGACGTCGACCGTCTGGGCTTCGCCGTGAGTCGCCTCCTGCGCGCGTGCCTCGACCATTCCGTCTGACATGCTGACCTCCCGATGATTTTGTGATTGCCGGAAAGGCTAGCTCTGCTCGCGGGGTTTGTCAGCACACAAAACAACGATCTGCGGTTGTTGCGGCGCAAGAGGCCGGGTGAATCCGGTATGCTAGGCGCTGATTTTGCATTGCCGCTGAAAATGCCGCTGCGGAGTGGACAAGGCTCTGAGAAAGCGACAGAAAGCGAACCTGCCGCGCCGCATTCACCAAGTTTCAACGCGTCGCGACTGTAACAACCGCTACACTACGCCACACCCACGATTGATTCAGGCCAGGCCCATGCCGCTCTCGCTGCCCAAGCAAAAGATCCGTGTTCTGCTCCTCGAGGGCGTGAACGACTCGGCTGTCCGCATGTTCGAGGCGAACGGTTATACGGAAGTCGAACGGCTGCCCAAGGCGCTCGGCTCGGCGGAGCTGAAGCGGATGCTGTCCGGCGTGCACATGCTCGGCATTCGCTCACGGACGCATTTGACCGAGGAAGTGCTGCAGGCGGCGGACCGGCTGATGGCCGTCGGCTGCTTCTCGGTCGGCACCAATCAGGTCGATCTCGACGCGGCTCGGCGGCTCGGCATTCCCGTCTTCAACGCGCCCTATTCGAACACGCGCAGCGTCGCCGAGCTGACCATCGCCGAAGTCGTGATGCTGATGCGGCGGATCTTCCCGCGCTCGGTGTCGGCGCATGCCGGCGGGTGGGACAAGTCGGCCAATGGCAGCCGCGAGGTGCGCGGCAAGACGCTCGGCATCGTCGGCTACGGCAACATCGGGTCGCAACTGTCGAATCTCGCCGAAACCATGGGGATGCGGGTGATCTTCTTCGATCTCACCGACAAGCTGCGGCATGGCAACACCGAGCCGGTCGAGAGCCTCGAAGAGCTCCTGGCGATGAGCGACGTCGTCTCGCTTCACGTGCCGGAGACGCCGGCGACGGCGAACATGATCGGTGAGCGCCAGATCCGTCACATGAAGGACGGGGCTTATCTGATCAACAATTCGCGCGGCACGGTGGTCGACATCGAGGCGCTGGCCAGCGCGCTGCGTGACGGCAAGCTCGCCGGCGCTGCGGTGGACGTGTTTCCGGTCGAGCCGGCGTCGAATGCCGATCCGTTCGTGTCGCCGCTGCAGGGCCTGCCCAACGTGATCCTGACCCCGCATGTCGGCGGCTCCACCGAGGAGGCGCAGGACCGCATCGGCGGGGAGGTCGCGCGCAAGCTGATCGATTATTCCGACGTCGGCTCGACCTTCGGCGCCGTGAACTTTCCGCAGGTGCAATTGCCGGCGCGCCCGACGGGCACGCGCTTCATTCACGTCCATCGCAACGTGCCCGGCGTGCTGCGCCAGGTCAACGAGGCGGTCGCGCGGCACAACATCAACATCCTTGCGCAATATCTGCAGACCGATCCGGAGGTCGGCTACGTCGTGCTCGAGACCGACGTGGTCGGCGGCGAGGGCGAGGAGCTGCTGTCGGAGCTCCGCGCGGTGGAAGGCACCATCCGCGTGCGCGTGCTGTACGACCACGACCGGCCGTGAGCGCGGAGAGCTGACGCCGATGAGCGCTCAGTCCACATCCTCGCCGGACTCAGCCGTCGTGCTCAGCACCACCGTTCCGGCGCGGGTGCTGCGGCATGATCCGCAATATGGCATGTCGACGTTGTTCTTCGCCGACGGCGAGCTGCGCGTGCCGATGGTCGATGCCGCTGTCGACGCCGGCGTGTCCGTGACCATCGAGGCCCGCGACGTGTCGATCGCGCTGTCGCGGCCGATGGATGTGTCGATCACCAACCGGCTGCCCGGCCGGATCGAGGAGATCCTGCCGCTCGATCCGCCCTATGTGCGCGTCACGTTCGATCTCGGTGCGACGAAGCTGCACGCCTTGGTCACGCTGGAGTCCGTCGAGCGGCTGGCGCTGGAGCCGGATTTGTCGGCCTGGGCGATGATCAAGAGCGTTGCGATCGGACCCGGCGCGGTTCGGCCTTCGGAGCTGCCTCGGCCGCGCCGCTGGCCCGCTTCTGATAGCGGGGATCCGTAGCCTTCTGCAACTCGGCGAGCGCCGCAGCGGTGGCCGTGCGGGTGCGTCGCTCCATCGAGCGATACAGCGCGATCAGCCGCTCGCCGAACGGCGTGATCTCGGCCCCGCCGCCCCGCCGTCCCGGATGAGTCTCGAACACCGGCGTTTCGAAGGTGCGGTTGAGCGCATCGACCATCAGCCAGCACTTGCGATAGGAGATGCCGCTTGCGCGCGCCGCGCCCAGGATCGAACGCTCCTTGCGGATGAACTCGATCAACTGCAGATCCTCGGGCGACAGGCTGCCGCCATTGCTGAAGGTGATGATCAGTTCGATCTGCGCTGCGCGCTTCATGTCCGTCCGATCTGGCGTCACATGACTCTGATCATGTCATACGCATGCCCGCGATGTCATGACCCGACGAGACCAGTCCGTCAACCAGGCGGCGCGCCGCGCGATTTCGGCTGGCACGTACTCAGCCAACCCGCCGGTATAATTTTGCCACTCACCCATCATCGCCGGCGAAACCGCGGTGATGACCGGAAGTCCGGCGGAGATCGCCGAGCCGAATGCGTCGGCGAGGCCGCTGCCCGCCGCTTCCTGTTTGCCGAACTTGCTGAGGATGACGACGTCGGTACCGCGCGCGATCGATTGCTCGACCGCGGCGCAGGCAAGCACGAGGCCTTCCGGATCGAGGTGGCAGGCCTGCGATCCCGGGCCGAGATCCTGCGAGATCGAGAACACGCTGCCATCGTCGAGGCTGCGCAGCATCATGGCCTTGCACGGCCTCGTCTTGTCGACGCTGCTCTCGATCACGCCGGAGACGCGCAGCCCCATGCCTGCGAGCCGCTTGGCAAGCTCGTCGAGCAGATCCTGGATCACACTGGACGCGGCGCCCTGCAGCGCCACGATCTGACGCGTCCCGACCTCAGCGACATCCATGGCAGTCCTCCTCACACATTGGCGGAGACGCGGCCCGCTTTCCGACCGGTTTGCATGATCTCGTGGACGGCTGAGACGACGCTCGCTGCGATCGACCGCCCGCGGTCGTCCATGCCGGTCCAGGCGGCGTGGCGGCCGCGTGGATCGATCTCCAGCAGCTTGACGTTGGCCGGCACGCGCAAACCGTCGCGCGCGATGCCGCGCAGCGCGCCATCGAGCGGCGCCAGCACCGGCGCGCCGCCGAGCGAGCCGAGCTGCAGTCCCTTGTAGACGCGGGTGCCGATGTCGAGCGGCGTATGCCAGACGGCGTCCTGGTCGGAATAGACGAAGCGCTCGCGGCCGGCGCCGCCGAGCGCGCGCGCCTTGCCGTCCGCGTCGCGCGTGGTGCCGCGCGCCACGATCGCGCCTGTCTCGCAAGGATGCGTCTCGATCGCGATGTCGCAATTGTGCCCGACCGCAAAGCGTGGCCCGATGCCGACCGCGATGCCGGCGACGCCGCGCAGATCGGGCGTGGCCAGATGCTTCTGCATCCGCGCGTCGACGATGACCGCGGGATAGCGGAACGCGATGATGTCGGTGAGATGCATCCCGGTGACGGCGACCTGGTCGGGCTCGCGATGAATGCGCACGACGTCCGCGATGCCCTCGGCCCGGCAGCCGATCACGCCGTCGATGTCGCACGCCTCACCGTAGAGGACGTCGTGAAACGCCATTCCGCGTCGGATCACCGGCGGAAAGGCGTCATGGCAGAGAACGAGCGCGAAGCGTACCTGGCTGAGCTTTGCCGCGATCGCCGAGGCGATCTCGTTGGTGCCCAGCACCAGCGCGAGCGGCTTGGGCGCGTTCGGATGCCAGGTGACGGCGGCGGCTTTCATGCGGATGACCTCGTGTTGCGAGATCGAATGAGCAAGCCGCGGGCCAGATTGTCATGCGCCGATCAACTTGTTCATTGCATTGAGGAAAAGCAAACGGGCATCGGCTCGTCTGCTTCTTAGCTATATTGTTTAGGATATAACATTGAATGCTGTATTGTCGCTTATACAACACGGCACGATGGTGCGGAGGGTGGTGGCGTGTGCCGATCAGGCGACGGGCTCTTCGCGCCGAACCAGTGCGACGCCCTTGACCTGGGCGTAGACGGCAAGCCCCGCCCGCAGGCCGAGCTCGTTCCACGAGCGTTGGGTGACCCGCGACAGCAACCGCGCACCCTGGCCGTCCTCGCCGAGGCCGAGCAGGGCGGTGACGCGGTGGTCCGACTGGCTGCGGATTTCCAGGATCTTCGCGCGCAGCACGTTGACGATGGTGCTGCGGCTCGGCGTTTCCACGGCGAGGCTGACGTCATCGGCCAGCACGCGCAGGCGGCGGCGCGTTCCGGATGCAAGCGGCTCGGCCGGCAGCACGAAATGCCCGCCCGGCACCGCAAGCGTCACCATGCCGTCGATGGCGTCGTGCTTCAGAACGGTGGCATCGAGACTCACCGCAGCATCGCGCGAGAGCGCGAGCGGCAGTGTCAGGTCGGCCTGGAGCACGGACAGCGGGCCCGAAGCCAGGACGCTGCCGTTGCGCATCAGCACCAGCTGATCGGCGAGTCGCTCGACCTCGGCGATATCGTGGCTGATGTAGAGGATCGGCAGGTCGAGCGCGGCGTGGAGCCGCTCCAGATAGGGCAGGATCTCGTCCTTGGTCATCTGGTCGAGCGCCGACAGCGGCTCGTCCATCAGCAGCAGCTTGGGCTGGCTGAGCAGAGCGCGGCCGATCGCCACGCGCTGCCGCTCGCCGCCGGACAGATGGCGCGGCGAGCGCTCCAGCAGCTTGGCAATGCCCAGCAGCGACACGACCTCATCGAAGCCGATGGCGGTGGGGCCGGTCGGGCCGGGATGCCCGTACATCAGATTGCGGCGGACGGAGAAGTGCGGAAACAGATTGGCTTCCTGAAAGACGTAGCCGATCGGGCGCTTGTGCACTGGGCGGAAGGTCTTCTCGTCCTGCCAGACGTCACCGGCCACCGAGCATCGTCCGTCCAGGCGGTTGAGGCCGGCGATGCTGCGCATGACGGCGGTCTTGCCGCAGCCGGATGGGCCGAAGATTGCGGTGACGCCGCGCGCCGGTACCTCGAACCGTGCGTTCAGCTCGAAGCGCCCGAGCGTACCGTGGAAGTCGACCTTCACGGTGCTCATGACGCGCGTCGCGTCATCTTCTTCTCGATCAGCATCATTGTCAGAATGACGCCGAACGAGAACACGACCATGCCGAGCGCCAGCACCGAGGCTTCGGTCCATTGCGAGGTCTCGACGTAGTCGTAGATCGCGACCGACAGCACCTTCGTCCTGCCGGGAATGTTGCCGCCGATCATCAGCACGACGCCGAACTCGCCGACGGTGTGGGCAAAGCCGAGGATCGCGCCGGTGAGGAAGCCGGGGCTCGCCAGCGGGACGGCGATCGTCCAGAACGCGCGCCATGGCGACGCCCGCAGCGTGGCGGCTGCTTCCAGGGGCTTCTCGCCCATCGCTTCGAAGGCGTTGCGGATCGGCTGCACGACAAACGGCATCGAGAACAGCACCGAGCCGATCACGAGGCCCGGAAAAGTGAAGGCCAGGGTGCGCGCGCCCCACAAGGAAGCGAGCGCCCCGCCCGGACCGCTCGGGCCGAGCGCGACCAGCAGGTAGAAGCCGAGCACGGTCGGCGGAAGCACCAGCGGAATCGCCACCAGCGCTGCGACCGCCTCCTTCCACCACGCCTGCGACCGCGCCAGCCACCATGCGATCGGTGTTCCCAAGATCATCAGAATGACGGTCGTGATCGCCGCCAATTCGAGGGTCAGGCTGACCGGTTGCCAGATGTCGGCTGGGACGTGGAGGTTCATTCCTGGAGGTTCGTCGATAAGGGCTCAGCTGCCGGATTTCGGATCCAGAGCATAGCCGAACTTCTCGATGACCGCACGGGCTTCCGGAGTCCTAAGAAAGGTCAGGAACGCGGTCGCCGCCTCGTTGCCGGCGGATGACTTCAACAGCACGGCATCCTGACGGATCTCGCTGTAGAGGGTCTGCGGCACCAGCCAGCGCGAGCCGCCCGCATTCGGCATCAGCTGCGACAGCGCGACGAAGCCGACCTCGGCATTGCCGGTATCGACGAACTGGAACGCCTGCGAGATCGTGTTGCCCTGGACGATCTTGGGCTGGATCGTCTCATAGAGCTTGAGCGCCTTCAGCGTCTCGATCGCGGCGGCGCCATAGGGCGCGGCCGTGGGATTGGCGATCGACAGCTTGTTGAACGCGTTCGCCTTCAGCGTTTCCTCGCCTTTCACCGCGTTCGGGTCCTTGCTCCACAGCACGAGCTTGCCGATCGCATAGGTGAAGCGGCTCTCGGCGACGCCGAGGCCCTCGTCGACAAGCTTCTTCGGCCGTTCGTCGTCGGCGGAGAGCAGGATCGCGAACGGCGCGTTCTCCTTGATCTGGGTGTAGAACTGCCCGGACGAGCCGAAGCTCAGCACCAGCTCGTGGCCCGTCTTGGCCTTGAACAGGCCCGCGATCTCCTTGGCCGGCTCGGTGAAATTGGCGGCGACGGCGATGTTGGCGCTGCCGGCAAAGGCGTTCGCGCCGGTCAAGAGGGCAACGACGGCGCAGAGGGCGGCGGTAGCGAAGCGCATCGATCTCATCACAATTGTCCCTTTGTATTCACCGAACCGGGGTCGTGTCGGTGAATTGCAAGTCCCGTTCCGTCGCACCGGGCGGATCCGATGCCATGCTATATCCATTCGTATATATCAGAATAGACAGCTCGGCCGGTTCCCGTCAACACGAGGGCTGCCTCGTGCCGGCGCGATGCGCGTCAATGTTCGGGTTTCGACAATGGATGCGGGCGCCGTGTCGCAAACACGACCGGCCCGGGGATCACGATCCCCGGGCCCTTGGCAGGACTAGGCCATCCGGTCCCAGAGCTGCCGCACCAGCATGCCCGCGCGCTTCTCGATTGCCGCAGCGGCATCGAGGGCGAGGTCCTCGCGATAGCGGCCGGCGATCAGCTGCACGCCGATCGGCTGGCCATTGTCGACCGTGACCGGCACCACTGCGCCGGGCAGACCGAGCACGTTGATCGCCGAGATGAAGCGGATCTCGTTGAAGAAGATCTCGCGCACGCGCTCCGGGCTGACGGTGTCGTCGCGCGGACCGGGCGTCGGCTTCACCGTGGTCGGTGCCAGGACCACCGGATAATCCTCGAAGAACATCTGCCAGGCCCGGATATGAGTCGAGCGTTGCGCCGTCGCATTCATCCATCCTGCGAGGTCGAGGATCTCGGCCTTGGCCCGCATTCCGCCCCACGCCTTGTGGAAGTCCTCCGAGGTGACGGCAAGCATCTTGGCTTCCTGCATCACCACCACCTCGGTGGTGATGACGTCGCACCAGGTCTGCCAGACACCAGAGATGTCGGGGACCTCGACCTCGCTGACCCGGTAGCCGGACCGCTCCAGATGATCCGCGGCCTGCCGGAGCGCGGCCTGCACCGACGGATCGACGTCCATGTCATCAGGGATCTTGGCGAGCGCGACCTTGATCGGCCGCTTGGGCTTCTCGCCCTCGAGCGGGGCCGGCACCCACCACGGATCGCGCGGATCGCGCCGGCTCATCACGTCGAGCGCCAGTCTCACATCGGCGACGCTGCGCGCCAGCGGACCCTGCGACGACATCAGATGCGACAGCATCGGCCGCTCGGACGCGGCGCTCTCGTTGTAGGCCGGGATGCGGCCCTGCGTCGGCTTGATCGTGACCACGCCGTTGCAATGCGCCGGCCAGCGTAGCGAGCCACCGATGTCGTTGCCATGCGCGATGGTGCCGATGCCGGCGGCGACCGCAGCTCCGGCGCCGCCCGAGGAGCCGCCGCAGGTGATCTCTGGATCCCACGGATTGAGCGTCAGGCCATGCAGCGGATTGTCGGTGAAGCCGCGGAACGAGAATTCCGGCGTGTTGGTGAGGCCGAGCACGATCGCGCCGGCCTTCTTGAGGTTGCGCACGACCGGCGCATCCGACGGCGCAATGATGCCCATCTGCGCCGGAACGCCGTTCGGATTTGGCCGCCCCTCGTAGTCGACGTTCTCCTTGATCGTGACCGGCACGCCGTGCAGCAGGCCGCTCTTGTCGCGCGCCTTGTCGGCCGCACGCGCAGCCTTCAGGGCGTCTTCCGACAGATCCACGACGACCGCATTGAGCCTCGGGTTGACCTCGTGCATCCGCGCGATGTGCGCCTCGGTCACCTCGACCGAGGAGACGGCCCCGGATCGGATCGCGGCGACGGTGTCGACCGCCGACCACTGCCAGACCGGCCCCTTCGGCAGCCGCGGCTTCGGCGCGGCGGCCTTCGCCGGCGGCTTGGGTGGTGTCTTGGCCTTGGTTGTGGTCTTGGCCTTGGCCGCAGGCTTCGTCTTGGTCGCGGCGCGCGCGGCCGCGCGTTTCGGCGCCGGCCGGACGGTCTTCGCCGCCGGCTTCTTTGCTGTCTTTGCCATGCTATTCCCCCCAGTTCTGGCTTCAGGCCACCGACATCGTCAGCGGCGGCTCGACATCGGCAGGCAGCGGGCTGACATAGGGCGTGCGCGTCGTCCGCTTCGTGAGATCGGCCTTGGCGGCGGCGATCAGAGCGGGCTCATTGAGCGCCTTGATGCCGAGCCCGGCCATCGCCTTGGCGGCCTGCACCATCGCCTTGTGGGCGGCCGGCGTCTTGCCTTGCGCGACCACCTGCCAGGTGTGGAACGGCGTACCGATCGCCACCGTCGGCGCATGCACCTGCACGGTCGGCACCACCCAGCTGACGTCGCCGACATCGGTCGAGCCGATCTGCGGATTGCGCTTCGTGTTGAGCGGCACGAGGAAGTCGGCCAGCGGCTTGTCGGCCGGTTCCATGCCGATGCTGTAATAGACCGACTCGATGTCCTTGTCGGTCAAGGTCGCCTGGATCTGCCCGGCGAAGTCGCGGTCGCTGTCGTCGAAATGCGGCGGCCCGAGCTCCTGCATGACCTCGTACAGCGCCTCTTCGAGCGGCGTGTTCGGCAGGATGTTGGAGACCGCGGAGATGATCTTCATCTCGACCTTGGTCTCGGTCATCATCGCCGCGCCCTGCGCGATCTTGTGGACGCGCCCGACCAACTCGTTCATGCCGGGCAGGTCACGGGCGCGAATCGAATAGCGCACGCGCGCATGTGCCTGCACGACGTTGGGAGCGATGCCGCCGGTGTCGAGCAGCGCGTAGTGCACGCGAGCGTCGCTCGGCATGTGCTCGCGCATGTAGTTGACGCCGACATTCATCAGCTCCACCGCGTCGAGCGCGCTGCGGCCGAGATGCGGCGAGGCTGCCGCATGCGAGGTGCGCCCGGTGAAGATGAAGTCCGCCCGCGTATTGGCGAGCGATGGCGTCATTACCACCTCCCAGAAGCTCGACGGATGCCAGGTGATGGCAATGTCGGCATCCTCGAACGCGCCCGAGCGCACCATGAACGCCTTCGCCGCTCCACCTTCCTCGGCGGGGCAGCCATAATAACGGACGCGGCCCGGAACCTTGTTGGCCGCCAGCCAGTCCTTCACCGCGGTGGCCGCGAGCAGCGCGGCGGAGCCGAGCAGATTGTGGCCGCAGCCGTGCCCATGGCCTCCGGTCTCGACCGGACGGTGCTCGGCGACTCCCGCCTCCTGGCTGAGCCCGGGCAGGGCGTCGTATTCGCCCATGAAGGCGATGACCGGACCGCCTTCGCCCCATTCGCCCATCAGCGCGGTCGGAATGCCCGCCACCTTTTCGGTGATGCGAAAACCCTGGTGCTTCAGCTCGGCGAGATGTTCGGCAGACGAGCGGGCCTCGGTGTAGCAGACCTCGGGCATGCTCCACACCCGGTCGCTGAGCTCAATGAAACGGGTCTTGATCGCGTCGACGCCGCGCCAGATCTCGCTGCGGTTGTCCATCTCCGGTCTTGTCCTCTTTAGCCGATACGAAGCAGGTATGGTTATCAGCTAAGTTCCCGGACGCCTAGCGATCCACCGCGAGAGCAGCCATGCGGCACGCGCCAACGCGCGGACGAGCGCGTCATCCCATGAGCAGATGATGCTGCGATTGGATGCAGCGCGATGCTTTCGGCAGCGCAGCGTGACGACGCCGGGGCGCGGCGTTCCCACATTTCGGAACTGCCGCTGTGCGCCGTTACCGCAACCGTCCAGGAACGATCGTGGTCGCTTCCTGTTCTCGTGACAGGAGTCGACCGCCATGCGTGCAGGACCGATCGCCATTATCGTCGCATTGCTACTGATTCTCGCAGCCGCCAGCGTATTCGCCTATCAGGGAATGACCCTGCCCGGCGATCCGATGCCGACCGAGGGCTGGATCGCACTCACGCTCGGCGTGGTGTTTTCGCTCATCGTGGGGATCGGGCTGATGGTTCTGTTGTTCTACAGCAGCCGCAAGGGATACGACGAGCCATCACAGTTCGGGGCTGATGATCATCGCGACTGAGACCGCTCAAGCCGGATGCGGCGGATGCTGTGTCCGCGGATGCCGGTCGTGAAGCAGCTTGGCGAGTTCGTGCCTCAGATCGTCGTGACCGCGCATCGCCGTCTCGAACAGCGCTTCCTGGATGTCGCGCGGCATGTCGCCCCAGACGCCGATGGCGGCGTTGCCGAGCAGCTCTGCGAACCGGTTGTCGTCCATGCGGCACCTCCGGACGATCTGACGCCCGAGGCCGGCAAAGGTTCCAGGCCAGGTTATTGGGTGGTGAACAGGACAACCGCAATCGCAACGGAGAGCGCGATCGCGGACACGGTCCCCGTGGTCGACAACACGCCCATGCGCCGCAGCGCTGCTGCAAACACGATGATGATCGGGGTGGCGGTGACGAGGCCGAACTGCGCTTCGGTCATGGACGTGCTCCTGATGGCGCCGATCCCGTAGCGCGTCCCGGCGCCGCGCTGTTTGTGCGCCGACAAAGAGCATGTCTGCTGCCCCGATTAGCTTCGCCGACATCTGATCGGAGATGACCGTGTCGGCACTCGCATATGAACCGGAAACGACGGAGCGCTGGGGCCTGCTCGACGGGCTGCCGGGCGACCCCATGATGTGGGTCCTGATCCTCAGCGAGCTTGTTGCCTTCGGCCTGCTGCTCGGCGCCTTCGTCGTGGCGCGAACGGTCAATCCAGTCGTGTTTGCAGCCGGGCAGGCCATGCTGGACGGCCCTCTCGCGGCATTGAACACGGTCGTGCTGGTCACGAGCGGGTGGGCTGCGGCGCGCGGGGCGGCCGCCGCCAGAGGCGCGTCACCCGCTGTCGCACGGCGCTGGATCGCGCTGGCGATCCTGCTCGGCGCGGCCTTCATTGCCGTCAAGCTGACCGAGTATGGCAGGGAGATTGCCGCCGGCGCAGGCCTGGAGACGTCGCCGTTCTTCACGCTCTATTTTCTGCTCACGGGCTTCCATCTGCTTCACGTCGTGCTCGGGATGGTCATCCTCGGAATCGTCGGTCGTCATTCCGCGCCCACCAGCGTCGAGACCGGGACGGCGTTCTGGCACATGGTCGACCTGGTCTGGATCGTGATGTTCCCGATCCTCTATCTGGTGGGATGAGCCATGGTCCGCGATCGCCTCACGCTCGCTTGGCTCAACCTGCTGAGCCTCGCCATCGCCACGCTCGCGGCCTCGCTGCTGCCGAATCGCTGGCTCGCCGATGCGCTGGTGCTCTCGCTGGCATTGGCCAAGGGCAGGGTGATCGTGCTGGATTTTCTCGGCCTGCGCCATGCGCCCGCATTGTGGCGTGGCCTGCTCACATCGTGGCTTGCGGGTCTTGTCGCGCTCGCCGGGCTCGCAGTGGCGCTCCGCGCGCTGGTCTGACGGGCGATCGCCGTGCTGCTTGCGCCGCGACAAAGAGAGCCCCGGCAGTGTCGTTAGATTGCTTTCACCATCGACCTTCACCAACCGGAAAGGACGTGTCATGGCGGAACGCCTGACCAAGTCGGCCGCACGGAACGTCTTCTACGGCGGTTCGGCCTTCTTCTTTGCGATCTTCCTCGGGCTGACCGCGCACAGCCACTACTACATGGTCACGACCTCGACCAACGCCGCCACGCTCTCGGACGGCGTCGCGCGCGGCAAGCATGTCTGGGAGAAGAACTCCTGCATCAACTGCCACACGCTACTCGGCGAGGGCGCCTATTTCGCGCCGGAGGTCGGCAATGTGTGGGACCGCTGGGGCGGCAGGCAGGATCCGGCCGCGGCCCGCGAGATGCTGAAATCCTGGATGCAGTCGCAGCCCTCGGGCGCGCCGGGACGGCGGCAGATGCCGCAGTTCAATCTGTCCGACCAGGAGCTCAACGACCTCGCCGACTTCCTGCAATGGACCGACACCATCAAGCGCCAGGACTGGCCGCCGAACAAGGCCGGCTGAGCCGGCATCCCGTCCCCGTCATGAGAGAGATCCGCGATGAGATATGAGACCCAGAAGGTCGCGATGCTGTATTTCTACGGCGCGCTGACGCTCTTCCTCGCCCAGGTCATCTTCGGCCTGCTCGCCGGCACGATCTATGTGCTGCCGAACACGCTGTCGGTCCTGCTGCCCTTCAACATCGTCCGCATGATCCACACCAACGCGCTGATCGTGTGGTCGCTGATCGGCTTCATGGGCGCGACCTACTTTCTGCTCCCGGAGGAGACCGAGACCGAGCTCTACAGCCCGCTGCTCGCCAAGGTCCAGTTCTGGATGTTCTTTGGTGCGGCAGGCGCGGCCGTGGTCGGCTATCTCTTCCACTATCATGAAGGGCGCGAATTCCTCGAGCAACCCTTCATCATCAAGGTCGGCATCGTCGTGGTCTGCCTGATGTTCCTGTTCAACGTCACGATGACGGCGCTCAAAGGCCGCAAGACCACGGTGACCAACATCCTGCTGTTCGGGCTGTGGGGCGTCGCGATCTTCTTCCTGTTCGCCTTCTACAATCCGGCCAACCTCGCCGTGGACAAGATGTACTGGTGGTACATCGTCCATCTCTGGGTCGAGGGTGTCTGGGAGCTGATCATGGCCTCCATCCTGGCCTTCCTGATGATCAAGCTCAATGGCATCGACCGAGAGGTGGTCGAGAAGTGGCTCTACGTGATCATCGGCCTCGCGCTGTTCTCCGGCATCCTCGGCACCGGCCACCACTTCTACTGGATCGGCGCTCCCGGCTACTGGCAGTGGATCGGCTCGCTGTTCTCGACGCTGGAGGTCGCGCCGTTTTTCACCATGGTGATCTTCACGGTGCAGATGACCTTGAAGGCCGGCCGCAAGCATCCGAACCGTGCCGCGCTGCTGTGGTCCGTCGGCTGCTCGGTGATGGCGTTCCTCGGTGCCGGCGTGTGGGGCTTCCTGCATACGCTGTCGAGCGTGAATTACTACACCCACGGCACCCAGGTGACAGCCGCACACGGCCATCTCGCTTTCTTCGGCGCCTATGTGATGCTGAACCTCGCCGTGATGGCTTACGCGGTGCCGCAGCTGCGCCAGCGCGCGCCCTACAATCAGTGGCTCTCGATGGCGAGCTTCTGGATCATGTGCACGGCGATGATGGTGATGACCTTCGCGCTGACCTTCGCGGGGGTCCTTCAGGTGCACCTGCAGCGCGTGCTCGGCCAGAGCTACATGGACGTTCAAGACCAGCTCGCGATGTTCTACTGGGTGCGGCTCGGCTCCGGTGTGTTCGTTGCGATCTCGGCGCTGATGTTCGTCTGGGCCGTGCTGGTGCCCGGCCGCGCGAAGCAGGCCGTGATCCCCGGCGCCCTGCAGCCCGCGGAGTGAATGCCGGCAGGCGGCGGCCCGGCGGTCGCCGCCTGCATTCCCCGATTTTGGAGAGAGATCATGAAAGCCGCCGCGCTGCACGCGATCGACACCGTTTCCTCGTTTCCGCCGTACACGCCGACCGCCAACGAGTGCGCGTTGTTCGAGCATGCCTTTCGGCATCGCCTGCCGGTGCTGCTGAAAGGTCCGACCGGCTGCGGCAAGACCCGCTTCGTGGCGCACATGGCAGCGCGACTCGGCCTGCCGCTGCACACGGTCGCCTGTCACGACGATCTCACCGCCGCCGATCTCACCGGGCGCTATCTGCTCAAGGGCGGCGACACCATATGGACCGACGGTCCGCTGACCCGCGCGGTGCGTGACGGCGGCATCTGCTATCTCGATGAAGTGGTCGAGGCACGCAAGGACGTGACCGTCGTGCTGCATCCTCTCACGGACGACCGGCGCATTCTGCCGCTGGAGCGCACCGGAGAGGAACTGGTCGCGCCCGACGACTTCATGCTGGTCGTGTCCTACAACCCCGGCTACCAGTCGCTGCACAAGGCGCTGAAGCCATCGACACGTCAGCGCTTCATCGCCATCGAGTTCGGCTTCCTGCCGGTCGAGCAGGAGATCGCGGTGGTCGCGGCCGAGAGCGGGCTGTCGCCCGAGCGGGTGCGGCCGCTGGTGGGGCTGGCGCATCGCCTGCGCGCGCTGCAGGGCCACGACCTCGAGGAGGGGGTCTCGACACGGCTCCTGGTCTATTGCGCGACGCTGGTTGCGGCCGGCACGCCGGTCGCCGATGCCGTGCTCGCCGCCATGATCGAGCCGCTCACCGACGATGCCGACGTCAAGGACGCGTTGCGCGAGGTCGCGCACATCGTGATCGGGTGAGCCATGCTCGACTTCCTGGAACTGGAGGAGACCGTTGGCCGCGCCTGGCATCGCCTGGTCGGCACGACGTCGAGCTACCCGGTCCATCCGGATCATGCCGTCGCCATGACCGAGATCAGCGGGCGCATTGCCGTGATGTTCCGTGCGCTCGGTGGCGAGACCTGTGTGCAGATCGCGAGTAGCAAGGCGCGCAAGTCGGGCCACCGGCTCGGCTGGCGCCAGCGCATCGGGCTCGGAGACGAATGCCTCGACCAAGCCGGGCGCGATGGTGCCACATTGTTCCTTCCCGAGACCATCGCGCTGTTGCCGGATCGCGCGCTCAACGCGCAGCTCTACCGATGGCTTGCCGCGTGGTTTGCGACCATGTCGGTCGAGCCGGTCGCGGAGGCGGATCCGCTGCGCCGGGATCTCCTGACGCTGCGGCGTGCCGGCGAGACGACGGCGCTGGTGCTCGCGCGCTTTCCCGGGCTCACCGCTCCTCATGCACAACTCGCCCAAGCGCTTGCCGCGGCTCGGCCGCGACGGCCGCTGCCGCGGCTGGAGCAGCAGGTCGAGTCCGTCGTCATGGCGCTGCTGGGCGCTGGAGCGCCCCTCCGGAATGGGTTGTGGGCCGCCGTCGCCGCCGAGGGCGCTCTCCCGGACACGGCGCCGCCTGGCTACCGGCCGATGCTGCCATGCCCCTTGTGGGGGGATTGCTGGAGCCGCGACGCCATCGCCGCCGGCTGTGATGACGAGGAGAGTGAGACGCCGGCGCAGGACGCAACCGCGCCCGACAGCCGCAAGCGCTTCGCGCAACGCGAGCGTGACGAGAGAACCCAGCGCGATCCGTTCATCCTCAACCGCTTCGAGAAGATTCTCGCCATGGCGGAGATGGTGAACGTCGATCGGCCCTCTGACGACACGGATGATGACGACGCCCGCAAGGCGGCCGATGATCTCGACGATCTCGCGATCAGCAGGCGCAAGGGCAGGCCGGCGAGCAAGCTGAAGTTCGATCTCGATCTGCCCCCCGAGGCGGTCGACAGTGCGCGCCTCGACAGTGGTCGGCTCTACCCCGAATGGAATTATCGCAGCAGCGCTTATCTGCCCGACCATTGCCGCGTGGTGACGAGCGTCGCCACCGAGACCGGGGAGAGCTGGGCTCCGGATGACGCGATGCGCCGTCGCATCCGCGGCGTGCGGCGCCGCTTCGAGACCCTGCGGCCACGCCACGACGTGATGCGCGCGCAGGCCGACGGCCACGACCTCGACATCGACGCGCTGGTCCGCCGGCGCAGCGACCTCAACGCCGGTCACGGCGGGCTCGATCGCGTGCACCTCGCGATGCGTCCGCTCGCGCATGATCTAGCGGTGACCCTGCTGGTCGATGTCTCGCTGTCGACGGACGCGTGGGTCGACGGCGTGCGCGTCCTCGACGTCGAGAAGGAGGCGCTGCTGGTGCTGGCGCACGGCTTGTCCGCCTGCGGCGACAGCCACAGCATTCTCACCTTCACGTCGCGACGCAATTCCTGGGTTCGCCTGGAGACCGTGAAGGCGTTCGGCGAGCCGATGAGCGGGCAGGTCGAGCGACGCATTGGTGCGCTCAGGCCGGGCTACTACACGCGCATCGGCACGGCCGTCCGTCATGCGGCCGGCGAGCTTGCGGAGCGTCCGGAGCGCAAGCGCCTCTTGCTGGTGCTGACCGACGGCAAGCCGAACGACGTCGATCACTATGAGGGACGGTTCGCGATCGAGGACACCCGCAAGGCCGTGCAGGAGTCCAGGCGTGCAGGCGTTGCGGTGTTCGGAGTCACCATCGATGGCTCAGCGCAATCCTACTTTCCAACCTTGTTCGGCCGCGGCGGCTACGCCATCGTCGGCAATATCCGTCGCCTGCCCGCGGCGCTGCCGGCGCTGTACCGGCAGCTGGCGCATTGAATTTGGGAAGCGGGCGCACGCCTCACGTCGCCGGCTCGCGCAGGTTTCGCAGCGGCACCGGCAGGTGCCCCATCAGCTTGTCGAACTCGCCCGGGTCCAGCTTCTCCCAGAGGATTTCGAAGATGCCGCGCGCGGCCTTGAGTGGATCGATCGGGAACTGCGGCGGCAGCTGGCGGAAGATGTCGTCGACGAATTCCTCCAGATGCCGGTCTTTCGTCGGTGTGGCCGCGTGCTGCCAGCTTTCATAGTAGATGCCGCGGATGAGCAGGGGCAGCTGGGCGCCGAAGTTCGCAGCGGTGGCCAGCGGCAGACGGTCGCGCAACACGTGCAACACGGCTCGCAGCGCGTTGTAGGCCTGCTGGCGGCTCGCCAGCCCGAGCCTCTGCTCGATCGCCTTCAGCCAGATGTTGGTTTCCTGGACGGTATGGTCGAGTGCGGTCACGCCGATCTCGCTCATGTGATTCTCCATGACGATGCATAGGGATCGTTGGCGGAACGCCGAACGAGGGAACCGCAACGAGTGATTCGCTTGGACGCCGTGCCAGTAGGCGGCGTGTTCGAAGCGAGAATGTTGACATGCATCAATCTCACGATGTCGTGGTCGATCCTGAGGTAAACGAAGGGTCAACCGGCCCCTGCGGCCACGACGATTGCGCGACGAGCAGGGAGCCGGTTGCTGGAGAATACCAGCCTGTCGCGGCCGCCTATCCAGCATCCCGAGGTCGGCGCCGACCCTCGGTGCGCCATCAGGTTGAACCGTAATCGTCCTGCTTGTGCAGAACGCGTCTTCGCTTGCTCATCGCGACAGACTCACCTTACATCGAGGTCGTTCGAGGCGCGGCCATCTGCGCACTCGACGCCCCCTCAACTCACGAAACGACGTCGGCTCGCAATGCTCAAGTCTGCCCAAGAGAAGTCTGTTTCCAACAAGCCTGCTCAAGACAAATCCGGCAAAGACCTGCCGCTGAGCGGTTATGCCGTCGTGGTCGATGGTCAGATCAAGACGGAGTTCAAGACCAAGGAGGGTGCGCATAACGGTGCACATGATCTGAAGCGTCGGTTCCCGATGTTGCAGATCAAGGTGTACGACGCCGAGACGAAGCAGACGCACGATATCGAGCTGGCGCGCGCGTGATATGCTGGGTCGTGGATGGGTCGGCGATGCCCTCGCCTGCAAGCGGCGAGGGCGTGGTATCCTCCAGTTTTGCTGCTAATCCCATTGCGTCGTGACCATCCGCGAGACGACGGCTCGCATTTCTGACCTCGCTGCGAAACGTCTTTGCCAGATTCGACAGCGGCCTTGCCTCCGACCACAGCACGTAAGCCGAGACGGTCGTGCTCGGCGTAAATGGCCGTACCACGAGATCGTGGCCGCCCTGGTGTGGTGAGAACGGATCGACCACGGCGATACCGACGCCGGCCGCCGCGAGCACGCAGGCCGTGTTGCAATAGCGTACCTCGACGGTCGGCTGGAAATCCGCATCGAGCTGCCGAAAGCTCTCGCGCACGGCCTCGCCGAGGCGGGTGCCGCGCTCCAGCCCGATGAGCGGAAAACCGCCAAGATCCCGCGCGGAAACCACATCGCGCTCCGCAAGCGGATGCTCCGGCGGCATCACGCAGACCATCTCGCCGGTGTGCACGATCTCATGAGCGATGCCGGGATGATCCGACAGGCCGAGCGCGAAGCCGAGTTCGGCGACGTTGCCGAGCACGCCCTCGATGACGCCCTCATAGCGCCGGACGTCGAAGAACATCCGCGTCTGTGGCCTGCGTCGCAGGAAGCCCGACAAGGTCGGAGGGATGATGCTGTAGGCGAGCGGCGGCGTGGCGACGATCGAGAGATGACCCGTCCGCTGCTCGCGCAGGTCGCGCACGCGATTTTCCAGCCGCGCATGCAACATGAAGATCGCTTCGCTCTCCTCAAACAGGGTCATCGCCTCCGGTGTCGGAAACAACCGGTTGTTGACGCGCTCGAACAGCGTGAAGCCGGCCTGCGCCTCCATCGCCTTGAGCGCATTGCTGATCGCCGGCTGTGACAGCGCCAGCTCCTCGGCCGCGGCGACGGTGGTGCGATGGCGGATGACGGCCCGCAGGATTTCCAGCTGACGCAGGTTCATGTGAACGCCCTATAAGCCCGGGTGATGGTCTCGGCCAAAATATCATAGCGTGCGGCCGCATCGGCGGATTGCAAATCCCGCGCCGCTTTCGCCAAATGATCCCTTCTTTCGGTGCGCGCATACAGGCGGCCCTTCGCCTGATCGTTCGGCATGGCGCACAGATCGGAGGCACTCTTGAGCCGTATCTTCCGCGCCGCCGCCGCCCAGATGGGGCCGACCCCGCGCGCCGACAGCCGGGCGCACACGCTGTCCCGCCTGATAGAACTCTTGGAGCAGGCCGCCGCCCAGGGCGCGAAGCTGGTGGTGTTTCCCGAGCTTGCCTTCACGACCTTCTTTCCGCGCTGGATCCTGGAGGGCGACGCACTCGATCAGTATTTCGAGCGCAGCATGCCGAATCCGTCGGTCGCGGCGCTGTTCGAGCGTGCGCGGGTGCTTCGTGTCGGCTTCTATGTCGGCTATGCCGAGCTGACGCCCGACGGCCGGCGCTTCAACAGCTCCATCCTCGTCGATCCCGACGGCGAGGTCATCAGCAAGTACCGCAAGGTCCATCTGCCTGGCTCGGTCGAGCCGCGCGAGGGCGCCAAGTACCAGCAGCTTGAGAAGCGCTATTTCGGTTATGGCGATCTCGGTTTTCCCGCGGTGCGCGCCGGCTCCGAGTGGGGCGGGGCGATCATGGGCATGATGATCTGCAACGACCGCCGCTGGCCGGAATCCTGGCGCGTACTGGGGATGCAGGGAGTCGAGCTGGTCTGCGTCGGCTACAACTCCGCGGCCTACGATCCGAACGGCGGCAACACCGAGGATGCCTCCCTGCGCACGTTCCATTCCACGCTGGTGGCGCAGGCGAACGCCTACATGAACGCGACCTGGGCGATCGCGGTCGCCAAGGCCGGCGACGAGGACGGCAGCGGCCTGATCGGCGGGTCCTGCATCGTCGATCCCAATGGCTGCATCGTCGCGCAGGCCAAGACGCTCGGTGACGAGGTTCTCGTCGCCGACATCGATCTCGATCTGTGCCGGCAGGGCAAGGACAAGATGTTCAACTTCGCGGCGCACCGCCGGCCCGATCAGTACAAGCTCATCACCGAGCGTGCCGGCGTGGTCGAGCCGGTCGCCGTCGATTAGCCATTTTGCCCGGAGGAGTCTTGCACGATGAGCCGATCGTTGTTCGCAGGTTTCGTCACCTTCGCGCTGCTCGGCGCGGCCGGCGCGGCAGAGCTTCCTGCCGACATCAAGCAGGCGGGGGCGCTCAAGCTCACGGTCAACTCGACCTACGCTCCGATGGAATATCATGACCCCGCTACCAACGAGCTGAAGGGGCTGGACATCGATCTCGCCAACGAGCTGGCGAAGCGTCTGGGCGTGAAGATCGTCTGGAGCGAGACGCCGTTCGCCGAACTGATCCCCTCTCTCCAGACCAAGCGCGCCGACTTCATCATCTCCGGCATCTCCGACCGCGCATCGCGGCGCGAGACGGCCGATTTCGTGGACTACCTCGTCACCGGCCCGCAATTCTTCGTGCTCGCCGAGAGCGATGCGAAGTCCGCGATCGATCTCTGCGGCAGGAAGATCGGTACGACCCGCTCGACCAGCTTCCCGCAGGAGATCGAGAAGTGGAGCAAGGCCAATTGCGAGGCTGCCGGAAAGCCCGCCGCGCAATATGTGCCGGGGGAGAACTCGATCGACGTCCGCAATCAGCTGAAGCAGGGCCGCATCGACGCCGCGGTGCAGGGCAGCGAGACCTTGCCCTATGCGCAATCGCAGGAGGCCGGCAAGTATCGCATCATCGGGGAGCCCATTGCGTTCGGCTATCAAGGCATCATGTTCCGCAAGGATGATTCGGGATTGCGCGAGGTTGTCACCGATCAGCTCAAGGCGATGATCGCTGACGGCAGCTACAAGGCGATCCTCGACAAATGGGGCCTCGGCGCCAATGCGGTGCGCGAGCCGATGCTGAACGCGGCGCCGCAATGAGCCGCAGCGAAGCGCTCGCCGACGGTTTTCCGGATCTCTCCGGCCACAGAATCGCGCGGCAGGCGCATTGGGGGCGTTGGCTGACAGCCGCCATCATCGTCGTCATCCTCCTTGCGATCGGCCGCGCCTTTGCGCGTGGGCAGATCGAATGGTCCTTCGTCGAGCGCTTCATCGCTGCGCCGGTGATCCTGCGCGGCATCGTCAACACCATGGTCATGGCGGTCGCTGCGATGACGCTCGGCATCGCGCTCGGCGTTGTCGTCGCGATCATGCGGCTGTCGCCGAATCCGGTGCTGCGCACGGTCGCCGCCGGATATACGTGGCTGTTTCGCGGCACGCCGCTGATCCTACAATTGCTGCTGTGGTTCAATCTCGCGCTGGTGTTTCCGACCATCGGCATCCCCGGCCTGTGGAGCGCGCGCGCCGTCGACGTGATGACGCCGTTCCTCGCGGCGCTGCTCGGGCTCGGCATCAACCAGGGTGCGTACACCTCGGAGGTGATGCGGGCCGGCCTGCTGTCGGTCGACATCGGCCAGTACGAGGCGGCGCAGGCGATCGGCATGGGCCGCTTGCAGGCGCTGCGCCGGATCATTCTGCCGCAGGCCATGCGCGTCGTGATCCCGCCGCTCGGCAACGAGTTCATCGGCCTGGTCAAGGCCACCTCGCTCGCGAGCGTGATCCAGTATCCGGAAGTGCTGCATTCGGCCGAGAACATCTATTACGCCAACTCCCGTGTCATCGAGCTCTTGATCGTCGCCGGTCTCTGGTATCTGCTCGTGGTCTCGATCCTCACGCCGTTGCAGATGCTGCTCGAACGCCGCTTTGCGCGCGGCATCGCGCGGAGCCGCTGATGAAGCCGCTGGTCGCGATCCGCCAGGTCAGCAAGCACTTCGGCGAGTTCCAGGCGCTGAAGCAGGTCTCGCTCGACGTGTTCGAAGGCGAGGTGGTCTGCCTGATCGGGCAGTCCGGCTCCGGCAAGACCACGTTGCTCCGCTGCGTCAACCAGCTCACCAGCGCCGACAGCGGCGGCATCTGGCTCGACGGCGAGCTGCTCGGCTTTCGCGAGCAGGACGGCCGGCTGCATCGGCTGTCCGAGCGCGAGATCGCGCGGCAGCGGCTCGCCTGCGGCATGGTGTTCCAGCGCTTCAATCTGTTCCCGCACATGACGGCGCTGGAGAACATCATCGAGGGCCCCGTGCAGGTGCAGAAGCGCAAGCCGGCCGAGGCCAGGGATGCGGCGATGGCGCTGCTTCGCCGCGTCGGGCTGGCTGACAAGGCCGGCTCCTATCCGTCGCAACTGTCCGGCGGCCAGCAGCAGCGCGTCGCGATCGCACGCGCGCTCGCGATGACGCCGCGGCTGGTGCTGTTCGACGAGCCGACCTCGGCGCTCGATCCGGAATTGGTCGGCGAGGTGCTCGGCGTGATGAAGCAGCTCGCGACCTCCGGCATGACCATGCTGGTCGTCACCCATGAGCTCGGCTTCGCGCGCGAGGTCGCCGACCGCGTGGTCTACATGGACCAGGGCGTGATCGTGGAGAGCGGTCCGGCCGGCGAGGTGCTGCGCGCGCCGCGCGAGGCGAGGACCAGGGCATTTCTGGCAGCTGAAGTGGGGTGAGATCATGAAGTTCAAGTCGATCCTATTGGCCGCCGTCGCAAGCGCGGCGATGGTGGTGGCAAGTGCTGCGGCCGAGCTTCCGGCCGAGATCAAGCAGAACGGCCTGCGCATCGCGGTGGTGCCGAACTATCCGCCGATGGAGTTCAAGGATCCGGCCACCGCGACCCTGACCGGCTTCGACGTCGAGCTCGGCGAGGCGCTGGCCAAGAAGCTCGGCGTCAAGGCGGTGTGGCAGGAGACCAGCTTCGACCAGCTGATGCCGGGCCTCGCCACCCAGCGCTTCGACATCATCCTGACCGGCATGACCGACCTCAAGAGCCGGCAGGAGACCGCGAGCTTCATCGACTATCTGCGTAGCGGCCCGCGCTTCTTCGTGCAGGCCTCGCGCGCCGCCGAGTTCAAGGAGCCGGCGGCGCTGTGCGGCAAGAAGGTCGGCGCCTCCAGGCGCACGATGTTCCCGAAGGACATCGCGGCCTGGAGCGACAAGAACTGCGGCGCGACTCCGATCGAATTCGTCGGCACCGAAGGGTCGGCCGATGCGCGCACGCAGCTCAAGCAGGGCCGGATCGATGCCGCCGTGCAGGGCAACGAGACCTTGCCCTACATCATGGACCTCGAGCCCAACACCTATGTGCCGGTCGGCACGCCGATCGCCTTTCAGTATACCGGGCTCGCGACGCCGGTGAAGGCGGAGGACCTGCGCGAGGCGCTGCGCGCCGCGCTGGAGGCGCTGATCGCCGACGGCAGCTACAAGGCGCTGCTGGCGAAGTGGAAGCTCAGCGACAACGCGATCGGGAAGGTGACGATCAATGCCGGACAGTAAGGCGCTCGCAGGCATCCCGCTCATTCCCTCCAACACGGCGCCGCCGGCGCCCGACTATCCGTGGCCCGCGCCCTACAAGGCGGCCATGTTCCTGTCGTTCGACATCGACGCCGAGAGCGCCTGGACGTCGAAGGACCCTGCGCATGCCGCGCGCCTGGTCACGATGAGCTTCGGCGGCTTCGAGGCCCGCGTCGGCACGCCGAAGCTGCTCGAGCTGCTCGCCGACCTCGATCTCAAGGCGACGTTCTTCATCACCGGATGGGCGGTCGATGCGCATCCGGCGATGGCGGAGGCCGTGCTGAAGGCCGGCCATGAGATCGGTCATCACGGCTATCACCATCTGCTGCCCGATCCCGGCGATCCCTTCATCATCGAGGAGATCGAACGGGGCTTCGATGCGCTTCAGCGCCGGCTCGGCGTCCGTCCGATCGGCTATCGTGCGCCGTTCGGCGAGTTCTGCGAGGAGCTGCGCGTCGCGCTCGTCCGCCAGGGCATCGTCTACACCTCCTCGTTCCGCGACGACGTCAGGCCCTATCGCCACCGCTTGGCCTCCGGCTCGCCCGGCACGATCGAGATCCCGGTGACGTCGAGCTATGACGACTGGATGCACGGCCTGTCGGCGCGGTTCTCGCCGCGCTCGATCTTCCCCAAGGAGCACGTGCTGTCGATGTGGAAGGACGAGCTTGACGAGGTCCGCGACTGGGGCGCCATGGTCACGACCGTCCTGCATCCGCAGGTCTCGGGGCGGCCGATGCGCTTCCGCCTGCTGCGCGAATTCCTCAACTACACCAAATCGTGCCAGGACGTCTGGATCACCACCGGCGCGGAGATTGCAGCGAACTACCAGCGTCATGAGGCAGCGGAAACCAAGGGCGCATGAGCACCACAGCGATCTTCGGCAGCTACGTGCTGACGCATAGTGATGGCGTGCAGGGCGTGCTGCGCGACCATTGGGTGCTGGTGGAGGGCAAGCGCATCGCGGCGGTGACGCGCGATCGTCCCTCGGCCGACGAGGTGTTCGACCGGCCCGGCCGCTTCGTGCTGCCCGGTCTGCTGAACCTGCACAACCACATCTTCAGCGAAGCGATTGCGCGCACGCTGACGGAGGACGGCAACGGCCGACGCAACAACAAGAGCATCGTTTACACGGTGCTGCTGCCGCTCTCCAAGCGCGGCGCCGAAATTCTCTCCGCCGAAGAGCGGCTGGCGATCGGCCGCACGGGCGTGTTGCAGCTCCTGAAGGGCGGCGCGACCACGGTGATGGAGCCGTTTCGGAACACGATCCCCGAGCTGTTCGATGCGGCGCTCGAGATGGGCCTGCGCTTCTACGGCGCGCCCTATCTGTTCTCGACGTCGGACGCCAAGGCGGACGCCTCCGGCGTCGTGCATTATGCCGGCGATGACGGCGAGGCCGACATGGCGGCCTGGAACGCGCTGCATCAGCGCTGGCACGGGCAGGGGGACGGTCGCATCCGTCTGGCGATGAGCCCGCATGCGACCGACACCTGCGGACCTGATCTGTTGCGCGCTGCTGCGAGGCGAGCGCGCGAGCTCGACGTTCCCGTCACGACGCACATGGCGCAGAGCGCCGGCGAGGTGGCCACCATCGGGCAGCGCTATGGCGGGCGCACGCCGGCCGAATATCTCGACTGGCTCGGCCTGCTCGGGCCCGATCTTCTCGCCGCGCATTGCCATGCCTCGACCGATGCGGATCTGAAGCTGATGGCCGCGCGCGGCGCCGGCGTCCTGAACTGCCCGCGCGTGTTCGCCCGCGCCGGCGTCACCGCGGCGTTCGGCCGCTTCGCCGCGCATGGCGTGCGCACCGCCGTCGGCACCGACGGATACAACATGGACCTGCTCGGCGAGCTCAATGCGGCGTCGCTGATCTCGAAGGTCGCGCTCGGAAATGCCGAGACCGCGAGCGCGCCGGAACTGATCGACGCGGTCACCGCGGCCGCGGCCGCGATGATCAAGCGCGACGATCTCGGCGTGATCGCGTCGGGCGCGACCGCCGATCTCACCGTCGTCGACATGACGCATCCGCATCTCCAGCCGCTGCATGATCCACGTCGCGGCCTGATCGCGCTCGCCAACCGCGCCAATATCGACCAGGTGATGGTCGATGGCCGGCTGCTGATTTGCGAAGGCCGTTATCTGCATGGCGACGAGGTGGCGATCACAGCCACTGGTGCTGCGGCGATCGAGAAGATCTGGGCGCTGCCCGAGGCACAGGCCGCGTTCGCGGGCTGACAGCGCGTCAGCGCATCGTCTCAAACAACCGGGCAGGCTGCATCGTTGCCGCGGCGCAGATCGCGCCCGGATGATGCCGCAGTCGTCGCCCTCGTGAATGATGAGGGCGCAGGGAAGGCCGGGTGCCGGTCGCACCCATGGTCCGCGTGCAACAAAAAGCACGCGGCAGAACCACAGGTACGGACCGGAGCATCCGGCCTTCCCTGCGCGATGGTTTACGGCTTATACGCGATCTTCCCGGTGCCCGGCTCGTTGGCCACCGTCATCGTCCGATGCGTCACACCGGCCGACTTGATACCAGCTTCGGGGTATCAGAACCACGCGACTTCGCCGTCCGCAGAGCACCGCTCGTCCGCGCAAGCGCTTTACGATGCTGCCACGTCCACCGCATTGCCGATCCAACGTCTCGTGACGACGCGTACGCCCCTCATCCGGACCGGAACGGAGGGAGCATAAATCAGAAAATCCGAAATTGGGAAGAGATTTATTTCTGCGCGAGGTCTTGAAGTCGAGCTTGTTGTTGGATCCGCAGCGGAATATCGCGTTTTCGCGCGAGGCGGAGCGACGGCCGCGACGAAAAAAATCGGCAGTGAGGACGTGTAGTGAGTGCCCGACGGGCGGATCAAGCCGCTGCGGCGTTGCCGGACGCTGTTGGTGCGGCTCGCAGCTCGGGCCTCATGGTTCGAGACGGCGCGCGCTTGTTCGTCGATTGCTCTCATGCGCAGATCGGCGCGCGCCTCCTCACCATGAGGGTCCGGCACCGACGTCGGGTGCTGGATCCCGTGCCATGAACACGCCGACAGTCGTGTTCCTGGAGACCTGCCTCTCACGAGGCTTCGGCGCAGAGAACTTGGCCGACGCCGAATCCTGCCACTCCTCACCCTGAGGAGCGCGCCGAAAGGCGCGCGTCTCGAAGGGCGAGGCCCGGATTACCGCGTCCTCTTGGTCGAGTCGATGCGAGCCTTACCGCGTCCCATACGCCCGGTCGCCGGCGTCGCCGAGGCCGGGGACGATGAAGGCGTCGTCGTCCAGGCCCTCGTCGATCGCCGCGGTCCACAGCGTGACGTCGGGATGCAGGCCGCGCACGCGCTCGACGCCTTCGGGAGCGGCGATCATGCAGACCATGCGGATGTCCTTGGCGCCGCGCTCCTTCAGCCGGTCGACGGCGGCGACCGCGCTGTTGCCGGTCGCCAGCACCGGCGTCACCACGACGGCGAGACGCTCGTGCAGGTCGGACGGCGCCTTGAAGAAGTACTCGACGGCAGTGAAGGTCTGCGGTTCGCGGTACAGGCCGATATGGGCAACGCGCGCGGTCGGCACCAGGTCGAGCATGCCGTCGACGAAGGTGACGCCGGCGCGCAGCACCGGCACGAACACCAGCTTCTTGCCGGCGATCTTCGCTGACTGCATCCGCGCCAGCGGCGTCTCGATCTCGACCTCCGTGAGCGGCAGGTCGCGCGTGACCTCGTAGCAGAGGAGCATGCCGATCTCCTTCAAGAGCTCGCGAAACGACTTGGTCGAGATCGACTTGTCGCGGATCAGGGTCAGCTTGTGCTGCACCAGCGGATGATCGACGACCGTGACGCCTTCCATGGCTTTCATCTCCGAATAATGCGGCACGGGAGGTGCACCCTCTCCCCTTGTGGGAGAGGGTGGTATGAGCGCGCGTAGCGCGATCATACCGGGTGAGGGGTCTGTTTCCGCGGAGAGAACCCCTCACCCGGCTCGAACTCGCTCCGCTCGTTCGATGCACCCTCTCCCACAAGGGGAGAGGGTGCACCTCCCGTGTCGGGCATGACGAATCTCTATCAAACCCCTTAAAACACCGTGCCGTCGCTGATGATGGTGAGCGGCGGTGAACCATCGGGCCGCCGCTCGAAGGCGAGCTTGCGGCCGGCGGCCCAGGTGCCGCCCTCTAGGATGCGGGCGAGCGGCAGTTGCTCGGGCGTCTGACCGGTACGCACGCGGATCAGCGCGGCCAGCCGGTCGAGCAGGGCGACGGTGAGCGCGCGCCATTCCACCACCAGCGGCGAGTCCACGGCATGCGCTCGCGCGGCATCGGCGGGATCGCGCAGGCTCAGCACACCGCCGTCCACGAACAGGCCGCCATTGCGGTATTCGGCGAGGCCGGTGAGGCCGTCGATGTTGTCCACCACGAGGCCCGCGCGCTGCAGCGGTTCGATCAGCGAATAGCTCAGCCATTGTGACAGCTTGTGCAGGGGAACGAGGCCGGTGGTCGCATCGGCCGTCACCAGCGATGCATGCCTCCAGCAGTCGCCGAGCGCGACGCCTTGCAGCGTCAGACGTGACGGCCAGATCGGGCCGAGCTGCTGCAGCACCTGCTGCAGGATGTCAGCCGCATCGATGTGGCCATCCACGGCGCCGGCGACGAGCTGATCGAAAAGCCCGCCGGGACGCGGAGCATCCTTGGTTCCGAAAATCTCCGGCTTCGCGGCGACTACTTCGCCCAACCGCCGCAGCAGCGCGACGCGGCCTTCCAATCCGACCAGCGGATTGTCAGCGCCAACCTGAAAGCCGCGTTCGAGATCGGCGACGGTCAGCTGTTGCAGCTTCGCCGCGTCTGCGCGCAGCGGATCTGCCGGGTCGGCGGAAAACGCGCCGCGGGAAAACATGTCGAGGCTCGCCAGCGCCAGTCCCTCGGAGCGGCCGATCCGCGCGCCGGTGACGGCATCCAGATAGCGCCAAGCGGCACCGGCGCCGGCGTCGAGCAGCACGCTGGTGATGGCGAGATCGAACTCGGCGCGCGCGCGCGCCGCCGCATCCGGCCACTCCACCCTCTCAGCGATTGCAGCCCAGCGATCGACGCTGCCGACCACGAAGTGCCGCCAGCGTGAATGGAACGGCACCTCGCCGTTCGGATACGCCTTGCTCGTGACGTCGCGTACGAGATCGGCGATCGCATCCAGTTTGCCGAGATCGATACGAAAATGCGGCAGCTTGTCGTCGAGGCCGAGGGCAAGCAGTTGATGCGCCCGCTCGCGGACGGCGCGGGCGGACAGGAGATATGAGACGTCTGTCATGATCGGCCGCTGCGCTCAGTACTTCTCGAGCGGGCGGCCGACGGTGTCGCCGAGCTCTTGCGGTTTTTGCGGCTCCAGCGAGAAATAGCCGGCGGCCTTCTTGGCTGCGATCTCGACATGGGCGTCGGCCGGGATCAGCTCGTCGGGGATCGGCACGCGCTCGACGATGTCGACGCCTTGTCCGACCAGCGCATCGTGCTTCATGTCGCTCATCGAGATGAAGCGGTCGATGCGCGTGATGCCGAGCCAGTGGATCACGTCGGGCATCAGCTGCTGGAAGCGCGCGTCCTGCACACCGGCGACGCATTCGGTGCGCTCGAAATAGGCCGCGGCGGCGTCGCCGTCCTCCTGGCGCTTGCGCGCATTGTAGACCAGGAATTTGGTCACCTCGCCGAGCGCGCGGCCTTCCTTGCGGTTGTAGACGATGATGCCGAGCCCGCCATTCTGGCCGGCGGCGACGCATTCCTCGATGCCGTGGATCAGATAGGGCCGGCAGGTGCAGATGTCGGAGCCGAACACGTCGGAGCCGTTGCATTCGTCATGCACGCGACAGGTGATCTTCGTCCTCGCGTCATTCAGCTTGGTGACGTCGCCGAACAGATAGACGGTCGTACCGCCGATCGGCGGCAGGAACACCTGCAGGTCGGGTCGCGTCACCAGCTCCGGATACATGCCGCCGGTCTGCTCGAACAGGCCGCGGCGCAGATTGGTCTCGCTGGTGCCGAAGCGTGCGGCCACGCCGGGCAGGTACCACACGGGGTCGATCGCGATCTTCACCACCGACACGCTGCCATTGGCATGCACGACCTCGCCGTCGTGAACGAGGCGCTTGGCGGCCATCGCCGCATGCAGCTCCGGCAGTTCGATGCGCGCCTTGGTCACCGCGATGGTCGGCCGGATGTCGATGCCCTCGGCGATCTCGCCGCCGAAGTTCTCGGCGACCAGATGGCCCCAGGGATCGAGCGCGACGATCTTGGCGGGATCGCGCCATTGGCCGAACGGGCCGATGGTGGCGGCGGGATGGGTGTTGGTGAGATCGGGGCGACGGATCGGATCCAGCGCGCCGGAGGAGACCGCGAGCGCGCGGTACACCGTGTAGGAGCCGCCATGGCTGCCGATGACGTTGCGGTCCTGCGGACGCGACACCGTGCCGATGATCGGCCCGCGCTCGCGCGCGCTCGCCGCGCCCCAGTGGAGCGGGAAATTGTGCTTGGCGCCTGGCACCGGGTGCGAGGTCAGGCGGATGTGATCCGTGCGGTTGGAGCGAGTCATCGGACAGCTACCCCCAAAACGGCAACGGCCCGCCTTGACGACGGGCCTGAGCAGAACGCGTTCACGTTATCCATGCACCAATATAGCAGTTTTTCCACAGCAAACAAGTGGCCCGGATCGGCCGTCTGTTTGTAAACGAATGGTGACGAAGCGGCTTGCAACGCAGCGCGGCGTCCATCCCTGGCATGGCGCTTGCCTTTTGAGCGCCGCGCCGCCAGCGTGGCGCGCAGGGAATCTTCGACGGCAAAGGCGGCATGGACCTGATCATTCGCAACGCGGTGCTGGCGCAGCAGGGCGAGCTGCGCCGCGCCGATATCGGAATTTCGAAAGGCCGGATCGTGGCGATCGAGGCCGCGCTGCGGGCCGACGGCGAGGAACGCGACGCGGAGAACTGCCTCGTCGTTCCCGGCTTCATCGAGACCCACATCCATCTCGACAAGACCTGCATCCTGGATCGCTGCACGATCCGGGAAGGTACGGTGGCCGAGGCGGTGCGCGAGACGGCGGCCGCCAAGCGTCACTTCACGGCCGAGGATGTCTACAACAGGGCGAAGCAGACCGTGGAGCGCTGCGTCAGCCACGGCACGATGCGGATGCGCACCCATGTCGAGCTCGATCCCGGCATCGGCTTCATTGCGTTCGAGGCCATCCAACAACTCGCCCGCGATCATGCCTGGGCGCTCGATCTCGAAATCTGCGTGTTCCCGCAGGAAGGCCTGACCAACTATCCCGGCACCGAGGAGCTGCTGATCGAGGGCCTGCGCCGCGGCGCGCGCACCATCGGCGCGGCGCCGTATTTCGACACCGATCCCCCGGCACAGATCGACCGCATCTTCGCGATCGCGCGCGAGCACGACGTCGACATCGACATGCATCTCGATCTCGCCGAGACGCTCGATCACATGCAGATTGAATATGTCTGCCGCAAGACGGAGGAATATGGCTGGGGCGGTCGCGTCGCGGTCGGGCATGTCACGCAGCTGTCGCTGCTGCCGCCGGAGCGCTTCAATGCGATCGCTGTGCAACTCGCCAAGGCCGGCGTCGCCGTCACCGTGCTGCCCTCGACGGATCTGCATCTGATGGGCCGGCGCCACGATCATGCGATCCCGCGCGGCGTGGTGCCGCTCGAGCCGCTGCGCGACAAGGGCGTGACCTGTTCGCTGTCGACCAACAACGTGCTCAATCCGTTCACGCCCTATGGCGACGGCTCGCTGATCCGCATGGCCAACCTCTACGCCAATGTCTGCCACGTCTCGCGCCCCGACCATCTCGCCGGCTGCCTCGACATGGTGACGCATGATGCGGCCAAGCTGATGCGGCTTTCGGATTACGGCGTGACGGTCGGCGCGCCGGCCGATCTCGTCTGCATCGATGCGCGCGATCCGACCGAAGCGGTGGCCACATTGGCCCAGCCGCTGTGGGGCCTGAAGCGCGGCCGCCCGTCCTTCTCGCGCACGCGGCCGGTGCTGCATCGGCCGGTGTGATCGTAGGAATGGGGTGGGTGAGTAAGGCGGCAACCATTGTTCTCTCGACATTTGCCGAGTGCCGTCTGTCGGCCCCGCGCTGTGCGATACAGCGCCCTCTCCCCTTGTGGGAGAGGGCATCACCGGCCCCTCCATGTCCTCGTTCGGGTGAGGGGTATCTCTCCGCGAATGATGCTCGTGGAGAAATACCCCTCACCCTGCCGAGCTTGCCGACCCGTCCTACATGCCCTCTCCCACAAGGGGAGAGGGCGCATATATGGACACGGCGTTTGATCGGTCGATCTTCAAGTTTCGCAATGCCGATTCCAAACAAGATGTCGCTACGAACTAACCGTGGAGCTCCACCATGCGTGTGATCAACGTCGCCGCGGCCCAGATGGGGCCGATCCAGCGGGCCGAGAGCCGCGAGGCCGTCGTCGCGCGCATGACCGCGCTGCTGGACGAAGCCAAGCAAAAGGGGGCCGACCTCATCGTCTATCCGGAGCTGGCGCTGACGACGTTCTTTCCGCGCTGGTACATCGAGGACCAGACTGAGGTCGATACCTGGTTCGAGCGCGACATGCCGAACGCCGCGGTGCAGCCGCTGTTCGACCGCGCCGCGCAGCACGGCATCGCGATGTATCTCGGCTATGCCGAGCTGACGCCGGACGGGCACCACTACAACACCGCCATCCTGACCGACCGCGAGAGCCGCATCGTCGGCAAGTACCGCAAGGTGCATCTGCCCGGCCACGAGGAGTTCGAGCCGGAGCGCAGCCACCAGCATCTGGAGAAGCGCTATTTCGAGCCGGGCGACCTCGGCTTTCCGGTCTGGCGCAATCTCGGCGGGATCATGGGCATGGCCATCTGCAACGATCGCCGCTGGCCGGAGACTTATCGCGTGATGGGGCTGCAGGACGTCGAGCTGGTGCTGATCGGCTACAACACGCCGTCGGTGAACTCGCTGAAATCTGCGGAGGGACTGCAGCAGCGCCTGTTCCACAATCGTCTCTCCGCGCAGGCTGGCGCCTACCAGAACTCGTGCTGGGTGGTGGCTGTGGCCAAGGCCGGTATGGAAGACGGCCATCATCTGATCGGCGGCAGCCTGATCGTCAATCCCGACGGCGAGATCGTCGCGGAAGCTGTGACGGAAGGCGACGAGGTGCTGGTCGCGCCTTGCGATATGGATGCGACGCGCTTCGGCAAGCAGACGATCTTCGATTTCGCGAGGCATCGAAGGGTGGAGCATTACGGGCTGATCACCAGCCGCACCGGTGCGGTGCCGCCGGAGTGAGGCGGCTAGTTTTCAACTGGTGAGCTGAGCAGAGGGCCGTTGTTGGACCCCAGCGTCCATCAACGGTGTCGTCCCGGCGAACGCCGGGACCCATACCGCGGAATCTATCGAGGAGCGGAACTGGCAGTTGCATGCCTCACGTCGAGGCTCAGCGAGCCTTCACTCACCTCGCAAACGCCACCGCGCCGAGCGCCATCGTCACCGCGGCCTGCGTGGGATCGATCACCGGAATGCCCAGCGCATCCTCCAGATTCTTGCGATGCCGCGCCATGCCGGCGCAGCCCATCACGATGGCGCCGGCGCCATCCTCCTCCTTCAAGGCGCGGCCGACCGCGATCATCTTCGCCAGCGTGCCTTCGCCCGACGCCGTCTCCGCCACGGTCATGTCGAGCGGCCGCTCGGCGGCGAGCCGGTCCATCAGCCCCATCTGACGCAGATAACGGATATGGCGGCGGATCGAGCGCTGCGCGATCGCGAGGACGCCGAACGTGTCGGCGCGGGTCAGCGCGGTCAGCACGCCGCATTCGGCGATGCCCAGCACCGGGCGCGTCGTAGCCTCGCGGCACACGTGCAAGCCCGGATCGCTGTAGCAGGCGATGACGAACGCGCTGGATGCATTGTCGCCCTCGACGAAGCGCCGTAGCGGCAGCGCTACGCTGTCGGCGTCCTTCTGGCTCTCGACGCCGTAGGGTCCTTCCTTCAAGGTCTCGCACACGATCTCCGGTCCTTCCGCGAACATCAGCGGCTTCAGCGCCGCCGCGAGGCCGTCGGTCACCACCTGGTTGGAGTTCGGGTTGATCACGGTGATGCGCGGGCGGGACATGGGTGTTACCTGCTTCTTCGGAGTTGACGTCGCCCGACAGGCAACCACTATGCCACGGCGGACGCAAGCAGGCCGACGCGGCTTCGTAGCGTCCACGCCGTTCCATCTGGCAGAACTAGGAGATCGCGATGACCGAGCCGGCCTATGACCTGATCATCCGGGGAGGGCGCGTCGCCACCACCACCGATACGTTCGAGGCCGACGTCGCCATCTCCGGCGAGACCATCGCGGCGATCGGCCGCGGCCTGGGGCCTGCGAGGCGCGAAATCGATGCGCGCGGCAAATACGTGCTGCCCGGCGGCGTCGACAGCCACTGCCACATCGAGCAGCTCTCGGCCGCCGGCATCGTCAACGCCGATACGTTCGAGAGCGCAACGACCTCGGCGGCGTTTGGCGGCACCACCTCAGTGATCTCGTTCGCCGCGCAGCATGTCGGTATGCAGCTGCCGCAGGTGCTGGAGGACTATCACGCGCTGGCGCGCAAGGGCGCAGTGATCGACTACGCGTTCCACATGATCATCGCCGATCCCACCAAGGAGACCTTGGAGCGCGACCTGCCGGCGCTGATCCGGCAGGGCCACGGCTCGATCAAGATCTTCATGACCTATGATCGGCTCAAGATCGACGACGAGCCGCTGCTCGACATCCTCGTCGCCGCGCGCGAGGGTGGCGCGATGCTGTGCGCGCATGCCGAGAACCACGGCATCATCTCCTGGATGGTGAAGCGGCTGCTGGCGCGCGGCTACACCGCGCCGAAGTACCACGCCATCAGCCACGCGCGCTTCTCGGAAGCCGAGGCGTTCAATCGTCTCATCGGCATGGCGGCGCTGGTCGATCAGCCGATCATGATCTTCCACGTCTCGACCGCCGAAGGCGCCAAGGTGATCCGCGACGCGCGCGGGCAGGGGCTGAAGGTGTTCGCGGAAACCTGTCCGCAATACCTGTTCATGACGGCCGAGGATCTCGACAAGCCGGGCATCGAGGGCGCGAAATGGATGTGCAGCCCGCCGCCGCGCCGGGCGCCGGACCAGGAGGCGCTGTGGCAGGCGCTGTCGCTCGGCGATCTCCAGACGATCTCGTCGGACCACGCGCCGTACCGCTTCGACGAGACCGGCAAGCTGCGCGCCGGCCCCAACCCGAATTTCAAGCAGATCGCCAACGGCCTGCCGGGACTGGAACTGCGGCTGCCGCTGCTGTTCGACGCGATGGTGTCGAAGGGCCGGCTCGGCCTCAACAAGTTCGTCGAGCTGACGTCGACGGCGCCGGCGAAGATCTACAGTCTGCATCCGCGCAAGGGCGCGATCGCGATCGGCGCCGATGCCGACATCGCGCTGTGGGATCCGGACAAGCGCGTCACCATTGCTGATGAGAGCATGCACGACCTCGCCGGCTACACGCCATTCGCGGGGCGCAGCGTCCAGGGCTGGCCGGTGACGGTGCTGTCGCGCGGCCGGGTGATTGTCGATGACGGAAAAGTCTCGGCGAAGCCCGGCTCCGGCCAGTTCCTCGCCCGCAGCGGCGGCGAGGCGGCAAAGCCGACGGGGCGTCTGGTGGCGGACATGGATCCCGAGAAGAATTTCGGGGCGAAGCTGCTGTGAAGGGAATGGGGATAGCATGGCCTCGTGCTTCGAGACGGGCGCTTCTCGCCCTCCTCAGCATGAGGGGAGAGAGTAAGGCACGCGGCCTTGTAGCTGCTGACCCTCATGGTGAGGAGGCCGCGCCAGCAGCCGTCTCGAACCATGAGGCCCCGATGGAGAGGCTTCTCGCATGCATGTCCTGATCTTCGGCGGCGCCGGCTTCGTCGGGCTCAACATCGCGCAAGGACTGCTCGAGCGTGGGCATGTCGTGACGGTGTTCGACGCGGCGCCTCTGCCGAGCGCGGCGCAACGTGCCTTCGCGCCGTTTGGTGAGCGGCTGCGTGTGATCAAATGCGACGTGACCGACGCGACTGCCGTCGTAACGGCGGTCGGCAGCGGCTGCGACGCCGTGGTCATGGGCGCCGCGATCACCGCCGGCCCCGAGCGCGACGCAGCCGATCCCGAGCGCATCCTCGCGGTCAACCTGCTGGCGCAAGTGCCGATCCTGCAGGCGGCGCGGCGCAGCGGTATCCGGCGCGTGATCAATCTGTCGTCCGCTGCATCCTATGGCGCCAGCGGCCAGCGCTTTGCCGTGCTGGAGGAGACCACGCCGTGCGAACCGGTGTCGCTCTACGCGATCACCAAGTTCACCTCCGAACGCGTCGCGGCCCGGCTGTCCGACCTGTGGAAGACCGACGTCATCAGCGTGCGGCTGTCGGCGGTGTTCGGCCCGTTCGAGCGCGGCGGCGGCGTGCGCGACACGCCGTCGCCGCAGGCTCTGATCGCGGCCTGCTGTGCACGCAATGAGCCGGCGCTGCTGAACGAGCCGGGCGACAAGGACTGGGTCTACGCGGTCGACGTCGCCGATGCGGTCTGCCTGCTGCTCGAGACCGAAAAGCCGCAACAGACGCTCTACAACATCTCCAACGAGGCAACGTTCACGGCCGAGGCCTGGGGTCGCGCCTTCGCGAGCGGTCGGGCCGGTTTCACCTGCCGGCTCGCGGAGCAGGGTGAGACGCCGACGGTGCCGGTGTTCGCGCCGGTTCGCGGCCGGCTGTCGACGACGCGGCTGGCCGACGAGTTCGGCTGGCGCGCGCGGTTCGACTGCGCTGGTTCGGCCGAGCATTTCGGCCGCTGGTTCGATCAGTACGGGAGAGAGTGAGATGAGGCTGAAGGACAAGGTCGCCGTCGTCACCGGGGGCGGCTCGGGCATCGGCCGCGCCAGCGCCGCGATGTTCGCGCGCGAGGGCGCGTATCTCGCACTGGTCGACCGTGATGCTGCTGGGGCCGAACGGACGCTGGCGCTGGTGCGTGAAGCGGGCGGCGACGGCAGCGTCCATGTCGGCGATGTCGGGGATGCCAACTTCGCCAGGTCGACCATTGAAGGCGTGGCGGCGTCGCGCGGCCGGCTCGACGTGCTGATGACCGCGGCGGGATTTTCCTGCGGCGGCACCGTCGTCACGACCGATCCGGCAGATTGGGACGCGGTGTTCCGCGCCAATGTCGGCGGCACCTGGCTGTGGGCGAAGGTTGCGGTGCCGGTCATGCAGACGAAGAAAGCAGGCTCGATCATCACTGTCGCTTCGCAACTCGCGGTCGCCGGCGGCAAGGGCAACAGCGCCTATATCGCGGCCAAGGGCGCGATCATCAGCCTGACCCGCACCATGGCGGTGGACTTCGCCACCGACGGCATCCGCGTCAACGCGCTGGCGCCGGGTGCCATCGACACGCCGCTGCTGCGTCGCAGCTTTGCGCGCCATGCCGATCCCGAGCCGGTCCGCGACGCATCGCGACAGCGCCACGCGATGAAGCGGTTTGGAGAGGCGGACGAGGTTGCGGCGGCGGCGCTGTTTCTGGCCAGCGACGAGGCGTCGTTCACGACCGGCATCGTGCTGCCGGTGGATGGTGGGTGGCTGGCGGCTTAGAAATAGGCGGCAGAGTTCGAGATCTGCCCGTCTGCTTTTTCGATTGAGCGCGGACATCACTCCGGCGGCGGTCGGCTCCCCTCCCCGCAAGGGGGAGGGGAGCCCACCGGTTGCGCGGAGAGAGATCGGATCCCAACAGACAAGCAATTACCTCTTCCCCGCTGTCCCCTTCCGATCCCGCCCGCGCAAGATATCCGCCAGCGCCGCGGCATTCCGTGACAGCGGCTCGAACCGCGGCGTCAGCAGATACGCGCGCATCGGTGTCTTCGGCGCGAGCGGCCGCGCAACAAGATCCGGCCAGGCGCGGCCGCGGAGGACGAATTCGTCGACGACCGCAAGGCCCCCGCCGGCGCGGACCATGGCGCAGGCGTCGGGCGTGTAGCGCACGATCGTCGTGGGCTCCGGGCCGCCGGCGAGCGCTGATGTCACGATGTGGCCGTAGGGTGTCTGCGGGCCGAAGCCGACCAGCGGGTAAGGCAGCATGTCCTTCGGCCGGATGCTGCGCAGCTTCGCCAGCGCATGATCCGCCGGCATGATGACGTGCAGCGCGCCTTCCGCGATCGTCTCCACCGCCACCGTCGGCTCGTCGACCGGCAACACGGTGACGCCGACATCGGCCCGGGCGGTGCCGACCCGATTGACGATCTCCAGAAGCGTCAGCGACTCGAATTCGACCCGCAGGTCGGGAAAGCGGCTGCGCAGCCGCGCCAAGGCGTCCGGCACCATGCCGTATCCCGCGCTCGGGCTGGCCACGACCCGGATGGTGCCGGTGCCGCCGGCGCGCAGCTCATCGGCGAGATCGTTGATGCGCGCGACGCCGCGATGGATGTGCTCGACCTCGGCGAACAGTCGCTTGGCCTCCGGCGTCGGCTGCACACGGCCGCTGATGCGCTCGAACAGTTTCAGCTTGAGGCCGTCCTCGGTGTAGGCGAGCAGCCGGCTGACGGCGGGCTGCGAGACCGACAGCAGCCGCGCGGCGCCGCTGATCGAGCCGGTGATCATGATGGCGCGGAAGACCTCGATCTGGCGCAGGTTGAGCGGCATGCGACCTCTTGTCTCGATGCAAGTCCTACTGGACTGTACGCGCGGGACCCAGCCCATAACAAGCCGTTATGGGCAGCGGACAAATCGGTATGGAAGGCTCAGGGCCCGCTTTGCTAAGCTTCACCGGCCGGGTGACATGACTGATGGAGAGAGCGTGAGCGACAGCAAGCGTGTCGACCGCGATGACGCGTGTTTCATCCGGTGGCCAGCATGAGCGACGGTCTCGCCAGGCTGACGGCCCAGGTTCGCAGCGATCTTGCCAAGATCGCCCATCCCACCATGCCATGGCTGACGCCTGTCAGTGGCGCCGATGGCCGGGCGGCCTTCGATGTGCTGATCGTCGGCGGCGGTCAATCGGGTCTTGCGACCGCGTTCGCTTTGCTGCGCTCCCGCGTCAGCAACATTCTCGTGCTCGACAAGGCCGAGGAAGGGCGCGAAGGACCGTGGCTCACCTATGCGCGCATGCCGACCTTGCGCAGCCCGAAGGATTTCACCGGACCCGATCTCGACATTCCCTGCCTCACCTATCAGGCGTGGCACGAAGCGAAGTTCGGCGAAACGAGCTGGCGCGATCTTAACCTGATCCCGCGCGAATATTGGGCAGACTATCTTGCCTGGTATCGCGAGGTGCTCGACCTTCCCGTGCGCAACGGCTGCGAGGTCGTCGACATCGCGCCGGCCGCTGATGGACTGCTCAAGGCGACAGTGCGCAGCAAGGACGGCGAGACCACGCTCTACGCGCGCAAGATCGTGCTCGCGACCGGCCAGGAGGGCATGGGCGACTGGAGCATTCCGGAACCGCTGCGCCATTTGCCGGCGACGCGTTGCGCCCATTCCGGTGCCGAGATCGACTTCGAGAGCTTGCGCGGCCGCCGCGTCGCTGTCGTCGGCGCCGGCGCCTCCGCCTTCGACAACGCGGCCGTCGCACTCGAAGCAGGCGCGGCGCGCGTCGATCTGTTGTGCCGTCGCGCGGAAATCCAGCTCATCCAGCCCTATCGCTGGCTGACGTTCCGCGGCTTCCTGCGGCACTTCTCCGAGCTCGACGATGCCTGGCGCTGGCGTTTCATGCGCGCCGTGCTCGAACTGCGCGAAGGCTTTCCGCAGCATACCTATGACCGCTGTGCCGTTCATTCCGCCTTCCGGCTGCATGAGAGCGCCGCCGTGTCGGCCGCGCGCGACACGCCCGATGGAGTCGTGCTGAAGACGCCGCAAGGCGAGGTCACGGCCGACTTCGTCATCAGCGCGACCGGCATTGCGATGGATTTCACCAAGCGGCCGGAGCTGCAGCGCTTCGCCGCCAACATCGCACGCTGGTGTGACCGCTACACGCCCGATCCAGGCGAGCGCAACGACCGGCTCGGCGCATTTCCCTACCTGGCCGACGACTACGCGCTGTGCGAACGGACTCCCGGCGAGACGCCGTGGATCCGCGACATCCATGTGTTCGCCATTGCCTCGACGATGAGCTTCGGCGCATCGGGATCATCTATCAACGCGATGACGACCGCGGTGCCGAAGCTCGTGCACGGCCTGACGCGCGGGCTGTTCACCGCCGATATCGACAAGCATTGGGCCAACTTCCAGGCCTATGATGTGAGACAGGCCGAGGTGCGCCGTGGCACGTGATTTGCTGCTGCGCGTGCATCAGATGAGCCGGCAGGTGTTTTTAGTCCCGGATTTTGAGACCAATGAGGGAACAGGGGCGATGAGTTTCGAAATGTCCAAACGTTCGTTGTTTGCGGCGGCCGCATTGCTCGCGGTGACACTGGCAGCGCCTTCGGCGCATGCGCAGAGCCGCGCGGAGACGTTGCGTTATGTCACCGGCGCCACGGTCAACACGCTCGATCCGAATATTCCGGGCTCGACGCGCGAAGCCTTCGCGCTGTCGATGTCGAGCTACGACCGGCTGGTGTCGTTCGGCCGCAAGCAGCTCAATGGTAAGTGGGTGTTCGATCTCGACACGATCACCGGCGAGCTCGCCGAATCCTATGCGGTCAGCGCCGACGGCTTGAAGATCACCTTCAAGCTGCGCCCCGACGCCAAGTTCCAGGACGGCTCGCCGGTCACGGCCGAGGACGTCAAATGGTCGCTCGACCGCTGCGTCAGCGCGCCGATCCTCGGCAAGGCGCAGCTGCTGACGGGCTCGCTGACGTCGCCCGATCAGTTCAAGGTCATCGATCCCCTGACCTTCGAAGTCACCTTGCCGAAGCCGGACAAGCTGGCGCTGCCGAATCTGGCGACCGTCTACCCGATCATCATCAACTCCAAGCTCGCCAAGTCGCATGCGACCGCTGACGATCCGTGGGCGCTGAACTGGACCAAGGAGAATGCGGCCGGCAGCGGCGCCTACATCGTCGAGACGTTCAAGCCCGGCGAGCAGGTGATCGCCAAGCGCAACGAGGCCTGGAACCGCGGTACGCCGGACAAGCCGGCAGCGTTCAAGCGGCTGATCATCCAGTCGGTGCCGGAGCCGGCGACGCGCGCCAACCTCGTCGAGCGCGGCGACGCCGATCTCGTGATCGACCTGCAGGCCAGCGACGTGCAGTCGCTCGAAGGCAAGGGCAAGCTGAAGGTGATCTCGACGCCGCAATACAATGCGGTGACCTTCATCTCGATGAACAACACCATTCCGCCGTTCGACAACGTCAATGTGCGCCGCGCCATTGCCTATGCGCTGCCGTACGACGACATGTTCAAGGCCGCCTTGTTCGGCCGCGGCGCGCCGCTCTACGGCGCGACCTGGGCCGACGGCAAGCCGCCGAGCGGCGGTTATCCGATCCCGCAGCCGATCAAGCTCGATCTGGAGAAGGCGAAGTCGTACCTGAAGGACGCCGGCATGCCGGACGGGTTCTCCACGACGTTCAGCTTTAACGTCGGTCAAGCGGCGACCGCCGAGCCGATGGCGGCGCTGGTGAAGGAGTCGTTGGCCAAGATCGGCATCAAGGTCGACATCCAGAAGCTGCCGGATGCCCAGATGTCGACGGCGATCAACGAGAAGAAGCTGCCGTTCTTCATCGAGGGCATCGTGGCCTGGCTGCCGTCGACCGACTATTTCTACCGCAACTTCTACACCGGCAAGCAGCGCTGGAACTACTCGTCCACCGACAATGCCGAGCTGGAGAAGATCGCGCAGGAAGCGCGTTTCGAGGCCGACAAGGCGAAGTACGAGGCGCAGGGCAAGGCGCTCAACGCCATCCATTTCGACCAGATGTTCCAGATCCCGATCTGGCAGGCGGCGCAGGACGCGGTGATGCAGCCGACGGTGGACGGCTACGTCTACCAGTTCACGCGGCAGGTCGATTATCGTAACCTGAGCCGGAAGTAAGGCGACTGGCTCTGCTCCGGATCGTCATGGCCGGGCTTGTCCCGGCCATCCACGCGGTTCGGCACGCTTGGAAGGACGTGGATGCCCGGGACGAGCCCGGGCATGACGGAGTAACAAAGCACGACGGGATCGGTGTGGTGAGAAGTTTGGATCGCGGCGGGCGCTGCGATTCAATCGACAATTGATCGAGTGAGGAGAACCAGGAGACATGAACACGATCGGCGCGACTCTGCTGCGGGCGGGACGACGCTTCGTCTCGTCGCTGCCGGCGCTGTTCGGCGTCCTGGTTTTCACCTTCCTGCTGATGCGCGTGCTGCCGGGGGACCCGGCCGTGTTCTTCGCCTCCGGCCCGAACGCCGGCAAGGAGGAGATCGAGGTCATCCGCCGGCAGCTCGGGCTCGACAAGCCGCTACCGAACCAGCTCGTAATCTATCTCGCCGATGTCGGCCGCGGCAATCTCGGCCGCTCGATGATGACGGGGCAGGCCGTCGCCAAGGATCTCAGGGAGCGCCTGCCGGCCTCGCTGGAGCTGACCTTGACGGCGCTGCTGATCGCGCTGGTCTCGGCCGTGCCGCTCGGCGTCATCGCCGCGCTCCGACCTGGATCGCTGGTCGATCACGGCGTGCGGCTGTTCTGCTCGCTCGGCGTCTGCGTGCCGACCTTCGTCTCCGGACTGTTGTTGATCTACGTGTTCTATTATCTGCTCGGCTTCGCGCCGGATCCCACCGGGCGTATCGACATCTTCACCACGATGCCGCCGCAGCGCACCAGCTTCCTGATCATCGACTTCCTGCTCGCCGGCGATTTCGAGGGCTGGTCGGCGGCGGCACGGCAGCTGATGCTGCCGGCCTTCACGATGGCGCTGTTCGTGATCGCGCCGCTGGCGCGCATCACCCGCGCCTCGATGCTGGTGTCGCTCGGCAGTGATTTCGTCCGCACCGCGCGCTCGGTCGGGCTGTCGTGGTGGCGCATCGTCGTCACCTATGCCTTGAGGAACGCGATTCTGCCGGTGATCACCATCGCCGGCATCGTGTTCTCGACCATGCTCGGCGCCAACGTTCTGGTCGAAAAGGTGTTCTCCTGGCCGGGTGTTGCGTCCTACGCGCTCGATGCGCTGCTGGTCTCCGACTACGCGCCGGTGCAGGGCTTCGTGCTGCTGATGGCGACGATCTTCGTGATCGTCAATCTGCTGGTCGATCTGCTCTACGGCATCGCCGATCCCCGCGCGACGGTGGCATGAGCATGACCACGATCGAGACCTCATCGACCCTGCGCCACACCGCCTTCGTGCTGCGCGGCAACCCAGTCACGGCGATCGCAGCCGGCGGCGCCGTTCTGCTGGCGCTGATGGCGATCTTGGCGCCGTGGCTCGCGCCCTACGATCCCATTGCCTCCGACGTGCCGGCCGCCTTGCAGCCGCCGAGCGCGGCGCACTGGTTCGGCACCGACCAGCTCGGCCGTGACGTGCTCAGCCGCCTCGTCGTGGCAAGCCGGCTCGATCTCACCATCGCCGTGACCGCGGTCGCGGTGTCGTTCGCGATCGGCTCCGTGATCGGCGCGCTCTGCGGCTATGCCGGGGGGCGGCTCGACAAGGCCGTCGGCCGCTTCGTCGACGTGCTGATGGCGTTCCCGCTGTTCGTGCTGGCGATGGCCATGGTTGCGGCGCTCGGCAACCGCGTCGAGAACATCGTGATCGCGACCGCGATCATCAATCTGCCGTTCTATATCCGCTTTGCGCGCGCCGAGGTGAACATCCGCCGCAACCTCGGCTGGGTCGAGGCCGCGCGGGCCTGCGGCGAGAGCCATGTCGCCGTGGTGCTGCGCTTCCTGCTGCCGAACGTGCTGCCGGCGATGGCGGTGCAGATGTCGCTCAATCTCGGCTGGGCGATTCTCAATGCTGCCGGACTTTCCTTCATCGGTCTCGGCGTCAAGCCGCCGACGCCGGAATGGGGCATCATGGTCGCCGAGGGCGCGCGCTTCATCTCCACCGGGCGGTGGTGGCTGGTGGCGTTCCCAGGCCTCGCACTGATGAGCGCGGTGCTGTGCTTCAACCTGCTCGGCGATGGTCTGCGTGACATCCTCGATCCGAGGATGCGCACATGACCGGATCTGATAGCACCAAGGCGTTGCTCGAGGTTGAGAACCTCAAGGTCACCTTCTCGACCCGCCGCGGCCTCGTCGAGGCGGTGCGGGGCGTGTCGTTGTCGCTGGCACCGGGCGAGATGCTGGGTCTCGTTGGCGAGAGCGGCTCCGGCAAGTCGGTGACCGGTTTTGCCGTCACTCATCTGCTCGACAAGGCCGGCCGCATCACCGACGGCCGGATCCGCTTCAAGGGCCAGGACATCACGCGCGCCGGTGGAGCCGATTTGCGCAGCCTGCACGGCGCGGCGATGTCGATGATCTTCCAGAACCCGCGTGCCGCGCTGAATCCGATCCGTACCGTCGGCCAGCAGATCGCGGATGCGATCCTCGCGCATCGGCGGCTGTCGCGGCAAGAGGCGCTGGCCGAGGCGCTGCAACTCCTGAAGGCCGTGCAGATCCGCGATCCCGAGCGGCGCATGTCGGCCTATCCGCACGAACTCTCCGGCGGCATGTGCCAGCGGGTGATGATCGCGATCGCGATCTCGTGCAGCCCGCAACTGCTGATCGCCGACGAGCCGACCACCGGCCTCGACGTCACCACGCAGAAGGTTGTGATGGACCTGCTCGCCCACATCGCCGCCGAGCGCGGCATGGCGACGATCCTGATCACCCATGACCTGGGCCTGGCCGCGCGCTATTGCGCGCGCGTGGTGGTGATGGAGCAGGGCCGGCTGGTCGAGGAGGCGGCGCCGCTGACCTTGTTCCACCGGCCGCAGCACCCCTACACCAAGCGGCTGGTCGCAGCATCGCCGACGGCGACCTCGCGCATCGAGGACCTCGTGCCCGATGGCGACGGGATTCCGCTGGTCGAGGTGACCGAACTGCCGCCTCCGCCGCACGGCACGCCGCTGCTGCTCGACGTCAAGAACATCGTCAAGCGCTTCGACGACGGCACCATCGGCGTCGCCGATTTCTCGATGACGATGCGCGGCGGCGAGAGCGTCGGCCTGGTCGGCGAGAGCGGCTCGGGCAAGAGCACGACCTCGCGCATGATCTGTCGGCTGATCGATGCCAGCGAAGGCGAAATCCTGTTCGACGGCCAGGCGATCGGCCAGATCCCCGCGCGTGACTTCCATCGATCGGAGCTGCGCAAGGACATCCAGATCGTCTTCCAGGATCCGAACGACAGCCTCAATCCGCGCTACACGGCGTTCGACTGCATCGCGCATCCGTTGTTCCGGCTGATGAACATGCGCTCGGGCGACAAGATGCGCCGGCGGGTCGAGGAATGCGCCGAGCGCGTTGGCCTGCCGCGCGAGCTGCTGTCGCGCTTCCCGCATCAGCTCTCCGGCGGCCAGAAGGCGCGCGTCGGCATCGCCCGCGCGATCGCCTGCAAGCCGCGGCTGCTGGTGCTGGACGAGCCGACCGCGGCGCTCGACGTCTCCGTGCAGGCGGTGGTGCTGCAGCTTCTCAACAAGCTCCGGCGGGAGGACAATCTCGCCTTCCTGTTCGTCAGCCACGATCTCAACGTCGTGCGCATGATGTGCGACCGCACCATCGTGCTGCGCACCGGCGCCATCGTCGAGCAGGGCGAGAGCCGGGCGCTGTTCGCCAATCCGCAGACCGATTACACCCGCGAGCTGGTCGACGCGGTCCCGCACATCGCCCCGCCGGTGGCGCTTCAGGCTTGTCCTGTGTAAATGAGCGTGCCGCCCTGCCGTCCTTCGAGACGCCCGCCTTCGGCGGGCTCCTCAGGACGAGGCCGGTTTTTGCCGTAAGAGTCCAACTCTTCATGGTGAGGAGCGCCGCCTGCGGCGCGTCTCGAACCATGAGGCCCGGCCCTCGCCACCCATAACAATCGATTATGGACGCCGGACAACTTGGTATTGGGGCCGCGCGCGGCCGCGCTGTTAGTTTGCGGCCGTCGCGAAACATCAGGGAACTAGATCGCTGATCATGACGGAGCTGATCGAAAGGCTGCAGAACGCCGTTGGGGCCGCGCATGTCCTCGTTGCGCCCGAGGATCAGGCGACCTATCTGCGCGACTGGCTCGGCAAATATCACGGCACTGCCATCGCCGTGGTGCGGCCCGGATCGACGGCGGAGGTCGCGGCCGTGATGGCGGCCTGCGCCGAGGCGCGCGTCGCCGTGGTACCGCAAGGCGGCCACACCAGCCTGTCCGGCGGCGCGACGCCGGATGCCAGCAGCCATGCGATCGTGCTGTCGCTGTCGCGCCTGAACCGCATCCGCGCGGTCGATCCGATCGGTCAGACCATCGTGGTCGATGCCGGCGTCGTGCTGGCGAAAGTGCAGGATGCCGCGCGCGAGGCCGGCCTGCTGTTTCCGCTGAGTCTGGGCTCCGAAGGCAGCTGCACCGTGGGCGGCAATCTCGCGGCCAATGCCGGCGGCGTCGCTGTGCTGCGCTATGGCGTGATGCGCGAGCTGACGCTTGGTCTCGAAGTGGTGCTGCCGGATGGCCGCATCTGGGACGGCCTGCGCGCCTTGCGCAAGGACAACACCGGCTACGCGTTGCGTGATCTCTTCATCGGCTCGGAAGGCACGCTCGGCATCATCACCGGCGCGGTGCTGAAACTGTTTCCGCAGCCGGCCGCCCGCGCCACTGCCTTCGTCGCGGTCGCCGATGCGGCCGCGGCACTGAAGCTCTTGCAACTGTCGCGCGCGCAGTGCGGTGACCGCCTGACGGCGTTCGAATTCCTGACCGCGGCGACGCTGGAGATGATCCTGCGCCAGATGCCGGATACGCGACTGCCCTTCGGCGCACTGCCGGATGCGGCCGTGCTGATCGAGCTCAGCGATATCGGCGACGAAGCCGCGCTGACGGCGCGCCTCGAAGACACGCTGACCGATGCGATGGCGCAGGGGCTCGCGTCCGACGCTGCCGTCGCGCAGGACGGCACCCAGACCAAGGCGTTCTGGCGCGTGCGCGAGAGCGTGTCTGAAGCGCTGGTGCGCGAGGGCAAGGCGCTGAAGCACGACATCGCGGTGCCCGTCGCCGAGATCGCCGAGTTCGTCGACGTGATGGACGCCGCGGTCGGTGCGGCGCTGCCCGGCATCCGCCCCATGGTGTTCGGCCATCTCGGTGATGGCAATCTGCACTACAACCTGATGCGGCCGCTCGCCATGACCGAAGCCGAGTTCTACGAGCAGGGCCCGCGCATCACCCGCCTCGTCCACGACGAGATCACCTGCCGCCGCGGCTCGATCAGCGCCGAACACGGCATCGGCCAACTCCGCACCTCCGAGATGCCGCTGTGCAAGCCGCCACTCGAGCTCGAGCTGATGCGTCAACTCAAGCGCACGCTTGATCCCCACGGGCTGATGAACCCGGGCAAGCTGCTGCCGAACGTGTAGTTCAGCTCTCCGATCTCAATCCGCCTCGCAGCCATGCACCTGGCAGGATGAGGGTCGCGGCCGGCAGTCCAGGTCGGATCGAGGCTTGAGGCGTCTCTTGCAGACCTCGCGGGCGTCAGCCAATTTCATGACGCAAAGCCGTGAGATCGATAGGCCATGGGCGGCATGCGACAGGCAGGCGGCCTCGGGGCGGGGGGAATGACATGCAACAGACATGGCGCTGGTTCGGGCCTGACGATCCCATCACCCTGCCGCAGGTGCGCCAGACCGGCGCGACCGGGATCGTGACGGCGCTGCATCACATTCCCTATGGCGTGGTGTGGAGCACCGACGAGATCATCAAGCGCATCGGCCTGATCGAAGGCGATTCATCGCTGCGGCTGCGCTGGAGCGTGGTCGAGAGTCTGCCGGTGTCGGAAGCGATCAAGCTCGGTGAGGGCGATCTCACCGAGCTGTTCGACAATTACCGGCAGTCGCTGCGCAACCTCGCCGCCTGCGGCATCACCACCGTCTGCTACAATTTCATGCCCGTGCTGGACTGGACCCGCACCGAGCTTGCACATCGCCTGCCGGGAGGTGCGACGGCGCTGCGCTTCGACATGGATCGCCTCGCGGCGTTCGACTGCTACATTTTGCAGCGCCCCGGCGCGGAGGCCGATTTCTCTGCAGACGTGCTCGACCGCGCCAAGGCCTGGGCGGCGCAGGCTTCGGAATCCGACAAGGACCGGCTGCTCGCGACCATCATGGCCGGCCTGCCCGGCGCCTACGACCGCTACGACGTGCCCGGCCTGCGCTGCATGCTCGACAAATATCGCGGCATCGGCCATGCCGAGCTGCGCGCCAACTACGCGCGCTTCCTGCGCGAGGTGGTGCCCACGGCCGAGGAGTGCGGCGTCAGCCTGTGCGTGCACCCGGACGATCCGCCCCGGGATCTGTTCGGCCTGCCGCGCGTGGTGTCGTCGGCCGACGATCTCCAGTTCATCGTCGATGCCGCGCCCTCGAACGCCAACGGGATCACCTTCTGCACCGGCGCGCTCGGGGCAGGCGGCCAGAACAACGTTCCGGCGCTGGCCGAGCGCTTCGCCCCGCATATCCGCTTCGTGCATCTGCGCAACGTGACCAAGATGCTGGACGGTTCGTTCATGGAGGCGGAGCATCTGCGCGGCGATGTCGACATGGTTAACGTGGTCACGACGCTGCTCAAGGAGCAGGCGCGCCGCAAGGCGGAGGGCGAGCCGGATTGGCGCATACCGTTCCGGCCCGATCACGGCCATGAGCTGGCCGACGACATCGGCCGCGGCACTCATCCGGGCTATCCGCTAGTCGGGCGGCTGAAAGGCCTCGCCGAGATCCGCGGCGTCATGACCGCGGTTGCCGCCATCAACCGCTTGCCGGCCTGATCCTGTCGTGATCTAGGATCGGCGGATAAGACGAGACAGGGAGAACCGGCCCATGCGTGCCGTCGTGATTCACGCGCCCAAGGATCTGCGCATCGACAGCTTCCCCGATCCGGCGCCTGACGCGGGGCAGGTTCGGGTGAAGATCGAGGCTGGCGGCATCTGCGGCTCGGACCTGCATTATTACCACCATGGCGGCTTCGGCACGGTGCGGATCAAGCAGCCGATGGCGCTCGGCCATGAGATCGCCGGCGTGGTCGCCGCGGTCGGCGCCGGCGTGACCGGACTGTCCGAAGGCACCCGCGTCGCCGTGAATCCGAGCCTGCCGTGCGGCACGTGTTCGTATTGCCGCGAGGGACTGCGCAACCAGTGCCTGGACATGCGCTTCATGGGCAGCGCGATGCGCGATCCGCACGTGCAGGGCGGCTTCCGCGAATTCGTCACCGTCGATGCCTCGCAGGCGGTGCCGATCGCACCGTCGCTGTCATCAGGCGAGGCGGCGATGGCCGAGCCGCTGTCGGTGTGCCTGCATGCCGCGCATCAGGCCGGCTCCCTGCTCGGCAAGCGCGTGCTGGTGACCGGCTGCGGCCCGATCGGCGCGCTGTCCATCCTCGTTGCGCGTTATGGCGGCGCGGCCGAGATCGTCGCCACCGATGTCGCCGAGGCGCCGCTCGCGGTGGCCCGCAAGCTCGGCGCAAGCGATGCGTTCAACGTCGCTGCTGATCCAGCCGCGCTCGATCCCTGGCGCGCCGGCAAGGGCACGTTCGACGTGCTGTTCGAGGCCTCCGGCAACCAGGCCGCGCTGCGCGCGGCGCTCGATGTGATGAGGCCGGGCGGGGTCATCGTCCAGCTGGGGCTCGGCGGCGAAATGACGTTGCCGCTCAACACGCTGGTCACGAAGGAGCTGCAATTGCGCGGCACCTTCCGGTTCGACCGTGAATTCGATCTGGCGGTGCGGCTGATGGGCGAGGGTCTGCTCGACGTGAAGCCGCTGATCTCAGCCACGCTGCCGTTCCAGGAGGCAATTTCCGCCTTCGAGCTCGCCAGCGATCGAAGCCGCGCGATGAAGGTTCATTTGACGTTTTGACGAACGGATTATGCCGATGAGAGTCGCCTGCATCGGAGAGTGCATGGTGGAGTTCGCGCAGGAGGACGGCAGCCTGTTCAGGCGCGGCTTCGGCGGCGACACGCTCAACACGGCGCTCTATCTGTCGCGTCTCGGCGTGCCCACCTCCTACGTCACGGCCCTCGGCGACGATCCCTTGAGCGAGATGATGCTGTCGGCCTGGCAGGCCGAGAGCATCGACACGTCGGAGGTGCTTCGCGTCGAGGGCCGCGTGCCCGGCCTCTACATGATCGAGCGCGATGCCCGGGGGGAGCGCAGTTTCCTGTATTGGCGCGACCGCGCGCCGGCCCGCGAGCTGTTCGATCGCGCCGATCCCGCCATGCTCGACCGGCTCTCGCGCTTCGAGGTGATCTATCTCTCCGGGATCAGTCTGTCGCTGTATGGCGAGACCGGCAAGGCCAAGCTGCGCGAGTTGCTGACGGTGGCGCGCAAGCGCGGCGCCCGCGTGGTGTTCGACGGCAACTACCGGCCGCGCGGCTGGGCCAGTCGCGAGGTGGCGCAGCGCGCGTTTCGCGCCATCCTGCCGCTGGTCGACATCGCGCTGCCGACGCTCGAGGACGAGCAGATGCTGTTCGGCGACGCCGATGCCTCGGTCTGCCTGCGCCGCTTCAGGGATGCCGGCGTGGCCGAGGTCGTCATCAAGCGTGGACCGCGCGGCTGCTTGATCCATGCCGATGGCGTGCTGGTCGACATCGCGCCGCCGGCGGTGTTGCAGCCGATCGACACCACGGCGGCCGGAGATTCCTTCAATGCGGGTTATCTGGCCGCGCGGATCAAGGGCGCAGCGCCGCGCAAGGCGGCGTTGGTCGGCCACCGGTTGGCCGGCGCCGTGATCATGGCGCCGGGCGCGGTAATCCCGGCGAATGCGATGCCGCGGGACATTCTGACGTTGAGCGAGGCGTAATGAGCAGTTCGGACAAGCGCGCGAAGCTCGATGCGGTGTTTGCGCTGGCACCGGTGATCCCGGTGATCACGATCGACGACGCCGCACAGGCCGTGCCGCTGGCGCGCGCGCTCGTCAGCGGCGGCCTGCGTGTCATCGAGATCACCTTGCGCACGCAGGCGGGCTTCGATGCGGCGCGCGCGATCATCAGCGAGGTGCCGGAGGCGAGGGTCGGCATCGGCACGGTGCTGACGCCGGCGGACTACGAGCGCGCCGCCAGGCTCGGCGCCGCCTTCGCGATCAGTCCGGGCTTCTCAATCGAGCTGCTGGACGCCGCAAACGCCGGCGAGCTGCCGTTCGCGCCGGGCATCCAGACGCCATCGGACCTGATCGCCTGCGTGACGCGCGGCTATGAGCTGGTGAAGTTCTTCCCCGCGGTCCCGGCCGGCGGACTCGCGGCGCTCGATGCGCTGGCCGGGCCGTTCCCGAACGTGCGCTTCTGTCCGACCGGCGGCATCAATGCCGGCAATGCCGCGCAATGGCTTGCGCACAAGAAGGTGGTCGCCATCGGCGGCTCCTGGGTGGGGCCTGCGTCCGACATCAAGGCGGGCGCTTGGGCCACCATCGAGCAGCGCGCCCGCGAGGCGACGACGCTGCGCTGAGGTCTTCACCAACTCCAATCGATGTGAGGCCTGCAGCCGACTTGCTGCAGCGCACTCGCATGAGCCAGCAAACCCTGTACACAGCTCCCTCAAAAAGTATTACAGTAAAATAATATGACTAGTCAGGTCGGAGGTTCCGTGGAATAACGGAGCCGTCAGCCACCGGAGGCTGACGATAACGGTGCGAAGCACCGCTGTGAGCGGTCGTACCGAGAACAGATACTTTGTGGGAGAGAACGTCTGATGACCCTGAAAGCCCTCTTTGCGGCCTCGGCAACGGCCGCCCTGCTGCTTGCCACCTCCGCCAGTGCCGCTGAGCTGACCGTCGGCTTTTCGCAGATCGGATCCGAATCCGGGTGGCGCGCCGCCGAGACCTCGGTCTCGAAGTCGGAAGCCAGCAAGCGCAAGATCAACCTGAAGATCGCCGACGCGCAGCAGAAGCAGGAAAACCAGATCAAGGCGATCCGCTCCTTCATCGCGCAGGGCGTGGACGCCATCTTTCTCGCGCCGGTCGTGGCCTCGGGCTGGGACGCCGTGCTGAAGGAAGCCAAGGAAGCCAAGATCCCGGTCGTGCTGCTCGACCGCGACATCGATCCCGCGGGCAAGGACCTCTATCTGACCGCCGTCACCTCCGACAGCGTGCATGAAGGCGCGGTCGCCGGCGAGTGGCTCGCCAAGACCGTCGGCGGCAAGGACTGCAACGTCGTCGAGCTGCAGGGCACCGTCGGCGCCAGCGTCGCCACCAACCGCAAGAAGGGCTTCGACTCCGTCGTCGCCAAGAATGCCAACCTGAAGGTCGTGCGCAGCCAGACCGGCGAGTTCACCCGCGCCAAGGGCAAGGAAGTGATGGAGAGCTTCATCAAGGCCGAGAACGGCGGCAAGTCGATCTGCGCCGTCTACGCCCACAACGACGACATGATGGTCGGCGCGATCCAGGCGATGAAGGAAGCCGGCCTGAAGCCGGGCAAGGACATCCTGACCGTCTCGATCGACGCGGTGCCGGATATCTTCAAGGCGATCGCCGCCGGAGAGGCCAATGCGACCGTCGAGCTGACGCCGAACATGGCCGGCCCGGCCTTCGATGCGATCGTGGCCTTCAAGGAGAAGGGCACGGTGCCGCCGAAGTGGATCCAGACCGAGTCGAAGCTCTACACGTCGGCCGACGAGCCGATGAAGGTCTACGACAGCAAGAAGGGCCTGGGCTACTGAGCCTGAGAGTCCGATGAATGCCGTCGTCCTGGCCTAGTGCGCAATTGCGCACCTGGAGCCAGGACCCATAACCACCGGCTCTGATGAGGCCCACGGTATTGGCCAAGTGCCTCAATCAACCCATCCGCGTTATGGGTCCCGGCTTTCGCCGGGACGACAGAGATGGATCGCTGACGCCCGCACCTCTTGCGGACGTCAGCTTTCTGGATATTGGCCGGGTAACTCGTGTAGTTCGTCATGTCTGATCCTTCAGCTCCGCCGGCGACGCGTCCCTCGCTCCTGGACATCCGCGGCCTGTCGAAGAGCTTCGGTACGCTGAAAGCGCTCGATGGCGTCGACTTCACGCTGGGTGAGGGCGAGATCCACGCGCTGCTCGGCGAAAACGGTGCCGGCAAGTCGACCCTGATCAAGGTGGTCACCGGCGTGTTCGCGCGTGATGCGGGGACGGTGCGGCTCGCCGGCCGCGAGATCGCACCGCGCTCCGCCAAGGACGCCGTCGATGCGGGCATTGCCACCGTCTATCAGGAAGTGAACCTGTTGCCGAATCTGTCGGTGGCGCAGAATCTGTTTCTCGGCCGCCAGCCGACGCGTTTCGGCGTCGTCCGTGAGGGCGAGATGAAGCGGCGCGCGCGTGCGCTGCTGTTCGACTACGGTCTCGACATCGATGTCGGCGCGCCGCTTTCGAGCTACTCGGTTGCGGTCCAGCACATTACGGCCATCGCGCGCGCGGTCGATCTGTCGGCGCGCGTCCTCATTCTCGACGAGCCGACCGCGAGCCTCGATCGCCACGAGGTCGAGATCCTCTTCAGCGTGATGCGCAAGCTAGCTGAGCGCGGCATCGGTATCGTCTTCGTGAGCCATTTTCTCGATCAGGTCTACGAGATCTGCGACCGCGTCACCGTGCTGCGCAACGGCCGGCTGATCGGCGCGCGCGACATCGCCGACCTGCCGCGGATCGATCTGATCAGAATGATGCTGGGCCGTGAGCTTGCCGAGACCACGCATGAGCGCGCGGCGAGCCAGCCCGACACGGCGCGCGAAGTCTGCGTCAGCTTCAAGGGTTTCGGCAAGCAGGGCTATGTCGCGCCGTTCGACCTCGAGCTGCGCCGCGGGGAAGTCGTCGGGCTCGCCGGCCTGCTCGGATCGGGTCGGACCGAGACGGCGCGGCTGGTGTTCGGCGCCGAGCGCGCCGACAGCGGCGAAGCCAAGATCGGCGGCAAGGCGATCAGGCTGAATTCGCCCCGCGATGGCGCAGGATTCGGCTTCGGCTACTGCCCGGAGGAGCGCAAGACCGAGGGCATCGTCGCCGATCTCACCGTGCGCGAGAACATCGTGCTGGCGCTGCAGGCGCGGCGTGGGCTGCATCGTCCGCTGTCGCGGCGCGAGCAGGACGAGATCGCGATGCGCTACATCCGCATGCTCGACATCCGCCCGCCGGACCCGGAGCGGCCGATCGGGCTGTTGTCCGGCGGCAATCAGCAGAAGGCGCTGCTCGCGCGCTGGCTGGCGACATCGCCGAAGCTGCTGGTACTCGACGAGCCCACGCGCGGCATCGACGTCGGCGCACATGCCGAAATCATCCGTCTCGTCCGCGAGCTGTGCGAGCAGGGGTTGGCGCTGCTGGTGATTTCCTCCGAGCTCGACGAGATCGTGACCTACTCGAACCGCGTGGTCGTGCTGCGCGACCGCGCCCATGTCGAGGAGCTGAAGGGCGACGCCGTCGAGGTGTCCAGCATCCTCGCGGCGATTGCTGCGGATACCGCGCCGGCGCACGAGGCCGCATCATGACGCTCCGCATCCCCCGCCGCGGCATGGCACAGGCGCTGGCACTGATCATCATCCTGATGATCGATCGTCTGGTCTCGCCGCAGTTCTTCAACCTGCATCTGCAGGACGGCCGTCTCTTCGGCAGCGTCATCGACGTGCTCAACCGCGGCACGCCGGTGGCGCTGCTGTCGCTCGGCATGGTGCTGGTGATCGCCACCGGCGGCATCGATCTCTCGGTTGGCGCGGTCATGGCGATCGCTGGCGCCACCGCCGCGAGCCTCGCCGATACGCATTCGTTGCCGGTGGTCATCGCGTCGGCGCTCGCCGTGGGCCTGGCCTGCGGGCTGTGGAACGGCATCCTCGTCGCCGTGCTGCGGATCCAGCCGATCGTCGCGACGCTGATCCTGATGGTCGCGGGCCGCGGCATTGCGCAGCTGATCACCGAGGGCCGCATCGTCACCTTCACCTCGCCCGATCTCGTGTGGATGGGCAACGGCGCGGTGCTCGGCCTGCCGACCCCGGTCGTGATCGCCTTGGGGATGCTGCTGGTGACGGCGGCTGTCGTGCGCGGCACCGCGCTCGGGCTTCTGATCGAGGCGACCGGCGGCAACGCCCGCGCCAGCGAGCTGTCGGGCGTCGGCACCCGCGCCATGATCCTGTCGGTCTATGTCTGGTGCGGGCTCTGCGCCGCGCTGGCCGGCGTCATCGCTGCGGCCGACATCATGGGCGCGGATGCCAACAACGCCGGTCTTTGGCTCGAGCTCGACGCGATCCTCGCGGTCGTGATCGGCGGCACCTCGCTATTCGGCGGGCGCTTCAGCCTTGTGCTCGCGGTGGCCGGCGCGCTGATCATCCAGGCCATGAACACCGGCATTCTGCTGTCGGGCTATCCGCCGGAGCTCAATCTGCTGGTGAAGGCCGTCGTCGTGCTGGCCGTGCTGCTGGCGCAGTCGCCGCGGCTCGGCGATCTCTCGCGCTTCACCGCGCGCTGGCGGAGGACGAAGTGATGAAGGCCTCGACCTCGGTTGCGATCACCGCCTTCGTGCTCGTTGCCGGCTTCGCGCTGTGCGCGCTGCAATTCCCCAACATCGCCTCGACCCGCGTCGTTGCCAATCTGCTCACCGACAACGCCTTCCTCGGCATCGTCGCGGCCGGCATGACCTTCGTCATCATCTCCGGCGGCATCGACCTCTCGGTGGGCTCGGTGATCGGCTTCACCACGGTGTTCACGGCGCTCGCGATCGAGCGCTGGGGGATTCCGCCGCTCGCCGCCTTCGCGATGGTGCTCGTGCTGTGCGCGCTGTTCGGCGCCGCGATGGGCACCGTCATCCATGTGTTCGAGCTGCCGCCCTTCATCGTGACGCTCGCTGGCATGTTTTTGGCGCGCGGCGTCAGCTTCCTGCTGTCGACCGAGTCGATTCCGATCACCACGCCGATCTACAGCGCCGTTTCGGATTTTGCGATAAGGCTGCCGGGCGGCGGGCGGCTGACCGCGATAGCGATTGCGATGCTCGTGATCCTGGTGCTCTGCGCGCTTTTGCTGCACCTGACGCGGTTCGGCGCCAACGTCTATGCGCTTGGCGGCAGCCGTGCTGCGACGGCGCTGATGGGCATCCCGGTCGGGCCGATGACGATCCGCATCTATATGCTGTCCAGCGTGCTCGCGGGCCTCGCCGGCATCGTCTTCTCCTTCTATACGGCGGCCGGTTATTCGCTGTCGGCGGTCGGAGTCGAACTCGACACCATCGCGGCTGTCGTGATCGGCGGAACCTTGTTGACGGGCGGGCAGGGCTCCGTCATCGGCACCTTCCTTGGCGTCCTGATCCAGGGCATGATCCAGACCTACATCAACTTCGACGGCACGCTGTCGAGTTGGTGGACCAAGATCGCCACGGGGGTTCTGTTGTTCGTCTTCATTGCGCTGCAGCAAGGTCTGATGGCGCTCGCGCGCCGTTCATCGCTCAAACCGGCCGGCGCCAAGCTGGCTGGGGCCAAGTCTCCTGAAGTCAAGCCAGCGGGTGCGCTGACATGACGTCGTCGCATCTCGTCTCGATTCCGACCCGCCGGGCGCATTCCAACCACGCCGAGGTCGCCCGCAGCATCGGCATCGACATCATCTCGGGGCGGCTCAGCGAGGGCACGCGGCTGCCGGGCGATGCCGAACTGACGGCGACGTTTGGAGTCTCCAGGCCGGTACTGCGCGAGAGCGTCAAGACTCTGGTCGCCAAGGGTCTGCTCTCGACCAAGGCGCGCGTCGGCACCGTCGTGCGCGAGCGCTCCGCCTGGAACATGTTCGATCCGGACGTGCTGGCGTGGCATCTCGACGCCGGCATCGACAAGCGCTTCCTCGCCGATCTCGCCGAGATCCGGCTGGCGATCGAGCCGCGCGCGGCAGCGCTCGCGGCCGAACGCCGCAGCGAGGACGACGTCGCCGCCATGCGCACCGCGATGGCGCAGATGGAGCGCGAGCCGTCGACCTCGGTCGCCTTCGCCGACGCCGATCTCGCCCTGCACATCGCGATCGCCAATGCGTCGGGCAATCCCTTCATGCGCTCGATCGGCGCGGTCATCGAAGCGGCGCTGCGCGCCTCCTTCGTGCTGAGCGCTCCGGTCGAGACCGCCGATCGCGACACCGTGCTGGTCTGGCACCAACGCATCATCGATGCGATCGCCGACGGCAATCCCGAGGGCGCCTCGGAAGCCATGATCGAAGTCATCTACAACGGCCGGCGGCGTCATGCGCAATCGGCTGCACGAACGGACCAGGAATGAGCAACGACAAATCAGACAAGCAGCTGCGCAGCCAGGCGTGGTTCGGCCGCCAGGACAAGATGGGCTTCTATTATCGCTCATTCCTGAAGAACAGCGGCACGCCGCAGGACCGCTTCGAAGGCCGTCCAGTCATCGGCATCTGCAACACCTGGTCGGAGCTGACGCCCTGCAACGCGCATTTCCGCGTCATTGCCGAGCACGTCCGCCAGGGCGTGCTCGATGCCGGCGGCTATCCGCTCGAATTCCCGGTCTCCTCGCTCGGCGAGGTGACGATGCGCCCCACAGCGATGCTGTTCCGCAACCTCGCCTCGATGGACGTCGAGGAAGCGATCCGCGCGCATCCGCTCGACGGCGTGGTGCTGCTGATGGGCTGCGACAAGACCACCCCGGCGCTCCTGATGGGTGCGGCCTCGGCCGACCTGCCGGCGATCGGCGTGTCCGGCGGCCCGCAGCTGCGCGGCGTCTATCGCGGCCAGATCATCGGCTCCGGCACCAACATCATCTCGATGAGCGAGCAGCTGCGGGCCGGCGAGATCACCTTGAAGGAATTCCACGAGGCCGAAGCGGGAATGAACCGCTCCGCCGGCAGCTGCATGACCATGGGCACGGCTTCGACGATGGCTTCGATGGTCGAGGCGCTCGGCATCGGCCTGCCGGAGAACGCCGCGATCCCCGCCGCCGACGCGCGCCGCAATCTGCTGGCCCGCATGGCCGGGCGGCGCATCGTCGAGATGGTCAACGAGGACCTCAAGCCGTCGGATATCCTGACGCGCCAGGCGTTCGAGAACGCGATCCGCACCCTGGCCGCGATCGGCGGCTCGACCAATGCCGTGGTGCATCTGCTCGCCATCGCCGGCCGTGTTGGCGTCGAGCTCTCGCTCGAGGATTTCGACCGGCTGTGCCGCGACGTGCATTGCCTTGTCGACCTGATGCCGTCGGGCCGCTTCCTGATGGAGGATTTCTACTACGCGGGCGGCCTGCCGGCGGTGCTGCGCGCGCTCGGTGAGCGCGGCCTGCTGCACAAGGACGCACGCACCGTCAACGGCAAGACGCTGTGGGACAACGTCGCCGAGGCGCCGAACTACAATGCCGAGGTGATCACGCCGTTCGAGACCCCGTTTAAGACCGAAGCCGGCATCGCGATCCTCAATGGCAACCTCGCACCGAACGGCGCGGTCATCAAGCCGTCGGCGGCCTCGCCGGAGCTGATGAACCACACCGGGCGCGCGGTCGTGTTCGAGAGCGTCGAGGAGATGCACGACGCTGTTGACGACGACAATCTCGACATCGACGCGTCCTGCATCATGGTCCTCAAGAACTGCGGCCCGAAGGGTTATCCGGGCATGGCCGAGGTCGGCAACATGCCGCTGCCGGCAAAGGTGCTGCGCCAGGGCGTCCGCGACATGATCCGCATCTCGGATGCGCGCATGTCCGGCACCGCCTACGGCACGGTGGTGCTGCATGTCGCGCCCGAAGCCACCGTCGGCGGACCGCTGGCGCTGGTCAAGAACGGTGACATGATCACGCTCGACGTTCCCGGCCGCAGGCTGCATCTGCATGTCAGCGACGAGGAGCTGGCCGCGCGCCGCGCCGCTTGGACGCCGCCGAAGCCGCATGCGGATCGCGGCTATCAGAAGCTCTACATCGACCACGTGCTGCAGGCCGATCGCGGCGTGGATTTCGACTTCCTGGTCGGCCGCACCGGGTCGCCGGTGCCGCGTGACAATCACTAAGAGGGCCCCATGACCGCTTCCGCCAAAAAGCTCTACAAGGGCGTCTTCCCGGTCGCGCCGACCATCTTCGACGCCGATGGCCGCCTCGACCTCGAGGGCCAGAAGCGCGCGATCGACTTCATGATCGATGCCGGCTCGCACGGCATCTGCATCCTCGCCAATTTCTCCGAGCAGTTCGTGCTGACCGACGACGAGCGCGATCTGGTCATGACCACGGTGCTGGAGCATGTCGCGGGTCGCGTGCCGGTGATCGTCACGACCACGCATTTCTCGACCTTCGTCTGCGCCGAGCGCTCGCGCCGCGCGCAGGACAAGGGTGCCGCGATGGTCATGGTGATGCCGCCCTATCACGGTGCGACCTTCCGCGTCCCCGACAGCTCGATCTACGAGTTCTATCGCGGCGTGTCGGATGCGATCTCGATTCCGATCATGGTGCAGGACGCGCCGGTCGCAGGCACGCCGCTGTCGGTGCCGCTGCTGGCGCGCATGGCCAAGGAGATCGAGAACCTCGCTTACTTCAAGATCGAGGTGCCGCGCGCCGCCGACAAGCTGCGCGCGCTGATCGAGGCAGGCGGCGAGGCCATCGAAGGTCCGTGGGACGGCGAGGAGGCGATCACCCTGATGGCCGATCTCGATGCCGGCGCCACCGGCGCGATGACCGGCGGCGGTTATCCCGACGGCATCAGAAAGATCATCGATCCGTATTTCGCGGGAGATCGCGACGCTGCGGCTGCCGCCTATGAGCGCTGGCTGCCGCTGATCAACTACGAGAACCGGCAGTGCGGCCTTGCGACCTGCAAGATCCTGATGAAGGAGGGTGGCGTGATCAAGCACGACACCCTGCGAAGCCCCCAGCCGCCGATCCATCCGGCGACGCAAAAGGGCCTGATCGAGATCGCGCGCCGGCTCGACCCGCTCGTGCTGCGCTGGGGACGCTGAGCCATGAGCGAGCTTCGTGTCGCCATCGTCGGTTTCGGCAAGATCGCTAGGGATCAGCACGTGCCGGCGATCGCCGCCACCGACGGCGTGACCCTGACCGCCGTGGCGAGCCGCAACGCCTCGCTGCCCGGCCTGCCGCATTTCGGCTCGATCGAGGAGCTGCTGCGCGACGGGCCGGAGATCGATGCGGTCTCGCTGTGCACGCCGCCGCAGGTGCGCAGCGCGCAGGCGCTTGCTGCGCTCGACGCCGGCAAGCATGTCATGCTGGAAAAGCCGCCGGGCGCCGCCGTCACCGAGCTCGATCCGCTCATCGCGCTCGCGGCGGCCAAACAGCGCACACTGTTCGCCACCTGGCACTCGCGCTACGCGCCCGCCGTCGAGCCGGCGCGGGAGTGGCTGGCGTCGCGCCAGATCCGCAGCGTCCGCATCGACTGGAAGGAGGACGTCCGCGTCTGGCATCCCGGTCAGGCCTGGATCTGGGAGCCGGGCGGTCTCGGCGTGTTCGATCCCGGTATCAACGCGCTGTCGATCCTGACGCGCATCCTGCCCGAGCCGGTGTTCGTCACCGAGGCCGAGCTGTCGTTCCCGTCGAACTGCCAGGCGCCGATCGCAGCCAATCTCTCGATGTCCACGGCGAGCGACCTGCCGATCGCGGCCGAGTTCGATTTCCGCCAGACCGGGCCGCAGAGCTGGGACATCCGCATCGAGACCGATGCCGGACAGCTTAAGCTGTCGCTGGGCGGCGCGCGGATGACGGCGGATGATCAGGTGATGATCGACGAGAAGGAGCGGGAATATCCCGGCCTCTATCGTCGCTTCGTCGAGCTGACCAAGACTGGCGCCAGCGACGTCGATCTCGCGCCGCTGCGGCTGGTGGCCGATTCCTTTCTGCTCGGCCGCCGCACCATCGTCGAGCCGTTCGAGGATTAAAGCCATGGCAGAGACGCGGATCACCAGGGATGTGTTTGGCAGCCTGCCTGACGGCCGCGAGGTCGAGCGCGTCACCTTGCGTGGCGCCGACGGCTTCGAGGCGCGGATCATCACCTTCGGCGCCGCGTTGCAGGCGCTGCTGGTGCCGGATGCACATGGCGCCGTCGACGATGTCGTGCTCGGCCATGACGACCTGCTGAGCTACGTCAAGCTCCGGAAGTTCTTCGGCGCCACCGTCGGCCGTTACGCCAACCGCATCGCCGGCGCGCGCTTCACGCTCGACGGCGACGACGTGCGCCTGGAGGCCAATGACGGCGCACACGCGCTGCATGGCGGGCCCGATGGCTTCGACCGCAAGCTCTGGCAGATCGTTGCCACCGAGGACGGCGAACAACCCTCGGTGACGTTGCTCTACGTCAGCCCGGACGGCGAGGCGAACTACCCGGGGCGGCTCGACGTCCGCGTCACCTATCAGCTGACCGGCCCGATGGAATTGTCGGTGACCTTCGCGGCGCGGACGACGCGCACCACGATCGTCAATCTGACCAACCACAGCTTCTTCAATCTCGATGGCCTCGCGGCCGGCACCGGCATTCTCGATCATCGTCTCACGCTCGCGGCAGACCACTATCTCGCGATCGACGAGACCGCGGTCCCGCTGCCCGGGCCGCCGCACGACGTCGCCGCCACGCCGTTCGATTTCCGCGACGCGCAGGCGATCGGCGCGCGCATCCGCGCCGACGATGCGCAGATCAAATGCGGCCGTGGCTATGACCACAATTTCTGTCTGCGTGGCGGCGACGGCGTGCGCCTCGCAGCCCGGCTGGAGTCGCCGCGCTCGGGCCGCGTCATGGAGCTGCACACCGATCAGCCCGGCCTCCAGGTCTATTCCGGCAACTACATCGATGCGACCGTCAGCGGGAAGGGCAGGGTGTTCCGGCAGTCCGACGCGCTCTGCCTGGAGCCGCAGGTCTGGCCGGATACGCCGAACCGCCCGGATTTTCCGAGCGCGCGTCTCGCGCCTGACGAGGTCTACAAGCACGAGACCATCTATCGCTTCTCGACCACGGGAGCGTCCGCATGATGATGGAGAAGGTGCCGACGACGGTGCTCTGCGCCGAGCATTGTCATCTCGGCGAAGGGCCGACCTATGATCCGGCGACCGACACCGCCTGGTGGTTCGATATCCGCGAAGGCCTGCTGTTCGAAGCCAGCATCGCCAGCGGCGAGGTTCGCCGTCATGTTCTGGGAAAGATGGCGAGCGCGCTCGGCCGCATCGATGCCCAGCGGCAACTGATCGTCGCCGAGGACGGACTCTACATCCGCAGCATCGCCGACGGCGCGCTGGCGCTGTATCGGCCGCTCGAAGCCGACAATCCGGCGACGCGGTCGAACGACTCGCGCGTGCATCCCTCCGGCACGTTCTGGATCGGCACCATGGGCCGCAAGGCCGAGCGCGGGCTGGGCGCGATCTACGCGCTGCATCGGGGCGAGGTCGTCCGCCTGTTCCCGAACGTCACCATCCCCAACGCGATCTGCTTCTCGGCCGACGGCGCGACTGGCTATTTCGCCGATACCGACGAGAACGTGCTCTACCGCGTCGCGCTCGATCCGCACACCGGCCTGCCGCGCGGCGAGCCGGAGGTGCTGCTGCGCCATACCGGCGTTGGCGGCCTCGACGGCGCCGTCGTCGATGCCGAGGGCCGCATCTGGAACGCGCGCTGGGGCGGTGGTTGTGTCGACGTCTATAGCCCGCAAGGCGAGCATCTGCACTGCATCGCAGTTCCGGCCAGCCAAGCGAGTTGTCCCGCTTTCGTCGGCCCCGATCTGTCACGCCTGCTGGTCACCTCGGCCTGGCAGGACATGGACTCCGCGGCCAAGGCGGCCGACCCCGGCCATGGCCAGACGTTTCTGCTCGACGTCGGCGCCCGCGGTCGCGCCGAGCCCGACGTCGTGCTGTCGATCTGAGAGGAGGAACATTCAGTCAAGCGTCGTTCAGCCTAACAGCTAACTGGTATCAAGATACGCAATCGCCTAGTCTTGTCGAAATTCGAAAATCCAAGAGGGAGTGAAGCATGCTGAATTTCAAGACCATCATGGCCGCCGCACTGGCCGGCCTCGGCGCCCTGGCGCTGTCGAGCGCCGCCATGGCCCAGAGCAAGGGGACCGTTGGCATCGCGATGCCGACCAAGTCGTCCGCGCGCTGGATCGACGACGGCAACAACATCGTGAAGGTGCTGAAGGAGCGCGGCTACGCCACCGACCTGCAATATGCCGAGGACGACATCCCGAACCAGCTCTCGCAGATCGAGAACATGGTGACCAAGGGCGCCAAGGTGCTGGTCATCGCCGCGATCGACGGCACCACGCTGTCGGACGTGCTGAAGCAGGCCAAGGCCAAGGGCATCACCGTGATCGCCTATGACCGCCTGATCCGCGACACGCCGAACCTCGACTATTACGCGACCTTCGACAACTTCCAGGTCGGCGTGCTGCAGGCGCAGTCGATCGTCGACAAGCTCGGCCTGAAGGACGGCAAGGGTCCGTTCAACATCGAGCTGTTCGGCGGCTCGCCGGACGACAACAACGCCTACTTCTTCTACAACGGCGCGATGTCGGTGCTGCAGCCCTACCTCGACTCCGGCAAGCTCGTGATCGGTTCCGGCCAGAAGGGCATGGACAAGGTCGCGACCCTGCGCTGGGACGGCGCCACCGCCCAGGCCCGCATGGACAACCTGCTGAGCGCCTTCTACGGCAAGAAGCGTGTCGACGCGGTGCTGTCGCCCTATGACGGTCTCTCGATCGGCATCATCTCCTCGCTGAAGGGCGTGGGCTATGGCAGCGCCGACCAGCCGATGCCGGTGATCTCGGGCCAGGACGCCGAGGTGCCGTCGATCAAGGCGATGCTGCGCGGCGATCAGTACTCGACCATCTTCAAGGACACCCGCGATCTCGCCAAGGTGACCGCCGACATGGTCGATGCCTCGCTGGCCGGCAAGGAAGTCCCGGTCAACGACACCAAGACCTACAACAACGGCGTCAAGGTCGTGCCGTCCTATCTGCTCAAGCCGGTCGTGGTCGACAAGAGCAACTGGGAGAAGGTCCTGGTCGACAGCGGCTACTACAAGAAGTCGCAGTTCCAGTGATCCCGGTCTAACAATCGAACAACCCCCTCCCCGGTCTCCGGGGAGGGGGATATCTTATTGGAGCTCGCGCGGCGGGGGCGAGCGGCGTCACAACAGAGTGGCGTCAGAACAGAGACATGAGACGATGACCGCAATCCTGGAAATGCGCAACGTCAGCAAGAGCTTTGGCAACGTCCAGGCCCTGCGCGACGTCAGCTTCACCGTCGAGCCCGGCGAGATCCACGCGCTGGTCGGCGAGAACGGCGCCGGCAAGTCGACCCTGATGAAGGTGCTGAGCGGCGTGTATCCGCACGGCCGCTACGAAGGCCAGATCATCTTCGAGGGCGAGGAGCGAAAGTTTCGCGACATCAATGATTCCGAGGCGCTCGGCATCATCATCATCCACCAGGAGCTCGCGCTGATCCCGCTGATGTCGATCGCCGAGAACATCTTCCTGTCGCACGCCCCGTCGCGCTTCGGCGTCATCGACCGCGACGAGGTCTACCGCCGTACCCAGCAATTGCTGGCCCAGGTCGGCTTGAAGGAATCGCCGGACACGCTGATCACCGATCTCGGCGTCGGCAAGCAGCAACTGGTCGAGATCGCAAAGGCGCTGTCCAAGCGCGTCAAGCTTTTGATCCTGGACGAGCCGACCGCCAGCCTCAACGAGGCCGACAGCGCCGCGCTGCTCGACCGCCTCGTCGCCTTCCGCGAGCAGGGCATCTCCTCGATCCTGATCACGCACAAGCTCAACGAGGTCTCCCGCGTCGCCGACCGCATCACCGTGCTGCGCGACGGCCGCAGCGTCGACGGCATCGACTGCCGCGCCGAGCCGGTGCTGGAGGACCGGATCATCAAGAGCATGGTCAACCGCGACATGGCGCACCGCTTTCCCGAGCGCCAGCCGAAGATCGGCGAGCCGGTGTTCACCGTCGAGAATTGGTCGGTGTTCCATCCGCAGCATCCTGAGCGCCGCGTCATCAAGAACGTCGATTTCCAGGTCCGCCGCGGCGAGATCGTCGGCATCGCCGGGCTGATGGGCGCCGGCCGCACCGAATTCGCAATGAGCCTGTTCGGTCGTTCCTGGGGCGTCAACATCAGCGGCCGCGCCCGTCTGGAAGGCCACGACGTCAATCTCACCAGCGTGCCGGCCGCGATCGATGCCGGCCTCGCTTATGTCACCGAGGACCGCAAGCAGCTCGGCCTGATCCTGGCCGACGACGTTCGCAAGAACATCACGCTGGCCAGTCTCGCCCAGGTCGCGCCGAAGGGCGTGATCGACGACATCGCCGAGCTCAAGGCCGCCTCAGGCTACCGCGGCCGCATGCGCATCCGCTGCTCTGACGTCTACCAGGAGGCCGGCCAGCTCTCCGGCGGCAACCAGCAGAAGGTCGTGCTGTCGAAATGGCTGATGACCGATCCCAAGGTGTTGATCCTGGACGAGCCGACCCGCGGTATCGACGTCGGCGCCAAATATGAGATCTACTGTATCATCCAGGAGCTTGCGGATGCCGGCCGGGGTGTGGTGGTGATCTCGTCGGAAATGCCGGAGCTGCTCGGAATCTGCGACCGGATCTGCGTCGTGAATGACGGCGCCTTCGTCGGCGAGTTCGCAGGCCCGGACGCGACGCAGGAAAAGATCATGCGCGCCATCATGCGCAACGAAGCCCTTACGAACCAGGAGACGGCCGCCTGAGCGGCCGGGAGGACACCAGCCATGACCGACAAGACGGTTTCACTCCCGGAAGAGAAGCCCCATAGCGGCTTTCTGAAGAACAATCTGCGCAGCTACGGCATGCTGATGTCGCTGTTCGTCATCATGCTGTTCTTCCAGATCATGACCGACGGCACGTTGCTGCAGCCGCTCAACTTGACCAACCTGGTGCTGCAGAACAGTTACATCGTCATCATGGCGCTGGGCATGCTGCTGGTCATCGTGACCGGGCATATCGACCTCTCGGTCGGCTCGGTCGCAGGCTTCGTCGGCGCGGTCGCGGCCGTGCTGATGGTGCGCTATCACATCGACTTTCCGCTTGCCATCATCGCCTGCCTGATTGTCGGCGCCGCGATCGGCGCGGCGCAGGGCTATTGGGTGGCCTATTTCGGCATTCCCTCGTTCATCGTCACGCTTGCCGGCATGCTCGTGTTCAAGGGCCTGGCACTGGCGCTGCTGCAGGGCCAATCGGTCGGCCCGTTCCCGGCAACGTTTCAGAAGCTGTCGTCGGGCTTCATCCCGGAGCTGTTTCCCGGCGCTGCCCATCTCAATCCGACGTCGCTCGCGATCGGCGCGGTGCTGACGCTGATCCTGGTCTATGCCAGCGTGAAGGGCCGGGCGCGCGAGGTCGAGCATGGCATCGAGGTCGAGCCGTTCGGCGTGTTCGCCGCCAAGAACATCGTGCTGGCCGGCGTGCTGATGTACTTCACCTACCTGATCGCCTCGCATCGTGGCCTGCCCAATGTGCTGGTCATCATGACCGCGCTGATCGCGCTGTACGGCTTCATGACGCGGCGTACCGTGGTCGGCCGGCAGATCTACGCGGTCGGCGGCAACGCCAAGGCGGCCAAGCTGTCGGGCATCAAGACCGAGCGGCTGGTGTTCCTGACCTTCGTCAACATGGGCGTGCTCGCGGCGCTGGCGGGCCTGATCTTCGCGGCCCGCCTCAACACCGCGACCCCGAAGGCGGGCCTCGGCTTCGAGCTCGACGTCATCGCGGCCTGCTTCATCGGCGGCGCCTCGGCCTATGGCGGCGTCGGCCGGGTCGGCGGCGCCGTCATCGGCGCCATGATCATGGGCGTGATGAACAACGGCATGTCGATCCTCGGCATCGGCATCGACTATCAGCAGGTCATCAAGGGCCTGGTGCTGCTCGGCGCCGTCTGCATCGACGTCTACAACCAGCGCCGCTAGCAACTACGAAACTCCTTCCCGGCGCGTCGACGGTTTGCAGCTGCGGGGAGGGGGAGCCACGACCGCGACGCGCGGCGTATCGCCGCGGGTCATCTGCTAGTCATCTCTGCTGATCGTTGAAGCGCCCGCATGAGGGCCGTTCGGGAATGGAGCGGCCGGGCAATTGCGCCGGACCGTAGTCTTCCGGCCCGCCAGTGCGGCAGTTCGCGTGAATTCCTTTAACTGACGCATTGATATCAGCTGCGGCAACTGGCCGAGCTGAAATGCATGTGCACGACGATCACCTTACTGCCGCGCGCGGGATCAACCTTGAAGCGACGCCCACAGGACCACCGGCGATCGCCGTGGCTCGTGTGCGTTGCTGTCGCCCAGCCCGGCGAAGCGGGCCGAGCAGCCTTTCAAGTAGATAAGAAGGCTTCGCACTCGCATGGATGCGGCAAGCGCCGGTCGCGAACAGCTCCAGGTAGAGGCGCCGTAATATTACGGCTCTCATATTTAACTCTCCAACAATCGAGTTCCACGCAATTTGACCGAGTTACGGCGAGCAATGCGGCCCCGTCGGTCGGGTGAATCCAAATCAGGTGTTGCCAGCGGCGTATCGGCGCCGCGGCCGGAGTTCGGCGGACCACGGATGCTTCAAAAATGACGGACACGATCCCGACGACAGAGCCTGACGACGCCGGCGACATGCAGCGGGCGCCCCATGCGCTTCCTCAGATGCTGGATCTGACGCAGGCGGCGCAGCTGCGTGAGGAGATGATCCGGATCGCAGCCGACAGCAGCATCGTGCTCGATGCCAGTGGGGTCGAACGGATGTCGACGCCCTGTGCTCAGATTCTGCTTGCCGCTGCCCGCAGCGCGCAGGCTGCCAACAAGCCCTTCAGGATCACGCAGGCCTCCGAACTGTTCAGGACGGCGATCACCGACCTCGGACTTCGGTACGAACTCGATAAGTGGATGGAGTGACATGACCAAGCGAATTCTCGCAGTCGACGACTCGAAGACCATGCGCGACATGGTGTCCTTCACGTTGAAGAAGGCCGGCTTCGACGTTGCAGAGGCCGAGGATGGCAAGGCCGCGCTGAACGTGCTGACCGGCGGCAAGTTCGATCTGATCATCACCGATCTGAACATGCCGAATATGGATGGCATTTCGCTGATCAAGAACGTCCGGGCCGGCAGTCAGCACCGCGCGGTGCCGATCCTGATCCTGACGACCGAGAGCGATGGCGCCAAGAAGGCCGACGGCAAGGCGGCTGGTGCAACCGGATGGCTGGTCAAGCCATTCAATCCCGAGCAGCTGATCGCGACGGTCAACCGCGTATGCCCGTAAGCTCCGAGCAGGAATCCTATCCGGTCGCGCAGTTCCGCAAGACCTATTTCGAGGAATGTGCGGAGCTGCTGGACGCCCTGCAGTCCAACCTGGAGCTGTTGTCTTCCGGGCAGGAGGACGACGAGACGCTGCATGCGATCTTCCGATCCGTGCACTCCATCAAGGGCGGAGCGGGGGCCTTCGGCTGCACCGATCTGGTGGCCTTCTCTCACACCTTCGAGAGTCTGCTGGACGCCTTGCGCGACCACAAGATCGCCGCGAGCCAGGAGATCAAGCAGCTTCTGCTGCGCGCCAGCGACGCGCTTGCGGACATCGTCAACGCAGCGCGGCTCGAGCACCAGCTGCCGCCCAATTTTGCCGCCGATACCAGCGCCGCGATGCTGGATGCGCTGCAAGGCGCCGGGCAGGCGTTCGAGGTGCCGGCTGGCTCTGCCGCGGTGGAGACGAAGTCGCTCAGCGAGCAGAGATATCGCATCAGGTTTCGGCCGCACACGGAGATGCTGAAGAAGGCGAATGAGCCGCTGCTGCTGATCCGGCAGCTGCGCAAGCTCGGCGTGCTCAGCACCGAGGTGGACAGCTCCAGCCTGCCGGCGCTCGCCGCGCTGGATCCCGAGGCGGCCTACCTCAATTGGACATTCACCTTGGACACGGCGGTGCCGCGCGGGGCCGTCCAGGACGTGTTCGAGTTCGTCGAGGACGATTGCGATCTCGACATCGAGCTGGTCGAGGTGGCCGCCGGTCCGGTGGAGGCGGCTCCCAGTGATGCCGGCGGCGCAGTCGCGACGGCCGTCGCCGCGGTCAGCGTCGCACAATCCATTCGCGTCGACGTCGACAAGGTGGACCGGCTGGTCAATCTGGTCGGCGAGCTGGTGATCAGCCAGGCGATGCTGACCGAGCAGGGTCTGTCGTTACCGGCCGACAAATATCCGCAGCTCATTCAGGGCATCGAGGCGCTGGCCCAGAGCGCCCGCGAGCTGCAGGAGAGCGTGATGGCGATCCGCGCCCAGCCGGTGAAATCGGTGTTTGCGCGGATGCCGCGGATCGTGCGCGAGCTTGCCGCCACCCTGGGCAAGGAGGTGCGCATCGTCACCTCCGGTGAGATGACCGAAATCGACAAGACCGTCATCGAGCAGCTTAACGATCCTCTGACGCACATGATCCGGAACGCGCTGGACCACGGCATCGAGCCGCCGGCCGAACGAGCCGCTGCCGGCAAGCCGCGCCAGGGCACGATCCATCTCTCGGCCGCGCAGCGCAGCGGCCGCATCGTCATCGAGGTGTCGGACGACGGCCGCGGCATCAATCGCGAAAAGATCCTTGCCAAGGCGAGAGCCCGCGGCCTGGTGCCCGCCGGCGCCAATCTCAGCGACGACGAGGTCGACGATCTGATCTTCCTGCCGGCGTTTTCCACCGCCGACGTGATCTCGAACATTTCCGGCCGCGGGGTCGGAATGGACGTCGTCAAGCGCAACGTACAGGCGCTGGGTGGGCGGATTTCGGTGCGCTCTCGTTTTGGGCAGGGCTCCTCTTTCTCGCTGTCGTTGCCGCTCACGCTCGCGGTCGTGGATGGCATGGTGGTGTCGGTTGGCGGCGAGACGTTCATCATCCCGCTCGTTGCCATCGTCGAGAACCTGCGTCCGCAGGTGTCTGAAATTCATCCTGTGGTCGGGCGCGGGCATGTCCTGGCGCTGCGTGGCGAATATCTTCCCCTTGTCTACCTGCACCGCGTGTTCTCGATCAGCGATGCGATCGGCGATCCCTGCCGCGGCATCGTCATCATCGTGCAGAGCGAGAACGCCGGCCGTGTCGGCATCGTCGTCGACGAGCTCCTCGGCCAGCAGCAGGTCGTGGTGAAGAGCCTCGAGGCGAACTACGAGCCCGTCGACGGCATCAGCGGTGCGACGATCCTGGGCAATGGCCGCGTCGCGCTGATCCTCGACGTCGCGCGCCTGCACGAGATCGACATTCGCGGGACGGCCGGCCGGTTGCCCGCGTCGGAGGATTCGAGAACTGAACCCGCAAAGGACATGATCCATGCAGCCTGACAACAAGCCGGCCGCGCATTTCGGCCAGGATGCGGCCGTCAGCGAGAACGTGCAGCAGTTCATCACCTTCACACTGGGCGAGGAGGAGTACGGCATCGACATCATGGTGGTGCGCGAGATCAAGGGCTGGACCGAGACGACGATGATTCCGAATTCACCGGCGCACGTGCGAGGCGTGATCAACTTGCGCGGCATCATCGTGCCGATCTTCGATCTGCGGGCTCGATTTGGCGTCGGCGTGACCATCCCGACCAACATGCATGTCGTGATCATCGTCGCTGCGGGAACACGCACCGTGGGCCTGCTGGTCGACACCGTATCCGACATCATCTCAGTCGATCCGAAGGAGATCCGCGAGGTGCCGGACATGGGCATGCCGGTCGAGGACCAGTTCCTCGAAGGCCTGGTTGCGATCGAAAACCGGATGGTGACGCTGGTGTCGCTGTCCGGGTTGTTCGGAATATCAGCGGATTCAGCCAATCGTACGGTCCCCCAGGCCGATGCGGCCGTGGCCGCCTAAACCCCCAAGCAGATTTGCGAGATCGTCATGAGCGACACTTTCGAGGACAACATCATGCAGGACTTCACCGCTGACGGCGCCCCCGGCGAGGACAACGCGGCAACCAAGAAGGCCCGGTCGCGGAGCAGCCGGCCGCGGCCTGCCGCCAAGGCGGCGCCTGCCTCGGACCGGACACCGGCGCGGGACGGTCAGATGGCGGACATCGCTGCACAGCTTGCGGCCATCAAGCGCTCCCAGGCGGTGATCACCTTTGCGCTCGACGGCACGATTCTCGATGCCAACGACAATTTCCTGAATACGCTGGGCTATACGCTGGCCGAGATCAAGGGGCAGCATCACTCGATGTTCGTCGATCCGGCCTATCGGGCCAGTCACGAGTATCGGCTGTTCTGGGACAAGCTTGGCCGCGGTGAATACGATGCGGGCCAGTACAAGCGGATCGGCAAGGGCGGCCGCGAGGTCTGGATCCAGGCCAGCTACAATCCGATGATGGACTCCAAGGGGAAGCCGTATCGGGTGGTGAAATGCGCCACCGACATCACCGAGCAGGTGATGCGCAATGCCGATTTCAGCGGCCAGATCAGCGCCATCAACAAGGCCCAGGCGGTCATCGAGTTCACGATGGACGGCAAGGTGCTCAATGCCAACGAGAACTTCCTGAACACGCTCGGCTATACGCTGGGCGAGATCAAGGGCCAGCATCATTCGATGTTCGTCGACGGTGCCTATCGCAACTCGCCCGAGTACCGCGTGTTCTGGGACAAGCTCGGTCGCGGCGAATACGACGCCGGCCAGTACAAGCGCATCGGCAAGGGCGGCAAGGAGGTCTGGATCCAGGCCAGCTACAACCCGATCACGGGACCGGACGGCAGGCCGTTCAAGGTCGTGAAGTATGCGACCGACATCACCGAGGACGTGATCCGGAACTCCGATTTCAGCGGTCAGATCGCGGCGATCAGCAAGGCCCAGGCGGTCATCGAGTTCACGATGGACGGCAAGGTGCTCAATGCCAACGAGAACTTCCTGAATACGCTTGGCTATACGCTGGGCGAGATCAAGGGCCAGCATCATTCGATGTTCGTCGAGGGCGGCTATCGAAGCTCCAACGAGTATCGCATGTTCTGGGACAAGCTCGGCCGCGGCGAATACGATGCCGGCCAGTACAAGCGGATCGGCAAGGGCGGCCGCGAGGTCTGGATCCAGGCCAGCTACAATCCGATCGTGGGCCCCGACGGCAAGCCGTTCAAGGTCGTGAAATACGCCACCGACGTGACCGAGCAGGTGAAGGCTGCACAGGCGCTCGAGGCGACGGTCGGCCAGATCCAGAGCGTAGTTGCCTCGGCAAAGGCGAATGATCTGGAGCCGCGGATCTCGATGGCCGGAAAGTCGGGCGATCTCGGCGAGCTCTGTTCCGGCGTCAACGGCCTGCTCGACACGATGGCGGCACAGGTCAGGGCTGCGGAGGCGCTGCGGGCTGCCGCCGGGCAGATCCAGGACGCGGTGGCCGCGGCCAAGCAGAACGATCTGCGTCCGCGTATCCCGATGGATGACAAGGCGGGCGAGATTCAGGAGCTGTGCGGAGGCGTCAACGGCCTTCTCGACACCATGTCCTCGATCATCAGCGACGTCGCGGACAGCTCGCACACGCTGTCGAGCGCCGCCCGTGAGATCGCCACCGGCAATACCGACCTGTCGCAACGCACCGAGGAGCAGGCCGCCAGTCTCGAGGAGACCGCGGCGAGCATGGAGGAGCTGACCTCGACCGTACGGCAGAACGCCGAGAACGCGCAGCAGGCCAACAAGCTTGCTTCCTCCGCATCCGACGTTGCGATCAAGGGCGGCTCGGTCGTGGCCGAGGTCGTGCAGACGATGGATGGCATCACGCAGGCCAGCCGCAAGATCGCCGACATCATCGGCGTGATCGATGAGATCGCGTTCCAGACCAACATCCTGGCGCTGAACGCCGCGGTCGAAGCCGCGCGCGCCGGCGATCAGGGTCGCGGCTTCGCCGTCGTAGCGGCCGAGGTGCGCAACCTCGCGCAGCGCAGCGCCAACGCCGCCAAGGAGATCAAGGGGCTGATCTCCGACTCGGTGTCGAAGGTGGAGTCGGGCTCGCGCCTGGTCGACACGGCCGGCAAGACGATGGAAGAGATCGTGCAGTCGGTGAAGCGCGTGACGGATATCATGGCGGAAATTTCGGCGGCCTCGCAGGAGCAGCGCGGCGGCATCGAGCAGGTCAACAACGCCGTCACGCAGATGGACAAGGTGACGCAGCAGAACGCTGCGCTCGTCGAGGAAGCGGCGGCCGCCGCCAAATCGATGGAAGAGCAGACCGCGACCATGGCCGAGATGGTCGGCCGGTTCATGGTGCTGCCGGAATTCGAGCAGAGCCGGCCTCATCCGGCGCGGACTGGAAACCCGGTGGTCGACCGATCGCTGGGCGCAAGCAAGGAGAAGCTCGCTGCGATGCGCAACGCGGCTGCCAAGCCCGCGCCGGCATCCCCCCGGCACTCCGCTCCGGCAGCCAGATACTCCGAGACCGAGCCGACGCGTCGCCGCGTCGTCGGTGCGGGAGATGCGGATTGGAAGGAGTTCTGACGCTCGCGGGGCGCCTCTGTGGCGCCCCGCAGGGTCTGGGAGGTGATGGTGGAAGAAGAGTTCGCGCTACACGACACGGACTTTCGCAAGCTCTCGAAGCTTGTGATGAGCAACGCCGGTATCGTGCTGAGCGAGCGCAAGCGCGCGTTCATTCATGGCCGGCTTGGCCGTCGCCTGCGCGCGCTTGGGCTGACCAATTTCTCACAATATTGCCGACTGCTGGAGGGGCGCGATGGCGACGACGAGCTGCGCAACTTCATCAATGCGGTCACGACGAACCATACGAGCTTCTTTCGCGAGCCCCACCACTTCGACTACCTGACGAAGGAGATCGTTCCCGGACTGCTCGATTCAAACCGCGATACCCGGCGCATGCGCATCTGGTCGGCGGGCTGTTCGAGCGGGGAGGAGCCATACAGCATTGCGATGACACTGCTGAGCGGTCCGCAATCATTGGCCGGCTGGAACGTCAAGATTCTCGCGACCGACCTCGACACCAACGTCATAGCGCATGCCGCACGCGGCATCTACGATTCGGAGCGTGCCGAAAGCATTCCTGCCCCCCTTCGCAAGCGTTTCACCACGATGCAGGAGGGGCAGGTCGCCATGAATGATGAGACCTGCGATCTCATTACCTTCGCTCATCTCAATCTGCTCGAATCCTGGCCGATGTCGGGACCGTTCGACGTGATCTTCTGCCGCAACGTGGTGATCTACTTCGACAAGCCGACCCAGCGCAGGCTGTTCGATCGCTATGCCGACATGCTCAAGCCGGATGGTTGGCTCATCGTCGGTCATTCCGAGAACCTGCTTGGCATCACCGACCGTCTCGAACTGGTCGGGCGCACGATCTACCGGAGGTGCAGATGACGGCCAGGACGAAGCGGCACCATTCGCACCCCCCTCACGTCAGCCATGAGCTTCCGGCCCGCGCGCGCCGGTACCTAGACAAGCGGTTCGACGCGATGGTCGTCAAGGTGCTGCCCGGTGAGCACTACGTCAGCGGCGAACGGCAGGAGATGCTGGTCACGATTCTCGGCTCTTGCGTGGCCGCCTGCATCCACGATCCGGTCGCGAAGGTCGGCGGCATGAACCATTTCATGCTGCCGGAGGCCTTCGACGACGAATGGGGCCACGCATCGGCGGGCATGCGCTATGGCAACGTTGCGATGGAGCGGCTGATCAACGACGTGCTCACGCGCGGAGGCACGCGCCGCCGGCTCGAGGTCAAGGTGTTCGGCGGAGCCAACGTGCTCAAGGGCCTGTCGAATATCGGTCACCGCAATGCCGATTTCGTCGAGGCATATCTGACGGCGGAAAATCTCCCGATCGCGGCCCATCATCTGCGCGGCTCGCAGCCGCGCCGCATCCACTATTTTCCCTTCAGCGGCAGGGTCATGCTGCTCGAGTTGCCGCGAAGCGACAGGTACGCCGTGGCGCGCGAAGAGACGTCATACAACTCCAAAATCCAGGCCAAACCCGTCGACGGATCGGTCGAGCTATTTTGAGGCAGCAGCATGAGTGTCATCCGCGTTCTGATCGTCGACGACTCTGCGTTCGTGCGCCAGGTTCTGACCGAGATCATGTCCAGTGATCCGGACATCGAGGTCATTGGTGCCGCGCCCAATCCGATCGTGGCGCGCGACATGATCAAGACTCTCAATCCGGACGTCCTCACGCTCGACATCGAGATGCCGCGCATGGACGGTCTGGCGTTTCTCGACAAGATCATGTCGCTGCGGCCGATGCCCGTGCTGATGATCTCGTCGCTGACCCAGAAGGGAGCGGACACCGCCGTCCGCGCGCTGGAGATGGGCGCATTCGATTGCGTCGCAAAGCCGGTGGTGGGGCTCGTCGAGGGGCTGCCGGCTCTGCGCAGCGAGATCGTCGGCAAGGTCAAGGCTGCGGCTGCGGCGAAGATCCGCCCGCGGGCGGGGGAGCCGGTCCGGCCCGCGCACCGACCTGGCGTGTCCTACAATTCGTCCGAGAAGATCATCGCGATCGGCGCCTCAACGGGCGGCGTCGAAGCGCTGCAGCAGCTGTTGACCGCTCTGCCGTCCGACGCGCCCGCAGCCGTGATCACGCAGCATATGCCGGCGACCTTCACCGCATCCTTCGCCAGTCGGCTGAATCAGCTTTGCGCGGTGACCGTCAAGCAGGCCGAGAGCGGCGAGCGCGTGCTGCCCGGCCACGCCTATATCGCGCCGGGCGGCTTCCATCTCGAACTCGCGCGCAACGGCGCGAACTACGTGTGCCGCGTTCATGACGAGCCGGCCGTCTCGGGCCATCGGCCGTCGGTGGACGTCCTGTTCCGTTCGGTTGCGCATGCGGCCGGCGCCAATGCGATCGGCGTCATCCTGACCGGCATGGGCCGCGATGGGGCGGTCGGACTGCTGGAGATGCGATCGGCGGGGGCGCCGACGATCGGGCAGGACGAGGCGAGCTGCGTGGTTTACGGCATGCCGAAGGCGGCCCGCGACTGCGGCGCCGTCGAGATCGAGCTACCGCTCGGCAAGATCGCCGATCACGTGCTCAAGCGGTGTGAAGCGCTCGCTGCGCGCGGGGTCAGGGTGTAGCTCATGTTCGGTTGGAAAAACAGCAATGCGGCTGCAGCGAAGCTGCCAAGCCCCGAGCCGTCCGACGTGCCGGCGCCCGAGGGGCCGCAACGACAGGACGAACTGATGCGGCGGTGGATTGCGTTCGCCGACATGCAGCAGCGCGTCATCAGAACACTGGTCCACGAGATTCAGCAGACGTCCGCCGTCGTCGAGACGGAAGCCGACAACCTCAGCAGCCGGTTTCAGAATCTTGCGATCTGCGCCGGACAGCAGACGGAGCGCGTCGAAAGCCTGAGCCGACTTGCAATCGGCATCGAGGTGGACGGAGAGGCCGTGGCGATCGACCGCATAGCGGTGCTGCTCGAGGAGACCTTGAGCGACGTCGTCGAGAAGATTCTCATGCTGTCGAAGGACGCCATGTCGATGGTCTACGCGCTGAGCGAGCTCAGCGCCAACGTTGATCGCGTCGACAGCTGCATGGAGGAGCTCAACAAGATCAATCGTGTCACCAACATGCTGGCATTGAATGCGCGGATCGAGGCGGAACGGGCCGGCACGGCCGGAGCCGCCTTCAGGGTCGTCGCCGGCGAAGTGCGTGAGCTATCCGGGGCGACACAGCGCCTGTCGGTCGACATGGCGACCGAACTCAAGGCGGTCACCGAAGGCATCGCCGACGGCCATGCGACGCTGCAGCGTGTCGCCACCATCGATCTGTCGCAGAACCTCATGGCCAAGGATCGGCTTCAGGTTCTGATGGAAGCCCTGATCCGGCGCAGCGGCAACCTGACGGAGGTCGTCGCCGACGCCATGAAGGAGGCCGAGGTGATCTCGGCCGACGTCGCCGGCATGGTGACGGGCATCCAGTTCCAGGATCGAACACGTCAACGGCTCGAGCACGTGGTGGATACGTTGCGCGTGGTCGACGAAGCGCTCGACGAATTGAAGACCACGACGGCGGAAACGCTCGATGTGCCGGTCGCGGAGACGCCGGGCGACAACGAGTGGGTCAAGACGATGCTCGATCGCTTCACGCTCGGCGATATGAGGTCGCGGTTCGTTGCGCAGATTCTCGAGGGCAGGCAGCCGGCGGATCACGTCGAAGCCGTCGCCGCTCCATCGACGACCGGCACGGTCGAGCTGTTCTAGGAGACATGCATGCAGATTCAGATTGACCGCACGAGCGGGCAGATTGCGATGAGCGGCGAGTTCACCTTCACCGACCACATCCCGTTCAAGCAGATGGTCACGGAGATCTTCGCGGCGCCGGGGAAAGCGGTGGTGATCGATCTTTCCAGGCTCGATTTCATCGACTCCGCGGGCTTGGGCATGCTGCTGCTGGCGCGTGACGAAGCCAAGAAGACCCATCGCGAGCTGATCCTGCGCGGGCCGATCGGGCAGGTGAAGCGAATGTTCACGGTGACCAAGTTCAACACGCTCTTCAAGGTGGAGGAGTGATCCTGGATGTGCGTGTCGTTCGATGAACGGGTCGAGGTGGATGTGCTCGTATCGTCCTGGAACGGCGTCTCCGAAGAGACGCTGGCGGCGGCGCTTGCGCAACCCGTCCGGCAGTGCATCGAAGCCGTGCTGATCGGGAGCCCCAGCAATGGTGCGGAGCGCGAGCAGCTCTCTGGAGACGGCCTGAGCCTGGTGGTCACGACGCGTTCGGCGTATCGCCATTCGATCGTGAGGACCTTCGTCGAGGCGCTGCGGAGCCGGCTGCCGCTGACCGAGGATCTGAAAATCAGGATTCACAGCGCCGCGCAGGAGGCGTTGATGAATGCCGTGCTGCACGGCAATCTGCGCATCGACGGCGCGCTGCGCGGCGGCCTCGACGGCCTGATCGCGGCTCAGGCGATCATCGAAGCCCGGCTGGATGCGCCCGATATCGGCGGCGCCATGATCCGCCTCGATGCCGCGTGGACCGCGTCGGACGTCGAGATCACGGTCCGCGACAGCGGCGACGGCTATGATTGCAGCGATGTCCGTCCCGCGGCCGAGGATGGCGCGTCGGGGCGCGGCCTCGAGATATTGCAGGTCTTTTCCGATCGCGTCACGGTGCTGAACGGCGGCACGACGGTGCGGCTGGAGTTTCGCCGATGAGCCCGGTGATGGCGACGGTCGACACCGCGGTCGACGAGAGGGCCGTGCCGGAAGGTCTTGCGGATGCCCGGATCCTGATCGCCGACGACGATCCCCTGTGCCGGCGTCTGGTCGCCGGCGTGCTGCGCGCGCAGAAGTTCACCAACATCGAATTTGCCGAGGGTGGGCTGTCGGCGATGGAGCAGGTCCGGCGCTTCCGGCCCGACCTGCTGCTGCTGGACATGCAGATGCCGGATATGAGCGGACTGGACGTCTGTCGGCAGATTCGCGCCCAGCCCGATTTCGCCGATGCGCCGATCCTGGTGCAGACTGCGACGGTCGACCGCAAGAAGATGGGCGAGCTGTTCGCCGCAGGTGCCTCGGATTTCCTGTCCAAGCCGATCAATCCGTCCGAGCTGATTGCCCGCGTCGTGGTGCATCTCGAACGCTGGAACTCGCTGCGCGCCCTGCGTGACTATCGCGAGCGCATCTCGCGGGAGGTCGAAGCCGCCCGTCGCATGCAGGTCGAGCTGCTGCCGGATCCCATCACCCTGCAATGGGCGGCGCGAACGGCGGATTTGCGGATCGCCAGCTACAACAGGCCGTCCTCGGAGCTCGGCGGCGATCTCTGGGGCATGCTCCCGATCAGCAATGGCGCGTTCGGAATCTTTCTCGCCGACTTCACCGGCCACGGCATCAATGCGGCCCTGAACACGTTCCGCCTGCACGCGTTGATCCACGAATACAAGGCGCTGCACCACGATCCCGGTGCCTTGCTGTCGATGCTCAACGAACGGCTGGTCCGCCTGCTGCGCATCGGACAATTCGCGACTTTCATGTACGTCGTCGTCGACCATCGCGCCGGGGTGCTGAAATCCGCCTCCGCAGGCGCGCCCCCGGCGCTGCTCGTGCAGGGGATGAAAGGCCGCGCGCGCCTGTGCGACAGCAGTGGATTTCCGCTGGGCGTCGAGCGCGGCGTGCGCTATCGCACCTCGCGCCGAAAGTTTCCGCTGGGCTCGCTGCTGCTGTTGTTCAGCGACGGTCTCTCGGAGTTTCCGGATGCGGACGGAAAGCGGATCGGCGACGACGGGCTGCTGGCGACGCTCGATACGTGCGGGCCCGCGCTGACGCCGCAGGAGGTGATCGACCGGCTCTGCGCTGCTGCCGGAATGACCGAGGGCAGCCCGCTGCCCGACGACACCACGATCGTCTGCATCGATCGTCGCGCGGGCCACCGACCGAACGATGGATTGCGTGATCGCGCCACGACGCAGCCGGTGGCGAGTTCGTCCTGCGGAGGCCGATGAAGTGACGACCGCCGCCGACGTTCCCCTGATCGACCACGATCAACTGGAGCTGCTGCAAGCCGCGCTCGACCCGGGCGAGCTGCGCGCGATGCTGGTTCAGCTTCCCTCCGCGGCCGACCAGGCGCTCTCCGCCATCAACGCAGCGCTTGCCGCCGGCGATCTGCCGCAGGCCCGCAAGGCGGCCCATGTCCTTAAAGGATCCGCGTCCAGCCTCGGCGCGGCGCGGCTTGCGGAGGTCGCGCGCACGATCGAGCTGGAACTGATGACGGCCGGCGAGATCGAGGCCTGCCTGCCGGACCTCGCCGACATCATCGTCGCCACCTCCGACGAGCTGGCAAGATGGGCCGAGCGCGCATGAAGCCGGCGGCTCCGGACCCGATGTCGTCGCCTTCGGCTCCGGACGTCCGGGCCGCCGCGCAGCCATCGCCGCGCATTGCCGAGCCCCGAAAGTTGTCATACCCGGCGATCATCGCCTCGGTTCTGGCCGCGGCGCTCTCGACTGCGCTCGTCGAATTGCTGACCGGCCTGCAGCAGGATCGTATCACGTCGCTGCTGATGCTCGCGGTCGCGGCCGTCATGGTCATGATCGTCCTGACATCGATGCTGATCCGGAAGAACCGGCACGCTCTGTCGCTGGCGCATGTGCTGGCGCGGCAGAACGCGCAGCTCGCGCAGACGACGCGGCTGCTCAACGATGCGCAGCGGATCGGCCGCCTTGGCCATTGGATGTCGGACGAGACCGGGGAGTTCGCGGTCTGGTCCGAGGAGCTGTTCGACATCTTCGGGCTCCCGCCGGCATCCCGCGTGTCCTTTGCCAAGATTCTCGAGATCGTTCATCCGGAGGATGTCGGCACCTATGTGCGCGCCCGCGATCGCTCCCGCGCCACCGGCTGTGCGTTCATCCAGGAGCTGCGTATCATTCGCCCGGACGGCCAGGTTCGCTGGCTGAGGATCGAAGCCGATGCCAACGATCCATCGGAAGGAACGCAGTCGCGCTTCGGCATCGTCCAGGACATCACCGAACGGAAGCTTGCCGAGATCGCAGCGGAGCAGGCGCGGCTGCTGCTGATGGATGCGATCGAATCGCTCACCAACGGCTTCGTGCTGTTCGACAAGGACGACCGGTTCGTGATGTCGAACACGACATTCCGCGAGATGTTTCCGTCATGGACCGTCCTGATGAGGCCGGGCGTCTCGTTCAGCGACCTGATGCGGCAGGCTTATGATCACGGCCTGATCCGGCCGAAGGGCGACCGGTTCGAGGAATGGCTCGAGCGCAAGCGCGCCTGGCACCTCGGCGGCAGCCGCATGATCGAGCGCCGCGAGCTCAACGGACGCTGGATCCAGAGCGTCGACCATCGGATCTCGGACGGCGGCACGGTCTGTCTCGTCACCGACATCACCGCCTTCAAGACGGTTCAGGCCGAGCTCGAGCAGAAGCTCGCTTACGTCGAGGCGATCCGCTCCGACCTCGAGAGGCAGAAGCAGGAGCTGGAGGCGACCGGGGCCGAGCTGCGCGCCGCGCGTGACGCGGCGGAGGCGGCCAATCGCGCCAAGTCCGACTTCCTCGCGATCATGAGCCACGAGATCAGGACGCCGCTCAGCGGGATGGTCGGCATGGTCGATCTGTTGCGCGGCACCTCGCTGACCGGGGAGCAGAAGCGCTACACCGCGCTCGCCAAGGAATCCGCGGACCTGCTGCTCGAGGTGATCAACGACATTCTCGACTTCTCTAAGCTCGAGGCCGGACGTCTGCAGTCGGAATGCATCGACTTCGACGTTCCGAACTTGATCCAGAGCGCGGTCTCGTTCATGGGGGAGAAGGCCAGGAAGAGGGGCCTCGATCTCGAGGTGACGCTCGCGCCGGGGCTGCCGCAATATCTGGAGGGCGATCCGACGCGCATCCGCCAAGTGTTGCTCAACCTCGTCGGCAACGCGATCAAGTTTACCGAGCAGGGCTCGATCCATGTGCGCGCCTCGCATCGCGTGCGAGCCGACGGCGCGATCGATCTCACGATCGAGGTCGTCGACAGCGGCATCGGCATGTCGCCGGAGATCCAGGCCCAGATCTTCGATCCGTTCGTCCAGGCCGATACGTCGATCTCGCGCAAGTATGGCGGCAGCGGTCTCGGGCTTGCGATCTGCAAGCAGCTCTGCACCATCATGGGCGGCAGCATCGGCGTCGACAGCGAGCTGGGCCGCGGCAGCCGGTTCTGGTTCGAGGCCAAGTGCCGGCAGGGCGACGCTTTGGTGCTTCCGGCCGAGCCGGTGGTATCGGCCATCGATCGCCCGCTCGAGATCCTGGTCGCCGAGGACAGCCCGATCATTGCAACGCTGATCCACAGCCTGCTGGTCAAGCAGGGATTCAAGCCGACCAGGGTCGTCAACGGCGCCGAGGCTGTCGCGGCGGTCCTGAAGAAACCTTACGATATCATCCTCATGGACGTGCAGATGCCCGAGATGGACGGCATCTCCGCGACACGGGCGATCCGGCAATTGCCCGGCCCGGAGGGCCACGTTCCGATCATTGCGCTGACCGCGAATGCGCTGGTCGGTCAGCGCGAGGCCTATCTCGCCGCCGGCATGAACGACTACGTCACCAAGCCGATCCAGCCGCCGCTGTTGTTTGCCGCGATCCGGCGCTGCGCGCTGCCGCAATATGCCGACGCGCCGCCGCTGCAACCTGGCAGTCACGGTCAGCTCGAAATGTTCGTGTCGTAGAAAGCTACGTGCGGCAGCGCGTGTCGCGACGCCGGGTGGGCAAAGCGACGCTGCAGACGGCGCGTGCCCACCTCCCGGATCTCAACTACACCACATGGAAGTTCGACACGGAGTCGTTCGCGAGCTGGGCGACCAGCCGAAGCTCCCAGTCGATATAGGCCTGCATCGCCTCGGCGGCGTTGTCGGTGCCCTCATAGGGACGCTTGTAGACGTCGTCCGCGGTCGAGATCCATGAATGTCGGTCGCTCTCGAGCGCGTGCCCGGCCGCGGTCCAGGCCTGCGTGCCGCCGGTGAGCACGCGAAGCTCGCGGCCCGTCGCGGCGTGTGCGTCTGCCAGCGCAAACACGGCCTCGGCGCCGTCGCTGCTGGTCAGCACCAGCGGCCCGTCGCCCGGCAGCTTCGCAAGATCCGATGAAAAGCGCGATGCCAGCACGAAATGTGCTCCCGGGATGTGCCCGGCCTTGTAGCTCGGGCTGCGCGCGAGATCGACGACCGTCCACCCTGCGGCGTCAACCGCAAGCGCTGCGGGGCTGATTGCTGCGCCCGCAACATCCGGCAGCGGCGGTCGGCGGCCTATCGGCATGTCCGTTTCCGTCGGCGCCACCACGTCCGCTCCAACGATCGACGCGTCCCAGCCCATCTGCTTCAGCCACGATGCGGTCATGCGCGCACGCACGCCGTCGTCGTCGAACAGCACCAGCCGCGCGCCGCGCACGCCGACCCATTCGTCGGTCGCCTGCACGAGTTGGCCGCCCGGCGCCGACGCGAAGCCGGCGGGATGGCCCGCGGCATATTCCTCCGGCGTGCGGACATCGAGACAATGGAGCGTGCGCGTCGTGGCCTCGGACCGATAGCGTGCGAATGTCGCTGCATCGAGCACCGCGACGCCGACGCGCTCCGCCCAGACCTTGGCATCGGCCAGCGCCGCTGCGTGGCTTGCTTGCGGCCACTCCAGGAAGCGGGCCGTCCGGCCGCGCTCGACCTGATGGCCGGCCAGCGTCCAGCCGATGGTGCCGTTACGCAGCGCATAGATCCTGTTGCGCAGTCCCGCATTGATCAGCGACTGCGTGCCGATGATCGAGCGCGTGCGGCCGGCGCAATTGACGATGATCGTGGTGTCGGGCGACGGCGCGATCTCGCGCGCCCGGAACGCGAGTTCGCCGCCAGGGACGCTGACGCCACGCGGAATGCTCATGGTGCGATATTCCTCGAAACGGCGGGCATCGAGCACCACGAGATTGGTCTCGCGCTCGATCAGCGCCTTGGCCTCGTCGGCCGACAGCGACGGCGTATGCCTGATGGCCTCGACCAGCTCGCCGAACGCCTTGCTCGGCACGTTGACGTCGCGAAACACCTCGCCCGCACGGGCATAGCCCGACAGCCCGCCTTCGAGGACCGAGACGTCGGTGTAGCCCAAGGCGCGGATGCGCGGCACGGCGCGGACGGCATAGCCCTCGCCATCATCGTAGACGACGACGGGCGCAGTCAGCCGCGGGATCAGGTCGAGGATGCGCAGCTCGATCTGCGACAGCGGCAGCGACACCGCGAAGAACGGATGCGACAGCGAGTAGGGGCCTTCCTCGCGGACATCGAGCAGCGCCACCTCGTCGCCGGCGCGCCAGCGCCGCCGCAGCTCGGTGGGGCTCGTCAGGCGAGGTTGACCGGATGAAGCGGGCGGGCGAGGGGGCGTCGGCGACGTCATTCGAGGTTCCGCAAGTGAGGTCCGGCGCGGTCCCCGGTCCCGTGCATGCGCGTGTTGCAGACCTGCGGCATGGAAGGTTGTGCACGGTGCGCAGTCCCGGGCCGGGACGCATGGAATGTCGTCCCTCTGTGGCGGCATGGCGGCCGTTTGTCCAGCCCATCGTCTCCGATCGCGCGCGGCGGCAGCGCCGGTCAGACGTGCGGGCCCAGCATGGCGATATAGAACAGGTCCTCGCTCGAGAGCTCGGCCGATCGGCGCGGCGCGACCGCGCTTCTGCGGCTTCTCTTCTCGGCCGACACGCGCTCGGGCAGCAAGTGATCAAGCCAACCTTCAATCCACGAGACGTAACGCACGACACCCTCCGCAGTTGCTGTGGCAAGAGGAAAGATCACGCAGCAGAACAGTCCCGGCAAGAGCTGCGCATGGCGCCGCGCAAAGTTTGACACATCATGCTCGTTGCAACGCCTCGACGGAAAATTCCTTTTCCGCATCGTGCGGATCGCATGGCTCCGCCTCCCCGGTGGATCCGTCCACATCGCCATTTCGACCCATCAGGCTGTCGTGCCAATAACTGCGGAACGCCATCCACGAAGCGTGATCCTGGAATGCGACCTCGGCGAACCACTCGACCGTCACCGCGCCGCTTGGCCAATAGCGTTCCCGGTCATGCCAGCACACGACCGGCCAGCGCGGGTTGCGATAGGAGCGGCCGCTGTCATCGTGCAGCGAGGGCCGGCCGAGATGATCGATCAGCCAGGACATCACCTCCGGCAGGAACGTTGCGGCAAACGACACGCCGTGGCGGCCGAGCCGCTGCGGCATCCGCATGATCCGCTGATCGATGATCGCGAAGGCCGGCGGCACCGCGCCGACGTTGAACTGCCGGATCATCAGCACCCGGAAGCCGCAATCGCAGAGCTCGGCGGGTACGGCGTGGATCGCCGTCGGCTGCAACGGAGCCGTCATATTCATACCAGTGCTCCTTTCGCCTGCGCGAGCATGTCGTCGGATGAAAGCGGCGCGCCGTCGCGCTCGACGACGGCACCGAAATCCTTTGCGAGCGCGGCGCAGACGGCGAGTGCGGCGGCCTCCTCGCGCGGATCTCCCGTCCATTTGAAGGTCATCATGGCGTCGCGCGCATCCTCGCGCATCTCGGAGATGTCGGCGAAGCGCAGATCAAATCCCGTATCCTCGCCGTCGAGCGTGCAGGGCAGATAGCCGGAACTCCGAAGCGGAACGTAGCTCTCATCGAGCGTCAGCGCGAAAGGGAGCCGGTCGATCGCCTGCTGTAGCGCTGCACGCATCGGCACATCGCTGCGCGTCAGATAGGCGGTCAGTAGGCGTGCCATCCCGTATCTCCCCGTCGACCTCTGCACGATGCTGGTCGCAGCGTGCAGATGGCTTGGCGCGGAGACGGAGATTTGGCCCGAATCCGACGCGACGAAAATCAACAATCCCCGACATTGCGGCCGGTCAGGGAGAGCAGATCAAGTTTCGTGCCAGACGTAGGGAGGTCAGTGCAGGCTGTAGCCGTCCGGATCATCGTCCGGTGTCGCAAGTTGCGCGATGGGGCTGGACTGGTGATGGATCATCCGCCAAGCGCGGCCAATTCGCGTGAAGTGATTGGCGGCCGCCAGTGCCGCGCCGTCCACCAGCTCGATGCACAGCACGTGGCCGTGGTCTCCGTCGACGATGGCGTGCGGATCGGCGCAGACGATGTTCGGCCGGCTTGCGTTGCCGAGGATGTCGCGCCAGCTGCCGATCACGGCGGCGCGACCAACAATCGCCGGCCATCCCGGATGAATGCAGGAGATGCCGTCGCCATCGGCCCAGAGCGCCGCGAGTGCGCCGAAGTCGCCGGCCGTGAAGGCTGCGTAGAAGGCCGCGTTGGCGGCCAGGATCTCGCTCTCGTCGCTCATTGCAATGAGGTGGGCCAATCGTCTGCGAAAATCAAGCCATGTCTGGAAACGTACACCCCGCGCCGGAAAAAACTTGCAAGCTTCTTGCAAGACCCCGGCGAGACGCGATCGCAACGCATCAGCCGAGGTCCTGCCATGCTCGAAACGGCCATTGTCGGAGGTGGATTGTGCGGAATGGCACTCGCACGCAGCCTGCAACAGCGCGGCGGCTCGTTCGCTGTGTTCGAAGCCCGACATCGCCTCGGCGGCCGGGTGCTGTCAGCCAGGAGCAAAGCGGGGCTGGCGCTGGATCTCGGCCCGACCTGGTTCTGGCCTGACACCCAGCCGCTGTTGGTCGGCCTGATCACGGAGCTTGGCCTGTCCGACTTTGCCCAGCACGATGATGGCACGGTCCTTCATCTGAAAGAGGCGGACAAGCCGGCCGAGCAGATCAGCGGGCCGCCGATTCATCAGGGCGCGCGTCGGCTGTCCGGCGGCATGACGCAACTGATCACGGCGCTGTCGCGCGACCTGCCGCAATCCTGCATCCATCTCGGCCATGAGCTGATGCGCATCGTCGATTGCGGCACGCATGTGCGGCTGATCTTCGCCACCGAGGCGGAGTCGGTTGCGATCGAGGCCAGGCGCGCCGTGCTGGCGCTGCCGCCGCGGCTCCTGATCGACCACGTCGGCTTCTTCCCGACGCTCGACGATGCGACCTTCGAGGCGATGCGCAGCGCCGAGACCTGGATGGCGGCGCAGGCCAAGGTCGTGGTCGCTTACGACCAGGCGCATTGGCGCGACAAGGGCCAGTCCGGCAACGCCTTCGTCAGTCACGAGCAGGCCGTCGTCGGAGAGATCTTCGATGCCTGCGACGAAGGCGGCGATCGCGCCGCGCTCGGCGGCTTCCTCGCCTTCCCGCCCGATCTGCGCGAAGCCTTCAATGTCGGTCTGCCCATGCTGATGGACAGCCAGATGGTGCAACTGTTCGGATCGGCGCTTGAAGGCGGCGAGCAGCACTATCAGGACTGGGCGAGCGAGCGCTTCACCTGCAGCGCCCTCGACCGCACCACCCCGCGCGGCGAGCACAGCGAGATCGCAAATCCGATGCTGCGGCGGGCCCTGTGGGAGGGACGGCTGCATCTCGGAGGCGCGGAGACGGCGAGCCACGCGGCCGGCTATCTCGAGGGTGCGCTCAATGCCGCCAAGCGCATCGAGCGTGCGATCGCGCGTATCGGTGCCGCGTCCCCGAGCGGGCGCGCTCCTGCGGCGGGCGATGGTCTGTCCGGCAATGCTGCGAGCCTCGCCTGGTTTACCGCCTGGGTCGCCGCGCAGCGCGATGCGGCGTTCGACGACTATCGGCAGCGGCTCGCCCGCAGTCTCGCCACGCAGCAGCGCGAGCAGCTCACGCAGCTCGCCGTTCTCGGCGCCATCGAGCAGGTGTTCGCCGCGGCCCTGCAGGTGCTGGATGCACTGACCCTCGACATGCGCGAGGTCGCGGTCGAGCGCGGGCGCTCGGCCCTGATGCCGGAGATCCAGAAGCCGTTCCGCGACGTCATGCAGTCGCTGCTCGACGACGCCGTCGCCTTCAATCGCACCTCCTGCGCGCTGTCGAACTTCCCGTTCGAGCACAAGCCGTCGAAGGACTACGTGCAGACGATCCTGCGCGACATCGCGGCGGCCTGGCAGGAGTTCTCGCTGGCAGCGAACCGCCTGCTGCTGGCCAAGGCGGAGGCGGTGCGGCGGCAGCCGACGGGCGTGTCGTCGTGATCAGGCTGGATGTGAGTGGCAAGCGATGAAGTTGCAGATCGAACGCCCGGCCATCGAGGCGATGGCGGCCGCCTTCCCGAAGCTGGCGTCGCTCATGGAGCAACTGCGCTTCGGCGACAAGGTCGAGGTCAACCTCGCCCAGCTCGCGAGCGCCGAGCTCGACTTCCTGCGCGAGCTCTATCAGGAGGCCGGCCCCGAATGGCACGCCCGCGCTGCGCATATCGCGACGTTGCAGCGCGCGTTCAGCGATTCCGGCAGCCGCTTCTCGGAGCACGAGCTCGAGCAGGTGCTGCCGGCGATCGCGCGCTATCTGATCTCGGGGGCCATCCGCGGCTGGATGTTCGCCGCCAACGTCGCCAGCCGGCCGCTGCCCTATGTCGTCACGCGGCTCGACTACACGGCGCCGTCGAACGACGAGGCCGGGCGTGTCTTCATCGAGCTGAAGGCCAACGCCAAGGGCGCGATCACGACATCGACCCTGCGCATTTCCGTCGGGGACATCGTCGGCAGGACGGTGGCCGAGATCTTCGCCGCCAAGGGCTTTCTGAGGGAAACGCCCGAGCTGATCGCGGCCTATGACGAGACGGCGCAGCGCTATTTCGCCTGGCGCGGCCGCTATGGCGCGCAGTTCTCTGGCCGTGGCGTCGGCTTCTTTGCCGATGATCCCAATTCCTCGCATCGCGACATGGACTGGTCGCGCAAGGATGTCATCGTGCTGTCGTCGGGCGGCGGCAGCGCGCGCCTCGTCAATGACGAGGGCATCCTGACCGAGCGTGCGCTGACGCTCGAGGTGACCGGCGACATTCTCGGGCAATATCTGCGCAAGGCGGCCAAGAGCAACCTCTATGACGCCGAGCAGGAGGTGGAGGAATCCAAGGCGGCGATCCCGAAGGGCGTCTTCTGCAAGATCCCCGTCCATCCCTATATGCTGATGTTCCATCTCGACCTGCACCATTATCTGTGGGTGCACGCCGACGACATGACGCCTTACGCCTACCAGCCCGAGTTGAAGCAGAAGCTCGTGCTGCCGGAGGAGCAGACCGATCTGATCGACATCCTCACGGCCGAGATGGATCTGTTGATGGACGACATCGTCGCCGGCAAATCCGGCGGCACCACGGTGCTGTGCGCCGGCCCACCCGGCGTGGGCAAGACGCTGACCGCGGAGGTCTATGCGGAGATCATCGGCCGGCCGCTGTATCGCGTGCACTCCGGCCAGCTTGGCCTCAACGTCGCGGCGATGGAAGGCGCGCTGAAGGATGCGCTGACGCGCGCGCAGCGTTGGGGCGCGGTCATGCTGATCGACGAGGCCGACGTCTACATCAAGCGGCGCGAAGACGACATGACGATGAACGCCGTCGTCGGCGTATTCCTGCGGGTGTTGGAGTATTTCAACGGGCTCTTGTTCCTTACCACCAATCGCATCGACGACATCGATGAAGCGATCGTGTCGCGCTGCATCGCGCTGATCAAGTTCCAGGCGCCCGACGCCGATGCGCGCGGGCGGATCTGGCGGGTGATGTGCGAGCAGTTCGGGCTGACCATCGACGCCGGCCTGGTCGCGCTGCTGGTGGAGACCTTCCCCGGCGCCTCGGGCCGCGACATCAAGGGGCTGGCCAAGCTGGTCGCCAAATACTGCCACCACAAGAGCGCGCGTCCGACCATCGACGTGTTCCGCCGCTGCGCCATCTTCCGCGGCATCGACCTCGGCGACCATGAGCAGCTGGAGGCGGCGGAGTAGGGGGCTGGAATGCCGGCGGCAGTTCTCTCGGCAGATGCATGCGTCAGTGATCGCCGCCGGATCTCTCCACACGTCATTCCGGGGCGCGCGCAGCGCGAGCCCGGAATCCATCACCACAGTCAGTCGTGACACGGGAGAGATGGATTCCGGGTTCGCGCTGCGCGCGCCCCGGAATGACGAGAGGAGAGAATCCGCTTCAACGCAAACAGTACGATGGGGACAAGCCTACTCGCTCACCTTCCCCAGCGCCGCCGGATTGTAGCCCTCTTCCCGCAGCACCCGCTGAACCACCGGTCGCGTCAGCATTCGCCGGTAGTGTGCGAGCAGGTTGGCGGGCAGCGCGATGCCGGTCTTGTCGGCCCAGAATTCCACATAGAACAGGATCGGATCGGCCACGGAGAAGTCGCCGCCGAGATAGGGCCGCTCGCCGAGCATCCTGCTCAGGATGGCGAAGCCCTTCACCACGATGTTGCGCCCGAGCGCGCGGACCGACTCCTGATCAGCTTCGTTGCGGCTGAAGGTCGGGGTGGCGAAGATGCGGGCGAAGCCGTGGCCGTGCACGGTGCCGGCGATGTAGGTCATGGCCTCGAGCAGGCGCGTTTCGGTCTCGATGTCCGAGGGCCACAGCCTGGCGCGCGGCCGCGACCGGCCGAGCCAGTAGGCGATCGCCGGCACCTCGGTCAGCACGCTGCCGTCGCCGCGTACCAGGGCGGGAATCGTGGATTTCGGATTGATCGCGACGTAGTCGGGCTTGAAATTGTCGCCGGCCGGAAGGTTGACGATGTAGGCCTCGAACACCTCCTCCAGCTCTTCGAGAATGATGTGGATGCCGGTCGAGCACGAGCCCGGCGTCATGTAGAACTTCATCGCGGCCATCATCGTCTCCTCACCGACATCGTCCGTACGACATCGCGGCATGCGGCACGCTTCATGCAAAGATCGGGACAGTTTCGACGATGATGCGCCGTGGTCCGACGATCCGGGCCACCGCCGTCAGGTTTGCGACAGGAGACGTCATCACGATCCAGGGCTCCCGTCGCGCCGTTCAGGGAGATCCGCGCATGACGGAACGCGAGCCGGAAGTCTTCGTGATCTGTCCGACCACGAGCATCGCGCGGGGCGAAGCCAAGGCATTCAGCCTGTCGCGGATCGGCGACAATGGCGAGGCGCGGCCGTTCCCGATCGTGATCGTCCACACGGCAGCCGGCGGCTTCGTCGGCTACGTCAACGCCTGCCCGCATGAGGGCAAATGGCTGAACATCGGCAGCGGCCAGTTCTTCAACGCGGAGCACACGCTGCTGCGCTGTGGTCGGCACGGTGCGACCTTCGAGATCGACACCGGCCTGTGCAACACAGGGGCGTGCGCAGGTCAGAGCCTCGAGCCGATCGCCCTTGCCGTGATCGACGGCGACATCTGCCTGTGTGGTGTCGTCCTGGTGGAGGATCTCAGCTTCCCCGATCCGTTCGACGATCTCGACGAGACCATGGAGATCATGATCCATCCGGATTGAAGGGGATGAGTCTGATTTTGAAGGATCACTCCTCCTCTTGGCCGATTGGGACGTAAGCTCTTGAGGCGAGGGCGGTCCGCTCCCTCTCCCCGTTCTTCACGGGGAGAGGGTTGGGGTGAGGGGCAGCCACACGGTCAGACTTTCTTGTCATCTGACACCTTGTAGGTCGCATCGAAGATGCGATGGCGCTCCCTCGATCCTCTGTCATGAGGCCGTATGTCGTTGGATGGTGTTGACACCGCCCGTGCCGCTGCCCCTCACCCCAGCCCTCTCCCCGTGAAGGACGGGGAGAGGGAGCGCGGCGTCGCTTGGGGTGGTCGCACGGCTTGATTCATCAAGTCCGGCAGGAGGACGTCGCTACCCGCGAAATACGCACTCCTTGCCGTCAGAACCCATCTGCCTTCTTGCCCCAGGGATGGCTGCCCGGCACCAGGGGCGCCTTAATGCCGGCCTTTTCGACATCGGCCTGCGTCTTGAAGAAGGTCGCCTCGTGCACCAGCGTGCCGTTCTTGGTGGTGACGGCGACATAGCGCGCCACCGTATCGATGTCGCACAGATAGCCGCCGCCGGGATCGGCGGCGCTGCGCAGATTGCCATCCCAGTCCACGAAGAAGCCGTCACTCATGTCGTTCTCCACCTCGAAAGTCATTCGGTTTGCGGTTGATCGGCGACCAGCCGCGCATAGGCGCGCGCGACGATCGCCTGGCATTGCAGCAGGCGCGCATGCTCGGCCTTGCCGATGCTGATCGTCTCGCTGCCTTCGTCGGTGGACGCGGTCGCCGCCTGCAGCGCCTCGAACAACGCTTTTTCGAGCTGGTAGATGCGCTCGCTGGCGCGCTCCAGATAGGGGATCGGGTTGGCACGGACATTCGCCTCATGCAGCGCATCGAGGCTGAGCAGCGTCCGGAAGCGGCGTTCGACCTGTCGCTGCTGGATCCCGAAATCGTGCTCGATGACGGTCATGGCCGAACCTCGGCTGTCGGTGCCTTGGCTGCTCTGGCCGCATTTCGCAGCAAGGTCAGGCATTCCAACGACGCGGCCATGTCGAGCGCGGAAAAGCCGTCGAGCGTCTCGGTGCCGATATTGGCGCCCTTGGCCAGCAGATGCGCGACCACATCGGCTCTGCCGGAGGAGGACGCATACATCAGCGCGGTGGCCCCGTTGTCGTTGCTGTTGTCGACATCGATGCCGGCCTCGACCAGTGCGTCGATGGCGTCGAGATGCCGGCCGACACAGGCGAGCCACAGCGCATTGTTGCCGTCGGCATTTTTCGCGGAGATGTCGGCGCCCGCAGCAAGCAGCTCGCGGATGACGGCGACGTTGCCGAGATGCGCGGCCTTCATCAGCGGCGTGGTCCGATTGGCAATGATGGCGTCGACGTCGTCGGCCGGAAATCCCTGCGCTGACAGCCATGCCGCCAGGCTCGGGCCGACCTGTGCGGCGCCGCTGCGCGCCGGGCGATGCTGCCGCCACGCCTCGTAGCCGCCGTCGAGGCTGTAGACCTCCGTGAAGCCGAAATCGGAGAAGGTCTGCGCGTACTCCTGGCTGGCATGGCCGTGATAGCAGTAGATCAGGATCGGCGTGCGCCGCGTCGTGCCGGCGATCAGCTCCGACAGATTGCGCTGTGTGAGGTGTTGCGCCCCCGCGAGGTGTCCGGCAGCGAACGCGGCCTGGTCGCGGACGTCGAAGCGCAGCACGTCGTCGCGCTGCAGCAGCTCGGCCGCCTGGCCGATGTCGATGCGCTGGAACGGAACACGCGGTTTCATGGCCATCCTTTCATGGCAGGACTCCCACCTCATTGCGCGTGCGGCCTGGATAGGCCGGCAGCGTCGTGATGCGATCGTCGGTCAGGGGACGGCCGACGGTGAAGTGATAGAGGGTCTGGAACTGAGAGCCGACGATGCCGAGCATCTCGTGCACGGCGTCGTCGAAGTAGCACCCGATGCCGGTGCCGCGCAGGCCGGCCGCCTCGGCTTCGAGATAGAGCGCGTGACCGATCAGCCCGGCTTCCCAATGCAGTTGGCGATAGCGCCACGGATTGTCGGCGACCAGCGGCGTGAACTCGGCGAGCATCGCCACCGTCAGGCAACTGTCGCCGGCAATGGCTTGGTGACAGCTCGCGGTGCGGATCACGCCGCGGCTGTCTGTCGGCAGCAGATGAAACAGCGGCAGGTGATCGGGGGCGCCCTCGACGCGGTGCCAGTCGAAATCGGGGCGCAGCGCGCGGCGCAGCCGGCTGTCCGCACCCTCGCTGCGCGGCAGCGCATAGAGCCCCGGCGTCATGCCTTCGACGCGATGCACGAACAGCAGCGGATGCAGCCGCGGCGCGTAAGGCCAGGCGTTCCACGGCGGCCTGGCATGCGGCAGCAGCGCATCGAGCAGCTCATGGAGCGCGCCTGCTGTCATCGTGAACCTGGCGTCGAAGCGTTGCGCGCTGCGGCGATTGAGGATGAGCTCGGCCGCGCGCGTTGCTGGTCGCGGTGTCCGCGGCGGGCAGGGTGGAGGGGCCGCGACGGCGTCCTGCGCCGCGCCGGCCGTCGCCGCGCTCACCTCGGGGATGATGGGCCAGCGATAGAGCGGATGCCGGTCGAGCCGGTTGGCCGTGCCCTTCCAGACATCGGCGACCGCGTCGGCGGCGAGGGGAAGGGCATCATGCGTCGGCGGACCGGCGTCGCGCGGCGTGATCGCAATCAGCACGTCCGCATCCTCGGCCTCGACGCCGGCGAAATCGCTGGCACGATCGAGACCCAGGATGGCGGCAAGCTGCGTGCCGCCGACGCCTTCGATTACATGCGCATGCCAGCCGAGCGCGGCCGCCGCGTAGCTGATGGCGCCGAGCGCGTGGCCGAGGTCGAGCTGGCAATAGCGGAAGGCGCGCTCGCCGTATTTCCACGCCTCGCGCCAATGGATCGAGGACAGGCCGAGCCACAGCCGAGGGGCGCCTGACGATGCGGCGCCGTGCCAGCTTCGCTGCTCCAGCACATGATCGCGGCTCACATAGTGATGCAGGCCGTCGCTGATCCCTGCGATGGCTTCGCTGATCACATAGGCCTCGGTCGGATGCAGATTGCCGCTCGAGGGATTGCAGCGCAGCGCCCAGCGGTCGGGACCATGCTCCTTCCAGGCCGCGAGCCCGAACGACAATTCCAGCAGCAGCGCGACGCTGTCGACGGTGAGCGGTTGGATCGCCGCCGTGCCCTCGCAGGCTTCGGCAAAACTCGCGGCGAGACGATCGGAGGTCAGAGGCAGATGGGTGCGCGGACTGCCGGCGAATTCGCGAAACGGATTGGGCTGTGCGTCCCAGTCCAGCGTCTCCGGTCCCGCTGCATAGCGCTTCAGATGATGCTTGGTGCGGGCGTGATAGGCGAGCGCGATGTCGGCGGCGGCAGGCAGCCTGGCCGCGCTGGACGGTGACACGGACATGGTTCCTCACAAGGCGCGATGTCGGAAGTCGCGCATGCTGGATGGTCGATGGGCGACCAGATGTGGCTGAGCAAATTTCGTTCCGGAAGACCGACCTTTCTCCGCTCGTCATTCCGGGATGCGCCCGCTTGGGCGCAGGCCCGGAATCCATAACCACGGCTGGTGGATATGGATTCCGGGCTCGCCGCTTGCGCGTCGCCCCGGAATGACGATGGGGAAGCAGGTCGCATATGATCGGCAGATCGGTGGATACTGTAACGACCGCGATCGTGTGCGAATCCGGACAGAGCGCCTTGCGGGCTCTGTCCGTTTTTCGACATCAATGCCGATGCGCGCTGCGCGACGCAGTGGTCTCGATCAGCACGGCGACCTTGGCCGCGATCGACAGCCACGCCTGATGCGCGTCGATCTTGTGGCCCAGTTTGAAACTGTCAGCCATGCGGGTCGCAAAGGCCGGCCCGTCGCTGCCGTGTTGTTCCGCGATGATCCACGCGGTCTGCCAGAGATCCGTTTCGGTGATCACGGTGCTAGAGATCCAGCACCACCCTGTCGCCCTTGCCGCGCGACACGCAGGGCAGGAAGTAGCCCTCGGCGCGCTGCGCCGCCGACAGCCGCTTGTCGCGATGATCGATCTCGCCCTCGACGACCCTTGTCTTGCAGGTGCCGCACATCCCCTGCTCGCAGGAGGTCGCGATCTTGACGCCGTTCTCCTCGAGGAAGGCGGTGACGGTCTTGTCGCCCGGGATCTTGAAGGTTGCGCCGGTGCTCTTGATGGTGACGTCGAACACCTTGTCGAGCAGCGCGGCCGCAGCCTTTGCGGTGAAGCGCTCGACATGGATGCGCTCCTCGGCAAAGCCCTTCTGCTTGGCCTGGGCGATGATCGGATCCATCCACCAGTCCACGCCGCAGATGAACAGCTGGGTGTCGTCGGGACGGTCGGCCAGCAGCTCTGCCGCCTTCAGCAGCTGATTATCCTCGGTCGCTTCCTTGTAATATTTGGTATCGGCGGCAAACGCCGAGGCGTCGATCCGGCCGCGGAAGGAATCCGGCGACATCAGCGCGAACACGTAGTGCAGCTCGAACGGAATGGCCTTGGCCTTCAGCGTGTCGGCGATCGACAGGATCGGCGTCACGCCGATGCCGCGCGCGACGAGCAGCGCGCGCTTGGTGTCCTTCGGGATCTTGAACCGGTTGCGCGGGCGGCTGACCTGCAGCCGGTCGCCCTCGTTGATGTCGAGGTGCAGCGCCTTGGAGCCGCCGCGGCTGTTCGCATCCTTCCAGACGCCGATGCAGTAGCGGTTGCGTTCGGACGCGCTGTTCAGCAACGAATATTGCCGCGTCACGCCGTTCGGCAGGGTGACGTCGATATGGCTTCCCGGAGTGAAGCCGGGCAGTGGCTGATCGTCGGCCGGGACGAGCTCGAACGAGGCCATGTTGTGCGCCTCGATGGCTTTCTTTGCCACGACGACGGTGTGCAGACTGTCGGACATCTGACAACTCCATGGAGCAACCCGGCTGACAAGGAGACGATGCAAGGAGAAGGCCAATTGGCCGCGCCCGCCGCGTGCCGCAGCTTTTGCGCTTGCGCTCCTAGCTGATGAGATGTATGAGCGTCGCCCGTTTCAACTCCAGATGCGTTCAACGCGAGAGGCCACCAGCCATGTCAAGTCCACTGTGCGCGACACGATCCGTGCCGACGCTCGCAGTGCGTCCGGCTGATAGTCCCTCTTTGATGTTGAACGACAATGGCCAGGTCATTGATCGCGCGCCGGCAGGAGGCCGAGCGCGCACGGGTTGAAGCCTATGAGCTGACGCTGCGCCGTGTGGCGCGGCCGACGCGTCCGCCGCCGGACCTGCACAATGCGATCCGTGAGGCGGAACGTGGCTTCGCTGCCGACACCATCCGCGACCCTGCGAGCTGGAAGCCGAAGCTGAAGACGCGCGATCCCGCGCGTCTGCGGCTGGCGGCCGCACGGCATCTGTTCGCGCTCTATCCGGTCGCTCCGCACCTGGAGCAGGTCTGGATCGACGCGACCGGGCTCGACCGCGCCGAGACGGAGTTGCGTAAGCGCTGGTACGTCGTTGCCGCCGGCGGCGGCTCGCTGTACAAGGCGGGCGCGTCGACGTTGTTGTCGCGCAAGGAGGTTCACGCCTTCCTCAACCCGCTCGGCACGGTCGGCTTCGACGAGGCGATCTGGCAGGCGATCGCGCGCTCCACCACCGATGATCCCGCCCTGGTGTCGCGGATCACGCGGTCCAGGATCGTGCGGACGCCGCGCGGCGAGCTCGCCTTCTGGCGCGAGGCAGCGCAGTTCTTCTGCGCGCAGCCGACGACTGTCGAGGAGATCGACGATCTCTGCGACTACATTGCCGACCGCCGCCGGCGCGAGCGCAAGTTCAGCCTGAAGGGGCGCTCGCTTGCGGCGTTGCGTCGTCTGATGCAGGCCTGGCATCGCGACCTCGCGGTGGTCGCACGCATCGAGGCGGCGCGGCGCCGCGCGGAGCTGGCGCGTCATCGCTCGGCCGGAGAGGCGGATCTCACCGTGCATTGGCCGGGCGCCCAGCTGGCGGACTGGTCGTGGAGCCTGTCAGCCAAGGCATCCGCCAAGCGCGACGAGTATGTGATCACGCAGCTGCGCACGGCGGAGTCGTTGGTCGCGGAGTCCCGAGCCATGCGGCACTGCGTCTCGAGCTACGCGGCGAAGTGCATCGCCGGATTCGCCTCGATCTGGTCGCTGCGTTACCGCCGTCCCGGCAACGTCGATCGGCTGCTGACGATCGAGCTCGATCGGCAGCACCGCGCGGTGCAGGTGCGCGGCTTCGCCAACCGCCCGGCGCATCCGGACGAGCGCAAGGTGCTGGAGCGCTGGGCCAAGGCGCGCGGCATCATCCTGCTCGAGACATGACCTGCGTCGCTCCTCGTGGGCGGCGCAGGCCGTGCGTGTCTCAATGCGCGTCGATCGCGTCGGCCTTGGCGCCGCCGGCGACCGAATAGCGCATTGGCACCTTGCGCGTCTTGAGGAAGGCCTCCAGGGTCTCGCCGCGAAAGGCGGCATAGACCTCCGGGTTGGAGACGCCGATCACGGCGGCCATCTTCTCCAGCACGAAGAAGCTCACGCCACGTCTGATCATCTCGATCCATCTGCGGTTCCTGATCAGCTCGCGCTCCTCTGCCGTCAGCTCATATTGGTCCGCGAGCGCGTCGAATTCCTCAACAAATCTCTCGCGGTGCGCGGGGATGACGAGGCGGTGCAGGAAGTCGTTGATGCGGAAATTGCCCTGGCTGCGGCCATGCGTGAACGGATAGGTGCCCGCCAGCGTCTCGGCGCCCTGCAGCTCGTGGCCGATATGCGCGCGATAGGCCGCGATCTCCTGCGCATCGGGCGCGTCGCCGAGATCCTCGAACACCAGCGTTGCGATGTTGGTAACCGACGGCGCATAGGTCTGCTTGTGCACGAGCCTGACCTGGTCGGAAAGCGCGCCGCGCATGATCAGCCACATGATCACCTCGGCGCCCTCCATGCCGCCCTTGATCACGTAGTCGGCGATCCGCATCGCGGTCAGCTTCGCCGGGTCCTTCTCCAGCAGATCGAGGAATTCGCGGTCCCAGTCTTCGTTGAGGAAACCGGCGCGCTCGCCATGCACCTGGTGCGACAGCCCGCCGGTGGCGAAGATCGCGACGTTGAGATCCTCCGGATAGCTCTCGATCGCCTTGCGCAACGTCCTGCCCAGCTTCCACATGCGCTTCGCGTTGGGGATCGGCAGCTGCAGCACGCCGACCTGCAGCGGGACCACGCTGCCCGGCCACGGGCCGCTCGCGTCGCCCATCATCGACAGCGGCGAGAGCAGGCCGTGATCGACCGGCTTGCCCTGGAAGAACGACATGTCGAACTCATCGGCCACCATCGCCATGGCGATGTGCTGCGACAGGCCGAGATGCCCCTTGGCGGGCGGCACGTCACGCGGCCCGCCGCCTTCGTCGGCCGCGACGTAGCGATCGTCGATGCCGAGCGCGAAGGCCGAATAGTGGTCGAAGAAGAACGAGGTGATGTGGTCGTTGTAGATCATGAACAGGACGTCGATGTCCTTGCGCTTGACCCAGTCGCGCACGGCGTCGAAACCGTCGAAGATCGGCTTCCACGCCGGATCTTTCTGCTTGTGGGTGTCGAGCGCGAAGCCGATCGTTGGCGAGTGCGACGCGCCGATGCCGCCGATGATCCGGGCCATGTGTCCCTCCTCGAATGCGGGCCGCATCAGGCAATGACGCGCGGCCGCGCCTCGACCTTACGAAGTTTCCCCTGTTAGACAACAATGCTAGTGTGCACGGATCGTTTCTCCCAATGAACGAGCGGGCGCGAGATGAAGTGGCGGATCGAGGACATTCCGGTTTTCCATGCCGTGGTGGCGACCGGAGGCATGACCGGCGCCGCGCGCTCTCTCGGCATGCCGAAATCCTCGGTCAGCAAATCGGTCGCACGGCTCGAGCAGGATCTCGGCATTCGCCTGTTCGACCGCAACTCGCGGCGCGTTCGCGTCACCCGCGAGGGCGAGCTGTTCTTCCAGCAATGTCAGAAGATCCTCGACCAGGTCTTGGAAGCCGATGCCGTCATGACCGGGCTGGTCGGCGTGCCCAGCGGCCGGCTGTCGGTGGCGCTGCCGCCGGCGTTCTGCGAGGAGATCCTGGCGCCCAAGCTCGCCGAATTCCATCGCCGCTATCCGCGCATCGAGCTCGACGTCGAGGCGACCACGCGGGCCATCGACATGCTCGCGGATCGTTTCGACATCGCGGTCGTCGTTGGCGTGCAGGAGGATTCGGAGCTGGCGCAGAAGGTGCTGATCGGCGGCCGCCTGATCTGGGTGACGAGCCCTGTTTATCTTGCCGCGCATGACATCGGCGACGACGTCCGCGCCCTCGAGCGCCATCTCATGATCTGCGAGCGGCGCTATGGCGACCGCACCCTGATGATCAAGCAGCACGGTCATCTCGTCCGCTTCGACGTTGGACCGCATGTCGCGCGCATCAACAACCCTCTCGCCGTGCGCCGCGCCGTCGCCCATGGCGCCGGCGTCTCGTTCCTGCCGGAGCATTATTGCGTCGAGCTGCTCGGCGAGGGCCGCCTCGTCGAGATCGGCAGGGAGGTCGTGTTCGATACCCGTGCCGCCCAGCTCACCGCGATCTTCCCGAGCCGGAAGCTGATCTCCTCGCGCGCCCGGGCCTTCCTCGATTTCCTCGAGGAGATCTGCGCCGAGCCCGCGCGCGGCGGCGCGGCGCCTGCAATGAAATCGTCACATGACTTCCCTCGCGAAGGCGTCTAAGACGCGCGGCTCTTGAAGCGATCCGTCCGACGAGGGCTGTCATGACCATGCGTGAGCGATGGGAAGATCAGGCCGGCCAGTGGCTCGCCTGGGCGAGGGCGCCGGGGCACGACAGCTTCTGGCGTCACCATGGCGAGCAGTTCAGCCGCCTGCTGCCACCGCCCGGAGAACTCACGCTCGACATCGGTTGCGGCGAGGGCCGGCTGTCCCGGCAGCTCAAGTCCGGAGGGCACCGGGTCATCGGCCTCGATGCCTCGCCATCTCTGATCGCCGCGGCCAGACAGAGCGATCCAACCATTGCCGTCATCCGCGCCGATGCGGCTTCGCTGCCGCTGGCGGATGCCTGCGCCGACCTCGCGATCGCGTTCATGTCGCTGCAGGACGTCGACGCCATGCCGGCGGCCGTCCACGAAGCGGCGCGGGTGCTGCAGCCGGGCGGCCGGCTCTGCATGGCGATCGTCCATCCGCTCAATTCGGCCGGACGATTTGCGGGCCTGGCGGCGGACGCACCGTTCGTCATCCAGGGAAGCTATCTGGACTCTTTCACCTACAGCGATCCGGTCGAGCGCGACGGTCTCAGCATGACCTTCCACAGCGCGCATCGCCCGCTGCAGAGCTACTTTGCGGCGCTGGAGCAGGCAGGCTTCCTGATCGAGGCCCTGCGCGAGCCGTCGACGCCCGAGGCGATCATCACCCGCGACAGTAGCCGGCGTTGGCTGCGCGTGCCCCTGTTCCTGCATCTGCGCTGCCTGCGCCCGTGAGACGGAGCGCCGCGGCGCTCCGTCTCACCACGTACTCATCCCCGCCGCGCCGCCTCGATCGCGGCGACGTCGATCTTGTGCATCGTCATCATCGCGGCGAAGACGCGCTTGGCCACCTCGCCGCCTTCGGCCATGGCGTTGGTCAGCACGTGCGGGGTGATCTGCCAGGAGAGGCCCCATTTGTCCTTGCACCAGCCGCAGGCGCTTTCCTGGCCGCCATTGCCGACGATGGCGTTCCAGTAGCGATCGGTCTCGGCCTGGTCGTCCGTCGCGATCTGGAACGAGAAGGACTCATTGTGGGTGAACATCGGGCCGCCATTGAGGCCGATGCAAGGGATGCCGCACACGGTGAATTCCACGGTCAGCACGTCGCCCGCCTTGCCGGAGGGATAGTCGCCGGGCGCGCGGTGCACGGCGCTCACATGGCTGTCGGGAAAGACTTCGGCATAGAAGCGCGCGGCCGCCTCTGCGTCCTTGTCGTACCACAGACAGATCGTGTTCTTGTGCTTTGCCATTGTGAGTTCCCTTCAATTCCCGGTGCAGGCCGCGCATCGCGCGATGCGGGGCGGTGTGCTGTGCTCAGGCCAGCGCGTCGTCGATCTGGCTGATCCAAGGACGGTGTCGGGCTGCACCATCCGACACGCACGGCCGGCGGTTGGGAAAAATAAATTCTCAAGATCCCCGACCGAACATCACCTTGGCGCGACCAAAGGTTGAAGCCGGCTCGAAACGCCCCCGGCGCGATCGTCGCCATCGGCCGATCAGCCGGTCTGCGTCGATCGGAGAGCCGGAAGTGTCGCGCTGCAGCAATCGCCTGCAGCGGCACCCCATGCCGGCGTCGGGTGTGACTGTTTCGAAGATCGTTTCTCGTGTGACATTCTTTTCGGGAGTGTTTGCGATGCGCATCGTCTCTGTTGTCCGCAAGGTTGCTCCACGTTGCTATCCCAACTACTTGAAGGCGTTCGAAGCCGGCGACGAGCTGTTCGAGCGCTTCAAGATCGACACGCCGCTGCGCATCGCGCACTTCCTGGCCCAGGCGCTGTACGAGACCGGGCGGGGCACCGTTCTGTTCGAAAGCCTCAAATACAAGACCGCGGCGCGGCTGCTGGAGATCTTCGGCGTCGGACACCACAGCGCGGCGATTCGGCCCGACGAGGTCGATCAGTACCTCAACAATGACCGCGCCTTGGCCGAACGGGTCTACGGCCTGGGCAATCCGAAGAAGGCGAAGGAGCTCGGCAATACCAAGCCGGGAGACGGCTACAAATATCGCGGCGGCGGCCTGCTGCAGACCACGGGCGGGGCCAACTACGCCAGAATGGGCAAGCTCACCGGCGTCGACTTCTACGCCGATCCCGATCTGATCGTGTCTCCCGAGGCAGCGTTGCTGCCGGCGCTGCACGAATGGGACGAGGGCGGCCTCAACCGCTACGCCGACCAGAACGATATCCGCAGGATCACGCGCATCATCAATGGCGGCTACAATGGCCTGAGCGGGCGAACCGATCTGTTCGAGACCATCTGGGCCATCGTCGGCAAGGCCGGAGCCCTCGATGTGGCCTGGAAGGCGGCCACAGCCTCCGATGAGACCCGAGAGCTTCAGGAGGCGCTGAATGATCTCGGAGCTACGCCGGCGCTGGTGGTCGACGGACGCTATGGCCCGGCCACGGCGCAGGCGGTCGAGTGGTTCCAGGCGCATGCCAAGATTCCGGTGGACGGCAATGCCGGTGTGGTGACGCAGGCGGCACTCGGACTTCGCTTGAATGCGCGGCCGACGTCGGATCGCGCCGCCTAGCGCGGCGCTGGATCCGAGGTTCGATCCCACGCGTCGCGTTTCTTTTTTTGGCCGCGCTCGCGTCTCGACGCGACGCGCGCAGCTTTCATGACGCGGTTTTCAGAGGCAGGAGGGATATCGATGACCGACGGCGAGAAGATGCTGCAATTGGCAAAGACGCGGATTGGCGAGAAGTACGTCAATGTATGCGTGCCGAAGAACAACAGGAACTGGCATGGTCCGTGGGACTGCGCCGAGTTCATGTCGTGGCTGGTCTATCAGGTCGGGGGATTTCTCTATGGCTGCGTCGATGACAAGGCCAATCCCGCGACGGTCGAGGCCTATACCGGCGCCTGGAAGACGGACTCGGAGCGGCTCGGCAAACGCATTCCGTGGCAGCAGGCCGCGTCGACCGTCGGCGCCGTCCTGCTTCGCTATCCGCCCGGTCCAGGCATGATGGGGCACATCGTGGTGTGCGACGGCAAGGGCGGCACGGTCGAGGCCATGGGCACGGCCTATGGCGTCCGCGCGGGCAAGGTCTCCGGCCGGCATTGGGACACGGGTGTCCTGCTGCCGAACTTCACCTATCGCGAGGCGGGAGATGAGCTGGAGCTGGAGGAGCCGACCAAGCTCTATGCGATCGGCCGGCCCGACATGAAGGCCTCCGTCATCAAGGATATCCAGCGCGCCTTGCGCGATCTCGGCTTCAATCCGGGCCCGATCAACGGCGAGTACAACGATCTCACCGTGGCCGCCGTCGCAGCCTTCCAGGCGACCAAGGGCCTCATCGTCGATGGCCAGGTTGGTCCGCAGACGGCCAAGCGACTGAAGATCGACCTCTAGCATGCGGCGGCCGCTTGTGCGGCCCCTTGCGCGCATCGGCTGATCAGGGGCAGGGCGTCGAGCCCTGAACGCGTCGGGCGTCCCGTTTTCTTCGGAGCCGAAGCGCGTCCGGGTGATCTCGACCATGGAGAGCCGTCGCGCACCGCCATCAGTGCGCGTCGGCCCCGCTGGCCTGTCGTCGCCTCGTGCGACTTTGTTGTTGCGTTTTTTCAGAAATCATGCTTTTCTCCCCGCAACCCGCCTCGAGCAGAGGGACGTACGCGTCGTCACGAACGTTGAGGTGGGTGGCGATGGACGTGACGGCCGTGCCAGACGAGCGCGAGCCGTTGCGGACGGCGAAGTCGTGTGGTCCTGGCCTCTCGACGCTGAGGTCAAGTTCGCGGTCGTTGCTGTGACGGCACGCGCGGGCGATGGGGGCAAGAGAGCCGATCCCCAGGGAGAGCACGAAGGACACCGTAACACCATCGCGCGGGGAAGGCCGGGATGTTCCGGCCAAACCTGTGGTGACTGCCGCCTGCTTTCTTTTCTGCAGGCGGGCCATGGGGGCGGCAGGCTCCCGGCCTTCTCCGCGCCCTCTCACATTCTGGAGGGACAACATCGATGCATCACTCGGGCACGCCGTGCCGCGAGAGGGCGATGACGTGCCGTCAAAGACTCGTCTCGATATTTGTCTCCACTCGATATTTGTCTTCATGAGCCGTGTAATGAAAGGCGCCAGCCAAAGCCTCCGCCGTCGTCCCGGCCTTGAGCCGGGACCCATAACCCCAGGGAGAGGTTTGAGGCACGATAGTCGATCGATCCCGCCAGGCCTCGACGGGCCGGTGGCTATGGGTCCCGGCTCAGGGCCGGGACGACACCGATGATGATGCGCGGTCCGGGCAGCCATGAGCTGCCGTGACTTTGCAGAGCTGCTGCGATCCCGTATTCAGCAGCGATAACGCAAAGAGGAAACCGTCATGACCAAGACCGCCGCCGAGATCGAGGACGACCGTCAGATCCGCGAGCTGCTGCAGAACTGGGCGATCTGGCGCGATGCGGGAGATTGGGAGCGCTTTCGCTCCGTGTGGCATCCGGACGGACGGATGATGGCGACGTGGACGCAGGGCACAGGCGACGAGTTCATCGAGATCAGCAAGGCGGCCTGGGCGAAGGGCGTCAACATCCTGCACTTCCTCGGCGGCATCTCGGTCGATCTCGCAGGAGCCCGCGCGATTGCGCAGACCAAGATGACGATCTCGCAGCGCGCCGAGGTCGAGGGCGTCGCGTGCGACGTGCTCTGCACCGGCCGCTTCTACGACTTTCTCGAAAAGCGCGCGGGGAGATGGGGCATCGTGCTGCGCCAGCCGATCTACGAGAAGGACCGCATGGACCCGGTCACTCCGGGCGCGGTGCCGGCGCTCGATCGCGCGCTGCTGGAGCAGTTTCCGGTCGGCTATCGGCATCTTGCTTATTTGCAGACCCGCATCGGCTACACGGTCAAGCGCGACATGCCGGGATTGAAGGGACCGGAGGTCGAGGCGCTGTATGCGCGCGGCGCGGCATGGCTGGAGGGTGCTCCGCTGTGAGCACTGAACCGCTCATCACCTCGCCGCGACGGATGGGGTTCAGCCGGGGCCGTGGCGCCCGGGCGGCGGGTGGTGAAGGGGGTCTGCATGTCGAAGACGATGGTGGCGGTGGCGTGTCTTGGTGTTCTTTCCTCCCTCCCTTCGTCATTCGCGCAAGCTTCGTCGATGCCGGCGCCGACACGGCGCCAGTCGAATGCACGGAAGGACAACGTCGAGGATGCCGCCTGCCGCACGCGTCTGAACGGGCTGTTCGCGCGCAAGGCGGATACCCTGACCTTGATGCCGGAGGGCGGCAAGGCCGAGGCCTATCGCGGCAGCCGCGCGGCCTGCGATGGCGACGATATCGAGAAGTGCGGCGTCTACGACCTGCTGCGGGACTTCCCGGCGATCGATGCCTTCGTCGTCTCCAAGTCGCTCTACGAGTGCGGCGAGTATCAGTTGGTCAGCCGGCGCAGCGGCAACGTTACCGTCACGTCCGAGGTGCCCCGGCTGTCGCCGTCAGGACGATGTCTGCTCTCGATCGACAACAGCGACGTCTGCGAGCGCAAATACGACGTCGCGATCTGGTCGGCGCAGTCTGATCCGCCGAAGCTCGAGTTCCGTTACAAGGCCAAGCCATACGAAAACTGGGAGGTGGCGGGGTGGGACGCCGATGACCGGCTGAGGCCGCGCGCCGAGGTGAGCACCGACAAAGGCGCTTACATCAGGACGCCGAGTGCTCCGCCATGATGGCAACTGGAAGCTCGTGCCCGGGAAGCGGGTGAGCCAGCCGAAATGATGGGTTCCCATCAGTTTTTCGACTGGGAACGGCCGAGGAGATGTTCCATGTTGGTATGCCAGAGGGGGTTTGTATACCAAAATGAGCGTCAAGCCGCAAATTAACGCGTGTTCTTGTCAGATGCGGGCGCTCGCTGTATACAATGATCTGCAGAGAGTATACTAAAATACCAGCAGAGGACACGCCCATGGTCGCTTCCTTCCCCATGAATGCCTGGTACGCCGCTGCCTGGGACGCCGAGGTGAAGCAAGCGCTGCTGCCGCGGACGATCTGCGGCAAGCACGTCGTGATGTACCGCAAGGCCGACGGCTCCATCGCCGCGCTCGAGGATGCGTGCTGGCATCGGCTGGTGCCGTTGTCGAAGGGCCGGCTCGAAGGCGATACCGTCGTCTGCGGCTACCACGGACTGAAGTTCAGCCCGCAGGGGCGCTGCACCTTCATGCCGTCGCAGGAGACGATCAATCCTTCCGCTTGCGTGCGGGCCTATCCGGCCGTCGAGCGCCATCGCTTCATCTGGCTGTGGATGGGGGATCCGGCGCAGGCCGATCCCGCTGATATCCCCGACATGCACTGGAATCACGATCCCGCCTGGGCGGGCGACGGCAAGACCATCCAGGTCAAATGCGATTACCGCCTGGTGGTCGACAATCTGATGGACCTGACGCACGAGACCTTCGTGCACGGCTCGTCGATCGGCAACGACGCGGTGGCGGAAGCGCCGTTCGACGTCACCCATGGCGAGCGCACCGCGACGGTGACGCGCTGGATGCGGGGCATCGAGCCGCCGCCGTTCTGGGCCAAGCAGCTCGGCAAGCCTGGGCTCGTCGATCGCTGGCAGATCATCCGTTTCGAGGCGCCTTGCACGGTGACCATCGATGTCGGCGTGGCGCCGGCCGGGACGGGCGCGCCGGACGGCGATCGCTCGCAGGGCGTCAACGGCATGGTGCTCAACACCATCACGCCGGAGACCGACAAGACATGTCACTATTTCTGGGCGTTCGCCCGTAACTATCGGCTCACCGAGCAGCGACTGACCACCGAGATCCGCGAGGGCGTGTCGGGCATCTTCCGAGAGGACGAGCTGATTCTGGAAGCGCAGCAGCGCGCGATGGATGAGAACCCGGGGCGCGTCTTCTACAATCTCAACATCGATGCAGGCGCAATGTGGGCGCGGCGGATCATCGACCGGATGATCGCACGTGAGACTCCACTGCGCGAAGCCGCGGAGTGAATGGAATGGCAGAGCGTGAGAACGAGCGCTCGATCTCGCAGACCGTCCGGGCCCAGCTCACGCTGCGCGACCTGATCCTGACCGGCGGCTTGCGGCCTGGCGAACGGATCTCGGAGCTGCAGGCGGTGGAAGCCGCCGGCGTCTCGCGCACGCCGGTGCGGATGGCCCTGGTTCGGCTGGAGGAGGAGGGGCTGCTCGAGGCCATTCCGTCCGGCGGCTTCATGGTCAAATCGTTCTCCGAGCGTGACGTCCTCGATTCGATCGAGGTCCGCGGCACGATGGAAGGCCTCGCCGCGCGGCTGGCCGCCGAGCGCGGCGTGTCCGTGCGCGACACCGAGCCGATGCGTGAGTGCCTCGCCCAGATCGACGAGCTGATCGCGCCGCAGGAGATCTCCTTCGATGCGTTCTCTGCCTATGTCGCGCTGAATGCGCGTTTTCATGCGCTGCTGGCCGAGCTCTCGCGCAGCCCGCCGGTGATCCGCCAGGTCGACCGCGCCAGCGCGCTGCCGTTCGCCTCGCCGAGCGGCTTCGTGATGGCGCAGTCGGCGTTGCCGGAAGCGCGCCACATCCTGGTGGTCGCGCAGGAACATCATCGCATCGTCATCGACGCGATCGAGAATCGCGAGGGCGCGCGCGCCGAGGCCGTCATGCGCGAGCACGCCCGTCTCGCCGCCCGCAATCTGCGGCTGGCGGTCAAGGCCCGCGGCCCGATGGATCTGGTGCCGGCCGCCGTTCTGATCAAGGCATCGAACCCGAGCTGACGGAGACGATCATGCGCTTCCAGGACAATTGGTCGCCGGCAACCCTGGTCTCGACGCGGGACCTCGCGGCCGGAATTCGCGAGTTCATCCTGCGGCCCGACGACTACGCCTGCGCACCCTATCCGGTCGGCAGCCACATCAAGGTCAGCGTCCTCGTCGGCGGCCAGCCGGATGTGCGCTCCTATTCGCTGGTCGGCGATGCCGATCCGCGGGGCTACCGGATCGCGGTGCGCTTTGCCGAGGATTCGCGTGGCGGCTCGCGCTATCTGTGGTCGCTGCAGCAGGGCGCGCGGCTGGAGGTGACGAGCCCCACCTCGCTGCTGCAGGTCGACTGGCAGCGGCCGCATTATTGTCTCGTCGCCGGTGGCATCGGCATCACGCCGCTGGTCGGTGCGGCGCAGGCGCTTATCCGCAAGACGCCGAACGTATCGCTGCACTACGCGGTGAGATCGCAGGACGATGCGGCGTATCTCGAGGAGCTCTCTTCGTTGCTCGGCGACAGGCTTGCCGTCTATGCGGCCGACCAGTCGCAGCGGCTGGACCTGTCCGGCCTGTTTGCGGGTCTGCCGGCCGGCGCCGCGGTGCTGTTCTGCGGCCCGATGCGAATGCTGGATGCGGCGCGCAGCGCCTGGGCGGCGTGCGGCCGTCAGCCTGCCGATCTCAGCTACGAGACGTTCGGATCATCAGGGCGGCTTTCGACCGAGCCGTTCAAGGTTCGCCTGCGCGATAGCGGCGAGGAGATCGTCGTGCCGCGTGACCGCTCGATGCTGGATGTGCTGAACGCCGCTGGCCACGAGGTCATGGCGGATTGCCGGCGCGGCGAATGCGGCGTCTGCGCCGTCGACGTGGTCGAGGTCGAGGGCGAGATCGATCATCGCGACGTGTTCTTCAGCGCCGAGCAGAAGCACGAGAGCCGCAAGCTGTGCGCCTGCGTCTCGCGCGCCCATGGCGTGGTGACGATCGATACGCTGGAGCGCGCCGACGCGCTGTGAGCGTTCGGCGGGCTATTTGTCGGTCAGGCTGACCGGCATTGCGGGCTGTGGCCTGGCGGTTTGCTTCCGGCCGGCCTGTTCCGCGGCAAGCGCCTCGCGCGCCGACTTGAGGCGCGCATCGGTATCCTTGTCGGCGAGCAGCGCGTCGGTGAGATTCGCCTCTGCGACATGGGCGGCCTCGGCAGCCGCCTTCGCCGCAGCGATGTTGGCGGGCGTGGGATTGGCCTTCGCCAGCGCATCGGCCGCGTTGCGCTCGGCCACCGCCTTCTCGTTGGCCGCCAGGGCGGCGTCGAGATTGGCGTCGGCGATCGTCTCTGCGGCATCGGCGGCGGCGAATGCCGCGGCGGCAGGGCTGGGCGCTGGAGGACGTGTCCTTGCCGTCCGCTCAGGAACAGGCGGCGGCTTGCTCACCGCCTGCGGAGCGGGCGGTGGCGGCGGCTGCACGGCAACGGGCGGCGGGCCGGGTTGCTGGATCGGAGGAGGCTGCAACGAGGGCATCGTCGGCACGAGCTCGAGCGGCACCATGCGCGCGAACGAGCTGCGCGCGTCGCGCAGCAGCCCGCCCATGACGTCGTCGATCGAATCGGCGCTTGCAGTCCCGCTGCAGGCGCAGCCGAGCAAGGCGATCGCACCGGCGACATGTCTCGACGTGATGCAGACGGCCATCGGAGCCTCCATTCCGACAGGATCGGCTCAGCCGACCCGGGGCATTCGTCGCCTGCCTTATTCCGGCAATGGGGTCGCAGGGTGGCGCCACCGTGGACGGCGCTGCCCGACATGCGTCACGTCGCCACATTGGCGTCAGGCGAGCTCCTCTCGCACCCGCGCCGCCGCGGCGCTCATCGCCTTCAATTTACCGAGGGCGGTCGCGCGCGGCAGATACTTCATGCCGCAATCCGGCGCCACGACGAGCCGCTCGGGGGCCACGACCTTGAGTCCGTTGCGGATGCGCTCGGTGATCACCGCCACCGGCTCGACCTCGGGATCGCCAAGATCGAGCACGCCGAGCACGATCGTTTTGGCCGAGAGATCCTTGAGAACGCCAAGGTCGAGCCGCGGCTGCGCCGCCTCGATCGCGATCTGCGTTGCGCAGCAGTCGGCCAGCTCGGTCAGAAAGGCGTATCCGCTCGGCTTGCTCGAGCCCGGCACGATGGCGGCATAGCCGAAGCAGACATGAACGATGGTCGGCACCGTGATCTGATCCAGCGCGCGGTTGATCGCCTTCACGGCGTAACGCCGCGCCCCCTGCGGATTGTTGCGCACCCACGGCTCGTCGAGCTGGATGACGTCCGCGCCGGCTCGCTGCAGATCGCGGGCCTCGGCATTGACGACATCGGCAAAGGCCATCGCGAGCGCCTCGTCGTCGCGATAGAAATCGTCTTGCGCCTGCTGACTCAAAGTGAACGGTCCGGGCAGAGTGATCTTGGCGGCGCGGGCGGTGCTGCGGCGGAGAAACTCCATGTCGCGCAGCTCGACGGGATATTTCCGCCGGATCGGGCCGGCGACGCGCGGTACCGGCGTCTTGATCCCGGATGGCGAGATGATGATCGCGGGATTGTCGGCATCGATGCCGTCGAGCGCGGTGGCGAAGCGATTGGAATAGCTCTCGCGGCGGATCTCACCGTCCGACACGATGTCGATCCCGGCCTGCTCCATGTCATGGATCGCGACGATCGTGGCGTCGTCCTGCGCTTCGTCGAGCAGCGGCCGCTGAATCCGCCACATGCCCTGCAACCGAATGCGGGGAACGGATTTGGAGAGCATGGCCCGATCGACCAGCCAGTCCGGCTGCGGGTAGCTTCCGACCACGGTGGTCGGCAGGAGATGTCGAGGCATGGTCACCGCAATGGTCCTCCTAAGTCTCGCCAAGCGAGCATCGGGCCATGATAATGCAACCTAGCGTTTTGTTTGTCTTTGGATCGTCATGAAAATGGGTCGTATTCTCTGCAATTTGACCGCTGGCGGCAGGCCGCCGAGAGACCGGGCGGGGTGACGATGCGACACGTCCTGACCCTCAATGCGGGCTCGTCCTCGATCAAGTTTGCATTGTTCGAGCAGGATGCCGAGCTGGTCGAAATCCTGCGCGGCCAGATCGAGGGACTGGGCAGCGCGGCGGCGAAGCTGACTGCGAAGTTGAATGACGGCATGGTTGTCGACGAACGGATCGGTGACGTCGACGCTGCCGATCATGAGGCGGCTCTCAGTCGCGTGCTCGACGTTCTGCAGCGCGCCATCGGTCGTGCCGCGGTCGACGCAGTCGGGCATCGCATCGTCCACGGCGGCCTTGCATTCACCGGACCGGTCGTCATCGAGAACGATGTCCTGCAACGGCTGGAGACGCTCGCCCCGCTGGCGCCGCTGCATCAGCCTCATAATCTCTCCGCCGTGCGAGCCGCGCAGCGTGCATTTCCCGATGCGCTGCAGGTCGGTTGCTTCGACACCGCGTTCCATCGCGCCCACCCCTGGGTGAACGATACCTATGCGTTGCCGCGCGATTTCTACGATCAAGGTATCCGGCGCTACGGCTTCCACGGCCTGTCCTACGAGTACGTGGTGTCGCGGTTGAAGGAGATTGCGCCGCAGGACGAGAAGGGCCGGGTGGTCGTGATGCATCTCGGCAATGGCGCCTCGATGTGTGCCATCCGCGACGGACGGAGCATCGGCTCGTCGATGGGCTTCACCGCTCTGGACGGCCTGCCGATGGGCACGCGCTGCGGGCAGCTGGATCCGGGCGTCGTGCTCTATCTGCTGCAGGAGCAGCGGATGACGGCCGAGGCGGTCGCCGATCTGCTCTACCATCATTCGGGTCTCAAGGGCTTGTCCGGACTGTCTCAGGACATGCGTGAGCTGGAGACGGCCGGAACGGCCGAGGCTCTTCAGGCGATCGAGTATTTCGTCGACCGGATCAGGCGCGAGCTTGGCGCAATGGCTGCGATCCTCTCCGGCCTCGACACGATCGTCTTCTGTGGTGGCATCGGCGAGCACGCATGGCGGATCCGGGCACGCATCTGCCAGAACTTCGAATGGCTCGGGATCGAGCTGGACGAGGGCAGGAATCGCGCGGGCGAAACCGTGATCTCCTCGGATCGCTCGCGCATCCGCGCGTTCGTGATCAACACCAATGAGGAGATGATGCTGGCACGGCATGCGGCGGGGTTGCTCGCCGAGCGCCGTAGCGGCTGACGGGGCCGGCCTGGCCTGCGGATTTGCCGCTTGCATGTCCTGGAATTTTGGTATCTCCAGGATGAAAGAATAAAAGAACCGGGTGGGGAAGCGATGGAAGGCAGCGTGGCGTTGCGTGAGGCGGACCTGGAGTTCGACTATGTCGTGGTCGGGGCCGGCTCGGCCGGCTGCGTTCTCGCCAACCGGCTCAGTGGCGATGGCAGGCACAAGGTGCTTCTGCTGGAAGCGGGTCCGAAGGACACCAACATCTGGATTCATGTCCCGCTCGGCTACGGCAAGCTGTTCAAGGAAAAGACCGTCAACTGGATGTACCAGACCGAGCCGGAGCCTGGGCTCGACGGCCGATCGGTGTTCCAGCCGCGGGGCAAGGTGCTCGGCGGCTCCAGCTCGATCAACGGCCTGCTCTATGTCCGCGGCCAGCACGAGGACTACGACCGCTGGCGGCAGCGCGGCAATGTCGGCTGGGGCTATGATGACGTGCTGCCCTATTTCAAGCGCGCCGAAAATCAATCGCGTGGTCGCGATGATTATCACGGCGTCGGCGGCCCGTTGCCGGTTTCGGATTGGCGACACGAGGATCCCTTGTCGGAGGCCTTCGTGAAGGCGGCGGTCGAAACCGGTCTACCGTTCAATGCCGACTTCAACGGCGCGACCCAGGAGGGCGCGGGCTTCTTCCAGACCACGACAAGGCGCGGCCGCCGCGCCAGCAGCGCCGTCTCCTATCTCCGGCCGGCGCTCGGCCGCAGCAATCTCCACGTGGAGACGGACGCGTTGGCCCAGCGCATCCTGTTTGAAGGACGGAGAGCATGCGGTGTGACGTTCAGCCAGCGCGGCCGGCTGCGGACAGCACGCGCTCGCAAAGAGATCCTCGTGTCGAGCGGCGCCTATAATTCGCCGCAGCTGCTGCAACTGTCCGGTGTCGGCGCCGGTGACCTGCTGAAGCAGCATGGCATCGACGTCGTGCTCGATGCGCCCGGCGTGGGGAGCGATCTGCAGGACCATCTTCAGGTGCGCATCGTGATGCGCTGCAGCCAGCGCATCACGCTCAACGACATCGTCAATCATCCCGTGCGCAAGGTACTGGCCGGTGCGCGCTATGCGGCCTTCCGCAAGGGGCCGCTGACGATCGCAGCCGGTACCGCCGGCGCCTTCTTCAAGACCGATCCGCGGCTCGCGAGTCCGGACATCCAGATCCACTTCATCCCGTTCTCGACCGACAAGATGGGCGAGAAGCTGCACACCTTCTCCGGCTTCACCGCCTCGGTCTGCCAGCTCCGGCCGGAAAGCCGGGGATCGCTGCGGATCAGGAGCGCCGACCCGGCGGTGCCGCCGGAAATCCGCATCAATTATCTCGCCAGCGAGACCGATCGCCGCGCCAATGTCGACGGGCTCCGGATCCTGCGGAAAATTCTGGCGGCTCCCGCCCTGAAGCCGTATGTCTCGGATGAAGCCTATCCGGGGTCCAAGATCGTGAGCGACGACGACATCCTGGCCTATTGTCGGCAGACCGGCAGCACGATCTATCATCCGACCTCGACCTGCCGGATGGGAACGGACGCGCTGGCCGTGGTCGATCAGCGCCTGCGCGTGCGCGGCATCGACGGCCTGCGCGTCGTCGATGCCTCGATCATGCCGGACCTGGTTTCGGGCAACACCAATGCGCCGGTCATCATGATCGCGGAGAAGGCCTCCGACATGATCTTGCAGGACGCGCGCTGACGCAGGAATGAGTTCGTGACACGTTTCCGGATCGGCACCCGCAAGAGTACGATGGCCCTGGCGCAGACGGAGGAGATCGCGCGCCGGCTGCAGGCAGCCATTCCGTCGCTCGACATCGAGATCGTCAAATTCGAGACGACCGGCGACTCGGACCAGACCAGCAAGCTCTTGACCCACGGCGGCAAGGGTGGCGCATTCGTGGCCGAGATCCGCCGGGCCATGCTGGACGGCAGGCTGAACGCGGCGATGCACTCTCTGAAGGACATGCCCGGCAACGAGGAGACGCCGGGTCTCGTGATTGCGGCGTTGCTGTCGCGCGATCCGCCGGGTGACGTGCTGGTGTTGCGCAAAGGGCTTTCGCTGGAGGACTTCCGCAAGGATGGCGGCCGGGGCTGCAAGATTGGCACCAATGCGGTGCGCCGGGCGGCCTATGCGCGGCGGCTGTTTCCACATGCCGAGCTGATCCATTTCCGCGGCGCCGCTGACACCCGCATCCGCAAGCTCGACAATGGCGAGCTGCAGCGGCTGCCGGATGGCGGTGCGGTGGGACCGGCGGATGCGCTGATCATGGCGCGCTCCGGGCTTGAGCGGGTCGGCCTTGCCGACCGCGCCTCCTACGAATTTCCGGTCGCCGACATGCTGCCGGCCGCCGGGCAGGGCATCGTCGCGGTCGAATGCCCCGCGGCCGACTTCGAGACACGCCGCATCCTGGCGACCATTGACGATGCGGCGGCGCGGGCTTGCGCGGATGCCGAGCGCGAGGTGCTGTGGGTGCTGAACGGCCACTGCAACTCGCCGATCGCCGGCTTTTCGACCATCGAGGCCGGCCAGATGACCTTGACCGCCTCGGTGCTCGACGAGGACGGCGGCCGCTTCATCGAGGCGCAGCGGACCGGCCCCGCTGATCGTCCGCGCGAGCTCGGCCGTGCGGTCGGGCTCGAACTGCTCGGCAATGGCGCGGCTGAGCTGATCGAGCGCAGCCGGCCGCGTTAGTCGGTCACGCCTTGTAGGCGCGCACGCGCTTGAGCATCTGCTCGACATGGGCGATCGGGGTTTCCGGCGTGATGCCGTGGCCGAGATTGAAGATGTGGCGGCCGCCTGAATAGCTCGTCAGCACGTCGTCGACCGCCTGGTCGAGCGCGGCGCCGCCGGTGATCAGCGCCAGCGGATCGAGGTTGCCCTGCACGGCGACCTTGCTCTGCACCCGCTCGCGCACCTGCCCGGGCTCCGCCGTCCAGTCGATGCTGACCGCATCGATGCCGGTCTCGGTGACATAGCCAGGCAGCAGCGCGCCGGCGCCGCGCGGAAAGCCGATGATCTTTGCATCGGGCCGCACCTTGCGCACGCCCGCGACGATGCGGCGGGTCGGTGCGACCGACCAGCGGGCGAACTCGCGGGGGGACAGCACACCGGCCCAGGTGTCGAAGATCTGCAGCGCGTCGGCGCCGGCCTCGAGCTGCTTCAAGAGATAGGCGATCGAGCTGTCCACCAGCGCGTCGATGATTTTCTGGAAGGCATCGGGATGACGATAGGCGAGCAGCCGCGCCGGCGCCTGGTCGGGCGTGCCATGGCCGGCGACCATGTAGGTCGCGACCGTCCACGGTGCGCCGCAGAAACCGATCAGCGCGGTGCTCTGCGGCAGCTCCGCACGAACGCGGCGCAAGGCCTCGAACACCGCATCCAGCTTGGAAAGGTCGGCCTGCGCGGACAGCGTCGCAATCTTCTCCGGCGTATCGAGCGGATCGAGCCGCGGCCCCTCGCCGACCTCGAAGCGGACGCTGCGGCCGAGAGCGTGCGGAATTACCAGAATGTCGGAGAAGATGATCGCCGCATCGAAGCCGAAGCGTCGGATCGGCTGTAGCGTGACCTCCGCCGCGAGCTCCGGGTTGAAGCAGAGGTCGAGGAAGCCGCCCGCCTTGGCACGGACCTCGCGATATTCCGGCAGATAGCGGCCGGCCTGCCGCATCATCCAGATCGGAGGTACGCTTTTGCGCTGACCGGCCAGCACGTCGATGAAAGGCTTGTTCACGGCAGTCTCACTCACGCTCGGGGCTCCGCAACCTCGGGGGAACGGCTTACCGTCCGTGATACATGGCCGGGCGGTTCCGGCCAAGCTTATATCGGTCCGCCGGCGCCGGGGTGCGGCGGCCACTGCGGCAGCTGGATGCCTTGTTGATCGGGGAACACGCGTTTCGCGGCCGCGTTGTCGTCTCACAGGGAGATCGATCATGGCCGAGAAATTCAATCCCGCTCCGCACGACAAGCACGCCGTCGATCCGCGCGAGGCCGTTCGCCTCGACAGCGAAGCCAAGACGCAGCTCGACAAGGGACTGATGGACACGTTCCCAGCGTCAGATCCGATCAGCGTGCAGCAGCCGTCGACGACACGCATGAAGGACGACGATGCCAATGGGCGCGAACACCAGGAACCTTCATTGTGGGACAAGGTGCGCTCGGTGTTCGCGCGCTGAACTAACAAGCGCGACGGCGCCGAACTGCGCGTGTTGGATGCGAGAATTCCGTAATTGTACGGTGATTGCCGTAGTCTTACGGTGCGCCTCAATCGGCTTCGGATGGGGCGCATTTCAGAGTTAAATAAGATGTCCATGGGACTCTCCCGCCGTCCGGAGAGTCCCGCGGAATGGACGTTGTTGCGACCAAAGTCGATCGAAGCCGCTTGCCAGTGTGGGCGGCCGGCGTCCTCACGCTCGTTTGCGGCGCCATCCTCGCCTTCAGTGGCTGGAGCGAATGGGCCTCGCGAAATGCGGAGATGCACAATGCGGAGATTGATCTCGGCAACCTTGCGCGCTCGCTGACCCAGCATGTCGAGGACACCGTCGAGCTTGCGGATTCGCTGCTGCGCGGCGTCGTCACTGCGCTCGAGACCGATGACGGCAAGCCGGGCGCGATCACTCGGCTGCAGACGATCCTGAAGTCGAGAAAACCGGGCCTCGGCCGCATCCGCGGCATCTTCGCCTACGGCGAAAATGGCGACTGGCTCGCCACGACAGAGGACGTCACGCTCACCAACTACAACAATTCGGATCGCGACTACTTCGTCCATCACCGCACGTCGGCCGACCGCTCCCTGCTGATCGGTCGCCCGGTGCAGAGCAAGTCCGGCGGGCAATGGGTCATCACCCTGTCGCGGCGTTGGAACCACGCCGACGGCCGGTTCGGCGGTGTCGTGCTGGCGACCATCGACGTGGCCTATTTCGCTCAGTACTACCGACAGTTCGACGTCGGGCCGCACGGCACGATCAGTCTGATGAGCCGCGATGGAGCCGTGCTCGCGGACAACGCCGAGCCGGACCCGAAAAGTCTCGGTCGACCGGTCGACGAGGCGATCCCCTATCATCCCGCATCCGGCGTCTTGTCCTTCCGTCGCTCGGGCGAGATTTCCGGGCGCATCGGCTTCTATCAGCACGCGCAGCGTTACCCCTTCCTTGTTCTTGCCACGCGCTTGGAAGCGGAAGTCCTGACCTCGTGGAGACGCGGGGCTTTCGTCCGTCTCGCGGTGCTGGTCTCCCTGGTCGCGCTCGTGATCGCGATCGGTATTTTCCTGGTGAAGCAGCTGTTGCAGCGCCAGCAACTCGCTTCGGCGCTGGCCGCCAAGGAGGAGAACTTCCGGCTGCTTGCCGAAGGCTCCAGCGACATCGTGACGCGCATCGAGCTCGACGAGTGCATCGGCTACGTCTCGCCCTCCACCTCGCGCGTTCTCGGCTGGCATCCGTCGCAGCTCCTGGGCAAGCGCGCAATCTCGGGGGTCAACCCGCTCGATCGTCCGCAACTCCAGGAGATTCTCGATCAGCTCCGGAAGGGCGTTGCCGACGAGGCGCGCGCGACCTACCGGATGCGTCGGCGTGACAAATCGGAGATTTGGGTCGAGGCCACCATCCGCGCCACCCGCCGTCCTGATGGCGAGCTTGACGGCTTCGTCGCGGTGACCCGCGACGTGACGCAGCAGAAGACGCTGCAAGGCCGGCTGGAGACGCTCGCGATCGAGGACGGCCTCACCGGGCTCGCCAACCGTCGCCGCTTCGACGAGCGGCTGTTGGAGGAATGGGGCAGGGCCTACCGCGAAAGGACTTCGCTGGCGTTGTTGATGATCGATATCGATCACTTCAAGGCCTACAACGACACCTATGGCCATCCAGCGGGGGACGAATGCCTGCACACCGTCGCCGGCATCCTGGCCGACGAGGCGCAGCGCAGCTCGGACCTCGTGGCCCGCTATGGCGGCGAGGAGTTCGCCATCCTGCTGCCGAACACCGATGCCGTCGGATGCGCCCGACTCGGCGAGCGCATCCGGCGCGCGCTGCACGCCGCCGGCCTCGTCCACGAGCACAACGTCGCGGGCATCGTGACGGCCAGCCTCGGCGGCGCGGTCTGCCGGCCGGGTTTCGAGCGCTCCGCCGGCCCGGCCTCGCTGATCGAAGCCGCCGACCGCGCGCTCTATGCTGCCAAAGACGGCGGCCGGGACCGCTTGGTCATGGCCGGCGAGGTCGTCGATCTGCCGTCGAGCAGAGCCCCGGCGACCGTCCCGGCCTGAGCTTCCGTTGCCGTCAGTAGTGCGGCGGCGGCTCATGGCGCGGCCCCTCGGCGGTGCTCTGGGCCTCGGCCAGGCGCTCCACCAGCAATGCGATCTGCCGCTTGAGCGCATCGATCTCGCGCCATTGCGCCGTGATGGTCTGGTTCAGCGTCTCGATCGTGTCGTCCTGGAAGGTCAGGCGCATCTCCAGCGCATCGATCCGCTCGCTGAGCTCCTGGCTCGACTGCGGCTGCTCAGAGTGGCTCATGGCACGCGCCCTCCGGGTGTATCGGGGGCAGCGTGGCCGAGCTCGCGCAGGCCGTGACCGAGCGCCACCCGCTCGTCGAACACGAAGCAGCCGCCACGCCAGCGGCTTTCGGCCTCCGGAACCTCCTCGAGATATTTGAGGATGCCGCCCTTGAGATGGTAGACCTCGGAAAAGCCGCGGGCCAGCAGCAGCGCGCTCGCCTTCTCGCAGCGGATGCCGCCGGTGCAGAACATCGCCACCCGCCTGTGCCTCGCCGGATCGAGCGAACCCGCCACGAAATCCTTGAACTGCCCGAAGCTGTGCAGGCCGGGATCGACCGCGCCTTCGAACGTCCCCATCGCCACCTCGAACGCGTTCCTGGTGTCGAGCACGACCATGCCGGGTGCGGCGATCAGCGCGTTCCAATCCGCGGGACTGACATAGGTGCCGACCTGGCGGGTCGGATCGGCGGCGGGATCGCCGAGCGTCACGATCTCCCGCTTCAGCCGGACCTTCAGGCGCTGGAACGGCATGGAAGCGGCGCGCGAATATTTCAGCTCGAGGTGATCGAGGCGGCCAGCGAACAGCGTTCCCTGGCAAAGCTCGTCGACCAGCGCGGCGATCGCCTCGGCCGACCCGGCGACTGTCCCGTTGATGCCCTCCTCGGCCAAGAGGATGCTGCCCTTGATGCCGCGCGCGGCGCAGAAGGTCTGGAGCGGCGGTCGCAGATCGCGGACATCCGGCAGGGCGACGAACTGATAGAAAGCGGCGACGGTCAGAGGCATGCGGCCGTTTACCAGCAGACCTGACCATAGAAAAGCTGGTATCCCCGGCCATTGCCGAGGCTGGAAAGAATGTGCCATGTAGCTGGCCGGGACTGGCATTACGGCCACCACGAGATCACGCAGCGAGCAACGATGAGAAGCTTCCACTTTCCCGGCAGGTCCACGGTCCACGCCCAGAACGGCATGATCGCCACCTCGCACCCGCAGGCCGCGCTGGCTGGGATCGAGGTGCTGCGCGCCGGCGGTACGGCTGCGGACGCGGCGGTGGCGGCCTGCGCCCTGCTCGGGGTGATCGAACCGCAATCGACCGGCATCGGCGGCGACTGCTTCGCGCTGGTGCAGCCCAAGGGCGAGGGCCGGATCATGGCCTATAACGGCTCCGGCCGGGCGCCCGCCGCGGCCACCGTCGACTGGTACCTCGAGCGCAAGATCCACTCGGTGCCGCTGACCTCCGCCCATGCGGTGTCCGTGCCCGGCGCGATCGACGCCTGGGATCGCATCCTGCGCGACCATGGCCGGCTTGGCCTCGACCGTCTGCTGCAGCCGGCGATCCGCGCCGCCGAGGACGGCTATGTGGTGGCGCCGCGCGTCGCCTTCGACTGGAACAACCAGTTCGAGAAGCTCAAGAACGGCACCAACACCGCGCGCCACTTCCTGCCGGGCGGCAAGGCGGCGGTGGCCGGCGACGTGATCCGCCAGCCGGAGCTGGCGCAGACCCTGCGCGTCATCGCCAAGGACGGACCGAAGGGCTTCTACACCGGGGCCGTCGCCGAGGACATGGTGCAGACCCTGCGCGGCATCGGCGGTCTTCATACGCTGGAGGATTTCGCCAACCACCAGACCGAGGTGACCGCCCCGATCGGCACCACCTACAAGGACCACGACGTCTGGCAGTGCCCGCCAAACGGTCCGGGCATCACCATGCTGGTCATGCTCAACATCCTCGCGCGCTTCGACCTCACGCGCATCGCGCCGCTCAGCATCGAGCGCTTCCATCTCGAGGCCGAGGCCGCGCGCATCGCCTACATGATGCGCGAGCAGCATATCGGCGATCCCGCGCACATGACCACCGAGGTTGCCAGCATCCTCGCCAAGGAATTCGCCGACGAGTACATCTCGCAGATCAGCCTCGACAAGCTGCTCGACCTGCCCAACGTCGCGCCGCCGATGAATCCCGAGACGGTCTACATCACGGTCGTCGACCGCGACCGCAACGTCTGCTCCTTCATCAACTCGATCGCGCATTCGTTCGGCTCCGCGATCGTCTCGAACGAGACCGGCGTGCTCCTGCAGAATCGCGCCGGCGGCTTCCGCATTCAGCCGGGTCATCCGAACTGCATCGGTCCGGGCAAGCGGCCGCTGCACACCATCATCCCGGCGCTGGCCACCAAGGCCGGTCGCGCCCAGATGTCGTTCGGCGTCATGGGCGGCCAGTATCAGCCCGTAGGCCAGACCCACGTGCTCACCAACATTCTCGACTATGGCTGCGACGTGCAGGAGGCCATCGATATGGCGCGCGGCCTGCACTACGAGGGCGTCTATCAGCTCGAGGACGGCGTCCCGGCCGAGGTCGTCGAGGGGCTGCAGAAGATCGGTCACAAGACTACCAAGGTGGTCTCGCCGCTCGGCGGCGGCCAGGGCATCTGGATCGACTGGGACAAGGGCACGCTCACCGGCGGCTCCGATCCGCGCAAGGACGGCTGCGCGCTGGGGTATTGAGGCGGACGCGTTCTCGCGAACTATCTCACCATCACCGCGCTTGGGCCCTGCCGTGTCCACACATTCCGCTGTCGTCCCGGCCTTGAGCCGGGACCCATACCCCCAAGGGAGTTGTTTGAGGCGCGTTTGTCATTGGCTTTTGTGCCCATCACCTCTGCTGCGGCGTATGGGTCCCGGATCGGCGCCATGCCGCGCTGTGCGCGTCATGGCTGTCCGGGACGACAGTTGTGAGTGGGCGCATTCACGGTTCAAACAGCTGCGAGAAGGATCGGGGACGTGTCATCGCGTTCTCGCAGCGCAACGCGCCCGAGCTCTGCTATCAGTTCGTCCCTCGCAAACATGCAGAGGGCGCAGGGAATGCCGGGTGAAGGCCTCACCCATGGCCCGCCTGCGGAAAAAAATGCAGGCGGCAGGTACCACAGGCAAAGCCGTTTCAACCGGCATTCCCTGCGCGACGGTCTTCACGCTTATACGCAGTCTCCCTGGTGCGCCGGGCTTGTTGGCCACCATCACCACGCGGCACGTCAGCGCCATCGCGGCTTGATACCAGCGTCGGGGTATCAGGACGCTGCGACTTCACGTCCGCAGCAAAGCCGTTCGTCGGCGCGCCCGAAGACACGCTGCGGCTTCATCGCGGCCATCGCATCCCCGCCTCGCGTGTCGTGACGATCGCGCGCAACGCCCCTCCGCAGTGAGGCGGGATGCCGGCAATCAATCATGAATTCCGATAAAGCGCAAGAGATTTATTTATTTCGGAAGTCGATGCCGGGCTGGTCACTTGCGCCGCCATGCGCTAAACCGCGGCTCCCGTGAACGAGCAGAGGCAGTCTGGAGCATGCAGCGTCCGATGAATCGAAGAGTTGCGCTGATGGCGGCGGCATCGGCCGCGGCCGGTGCCATGCTGGGCTTCCATCCGGTCTCGGCACAGACCAGTTCCGCCAAACCCACAGGAAAGACCATGACCACTCCCTCCGGATTGCAGATCATCGACACCAAGGAAGGCACCGGCGCGACGCCGTCGCGCGGTCAGACCTGCGTGATGCACTACACCGGCTGGCTCTACGAGAATGGCCAGAAGGGCAAGAAATTCGACTCCTCGGTCGACCGCAACGAACCGTTCGAATTCCCGATCGGCATGAAGCGCGTGATCGCCGGCTGGGACGAGGGGGTTGCCACCATGAAGGTCGGCGGCAAGCGCACGCTGATCATTCCGCCGGAGCTCGGCTATGGTGCTCGCGGCGCCGGCGGCGTCATCCCGCCGAACGCGACGCTGATGTTCGATGTGGAGTTGTTGGGCGTGAAGTAGGACGCCTGATCGCCAACTTCACACGTAGCACTGCGCATGGATGCGGTGCTGATGACTGCGCCCTCTCCCCTTGTGGGAGAGGGCATGTAGGACAGAGCAGCGTACTCGGTTGGGTGAGGGGTTTCTCTCCACGAGCGCATCCGGTTGAGAGAGACCCCTCACCCTTTCGTGGACGTGGATGAGCCGTACATGCCCTCTCCCACAAGGGGAGAGGGCGCTATATCAGGCAGCGCTAGGCTGTCGATCTTGCTGTCGCGTAGGGTGGGCAAGGCAGCACGCGTTCCCACCGCCGATCTGCGGGTGTGGTCAGAATGGCGGGTACGGCGCGTGAGCTTCGATGGAAGCAGCTCGGCGCCTTTGCCCACCCTACGGATCACAACTAACAAACAGGCAAAGCCGGCCCCGTCAGGAGCCGGCTTTGTGATCTCGATGTCGACGATCAGCAGCGCCGCGTCAGCGGCGCGCTGTCGCGCTTACCTCGATCAGAGGTTCTTGTTCGCCGCGCCGGCCGCAGTGTTCACGGCGTCCTTGGTGGCCTGCTTGGCATCGCCCAGCGCCTGCTGGCCCTTGCCCTTCACTTCCTGAACGGCGCCTTCGCCCTCCAGGCGGTCGTTGCCGGTGGCTTCGCCGATGCCCTGCTTGGCCTTGCCGACGGCTTCGTTGGTCGCGCCTTTGATCTTGTCCATGGTCGAACCCATAGTTCCTCTCCGTTGTTCGTGTGAACTGTGCGGGACCAACGCGGGCAGTACGAAAAGGTTCGCGGGGAACCGGAATGGCGCCGCTGCGGCATTTCGACTAGGATGCGTCGGTTCCTATCGACCATCACGAATTCGAGAAGAAGAAAAATGTCAGGTTCTCACGACCACGCGCACGGCCATTCCCACGATCACGACGACGAGCGCTGGAAGCACGACGGCGTGCGCGTCATTCCCGGCAATCAGCTCGACGGCAACGTGCCGTCGACTCCGGGCATGGACCGCAAGGCTGCGATCAACTTCGCGCGTGTCGGCGCGCAGAAGCTGTGGGCCGGGACGGTGACGATCAGGCCCGATGCCAAGACCGGCGCGCATCATCATGGCCATCTCGAGAGCGTGATCTACGTCGTGAAGGGCAAGGCGCGGATGCGCTGGGGTGAGCAGTTGCAATTCACCGCCGAAGCCGGACCGGGCGACTTCATCTTCGTGCCGCCCTATGTGCCGCATCAGGAAATCAATGCCAGCCCCGACGAGGTGCTCGAATGTGTGCTGGTGCGCAGCGACGGCGAGGCGGTCGCCATCAATATCGACATCGAGCCGGTCGAGAAGCCGGAGACGGTGCTGTGGATCGATCCGGTGCATCGCGACCCCGGTGAGACCCGATCCTAATGCCGGCGAAGATTGGCGGAGCCATCTCGCGATGGCTCCGCCGGGCAGGGAGCGGCTGTACCGCCTCTCCACACGCGAAGCAGGGGCGACTGTCGCGCGTGTGTCTCCTTGGTCGCCCGTCAGGCGGCCTCGTTGGCGCGGCGCCACACCGGAAACGGATCGGACAGCCGGGCCCAGGCGGCGACATCCATCGCCGGCTTGCCGGGCAACAGGCAGGCGTCGAGCCGTGCGCTCAATCCAGCCTCGTCCATGTTGCTGCCGATGAACACGATCTCCTGGCGGCGGTCGCCGTAAATATCGTCCCAGCGCTGCAGCATGCGGGCCTGCCAGTCCGGATTCTCGGGCCATAATTTCTGCGGCACCGAGGCCCACCAGAAGCCGAGCGCGCTGGTGCGCACGATGGCGCCCGCCTGGCTGATCTCGCCCAGCCATTGCGGCCGCGTCGCCAGCCAGAAATGACCCTTGGCGCGGATCACGCCCGGCCACGGCTCGCGCAGGAACTGATCGAAGCGGGCGGGAATGAACGGACGGCGGGCGCGATAGACGAAGCTCGTCACGCCATAGGTTTCGGTCTCGGGCGCGTGATCGGCAAAGCCGTAGAGCTCATTGTACCAGAGCGGATGCTGCTGGGCGCGTTCGAAGTCGAAACGCCCGGTTGCCAGCACGCGCTCCAACGGCACGACGCCGTGGCTGGCCTCGATCACGTCGGCATCCGGATTGAGCGACCGGATGATCTTGTGCGCGGTGTCGCGCTGGTCTGCGCTGGCATCATCGATCTTGTTCAGCACGATCACGTCGGCGAACTCGATCTGCTCGACCAGCAGATCGACCAGCGCGCGCTGGTCGCCGTCCAGCGCCTCGCCGCGCTGCGCCAGGAAATCGGACGACCCGTAGTCCTTCAGCAGGTTCACCGCGTCGACGACGGTGACCATCGTGTCGAGCCGTGCGACGTCCGACAGGCTCATGCCGTCCTCGTCGCGGAAGTCGAAGGTCGCGGCCACCGGCAGCGGCTCGGAGATGCCGGTGGACTCGATCACGAGATAATCGAAGCGGCCGCTCTCGGCGAGCGTGCGGACTTCCTTCAGCAGGTCGTCGCGCAGGGTGCAGCAGATGCAGCCATTGGTCATCTCCACCAGCTGCTCATCCGTCCGCGAAAGATTGGCGCCGCCATCGCGAACGAGATCCGCATCGATGTTCACCTCACTCATGTCGTTCACGATCACCGCCACCTTCAGAGCCTGGCGGTTGTTCAGGATGTGGTTGAGCAAAGTGGTCTTCCCAGCCCCGAGGAAGCCGGACAAGACCGTGACGGGGAGTTTGCGCATCGAGATCGAACAGCCTCTTCAGGGGGAGCGGTCGGTGCCGGCGGGCAGGCATGCGGCCTCTTTTGTGATGTTATAACATAACAATCATCCAGAACAACTCGTGCTGTCAAGGGGAGGCCGGTGACGAAGGTGTGAGCGGGTGGTTGGCCGGCGCCATCGCGCTCGGCGGCGCCGAGCCGGGGGAGGTGGATGCGATGACGGAAGCGTCGGCCGACCATGGCCCGGCCGACGGGGGGCTTCACGAACGATCAGCGAGAGACGACGCGCCTTCGCCTCGAGCGACGCTGCGCCCCCTCTCCCCGTTCTTCACGGGGAGAGGGTCGGGGTGAGGGGCAGCCGCACGAGCGGTCTCAATTCCATGGACGTGGAGCTGAAGCAGATCGCATCAAAGATGAAATCACGCGACGAACAGGTCTGATGGACTCATGAGATCTGCCGTGCATCATGGAAGGGTTGCCCGTGGGGCTGCCCCTCACCCCAGCCCTCTCCCCGTGAAGAACGGGGAGAGGGAGTGCACCGTCTGCGTGGCATCGCTTGGAGATCATGTCTCAAAGCAGCAAGCGGGAGCATGACTCCCGGCAGCAACTACTTCGACAGATAGGCCGTTCCCGCCGGGCCGTTGGCAACCGACATCGATAGTGCACCCGGGGCGATGGACCAGTTGGTGGCGTTCAGGATCAGGGTGTTGAACACCATGGTGACGCTGTTGCTGCTGACGTTGGAGACCGAGTTGATGGTGACGTTGCGGCTCGGCAGATACATCAGGCCGGTGTAGGAGGAGCCGCTGGTGCCGTTGATCGGCAGGTTGGTCGGCGACAGGCCGTTCGGCTCGTACATCAGGATGTTGGCATAGGTGCCGGTGGTCGGCGCCGACAGCGTCGCGCTGACGTTACCGTTGAAGGTGAGCGTGGCATTCTGATCGACGAGATAGAACGTCACGCCGTTGCCGGTGACGGTCCAGCCCGAGTTGAAGGTCATCGTGCCCTTGATGACGTACAGGCCCGGGTTGAGCGTCAGCGTGCCGGAGCCGTTGAAATTGGTCGAGCCGCAATAGACGCCCGGATTGAGCGTGACCGAGCCGGGATCGTACACCTTGTTGTTGGTGGTGCACGATCCGACCGTCACCGCTGGCAGCGTGCCGGCGAACGGATCGGAGATCGCCGCGCAATTGGTTTCGGCCGGCGGGGTGACGCCGCCGTTCTTGATGATGGTCGAGCCCTTGATGCAGATGCGCTTGGCGTTCAAGGTCGCGTTGAAGATGGCGGCCGGGCTCTGCGTCGACAGCACGTGCACCTCGCAGGTCGGCGCCTTGAGCTGAGCGCCGGAATTGACCAGCAGCGATTGCGAGTTGAGCGTGCTGACGAGCAGGATGCACACCGGCGTCTTGCTCTGCGCGCCTGCCTTGGCGGTCGCCGAGGCCGTGACCCCGAGCGACGAGGTGCCCATCACGTTCAGGAACGACGTCTTCACCGTGGCCGTCGCGGTGCCGGTGAGCGTGCCATCATTGTTCGAGGTGAAGGCGGCCGAGGCGGACGAGCCGAAGCGCCCGCCGAAATCGCCCTTGAACACCGCGGTCGCCGTCGAAATCTGCTGTGCGCTGGGCTGGATCACGCCGGCCAACACGGCCGCATCCACCGCCTTCTGCAGCTGGGTCTTGGTGTCGCTCGACTTGGAGAAGTCGACGGCGGCGCCGATCGAGATCACGATCGGAATGATGGCGATGGCGAAGATCATGCTGATCTGGCCGTCCCGGGCGCGCCAGAACCGGCGGCACCGGGCATGGAGACTCTCGGATGAAATCGATGCGGTCATCTACGACGTTTCCCCTGCTGGCTGCTCAGGGCTCGCCGCCGCCACATCGGAGCCCCCTCAGTCCACGACATGGGCCGGAGACATTACCGCGAGCTGAATCCGGTTCCCGAAACGGAACCTGTGTGCGGGGCGCGGGAACTCAGGGTTATCAGTCCATTGGAGCGATCGTCGACAGAAGGGTGATGTTACCTCTCGGGGGTGGTGATTGCACAGAACACCTGCTCTGGAGGGTGGTCTCCAAGTCTCGCTTGTTAGTTGTGAAACGGTGACGCTCGCTTGTTCGTCGACGTGCGGTTAGCGCCGGGCCGAGAGCCAGATCCGGTCCGACGGGAGGACCAGGCTGCAGACCAGCGCGTAGGCGACCAGCGATACCGCGACCGTTGCGGCGAGCGAGGCCATGCCGCCGCCCAGCGTCACGACGGCGATGGCGCCGCCGCCGGCGGCGATCAGGATGCGCAAAACGGAGCCGACGAAAGGCCACAGCACGTGCCCGGCGCCCTGGCCGGCAAAGGACAGCACGAAGCCGAAGCCGAGCGCGGCATAGGCCGGCGCCACGGTGCGCAGATAGATCGCGCCGTCCCGCAGCACGTCGGGGTCATGGCTGAACAGCGTCAGCCAGAGCGGCGGATGCAGCGCCACGACCAGCCCGATGGTGCCCACCAGCACCGCGCCGGTCAGCGCGCTGACCCAGGCGATGCGGCGGGCGCGTCCGCCCTGGCCGGCGCCGACATTGATGCCGACCATGGTCAAGGCCGCCGTGCACAGACCGAACAGGATCGGGATCATGATGTAGTCGAGCCGCGAGGCGATGCCGTAGGCGGCGAGCTCCGAAGTGCCGAAGCGGCCGGCCAGCGCGGTCACCAGGATCACGGTGAGGTTGACGAGCACGGCGTTGAGCGCGGTGGGCAGGCCGACCCCGAGGATGTCGGCGAACAGCCGGAGCTGCAGCGGCGCGACGCGGACATGCAGGCTGGAGCGGCCGCTCGCCATATAACGCAGCAGCACCAGCATGGCGCCGCAATAATACAGTCCGAAGGCGATGCCGGCGCCTGCGATGCCGAGGCCCGGCAGCGGACCGAGGCCGAAGATCAGGATCGGCGACGCGGGGATCATGACCAGCGCGCCGACCAGCGTGACCAGCGCGGGCACCCGCACATTGCCGGCGCCGCGCAGTGCCGCCGCTTGCAGATTGACGATCCACACGGCGATCGCGCCCGCGAACAGATAATTCGAATAGCGCAGCGCCGCCTCCAGCGCGCCGGCGCGGCCGCCGAGCGCGTGATACAGCGCCGGACCGAACAGCGCGGTCGTGACTGTGAACAGGCCGCCGACGATCACCGCGAGCACGATGGCGTGGAAGGCGATGGCATCGGCATCGGCGTTGCGGCCGGCGCCGACGGCGCGCGCGACCGCCGAGGAGACGCCGCTGCCGATGCCGCCATTCGACATCATCGTCATCAGCATGAAGATCGGGAACACCATCGCCACGCCGGCGAGCGCGTCGGTGCCGAGGAAGCCCACATAGTACGCCTCGGCGACGTTGACCGCGGTCTGCGCCACCAGCACGGTCATGGTGGGAAGCGCGAGCCGGATGAGCGTGGGCAGCACCGGGCCGGTCAGCAAGGCCGCGCGCGCGGCCGCAGCTTTCGTCCGCTGGGCGTCCGGAGGCGGCGGGCAGGGCGTCGCTTCGGACGCAGCGGATTGTGCGGCCGTGCGCGGCTCCGTCGATACGTCCATTTTGCCTCCGCGCGCGCCGGCCGGCGGCGTTGCATTTGAATGATGATCGTCATCCAATAGGACCGCGGCCATTGGCGGGTCAAGCAGGCCCGGGCGCAGACCGGTCATGATTTCTTGAACGGGGACGGCAGCCGAGTGGCGGGGCGTCTAGATCATGATGCGTTTCGGCGGAAACGCATCATGATCTTATCTCTTTGTTTGAGCATGATCTTCTCGGAAAACCGGTCTTCACTTTTCCGGATCATGCTCTAGTAATGGATGCGCAGGCCGATGCCGCCATGGATGGTGTTGCCGACCGGCTGCGGGCCGAGCGTGCCGTTGACGAACAGATCGGCGATCCAGCCCTTCTGGAGACGGAAGCCGAGCCGGCCGCCATACTCGAACCAGCCCTGGTTGCCCATGGTCGGCGTCACCGTGCCGTTGCCGGTCACGGTAGCGACGAGGCCGGATCTGCTCGCGAACGACTGCACATAGCCGCCATTGACGTTGGCTTCGATGCTGGAGCCGAACAGATGCGTCCACTGGCCGCCGATCTTGACCAGGCTGGTGCGGTCGGTGCCGCCGGCGATCGAGGCGTCGAACGGGTTGAAGGCGGCAGCCGGATCGCGATAGCCGGCCACGCGCTGCCACAGCTGCCACAGCTCGACGGAGGCGGCGACCTCGTCGCGCGGCGACATCCGGCTGATCCAGCCGGCGCGGCCATAGACCGCGTAGTTCGAAGCCGTGGTGGTGCCGTCCACGGTGACGTTGCCGAGGCTGGTCGCGTAGCTGCGGCCGTAGCGCACCTTCTCATAGGGCGTCAGGATCGTGCCTATGTCGAAGAACGGCCGCGACGAGCCCCAATCGGCGAAGTCGTAGCGCAGCGCGAACGCGCCGATCGGCGCCGAGGTCACGTGATAGCCGTTCTCGTTGTAGTGCGTGTAGGCGAGGCCGGCGAGCAGCGCGAGATTGCCGGTGAGCTGCTTGCGGCCGTGGATGCCGGCCGAGAACGAGCCGGCCGAGCCGAACGCGCTGATGCAGTCGTTGCAGTTGACCTGCTCGTTGACGCCGAGCAGCACCAGGCCGAGCACGCGGTTGGTGATCATCTGGTTGAAGCGCTGGTCGGCGAGGCCGGTGATCGAGTTTGCGCTGCTTCCCGCGCCGGTCGGCGCGGGCGTCGGTGTCGGGGTGATCGAGGGCGTCGGGGTCGGCGTCGGAGTTGCGGTCGGCGTGGGCGTTGCGCTGGGTGACGAGGTCGGTGACGGCGTCGGGGTCGGACACAGCGCTGCGGCGACATTCTCCACGCCGCAGCTGCTCTGCGCCGTGGCCGGTGCCGCCTGCACCGCGAGCGCAAGCAGCCCGCCTGCGATGGTGGCCGTCAATGCAGCGAGCTGATTGCGGCGCGCGTGCATCGTCATCGCCCGCACAGGATGCCGGTGAAGTCCTGCGGCGGCGCGCTGCTGGCGAGATCGGTGACCGTGCAAAGGCCCGAGGTCGATGTGCAGGTCGCCGCGAAGCTCCAGGACGGATTTGAGGTCTTCCTGATCGCGCTGCGGCCCTGGCCGGTCGAGGTGATGATCGCGGTATCGCCGGGCTGGGTCAGCTCGAGGCATTGAAAGGTGAGCGTGCAGACCCGCGAAGCGCCTTCCTGCAGCACCACCATGGTCTCGCCGCGCCTGGAGCGGATGTCGAGGATGGTGCCGCGGACGCCGATGGTCGCGAGCGGCGTGTTGATCTTGTAGGCCGTCTTCTCGGAATGGCCGGTGACGAAGCGGAACGCGCCGGTGCCGAGCCGGATCGCGATGTCGCGATAGCTGGTCTCGTCGTTGAACACGGTGCGATCGAGCGTCAGGCTCGCATTGGCCCCGAGCGAAAGATTGGTGCTGTCGATCATGACGAGACGCGCGGCGCTGTCGGTGCCGGTGCGCACCGTCTCGTTGCGCACCACGCCGTCGCCGACATTGATCGGGCTGGTCGACGCGCCGGCGATGCGGAGCACGTCCTTCTGCACCAGCACGGCTTCGCCGATGCGATTGTCGGCGCGGGCCGGTCCCGCGACGCCCAAGAGGGCGGCGGCCGACAGCGCAGCAACGCATGTTCGGCGACGCAGATTCATATCCACACCGAAGATTGTTCCCCGTCCAATCTAGCCGAGGACCCTGCGCGAGGTTGTTGTAAAATGGACACAAGTTTGCCTCGATGCGTCGACGATGTTTAGTTGCGCTCACCCTGAGGTCAGTTCAATCGCATGCCCATGAAGTCAGCTGCGGCTCGCCGTGACGAGGATGAAGACGACGGCGACGTCGCGCAGGACGGCGCCTTGCCGGCGCGCCGCTGTGCGCTCACGGCGTTCATCATCTTCGTGATCACGCACGTCATCTTGATGATCGGCCTCGCCTCGCCGCCCAAATTCGTGTTCGACGAGGTGCACTACGTGCCCGCTGCGCGGCAGATGCTCGGGCTGGCGCCGGCATCGCCGCAGCTCAACCCGATGCATCCGCCGCTCGCCAAGGAGCTCATTGCGCTGTCGATCAGGACGTTCGGCGACAATGCGTTCGCGTGGCGCTATCCCGGTACCGTGCTGGGCGGCCTCGCCGTCGCCGCGATCTATCTGTGCGGCCTTGCGCTGTTTGCGGCGCAGTCGCCTGCGATCGCCGCCGCGCTGCTCGCCTTCTTCAACCAGATGCTGTTCGTGCAGGCGCGCATCGCGATGCTCGACATCGGCGCGCTCGCCTTCGGCCTGCTCGGGATCGCGGCGTTCCTGTTCGCGTTCAGGCTGCGGCGGCCGCAATTCGTCCTGGCGCTCGCGGGGGCGATGTTCGGTCTTGCGATCGCCTGCAAATGGAGCGGGCTGTTTCCGTTGCTGACGACGCTTCTCATCGTCGGCCTGATCAAGCTGCTGCAGCACTGGCAGACCTCGTTCGGCGATCCCCAGCCGACCGACTGGTACCAGCCGGAGCAATGGCCGCAACTGCGATGGGCGTCCATCGCGCTCTGCCTCGTCGCTGCTCCCACGCTCTGCTATCTCGCGACCTTCGTGCCGCTGCACGGCCTGTCCATCGGCGCGATCGCCGAAGCACAGCGGCGCATCTTCGCCGACAGCGTGACCACGGCGATTGCCGGCCATACCTATATGAGCGCTTGGCCGACCTGGCCTCTGCTGGTGCGTCCCGTCTGGTTCCTGTTCGACAAGGCGAGCGAGACCGACATTGCCGCGGTGGTGCTGCTCGGCAATCCGCTGGTGCTGTGGCCGGCGCTGCCGGCGCTCGCTGTCTGTGTCAGGGATTTCGTCGCACAGCGCAGCGCGACGGCGTTCCTGATCCTGACGTTCTATCTCGGCTGCTATCTGCCCTGGGCGCTGCTGCCGCGCGCGCTGAGCTTTCTCTACTACTATCTGCCGTCGGCAACGCTCGCGAGCCTCGCGCTCGTGCATGTGTTGATGCGGTGGCCGCGCCGGGTGATGTGGGCCTATGTCGCGATCGCGATGCTCGGCTTCGCCCTGATGCTGCCGATCAGCGCCGCCTTCATCGGCACGACGATGCGGACCTTCACCCGGCTGATGCTGTTCCAGAGCTGGATCTGACAGGGCAAAAAGCGCCCCACCTGCCGGGGACCGTCGGCAAGCGGGGCGATACGCGCGGCGGAGCGCTCACTTCGCCGCGGTCTTGGTGTCCATGTTGACGACCTGCACACGCCGGTTGAGCGGATCGGCCGGGTTGGCGGCGTCCTTCAGCTTGGTCTTGCCATAGCCGACGGTCACGAGGTCCTGACCGGTCAGGCCGAACTTCTCGACCAGATAACGCTTGATGGTGTCGGCGCGGCGCTCGGACAGATCCTGGTTGAAGCCATCGCCGCCGATGCCGTCGGTATGGCCGGCGACCACGAAGGTCGAGCCCTTCAGGTTGGGATCGGACAAGGCCTTGCCGAGTTCCTGCACCGCAGGCATCGAGGCCTTGCTGATCTCGGCCGAGTTGTAGTCGAACTGGATCTCGAGATCGATCTTCGGCTTGGTCGCCGCCAGCTCTGCGATCTGCTCGCGCTCGCCGAGCGACAGCGAGCGGGTCTTGCGGTTGCGCATGCTGTCGATGAAGGCGGATTGCTTGGCCTGCGTCGCCGCGTCGACCTGCGGGGCCGTCTGCGGTCCGACCGAGATGCCGCGGGTGGCGGATTTCGGCTTCAGCGCGTTCAGGATCTGATCGGCGGACACCGCCTCGCCGGCGAGCGCGGCGCCGGCGCTCATCGTCAGCATGGCGGTCAATGCCGCCGCTCGAACTGCAATACGTCCAAAATATGCGGTCATCGTCGTCATCCTCGGGTGGTCATGGCTCATAGCCATTGGATGCTTGGACGATAGAACGGGTTCAAAGCGTTCGAATGTGATCGATGTCACGCATGGCCGGTCTCGCGCTCCACTGCTGCGAGGTTGTCGCAAAGCCATCGGCGCGTGGCCGGTCTGCGAACAACAAATCGGCCAGATGCGGTTCTACCGGATATCTCTCGCCGGAAAAAAATCGCAAACCGTGGGAAGCGAGGCGGGCAACAAACGATTGAAGTCAAGAAACGCCAACGGAAAAGCATAGCCGTGTTCAACTCATCCCCCAGGCGCGATTACCAGTCCCATCGGGCCAGCAGCCAGGACTCGTCGGGATCGACGAGTTCCATGTCGACGCTGATCGGCGCCGGCATCATCGCTGCGGCGATCCTGCTGTCGACGCTGATCACCGCGGTCGGCAACCGCTATGTCGGGCTGGAAAGTCCCTCGGAGGACACGGCCTGGCTGGTCGACCGCCTCACCGGACGGATCTACAAATGCCGCGCGCCGGATCCGGGCCGCGCCAGCTGCAAGGCCGAGATCGCCACCGGCAGTATCCCGGAAAAGAGCAAGCCATAGGTTCCCGAACCGGATCTGTCAGGCATGATTGGCGTTGCGGGAGCACCGCCGAATCTCGCACGATCGCGCCGTCATGGCCGCCGTTCCTGCTCCCATTCCGTTGTCGAAGATCACCGCACGTCGTCTCTGGCTGCGCGCCCAGCGCCTCGACACCGAGGCGCCGTTCGGCGCCGGCCCGCAAGCCGTCGCGGCGGCGATCGCGCATCTCGGCTATGTGCAGATCGACACCATCAACGTGATCGAGCGCTGCCACCACCACATCCTGTTCAGCCGCATTCCGGCGTATCGGCGCGCCGATCTCAGGCAGGCGCAGAGCAGCGACAAGACCGTCTTCGAATATTGGACCCATGCGCTGTCCTACGTGCCGGTGCAGGACTTCCGCTTTTTCGTGCCGGCGATGCGGCGCTATCGCCGCGAAGGACATCGCTGGCTGCAGACCGTCAAGCCTGAGGATTCGCGCAAGGTGATGCGGCTGATCCGCCAGGGCGGCGCGCTGACCATCCGCGACATCGACGACGACGAACTGCGCGAGAAGGATCACGCCTGGGCCAGCCGCAAGCCGTCGAAACGGGCGCTGCAGCTCGGCTTCTACGAGGGCACGCTGACGGTCGCCGGCCGCGACGGCATGCTCAAGACCTACGATCTCACCACCCGCCATTTCGGCTGGGACCGGCTGCCGAAGGGCGCGACCGAGCGCGAGATCGCAGCCTATCTGCTCGACCGCGGCCTGCGATCCCAAGGTGTCGTCAGCCTGGACTCGCTGTGCCATCTCAATGCGCCGCGCAAGGCGGATGTGCGACGGGTCATCGACGCGCGGGTCCGCCGTGGCGAACTTGTGCCGGTCGCGCTGGAGGGCGCCGGCAGGCACGAGCATTGGGCGATGCCGGCCGCGCTGGAGGAGGCGATCGCGATCGACCCTGCGCGTGTGCACATCCTGTCACCGTTCGATCCGCTGATCATCCAGCGCAAGCGGACGCAGGCGATCTTCGACTACGACCATCGCTTCGAGGCCTATGTTCCGAAGGACAAGCGGCTGTTCGGCTACTTTGCGCTACCCGTTCTGGTCGGCGAGGAGATCGTCGCGGCGATCGATTTGAAGACCGACCGGCAGAACGGCAAGCTGCTGATGCAGAAATGGAGCTGGGTCGGCCAGGGCAAGGCGGCGCGCGGCGACCATCGCAAGGCGCTGAAGCGGACCATCGAGGACGAGCTGCACCGGTTCCAGCGGTTTCAGCTCGGCGATTGACCTTCCGCCAGACCGAGTGCTCATCCGGCTTGATTTGGAAACAAATGTTCCCTAAAAGGGGGCATGACGAAGCCGCAGACGAATTCATCCGAGCGCCGCGGGCCAGGCCGGCCGCGCGAGTTCGACATGGACACCGCCCTCGGCAGGGCGCTGGTGGTGTTCAGCGAGCGTGGCTACCACGGCGCATCGCTGGCGGAATTGCGGGCTGCGATGAAGCTTGCCACCGGCAGCCTGTACAAGGCCTTCGCGGACAAGAGCGCGATTTTCCTGGCGACGCTGGACTACTACATCGCGCGCCGCGACCGGCAGCTGCGCGAGCGGCTCGATGCGCAACAACGCGGCCGCGACAAGCTGGAGGCCTTGCTGGCATTCTATGCGGAGTCCGCCAGCGACAGCGAGGGTCGGCGCGGCTGCCTGGTCGTCACCAGCGCCACCGAGCTCGCCACCTTGGATGCGGAGGCCGCGGCCAAGGTCCGCAATTCGTTGCGCCGGGTCGAGACCCTGTTGCGCGACCTGATCAGGCTGGGCCAGGCCGACGGATCGATCCGGCCGGATCTCGATGCGGAGGTCGCGGCTGGGGCTCTGTTCTGCGTCATCCAGGGCTTGCGGGTGGTCGGCAAAACGGGACGCACCAAGGGCGAGATGATGACCATCGCAAAACAAGCTTCGGTCTTGTTCGCGTGATGTTGCGCGAAATTAGGAAACGTTTGTTCTATAATAACGAGGATGATCCATGTCGGAATTGATGAACGCCGTTTCTCCCCAAACTCCGTCGCGGCTGGTCCCGGCGGAGCCATTCGCGCGCGATGACGCCGCGCTGTCCGGCTTCATGCACCGGTTCGAGACCATCGACGGCCTCAGGCTGCACTCTGTCAGCGGAGGCCGGCCTGACGGCGAGGTCGTCGTGCTGCTTGCCGGCTTTCCGCAGAGCTGGTTCGCCTGGCGCAAGGTCATGCCGCTGCTGGACGCGCGTTATCGCGTCATCGCGATCGATTTCCCGGGGCAGGGCGACTCGGACCGGCCGGCGGATGGCTACGACACCCAGACGCTCGCCACATCAGTGCATCGTCTGCTGCAGCAGCTTGGCGTCACCAGCCATCATCTCGTCGGCCACGACATCGGCGCTTGGGTGGCCTATCCCTACGCGGCACTGTTCGGAGATGCCGTGCAAAGCCTGGCGCTGCTGGATGCCGGGATTCCCGGCGTGACCTTGCCCGAGGCTTTGCCCTACGCGCCGGACCGCGCGTGGCGCACCTGGCACTTCGCGTTCCACGTCGTCGCGGACCTTCCGGAGATGCTGATCCAGGGCCGCGAGCGCGACTATCTCGCCTGGTTCCTGCGCCGCAAGGGTGCCAATCCCGAAGCATTCTCCGAGAGCGATCTCGACGAATACGCGCGCGTGCTGACCAAGGCCGGCGGCCTGCGCGCGGGACTTGGCTATTATCGTGCGGCCGTAGTGTCGGCGGATCAGAACCGCGAGCTGAAAGCCAAAGGCAAACTGAAGCCGCCGGTGCTGGCGGTCGGTGCCGATCAGGGATCGATCGTCGACATGGCCGCGCCGCTCAGGGAGGTCGCCGAGCACGTCGATGGAATCACGATCGGCTCGTGCGGACACTACATCCCGGAGGAGCAGCCGGCCGTCCTGGCGGAGGAACTGATGGCTTTCTTCAGCCGCGCCGGTGCCAATTCGAACTGAGATCTCAGCCGGCATGGAGCCTCGCCCCAGGCAACCTAAGCCGTGCTGGGCGATCGCATTTGGACGGCAGTTTTGCGCTCGTCCATCTCCACGTCGTCATGGCCGGGCTTGTCCCGGCCATCCACGTCATCCGGCATATTGGGAACGACGTGGATGCCCGGGACAAGCCCGGGCATGACGGAGTTACAAATTGGCAGCATCTTTCGCCGTGCTGTTAGGCCGAGGAGACCGCATTGCGATCCGATCGATCGCCATGCCGATGAGGATGCCGATCGCATAGGCGACGATGTTCCACAGCGAAAAAATGCGACCGAGCAGCAGCGCGCCGGCCAGCGTCAGGCGGAAGCTGTCGAGCCAGGGCGTATGGATCAGCCGGCTCGCCTCGACGGTCACGGCGACGGCGAGCGCAAGCCCGCCGATCTGCCGCCATGATCTCAGCGGCAGCAGCGCGACCAGCAGCATGTACACCATCGTCGCCCAGAGGATGGAACCGCCGTATTTGACGATGAAGGCGGGAAGGCCGAGGCCCAGACCGTAGAAGCGCAAGGCGAGGCCGAGCGCGATCACGATCAACGCTGTCGCCAGGGCCAACGCACGGCGGTGCTCATTCAGTCCCGTCATGCTCGGCCACCCTCCACTGTCGTCCCGGACAAGCTGAGACGCGCGCCCGCGCGGCGCAGCGCCGATCCGGGATCCAGACGCCGCGGCCGATGTGAGTTGCGAAAAAGCCAATCACCAGCGTGCCTCAAACTGCACCCTGGGGGTATGGGTCCCGGCTTTCGCCGGGACGACAATGGGGCGTGTCGTGACGGCGATGCGTGTCGAGCCGGCGCGGCCGGGAGCATCAGGCCCTGAGGTCGTCATGCGCACGCCGCGCGCCCGCGATGCACCGACATGCGGTGGGATTGCTTGTTTTCCAATTGACTTGCCACCGTTGATGCTCAACACCGCCATCAACTATCAAACTCTGCAATGCTCCCGGGAGGAGATCGATGAGCTTGTCAACCATTCGTCCCGCCGCGTCTGGCCGGTCCGACATCGAGGCCGCAACCATCCGCGCCATTTCGTGGCGGCTGATTCCGTTCCTGGTGCTCGCTTATTTCTTCTCCTATCTCGACCGCGTCAATCTCGGCTTCGCCGCGCTGACCATGAACGCCGAGCTGAAATTCTCGCCGCTGGTGTTCGCCTGGGGGGCGGGCATCTTCTTCATCGGCTATTTCATCTTCGAGGTGCCGAGCAATCTGGCGCTGGAGAAATTCGGCGCCAGCCGGTGGATCGCGCGCATCATGGTGACCTGGGGCATCATCTCGGCGCTGATGGCGCTGGTCTCGGGTCCCTGGAGCTTCTACGCGCTGCGCTTCCTGCTCGGCGTCGCCGAGGCGGGCTTCTTCCCCGGCATCATCCTCTATCTCACTTATTGGTACCCGGCGCAGTATCGCGCCCGTTTCCTCGCAGCCTTTGCCGTCGCCGTGCCGATCTCGACCGTGATCGGCGCCCCTGTGTCCGGCCTGCTGCTCGGCATGCACGGCTTGATGGGCCTGCAGGGCTGGCAGTGGCTGTTCATCATCGAGGGCATTCCATCGATCATCCTCGGCGTCGTCACCTGGTTCTATCTGACCGACCGGCCCGAGCATGCGAGCTGGCTGTCGGCCGAGCAGAAGGCCTGGCTCGCGGCCAAGCTCGAGGCGGAGACCGCGGCGAAGCAGGCGGCCGGTCACATGACGCTCGGCGAGGCGTTGTCCTCGCCGAAGGTGATCGTGCTCAGCCTGATCTATTTCGGTTTCGTCGGCGCGCTCTATGGCATGCAGTTCTGGCTGCCGCAGATCGTCAAGGCGTTCGGCCTGACCAACACGCAGACCGGCCTCGTCACCGCCATCCCCTACGCATTCGGCACCGTCGCGATGATCCTGTGGGCGCGGCATTCCGATGCGACGCGCGAGCGCGTGGTGCATGTCGGTGCGCCGATGATCCTGATCGCTATTGCGCTGGCGGCATCGAGCATGATCGGCGATCCCACGCTGACGATGGTCGCGCTGACCTTCGCCGCGATCGGCGTGTTCTGCGTGTTCGGGGTGTTCTGGACGTTGCCAACGGCCTGGCTGTCGGGCACGGCTGCCGCAGGCGCGATCGCGCTGATCAATTCGATCGGCAATCTCGCCGGCTTCGGCGGTCCGTATCTGGTCGGCTGGATCAAGGACACGACGGGATCGACCACGCATGGCCTGCTCGCGCTGTCGGCGCTGCCGCTCATTGCAGGTCTGCTGGTGTTCTTCGGCGGACATGAAAGCAAGGTCGAATTCGCGGGCCAGGCTCCGGCGGAATAGCGACTGCAGGTCGTGTGACAGCCGCGATCGGCTGACGATTGCAGGCACCTGAGATCTTTCATCGACGACGTGAGATGAACGGCCCGGTCGTCGAAAGGGCCGTTCGTTGTCGCTTGCCAAGCAAAGCAAGGTGCGCTCCGCGAGGTGAGGCCGACGCGATCCGCAGCGGCCCTGCGGACGTTAGTTCAGCGGCCGCATCAGAACCGTCATTCCGGAGCGGTCGCGCAGCGACCGAATCCCGAGATGAGGATGGTGGAGCAAACCAAGCTGGAGATTCCGGGTTCGACCGCTGGCGCGGTCGCCGCGGAATGACGGGGAGCGGTGGAGCGCCGAGCGTCCCCGAAGAGACGGCCTGCCGATCGATTGAGCACCTGCGGCAACATGTCTTAACGTTCACGAAGTCATGATCACTGACGATTATTGACAATCGTCAGTCAACAATCGACACTTCATCGCAATCGCAGCAAGGGGTGTCCGATGTTGATCCGCCTGATTTTCGCGAGCTATTCCAAGCTGTTGACCGGCATCGCGCTGGCCACCATGGCCGCCGCTTTGGCCGGGTGCAACGAGACCGTCGCTCAGAAGGCCGAGCCAATCCGGCCGGTTCTGGTCGCCTCGGTTCATTACGAAGCCGAGACGCCGGAGCGCAGCTTCGTCGGCACCATCCGGCCGCGGATCGAGGCCGACATCGGTTTCCGCGTCGCCGGCAAGGTCGCCAAGCGCCTGGTCGAGGTCGGCCAGACGGTGGAGGTCGGTCAGCCGCTCGCCACGCTCGACGAGGTCGACCTGAAGCTGCAGGCGGAGCAGGCCGAGGCCGAATTCCGCGCCGCCACCGGCGTGCTGGCGCAAGCCTCCGCGGCCGAGACCCGCGCCAAGGAATTGCGCGCCAAGGGCTGGACCACGGATGCGCAGATGGACCAGGCCAAGGCGTCCGCTGACGAGGCCCGCGCGCGGCTGAACCGTGCGGAGCGCTCGGTGGAGCTGACGCGCAATTCACTGTCCTATGCGACGCTGATGTCGGATGCGCGCGGCGTCGTCACCGCTTCGATGATCGAGCCCGGCGTTGTCGTCGCCGCTGGCCAGGCCGCGATCCGCGTCGCACGCTTCGCCGAGAAGGAGGCCGTCGTTGCGATCCCCGAGACCTTGCTGGACCGCGCCAAGAACGGCGCCGCGACGGTGTCGCTTTGGTCGGAGACCGGCAAGACCTACGCGGCGCGGCTGCGCGAGATCGCGCCCGCCGCCGATCCCGCGACCCGCACCTATCTCGCAAAATTCTCGCTGCCGGACGCCAAGGACAGCGTCTCGCTCGGCATGACCGCGACGCTCACGCTGTCCGACCCCGCCACCACGCGCGTCGCGCGGCTGCCGCTCTCGGCGCTGTTCAGCGACGGCCGCGATCCCTCGCTCTACGTCGTCAACGACAACGGCGAGGTGACGCTGAAGCCGGTCAAGGTGAAGGCCTACGACAGCAAGGACGTGCTGGTCACGTCAGGTGTCGACGAGGGCGAGAAGGTGGTGGCGCTCGGCGTGCAGAAGATCGACCCCGCGCAGAAGGTGCGCGTGGTCTCGGCGCTGACGTTCTGACGATCGTCGTTCCGGGGCGATGCGCAGCATCGAACCCGGAACCTCGAGATTCCGGGTTCGCTCGCTGATGCGAGCGCCCCGGAATGACGAGACCAAACCCGGTCGTCATTGCGAGGAGCAGCAGCGACGAAGCAATCCAGGGCTACGCGTGCGACTCTGGATTGCTTCGCTTCGCTCGCAATGACGGTCACTGAGACTGTTGGCCTGAACTAACGACTTCGGATCATCGGGGAGCGTGCCATGAAGCGGTTCAATCTGTCGGCCTGGGCGGTCAGCCATCCGCCGCTGGTGCTGTTCCTGATCGTCGCGCTCGGCCTGTTCGGCTTCATCTCGTATGAACGGCTGGGCCGCGCCGAGGATCCGTTCTTCACCGTCAAGGTCGTCAACGTCTCGGTGATGTGGCCCGGCGCCACCGCCACGGAGATGCAGAGCCAGGTCGCCGATCCTATCGAGAAGAAGCTGCAGGAGCTGCCGTATTTCGAGAAGGTGCAGACCTATTCGAAGCCGGCCTTCGCGGCGATGCAGGTCACCTTCCGCGATTCGACGCCGCCGAAGGACGTGCCATATCTATTCTATCTGCTGCGCAAGAAGCTCGCCGACGTGCAGGGCTCGCTGCCCTCGGGCGTGCTCGGACCATTCGTCAACGACGAGTTCTCCGACGTCGATTCGATCCTGTTCATGATGACCGGCGACGGCGCCGACTATGCGCAATTGAAGAAGGTCGCCGAGGGCCTGCGCCAGCGCCTGCTGAAGGTCAACGGCGTCACCAAGGTCAATCTCTACGGCACCCAGGACGAGCGCATCTATGTCGAGTTCAGCCACGCCAAGCTGGCGACGCTCGGCCTCACCGCGCAGGCGCTGTTCGATTCGCTTGCCAAGCAGAACAACGTGACTCCCGCCGGTACGGTCGAGACGTCGTCGCAGCGTGTGCCGCTGCGCGTCACCGGCGCGCTCGACGGCGCCAAGGCGGTCGCAGAGACTCCGGTGGAGAGCAATGGCCGCGTGTTCCGGCTCGGCGACATCGCCACCGTCACGCACGGCTTCGTGGATCCGCCGACCTACAAGGTGCATCAGGAAGGCAAGCCTGCGCTCGGCATCGGCGTCGTCACCGCCAAGGGCGCCAACATCCTTGAGCTCGGCAAGGACGTTCACGCCGCTTCCGCCGACTTCATGAAGGCGGTGCCGCAGGGCATCGAGCTGAAGCAGATCGCCGATCAGCCCAAGGTCGTCGAGACCGCGGTCGGCGAGTTCGTGCACTCCTTCGTCGAAGCGCTCATCATCGTGCTGTTCGTCTCGTTCCTGGCGCTGGGCTGGCGCACCGGCATCGTGGTGGCGCTGTCGGTGCCGCTGGTGCTCGGCATCGTGTTCATCGCGATGAGCGCCATGGGGCTCGATCTGCATCGCATCTCGCTCGGCGCGCTGATCATCGCGCTCGGTCTTCTGGTCGACGATGCCATCATCGCGGTCGAGATGATGGTGGTGAAGATGGAGCAGGGCTGGGACCGCGTCCGCGCGGCGTCCTATGCCTGGGAATCCACCGCATTCCCGATGCTGACCGGCACGCTGGTCACGGCGGCCGGCTTTCTGCCGATCGGCTTCGCCAATTCGGCGGTCGGCGAATACACCGGCAGCATCTTCTGGATCGTCGCCATCGCGCTGGTCGCGTCGTGGTTCGTCGCGGTCATCTTCACCCCCTATATCGGCGTGAAGCTGCTGCCGGACATGAAGGCGCATCATGGCCATGACGAGCATGCCGTCTACAACACGCGCATGTATCGCGGCCTGCGCGCCGTGGTGCGCTGGTGCGTGACGCATCGCATCACCACGGTCGCTGCGACAGTGGGCGTGTTTGCCGCCTCGATCGTCGCCTTCGGCCACGTCCAGCAGCAGTTCTTCCCGCTGTCGGAGCGGCCGGAGCTGTTCCTGCAACTGCGTCTGCCGGAAGGCACCGCCTTCAACGTCACCGAGAAGGCCGCGCGCAAGGCCGAAGCGCTGTTGAAGGACGACAAGGACATCGAGACCTTCACATCCTATGTCGGGCAGGGTTCGCCGCGGTTCTGGCTCGGCCTGTCGCCGCAGCTGCCGAACGAGGCGTTCGCCGAAATCGTGATCGTCGCCAAGGACGTCGCCGCGCGCGAGCGCATCAAGGCGAAGATCGAGAACGCGGCGGCCAATGGCGAGATCAACGAGGCGCGGGTGCGTGTCGACCGCTTCAATTTCGGCCCGCCGGTCGGCTTCCCCGTGCAGTTTCGCGTGATCGGTCCTGACACCGCTCAGGTTCGCGAGATCGCGCGGCAGGTGCGCGACGTCGTCCGGCAGAATCCGAACGTGCGCGATCCGCAGCTCGACTGGAACGAGCAGTCGCCGTACCTCAAGCTCGTCGTCGACCAGGACCGCGCCCGCGCGCTGGGCCTCACGCCGCAGGACGTGTCGCAGTCGCTGGCGATGCTGATCTCCGGCGTGCAGGTGACGACGATCCGGGACGGCATCGAGAAGGTCGGCGTCATCGCCCGCGCGGTGCCGTCCGAGCGGCTCGATCTCGCTGGCGTCGGCGACCTCACCATCACCTCGCGCAACGGCGTCGCGGTGCCCCTGCAGCAGATCGCCAAGATCGAGTATGCCCATGAGGAGCCGATCCTGTGGCGCCGCAACCGCGACATGGCGATCACCGTGCGCGCCGACGTCGCCGACGGCGTGCAGGCGCCTGACGTGACCAACCAGATCTGGCCGAAGCTCGCCGACATCAGAGCCAAGCTCGACCCGGCCTATCGGATCGAGATGGGCGGCGCGATCGAAGAGTCCGCCAAGGGGAATGCCTCGATCTTCGCATTGTTTCCGCTGATGACGATCGTCATGCTGACCCTGCTGATGATCCAGCTGCAGAGCTTCTCGCGGCTGTTCCTGGTGTTCCTGACCGCCCCGCTCGGCATCATCGGCGCCTCGCTGGGACTGAACGTCGCCAATGCGCCGTTCGGCTTCGTGGCGCTGCTCGGCCTGATCGCGCTGGCCGGCATGATCATGCGCAACACCGTGATTCTGGTCGATCAGATCGAGCACGATGTCGCCTCCGGCCTGACCCGGCGCGAGGCGATCATCGAGGCCACGGTGCGCCGCGCCCGGCCGGTGGTGCTGACCGCGCTGGCGGCGATCCTGGCGATGATCCCGCTGTCGCGCTCGGCGTTCTGGGGACCGATGGCGATCACCATCATGGGCGGCTTGTTCGTTGCAACCTTTCTGACGCTGCTGTACTTGCCGGGCCTGTATGCCCTATGGTTCCGCAAGAGTCTGGACGAGCGCGGGGCGGGTGCGACGGATCATTCTGCAGCGCAGCACGTTGATGGACCAGCCCCGGCGCTTCCGCTCGCCGAGGCCGCCGAATAAGGGATCAACAAGATCGCAGGCATGATGACGCTGGTTTCCGAACACATCGAACCCGATACGCGCGAACGCATCCTCGTCGTGGCGGAGCGCCTGTTTCGACAGATCGGCTACCAGAAGACGACCGTCGCCGACATCGCCAGGGAGCTCCGCATGAGCCCGGCGAACGTCTACCGGTTCTTCGACTCGAAGAAGGCGATCCACGAGGGCGTCGCGCGGACGCTGATGGGGCAGGTCGAGGCGGCGGCGATGGCGATCGCCGAGCGCCCCGGCCCGGTCGCGCCGCGGCTGCGCGAACTGCTCCGCACCATCCATCGCATGAACACCGAGCGCTATGTCGGCGACAATAAGCTGCACGAGATGGTCGCTGTGGCGATGGAGCAGAGCTGGGAGGTCTGCGAGTGTCACATGCTGCTGATCACAGAGATCATCGGCCGCGTGATCGGGCAGGGCGCCGCGTCGGGCGAGTTCGCCATTTCCGACCTTCCGCTGGCGGCAAAATGTGCCTGCACGGCGATGATGCGCTTCTTCCATCCCCAGATGATCGCGCAATGCGCCACCAAGCCGGGACCGACCATCGACGAGATGATCGATTTCGTCCTGGTGGGGCTTGGTTCGAAGGGCGCCGCAAGCTAAGTTCTCCGTCGTTGCCAGCAATGACGGAAGGGACGACGGCGTGACCGAACGGGATCTGCATTTCTACGAACCGAAGAACGGCCACGGCCTCCGCCACGATCCCTTCAACGCCATCATCGCGCCGCGCCCGATCGGCTGGATCTCCTCGCGCGACGGCAAGGGAAACGCCAATCTGGCCCCCTACAGCTTCTTCAACGCCTTCAACTATACGCCGCCGATCATCGGCTTTTCCTCGACCCAGTGGAAGGACTCGGTCGCCAACATCCAGGACACGGGCGAGTTCGTCTGGAATCTGGTGACGCGCGATCTCGCCAAGCACATGAACGCCTCGGCCGCGCACGTCGCGCGCGACGTCGACGAGTTCGAGCTCGCCGGCGTCACGCCGGTACCGTGCAAGTTCGTCGACGTGCCCCGCGTCGGTGAGAGCCCGGTCGCGTTCGAGTGCAAGGTCACGCAGATCATTCAGCTGCAGGGCATCGACGGCACCAAGGCCCAGGCCTGGCTGACGCTCGGCGAGGTCGTGGCCGTGCACATCGACAAGGCGCTGATCAAGGACGGCGTCTACCAGACCGCGCTGGCGCATCCGATCGTGCGCGCCGGCCGCCGCGGCGACTATTTCGAGATCAAGGCCGAAGACATGTTCGAGATGATCCGGCCGGACTGAGCGGACCGGTCATCTTCACGAGAGCCGGCTTCATGGGAGACCCCTGACGTGACCGAATCTGCCGCCCATGCCGCGCCGACCGAGCCGCGCGGCGATCTCTGCATCCGCACCCTGGCGATGCCGGCCGACACCAACGCCAATGGCGACATCTTCGGCGGCTGGCTGCTCAGCCAGATGGATGTGGGCGGCGGCGTGTTCGCGGCTAAGGTCGCGAAGTCGCGCACCGTGACGGTGGCGATCGAGGCGATGAACTTCCGCAAGGCCGTGTATGTCGGCGATCTCGTCTCGGTCTATGCGCATCTCGTGCGCATCGGCCGCACGTCGATGACGGTGCGGCTCGAGGCCTGGGTGCTGCGCCGGAAGGAGGAGCAGCCGATCCTGGTTACAGACGGCAACTTCACCTACGTCTCGATCGACGATGACGGCCGCCCGCAGCCGATCAAGCGCGACGGCGTGATTGCGACCTGATCACGCGAATGGTTCTGCTGCGGCGTCAATAACCTTCGTTAATACGTGAAGCTCCTGACGCGACCTTGATCGGGGAACCGCGCTCCGGCGGCTCGCGTTCACCGAGATCGCATGCGCGAAAGCCCGCAAGCATGCATTCGCTACCCGGGGAAAGCGGACCGAGGCCGGGCACGTTTACGATGATTGCAAGTTGAGGTTGCGTGATGGCGCGGCGCCGCGTGTCTGCCGCATTGCGAGTCTCCGTAGAGCGTTCGCACGCGTGATCGAATGCTCGCTTGGGGCGGCGACAAACAGGCCGGAAGAAATGGCCGATGCGCGGGAAACGATCGGGGGCATCTTGCGCGAACAGGGTGGGAGAGAATCCATGTCGGATGTCGAAGAGAAGCTGACCTTGGAGGTGCTCAAGAAGTTGCAGCAGCGCCTTCTCCATGCTGAACGGAAGATCGGGGTCTATGAGATTCAGCTCAGTGCGTTCCGCCAGCATCACGTCGAGGTGCTGCAGGATCTTCGCACGATCTATCAACTGCTCGGCCATCACCACGACCGCTTGAGCGGCGCCGAGGCGTCGCATCGCAAGGCCACTCTGGTCCCGGATGATCCGCACTGATGTGGCGATGCCCCAGGCCGGTGCCGCCGATGGCAAGGTCACGATCCGCATGTCGGTCGCTTCGTTCGCGCCGTTCTCTGCAATTCGTTTGCGCTGCGGCACAATGCAAACGACAACACCTCATCATCAACCGGGCATCGGTCAAACACACCATGGACAAAATCGCCTGCTGACATTCCGCATGGACCGAAGCTGCGGGCGCCGCAGGGAACATTCCTCTCGGCGCTCGGTTATACGCCCCGGAATGAACGACGGGATTTCGCAATGTCCGACACCTACATCATCGAGGTCAGCTCCCAGGCGGCGGGAATCGTCGTGCGCGACCGCGGCGGCTTCCGCTTCTTCGCGGCGTCGCATCGCTTCAATGCGCTCGAGGGCCAGGTGTTTCGCAACGCCCGCGAGGCCGAGCGCGCCGCGCTTCGGATCGTCACGGGCGAGCTGAGCGCAGCGGCCTGAGCCGATCTCGGGACGATGGCGACCGCCTGCGCGACCGCCTCTGCCGCAAGATGTGGTGCTGCCTCTCTGACGGTCGGTGATTGCTGCGGTGCGTTCAGGCGCCTCGTGCATTGACCCTTGACTCGATCAGCATCACCATGGTGCAGCTCGTTTCGAAAGCTTGCCATGGCCGTCCTCTCTCAACGTCAGACCGACATTCTCAACATCGCCCGCGCCTCCGGCCGCGTCATGGTCGAGGATCTTGCGCGCCGATTCGAAGTGTCGGCCCAGACGATCCGCAAGGACCTCAACGACCTGTGCGAGCAGCGCGCGCTGACGCGCATTCACGGCGGTGCGATCATCGCCTCGGGAGTCGAGAATCTGGCCTATGAGGCGCGGCGCTTCGTCGCTGCCGACGAGAAGAAGGCGATCGGCGCGACCGCGGCCGCGCGCATCCCGAACGGCTCCTCGCTGTTCATCAATATCGGCACCACGACCGAGGAGGTGGCGAGCGCACTGACCTCGCATCAGGACCTGCTGGTCATCACCAACAATCTCAATGTCGCGATGCTGCTCTATCCGCATCCGCGCATCGAAGTGATCGTTGCCGGCGGCAGCGTGCGGCGCTCCGACGGCGGCGTCGTCGGCTCGACGGCGACGCAGCTGATCGGCCAGTTCAAGGTCGACTATGCCATCATCGGCGCCTCCGCGATCGATGAGGAGGGCGCGCTGCTCGACTTCGACTACCGCGAGGTGCAGGTGGCCCAGGCGATCATCGCCAATGCCCGCAGCGTGATGCTGGTCGCCGATTCCACCAAGCTCCACCGCAGCGCGCCGGTGCGCATTGCCCATCTCAGCCAGATCCAGACCTTCGTCACCGACCGTCCCCTGCCGGACGGGCTCGCTGCCCTCTGCCATAGCCGCGGCATCGAGGTGGTCTCGGCCATGCCCGCGGACGAGGCGGATGACTCCGCAGAGCCAACTGAAACCAGCTCGTCGGCTGCGCTTCGCCGCGCCTGACTTTCCGACACCCTGAAAGGCTGTTTGATCCCCGATTGGGCAGATTCTGCCCAATGTCGGCCCAACATGCGAATTTCGATTTGCTTTCACTTTCGTTTGTGTTTAACTCGAAACCGAAAGTGAAATCGCTACGGTCAAGGCGATTGCCGGGGGATGCGTCTGTTGGAGCGAATCTACGACCTCGCCATCATCGGAGGCGGCGTGAATGGCTGCGGCATCGCACGCGATGCGGCCGGACGCGGAAACTCCGTTTTTCTGTGCGAAATGAACGATCTGGCGAGCGGAACCTCGTCCTGGTCGACCAAGCTCGTTCACGGCGGCTTGCGCTATCTCGAGTATTACGAGTTCCGGCTGGTCCGCGAGGCGCTGATCGAGCGCGAGATCCTCTGGCAGATCGCGCCCCACATCATCCGCCCGCTGCGCTTCGTGCTGCCGCATCACTCCGGCCTGCGCCCGGCCTGGCTGCTGCGCCTCGGCCTGTTTCTCTATGACCATCTTGGCGGCCGCAAGCTGCTGCCGCCGACGCGATCGGTCAACCTGCGCAGCGACGAGGTCGGCCGGCCGCTGATCCCGGGGCGCTACGCCACCGGCTTCGAATATTCCGACTGCTTCGTCGATGATGCCCGTCTGGTCGTGCTGACCGCGCGCGACGCCGCCGATCGAGGGGCCGTGATCCGCACCCGCACCCGTGCGACCGAGATCCGCCAGGACGGCAGCCATTGGCTGGTCACCACCGAGAACACCCGGACAGGCGAGCGCGAGACGATCAAGGCGCGCGCGCTGGTCAATGCCGCCGGTCCCTGGGTCGAGCAGGTCCTGGCGACCGGCGCCGGCGTCAATGCGAAAGCGAAAGTGCGGCTGGTGCAGGGGTCGCATATCGTGGTGCGCAAGCTCTACGACCATGATCGCGCCTACATCTTCCAGAACGCCGACGGCCGCATCATCTTCGCGATTCCCTATCAGCAGGATTTCACGCTGATCGGAACCACCGATCGCGACTATCAGGGCGACCCTGCCAAGGTGAAGGCGACCGACGAGGAGATCGCCTATCTCTGCGCCGCGGTCGGCGAGTACATTGCCAAGCCGGTGGCGCCTGCCGACGTCGTGTGGAGTTATTCGGGCGTACGTCCGCTGTATGATGACGGCGCCAGCGAGGCCAAGGCGGCAACGCGCGACTACGTGTTCGAGCTCGACACGCCGGGCGGCCTGCCGCTGCTGTCGATCTATGGCGGCAAGATCACCACCTATCGGCGGTTGTCGGAAGAGGCGCTGGAGCGGCTTGCGCCCTATCTGAACGGTGCCAAGGCGGAGGAAGGCTGGACCGGCAAGGCATCGCTGCCTGGCGGCGACATGAAGGTCTCGGCCGTAGCGCCGCTGATCGCCGATCTCCGCAAGGCCTGCCCGTTCCTGTCGGATGCACATGCGAAGCGGATCGCGCATGCCTATGGCACGCGGGCCAAGACCATGCTGGCGGGTGCGACATCTTCGGCCGATCTCGGCCAGGATTTTGGTGGCACCTTGACGGAGCGCGAAGTCAGGTACCTGATGACGAATGAGTGGGCGTTCACGGCCGAGGACATCGTGTGGCGGCGATCGAAGCTGGGGTTGCGGATGTCGGCGGCTGAGATTGCCGCGCTGGAGGCGTGGATCATCGCCAACGGCGAGCACAAGGCCGTGACGCCGCGTGAAGCCGGGGGACGCGCATGAGCGTGACGCTCGATCACGTCTCGCGCATCGTCGACGGCGTCACGACCATTCGCGACGTGTCGCTGACCTTGCAGCGCGGCACGCTGAGCGTGCTGCTCGGGCCCACGCTGTCCGGCAAGACCTCGATCATGCGGCTGCTCGCCGGCTTGGACAAGCCGACCGCCGGCCGCGTGCTTGTCGACGGCAAGGATGTCACCGGGGCCGACGTGCGCAAGCGCTCCGTGGCGATGGTCTATCAGCAGTTCATCAATTATCCCTCGCTTTCGGTCTATGAGAACATCGCCTCGCCGCTGCGCGTGCAGGGCAAGCCGCGCGAGGAGATCGAGAAGCGCGTCGCCGAAGCCGCCCGGCTGCTGCGGCTCGAGCCCTATCTGAAGCGCACGCCGCTGCAACTGTCCGGCGGACAGCAGCAGCGCACGGCGATTGCGCGCGCGCTGGTCAAGGGCGCCGATCTCGTGCTGCTCGATGAGCCCCTGGCCAATCTCGACTACAAGCTGCGTGAGGAGCTGCGCACCGAGCTGCCGCGGATCTTCGAGGCCTCCGGCGCGATCTTCGTCTATGCGACGACCGAGCCGTCGGAAGCGCTGCTGCTCGGCGGCCGCACCATCTGCATGTGGGAAGGGCAGGTGCTGCAGGCCGGCGACACCGCGGCCGTGTACCGCCGTCCCGACACGCTGCGCGTCGGCCAAGTGTTTTCGGACCCGCCGATGAATACGGTCGATATCGAGAAGCGCGGCGACAGCGTGCACTATGCGGGTGGCGTGAGCGCGCCGGCGGTCGGTCTCTATGCTGGCCTGCCGGACGGCACCTACCGTGCCGGCTTTCGTCCGCATCAGCTCGGGCTCGCCAAAGGCGATGGAAGCCGCGACGGCAGCCATGCCGGCAGCAATGGCAGCCACGCGTTCCGGGCGACGGTCTCCGTCACCGAGATCACCGGATCGGAGAGTTTCGTGCATCTGACGCGCGACGGCATGAACTGGGTCGCCGTGCTGCACGGCGTGCACGAATACGAGCCGGGCGACGTGCTCGACGCCATGCTCGATCCCGCCAACGTCTTCGTGTTCGACGCCAGCGACCGACTGGTCGCGGCGCCGAGCAGCATGTGAGGGAGATGCCGCATGGCCCGCATTGACCTCGTCGACCTCGCCCAGTCCTATCATGGCAACGATGCCGACATCGAAAGCTTTGCGCTGAAGCCGGTCACGATGACCTGGCGCCAGGGTGGTGCCTATGCCCTGCTCGGGCCCTCCGGCTGCGGCAAGACCACTCTGCTCAACCTGATCTCCGGCATCCTGACGCCCTCGCGCGGAAAGATCCTGTTCGACGGCAAGGACATCACGCAGGCTTCGACGCGCGAGCGCAACATCGCCCAGGTGTTCCAGTTCCCGGTGATCTACGACACCATGACGGTCGGCGAGAATCTCGCCTTCCCGCTCAAGAACCGCGGCGTGCCCCGGGCGGAGATCGACAAGCGCGTCGCCGAGATCGCGCGGCTGCTGGATCTCACGCCGGACCTCAACCGCAAGGCCACCCGGCTCACCGCGGACGCCAAGCAGAAGATCTCGCTCGGCCGCGGTCTCGTCCGCTCCGACGTCGCCGCCGTGCTGTTCGACGAGCCGCTGACCGTGATCGATCCCGAGCTGAAATGGCAGCTGCGCTCGAAGCTGAAAGCGCTGCATCGCGAGCTCGATCTGACGATGATCTATGTCACCCACGACCAGACCGAGGCGCTGACCTTCGCCGACACCGTCGTCGTGATGCATGACGGCCGCGTCGTGCAGAGCGGCACGCCGGCGGAGCTGTTCGACAAGCCGGCCCACACCTTCGTCGGCTATTTCATCGGCTCGCCCGGCATGAACATCCTCTCGGCCGAGGTGAAGGGCCGCGAAGCCCGCATCGACGGCCACACGCTGACGCTGGCGCGCAGCTACGATGCGCTGCCGGCGGGTGCGAAGATCGAGATCGGCGTGCGGCCCGAATTCGTCGATGTCGCGGCGCCCGGACCCGGCCTGCTCGACGCCAATATCGAGCGCATCGACGATCTCGGCCGCATCCGCTTCGCGCGCGTCCGCGTCGGCGATGCCAAGTTCGCCGCGCGCCTGCCGTCGGGCTTCTCGCCGTCCGGCTCGGCGATCGGGCTGAAGTTCAATCCGGCCTATGTCCACGTCTATGCCGACAGCCGCCTGGTCGAGGGAGCCTGAGGGATGGACAAGACCATCAACAACAAGGCCTGGTTCCTGGTCCTGCCGGTGTTCCTGCTGGTCGCGTTCTCCGCGATCCTGCCACTGATGACGGTGGTGAACTATTCGATGCAGGACACCTTCGGTAACAACCAGTTCTTCTGGAACGGCGTCGGCTGGTTCAAGGAGCTGCTCGATCCCTCCACCGATCTGGGCGGTCGCTTCCTGGCCTCGCTCGGCCGCAACCTGATCTTCTCGCTCGCGATCCTCGCCATCGAGGTGCCGCTCGGCATCGTCGTGGCGCTGTCGATGCCGCGGGCGGGGTGGACCGTCGCGTTCTGCCTCGTCGTGCTGGCGCTGCCGCTGCTGATTCCGTGGAACGTGGTCGGCACCATCTGGCAGATCTTCGGCCGGCCCGACATCGGATTGCTCGGCTACACGCTGACGAGCATGGGGATCGACTACAATTACGTCTCCAACGATCTCGACGCCTGGTTCACCGTCATCATCATGGATGTCTGGCACTGGACCAGCCTGGTGGCGCTGCTGTGCTATGCCGGCCTGAAGTCGATTCCGGACGCCTATTACCAGGCGGCGCAGATCGACGGCGCCTCGCGCTGGGCGGTGTTCACCGCGATCCAGCTGCCGAAGATGCACCGCGTGCTGCTGATCGCGGTGCTCTTGCGCTTCATGGACAGCTTCATGATCTACACCGAGCCGTTCGTGGTCACCGGCGGCGGGCCGGGCAACTCCACCACCTTCATCTCGATCGAGCTCGTCAAGATCGCGCTCGGCCAGTTCGACCTCGGCAAGGCGGCCGCGCTGTCGCTGGTCTACAACCTGATCATCCTGATCGTCTGCTGGGTGTTCTACACCATCATGACCAATGCCGGCGCCGAGCGCCGGCCGACGGAAGGAGGCGCGTGATGAACACGATTCCGGGCCGTCGCATCATCATCTCGCTGTTCCTGGTCTTCCTGCTGTTGCCGATCTACTGGCTCGTCAACATGAGCTTCAAGACCAACAACGAGATCGTCACGACGATGACGCTGTGGCCGCATCAGCCGACCATCGCCAACTACATGCGGATCTTCACCGACGAGAGCTGGTATTCCGGCTATATCAACTCGCTGAAATACGTGATCCTCAACACGGTGATCTCGATCCTGGTGGCGCTGCCGGCGGCCTACGCGTTCTCGCGCTACCGCTTCCTCGGCGACAAGCACCTGTTCTTCTGGCTGCTGTCCAACCGGATGGCACCGGCCGCGGTCTATGCGCTGCCGTTCTTCAACCTCTATTCGGCGATCGGCCTGTTCGATACGCCCTGGGCGGTGGCGCTGGCGCATTGCATCTTCAACATTCCCTTGGCGGTGTGGATCCTCGAGGGCTTCGTGTCCTCGGTGCCGCGCGAGATCGACGAGACGGCGTTCCTCGACGGCTATTCGTTCCCGCGGTTCTTCGCGAAGATCCTGGTGCCGCTGATCGCAAGCGGCATCGGCGTCGCCGCCTTCTTCTGCTTCATGTTCTCCTGGGTCGAATTGCTGCTCGCGCGCACCTTGACCTCGGTCGATGCCAAGCCGATTTCGGCGGTGATGACCCGCACCGTCTCGGCATCGGGCATGGACTGGGGCCTGCTGGCCGCCGCCGGCGTGCTCACGATCATCCCGGGCGCGCTCGTCATCTGGTTCGTCCGCAACTACATCGCGCGCGGCTTCGCGCTGGGGCGGGTGTGATGATGGGGCAAGCCGATAGCTCCAAGCTCGCTGCGCTCCCTCCCCCCTTGTGGGGGAGGGTCGGGGAGGGGGGTACCCCACGGGAAGTCTTCGTGTGGACCCCCACCCCCGGCCCCTCCCCGCAAGGGGGAGGGGAGCGCACCGTCTTGGGCGCAGCAGCTTGGTCCTCATTCTGCACTTGTGAAGCCTGGAGCTGATAGCCATGGACAGCATCGCATGGATGGCCTGGACCGCGCCGACGGCGATCTTCTTTGCCGCGCTGGCCTGCACGCTCGGCGTCATGACTGCGCTTGCCGCGCGGTATCCGGAGGCCGAGCGGGTCGGCGTGCTGCGCATTCCGACCACGCGCGGCGACCGGCTGTTCATCTCGCTGATAACTGCCGCCGTTATCCATCTGGCATGGATTGGTCTGGTCGGCACCGACACGATTGCGTCCTTGCCGATTGGCGAGGAAGGATTTGAGGTTTCGAGCCTGTGGCTCGCGACCGCAATTTCGCTTGCGTCTGCCGTTGCGATCTTTCGCACCGTCTGACGCGAGCGAAGAAGGGCAGATCCGGGGCCAACCCGGACCTGGAATATATCCGTCGCTGCTAGGAGGAAACCATGCGACACTTGAAACGTAGGAAGCAACACCTGAACAAGGCCGGCTATCTTGCGATGACCAGCGCGGTAGCGCTGTTTGCCGCGACCATGACGTTGTCCCTTCCGGCGCGCGCCGACGACGCGACGATCCAGAAGTGGATCGACAGCGAGTTCCAGCCGTCGACCCTCTCGAAGGAAGAGCAGCTGAAGGAGCTGCAGTGGTTCGCGAAAGCCGCTGAGCCCTTCAAGGGCATGGAGATCAACGTCGTCTCCGAGACCATCACCACCCACGAGTACGAAGCCAAGACCCTGGCCAAGGCCTTCAGCGAGATCACCGGCATCAAGCTGAAGCACGACCTGATCCAGGAAGGCGACGTGGTCGAGAAGCTGCAGACGCAGATGCAGTCCGGCAAGAACGTCTATGACGGCTGGATCAACGACTCCGACCTGATCGGCACCCACTTCCGCTACGGCCAGACCGTGGCGCTGTCGGACTACATGAAGGGCGAGGGCAAGGACGTCACCAATCCCGGTCTCGACGTCAACGACTTCATCGGCAAGTCGTTCACGACCGGCCCGGACGGCAAGCTCTATCAGCTGCCCGTCCAGCAGTTCGCCAACCTGTATTGGTTCCGCTACGACTGGTTCACCAACCCGGACTACAAGGCCAAGTTCAAGGCCAAGTATGGCTACGACCTCGGCGTGCCCGTGAACTGGTCCGCCTATGAGGACATCGCGGAGTTCTTCACCAACGACGTCAAGGAGATCAACGGCGTCAAGGTCTATGGCCACATGGACTACGGCAAGAAGGATCCCTCGCTCGGCTGGCGCTTCACCGACGCCTGGCTGTCGATGGCCGGCAACGGCGACAAGGGCATCCCGAACGGCCTGCCGGTCGACGAATGGGGCATCCGCATGGAAGGCTGCCGTCCGGTCGGCTCCTCGGTCGAGCGCGGCGGCGACACCAACGGTCCGGCCGCGGTCTACTCGATCGCGAAGTACCTCGACTGGATGAAGAAGTATGCGCCACCGCAGGCGCAAGGCATGACCTTCTCCGAGGCCGGCCCGGTGCCGGCGCAGGGCAACGTTGCCCAGCAGATCTTCTGGTACACCGCCTTCACCGCCGACATGGTGAAGCCCGGCCTGCCGGTCGTGAATGCGGACGGCACGCCGAAGTGGCGCATGGCTCCGTCGCCGCACGGCTCCTACTGGAAGGAGGGCATGAAGCTCGGCTACCAGGACGCCGGTTCTGCGACGCTTCTGAAGTCGACCCCGCCGGATCGCCGCAAGGCCGCCTGGCTGTATCTGCAGTTCATCGTGTCGAAGTCGGTGTCTCTCAAGAAGAGCCATGTCGGCCTTACCTTCATCCGTGAATCCGACATCTGGGACAAGTCGTTCACCGAGCGTGCGCCGAAGCTCGGCGGCCTGATCGAGTTCTACCGCTCGCCCGCGCGCGTGCAGTGGACCCCGACCGGGAACAACGTGCCCGACTATCCGAAGCTGGCGCAGCTGTGGTGGCAGAACATCGGCGATGCGTCGTCCGGTGCGAAGACCCCGCAGCAGGCGATGGACGCGCTCGCGGCCGCTCAGGACTCCGTCCTCGAGCGTCTGGAGAAGTCCAAGGTGCAGGGTGAGTGCGGTCCGAAGCTGAACAAGAAGGAATCAGCCGAGTTCTGGTTCAACAAGTCGGCCAAGGACGGCAACATCGCTCCGCAGCGCAAGCTCGCGAACGAGAAGCCGAAGGGCGAGACCGTCGACTACGACACGCTGATCAAGTCGTGGCCGGCGACCCCGCCGAAGCGCGCCGAGGCCAAGTAACCGCCTGACAACAGCGATCGCCCGCTCGACCGGGCGATCCAGTCACCTGAGGCCGGGAGCAATCCCGGCCTTTTCTATTGCCGGCGATTTGAGCGGCGCGCCCGTCTCGTCCGGGAATTATTCCCGGATCACATGGGACATATTCCACGCGCCAAGTGCCTTGAAGGCGATGACCACAGGCGGCACTCTTTCTTCACCGGCATCGTTGCCATTTCGCCGCGACTTTGCCCCAACGACGCGAAACAACAAGGCCTCGACACGATCCGGCGTTGCTTTATGCGATCAGGCGCCGGCATCGCGATCAGCAATCACGGGGCCATCGAGGGAGTACGGCCATGGATCAGGCGCACATCGCCAATATCGCGAGCACGCTGCCGGAAGCGTTGTCGCCCTGGACCATGTTCATGCAGGCCGACGTCGTCGTGAAGGCCGTCATGATCGGGCTTGCGCTGGCGTCGGTGGCGACCTGGACCGTGCTGGTGGTGAAGACCATTCAGCTTCGCTCGGCGTTGCGCGCGGCCCGCAATGCGCTCGGCACCGCGATGGCGGCGCGCGCCTTGTCCGATGCGTCGGGCCGGATTTCCGCCGAGGATGGTGTCGTCGGCCGGCTGCTGGCCGTGGCCGACGACGAGATCGACAAGTCGCGCGGACTGCCCGCCGACGGCATCAAGGAGCGCGTCTCCTGGCAGTTCGAGCGGATCGAGGCGGCAGCGGTCGCGCGGATCGGGCGCGGCATCGGCATTCTCGCGACCGTGGGTGCCGTTGGACCGTTCGTCGGCCTGTTCGGCACCGTCTGGGGCATCATGAACAGCTTCATCGGCATCTCACATGCCCACACGACCAATCTCGCGGTGGTCGCACCGGGCATTGCGGAGGCGCTGCTCGCCACCGCCTTCGGCCTCGCCGCAGCTATTCCTGCCGTCGTCATCTACAACCTGTTCGCGCGCGCGACCGGCGGTTATCGCGCTGTGATCGCCGATGCCTCCGTGGCGGTGATGCGCCTGCTCAGCCGCGATCTCGACCGGCAGCATTCCGGGCCTGCCGAGGCGCGGCGCAGCGCCATCCGCGCCGTGGACGCGCCGATGCTGTCGATCGCCAATCCCGCGGAGTGAGCCATGGCCGTCAAGCTTGCCCGGCGCACCGATGAGTTCGAGGAGACGCACGACATCAACGTGACGCCGTTCATCGATGTCATGCTGGTGCTCCTGATCATCTTCATGGTGGCCGCGCCGCTCGCCACCGTCGACATCCCCGTCAACCTGCCGGCGATTTCGGCCGAGCCGCAGCCGCGCGCGGAGACGCCCGTCTTCGTGACCTTCAAGGCCGACCGCTCGCTCGCGGTCGGCGATCAGGGCGTCGCGCAGGCCGACATCGCGGCCTCCCTCGACGCCGCGACCAAGTCCGATCATGGCCAGCGCGTGCTGCTGCGTGCCGACCAGACGCTGCCCTATGGCGAGGTGATGGCGCTGATGAACACGCTGCGCCGCGCCGGCTACACGAAGGTGGCGCTGGTCGCCTTGGAAGACCGGGGCGCGCAGTGAGCGTCCTGACGCTCGATCCGTTCGACCATGAGGAGCGCCGCGAGCGGACGCTGTGGACCGTCGCTGCACTGGTGGTGGCTGGGCTGCATGTCGGGGTCGCCGCCGGCTATTTGTTGCTGCGTGCCGCACCGCTTGGACGTGCCGAGGCGCCGGCGTTCGATGTGGTGTTCACCCCGGCAGTCGTGAGCGAGCCGGCGGCCCCGGCGCAGGAAGCACCGGCGGCGGATCCGACCCCTCCGGTGGAGCCGCCGCAGGAAGAGCCGCTCAAGGAGGAGCCGGTTGCCCGCGAGGCCGTCGCGGATCCGGTGCCGCAACCTCAGCCTGACCCGGAGCCGCAGGTGACGGCCCAGCCGGAGCCGGTGCCGGAGGTGATTGCCTCGCCAGAGCCGATGCCGCAGGTCGCGCTTGCGCCCGAGCCGCCGCGCGCGGATGACGTCGTGCTGCCGCCCCCGCCGCCGCCCAAACCGATCGAGGCGAAGCCGCCGGAGCCGAAACCTGCTCCGGCGCCCGAGCGCGTCGAGCGCAAGCCGGTCGAGAAGAAGGAGGCGAGGGAGAAGGCCGAGAAGAAGCCCGCGCCGCCGAAGCCGGCTGCCGCGGCGCCGAGCCGGCCGTCACGCGTGGCGTCTGCGCCAAATCCCGGCGAGGACAGCGTCGGCTCGCGTGAGGGACAGGCGTCCTGGAACGCGGAAGTGGTGGCGCATATCCGCCGTTATGTTGCCTATCCATCCGACGGCAACGGCGCCAGCGGCACGGCGACGGTCAGCGTCGTCATCGATCGCAACGGCCGGCTGCTGTCGCGCCGGCTCAGCCGCAGTTCGGGCTCTCCGGCGCTGGACCGCGCGGCGCTGTCCATCATCGATCGCGCCGCGCCGTTTCCGCGCTTTCCTCCCGTCATGAGGCAGGCGCAGGAGTCGCGCACGGTGCCGCTCAACATGAGGCCGCGCTGAGCGGCCTCATCGCGTGCAGTCTACTTCGAGCATTCCGTCAGATCGGTGTCGCGCACGACGAACTGCGCGCCTTCCTTGAGCTCGATGTTCTTGGCGACGCAGGTGCGGCCGCCTTGTTCGGACAGCTTGATGTCGTAGCGGCCCGACTTCACGCCAACCAAGGTCATGCGCTCGTTGTGGTCGACCATGCCTTCGTCGTCGTTCTTGCACTGATCGGCGCCCCAGTTCTTGGTGCCGGCGGCCGCCAGATACATCTTCACGATGGTCTGGCCGGTGCGGTTGAGAAAGCGCGGACCGTCTTCGGCGTAAGCGGCAGAGCCTGCCAGTGCGAGCATGGCGCAGGCGGTGACAAGGCGACGCATGACGAGTGTCCTTTTCTTATGATTGAGGATTGAGATGAGGAGCCGGCAGCGGGGCCGAGGTCAGAAATCCTTGCCGATGCTGGTCTTGACCGCGAGGCCGCGCGAATTGTTGGTCAGGCCGTAGCCGACGCCGAAGCTGAACTCGAAACCTTTGAACCTGGTGTCGGCAACGGCGTAGAGCGTCTGCATCTGCTGATGCCACGGCAGGACGTGGCCGAGCGGTCCGAGGTTGGCGAAATGCTCGATGCCGACGGTCCAGCGGTCGTTCAGGCGCTTGACGAAACGGATCGAGGGCTCGAAGGCCGAGCCGGCACCGACGACGCCGAAGGTCATGTTGGCATTGAAGATCAGCTGATAGTCGTTGGGCAGGTTGACGCCGACGATCGGCGTGATCATCTGCGCCACGCGCGGCGTCGCCTCCTGCACGAAGCGCGGCGCACCGGGTTGGCCGGCGCCGGCCTTGTTGGCAACCCACAGATCCGGCGTGAGCCCGCCCTGCGGCGCCAGGATCGTGCGCGAGACGAGACCGACGAACACCGTGCGTTCGAGCCGGTCGCCCTGGATGAAGGTCTGGCGGATCGTGACGCCGCCGGACTGGAATGAGTAGCCGGGCACGCCGTTGTCCATCACGTTGCCCAGCGCCATCGGCACGTTGGCGCGCGCGAACGCATAAGGCGAGGTCAGGGCGATCTCGTACCATTCGGTCGGCGAGTAGCCGATCTCGGTCTCACCGGTGAGCGCGCGCTGCGGCACGCGCCGTCCGCCGTTCTGCTGCGGATTGAACGTCGTGAGATAGCCGAAGCGTTGCTCGACCTGAAAATGTCCGGGCGAGGCAGGATCGTTGCCCTGAATCTCCTCGGCCGCGGCGGCGAATGGCGACAGCAGGACGGCACAGGCGATGGCGCGGCAGACCCATCGTCCCGCCCGGCCTACCCTTGTCTGATCCGTCGACGCCATTGTCCCCGCACTCCCCTCGCTGACGAACTAACGAGTCGGCACGGCGAAAACATGCGGCGGTCCCGGCTGAAAGGTGACACAATCGGGAAACGATCAGTTGCGTATCGCCGCATTTTGTCGTCCGGTTGCAGGCGTCAGCGGCAATAGGGATGTTTTGGCAAGTCGATCGGGAGTTTTTGACCGATCGAATATGGCGCTGGAGTCGCGAGTGAATCTCAGCTCGGTGATGAATGTGGCGCGTTGCAAACACATTCAGGTCATAGAGCGATGGAAGACATGCATTGCAACTCGCGTTGCTGATTGTCGGATCAGCCAGGGATCGGATACGCCCGTGATTCACGCTAACGATCAACGTCGTCGCACGTCCGCGCGGCCCGCCCGGCGGCTTGCTGTGGTGATCACCGTGACGCTGTTCGCCTTGATGAGCCTGTCTGAACCCGGTCTTGCGCGGGAGAAGCTGCTGCGCGAAGATCTCGAAGCCTGGTGGAGCCAGTTGCAGGCCAGGAAGGACGCGGCCAGGAAAACATGTACCGAGTCCACCGCGGCGGGCTGCGGCCGCCGTCAGACCGCGCGGTCTCGGAACGGTGGCGCAGAAGCGATGACTCAAGGGGACGCCTCTGCCCACACCACGCGGCACCTTCCCCGAACGAGCAGGCGCGAACGTGGCGTGACCGCCAATGCCCGGGCCGAGGCGCGAGACAACGCCGACAACTCGGACACGAGGCCCCGCCGCGATCGCCCCGGGAGATACTTCCTACACGGTCCCAGGTTCTAGTCCCGACACGGCAGCGGTATTTTCCCGCGCGCCGGCTTCTTGCACTTGCGAAAGAGCGGAACCTCGCCTAGTTCCATGGGGTGCATGTCGTGTCGCCGGAGAACCAGCGACGCTCGCATACGTTGTTACTGCACCCCTTCATCGCCGCCCCGACCGGACGGCGGAGACAAAGGATCAATTCGATGAACTGGAAACTGATGACGACGGCCGCCGCGGTTGGCATGGCCGCGATCGTCGGCACCGCGACGGTGGCGGTCAGTGCGCCCGCTCCCTCCAAGCTGCTGACCTCGATCGATCCCGACAAGGACGGCACCGCCGACATGAACGAGATCCGCGCGGCTGCTGGTGCGCTGTTCGACAAGCTCGACCGTGACCATGACGGCACGCTCGATGCCAAGGAGTTGCGCGGCCGCGTCTCGGCCAAGGACCTGAAGGCCGCTGATCCGGACAATGACGGCACGCTGACCAAGGACGAGTATCTCGCGCTGGTGGCCGGCCGCTTCAAGGCAGCCGACCCGGACAATGACGGCACGCTCGATTCGAAAGAGCTGAAGTCGGTGGCCAAGCTGCTGAAGTGAGCGCGGGTTCCGCGCGAATTGCGACGACGGATGCCAAGGGCCTGCGAAGACGCGATCGTCGCGGGCCCTTCGACTTTCAGCGCATCCGCATCACTGCTCAGCGGATCTGGCGATCCGCGGCGGGCACGCGCTCACAGGCCCGGGCGGGACATCTCGACGGCCAAGCGAACCAGGTCGGGCAGGCTGCGCGCGCCGAGCTTCTGCCGCAACCGGTAGGTCAGGTTGATGACCGTCTTGTAGCTGATCCCGAGATGATCGGCGATCGCCTGGTAGGATTTCGCCTCGGCCAGTAGCGCGAGCGCCTGACGCTCACGCGGCGTTAGCGACGTCGCCTCCGTTCCATCGGCCTCCTTGCGCAGCAGCGCGATGCGCATGGCCAGTTGCGGATCGAGATAGGTGCCGCCGGCCCGCACCTGCTCCAGCGCTTTCGGCAGCTCCTGCGGCGGTGCATCTTTCAGCAGGTAGCCGCTGGCGCCGGCCTCGATGGCGGAGCGGACGATGCGCGGATCGCCCAGCATGCTGAAGACCAGGATCCGGGGGCGGGGATCGTGGGATCGCATTCGCTCGATCAGGCCGATGCCGCCGAGGTCATCGCCCCGCAGGCGCAAATCGACGATGGCGACGTCGGGCGGATCGCGGAGATAGGCCGCGTACGCGCTCTCGGCGTCATGCGCCGCGGTCAGCGCGCCGATCCCGGCCTCGTTCAGCAGCCAGCGGCAGGCCGTGATCACGACCGGGTGGTCGTCGACGAGCAGAACGCGATACATCCGATGAAGGTCTCGCCCTTAGCGCCGGCTGCGCCGACGTCCATTATCATGCGAGTTCCCTTGCAAACCAGAACCGAGTGCGACAATGCGGCCGAGCCGAGGAGTAAGCTTGGCGAAATCGTCGCGAGTTTCCGGATCCGGGAAAAATGTCCCTAAAGCGGGAAGAATAATCCCCATTGCGGCAGTATTGGCCGCTGTTTACGAATGTTACCGTTCATATTCTGTTGGAATTGACTGGTTTCGGCACGTGTGAGGCTCAGGGGCGTGAGCTGTTGCCGGGATCGGTCGACAAGAAACTGGGGGACGTCTTGACCAGACTCTCGGCGCTGAAGAGCGCTCTTCTCGCGACGTGCGCGTTGCTGCCTACGGCTGCCTTCGCGCAGCAGACATTGGAGACCATCGAGGTGGTCGGCGTCTCGCCCGTCCAGGGCAGCGAAATGGCGAAGGACAAGATTCCGTCCAACGTGCAGACGATCACCGCGAGGGATCTCGACCGCACCCGGACCCCGTCGCTGCTCGACGGCATCCTGCAATCGGTGCCCGGCGTCTCGCTGAGCGACCAGACCGGCAACCCGTTCCAGCGCGACCTCGATTATCGTGGGCAGACTGCCTCGCCCGTGCTCGGCACGCCGCAGGGCATCGCCGTCTACCAGAACGGCACCCGCATCAACGAGGCCTTCGGCGACATCGTCAACTGGGACCTGATCCCGGAGATGGCGATCGCGCGCATGACCCTGATGCCGAACAATCCGCTGTTCGGCCTCAACGCCACCGGCGGCGCGATGTCCATCGAGATGAAGAACGGCTTCAACTACCAGGGCGCCGAGACCCAGCTGTTCGGCGGCTCGTTCGGCCGCATCCAGTCGGGCGCGCAATATGGCTGGAACAACGGCACCTACTCGGCCTATATCGCCGCCGAAGGTGCCTATGACCGCGGCTGGCGCGACTACTCGTCGGCCTCGCAGATCCGGCGCATGTATGCCGATTTCGGCGCGCGTGGCGACACGACCGAATTCCACCTCTCCTTCACCGGCGCCGACAACAAGCTCGGCTCGGTGGCGGCCACTCCGATCGAGATGCTGAACCGGCGCTGGTCCAGCGTCTACACCTGGCCGCAGTCGCTGCATCTGCAGATGCAGATGGTGCAGGCGAGCATGAAGTGGACGCCGACCGACACGCTGTCGATCCAGGCCAACGGTTACTACCGCAACTATAAATCGAAGCGTATCGACGGCAACGGCTCCGAGGTGGAGGATGACAATGGCGAGTTCGTCCTAGAGGACGCCGCCGGCACGGCGTGGGGCATCAACCGCAACGGTCCGGTCGCCAATACGCTGGCCGCCGACGTGGCTCTCGGCCAGATCGACCGCAACACCGTCAAGACCGCCAGCTATGGCGGCTCGCTGCAGGCGACCTCGACCACGCAGCTGTTCGGTCATGACAATCATTTCGTGGTCGGCGCCAGCGTCGATCACGGCAACACCAACTTCCAGGCCACCTCCGAGCTCGGCACCATCGACCAGAACCTGTTCGTCACCGGCCTCGGCGTCTACATCGATCAGCCGAATGCTGGCCTCGCGCCGGTCAACCTGAATGCCAAGAACACCTATCTCGGCATCTATGCCACCAACACTTTCGACATCACCTCGCAACTGGCGCTGACGGCGGGCGGACGCTTCAACTGGGCCCAGATCAACCTGCGCGACCAGAGCGGTTTCGCGCCGCTTCTCAACAGCAACAACAATTTCCAGCGCTTCAATCCGGTCGTCGGCCTGACCTACAAGATCACGCCGAACATGACCGCTTACGCCGGCTACTCGGAGGCCAACCGCGCGCCGACGCCGCTCGAGCTCGGCTGCTCGGATCCGGCCAATCCCTGTCTGATCGACAACTTCCTGATCGCCGATCCGCCGCTCAAGCAGGTGGTGTCGCGCACCATCGAAGGCGGCCTGCGCGGCGAGATCTCCGGCGGCCGCTCGGCGATGGCCGCCGATCTGCCGGCCTATCGCAAGGCGCCGATCAAGGCGGTCTCCGTCGACGACGGCTGGCGGCTGCGCTGGGGCCTCAGCGTGTTCCGCACCGAGAATTCGGACGACATCATCAACGTCGTGGATCCGGCCAATCCCGTGCGCGGCTATTTCAAGAACGCCGGCACCACCCTGCGGCAGGGCGTCGAGGCCAAGGTCGATCTCGCCTGGAACCGGTGGACCGCCTATGCCAACTACACCTTCATCGACGCCACCTTCCGCAGCGCCTTCGACGTCAACGACCCGTTCCTGGGCGTGCCCGTCGGCGTGGTCTCCGGCAACCACATCCCCGGCATTCCGGCGCATCGCCTGAAGCTCGGCGCCGAATATGCGGTGACCGATGCCTGGAAGGTCGGTGCGAGCCTCAACTATGTCGGCAGCCAGTATCTGCTGCGCGACGAGACCAACGTCTATCCGAAGGTTCCGTCCTATTGGGTCGTGAATCTCAATACGTCCTATCAGGTGACGAAGAACGTCGAGGTGTTCGGGCTGGTGCAGAACCTGTTCAACCAGCGCTACTATTCGGCGGGTGCCGTGTTCGATGTCGCCGGCTTCAACACGGCCGGTGGCGGCAACGCATTCGCGTTCAACGATCCGCGCAGCATGGTGCCGGGCATGCCGCTGGCTGCCTATGCGGGCATCCGGGCGAAGTTCTGAGCGTTCGGAACGGACCGCCAATAGACGATCGGCGCATCTGCGCCATGCCACGGAAGCCCCCCGCCGTGGCAAGAGGGCCGGGAGAAATCCCGGCCCTCTTTGTTTTTGCGCATGCCTTCGGTGGACTGCATCTCTGACGCGAAATCGGCTGGTTGCAATATGATCTGTCGTCATTAGTTGTTTGTCGAAGTGATTACTAATAAGTCGGTTGGAAAATGTCCCTGGTATTTCGAGAAACTTTCGCCGCGCTGGCTCACGTCAATATTTCGATACAATTTGGAACCAACAAGAAAGTGCATGTAATGCGTAAATTTGGGGCGTCAGGTGAAATCAAAGAGCAGAAAGCGCAGCGAAGCGGCTGCCGCAAGTTTCGTCTTGTTGTCGACATGGATGGTCGCGGGCGAAGCAAGGGCCGAGTGTACGACGCCCGGCCTGATGGTGACCTGCAGCGGGGCCATCACCTCCGCGGTCACGGTGTATGACGCGGCCGCTGCAATGGCGCCGACGAACGGCAGCAATGCCTACACGCCGGCCAACCCGGCCTTTCCCGCCACTGGTTACAATCCGAATCCGCCGACGACCACCATCACCCTGGATGCGACGGCGATCCGCAATCTCACCACCAGCAATCAGACCGGTCTTGCCAACCGCGGCATGATCGTGGCCAACTTCTCCAATGATGAAGATCCGGCGGTCAACAACGTCGTCATCAACAATGCGGGCTGGCTCGGACTCACCGTCACCCAGCTCAGCGCTGGACGGCTGCACGTCATCGTCGCCGACAGCCAGGTCAACAGATTCACGGTCAACAACACCGGAACGCTCGCCGTCACCCAGAATTCGTTCGGCACCTTCAATGCGGCGAATCTGAACGTCTCGATCGGCACGACCGCGACGGGACGCTATGGCAGCACCAACCTGCCGATCATCTCGTCGCTGTTTTCGGACGACAACACCAACAGCTTCGTGGTCAACAACCGGGCCGGTGGCACGATCTCGGCAACGGGCAATTTCGCGGCGGCCTATTACGGCCGTGCCGACACGACGATTGCCAACTCGGGCACGATCGCCAACACCAGCTGGACCGCGGCGAGCCGGTTCTACGATGGCCATTGGGCCATCGCGGCCTTCGCCGGCGCCGAGTTCGAGACCATTCCCGGCAGCAACCCTGACTCGCCGCTCTACAAGTTCGACTCGAACGGAAACGTCACCGTCGCCGAAACCAAGGCGCTGACCCTGACCAACAACGCCAGCGGCGTCATCAAAGGCGATATTCTCGCGCTGGACACCAACCCGCTGACCACGGCCGCAGGTCTTGCCGCAGGCTCGACCTTCCCGCTGACGGGCAGCGGCTCGAACTCGGGCCCGCGTGACAGCGTCATCGCCAATGCCGGCCTGATCCAGGGCAACATCTATCTCGGCTCGGGCGAGCACGAGGTGACCAACAGCGGCACGATCTCGGGATCGATCTCGGTCGATCAGAGCGCCTCGCGCGGATCATTCGCCAAGGGGACGGCGGGTACGGTCGCCGGAACCTTCGCCAGCTCCGGCGCCGGGACCGACGCCAACGGCAACGCCTGTCCGGCCGCGGGCACCAACACCACCGATCCGCTGTGCGCCGCCACCACCAATGTCGCCGCCACCTTCTTCGGCGAGCGCGTCTTCAACCTGGTCAACACGGGCAAGCTCGGCGGCGACATCGTGATCAACGATCAGGATGACGCCACCAACACCATCCTGCTCAAGGGCACGGGCTTCAGCGGCAACGTCATCGCCCAGAATGGACTTGGCACGAACGCGCTGACGCTCGACGGCGTGACAAGTCTCGCCAGCGTCGTCAATTTCGGCATGCTCGATCTGATGAAGTCGCAGGTCACGGTCAATGGTGTGGCCGGAGTCCAGCTGGTCGACGGTGCGGTGCTGAGGACGACGATCTTCGGACCCGGCGGCACCGCCGTCTCGCCCTCGGCGAAGCTCGGCAGTATCACGGGTACGTTGACCTTTGCCGGCGCGGGCACGGTTGCCCCGACGCTACAGGGTATCGTGCGCAATGGCGATGTGTACCGGGTGGCGACCTCGGTGTCGGGGACGCCGCTCGACGTCGACTTCTCCAGCGCGCTCGTGGGATTCACCGCCGATACGGCCACGGGCGCTCTGCTGCTGAACGCAACGGTGCGGTCGCCGTCCACCATTGCCGGCATCTCGCCGAGCAGCCTCGCTGCGCTGAATGGCCTGTTCGGCTATGCCGGCAGCAATGCGCAGGTGCAGGCGCTGGGCGGCGCCGTCCAGAGCCTCGGCTCCGACCGCGAGCTGCGCAACGCCGGCGATCAACTCCGTCCGTTCGTGAACGGCGCGCAGGTCCAGGTGCCGCTCAGCACCGCAGCGCTGTTCCAGGGGCAGATCGACAATCGCCTCACGGCCGCAGCCGTGGGGCCGTCCGCCAATTCGCGCGTCGCCTCGGCCTTCGCGTCCGAGACCGATCCATTGACGTCGATGCTGATGGCGTATGGCGCCACCAAGGCTCGTCCGGCTCTGAAGGCGCCGGCCATCGCGCCAGAGCCCGAGCGCAGCGTATGGGGAAGCCTGATCGGCACCAACGTGTCGCAGCACGACGTGGCCGGAGTCGCCGGCTATTCGGGCAACACCGGCGGTCTCGTCGCGGGCATCGATCAGCGGATCGACAGTGCGTTCCGCGTCGGCGCCGCGTTCGGTTACGCCACCAGCAGCATGGACGATCGAACCGCTGCAGGCGATGCGGTGGGGATGCAGCACTATCAGGGCACGGTCTACGGCGCCTATGTCCAGCCGTCCTGGTACGTCAACGGCTCTGCCGGCCTCGCTCTGGTCGACTACACGACCACGCGCCGCATCAATTTCGCGGGCTTCACCGACGCCGCGTCGGGCAACCACAAGGGCTGGCTGAGCTTGGTGCGCGGCGAGTTCGGCGTTCCGGTCAAGCTCGGCGAGGCCGTGCTGACGCCGTTCGCAGGCGTGACCTACGCCCGTCTCGATCAGCAGGCCTATACGGAGACCAGCGCCGCCGGCGCAGCGCTGACGGTCGCCAAGCAGACCACCAATTCGGTGCGCTCCAATCTCGGCGTCCGCTCGACCGTGCCACTGCTGGTCACATCCACCTACGGCTTCGGACTGGAGACGCTGGCCGCCTGGCGGCACGAGTTCGGCAACACCGCCCAGAACGTGACGGCGAGCTTCGCCGGCGGCGGTGCGAGCTTCGTCGCCGCCGGTCCGTCGCCCGAACGCAACCTCGCCGAGCTCGGCGCCGCGCTGAAGCTGGTGGCCTTCGGAGAACGCCAGTCCATCTCGCTCGGCTACAATGCCGTCATGGGCAGCCAGTATCTCGAACAGTCCGCCGTGCTGAAGGTGCGCGCGGAGTTTTGATCAGCGGCGTTTGCGCCATGTGTAGATAGGCACGAGGGCCGGGAGCGATCCCGGCCCTTTGCGCGCGTGTCGCCACCGGTGACCGTGCTGCTCAGTCCGCTCTGCTGCCTGCGCTCGCAACCTGGTGCTTTGGCGCAGTACGCCACGGCCCAACGATGGGATCGCGACTGCCTCGGCGTGCTGGATCGCCCCGTTCAAGCCGGCGACGACGGCGCAAGGTGGCGCACGCAGATGACGGTCTCGTACGCCCATGCGTTCTCATGCGCGAGACGCTCTCGATGTGTGAGTCCCATCGAGATGGACGCGCGCCATCGATCGAGCACGGACGCATGAGCATGGAGATGCAGGAATACGTCCCGGCGTCCCGGTGAATGAATCTGCCCTGCATCCAGAAAATTGGGAGATCGACGCGATCGCCATGGATCGTCGTTGATGACTGCGAACTTATGCCACGAAGATCGACGAGCTATTGCCCATCTCTCGCATCGAACAATGAGGTGATGGATATGAGCGGCCAGTCATCGAGGTCCCTAGCTGTTGTTTCCGCAGCGGCGCTCGCGATCGGCCTCGCGTCGTGTTCGTGGCTGCTCCCCGCCGCGATGGCGCGCGATGTCGATGGACGCTATGCCAACTCGCCGCTCAAGAGCTGGTTCGAGAAATTGCGCTCGGCGAAGGGGCCGTGCTGCTCGGATGCCGATGGCACGGCGCTGTCGGACATGGACTGGGACATGAAGGACGGACGCTATCGCGTTCGCATCGAAGGTCAGTGGTGGATCGTTCCGGACGAAGCCGTGGTGACCGAGCCCAATCGTGCCGGGCGGACCATGGTGTGGCCGGTATATTATCGCGAGCTCAACACCGGCCTGCGCATCGATGTGCGCTGCTTCCTGCCGGGAAGCATGACGTAGTTGGAACGACAGGTCGTGAGCACGGGGGGGGGGGCAAAGGCGCGGGCGAGATATCGCGTCAGACGCGGTCTCGCCTTGCGCCGGGCCCACCACTGCCAGCGTGGACGCAGGAGGGGACACGCGCCGCCTGATGGCGGCGCTTTATCCATCCGCAAGAGCTTGACTACTCCGCCGCCTGCGCCGCGCCGAGCGTCGGATAGTCCGTGTAGCCCTTCTCGCCGCCGCCATACAGCGTGGCGCGGTCCAGCTCGTTGAGCGGGGCGCCGGTCTTGAGGCGCTCGACCAGATCGGGATTGGAGATGAACGGCTTGCCGAAGGCGATCAGGTCGGCGGAGTCGGCGTCGAGCTGCTTGTCCGCGAGGGCGCGGTCATAGCCATTGTTGGCGATATAGGTGCCCTTGAAGCGCTTGCGCAACGACGCGTAGTCGAATGGCGCATTGTCGCGCGGCCCGCCGGTGGCGCCCTCGATGACGTGGATGTAGACGAGGTTGAGTGCGTTGAGCTGGTCGACGATGTAGTCGAACAGGGCCTGCGGGTTGGAATCCGAAATGTCGTTGGCGGGAGTCACCGGCGACAGGCGGATGCCGGTCTTCTCGGCGCCGATGGCACCGGCGACGGCCCTGGCAACCTCGAGCATCAGCCGGGCCCGGTTCTCGATCGATCCGCCATAGGCGTCGGTGCGCTTGTTGGCGCCGTCCTTGGCGAACTGGTCGAGGAGATAGCCGTTGGCGCCATGGATCTCGACGCCGTCGAAGCCGGCTTCGATCGCGTTGAGTGCGGCCTGCTTGAAGGCCTCGACGATGCCCGGAATTTCGCTCAGCTCCAGCGCGCGTGGTGTCGAGACGTCGGTGAAGGCGCCGCCGACGAAGGTCTTGGTCTTGGCCGGGATGGCGGAGGGCGCAACCGGTGCGCCGCCATTCGGCTGCAGCGAGACGTGAGAGATGCGCCCGACATGCCAGAGCTGGACGTAGATGCGGCCGCCCTTCGCGTGCACGGCGTCGGTCACCTTGCGCCAGCCGGCGATCTGCTCCTTCGAATAGATGCCGGGCGTGTCCTGGTAGCCCTGGCCCTGCTGCGACACCTGGCTCGCTTCGGTGATCAACAGCCCTGCGCTGGCGCGCTGGGCATAGTAGGTGGCCGTCAGCGGGCCGGCGACAAGGCCTTCGATGGCGCGGTTGCGCGTCAGCGGCGCCATCACGACGCGATTGGCCAGGGTGATCGGACCCAGCTCGTACGGTTCGAACAGTTTCGATGTGCTCATCGGGATCTTTCCAGGAGAGAGGAGGGGGTGGTCAATTGTCCATGGCCGCGACTGGCGCAATGCCGTGAAGTACCTGCCGGACGCAGACGCGCCACGAGCCGTTCGATGCGTGCTTGGCCGGCGACGGACGGGGGATGGTCACGTCAGGCGACGCCGAGGAAGTCCCGCTTGCCGATCTCGACCCCGTTGTGGCGCAGGATGCCGTGCGCGATCGCGGCGTGAAAATAGAAGTTCGGAAACGAGACCCGGTTGACGAAGTCCTGGCCCTTCAGCGTCGTGCTGACGCCGCCCGCAGCCGGGAAGGTCACGTCGCGGCTATCAGCACCTTCGAACTGCGCCGGCGTGAACGTCTTCAGATAGTCGATGGTCTTGGCAAGCCGCTGGCGCAGCTCGGCAAAGCTCATCTCGGTGTCGGGAGTGCTCGGGATCTCGCTGTGCGTCAGCCGTGCGCAGCCCTTGGCGGCGAAGTCGCAGGCGAGCTGGATCTGCCTGGAGAGCGGCAGCATGTCCGGATACAGCCGGGCGCCGAGCATCACCTCCGGAGCAATCTTCTTGGCCTCGCAATGGGCCTCCGCCTTGCTGAGCAGGCCGGACAGGCTGCCGAGGATCTGGAGGTAGGCCGGCACGGTCGAATCGTAGAAGGACATGATGCTCTCGCTGAGGGAGGAGACGGCGCAAACGATGCGTGTTCCCGAGATGGGGTGGCATCCAAGAGAATGCAACTGCATCTTCTTGCGGTTTTGCGTCCGTCGTCCGATTCACCTCGGCGAGGTCGCGGCCGCCGCGCGCGGCGAGCCGGCCCGCATCCGCGTCAGCAGCTCTGCCGTCGGCCAGGAGTCGGCGGGCAGACCGAGCCGCAGCTGCATCGTCTTGACCGCGATGCGGCTTTGCTGGCCCAGCACGCCGTCCACCTTGCCGACATCGAAGCCGGCTTTCACCAGCAGCGTCTGCAGCTCCTTGATTTCGTTGAACGGCAGCTGCGCGACCGGGGCAGTCGGCTTGCGCATCGGCGCGGCGCCGGCGATGCGGGTGGCGAGATAGGCGGCGGTGGTCGAATAGATCAGCGAGTTGTTCCACTCGGTGTAGGCGGCGAAATTGGCGTAGGCTAGGAACGCCGGGCCGTTGCGGCCCATCGGCAGCAGCACGGAAGCTTCCAGCGCATCGTTGGGCAGCGGCCGCCCGTCGGCATAGGTCACCCCTAGGCCGGCCCATTTGCTGCGCGGCGCCTTGACGGTGAGATCGGCCTGCTCCCACGGGAACGTCTGGGGCACACGGATCTCCTCCAGCCACGGCTCGCCGCGGCGCCACTTCAGCCCGGTCGCGATGTAGTTCGCGGTGGAGCCGATCACGTCGGGCGCGCTGCGCAGCAGGTCGCGGCGGCCGTCGCCGTCATAGTCGACGGCGTAGGTGACGTAATGCGTCGGCAGGAACTGGGTCTGGCCGAGCTCGCCGGCCCAGGAGCCGATCATCTCCGACGGCGAGAGGTCGCCGCGGTCGATGACCTTGAGCGCGGCGATCGTCTCGCTTTGAAAACGCTCGCTGCGGCGGCAGTCATAGGCCAGCGACACCAGCGAGGGCAGCACTGGCAGATTGCCCATGTTGGCGCCGAAATCACTCTCCAGGCCCCAGAACGCGGCGATGACCGCCGGCGGCACGCCATACTCCTTCTCGGCGCGCGTGAACGCGGCCGCGTGCATCCTGATGTGCTGCTGACCGTTCTGCATCCGGTAGGCCGCCGCCATCCGGCCGGCGAACTCGGTGAACAGCTGGCCGAACACGCGCTGGCCGCGGTCGCGGTTGACGATGCCCTGATCATAGGTGAGGTAGGGCGAGGCGGCGGCGATCGCGCGCTGCGACACGCCCTCGGCGATCGCACGCTGCTTCAGCTCGGCGAGAAAGCGGTCGAAGCTCTGGCCGTTATGGCAGGCTGCCGCCCGCATCGACGGCGCGGGCTTCGGCCGCGGTGCTGTGGCCTCTGGCGCCATCTGCGCGGCGGCGCTGACAACCAGCATGAACGAGGTTGCAAGCGCGCTGAAGGTGACGCGCAAGGCAGTCGAAGAGCTTCGCATCCGGTCTCACCGATGGCTGTCTAATCCCTTGTGCGCCCATCGATATCCGAACCGCGGCAAAAAGGGAAACGGCGGGAACGCAACCGGCGTTGGCCGCGCGAGGCCATCCAACATGTCAAGGCCCGCAAGGCGCTTGCCGTGCGGGCCGGTCATTTCGCGTCGGCTTGTCAGGCGCCGCGCGCATCATTGTGCGGCCATCAATATTGGACGCCCGGGCGGTTCGGATAATAGCCGCGGTTGCAGGCCCGGCGCAGCTTGTCGTCCCAATAGCCACGCTGCGCGGGCGGATAGGTCATCGCCACTTTGTGCGCGTTCGTAAGGCAATTCACATACGGCTTGTTGCTCACCCAGCTGAGATCGAGCGCGGCCGACGGTGTCGCCGAACTCGCAAGCAGGCTGACGGAGAGGGCGGCAGCGGCGGCAAGCAGAGCGATCAGACGGTTCATGATTGTTGGTCCCTGTGATCTCGGCTGCCCGATGCAGCCTGTGACGGGGATCATGATGCAACGTGGCCGAAGCGTATGTGCACGTCGTCACACACGCTTCGAACCCGCATGATGGCCGTTGCTACGCGACCTTCGCCAGCGCGGCCTGCGCCTCGCTCTGGATGCGCTTGAGATGCTCGGCGTCGCGAAAACTTTCGGCGTAGAGCTTGTTGACGTCCTCGGTGCCCGAGGGACGCGCGGCAAACCAGCCGTATTCGGTCTCGACCTTGATGCCGCCGAACGACTGGCCGTTGCCGGGCGCCTTGGTGTGCACGACGCGGACGGGATCGCCGGCGAGCTCCTTGAGGTTCAGCGTCTCCGGCGTCAGCGCCTTCAGCGCCGCCTTCTGCGGCGGCGAGGCCGGCACGTCGATGCGCTCATAGACGGGAGCACCGAGCTCCGAGGTCAGTTCCTTGTACAGCTCGCTTGGGTCGCGGCCGCACTTGGCCATGATCTCGGCGGCGAGCAGGCCGAGGATGAGGCCGTCCTTGTCGGTGGTCCACACCGTGCCGTCGCGCTTGAGGAACGAGGCGCCCGCGCTCTCTTCGCCGGCGAAGCCGAAGCTGCCGGTGCCGAGGCCCTCGACGAACCATTTAAAGCCGACGGGCGTCTCGACCAGCTTGCGGCCGAGCTTCCGGGCGACGCGATCGATCAGGGAGCTCGACACGATGGTCTTGCCGATCGCGGCATCGCTGCGCCAATCCGGCCTGTGCGCGAACAGATAGGAGATCGCGGTCGCCAGATAATGGTTCGGGTTCATCAGCCCGCCCGTGCGCGTCACGATGCCATGGCGGTCGGCGTCGGTGTCGTTGGCGAAGGCGACGTCGAAGCGCTCGCGCATCGCGATCAAGCTCGCCATCGCATAGGGCGATGAGCAATCCATGCGGATCTTGCCGTCCCAATCTGCAGTCATGAAGCGAAAGGTCGGATCGACGACATCGTTGACGATCGTGGCGTTGAGGCCGTAGCGCTCGATGATCGGCGCCCAATACGCGATGGCGGCGCCGCCGAGCGGATCGATGCCGATCTTGATGCCGGCTGATTTCACTGCATCGAGATCGACTGTGTTGGCAAGGTCCGCGACATAGGGCGTGATGTAGTCGTACGGATGCACCGAGCCGCGCTGCTTCGCTTGGCCGTAGCTGATGCGCGACACGCCATCGAGATCGTTGGCCAGATAGACATTGGCCTGCCGCTCGATCTCGGCGGTCGCGTCGGTGTCGGCCGGACCGCCATGCGGCGGATTGTATTTGTAGCCCCCGTCCTCCGGGGGGTTATGTGACGGCGTGATGACAACGCCGTCGGCGAGATGCGCCGTGCGGCCCTTGTTGTAGGAGATGATGGCGTGGGAGATCACCGGCGTCGGCGTGTAGCCGCCGTCCTTGTCGACCATCACCTCGACGCCGTTGGCGCCGAACACCTCGAGCGCGCTGGCGAGCGCCGGCTCTGCCAGCGCATGGGTGTCGATGCCGACGAACAGCGGGCCGTCGAGGCCCTGCTGGCGCCGGTAGTCGCAGAGTGCCTGCGTGGTGGCGAGAATGTGGTTCTCGTTGAAGCCGGTCTTGAGCGACGAGCCGCGATGGCCCGAGGTGCCGAACGCGACGCGCTGAGTCGGCTCGTGCGGGTCGGGCTTGAGCGCATAATAGGCCGTGATCAGCCGCGGAATGTTGGCGAGCGCGGCGTTGGCGATCGGCTTGCCGGCAGCGGGGTCTGTCTTGGCCATGGAGCATCCTTCGCAAGTTCGAGAAACATCGGCGGCGGTGGATCGTTCCGCCCCGACAGCAGGCGATCCAACATGGCGGCGTGCGCTGATCCGATCAACGGAAATTCGTGCCGCCTTCGCAGGAGCGCGCGCCGGTCAATCCGCCAACTCGTAGACGAGGTGCCCAGGCCCGACCAGCCGCGCGGTGAAATTCACCGTGCGTCCGGCGAGCTCCGCGAAACGCCCCGAGGCCAGCCTGAACACGACCTTGCCGGTCGCCTCGGAGATGGCCGGCGTGCCGTCCTTCATCACCACCGAGCCCGTACCTTCGCTCAGCACGGCCACGGCATAGCCGTCCGTGCTGCGATGAATGCCGGCGCCGTACAGATATCGGCCCTTCTGGTTCTCCCATTCGGAGGCGACGTTGGCGGTGTAGGTCGCCCCCTTCATCAACCCGTCGGTGCCGATGCACGAATATTGGAAGCTGACCAGCATGTGACCGGGACGGTCGCCGATCGGCTCGAGGCCCATCGTGCCGACGATCGTGCAGTCGTAGCGGGCGATGGTGTCGGCGCTCGCGGTTCCGAGGCAGAGCCCCATGCCGACGCACGCGGCCGACGCCGTTCTGGAGAAGTACATCCGCTCGCCCCCGCCTTTCTATGCCGTGCAAACACTACCATAGATCGCGCTCGGTCCGGCTGCTGTTCCCCGCGACTTGTTTGATCGCGCTACGAAGAACCGGCTCGGCCGATGCTGCCGTTTCATGCGCTGGACATTAACCACGCCGCGCTGAGACCACCGGCCCGGACCGGCGCTTAAGCCTGAGTTTAACGCATCTCCGTGGAAATAGGAGGCCAACGAGGGGCGCGTGGGGCGCGCAGGAGAGTCGTCAGGAGCGGGAAAGTGAGAGCGCTTTGTATTGGCGCGTTGGCCGTCGTATCAGTCTTGGCTCTGGCAGGATGCAGCCGTCCGGTCATGCCGCAGGTCGCGGCGCCTTGCGTGGATCTGAGCGGCAACGCCTGCGCGGACAATCCTGCCGCCGGTCAGCCGGCGTCGCTGGCGCCCTCCGAGAAGGTGGTCAAAGCGAAGAGGACGTCCGCCGTTGCGCGTCGTGCGGCCCTGCAACGCAAGCACGCCCGCGCGGCCAAGCGACGCTTGCCTCCGCAGGTCGCCGCCGCAAGGCCGCCTGAAAAGCCGCCCGCCGCGCCGGCGCCCAGATCATTCTCCGACAAGTCACCTTCCGACAAGTCGTCACCCGAGCCGGTCCCGCCGGCCGACGGCGCCTCCGCGCCGGTCGTCAAGATTCCGTCGCCCGCGAAGGATACCCCGCCCGCCCCGGGCAAGGTCCAGAGCGAGGTCATGGTCGCAGCGGTCACGGTGGCGGCCGAGCTGGCCGAGCGCATGACCGCGCTGCGTGTCCCGGAGGGGCCTGCCGACAGCCATCTCGTGGCCGTGGTGCTGGCACGTCCGACCGTGCGCGGCCTGGCCGATCTCAGCGGCAAGGTGATCGCGATCGATGAACGTTATGCCAAATCCAATGCGAGGATCACGACGGCCATGAATGCCGCCGGTGCATCAGAGGTGCTGCTGCTTGAAGGGCAGGCGACCGCGATCACCCGGCTCAGCAACGGCGAGGTGAACGCGGCCGTGGTCGCACTGGCCTCGCCGGAAGCCGCCGAGGCGTTTCCGAAGATCGCGGGTTTCCGCCTGTTCACGGTCGCCCTGAAGCCTTAGCTGCAAGGCCAGCTCAGGTTGCCGCGGGGGTGCTCGTCGGACGCGGCAGTGCTGCCGCGCCGCGCGCAGCTGTGACGCCCTTTGGGAAGCCGCTGCGATCGAAGTAGAGCCGCTTGCGGCCGCGCCGCGCATCGTGCTGCCGTGCGACGTCCTGCGCTGCGAGATAGTCCAGCACCGTGATGCCGCCGACCATCACCAGCGCAGCCATGACGGTGCCGACGCGCGGGTTGCTCGGCCTGACCTCGCCGAGCAGCGTCGCCATGTCGAGCCCGTCGCCGGCTACGCGGCTCCACAGGCCGGCCTTCTTCTCGACCGACAGCGTCATGACGCCGGTGAGCAGCTCGCGGACGCCATAGGCGCGGACCAGGCCCTCGCGGCCCTCCATGCCGAGCGCGCGCGTCACCCGATGCGGCGCCAGCAGTTCCAGCGTGCCCAGCGCGATCGAGAACCAGCCGAGGCCACGGGCCAGCCGGTCGGCCGCAGTCAGCGAGCTCGGGCCGGTCGCGATGATCTTCGGGTCGCCCTTGGACCTGACGAGATTGGAAAAATGAAACATGCTTTGCGCTTCCCTTACGGCTTCAACACGACCTTGACGCAGCTGTCCTGCTTGTCGCGGAACGCGCGATACATCTCGGGGCCCTGCGCCAGCGGCACGGTGTGGGTGATGACGAAGGACGGGTCGATCTGGCCTTCGGCGATGCGCTGCTTCAGATCCTCGGTCCAGCGGTTGACGTGGGTCTGGCCGGTGCGGATCGTCAGCCCCTTGTTCATCAGCGCGCCCATCGGCACCATGTCCGAGAAGCCGCTATAGACGCCGGGGATCGAGACGATGCCGCCGGGCCGGCAGACATAGATGATCTCGCGCAACGCGTGCGGACGGTCGTTCTCGAGCATGAACATCTGCTTGGCGCGATCGAGCACGCTGTCGGGCTGCGCCATGCTGATATGGCTCTCGAAGCCGACGCAATCGATGCATTTCTCCGGGCCCTTGTTGTCGGTCAGCTCGTTCAGCCTTTCGACCACGCTCTCCTTGTCGAAGTTGATGGTGATGGCGCCGCCGGCCTCGGCCATTGCCAGCCGCTCCGGGATGCGGTCGATCGCGACCACCTGCTTGGCCCCGAGCAGGATGGCGCTGCGGATCGCCATCTGTCCGACCGGGCCGCAGCCCCACACCGCGACCGTATCGTCGGGCTCGATGTCGCATTGCGCCGCGCCCTGCCAGCCGGTCGGGAAGATGTCGCTGAGGAAAAGCGCCTGCTCGTCCGTCATGCCATCGGGCACCTTGATGTGGGTGGCGTCGGCATAAGGCACGCGCAGATATTCGGCCTGGCCGCCCGGATAGCCGCCGGTCAGATGCGTGTAGCCGAACAGGCCCGCCGTGGTATGGCCGAACACCTTCTCGGCGAGATGCTTGTTGCGGTTGGTGGTCTCGCAGACCGAGAAATTGCCGCGCTTGCACTGCTCGCACTCGCCGCAGATGATCGTAAACGGCACGACGATGCGGTCGCCCTTCTTGAGCTTGCCGTTAACGCCGGAGCCGACCTCGACGACCTCGCCCATGGTCTCGTGGCCCATGATGTCGCCCGGCATCATCGCCGGGATGTAGTTGTGGAACAGATGCAGGTCCGAGCCGCAGATCGCGCAGCTCGTCACCTTGATGACCGCGTCACGCGGATGCTCGATCTCGGGATCGCTGACCGTGTCGCAGCGGATGTCCTCTTTGCCATGCCAGACCAGCGCCTTCATTCCCATCTCCGCGTCACCAAGACCTCCGGAGCAAGTCTGAGCCGCGACGATGGTTGCTATGAACGCGCGAATTTTCGCCGTGCCACGCGTGGTGCGGCACGTTCCGAGATCAGACGACGAGGCGCTGACCGGTGTGGGAGCTCGTCGCCCGGCTCACGTTCGGGGGTCAGCTCAGGCCTTCGTCTTGGCAGGCTTCTTCGGCCCGGTCTTCGCGGGAGGCGTCTTGCTCGCCTTGCCGCGGGGCGGCTTGGCCGGCGCGGCATCGGACGGCTTGTCGGCCTTCTTCTCCGGCGCCTTCTTGTCGGGGACCTTGGGCAGCTCGGCCGCGGCGGCCTGCCGCATCGCGCGGGCATAGCTGTCGGCAACGTTGTCGGCCGAGATCAGCAGCCGGCGCGCGGCGGCATTGGCCTGCTCGACCGCCTCACGGGCGAGCATCTTGAAGCGCTCCTTGGCGTCCTTGTCCTTTGCCTTGACCGCCATGCCGTTGAAACGGTCCCGGCGCTTCTTGGCGGCCGCCAGAATGGTCTTGTTCTGCTGCTTGGCCAGTTGCCGGATCACGGCATCAAGATCGGCATCTGCCATCGTCGTCCCCAAAACCCCCTCGAGAATCAGCGCGTCGGGCGCCGAAAAACGCGCGGACTATGCTATCCACGCCGCCACTTTGCAATCGGGGTACCAGAGGAGGGGCGCCGTCCCAATCGGAGGCGCGCTGGAGCCGTCGCATCCATCACCGCTCACGCCCCGAAGGGGCCTCGCGGGGGCCGCTGCATGTCAGTCATGCGGGGGGCGATGGTGCGAAGGCACCGTTTAGGACAATCGGAAACGGGATGTAACCGACTCTCTGCAATTCCATCAATTCCAACGCAACGGTTGATCCGCAACATCGTCCGCAACGGATCTTGTTTGTCGGAGTTTTGAGCCTTGTCGGCCGGACATCAGTACCTCACGCTTCTGTCGCGGTTCCAGCGCAACGACAGCGGTAATATCGCCATCATCTTCGCGCTGGCGCTGCTGCCGATCCTGGCCTTCGTCGGTTCGGCCATCGACTATTCGATGGCCGTGCGGGCCAAGGCCAAGCTCGCCGCCTCGCTCGACGCCGCCATGCTGGCGGCGACCGGCTATACGGCGATGCGCGGCAGCGCGTCGGACGCCAAGACGGCAGCGACCAACATGTTCAACGGCCAGATGTCGGCGCATAACCTGTCATCGAACGCGCTGACCATCGACATCGCCGACAGCGTGACCGCGCGAACCGTGACGGGAACCGCCAACGTGGTGGTGAAGACCGTGTTCATGTACATGTTCGGATATCCGACCATGACGATCTCCACGTCCTCGTCGGCCTCGGCCTCGTTCCCGACCTATATGGACTTCTACGTGCTGGTCGACAATTCGCCGTCGCAGGGGCTCGGCGCGACCACGGCCGACATGACCAAGCTGCAGAACGCGACCTCCGACAAATGCGCCTTCGCCTGCCACGACACCTATACGTCGAGCTCGAAGAAGACGCTGCAGACCAACAGCTATTACCAGATCGCCAAGAACAAGGGCGTGACGATGCGGATCGACGTCGTGAGGTCCGCGACCCAGTCGCTGACGGACACTGCGACCGCCAGCCAGGTCGTCAGCAATCAGTACCGGATGGCGGTCTACAGCCTGGGCAGCGATTGCGGCTCGCTGGGGCTGACGACCATCGCCAGCCTGTCCTCGAGCATGTCCTCGGTGAAGTCGTCGGTCGGCTCGCTCGACCTGATGACGATTCCCTATAACGGCTACAACAACGACATGTGCACCGATTTCGACGGCACCATGTCGGCCATGAACGGGGTGATCCCGACCCAGGGCGACGGCTCGTCATCGAAGCCGCAGAAATGGCTGTTCTTCGTCTCCGACGGCGTCGCGGATTATTCCTATCCGACCACGTGCAGCAAGACCGTGCTGTCCGGCGGACGCTGCCAGGAGCCGCTCAACATCACGACCTGCACTGCGCTGAAGGCCCGCGGCATCAAGATCGCGGTGCTCTACACCACCTATCTCGCGATCACCAACAACAGCTGGTACACGACCTACATCGCTCCGTGGCGCGACTCGATCGGCGGCATCATGAAGTCCTGCGCCAGCCCCGGCTACTACTACGAGGTCGATTCGAGCGGCAGCATCGGCACGGCGCTGACGGCGCTGTTCCAGCAGGCCATCGCCTCGGCGCATCTGACGAAGTAGGGCGGAGCTCATGCCTTTGCGGCAGGCAGCGTAACCAGCCGTTCCAGCGTCGCGCGGTCGTTGAGCACGGCGAGCGTTTCTCGGCGGGAGAGGAAGCCTGTCGCCTCGTCGAAGCTGGTCGCGTCGGCAATCCGGGCTTTTGCCGTCGCCAGCTCGACATTGATGTCGCCCGGCTTGCGCCGCGGCATTGCAGGCAGAGCGTCGACGTGCTGCCGTCGCAGTTCGGCATTCCGCTGCAGCGCGACCAGCGCGGGGGCGCGGCGCGGCTCCGGCTCATCCGCAAGCTGTCGGGCGCGGACCAGGACCGGGGGAGGAGAGCGGTCCTCGGGCGTGGTGAACAGGCCCGCGCCGGTGCTGCGTCCGCCGGTGATGAGGCCGATCGGAATCGACAGCACGAGGCCGGCGATCACCGGCGACATCCACGCCAGCAGAGGTAACGACACCGCATAGGCGCTGGCGGCCATCGCGAGACCGCACAGCGTCGGCAGCGCGAACTTGCGATAGATCTCCCGCCGGCTGACCCCGCCGTCGCTGCGCCGCTGCACCTGCCAGCCTGCGTCGCGGCCGAGCAGGATCTCGATCACCGCGATCGACTGGAAGATCATCATCGAAGGTGCGATCAACGCTGCAAGCACCGTTTCGGCGAGCACGGCAGCGCATAGCCGCAACCCGCCGCCGAAGCCGCGGCGCCTGTGACGGCGGAACAGCGTCGCGACACAGGCGAGCAGCTTCGGAATCATCAGCAGGCCGAGCGTCGCGGCGAAGACCTGGGCGGCGAGCACGGGATCCTGGGCCGGCCAGGTCGGAAACAGTGCAAAGCCCTTGGGGAAGTATTCGGGGCGGACGAAGTTGGCCTGCAGCGAAATGAGGATGCCGAGCACGAGGAAGGCGAACCACAGCGGTGCGGTCACATAGGCGCCGATGCCGATCAACAGATGCAGCCGCGATACCCAATGCAGGCCGAGTGCCGGCAGCACCGCCAGATGCTGCAGATTGCCCTGGCACCAGCGCCGGTCGCGCGCGGCATGGTCGATCAACGAGGGCGGCACCTCCTCGTAGCTGCCGTCGAGGTCGACGGTCATGTAGATGCCCCAACCGGCCCGGCGCATCAGCGCGGCCTCGATGAAGTCGTGGCTGAGAATATGGCCGCCGAACGGCTTCCGCCCGCGCAACTCCGGTAGCGCCGCGTCCTGCGCGAATGCTTCGACGCGGATGATCGCATTGTGGCCCCAGTAGTTGCCCTCGGAGCCGTACCACCAGGCATTGCCGGCTGCGATGAGCGGTCCGTAGAGCCGCCCGGCGAATTGCTGCAGCCGCGCGAACAGGCTGGTGCCGTTGACGATCACGGGCAGGGTCTGGATCAGCGCCGCCTGAGGTGCATGCTCCATGGCATGAGCCAGCCGCACCACGGTCGCGCCGCTCATCAGGCTGTCCGCATCGAGGATGAGCATGTGGTCATAGGCGGCGCCGAAGCGCTGGACCCATTCGGCAATGTTGCCGGCCTTGCGGGCGGTATTGTCCGCGCGGTGCCGGTAGAACACGCGGGCACCGCTGCAGACTTGGCGCAAAGCCAGGAACGCTGCCTCCTCGCCGATCCAGATGTCCGGATCCGTGGTGTCGCTGAGCAGGAACCAGTCGAAGCGCTCGGCCTGGCCGGTCTCGGCGACCGACTCGATCATGGCCCGCAGCCGCACCATCACCGCGTGCGGATCCTCGTTGTAGGTCGGCAGCAGCATCGCCGTACGGCTTGCGAGGGCGGGCAGGGGACCGTCGACGTCGATCGCGATCGTGTCGCGCCGCCGTGCGAACATCGCGCCGAAGCCGGCCAGCGCCGACACGAAGGCAAATGCGATCCAGGCGAGCAGGATCGAGAACAGCACGAGCACCAGACTCTCGAGCACCGTTACGCCGCCAACCTCGACGACCTCATACATCTTGGTGCAGCCCGCAAGCGTCAGGGCGGCGGTACCAAGAAACACGAGACTGCGACGGAAGGCGATGCGCGGTCCGCTCGTGACATCGCGCCTGGGGGGCGCGCGATCGTTGAGCGGCTTCGGCACCATCGCGAGCGGCGCCTCGGCCGGGAGAAAGCCCGAACCCGCGGCCTGATCGGATCGTCGCAGCTGGGTGGCGGTCATGGCGTCCATCGATAGATCCAGCTCTCTGAGATGAGCTTGTCGTTGGCGACCAGTTCCGCCCTGAGCTCGACCGGAGCGTCGCTGACCGCGCATTGGAAGCTGAGCCGCCAGCCTCCCGTTTCGGGATTGGGCTGCGCTACGATGTTCGTCACCTCGGACTTCGCCGCGCTGACCATGCCCTTGACCGTCGCCGGATCGATGCCCTTCAAGGCGTCGCCCTCCAGCTCGAGCACGAACAGCCGGCCTTCGCCGCGGGCGCCGACGCCGGTGCGCGTGAAGCGCGCCAGCGCATGTGGCTTCGGTCTATCCGGCCCCCAATGCAGCCGATAGGTCATGTTGTGCTCGCCCTTGGCGGCGAGCGGCGTCTTCGGCCGCCAGAATGCGGCGATGTTGTCGTGGATCTCTTGCTTGGTCGGGATCTCGAACAGCACCACGCTGCCTTCGCCCCAGTCGCCGATCGGCTCGATCCACAGGCTCGGCCGCTGCTCGAAATGCGACTCGAGATCCTGGTAGGCGGTGTATTTTCGTTCCCGCTGCATCAGGCCGAAGCCGCGCGGATTGAGATCGTTGAAGACGCTGACCTGGAGGTCGCGCGGATTGCTCAGCGGTCGCCAGAGCTGCTCGCCCTTGCCGTTGAATATCGCAAGTCCGTCGGAATCGTGCACCGCGGGCCGGAAGTCGTCGGCCTCATTGCGGTCGTTCGGACCGAAGAAGAACATGCTGGTCATCGGCGCCAGTCCGGCGTGGCCGATCTCGACGCGGGGATAGAGCGAGGCTTCGACGTCGAACACGGTGGTTTCGCCTGGACGGATGGTGAACCGGTACGAGCCGGTGGCGCTCTTGCTGTCGAGCAGCGCATGCACGACCATCGCGGTGGCGCCGCCCGTCGGCTTCTCCAGCCAGAACGCCTTGAAGACCGGAAACTCCTCGCCCTTCGCTTCGCCGGTGTCGATCGACAGCCCGCGCGCGGACAGCCCGTAGAGCTCGCCCTTGGACACGGCGCGGAAATAGCTCGCGCCCAGGAACACGCAGACTTCGTCGTAATAGTCGGGCCGGTTCATCGGTGCGTGAATGCGAAAGCCGGCAAAGCCGAGATCCGCCGCCGGAAACGCGGCCACCCCCGGACCGAACGCGAAGTCCTCGGGGCGATAGGGCACGGGCTTGGCCTGTCCGTCCGCGACCTCGTAGATGTCGACGCGGTCCTTGTAGATCGACCCGCGATGGAAGAACTGCGCCTGAAACGGCAAGTTCTCGCCGCGCCACAGCGCGTGATCCGGCAGGAAGCGGATCGAGCGATAGGCGTCGTAGTCGAGTTTGGCCAGAGCGTCCGGAAGCTGATTGTCCGGCGCGGCATATGGCTTGGCGGCGAGATTGCGCGCGAGATCGCGCACATAGGCTGCATTGAACGGCTGAGCAGCTGGCGCTGCGGCTGCCGCGCTCCGCACGAGTGATGCGGCGACCGGTATCGCAGCCGCAGATTGAATGAACTGACGGCGGTTCAACTTGTACTCGCTTTGCTGCATGGAACTGCGGAGCAACCTCTCAGGAGGCGTCGGGTTCCATCCGACTCGGCCGCATGTCTGACGAACAATGGATCATCGTGGCCGAACGGCAAATGAACGACGATCAGGACGCCGCTAACGGTGCATCATTGGCGGCAGCTCTGCGATATGGAATGCGACGGCGCGAGCGATGCTTCAACGCCGAGAGAGACCGATCTCCCCTGATCGGCGCCGTTCCGTGCGCAGGGCCCCAGCCGATCGGGAGCGCAACCAGTCGCGCAGGCTCATGACTTCCGGGCACTCCGCCGTGCCCTCAGGTGCCATGAGCCAGTCTCCCACCCCCGTGCCTTTGTCGATCCTGTCGCAGTGATAGCCTGGATGGCTGCCCAACCCGCGGCCGATCAGCGCATCGACCTTCCCTTCGACCAACTCACGCAAGCCGGCAGGCTGCAAGATGCGTAGACCAATGTCCGGATGGGTGCTGCGGAAATTCTCCAGGTCGAGGCGTCGCAACTCGAAGTTCTCAGGCACGCCCACCTGCAGCAGTACGGCGCATCGAGGCTTGAGTTGCAAGGTCGCATCTGCAATGCGGCGAAAGCCATCGGAGATTCCGACCAGATAGGCCTGCCCATCTGCGGTCAGCACGAGTTGCTTGTGCAGCCGCGCGAACAGGCGCACGCCGAGGCGTAGCTCCAGGGCCTTCACATGCTGCCCGACAGCGGCGGGTGTCACGTGCAGCTCATGTGCCGCCAGCTTGAAGCTGAGATGTCTCGCCGCGGCCTCGAAGGCACGGAGCGCGTTCAAGGGAGGAAGGCTGTAGGTCATTGTTTCATACTCTGGCACGGCTGCCACATGCGCTTGCAATAGATTTTCTATCGCTGAGGGGCAGAAACTCTGGTTTGAAACGCGCGCATGCTCCCGTCTACGATTTGCGTGCAAGTCCGCGGCCCTGGAACGGCAGGCGTCGCAGCACAGTCTTCGAAGAGGTGTTCGATGCCCGATATCCATCCATTCTACCAGACACAGCGCAGCGCCATGCAATCGGCTATGCGCCAACGTGTCACGCTTTCCCGCCCCCTGTTGCGCGCGCGGGCCGGATTGTTGGACCTCGACACAATCAGCGACGAGATCATGCAGGAATTCGACATCGTGCTCGCTCAGATGCCGTATGTCGGCGGCGTTGCGAGCCGCATGAGCGACTTCTTCATGCGGCTGATCGGATTCGTGGCGATGAGCCGGGTGCTTCGGCGACACGGGCTGAAACCCGCAGTGATCGGCGACATCGAACAGGAGGTCTACAATGCGCAACTCCTCGCCGAGCCTGAAGCAGACCGTCTCGCCGCGGGACGGTCTTTCATGTCGCCGGAGAACCAGCGATTGCTCCGCGACCAGGCGGCGTTGAGCGCCTCGGAAAGCCACCGAAGTGAATTCCCCGGTGACTTCGTCTACGATTTCGTCGAGCCCGCCCCTGGGGACGGGTTCGAATTCGGGATCGACTACAAGGCCTGCGGCTTCTGCAAGTTCGCAGCCAGTCATGGCGATCTGGACATTCTGCCGAACATCTGCGGGCTGGACTTCGTTGCCTATGCGGCGCGCGGCATCCGTCTTGAACGGACCCAGACTCTCGCCGGTGGGGCGAGCCACTGCAACTTCCGCTTCTCCCGGCTAAAGTCGGATCAGGTCGCCACGTTCGAGAGGTAGAGCAGGCAAAGGCGTGCTTGCAAGTCTGTCCGCGTCTATCACCGGCTGCTTCGCGCGCGTGACCACGATGCGGCCGGGTTTCGCCTGATGGACGGAGGGTACGCAGCCGCCCTTTGTGCGCCCGTTCGCCCAACCTGCGGGCATCACGGCCACCTCCGTCAACCGCGCTCGTCAGCGGCCAATCTGCCGATTTACCGAAAAAAATCCCGGTAACCCGGAAAATAGATCTTTCTTTTTTACAGAAATCATGGTTGTATGCACCGATCCCGTCTCGATCAAGGGGCGTATCGCGGTCGTCACGAGCGTTGATGCGGGATGCGATGGGCGTGTCGGGCCGCAGCGTGAGCAATCGCGCCGACGAACGGTTCGATGCGCACGGTCAAGCCGTGTGGTCCTGGTCTCCCGGTGCTGAGATCAAGTTCGCGCCGACGATGGTGCGGATGACAGGGGCAAGACAGCCGGTCCCTGGGGAGAGCGCGGAGTAAGCCGTAAAGCCATCGCGCAGGGAGGGCCGGGTCTGTCCGGCTGGACCTGTGGTACCTGCCGCCTGCATTTTTTTCGCAGGCGGGCCACGGGCCTCAGTCGAGGTCCGGCCTTCCCTGCGCCCTCGCGTTGTAAGTGAGGGTCCCGATCATCCCTTCGGGCGCGTGTTGCGCCGCGAGAGCAATGACGCCTGCGCGCCCCGGTGGCGCTGGCATACTGGATATGCTTAGTCGTTCGCGGGCGCCAAAGCGGGCGCTTCATCATGATCATTTCGGCCGGTCTCAACGGCTGAATCCAGGAGGAACCCAGATGGCACCCACCTCACGCCGCAATCTTCTCGCTGGCGCCGGCAGCATGGCTGCGGCGGCCGCGATCATGGCGGAGACACGCCCGGCTGCCGCACAGGCGGGACCGAAGCCGATCTTCGCCGTGCCGGCGACCACGATTCCGATCGTCGGCGAGCAAGGCGTGTTCCCGGTGCGGCGCATCTATTGCATCGGCCGCAACTACGCGGCGCATGCGATCGAGCGCGGCTCCGATCCGAATCGCGAACCGCCGTTTTTCTTCCAGAAGCCGACCGACGCGATTCAGAACGTTGCGGTCGGCGAGGTGGCCGATCATCCTTATCCCTCGCTGACCAAGAACTATCACCACGAGGTCGAGCTGGTCGCGGCGCTCAAATCCGGCGGCACCAACATCCCCGCCGAGCAGGCGCTCGATCACGTCTATGGCTATGCGCTCGGCCTCGACATGACGCGGCGCGACCTGCAGAACGGGATGGCCGCCGAGAAGAAGCCGTGGGAGATCGGCAAGAGTTTCGATCATGCCGCCGTACTCGGACCGATCCATCCGGTGGCGAAGGTCGGCCATTTCACCAAGGGCGCGATCTCGCTCGCGGTCAACGGCACGGTCCGGCAGAACTCCGATCTCACCAAGATGATCTGGAGCGTCGCCGAGCAGATTGCGAAACTGTCGGAAGCGTTCGAATTGAAGGCGGGCGATATCATCTATTCCGGCACGCCGGAAAATGTCGGCCCGGTGGTCAAGGGTGACGTGCTGCTGTGCAAGCTCGAGGGCCTGCCGGACATGTCGATCAAGATCGTTTGAGGGGAGGAGGATACGAGGTCAACCTGCTGCGCATCTACTCCTGTCAAATCAGATGAAGCTGGTCGCCGCGACGGATGGTGCGCTCCCTCTCCCCGTCCTTCATGGGGAGAGGGTTGGGGTGAGGGGTAGCCACGCGCACCGGCCCTGCGGAGAGCCCCCTCACCCGGATTGCATCTCTCGATGCAATCCGGCCTCTCCCCGCACGCGGGGAGAGGCGTGCAGCGAGCGTCGCCGTGCGTGCTGTTATCCCAAAGGGCGGCAGCCGCCATCATCCCTCCGGATGCCGCGCCTGCCGCCGTGGCGCTCGCGGCGCCGGGGTCCTCATCGCCTGCCGGCCACCGGTCATCGTTGTTCCCGCGCAAACAGCCGCTGCCAGCCGTTCGCAAGTTTGTGGGCCGACAAAGAGCCGCCGGGGATTGCCCTTTATCGTCGCCCGCAACAGGCAAGCGAACGAGGGCAGACGTGGCCATCACCATCGAGATCGATCACGCCAGGACGCGCCGCATGGCGCTGGAGCAGGGCCAAAGCCAGTCTCCGGCTCAACGCCTGACGCCGGTGCGCAAGCCGGCACGGTCGCCACGCCAGGTCGGCGGTCCCGTGGTCCCGCAAGGCGTCAAGGGACCGATCCGTCGGCTCAAATGGCTGATCCTGGTGCTGACGCTCGGCGTCTATTACATCACGCCGTTCCTGCGCTGGGACCGCGGCCCGAACGCGCCGGAGCAGGCGGTGCTGCTCGATTTCGCCCATGGACGGCTCTATCTGGGCCCCGCCGAGATCTGGCCGCAGGACCTCTATCTCATCACCGCGGCGATGCTGCTCGCGACCTTCGTCCTCGTCCTGGTCAACGCGCTGGCCGGCCGCCTGTGGTGCGGTTTCGCCTGCCCACAGACGGTGTGGACCGACCTGTTCCTGCTGGTCGAACGCCTCGTCGAGGGCGACCGGCGGCAGCGGCTGAAGAACATCGGCGCGCCGCTGACGGCGAAGCGGATCGCGCAGATCGTGACCAAGCACGCGTTATGGATCATGATCGCGCTCGGCACCGGCGGCACGTTGATCTTCTACTTCACCGATGCGCCGGAACTGGTGCGCGATGTCCTGCATGGCGAGATGTCGGCGACGGCGCTGACCTGGACGCTGGTGTTCGCGGGCACGACCTACGGTCTCGCCGGCTTTGCGCGCGAGCAGGTCTGCACCTTCATGTGCCCGTGGCCGCGGCTCCAAGGCGCGATCTGGGATCCCGAGGCCTTCACCGTGAACTACCGCGACTATCGCGGCGAGGTCAGGATGTCGGCGAAGAAGGCGGCCGAGGCGCGCGCGCTGGGCGAGCCGGCCGGCGACTGCGTCGATTGCGGCGCCTGCGTCGCGGTCTGCCCGATCGGCATCGACATCCGCCAGGGGCCGAACTTCGCCTGCATCAATTGCGGCCTGTGCGTCGACGCCTGCGACAGCGTGATGGCCAAGCTCGATCGGCCGCGCGGCCTGATCGACTACGAGAGCTGGCGCAACATCGAACGTGGCCGCGCTGCCGAGCCCCGCGTCTCGCGGCTGGTCCGGCCGAAGACCATCGGGCTTGCGCTCGCCTGTGTCACGCTGGCGGCGGTGATCGCGGTGTCGTTCGTGACCAAGACCACCGCGGTGCTGTCGGTCCAGCACGATCGCGATCCCTTGTCGGTGCGGCTGTCGGACGGCTCGGTGCGCAACGCCTACACCGTCAAGCTGCTCAACAAGTCTTCAGCGGTGCAGAGCTTCAAGCTCGGCATCAGCGGCGTCGAAGCGGCGCTCGCCATCATCGGCCATGTGGCGGCGGATGCCATCGAGGTCGAGCCGGACGGCTCGGAGACGCTTCGCGTGACGCTGACGATGTTCGCGCCCGTGGATGCGGACGTCACTTTCAAGGCCGTCGATGCCACCGGGCAGGTCGTGCTGAGCGCGCACGACCGCTTCGTCAAGCGGTAGAGGAGGGTCTAGAGATACGCCTTCGGCAGCAGCATGTGGATGCCCTTGTTGCCGTCGACCAGCTGGGTGACGCGCAGATTGCCGGCCAGCGAGCACAGCATGTAGGCCTGGTTGCGCGACAGGTTGGTGCGGGCGCAGACGTGCTTGACCATCTCGCGCACCGCCTGCTTGGCGGCGTCGTCGAGATCCTCGTCGAGGCCGATCGACATCAGGTGCGTGGCGTTCTCGGCGAACGGCCAGGTGACATCCATGTCCTTGCGCACGGTGAGGCGGAAGCTGCCGGTGACGCCGGTCTCGAGCGCGGTGATGCAGACTTCGCCATCGCCCTGCACGCCGTGACCGTCGCCGGCGAAGAACAGCGCGCCCTCGTTGAACACAGGCAAATACAGCGTCGTGCCGGGCCGCAGCTCCTTGTTGTCCATGTTGCCGCCGAAGCTGCGCGGCACCGGCGAGCCGCACCGCCCCCACGCCGGCGGCGGCGCGGTGGCGATGATGCCGAAGAACGGATCGAGCGCGATCTCCGTGCCCCAGGGCATGATGCAGACCTGGCGCTCGTGATCGACCTTCGGGTGGATGGTCTCGTAGTCGGTGAATTCCTCGGGCAGGGTGCCGAGCAAAGGCAGGATCGAGACGAAGCCCCAATCCTGGCTGACCTTGCAGCTGAGAATGTCGACCTGCAGCGTGTCGCCGGGCTGCGCGCCCTTCACATAGACGGGCCCGGTGATGAAATGCGGGCCCGGCCCCTGGATCATGGTGTCAAGCGCGGTGAGATAGGCGGGCGGAACAATGCTGCGGTCTTCGGGGAGGGTTTCCTTGCCGCCGGCCGGGAACGAATGCAGCGTCACGGTGTCGCCGGAGGCGACTTCGAGCACCGGCGGCGTGGTGCTGTCGAGATAGCCCCACACCATGCTCTCATGCGTCGCGGGAATCTCGTGGCGTTTGGACATGGGCTGTCTCCGTCGGGCTCGGGTCTCGGCGCTGATAACAAGGCAGGATGCGGCGGGCGGCAATGCCAAAAACTGGTCAGCTTTGCTCACGGCCCCGGCAGATCGACGGGACGTCTTCCGCTGATGTCAATTTTGCCAATCGGCGACGTGGCGCCGGCAGGCCCCGGCGATTCCACGCCGTCGCCCTTGACCGTTCCCGCCTTGCGCATCGGCGACGCGTGGTCGCGAGGGCCATGCGCCGGGGTACTACCAAGCTCATGGAATTCATGCGAGAATAGACCTGTTGGCCGCGTAGGGGTCTGTGAGCATGCGACGTTCCCTGCACACCGAGCACGAGATCCTGGTTCTGCTTTGCGAGGCGGAGTCGGGTGTTCCGATTGCCGAAATTTGCAGCACGGCCGGCGTGTCGCTGCGCACCTTTTATCGCTGGCGCCAGCGCTATGGCGGTCTCACCAGTCCTGCCCTGCGCCATTTGAAGGAGCTGGAGATCGAGAACCAGCGGCTGCGCTCGCTGGTGACCAAGCTCGTCGAGGGGCAGCCGAATGCCACCGTTGCCCCGAAGGTCGCGCCGGCACCGCTGCGCCAGGATTGCGGCAGCACGCCTCATGGCGTGGCCGGTGCGCCGGGACAGGCCCGCGGCGCCGTGATCGGCCGTTATGCCTCGGTGCGCTACGGCCGCTAGCTCGTTGCCGTTCTGTTGAAGGGATCATCGGCCGGATCGCTCCGGCCGATGACAGGCTCGTCGTCTTAGATCGCGAGCTGCTTGCCGATCGGCAGCGTGCGCAGACGCTTGCCGGTGGCGGCAAAGATCGCGTTGGCGAGCGCCGGCGCAAACGGCGGCACGCCCGGCTCGCCGACGCCGCTCGGCGGCGTGTCGGGATCAGCCGGCACGATGTGCACGTTGGTGATGAGCGGTGCCTCGTCGATCCGGACCACCGGATGGTCGTCGAAGTTGCGCTGCTGCACCCGGCCGTTCTTGAAGCTGACCTCGCCGTATTTGGCGAGGCTGAGCCCCATGATCGCGGCACCCTCGAGCTGCGATTGGATCCGCTCGGGGTTGACGAAGACACCGCAATCGATCGCGCTATCGACCTGGTGCACCGTCAGCTTGCCCTTGTCGTCGACCTCGACCTCCACGATGGTGGCGATGTAGCTCACGAAGCTGCGATGCGCGGCGATGCCGAGGCCACGGCCCTTGTCCACCTTGCGGCCCCAATTGCCCTTCTCGGCGACGAACTCGACGACCCTGCGCAGCCGCCCGGTATCGATCGGGTAGCTCTCATAGGGCTCGCCATAGTTCCAGAGGTCCTTTACCGAAGCGAGCTTGACGATGCGCGGAATGCCGATCAGTTCGAGCAGCATGTCCTTCTGGTCGCGACCGGTGGCGGCGGCGATCTCTCCCATCATCGATTGCACGGCGAAGGCGCGCGGGATGTTCGAGACCGAACGGAACCAGCCGATGCGGGTCATCGCCTTGGCGGCGGGGTTCTCGCACTGGATGTTGGCGATCTCGAACGGCATGTCGACAAGGCCCATGCCGAGCTCGAACGGCGCGGCGTGATCGGCGCCGGCTGCAAAGGTCGACAGGATCGTCGGCGCAACGCTGCGGTGACGCCACGCCACCACCTTGCCGGACTTGTCGAGCCCGGCCTCGATCCTTTCCACCGAGACGGTGTGCAGGAAGTCGTGCTGGATGTCGTCATCACGCGTCCACTGCACCTTCACGGGCGCGCCCAGCTCCTTGGAGAGCAGGGCGGCTTCGAGCGCGAAGTCGCATTTCGATTTGCGGCCGAAACCGCCGCCGAGCAGGGTGACGTTGACGGTCACGTTCTCGATCGGGATCTGCAGGGTCTTGGCGACGTCCTCGCGGGTGCCGCCCGGGCTCTGCACCGGCGCCCAGATCTCGGCCTTGTCGCCCCTGACGTCGGCCACCGCGACCGGCGGCTCCATGCTGGCATGGGCGAAATGCGGCAGATAGTACTCGCCGGTGATGACCTTGTCGGCCGACTTCAGCGCCGCTTCGACATCACCTTCCTGGCGCACGACGAGTCCCGGCTGGCGCGCGGCCGCTTCGAGCTCGGCGCGGTAGGCGACGGAGTCGTAGGCCGCATTGGGGCCGTCGTCCCACTCGACCTTCAACGCGTCGCGGCCCTTGATCGCAGCTCCCGTATTGCGCGCGATCACGGCGACGCCGCCAAGCGGCTGGAACTTCGATGGCCATGGCCAGCCCTTGACCTCGAGCACCTTCTCGACGCCGGACACCTTGAGCGTCTCTGCCGGATCGAACGACTTCACCTTGCCGCCCGTGACCGGCGGCCGGGCGATGACCGCGTACTTCATGCCGGGCAGGCGGATATCGGCACCATAATGCGCCGTGCCGACGGTGATGTCGTGCAGGTCGACGATGCTGACCTGGCCCTTGCCGAGATACCGGAAATCTCTAGGCGACTTCAGCTTGATGGTGTCGACCGCGGGCACCGGCTGACTGGCGGCGTCGGCCGCGAGCTCGCCGAAGCCGAGGCGCTTGCCGCTGGCGCTGTGCACGACCTCGTGATTGACCGCTTTCACCTCGCTGGCGGGCACGCCGAGCTTCTTGGCGGCAGCCGCCTCCAGCATCGCCCGCGCCATCGCGCCGATCTGGCGCATCGGCAGCAGATAGTGCCGCGTGCTGCGCGAGCCGTCGGTGTCCTGGTTGCCGAACTTCACCTCGTCGCCGGGCGCCTGCACGACGCGCACGCGCGACCAGTCGGCTTCCATCTCCTCGGCGACGATCAGCGGCAGGCTGGTGCGCACGCCTGTGCCCATCTCGGAGCGATGCGCAAGGATGGAGACGATGCCGTCGGGGGCGATCGACACGAAGATCTTGGGATCGACCACGGTGCCATGCGGCATCTTGCCGGCGCCGGTCTCATAGGCGGCGAACGCCGGACGCGACAACAGGGGGGCGGCGAGCACGAAGCCGCCGGCCAATCCCAGCGTCTGCAGAATTGCGCGACGCGAGACGTTCTCGACCTTGAGATGCTGTTCGAAGCCGCGGCGGGATGCGGGCTTTGCGATCTCGGGATTTGCGATGATGCTCATGATCACACCCCCGTCGAGGCCAGATGGACCGCATTCTCGATGCGCTGATAGCATCCGCAGCGGCAGATGTTGCCGGCCATCGCGTCCCGGATCTGGTCATGCGAGGGCTTCGGATTCTGGTTGAGCAGCGCCGCCGCCTGCATGATCTGCCCGGCCTGGCAGAAGCCGCATTGCGGGACGTTGACCTGCCGCCACGCTTTCTGCACCGGGTGGTCGCCGGTCGGGTGCAGGCCTTCGATGGTGGTGACCTCGCGGCCGGCGACGTCCGATACCGCGGTGATGCAGGCGCGCGCGGCCTCCTTGTCGATCATCACGGTGCAGGCGCCGCACAGCGCCTGGCCGCAGCCATATTTGCTGCCCGTCAACCCCAGCTCATCGCGCAGATACCACAGCAGCGACAGACTGGGATCGCCATCCCAGCTCTGCTCCTGGCCGTTGATTTTCACCTTGATCATGTTCGCCCTCGCTCTGTCGGACCAATGGTCGTTGGTTCTGATCGTTGGTGGACGCGCGCGGGACCACATGTCCCTGGTGCACGCGCCGGATCAATTGAGTTGTCGGAAAGTCACCCATGATAACAGACCGGGAGTGAGGTCGGACTACACAGGCGCGTGTATTGACGAGATGCGCGGCGGCCGTGTGCGGGTGCAGTATCGCAGATCCATGATGCCGCATCGCGCGGTGCAACAGATGCGCGCGGCCAGCAGGTGGCTCAAATAAAGAATGCCTCGCCGGCGCGATGGCAGGCGAGGCACCAAGTCTTCAGGAAGGAACGCTTCAGTCGTTACGCTACGGCCGTCAGGCCGCCTTTGCTTTCGCCACGTGAGTGGCGATCGCATCCATCAAGGCCGGCGACAGGCAGTCATAGGGCTCGAGCCCCAGCTCCTTCAGCCTCGCCCGGATCTCGCCCATCTGCTCCGGCTTCACGCCCGATTCGATCACCGAGGACACGAAGGCGGCGAAGCCCGGTGCCGCCGAGCCCTGCTCCTGGAACAGCTCGGGGTGAATGAAGTCGAGGCCGTAGAACGGGTGACCGGTGTTCTCGATGCGGCCATACATGTGGGTGCCGCAACCGGTGCAGGCATAGCGCTGGATGACGGCGGAGGGATCGACGATCTTCAGCTTGTCGCCGTTCTCCAGAACCGCGACGTTCTGCCGCGGCACGACGGCCACGACCGAGAAGGTCGCGCCGGATGGCTTCCAGCACTTGGTGCAGCCGCAGGCGTGGTTGTGAGCCACGTCACCGGTGATGCCGACCTTCACCGGCCGATCGTGGCACTTGCAGACCAGCGTGCCGCCGGCGAAGTGGCCGCTTCCCTGTTTGACGCCGTTGTCAACGGACGGATGGATGTGGACAGTCATGGCGCAATCCTCCTCATGTTTGCGTGCTTGGGGTCAGAACACGACGACGGAACGGATCGATTTGCCCTCATGCATCAGGTCGAAGCCCTTGTTGATCTCTTCGAGCGTGAGCGTGTGGGTGATCATCGGATCGATTTCGATCTTTCCGTTCATGTACCAATCGACGATCTTGGGAACGTCGGTGCGCCCGCGCGCGCCGCCGAACGCCGTGCCCTTCCAGACGCGTCCGGTGACGAGCTGGAACGGGCGGGTGGCGATTTCCTTGCCGGCTTCGGCGACACCGATGATGATCGATTCGCCCCAGCCGCGATGGCAGGCTTCCAGCGCCTGACGCATGACGGTGGTGTTGCCGGTGCAGTCGAAGGTGTAGTCGGCGCCGCCGTCGGTCAGCGCGACCAGATGTTGAACGATGTCGCCGGTGACCTTCTTGGGATTGACAAAATGGGTCATGCCGAAACGACGGCCCCATTCCTCCTTGCCGTCGTTCAGGTCGACGCCGATGATCTTGTCGGCGCCCGCCATCCGGGCGCCCTGGATGACGTTGAGACCGATGCCGCCGAGGCCGAACACGATCACGTTCGAACCGGGCGTGACCTTGGCCGTGTTGACGACGGCGCCGACGCCCGTGGTGACGCCGCACCCGATGTAGCAGCTCTTGTCGAACGGTGCGTCCTCACGGATCTTCGCCACCGCAATCTCGGGCAGCACCGTGAAGTTCGAGAAGGTCGAGCAGCCCATATAGTGGTAGATCGTCTGGCCCTTGTAGCTGAAGCGCGAGGTGCCGTCGGGCATCAGGCCCTTGCCCTGCGTTGCTCTGATCGCGGTGCAAAGGTTGGTCTTGCGGCTGAGGCAGCTCTTGCACTGCCGGCATTCCGGCGTGTACAGCGGAATCACGTGATCGCCGGCCTTCACCGAGGTGACGCCGGGGCCGACCTCGCGCACGATGCCGGCGCCCTCATGGCCGAGGATCGAGGGGAAGATGCCCTCGCTGTCGAAACCGTCGAGCGTGTAGGCATCGGTATGGCAGATGCCGGTCGCCTTGATCTCGACCAGCACCTCGCCGGCCTTCGGTCCTTCGAGGTCGAGCTCGACGATCTCCAGCGGTTTCTTGGCTTCGAAAGCGACCGCGGCGCGCGTCTTCATGTCTTCAACTCCTGTTTCAGTCTCTTGAGGTCCGCGGCGTCGTCCGGGCGCGGACCACGTCGTCGGCTATTTCTTGCCCATGCAGGAGTTCTCCGCTTCCGTATAGGCTGGCGGCTTGTCCTCATGCTTGGCCGGGCGGACGCGTCCCACCGCGTCATTGCCGCGGGCGCGCAGGTAGATGTAGAGGTCGTCCATGTAGCAGGCCACGTTCGGATTGTCGCCGAAGGCCGGCATGACGTTTTCCTGGGCCGTGCTGACATTCTTTCGTCCGCTGGCAATGACCCCGATGAAATCGCCGTAGCTCATGTTCTTGACCGAGTCCTTGAGCGCCGGCGCATAGGTCGATCCCATGCCGTCGGGCCCGTGGCAGACATGGCACTCGGAATGGTAGCGGCGGTATCCGGAATAGGTGTACCAGTCCACCGAACCATCGGCGCCAACCTTGTAGGTCGGATTGCCGTCCTTATCGAAGTACTTGCCGTCTTCGGACTTGACCGCCGTCGGATCTCCCGGGCCCTCGGCCCAGGCGTTCTCGACCACACTCATTCCACCGGTTGCCGCGCACAAGGCTGCGGCGACCGCAATCAGAATCTTACGCAAGGGCGTCATCCCCAAATTTTCGAGGCAGGCGAACCGGCGCATGGACGCGATCCATGCGCCGGAAGCAGGCTGCTCCGCCTATTGCTGCGGGAGCGAGAACACGGTGAGCGCGCCGCCGAGCGCGGTATAGTTGCTCAGCGCTGCATAGCCACCGACTGCACCGAGACCGGCGGTCGGATCCGTGAGGCCCGCGGCGAGACCGATGCCGGCCCAGCCGCCGACGCCCGAGAGCACGGCCACATACTGCTTGCCGCCGTTCTCGTAGGTCGTGACGTTGCCGATGATGCCGGACGGAGTCTTGAACTTGTAGAGCTCCTTGCCGGTCTTGGCGTCGACTGCCTTGAGGTACCCTTCGAGCGTTCCGTAGAACACCACGCCGCCAGCGGTGGCCAGCGCACCCGACCACACCGAGAACGGCTCCTTGTTCGACCAGGCGATCTTGCCGGTCTTGCCGTCCCAGGCGATGAAGTTGCCCATATGGGTCTCACCCGCCGGAGGATACATCGACAGCGTCGCGCCGACATAGGGCTGACCTGCGGTGTAGCTCACCTTGAAGGGCTCGTAATCCATGCAGACATGGTTGGTCGGAACGTAGAACAGCTGCGTGTCCGGAGAGTAGGCGGCCGGCTGTTCGTCCTTGGTGCCGAGCGCCGCCGGGCAGATGCCCTTGGTGTTGACGTCCTCGCCCTGCTTGTCGGTCGAGTACTGATCGACAACCTTGGGACGGCCATAGGTTGCCGAGTTCTTGTCCATGTCGACGCCGGTGGTCCAGTTCACCTTCGGGTCGAACTTCTCGGCCACCAGCAGTTCTCCGGTGGCACGATCGAGCGTATAGCCGAGGCCGTTACGGTCGAAGTGCGTGAGGAGCTTGCGCGGCTGCCCATTGATCGCCTGGTCGGACAGGATCATCTCGTTGACGCCGTCATAGTCCCACTCGTCGTGGGGCGTCATCTGATAGACCCACTTCGCAACGCCGGTATCGGCCGCGCGCGCGAAGATCGTCATCGACCATTTGTTGTCGCCGGGACGCTGCTTCGGATTCCAGGTCGAGGGATTGCCCGAGCCGTAATACACCATGTCGAGCTGCGGGTCGTAGGAGATCCAGCCCCAGGTGCAGCCGCCGCCCGTCTTCCACTGGTCGCCCTGCCAGGTCTTCAGGCTCGAATCCTTGCCGACGGGCTTGCCGAGCGATGTGGTGTTGGCGTCGAACAGGATCTGATCATCCGGGCCTTCGGAGTAGGCCTTCCAGACCTGCTTGCCGCTCTTGATGTCGTAAGCGGTCATGCTGCACTGGACGCCGAACTCGCCGCCCGACGTGCCGACCAGGACCTTGTCCTTGACGACCAGCGGAGCGGAGGTGCCGGTCTGGCCCTTGCTCGGATCGCCATTGACGGCAGTCCAGACGTGCTGGCCGGTCTTGGCGTCGATCGCCACCAGCTTGTCGTCGGCCTGATGCAGGAAGATCTTGCCTTCGCCATAGGCAACGCCGCGATTGACCGTGTCGCAGCACATCACCGGAATGACGTTTGGATCCTGCTTGGGCTCGTACTTCCAGACGATCTTGTTGTCGTTCGCCAGATCGATGGCGTAGACCTTGTTCGGGAACGGCGTATGCACATACATCATGTTGCCGACGATGAGCGGTCCGCCTTCATGGCCGCGCAGCACGCCCGTGGAGAAGGTCCACGCGACCTGCAGCTTGCCGACGTTCTGTGCGTTGATCTGGTTGAGCTTGGAGTAACGCGTGTTTGCGTAGTCTCCCGCCGGCATCACCCAGTCCTTCGGGTTGGCCGACATCTTGACCAGCTCTTCGCTGGCCCATGCGCCACCCGCGGCGAGCGCCGCGACTGACGTCAGACATGTTGCGAGTAGCACTCTTCGCATCGTCTTTCCTCCCGGGTTCAACTGAGGTTCCGCAGAAAGCGGCCCAGTATTCGTTTTCGGCATCATTGATTATCCACTTCCCGATCGGGAAACTTGCCCAAAAGAGAAAAGAGCTTGCTCAAGAGTGAAGCGAACAGAAGTTTTTGCAGGAGATTTTGCTTTGCTGGTCCGCAACATCGGGCGCATTCTTGCTGCGGAGCATCAATTCGCACCATCCGGGTTCCACCGAAGGTTGATGTTTTTCTTGACCTTACAGGGATGAAGGCGGAGGATCGTTGCGGGCGTTTTATGGAACTGATGCGTCGCGAGGGATATCGCGGCCTTAAAATCGGAGTAATCTTGCAGCATTCTCATCCGCCGTCCTGCGGCGGACCCGTTGCGTCTCGATCTTGAATCGGTGGATAAATATGTCCGATACGATCCGCTCGCTTACTACCTCGGGGTTCTCGCCCAGGAGCCAGATTCAGCGTTGGTCAGATGCCCTGACCGATCTCTGCGGACGTTTCGATGTCGACCCTCTCGAGGGGGCTTCGTTCGAGGGCCGTATCAATTTCACCACGGTCTCGCGGCTGAAGCTGTGCCAGATCGAGGCCAGCCAACACCGCATTGCGCATACCTATGCCCGGGCCCAGAAGGTCGCGCATCCCTACATCAAGATTCTGTTCCAGACCTACGGAATCTCCTATTTCGAGCAGGATGGCCGCCAGATCGAGATCGGCCCCGGCGATTGCCTGGCCTATGATGTCTCGTCGCCGCACACCATCATCAGCCCCGCGCTGACACGCCATGACGTCGTGATCGTGCCCAAGGAGTTGCTACAGGAGCGCGGCTTCCGGTCCGAGAAGATGCCGGCCTACAAGCTGTCGGCGCGGAGCGGCACCGGCCGGATCGCGCACGACGTCACGCATGCCGCTTTCGACGAAGCGACCCGGCTGTCCCCGAACTCGGCGGCCAGCGTCGCCGAGTCGCTGATCGATCTGCTGCTGCTGCCGCTCCGCGAAGCCGATCGGATGCTGGATCGTGCCGGACCCGAGGCCGTCTACATCAGGGCACAGGCTTTCATTCGCGAGCACCTTCGCGATCCCGACCTCTGCATCGATCAGATTTCGGCAGCCTTAGGTTGTACCAAGCGCTATCTTCATATGGTCTTCAGCGACCGTGGCATGACCGTGAGCGACTATATCTGGCGCGCCCGGCTGCAGCATTGCCGCCAGGAGCTGGAGACGCAGACCGGCAAGACCATCACGGATGTCGCGTTCTCATGGGGCTTTTCGAGCTCGTCGCACTTCAGTCGCGTGTTCCGGAAGTATTTCGGCGTGGTGCCCTCGTCGGTTCACAAGACGGCAGCGCGCGCAGGCTGAATTGCAGCGGCGCTAGCGTGCGCCGCTGCGGATGATTTTCTGGAACGCATCACCAAGAATGATCGGCTCGCGGGGCGGCAGATAGGTCAGGCCGGCAGTCCCCGCCAGCTTGGCTAGCTCTCCAGATCCTTCCAAGTCCGCCAGGATCTTATTGACCGCCGCCAGCAGTTCCGCCGAACCCGACAGAGCGACATAACCCCGGTTGGCGCCGATCGGATAATTGTATCCGGAGGCGACGAGCTTGCTGTCGGGATGAGCGGCCCGGTAGGCATCGAAGCGTCTGCCATCAAGCAGCGTTGCTTCGAACTTGCCCTGTTCCAGAGCGCCGAGCAGATCATCCCGCGTCGGAATCAAATGAGTGATGTCGTCGATGAGGCGGCCCTTGTCGAACGTCATCAGGATCGCGTCCGCCAACGTGCCGCTTTCGATCGCGAGCCGCAGCCCGGCCAGATCGCCGATATCGCTGATCCGACGCGGTTTGGCGGCCGGGCCGAGAACGACGGTCAAGCTCGAGAACAGATATGGCCTGCTCGGCATCAGCTTGTCGAGCGCAACGCGGCGCCGGCGATCGTCGCGCGTCGCGCCATCGAAATCCGGCAACTTCGCCGTTTTGACTCCAGGCGCGACCAGCCCGTCCTGCGTCAAGGGATAGCTCCCCAGCAGTGAACAGCGTCCGTCCGACAGCAGCGCATTCGCTTCCAGTGCCGGAGATGAATCCTCGTCCAGCTTGCTCTCGAACCACTGGATTTCGAGCTTTCTGCCGAGACGGTCAGCGATTGCCTCGCCCAGCAGAACGTCAAAGCCGCTGCCGGGTTTGCCGCGATGATGGAGCGACAGCGGCGGAAGATTTTCGTCGAGGCAGAGTCGGAGGACATCGTCAGTGGCCTTGGCCGCTGTCGATGCCGTCAACATCATGAATGCCGCTGCGCAATAGACGAGACGGTGCATCACTGCGCTCTCCGGCTCGAGACATAGGCCCAAAGCGCGGTGATCTCGTCATCGCTGAGAATGTCACCCCATGGGGGCATGCGGCCGTTCTTGCCTTGCTTTACCGTGGTGACGAAACGCGGCTGATCGTCGGGAAAGCGGCGCAGGTCGGGAGTGACCGTGCCGGAGGTCACCATGTTCGGGCCATGGCAATGCGAGCATTTCTGCGCGAATGTCGTCTTGCCGAGGTCGATCGGGCTGTGAGCGGCGGTGCCGTCCTGCTGCTGAGCGAAGGCGGCCGTGGAAAGCACGGCCGACATCGCCACTACGGCGGCGAAGGTCGCCGCCGTTCTCATGAACATGTTCTGTCTCACGGGCAATCCGTACTCAGTTCTTGACCGCGAAGACCCAGAGCGAGCCGCCAGCGGGAACGTTGGCGAGGCGCTCGTCACCTGAGAACAGCGAGTACACGCCGCCATAGCCGGAGGTCACGGCGACATATTGCACGCCGTCCTGCTGCCAGGTGACGGGCTGGCCTTCGATGCCGGAGCCGGTCTGGAACTGCCAGAGCTTCTTGCCGCTGTCGGCGTCGAACGCCTCGAACTCGCCGGTCAGCTTGCCCGAGAACACCACGCCGCCCGCGGTCGACAGCACACCGGAGAAGCGCGGGATGTCACTCGGCTGCTCCCACTTGGTCTTGCCGGTCATCGGATCGATGGCCTTGAGCTGACCGCGCGGACCTTCCGGCCAATCCCAGAGGTCCGTCAGATCCATGCCGAGGTACCACTCGCCGGCCTTATAGGTCGCCGGCTCGGTCTTGTAGTGGCCGCCGAACACCAGCGTGTTGGCGTAAGCCAAGCCGGTCTGCGGATTGAACGACATCGGCTCCCAGTTCTTGCCGCCGAGAATCGAGGGGTAAACCGTGACCTTCTTGCCCTCGCGCGCATCACGCGTCACATCGGTTTCGACCGGCTTGCCGGTCTTCATGTCGATGCTGGAGGCCCAGTTCACCTTCACATAGGGGTTGGCGGCGAGCAGCTTGCCGTTGGTGCGATCGAGCACGTAGAAGAAGCCGTTACGGTTGGCGTTCATCAGCACCTTGGTCGGCTTGCCTTCGACGTTCATGTCGGCAAGCACCATCTCGGCGACGGCGTCATAGTCGAACGGATTGTTCGGCGAGAACTGGAAGTGCCATTTGATCTTGCCGGTCTTCGGATCGAGCGCGAGCACCGAGCAGGTGTAGAGATTGTCGCCCGGGCGCACTGCCGCGTTGAATGGGCCGGGGTTGCCGACGCCCCAGAACACGGTGTTCTGCTCGGGGTCGTACGATCCGGTGATCCAGGTCGAACCGCCACCGAGCTTCCAGGTGTCGCCCTTCCAGGTGTCACCGCCGGGCTCGTCCGGGCTCGGAACGGTGTGGGTTCGCCACAGATGCTTGCCGGTCGCCGGATCCCAGCCATCGATGAAGCCACGCGTGCCGAACTCAGCGCCAGAAATGCCGGTCAGCACGACGCCATTGGCGACGAGCGGCGCGACCGTCATCGAATAGCCTTCCTTGATGTCGGCCGCCTTCTGGCGCCACAGCTCCTTGCCGGTCTTGGCATCGAGCGCGATCACGTTGGCATCGAGCGTCGTTCGGAACAGCTTGCCGTCGTACAGCGCGGCTCCACGGTTGATGATGCCGCAGCAGACCACGCGCGGCGTCTCCGCCGGATATTCGATCTTGCTCTTCCAGATCTGCTTGCCGGTCTTGGCGTCGACCGCCATGGTCGCATTGTGGGTCGTGACGTAGAGCACACCCTGATACACCAGCGGCTGCGATTCCTCGCTGCGGTCATCGGCAAAGCTGTAGTTCCAAACCGGAACGAGATTCTTGGCGTTGTCCTTGTTGATCTGCGTGAGCGAGCTGAACCGCTGCAGATTGTAGCCCATGCCGTAATTGAGGACGTTCGCCGTATCAGTTGCACCCTTGATCAACTGATCGGCACTCTGCGCGCTTGCACCATGTGATGCAAAAATGGCGAGGCCTGCGGCCAGCGCGATCCGCTTCATTCATTTCCTCCAAGATTTTTATGCGCGCCTATCCTGACGCTGCGGGAATAACACTCCGCTCGAAATCGGGAACCGTCAATACGAAAAGCTGGCAGCCGCCATCGCCCGATCGGGACATCATCCCAGTCGGCCCGGACTGGGCAGTCAAGCCATTGTCCCTGCAGGGCGCTTGCGAGCTGCAGGATCTCATCTCGTTCATGCTGCTTTGCGGCACGAACATTGCTTCGTTGCAGCATGCCGGGCTAACATGAGGAGTGGTGGATGACACGAACCATCCTTTGGCTCGGCATGCTTTGTTGCCTCTGGGTGAGTGCGAGTGCGCGTGATGTCGGGCAATGGGGAGCAACCGACCCGGCGTTGCGCCAATGGTACGAAGCCCTGATGCAGCCCGACGTGCCGACGGCGTCGTGTTGCGGTGAGGCTGACGCGTATTTTGCCGACGAGATCCATGTGCGGGACGGCAAGACCTATGTGGTCATCACCGATGACAGGCCTGATGCGCCTCGTGGGCGTCCGCACGTCGATATCGGCACCGAAATCGAGGTCCCTGATCACAAGCTGAAATGGGACAAGGGAAATCCCACAGGTCACGGCATCATCTTCCTGAGTCGCAATCGATATGTGTTCTGCTACGTGCAGCCGGGCGGCGCGTGAGCGGCAGAAGCCCTGACAGCACCGGGATTGTCGCGATCTCGTGTGAGAAATGAGGCGGAACGCCGTCACGTCCGGCCGTGGGCGTTCGCTTCGTTCAAGCGAGCGACTAGCAACGGGATACGCTCCGGGCCGTCGAGCCTTGCGTTCTCTCGGATGCGGTCCTAGCTTCGGCGTCGGCGCGAGCGAAGCGCCAGTCAATGATAGTCTGAATTTGGGAGCTCGAAATGGCCTGGAAGACACCGAAGATCGTCGAAGTGCCGGTGGGCATGGAAATCAACATGTATGCCTGCGCGGCGCGCAAGTAGCGACTAGCGATCTGCCAAGCCATCCGAGCGACGTTTGCTTCGAGCTGGCTTGGCGGATCCATTGTTGAGGCCGACCGGCTCATCGGCCGATCGGACGTAGCGGCGAGCCGTCGAACGAATGCGATCGTCGATCGCTCAGACGTCCTGCGTGTCGAAGATATAGAGGTCCACGCCGCCATCGGCGAAATTGGGCAGATCCCCCGCTGCCGCCTTGCCCTCGGCCGACCCCATCCCTGCCTGCAACGCCTGCATCGAATCAAACACCAGGGTGGCGACGAGGTGGATGTTGGTGGGACCTGCCGGCCCATTCACCGGGCCGCGGCTGATGTCGTAGCTCTTCAAGCCCGGAATCTTCTTTGCCAGCGGGACGTGGACACTCATGTAGTGCTTGTCGAACGCCTCGGCGCTCTTCGGCGTCTTGTAGAGTACGAGAACCTTGGGCATCTGCTTCCTCCGCATTCGCTTTCTTGAAGGTCGATCGACCACGGACATTGCAGCCGATCTGCCGGTCCGGATCAAGCGTCAGGACGCGATGGGCCGGATGCTGGTCGTTTCCGACCGGTTCCACGCCATAATCTGGTGTGGACCGAGAAACCGATGCAGCCCGTCGTCGTAGTTTGAGATAGTCTGTCGACGTCAGGCTTATCGAAGGACACTGAGCCATGAGCCCCATCGATCTCGTCATCACCGTCTGCGCGGTCCTGTCGCCATCCAACTGCGAAGAGCAGCATCTCGTTTTCGCCGATGGCGGAGCCTCATTGCAGCAATGCGCGATGAAGGCGCCGCCCTATATTGCCCAATGGGTCGGCGAGCACCCGAAATGGACGGCGGTGCGGTGGCGCTGCGAGTACCCCCACAGCAACGACAAGGCCTGAGTCGCTCCGCGGCTTAGTTCGTGCACTCCTTGAGGTCCTTGTCCGCGACCTGAATGATGGCGTCGGGCTTGACGTCGAGGTCACGGACGATGCATTGGCGGTCGCCGGAATAACTCACTTTGGCATCGTAGCGTCCCGGCTCGACCCCGATCAGCTTCAGCCGCTCGTCGTGATCGAGCTCCTTGTCCTTGTCGTTCAAGGTCTGGTTGGGTCCCCAATTGTTCTGGCCGGCCGGCGAGAGCTGGAAGCCGGTCATCGTCGCGGTGGTCAGATTCCACAGCCGGACGCCTTTGCCCTGGGCGAAGGTGGCGGTCGGCAGGGCCGGCAGAATGATGGCCGTCACGGCAAAGGCGAGTCTCATGGCATGTCCCGGGCGTCCGATGTCCATCGATTGCCATGACTATGACACGGAAAAATCCAATCGCGCCAGATCGGCCTTCAGCGCGGCGACGTCCGCGTTGCTGCGCTGCGCGCGGGGCACGTCGATCGTGACCGCGTGAAGCAGGCGGGCAGGGCGCGAGGACAACAGGAAGATGCGATCCCCGAGCCGCACCGCGTCGTCCATGCTGTGTGTGACGAGGAGCGTGATCATCGGCCGCGAAGCGACCAGCGTCGCGATCTCCTCGCGCAGCCGCGCAGCCAGCGCGTCGTCGAGCGAAGCCAGCGGCTCATCCAGGATGAGGAAGTCCGGCTCGACGGCAAAGGCCCGCGCCAGCGCCACGCGGCGGGCGAGGCCAAGCGACAGCTCGCCCGGAAAATGCGTGCGGTGGGCTCCGAGCTCGAGCACGCCGAAGATCGCAGCCAGCCGGTCCTCCGCCACATCGGGCGCGGCGAGCCGGATGTTCTCCTCCACCGATCGCCACGGCAGCAATCGCGGCTCCTGAAACACCATCGCAAGGCGCGCGCCGGCGGGCTGCGATACCCGGCCCTGATAGTCGGGGTCGAGTCCGGCAAGGATTCGCAGCATCGTGCTCTTGCCGCAGCCGGATGGGCCGACGACGACGCCGACCTCGCCCCTTTGCAGCGCAAATTCAATGCCGGAGATCACCTCCTGGCGCTTGCCATTGGCGCTGGTGTAGCTCTTGGACCTGATATCGACCTCAAGCCGCACGGAGCCGCCACCTTGATGCGCGCTGCTCGAACGGTTGGACGATGACGGCTTCGATCACGAGCACCACGGCGGCGAAGCTGAGCGAGTAGGCGAGCAGCAGCGGGATGTCGAACAGCTGGAAGGCGACGCCGATCTCGAAGCCGATGCCGTTGGGCCGACCGAGCAGCTCGGCCACGAGCACGATCTTCCAGACCAACGAAAGGCCGGAACGCGCGGCAGCCGCGATGTAAGGCGCAAGTTGCGGCAGCAGCACGTGGCGCAAAATGCGGCCGCGCGGGAAGGCGAACACTTTTGCCATCTCGTCGAGCGACGGATCGAGCGCGCGGGCGCCCTCGCGCAAGGTCACGACGGCCGTCGGCAGCTTGTTGATCGCGATCGCGGCGATCGCGGCGACCTCGGTGAGGCCGGCCCAGATATAAGCGAGCACGATCACCACCAACGCCGGAAGATTGAGCAGCAGGATCAGCCAGGGATCGCCGAGGCGGTTGGCCAGCCGGCTGCGCCCCATCCAGTAGCCGAGCGCCGACCCGATCGTCATCGAGAGCGTGAAGGCCAGCGCGACGCGGGCGAGCGTGGCGCCGAGATGCAGAAACAACGCGCCGGACTTGGCTTCCGCGACCGTGACCGCCAGCACGGCCGAGGGCGGCGGCAGCTTGGTGCTGCCGGCGACGGTCGCGGCCACCCACCAGGTGGCCAGCAGAAGCGCAAAGGACAACAGCCGCAGCACTAATCCCTCGCATCCGCCCTGTAGTAGGTGCCGGGGCTGAGCTCAGCGGCGGGGCCGACCAGATCACGACCGCCGATCGAGGCGAGCACGCCGTAGAGAATGCGGGCGTCGGCCTCTTCCTCCGCAACTGAGCGGCGCGGAATGCCCTCGCGGTAGCGATTGCGATAGGCGCGCAACGTGGCTTCGTCCGGCGCGCCGGTCAGCGGCGCGATGGTCTGCCAGTCGGCGTCCGACGTTGCCAGGATCTCCTTGGCCTTGGCCGTGACGGACAGAAAGCGTGCAACGAGATCGCGATGTTTGCCGGCCCAGTCCTCGTCGAACACGTAGCCGATCATCGCAGTGCGGCCCTTGGCGCCGAACGGCGGCAACAGATCCTCGATCCCGGCAAGACGGCGGAAGCCCTTGGCCTCGAGCGCCGCGCAGAAATTCCAGTAGTTCAAGCCCGCGTCCATTTCGCCGTCGGCGAGCTTGGCGGCGAGCAGCGGCGGCGCGCCATAGGCGATGGTCGCCTGCGACTTCAATTCGACGCCGTCGCGCTTCAGGGCGGCTTGCAGCAACAGCCAGCTCTTGTCGAGCGGGCCGCCGGCCACTGCGAGCTTGCGTCCCTTGAGATCGGCAAGTGTTTTGATTGGCGAACCGGCCGGCACCATCACGGCGCCGAGCGCGCTTGAATAGGGGAAGAAGGTCAGCTTGGCGCCGAGCGTGCGCTCGCGCGAGACCCAGAGCCAGTCCGACACCATGATATCGGCATTGCCGGCGCGCAACGCGATCTTGCCGGCCTCGGGACTTGCGAGCTCGACGGCATCGATCGCGATATCCGCCTGCTTGTCGAGCTGGTGCGCGCGGATGACAGCCAGTTCCCAGGCAAATGTGCCGGTCTTCTGCACTGCAACCCTGACGGTCTCGGCAGCGCAGCATGCCGAAACCGGCAGCACGGCGCAGGCGAATAGTGCGATCAACAAGCGACCGATCCGCATCATGAGCCCGTCTGCGTTTCCTCGAGGAGTGTTCTTTTCAGCCTCATTCCCTTAGCATAGCTTCGGCTGCGATGCCGCGGAGGACTGTGATGCGTTGTGCTGTTTCGGTAGGACCGATTGTCGCCTTTTGTGTCGCCCTGATCGGCACGAGTGCTCCGTCTCGTGCCGAGGATCTCAACGACTATCCGACCTCGGCCCGGGCCGAATATGTGTTCGGCTGCATGAAGGCGAATGGCGAGTCCCGCCAGTCGATCGCGCAATGCTCCTGCTCGATCGACGTGATCGCCTCGATCATTCCCTACGAGCGCTATGTCACGGCCGAGACCGTCCTCAGCATGTCCCAGGTGCGCAGCAACCTCGGCACTCAGTTCCGCACCTCCGAGCAGGCCGCCAATGCGCTGAACGATCTCCGCCGGGCGCAGGCCGAAGCCGAAGTGAGATGCTTCTGATGCCGTTCGGCCTTGCCTCTCCATCAGGTGCCTGAACCCTCCGCCGGCCACTCGCGCTCGAACACATGGCCCTGCGTATCCCGGGCTTCTGCACGGAAGTGCTTGGCGCCGTTGGATACATAGGTGAAGCGGATGTTCGGGTCCTCCGAGATCGAAATGCCGCCCTCGACCGACAGCACGAGGCTGCCGTCCTGCGACAGCGTCAGCTGGTCGACGAAGAAGGCGGGGATGTAGAGCTGCGTCAACTGGTCCATCTGCAGTCCGGAATTGTTCGGATGGCCGACCATCACCTGAGCTTCACGCATGCCGCTGGTGGCGCCTTCGCCGGCTTGCGCGAACTGCCGGTAACGCATCTGGCCGATCCGCGCCTTGGCCTCGTCCGGATTCTTCGCGGCCGGCGCCGAGCAGCCGCCGGAGGCCTTCACGAACGTCTTCACGACGTAGAGCTGGCCGTCGGTCAGCTCGGCCACGGCATGTACATCCGTGTAGTTGTTTACGCGGACGCGGGTCGAGATCGCGGTCACGTTGGCATCGGGGCCGAGCGTGAACTTGGCCGCCATCGGCGCCGGATTCTGGTCGATCACCAGCGTGATGGTCCTGATGCGGCGCCCATCGGCCGGGGACAGCCTGCTGCGCAGGGTGACCGGAACCACCGAGGCATCCTCGGCGCGCGTCGGCATCTCGATCGACAGCACATTGGCGCCGTCCTGCATCGCCTTGTTGTTGAAGATGTCCTGGACCAGTCCCGGCCAGGGATCGTAGCCATCGGCGGCTTTCGCAGGTGCGAATGCAAATGCGAGGCATACCCCGAGAAGCAATGTGGACGGCAGGCGGAGCCGGATCATGGCGCAGTCCTCCAAGAGCGTTCTGGCAGGCTGACGATCATAGCGCGTCCCCGAGTTCATTCCCATTCCAATTCCGAGAATGCCGCCGTGGCGTTGCGCGCATTATAGTCGCCAAACAGCTCCCATTTGTCCCGTTCCGATCTGGCGGCTCCCGCCGCATCCGCAATCGGCTTGCCCGCCTTGATCAGCCCGCGAACGTCGCTGGCCAATGTGTCGAGGTAGCGGTGCTCATCGCTGAGCGCCAGTGGCCATTCACTGACGGGTCCATGACCCGGCACCACGCGCGCGGCGGGGATCGTCGCCAGCCCCGCAAGGTCCGCAATCCAGCCACGCAGGCTGCCATCCATGACGGGGATGTGGCGCAGGAATACGAGATCGCCGGCAAACAGGATCCGGCTCCGGTCATCATAGACGGTGAGGTCGCAGTCGCTATGTGCGGTGCTCCAGGCCTTCAGCGTGAGCGCGCGGCCGCCCAGGTCGAGCACCGTCTGGTCGTCGACGAGGATCGCAGGGGCGACGAGGCGCACCTCGTCGATCAACTCGGCGCCCATCAGCCGGCGGAACGCCTCGATATAATGCGGTCCGCGCACGGCGAGCGCGCGGGGCAGGTTCTTGGCGCCGACGAAGTTCGTTCCCTCGCCCTCGAAGGCGGCGTTCCCGAACACGTGATCCGGGTGAGCATGGGTGTTGATGACATAGCGGACCGGCTTGGTGGTGCGGGCGCGGATCGCCGCGAGCAGAGCGCGTCCTTCCCGGACGCTGCCGCCGGTGTCGATAACGGCGACCGCGTCGTTGCCGATGACGAAGCCGACATTGGCGATGGCGCCTTCGTTCTCGGCGTTCATGAGCGCCGTCTGGCCGATATGCACGAACACGCCGGGCGCGATCTCGCTGACCTCGAGTTGTGACGCCCCGGCATCGGCCGAGCTGCCGATCGCAACAGCGCCCCATGCGGCGATGGCGAGAATGAGTTGCTTCACCATTGGCTCGCCTTGCTCATGTGCGACGTCCCGCGGACGCTGCAGTGCAACACCGGGTCAACTCTTCGCGATGACAGCAGCTGTTGCGCCCGCGAGGCAGGCAGCCTAGCATTTTCGAAAATACCTCGATGCGCTCCATAGGGATGGAAATAAGAATGACGAAGCGTCGCACTGTCATCTGCTCGCTGGCCGTTGCCGCTGGGCTTAGTCTGCTCGGACCGGCCGCCTGTTACGCCCAGAGCAATGACGGCCTGGACCTGTCGATCGAGCTGGTCGATCCCAAAGTGCTGAGGGTCTGCGCCGACCCCCGCAACCTGCCGTTCTCCAACGAGAAGGGCGAGGGCTTCGAGAACAAGCTGGCCGACTTCCTGGCCGCCAAGCTGCAGAAGAAGGTCGACTATACGTTCTTTCCGCAGGCGACGGGCTTCGTGCGCATGACGCTCGGGTCGCATCGCTGCGACGTCATCATGGGCTTCCCGCAAGGGGATGATCTGGTGCAGAGCACGAGTCCCTACTACCGGACGGCCTACGCGATCGTGACGAAGCCGGGCTCCGAGCTTGCCGACGTGACGACACTGGAGGACGCCAAGCTCAAGGGCAAGCACATCGGCATCGTCGCGGGGACGCCGCCCGCGACCAACATGGCGCTCGCCGGGCTGATGCCGACGGCGAAGCCCTATCCCCTGATGATCGATACGCGCGTGGACTCCTCGGCCGAGGCGATGATCAACGACCTGAAGTCCGGCGAGATCGATGCGGGCGTGCTGTGGGGGCCGATGGCCGGCTACTATGCCAAGCAGGCGAGCCCGCAACTCCACGTGACGCCGCTCGTCAAGGAGACGTCGGGGCCGAAGCTGATCTACCGGATCGCCATGGGCGTGCGCGGCGCTGACCAGAACTGGCGCCGGCAGCTCAACAAGCTGATCCAGGAGAACCAAAGCGAGATCAACAAGATCCTGCTCGACTACGGCGTGCCGCTGCTGGATGAGAGCAATCATCTGATCACCGCGGAGGCTGCCAAGTAGGCACCATGCTCGTTCGGCTCACCGCAGCTGTCTTGGCCGGCGTGCTGCTGCTGATCGCAGCGGCCGCATGGGCTGATGAACTCGTGGCCGAGCCGGACAGCTATCGGACCGAGAACTACCGCGCGCCGGTGCCGACCACGCTGGCCGGCGCGCGTGTGCTGTCGACGCAGGACACCGAAACGATCTGGCGCGCCAGGTCCGCCGCCTTCATCGACGTGCTGCCGCGGCCGCCCAAGCCGAAGAACCTGCCGGCCGGAACGGTGTGGCGCGAGCAGCCGCGCCTCGACATTCCCGGCAGCATCTGGCTGCCTGACACCGGCTATGGCGTGCTGGCGGCGCCGACGGAGGACTACCTGAAGCGCGGCCTTGCACGCGCGTCCGACGGCGATTTGGGTCGTTTGCTCGTGTTCTACTGCCTCGAAGACTGCTGGATGTCGTGGAACGCCGCCAAGCGCGCGCTGACCTACGGCTACCGCAACGTCGCCTGGTACCCCGACGGCACTGATGGCTGGGCTCGCGCCGACCTGCCGCTGCAGCAGACGCAGCCAGAGCCGCGGACGGAGGAGTGAGTACGCAAGCTCGCACAGGCGAATGCCGCTGCTGACTATCTTGCTCGCCATGCCCGGGCTTGACCCGGGCGTCCACCTGTTACCGCGCGGGATGACGTGGATGGCCGGGACAAGCCCGGCCATGGCGGTGTGGGAGCGGCGGTGCAATCGCTCGACATTATCCTCTGGTCTGGCGAGCGGCATGCGGTCAGCTACTCCATGTCCTGCTGGATCTCGCGCGCGAGCGCGAACAGGCGCTGGTCGATCGCGGTCGGGACCTCGCAGACGAACTTCATCACGCGCCGGCGGTCCTCGAAGATGCGCGTCTCCCAGTTCAGCTGGTTGGTCATCTCCTCGATCTTCGCCTGATCCTGCGAGGCGCTGCTGTGCATTTCCTGGAGCGCGATGGTGTCGCCGCGCACCTTGTCGACGGCCTCGCGCTGCTTGCGCATCACGCGTTCGAGGCCATTCATGACCGAGGTCCGCTGGGCGTTGAGGGTGTCGAACAGGCCGGCGAACAGCAGCTTGCCCTTGCGGGTCTTCTCTTCGGCCGTGCCGGTGAGGAAATCGGCGACGTCCTTCTGCGCCTGCTCCAGCGGGATGCGGCGTGCGGCGAGCTTCGCGACGAGCTCGGCAATCTTGGCATCGTCCTTCCAGCTCGTGCCGACATCGTCGATCGGGGGGCCGGCCCAGACCGCTGCAATCGAGATCTCCGGCACCTTGGCCTGCGGGCAGGGCCAGTCGGGATAGCGCGGATCGGCCGCGTGCGCGGTGCCGGCCGATGCGATCAGGCCGATGGCCAGCAATATCGATCTCACCCTCATGCCTCGCCTCCGGGACCACGCCTGACAAACCCGCGCGACGGATCGTAGGCCAGGATCGCGCCGATCATGAACACGGCGGTGCAGCCGCCGACCACGGCCAGCGAGACCCAGTTCAGCTTGCCGTACAGCGCAAACCGAATGAGCTCGACCGCGTGGGTGAAGGGGTTGGTTTCGCAGAGATACGCAAGCCACGGGCTGCCTTCCTCGACGCGCCACAAGGGGTAGAGCGCCGACGAGGCGAAGAACATCGGGAAAATCACGAAGTTCATGACGCCGGCAAAGTTCTCCAGCTGCTTGATGCCGGAGGAGATCAGCATGCCCAGCGCGCCGAGCATCAAGCCGGACAGGATCAGGGCCGGCAGCACGGTGAGATAGCCCATTGGCGGCGGCGTGATGTCCCAGAACCAGGCGATGACCAGGAAGGCGTAGACCTGGAGCACGGAGACGGCGGTGCCGGCGAGGAGCTTGCAGAACAGCAGATAGCCGCGCGGCAGCGGGCTCACGAGGAGAGTGCGCATGTTGCCCATCTCGCGGTCGTAGACCATCGACAGCGACGACTGCATGCCGTTGAACAGCTGGATCATCGCCATCAGGCCGGGCGCGATATAGACCTCGTAGAGAATGTAGGTCTCGTAGGGCGGGATGATCGATATGCCGAGCACCTGACGGAAGCCGGCAGCGAAGATGAACAGCCACACCAGCGGCCGCACCAGCGCCGAGACGAAACGCTCGCGCTGATGCAGGAAGCGGAGCCCCTCGCGCCAGACGATGCCGATGAGGCAGGTGACGTATTCGCCCGCCGAGAAGCCGCTGCGTGCGGGCGCGGGTGAGTGGACGGTCGTGACGGTCATGACTCTGCGCTCCGCAGCGAAGAAGCGCTGGACTGGCTGGCCTGTGTCGTCAACCGTGCAAACGCGGCATTCACGTCGGAGGCGCCGGCCTCGGCGATCACCTGCGGCACGAGACCGCGCGCCAGCACGCGGCCCTGATGCAGCACCACGAGATCATCCGTCGCGGCGATCTCGTCGAACAGATGCGTCGCCCAGAGTACGCCGATGCCCTGCTCGGTGACGAGCTGGCGGACATGACCGACGATGTCGGCCCGGGCCTTGACGTCGAGCCCGACGGTGGCCTCGTCGAGCAGCAGCAGGCGCGGTCGGTGCAGCAGCGCGCGGGCGATCTCCAGGCGGCGCATCTGGCCGCCGGAGAGGTCGCGCACCTTGTTGCCGGCGCGGTCGGCGAGGCCGATGCGGGCCAGCAGCTCCTCGCTCCGGGTAAGGGCCTCGCGGCGCGCAATGCCGTGCAGCGCGGCGTGGTAAAGCAGGTTTTGCCGCAGCGACAAATCGAGATCGACCGTGCGCGGCTGGAACACGACGCCGAGCAGCCGCAGCGCCTCGCCCGGCGTGCGGCCGATGTCATGGCCGAAGATGTTGATCTGTCCGGACTGAACTGCGAACAGCCGCGTGATCAGCGAGAACAGCGTGCTCTTGCCGGCGCCGTTGAGGCCGAGCAGGGCGGTGAAGCTCGCAGGCCGCACGGCGAAGCTGACGTCGTTGAGCGCCTTGCGCGCGCCGTAGGAATGGCTGACACCGGCGACCGACAGCGCCGGGATCTGATCGGGCGCCGGCTGCGCCGTGGGGCTCGTCGCGTCGAGGGCGGGTGCGTTCTGCGTCATCATGGCTGTGCAATCGTGATGCCCCAGGGCAGCTCGCCGACCTGGATGGTCTTGATCACCTTCTGCGCGGCCACGTCGATCACCGAGACGTCGTTGGAGACGCCGTTGGTGACGAGCAGATATTTCTCGTCCGGCGTGAACTCCATGTGCCAGACGCGCTGTCCGACCAGCAGATATTTCTTCACCTCGTGGGTCGTTCCGTCGACGACGGCTACGCGGTTGGCGGGACCGAGCGCGACGAAGCCGGTCTTGCCGTCCTTGGTCAGGGCGATGCCGACCGGCTGGATCGCCTCGCTGCGCAGGCCGGGCACGGCGAACTTGATCTTGCCCGTCACCTCGCGCTTGGCCGGATCGATGATCGAGACGGTGCCGCCGATCTCGGCCGACACCCACAGCTCGGAGCCGTCGCTCTTGAACTCGGCGTAGCGCGGCCGCGCATCGACCAGCACATTCGCCACGATCTTTCGCGTCGCCGTGTCGATGAAATGCGCCATGTTGGTGGTCTCTGACGTGCAGATCAGGATCTTGCCGTCGGGGCTCAGCATCATGCCTTCCGGCTCGACGCCCACCTGGACGTCGCCGATGCGGATGCGCTTCTCGAGGTCGAGCACGGTGACGGTGTTGTCGTTCTCGTTGGCGACATAGAGCGTCTTGCCCTGGGCATCCTGCGCGAACAGCTCGGGATCGGGGCCGGAGGGCAGGGTGTCGACCACCTCCATCTTCTTGGCATCGATCACCTGGATGGTGTCGTCGTCGCCGACCGCCACCATCACGAACTTGCCGTCCCGGGTGAACGCAATCCCGCGTGGGCGCTGGCCGACCTTGATGGTCTTGGTCACGGTCCAGCTGTCGGTGTCGATGACGGAGACCGTGTTGCCTTTTTCGTTCGAGACGAAGGCGACGTAGGCGGAGGCGGGAGCGATGGCGGCAAGTGAGAGTGCGGCGGCGAGCAGGCCAGCTGCTACGTTGAAGCGTTGCGGGAAAGGCTTACGGGCCTTGCCAGCCAAGCTTGCCACTCGCTGATCTCTCCCTCGATCTGAAATTTGATGCGGAGACATCGCGTCACGGCCGGTGCGCCCCCTCTCCTCGTTCATCGCTCTCTCACGGATAGGCGTTTCCGACAAACCGCGTTTCTCATGGTGCATCTGATCGGTCGGACTAATCATCTTCATCAGCATGGTTCGATCCGACATCATTGCAGCTTGCACTTGGTTTCGGGGCGGTCGACACCGAGCGTGTCGAGCTCGGAGACCTGGTGCAGGAAACCCTCCTGCGGGGAGACCGAGACGATCATGCGGCCGTCGGCGAGCAGGATCGGCTGGCGGAGTTGCAGGTTCCAGTCGCGCAAAGAGAGCCGCGTGCCCTTGAAGGCGGCGATGGTGAAGTTCGGGCCCTTGAGATAGTCGCTCATCGCTTTGGTGTCGCCGGAGTTGGTGCGGGAGGCCGCTTCGCCGACCATGCGCACGGCCATCCAGGCCTGCATGTCCAAAGCGTCCATCCGGCGTGAGGCCAGCTTCATGAAGCGGTTCTGCAACTGCGTGGCGCCCCATTGGTCCTGCGCCGGGTCCCAGCTCGCCGGCCGCAGGCCTGCGGAGCCCGCGACAGGGCGCGCATCCCAGGTGCGATAGGGCAAATAGTTGGCGAACACCTCGCTCTCGTCGGCCGCGACCAGCACATCGTAGGCAGGCGCCTTCTGCGTGAACACCGGCATCTGCCGCTGGATCAAGGTCACGCCGGAGTCGGTGCGGCGCGCCCCGCCGGTGTCCTCGAACGTGCGCTCCTCCACGATCTTGGCACCGAAGCGCGTCGCGGCGCGGCGCAGCGCATCGGCGAACAGCTTGTCCTTGTCGTGAGAGCCGGTGACGAGCAGCCAGCGCTTCCACTGCTTCCACACCAGATATTGCGCGAGGCCGTCGGCGAGCATCGAGCGCGTCGGCGCGACGTGGATGACATTGGCGCGGCAGTCCTGCTCGCGCAGCCGGTCGTCGGTGGCGCCGACGTTGAGAAGCGTGATGCCACGGCCGCGCAGGCTGTCGGCGACCTTCAGCAACGCATCCGCCGGCAGATCCGCCAGGATGAAGCCCGTCTTTGCGGCGAGCTCGTTGGCAGCTTGCGCCGCGTCCTCGTCGTCCTTCACCCGACGGTCGACCAAGGTGAAACGCTGGTTGAGGAACTTGCCGGTGGTGTTGTTGTCCTCGATCGCGAGCTTCGCGCCGGCCACGCCGTCATCGGCCGCCGGCTGGTCGAGCGGCGACAAGGTCTGCGGCACGCCCGCGCGGCCGAGATAGCCGATCGCAATGTCGATCGGCTCCGCGGCGCGACTTGCGGTTGCGACGGCCACGAGGCCGACCGCGCCGATCAGGGATCGGGCCAGAACTCCAAGGACCACATGTCCTCCCATTGTTCCCTCGGCGTTTTTCGGCGAGGTTTCGTCTTGCAAGATGAACGAATTGGCCTAGCTTTCAACCCCATCTTTGGCCGCTGCCGCGTCATTTCGGATCACGACCTTGAAAGCTGCTGTTCTCCTCGCGTTTCTCATCCTGACGTCGGCGACATCTGCACGCGCCGAGGCGCCCAAGGTGGCGGTGTTCGATTTCGAGCTGATCGACACCAGCCTGCAGGGCGAGGTGCAGGGCCCGCGCCAGGACGAACAGGCCCGGCTGACGCATGCCGCCGAGCAGTTGCGGTCGGCGCTGCAGGAGTCCGGCAGATTTCGCGTGCTCGACATCGCGCCTGTTAACGATGCGGCGCACCACAGCAATCTGCAGGCCTGCGGCGGCTGCGACGTCAAGCTGGCGGGCGACATCGGCGCCGATCTCGCCATCACCGGGACCGTGCAGAAGGTCTCCAATCTCATCCTCAACATGAACATCTATCTGCGCGACGCCCGCACCGGAAAGCCGGTGGCGGCGATGACGGCCGACATGCGCGGCAACACCGACGAGTCCTGGACGCGCACGATGGCCTGGCTGATCCGCAACCGCCTGCTGGCTCCGAACTACGGCGCCCCGCAGGCGCAGTAGCTGTCGAGGCATGAGGGTTCACTCTCGCGGCCGCTGAGGCCCGAGCTTTGCGTGTCGACGGCCTCCCGGAAACAGAGAGGCGCAGGGAAGGCCGGGAGCCTGCCGCCCCCATGGCCCGCCTGCAGAAGAAAATGCAGGCGGCAGTACCACAGGTTCGGCTGGGACATCCCGGCCCTCCCTGCGCGATGGTTTTCACGGTTGCTTCGCGTTCTCCCCGGTGCGCCGGGCTGTCTGGTCACCGTGCGCGACGACACGCTTCTCGCGCGCCGCCGCGGGGGCATCGGCGTCGGGATGCCAGGACCACGCGACTTGGCCGTACGCCGTGGCACGTTCGTCCACATGCTCTCTGGGCATGCTATGCCCAGCGCACGCTGCGCGCCGCCGGCGTCCACCGCATCCCACCTCCACGTTCGTGACGACCGCGATACGCCCTCTCGACGAGGCAGAATGCGCTACTCAATCATGAATTCTGGAAAAGAGAAACGAGATTCTTTTTGGCGCCGGGACTGGACAGGGGTGATCGTCTTGTGCCGCCAGCGGAAATCGCCCCGCGCGCGCACGCGATGATCGGACCGTGGCGACGGCGACATCGCCGCCGCACGGGCGTCATCGCGCCCGTCGAGCAAATCAGGCTGCGGCCGACCTCAGCGTCCCAGACGCGCGGCGTGCCAACGCAGGTGGTCGGCCATGTAGGTCGAGATGAAGTAGTAGCTGTGATCGTAGCCCTCCTGCTTGCGCAGCAGCAGCGGGATGCTGGCCTTCTCGCAGGCGGCCTTGAGCAGCTCCGGCCGCAGCTGTTGCGTCAGGAACTGGTCGGCGGTTCCGACATCGACCAGCATGTCGGAGACGCGGGCGCCGTCCTCGATCAGCGCCACCGCATCGTGCTTGCGCCAGGCCGCCCTGTCGGAACCGAGATAGCCGCCCAATGCCTTCTCGCCCCACGGCACCTGCGACGGCGCCACGATCGGCGAGAACGCGCTTGCTGCGCGATAGCGGTCCGGGTTGCGCAGCGCCACCGTGAGCGCGCCATGGCCGCCCATCGAATGGCCCATCACCGACTGCCGGCGCGGGTCGACCGGGAAGTTCGCCGCCACCACGCTCGGCAGCTCCTCGGTGACATAGCTCCACATCCGGTAGTTCTTCGCGAACGGCGCCTCGGTCGCATCGACATAGAAGCCGGCACCTAGGCCGAAATCATAGGCATTGTTGGGATCGCCGGGCACGCCGTCGCCGCGCGGTGAGGTGTCGGGCGCGACGAAGACGAGGCCGAGCTCGGCGCAGGCGGCGCGGAACTCGCCCTTCTCGGTGACATTGGCGTGGGTACAGGTGAGGCCCGACAGATACCAGACGACCGGCAGTTTGGCGCCGTCGGCATGCGGCGGCACGAACACCGAGAACGTCATCTCGGTCTTGGTCTCCTGGCTGGCGTGGCGATAGACGCCCTGGACACCGCCATGGGACTTGTTCTGCGAGACGGTCGTGAGCGTCATGGGATCACCTGTGCGGCAATGATGTGGGGGCGGTCGGCGCGCGTGTCGCCAACGTGTTTTACGCTGCGTCGTTCGGTCAACGCCAATCAGGCCACGCCGTTCTCGATCGCCAGACGCACCAGCTCGCCGGACGTTCGCACGCCGAGCTTCTGACGGATGATCGAGGAGGTGTTGGCGACGGTCTTGTAGGACGAGTGGATCAGCCAGGCAATCTCGGACAGGCTCTTGCCGGCGCTGAGCAGCCGGAGGATCTCGAGCTCGCGCGACGTCAGTTTCGCCAGCGGGCTCTGGGCCACCGCGGAGCCCGCGAAGGCGATGCTGCGGGCGATCGCCGGCGGCAGGTAGCTGCCGCCGCGCGCGACCTCGCGGATCGCCTCGGCGAGATCGTTTGGATCGCCGCTCTTCGACACATAGCCCTTGGCGCCGATGTCGATGGCGCGCGCCGCGAACACCGGGTCGTCGTTCATGCTGAACATGATCAGCCGGGCATTGGCATCACGGCCGAGGATGCGGCGCGCCAGCTCGAAGCCGGATACGGTCGGCAGGTTGATGTCGACGACGCAGACGTCCGGCCGGCGCGCGATGAAGCTCGCTTCACCGCTCTCGGCATCCGCCGCCTCGAGCAGCTCCAGCTCAGGGTCGGTCGAAAGCAGGGCCCGGCAGCCGGATGCCACAATGGGATGGTCATCGACGATCAGAACGCGCATGCCTTGGGGTCCCGGACTTCCATCTCGCGTCATTATTGCAATGCATCATGGATGCGAGCAGCGCGATGTTGCATCATGTTGCAATTAGATCGCTGGCGGATTTGTCTGTCAATGTAAGTGCGCGTGAAACACGGTGGCTTTGAGGCGGAGATAATGTGGCAGAATTGGTCATTGCGCAGGCGCATCAACGTGCTGCTCGCGCTGGTGCTGACGCTGGGTCTCGCGGTCAACATCGGCCGGCTGGTGCTCGAGGCGGCGCCGCGCGTGCTGGCCGAGGATCAGAGCGTGATCCGCCTCGCGCGTGCCTTCGTCGAGACCATCATGGACGAGGTCAATGATGCGCCGGACCCGGACTCCCGCCTGAACCGCATCGTCAGCGATCTCGGGCAGCTGCGGCATGTCAGCGTCGTCAGGCAGGCCATGCCGGCTCAGCGCGAGCGGTCGTCCAGCGCCGGGGACCGGGCGGCGCCGGGGTGGTTCATCGCGCTCGTGCATCCGGACAAGACGTCGGTCAGCATGCCCGTGGTGGTGGCGGGCAAGCCCGATACGCTGGTGATCACGTCGCATCCCGATGACGAGATCGCCGAGATCTGGGACGGCATCGTCACCCAGCTCATCGTCGGCTCGGCGATTGCGATGGCGATCTTCGGGATCACCATGCTCGTCGTCGGCCGCGCGCTGGCGCCGCTGGCAGATTTGTCCGAGGCGATGAGCCGGATCGAGGCCGGCGCCTATGACGCCCGCGTCAAGCCGGGCGGCGCGCCCGAGCTTGCCGCGCTCTGCGCCAAGCTCAATCATCTCGCCGGCGCGCTCGGCGAGGCCGTGGAGGAGAAGCGCCGTCTGGCCGAGCGCACCGTGTCGCTGCAGGACATCGAGCGCAAGGAGATCGCGCGCGAGCTGCACGACGAGTTCGGGCCGCATCTGTTCGCGCTGCGCGCGCATGCCAGCGCCCTGATGCGGCTGCCGGAGGCGAAGACGATCGACGTCGCCGCGATGCGCCGGCACGGCCAGGCCATCCTCGACCAGGTCAATGCCGTGCAGCAGTTCAACCGCCGCATCCTGGAGCGGCTGCGTCCCGTCGGCCTCGCCGAGCTCGGCCTGCGCGAGGCGCTCGGCGCCCTGGTGCGGCTGTGGCGGGAGTCGCGGCCCGAGGTGGCGATCGCGACGACGTTCGCTGACGACCTCGTGCGCAGCAACGAGACCTCGGAGCTGACGATCTATCGCGTCGTGCAGGAGGCGCTGACCAACGTGTTCCGCCATGCCGAGGCGACTGCGGTCGACGTCACCATCGAGCCGCTGCAGCAGACCATGGCCGGGCACCGCCGCAGCTACACGCGGGTGTGCGTGCGCGATGACGGACACGGGCTCCAGCCCGAGCACAAGCTCGGATTCGGGTTGACCGGCATGCGCGAACGGCTGCTGGCGCTCGGCGGCACGCTGACGGTCGCCTCGAGCGGCACGGGTGTCACGATCGAGGCCATGGTGCCGGCGGATGCGGCGTGAGCCGCAGTCCGGGGCACGCGCCGGTAGCTTGCGGTGATCAGATGCCCAGAACCTTGCCTGTGCCGGGCGGCGCAACCTTGCTGGCGGCGCTGCCGTTCCACGATGCCCTCGATCCGCTGCTTCATGCCGGGCAATCTGAGCTGAGCGCGACCCATCGATGCCGTCCTGACGCGCGATGCGGCTGCGGCACATGGTCCTGCGCGCACCGGCGCTGGAACTTCGTCTCCGCTCCCTGATTGCTACCAAGTCATGCAGTCGATGAGACCTGCGCGGCTTCCCGCCCATTGCGGCAGGGGGCGTCCAGCCTGGCGAGGATCACCATGGAAGAGACCGACGATGCACATCTGCAGCAGCGCATCCGCGAGCGCGCGCATGCTCTGTGGGAGCAGTCCGGCCGGCCGGAGGGTCGTGAGGATGAGTTCTGGTATCAGGCCGAACGCGACGTTCGCGACATCGAGCAGTTGCACGACGAGGCGACCGCTCCTCCGCCAACGATGCTGCCGACCTGAACGCCACGCCGCCACCAACCGAAGGAAGACCCGATGAGCAAGGAAACACCGAAGGACGATCCGCGCCAGGAGAGCGACTGGGGCTCGATGAAGCAGACCGACAAGCCCTGGGCCGAGAAGCCGGAGAAGGAGCAACGCTCCGAGGCGGCGAAGGACTTGGAGAAGTGGGGCGAGAGCAATACGCATTGAGGTGAGGTTCGGGGTTGGGCGGCGAGAAGGGCGGGGGCCTTCATCGCGACTTCCCGTGTGGCTGCCCCTCACCCCAACCCTCTCCCCGTAAGAACGGGGAGAGGGGGCGCACTGCGCGTGCGGCGAGAGCTCGCGCTGCATCTGCCAAAACAAAGGCTGACTATCAATCGTTGGATGTTCGCCGCGTGCTCAAGACTGCCCCCGACCACGGGTAAGTGTCGAAATGCATAGCGTGCCCGTTGTGAGTTCTCGTCGTCGCCTCATCGGCGCTGCGCTCCCTCTCCCCGTTCTTCACGGGGAGAGGGTCGGGGTGAGGGGCAGCGGTACGGGTGGTGAGAGTGGTAGACCTCGATCGCTTCACTCACCTCGCATCAACACCGTCACGCGGTATGCCCGGGATCGACATCATCCGGCGTCTTCTTCTCACGTTGCGGCGTCATCTTCGCCGGGTCCTTTGCGCCGGGTACGCCGCGCGGGCCGAGCTGATTGCGCTGGATGTCGTCCTCGGAGCGGTCGGGCTCGCGCCCGTTGATGGGGAGGTCGTTTGCCATGACGTGATCCTTCCGACTGTTCGCTCGAGGCAATGCGCGGGCTGGTGCTCACGTTCCCCCGCGGGCCGCGCTGCAGGAACAGCCGTCCGATCCTGCGATTGAAGCCGCAGCAACCGTCAGGAGAACAGTCATGTCCGACCATCATCCCGCGCCGCCGTTCCCGCCGCAGCAGCAAGCCATGCCGGGCACGACGGCGGCCATGCAGCCGAGGCCCGACCACGGTGAGACCAGTTACAGGGGCTCCGGCAGGCTGGCCGGCAAGAAGGCCGTGATCACCGGCGGCGACAGCGGCATCGGCCGCGCGGTCGCCATCGCCTATGCACGCGAGGGAGCCGACGTGCTGATCGCCTATCTCGCGGAGCATGAGGACGCTCGGGAGGTGCAGCAGCTGATCGAAAAGGAAGGACGCAAGGCGGTGCTGATGCCGGGCGACATCCAGGACGCATCCCACTGCAAGGCGATCATCCAGCGCGCTGTCGACGAGCTCGGCGGCATCGACATCCTCGTCAACAACGCCGCGCACCAGGCCACCTTCAGCGACATCGGCGACATCTCTGATGACGAATGGGAGACGACGTTCCGCACCAACATTCACGCCATGTTCTATCTCACGAAAGCGGCGGTGCCGCACATGAAGCCGGGCAGCGCGATCGTCAACACCGCCTCCGTCAATTCCGACATGCCAAATCCGAGCCTGCTCGCCTACGCCACCACAAAAGGCGCGATCCAGAATTTCACCGGCGGCCTTGCCCAGATGCTGGCCGAGAAGGGCATCCGCGCCAATGCCGTGGCGCCCGGGCCGATCTGGACGCCGCTGATCCCCTCGACCATGCCGGAGGAGAAGGTGACGAGCTTCGGCCAGCAGGTCCCGATGAAGCGGGCCGGCCAGCCGGCGGAGCTCGCGACGGCCTATGTGATGCTGGCGGACCCGCTGTCGAGCTACACGTCGGGAACGACGGTCGCGGTCACCGGCGGCAAGCCGTTCATCTGAGGCGTCGACGGTGCGGTTCGGCCGCGACCGGCCTCCTGGTTGAGACGGCGCTGCGGCCTCCTCACCGGGGAGGACCGAAACCAGCGCTGCTCCGGCAATTGGTGTCGGATTGTCCGACATCCGACAGCGCGCGATGCGACACGCGCGCGCGTTGTTGTCGCCTCACGCCACCGACATCAGCTCGCACGGCGCGGGCTCGGCGTGCACCGGCCAGACCCTCGCGGTGGCGGTTTCGCCCTGCCGTTCGTCGAGAATCCGCTTCACCGAGCGCGAGCAGAGGCCGCATTGGACCGAGCAGCCCAGGCAATCATACACTTGCGCCGGCGAGCCGAAGATGGTGTCGGCCGTCGTGACGACGTCACGAATGGCGGTGTCGCTGATGACGTTGCAGGAACAAATGATCATGGCTGTTGCTCGCTCCTGCCAACGATAAGCAACGGCGATGCCAAGCCGGTTGCGAAGGCCGAGGCCGTCCGGGCGGGCTCGTCAGAATCGTTCAAAGCGGCGGTATCAGTGCGGGCTGGCGGCGCTTGCACGGACCCCACCGGCCGCGTGCTTGCGGATCGCGGCGATGGCCGCCTGCGCCAGCGCCTGTCCCTGCGTGTCGATGCCGGTCCATTGCGCGTGCCGGCCGCGCCGATCGATCTCGGCCAGCGCAACACCGGCTGTCACATCGCTGCCGTCGCGGACGATGCCGCGTAGGATGCCGTCATAGGGCGCGGTGACCGCGATGCCGCAGAGATGACCGATGACGAAGCCCTTGTAGATCCGGGTGCCGATCTCGACCGGCGTGTGCCAGCGGCCCTCGTGAGGCGAGTGCACCAGCCGCTCGGCGCCGATGCCGCCGAGTTCGCCGACGTCATCCTTGGCCAGTGTCCAGCCGTCGCGAACGACCTGCGCGAGCCGGTCTGGCCGGGTCTCGATCGCCACGTCGCAATTGACCGACGGTGAGAAGCCCGGGCCGATGCCGATCGAGAAGCGCGTCATGCCGCGCAGATTCGGCGTCACCTTCCGCGTCTGCATCCGCGCATCGATCAGCACGTCGATGCCGCGCACCGGCAGCAGATCGAGCAGGCCGAGCCAGGTGACCAGGACGTGCTGCGGGCCGGCCAGCGCCTTGAACACGTCCATCGTGCTCTCGACGCGCGCGCCGATCACATTCTCGACGCGGGCGACGTCGCCGAACAGCGCGTCGTGGAACGCCATCTTGCGCCGGAGCACGGGCGGGTTCGGGTCATGCGACAGCACCACGCAGTAGCCTTCGCGGTGCAGATGGACGCCGATCGCCGAAGCAATTTCGTTCGTGCCAAGGACCACGGCGAAGCGCACTGCATTCGTCCCCATGTCCCGGTCCATACGGTGTTGCGTCTCGTGGCTGTCCATTGGTCAGACTGGAAAGCCCGCTTCCATTTCGAACGTGCGGTCCGTCGAGCAAGACTTGGACCATCACCCACCATCTCGAAAAGGACTGCGGATTGAGAGGCTTGTCCGAGGCACGGGGGAAAGCCGACGCTGGCAGTGTCCCGAAGCCGCCAATCTGTCGCGAACGCGACAGGAATGAACGGCTTTGCCCGCGGTTTTCGCTGGCCCGGAATCTGCACAACTGCCGCATGGCAATACCGCGGACCGATCCGCGGCTGCCGCGCCCCGCTCGGTGGCCAGGAGGTCGGCAGCCGGATGGCATCGCGGCGTGATGATCAGGACAGCATGAGGTGAGCCTCGATCTCGACCAGGATGTTCGCGAATCGGCCGCAGATGATGTGGCGGCAAGCGTTGCGTCATGTCCGTTCCATCGGGACGTCGTGGCCGCTGAACGTCCTCAGCGCAGCGAGCAGAAGACGCTGGTGCTGACCGGCGGCTCGCGCGGCATTGGTCACGCGACGGCCCGGCTGTTCTCCGATGCCGGCTGGCGCATCATCACCTGCTCGCGCCAGCCGTTCGACGGTGTCCGCTGCCCCTGGGACGCCGGGCCGGACAATCACGTCCAGTTCGACCTCAGCGATCGCAAGGCCATCCCGCGCGCCATTGCCGACATCAAGGAGAGGCTCGACGGCGCGCCGCTGCACGCGCTCATCAACAATGCCGCAATCTCGCCGAAGGCCGAGGATGGCGGCCGGCTCGACTCGCTTTCGACCTCGGTCGAGACCTGGATGACCGTCTTCCACGTCAACTTCCTCGGTCCGATCCTGCTGGCCCGTGGCCTGTTCGAGGAACTGAAGCGCGGGCAGGGGGCGGTGGTCAACGTGACGTCGATCGTCGGCACGCGTGTCCATCCGTTTGCGGGCACAGCCTATGCGACCTCCAAGGCGGCGCTCGCCTGCCTGACCCGCGAGATGGCGCACGACTTCGCGCCGCACGGCATTCGCGTCAACGCCATCGCGCCGGGCGAGATCAAGACCGAGATGGTGTCGCCTGAGACGGAGGCGCGATTCTCGCCGCTGATTCCGATGCGCCGGATCGGCGCGCCGGAGGAGGTGGCGAAGGTGCTTTTCTTCCTGTGCTCGGATGCTGCCAGCTACGTGACCGGCGAGGAGATCCAGATCAATGGAGGTCAGCACCTGTAGGTTGATCGACGCATGGTGCGGACGACACGGTGATGTGAAGAGTAGAGGCCGCGGTCTGGCAGCCGGGAGCCGCGAGTGCCACGGCGGGCGTGGAAAGTTGGTGTTCAGGTCTGCTCTTTTCAGGCCAATCGCGCGCGGCGTCTAGGTCGGCAAATATCAGGCGTCGGGAAGACAACGCGAATTCGTGACGCGCGCGGTTTTCCGCCTCGCCGGGTCATGCGATGCACTCGCGATGCGGGGTGTAAACTAATTTGTTAACATCATGAAAGGTTGCAGCTTTTTTGCTCCATTCGTTGCACACTACTTCTGCGGCAATGCAGCAAAGTTAGGCACGACAATCATCTGCAGTTAGGGGAGGATGTTAGAACACCTACAATCACGGGCGGTCGCAATGAAGCGTCCGTGACGATCAGAGAAGCGACCATGGTCCAAACGGAAACACGTCAGGTCGAAGCTCAGGACGTCAGGTCCAACGCCGCCCCGATCCCGCTGAGCGAGATCGCCCTGACGGGAATTTTCGAAATATCGAAAATTCTGGCCGCGCCGACGCGGCTGGAAATCACTCTCGCCAACGTCGTCAACCTTCTGCAATCCTTCATGCAGATGCGCCACGGCGTGGTGTCGCTGCTCGCCGATGACGGCATCCCGGATCTTGCCGTCGGGGCCGGGTGGAGCGAGGGCAGCGACCAGCGCTATCGCGAGCGCCTGCCGCAGAAGGCGATCGACCAGATCGTCGCAACAGCGGTGCCGCTGATCGCGGAGAACGTCGCCGATCATCCCGCCTTCAGCGCCGCCGACGCGGCCACGCTCGGGGCCGGAGCCGACACCCGCGTGTCGTTTCTCGGCGTTCCCATTCGCATCGACCAGCGCGTCGTCGGCACCTTGACGATCGATCGCGTCTGGGATGGCCGCGCCGTATTCCGGCTCGACTCCGACGTTCGTTTCCTGACGATGGTTGCCAACCTGATTGGCCAGACCATCAAGCTGCATCGGGTCGTCGCACGCGACCGCGAGCGGCTGATGGCGGAGAGCCACCGGCTGCAGAAGGAGCTGCTCGAGCTGAAGCCGGCGCCAGCTAAGGGCAAGAAGGTGCTGGTCGACGGCATCGTCGGCGACAGCCCGGCGCTGCGCGCGCTGCTCGAGAAGATCAACGTCGTCGCCAAGTCGAACGCGCCGGTGCTGCTGCGCGGCGAATCCGGCACCGGCAAGGAGCTGGTGGCCAAGGCGATTCACGAATTGTCGAACCGCGCCAAGCGCCCCTTCATCAAGATCAACTGCGCGGCGTTGCCGGAGACGGTGCTGGAATCGGAGCTGTTCGGGCACGAGAAGGGCGCCTTCACCGGTGCGATCAATTCGCGCAAGGGCCGCTTCGAGCTCGCCGACAAGGGCACCTTGTTTCTGGACGAGATCGGCGAGATCTCGCCGGCGTTCCAGGCCAAGCTGTTGCGGGTGCTGCAGGAGCAGGAGTTCGAGCGCGTCGGCGGCAACCAGACCATCAAGGTCGACGTGCGCATCGTCACCGCGACCAACCGCAACCTGGAAGAGGCGGTGTCGCGCAACGAGTTCCGCGCCGATCTCTACTACCGGATCAGCGTCGTGCCGATCAAGCTGCCGCCGCTGCGCGAGCGCCGCAGCGACATTCCGCAGCTGGCGCGCGAGTTCCTGCGCCGCTTCAATTGCGAGAACGAGCGCGATCTCACCTTCGACGTCAGCGCCATCGAGGTGCTGATGCATTGCGGCTTCCCCGGCAATGTACGCGAACTGGAGAACTGCGTGCAGCGGACCGCCACCATGGCGTCGGGCTCGGCAATCGGGATGGACGATTTCGCCTGCAGCCGCAACGAGTGCATGTCGGCGATCCTGTGGAAGGGCAACACGGTGACCCCGCCGCCGCCCCGCGGCCAGCCGATGGTGCCGTTGCCGATCCTGCCGCGCACCTCCGCGCCGATCGAACCGCCGGCCGACCTGCCTGCGGCTGAGGCCGACGACGGTGAGTACTCCGAGGCCATGGACGGCGGCGCCGTGCCCGAGCGCGACCGCATCGTTCAGGCGATGGAGCGCTCCGGCTGGGTCCAGGCCAAGGCCGCTCGCCTGCTGGGTTTGACGCCACGCCAGATCGGCTACGCGCTGAAGAAGTATAACATTGAGGTCAAGCGGTTCTGAGCGGATGTGCTCGGTGGTGATGGAGGGCGCGCGGTGGCGCGCCCTTTTGTTTGGATCCTCCGGCGGAGCTCCAATCTCGCCGTCATTCCGGGGCGGCGCGCGAAGCACGGCGAGCCCGGAATCCATTCTTCCGCGCGCTATGCCGCGCAATGGATTCCGGGCTCGTGCTGCGCACGCCCCGGAATGACGGAGGAGAGAAGTGCGATGATCTCGAACATCGCGTCATAGGAGAGGCGGCTCGCGTTGTCATCGGACCGTGCTGCAAGACGTCCCGCCGCCCTGTCGCACTTGCGACATGCTGTCGGGAGAACGACAGCTGCCGCGACGTGTGACATTTAGAATCCTCCTTAGAAATCAACCAAATGAGCTCTGGCACGGCGCTTGAAAGATCATGCCCGAATGACATCGCCCGATGTCGCTAGATGCGCGGGGAGCGGCACATGACCTACAAGATCATCGCCTCACAATGCACGGTCTGCGGAGCCTGTGAGTTCGAATGTCCGAATGCGGCCATTCGGCTGAAGAACGACATGTACATCATCGATCCGAAGAAGTGCACGGAGTGCGAAGGCCACTTCGACGCACCGCAATGTGCCGCCGTCTGTCCGGTGCCGGACACCTGCGTGCCCGCCTGACGCGGGCGCCTCGTCGACAGCTTGGAAGCGGAGTGAGAGATGGCAGCGGTTCAGGAGACCATTGATCGGGTCAAGGGCATAGACGTCGATCAATATCGTTACGGGTTCGAGACGCAGATCGAATCCGAGAAGGCTCCGAAAGGCCTGTCCGAGGACACCATCCGCTTCATCTCGGCCAAGAAGAACGAGCCGGCGTGGATGCTGGAATGGCGGCTGGAGGCGTATCGCCGCTGGCTGACCATGACGGAGCCGACCTGGGCGCGCGTCGGATACCCCAAGATCGACTATCAGGATCTCTATTACTATTCGGCGCCGAAGCCGAAGAAGAAGGTCGCCTCGCTCGACGAGATCGATCCGGAGATCCTGAAGACCTATGAGAAGCTCGGCATTCCCCTGCGCGAGGTCGAGCTCCTCGAAGGCGTCGAGCGTCCGTCCGCAGCGGTGGAGACCGAGGATGGCGAAGCGGCCGCGCCGCGTACCAAGATCGCCGTCGATGCCGTATTCGACTCGGTCTCGGTGGCGACGACCTTCAAGGAGGAGCTGAAGAAAGCCGGCGTGATCTTCATGCCGATCTCCGAGGCGTTGCGCGAGCATCCGGACCTGGTGCAGAAATATCTCGGCACGGTCGTGCCGACCACCGACAATTACTTCGCCACGCTCAACTCGGCCGTGTTCTCGGATGGCTCGTTCGTCTACATTCCGCCGGGCGTGCGCTGCCCGATGGAGCTGTCGACCTATTTCCGCATCAACGAGCGCAACACCGGCCAGTTCGAGCGCACGCTGATCATCGCCGACAAGGGCGCCTACGTCTCCTATCTGGAAGGCTGCACGGCGCCGCAGCGCGACGAGAACCAGCTGCATGCCGCCGTCGTCGAGCTGGTCGCGCTGGACGATGCCGAGATCAAATATTCGACGGTGCAGAACTGGTATCCCGGCAATTCCGAGGGCGTCGGCGGCATCTACAATTTTGTGACCAAGCGCGGCGATTGCCGCGGTGCAAATTCGAAGATCTCGTGGACCCAGGTCGAGACGGGATCGGCGATCACCTGGAAATATCCGAGCTGCATCCTGCGCGGCGACAATTCCAGCGGCGAGTTCTACTCGATCGCGATCTCCAACGGCTTCCAGCAGGTCGATAGCGGCACCAAGATGATCCATCTCGGCAAGAACACGTCGAGCCGGATCATCTCCAAGGGCATTGCCGCCGGCAAGTCGCAGAACACCTATCGCGGCCTGGTCAGCGCCCACCGCAAGGCGTCCGGCGCGCGCAACTTCACCGCCTGCGATTCGCTGCTGATCGGCGATAAATGCGGCGCGCACACGGTGCCCTATATCGAGGCCAAGAACTCCTCCGCCGTGTTCGAGCATGAGGCGACGACCTCCAAGATCTCCGAGGACGTGCTGTTCTACTGCATCCAGCGCGGTCTTTCGCAGGAAGAGGCGGTCGGGCTCGTCGTCAACGGCTTCGTCAAGGACGTGCTGCAGCAACTGCCGATGGAGTTCGCGGTCGAGGCGCAGAAGCTGATCTCGATCAGCCTCGAAGGTTCAGTCGGATAAGGACGTCGCGCGCGGCGACAACAAATGAGGAGTGTTCGATGACGGCCTTGCTCGAAATCAAGGGGCTTCATGCCGAGATCGCCGGCGGTCGCAAGATCATCCAGGGCCTGGACCTGACCGTGAACAAGGGCGAGATCCACGCCATCATGGGACCGAACGGCGCCGGCAAGTCGACGCTGTCCTACGTGCTCGCCGGCAAGCCCGGCTACGAGATCACCGCCGGCGAAGTCTACCTCAACGGTGAGGATCTGCTGGCGATGGAGGCCGACGAGCGCGCCGCCAAGGGCGTGTTCCTCGCGTTCCAATATCCGCTGGAGATCCCGGGCGTCGCGACTCTGACGTTCTTGCGTGCTGCCTTCAACGCCCAGCGCAAGGCGCGCGGCGAGGAGGAGCTGTCGTCGCCCGACCTGATCAAGCGCGTACGCGAGATCGCCAAGACCCTGAACATCGACGCCGACATGCTGAAGCGGCCGCTCAATGTCGGCTTCTCCGGCGGCGAGAAGAAGCGCAACGAGACCCTGCAGATGGCGCTGCTGCAGCCCTCGCTTTGCGTGCTCGACGAGACCGACTCCGGCCTCGACATCGACGCGCTGAAGGTGGTCGCGAACGGCGTCAACGCGCTGCGCTCCGCGGAGCGCGGCATGATCGTGATCACCCACTATCAGCGGCTGCTCGATTACATCGTCCCCGACATCGTCCATGTGTTCGCGGCGGGCCGCATCGTCCGTACCGGGGGCGCGGATCTCGCCCGTGAGCTCGAGGCGACCGGCTACGCCCAGTACCAGAGCGAAGCCGCGTAAGGCAGGGGAGCACGGATATGGGCGTCGCGATCCGCAAGACCAAGGCCGAGCTCGGACTGGCCGATCTGTACCAGGGCGCCCGCCGCTATCTGCCCGGGGGCGAGGAGATCACGGCGGTGCGCGCCGCCGCCTTCGATCGCTTCAACGCGGTCGGCCTGCCGCACCGTCGCGTCGAGGCGTGGCGCTACACCGATCTGCGCACGCAGATGAAGGAAGCCAAGCGGCTCGCCTCGCTGCCGGACGACGCCGCCAAGACGAAGGCGCGCGAGGCGCGCGACTTGTTTGCCGGCGCCGGCTTCCGCAAGCTGATGGTCGTCGACGGCGCATTCGTGCCCGAGCTGTCCGACCTTGCCGATCTCGAGCCGGGTCTCGCCATCCAGCCGATGTCCGATGCGCTCGCCGCCGACAAGCCGCTGCTGTCGCAGCGTCTCGGTCCGGTCGTGCCGGATGACGATCCGGCCCTGGCGCTCAACACCGCGCTGGCCGCCAATGGCGTGGTCATCCTGGTCGCCCCGGGGACCGCACTGAGCCGGCCGATCCATGTCGCCTTCGTCACGACCAACTGGGTTGCGACCTCGATGTTCACCCGCTCGCTGGTGAATATCGGCGCAGGTGCCAGCGCTACCGTCGTCGAATCGCATCAGGGGCCCGATGGCAGCGAGTATCAGGTCAACACCGCGATGCAGTTGGTCGTCGGCGACGAGGCGCGGATCGACCACATCAAGGTGGTCGGTGAGGGCAACGGCGCGCTGCACATCGGCTCGCTGCTCGCCAACATCGGGGCGCGCGCGACCTTCAATCAGCTCGGCTTCGTCGCCGGCGGCAGCCTGATCCGCAACCAGCTGTTCGTCCGCCTGGCGGGCGAGGGCACCGTCGCCGACATCCGCGGCGGCGCGCTGCTGTCGGGCACGCAGCACGCCGACACCACGCTGGCCATCGAGCATGCCGCCGAGAACGGCCAGAGCCGCGAGACCTTCAAGGCCGTCGTCGGCGACACCGCCCGCGCGGTGTTCCAGGGCAAGATCACGGTCGCTCCCGGCGCGCAGAAGACCGACGCCAAGATGATGTCGCGCGCGCTGCTGCTGTCCGACGAGGCCGAGGCCGACTCGAAGCCGGAGCTCGAAATCTTCGCCGACGACGTCCAGTGCGGTCACGGCACCACGACAGGGGCCATCGACGACGAACTGCTGTTCTATCTGATGGCGCGCGGCATTCCGCCGGCGGACGCCAAGGCGCTGCTGATCCAGGCCTTCATCGGCGAGATCATCGAGGGCGCGGCCAATGAGAGCGTGCGCGACGCGCTGACCGGGGCGATGCTGGGCTGGCTCGGGCAACGGGAGTAGATGATGCATGCAGCGGTGAGCGGAAGCGGCTACGACGTCGGCCGCATCCGGGCGGATTTTCCCATCCTCGGCATGCAGGTCCACGGCAAGCCGCTGGTCTATCTCGACAACGCCGCCTCGGCGCAGAAGCCGCAGGCGGTGCTCGACCGGATGAACCAGGTCTACACCTCAGAGTATGCCAACGTGCATCGCGGGCTGCATTATCTCGCGAACGCCGCCACCGAGGCCTATGAGGGCGCCCGCGCCAAGGTGGCGACGTTCCTCAATGCCGAGAGTTCCGAGCAGATCATCTTCACCCGCGGTGCCACGGAAGCCGTGAACCTGGTGGCCCAGACCTTCGGCCGCGAGCGGATCGGGCCGGGCGACGAGATCGTGCTCTCGATCATGGAGCACCATGCCAACATCATTCCCTGGCATTTCCTCCGGGAGCGTCAGGGTGCCGTCATCAAATGGGCTCCGGTCGATGACGACGGCAATTTCCTGCTCGACGAGTTCGAGAAGCTGCTGACGCCGCGCACCAAGATGGTGGCGATGACGCAGATGTCGAACGTGCTCGGCACGGTGGTGCCGGTCAAGGAGGTCATCCGGATCGCGCATGCGCGCGGCATCCCGGTGCTGATCGACGGCTCGCAGGCCGCCGTGCACATGGAGGTCGACGTCTGCGATCTCGATGCCGATTTCTACTGCATCACCGGGCACAAGATCTACGGACCGACGGGCATCGGCGCGCTCTATGGCAAGCGCGAGCTCCTGGCCTCGATGCCGCCGTTCAACGGCGGCGGCGAGATGATCCGCGAGGTGTCACGCGACTGGGTCACCTATGGCGACCCGCCGCACCGCTTCGAGGCCGGCACGCCGCCGATCGTCGAAGCCGCCGGTCTCGGCGCCGCCATCGACTACGTCGCCTCGATCGGCAAGCAGCGCATCGCCGCGCATGAGCATGATCTCGTTGCCTATGCGACCGAGAAGTTGCGCGAGATCAACTCGCTGCGCATCATCGGTAACGCCGCCGACAAGGGGGCCATCGTCTCGTTCGAGATGCAGGGCGCCCACGCCCACGACTTCGCCACCGTCATCGACCGCGCCGGCGTCGCAGTGCGCGCCGGCACGCATTGCGCGATGCCGCTGCTGGAGCGGTTCGGTGTGACCGCAACCTGCCGGGCGTCGTTCGCGATGTACAACACGCGGGAAGAGGTCGATGTGCTCGTCCGCGCGCTGAAGAAGGCGCAGGAGTTTTTCTCGTAGCGGCTGAAATTCCGGTCGCTAGTATCGCATGAAACGGTGCCGATAAATGTGCCCTCTCCCCTTGTGGGAGAGGGCTACACTGCTATCAGCCCCAGACTGGCTTGGGTGAGGGGTCGTCTCCGCGAGTCAAGACCGTCCGAGTATGCCGAGCGAACCCTCACCCGGCGCGCCTTCGCTGCGCTCACGCGCACCACCCTCTCCCACAAGGGGAGAGGGTGCACCGACGATGACGCGCTAGGCGGGCTCAATCAAACAAGAAAGCAGCTAATTCAACTTACGCCGCCGCGGCCATTGCCGCCTGCGCATCCGCCTTGATGCGGCTGACCATGGAGCGGAAGCCGTTGGAGCGCTGCGGGGTCAGGTGCTCGCGGAGGCCGAGCTTCTCGAACAGGGCGATCGGATCGGCGGCCAGAATCTCGGGGGCGGTGCGGCCGGAGACCATCGCCAGCAGGATCGCGACCAGGCCGCGGACGATGTGGGCGTCGCTGTCGCCGATGAAATCGAGCACGGGAGCGGCGGTGCCGCGCTGCACGGATGTGGCGACCCAGACCTGGCTGGTGCAGCCCTGGACCTTGTTGCCATCGTTGCGGTCGGCGTCCGGCAGCGGCGTCAACCCGCGTCCGAGCTCGATGACGTAGCGGTAGCGGTCGTCCCAGTCGTCGAGCAGGGCAAAATTCTCGACGATGTCCTCGATGTCCGGATTCGCCGGAGCCGCGGTCTGGGCCATCTTCAACATGATCCTCTCCTGGTCATCTGCTGATCTCAATCCGCCTTGAGGCGCGGCTACGTCGCGAGGCTCGGCTCGGTGCCGCGGCGCGCCAGCACCGTGTCGACCGCATGGGTCACGCCATCGAAGGTGATCGGCTTGGCGATGATCGCCTCGGCGCCCTGGCGCAAGCCCGCCAGCGCGAGCGGCGACTTGGTCGAGCCGGCCACGACGATGATGCCGGCCTGGTGAAGCTTGCGGGCGAGCATGCCGACGGTCTCGGCGCCGTCGTCCTCCAGAATGCTGCTGCCGACCAGCACCGCGTCCGGTGTTGCCCGTGCCGCCTTGCTCAGCGCATCCGCGGTCTCTGCAAAGGTGAAGGTCTCGTGACGCTCGCTGAGGATATAGCCGAGCGCCGAGCGGATCACCTGATCGGCTTCAATGACAAAGACGCACGTCCTGCTCGACATCGGAATACTCCTTCTGGCCCGTTCGGAGGCGGGTTTGATCTACATCAAGCAAACTCCATACCGCGCCCTGAGCAGGCCTCGCGCATCGCTGTCGCAGGATGTTTGCTGGCGCGCTGCGTGGAGCCTGCGGCGACATGTGTCGTTTCGGACAGCACGTCGTGGGAGCGTCGGGTGAAAAACCCAGATGTCGGGTTTGCAACAAGGTCATCCTAGCGCCGAGCTTGGCCGCATCTCTTTCAAAACATGGCCTTTTTAACGATTCCAAAGCTCTGGCACATCAGTTGCAAAACTCTGTTCAGGCAAAGGTTGAGGGCTGAGTGCACGCCGACGCTTCGGACGAGCGATGCTCTCCTTCCCAATAACCCGTCTGCCGGTTCTGGAGAGAGGACGCGGTCTCGCGATGCAAGGTGCATGCGGGACATTGGCAATCGGTTGATGGAGAGCAGAATGTCATCACTTCGACAAATCGCATTTTACGGCAAGGGCGGCATCGGCAAGTCGACGACGTCGCAAAACACCCTGGCCGCGCTGGCCGAGATGGGTCATCGGATCCTGATCGTCGGCTGCGACCCCAAGGCGGATTCGACCCGCCTGATCCTGCACGCCAAGGCGCAGGACACCATCCTGAGCCTGGCCGCTGCTGCCGGCAGCGTCGAGGATCTCGAGATCGAGGAGGTCATGAAGGTCGGCTATCGCGACATCCGTTGCGTCGAGTCCGGCGGTCCGGAGCCGGGCGTCGGTTGCGCCGGCCGCGGCGTCATCACCTCGATCAACTTCCTGGAAGAGAACGGCGCCTATGAGGACATCGACTACGTGTCCTACGACGTGCTCGGCGACGTGGTCTGCGGCGGCTTCGCGATGCCGATCCGCGAGAACAAGGCGCAGGAGATCTACATCGTCATGTCCGGCGAGATGATGGCGATGTATGCCGCCAACAACATCTCCAAAGGCATTCTGAAGTATGCGAACTCCGGCGGCGTGCGCCTCGGCGGCCTGGTCTGCAACGAGCGCCAGACCGACAAGGAGCTGGAGCTGGCTGAGGCTCTGGCCAAGAAGCTCGGCACCCAGCTGATCTACTTCGTGCCGCGCGACAACATCGTGCAGCACGCCGAGCTGCGCCGCATGACCGTGCTCGAGTATGCGCCCGACTCCGTCCAGGCCGGCCACTACCGCTCGCTGGCGCAGAAGATCCACAACAACGGCGGCAAGGGTATCATCCCGACCCCGATCACGATGGACGAGCTCGAGGACATGCTGATGGAGCACGGCATCATGAAGG
>NZ_JABFDM010000030.1 GCF_013178945.1 Bradyrhizobium aeschynomenes
CCGTCATGATCCAGCAGCATCCGCCAGCTCGACGGCGTCGCCTGGATCATCGTCACGCCATGCCTGACGACGACCGCCTTCAGTGCCGCCGGATCTTGCGCCGTCGCCCGATCGGCCAGCACGACCTGCGCGCCATGCGTCAGCGGCAGCCACAGCTCCAGCACCGCGATGTCGAACGACAGCGAGGTCAGCCCGAGCACGCGATCCTCGCGTGCAATCCCGGGCCGCTCGGCCATGGTCGCCAGGAAGTTCGCCACCGCGCCATGGCGCACCATCACCCCCTTGGGCAGACCGGTCGAGCCGGAGGTGTAGATCACGTAAGCGAGGTTCCCCGGATCGATGGCGATGTCGAGATTGGCGGCGTCGCCGCTGCCTTCTCCCACCGCTGCATCGAGCAGCCAGGCTTCGGCACCACTGCCTTCCAGAACCGAAGCGAAACGCTCCTGCAACGTGGCCTGCGTCAGCAGCAGCCTGGCCCCGCTGTCGCCGAGCATGTGCGCCAGACGCTCGGCCGGATAATCCGGATCGAGCGGCAGGTAGGCCCCGCCCGCCTTCAGCACCGCGAGCAGTGCCACCATCATCGGCACGCCGCGCTCCAGCGCCAGCCCGACCACGACGTCCGGTCCGATCCCCTGCAGCATGAGACGCCGCGCCAGCCGGTTTGCCCGCGCGTTCAGC
>NZ_JABFDM010000031.1 GCF_013178945.1 Bradyrhizobium aeschynomenes
CAAACTCCTACGGGAGGCAGCAGTAGGGAATCTTCCACAATGGACGAAAGTCTGATGGAGCAATGCCGCGTGAGTGAAGAAGGGTTTCGGCTCGTAAAACTCTGTTGTTAAAGAAGAACACCTTTGAGAGTAACTGTTCAAGGGTTGACGGTATTTAACCAGAAAGCCACGGCTAACTACGTGCCAGCAGCCGCGGTAATACGTAGGTGGCAAGCGTTGTCCGGATTTATTGGGCGTAAAGCGAGCGCAGGCGGTTTTTTAAGTCTGATGTGAAAGCCTTCGGCTTAACCGGAGAAGTGCATCGGAAACTGGGAGACTTGAGTGCAGAAGAGGACAGTGGAACTCCATGTGTAGCGGTGGAATGCGTAGATATATGGAAGAACACCAGTGGCGAAGGCGGCTGTCTAGTCTGTAACTGACGCTGAGGCTCGAAAGCATGGGTAGCGAACAGGATTAGATACCCTGGTAGTCCATGCCGTAAACGATGAGTGCTAAGTGTTGGAGGGTTTCCGCCCTTCAGTGCTGCAGCTAACGCATTAAGCACTCCGCCTGGGGAGTACGACCGCAAGGTTGAAACTCAAAGGAATTGACGGGGGCCCGCACAAGCGGTGGAGCATGTGGTTTAATTCGAAGCTACGCGAAGAACCTTACCAG
>NZ_JABFDM010000032.1 GCF_013178945.1 Bradyrhizobium aeschynomenes
CGCCGCAATCTCAAGCGCAAATTCCTCGATCTCGAGAACGCGATCCGGCACTCCTTGAAGGCGTTCGGCATCCGGCTCAACCGCGTCGGCCGCGGCGGATTTGCGCAGGCCGTGCGCGACGCGGTGGCCGGCGACGCGCTGATCAGCGAGCTGATCGATGCCATGCTCAATGCCCGTGCGGCGCTGTGGAAGGAGTACTGTCGGCTGCACGGCCTGGTCGTCAAGCTGGTCGCCGGACACGAGCTGTGCCGGCGCTTCATGCAGATTCCAGGCGTCGGGCCGATCGCCGCGCTGAGCTTCATGACGGCGATCGACGATCCGTCGCGCTTTCGGCGGTCACGCGATGTCGCGGCGTATTTTGGCCTGACGTCGCGGCGCTGGCAGTCGGGCACCTCGATCGATGTGCAGGGGCCGATCAGCAAGGCGGGCGACGCCGATGTGCGGCGCGCGCTCTACGAGGCGGCGAGCGCGCTGCTGACGCGCTTCAAGCGTCGCGACAAGGTGAAGACCTGGGGACTGGCGGTTGCCAAGCGGTCTGGACACCGCAAGGCGGTGGT
>NZ_JABFDM010000033.1 GCF_013178945.1 Bradyrhizobium aeschynomenes
ATCGTTCGCGAGCAGTGGCAGCGTCATCGGCGCTCGCGTGCCGAGGGCCCGCTTGCGGCCTCCTCTGCGGCGCACCGTGAGCCGTTCCTCCCGGTATAGCCGGAACAGCTTCTTGTGATTGACCAGGTAGCCCTCCCGCTTGAGCAGGACGTGCAGGCGACGATAGCCGAAGCGGCGGCGCTCATGGGCGATCGCCCTCATGCGCTGCCGCAGCCCGGCATCATCGGCCCGACTCGTCTGATATCTGACCGTCATGCGGCAACAGCCGATGACTTTACACGCCCGCCGTTCGCTCATCCCGTGAACGCCCACGAGATGCGCGACAGCTTTCCGCTTGGCCGCGGGCGTCACCACTTCTTTCCCAGGAGATCCTTCAGAGCGGCATTGTCCAGCATGGCGTCAGCCAGCAGCCGCTTCAGCCGCGTGTTCTCGTCCTCCAGCGTCTTCAGCCGCTTGGCCTCCGAGACGTCCATTCCACCGAATTTGGCCTTCCACTTGTAAATGCTGGCGTCGCTCACGCC
>NZ_JABFDM010000034.1 GCF_013178945.1 Bradyrhizobium aeschynomenes
ACGCCGCTGGGGGTAAAAAGGGGGCGAGGATCACGCCATTGGCCGTTCTCGTGGAGGACTGAGCACCAAGATCAATGCGGTCGTCGACGAGAACGGACTGCCGGTCCGGCTGATGCTAACCCCGGGGCAGGCCCACGATCTGCGTGCCGCGCCATTTCTGCTCCAAGGGCTCAAATGCCGTGATGTTGTGGCCGACCGTGGTTACGACGCCGATGCCCTCCTGCACATGATCAGAGCCCGCGGAGCTAGGGCTCATATTCCCTCCACCAGCCAGCGAGTGGTCCAACGCTCCGTCAGCCGCCGCATCTATCGCAAGCGAAATCTGGTTGAGCGCTTCTTCTGCAAGCTCAAGCATTTCAGGCGCATCGCGACCCGTTTCGACAAGCTCGCTCGCAACTTTCTCGCGGCAGTCGCACTCGGCTCAACCCGCCTCTGGGCCAAGGCTTATGAGTCCACGCCCTA
>NZ_JABFDM010000035.1 GCF_013178945.1 Bradyrhizobium aeschynomenes
AGCGACAGACCTCCGTGGAACGCCTGGTACAGCAATTTGCTGATGCAGGTATCCGGAAGTCTGCTGACGACTCTGTGTCTGCACAAGAGAAACAGACTTTGATTGACCACCTGAATCAGAAAAATTCAGGCCCGGACAAATTGACGCTGCAACGTAAAACACGCAGCACCCTTAACATTCCTGGTACCGGTGGAAAAAGCAAATCGGTACAAATCGAAGTCCGCAAGAAACGCACCTTTGTGAAACGCGATCCGCAAGAGGCTGAACGCCTTGCAGCGGAAGAGCAAGCGCAGCGTGAAGCGGAAGAGCAAGCCCGTCGTGAGGCAGAAGAATCGGCTAAACGCGAGGCGCAACAAAAAGCTGAACGTGAGGCCGCAGAACAAGCTAAGCGTGAAGCTGCTGA
>NZ_JABFDM010000036.1 GCF_013178945.1 Bradyrhizobium aeschynomenes
AGATAGCTGGTTCTCCCCGAAAGCTATTTAGGTAGCGCCTCGTGAATTCATCTCCGGGGGTAGAGCACTGTTTCGGCAAGGGGGTCATCCCGACTTACCAACCCGATGCAAACTGCGAATACCGGAGAATGTTATCACGGGAGACACACGGCGGGTGCTAACGTCCGTCGTGAAGAGGGAAACAACCCAGACCGCCAGCTAAGGTCCCAAAGTCATGGTTAAGTGGGAAACGATGTGGGAAGGCCCAGACAGCCAGGATGTTGGCTTAGAAGCAGCCATCATTTAAAGAAAGCGTAATAGCTCACTGGTCGAGTCGGCCTGCGCGGAAGATGTAACGGGGCTAAACCATGCACCGAAGCTGCGGCAGCGACACTATGTGTTGTTGGGTAGGGG
>NZ_JABFDM010000037.1 GCF_013178945.1 Bradyrhizobium aeschynomenes
ATGCTGAACCTATGGCCTATTACATTTTTTTATATTTCAAGGAGGAAAAGACCACATGAAGAAAAATTTAAGAATCGTTAGCGCTGCTGCTGCTGCTTTACTTGCTGTTGCTCCAGTTGCTGCTTCTGCTGTATCTACTGTTAGCGCTGCTACTACTATTAACGCAAGTTCATCAGCAATCAATACCAACACTAATGCTAAGTACGATGTTGATGTAACTCCTAGTGTTTCTGCAGTTGCTGCAAATACTGCTAACAACACTCCAGCTATTGCCGGTAACCTTACTGGTACTATTTCAGCAAGTTACAATGGTAAGACTTATACTGCTAACTTAAAGGCAGATACTGAAAATGCCACTATTACTGCTGCTGGTAGCACTACTGCCG
>NZ_JABFDM010000038.1 GCF_013178945.1 Bradyrhizobium aeschynomenes
ATCCCTGTAAGCCATGTTTTGTACCACCCAACCGTTTCAGGCAAACGATCAGCTGGCAGTAATCATCTATCTCGAGAGTTTCCTCTCCCCCCACATTTCGTTCAATTCCATATGTGAAGCGCCCCTACCAAAAGTTTGGGTTGCCCGCTCGAGGGGTTTACCGCGTTCCACCGCCTAGGTTTCCCTAGGCGTATCGTCACTGTGGCACTTTTCAGGGATACTCAAGCATAGCCGAAGCCTTAGCCGTTTTTTCCCGCCGTAACGCTATTGCTAACGTCCCCCGGCTTATTTTTTCACCGAGCACGAACACTACAGGCATCGCAGCCTGTGCGAGCATGGACTTTCCTCAGCCGACATAAGCCGACCGCGATTACTCAGGAT
>NZ_JABFDM010000039.1 GCF_013178945.1 Bradyrhizobium aeschynomenes
GTGCGCGCGCGCGCCAACTCCGAGCACCGCATCGAGCGCATCAAGGACACGGCGGTCTTGCGCCTGCGCAACAAGCTGCTGCCGCTGATGCATCTGAAGAAGCTCCTCAAGATCGATGACGGCTCGTCGTCGGATCCGGAGAACGGCTTCATCGTCGTCACGCAGGTCGGCAACCAGACCTTCGGCATCGTGGTGGACTGCGTGTTCCACACCGAGGAAATCGTGGTCAAGCCGATGTCGACCAAGCTGCGGCACATCGACATGTTCTCGGGCAACACTATCCTCGGTGACGGTGCGGTCATCATGATCATCGATCCGAACGGCATTGCGAAGGCGCTCGGCGCCGCCGGCTCGGCCTCGCAGGCGGTCGCCGACGAGCAT
>NZ_JABFDM010000004.1 GCF_013178945.1 Bradyrhizobium aeschynomenes
GGTGGGGGCGGCGGAGGCGGGGCCGGGCGCGGTGCCGCAGCGGGCGGTGGAGGCGGAGGTGGCGCCGGGCGCGGCGCGGCAGCGGGCGGCGGAGGCGCCTGATGCGGAGGCGCAGCCGGCGGCGCGGCGCCAGGACCCTGACGTTGCGGCTGTCCCTGCTGCGGCTGCTTCGGTCGACCGTCGGGACCGACCTCTCCGCCAGGCCCGCCCGGACCTTGGGCCATGATCATGGGCGCGCTCTGCGCGTAGGATGCGGAGTTCGTCAGTTGCATCGCCGACAGCGCGGTCGTCGCAAGCAGCAGAACGCGAAGTTTGCTCATGTGTCCTGGTTTCCCGAAACGTTCTTTTTGAAGCACGGAGTGATCAACGTTTATGCGTTAGGCTGGATTGTGGCGCAGTTCAAACCCGCGAGCGGATTTATTTCGACGCGAACTGGTCGCCGGACCACTGCCATTCATGTTTCATTCAGTCATGATTTTCAAAGGCTTGGCGGAACACCACGCGAAGAAAGCCGGCATCCGGCCGGCCTTCTCTCTTGTCCATCATGATCACGGTTCAACCGCGGTCAATCCGTGACCGGATTGGGGGTGGTCGGACTGAGCGGGCCGCGGCCCGGTACTTCGTCGGGTGCCTGTCCCGGCAACTCACGCGGCGGCGCAGGCGTATCCGGCTCATGCACCGGCGGCGGCACTTCGGGGCTGGGGTTGCCGACCGGGTCCTCGGGCGGCGGCTCGACGGGGTGCCCGGGGGTTGCAGGCGGGATTTCTGGCGGCTCGATCGGCATCACATCGCGACCTTGCGATTGTCGCCGACGTCGGGCCGCGTGCCGGTCACGGCAGCCGCGGCCATCTTGACGTAGCTCACCACCGTGCCGGGCGAATCCCAGAACTCGGCGTCATCAGGCGTAATCCGCAGCAGGCGAATGTTCGGATCCTCGGCGCTGTCCCACCACGCCTTGGCCGTCGTCGTGAACAGCTCGCGGATCTTGACCCGATCGTTGGAAATGGCCGCGGTGCCGGTCAGCGAGACGTATTTCTGGCTGCCGGCATCGGCGAAAGCCAGGTTCACCTGTGGCGAACGCGCGATCTCCTCGTCCTTGTGATGCCGCGCATCGGTGAGGAAATAGATCATGCCTTCATCGCGGGCGAGATAGGCGCTCATCGGCCGCGACCGCAGCCTGTCACCGTCGCGGGTGACCAGCATGGCGAAGCCGATCTTCTTCATCAGATCCCAGACGCGATCCTGATCGCGCATGTCGTCGGTGCTCATGATTCGCTCCTGAATGATCAGGAACGTCAACGCCGCGCGGCCCCGCGATGTTCCGGGCTGTGCCGCGGAACTGCCGTGAATCCGCTCTCCCTCAGTCGCGCAGGAGGAGGGTGTTGCTGCGCGTGCGGCCGACCTCGCGGTAGCCGCGGCTGGTCATGTCGGCGAGACAATCGTTCTGCCACTCGTCGCGCGACAAGTGCTCGATCACGATAGCCCGCGGCCACAGCACGGAGGGCGCGTCGCGGAAGAAGCAGGTCAGCACGCGGTCCTCGAAGCCTTCGACATCGATCTTCAGCGCGTCAAGCTTTGTTGCACCGGCTCGTTCCAGGATGGCCTGCAGCCGCAGCGACGGGACCCTGAAGGCCTCGCCGCCGGCGGTGCCGGTGACGACGTGGCTGGCGCCGAGATTGTCACCGTCGGTTTCGATCATGACCTCGCCGTCGCTGTCACCCGCCGCAGCGGCGACGAGCGTGACTTGGGCCAGCGCGGATGCATCGCGGTTGAAGCTGAGCCGCGCATGGGTCACCGGGTGCGGCTCGATCGCGATCACGCGACCGCGCGGCCCGACGTGACGCGCGAGCGGCAAGGCGAATGTCCCGACATTGGCGCCAACGTCGACGGCGACGCCTCCTTCCGGGAGGTGGCTGCGCAAAAAGTCGAGCTCCTCGCGGTTGTAGTCGGGATTGAACAGCGCACCGCGCTCGGTCGCGCTGACCTGATGGTGGAAGCGGAAATTGGCGCCCTGATAGTCGACGTCGAGCGGTCCGGCCCGCAGCAGGTTGACGAACCGCGTCAGCATCGGTCGGAATGCACCGCGCTTCAACCCCGAACCATGCGCCAGCCGGATCACCAGGGCCTGCGCGGCATTGGGTGCGAAGGCTCCGAAAGGGGCCGGAGAAGGATCGTTGTCGGGCGTCAAGGTCGGGTCCTGGAATGAGGGCGCCGAGTGATAGCCGGTTTTGCCGCCGACTCCAATGCAGCCGAGATGGCCGCATTGTGGTCTCACCGCGACAACGCCCCGGCTCGCGCCAGACGTGCCGATGTCTCTGCGCCGGTCAGGCCGCCTTGCGCTGGCGCAGGAAGCGTCCGATCAGGCGCCGCTTGCCCTTGCGGGGAATGAGATCGATGTCGCTGACGAGCTTGGCGCCGCCCTTGCGCCGCTCCAGCACGATCTTGCGGCTGTGGAAAGCCTCGAGCTCGGCGCGATGCGCGACGCTGACGATGGTCGCCTTGGGCAATTCGCTCGTCACCATCTGCATCATCTGGTCCTGACTCTTTTCGTCGAGCGCGGACGTCGCCTCGTCGAGAACGACGATGTCGGGCCTGTGCAGCAGCAGGCGTGCAAAGGCAAGACGCTGCTTCTCGCCGCCGGACAGCGTCTGGTCCCATGGCGCCTCCTCCTCGATCCGATCCCTGAGATGATCGAGGCCGACCTTGTGGAGCGCTTCTCCAACCTGGTCCACGCTCCAGTCCTCGGCGGCGCCCGGATAGGCGACGGCACGGCGGAGACTGCCCGAGGGGACGTAAGGCCGCTGCGGCAGCATGAACAGCTGGCGGTCGGGGTGGAAGTTGATGCTGCCGCCACCCCAGGGCCAGAGGCCGGCGATCGCACGCACCAGCGTGCTCTTGCCTGTCCCCGATTCACCGGCGACGAGCAGTCGCTCGCCGGCATCGACCACGACCTCGGTCTCGCCGACGACCGCGGTGCCGTCGTCGAGCGTCACCGACAGATCATTCAGGGTCAGCATCGCCTCGCCCGTGGTCTCGCCACGCTTGATGCGGCCGAGACCATCGCCGCGCTCGGCGCGCTCCAGCGCATCCAGCGACATCATCAGCGAGGCGATACGGCGAGCGCAGGCGTTCCAGTCGGCGAGCCGCGGATAGTTGTCGACGAGCCAGCCGAAGGCCGTCTGCACGATCGTGAACGCGCTCGCCGCCTGCATCACCTGGCCGAGCGTCATGCTGCCGTCGAGGAATTTTGGCGCGCACAGCAGCAGCGGCACGACCGGCGCGATGAGACTCGAGCCCTGCGATACCAGGGTGGTGCGCATGTGCTGGCCGGCGAGCCGCGCCCATTGCCGCAGCACGTTGCCGAAGGTCCTGTCGATGCCGGCGCGCTCCTCGGTCTCGCCGCCAAGCAGCGCGATGCTTTCGCCATTCTCGCGCACGCGCGTCAGGGTGTAGCGAAAATCGGCCTCGGCCTGGTTCTTGTCCTCGGAGGTCTGCACGAAGCGGCGGCCGATCGTCATGATCGAGCCCGAGGCGATGGCCGCGTAAACGATCGCCGCGATCACCAGAAAGCCCGGGATGGTGAACTCGGTGCCGCCGAGGTGCAGCGTCAGCGCGCCGCCGATTGTCCAGAGCACGACGATGAAGGTCACGGCCGAAAGCAGCGCCGAGCTCACGCCTGCCACGAAGTCGACGGGCGAGTCCGTCGCGATGCGAAGATCCTCGGCGATCCGGTATTCCGGGTTCTTATGATCGCCACTGACGAGATTGAGCTGATAGTAGCGTCCGTTGGTCAGCCAGCGCGTCACCACGCTATTGGTCAGCCAGGCGCGCCAGCGCCGCTGGATCGCCATGCGCGCGTAGACTTGCGCAACGCCGAGGATGACGCTGCCGATCGCCAGGGGGAAGAAGATCGCGGTCAGATGAAAGACGGTCGCGGAATCGCGTTTCTCGATCGCATCGAAGATCGACCTGTTCCAGACATTGATGCCGTATTGGAACGCGACCGTGCCGACGATCAGGACGAGGAGACCGATCGTGAACGGCCACGCCAGGCGATCGCCCGTTTTTCCCCAGTAGCCGCGTGCGCTGATCCAGAACCGCGTGAGCAGATAGCGTTTGCGAACCTGCTCGGCCTCTTCAGGCGTCAGCTCCGGATCGGGCTCGACGACCTCCGGTGGTGGTGGCTCGACGTGATCGCCATTTTCGGCGGCGATCTCGATGATCGGCGCCGGCGCAGGCTCCGAAACAGCGGGCCGCTCGGTGTCCTGGACCTGTCCCATGCCGCAATAACAGCAGCCTGAGTAGAAGGTTCCCGGCCAGGGTTCCCCGTTTGCAACCGGTTAGCGCACCTCCGAATTCGGCGCCACCGGCGGCGCACGATGGTGCGGCACCGGGGCGACCTTGTGCAGCACGCGCGACAATTCCTCGATGGAGTAGGGCTTGCGCAGCAGCTCGAAGCCATTGGTGCCCTGCTGGGCCAGGACGTGGCTGTAGCCGCTCGCGAGCACGACGGGAATGTTCAGATCGAGCCGGCGAATCTCCTCCGCGAGCTCGAGTCCCGTCATTCCCGGCATGACGACATCCGTGAACACCACGTCGAACCGGCTGGCGCCGCCGACCAGCTCTTCCAGGGCGTCCCTGGCATTGTCGACCAGCGTGGTGAGATAGCCGAGCTCGGCCAGCGCCTCGGTCGCCGATCTCCCGACATCGATGTTGTCCTCGACCACCAGCACCGACATGCCCCGCCCGCCGATCGGCGCCGCGTGGCCGGCAGCTTCGCTCCGCGGCTCATGCGACGGCGCTACCCGCGGCAGATAGAGCGTGAAGGTGGCGCCGCGGCCGACTTCGCTGGTCACGCCGATTTCACCGCCGGACTGCTTGGCGAAGCCGAACACCTGCGACAGACCAAGACCGGTGCCGTGGCCGATGGTCTTGGTGGTGAAGAACGGCTCGAAGATGCGGCTGAACTGGTCCTGCGGGATTCCGATGCCGGTGTCCTGCACCGCAATGGCGACATAGCCGAGCGGCGGGCGGTGGTGCGGCGCGACGGGTGTTGGCAGATCGGACGCGGGGGCAACGGCGATGCTCAGAAGTCCTTGACCGGCCATGGCGTCGCGGGCATTGACGGCCATGTTGATCAGGGCCGTCTCGAACTGGCCGGCGTCGGCATTGACGTAGCAGGGCTCGGGCGGCACCGAAGTCACGACCTCGATGCGCGAGCCGACCAGGGTCTTGGTCATGTCGCGCAGGGCGACGACGCTGCGGCCGATGTCGAACACCTCGGGTTTCAGGGTCTGCCGGCGCGCAAAGGCCAGCAGCTGCGAGGTCAGCTTGGACGCCCGTGCGACGGTGTCAGAGATCGCGTCGATATAGCGCTGCCGCCGCTCGTCCGGCAGGTTGGGGCGGCGCAGCAGGTCGGCCGAGGCGCGGATCACCGTGAGCAGGTTGTTGAAGTCGTGCGCGACGCCGCCGGTCAGCTGGCCCAGCGCCTCCATGCGCTGGCCATGCTTGAGGGCATCCTCGGCCTCCAGGCGACGGGCGGCCTCGACGTAGAAGTGCTCGGTCCGGCGCCGGGCGAGGGTGAGGAAGATGATCAGCAGGACCGTTGCAGGAATGCCGAAGATCAGGTGCCGGCTCATGGTGCCAAGCCAGCGGTTGCGGATCGTCGCCGTGTCCAATCCGGCGGAGACGTAGACAGGATAGCCGGCCAGACGCTGGTAGCCGACGCGGCGCTCGATTGCATCAAGCGGCGAGGTCTCCGTGACCAGTCGGTCGGTGTCGGCGGCCATGGCCGGGATGTCGTGCGGGGCCGGGCCCGCGCTTCGCTCCGTCACCGGGAAGCGGGCGAGAACGAGACCGTCAAACCGCCGCAGCGCGAAGTAGCTGCCGGGGGCACGTCCGATGCGGGCATAGAAGTGCTCGAAATAGTCGGGCAGCACGGACGTCTGGATGATGCCGGTGAAGCTGCCGTCGTCGGACTGGCGGCGGCGGCTGATGCTGAAGAAGGCTGCGCCCTGATAGGGCGAGCGCGGCGTCAAGGTCGCGCCGATGAAGGTGCCGACGCTCTCCTTGACATGGGCGTCGAAGTAGTCGCGGTCCAGGAACGACATGTCCGGTGCCGGGTAGAGCATGCTGTTGACCAGCGGCCGGCCATGGGCGTCGAACACCCAGGCCGACTTCAGCTGCGGCAGCGCATCCGACAGCTGACGCAGTCGTGCATGCAGCACCTGCTCGCGCGCCTTGATATCCGCATCGGTGAGGTCGCGAACGATCTCGTCGATTTCCGACAGGCTGCGATCGATGGTCTCGAACACCTTCAGCGCATGCTCGTGGACGACGTCCAGCGAGCGGCGGATCTCGCGGTCGGCTTCCTCATAGGTCGTGCCGTAGGACACATAGCCCGCGATGAGGAAAAGCGCGACGGGCAGCGCCAGCGATGCGACCATCATCCAGCGCAGCATCGTCAGCGATTTGCGTTGTGCGGTCTGCACGGTCGCTCCGGCCCCAGAAGGCCACGAGCTTAACGCAATCGTTGCCGGCGACAAACCAGCTGCGCCCGGAACTTATGACGTTTCCGGGCGCGAAAGGTACAACGGCGAACCCTGCCGGGCGGCTAGATCTGCCGCTCGACCAGCTTGAGCTTGAGCTCGGCGATCGCCTCGGCCGGGTTCAACCCCTTCGGGCACGCCTTGGCGCAGTTCATGATGGTGTGGCAGCGGTAGAGACGGAACGGATCCTCGAGATTGTCGAGCCGTTCGCCGGTCGCCTCGTCGCGGCTGTCCTTGACCCAGCGCGTCGCCTGCAGCAGCGCGGCCGGACCGAGATAGCGCTCGCTGTTCCACCAATAGCTCGGGCACGAGGTCGAGCAGCAGGCGCACAGGATGCACTCGTAGAGGCCGTCGAGCTTCTCGCGATCCTCGTGGCTCTGCCGCCATTCCTTCTGCGGCGTCGGCGAGGTCGTCTTGAGCCAGGGCTCGATCGAGGCGTACTGGGCGTAGAAGTTGGTGAGGTCCGGCACGAGGTCCTTGACCACCGGCTGGTGCGGCAGCGGATTGATCTTGACCGCGCCGTCCTTGACGTCGTGCATCGAGCGGGTGCAGGCGAGCGTGTTCTGGCCATCGATGTTCATCGCACAGGAGCCGCAGACGCCTTCGCGGCAGGAGCGGCGGAAGGTCAGCGACGGGTCGATGTGATTCTTGATCCAGATCAGGCCGTCGAGCACCATCGGGCCGCAATCGTTGACGTCGACATAGTAGGTGTCGACGCTCGGATTCTTGCCGTCGTCCGGATTCCAGCGATAGACCTTGAACTCGCGGACCTCGGTGGCGCCCGCCGGCTTCGGCCACGTCTTGCCGCCGGTGATCTGCGAATTCTTCGGAAGTGCGAACTCAGCCATTTCGATAGGCCTTCTCAGGTTATGACGGACGGGCTCAGTACACCCGCGCCTTGGGCGGAATGTACTGGACGTCGTTGGTCATGGTGTAGTTGTGCACCGGGCGGTAATCGATCGTCGTCTTGCCGTCCTTGTTGTCGATCCACGCCAGCGTGTGCTTCATCCAGCTCTTGTCGTCGCGGTCCGGGAAGTCCTCGCGCGCATGCGCGCCGCGGCTCTCGGTGCGATTGACCGCGGAGTCCATGGTCACCACCGCCTGGGCGATGAGATTGTCGAACTCGAGCGTCTCGATCAGATCGGAATTCCACACCAGCGAGCGGTCGGACACGGCGATGTCGCCGATGCCGCCATACACCTTGTGAATGAGGTTATGGCCTTCCTGCAGCACCTCGCCGGTGCGGAACACGGCGCAGTTGGTCTGCATCACGTGCTGCATGCTCTCGCGCAGTTTCGCCGTCGGCGTACCGCCGGACGAATGGCGGTAGTGATCGAGACGGCCGAGCGCGAGATCCGCGGAATCCTTCGGCAGATCGGGCTGCTTGCCGTTCGGCGTCAGCTTTTCGGCCAGCCGCAGCGCCGCGGCGCGGCCGAACACTACGAGGTCGATCAGCGAGTTGGAGCCGAGCCGGTTGGCGCCGTGCACGGAGACGCAGGCCGCCTCGCCAACGGCCATCAGGCCGGGAACGATCGCATTGTCGTCGCCGTCCTTCTTGGTCAGCACCTCGGCGTGATAGTTGGTCGGGATGCCGCCCATGTTGTAGTGCACCGTCGGCACGATCGGGATCGGCTCGCGGGTGACGTCGACATTGGCGAAGATCTTGGCCGACTCGGAGATGCCCGGCAGACGCTCGGCCAGCACCTTCGGATCGAGATGGTCGAGATGCAGGAAGATGTGGTCCTTCTTCTTGCCGACGCCGCGGCCTTCGCGGATCTCGATGGTCATCGCGCGCGAGACGACGTCGCGCGAGGCGAGGTCCTTGGCGGAGGGCGCATAGCGCTCCATGAAGCGCTCGCCCTCGGAGTTGACGAGATAGCCGCCCTCGCCGCGCGCACCCTCGGTCACCAGACAGCCGGAGCCGTAGATGCCGGTCGGGTGGAACTGCACGAACTCCATGTCCTGCAGCGGCAGGCCGGCGCGCAGCGCCATGCCGCCACCGTCGCCGGTGCAGGTGTGCGCCGAGGTGCAGGAGGCATAGGCGCGGCCATAGCCGCCGGTCGCGAGGATGGTGGTCTGGGCGCGGAAGCGGTGCAGTGTGCCGTCATCCAGCTTCAGCGCGATGACGCCGCGGCAGACGCCCTGGTCGTCCATTATCAGGTCGATGGCAAAGAACTCGATGAAGAACTCCGCGGCATGGCGCAGCGACTGGCCATACATCGTGTGCAGCATCGCGTGGCCGGTGCGGTCGGCGGCGGCGCAGGTGCGCTGCGCCTGGCCCTTGCCGTAGTCCATGGTCATGCCGCCGAACGGGCGCTGGTAGATCTTGCCATCCTCGGTGCGCGAGAACGGCACGCCCCAATGCTCGAGCTCGTAGACGGCGTCCGGCGCGTTGCGCACCATGTATTCGATCGCGTCCTGGTCGCCGAGCCAGTCCGACCCCTTGACGGTGTCGTACATGTGCCAGCGCCAGTCGTCCTGATGCATGTTGCCGAGCGAGGCCGAGATGCCGCCTTGCGCCGCCACGGTGTGCGAGCGGGTCGGAAACACCTTGGTGATGCAGGCGGTGCGCAGGCCCGCCTCGCTGCAGCCGACGACGGCGCGCAGGCCCGCGCCGCCGGCGCCGACCACGACGACGTCGTAGGTGTGGTCCTCGATCGGATAGGCTTTTCCGTTCGTCGCGGGCGCGCCGTTCGCGCTGCCATTTGCTCCGCCGGCCATGGGCTAGACTCCAGTGGACAGTTTGATGAGAGCGTAGATCGAGGCGAGCGCCACGGTCACCGCAAAGAAGTTGTTGGCCATGATCGCAACGAGCTTGAGCGGCTCGTTGTGGACGTAGTCCTCGATCACCACCTGCATGCCGATCTTCATGTGCCAGCAGCTCGCGATTACGAACAGCAGCATGATCACGGCGATCGGGATCGAGCCGAGGATCTGCGCGGCACCGGCCTGGTTGCGGCCGAGCAGCATGATCACCACGACCACGACCGGCACGATCAGCAGGGTCATCGCGACCGCAGTGATGCGCTGGCGCCAGAAATCACCGGTGCCGGAATGGGCTGCCCCGAGATTGCGGACGCGGCCGAGCGGGGTCCGCATCGATTTCGCGCGTGCGTTGCTCATCGGCCGCCTCCCACTGCGTAAGCCACGATCCACACCAGAACGGTCAGGAAGATGCCGCCGATCAGGGCGCCCCAGGTGAGCGCCTCGCGCTCATTGGCCTTGAAGCCGTAGCCGAGGTCCCAGACGAAGTGGCGGATGCCGGACAACAGGTGGTGCAGCAACGCCCAGGTGTAGCCGAACACGATCAGGCGGCCGAGGAAGCTGCCCATAAAGCCCTGGACGTAGGAATAGGCGCTGGGGCCGGATGCGGCGGCGATGAGCCACCAGGCCAGCAGCAGCGTCCCGAAATATAATGCAACCCCGGTGGCGCGATGGACGATCGACAGGATCATCGTCAGCGTCCAGCGGTAGGTTTGCAGATGCGGCGAAAGCGGTCGTTCGATCCTGGCTGTCATTGGTTGCTTTGATGATTTCTTGTGGGCCGTGAACGGAAGGGGCTTGCGGCCGTGTGGATCGGCAAGGCGGCCTTTATTTACGGAGAAGGAACAGGTGTTGCAACGGACAAATGCCTCAAAACCGAACGATGATTCAATGCTACGGGACAGGTGAAGAAAGGATCAATCGCCGCCGTGGCATACCAGAAGGGGGCGCCTCCCGATGAAGCGAACTGAGATTCATCTCTATTCCCTCGGATCCGCTGCGCTCTGCATTCCCGGACCATTAAGTAACGTAGATCGTGGAGCATTGATTCACCGCTTAACTACGGTCGTGGCCTCCCCGGTTTCGCCGAGGCGCGGTCGTCGGGGCCGATGAATCTGCAAACCTGATCGGATGGATTCGCGGGACCCGAGCGAGGTGTCCGACTTCCCGGCCACGCGCCGCCGAGGCCAATCGCCACCAGCCCGCGGGCGTTCCTCCGTCCCGCGCAGCTCCAGGCCGGTCGATTTTGTCGCATGTCGGCGTCCGACGAAGCGGCCTAGGCTGAGTGGGAACGCCGGGAAAACGGCGCATGCGAGGGAGGTCCGATGCCCGTTCCCACGGTCCGGCCGACAACGACCGAACGCCCGGCTGCGCTGCCGGCGCGCAAGGCCTCTTCGCATGAGCCCGCCGAGGAGCCGCTGACCTGCGTGCTCGGCTTCGCCGCCGCCGGCCTGTTCGCGGCCTGCGCCGCGCTCGCCATCCAGCACGAGATCGCATCGCTCGCCGTCCTCGAACTGGTGCTGATCTGCGCCGCGCCGCCGCTGGCCGCACTCGCAGGTCTCGCAATCGCGCGACGGCGCTAGCACGTCGTCACTTCGTATAGATGTCCTTGTACTGATCACGCAGCACGTTCTTCTGCACCTTGCCCATGGTGTTGCGCGGCAGCTCGTCGACCACGAACACGCGCTTGGGCATCTTGAACTTGGCGAGCCGGCCGTCGAGACCCTTGAGAACACCGGCCTCGCTGACGTCGGCGCCCGGATGCTTCACGACGACGGCGGTGACGCCCTCGCCGAAATCGGCATGCGGCACGCCGATCACGGCGGACTCGACCACGCCCGGCATGGCGTCGATCTCGCTCTCGATCTCCTTCGGGTAGACGTTGAAGCCGCCGGAGATCACGAGGTCCTTGCCGCGGCCGACGATGTGCACGTAGCCTTGGCTGTCGATCTTGCCGAGGTCGCCGGTGATGAAGAAGCCGTCGTCGCGGAACTCCGACTTCGTTTTCTCCGGCATGCGCCAATAGCCCTTGAACACGTTCGGGCCCTTCACCTCGATCATGCCGATGTCGTCGCGGGCGAGCTCCTTGCCCGTCTCGGGATCGGTGACGCGCACGGCGACGCCGGGCAGCGGGAAGCCGACCGCGCCGGGGACGCGCTCGCCTTCATAGGGATTCGACGTGTTCATGTTGGTCTCGGTCATGCCGTAGCGCTCGAGCACGGCGTGGCCGGTGCGCGCGAACCACTCGCGATGGGTGTCGGCGAGCAGCGGCGCCGAGCCCGAAATGAAGAGACGCATGTGGCTGGTCGTCTCCTTCGACAGCCGCGGGTTCTGCAGCAGCCGCGTGTAGAAGGTGGGCACGCCCATCAGCACGGTCGCGCGCGCCATCAGGTTGATGATCAGGTCGGGATCGAGCTTCGGCAGGAAGATCATCGACGCCCGCGCGAACAGCGTGACGTTGCTGGCCACGAACAGGCCGTGGGTATGATAGATCGGCAGCGCGTGGATCAGCACGTCGTCCCTGGTGAAGCGCCAGTAGTCGATCAGGGTCAGCGAGTTCGAGGCGAGGTTGTCGTGAGACAGCATCGCTCCCTTGGAGCGGCCGGTGGTGCCCGAGGTGTAGAGGATCGCGGCGAGATCGTCGGAGGCGCGCGGGACGGTGGTGAAGGCGGTGTCGGCCTTGTCGGCCGCCTCGGTCAGCGAGCCCTTGCCGGACGCGTCGAGCGTCTCGACCTTGGCACCCACTTTCGCCGCGAGCGCGCCGATGCCCTCGGCCTTGGAGGGATCGCACACCACGACGGTCGGCTCGGCGTCGCCTATGAAATAGTCGAGCTCGTTGAGCGTGTAGGCGGTGTTGAGCGGCAGATAGACGCCGCCGGCTCGCACCGCGGCCAGATAGAGCACGAGGCCCGACACCGACTTCTCGGTCTGCGCCGCTACGCGATCGCCCGGCTTCACGCCACGCGCCACCAGCACATTCGCCATCTGGCCGGCGCGCGCGACCAGGTCGCCATAGGTGATGCGCTGGCCGTCATGGGTCTCGATGGCGAGCCGGCTGGGATCGTCGAGGCCGTCGAACAGGCGGGCGAACAGATTGGCGTTGGCGGCGTGGTTCATGCAACATTCCCCTGGAGCGGTGGCCGGCCGGCAGTGCCAGCCGGCGGAACATCGTGCTCGACGAAGACGAAAAGGGCCCGGACGGCTGAAAGCAGCGGCTGAAGCGCCGGGGCTGCCGTCTCTGATCGAGGCTGCCTTAGCAAAAACGCCCTTTCGAAGGCAACGGGAGACGCCAGGAAATGACCAAGGGGAAACGGATCGCGTGGATCACCGGGGGCGGTACCGGCATCGGCGAGGCCGGCGCGCTGGCGCTCGCCGCCGCGGGCTGGACCGTCGTGGTGTCGGGCCGGCGCAAGGCGGCGCTCGATGCCGTGGTGGCAAGGATCGCGGCTGATGGCGGCGCCGCCGAGGCCGTCGTGCTCGACGTCGCCAAGGCGGCTGACGTGCAGGCCGCCGCCGACGCGATCCTGATGCGTCACGGCCGCATCGATCTTCTGGTCAACTCGGCCGGCGTGAACGTGCCGCGGCGGCGCTGGGACGACATGACGCTCGAGGGCTGGAACCAGCTGGTCGAGATCAACCTCAACGGCGTGCTGTATTGCATGAAGGCGGTGCTGCCGACGATGCGCGCGCAAGCGGACGGCACCATCATCAACGTCTCGTCCTGGGCCGGCCGCCACGTCTCGAAGATGCCGGGCCCGGCCTACACCGCGACCAAGCACGCGGTGCTGGCGCTGACGCACTCCTTCAACATGGAGGAATGTATCAACGGCCTGCGCGCCTGCTGCCTGATGCCGGGCGAGGTCGCGACGCCGATCCTCGAACAACGCCCGGTGGTGCCGAGCGCCGAGGAGCAGGCGCGCATGCTGCAGCCGGAGGATCTCGGCCGGACGATCGCGTTCGTGGCCAGCATGCCGCCACGGGTGTGTGTGAACGAGATCCTGATCAGCCCGACGTGGAATCGGGGTTTCATCCAGACGCCGGCGAACAGGGAGTGAGATGGATCGATCGCCACCCTCGGCGTCATCGCCCGGCTTGACCGGGCGATCCAGTACTCCGAGACGCCTGTGACTGAATTGAGAGGCCGCGGCGTACTGGATGCCCCGCCTTCGCGGGGCATGACGGCGGGATATGCGGAAAAGTCCTCGCGACACGATGCGCCCGAGCTGTGCTGAAACTCACCGCCCTCAACTCACAGAGGGCGCGGGGAAGGCCGGGCGCTGGCCGCGCCCGTGGCCCGCCTGCAGAAAATAAAGCAGGCGGCAGTCACCACAGGTCTGGCCGAGAACGCCCGGCCTTCCCCGCGCAACGGTTTTAACGGCTGCTTCGCGTTCTCCCTGGTGCGCCGGCTTGCTGGCCACCATCCCCACGCGAAGCCAGAGCTTCGTCGTGAGTTGACATCAGCGTCGGGATGTCAGGACCGCGCGACTTGACCGTGCGTGCCTCGCCGTTCGTCCGCGCAGACTGATCCACGCTGCGTCGACACACGCCCATCGCATCCCACTGCCAACGTCTCGTGACGGTCGCGACACGCCCCTCATGCGGCAGCAGGGACGCGCGGAAATGTGCAGGTGATTTGCCCGACGACACAAGGGCTGATGCTGCGGCAAACTAACACGACGGGCAGTTTGCGCATGAGCGGGATGCTGAAAACGACGTTCACCACTGTCATTCCGGGGCGTGCGCAGCACGAGCCCGGAATCGATACGCCGTCTCCGCTATAGGTCGCACGATGTCGACCACCTGCCGTCTCACCACGGCCTGTGGTTATGATCCCGGGCTCGCGCTGCGCGCGCCCCGGGATGACGGCTGAGAGCCTAGCTGGAGCGAACTCGACGATCCCGCGTGCACCTCGCCTCAGAACGACGTTCCGCCGCCGAACCGGAACTCCTGCACGACGTCGTATTTGCCCTTGGACAGCGGCACCGCGTAGTCGAAGCGCAGCGGACCGAACGGGGAGGCCCAGATCAGGCCGACTCCGACGGAGGAGCGCACCACCTTGCTGTCGTCGTATTGCATGCCGCATTTGCAGGCCGACGTGTTGACCTCGCCGGTGGCCGCCCACGACGTCGGGCCCTGATAGCCCCATAGCGAGCCGGCATCGGCGTAGACCGAGCCCTTCAGGCCGACTTCCTTGGGCAGGAACCAGAACGGCATCTGCAGCTCGGCCGAGGCGCCCCAATATTTGGTGCCGCCGAGCGCGTCGCCGGTGACGCCGAAGCTGCGATAGGTGATGTCGCGCGGACCGATGCCGTTGGAGGCGAAGCCGCGCACCAGCGTCGGACCCATCTGGTAGTGGTCGAGCATGCGCAGGTCCTTGTCGCCGATCTTGTTCAGCACACCGCCCTGCAGATGGATCACGCTGACGATATCGGCCACCAGCGGCGTGAAGTACTTCGCGTCCACGGCCGATTTCAGATAGCTGACATTGCCGCCGACGCCGGCAAAGTCCTGGCGCCAGTCGATCAGCAGGCCGTCGGTCGGGTTCTTGGTGTTGTCGAGCGTGTTGTAGGTCAGCGTGTAGCCGAGCGCCGAGGTGAGCGCCGCGCCATCGTTCAGCTCCTTGCGCACCGCCAGGCTCGACTCGCCGTCGCCGTAGCAGCCGTAGCCGTACACGCCGGAGCTGGTCGAATTGGTCGGATCCACACCGCCGAGCACGCTCTGGACATAGGCCGGCGTCGGGTTGAAGGCGAGCAGCCCGTTGGCCGAGTTGTTGTTGCAGTTCGCGAGATAGGACGGCAGCGTGATCTCCTGCCGGTACAGCGAGTAGCGCAGCTGCAACGAGAGATCCTCGCGCAGCTGGAAGCCGAGCCGCGGGCTGAAGCCGACGGTGCGCGTGCCATAGCTGGTGTAGCTGTTGGCGAGCTGCTGGCGGTAGGAAACGTCGAGACCGAGCGCGATGCGGTAATCGAGCAGATAGGGCTCGACGAAGGACAGCGACACGCCGCGAGTATACTGCCCATAGGTGACGGCCGCCTTGGCATAAAGGCCGCGGCCGAGGAAATTGCGCTCGGAGATCGACACCTCGGCGAGCGCACCGTCGGTGGTCGAATAGCCGCCGGAGATCGAGAAGTCGCCGGTGGATTTTTCCTCGAGGTTGACCACCAGGATGACGCGGTCGCTGGACGAGCCCGGCTCCGCCGAGATCTTCACGTCCTTGAAGAAGTCGAGGTTCTTCAGCCGCCGCTCGGCGCGGTCGACCAGCGCGCGATTATACGCATCGCCCTCGGAGAGGTCGAACTCGCGGCGGATGACGTAGTCGCGGGTGCGGGTATTGCCGCGAATCACGATGCGCTCGATATAGCTGCGCGGACCCTCGTCGACCGAGAACACGATCGCCACGGTGTGCGCTTCCATGTTGCGGTCGCCGCGCGGACGCACGACCGCGAAGGCGAAGCCGCGGCGCGAGGCCTCGATCTGCATCTCCTCGACCGACTTCTCGAGCTGCTCGACATTGTAGAGCGCGCCGACACTGACGCGCGAATAGCCCCGCAGCGTGTTTCCGTCGAGGGCCGCGACGCTGGACTGGAACTGCACCGAGCCGACGCGATATTGCTGGCCTTCCTCGATCTGGAATGTGACCAGGAATCCCTTCTTCTCCGGATCGTACTCGGTCAGCGCGGCCACGACCTGGACGTCCGCATAGCCGTTCTTCAGGTAGAAGCGGCGGATCAGGTCGCGATCGGCCTCGACGCGATCGGGATCATAGATGTCGTTGTTGCCGAGGAAGCTCAGCCAATTCGATTCGTGCGTCTTGATCACGTCGCGCAGCCGCGCCGCCGAATAGGCGTTGTTGCCGACGAAGGTGATCGACTTAACGCCGGTCTTGGCGCCCTCCTCCACGGTAAAGACGAGGTCGACACGGTTGTTGGGCTGCTCGATGATCTCGGGCGTGACGCGCACGTCGTAGCGGCCGGAGCGGCGGTAGATCTCGGCGATGCGCTGCGCGTCGGACTGCACCATCGGGCGCGACAGCGTGCCGCGCGGCTTCGACTGCACTTCGGCCGTGAGCTGCTCGTCCTTGACTTTCTTGTTGCCCTCGAAGGCGACGCGGCCGATCACGGGGTTCTCGACCACGCGAACGATCAGCCGACCGCCCTGCTGCTCGATCTTCACGTCTGCGAACAGCCCGGTCCCGACCAGCGCCTTGAGCCCGTCATCGACCTGGCCGGCGTCGAGCGTGCCGGACGAGCCCGGCTTGAAGTAGGAGCGGATGGTGTCGGCCTCGATGCGCCTGTTGCCCTCGACGGTGATCGAGCTCGCAGCCACGGCGGGCGCCGCCACCGCCCTATCGGGCAGCGACGAAACGGGCATGGCCAGCAACATCAGGGCAAGCACGCCCGGCAGTCTCAGACGCATCATCGACGCTCTTTCGAAATGGAAGTCTCCGGCGCGCCGCATCTGTCGGCACGCCCACGGGAATCGGTGATGCCCGTCAAAGATGGTCGAGATGCGCCAATCTCGTTTCGCGAAATGTCGATTGATGCCGAGTGTGACGAAGTATTTCCGGTCAGACAAACTAACAGCGCAGCGAGGGACCTGCAGCTATCCGCCCATATTGAAGTGTGGCATCCTCACTGGCACCGGGAAGCCACAGCCGGCGTGGACATCTTCGTTAAGAAATCGGCCGGGCCACGCAGCACGGGACGTCTTCCGACATCAAATTCTACAAAATGACGAACACCGGCAATACGCCGGAAAAGCGACCATGCTAACTGGTGAGCATCCGAACTAAGCCCCCAAGTAGTTCGGACAAGGCCCGGTGCGCGCAGATTCCCATACTTATTCCGGCGCACCGGGCCGCCCGTTTTTCGAGTTGACGCGATGCCAGTAGATGCGCCCTCTCCCCTTGTGGGAGAGGGCATGTACGAGGGTGCGGCAGGCTCGGTTAGGTGAGGGGTTTCTCTCCACGAGTGGCGCGCGGAGAGAGACCCCTCACCCAAGCGCGTGCGCAGAAAAGCCGTTGATGCCCTCTCCCACAAGGGGAGAGGGCGCTGTATCGGAGAGCGCGCCCGCGGCTGCCGGCCTATCCGACGCCCGACCGGTTCCCTCCGCCGGCGCCCGAATCACCACAATGTCCGCCGCTGTTGCGAAATTGCCTCTGGATTGGGCGAGGAAAAACGATCAAAACGGGTGGCAGCGCCGATGGTTAATCGCGTCTTAACCTCGCCCCACCTATGGTGACCGCAACGGCACCGGTTCATGGGCGATCGGCGGCTTCCACTGGTTTGGCGCGCGTTTTACGTATGGCAATGACCGCTTCATCCCCCGCGCCCGCTGGCGCCAGCCATTCGGAGAGCGAACGCTCGCCGTTTGCGCGGCTGAACGAGCTGCTCGCCCCCTATCAGCCGGGCAAGCCGATGATCACGCTCGCCGTCGGTGAGCCGCAGCATCCGGTGCCGGATTTCGTCGGGCCCGTGCTGGCGCAGCACATCGCCGATTTCGGCCGCTATCCCGCCGCCAAGGGCATCGAGCCGTTTCGCAAGGCGGCGGCCGGCTGGCTGGCACGCCGATTCGCGCTGCCGCGCGCGGTTGATCCCGAGCATGAAATCCTGGTGCTGAACGGCAGCCGCGAGGGCCTGTTCTTCGCCGCGCATGCCGCGCTTCGTCACGTCGGCCCGCGCCGCGGCAAGCCCGCGATCCTGATGCCGAACCCGTTCTATCCGGTGTATGGCGTCGGCGCCCGCACCGCCGGCTGCGACTCCGTCTATCTGCCGACGACGCGCGACAACGGCTTCCTGCCGGACCTCGACGCGATCGACGAGGCGACCTTGGCGCGCACGGTCGCGTTCTACATCGCCACGCCGGCGAACCCGCAAGGCTCGGTGGCATCAGCGGACTACATGCGCAAGCTGGTCCGGCTCGCCGACCGCTTTGGTTTTCTGATCTTCAGCGACGAATGCTATTCGGAGATCTACACGAAGGCGGTGCCCGGCAGCATGCTCGAGCATGCCGGGCCCGACTACACCAACGTCGTCGCATTCCAGTCGCTGTCGAAGCGCTCCAACGTGCCGGGCATGCGGATCGGCTTTGCCGCCGGCGACCGCAAGTTTCTCGCCGCCTTCCACGAGCTGCGCAACGTCGCCGCGCCGCAGGTGCCGGTGCCGCTGCAGCACGTCGCGGTTGCCGCCTATGCGGACGAGGATCACGTCGAGGAGAACCGGCGTCTGTACCGCGCCAAGTTCGATCTCGCCGACCAGATCATCGGCAACCGCTACGGCTACCGGAGGCCCGATGGCGGCTTCTGCGTCTGGCTCGACGTCGCCGATCGCGGCGGTGACGAGGAGGTGACGGTCAGGCTGTATCGCGACGCTGGCGTGCGCGTGGTGCCCGGCAGCTATCTGGCGCGGTTGCAACCCGACGGCTTCAATCCGGGTGTCGGCTACATCAGGCTGGCGCTGGTGGCCGATGCCGCCTCGACCGGCGAGGCGCTGCACCGGCTGGTCGAGACTCTCGGATAATCGCGGGGCTGATGCGGATGCCGGCGATCGAACGAGTCATTCCCCTGGTCAACCACCTGCCGACGTCGCTGCGCGACGCGTTGGTGCGGCGGCTGCGCGAGCTCGCGGGCCTCTGTTTGATCGCGCTGTGCGGCGTCGCCGCCGCGGCACTGATGACCTGGTCGGTGCAGGACCCGAGCCTGTCCCACGCCACCTCGCGCGCGATCCGCAACATCGTCGGCTATCCCGGCGCGATCAGCGCCGACCTGCTGATGCAGATCCTGGGCCTCGGCTCGATCATGGCGATCCTGCCGCTGGCGATCCGCGGCTGGCGGATGATGACGCACCGGCCGTTCGACCGCGAGGCGCTGCGCTTCGGCGCCTGGGTGCTCGGCGCGGTCATCGCCGCGGGCCTCGCCAGCTGCTGGCCGCGTTCGCATGCCTGGCCGCTGCCGACCGGTTTGGGCGGCGTCGTCGGCGATGCGCTGGTGCGCGCGCCGGCCGTGGTGTTCGGACCGCCCGGCGTGATCTATCGGCTCGTGCTCGGCACGCTCCTGCTCGTCGCGATGATCGGCTGCCTGCTGGTGGCCGGCGGCATGGGTGCGAAGGACGCCGATCCGAGCCTGCTTGCCGACGAGGAAGATGATACGCCGTTGTCCGACCCCGAGGATGACGACGATCGCAAGGCAATCCGGCTGGGCTGGGTGTTCCACGCCATCATGAGCGCCAAGGCGCAGATCGGCTGGTTCCTCTCAACGGCCTATCGCGCGCTGGTCTCCTCCGGACCGCAGCCGCGCACGGCCGCGGCCGGCCGGCAGGAGCCGAGCCTGGCCCGCGGCCAGAAGAAGCCGACGCTGGCGCCCGAGATGGACGGAGACGAGGGCGAGGAGGAAGAGGCCGGCGAGGACGAGGAGGACGAAGAGGAGGAGGAGCCGGCACCGAAGGCGCGCAAGAAGCCGACGCCGAAAACGCCGCCGAAGAAGTCGAGCGACAAATACGACCTGCCGTCGGTCTCGATGCTGGCTGCGCCAAAATCCTCCGATCGCCAGCCGCTGTCGAAGAGCGAGCTGGAAGCCAATTCGCGCGCGCTCGAAGGCGTGCTGCAGGACTTCGGCGTGCGCGGCGAGATCGTCAAGGCGCATCCGGGACCGGTCGTCACGCTTTACGAGCTGGAGCCCGCGCCCGGCATCAAATCGTCGCGCGTGATCGGCCTGGCCGACGACATCGCGCGATCGATGAGCGCGCTGTCGGCGCGCGTCGCCGTCGTGCCCGGCCGCAACGCCATCGGCATCGAGCTGCCCAACGCGCATCGCGAGAAGGTCTATCTGCGCGAGCTGCTGGTCGCCAAGGAGGCCACCGAGAGCGTCGCCAAGCTGCCGCTCTGCCTCGGCAAGAACATCGGCGGCGAATCCATCATCATCGATCTCGCGCGCACCCCGCACATGCTGATCGCCGGCACCACCGGCTCGGGCAAGTCGGTCGCGATCAACACCATGATCCTCAGCCTGGTCTATCGCCTGCGGCCCGACCAGTGCCGGCTGATCATGGTCGACCCCAAGATGCTCGAACTCTCGGTCTATGACGGCATTCCGCATCTCCTCACGCCCGTCGTGACCGACCCGAAGAAGGCCGTCGTCGCGCTGAAATGGGCCGTGCGCGAGATGGAGGAGCGCTACAAGAAGATGGCCAAGCTCGGCGTGCGCAACATCGACGGCTACAACGCGCGCCTTGCCGAAGCCCGCAACAAGGGCGAGGAGCTGACGCGCACCGTCCACACCGGCTTCGACAAGGAGACCGGCAAGGCGATCTACGAGGAGGAGAAGCTCGACCTCGATCCGCTGCCCTACATCGTCATCATCGTCGACGAGATGGCCGACCTGATGATGGTCGCCGGCAAGGACATCGAAGGCACGGTGCAGCGCCTCGCGCAGATGGCGCGCGCCGCCGGCCTGCACGTCATCCTTGCGACGCAGCGTCCGTCGGTCGACGTCATCACCGGCACCATCAAGGCCAACTTCCCGACCCGCATCTCCTTCCAGGTGACGTCGAAGATCGACAGCCGCACCATTCTCGGCGAGATGGGCGCCGAGCAGCTGCTCGGCCAGGGCGACATGCTCTACATGGCCGGCGGCGGCCGCATCAGCCGCGTGCACGGCCCGTTCTGCTCCGACGAGGAGGTCGAGAAGGTGGTGCGCCACCTCAAGGCCCAGGGCTCGCCGGAATATCTCGAGGCGGTCACCGCCGAGGAACCGAGCGAGGAGGACGGCGCGGTGTTCGACGCCACCGGCATGGGCGGCGGCGGGGGCGACGACCTGTTCTCCCAGGCGGTCGCCGTGGTCAAACGCGACCGCAAGGCCTCCACCAGCTACATTCAGCGCCGGCTGCAGATCGGCTATAACAAGGCCGCGTCGCTGATGGAGCGCATGGAACAGGAAGGCATCGTCGGCCAGGCCAACCACGCCGGCAAGCGCGAGATCCTGGTGCCCGAGGAGGAAGGCGGGTTCTGACGGCGCGCTTTGGTCCCAGATCTGCCGTTTCCAGGTCGTAACTTCACGCAATTACGATCACGCTGACCGACCGAACCACGATAGAAACGCGTATGAATCAGGACGTCGTTTTGAAAAGCTCCTTGTTGAACAACCCCTTTTCGCTTCCGCCCGGACGCAGCCTGTCCGCCCGGCTGATGGCCTGCGTCGTTGCGGCCAGCGCCCTGACCGGCGTCGCCGGCCACGCGACCGCCCAGACCACGCCGGCCCCGAAATCCGCAGCGAAGAGCGGCTCCCAGCTCAGCGCCTCCGAGCAGCAGCGCGGCGGTCAGACGACCACCCAGACCGCGCCGCCCAACCCGGTCATTCCCGATCCGCGGCGCAACGTGCCGGCCAGCATCTTCACCTCGTTCGACGCCAACCAGAAGGCGCAGGCCGCCAAGGTCAGCGCCTATCTGTCGTCGCTGCAGACGCTGGTCGGGAACTTCGTTCAGGTCGGCCCCGACGGCAGCAAGACCAAGGGCGATTTCTACATCCAGAAGCCGGGCAAGGTGCGCTTCGAATATGATCCGCCGACGCCGATCGACATCGTGGCCGACGGCTCGTCGCTGGTCGTCCGCGACCGCAAGCTGGCGACCCAGGACGTCTATCCGCTGTCGCAGACGCCGTTGCGCTATCTGCTGTCGGACCGCATCGATCTGTTGAAGGACACCAACGTGATCGCCGTCGCCGCCGACGATCTCTACGTCACGATCACGATCGAGGAGAAGCAGGCGCTGATCGGCACCAGCCGGCTGATGCTGATGCTCGGCGCCAAGGACGGCCAGCTCAAGCAGTGGACCGTGACCGATCCGCAGGGCTACGACACGACGGTCGCCGTCTACAATCTCGACACCACCAAGAAGCTCGATCCGGCGATGTTCAAGATCGACTTCACGACCTACCCGTCGACGCCGCCGGGCTGACGCAGCCGCGTCGTGCTCAGCCGGCTTCGAGCCCGCGCACCTTCCGCTGCGCTTCCGACAGCGCGAGCTTCTCGAAGCGCTTGCGCGCCTCGTCGAGATCGTCGGCCGCGATCGCGTCGCAGCTCGGTCGGGCGCGCAGGATCATGGCGGTCGTCGCCCAGCTGAGCCGCGCCGCCTTGCAGGCGAGCAGCAGGTCCGTGAGGCGATCCTCCTGCAGGAGCGATTCGATCGTCTCGATCGAGACCACGCAGAGCAGCGCCAGCGCCGCGATCACCGCGGGGAAATCGCCGGTCACGCAGAAGCGGTTGACGGCGGAGTCGCCGAGCTTGCCGCTGCGGTTGAGCGTGGCGACCTCGGCCTTCACCTGCTCGTAATCCCAGATCGCGCGCATCGCCGCGCCGGCCGAGCGTGTCGGAGCAGCCTGCAGCGTGGCGCGGGTTGCGGGCGGCGCCGCCTTGATGAAGCGGGTGCGGGCGCCCTCGCTCGCGGCGGCGACGAAGGCGCGCGACAGCTTGGCCGGCAGATCGTTGCGCAGCGCCAGCTTCTCGGCGAGATCCTCGTCTCGCTCGGCAATCTTGAACAGGCTGCGATAGCCGTCCTCGGACAGTTTCGCGGTGAGATTCTGCGCCAGCGCCATGCGCACCGGCGGAAAGCCGCGCGCGATCAGCTGCGTCGTGAGGCTGTCGCCGATGCCGCGGCGGGCGGCGATCGCAACCAGATGCGCCGGGCTCGAGCTCCTGATGAACTCGGCGAGGTCGCGCTCGGTCAGCACCGCGGCCTTCGCCAGCATCGGCCCGGCGACACGCAGCTCGGGATGAACCGCCAACAGCCGCGCGGTGCCGTAAGGCGCGCGCTCGACGCCGGCCAGCGCCATGCTCAGCTCGGCCAGCACGTCGGTCGCCACCTGGGGCATCAGGCGGGCGAACATCTGGTCGTAGAGATCGAGCTGCTCGGCGGGCGCCGGCCGCGGCCCGGCCAGGAACAGGCTCGTCGTGCGTCGCAGAATGTCGGTGGCGAGCTCGGACACCGTCCGCGCCTCGACGGCGGGCGACTTGGCGGCGGGCGACTTGGCGGCCGGAGCGGCCGAAGGCGCTGGGGGCATCACACATCTCTTCTTGTCGGCACCCGTCGCTGTGATCGGGCGCAGGTCGATCAGCATTTTGCGAAAGAATGCGAAGGCCGGACTAAAGGGGCGTTAAGCTCAGTGCGGCCGCAGGACGCTGCACGAGGCCGTCGTTAATGGATTGCCTCGCCGACGAGCACCTCTGTTCCCGTATTGTTCTTGCGAACAGCGCCCGCTTCCGCTAGCCTCGCGGCCGGGAGGGGCATCATGGTCCAGCGCGTTTCCACCGTTGCCTTCGAGGGGATCGAGGCCCGCGCGGTCGACGTGCAGGTCCAGGTTGCACCGGGCCTGCCGGCGTTCGCGATCGTCGGCCTGCCGGACAAGGCGGTGTCGGAGGCGCGCGAGCGGGTGCGCTCGGCGCTGATCGCCTCGGGCCTGGCGCTGCCGGCACGGCGGATCACCGTCAATCTGGCTCCGGCCGACGTGCCCAAGGAAGGCAGCCACTACGATCTGCCGATCGCGCTCGGGCTGATGGCTGCGATCGGGGCGATTCCGCCGGATGCGCTGACTGGTTTCACCGTGCTCGGCGAGCTCGGGCTCGACGGCTCGATCGCGCCGGTGGCGGGCGTGCTGCCGGCGGCGATCGGCGCCAATGCGCGCGAGGAAGGATTGATCTGCCCAGCGGCCTGCGGCGCCGAGGCGGCGTGGGCCAGTCCCGACCTGCAGATCATCGCGGCGACGTCGCTGATCCAGATCGCCAATCACTTCAAGGGCACGCAGGTGCTGTCGCGGCCGCAGCCGAAAATCCAGGAAGCGCCAGCGAGCCTGCTCGATCTGCGCGACATCAAGGGCCAGGAGAGCGGCAAGCGCGCGCTCGAGATCGCCGCCGCCGGCGGGCATCATCTGCTGATGATCGGCTCGCCCGGCGCCGGCAAGTCGATGCTGGCGGCGCGGCTGCCGTCGATCCTGCCGCCGCTGTCGCCGGCCGAGCTGCTGGAGGTCTCGATGATCGCCTCGGTCGCCGGCGAGATCGAAGGCGGCGCGCTGACCAACCGGCGGCCGTTCCGCAGCCCGCATCATTCGGCCAGCATGGCGGCATTGACCGGCGGCGGCCTGCGCGCCCGGCCCGGCGAGATCTCGCTGGCGCATCAGGGCGTGCTGTTTCTCGACGAGCTGCCGGAGTTCGATCCGCGCGTGCTGGATTCGCTGCGCCAGCCGCTGGAGAATGGCGAGGTCTCGATCTCGCGCGCCAACCACCGCGTCACCTACCCTGCCCGCTTCATGCTGGTCGCCGCGATGAACCCCTGTCGCTGCGGCAATGCCTTCGAGCCCGGCTATGCCTGCAAGCGCGGCCGTATCGACCGCTGCACCGCGGACTATCAGATGCGCATCTCCGGCCCGCTGATGGACCGCATCGATCTGCGCATCGAGGTGCCGGCCGTCACGGCTGCGGACCTGATCCTGCCGCCGTCCAAGGAAGGCTCCGCCGAGGTGGCCGCCCGCGTCGCCGCCGCCCGCGATGTGCAGCGCGCCCGCTATGTCAAAGCGGGCCTGCCGCAGATCAGGACTAACGCCGAGGCGCCCGCCGCAGTGCTCGACGAGATCGCCAAGCTCGATGCGCCGGGCCAGAAGCTGCTGCGCGAGGCCGCCGAGACGATGCGCCTGTCGGCGCGCGGCTATCACCGCGTGCTGCGTGTCGCCCGCACCTTGGCCGATCTGGACCATGTCGACACCATCGGCCGGCTGCATCTGGCGGAGGCGCTGTCGTATCGCGCGCTGGCGGAAGACAATCGCCATGCGGCGTGAACGTCTCGTCTTTTTCAACACTCTGGTAACGACTTCTCTTTACGCTCCGACAACCATAAGGCCCGCGTTTCGTCATCAGGCCTTCCGCGTCGGTGCGTGTCATGTTGCGTTTCAAGGTCCTCGTGTCGGCCGTGCCGCTGATCGCGGCTGCGGTTTTTGCCAAGCTCGAATTGGCGCCCTCCCCGCAGCCCTGCATTGCCGTCGGTGCCGACACCGTCTCGCTCGGCTCCGCGCCTTATCCCGCCGATCTCCACGTCGACTTCACCGACGATCCTGCGCAGGCGACGGTCCGCGTGGCGCTGGCGGAGCGTCCGGAGACGGCGGATTTCGTCGTGGTCGACGATGCCCCCGCGCAGGAGGATCGGGGCTGCCGCATCAGCGCCGCAACGCAGCTGGTGGCGATCGCCGCCGATCCGCTTCCGGGTGCGCCGCGCATCTATCTCGGCGTCGACGGCGCGGCCGACGGCGATTTCGACTATCGCATCTACGTCCGCTCCAGCCGCACCACCGCAAGAGAGGTCGCCGCGCTGATCGTCGCGGCCCGTGGCCACGCATCGTCGCCGGCCAACCCGGTTCTGTGAGCCGGGCTAACGCCCGGTTCACCATCTCTGCAGCGCCAGGTCGGGCCTGCATGACCTTTCAAAGTCTCGGCAATACCGACGCCGCATGGTGCGGGTCGGCCACGACATCGGATCGACGGCACCGGGGGGATGGACATGGGACCGCTTTTTCGCATCAGGCTGCGCCTGCGCCGGTTCATGCGCCGTCATCGCACCATCGTCGCGATTCTGCGCTCGCTGATGATCTTCTCCGCCGGCTTCGGCGGTGCCTACGGCTTCATCAAGGCCAGCATCTCCGAGAACTCCGGCTACAACCCGCACACCTTTGCCATCGGCGCCAGCTTCCTGTTCGCGCTCGCCTGCGTCGGCCTGGCCACGCTGAGCATGCGGCTGCGCTTCGTCGCGAAGAAACTTCAGAAGATCGCGCTTCACAACGAGGTGCTGGCCGACCGGAACTGGGAGCTGCAGGAGGCCGAGCAGCGCGCGCGCAATCTGTTCGAGCAGCAGGGCGATCTCATCGTCATGCGCGAGCAGGACGGCGCGATCATCTTCGTCAATGATGCGTTTTGCCAGATGGCCGGTCTCGATCGCGAGAACCTGGTCGGCAGCCGCTTCGCCTTCGCGCTGATCGAGCAGGGCGAGAGCGCGCTGGAGACGAGCGGCACGCGCGTGCACGACCAGCGAATCGAGAGCGCGATCGGGCCGCGCTGGATCGCCTGGCGCGAGGCGCTGGTCCGCTCCGATGCCGGACACCCCGCCGTGCTGCAATGTGTCGGCCGCGACGTCACCGACCGCACGGAGACCGAGCGCGCGCTCGCCGACGCCCGCGATCAGGCCAATGCGGCCAACCGCGCCAAGTCGCGCTTCCTGGCGATGGCGAGCCACGAGATCCGCACGCCTCTCAACGGCATCCTCGGCATGAGCGGGCTGCTGCTGGAGACGCATCTGACGCCGGAGCAGACGACCTACGCCAAGGCGGTGCGCACGTCCGGCGAAGCGCTGATGTCGCTGATCGACGAGCTGCTCGACTATTCCAAGATCGAGGCCGGCAAGCTGGCGCTGGAGGCGCAGCCGTTCTCGCTTGCCGCGCTGATCGAGGAGATCACCGAGCTGCTGGCGCCGCGCGCCCAAGCCAAGCAGCTGGAGATCGCGGCCTACATGGATGAGCGGCTGCCGACCTGGGTGACCGGCGATGCCGCGCGGCTGCGCCAGGTGCTGCTCAATCTGGCCGGCAATGCGATCAAGTTCACGAGCAGTGGCGGCGTCGCTGTCATCGCCGAACCCGGCATCTGGCCGAACGAGATCAGCTTCCAGGTGCGCGACACCGGCATCGGTATCGCCGCCGAGGCGCAGGAGCGCATCTTCCGAGAATTCGAGCAGGCCGACGACAGCGTCGCACGCAGCTTCGGCGGCACCGGCCTTGGGCTGGCGATCTCCGACCGCATCGTCAAGCGGATGGGGGGCCGGATCAGCCTGCAGAGCGAGCTCGGCGCCGGCTCGACCTTCGAGGTTTGCGTGCCGCTGCCGGCGGCGCTGGAGCGCGGCGAGCAGAACAGTTTTCGCGGGCCCGATCTGACCGGACAGTCGATCATGCTGATCGCGCCGCCCGGCCTGCAGGCCGAGCTGATCGAGCGGCGCCTGCAGAACTGGGGCGCGCAGACCTGTCTCGTCGCCGAGACCGAGGTCGCCGAGGCGCTGCTGCCCGAGCGGGCCTGGCACGCTGTGCTGGTGGATGATGCCATCGGCAGCGAGACGGCGCGCGGCCTCGGCATGACGGCGCAGCGTCATACGACGCGGCTGATCGTCCTGGTGACGCCGGTGAGCCGCCACGAGCTGGCGCCGACTGCGCCGTTCAACTTCTATCTGGTGAAACCGCTGCGCGCCGCATCGCTTGCGGCGCGTGTCGGATTTGACGCCGATGGCGCCGCCTCGGCGCTGATCGACGATCCCGTTCCGATGATCGCGCCGCCGATTGCGGCGCGCGCCGGCGCGGGCCTGTCGATTCTCGTGGCCGAGGACAACGACATCAACGCGCTGCTGATGCGCTCGCTGCTGACCAAGCTCGGTCATCACGCCGACATCGCCGTGCATGGCGAGGCCGCGCTCGACTCCTGGCTTGCGGCACGTTCGGCCAGCACGCCCTACGACCTGATCCTGATGGACGTGCAGATGCCCAAGCTCGACGGTATCGCTGCCGCCAAGCGCATTCGGGCGCTCGAGGCCAGTGAGCCCGGCCGCCGCACGCCGATCCTGGCGCTCACGGCCAACACCCTGGTCGAGGACCGCTATGCCTGCTTCGAGGCGGGCATGGACGGCTTCCTCGTCAAGCCGATCGACCGCGACAAGCTGGACGAGGCACTGGCCAATCTGGCCGCGGCGCGGCAGGTGGCGGCGTAGTGATGAGTTTGTAGCACGGGCGGTGCCTGCGCTCCCTCTCCCCGTCCTTCACGGGGAGAGGGTCGGGGTGAGGGGCAGCCACACGGGTGGTGCCAATTATCTGCCGCTCAGAGCCGCCCTGCTCGTCCGAGAGACCGCGAACTAGGCAGCGTATGTGCCATGCCCCTCACCCGGATTGCTGCGCAATCCGACCTCTCCCCGCAAAAGGGCGGGGAGAGGTTGCACCGCGCAAGCCTAATAAGCCGGGCAGTAAGTGGGCATACGCAAGGCAAGCTCTCTCTCCGGGGCATTCCGGGGCATTCGCGCGCAAAATGGCGCAGCCATTTTGAAGCAGCGCGAATGAGCCCGGAATCCATAGCCACAGGCCGCTATTTCTTAAGGGACAATAGCCACGAGCATCTCGGTCCACATGACCGGTCGTGGTTATGGATTCCGGGCTCGCGCTTCGCACGCCCCGGAATGACGGAGACACTATTCAGCCGCCGAAACGTTTCGAGATCTCGCTCGGCTCAGCAGCGAACTCACAACCGCCGCAGCGCCACCGTCTCGATCTCGTGGTCCGCGCCCTTCTTCAGGATCAAGGTAGCGCGCGGCCGGGTCGGCAAAATGTTGTCCTCGAGGTTGGCGAGGTTGGTGCGCTCCCAGATCGCGATCGCGGTGGCGGTGGCCTCTTCGTCCGACAGCAGCGCGTAGCGGTTGAAGTAGGAGCGCGGGTCGTGGAACGCGGTGTCGCGCAAGGACAGGAAGCGCTTCACGTACCATTTGCGCAGCACCGCCTCGTCGGCGTCGATATAGACCGAGAAGTCGAAGAAGTCGGACACGACGGGCACCGCCTTGCCGTCGCGCGGCAAGGGTCCCGTCTGCAGCACGTTGACGCCCTCGACGATCAGGATGTCCGGCTGGTCGATCTCGGTCCACTGATTGGGCACGATGTCGTAGCTGAGATGCGAGTAGACCGGCGCACGCACCGGATGCCGGCCGGCCTTGATGTCCGAGAGGAAGGCGAGCAGCCGTGCCTTGTCGTAGCTCTCCGGAAAGCCCTTCTTCTGCATCAGGCCCTGCCGTTCGAGCACGGCGTTCGGAAACAGAAAACCGTCGGTGGTGATGAGGTCGACCTTGGGCCGCGGCGACCAGCGCGTCAGCAGCGCCTGCAGCACACGCGCGGTGGTCGACTTGCCGACTGACACCGAGCCGGCGACGCCGATGATGTAGGGCATCTTGCGGTCGCGGATGCCGAGGAACTGACGCTGCGCGTAGTACAGCCGCTGCGCCGCATCGACATACATCGACAGCAATCGCGACAGCGGCAGGTAGATGTCCTCGACCTCCTGAAGATCGAGGCGATCGTGCATCGAGCGCAGTTTTGAGAACTCGCCGGGCTCCAAGGTCATCGGCGTGTCGTTGCGCAGCTCGGCCCATTGCTGGCGGGTGAAGACGCGGTACGGATTATATTGTTGTTCGGTGGTGCGCATATCCATGACGCTGCCCTTCGTTTCCCCCGGCCGTCGCGCCCTACTCCGTCTTGCGCGACGCCTTTTCTTCCAAGCCCGATTGACCTGTCCGCTTTGCGAGCACGGCCTCGACCTCGTCGAGCCGGATGTCGCGCGACTTCAACACCACCAACAAATGAAACAGCAGATCGGCGCTTTCGGAGATCAGATGCTCACGGTCGGTGCCGACGGCGGCGATCACCGTCTCGACCGCCTCCTCGCCCATCTTCTTGGCGCACTGCGCCGGGCCCTTGTCGAGCAGCTTGCGCGTATAGGACGCCTCACCGCCCGCCGCGGCGCGCGCGTCGATGATGGCAGCCAGATCGTGAAGCGTGAAGCGGGACATCAGCCAGTTCTCAGGACACGCAGGCCCGCTCCTCAGCGGCCGGACCCGCGTTCATCTAACATTTTTTCGGCGCAATGTCGTCAGGGATCGAGCCGCATCGGCAGGCCCTGACGCAGCATGTGCTCCTTGGCCTGCCGGATGGTAAATTCCCCGAAATGGAAGATCGAGGCGGCGAGCACCGCGGTCGCCCTGCCCTGCCGGATGCCGTCGACCAGATGATCGAGATTGCCGACGCCGCCCGAGGCGATCACCGGCACCGGCACGCTGTCGGCCACCGCCCGGGTCAGCGGCAGGTCGAACCCCTGCCGGGTGCCGTCGCGGTCCATCGAGGTCAGCAGGATTTCGCCGGCACCGAGCGCGACCACCTCCTGGGCATATTCGATCGCATCGATGCCGGTCGTCTTGCGGCCGCCATGGGTGAAGATTTCCCAGCGCGACCCGCCCCCCGCCCGCGGCACCGACTTGGCGTCGATCGCCACCACGATGCACTGCTCGCCGAACTTCTCGGCCGCCTCCTTGACGAACTCGCGCCGCGCCACCGCGGCGGAATTGATCGAGACCTTGTCGGCGCCGGAGCGCAGCAATGTCTTGATATCGTCGATGGTGCGCACGCCGCCGCCGACCGTCACCGGCATGAAGCAGGCTTCCGCCGTCCGCCGGACGACGTCGAGCATGATGCCGCGGTTCTCATGGGTCGCGGTGATGTCGAGGAAGCAGAGCTCGTCGGCGCCGGCGGCGTCGTAGGCGACCGCCGCCTCCACCGGATCGCCGGCGTCGCGCAGATTGACGAAGTTGACGCCCTTGACCACCCGTCCGTCCTTGACGTCGAGGCAGGGAATGACACGGACCTTGAACATGCTGCTCTCCCCTACCCGCGCGCCGCGCGGATCAGCGCCAGCGCCTCGGCCGGATGGAGCCGCCCGTCATAGAGCGCGCGGCCGGCGATGGCGCCTTCGAGCTTTTTCGCACGCGGCGTGAGCATCGCCTTGACGTCGTCGATCGAAGCGAGGCCGCCGGAGGCGATCACGGGAATCGAAATCGCGTCGCCGAGCGCGATCGTGGCGTCGAGGTTGAGGCCCTTGAGCAGGCCATCGCGCGCAATATCGGTGAAGATGATCGCGGCGACGCCGGCGTCCTCGAACCGCTTGGCGATATCGAGTGCGGTGACTTCGGACGTCTCGGCCCAGCCTTCGACCGCAACCTTGCCGTCGCGGGCGTCGAGGCCGACGGCAACGCGGCCGGGAAAGGCTTTCGCGGCGGTCTTCACCAGCTCGGGATCGCGCACCGCGGCGGTGCCGATGATGACGCGGGTGATGCCCTTGCCGAGCCAGGCTTCGACGGTCTTGAGATCGCGGATGCCGCCGCCGAGCTGCACCGGCATCTTCACGACCTTCAGCATCGCCTCGACGGCCTGCGCATTCATCGGCTTGCCGGCGAAGGCGCCGTCGAGATCGACAACGTGCAGATACTCGAAGCCCTGGTCGGCGAAGCTCTTCGCCTGGGCGGCGGGATCGAGGTTGAACACCGTGGCGCGCGCCATGTCGCCCTGCTCGAGGCGCACGCACTGGCCGTTCTTCAGATCGATGGCAGGAAACAGGATCATGTCTGATGTCTTTCAAGAGCGTGCCCTACCCGCATGTTGCAGCGAGCAGGATGGCAGCGCTCACGGCTTCCACTTCAGGAAGTTGGAAATGAGGGCGAGACCGAAACGCTGGCTCTTCTCGGGATGGAATTGCGTGCCGATGGCGGTGTCCTTGCCGACAACAGCGGTGATCGGCCCGCCGTAATCGGCGCGCGCCAGCACCTCGTTCTCGTTGACCGCATTCAAGTGATAGGAGTGCACGAAATACGCGTGCAGTCCTTTCGGCCCGAGCGGCAGCTTCTCCAGCACCGGATGCTCTTGCAGCACATCGAGCGTATTCCAGCCCATGTGCGGGATCTTCAGGCTCTCGTCGCGAGGCGTGATCTTCTCGACGTCACCCGAGACCCAGTCGAAGCCGTCGGTCGTGACATGCTCCTTGCCCCGCGTCGCCATCAGCTGCATGCCGACGCAGATGCCGAAGAACGGCCGCGCCTTGTGGCGCACGGCCTCGGTCATCGCCTCCAGCATGCCGTCGACCGCGTCGAGGCCACGGCGGCAATCGGCGAAGGCGCCGACACCGGGCAGCACGATGCGGTCGGCGCGATACACCGTGTCGGGATCACGGGTCACCACGACCTTCTGCGGATCTTCCATGCTGCGCGCGGCGCGCTCGAACGCTTTCGCGGCGGAATGCAGATTGCCGGAGCCGTAATCGATGATTGCGACGCTCATCGTCCACCTCCGGGTTCGGGGAACAAGCCAATGATGCTCGCATGGGGCAGCGGCGGCGGATGCTGTCCATTGCCGTTGTCACGCGTCGGCGGTGCGGCGCCGCGATCGACGGTGTAGTTGTCGTAACCGAGATCGCTGCGCCTTGCGGCCCAGCGCTCGAAGAAGCGACGCTCGGCGGCGTCGAGATCGTCGGCCACGACGACATCGAGCTGGCGCCATTTGCCGCGCGAGTAGCTCCAGCGCTTGAGGCTGGAGGCTTCGAGCCCGAGCAGGACCGCGAGCAGCAGATCGACCAGCGCAATCGTGCCGCCGCCGATCCCGATCCGGACCAGCAGAACGTCGACGACGATCATCAGCGCGATCCAGCCGAGCATCGCGAGCCACAGACGGTGCCAGGCCAGCCAGACGGCGCCGAGCACGGCGGCCCAGAAATGGAAGCCGTCGCGGATGAACACGAAGCGATCCGTCGAACGCAGATCGGCCCCGGCGGCGAGGGGAGCGTGGATCGTATAGACGGGCATGTCGATAATCCCTTGGGGGAGGCGATCAGCCGCCGAGCTGACCCTTGGTGGATGGCACTTCGCCCTGGTTGCGCGGGTCGATCGCGAGCGCTGCGCGCAACGCCCGCGCCAGACCCTTGAAGCAGGATTCGGCGATATGATGGGCGTTCTCGCCGTACAGCGTCTCGACATGCAGGGTGATGCCGGCATTCATGGCAAACGCATTGAACCATTCGCGCACCAGCTCGGTGTCGAATTCGCCGATCTTGTCGCGCGCAAACGTCGTGCGGAACACCAGCATCGGCCGCCCCGACACGTCGATCACGACCCGGGTCAGCGTCTCGTCCATCGGCATGTGGATCGAGGCGTAGCGGGTGATGCCGGCCATGTCGCCGAGCGCCTGGCGCACGGCCTGGCCGAGGGCGATGCCGACATCCTCGGTGGTGTGGTGGAAGTCGATGTGCAGGTCGCCGACCGCCTTGACGGTCATGTCGATGCGGGAATGCCGGGCGAGCAGATCCAGCATGTGATCGAAGAAGCCGATACCGGTCGCAATGTTCACGACGCCGGTGCCGTCGAGGTTCACGGACACCTCGATATCGGTCTCTTTGGTCTTGCGCTTGATGGTCGCGCTACGCATGGGGTCAGCTTTCCCTTGAAAACGCGGCCCTTTTATCAGGCGGATGACACCTTAGCTACTGCGGGATGACGTGCTCCGGGCTTGATCTCGGGCCATGGTGAGCGGATTTCAAGGCCTGACGGGGCAGGGCAGCGACCCGGTAATTGTATCCCAACCCCTGAGCGCCTAAATCAGGCCATCAACCAGGGACTTTCCATGCACGCATCCTCCCATGAGCCCACCGTCTGGCACGGCACCACGATCCTGACCGTCCGCAAGGGGGGCAGGGTGGTCGTGGGCGGCGACGGCCAGGTCTCGATCGGCCAGACCGTGATCAAGTCCAACGCCCGCAAGGTGCGCAAGCTCGGCAAGGGCGACGTGATCGGCGGCTTCGCCGGCGCCACGGCGGATGCGTTTACCCTGTTCGAGCGGCTGGAGAGCAAGCTCGAGCAATATCCGGGGCAGCTGACCCGGGCGGCCGTCGAGCTCGCCAAGGACTGGCGGACCGACCGCTATCTGCGCCGGCTGGAGGCGATGATGATCGTCGCCGACAAGGAGGTCTCGCTGGTCCTGACCGGGACCGGCGACGTGCTGGAGCCGGAGGCGGGCGTGATGGCGATCGGCTCAGGCGGCAATTACGCGCTGGCGGCCGCGCGGGCGCTGATCGACACCGACAAGGACGCCGAGAGCATCGTGCGCAAGTCGCTCGACATCGCCGCCGACATCTGCGTCTACACCAACCGCAACATCACCATCGAAGCGTTGTCGGCCGAGTAGACGATGACCGCGGGCGAGATCAGTATCGCGTCCCGCCGATCGCCCGGGCTGTGGCTCGGGCTCGTCGTCGCGCTGCTGATTCTGCAAGCCGCGATCCTGTTCGCGATGGGCCGGCTGCCGATCTGCGCCTGCGGGACCGTGAAGCTGTGGCATGGCGTGGTGCAGAGCTCGGAGAACTCCCAGCATCTCACCGACTGGTACACGTTCTCCCACATCATCCACGGCTTCCTGTTCTATGCGCTGACGATCTTGGTGCTGCCGTTCCTGCCCTGGCAGGGCCGGCTGATCGTCGCGATGCTGATCGAGGGCGCCTGGGAGCTGGTGGAGAACTCCAGTCTCATCATCGAGCGCTATCGTGCCGCCACGATCTCGCTGGATTATTTCGGCGACAGCATCGTGAACTCGGTCGGCGACACCATGGCGATGATGACCGGCTTCCTGCTGGCGCGCGTGCTGCCGGTCTGGCTGACGGTACTGATTGCCATCGTGTTCGAGATCGGCGTCGGCCTGCACATCCGCGACAACCTGACGCTCAACATTTTGATGCTGATCTATCCGACCGAAGCGATCCGGCAGTGGCAGGCCGGGCCGCCGCTGCTGTGAGGGCAGGGCGGCGATGACTATTGGCTTCCGTCCGATGACCGAAGACGATCTGCCGGCCGTCCGCGACTGGCTGCAGCAGCCGCATGTCCGGGAATGGTGGGGCGATCCGGACGAGCAGTATGCCTTGATCGATGGCGACCGCGACGAGCCGGCCATGGATCAGTACATCATGCTGATGGATGGGGAAGCGGCCGGCTACCTGCAGTGCTACGCCCTCACCGCGTGGAACGACGGCTTCGGGCCGCAGCCGGACGCCACCCGCGGCATCGACCTGTTTATCGCCGGACATGAGCGCATCGGGCGGGGTCACGGCGCCCTCGCCATCCAGGCTTTTTGTGACCTGATGCTTCAGCGCGGCGTCCCGCGCGTGGTCACCGACCCCTCGCCGGCCAATGTGCGCGCCATCCGCGCCTATGAAAAGGCGGGATTCCGGCGCGAGCGCCTGGTCGACACGCCGGATGGCCCGGCGCTGCTGATGTCCTGCGATCCCGCCGACTTGCCTCGCCGCCCATCCGAGCCTAGCTAGAGCCTCATGACCGACTTTTCCCCTCGTGAAATCGTCTCCGAACTCGACCGCTTCATCGTCGGCCAGGCCGACGCCAAGCGCGCGGTCTCCATCGCGCTCCGCAACCGCTGGCGGCGGCTGCAGCTCGACGCGGGCCTGCGCGAAGAGGTGCTGCCGAAGAACATCCTGATGATCGGGCCGACCGGCGTCGGCAAGACAGAGATCGCGCGGCGGCTGGCCAAGCTTGCGGGCGCACCGTTCCTCAAGGTCGAGGCGACCAAGTTCACCGAGGTCGGCTATGTCGGCCGCGACGTCGAGCAGATCATCCGCGACCTCGTCGAGGTCGCGATCGCCCAGGTCCGGGAGCGCAAGCGCAAGGACGTCGCCGCGCGCGCGCAGCTCGCAGCCGAGGAGCGCGTGCTCGACGCGCTGGTCGGCGCCAATTCGAGTGCTGCGACGCGCGACTCGTTCCGCCGCAAGCTGCGCGCCGGCGAGCTCAACGACAAGGAGATCGAGATCGAGACACAGTCGTCGGGCGGCGGCATGCCGATGTTCGAGATCCCGGGCATGCCGGGCGCGCAGATGGGCGCGATCTCGATCGGCGACATTTTCGGCAAGCTCGGCGGCCGCACCAAGACGCGGCGGGTCACGGTCGAGGCTTCTCACGACCTTCTGATCGCCGAGGAGTCCGACAAGCTGCTCGACAGCGACCAGCTGGTGCAGGAGGCGATCAGCGTGGTCGAGAACAACGGCATCGTGTTCCTCGACGAGATCGACAAGATCTGCGTGCGCGAGAACCGCCACGGCGGCGACGTCTCCCGCGAGGGCGTGCAGCGCGACCTGCTGCCGCTGATCGAAGGCACCACCGTCTCGACCAAGCACGGCGCGGTCAAGACCGACCACATCCTGTTCATCGCCTCGGGCGCGTTCCATATCGCCAAGCCCTCCGATCTCCTTCCGGAGCTGCAGGGCCGCCTGCCGATCCGCGTCGAGCTGCAGGCGCTGACGCGCGACGACATGCGCCGCATCCTGACCGAGCCGGAGGCGTCGCTGATCAAGCAATATGTCGCGCTGATGAAGACCGAAGGCGTCACGCTCGACATCACTGACGATGCCATCGACGCCCTGGCCGACATCGCGGTTGCGGTGAACTCGACGGTCGAGAACATCGGCGCCCGCCGGCTGCAGACGGTGATGGAGCGGGTGCTCGACGAGATCTCGTTCACGGCATCGGACCGCAACGGCGAGACCATGCGCGTCGACGCCGCCTATGTGCAGCAGCACATCGGCGACCTCGCAAAGAACGCGGATCTGAGCCGGTTTATTCTGTAACCGTCGGACCTATTGCCCGAGCGGTCACAACGAATTCCGCTGTCGTCCCGGCGAACGCCGAGACCCATAATCACCAAAGTTGATTGCGACTCGCGATGGCGGCTCCACCCTTGCCTCACCACAAACGCCGGTGGCTATGGGTCCCGGCTCAAGGCCGGGACGACAGTGGGGGGTGGGGTAAGGACCTCCTGAACATCAGCGTCCGCTCGGCCGCCGCATGACCGGCGCGTACAGCAGACACTGGCGATTGATGCTCGCCGTCAACGCCGCCATGATGGTCGGCGTTTTCCTGCACAAGCTCACGCTGCCGCCCTACATTCCCTACATCCATCTGCTCGTCGACTATCACTTCGGCTTCATCAAGCGGGCGCTGATCGGGGCGATCGTGGGGCTGTTCGCCGCGAAGGTACCCGTCTCGCTGGTGTTCGCGTTGGCGGGCAGCATCTGGCTGATGACCTTCGCATTGTTCATTCATCTCTTCCGCCGGACATTCGGATCGAGCGGCTCGCAGCTGCCGCTGTTCGTGTTCACCGCCGGCTCGCCGTTCGTGTTCAAGAACTTCCTGTTCACCCTCGGCCATTTCGACATCTATGGCTGCCTCGGCGCCATCATCCTGTTGCTGTTGCCGGCGAGCTCGCTTGCTTACGTGCTGCTCGCGGCGCTCATCTCGGCGGTGCTGGTGCTGATCCACCACATCCATCTCTTGATGTACGTGCCGACCATCACCGCGATCGTCGTGCTGCGCTACTATCTCGCCCGCAGCATCGCACCACGCGATATCGTCGTTGGCGCGGCTGCGCTGCTCGGCCTCGGCGCGCTGTTCCTCGCGGCGCAATTCCTCGGCACGATGCCGTTGCCGGAGGCGGATTTCGTGAGCTATCTGAAAACGCGCATGGTCGATCCGTCGCGCACCGAGCTGCTGCAATTCGCCTATGTCTGGTACCAGCCGCTGGCCAAGGAGGTGCAGGATACCTGGGCGCGGCTGCCGTCGAATCTGCTCGGCGTGCCCGTCTATGCGCTGCTGCTCTGGCTACATCTGCCGCTGTGGCGGACCCTGCAAAATCACATCGGTGCGCTCGAGCACCAGCGCCACCGGCAGACCGTCATCGCAGCACTCTTGGTGATCAGCCTCGCCTATCTCGTGATGTTCGCGATGGTGTTCGACTATTCGCGCTGGATCTCGAGCTGGGTGATCTGCCTGGTGCTGATGCTGCACGCCGTGAAGACGCTGCCGGCGAGCAAACAGATCTCCGCCATCGATGCCGATGACCGCAAGACGACCATCCTCGGCTGGATAGTGACCGCGCTGCCGCGCGTCGGCATCATCCGGCCGTTCTGACAATCAGCCGCGCGGCCGACGGATGCGGACGTAGAGCGCGCCGGCGCCGCCGTGGCCGACATGGGCTTCCTCGAAACCGACAATCAGCGAGCGGAATTCCGGCAGGCTCAGCCAGTGCGGCACCTGCCGCCGGAGCACGCCGCGTTCGGGATCCGCGCCGATAGTGCCCTTGCCGGTGATGACGAGCACGAAGGTCAGTCCGTCATGCTGGGCGCGATGCAGGAAATGATGCAGCGCCTGGTGCGCGCGGCTCTGGGTCATGCCGTGCAGGTCGAGCCGGGCGTCGATCTCGCTGCGGCCGCGCGACAGTTTCGAGCGTTCCTTCCGCCCGAGCGAGACCAGCGGCGGGATCGCCGGCCTGACCGGCTTGGGGATGACAACGGGCGCGACCGGTCGCGGCGTCGTCATCGCTTTGTCGGCCTGCGGCTCGGCCGTTGCCATTGGCGGGTGGAGCCGCAGCGGACGCGGCGTCTTGCGCAGCGGCTTAACTTGGCGGGCGACCGTCTCCCAAAGCACCCGCTCGTCCTCGGAGAGGCCGCGCTTGCGACGGCCGCGCGGCGGCTCGGGATCATGTGACATGGCAACGGCGGTTCATCGATGGTTGCGGTGGCGCCTGCCATAACGCAATCGGCGGATATTGCGATCACTTTCCAGTCGCGGCCGGGCTTCAGGCAGTGGCACGGGCTGCGGGGCCGCCACGTTCTGCGCGACCGTGGTCGCCGCGCCTGCGTTGGCTGCCGGGGCAGGGGCCTTGGCATCCTTGGAAGGAGCGGCGGCCGCACTGACCTGGTCCTGGCCCTTCGCTTGATCCTTTCCCGTATCCTTGGCCATCTCCTTCGGAGCGTCCTTCCCCGGCTCCTTCGGCAGCACCTGCGGAAACAGTTTTGCGATCTTCTCCGACGGCCGCGCATCCGGCAGCGGCATCTTGCGGCCGCGCGCGACCGGATCGAGGCTGCGCGGCACCAGCATCACGAACTGCATGTTGTGCTTGAGCCGGCCCGAGACCTTGCCGGCTTCCTGTCCGGCGCCGAAATAGAGATCGGCGCGGGCAGGGCCTATGATCGCCGATCCCGTATCCTGCGCAATCATCAGCCGATGAAAGGCGGTCTTGGATTTCTCGGACTCGATCGGCAACTCGCCGGTGATGAAGAACGGCGTGCCGTAGACGTGCAGCGACTTGTCGACCGCGATCGAGCGGCCCGGCGTCAGCGGAATGCCCTGCGCGCCGACGGCCTCATCCTTGTCCGACAGCTGCACCTCGCGGAAGAAGATGTAGGAGCGGTTCGTCCGGCGCAGTTCGTTGGCGCCTTCCGGATTCTGCTCCATCCAGTCGCGGATGCGCTGCATCGACATCTGCTCGCGCGGGATGATGCCGCGCTCGATCAGGACGCGTCCGACCGGCGTATAGGGATGGCCATTGTAGGCATCGTAGTTGATGCGCACGGTCGAACCGTCGTCGAGGCTGATGCGCGCCGATCCCTGGATCTGTGCAAACAACAAGTCCGTCTGATTTCTGAGCCATGCGATCTCCAGGCCGCGGCCCTCGATGGCGCCGTCCTCGATCTCCGCACGGTCATAATAGGGGACCAGCTTGCGCCGACCGATCTTGCGATAGACCGGACCCTTGTTGGGCAGGCTCGTCGCATCCTGCTTGAAGCCGCGGACGAACAGGTTCGACGGGCGGCGATAGACCGGAACGTTGTAGACCTCGTTCTGCGTCCGCGAGCCCTCTATGACCGGCTCGTAGTAACCGGTGACGAAGCCGTCGGCGTCGCCGAGCTTGGAGATCTTCAGCGGCTCGAAGTGGCGTTCGAAGAAGGCTTTCGCCGCGGCGTTGTCGGCGAGCTCGGACGAACGCGCCTCACGACAGGGATCACGCAGGGAATCGCCGAGTGCCTTGTCTTCCGCCGCTGCGCCGTTGGGCCTCGCCGCAATCGGCTTGCAACTGGCGCGGAAGGTCCGGTAGGCCGCGAGCTGATCATCATCGTTCCAGCCGGGCACCTCGCTCCATTCCAGCGGCAGATACTGGCTATTGGTGATCTCGAGCGGCCAGTCGAGCGTGGGGTAGGGCAGGTGGCGTACCGGCGCAGCAGGCGCGGCCGACCGATGGCGGGCACGCACGGCCTCGGCCGCATAAGGCGCAAGCGCCACAGCGGCGACGCTCAAAGCGAGCGCCGGTGTCCAATATCTGAGGCTACGGGCGGAAAAGCCCCGCTTCCAAATTTCGCGAACCATGCCTGCACCGTCAAAGTACCACTCAACGCGAAATTCTGAAAAATGGGATCAAGAAATCAGCGCCGCCCGTCGTCTTGCTCCATTCGCGGCCGTGGCCGGTGTCGACTGCAGGTGCGAACTTTCCGAAACCGGACCGCACAAGGTCCGGGCCACACGGTCCTCGTCAATGACTGCCGGTGCCGACCAGCTTCCAGTTCGGATCACGCGAACCGGTGTCGCGGGCGAAGGTCCAGATGTCGGTGATGTCGGCGACCTTCTCCGGATTGCCGTCGACGATGTTGCCCATCTTGTCGCGGGTCACGGAGATCATCTGCGACACGAACCGCACGGTCAGCTGAGCGGTGCGGTCGCGCGCCTCGGCGCCGACGAGCTCGGCGGTGTCGATCGAGACGAAGCGGGTCTCGGTCTTCTGCTCCTGCTTCTCGCGCTCCTTGATCACGGAGTCGAAGCTGTCATAGACCTCGGACGACAGCAGGTCGCGCAATGCGCGGCGATCGCCATTGGCGAAGGCCAGCACGATCATCTCATAGGCGCTGCGCGCACCGGTGAGGAAATGGCGAGGATCGAATGAGGAGTCGCTGGCGACGATCGCGTCGAGGCCGCGCGCGAGCGGCGTGCCCGGCTCGGCCACCCCGCGCCAGCGGTCGCTCGGCGCACCGAAATCAGCGCCCGTGGCGGGGGCCGCCGGATCGATCGGCGCGCCGGGAACCGGCATGACATGGTTATCGGGCGCGCCCTGCACGGCGTTCCGGGCTGCGCGATCGAATGGGGCTCGCTCGTTGCCGGTGCGCTGGCCGAGCACGGCCCGCAGGCGCACGAAGATGAAGACCGCCAATGCCAGGAAGATGATGGTATAAATATCCACGTCGTGTTCGCTTTCTGACTGACTTGCCGGGCCGGACGCGGGGTCTGGCCACTGGATCCCGTTTACCAAGAACCGGGTAAGGACCCATGAATCGGTCCGTCTCGGGAGGATGTAGTCATCGAATTGGGCCGGGCCAATGGCACATTGTGGCACGGTGATCCTAACCCGTTTCACAGCCAAGGGGAAATCGGATCGCCGCATCCTAAAGCCTGGGTCAACGCTGCCGGCGCGACTGCAGTCGTAACGTGCGACAAATGGAGGCAGACCTTGCCGGAACCGCCATATTTGAGCGTCGCGGCAGCTTCGGCAGGCTCGTCCTTGTGGAACAAGCCGGCCCTATGGTAGCCACGCGCCGCAACGAACCGCCTTTTTGTGCCAGGAGAACACTTCGATGACCAACGGTAACGGCGCCACGTCCGAGGCGGCCCCTCCTCCTCAACTCAACGTGCTGGCGCAATACATCAAGGACCTCTCGTTCGAGAACCCCAATGCGCCGCAATCGCTGGCGCCGCAGGGCCAGGCGCCGCAGATCAACATCCAGATCAATGTCGGCGCCAACGCCCTGAATGAGACCGAATACGAGGTGACGCTGACGATCGAGGGCAAGGCCGAGAGCGGCAGCCAGGTCATGTTCAGCTTCGAGCTGGTCTATGGCGGGGTGTTCAGGCTGGTGAACATTCCCCGCGAGAACCTGTCGCCGATGCTGCTGATCGAATGCCCGCGGCTGCTGTTCCCGTTCGCCCGCGAGATCGTCGCCAACTCGGTGCGTGACGGCGGCTTCCCGCCCTTGATGCTCGACCCGGTCGATTTCGTCGGCCTGTACCGCCAGAACATGGAGCGCCAGGCCGCCGCCGAGGCCGCGCAGGGTCGGCCCAGCTGATCGGTCGAAACTTGATTGAAAGATGAGTGGCGGGCGTGATCCGCGGCAGAGGGCCGGGGATCACGACGCCGGCCAAAATTCCATCCAGATCGGCTTGTCGCCGAGGGTTGCGACGAAGGCGCGATGCGCCTCCCGCTCGGCGTCGGTGACCCGGGGAGCCAGCGGGACGTCACGCTGACGACGCGGCGTATCGCCGGCCGTCCCCACGCGGATCTCCTGCGTATCCTGGGTCAGGATCAGCTGTGACTGCCGCGCTCCGACGAGATCGACGTAGACCTCGGCCAGCAACTCCGCATCGAGCAACGCTCCGTGCTTGGTGCGCCGTGAATTGTCGATCGCATAACGCGAGCAGAGATCGTCGAGCCGGTTCGACACGCCCGGATGCTTGCGCCGGGCCAGCAGCAGCGTATCGACCAGACGGTCACGCGGGATGGCCGCCCGCTTCACCCTGTCGAGCTCGGCATTGATGAAGCCGATGTCGAAGGACGCATTGTGGATCACCAGCGGCGCATCGCCGATGAACGCCAGGAAATCCTCGACCACCTCGTGGAACAACGGCTTGTCCGCCAGGAACTCGCTCGACAGACCATGGACCGCGAAGGCCTCCGCCGGCATATCGCGCTCGGGATTGATGTAGCGGTGAAAGACCTGGCCGGTCGGCATCCGGTTGATGATCTCGACGCAGCCGATCTCGACCAGGCGGTCGCCGCGCAAGGCGTCGAGGCCGGTGGTTTCGGTGTCGAGCACGATCTCACGCATCGGTCAGTCCGTCGATCCAGCAGCGCTGGCGAATCAGGCGCGCCGCTGCGGCATCTTAACGACCTCGGCCAGGATGTCGCGGATCTGCGCCCGCACCGGGTCTATTCCATTGGACGTATCCACGACGAAATCGGCACGCGCGCGCTTCTCGGCATCCGGCATCTGACGCGCCAGCAGCGCATCGAGCGCCTCCTCGGTCATCGTGCCGCGCGCCAGAATGCGCTGACGCTGGATCTCGGGCGACGTCGAGACCACGACCACGGCATCGACGCGCTTGTCGCCACCGGTCTCGAACAGCAGCGGCACATCGACGACCGCGACCGGCACACCGGATCGCTCGGCGTCATCCAAGAACCGCTGGTGATAGGACCGCAGCATCGGGTGAACGATGGCTTCGAGACGGCGGATGGCTTCGGGGTCGCCGACCACCTTCGCCGACAATTTCGGCCGGTCGACCTTGCCGTCGACGGTCGTCCCGGGAAACGCGGCTTCGACCGCGGGAGCCGCCTCGCTCTCGTAGACCTTATGGACGGTCGCGTCGGCGTCGTAGACGGGAACACCGGCTTCCGCGAACAGCTTCGCCGTCGTCGACTTGCCCATCCCCATCGAGCCGGTCAGCCCGAGCACTCTCATCCCCATTCGCTCCCGTGGCCGTGTCGGCGCCGTCGTCAGAACCTGAGCAGCCTAGCGTCGCGGAAATACGCCAACAACGGCAGCAGCGGCAGGCCGAGAATGGTGAAGTGATCACCGTCGATGCGATCGAACAGATGCACGCCGAGACCTTCGAGCTGATAGGCGCCGACGCTCGACATCACCGCCTGGCCGGCCGTGTCGAGATAGGCGGCGACATCGCTCTCGCTCAGGGTCCGCATCGTCATCCAGGCGACGGCGACATGGGAGAACAGCACCTCGCCATTGCGCACGACCGCGATCGCCGAATGCAGCGCATGGGTGCGTCCGGCCAATGCCAGCAGCTGGTGCATTGCCTGCTGCCGGCCGGCGGGCTTGTTGAACATGCGCTCGCCGAGAGCCAGGGTCTGATCAGCGCCGAGGACATAGGAGCCAGGCCTGGTCGCCGCGACGGCGCGAGCCTTGGCGGTCGCCAGATGGAGCGCAACCTCATAGGGCGCGACCAGCCCGGCCTCGGATTGAATGGCCCGCTCGTCCACATCCGCCGGCACGGCCTCGCAGGCGAGGCCGGCATTCTCGAGCAACAGGCGCCGCGCGCGACTCTGCGAGGCCAGAACGAGCGGCTCGTCACCACACCATAGGGTCATCGTCGTCAACTCATTCCGGCAGGCGCTGCCGCTGCCGGTCGGTATAGAGTTTCAGGATCGCGGCCGCCGTCTCTTCGATCGAACGGCGCGTCACGTCGAGCATTACCCAGTTGAACTTTGCGCTGAGCTTGCGCGCGTAGGCGACCTCATCGGTCACCGACTGCTTGTCGACATAGTTCTCATTGCCGGTTTCGGCACCCATGCTGAGCAGCCGATTTTGTCGCACCTGAATGAGGCGTTCGGGCGTTGCGTGCAGGCTGACCACCAGCGGCTTCTTCAGCGTCTCCAGCTGATGCGGGATCGGAATGCCCGGCACCAGCGGCACGTTGGCGGTGCGGACGCCACGGTTGGCGAGGTAGATCGAGGTCGGGGTCTTGGACGTGCGGCTCACGCCCACCAGAACCACGTCGGCCTCCTCGAGACCGTCCACCATCTGGCCGTCGTCGTGCAGCATCGTGTAGTTCAAGGCATCGATCCGCGCGAAATATTCAGCGTTCAGCACGTGCTGCGCGCCGACCCGCCCGGCGGTGGATGCGCCGAGATAGGCCTCGAACAGCTGCATCACCGGACCGATGATCGAGAGACTCGGAATGTTGATCTGCTGGCACTTGGCTTCGAGCCGGCTGACCAGGTCCTTCTCGAGCAGCGTGAACAGCACGATGCCCGGCGCTTCCTCGATCTCGTCGAGCACGCGGTCGAGCTGCTTCTGGCTGCGCACCAGCGGATAGACATGCTCCACCGGCGTCACATTGGCGTATTGCGCGGCAACCGCTCGCGCGACCGTGATCAGGGTTTCGCCCGTCGAGTCGGAAACCAAATGCAGGTGAAAGTAATTTCCGGTGGTGGGCATCAAATCCTTAACGATCTGTGAATCCCTGTGAAGGATGGGGCCAAAAAGGCAGCCGGTGGCCGGCCCCTTTGGATAACCCCGAATCTTCTGCACATGGACGCCGTCCGGGAAAACGCGAGGCGACGAGCCGATGATATCGGGACAGGCTGTATTTGTCTTGGGATAAGCTGTCGAACGTTTTCAGCAAGCATTTGAATCACATCGGACTCACCCCGGAGTTGGAGCTCGAGCCCAGCCTGTTGAAGGATGTGAACAAGCTGCGGGCAGCTTGCGGATGACATTGCATGAGTCCAATCCACCGCTACCTAGACTCAAACCTTAAGATTCTAAAATTATTTGGTTTGGAGGGACGGAGCGAGCGGATATGTCTCGGCACGCAAGCTGATCACGAGCCGAGAGGGTCACCCGTTTCCGATGTATGAGTGGATCAAGGCCCTGCACGTCATTGCCGTCATCGCCTGGATGGCCGGCATGCTCTATCTGCCTCGGCTGTTCGTCTATCATTGCGACGCCGAGATCGGCTCGAAGCAGTCCGAGACGTTCAAGGTCATGGAACGGCGGCTGCTCAAGGCGATCATCAATCCGGCGATCACCGTGACCTGGTTGGCCGGACTGTATCTGGTGTGGGCGGGTCACTGGTATACCAGCGGTTGGTTCCATGCGAAGTTTCTGCTGGTCCTGATCATGTCCGGCGTGCATGGATTGTTCACCCGCTGGGTGCGGGAATTCGGCGCCGACAAGAATACCCGCAGCCAGAAATTTTATCGCTATGTCAATGAGGTACCGACGGTGCTGATGATCGGCATCGTGATTCTCGTGATCGTCAAGCCATTCTGATCGGATCTCTTGGAATACCGCTGCGCCCGAGATGCCTTGCGGACGGCGGCACAATTTTCTATATTAAGGATATCCCACCCCACGCAGGCGGATGTGGTTGCGTTCCGGCTTGACCGGCCGCCGCATCAGGTCTGGTGCCTCATCGGCGCCAACCTTGCTCAGACCTGCGGACCTCATTTCGTCCGCCTTCCCACAGCCACCTCGCATCCCTCCCAAGTCGCTTCCACAGGACCACCCCAATGCGGGAAATCAAACTACAGGACCTCAAGTCAAAGACGCCGGCCGAGCTCGTCTCCTTCGCGGAGGAAAACGGGGTCGAGAACGCCAGCACGATGCGCAAGCAGGAGCTGATGTTCGCCATCCTCAAGCAGCTCGCGATCCAGGAGACCGACATCATCGGTGAGGGCGTCGTCGAGGTTCTCTCCGACGGCTTCGGCTTCCTGCGCTCACCGGATGCGAACTACCTGCCCGGTCCCGACGACATCTATGTCTCGCCGTCGCAAATCCGCCGCTTCGGCCTGCGTACCGGCGACACGATCGAAGGGCACATCCGCAGCCCGAAAGAGGGCGAGCGCTACTTCGCGCTGCTCAAGGTCAACACGCTGAACTTCGAGGATCCCGAGAAGTCCAAGCACAAGGTCAATTTCGACAACCTCACGCCGCTGTTTCCGGACGAGCGTTTCCGGCTCGAGCTGGAAGATCCGACCCGCAAGGATCTGTCGCCGCGCGTGATCGACATCGTGGCGCCGATCGGAAAGGGCCAGCGCGCGCTGATCGTGGCGCCGCCGCGCACCGGCAAGACCGTGCTGATGCAGAACATCGCGCACTCGATCACGGCCAATCATCCCGAGTGCTATCTGATCGTGCTGCTGATCGACGAGCGCCCGGAGGAAGTCACCGACATGCAGCGCTCGGTGAAGGGCGAGGTCGTGTCCTCGACCTTCGACGAGCCGGCCGCGCGTCACGTCCAGGTCGCGGAGATGGTGATCGAGAAGGCCAAGCGCCTGGTCGAGCACGGCCGCGACGTCGTCATTCTGCTGGACTCGATCACCCGCCTTGGCCGCGCCTACAACACCGTCGTGCCGTCCTCCGGCAAGGTGCTGACCGGCGGCGTCGACGCCAACGCGCTGCAGCGTCCGAAGCGCTTCTTCGGCGCCGCCCGCAACATCGAGGAAGGCGGCTCGCTGACGATCATCGCGACCGCGCTGGTCGACACCGGCAGCCGCATGGATGAGGTCATCTTCGAAGAGTTCAAGGGCACCGGCAACTCCGAGCTCATCCTCGACCGCAAGGTCGCGGACAAGCGGACCTTCCCGGCGATCGACATCGCCCGTTCCGGCACCCGCAAGGAAGAGCTCATCACCGAGCCGCAGAACCTCAAGAAGATGTACGTGCTCCGCCGCATCCTCAACCCGATGGGCACGATGGACGCGATCGACTTCCTGCTCGACAAGCTGCGCAGCACCAAGAGCAACTCCGAGTTCTTCGAGTCGATGAACACCTGATCGGCACAGGATCCCGAAACTTTGGCAAGGGCGCTCCTCGGGGGCGCCCTTTCTGTTTGTGGACTAATCTATTTATGGACCAAGCGGTCGCCGTCACTGCTCGTCCTGCCCCGGCATCCACCGCCGGTGCTCGGAGGAATGAGAGAGCGAGAATCTCATCAGCGGTGAGGGTCGATCAGCAAAGACGCTTACGTCGATGACGACGTCCGAAATCACCACTCTCCGCTGATGCCCCTGAGATCTGTCTCGGCGCTGAGGTCGGCGTGCTGGTCCTATCCTTCCAGACGCTGCTGCACAGGTCGCTAGAGACGAGCGGATTGCGGTTCGTCCCACGTCGGCAGTCGGCGTAAAGCATGCCGCGGTAAACCGATTGTCTTTCTGCGCGGCTGAGCCCAACTGAGGATCATGCATCCTCGCGACCAGACCATCTTCGCGCTGTCCTCCGGACGCCTGCCCAGCGCGATTGCGATTATCAGACTGTCCGGCCCGCATGCCGGCGCAGCTCTTCAGACGCTTGCCGGAAAGATCCCGCCGGCGCGGATGGCCACACGGGTCATGCTTCGGGAGCACCAGGGCGAGCCGATCGATGATGCCGTCGTGCTGTGGTTTCCAGGTCCGGCGAGTGCGACCGGTGAAGATGTCGTCGAGTTGCATGTCCATGGCAGTCGCGCCGTCATCGCGACGCTGTTCTCGGTGTTGGCTGTCACGCCGCAGCTGCGCCCTGCGGAACCTGGCGAGTTTACGCGGCGAGCATTCGAGAACGGCAAGATCGATCTGACCGAGGCGGAAGGTCTCGACGATCTCATACACGCCGACACTGATCGCCAGCGTCGCCAGGCGCTGCGGCAGCTGACGGGTCTGCTCGGCGACAGAGCGCGAAGCTGGCGCGAGCAGATCATCCAGGCTGCGGCGCTGATCGAGGCGGGGATCGACTTCGCCGACGAAGGTGACGTGCCGGCCGAGCTGATAGCGCCCGCGCTATCGCGGATCGAACGGCTCCTGACCGATATCCAATCCGTGTTGTCGGCGCAGGGCCGGGCCGAGCGGCTGCGCGACGGTCTGACCGTGGTGATCGCCGGACCGCCGAATGCCGGCAAGTCGACCTTGATGAACCAATTGGCCCAACGCGAGGTGGCGATCGTCTCGCCGCATGCCGGCACGACGCGGGATCTCATCGAGGTGCAGCTCGACCTCGAGGGATATCCGGTGACGGTGATCGATACGGCTGGAATCCGGGAAACGAACGATCCGGTCGAGCAGGAGGGTGTCAGGCGCGCCCGGGACCGTGCCGCTCAGGCTGATCTGGTGCTTTGGCTGGCCGAAGATGATCAAGTGGCCGAGCCCCAGGAGGACGTCCCGGTCTGGCTTGTCCGGAATAAGATCGATCTGCCGACGTTTGAAGGCGTCGGCACGGGCTTGGCTCCGAGTGAAAGTCCCTTGTTTGAGATCTCAGCGCGAAGCGGAGAGGGACTCCCGGCGTTGCTCAAGGCGTTGGTCGGTTTTGCTCGCGACTATTTTGGATCGACCGAGAGTGGGCTCATCACCCGAGAGCGGCAGCGGACTTTGCTCAGCGAGACGGCCGCAGCCCTTCGCCGCAGCATCGCTGCCGTCAATCTTGGTGAGGAGCTCGCTGCGGAGGAATTGAGGATCGCGGCGCTCGCGCTTGGACGCCTTTTGGGCCGGGTCGATGTCGAGGATGTGCTCGACGTGATCTTCCGCGAGTTCTGCGTCGGGAAGTAGGCAGTCCACACACCGTGTCGGGAGATATACTTAACGAAGCGTTGTTTGGTTAACCGACCGTCAATTGTTTCACGTGAAACAGGGGCCGTGGAACCTCAGCTGGTGTTTCACGTGAAACAAAGCAGGTCTGTAGGAGAATCGAACTGTTTCACGTGAAACGCCCGTGGCTGCCGCCCTCCAGTGTTTCACGTGAAACGTCTTCCGGGCGTTGTCGGCAAGCGCTAGATATCCGGTCATGAGCGAGCATCAAACATCCTACGACGTCATCGTCATCGGCGGCGGCCATGCCGGCTGTGAGGCCGCCGCGGCTTCGGCACGCATGGGCGCCCGCACCGCGCTGGTCACCCACCAGTTTGCGACCATCGGCGCCATGTCCTGCAATCCCGCCATCGGCGGATTGGGCAAGGGCCATCTGGTTCGGGAAGTCGATGCGCTGGATGGTCTGATGGGGCGGGTCGCCGATGCCGGGGGCATCCAGTTTCGCGTTCTCAATCGCCGAAAGGGCCCCGCCGTCCGTGGTCCTCGGGCTCAGGCCGACCGGAAGCTCTACGCCGCGGCGATGCAGGAGGCGATCCGGGCGGCGGCCAACCTCGCCGTGATCGAAGGCGAGGCGGACGAACTGGTCGTCAGCGACGGACGTGTTGTCGGACTTCGTCTGGCCGACGGCCGTGCCTTTGCCTGCGGTGCCGTGGTGATCACCACCGGCACCTTCCTCCGCGGTCTCATCCATCTCGGTGACAAGACATGGCCCGCCGGTCGTGTCGGCGAGGCGCCGGCGCTGGGTCTGTCGAGGTCGCTCGAGGCGTTTGGGTTTCGTCTCGGCCGTCTGAAAACGGGGACGCCACCCCGGCTGGATGGCACCACGATCGATTGGTCTGCGGTGGAGATGCAGCCGGGAGACGATCCGCCAGAGCCGTTCTCGGTGCTGACTGCCAAGATCACGACTCCTCAGATCCAGTGCGGCATCACCCGGACGACGCCGTCGACCCACGATGTCATCCGGGCCAATGTCCATCGCTCGCCGATGTACTCGGGACAGATCAAGTCGACGGGACCGCGCTATTGCCCGTCGGTCGAAGATAAGATCGTCCGCTTTGGAGACCGCGACGGCCACCAGATCTTCCTGGAGCCAGAGGGACTCGACGATACGACGGTCTATCCCAACGGCATTTCGACGTCGCTCCCCGAGGAGGTGCAGCTGGCGCTGCTGCCGACCATTCCGGGACTGGAGCGTGTTCGGATGATCCGGCCAGGCTACGCGATCGAATACGACCACGTCGATCCGCGTGAGCTGGAGCCGACCTTGCAGACCAAGCGGATGAAGGGATTGTTCCTTGCCGGCCAGATCAACGGCACGACAGGCTATGAAGAGGCGGCAGCCCAGGGTCTCGTGGCCGGTCTCAACGCGGCGCTCGCGGCGGCAGCCGGGGAGCCGATCGTGTTCGATCGCGCCGACGGCTATCTCGGCGTCATGATCGATGATCTCGTGACGCGGGGGATCACTGAACCCTATCGGATGTTTACCTCGCGCGCCGAGTATCGTCTGACCTTGCGCGCCGACAATGCTGATCAGCGCCTCACCGACAAAGGCATCGCGTTCGGCTGCGTCGGTAGCGATCGGGCGCGCTTCCATCGCGCCAAGATGGATGCGCTCGAAGCGGCCCGCGCGCATGCGAAGTCGCTGACGATCACGCCGAACGAAGCGGCCAGGCATGGCCTGAGTTTGAACCGCGATGGACAGCGACGATCGGCCTTCGAGCTGATGGCTTATCCCGAGATCGGCTTCGCTCAGGTTCAAGCCGTCTGGCCAGAGCTCGGAACGATCGACCCTGTTATCGCGACCCATCTCGAGATCGACGCCAAATATGATGTCTATGTCCGCCGACAGAGCGAGGATGTGGACGCCTTTCGCCGCGACGAAGGCCTGGTGCTTGGCGACATCGACTACGCCCTCGTGCCCGGGCTTTCGAACGAGGCGAGGGCGAAGCTGACAGCCGCCAAACCGTGGACGATTGGGCAGGCGGGCCGGATCGATGGAATGACGCCGGCGGCACTGGGGATCCTCGCGGCGTATCTGCGGCGCGAAGCGCGCGGCAAATCCGCGGCTGAGGCACGTTTCACGTGAAACACTCCGGCTCAGCGATGGCCAACAAGGTGCACGACGCGGATAAGGCCGCGGCGCTCGCGCTGACTCCTGTTTCACGTGAAACGGAGCAGCGCTTGGACCGCTATGTCGCGCTGCTGCTCGAGTGGCAGGCCAAGACCAACCTTGTCGCACCCTCAACCTTGCCGCACCTCTGGACGCGGCACATTTCAGATTCGCTGCAGCTGCTCGATCTCGCGCCCGACGCCAAGATTTGGGTCGACCTCGGCAGCGGCGGTGGCTTTCCCGGCGTCGTCCTGGCGTGCGCCCTGGCCGAGCGGCCCGGCGCACAGGTCCATCTCGTCGAGCGCATCGCCAAGAAAGCGGCCTTCTTGCGCGAAGCAATTCGCGTCACCGGCTCGCCAGGAGTGGTGCATTTGTCTGAGATCGGGGATATCGTGGAGAAGTGGAGTGGGCGGGTCGATTGCGTGACCGCACGCGCGCTGGCTCCGCTACATCAACTCATCGGCTTTGCGGAGCCCTTGGTGAAAAAAGGTGCCAAAGCGCTGTTTCTCAAGGGTCAAGATGTAGAAGCGGAATTGACCGAATCTACTAACTATTGGAAAATTGAGCCGAAACTTCATTCCAGCCGGACGGGCGGGCAGGGCTGGATCGTCGCAATCGATTGCATCGAGCGACAGAGCTGAATTCCGCGAAGACAACCAATGGCGATCGCGCATGGCCGTAATTGATCAGATTTATCAAGAAGATAGAGCCCCTCATCCGGACGGGCATCCGCGCATCCTGGCGCTCGCCAATCAGAAGGGCGGGGTCGGCAAGACCACGACTGCGATCAACCTCGGCACGGCGCTGGCTGCCATCGGCGAGCGTGTGCTGATCGTCGACCTGGATCCTCAGGGCAACGCCTCGACCGGGCTCGGCATCGACCGCGGCAGCCGCAACTGCTCGACCTATGACGTCCTGATCGGCGAGGCCTCGCTGCGCGACGCCGTCGTCGCGACCGCGGTGCCGCGTCTGCACATCGCTTCCTCGACGATGGATTTGTCGGGTCTCGAACTCGAGCTCGGCACCAGCGCCAACCGCGCCTTCCGTCTGCGCGATGCCATTGCGGGGCTCAACAACAACGTCTCGCCGGAGAACGACTACACCTATGTGCTGGTCGACTGCCCGCCGTCGCTGAACCTGCTGACCGTTAACGCCATGGCCGCATCGGATGCGATCCTGGTGCCGCTGCAGTGCGAGTTCTTTGCGCTCGAAGGTTTGTCGCAGCTGCTGCAGACCGTGGAGCAGGTGCGCTCGACGTTGAACCCGAACCTGTCGATCCACGGCATCGTGCTGACGATGTTCGACTCGCGCAACAACCTGTCCAACCAGGTGGTCGCCGACGTACGCCAGTTCATGGGGTCGAAGGTCTACAACACGATGATCCCGCGCAACGTGCGCATCTCGGAGGCGCCGTCCTACGGCAAGCCGGTGCTGGTCTATGACCTGAAGTGCGTCGGCAGCGAGGCCTATCTCAAGCTCGCGACCGAGGTGATCCAGCGCGAGCGCGACCTGCGCACCAACTGATCAATGCCTTTGCTCCGGGTGGCCTCGCGTCACCCGGGTCTCATTGCAGGATGACGGCGGATCCCGGCTGCGGGATTCGCGATCCCTTTTCATTGCGCCGACGCTGCGGTTCGGCAGCAGACGCAAGCGGAGCGTGACGTGAATCCAAAGGAGAAGGCGATGGCGGACGAGTCGCGATCGCGATTGGGCCGGGGTCTTGCAAGTCTGATTGGTGACGTGAACCGCGAAGCCGGCGCGCCGCCGGAGCGGCCGCGCAATCAGCGCAAGGTGCCGATCGAGTTTCTCAAGCCGAATCCGCGCAATCCGCGCAAGACGTTTTCCGACGGTGAGCTTGCGGAGCTCTCCGCCTCGATCAAGCAGCACGGCGTGATCCAGCCGATCGTGGTGCGTCCGATCAAGGGCCAGCAGGATCGCTTCGAGATCATCGCCGGCGAGCGGCGCTGGCGGGCGTCGCAGGCGGCGGGCCTGCACGAGGTGCCGATCGTTCCGGTCGATGTCAGCGACAGCGACGCGCTCGAGCTCGCGATCATCGAGAACGTGCAGCGCGAGGATCTCAATCCGATGGAGGAGGCGCAGGGCTATCACGCCCTCGCCAACGAGTTCAAACGCAACCAGGAAGACATCGCCAAGATCGTCGGCAAGAGCCGCAGCCACGTCGCCAATATGATGCGGCTGACCAAGCTGCCGGCCGAGGTGCAGGGCTTCATCGCGACGGGGCAGATTTCGGCCGGTCATGCCCGCGCGCTCATCAACCTGCCGGATCCGATGTCGGCCGCGAAGAAGATCATCGCCGAAGGGCTGAACGTGCGGCAGACCGAGGCGCTCGCCCATGAAGAGGGCGTCCCCGAGCGCAAGCCGCAGAAGCCGCGCAGCAGTGGCAGCGCGCCGGCTGAGAAGAAGGACGCCGACACGCTTGCGCTGGAGAAGCGCGTCGGCGACGCACTCGGTCTGACCCTCTCGATCAGCCACCGCGATCCCGGCGGCACGGTGCAGATCACCTATCGCAGCCTGGAGCAGCTCGACGAGGTGATGCGTCGGCTGGAGCAGGGTTAGTCGTGGGTTCGGTGGCGCTGACGCGGTGCCATGCTTATGACCGTAGTGTCCTTGTCAGTTTGTTGCTCTGCTCTCACGCCGTCATGGCCGGGCTTGACCCGGCCATCCATCTTTGGTGACGACTTCGTGCGAAGTGGATGGATGGCGGGGTCAAGCCCGGGCATGACGAGCTCCTAGTTAGGAAGAGCCGCTCAACTGACGACGACGCATCAGACCTTTGCTTGCTGATCGCGGTCGCTCAAAGTGGTCCCCACTCTCCCCTCCGTCATTCCGGGGCGTGCGTAGCACGAGCCCGGAATCCATCTCACGGCAGACAATGTGGCCTGATGGATTCCGGGCTCGTCGCGCTGGCGCGCGTCGCCCCGGAATGACACCGGAATTGGGGAGCCGCCTCAGATCCCGTCTCGGACGTCGCTACTCAATTAGCCGGCGTTCCGAAACCAAGTCATCCCTTCCGCCGAGCATTCACCGCGATCGACAACAAGGTTCGTTGCGCGATCGCCGCCGCGAGCCCGGGCTGCTTGCGCATGTCGAGCGCGGCCGTCGCGAGCTGGTCGATGATCGGCAGCAGCCGGGCAGGGGAGAGGTTGCGTAGCGCCGTCTCGGCGCTCGGCTTGCGCGAGAAGTGCAAGCGCGGAAAGCCGCCTTCGAGGATGGATGAGACCGGCGTCCCCGAGGCGACGGCGAGCGCGGATTTGTGCAGCCATGCTGCATGTCGCTGCGCAGCAGAAATGATCACGCCAGGATAGGTGCCGGCGATCATCGCCTTGCCGAACTCGGTCTCGACCACGTCAGGCTTGCCGCCGAAGGCGCCGTCGACGATCGGGTCGAGCTTCATCTCCGAGGCGTCCGCGACCACGGCCATCACATGGTCGAGCGTCACCTCTCCCTCGCCATGCGCGAACAGCGTCAGCTTGCGCACTTCGTTGCGTGACGCCTGCCGGTCGCCGCCGAGCAGCGCCATCAGATAGGCGCGCGCATCTTGCGAGATGCGCAGGCTGGCGATGCGCAATTCGTCGTCGATCAGCTTGGCGAGATCGCGCTCGGTGTCCGGGTAGCAGGCGATCGCGACCGCGGACGCTGCCTTCTCGCAAATCTTGCGCAGCGGCGAATCGGGCCTGACGTCGCCGGCCTCGATCACGATGCGACAGTCGCGCACATTCATCTGGCTGAGCGTCTCGACGCCGCTGGCAAAATTGCGCGATCCGGCACGGACGCGAATGGCGCGGCGGCCGCCGAACAGCGGGACCGTCATGGCTTCGTCGACGAGCCGCGACGGCTCGGCGGCGAGCTCGTCCCCATCGAGCCTGACCACGGAAAACGGATCGTCGGGATTATCGACCGCGGAGGCGATCAGAGCCTCGGCCCGTTCCCGGACCAGGCCGGCATCCGGGCCATACAGCAGGATGAGCGGACGCGCGGCGTCCGGTCTGGCCAGGAAGGCATCGATGTCTCGTCCGCGCAGCGCGACCACGGCGTTGTCAGCCGTGGATCAGGTGCCCGCGGTGAAATAGGCCGCGAGCCGCGTCTTGATCTTCTCGGCCACCTCCTCGGAGGCGCGATCCTCGGCATCGCGGAACGCGCGCTGACGAGCGAAGCGCTGGTACGAGCCGGGGATGTCGTAGGACGTCCGAGCGAACGTCGTTCCGGTCATCACCGACTTGTTCGTGGCCAGATCGACCAGATTGTACTGCACGTCGAGGCCGACGTTTTCGGTGGTCGGCAGGCCGGTCGTCTGCGAGACGATCAGGGAGGACCGGCTGGTCTGGAACCTCAACACCAGCTTGTGGGTCGGGGCGGTGCCGGTCGCGGTGCCATAGAGCTTGAACGCAAGCGCGTTGCGGATGTCGACGCCGATGCGCGCCTCCGGCGAGGCGTTCGGCTTGTCGACCGGCGGCAACTCGATACCCATCAGCTTTTCGCGCAGGCCCGGCGTGCCGTCAGCATGCTCGGCATACATCGGCTGGAAGCAGCCGGCCGTCAGCCCGGCCAATGCGGCCACGGCAACCAGGCGTGCAGCGATCCGAAACCTAGCCGACGACATTCACGATCCTCTTGGGAACAATGATCACCTTGCGGACAGGCTTGCCGTCCAACGTCAGTTTTACTGCATCGAGGGCCAAAACGGCAGACTCAATTTCCGGATTCTGCGCGTTGCTGGCGACTGTGACTTCTCCGCGCTTCTTGCCGTTGACCTGCACGACCAGGGTCATGCTGTCCTCAACCAGCAAATCTCGTTCGATTTGCGGCCAGGCGGCCTCCGAGATCAGCCCGGAATGGCCGAGTACCTGCCAGCATTCCTCGGCCAGATGCGGCATCATCGGCGAGAACAGCTGCACCAGGATGCCCGCCGCCTCGCGGATCGCGAAGGCCAGGTCCGGCGCCGGCTTGGCCGGACGGGCCAGCGCGTCGGCGAGCGCATTGGCGAATTCGCGGATATGCGCCAGGCAGACGTTGAAGTGCAGCCGCTCGATGCCGCCGGTCACCTTGTCCAGCGCACCATGCGCGGCCTTGCGCAGCGCCACCGCGTCGGGGCCAAAGGTGGCCGGACGGGAGGAGGGGGCCTCCGCCGCTGCCGCGACCGATTCGTTGACCAGCCGCCACAGCCGCTGGACGAAGCGCGCCGCGCCCTGCACCCGCTCGTCGCTCCAGATCACGTCGCGGTCCGGCGGCGAGTCCGACAGCATGAACCAGCGCGCGACGTCGGCGCCGTAGCTCTCGATGATGTCGTCGGGGTCGACGGTGTTCTTCTTCGACTTCGACATCTTCTCGATCGGGCCGATCGTGATGTCCTCGCCGGTCGCGCTCAGCACCGCACGGCGGCCGTTGCCGCCGACCTCGATCTTGACCTCGGCCGGGTTGACGTAGGTGCCGTCGGCCTTCTGGTAGGTCTCGTGGACCACCATGCCCTGCGTGAACATGCCGGCGAACGGCTCGTCCATCGCGACGTGCCCGGTCGCCTTCATCGCGCGGGTGAAGAAGCGGCTATAGAGCAGGTGCAGGATCGCATGCTCGACGCCGCCGATATACTGGTCGACCGGCATCATCCGGTTGGCGACCTCAGGCGTCGTCGGCGCGCTCTCGTTCCACGGATCGGTGAAGCGCGCGAAGTACCAGGACGAATCCACGAAGGTGTCCATGGTGTCGGTTTCGCGCGTCGCCTTGCCGCCGCATGTCGGACAGGTGACGTGCTTCCAGGTCGGATGATGATCCAGCGCGTTGCCCGGCTTGTCGAAGCTGACGTCGTCTGGCAGCACCACCGGCAGCTCTTGCGCCGGCACCGGCACCACATCGCACTTGGCGCAGTGGATCACCGGGATCGGGCAGCCCCAATAGCGCTGGCGCGAGATGCCCCAGTCGCGCAGGCGGAAATTGACCTGGCGCTCGCCGACGGCAGCACCGCCGCGTCGTTCGGTCTCCAGCCGCTTCGCGACTTCGTCCTTGGCCTGCGCGATGGTCATGCCGTCGAGAAAGCGCGAATTGATCAGCCGCCCGTCGCCGTCGAAGGCGGTGTCGGTGATGACGAAGCTCGCGGGATCCTGTCCTTCCGGGCACACCACCGGCGTGTTGCCGAGGCCGTATTTGTTGACGAAGTCGAGGTCGCGCTGGTCATGCGCCGGACAGCCGAAGATGGCGCCGGTGCCGTACTCCATCAGCACGAAGTTCGCGACATAGACCGGCAGGGTCCAGCTCGGGTCGAACGGATGCACGGCGCGGATGCCGGTGTCGAAGCCCTGCTTCTCCGCGGTGTCGATCGCCTCCTGCGCGGTGCCGATGCGCTTGATCTCCGCGATGAACGCGGCGAGTTCCGGGTTCTTGGCGGCCTCTGCCTGCGCCAGCGGATGGTCCGCCGAGATCGCCATGAACTTGGCGCCGAACAGCGTGTCGGGACGGGTCGTGAAGATCTTCAGCTCGGTCTCGCCGGCGGGCGTGGTCGCCGCATCCAGCGCGAAGCGGATCAGCAGGCCCTCGGAGCGGCCGATCCAGTTGCGCTGCATCAGCCGTACCTTGTCGGGCCAGCGGTCCAGGCCGTCCAGCGCGTCCAGCAGCTCCTGCGAGTACTTCGTGATCTTGAACACCCACTGGTTCATCTCACGCTGTTCGACCACCGCACCGGAGCGCCAGCCGCGGCCGTCGATGACCTGCTCGTTGGCGAGCACGGTCATGTCGACCGGATCCCAGTTCACCTTGCGCTTCTCGCGCTCCACCAGCCCCGCCTGCATGAAGTCGAGGAACATCTTCTGCTGGTGCTTGTAGTAGGACGGGTCGCAGGTCGCGAACTCGCGGGCCCAGTCGAGCGACAGGCCGATCGAGCGCAGCTGCTTCTTCATCGCGGCGATGTTGTCGTAGGTCCACGCCTTCGGTGCCACCTTGCGCTCGATCGCGGCGTTTTCCGCCGGCAGGCCGAACGCGTCCCATCCCATCGGATGCAGCACGTTGAAGCCCTTGGCGCGCATGAACCGCGCCAGTACGTCACCGAGCGTATAATTACGGACATGGCCGATATGGATGCGACCCGATGGATAGGGAAACATCTCGAGTACGTAGTATTTCGGACGCGGATCGTCGTTCTTGGTGGCGAAGATCGCCTTGTCGTCCCACTCGCGCTGCCAGCGCGGCTCGGCTTCACGGGCGTTGTAGCGTTCGGATGTCATGGAATCGCTTATAATTTTCGAGGATTCGCGTCAGTTTTTCGACGGCGGACTAGGCCACAAAAGCGGCACCTCGGTCAATGGGGCGGCAGATGATGATACCATTTCGTGCAGCTGCTAAGCGACGGTAATCGCGCGTTTTTTGCGAGCCTCGCCGGGGGTGTCGGAGGTCGGGTTGAGGCGCGGTTAAGACTTGAATGGGAGACTGAGTGCATACATCCAGGCTTCAAGCCCGCATCTGGGATCACTCCTCATCGTGTCCGGCGCTACGTTCGACGAGCTTGACTTCGAGTACGCGACGACTGTCGCGGAAAAGGCCATGAAATCCATGGCTCAACAGCGCGTGCCACCGACGCCTAACAACTTCCATCTGTGGTTCAAATACTCACTGGGCTCGGCGTCCGACCTCAAGCGCGCGGTCGACATCCTCGTCAGCAACAAGCGCAAGTTCGACAAGACCACCAATCAGGCGCTGTTCGACACCTATATCGGCCAGCAGGGCACGGAAGCGGCCGTCGTCCATAAAGTCTCGCAGCAGTTGCATGGCGTGATGGACTCCGCCAAAAGTTATCTGACCGCCGCGATCGCCGACAACCGCACGCATATGGAGGCGATCGACGGCGTCGCCGAACGCAGCGAGCAGGGCGTCGATCCGAAGATCCTGATCGAGAACCTCGTCAGCGAGCTCGCCCAGGCGACCGCGCGCGCCGCGAAGCTGGAGGCGAGCTTCGCCGAGAAGTCGCGCGAGCTCGACACCATCAGGGACTCGCTCAACAAATCGGAGCAGCGCGCGCGCACCGATACGTTGACGGGCCTGCCGAACCGGCGCGCGCTCGAAGAATTCTTCCGTCACGTCCAGATCGAGGCAATGGAGCGCGACGAGCCGCTCAGCATTCTCCTGATCGACGTCGACCACTTCAAGAAGTTCAACGACAATTACGGTCACGGCGTCGGCGATCAGGTGCTGCGTCTGGTGGCCAAGGCACTGCGTGAGCGCGTGCGTGAGAAGGATCTGCCGGCCCGCTACGGTGGCGAGGAACTGATCGCGGTGCTGCCGCAGACCGACCTCGAAGGCTGCACGGCGATCGCCGAGCGCATCCGCCGCACCATTGCCGATTGCCAGTTCACCCGGCGCTCCACCGGCGAGGTATTGCCACAGATCACGGTGTCGATCGGCGTCGGCCAGTTCCAGTTCGGCGAGTCGATGGCCGATCTGATAGATCGCTGTGACCGTGCGCTGTACCTGGCCAAGAAGCTCGGCCGCAATCGCGTCGTCACCGAGCTCGAGCTCGACCGCAAGCTGGCGGTCGGCTGACGCTCGCAGCGCCGTCCCGCCGGATCAGCCGGCGCGCGCGACGTCTCTGCTGTCGTCGTCGTCGACACCGCCGAAGCCATGCGTAGCCACCGTGTTGCGGCCACGATGCTTGGCGGCATAGAGCGCGGCATCGGCGGCTTCGATCAGATCGGCGGACGTCAGTGATTCGTGCGCACGCGTCGAGGCGACTCCGACGCTGACGGTGACGCACCGATGCGCCGAGGTCGCATGCGGCAGCTCCAGGTCGAGCACGGCGGCACGGACCTGCTCGCCGATTTCGAGCGCCTGCCTCGCGTTCATGCCGGGCAGCAGCAGGCAGAATTCCTCTCCGCCATAGCGGCCTGCAAAGGCGGTCGTGGAGCCCGCGATCTGCGACAGCGTCTCGCCGAGGCGTGACAGGCAGGCGTCGCCCTCGGGATGTCCATAGGTGTCGTTGTAGAGCTTGAAATGATCGACATCGATCATCAGCAGCGACAGCTCGCTGCCGTTCTGCTCGGCGCGCGCCCACTCGATGTCGATCCGGTTCTGGAAGCCGCGCCGGTTGGCAAGGCCCGAGAGCATGTCGATCGATGCCATCACCGTCAGCCGGTCGTTGGCGGCGATCAGCTCGCGCTCGCGCTGGCCGAGCTTGGCGGCCATCGCGTTGAAGGATTTCGCCAGCGGCACGAACTCGGAGGGCAGATGCTTGGTCGCGACCCGCGCCGACCAGTGGCCATGGCCGAAGCGCTTGGCGGTGGCGGCGAGCATGTTGACGGGACGAACGATCAGCTTCTCGGCGGCGATCAGCGCACCCAATAGCACGATCAGGCAGACCAAGCCCGCCTGCAGATAGGCGTTGCGGATCTCGCGGTCGATCGCGGCGGTCACGCGGGTCTCGTCGATGCTGACGATCAGGCGCGAGCCGGTGTCGGCGATGCGCGTGAAGGTGATGGCGCGCTTGGAGCCGTCAGCGGCGGTGAAGCTCATCGTCTCCGTCGGCTTGCTCGAGCTCGTCGCCGTCTCGGCGAAGGCCGACAGCAGCGGCACGCTGTCGAGCGGCCGGCCGATCAGCTCGGTCCGGTCGGCCGGTGCCGCCAGCACGGTTCCCTCGCTGTCGATCAGCACCGCCGTGATGCCCGGGCGATTGCCAAGATTGCTCATGATCTTGGACATCCATTCCAGGTTCACGCTGGCGAGCATCACCGCATCCGGCTCACCGGTGATCGCACCGACCGGATAGGCAGCCATCACGATCGGCATGTGGGTCGGCTTCGACAGCAGATAATCGCTGAAGACGAAATCGCGCGATTCCTGCGCGCCCCGGAAATACGGCCGGTCGCTGAAGTCGAGCCCGACATATTGATTGTTGGTGGAGCACTGGATGCGGCCGTCGCGGCCGGCGATCATCAGGGTGCGAATCCAGGGCAGCGTCGCCGGCAGGCTGGCCCGCATCATGTCGCAGCTGCGGCTGACGCCGGTGGCCGACGCCCGGACGTAGGCGGTCGACTTCAGCACGGTCTCGACCGACATGATGACCTCGCGCTGCATGTCGGCACTCTGCCGGGCGAGAGCAAAGAATTCCTCGGATGCGAGCGCGATCTGCCGGGTCCTGGCGCCTTCCAGCGACCGGGCGCGCTCCAGCATCAGCGGCGCCACCAGGATCAGGGCGAGCAACGCCAAGCGTGCGCGGATCCCCATCAGCCGGTTCAGCTTCACTCTATTGCGATTGAAGCGGATGCTTGGCATTTCTTTCCCCTACCCCGGCCGTGAAGGGTAAGGAGAAGGGTTCAAGAACCCTTTCTCGAACTCTGTAAAATTGCACCCAAACCCGTAAATCTACCGATCGACGGACCCCCATCGTGCCTGATGCCTCGAATGCCTCAACCTCGTCTGCCCCTCCGGCCCTTGCCGCCGTCGAGCAGGAGATCCTGCGCGCCTGCCGCGAGGCGAAGCGTGAACGCGCCTCGGTGACATTGATTGCCGTCTCAAAGACCTTCGCAGCCGATGCGATCGAGCCGGTGATCGTGGCCGGACAGCGGGATTTTGGTGAAAACCGCGTCCAGGAGGCCAAGGGCAAGTGGCCGGCGCTGATGGCGGCGCATCCGGGTCTGGTGCTGCACCTGATCGGGCCGCTGCAGTCCAACAAGGCAAAAGAGGCGGTGGCGCTGTTCGACGCCATCCACTCGGTCGACCGTCCGAGCCTGTGCGCTGCCCTCGCCAAGGAGATTGCGGCCCAGGGTCGGCATCCGCAGCTGTTCGTCCAGATCAACACCGGCGAGGAACCGCAGAAGGCGGGCATCGCGCCCGGCGACGCCGACGCCTTCCTTGCGGCCTGCCACAAGGATTACGGCCTTCAGATTTCAGGCCTGATGTGCATTCCGCCGGTCGATGAGGCGCCGGGCCCGCATTTCGCCCTGACGGCCAAGATCGCGGCGCGCAATGGTCTTGCAAATCTCTCGATGGGCATGAGCGCGGACTTCGCCACCGCGATCCAGTTTGGTGCGACCCACGTGCGGGTCGGCTCGGCGATCTTCGGGCATCGCTGAGGCACTTGCCTCGCCTTCCTGCCGCTCATTCGAATTGGACCGACACCCGCCCGAGATCGCCGAAGTCGGCCTCCATCACGTCGCCACTGTCGATCGGCAGCGGCGGATGGCAGGTGCCGGTGGTGACCACCTGCCCTGCTCGAGCCGGGATGCCGAGCTGCCGCAGCTCGTTGACCAGCCAGGCCAGAGCCACGCGGGGATCGCCGAGCACGTTGCGGCCATGGCCGATGAAGGTTTCGCCGCGCAGGCTGATGCGCGGCCGCTCCTCGATCAGGTCGCGGCTGCGCCAGTCGGCGGTGGTCGGTTCGCCCAGCACGAACAGATGCGCGCAGGCATTGTCGGCGATCAGCTGCGCCTCGCCGGCGCTGACGAAATCGGCGAAGCGCGAATCCGGGATTTCGATTGCGGGGTGCAACGTGGCGACGGCGGCGAGCACCTCGGCGACATCATAAGGTGTTGGCCGCGGCGGCAGGTCGACACCGAGGCGGAAGGCGAATTCCGGCTCGGCCACGCGCATGGCGTTGCCGGCCATGGAAGCGGCGCCGCCCACCGGGAGCACGGTCTCGGCGAGGATCCGCCCGGCCATCGGGCCGGCGACATTGATATGGCGCTGTCCCGCCTCGCTGGTGGCCGCGATCTTCCAGCCGAACAACGGCTTGTCCGAGTGGTTCTCGAGCGCAGCCTGGATCGCATAGCCTGCGGCGCGGTCATGGGGACGCAGCTCCGGCGGCAGTTCGGCGAGCTTGCTCCCCTGCTGCCAGTGCGAGCGCAGAATGGCCGAGGCGCCGGCAGGCTGATCGGTCGCGCACATGATGTCCTCCCCGTCTCCCGTTATTCGATCACGATCCTGGTGCGCGGGCCGATCCTTTGCAACAGAAGGAGCATCGCAGGCCGGGTCATGGCGACGCAGCCCGCGGTCGGAGCGAAATGCGGCCGCGCCAGATGCAGGAACACGGCGCTGCCGCGGCCCGCGATCCGGGGCCGCGTGTTGTGGTCGATCTCGACGATGAAGTCGTAAAGATGGTCCGGGCGCGCCAGCCGGTCGCCGGGCTGGTCACCGCGCCGCCGGATCGGCTGGTTGTAGTGCCGGTCGGCGGGATCCTCGCACCAGGCGTCGTCGGGGCCGATCAGCCGGACCGGCAGCGAGGTGCGTGGGCGCGGATGCCGGTCGGCGCGCCACCATAGCCGGCGCGGATAGAAGGTCCCGCGCGGAGTGCCGCCGTCGCCCTCCCGCTTGTTGGCCAGGATGCCGCCACGGCCAAGAGCGACCGGGATGACGTGGCCCCAGACCTTGAGCCAGCCGCGCTGTCGGCACCCGGCCTTGGTGCTGATCGCGATCAGCGATGCTGGCATGCCACCAACCTTTGTCCATAAAGATATGAAACAACGTGCCTTTTCATTGCCATGCATTGCCCGGCAATTGCCTTAATGTCGGCGAATGGTCCGCCGCGAGGGTCGACCAGGACATTCATCGCATTCCCTGCCCAATTCTGGAGTAGAGTAGCCGGCGCTTGTGAATCGGTAACAGCCCCCTACTTCAAGACGAAACAGGGCTGATGAGCCTGTTTGCCCACCGTTGACGGCGCCACCTCCCGGATTCCCGCCGGCGCCACCAAGAGGATTGTACCAATGGCCAATGCCCGCAAGATCCTGATCGTGGACGACGACACCGATCTGCGCGACACCCTGATGGAGCAGCTCTCGCTGCATGACGAGTTCGAGGCCCAGGCGGTGGACACCGGCGCCAAGGGCGCCAGCGCGGCAAAGGCCAATTCCCCCGATCTGGTGCTGATGGATGTCGGCCTGCCCGATACCGATGGCCGCGAGGTGGTGCGGTCGCTGCGCAAGGGCGGCTTCAAGGCGCCGATCATCATGCTGACCGGGCACGACACTGATTCGGACACGATCCTCGGCCTCGAATCCGGCGCCAACGACTACGTCGCCAAGCCGTTCCGCTTCGCCGTCCTGCTGGCGCGCATCCGCGCCCAGTTGCGCCAGCATGAGGCGAGCGAGGATGCGGTGTTCTCGGTCGGCCCCTACAGTTTCCGGCCGGGCTCGAAGATGCTGACCGGCGCCAACGCCCGCAAGGTCCGCCTGACCGAGAAGGAGACGGCGATCCTGCGTTTCCTCTACCGCGCCGGCCAGCAGCCGGTGTCGCGCGAGACCCTGCTCCAGGAGGTCTGGGGCTACAATTCCGGCGTCACCACCCATACGCTGGAGACCCACATTTACCGTCTGCGGCAGAAAATCGAGAAAGATGCCGCGAATCCAGAGATTCTGGTGACGGAGGCCGGTGGATACAAGCTGGTGCCGTGATACGTTCGGGGATTGGCGGTTTGCCGTCTATGATATTGGTTCCATTTCGCCTTCCCCGGGCCCTCGATGTCGATCGAAGACGATATTGCGCTGCTGGAGCGCGTCCCGACCCTGCGTCTGTTGGGAAGCGATTCGCTGCGCATGATCGCGATCGGCTCCGAGCAGCGTAACATCCAGAGCGGCGAGACGCTGTTTCGCGAGGGCGACACGGCCGATTGCGGCTATGTCGTCCAGCGCGGCGCGTTGAGCGTCAGCGACGAAGGCGGGGCAGAGATCGTCGCCAGGCCCAGCATGCTGATCGGTGAGCTGGCGCTTCTGGTCGAGATGCGCCGCCCGGCGACGGCGACCGCTCTGGAATACTCCACCGTGGTGCGCATCTCGCGAAGCCTGTTTCAGCGCGTGCTGGAGAGCGATGCCGTGGCCGCGCGCCGCCTGCGCGACGAATTCGCCCACCGCGCCAGCCGAATCGCCAACGACATCCTGATGGCCGGCGCCAAGCTGACGTCGTGACCCCAAGCGCGGACCGCTAGACGTCCAGCGTCACCGTGACCGGGACGTGGTCCGACGGCCTCTCCCAGCTGCGCGCATCGCGCAGGATCTTGAAGTCGCTGACGTGGTCCTTCAGCGCGCGTGACACCCAGATGTGGTCGAGCCGGCGGCCGCGGTCGCCGACGGTCCAGTCGGCGGCGCGGTAGCTCCACCATGTATAGACCTTCTCCGACATCGGGATGCGCTCGCGCGCGACGTCGATCCATTCGCCATGGGCCTGCGCCGCCAGCAGCTTCTCGGTTTCGATGGGCGTGTGCGAGACCACCTTCAGGAGCTGCTTGTGCGACCAGACGTCGTGCTCATGCGGCGCGACGTTGAGATCGCCGACCAGGATGTGGCGGTCGTCGCCGCGCGGATGCAGCGGCTCGCACGCCTTCATCTCGTCGAGGAATTGCAATTTGTGCTCGAACTTCGGGTTCAGCGCGGGATCGGGAATGTCGCCGCCGGCGGGCACGTAGAAATTATGCAACACCAGCGGCTGCGCCAGCTGCGCCTTCTCGCCGAACGCCACCGTGATGTGGCGTGAGTCCACCTTGTCGCAGAACGTGCGGACGTTCGTATCCTCGAACGGCCATTTCGAGATCACGGCGACGCCGTGATAGCCCTTCTGCCCGTTCAGCGCGATGTGCTCATAGCCGAGCCGCTTGAACCGTTTCAGCGGGAAGGCATCGTCGATGCACTTGGTCTCCTGCAGGCACAGCACATCGGGCCTGACCTGCTTGATGAGCTTGGCGACGAGGTCGATGCGCAGGCGCACCGAGTTGATGTTCCAGGTGGTTAGGACGAGACGCATGGGATTTGCGATAGCATGAATTGAGCCGCCGTCAGCGCCCTGGCTGACGACGAGACGGGCCGGAGACAGCGCAGGCCGTGATATCCGCGAGCTTATCCCCAGCCATGATCCGTGAGGAAATCAGCGCCGCTTGGCCTCGATCACGTCCCACACGCGCGCGGCGATGTCCGGGCCGCCGAGCCGGGAGATCGCGCGGATGCCGGTCGGCGAGGTCACGTTGATCTCGGTGAGATTGCCGTCGATGACGTCGATGCCGACCAGCAGCAGGCCGCGGGCGCGCAGCTCCGGGCCGAGCGTGTCGCAGATCTCGCGCTCGCGCGGGCTGAGATCGGTCGCCTGCGCAGCGCCGCCGCGGACCATGTTGGAGCGAAGGTCATCAGCGGCGGGCACGCGGTTGACGGCGCCGGCGAACTCGCCGTCGACCAGGATGATGCGCTTGTCGCCATGCTTCACCTCGGGAAGGAAGCGCTGGATCACCCAGGGCTCCCTGAACGTCACCGAGAACATGTCGAACAGCGAGCCGAAATTCATGTCCTGCGGCATCACGCGGAACACCGCCGCGCCGCCATGGCCGTGCAGCGGCTTCATCACCACGGCGCCGTGCTGATCGCGGAAGGCGTTGATCTCGTCGAGATCGCGCGAAATCAAGGTCGGCGGCATCAGCTGCGGAAAGTTCATTACGAACAGCTTTTCCGGCGCATTGCGCACGCTGGCGGGGTCATTCACCACCAGCGTCTTCGGATGGATGCGCTCGAGGAAATGCGTCGAGGTGATGTAGGCGAGATCGAACGGCGGATCCTGGCGCAGCAGCACGACGTCGAACGATGTCAGCGCCGTCGGCTTCGGCTCGCCGAGCGTGAAGTGATCGCCGACCTGGTCGCGCACGGTCAGCGCCTGCACCGGTGCGTACAGTTCCTCGCCGCGCAACGAGAGCTTGTCCGGCGTGTAGTAGCACAGGCCATGGCCGCGCCGCTGCGCTTCGAGCAGCATCGCAAATGTCGAGTCGCCGCGGATGTTGATGCGCGCGATGGGGTCCATCTGGACGGCGACGTTCAGTTTCATGGGCAGGTCCCGGTCTGTCTGCAGTGGCTCGGTGTCATTGGCTGGCGTCGAACGCCGCGATCAGATGGCGCGGCAGGCTGCGCGGCGCAACCAGAATCGCGTCGAAGCGCAGCTCCAATTCGGCATGGTCGGGATGCGCCATCAGCCAAGCCTGCGCGGCATCGATGATACGATGCTGCTGGCGCGGCGTCACCGCATAGGCGGCGTCGTCGAGCGAGGCGCGCGCCTTGACCTCGACGAAGGCGACGAGGTTGCGTTTGCGCGCAATGATGTCGATCTCGCCATGTGGCGTGCGAAAGCGCTTGGCGAGGATGCGATAGCCCTTGGCCATCAGCAGTGCGGCGGCGCGGGCTTCGGCCGAGAGGCCGGTGCGGAAGGCGGCGACGCGCTCCGGCGCGGCGGTCTTGACGGGCTTGTCGGGGGACGCACGCTCAGTCTTCGCCATCGGCCTCTCCCGACCGCGCGTTCTTGGCAAGCTCGAGCGCGCGCGCATAGACCTCGCGGCGCGGCCGGCCCGACAATTCGACGGCATGCATGACCGCGTCCTTGACGCTCGACCGCGGCAGGAGATCCTTGAGCAGCGCGTCCAGTGCATCCTGCGTCAGCACCGCGGCATCGCGCGGCGGCGGCCCGATCACCAGCACGAACTCGCCGCGCGTTTCGAGTTCGTCGGCCTGGGCGGCGAGCGCGTGCACGGGGCCGCGGAGAACTTCCTCATGCAGCTTGGTGAGCTCGCGACAGATCGCGGCCTGCCGCCCCGCCATGACGCCGGCGAGATCGGCGAGCGTCTCCTGCACGCGGCTGCCCGCCTCGAACATCACGAGCGTGGCCTCGACGCGCGCCAGCTCCGCCAGCCGCGTGCGCCGCGCCTGCTGCTTGGCGGGAAGGAAGCCTTCGAAGAAGAACCGGTCGGTCGGCAGCGCCGCGACGCTCAGCGCGGCGAGCACTGCGGAGGGTCCCGGCAGGGCGGTGACGGCGTGTCCAGCTTCGCAGGCGGCGCGCACCAGCTTGTAGCCGGGGTCGGAGATCAGCGGCGTGCCGGCGTCCGACACCAGCGCAATGGCCGCGCCCTCGGACAGGCGCTGCAGAATCTTCGGCCTGACCGCTTCGGCATTGTGCTCGTGGTAGGCGGCAAGCTCGGCGCCCAGGCCGTAGCGCTCGGCCAGCCGCCGCGTGATTCGCGTGTCCTCGCAGAAGACGATGTCAGCGCCGGCCAGCGTCTCCAGGGCGCGCAGCGTGATGTCGCCGAGATTGCCGATCGGCGTTGCCACGAGGTACAGGCCCGGCCGCGCCCGGTGCGCCATCACGCGCTGTCCTGCCACCAGATATGTCCATGAGGTGGAAGATTTGCCGTCGTCCGGCGAGATGTTCGGGATTGCCTTGGCGCCCATCGGGGTAATTTAAAGGGCCGGGCCGGGGAATGCCACCGTGGAACAGTGGTTCTATGAATGTGAAGGTCCAACCGGCATGGCCGGCCGCGCCGTTCATCGGAGCTTCAAGTTCGAAAATGCACTTCAAAGGGCATTGCTTCGAGCAGGGGATAGGCCGTGCAAAACGTCGATTTGATATTCTGTGTGGCTCTGACAGCCTTTTGTTTTGCTTAACTATTCGTCGACAATATGAGTGAATCAGCACGGCCTGGGGGACGTGCGGTTGGGGAACTTGTGGCCGGTCTCGGCCGAGCGAAGAGATGCCATGGTGGGCCCGCGTCATCCCAGTTCTCACGGTCCGGGACCCCAGGGGGTTGCCCGGCGAACGGCGCTCGGCCTGATCCTCGGCGCGCCGCTGCTGTCGGCATGTTCCAACGTCCAGCAGGGCTTTGGCCAGCTTTCGAACCCATTCGAGCAGCCCACGGCGCCCGCCGGACCGCCGCAGCAGCCGGCGGTGGCCGGTAACGGCCAGGTCAAGGTCGGGCTGATCCTGCCGCTGTCGGCATCGGGCAATGCCGGCGTCGCCGCGCAATCGATGAAGAGCGCGGCCGAGATGGCGCTGGCCGAGTTTCAGAACCCCAACATCCAGCTCCTGATCAAGGACGACGCCGGTAGTCCGCAAGGCGCGCAGCAAAGCGCGCAACAGGCGTGCGACGAAGGCGCGGAGATCATCCTCGGGCCGTTGTTCGCCGGCTCGGTGCCGGCGACCGCGCAGGTGGCGCGGACGCGCAACGTCTCGGTGATCGCCTTCTCGACCGACTCGAGCGTCGCCGGACGGGGTGTCTATCTGCTGAGCTTCCTGCCGGAGTCCGATGCCACCCGCATCGTCGACTATTCCGCGAGCGTGGGAAAACGCTCCTTTGCCGCGCTGCTCCCGGACAATGCCTATGGCACCGTCGTCGAGGGCGCCTTCAAGACGGCCGTCACCCGCCGCGGCGGACGAATCGTGGCGTTCGAGAAATATTCCGGCGACCGCACGATGCCCGCCCGGGCCGTGGCGCAGGCGCTCGGTGGCGCCGATGCGCTGCTGCTGGCCGACGACGGCGATTCGGTCGTGGCGACCGCCGATGCGCTCACGGCGGCCGGTGCGAACCTGCGCAACATCCAGCTGCTGGGCACGGGGTTGTGGGACCATCCGCGCGTTTACAACAGCGCCAGCATGCAAGGCGGTGTCTATGCTGCGCCCGATCCTTCGGGCTTCCGTGCCTTCGCCGGCCGCTACCGCACGCGTTTTGGTGGCGATCCCGTGCGCACGGCGACGCTGGCCTATGATGCCGTGGCGCTGGTCGCCGCGCTGGCGCGCACCCAAGGCGCCCAGCGCTTCGCGCCGGATGTGCTGACCAACTCATCCGGCTTTGCCGGCATCGACGGGCTGTTTCGGTTCCGCAGCGACGGCACCAATGAGCGCGGGCTCGCGGTCATGCGCGTCGGCACCGGCGGCGCGCAGGCCGTGGCCGGTGCGCCCAAGAGCTTCAGCGCGACTTAGCTTCCGCGCGACGCAAACGACGACGAGTGCGCCGATCGGCTCAGGCGGCGAGATCGGCGACGACGGCGTCCAGCACCGGAAAACCCTCCTGCGTGACGCGCAGCCGTCCGTCCGTGTCGACGGCGATCGCGCCCTCCTCGCGCAGCAGCGCGATGCGGCGCGGATCGAGTGCTCGCCCCGAGATCGCGGCATAACGCCGTGGGTCGATGCCTTCGGCGAGCCGGAGCCCCATCAGCAGAAACTCGTCGGCGCGTTCCTCGCGATTGAGCAGATCGTCCGTCATGACGCCGTGTCCAGTGGACTCGACCCGCATCACCCAGGCCTCGGGCCGCTTGTCGGTCGCGGTGGCGTGTCGGATGCCATCGATATCGAGCCGGCCATGGGCGCCGGGACCGATGCCGGCATATTCCTGGCCGCGCCAATAGACGAGATTGTGCCGGCACTCCGCGCCGGGACGGGCATGGTTCGAGATCTCATAGGCCGGCAGGCCGTGACGGGCGCAGACCTCCTGGGTCACGTCGTACAGCGTGCGCGCCAGGCCCTCGTCGGGCGTCTTCAGCTTGCCGGCGGCATGCAGCCCGAAGAACGGCGTGCCCTCTTCGATCGTGAGCTGGTACAGCGACAGATGCTCGGCCGCCTCGCCGATCGCGCGGGTCAGCTCCTCCGTCCACATCGCCGGCGTCTGGTCGGGCCGGGCATAGATCAGGTCGAAGGAATAGCGATCGAAGGCGCCACGCGCGATCGCCACCGCCTGCATCGCTTCCTCCGCCGTGTGCAGACGTCCCAGCATCTTCAGCGAGGCATCGTCCATCGCCTGGACGCCCAGCGAGACGCGGTTGACGCCGGCGGTGCGATAGCCGGCAAAGCGCGTTGCCTCGACGCTGGTCGGATTGGCCTCCAGCGACACCTCGACGTCACCGGCGACGTGCCAGTGCTTGCCGATTGCATCCAGAATCGCGCCGACGGTCTGCGGCTGCATCAGCGACGGCGTGCCGCCGCCGAGGAAGATCGAGGTGACGGTGCGCGGTCCAATGCGGCCGGCGGTGGTCGCGATCTCCTGCGCGAAGGCGCGGGCGAACCGCTCCTGGTCGATGGCGGCGTGGCGGACGTGACTGTTGAAGTCGCAATACGGACATTTCGACAGGCAGAACGGCCAGTGCACATAGACGCCGAACGCTTCGCTGTCAGCGTTGGTCAAGGCAGATCTCCGCGAGCTTCACGAAGGCACGAGCCCGGTGCGACAGGCCGAGTCCGAGCGGCGGCAGGCCGTGCTTCTCGATGCTGGTCATCTCGCCGAAGGTGCGATCGTGCCCGTCGGGCAGGAACATCGGGTCATAGCCGAAGCCGGCGGTGCCGCGCGGCGGCCATACCAAGGTGCCGTCGACCCGCGCCTCGACCTCCTCGATGTGGCCGTCAGGCCAAGCGACGCACAGCGCCGAGACGAAATGGGCGCCGCGCCGGTCGGCGCCGACAGCGCCACGCTCCTGCAGCAGCCGCTCGATCCGCGTCATCGCCGCAGTGAAGTCCTTGCCAGGGCCGGCCCAACGGGCCGAGTAGATGCCCGGCGCGCCGTCGAGCCCATGCACCACGATGCCCGAATCGTCGGCGAAGGCCGGCAGTTGCGCGGCCTCTGCTGCGGCCACCGCCTTGATGCGGGCATTGGCTTCGAACGTCTCGCCGGTCTCGTCGGGCTCGCCGAGCCCGAGTTCGCCGGCCGAAACCGCCTCGATGCCGTAGGGCGCCAGCAGCTCGCGCATCTCGGCGAGCTTGCCGGGATTATGGGTCGCAATGACGATGCGGCCGGTGAGCTTGCGGTGGCTGCTGCTCACGCGACCGCCATCTTCTGCAAGTCGACCAGCCGGGCGACGCCCTTGCGCGCGAGCGCCATCAGCGCCAGGAACTCGGCCTCGGTGAACGGGGTCTTCTCCGCCGTGCCCTGCACCTCGATGATGCGGCCGTCGCCGGTCATGACGAAATTGGCGTCCGTCTCGGCCTCGGAATCCTCGGCGTAGTCGAGATCGAGCACCGGTGTGCCATTGTAGATGCCGCAGGAGATCGCGGCGACGTTGGCGCGCAGCACCTCGGTCTTGATCATGTTGCGCGATTTCATCCAGCGGATGCAGTCGGCCAGCGCGACCCAGGCGCCGGTGATCGAGGCGGTGCGGGTGCCGCCATCGGCCTGCAGCACGTCGCAATCGACCGTGATCTGGCGCTCGCCGAGCGCTTCGAGGTCGATCGCGGTGCGCAGCGAGCGGCCGATCAGGCGCTGGATCTCGACGGTGCGCCCGGTCTGCTTGCCGGCCGAGGCCTCGCGCCGGGTCCGCTCCAGCGTGGCGCGCGGCAACATGCCGTATTCGGCGGTAATCCAGCCGCGTCCCTGGCCCTTGAGCCAGGGCGGAAGCCGGTCCTCGAGCGTGGCGGTGACCAGGACATGGGTGTCGCCGAACTTCACCAGGCACGAGCCCTCGGCGTATTTGACGACGCCGCGTTCCAGGCTCACGGCCCGCAATTCATCTGGTGCACGGCGGCTCGGCCGCATGATTCTCTCCGTAAAAAGGGCAGAAGACCCATCTGCTCGGCCTTGTAGGAGCCGGGACCCGCAGCGGCAAGGGCATAATCGAGCGCGAATCAGCGCCGGAGCACCCGCTCAAGATCGGCTTGCCACCGAGCCGCCGCATGGCCAAATTACATGCAAATGGGTGAGGAGGATATCTGGTGGCCCACCACGATCCGATCAACCTGATGACACCGCCCGCGGGGCTCGCGCAGCTCAACGAGCGGTCGCGCGAGATCTTTCGCCAGATCGTCGAGAGCTACCTCGCGACCGGCGAGCCCGTCGGCTCGCGCAACATTTCGCGGCTGATCGCGGTTCCCCTGTCGCCGGCCTCCGTGCGCAACGTGATGGCCGATCTGGAGCAGCTTGGCCTGATCTATGCGCCGCATACCTCGGCCGGCCGGCTGCCGACCGAAGCGGGCTTGCGCTTCTTCGTCGACGCCCTGATGCAGGTCGGCGACATGACCGAGGCCGAGCGGCAGGCGATCCAGAGCCAGCTCGCTTCCGTCGGCCGCGCCCAGTCGGTGGAAGCAGCGCTCGACGAGGCGCTGACGCGGCTCTCTGGTCTGACCCGTGCCGCCGCCGTGGTTCTCACCGCCAAGTCCAACACGCGGCTGAAGCACATCGAATTCGTCCGCCTGGAGCCCGAGCGTGCGCTGGTCGTGCTGGTCGGCGAGGACGGACAAGTCGAGAACCGCGTGCTGACGCTGCCGCCCGGCGTGCCGTCCTCGGCGCTGACCGAGGCCGCCAATTTCCTCAATTCGCGGATTCGCGGACGGACCCTGGCGGAAGCGCGGCTCGAGCTCGAGACGGCGCTGGCGCGCGACCGGGCCGAGCTCGATCAGCTGACGCAGAAGGTGATCGCCGCTGGGGTCGCCAGCTGGTCGGGCGGTGACAGCGACGACCGTCAGCTCATCGTGCGTGGTCACGCCAATCTGCTCGAGGATCTGCATGCACTCGAAGATCTCGAACGCGTCCGCCGGCTGTTCGACGATCTCGAGACCAAGCGTGGCGTCGTCGATCTGCTCGGACGTGCGGAGAGCGCGGAAGGCGTTCGCATCTTCATCGGCTCGGAGAACAAGCTGTTCTCGCTGTCCGGCTCGTCGACGATCGTCTCGCCTTATTCGGACGCCACCGGACGCATCGTCGGCGTGCTCGGCGTCATCGGCCCGACGCGGCTGAACTATGCCCGCGTCATTCCGACCGTCGATTACGCGGCGCGTCTGGTCAGCCGCCTGTTGGGTGGCTGACATTCGACATGGTTAACCCGCAAACGGCGCCGCCGTCAGGCCGTGCTTGATTTTCCACGCCCAAAGCACGATATCCCGCCCATATCCCAAACCCGTCAGCCGAACTTGCGAGTCTGTCAATGACCGATCCCGACCTGCACAAGAACGATCCGGAAAACCCGGCGCAGGCCAGCGAACCCGTGGTCTCCAAACCTTACATCATGCCTGACGACCCCGAGACCGGCTCAGCGGAGGCTCTCGCCAAGGAGGCCGCCGAAGCACGCGACAGGATGCTGCGCACGCTGGCCGAGATGGAGAACCTGCGCAAGCGCACCGCCCGCGAGGTCGCGGACGCGCGGATGTACGGCATCACCGGCTTCGCGCGCGACGTGCTCGACATCGCCGACAATCTGCAGCGCGCGCTCGATGCCGTGCCGGCGGAAACGCGGGACAATGCCGATCCCGGCCTGAAGTCGCTGATCGAGGGCGTCGAGCTCACCGAGCGCTCGCTGCTCAACACGCTGGAGAAGAACGGCGTCAAGAAGTTCGATCCGACGGGGCAGAAGTTCGATCCCAACTTCCAGCAGGCGATGTACGAGGTCCCGGATGCGTCGGTGCCGTCGGGCACCGTGGTGCAGGTCGTGCAGGCCGGATTCATGATCGGCGAGCGCGTGCTGCGCCCGGCGCTGGTCGGCGTCTCCAAGGGCGGCGCCAAGGCGGCGCCGGCGGCCGGCAACGACCAGTCGAACAGCGCGGCCTGAGGCGGGCGCTGCTGCGGTTTTGACGCCCAGCTTCATTTGAAGACGAGAGGCGCCGATCCGGAATCGGATGCGGCGCCTCAATGCCGTCTGACTTGGCATGTGTCGGCGTTGCCGCCGCCACCAGACAGATCCCCGGCACCGGCAAATTGCGCCTTAACCAACCTCCGCTAGCGTCAGGCCGACTCTCGCAGAGGACCGTTCCATGAGCTCCCAGTTCGAAGCTGTGACGCGCCAGTCGCTGGCTCCGCCGGCGCGTGAGCGGCTGGCCATGACGCCGTGGCTGATGATCGGCGCCGTGTTCATCATCGCCATCCTGCTGCGCCAGGTCGTTCCGTTGAATACCGACGTCAGCTGGCTGTTGGTGGTCGGCGAGCGCATGCTGGACGGCCAGAAGCTTTATCGCGACATCATCGAGATCAATCCGCCGATGGCGGCGTTCGCCTATCTGCCGGGCGTCGCGCTGGGGCGCCTGCTGCATGTCGATCCGCGTCATGTCATCGACGCGCAGCTGCTGTTGCTGGCGGCCGGCTCGCTCTACGTCACCTCACGCATCATCCGGCTGTCGCAATCATCGGCCGCCCTGGGCTGGGGGCCGTTTGCGATCTGGGCCGCGGCCGTCCTGACGATCCTGCCGATGCACGTGTTCGGCCAGCGTGAGCATATCGCCACGCTCACCTTCCTGCCGGGGCTCGCGGTGTATGCGTTGCGCAGCGAGCGCGAGCCCGTGCCGGCCTGGGCGGTCATCGTTGCCGGAATCGGGGTCGGTATCACGCTCGCCTTCAAACCATTCTTCACGTTCCCCGCCCTGTTCTGCATTCTGGCGGGTGTCGTCCGTTCCCGCGCATGGCTTCAGACGTTCGCCCCCGAGAACATCATCGCCGGCATGATCGTGTCGGCCGTCAGTCTCGGCACCTACCTGCTTTATCCCGAGTACTTCACCGTCACCTATCCGCTGGTGCGCGACACCTATCTGTCGTGGTCGATGTCGCCGTCCGTCATCTTCCTGAACATGGCGACGCTTCTCCTCGTTGTCGCGCTCGCGACCGTCGCGTTGACGCGGCGGAGCGGCAGGCTCGGCGGGCCGTTGCTCGCCTTGATTCTCGCCTCCCTCGGATTTGCGATCTCGTTCTTTCTGCAGCGTCGCGGCTGGCCGTATCATTCCTATCCGATGGTCGCGATCGCCATGCTCACGATGGGCTACGCCGTGCTGACGGACACTGACGCCACCTCGCAGCCGCGCCGCTTCGGCGCAGCGACGGCCGTGATTCTGATCGCGGCCTTTGCCCTCGGTCTGCAATGGTTCAACACGAGAATCTATGTCGGTCCATTGCCGGAGGCGCTCGCCAAGCTCAAGCCGCATCCGCGCCTGCTGGTGCTGAGCGGCGAGGCGGCGATCGGTCATCCGCTGGTGCGGGACATCCGCGGCGCCTGGGTGTCGCGGCAGGAGAATCTGTGGATTCGCGAGTTCGTCCGGCTGACGCGCGAGCGGACGTCGGTGGACGCGGTGACCGACGCCCGACTGAACGCGTATCTGGCGCTGGAGCGGAATTGGCTGGTCGAGGACTTCAAGAACGGCAATCCCGACCTGGTGTTGGTCGACAATCTCAGGGGCGGCTGGGGCGATTGGGCGCGCGCCGATGCCGAACTGCCGGAGCTGCTCAAGTCGTATCGGCTGGTCGGAACGGTCGAGGGTGTCGACATCCTCGAACGGGCGGAGTGATTATTTCTGCGCGACGCCGATCGCGAAGGTGTAGGGCACGCGTGAGTAGTTGTCCCTGATCTCGAGTTTCACGCGGGCGAAGGCGCTGCACAGCAGGTCGTAATAGCCGTCACGATCGCGGACGAAGTGGCCGCGATCGTTGTCGAGCAGCCATTTCGCGATCCGCGATTGCCCGTCGCGATAGCAGCCGTCGAGCGTGAACAGCACGCCATCGGCGGCGAGGACGTCGCGGATGTTGGCGAGCGTTGTCTTCAACTCGTCATCGGCGATGTGATGCAGCACGCCGTTCATCATCACGACATCGGCGCCGGCAAACTCCTGGGCCGCGGCCGCATCGAAATGCCGGCAATGGAACGTGCCGAGATGGCCGAAGGACCGCCGCGCATGCGCGATATAGGCCTCGTCGACGTCGAAGCCCGTATAGTCGATTCCGTCGGGAAGATGGCGCAGGATATAGCCGGGGCCGCAGCCGATATCGATGACACGCATGCCCGGACGCAGCGTCAGATAATCCCGGATCGCCTTCAGCCGCGCGCCGAAGAAGCCGCCGGCGTTCTGATAGGCCTGGTACAGCGCCGGATGCTTCAATAGCTCCTTCACGAGGAGGCCTCGTCATAGACCGAGCGGCGCAGCTCCGGCCCGGAATGCGCCAGCAAGGTGTTGAGCGGCGGGCTCTCGATCGTCTCCAGCGAATCGGTCGACAGCTGTGGCACGCGGCCGCGCCGATGAATCTGCGAGATCAGGAACAGCGGCCTGTTCTTGGACTGGATGTAGATCCGCCCGACATATTCGCCGATCAGGCCGAGCACCAGCAGCTGCACCGAGGAGATCATGACGACGAGCAGAGTCAAGCTGGTCCAACCGGGCACGGTGCCGGAGAAGATCCAGCTCATGATTGCGGCAATGCCGACGAAGGTCAGCCCGGTCGTCAGCAGCGCGCCGACATAGGTGGCGATCCGCAACGGCACCATCGAGAAGCTGACCAGCGCATCGGCGGCGAAGCTGATCATCTTCAGCAGTGGATATTTGGTGCTGCCGGCGAAGCGCGGCTTGCGGTCATATTCGTAGGCCACCTGCTTGTAGCCGAGCCAGGCCACCATGCCGCGGATGAAGCGATCGTGCTCCGGCATCTGCACGAGCTGGTCCGAGATGCGCCGGCTCATCAGCCGGAAATCGCCGGTGTCGACGGGAATGTGGACGCGGGTGATCTTCGCGAGCAGGCGGTAGAAGGCCTCGGCCGACCATTTCTTGAAACGGGTCTCGCCGGCGCGGCTGCGGCGCTGGCCATAGACGACGTCGGCGCCTTCGCGCGCCATCATCTCGTACATCGGCGTCAGCAGCTCGGGCGGATCCTGCAGGTCGGCGTCGATCACCAGCACCAGGTCGCCGCGCACGGTGGAGAGCCCTGCGGTCAGCGCCAATTGGTGGCCGTGGTTGCGCGCCAGCTTGACGGCGACGACGTTGCGATCCTCGGCGAGCAGGGCGTTGATCACCTGCCAGGTCTTGTCGGTGGAGCCGTCGTCCACCAGGATCAGCTCGAACCGGTTGCCGCACAGCGCCCGCGCGGCCGCCGTCATCTGGCGGTGAAACTCGCGCAGGCCCTCCTCCTCGTTGTAGCAGGGCACAACGATCGAGACGAACATCTTGCCGGGGCGCGGCATCTCGTCCTGCGCGTCTGACAAATTTGAGGGCCTCATACTACCGGAAAGGACAGCTTGGCGGCATGTCGCGATCGTTGATGACGACGCGTTAATTGTTCACGAAATTAGCTAGCAGCGCGCGCAATCTACGTAGTACTTCGGAGTACGGGCGACTTGTTGATCCGCGCAATGGCAGCCTGGAGTTAAACATTGCCGGCTATACAGGACAGGACGGTATTGGGCTGGCGCCTGCCTTCTTCGAGCACCGCTTCAGGCGCAGCAGTGTGGACGATGGACAAAGCTGAATTCGACCGCTTCGCTGACGCGTATGACCAACAGCATCGTGCGAATATCGCGATCACTGGCGAGGATCCGGCGTATTTCGCCGAGTACAAGATTCGGCTGCTCGAGCAGATCACCGATCGCGATCGGCTGCAGGTGTCGCAGATCTACGATTTCGGCGCGGGCATCGGCAATTCGATTCCGTTCTTCCGGCGGTACTTTCCAGAGGCGATGCTGACTTCGTCAGACGTTTCGGAGCGAAGCCTCGCGCTCGCGCGGCAGCGTCATCCCGGCAGCGGCGAAACCCTGCTGATCGAGAACGACCGCATCCCCTGCGAGTCCGATCGTTTCGACGTGGTGTTCTCGGCCTGCGTGTTCCACCACATCCCTCACGAGGAGCACGTGGCCTGGCTGCGCGAGCTGCACCGGATCACGCGCCCGGGCGGCCTGATCGCGGTGTTCGAGCACAATCCGCTCAATCCGCTGACGGTCCACGCCGTCAACACCTGCCCGTTCGACGAGAACGCCAAGCTGATCTTCGCGCGCCAGCTGTCGAGATCGTTGCAGGCCGCGGGCTGGAGCTCGCCGCAGATCCAGTACAGCCTGTTCTTCCCGCGGGCGCTGGCGCGGCTGCGGCCGCTCGAGGACATGCTCGGCTGGCTGCCGCTCGGGGCTCAATACGCCGCGCTGGCGCGCAAATCCTGATCTCCAGAGCTGCCGCCGTTCATGCAGCAATGTCCCCGGAGGTGATCCGCTTCACACCGGCCGCCGCCATGTCGGTCCAGGCTTTGGCCAGCGAGCCCTGGGTGTCGATGCCGCGGCAGGCGTCCTCGATCACGTAGGTGTCGAGCCCCGCCTTGCGCGCGTCGAGCGCGGTCCAGGCGACGCAGAAATCGGTCGCCAGTCCGGCCACGAACACTTTGCTGATGCCGCGCGCCTTGAGATAGGCCGCGAGCCCCGTGCTGGTCTTCCCGTCCGCCTCGGTGAACGCCGAGTAGCTGTCGACGTCCTTGTGGAAGCCCTTGCGCAGAATCAGCTCGGCCTGCGGGATCGCGAGATCCTTGGACAGCGCCGCGCCGTCGGTGCCCTGCACGCAATGATCCGGCCACAGCACCTGCTTGCCATAGGCCAGGTCGATCAGCTCGAACGGCTTCTTGCCGGGGTGGCTGGAGGCGAACGAGACATGCGCCGGCGTGTGCCAATCCTGCGTCAGAACCACATGGCTGAACGCCTTCGCGATCCTGTTGACGACGGGCACGACCTGCTCGCCGTCTTTCACCGCGAGGCTGCCGCCCGGAAGGAAGCAGTTCTGCACGTCGATCACGAGCAGCGCCGAGGTGTCGTCGGGCTTGATCGACGCGGCTGCGCAAGCTTGCTCGGCGATCGATGCCGCAAAGGCCGAGCTGCCGAGCAGCCGGAGAATCTGCCGTCGGTTCATTCTCATCCTCCCGGGGGTGGAGGCAGCTCGAACGGACACGTGTCCATCGGACTTGCCGGATCTCTCTCGTCGCCGCAAGGAACCGCATTTAGTTACCAATCTTAAACCCAAGATTGTCACGGGTGAAAGCAGCAATTCGTTAAAGGTGCATGGGTACGGTCCGTAAATCTACGGGTAGGGGACCGGTACCATGACCACGAATCTCGATGCGGACGGCGGTCAACTGCAGCCGCTGCACAACGCCACGCTGCGATGGCTGGCGTTGCCGGTCTGGGCACCCCTGCTGCTGCTGTTCGCTGCCGGCATCCTGATGCGGCATCTGGTGGCCTCGAACACGGATGTGAGCTGGCTGCTGATCGCAGGCGAGCGCTGGCTCGACGGCCAGCGGCTGTATTCGGAGATCATGGAGACCAATCCGCCGATGGCGGTGCTGGTCTATGTCCCGGCGATCCTGATCGCGCGTGGCATTGGCGTGCCCGCGGAGCTGGTGCTCGACGTCCTGCTGTTCGTGGCCATCGCGTCGTCGCTCGCCGTGAGCATGCTCATCCTGCGCGACTCCGCGGCGTTGGCGCCCCGCCAGCGATGGCCGCTGGCGCTGATTACGCTCGCCGTTCTTGCCGTGCTGCCCGCCCAGTGCTTCGGGCAGCGCGAGCACATCGCGGTGATCGAGCTCGTGCCGGCGCTTGCGATGCTGGCGCTGCGGATCAACCGCGAGACACCGCCATTCTGGGCAAGCGCGGTTGCCGGCGCCGGGCTTGGACTGGCGCTCTGCTTCAAGCCGCATTTCGCGTTGGCCATGCTGTGCGTGCTCGGCGTCGTGGCGGTGCATCTGAGATCGGCGCGCCTGCTGCTCGCGCCGGAGAACCTCATCGCGGCGCTGCTGGTGTCAGTCTACAGCCTGTGCACCGTGCTGTTGTTTCCGGAATTCTTCAGCGACATGTGGCCGGTTCTTCGCGACGTCTATTCGATCGGCCTGCCGCTGCCGACCATGATTGCGAAGCCGGCCATCCTGCTCTATGCGCTCACCCTGGTCGCGACGCTACTGCTGAAGCGGAGCAGCGGCGTGACGCCGACCTTGATGTTGCTGCTCAGCGCCTCGGCCGCGTTTCTCATGGTCTATCTTCTGCAGCGCAAGGGCTGGCCCTACCATTCCTATCCGATGCTGGCCTTTGCCTTGCTCGGTTTCTTCTACGCCGTCACCGCCGCCCCTTCGGTCCAGACTGGCGCCCCGGCGCAGCGGGGCCTGGCCACATGGGTGGTCGGCGCGGCGCTGCTGGTGCCGGCGCTGGTCTGGTTCAACCGCGCCCTCGACGCGCGCTTTCTGCAGCCGGCGATCGCCCGTCTCGGCATCGCGCATCCGACCATCATGGTGGTGTCCGGCGATCCCGGCATTCCCCATCCGCTGACACGCGCCGTCGGCGGCGTGTGGGCCTCGCGCGAGCAGTGCCTGCTGGCGTCGAGCTATGAGGAATTCGCCCGCGACAGCGGAGCCGACGCGCACGTGCTGGCGCGGCTCGATCCGTACACGGAACGCGAACGCCGCTGGCTCGCCGACGATATCAGGCGGTCGCGGCCGTCGATCGTCCTGGTCGACAATCTGACCGGCGACTGGGGGCAATGGCTTCACGCCAGCCCCGAGCTCGATCGCCTCATGCAGAGCTATCGCCGCACCGAAACGGTGCAGGACATCGATATCTATGTCCGCGAGCCTGAGTGAGCCTCGGCCGTGCGCTAGCCTCTTGGCTGGATCCCGTCCCGGACCGCGCGGAAGCGCGGGAAGGCCGCCGACCACTGGTCGCGCGGCGCGCTGCCGATGATCCGCAGCGTGTTCGGGCCGCCGAAGCGCAACCACTGCACGACGGTGACCGGCGTATTGTCCTTGCCGCTGGTGGCGTCGATCCGCGTTTCATAGGCCGGCAGGCCGTCGATGCGGATCGGCTCGGACATCGTGATGCGGGCATCGCGCACGCCGGGAATGGTCGTGACCGCCTGCTGCGCCACGCGCGCCCGGTCGCCCGCCTCGGGCGCCACGCCGGCGACCAGTCCGATCACCACGAACGGCGCCGCCTCGAAGCCCTTCTCCTCGTCGCCGTCCGCCAGGATCAGCGCGCCCGGTCCCAGGGTGCGGACCGTCTTGAAATTGGAGAGCTCGGTGACCTTGAACGGCATGATCGACAATTGCTCGTCGATCGGCACGTCCTTGCGGACCACCGCGGAGGCGAACATCTGGCGTACGGCGTCGTCGGTGTAGATCTTGCTCGCGGTCTCTGGAATCTGCACCGCCACATAGCCGGAGAAGCCGGTGCCGGGCAGGATCATCGAATAGCGCCGCACGGGGGTGGCGCCGTCACGACCGTTCTCCACGGTGTAGTAGGCGGTGCCCGCTGATGTCTCGATGCTTTCCGGCTTGATGCCGCCGGTGCCGGCCGGATTGGCGGTGAACGCATTCTTGACCTCGCCATATGCCCCGGCCGGCAATTCGGTCAGCAGGACCTTGACGCTCTGATCCTCGGTCTCGAAGCCGGAGAAGGTCTTGGCCTTGCTGAGCCCGACCAGCGGTGCGAGCCCGATGCGGACGCCGGGCGGGAAAATGGCATCCGCCGCCAGCGCCGGTCGCAGCAGGGAGATCGAGACCAGCGCCGCGGCGAGAAGTCGGGAGAACATCATGAGGAAGCTGCCTCGTTTCACAAACCAGTTCGACGGCCGTGATCGTCCCCGCGGTGGCCGTCCTCGGATGGGTGCCTTGTAGCGGGTTTACCGCGGCCGCAACAGGTCGATGGGTGCGACCAGAAGTTCCGCCGGCGGGGACGCGTTGAGGTCCATGGCGACGGAGCATTATGGCTTCGCTAAGCATGATCGAGGTTGCCAGCCGTACCCGAATGAGGGCGACTTTGCGGCCTGAGGGAGCGCTGATGGCGGGTCGGTCGCAGTCACGGCGCCGGCCATCTGGCCGCACCGCGCGCGACGCCGGCCGGAGTACTCCGACTCCCATTGCGGCTTTCACGGAGCGCCGAAAATTCCGCGGCTTTTCCGCGCTCGCGGGTCTCCTCCGGTCCTTGCGGGTGCCTCCCCCCCTCCTATATGACGCTCATCGTCGCAATATCGCGAGCATTTGATCTGAGGGGGTTTTGGATGGGGGCGCCGTCAGGGCCCCACCCAACCTGCCGCAAAAAGAAGGATATGAGACCATGGGAAAGGTCATCGGGATCGATCTCGGCACCACGAATTCGTGCGTGGCCGTCATGGACGGCAAATCGTCGAAAGTCATCGAGAACGCCGAGGGCATGCGGACCACGCCGTCGATCGTCGCGTTCAGTGACGATGGCGAGCGACTGGTCGGCCAGCCGGCCAAGCGCCAGGCCGTCACCAACCCCGAGCGCACCTTCTTCGCAGTGAAGCGCCTGATCGGCCGCCGCTACGACGACCCGATGGTCGAGAAGGACAAGAAGCTCGTCCCCTACAAGATCGTCAAGGCCGGCAACGGCGACGCCTGGGTCGAGGCCGACGGCAAGACCTATTCGCCCTCGCAGGTCTCCGCCTTCATCCTGCAGAAGATGAAGGAGACCGCGGAAGCCCATCTCGGCCAGAAGGTCGACCAGGCTGTCATCACCGTCCCCGCCTATTTCAACGACGCCCAGCGTCAGGCCACCAAGGACGCCGGCAAGATCGCCGGCCTCGAAGTGCTGCGCATCATCAACGAGCCGACCGCGGCTGCGCTGGCCTACGGTCTCGACAAGACCAAGGCCGGCACCATCGCGGTGTACGACCTCGGCGGCGGCACCTTCGACGTCTCGATCCTGGAGATCGGCGACGGCGTGTTCGAGGTGAAGTCGACCAATGGCGACACCTTCCTCGGCGGTGAAGACTTCGACATGCGTCTGGTCAGCTACCTCGCCGACGAATTCCAGAAGGAGCAGGGCATCAACCTGCGCAACGACAAGCTCGCTCTGCAGCGCCTCAAGGAAGCTGCCGAGAAGGCCAAGATCGAGCTGTCGTCGACCACGCAGACCGAGATCAACCTGCCCTTCATCACCGCGGACCAGTCCGGTCCGAAGCATCTGACGATGAAGCTGACCCGCGCCAAGTTCGAGGCGCTGGTGGCCGACCTCGTCGAGAAGACCATCGAGCCGTGCCGCAAGGCGCTGAAGGATGCCGGCCTGACCGCCGGGGAGATCGGCGAAGTGGTGCTGGTCGGCGGCATGACCCGCATGCCGAAGATCCAGGAGATGGTGAAGCAGTTCTTCGGCAAGGAGCCGCACAAGGGCGTCAACCCCGACGAGGTGGTGGCGATCGGTGCGGCCATTCAGGCCGGCGTGCTGCAGGGCGACGTCAAGGACGTGCTGCTGCTCGACGTGACCCCGCTGTCGCTGGGCATCGAGACCTTGGGCGGCGTGTTCACCCGCATCATCGACCGCAACACCACGATCCCGACCAAGAAGAGCCAGGTGTTCTCGACCGCCGAAGACAATCAGAACGCGGTCACCATCCGGGTCTTCCAGGGTGAGCGCGAGATGGCGGCCGACAACAAGATGCTCGGCCAGTTCGACCTGATGGGCATTCCGCCGTCGCCGCGCGGCATGCCGCAGATCGAGGTGACGTTCGACATCGACGCCAACGGCATCGTCAACGTCTCGGCCAAGGACAAGGCGACAGGCAAGGAGCAGCAGATCCGCATCCAGGCCTCGGGCGGTCTGTCGGAAGCCGACATCGACAAGATGGTCAAGGACGCGGAAGCCAATGCCGCCGCGGACAAGAAGCGCCGCGAGGCAGTCGACGCCAAGAACCATGCCGACGCGCTGGTGCACTCCACCGAGAAGGCGCTCGCCGAGCATGGCTCGAAGGTCGCCGAGAGCGAGCGTCGCGCCATCGAGGATGCCGTCAGCGATCTGAAGGAAGCGCTGAAGGGCGACGACGCCGAAGCGATCAAGGCCAAGACCAACACCCTGGCCCAGGCGTCGATGAAGCTCGGCGAGGCGATGTACAAGCAGCAGGCCGAGAGCGACGCGGCCCGCGATGCTGCCAAGGATGACGTCGTCGACGCGGAGTTCACCGAGGTCGACGACGACAAGAAGAAATCTGCTTAAGCGACGGTAGAGGCTGACAGCCATGACCCCCATGCCAAAGAGCGCCGTGAGCGTCTCGTTGGATGGGGGTCATTTTCATTGAACTGGCGCGCGGATGCGCGCGAGCCGTTCAGGTCTGACGAAGTTCGGGCGGGTTTGATTGATGTCCACCAAGCGCTGCTATTACGAGACCCTGGAAGTCGAACGCGACGCCGACGAGACCAAGCTGAAGTCGGCCTTCCGCAAGCTGGCCATGAAATGGCACCCCGACAAGAATCCGGGCGATGCCTCCAGCGAGGTGAAGTTCAAGGAGATCAACGAGGCCTATGAGGTGCTGCGCGACGCCGACAAGCGCGCCGCCTATGACCGCTATGGCCACGCCGCGTTCGAGCAGGGCGCGGGCGGCGGTCCGCATGGCTTCGGCGCCGGCTTCGCGTCGTCGTTCTCCGACATCTTCGAGGACCTGTTCGGCATGGCCGGACAGCGTCGCGGCGGCACCGGCCGCGAGCGCGGTGCCGACCTGCGCTACAATATGGAGATCACGCTGGAGGAGGCCTTCCTCGGCAAGACCGCGCAGATCGAGATTCCGGTCTCGGTGACCTGCGAGTCCTGCTCCGGTACCGGTGCCAAGGCCGGCACCAAGCCGAAGACCTGCGCGATGTGCGGCGGCGCCGGCCGCGTCCGCCAGGCGCAGGGCTTCTTCACCCTGGAGCGGACTTGTCCGGGGTGCCACGGCCGCGGCCAGATGATCGAGGATCCCTGCCCGTCGTGCTCCGGCTCCGGCCGCGTCACGCGCGACCGTACGCTGTCGGTCAATATTCCCCAGGGCGTCGAGGACGGCACCCGCATCCGTCTCGCCGGCGAGGGCGAGGCGGGCCTGCGCGGCGGACCGCCCGGCGACCTCTACATCTTCCTGTCGCTGTCTCAGCACGAGTTCTTCCAGCGCGACGGTGCGGACCTGCATTGCCGCGTGCCGATCTCGATGGTGACGGCAGCGCTGGGCGGCGAGTTCGAGGTGCCGACCATCGACAACGGCAAGACCAAGGTGAAGATTCCCGCCGGCGCCCAGTCGGGCCGCCGCTTCCGGATCGCCGCCAAGGGCATGCCGGTGCTCCGCTCGCGCCAGACCGGCGACATGTATGTCCAGGTCGTCGTGGAGACGCCGCAGAACCTCACGAAGAAGCAGCAGGAGCTGCTGGCCGAGTTCGAGAAGCTGTCGTCCGGTGCCACCCAGCCGGAGGCCGCCGGCTTCTTTACCAAGGTCAAGGATTTCTTCGGCAAGGCGGCGAGCTGAGCCTTAGCGCGGCGGTCGGCCGGGATGTTGCCGAATGATCTCAGTTGCGGGATTTCACGGCCGTCTGCTGCTCTGCACAGCAAAAAAGACCAGATGCATCTGCCAGACTGCGGACCCAGCAGCCTTAATCGTGAGTTACGGTTCGGCTTGACCGCCCCGCCTGCGACCTATACGTCTTTGTGACTCTTTTCTGACATCGCCGTGAAAACGGTCCCGTCTGGTACTGAGATGCCCCTGCAAACGTCCGTGCGTGCGTCGAAAAAGCCTCTCCGTCTGGACGACGAAGTGCGCTTCCTCCGCTCATGGATCGAGAAGCCGCTGCACATGGGCGCCGTCATGCCGTCGGGACGGCTGCTGGCCCGGACCATGGCGCAGTATGTCGATCCTCATGGCACCGGTCCGGTCATCGAGCTCGGGCCCGGTACGGGTGCGATTACGGCCGCGCTGGTCGAGCGCGGCATTGACCAGAAGCGGCTCGTCCTCGTCGAATACAATCCGAGTTTCTGCGCGCTGCTGCGCGACCGCTACCCGCAGGCCAAGGTGGTGCAGGGTGACGCCTACCGTCTCCGCGACACGCTGTGGAACGTGCTGGGCGCGCCGGCCTCCGCCGTCGTCTCCGGCCTGCCGCTGGTGACCAAGCCGATGCTGACACGCATGAAGCTGGTCCGCGATGCGTTCGCGGCGATGTCGCCCAACGCGCCATTCGTGCAGTTCACCTATTCCGTCGTGCCGCCGATTCCGAAATCGCTGCCGGGCGTCACCACCCAGGCGTCCGAGCGCATCTGGATGAACCTTCCGCCGGCGCGCGTCTGGGTGTATCGCAAGCCCTGACCGGCAGCCGCGGCTCGTCGCGGCGGGTCGCTTCCCGGCCGTACGATGTCCGCGCTGAAAATCCTCGTCATTCCCGGATCGACCCGCGCCGGCTCGCACAATGCGAGGCTGGCCGCTGCCGCTGCCTATCGCTTCGTGCAGGCGGACGCCGACGTCACCCGCATCTCGCTGACCGACTTTCCGCTGCCGATCTACGAGGCCGATCTCGAGGCCGGATCCGGCGTGCCGCGCGCGGCCATCGATCTGAAACGGATGATCGACGCGCATGATGGCGTGCTGCTGGTGACGCCCGAATATAACGGCTCGGTGCCGCCGCTGCTCAGCAACGCCATCGCCTGGCTGTCGCGCGTCGACGAGCCGCCGGACGGCCGTGGCGCCGTGTTTCGCAACCGGCCCTTTGCGATCGCCGCGGCGTCCGAGAACCGCTTCGGTGGCGCCCGTGCACTCTCGGCCCTGCGGCTGATGCTGACGGCCTGCAACGCCACGGTGATCCCGAACCAGCTCGCGCTGGCCTTCGCCGACAACGCCTACAACGACATGGATCGGCTCAGGCTGCCGGCCGACGTCGACGCGCTCGATGCGCTGGTGCGGCAGCTGATCGAAACAGCGCAACAGACCACGTGAGGTGACATGCCGACCGAGATTGCTCCACGCGACCGCCTGATCGTGGCGCTCGACCTGCCCGGCGTGGCTGATGCCGAAGCCATGATCACGAGGCTCGGCGATCGCGTGACGTTCTACAAGATCGGCATGGAGCTGACCTATGCCGGCGGCCTCGGCCTCGCCGAGCGCCTCGCGGCTGATGGCAAGCACGTGTTCATGGACCTCAAGCTGCACGACATCCCGACCACGGTGGAGCGCGCGACCCGGCAGATCGCAAAGCTCGGCGCCCGCTTCCTCACCGTGCACGGCTTTTCGCAGAGCATGAAAGCCGCGCTCGCCGGCGCCGACGGCTCCAGCCTCGAGCTGCTCGCCGTCACCGTCATGACCTCCTACGACGATGCCGACCTCGCCGCCGCCGGCTATGCCATGGGCGTCAAGGAACTCGTCGCCAAGCGCGCCGTGCAGGCGAAGGAGATCGGCATCCATGGCCTGATCCTGTCGCCGGAGGAGACCCAGCTGGTGCGCCCGCTGGTCGGCCCTGACATGCAGCTGGTGACCCCGGGGATCCGCCCCGCAGGCTCGGACGTTGGCGACCAGAAGCGGATCATGACGCCGGCGCTCGCGATCGCCGGCGGCGCCGACCGCCTCGTCGTCGGCCGTCCCGTCACCGGTGCCGCCGATCCCGCTGCCGCTGCGGAGGCCATCGTCGCCGACATCGCCAGCGCCGTCGCGCTGGTCGGCAAGACCAATCGCTCGTAAGCAGAAACGCCCAACAACAAGGAGACCCCAGGGATGCCCAAGGCCTATTGGATCGCCCGCATCGACGTGCACAACATGGACGGCTACAAGGAGTACGTCGCGCAGAACGGCGCGGTGTTCCATCAGTACGGCGCCAAGTTCCTGGTCCGCGGCGGTCAGTACGAGACCCGCGAAGGCACCTCGCGCTCGCGCAACGTCGTGATCGAGTTCAAGGACTACGCCACCGCGCTCGCGTGCTACAATTCCCCGGAATACCAGCGCCTGGTCGCGATGCGCGCGCCGCATTCGCAAGGCGATCTGGTGATCATCGAGGGCTATGACGGCCCGCAGCCCTGAGCTGCGCCCGCGCAGCGGCAGCCTCGGTTGCCGCGGCCAACGGCCCCGGCTATAGCCCCTGACGGGGCGGAGGAACGCGAGATGTCGAAGATGCGCTTGATCGTTGCAGGAGCCGGCGGCCGCATGGGCCGGGCCCTGGTGCGTGCGATCGCCGACAGCGACGGCGCCGTGCTCGCCGGCGCGCTGGAGGCGCCGACCTCGGACTTGATCGGCAAGGACGCCGGCGTGCTCGCCGGCCTGCCGGCCAACGGAATCAAGCTTTCGGCCGATCTCTGGGCGATGTCGGCGGACGCCGACGGCATCCTCGATTTCACCGTGCCGGCCGCGACCATCGCCAATGTCGCCATCGCCGCCGAGCGCGGCCTCGTCCACGTCGTCGGCACCACCGGCCTGTCGTCGTCCGACGACGCCGTCATCAAGAGCGTCACCAAGCGCGCCATCGTCGTGCAGTCCGGCAACATGAGCCTCGGCGTCAATCTGCTGGCGGCCCTCGTCAGGCAGGTGGCGAAGTCGCTCGACACCGGCTTCGACATCGAGATCCTCGAGATGCACCACAAGCACAAGGTCGACGCGCCCTCCGGCACTGCGCTGATGCTGGGCCGCGCCGCCGCCGACGGCCGCGGCATCTCGCTGGAGGATCACTCCGCGCGCGGCCGCGACGGCATCACCGGCGCGCGCCGCTCTGGCGACATCGGCTTCGCCTCGCTGCGCGGCGGCACCGCGGCCGGCGATCACAGCGTCATCTTCGCCGGTCCGTCCGAGCGCCTCGTGCTGTCGCACCAGGCCGAGGACCGCATGATCTTCGCCCATGGCGCGCTGAAGGCGGCGCTGTGGGCGCATGGCAAGCCGCCGGGCTACTACACGATGGACGACGTGCTCGGCCTCAAGGATCTTTTCTAGTTCAACGTCGATGGAAGCGAACTGATGAGCGAACGTCTCCTGGTGCTGGTGCGCCACGGCCAGAGCGAGTGGAATCTGAAGAACCTGTTCACCGGCTGGAAGGATCCCGACCTCACCGAGCAGGGTGTCAGCGAGGCGAAGGACGCCGGCCGCAAGCTCAAGGCGCAAGGCCTGACCTTCGACGTCGCCTTCACCTCCGAGCTGACCCGCGCCCAGCACACCTTGAAGCTGATCCTCGACGAGCTCGGCCAGCCCGGCCTGCCGACGTCGAAGAACCTCGCGCTCAACGAGCGCGACTATGGCGACCTCTCCGGCCTCAACAAGGACGACGCCCGCGCCAAATGGGGCGAGGAGCAGGTCCACGTCTGGCGCCGCTCCTACGACGTCCCCCCGCCCGGCGGCGAAAGCCTCAAGGACACCCTCGCCCGCGCGCTGCCCTACTACGTCCAGGAGATCCTCCCCGGCGTCCTCCGCGGCCAGCGCACGTTGGTGGCGGCCCACGGCAACTCGCTCCGCGCCTTGATCATGGTGCTGGAGAAGCTGACCCCGGAAGGCATCCTGAAGCGCGAACTCGCCACCGGCGTGCCGATCATCTACCGCCTGAAGGCGGATTCGACGGTGGAGTCCAAGCTGGACCTGGCGGGCTGATCGACCGGATCGCACCACGCGAACTCATCAGCTAGCCCGTCATGCCCGGGCTTGACCCGGGCATCCATCCCCTTCGCCAGACTCTCTCCAAGATGATGGATGGCCGGGTCAGGTCCGGCCATGACGGTCCGAATAACGCAACGACGACCGAGCCCTGAGATCGCGCAGCTTGCTAACGTGCGTCTCTCCGCGCTCCGCATCATGCGGCCGCGATTCGCCGTCTCCCCGATTCACATCTCAAACAGCCCCGCCCACGGCTCCACGATCTCGCGGCGCTTCCGCCCGAGTCGTGCTTGCACCATGTCCCTCCGAAACATCGAGAGGGCGCAGGGAATGCCGGATGCTGGCCGCACCCATGGCCCGCCTGCAGAAATAAAAGCAGGCGGCAGTCACCACAGGTTCAGCCGAGAACAACCGGCATTCCCTGCGCGATGGTCTTCACGCTTATACGCAGTCTCCCTGGTGCGCCGGGCTTGTTGGCCACCATGCGCGACAATGCTTGCGCATTGCGCGGGACACCAGCATCGGGGTGTCAGGACGCTGCGACTTCACGTCCACGGTCCCACCGTTCGTCGGCGCGCCCGAAGATACGCCGCGGCAGACCCCGGCCACCGCTCTCCGCCCCGCGTGTCGTGACGATCGCGCGCGACGCCCCTGTCGTTGAGGCGGGATGCGGAGATAAGATCATGACTTCAGAAAAATAGCAAGGAAATTATTTTTATCGGAAGTTTTGGCGTCGCGCCGGCGCCTCTAAGGGAAGGATGAACGCGCGATCCCGTACTGCAAAATCAGAGCACGCGTACCTCAAGGCGCGAGAAAATAGACCGGCTCGAGGCGCAGTTTCGATCTCTTCGCTTCCGGGATTTTGCCGTAGTGCTGTTGCCAGAGCATCAGGAACCGATCGAGATCAACCAGCTCGATATGAACGGCGCCTATGCCGGCTTCGCGGCGTGCTTCTCGGGTAAAGCCGCCCGACGAGACGAACAGCCCGATCTCGCGGTCACCGCGCATGATCCCTCTGAGGGCCGCTACATCCTCCCGCGAGGCCGCTTGGTCTCGGTGCTTCACTTGAACCCGAATGTGCGGAGTCTGTGCTCCCAGCGGATCTGTATAGGCCAGGATGTCGGTCCCGCCGTCCGCTCCAGGCTTGGACACGGAACTGGTCGCATAGCCCATGCCTTCGAGCAGGGCGGCTACGAGATCCTGAAATTCGTAGCCGGAGAGCGTGTCGAGATACTCGTCGATCTCAGCCCGCGCCTTTTCCTTCGCATCCTCGAAGAGAACTGACGTTTCCGAAAGGGGCGGCGGTTCCTCGACGGTGGCGACGGTCTCAGCCCCCGGCTTCGCCCTTGGCTGTCCCCACCGCCATTCTCGATAGCGAGATCTCATCAAGCGTTTCAATTCGTCGTCTGGCAATTCGGCGGCCTTCAGGCCTTCCTCGGTCACTAGCCATTGCCCGTCCGACTTCGCGAGCAGCCCTGCCTTGCTGGCCGCGACCGAATGGAAATGGAGCAAGGCGCGCCAACGCGGCAGGCCGGACCCTTTCAGGATCTCCTTGTCGAAGGCATCAAGCGGTAGTTTGGCTTCGATCTCGGCATAGAGATCGCGTGGCCGCTTGCCCTCGGGATGTGATTTCAGAAGCCCCAGAACGAACTTGATCAACGTGACGCCACGATCGACGGCCTTGACCTGGCTCATGGCTTCCTTCCTCGACAAACGAGCCGATCAACCTAACGCCCTTCTTCAGGAACTCTGCTTGGCGATATCAGGCAGCTTCTTGTCCAACGCTTCCCACGACAGAAAATGATGGTTCTTGGTGCTTTTGCCCGGATACCAGCGGAGGCCTCCCTTGCTGACAACCAGGCGGCCGATTTGCCCGTTCCCATTGGTGGCTCGAAACGTAATCGGCTTCTGTTCCTTGCGAAGCTCATGGTCTGACGTCTGAAATGTTACCTTCGCCAAGACATTCCCTCCGGCAAAAATTTTACTCTGGGAAATCACCTATTAGTCCGACCACTCAACCCGATTTGTAGCCGATACGCAACCTAAAGCTGATGTGCTTGCCAACATCGCCGGCAAACCGCCCTTCCTCGGTAAGGAATTTGCCGGCCAAAGGCGCGGTGAAATTTCGTCTGCCGCGAGGTTGATAGTAGGAGCGACGAAATGGGCTTGTAAGTTCGCGGCTAGTGCAGTGCCGACCGCTCTCGATCAGCGCCGTGTCTTCGGCTGATCGCAACACGTGCACTCCCGCCTACCCGATCCCCACCTGCCCAGCCTCCCACCCGATCATCGCTTGCTTCCGCGTCAGCCCCCAATGATACCCCGTCAGCGCCCCCGTCTTGCCCAGCGCACGATGGCAGGGCACGACGAACGAGATCGGGTTCTTCCCCACCGCCGCGCCCACCGCGCGAGAGGCCTTTGGCGACTCCAGCCTTGTCGCGATGTCCGAGTAGCAGACGGCGCGGCCCATGGGGATTTTCAGCAGGGTTTCCCAGACGCGGACTTCGAAGTCGGTGCCGATCAGGACGACGCGGAGCGGCTGGTCCGGGCGCCACATACCCTTGTCGAAGATGCGCTGCGCCAGGCCGGCGGTGCCGGGGACGTCCTCGATATAATCAGCGCGGGGCCAGCGGCTCTTCATGTCGGCGAGGGCGGAGGCCTCCTCGCCGGGGTCGGCGAAGGCGAGGCCGGCGAGGCCGCGCGGGGTCGCCATGACCAGCGCCATGCCGAACGGGCAGGGGTGGAAGCCGTAGCGCAAGGTGGTGCCGGCGCCGCCGGTCTTCCATTCGCCGGGCGACATCGCCTCGTGGGTGACGAACAGATCGTGCAGGCGGCCGGGGCCCGACAGGCCGGAGTCGAGCGCGGCGTCGAGCACGCTGGCCGAGCCTTTCAGCAGGCCCTTGGCGTGGTCGAGCGTCAGCGCCTGCATGAACGCCTTCGGCGTCAGCCCGGCCCAGCGCCGGAACAGATGGTGCAGCTCGTCCGGCGTCAGGCTGGCGGCGTCGGCCATGTCCTCGATGGTCGGCTGCCGCCGCCAGTGCTCGGAGATGAACGCGATCGCGCGGCGCACCGCGTCGTAGTCGCGCAGCGCGGCGGATTGTTGCGGGCCCGGCTTGGCCAGGGCGGAATCGTGAATGGCGAGGGTCATCATGGGTCCGGATGTAGGGCCGCCGGGGAGGGCACTCCACCCGATTTCTGATCGGAGGGCTAGGGGTGGATGTGAGAGGCCTTTTCCTCGACCCGTGCCCTTCCTTGGTTTGCTCCGTCATTCCGGGGCATTCGCGCGCAAGCGCGAGTGAGCCCGGAATCCATACCCACAGGACGACGTGTGAGGCGAGATGCCCATGACCGGCGTGCCCCACACGACGTCCTGTGGGTATGGGTTCCGGGCTCGCGCTCTGCGCGCCCCGGAACGACAGCGGAGATGATGGCGCTGCGGTCGCCCGGGCGGCGAGGTAGGGGGCTTTCGGCGCGGTCGGTGGTTGTGGCGGCCTCTTACCCCAACCCTCTCAGCGCGAGCTAAGCTCGTCGCTGCCCCGTAAGAACGAGGAGAGGGGGCGCGCTGCCGTTCGGGCGGCAGCTCGGCTCCAACGGACTTACGATAGCCTACAGCGGATTAAACACCGGCCCGCGCTTCGCCGCTTGCAACCCTGCCCTCAGGGCCTTCGCAAAGCTCGCTTTTTCCTCCGGTCCCAGGAAGCTGGCGATGGCGACGCGCTGGCCGCGCGCCACCAGGTAGAGGCGCTCGATGCCGAATTCCTCGTGGGTCTCCTGGTCGAGGCGGACCCAGAGCGGGTTGAAGCGCCATTCCATGACGTGGCCCTTGTGGCTGACGCGGCGCAGGCGCAGCTCGGTGAGCGTAATGGTCACGTCCTCATAGGCACGGGCGCGGCGGAAGTTGACGCGGAAGGCCCAGTAGATCGCGAGGGCGTCGAGGCCGAAGAAGCCGAGCACCGGCCAGGCGCCCATCATCACCGAGGCGATGCCGCCGATGAAGCTGATGGCGCAGACCACGGCCATCAGCACCAGGAAGCCGGTGCGGCCGAGCGAGCGATGCGGCGTCAGCCGGGCCGAGAACAGCTCGGGATCAGCGGCGTCGTTGCCGGTCTCCTGATACGCAAAAGCATTGCCTGGCGTCATGGGGCCTCAGTATACCCGGATCATGGCCAAAATCACCCGCCCCCAACGCGCCAAGCCGGCCCCGGTTCGCAAGCCGTCCCCAAAGGCGGTCAAAGCCGCGCCGGGAACGGCGTTCAAATCCGCATCCAAAACGGCGAAGAAGGCCGGCAAGATCAGCCCGGCTGCCAAGGCGGGGGCAGGCTCGGTCAAGCCGGTCAAGACAGGGTTGAAGGCAACGAAACCCTGGACCCCGGCCGAGATCCGCGAGGCCTTCAGCCGGTTTGCGGCGTCGAACCCGGAGCCGAAGGGCGAGCTCGAACACGTCAACCCGTACACCTTGCTGGTGGCCGTGGTGCTGTCGGCGCAGGCGACCGACGCCGGCGTCAACAAGGCGACGCGGCCGCTGTTCGCCGTCGCCGACACGCCGCAGAAGATGCTCGCGCTCGGCGAGGACGCGGTGCGGGACTATATCAAGACCGTCGGCCTCTTCCGCACCAAGGCCAAGAACGTGATCGCGCTCTCGCAAAAGCTGATAGCCGAGTTCGGCGGCGAGGTGCCGCGCACGCGCGCGGAGCTGGAGTCGCTGCCGGGCGCGGGGCGCAAGACCGCGAATGTCGTGCTCAACATGGCGTTCGGCGAGCACACGATGGCGGTCGACACCCATGTCTTCCGCGTCGGCAACCGCACGGGGCTCGCGCCCGGCAAGACGCCGCTGGAGGTCGAGCTCGGGCTGGAGAAGGTGATCCCCGCCGAGTTCATGCTGCACGCCCATCACTGGCTGATCCTGCACGGCCGCTACACCTGCCTCGCCCGCAAGCCGCGCTGCGAACTGTGCCTGATCAAGGACCTCTGCCGCTGGCCGGAGAAGACGGCGTGAGGCGACGCGCAAGGCGAGGTCGGCCCGCTGCGACCCTCCCCTGGAGGAGGGCCATCGCATATGGCGATCGATGTTTTGCGCCTATCTCCCTCCGCGTCGTCATGGCCGGGCTCGTCCCGGCCATCCACGTCGTCCGGCATGCTGAGAACGACGTGGATGGCCGGGACAAGCCCGGCATGACGATCTGGAGACAGTTTCGCGATACGCTCAGAGTGGCCATATGCGATAGCCCTGCTTGGGGGGAGGGTGACAGCTGGACCTGCGCGCGCAGATCAACGCGACGAGAGAAACGATCGTCAAGCCGCGCTGCGAGCTGTGCCTGATCAAGGGCCTCTGCCGCTGGCTGGAGAAGACGGCCTGGTACGTCAAGCGCGACGTAAGGTTGCAAGCAGAGAACGCGTTTGACAGTCACTTTAGCGTCACGCCGCGACGCCGTCTCACCATGGCCGGGCCACATCGCCGCCCGCATTGGTCATAAGATGAAACCCGTCATCCGGGCGAAGTGAGTGGCGCGTGACTGAACCCCGCGTTCTCGGACGTCTGCTGCGCCGGGACGTGGGGAAGGATCAGTTGCATGGACAATACCGCCGCGCTCGTGTCGCTCGCGACCGCTGTGCCGCCGCATCAGTTTCGCCAGAACGAGGTGATGGAGGCGGCGCGCGTCGTGCTGTCGCCGCGCTTTCCGCAGTTCGACACGATGGCGAGCCTGTTCGCCAACACCGGCATCCGCGCCCGCTACGGCGTCAAGCCGATCGAATGGTACATGGAACGGCGCGGCTGGCCGGAGCGGACGGAGGCGTACCTCGACGGCGCGGAGGCGCTGTTCGTCGAAGCGACCAACAAGGCGCTGGCGCAGGCCGATCTCAGAGCTGATGAGATCGACACCATCGTCTCCGTGAGCTCGACGGGCATCGCGACGCCGACCCTGGAGGCGCGCGTCGCCGGCCGCATGGGGTTTCGCTCCGACGTCTCGCGCGTGCCGGTGTTCGGGCTCGGCTGCGCCGGCGGCGTCTCCGGCCTGTCGATCGCCGCACGGCTGGCGCAGGCGCGGCCGGGCACCAACGTGCTGTTCGTGACGTTCGAGCTGTGCACGCTGGCCGTTCGTCATGACGAGCTGAGCAAGGCCAACATCGTCGCACTCAGCCTGTTCGGCGATGGCGCGGCTGCCGCGATCCTGCGGGCCGGGGACGGCGGGGCGACGCGCGTCGAGGCGACCGGCGAGAAGCTGTGGCCGGATACGCTCGACATCATGGGCTGGAGCGTCGATCCCGAAGGGTTCGGCGTGATCTTCCAGCGCACCATTCCGGACTTCGTCACCGAGAACATGGGCCCGGCGGTCAACGAGATCCTCGGCAACATGAAGCTGTCGGCCGGAGAGGTCGATCGCTTCGTTTGCCATCCCGGCGGCGCCAAGGTGATCACGGCGCTGGAGCGCGCGCTGTCGATCGGGCAGGGCACGCTCGATCATGAGCGCGAGATCATCGCCGACTACGGCAACATGTCCGCTCCGACCGTGCTGTTCGTGCTGGAGCGCGCGCGGGCGAAAGGCTTGCCGCCGCGCTCGGTGCTGACGGCGCTCGGACCCGGATTCACCGCAAGCTGCGTTTCACTGAGGCACGCCGCATGACCTTCGCCGCCTTCGTCCTCGCCCTCGTCACGATGCAACGGCTCGGCGAGCTCGTGCTCGCCCGCCACAACACCCGCCGCCTGCGCGCCATGGGCGCGGTCGAGGTCGGGGCGGATCATTATCCGCTGATGATCTCGATGCATGCAGCCTGGCTGGTGTCGCTGTGGCTGCTCGGCGTCGATCAGGAGGTCGATCCCTGGCTGCTCACGGGCTTCGTGCTGCTGCAGGGCCTGCGCTGGTGGGTGCTGGCGACGCTCGGCCCGCGCTGGACGACGCGCATCATCATCCTGCCGGGCGCGCCGCTCGTCAGCGACGGGCCGTATCGCTACATCTCGCATCCGAACTACCTGGTCGTGACCGCCGAGATTGCGCTGCTGCCGCTGGCGCTGCATCTGCCGCTGATCGCGCTGATCTTCTCAGGTCTCAACGCCGCCGTGCTGTTCATCCGCATCCGCGCCGAATCCGAGGCGCTCTCCGGCGTCGGTGGCGGCCAGACGGCATGAGCGCAGCGGCCGCGCCGGAGGAGACGCCGAGCCTCGCCACCTGGCTCGGCTTCGTCCTGATGTGCGTCGGCATGTTCATGGCGATCCTGGACATCCAGGTGGTGGCGACCTCGCTGCCGACCATCCAGGAGGCGCTCGGCATCACGCCGGACGCGATGAGCTGGATCCAGACGGCGTATCTGATCGCCGAGATCATCGCGATTCCGCTGACCGGCCTGCTGACGCGCGTGTTCACCCTGCGCTGGCTGTTCACGGGCGCCGTCAGCGTGTTCACCGCCGCCTCGCTCGGCTGCGCGTTCAGCGGCAGCTTTCACATGCTGCTGGCGTTCCGCGTGCTGCAAGGCTTTTTCGGCGGCCTGCTGATCCCCGTGGTGTTCTCCGCGGTGTTCCTGCTGTTTCCGTCGCGGCTGCATGCGGTGGCGACGACGATCGGCGGCGTGGTCGCGGTGCTCGCGCCGACGATCGGCCCGGTGGTCGGCGGCTTCATCACCAACACCTGGTCGTGGCCCTGGCTGTTCCTGATCAACATCGTGCCCGGCATCATCGCCGCGCTGATGACGCCGAGCCTGCTGCCGAAGCAGCGGATGGATCTGGGCGAGCTGGAGAAGCTCGACCTGTTCGCGCTGATGCTGCTCGCGGTGTCCCTGGGGAGCCTCGAGCTCGGGCTGAAGGAGGCACCGAAGGGCGGCTGGCTATCGTCGAACTGCATTGCGCTGCTGGTGCTCAGCGCGTCCTGTCTCACCCTGCTGATCCAGCGCCTGCTGGCGTCAGGCGATCCGATCCTGCGCATCGGCAGCTTCCAGCGCCGCTCGTTCACGCTCGGCTGCCTGTCGAGCTTCTGTCTCGGCATCGGCCTGTTCGGCTCGGTCTATCTGATGCCGGTGTTCCTCGCCTTCGCGCGCGGCCATGACGCGTTCGAGATCGGCAAGATCATGCTGGTGACGGGCGTCGCGCAACTGGTCGCAGCCCCGCTGGTGACGGCGCTCGACGGCAAAGTCGACGCGCGGGTCCTGACCGCGTTCGGCTTCGCACTGTTCAGCATCGGTCTCGCGGCCAGCGCATTCCAGCCGCCGACCGCCGACTATCAGGAGATGTTCTGGCCGCAGGTGGTGCGCGGCGTCGGCATCATGTTCTGCCTGCTGCCGCCGACGCGGATCGCGCTCGGCGATCTGCCGCCGGCCGAGGTCGCCGATGCCAGCGGCCTGTTCAACCTGATGCGCAATCTCGGCGGCGCGATCGGCATCGCGCTGATCGACACCGTCATCTATGGCCGCGTCACCCTGCATGCGCAGGCGTTCCGTGATCGCCTGATGGCCGGCGACACCGCGACCGCCAAGGCGATCGGGCTCGCGCCGGAGCTTTTGCGCAACCGGCCGCGTGGCGTCACGGAGGAGCAGGCGATCGCCTATGTGCGGCCGCTGGTGGAGAAGGCCTCGCTGGCGCTCTGCGTCAACGAGGCCTGGGCGATGCTCGCCGGCGTGGCGCTGCTCGGCTTCGTTCTCATTCCCTTCGCCCGCAACAAGCCCGCCAGCCTGTCGCCGCGGATGATGGCGCTAGAGGCTGCGCAGCCGGCGCTCCGGCGACGGCTCGATCAGCTCGGGCCGCGGCCCCGATAGCCGCTTGTGCAGATGGACCATGAAAGCCATGCCGAACAGCGGCGTCGCCAGGTTCACGATCGGAATGGTGACGAACGCGGCGATGACCAGTCCGGCCGTGAACACGGTCACCGCATTGTCGCGCCGCATGGCCTTGGCTTCCGCCGGCGGCCGGAATCGCATCGCGGCCAGTTCGAAATATTCCCGGCCGAGCAACCAGGCGGTGGCGACGAAGAAGATCACGAAGCCGGCGCCGGCCAGGAACACGAAGGGCAGGGCGACCAGATAGATCAGGATGGTGAGGCCGGCCGCTTTCAGGCCTTCCATCATGGCGATACCGAACGGCAGCGCGACGCCGGGCCGCTCGGCCGGATAGTGCTCGCGCTCGACGAGGTCGGCGACGTCATCGACGAACAGGCTCGCGATCACCGAGGTGATCGCCGGCATCAGCATGATGCCGCCGAACACGACGCCGAAGCCGGCCGCGATCGAGATGATCCAGGTCAGCACCTCCAGCGTGCCGTGCGAATTCGGCCCGAGCATCGCCTCGGCCCAGCCCTCGCCGGCGGTGGCGAGCCATGTCAGCAACCGCTGCAGCCCGATCGCCAGCACCGTGACCAGCACCAGCGCCAGCCCGATCGACCGCCACAGGATCGACCGCATCGGCGGCGACAGAATCTGCGAAAGCGCCTTGATGGCGGCGTCGATCATGGGCGTGGGACCTCTCTGTTGACCTGGCGAAAGAGGTAGACATGGCGGACCGCCTCGGCAAGCCCGCGCTCCCGCCGGCGGTTCTTCACCCGCGGCTGTCCTTCGAGACGCCCGCCTCCGGCGGGCTCCTCAGGACGAGGAGGAGTGCGCGGCGATCACTGCGGCGGGATCTCGACCCTCATGGTGAGGAGCGCGCCCCTTGGCGCGCGTCTCGAACCATGAGGCCGCGATGCTGCGTCTCAGAGCTTGGCCGCGCGCAGCCGCAGCGCATTGCCCACCACGCTCACCGACGACAGCGACATCGCCGCCGCGGCGATGATCGGCGACAACAGGATGCCGAACACGGGATAGAGAATGCCCGCCGCGATCGGGATTCCGGCCGCGTTGTAGATGAAGGCGAAGAACAGGTTCTGGCGGATGTTGCTCATCACCGCCGCCGACAGCTTGCGCGCCCGCGCGATGCCGCCGAGATCGCCTTGCAACAGCGTGACGCCGGCGCTCTCCATCGCGACGTCGGTGCCGGTGCCCATGGCGATGCCGACATCGGCCGCCGCCAGCGCCGGCGCGTCGTTGACGCCATCGCCGGCCATCGCGACGACCTTGCCGCTCGCACGCAGCCGCGCCACGACCGCGCTCTTCTGCTCCGGCAGCACCTCGGCCTCGACCTCGGTGATCCCGATCTTGCGGGCCACCGCCGTGGCCGTGGTGCGGTTGTCGCCGGTCAGCATGATCACCTTGATGCCGTCGGCCGCCAGCGCCTTCAGCGCCTCGGGCGTCGACGCCTTGACCGGATCGCTGATCGCGAACAGCGCCGCCGGCTTGCCGTCGACCGCCATCGTGATGACGGTCGCGCCGTCCTCGCGCAGCCGTTTGCTCTCGACGCCGAGCGTGTCGCTGATGATGCCGAGCGAGGCGAGATAGGTCGGGTTGCCGAGCACGACCGCCTTGCCGTCGACCTCGCCGCGCGCGCCCTTGCCGGTCGGCGCGTCGAACCCCTTCACGTCGGCCAGCTTGAGCTTGCGCTCGCTGGCATGACGGACGATGGCCTCGGCCAGCGGATGTTCGCTGGCCCGTTCGACACTGGCCGCCAGCCGCAACGCCTCGGCCTCGTCGAAGCCTTGAGCGGTGACGATGCTGGTCACCTTCGGTTTGCCCTCAGTCAAGGTGCCGGTCTTGTCGACGACCAGCGTGTCGACCTTCTCCATGCGCTCCAGCGCTTCGGCGCTCTTGATCAGCACGCCCGCCTGCGCGCCCCGGCCGACGCCGACCATGATCGACATCGGCGTCGCCAGTCCCAGTGCGCAGGGGCAGGCGATGATCAGCACGCTCACGGCGGCGACGAGACCGAACGCGAAGCGCGGCTCGGGGCCGAACGCGTACCAGGCGATGAAAGCCGTGACGGCCGCTGCAATGACCGTCGGTACGAACCAGCCCGCGACCTGGTCGGCGAGCCGCTGGATCGGCGCGCGCGAGCGCTGCGCGTCGGCCACCATCTGCACGATCTGCGACAGCAGGGTCTCGCGGCCGACCTTGTCGGCGCGCATCACGAAGCTGCCGGTCTGGTTCAAGGTGCCGGCGATGACGCGCTCGCCTTCGTCCTTGGTCACCGGCATCGATTCGCCCGTCACCAGCGACTCATCGAGCGAGGAGCGGCCTTCGAGGATGATGCCGTCGACCGGCACCTTCTCGCCGGGCCGCACGCGCAGCCGGTCGCCGACCGCGAGGTCGGCGATCTCGACCTCGTGGTCGTTGCCGTCGGCGTCGAGCCGCCGCGCCGTCTTCGGCGCAAGCTGCAACAGCGCCTTGATCGCGCCCGACGTCGCCTCGCGCGCGCGCAGCTCGAGCACCTGGCCGAGCAGCACGAGAATGGTGATGACCGAGGCCGCCTCGAAATACACCGCGACAGTGCCGCCATGGCCGCGGAAGGCCGGCGGAAACGCCTGCGGCATCAGGGTCGCGATCACGCTGTAGACATAGGCGACACTGGTGCCCATCGCGATCAGGGTGAACATGTTGAGATTGCGGGTCTGGACCGATTGCCAGCCGCGCACGAAGAACGGCCAGCCGGCCCACAACACCACCGGCGTCGCCAGCGCGAACTGGATCCAGTTCGACAGCACGGGATCGATCAGCCCGAGGCCGCCCACGAGATGTCCGCCCATTTCCAGCACGACCACCGGCGCGGCGAGCACGGCGCCGATCCAGAACCGCCGGGTCATGTCGGCAAGCTCGGGATTGGGCGCGTCGTCCAGGCTGATGACATCCGGCTCGAGCGCCATGCCGCAGATCGGGCATGTGCCCGGGCCCTCCTGCCGGATCTCCGGATGCATCGGGCAGGTGTAGATGGTGCCCGCCGGCATCTCCGGCGGCGGTTCGCGCTCGCCGAGATATTTTGCCGGCTCGGCGGCGAACTTGGTGCGGCAGCCCGCAGAGCAGAAATGGAAGGTGTGGCCGTCGTGGTCGAAGCGGTGCTTCGACGTGGCCGGATCGACGCTCATGCCGCAGACGGGATCGATGACCTTGGTGTCATCTTGTGGATGCGCATGGTGATCGTGGCCGCCACAGCAGGACGTTGGAGCCGCGGCGGGTGTGAGATATTTGGCGGGGTCAGCGGCGAACTTGGTGCGGCAGCCCGCAGAGCAGAAATGGAACGCTTGCCCAGCGTGCTCGAAGCGGTGCTTCGACGTCACGGGGTCGACGGACATGCCGCAGACCGGGTCCTTGGCCTTCACCGGAGCAGGCGGCGCACGGTCGTGGCCGCCGCAGCAACCACCGGCGTCCGTCGAGGCGGGTTCGGCACGATCACTGCAACACGCCTCTGCAGCCGTCGCGGTTTGTCTGGTTTCAGCCGTGTCTGTCCCTGGTCCACAGCCGCCTCCGCCGGATTGCTTCGTTGCGACACCATGCCCGCGTTCGGTTTCCGACATTGCCAGCCTCGCCTCTTGAAACCTATACCCTGTAGGGGTATATAGAGCCCATGCGCGACGACATCAAGACTTCCTGTCAGAAACGTTTGAGCCGGATCGAAGGGCAGGTCAGGGGCCTCTCCAAGATGGTCGAGGACAACCGATACTGCATCGACATCGTGACGCAGATATCCGCCGTGCGGGCGGCGCTGCGCCGCGTGGAGGAGGAGATCCTGCGCGATCACGTCTCCCATTGCGTCGAGCACGCGATTGCGTCAGGCGACAAGGCTGATCAACGGCAGAAGATCGCGGAATTGATGGACGTAATCAGCCGGTCGGATCGGTGAGGAGCTACGGCGTGTTGTCGCGACGAACGATCCTGTAGCTTAGTCACTCCGTCATGCCCTGCCATGACCCGTGGAGAAAGACGAGCCCAAAGCTCAGATATCCGGATGCAGGACCATTGCCGTACGGACGGAACGAGCGGCCATCACCTGCGCGTGCTCGGTTCCAGCTCATGCTCCACTAGCAAGAACTCAAACCACAGCCTTGTCGCGGCGTCTGGTGGCCGGACGCGGCGCAATCTTCCGCACGGGCTCGGCGACGAGGAAATGCTCGCTGACAACCAGCCGCTCGCTCACCTTCTCGACCCTCACTTCCTCAGCCTCAACCGGCTGCGCCGCTTCTTCGTCAGCCGCTTCAGGAACGAGCGGCGGCGATGTGACGGCTCCTGGAAACACGGCGAACTCGCCCGCTACCTCCGCGAGCGGCTTCTGCTTGTCGGCCCAGTGGAGCGTGGTGTAGTCGAAGCCGTTGACGATGGTCGGTTTGACGATCTCGAAATACGGCGAGATGTCGAAGTCGCGCGGCATGTACAGCGATGAATCGCGGATGTGCAGGATCTCGCGCTTGGCCCGCCGCGACGGCGCGCGCGTAATCTTCGGCAGGATCGGATAGCGGACGGCGTCGAATGCCTGCGCGATCAGGGCCGAGCAGATCATCTTGGTCGGATCGCCCGAGCCCAGCGCGATCATGCGCCGACGCCAGCGTTGCGGGATCGGCATTGGAATCAGATAACGCATCAGGTCGACGATGTTCTTGGTGTCGTAGCCGAAGCCGATGCGGTTGATGGCGTAGCGGCAGACCGTGTGGCGATCCTCGTAGGTGAGGCCGACGGGCCGGCAGACGCGCGTATGATAGGCGAAGTATTTCGACAACGGCGCCGAGATCACGCCGTCGCCGACATAGGCCTCGACCAGCACATGTGGCTCGCCGTCCGGCTCGACAGCGCCGTCGATCGGACCGACATAGAGCGCGGCATGCGACCAGGTCGACTGTGTCAGGTATTTGATGATGCCGGAAATGCGGCTGTTGCCTTCGACCAGCAGCACGTCGCCGGGCTGAACGTCCTTGCGCAGATAGTCGGGATCACTGGGCGTGAACGGCTCATAGCCCGGGATCTCCTTCTGGAGATAGGCGGCAATCAGCCTGCCAATCTGATCGAGCACGATACCCATAACGCTCCCCGGGCGGTCCTTGCCGGCCGCCTGCTTATCCCTTCTTCCATGATGGTCGATTGCGGTTGCAATTTGGTTCATAGTCGAAGCGTCGCAGACGGTATCACGTTTACCATCCCGGTTGCCGCAGCGCGATAGATGCGGCAAATTCGACGAATTCGCTGCCTTCAAAAGCTTTCGGAAACCATCTCATGAACTTCACGCGCCGCGGCTTTCTCTCTGCGTCCGCGGGGCTTGCCGCCATGCCCGTCTTCCGCAGCGCGCAGGCGGCAGTTCCACGCGAAGCTGACATCGTCGTGATCGGGGCGGGAGCTGCGGGCATCGCTGCGGCTCGCCGTGTCGTGGCCGCCAATCGCAAGGTGATCCTGATCGAAGCATCGCCGCAGATCGGCGGCCGCTGCAGCACGGATGCAGCGACGTTCGGCCTGCCGTTCGATCGCGGTGCGCGCTGGCTGTTCAATGCCGACAGCAATCCGATCGGCAAGCTCGCCCGCGGTGTTGGCGTCGACGTCGTGGCAGCGCCCATCGGCCAGAAGATCCGCGTCGGCCGCCGCAACGCGCGGCCCGGCGAGACCGAGCAGTTCCTCGCCGGCCTGGTGCGCGCCAACCGCGCCATCGACGAGGCCGCGCGCGGCAAGCTCGATACGTCCTGTGCGGCGGCGCTGCCCAAGGACCTCGGCGACTGGGGGAACACCACAGCCTTCGTGCTCGGCGCCGGCGCGACCGGCAAGGATCTCGCTGATCTTTCGGCCATGGACAAGGCGCGTGCCCAGGACCGCAGCGCCCCGCTCGCGTGCCGCCAGGGTTTGGGCACGCTGGTCGGCAAGCTCGGCGAGTCGTTACCGGTGTCGCTGTCGACGCCGGCAACGCGCATCGTGTGGAGCAACCGCGAGGTCGCCGTGGAAACGCCAGCGGGACGGATCGCAGCGCGCGCCGTCATCCTCACGGTATCGACGAACGTGCTCGCGTCGGGCGCGATCAAGTTCACGCCGGAGTTGCCGAAGCGTCAGCTCGAGGCCGCGGCGAAGCTGAGCCTGGGCAGCTATGATCACATCGCATTGATGCTGTCGGGCAATCCGCTCGGCCTGTCGCGCGACGAGGTGATCGTCGAGCAGAGCAACTCGAACCGGACGGGCTTGTTGCTCGCCAATATCGGCGGCTCCTCGCTGTGCACCGTCGACGTCGCCGGCAGCTTTGGCCGGGATCTCTCCACGCAGGGCGAGGCCGCAATGACGGCCTTCGGCAAGGAGTGGATCGGCAAGCTGTTCGGCAGCGAAGCGGCCGCCGCAGTGAAGTCGTCGTCGGCCACCCGCTGGAATCAGGTGCCGGGCGTGCTCGGCGCGATGTCCGCGGCTGCACCCGGTGGCCAGGGCGCGCGCAAGATCCTCGGCGAGCCGCTGGGGCCGTTGTTTGTCGCCGGCGAAGCGACGCATGAGACGCTGTGGGGCACGGTCGACGGCGCCTGGGACTCCGGGGAGCGCGCCGCGGAAGCCGCGCTTCGCCGTATCGGTGCGTTGAAGGATTCCGAGCCGGAGCCGACGAGCGAGCGCCAGCGTGGTCGTCGTCGCAAGGTGAGGTCGGCCTCGCCGGAAGATTGATCTCGGACGCAGCGCTAAGATCGCAACCAAGATGTGGTGGGAGTGACTGCGCGCTCTCGCCTTGTAGGAGAGGGCATGTAGGAAGGTGCAGCAGGCTCGGTTGAGTGAGGGGTCTCTCACCACGAATGTCACTGACCGAGAGAGACCCCTCACCCGATCGCGTGCGTGGATCTGTCGGAGACCCTCTCCCACAAGGGGAGAGGGCGCATGCATGACGATCGCACCGCCATCTTGAGCCGTACTTCGACTGAAATTTGTAGTTCTAAGATCAATTACACCGGCAGCTTCAGCTCCATCAGGTCCTTCGCGACGACGATGCGGCCCGTGTAGTTCTTCTTCACGTCGCGGGTCCAATCCTCGTCGGTCACCTCGGGATCGTCGCCCGGCACGAAGTGACTGAGCACAAGCACCTTGACACCGGCCGCAGCCGCGATGCGACCCACGTCCTCCGTTGTGGTGTGGCTATCCAGCAGATGCTTCTTCAACGTCGATCCGTTCTTGGTCTTGAGGACGAGACGGTCGACCGCCGGCACGTAGAGACATTCGTGCACCAGCACGTCGGCGCCCTTGGCGAACTCCGCGAGCTTCGGGTTGTAGGCGGTATCGCTGGAGAACACGATGGTGCCGTCCGGCGTCTCGAACTTGTAGGCGAAATTATCGGTGATCGGCGGATGCGGCGTGCGGAACGCGGTCACCGTCACGTCGGCCGTCTTCACGACGACGCCGTCGGTGTCGATATCCTTGGCAGTCAGCAGCGGCCTCGGATCTGGCCGGCCCTCGTCATCGATGCGGGTGTCGACGTCGAACTTGTTGGTCTCCCAGAAGCTCCGCGTCATCGCCTCCAGGCCTTTCGGTCCGAACGACTGGATCGGCGTCGACAGCCCCGCGGCCCAGGCGTTGTAGAACAGATTGCCGTATTCCAGATTGTGATCGGAATGATGGTGGCTGATGAGGATGTATTTGATCGACGGGATCGGCACGCCGGCGCTGACGAGCTGGCGGCTGACGCCCATGCCACAATCGATGACGAACGGAGTGCCGTTGACGACGACGAGATTGGCGGGGTTCGAGGCACCGACACCGACGCGCGGCCCACCCTTGGTGCCGAGGAATACGATGCGTGTTCCGGTCTTGGCGCCTTGTGCGAACACCGACGGCGCCGCGATGGCCCCGGCTGAGCCCAACGCAAGCGACAGCATCGTTCGACGATTGATCATGGCGTCCTCCCGCGGGTCTCGCGGCGCGGAGGCTAGCCCCGGCCGAGCACGCCGTCGAGGGCCGGAAGTCCAAAGATCACGGCGATCGCGATCAGCGCATAGCAGATGATGCGGAACACGCGCTCGCTGGCGCGGCCGAACAGTGCGGCGCCGAAAGCGACGCCGACCGCGTAGACCGGCCCGATGAGCAAAGAGAGCTTGAGCGAGTCCCAGGTGATCAGGCTACTGGCGGCATAGCTGACCATCGCGAAGCCGTCAGAAGCACCGAAGAACAGCACGATGTTCGCGCGCGCGACCTTCGGCTCGATCGGCCGTCCCAGCCAGTAGCCGACGATCGGCGGGCCGCCGGTCTGCGCCACGCCGCTGCAGAAACCGGAGACGGCGCCGACGGCGACCGACAGCACCGTGTACGCCTTGCCGCGATAGCGCCAGCCGGAGAGCAGCAGCGCGAGAAGCGCGATCACGAAGCCCGTGATGATCCAGCGCACCGTCACCGGATCGAGCCGGGTGAGGAACCAGGTGCCGAGTGGCACGCCGACCAGGGCGCCGGCGACGATGACGGCGGTCGCCTTGCGATCGGCCTCGCGCCATGCGGCCGGCACGGTCGGTGCCATCGAGACGAAGTCGATCACCAGCAACAACGGCGCGACGAGGCGGGGCGTAGCAAAACTGCTCGCGAGCGGCATGAAGATCAGCGCCGCGCCGAATCCGGAGAAGCCGCGCGCGGTCGCTGCGATCAAGGCTGTGATCGCCAATGCGACCGTCGCGAACAGGTCGAGGTCGGACGGAATGAGCCCGGACAGGCTCATCCGCGCAACGTGCCGCCGGTCTTCTTGGCGACGTCCGCCGTGATCTTCGCCGCGACGCTGTCGATCTCCTCGTCCGTCATCGTCTTGTCGCGCGGCTGCAAGGTCACGGCGATCGCGACGGACTTCTTGCCCTCGTCGATGCCCTTACCCTCGTAGACGTCGAACACGGTGACGTCCGTGATCAGCTTCTTGTCGACGCCCTGCGCCGCACGCACGATGTCGCCGGCCTTGACCCTGCGATCGACGATGAAGGCGAAGTCGCGCGACACCGGCTGGAACGCCGAGAGCTCCAGCACCGACTTGGCGCGCGTTGGCTTCGCCTTGGCCGCGGGGATGCGATCCAGGATGACCTCGAAGGCAACCAGCGGACCGTCGGCCTTCAGCGCTTCCAGCGTGCGCGGATGCAGCTCGCCGAAATGCCCGAGCACGTTCTGCGGGCCCATCTGGATGGTGCCGGACCGTCCCGGATGCATCCAGGCCGGCCCGCCGGCAACGATCTGGAGCGAGGCCATCGGTGCGCCGGCCGCGGCGAGGACCGCGAGCGCGTCGGCCTTGGCGTCATAGGCATTCGCCGCCTGCGAGCCGCTCCAGTGGCGGCCGAGTCCCTTGGAGGACGCCATGCCGCGGCGAATGCCGCTGGCGGCCACGAACTGATCCTCCGGGCGATCGCCCTTGAAGATCTGCCCGACCTCGAAGATCGCGACGTCACCGAAGCCGCGATCGGCATTGGCCTGCACGGTGGTGATCAGGCCCGGCAGCAGGCTCGGGCGCATGTCGGAAAGATCGGACGCGATCGGATTGGCAAGCGCGAGCTCGGCCTTCCCTCCGCCGAACAGTTCGGCCGCGGGCTTGGAGATGAACGACCACGTCACCGCTTCGACCATGCCGCGCGCCGCCAGCGCGCGCTTGGCGCGGCGGGTGCGCAGCTGCAGCGGCGTCAGCACCGGCTTGCGTGGCGCGTCGCCGCGCTCGAACGGCGTCATCGGCACCTTGTCGACGCCGACGATGCGGACGATTTCCTCGACGATATCGGCCTTGCCGTGCACATCGCTGCGCCACGAGGGCACCGCGACCTTCACGACCGGGCCGGTGCCGGCCAGCGTGAAGCCGAGATGGGTCAGGATCCGCCGCATCTCCGGGAAGGGCACCTCGATGCCGGCGAGACGCTTCACCTCGGTGACGGGGAAGTCGATGATGCGGTCATCGCCATAGGCGTTGCCGACGACGACGGTCTCGGACGGCGTGCCGCCGCACAGATCGAGCACGAGCTTGGCCGCCATTTCCAGGCCCGGCACCATGAAGGCCGGATCGACGCCGCGCTCGAAGCGGTAGCGTGCGTCGGAGTTGATGCCGAGCTTGCGGCCGGTCTGGGCGATGTTGATCTCGTTCCACAGCGCCGATTCGATCAGCACGTCGGTGGTATTCTCGTCGCAGCCCGAGGCCTCGCCGCCCATGATGCCGGCCAGCGACTCGACGCCGGAATCATCGGCGATCACGCACATCGTCGGGTCGAGCGTGTAGGTGCGGCCGTCGAGCGCCAGCAGCGTCTCGCCATCGCGGGCGCGGCGGACGACCAGGTTGCCGTTGACCTTCTTGGCGTCGAACACGTGCAGCGGGCGGGCGCGGTCGAACGTCATGTAGTTGGTGATGTCGACCAGCGCGTTGATCGGACGCAGTCCGATCGAGGTCAGGCGCTGCTGCAGCCATTTCGGCGAGGGGCCGTTCTTGACGCCGCGCACCAGCCGCAGCGCGAAGCCGGGACACAGCTTCTCGTCTTCGACCGTGACGGCCACGGGGCAGGGAAATTCGCCCTTGATCGGCTTGATGCCGGGCTCTTTGAGCTTGCCCATGTCGGCGGCGGCGAGGTCGCGGGCGATGCCGTGCACGCCCGTGCAGTCCTGGCGGTTGGGCGTCAGGTTGATTTCGAACATGGGATCGCCGAGCCCGGCCCATTCGGCGTAGGGGGTGCCGATCGGCGCATCCGCCGGCAGCTCCATGATCCCGTCGTGATCGTCGGAGATCTGCAGCTCGGCGGCCGAGCACAGCATGCCGCGGCTCTCGACGCCTCTGATAGTGCCGACCGACAGCGTGATGTTCTTGCCGGGGATGTAGGTGCCGGGCGGCGAGAACACGGATACGAGGCCCGCGCGCGCATTCGGCGCGCCGCAGACGACCTGCACGGGCGCGCCACCGTCGCCGGTGTCGACCATGCAGACGCGCAGCCGATCCGCATTCGGATGCTGCTCGGCGGAGACGACGCGCGCGATCTTGTAGGGCGCGAGCAGCTTCGCCTTGTCCTCGAGATGCTCGACCTCGAGGCCGATCATCGTGAGCTTGTTGGCAAGTTTCTCCACCGGCTCATCGGTGTCGAGATGGTCCTTCAGCCAGGACAGCGTGAATTTCATGGCTGCATGCCTCGGGTCTTGCTGTTGTTCGTATCGGGTGTGTTGTCTTTGCCGCTTGCACCGTCCTCTCCGCTCCCTCCCCCCTTGTGGGGGAGGGCCGGGGAGGGGGGTAAGCCGCGGGCGCGATCGGCGAGAGCCTTGCGGATTGCTTCAACGACGCCTTCCAAGTTCGACGTCACCTGCTCGTTGGTGAAGCGAAGCACCTGGAAGCCTTCGACTGCAAAGAACGCATCGCGCTCGGCGTCTCTTGCCTGTCGCTCGACGAAATCGTGCGACTCGCCGTCGAGCTCGACGACAAGTTTTGCCGAGAAACAGACGAAGTCGGCAATGTAGTTGCGAAATGGCACCTGGCGGCGAAAGCTTGCGCCGTCAATTCGGTCCGCCTTGATGTAGCGCCACAGCAGGGTTTCGGCGCGCGTCATCTCCTGGCGAAGTTGCTTCGCTCTTCTGCGCTGGCGCTCGTTGACAACTGCGTGCGGCATCCGGGGCTACCCCCCTCCCTGGCCCTCCCCCACAAGGGGGGAGGGAACGGAGAGACCGGTGGCTGTCGAAGCAAGCGCGTGGAAAGTCCGGCCCTCCCCCGCAAGCGGGAGAGGAAGTCTCAGCGTCTGCTGGGAGACAGCGAGGCCGGCAACGCTCACGTGCTCAGCCCTCCCGCCAAGGTCGGCACCTCCAGCGGCTTGAAGCCGTAGTGCGACAGCCAGCGGACGTCGCCCTCGAACAGCTGGCGCAGGTCGCTCATGCCGTATTTCAGCATCGCGATGCGGTCGATGCCCATGCCCCAGGCGAAGCCCTGGTACTCGTCGGGATCGATGCCGCAGGCGCGCAGCACGTTCGGGTGCACCATGCCGCAGCCGAGAATCTCCAGCCAGTCCTCGCCCTCGCCGAAGCGGATCTCGCCCTTGTCGCGGCGGCACTGGATGTCGACCTCGAGCGACGGCTCGGTGAACGGGAAGAACGACGGCCGGAATTTCATGTTGATGTGGTCGACCTCGAAGAACGCCTTGCAGAACTCGTGCAGGATCCATTTGAGGTGGCCGAGATGCGAGCCCTTGTCGATGACGAGGCCCTCGACCTGGTGGAATTGCGGCGTGTGGGTCGCGTCCGAATCGATGCGATAGGTGCGGCCCGGGCAGATCACGCGGATCGGCGGCTTCTGGCTCAGCATCGTCCGCACCTGCACCGGCGAGGTGTGGGTCCGCAGCAGCATGCGCGAGCCGTCCGGCTTCGGATTGAAGAAGAACGTGTCGTGCATCTCGCGCGCCGGATGGCCTTCCGGGAAGTTCAGCTTGGTGAAGTTGTAGTCGTCGGTCTCGACATCGGGACCTTCCGCGATCGAGAAGCCCATGTCGGCGAAGATCGTGGTCAGCTCGTCCATCACCTGGCTGAGCGGATGGATGCGGCCGGTCTCAGCCGGCGAATCCTGCAGCGGCAGCGTGACGTCGATGGTCTCGGCCGCGAGCCTCGCGTCGAGCGCCGCGGCCTTGAGCACCTCGCGGCGCGCGGTCAGCGCCTGCGTGACCTTGTCCTTGGCAAGGTTGATCGCAGCGCCCTGCGTCTTGCGCTCGTCCGGCGACATCTTGCCGAGCGTCGCCAGCAGCGCCGAGATCGAGCCCTTCTTGCCGAGGGCGGCGACGCGGACCGCTTCGAGCGCCCCTTCGTCGCCGGCGGCGGCGATCTGGTCGAGGATCGAGGTTTCGAGCGAGGCGAGGTCGGACACGGTCAAAATCTCCGCGGGACAAAAGGCGGCTGGGTTGTCGCCGCGACGGCGACAGGGGTCAAGCGAAAGCAGCGATGTAATCGGACAGCAAAAAGCGGCCGAGAGCGTCGGCCGCTTTTGAAGTCCTCACGATGCGGAAGGCGATCAGGCGGCGAGCGCCGCCTTGGCCTTCACAACGATCGCCTCGAACGCGGCGGGCTCGTTGATCGCGAGATCCGACAGCACCTTGCGGTCGACGGTGATGCCGGACTTGGACAGGCCGTCGATAAATCGGCTGTAGGTGAGCTCGAACGGACGCACGGCGGCATTCAGGCGCTGGATCCAGAGCGCGCGGAAGGTCCGCTTCTTGCGCTTGCGATCACGGAACGCATACTGGCCGGCCTTCTCGACGGCCTGCTTGGCGGTGCGGATCGTATTCTTGCGGCGGCCGTAATAGCCCTTGGCGGCCTTGAAGACTTTCTTGTGCTTGGCGTGAGCGGTCACACCGCGTTTGACGCGAGACATGACGGAAATCCTTGGATTCAGAGATGACGATCAGCCGCGGCTTTGAGGCGGCCAGGGTTTCGGAAGCGAGTGGCCGGTCAGGCGTTCGGCAAGAAGTACTTCTTGACGTTGTCGCCGTCGGTCTTGAACAGCACGCGGGTGCCGCGCAGCTGCCGGATCTGCTTCTTCGTCCGCTTGATCATGCCGTGGCGCTTGCCGCGCTGGGCGTGCATCACTTTGCCGGTGGCAGTCACCTTGAAGCGCTTTTTGGCGCCGGATTTGGTCTTCAGCTTGGGCATTTGGCTCTCCTTAGATTGCCAACGGCAAGCCGCCCGCGAGAGCGGCGCCATCCGGCGAAAATGCTCGTTAGAGCGTTGGTTGTGCTCAGGTTTCGGGTCCAAACGAGGACCCACCCGCACAGGGACATCGCCACGGCAGCCCTTGATCAGCCGGGCGACGAAGGCCGCGCTTATGCCAGAGACGGTGGCGCTTGGCAACGTCGAACCATGGAATCAGCTATTCCGACCCATGATCAGCTTCCGTTAACCAAGCGAGGTCCGCTCATGGTCCGCATCGTCCGCTTCACTGCCGCCGCCGTCCTGGCCGCGGCTGCAATCGTGCCTTCCGCTCCGGCTCGCGCCGCCGGCTTCGACGGTCCCTGGACCGTCCTGATCATCACCGAGGCCGGCAGCTGCGACCAGGGCTACAGCTTCCCGGTGCAGATCAGCGGCGGGCGTGTGACCTCAGCGGGCTCCGCCAACATCACCGGCACGGTCGGCCGCGGCGGCGCCGTCACGGTGCGGGTCTCACAGGGCGGCTCCTCGGCCAGCGGTAACGGGCGGCTGGGCGCGACCTCGGGTTTCGGCCGCTGGAGCGGCAAAGGCTCGGCCGGGACCTGCAGCGGGCGGTGGCAGGCGACGCGGTCCTGATCTGGCCGCTCCAAGAGAAAAGCCCGCCAATCGCGTGGCGGGCCCGGTTTGGCGCGTTGGTATCCCGTGGGCCTAGCGCGGGGCCAGCACCATGACGACCTGACGGCCCTCGAACCTGGCGTCCTGCTCGACCTTGGCGAACGCCGCCACGTCGGACTTCACCTTGTCGAGCAGCTTGGTGCCGATCTCCTGGTGCGCCATTTCGCGGCCGCGGTAGCGCAGGGTGATCTTGACCTTGTCGCCCTCTTCGAAGAAGCGCTGCATCGCCCGCATCTTCACGTCGTAGTCGTGGTCATCGATCATCGGACGGAGCTTGATCTCCTTGATCTCGACGACCTTCTGCTTCTTGCGGGCCTCGGCGGCCTTCTTCTGCGCCGAATATTTGTACTTCCCGTAGTCCATGATCTTACAGACGGGAGGCGAATTGTTCGGCGAAATCTCGACCAGGTCCATGCCGGCCTCGGCCGCCATCTTGATCGCGACAACGGTCTCGACGACACCACGGTTGGTGCCTTCGGCGTCGATCAGCTGGATCTGCGCATTGCGAATCTCATCATTGGTGCGCGGCCCGTCTTTGACGGCAGCGGGCGGGGCTCGATTGGGGCGGCGAATGGGTAGTTCTCCAAGGTTGTGGAAGAAGGCGGCTAGTTTGAAGGAAGATGCCTTTGCGGGCAAGGTCGCGCGTGCTCGGTGCGTCGAAATTCCGCCCCGTCCTCGCGGCACTTGCGTCGCACGCGCAGTCAGCGTGACGGCTTATTCCCCCAAAAGGGACCAGCCGGCCGGGACGGCGCTCACGTGCGCGGGCCGAGCCTTGTGGTTCCGCCCGGGGACATAGAGTGCGCGCATCGCTTTCGCAAGCCGCACGGTATCCCCGCGACCGGATTGACGGAAACGGCCGGCTCGCCCACACAACGTTCGCCATCGGGTAACGATCCATGAACCAAGCAATCGAATCGACCGATCTCCCTGCCTTCATCGCTGTCGGCGCCGGCGAGCAGTCGCGCCAGATCGCGGTGCGGGCGCGTCCGGGCAGGCCGCCGGGGCTGTTTTGGCTCGGCGGCTTCAATTCCGACATGAAGGGCACGAAAGCGCTGGCGCTCGACGCCTGGGCGGCCGAGCGCGGCCGCGCCTGCGTCCGATTCGACTATTCCGGCCATGGCGAATCCGGCGGGCGCTTCGTCGACGGCACCATCGGCTGCTGGCTCGAGGAGAGCGTGGCCGTGTTCCGGCAGTTCTGTCGCGGGCCGCAGGTGGTGATCGGCTCGTCGATGGGCGGCTGGATGGCGCTGTTGCTGGCGCGCGAGCTGTTGAAGCAGCCGGGCGAGGCTTCGCTGGCCGGCCTGGTCCTGATCGCCCCGGCGCCCGACTTCACCGAGGAGCTGATGTGGAAGGGCTTCTCTCAGGAGATCCGGACCGAGATCGAGACCAAGGGCGTCTGGATGCGCCCGTCGGAGTATGGCGAGCCCTATCCGATCACGCGGGCGCTGATCGAGGACGGTCGCAACCATCTGTTGCTTGGCAGCGCCATCAATGTCGGTTGCCCGGTGCGCATCCTGCAGGGTGCGCAGGACCCGGACGTGCCCTGGCAGCATGCCTTTGCGCTGACCCACCGTCTGCCGGCCGAGGATGTGGTGCTGACCATGATCCAGGATGGCGACCACCGGCTGTCGCGGCCGCAGGACATTGCGCGCATGCTGGCGGCCGTCGGCGAGATGGGCTGAGGCGACCGTCGTCAGCATCGCATTTGCCACTCCGCGCGGACACTGTCGTCGGCCTCCGTTGCCAGTGCGCCGGTCGCACGTTGGGCAAATGAGGCCGGGTCGAGCAGCTGACCGAGCGCCCAGGCAGCGGCGCCGCGCACCAGCGGATTCGGATCGGCGGTCAGCCGCTCGGCGGCCGGCAGCAGCGCCACGTCGCCGGAGTTACCGATCGCGATCAGCACGTTGCGCAGGAAGCGGTCGCGGCCGATCCGCTTGACCGGCGACTTCGTGAACAGCGCGCGGAACGCGGCGTCGTCGAGCGACGCCAGCTCGGCCAGCGCGGGCGCCCGCAGTTGCTCGCGCGCTGCCAGCTTCGCCTCACGTCCCACTTGGGCAAACTTGTTCCACGGGCAGGCGGCGAGGCAGTCGTCGCAGCCATAGATGCGGTTGCCCAGCGCATGGCGGAACTCGGTCGGGATCGGCCCCTTGTTCTCGATGGTCAGATAGGAGATGCAACGCCGGGCATCGAGCCTGTAGGGCGCGGGGAACGCCGCCGTCGGGCAGCTGTCGAGACAGGCCCGGCACGAGCCGCAATGATCCTTCTCCGCCGCGTCGGCCGGCAACTCCAGCGTGGTGTAGATCGCACCCAGGAACAGCCAGGAGCCGAAGCCTGACGACACCAGGTTGGTGTGCTTGCCCTGCCAGCCGAGGCCGGCCGCTTCGGCCAGCGGCTTCTCCATCACGGCGGCGGTGTCGACGAACACCTTCACGTCGCAGCCGGCCTGCGCCACCAGCCAGCGCGCCAGGGTCTTCAGGTGCTTCTTGATGACGTCGTGGTAGTCGTCGCCGCGGGCATAGACCGAGATCGCGGCGCGGCTGCGCCGGGCGAGGATCGCACGCGGATCTTCGTCCGGCCCGTAATTGACACCGAGCATGATCACCGAGCGAACCTCGCGCCACAGCGTCCTCGGATCGGTGCGCCGCGAGGGCTCGCGGGCGAGCCAGTCCATGTCGCCGTGCCGGCCCTCGGCAAGGAAGCGCTCGAAGGCAGCGATGCGCTCGGGGCTCACCACCGGCGCGGTGATGCCGACGCAATCGAAGCCGAGCTTCAGCGCCTCGGCCGCCAGCGCCGCCTTCAGGGCGTCTGGCGCGTCTCCGCTCAGAAGTCGAGGTCCACATAGGTGCGGGATGCCGGCACGCCCGCCAGCCAGTCCGACAGCAGCGGACGGAACGAGGGTCGCGACTTGACCCGCGCGTACCATGCCTTGGCGGCGTCGTCCTCGATCCATGGCACGTCGCCGAGATAATCGATCGCGGAGAGATGCGCGGCGGCGGCGAGGTCGGCATAGGTCAGGCGGTCGCCGGCCAGGAAATTGCGCCGTTGCGCCAGCCAGCCGATATAGGCGAGGTGATAGCGCACATTGGTCTTGGCGGCGCGAATCACGTCGGTCGCCGGCGGCCCGCCGCCGTCCTCCTCGTTCATGAAACGCTTGTAGATGCGCTCGGTGACGAGCAGGTTCGAGGCCTCCTCGAAGAACTTGGTGTTGAACCAGTCCATCAGCCGGCGCACCTCGATGCGCTCGGCCGGCGAGGTCGGCATCAGCCGGCGGTCGCCCGCATCCGGCCCGCAGGTCTCATCCATGAACTCGGCGATCACGCCGACGCCGGGCACCGCGGGCATGCCGTCGACCGAGAGCACCGGCGTCGTGCCGGCCGGATTGAGCACGAGAAACGCCTCGCGGCGCTCCCAGGCGCGTTCCTCCACCAGGCGCAGGTCGAGCCCGTACTCGCCGAGCACCAGCCGGACGAAACGCGAATGCGGACAGAAGGGATGGTGGTAGAGCGTGTACATGGAGCCTTTCGACGATTCCGCGGTGACTGGCGCTTAACGAACAATCAAGCATCGGTTCGCACCGAGTCCTGGTCCCGATACCGGCGCACGGCGGCTTTGCGAATCGGACCATTAGCGCATGGTCGGCGAAAGTGTAAGCAGTAGGGCGACGGGCCGGCATGCGGGAAACGGCGTGTCCGGGACCGCGAATCACCCCGCCGGATCCGCGTTCCGGCGTCACCTCTTGCTGATTCGTATTGCCGACGGCGCGCCGGTTCATTCATCCGATGTGGCCGCTCGCAGCGCTTTTTGCAATTGCGGGCGGCAGCCGAATAGGCGAGAAGGGCGGCGTTTTGCCGGCAATCATGGATCGGATCAATGATGTCAGATACGCTGCGGGCGGTGCTTCTCGGCATCATCGAGGGCGTCACCGAGTTTCTTCCCGTGTCCTCGACCGGCCATCTCCTGCTTGCGGAACGTTTCTTCGGGCTCGGCGATGAAGGCTTCTGGAAGAGCTTTGCGATCCTGATCCAGCTCGGCGCCATCCTCGCGATCGTCGCGCTGTACTTCTTCAAGCTGTCCCGCGTCGCCATCGGCGCGCTGACGAACCCTGACGACCGCCGCTTCATCATCGGCGTGCTGATCGCGTTCCTGCCCGCGGTCGTCGTCGGCCTCATCGCCGGCAAATACATCAAGGCGCTGCTGTTCGATCCCTGGGTCGTGTGCTTCTCGCTGATCGTCGGCGGCGCCATCCTGCTGTGGGTCGACCAGATCGACCTCAAGCCGCGGGAGCACGACGCCACGCGCTATCCGCTGATGATGTATCTGTGGATCGGCGTCGCGCAGTGCATGGCGATGATCCCCGGCGTGTCGCGCTCCGGCGCCACCATCGTGGCGGCGATGCTGCTCGGCGGCGACAAGCGCTCGGCCGCGGAGTTCTCCTTCTTCCTGGCGATCCCGACCATGGTCGGCGCCTTCGTCTACGACTTCTACAAGAGCCGCGCCGAGATGACGTCCGATCACCTCGGTCTCATCGCGATCGGCTTCGTCGTCTCCTTCATCACCGCGATGATCGTGGTGAAGGCCTTCCTCGGCTACGTCACCCGCCACGGCTTCGTGCTGTTCGCCTGGTGGCGCGTGATCGTCGGCACGCTCGGCCTGATCGCGCTGGCGCTGGGCAAGTAGCTCTCCGCTCTGTCCGCCGTCATTGCGAGCGAAGCGAAGCAATCCAGGGCTACGCCGCGCGGCTCTGGATTGCTTCGTCGCTTCGGTCCTCGCAATGACGGCGGTTAACAGGTGTGCCCCTCACGCATTCTTGCGCTGAAACTGGCCCGCCGGGCGGAAGCGCCAGAGATATTGCGGGGCGACCGCCTCGAGCGAATCCGGATTGATGCCGAGGCCCTGCAACGTGAGGCCCGCCGCCTTTGCGGCCTCCGACACCACGTTGTCGTGGCGCAGCAGTTCGACCTGGTCCGGCGTCAGCTTCAGTGGCCCCGGCGCGAATTGCAGGAAGGTGGCCTGCAGCTTCGCCAGCCCGAACGGCAGCGGCAGCAGCGGACGGTCGCGGTCGGTGATGTCGAGGATGATCTTGAGGATCTCGCGGAAGCTCAGCACCTCCGGGCCACCCAGCTCATAGGCCGCGCCCGGCTGCGCCTTGCCGTCGACGGCCTCCGCGACGGCGGTCGCGACGTCGCCAACATAGACCGGCTGCATCCTGGTCTCGCCGCCGCCGACCAGCGGCAGGAACGGCGCGATGCGGGCGAGGCCCGCGAAGCGGTTGGTGAACTGGTCCTCGGGGCCGAACACCACGGACGGCCGCATGATGACCGCCTCAGGCACCGCGGCCAGCACGGCGGCCTCGCCGGCGGCCTTGGCGCGGGCGTAAGCAGATGCCGATTCAGCATCGGCACCGATCGCCGAGACGTGCACCATGCGCGCGCCGGCAGCGGCCGCGGCCTTGGCAACGGTGGCGGCGCCCTCGGCCTGCACGGCATCGAAGGTCTGCGCACCGCTCTCGGTCAGGATGCCGACGAGGTTGATCGCGACATGGCTGTCGCGCAGCGCCGCCGCGACCGAGTCGGGATAGCGCAGATTGGTCTGCACGGTGTGGATCTGGCCGACCCGGCCGAGCGGCTGCAAATGGCCGGCGAGCTCCGGCCGGCGCACCGCGACGCGGATGCGATAGTCGCGTTTGGCCAGCGCCCGGACGACGTTGCGGCCGACGAAGCCGGAGCCGCCGAACACGGTGACGAGGGTGTCCAGATTCGATGCCATTGGGATCATTCCTGGGATAGCCGGGCGGTCGATCCGCCCCGGACGAGAAGCCTGTCAGCGGCGATTCGCACCCCGCGGCCCGCCATCTTGCGCCGTTGTATAGCCCATCGTCCGCATTGCGGAAAAGGGAGCCGTGTTTTTGCGCCTGGGGTGAGAAAAATTGTCATCTTGGGCTCCGAGCGGTTTGACAAGCCGCCGTTCGATCCGTACACACCGCCTCCACATGCCCAGGTGGCGGAATTGGTAGACGCGCTGGCTTCAGGTGCCAGTGGCTTAACGGCCGTGAAGGTTCGAGTCCTTTCCTGGGCACCACGCTTCGCTCTTCGAGCTTCGCGTGGCGCCGCCGAGATCAAGGCTCGGCTTTTAGAATTTCCCCTGACATCCCGAAGATGCTGACGGCGCATGATATGTCGCTCATGCGAACAGGCATTGTCGCGCATTGCGGCTGACGCTTTGAGCTCGGTTTCGATTTTGGGATGTCGGGGCGGCCGCGAGCTCCCACCCTCCCCTGGAGGGGGAGGGTCGATCGCCCGCGAAGCAGGCGAGCGGGGTGGGGTGATCTCTCCACGCAGGCCAGCGCCAGAGGAGAGATCACCCCACCCCGCCTCACGTTTCGCTTCGCTCTCCGTGAGGCGACCCTCCCCCTCCAGGGGAGGGTGGGCACCGCCTTCGTGTTGAATGATCACCATGACCGCCGTGGTCTTTCTCGTTCAGGCAAGACCTGTCAGCCTCGCGACGCATCCGCGCCCGAGCTGTGCTGATCGTCTCGCCCTCGAAATTCTGAGGGCGCAGGGAGAGCCGGGTGCCGACTGCACCCATGGCCCGCCAGCGAGAAAAACTGCTGGCGGCAGGAACCACAGGTACGCGCCGGATCATCCGGCCCTCCCTGCGCAACGGTTTTAACGGCTGCTTCGCGTTCTCCCTGGTGCGCCGGCTTGCTGGCCACCATCCCCACGCGAAGCCAAAGCTCCGCCGTGAGTTGATATCAGCATCGGGATATCAGGACCGCGCGACTTGACCGTGCGTGCATCCTTGTTCGTCCGCGCGATTAGCTCACGCTGCAACGACACACGCCCATCGCATCCCACTGCCAACGTCTCGTGACGGTCGCGACACGCCCCTCATGCGGCAGCAGGGACGCGCGGAAATGTGCAGGTGATTTGCCCGACGGCGCAAGGGCCGATGCTGCGACAGACTGGCACGACGGGCAGTTTGGCGATGGGTGGTATGCGGGGGAGCAGTCGCGTTGCCTCTATACGAAAGCCGAGCTAATTAATGAGCACGCTAGCCAGAAAGATACTCAAGCACGGCAGCGATTGCAGCGTTGCGCATGCGCCGTGCCCTGACATCTCCAACGTAAAGCGCTTCTTTCAGCTTTTCTTCAGTTGCATCGAGAACTTCTCCGACCGTCTTTAGGCCCAGTTCTGTGAGCTTTCCCTTTTGCCAATCGGACAAGTCGAGGACATCGATCGACTTGCCAAGCTGCACGCTAAGTGCCGAGACGCGAGGTTCCTTTGTTGCGCTTAACCCGTCGTCGATAAGTGGCTTATAGGATGAATGATTCGAGCCGAGCTCGGTCATACGCTTGGGACCCAGTCCTTTCGCAATGTCGAATGCTGTCGAAGCTGGGAATGACTCAAGCGCGAATAGGCAACCCAAATTTACAATATATCGGGTGCCAATTTCTGCCCGAGTCGCCTTTATTCCTGACCCTTGTTCGCTCACGACACCTGTATATGACAGAACCCGTAGTGCTTCCTTGACCGTCTCAGGCGCATCCCTGTGAATCCAAAAATACGCGCTGGTCGTCTTATCGGTCGCCAGATATTGGTCATTCTTCGACTTGATTTCCGGAAGAACAATGGACTCAAGAAATTGACGTCCCCAATCAATAACAGCCCTATGCCCCGGGTACTTCTCGGCCAGCGAAGAATGTTCGGCCCAGATCTCCGTTCGATAATAAGTCCTGATCACCTCATTGACTTCCGCTGAGTTCACGGTCGGTGCCGCTGAAATTGTCTTCAGAAGCAAGCGTGGATTGCCAGACGCGGCGTACGCCAGGACAGCAAAATTCTTTCCATTCTGCAAAATTTTCTTAGAAACTGCACTGTCGGCCTGCCTCTCGACAATCTCTCTCATGCTTTCGATGTAAGTAGGAGCTAAGACATCTCTATCCAGTGAGATCATTGTGGCGTCGTGCGCCGGCTGAAATGTCTCTCCAAAGCTTGTCACCCCTGGATATACTGCTGCGTTGCAGGTGATACAGTGGCTTCTTAGGTCCCGGAATAGCGTGAAAAACTCGCGCTGCTGTTCAGGCACAAAAATGTGAGCCGCTTCGTCAATAAGAAGCGAAAATCGATCGATCTGCAGTTCGTTACTTAGGTCCTCTAGCGCATCCTTCAGAGTGTCGGTCGAGGGTATCGCATCAGGATCGATTAGTAGGGCGGGATTCTTCCAGGACTGTTCGTAGGCATCGGCGATGCGCTCAATGTTAGACAGTGTGGCTTCAGACGACGCATCCTCCCCCAGCAGTACCTTAGCAATCTGCGGAACTTTGCTTAGGAGGCCGGCCTTCATCAGAGACCGGATAATGGCCGAACAGATTCTCGCTAGCATCCAATTCTTGAACTGCATTGGGTCGCTAGATTGAAGCAGCGAGCTTCGTACAAAACTTATATAGATAGGAAATATGCGGTCGACTTCAAAGTTCTCGTTGAGTTCGCTCTGCGCAACCCTTAACAAAAACGACTTTCCGACTCCACGGCTGCCTACCAAGATTGTTGGATTTCGGCTTTTAAGGGCGCTGATTGTTGACCGGTCTTGTCGACTTTCAACAAAGTATTTCGTCACCTCGTCGGGCTTAATATCCTCTGTCCGAAAGAAAAATTCCGACATTGTACGAATTCCTCAGCGGTAGACCGCCTGAATGGCGGGGAGAGTACCAAGACTGTCGAGAAAAATATCTTCAAGGCGATTCAGGTTCTCTGGACTAAGCGATCCTAAAAAGCGCGACGCGAATGCAAAGATAACGCAGAGCCGGATCGTGTCTGCGAGACTGGCCCACTCTGCAAGGGTCTCCTTTTCGAATCCTGTTGGCGTTCCATTCGGCAGGTGTGTATGCACATTTCCATGAACATGCTCTGAGCATTCGCGGTAGGCTTTTTGAGCAAGTGCAGAGTACTGTTTAGCCGAGTTCGACAGCTCCGGTTGAAACGCGGACATGAATGCAGCGCCGAATACCCCATTATCTTCATGTATTAGCGTACTCCAAACAATGTCCGATCGATTGGCTAGCCAGAGTCGTAGTTTGAGTTCCGATGCTGAAAACTGTATTGATGCAAGTGAAAGCTCGAAGAACAGTCTTAAGCTTATAAACGCATGACGATAGTTGGCGGAAGCAAGCGCGCAGAGCGAGAAGTGATACTCGCGGATTGCAAGTAAGAAAACGTCCGCCTCCGGACGTGCGCTAATCGTGCTGTGCAACAATTCAAAGTCTGACATAAAATTGTGCGATCGATTGAAGGATGACAGAGCGTCTTCGTCGCTCGCCATCGCTCGTAGATGCTCTAGGCTTCGTTCAATCACTGACTTATAATGGCTTATAGAATTCATGTCGCTCGCCCCGGATTGTAACAAGTATCAAGGTGGCTGGATTGCGCGAAGAAGTCGGACTGCCGATTCGACTAAGTCGTTTGATGCCTGAACCGAGCTTTCTAGGATTTTGAGCTGGAATTAATGCTGTCGGGAATCAATCGAAGCAGAGTGTATTGCCCCCTATTTAGGCGTTTTTGCCTGAACGGCCATATCATATGAGGTTCGGCCAGTACGATCACTGCCCGAATACGTGAGATTGGCACCCACAAAGTCCGATCGGCGGCTCATTCCATCCGTGACGCCGCGATCACGCGCGCCAGGACCGGCCAATACAGATCGCCATACCCCGCCTCGATCGCCTCTCCGAGCCGTCGCTCGGCGAGCTCCGCGCCCGGCAGATCGATCTGCACGGACTTGGCGAGATCGAGGGCGTAACCGATGTCCTTGCGCGCATATTCGGTCGAGAACGCGCGCTCGGGAAATGTGTCGGGCAGCATCGCCTTCATGCCGTGGTTGCGCAGTGCGAAGCTGTCGGCGGAGCCCTTGGCGAGGGTCTCGAACAGCAGCGTGGGATCGAGGCCGGCGCGCTTGGCGGTCTCCAGCGCTTCGCCGAGCGCCACCACGGTCTGCATCAGCACCATGTTGTTGAGGATCTTCACGACCTGGCCGGCGCCGACGCCCCCGCAATGGGTGATGTCGGTGGCGAACATCGCAATCAGCGGCCGCAACCTCTCGAACGTGGCCGAGTCGGCCCCCACCATCACGCTCAAGGTGCCGTCCTCGGCCGCCTGCCGGGTGCGGGCGATCGGTGCGTCGGCGTAGGCGGCGCCCTTGGCCGCGAAACGCGCCGCGAGCTCGCGGGTGGCCTGCACCGGCGAGGTGCCGAGGTCCACAATGGTGTGACGCGCCTCGGCGTGTCGGAGCAGGCCGTCGTCGCCGTCGCATACGGCCTGGACATGCTTGCCGCTCGGCAACGCCATGAAGATCAATTCCGCCTCGCGCGCCAGCTCCGCGAGCGATGTGGCTCTGACGACGCCGACCGCGGCGAGTCTCTGCAGCGGTGCATCCGCGCGATCGAAGCCGAGCACCGTGGCGCCGGACTTGAGAGCGAGATTGCGGCACATCGGCTCGCCCATGACGCCCAAACCGATGAATCCGATTGCGCCCATTGCAAGTTCCTCTTCATTGGGCCCTGACCATCTCGACGATGGTCGCCAGCGCTGCCGGTTGGCGGAGTCACGCTCGGAATAGTCGTCTGAATACTCGCCGGTGTCGATCGAGCAAACGACCTGCCGGTGATGTCGGCAATGCGGATCTGGATCGAGAGCGGGGCGCCGCGCGCCGGACCGTGACCCGAACCGACGCGGGTGGCAAACCCATGAATCTGCCGCGATCAGGGCAATGGCCGCCTACTCGGTCTCCGCCTCGCCGCTGACGCCCAGCCGGCGCAGCATCACCGTCAGCGCGATCGCCGGCAGCATGATCCACAGCGTGAAATCATCCGGATGGCGCAGCGCGCCCAGTGTGGCGTGACGGGCGAGGAAGCGTCCGAGCGCCGTGCGGCGCGAGGTCACGCTGCGCAGCAGCAGCGGGACGCCAAAGACAAAGGCCAGGATGACGATCGTCATCGCCAGCGGCCATCCGCCGGGAAACCGGTCGACGCCGCGGGCCGCGAAGCCCACCAGCAGCAGCACGCCGACCAGCGTCACCACGCCGCCGCACAGGCCGGAGGCGACACGGATGAGCAGGTCGTCCCGCATCAGCTCGCGGTCGACCTGGCTGATCAGCTGCTTCATGGCCTTCGCTCCAAGCGCGCGGTTACAGTGAACCGCGATCGTCACTCGAATTCGTGTCGGGAGCACGGTGCAGGTTCGACGCGGGCGTCGCTGTCGGGTGAGCGGCGGCGATGCCGAGCCCTGCGATCTCAGATTGCCGAAGGTAGCATTCTCCCGCTCGGGCTCTGGAGCGCCGTTCGCCAGCCGATCTCATTGTCTCGTTCGCTGTCACGGACACATCCGTTCGGCGCCGGCGGCGCCTATGTCGAGATCGTGAGCCGGCCGACCTTCGCGAGCTTCCGCCATCGCCCGTATTGCAAGGGCGACGCTGCGCATGTCTCCCTGGCGATGATCCCGAACTCGAAATACGACAGCAATTTCGAGACGACGATGCGCGGCATCACAGCGGAGCGCGCGGTCGAGCTGATCAGCGACGCCGGCAAGCGCCGTTTTCCGCTCACGCTGGCGGCGCTGGAGGCCGCGCCGCAGGGGCCCCAGACCTCCGTCCAGATCGTCGGCGCGACCATGGCGGATCTGCAGGCGGCCAAGCGCATCGAAATTTAGGATGACGGGCTCGGCAAGCTCGAATCCGAGCTGCTGATGGGGCTGCAGTTCGACCTCGCAGGCGACCGCCGCAAGATCGGCATCGTCGCGCGCTCCTGTGGGAAGCGAGAGGCGGCGGCGATTTCGTCACTCAGCCGGGCCGTCCAGGCTCCGAGCATGTTGTGCGACCCTCCCCTGGAGGCCAGGGCTATCGCATATGACGATCGAGGTTATGCGCTTGTCTCTCTCCGCGTCGTCATGGCCGGGCTTGTCCCGGCCATCCACGTCGTCCGGCATGCTGAGAACGACGTGGATGCCCGGGACAAGCCCGGGCATGACGGAGTAACTCACGTGCAGGATCGCTCGCGGCGCGACAACCCCGCATCTCTATGTTCGATAGCCCTGGCCTGGACGGGGGGGAGGGTCGGTTCAGCTGCGCGAAGCGCAGGTGAGCCGGGGTGGGGTGATCTCTCCACGCGCACCGGTTTCCGCGGCTTCACCCCACCCCGCTCGCCCGCTTCGCGTGCGATCGACCCTCCCCCTCTAGGGGAAGGTGAGATCGAGGATGTCGCTGTCAGCAAACCATCGCATGCGCGGTTCGCCGGCCGAAGCCGGCGAACCTTGAGAACGCTACCCCTTATACCCCATCAGCAGCCGCGGCAGCCACAGCGAGAAGCCGGGAACGTAGGTCACGAACATCAGCGCGGCGATCAGGGCGCCGTAGAACGGCAGGATGGTGCGCATGACGGCGCCGACCGAGATGCCGCCGATGGCGCAGCCGACGAACTGGGTGGTGCCGACCGGCGGGGTGTTGAGGCCGAGCGCGCAGTTGATCAGCATCAGCATGCCGAACTGCACCGGGTCCATGCCCGCCTTCATCGCGATCGGCAGGAAGATGGGGGTGCAGATCAGGATCGTCGCCGCCATGTCCATGAAGGTGCCGAGCAGGAACAGGATGACGTTGATCAGCAGGAAGATGACCCAGGGCTGCGACGAGACCTTGTTCATCAGGTCGCCGGCGAAATCGGCGACTTCGTAAAGTCCCATCAGGTACTGGAACATGGTGGAGACGCCGATCAGCAGCAGCACCACGCCGGTGGTCTTCACCGCCTTGGCGGCGGCCCGCAGGAAGTTCTGCAGGGTCATGGTGCGGTAGATGAAGAAGGTCAGCAGGATCGTGTAGGTGACCGCGACGGCGGCGGACTCGGTCGCTGTGAACACCCCGGACAGGATGCCCGCCAGGATGATGCCGACGATCAGCAGGCCGGGCAGCGCCGCGGCCAACGAGCGGGCCACCTCGGACCAGCCGGGAAACTTGCCGGCGGGATAGCCGCGCTTCACGGCGACGGCGTAGGCCGCGACCAGCATGCAGACCATCAGCACCAGCGCGGGCAGGAGGCCCGCCGCGATCAGCGCGCCGATCGAGACCTTGCCGCCGGCGGCGAGCGCATAGATGATCATGTTGTGGCTGGTCGGCATCAGCGCGCCGACGAGGGAGGCGTGGGTGGTGACATTGACGGCGTAGTCGGTGTCGAACCCTTCCTTCTTCATCATCGGGATCATCACCGCACCCATCGCCGAGACGTCGGCGACCGGCGAGCCGGAGACGCCGCCGAACAAGGTGCAGGCGACGACGTTGGACATGCCGAGCCCGCCGCGGATGTGGCCGACGAGGTTTTTCGCGAGCTGCACGATCTTGTCGGCGACGCCGCCATGCAGCATCAGCTCGCCGCTGAACACGAAGAACGGGATGGCCAGGAACGAGAAGATGTTCATCCCCGACATCATCTGCTGGAAGATGACGGCGACCGGCAGGCCTTCGTAGAGAATGGTGCAGATCGCGGAGAGGCCGATCGCGAACGCTACGGGGACGCCGAGGATCAGGAAGCCGAAGAAGGTGGCGCCGAGAATGATCAGTTCCATGACGGGACGACCTCTTCACCGCGCAAGAGAGCGATGATGTGCTCGATGGAGAAGGAGACGATCAGCAGTCCGGACACGACCAGCGGGATGTAGCGGACGAGCTCGGGCAGGCCGAGATTGGCGATCTTCACGGTGCCGACGGAGGCGCCGAGGATCCAGCCATTATAGGCCATCGCAATGCCGAACAGCGCGACCAGCACGTGGATCACGAGCTCGATCTTCTCGCGCGTGGCGTCCGGCAGCATGACGAGAAGACTGTCCATGCCGATATGCCCGGCGTCGCGGACGCCGACGGCGGCGCCGATCAGGGTGACATAGAGGATCAGGACCAGCGCCAGGTTCTCGGTCCAGGTCGGGCTGGAGTTGAGCACGTAGCGGCCGAACACCTGGTAGAAGACGATGGTGACGATGACGAGCAGGCCGGCGACGGACAGATACATGCCGAGCCGCGCGATGATCGCGTTGATCCGCGACAGCGGACCGCGTGACGGGCGTCCCTCCCCGTGCTCGTGGTCTCCGACATGTGGGTCCGTCATTCCCGTCCCTCCCCTGGCTTTGCTCCGGCGCCGCCTGATGGCGACGCCGGATGTCTGTTTGTTGTTCTTGGTTGACGTCGCGACTTTGACGTCGAGACGTCGAAGTCGCTTACTTCGTGTCCTGGATGCGCTTGACGAGGCTCGAGAGCTTCTCGTCGCCGGCGAACTTCTGATACACGGGCTTCATCGCGTCGACGAATTCCTGCTTGTTGGCGACCGTCACGACCTGGACGCCGGCGGCTTCGACGATCTTGCGGGAAGCCTGCTCGCGCTCGTCCCACAGCTTGCGCATGACCGGCACGGACTCCTTGGCCGCCTTGCGGACCATCGCCTGGTCTTCCTTGCTGAGCGTGTCCCAGACCTTCTTCGACATCACGAGGACTTCCGGCGCCAGCGAGTGCTCGGTGATGTTGTAGTACTTGGCGGCCTCGAAATGGCGCGAGGATTCGTAGGACGGCCAGTTGTTCTCGGCGGCGTCGACCAGGCCGGTCTTGAGCGCGGTGTAGACCTCGCCATAGGGCATCGGGGTCGGGTTGGCGCCGAGGCTCTGGATCATGCCAACCCAGAGGTCGGACTGCTGGACGCGGATCTTCAGGCCCTTGAGGTCGGCGAGCGACTTGACCGGCGCCTTGACCGTGTAGATCGAGCGCGCGCCGCTGTCGTAATAGGCAAGGCCGATCAGGCCGGCGGGCTCCATGGCGGCGAGGATCTCGTCGCCGATCGGGCCGTCCAGCACGTTGCGCATGTGCTGGGTATCGCGGAACACGAAGGGCAGGCACAGCGCCACGGTCTCGGGTACGAAATTGTTGAGCGGCGAGGAGTTGATGCGCATCATGTCGAGCGCGCCGATCTTGAGCTGCTCGATCGTGTCCTTCTCGGAGCCCAGCGCCCCGTTCGGAAACACCTTGACGCCGAGCTTGCCGCCGCTCGCGGCCGCGAGCTGCTTGCCCATGAACTTGACGGCTTCGACGGTCGGATAGTCGGCGGGATGCACGTCGGCGGAGCGGAAATCGCGGGCGCTCGCCAAGGGCGACGAGACCGCCAGCACGGCGGCCGCAATGATCCCTGTCAGTGTCTTCATCTCGGTTTCCTCCTCATGTGATTGTGCCGTCGTTGGGCAGGTGCTGTCGGCCGCCTTGGGTCGCTCCACTCCAGATGCGAAGTCAAGCGCCATCGTCGTGCCTAGGGGGACCGGCATTTTCTGTCCAAGCCAAAGGCGGCATCGATCAATGCAAGACTTGCATCGATCGACGGAAGGCGTTCTTGCTGCGATGCAAACGGGTGGGCGGGTCCGCTCTCGCGGGGAGGTGATCGTCTCGCAGCACAACCGCGGCGACGCGGCCGGTCCGTCTCCGATGCGGGCCTTGTCCGATGCAGGTGTTGTCGATGCAGGTGTTGGGCCTCCGGTCCGGCCCTTGCGTCGGGGCGGCCGGGCTGGCATTCCCTCGACAGATCCTGGGGCCGGCGCCCCGCGCGTTTGCCGGTTGGTTACCGGCGCCGGGCTACAGCCGGCTCCTGAGCGCTTCCTGCGGCGTCGCTTCGGCCCGTCGCGTCCGACACGATTCGACCGAGGTTTTGACATCCATGACCGTCCGCCTGCACCGTGGCGACCTGCCTGATCTCTCCCGCTACACGACCTCGGTCGCGATCGACACCGAGACGATGGGGCTCAATCCGCACCGCGACCGTCTCTGCGTGGTGCAGCTGTCGCCCGGCGACGGCTCGGCCGACGTGGTGCAGATTCCCAAGGGGCACACCGACGCGCCGAACCTGAAGGCGCTGCTCGGCAATCCCGCCATCACGAAAATCTTCCACTTCGCGCGCTTCGACGTCGCGACGCTGTATCATACCTTCGGCGTGATGCCGCAGCCGGTGTATTGCACCAAGATCGCCTCGCGGCTGGCGCGCACCTATACCGACCGCCACGGTCTCAAGGACCTGGTGCGCGAGCTGCTCAACGTCGATCTGTCGAAGCAGCAGCAGTCGAGCGACTGGGGCGCCGATACCTTGAGCGAGCCGCAGCTCGCCTATGCCGCCTCCGACGTGCTGCATCTGCATGCGCTGCGCGAGAAGCTGGACGTGATGCTGGCGCGGGAAGGGCGGCTGGCGCTCGCCCAGGCCTGTTTTGCGTTCCTGCCGCACCGGGCGGCGCTCGATCTCGGCGGTTTCGAGGCCGAGGACATCTTCGCGCATTCCTGAGGCCCTTGCCCCGTTCACGATCATTAATCTCTCTTAATGATCGAGAGGGGCCCTGCGTCGCGATTTCGCGCCAGTTCCAGGCTGCAATGGCGGGCATGGCCATGGTAGAATGCTCGCTGTTGCGCGCGTCTTGTGCCCGTCGGAGCCCTGGTGAACTCGGTCCATAACCCCGCCTATGACCCCACTCTGCAGGCGCGCTTCGCCGTCGCGGCGCGCCACAGCCGCCTCGTGCGCGCGATGCGAATCGCGGTGCCGGCGGCGGTGGGCGTGGCGATGACCGTCATTCTCTACGTCGCCTTGTTCAACGATTTCCGCGTCACCGTCGATACCGGCAATCTCTCCGGCAACGTGGTGATCTCCGGCCGTAAGATCACGATGGAGACGCCGCATCTGACCGGCTTCACGCCGGACCAGCGGCCCTACGACCTCGTCGCCAAGAGCGCGGTGCAGGACCTCACCGACCCCGATCACGTCGAGCTCAACATCCTCCGCGCCAAGGTGCTCATGGAGGACCAGTCGACGGTGACCTTGAAGGCCAACACCGGCGTGTTCGATACCAAGCAGCAACAGCTCGAGCTGAAGAAGGACATCCTGCTGACGACGTCGACCGGCTATGAGGCGCGGCTGAGCCGGGCCTCGGTCGACATGGCCAAGGGCACCGTGAGTTCGGACGAGCGCGTCGACGTCAAGCTCACCAACGGCACGCTGTCGGCGGACCGGCTGCGCATCACCGAGAATGGCGAGGTGATCCGCTTCGAAGGCAATGTGGTGATGAACCTCGAGAACATGACTCCGCCGCCGGCCACGACGGCGAGCGCCGATCCTGGCCGTACGGCCCGCAACGTGAAGTGATCCCATGACGACGTGCCGTTTGATTCCCGCAGCGTTGCGCGGTGCCGGCGTCGCCGCGCTGGTGCTGATCGCGCTCGCCGATTCGCTGCAGGCGCAGAGCGCCACCACCGGCGTGCCGAACGCGCTGCAGGGGTTTTCGCAGAACCGCGACCAGCCGATCCAGATCGAGGCGGCTTCGCTGGAGATGCGGGACAAGAAGAAGGAGGCGACCTTCACCGGCAACGTCAAGGTCGTGCAGGGCGACACCACCATGACCTCGAAATCGCTGGTGGTGTTCTATGACGGCGGCGCTCAGCCGGGCGGCGGCAAGTCGACGAAGGCCACGCCGGCTGCGACACCGGGGCCGGACGGCAGCTCGGCGATCCGCCGGCTGGAGGCGCGCGGCGACGTCAAGGTGACGCAGAAGGACCAGGTCGTGACCGGCGAGACCGCGGTGTACGACACCAAGACCAACATGATCACGATGCAGGGCGGCGTGGTGCTGACCCAGTGCAAGAACGTGATGCGCGGCGATCGTCTCACGGTGGACATGACGACCGGTGTGTCGCGCGTCGAATCCGACAGCGGCAGGGGCGTGCAGGTACTGCTGCCGCAGGCGGGCTCGGGAGCGGGCGGCGGCGGCGGATGCGGTCCGTCGACAGCCTCGGGCGCCGGGTCTGCCCCGCCGCTTCAGCTCGGTCCAGGCAAACCCAAGTGATCACAAACTGAGTGATCTCAATTATTTAACGGAACGCTCGCGGCTGCAGTTGAACCCTGCCGCAAGCGCCTCTATCTAGCGGTCGGCGGATTCTGTTGCAGGACGGTACAGTTGGCGTATCTCAACGCCGCTGCCTGGACCGCGGCGGGTGATGCCGGACACGATTGCGATCTTGCGAGCGGTCGCCTGCTCTCGCGACCGCGACTTCGCCGTCAAACGATGAACTCCGGAGCGCGGGCGTTGCTCGCGCTTTGGCCGGCCTCGCGGCTCCTGTGATCCGCGAGTGAGGTGACATGCGTTCGCTCGCGGTGAGCGGGCGAGCCAACGCTGCGGCCGGTGACGGGCAGCCTCGAAGGGCGTAAGCGAAGCGGGGATGGTGGATCTACTGGGCATGTTTCGTGGGCGTCCCGCCAAGCGCGGCCAGCGTGGCTCGGCGCGGCGGCGCGACGACATCACGGCCATGGATGATCCGTTCAATCCCTCGCAGGTCGACGATCCCCTCGCCGCGCTCGCCGACTCCGTCCGCAATGAGTCCGCCCGTAACGAGCAGCAGCCGGCGATGCGCATCAATCCGCGCTCGCCTCAGAACACCGAGCAGATCCAGCGCAAGCGGCCCGCCTCGCAGCCGGTGCCAGCCAAGCCGCGCAACAACGGCGCGGGCGGCGGTGTGCAGCTGTTGCGCCGCCCCGGCTTCCTCGCGGTGCACTCGATCGAGAAGAGTTTTGGCAGCCGCCAGGTCGTGCGCGGGGTGTCGATCTACGTCCGTCGCGGCGAGGCTGTCGGCCTGCTCGGCCCGAACGGCGCCGGCAAGACCACCGTGTTCTACATGATCACCGGCCTGATCAAGGCCGATCGCGGCGCCATCGAGCTCGACGGCCACGACGTCACGCGTCTGCCGATGTACCAGCGCGCGCGGCTCGGCATCGGCTATCTGCCGCAGGAAGCCTCGATCTTCCGTGGCCTCACCGTCGAGCAGAACATCCGCGCGGTGCTCGAGGTCGTCGAGCCCTCGCGCAAGAAGCGCGAGCGCGAGCTCGATGCGCTGCTGGAGGAATTCACCATCACGCGGCTGCGCAAGTCGCCGTCGATCGCGCTGTCCGGCGGTGAGCGTCGCCGCGTCGAGATCGCGCGGGCGCTGGCGACGCGCCCGAACTACATGCTGCTCGACGAGCCGTTCGCCGGCATCGACCCGATCGCGGTCGGTGACATTCAGCAGCTGGTGCGCCATCTCACCAATCGCGGCATCGGCGTGTTGATCACCGACCATAACGTCCGCGAGACGCTGGGGCTCACCGACCGCGCCTACATCGTCTATGCCGGGCAGATTCTCACCGAAGGCAGCCCCGAGGAGATCGTCGCCGATCCCGACGTGCGCAGGCTCTACCTCGGCGAGGAGTTCAGGCTGTAGGATTACGGACCCGCTGTTTGTCGGCTTTGTCGCCCCTGCGACAGGCGATGGAAACGCCGCGATTAACGTTGTTTCCAAGGGGTTCGCGAGGGCCGGTAACCTCGTCCTCTCGCCGCGCCATACTCCGTTTTTCTTATTCGTCAAGCCGTGTACATCGCGCGCAGATTAGGATAAGCAAGAATTGGACCAGTAAGGGAATGTTCTTGCTCCCATGGCGTTGACGCAGAGACTAGAATTCCGCCAGTCGCAGTCGCTGGTGATGACGCCCCAGCTGATGCAGGCGATCAAGCTGCTGCAGCTGTCCAATCTCGACCTCTCCACGTTCGTCGAAGAGGAGTTGGAGCGTAACCCGCTGCTGGAGCGGGCCAGCGACGGCCCCGAGGCGCCGGTCGCCGGCGAGCAGCAGATGTCCGAGCGCGCTGAATTCTCCGATGGCGGCGACGCTGGTGGCGAAGATTTCACCGAGGGTGGCGGCAGCAGCGGCGAGAGCTACGAGAGCGCGCCCGAGGACTGGATGAGCCGCGATCTCGGCACGCGTACGGAGATCGAACAGACGCTCGATTCCGGCCTCGAAAACGTGTTCTCCGAGGAGCCCGCGGAAGCGGCCGCACGTACCGCACAGGATGCGGCTCCCACGACCTATACCGAATGGGGCGGCGGCGCTTCCGGTGACGAGGACTACAATCTCGAAGCCTTCGTGGCGGCAGAAACGACGCTGTCCGATCATCTCGCCGAGCAGGCCGCGGTGGCGTTCGTCTCGCCGGCCGACCGCATGATCGGCCAGTATCTGATCGATCTCGTCGATGAGGCGGGCTATCTGCCGGCCGATCTCGGCCAGGCCGCCGACCGGCTCGGCGCCGAGCAGGCCGATGTCGACGCCGTCCTTGGCGTCTTGCAGACCTTCGATCCGCCCGGGATCTGCGCGCGCAATCTGAGCGAATGCCTCGCGATCCAGCTGCGCGAGCTCGATCGCTACGACCCGGCGATGCAGGCGCTGGTCGAGCATCTCGATCTCCTCGCGAAGCGCGACTTTGCCGCCTTGCGCAAGCTGTGCGGCGTCGATGACGAGGACCTCGTCGACATGATCGGCGAGATCCGACGGCTCGACCCGAAGCCGGGTCTCAAATTCGGCACGACGCGCACGCAGACCATGGTGCCCGACGTCTATGTGCGCCCCGGTCCCGATGGCGGCTGGCTGGTCGAGCTCAACAGCGACACGCTGCCGCGAGTCCTGGTGAATCAGGTCTATTACTCCGAGCTCTCGAAGACGATCCGCAAGGACGGCGACAAGTCCTACTTCACCGATTGTCTGCAGAATGCGACGTGGCTGGTGCGTGCACTCGATCAGCGCGCGCGCACGATCCTGAAGGTGGCGACCGAGATCGTGCGCCAGCAGGACGGCTTCTTCACGCACGGCGTCGCGCATCTGCGGCCCTTGAACCTCAAGGCCGTCGCGGATGCGATCCAGATGCACGAATCGACGGTGTCGCGTGTCACCGCCAACAAATACATGGCGACCAATCGCGGCACTTTCGAGCTGAAGTATTTCTTCACGGCCTCGATTGCGTCGGCCGATGGCGGCGAAGCGCATTCGGCGGAAGCCGTGCGCCACCACATCAAGCAGCTGATCGATGCGGAAGATCCCTCCGCAATTCTCTCGGATGACACGATCGTCGAGAAGCTGCGCGCCGCGGGCATCGATATTGCGCGCCGCACGGTCGCGAAATACCGGGAGGCGATGCGGATCCCGTCCTCGGTCCAGCGCCGTCGCGACAAGCAGAGCATGCTGGCCCATGCCCTGTCGTCGCCTGCCAGCGCCGATCGCACCCGGGATACCGCGTCAGTTTGACCGCAGCTCAAGATTGCGCCTTAACCAAATAGGCTTAGTGTCATCATCGGTTCACATGAATCGAGGCGACACATGACCCTGCGGATTTCCGGAAAGAGCATCAGCGTCAGCGAAGCGCTGCGTGGGCGCGTCAGCGAGCGCACCGACGAGGTGCTGCGCAAATATTTCGACGGCAACTATTCCGGTCACGTCACGCTCTCCAAGGATGGTTTCGGGTTCAAGACCGATTGCGCACTGCACCTTGATTCGGGCATCACGCTCGAAGCCGAATCCAACGCGCCGGACGCCTATGCCAGCGCCGACCAGGCGCTCCTGATGATCGAGAAGCGGCTGCGCCGCTACAAGAGCCGGCTGAAGGACCGCTCGGCACGCAAATCCCATGCAGCCAGCGCGGCTCTGGCCAGTCTGGATGGCGCGGTACTCGATGCGCCGAGCTACGTGATCGAGGCGCCGGCCGAGGGCGACGAGGAGATCACCGGCTACAGTCCCGTGATCATTGCCGAGAACACCACCGCGCTGAAGCGGCTGTCGGTGTCGGAAGCGGTCATGGAGCTCGATCTTTCGGGCGCGCCCTGCATGGTTTTTCAGCATGGTTCCAGCGGCCGGGTGAACATCATCTACCGCCGTGCCGACGGCAACATCGGCTGGGTCGATCCTCCCGCCGTGAAGCCGTAGTCGTGCGGATGCTGTCCGGACGACGCGCGGCAGGGGGAAAAATCGGTTCCTGATCAGGTGGTTGGCGAGCCGATTGCGACGTCACGCCACGGTCGTGAACGGGTGCGATGAGGCGGTCGGAACGTTGGTGCCTTCAGGCTGCCACGCTCCGGCGATCTTTAAGGATAGGTGGCGGGAACATGCTTGCGGGTGTTGGCACGGCCGTTGCGTTGGGGTAGAAGCCCCTCGCATCGGACACGGGTTAAGCCCGCCTGCCGCCTCAGCTTCTTGACGCCGGTCTGTCCCGACCTATTTCGCACACTGACGGTTCAATCACCTCGGAACGCCCTATGCCGATTACCGATCTGGTCGCACCCGAGGCGATCCTGCCGGCTTTGAAGGTCATCAGTAAGAAGCAGGCGCTGCAGGAGCTTGCGGCGCGTGCCGCTGCGCTGACCGGGCAGAACGAACGCAACGTGTTCGAGGTGCTGCTGCAGCGGGAGAAGCTCGGCACCACCGCCGTCGGCTATGGCGTCGCGATCCCCCACGGCAAGCTGCCGAAGCTGGAAAAGCTGTTCGGCCTGTTCGCGCGCCTCGAGCGGCCGATCGATTTCGAGGCCATGGACGGCCAGCCAGTCGATCTGGTGTTCCTGCTGCTGGCGCCGGAAGGTGCCGGCGCCGACCATCTGAAGGCCCTGGCGCGCATCGCGCGCCTGCTGCGCGACCAGGACGTCGCCAAGAAGCTCCGCGCCTCGCGCGACGCCCAGGCGATCTATTCGGTGCTGGCCCTGCCGCCGGCGTCCGCGGCCTGACGACTGCTTCCGCGCCTGGTTGCCCGCTTCTGCCTGCTTCCAGCGCGTGTTGCGTTCCCGCGCAATCGCCTCATGCTGAGACTTCGACAATCACCGGTCTCTCCGTTCCCTCCCCCCTTGTGGGGGAGGGTCAGGGAGGGGGGTGGCCCAGGATGCCGCACGCAGTTGGTGAGCGACCGCCAGCACAACGGATCGCGCCAGCGGCAAGGGAAAATGCCGAGCGAGTCGTTCCTCAAATAAGGATCTCAGCTCTTCGCGTCACCGATGCGCATCCGAGGCCGAACGCCGGACGCGTTGTTGAAGCCATCCGCCAATGCGTCGTCGATTGCGCCCGCGGCTACCCCCCTCCCTGACCCTCCCCCACAAGGGGGGAGGGAACGGGGAGGGCGGTGATTGCGGCAGTCCGGAGCATCATGCGAGTCCGTCCAAACGCATTGCGCGCTAGGTCAACGGCTTGATCAGATAGCGCACCGTCTTGGTGCCGCCGTGGATGCCGGCTGTCGCCAGCGGCTCGAAGCCGAGCGCGGCGTGGAAGGCATCGGACTGCGGATTGGGCGGATCGAGATTGACCTCGCAGACGATGCGCTGGTGCGCCGCGGTTTGCGCGTCGCGAATCAGGCTGTCGTAGAGCAGGCGCGCCAGTCCCTGGCCTCGCGCACTCTGCGCCACCACGATCCGATCGACATAGATGAAGCGATCATAGCGGGCGCGGAACCAGCGATAGTTCGGACTGTCGTAGTCGACGTTCTGGTCCAGCGCGATGATCAGTGCATCGGCGTCGCCGATCCGCCAAGCGCGCCACGCCTGCCCGATCAGACGTGCGAGCGCCTCGGGCGTCAGCCAGGACAGCTCGGACGCATGCGCATTGTTGAGCGCGAGCAGACCCGTCGATAGCGAAGCGTCGCTTCGTAGCTCGGCCGCGCTCACCGGTGTGATCAACGGACTCATCTCGACGATCGTCATGGCAAGAAACTGGCAAGAAAAGCGGGCAAGAAAAAAGGGCCGTCCCCTGGCTGGGGACCGCCCTCGTAGAGGGTGCATGAGCCGCTTGAGTCTCACAACAACGGCGTCTCGCAAGACGCCGTCGCGCATGACCTCCCGGTCTGGCCTAGTGCACGCTTACGGCCTGCAACTCGTGGCTCCATGCGTTGGCAATCGCGGCTTCGCGGCTGTCGGTGAGCATGATCGGCGTGCCGTCAGCGGCATGCAAGGCGAACAGCTTCAGTCCCGGCGCGATACGCGGAGCCTGCGGAAACAGTCCCGGCACGTCTTCGGAGCGGATCTGCTTCACATAGGCAATGTGACCCTCGCCCAAGGTGGCCAAGGACTCCAGGGAGACGGGGGATTCAGACGCAACATAACCTTCAGTCATGGTCTCGACTCCTTCTGAGACTCAAGCGGTCGAGTCCGCTACTCGTTCCATCGAACCATTATTCGTGTTCATTGATCGCTATTGTCTTAACGATCCGCTCAGGCTCCGGCCTGGCCAGATCGACCGACAACAACCCGTTCTTCAGGTCAGCCCCGAGCACGTGCATTCCCTCCGCCAGCACGAAGGTGCGCTGGAAGTGGCGCGCGGCAATGCCGCGATGAATGTATTGCCGGGTCTTGTCGTCCTGCTGCCGGCCACGGATGACGAGCTGGTTTTCCTCAATGGTGACATCGAGTTGGTCGCGGGTGAAACCCGCCACCGCCAGCGTGATCCGCAGACGCTCGGGCTGGCCATTGGTGCGTTCGAACCGCTCGATATTGTAGGGCGGATAGCCGTCGGCACCTTTGACGACGCGGTCGAGCACGCGCTCGATCTCGTCGAAGCCCAGCAGAAACGGACTGGAGAGCGAAGGAACACGAGACATGGTTTACAAAGTCCTCTCGAAGCGACTTTGACGTTTCGGGACCCTGATGGCATCCCTTGAGCAGCAATATGGGCACGATCCCGGTCGCGTTCAAGCGCCGGGATGTCAGGGAATCGGCCTGTCTGTGGAAGGGCTTAAACCGGCAGCCTCTGCCGCCCATCGGCCGAGAACAGATGCAGCTTGGCGCGCGGCGCCACGGCGCGGATCCTGGCGCCGATCTCCGGCGCCGTGACGCCGGGCAGCCGCACGATGACGTCGTTGGCGGTCGCGGTCAGCCGGTCATCGCCGTCCGCGTCCTGCCGCGACCCGTAGACATAGGTCTCGGCGCCGACATGCTCGATCGCGTCGACGCGCAGGTCGAGCCCGACACCACCGGCGGGCACGGTCTCGCCGAGCTCGAAATCCTCGGGACGGATGCCGAGCTGGCCGGCCTCGGCCGGGACGGCGTCGGCGCCGTGCAACTGGCGGCGAAGGCCATCCAGCGGCATCAGGTTCATCGGCGGCGCGCCGATGAATGAGGCAACGAAGGTCGTCGCCGGCTTCTGATAGATGTCGAGCGGATTGCCGATCTGCTCGACCTTGCCGCCGTTCATCACCACCAGGATATCGGCGAGCGTCATCGCCTCGAGCTGGTCGTGGGTGACATAAATGGCCGTGGTGTTGAGCCGGCGCTGCAGCTTGCGGATCTCGACCCGCATCGCGATGCGCAGCTTGGCGTCGAGATTCGACAGCGGCTCGTCGAACAGGAACACTTTGGGCTGGCGCACGATGGCGCGGCCCATTGCGACGCGCTGACGCTGGCCGCCGGAGAGCTGGCGCGGCTTCCTTTGCAGCATGGTGCCGAGTTCGAGAATCCGCGCGGCGTCCTCCACCCGGGTCTTGATCTCCGCCTCCGGCATGCGGCGATTGCGCAAGCCATAGGCCATGTTGTTGTAGACGGTCATGTGCGGGTAGAGCGCGTAGTTCTGGAACACCATCGCGATGTCGCGCTCGGCCGGCTCGATCGCGTTGACGACGCGGCCGCCGATGTCGATCTCGCCGGACGAGATCGTCTCGAGGCCGGCGACCATCCGCAGCAGGGTGGACTTGCCGCAGCCGGAGGGACCGACGAGCACGCAGAATTGGCCGTCGCCGACCTCGATGTCGACGCCTTTGATGGCCTCGAATCCGCCGGGATAGATCTTGCGGACGTTGCGGAGCGTGACGTTGGCCATGGGGAGATTACCGGTGATTCTTGAATGGCGCGCGATTGCTGGCGAATGGCGAATGGGGAGGTGCGAATAGGGAAGGCGAATGGGTCCTCATGTTCGAATACCCCTATTCGCCCCTCGCCATCCGCACTTCGCTCCTCTCACTTTTCCGTCTCCACGAGGCCCTTCACGAACAGGCGCTGCATGAAGACGACGACGGCGACCGGCGGCAGCATTGCCAGCACGGCGGTCGCCATCGCGAGCTGCCATTCGGCGAGCTCGTCGGTGGTGGTCAGCATCTTCTTGATGCCGATCACGATGGTCTGCATCGAATCCTTGGTGGTGATCAGCAGCGGCCAGAGATACTGGTTCCAGCCATAGATGAACTGGATCACGAACAGCGCCGCCACCGTCGTCATCGACAGCGGCAGCAGCGTGTCCCAGAAGAACCGCAGCGGTCCGGCGCCGTCGATGCGCGAGGCCTCCAGCAGCTCGTCCGGAACGGTCATGAAGAACTGCCTAAACAGCAGCGTGCCGGTCGCGGACGCGATCAGCGGCAGGATCAGCCCGGCATAGGTGTCGAGCATGCGCAGGTCGGCGACGACCTTGTAGGTCGGGTAGATGCGGACCTCGACCGGCAGCATCAAGGTGATGAAGATGATCCAGAACGCCGTCTTGCGGAACGGGAAGCGGAAATAGACGATCGCGAACGCCGACAGGATCGAGATCAGGATCTTGCCGACCGCGATGCCGATCGCGGTGACGAACGAGTTCAGGAGCAGCACGCCGACGGGCTGGTTCATGAACCGCGAGCCGCCGACGAAGACCGCGCGATAGTAGTTCTCAAGCATCCGGCCGCCCGGCGTGAGCGGCAAATTGCCGCTGACCACGGTCGCCGCGTCATAGGTCGAGGCGATGAAGGCGACGTAGACCGGGAAGGCGAAGATCAGCACGCCCAGCGAGAGCACGATGTAGGCGACGAGGTCCCGGAGCGGGCGATGCTCGACCATCAGTACTGCACCTTGCGCTCGACATAGCGGAACTGGATCGCGGTCAGCGCGATCACGATCACCATCAGCACGACCGATTGCGCGGCGGAGCCGCCGAGATCGCCGCCGAGCCGGCCGTCGGCGAACACCTTGTAGACCATCGTGGTGGTCGAGCCGGCCGGGCCGCCGGCGGTGACCGCGTCGATGATGCCGAAGGTTTCGAAGAACACGTAGACGATGTTGACGACGAGCAGGAAGAAGGTGGTCGGCGACAGCAGCGGGAAGATGATGGTCCAGAACCGGCGCAGCGGACCCGCGCCGTCGATCGCGCCGGCCTCGATCACGCTCTTGGGGATCGCCTGCAGGCCGGCGAGGAAGAACAGGAAGTTGTAGGCAACCTGCTTCCAGACCGCGGCCATGACGACGAGGATCATGGCGTGGGTGCCGTCGAGCATCGGGTTCCAGTTGAAGCCCATGACGCGCAGCGGGCGCGCCAGTGTGCCCAAGGTCGGGTGGAAGATGAAGAACCACAGCACGCCGGCGATCGCGGGCGCGACCGCGTAGGGCCAGATCATCAGCGTCTTGTAGGCAGAGGCGCCCTTGAGGTTCTTGTCGGCTTGCGTCGCGAACAGCAGCGCGACGCCGAGCGACAGCACGGTGACCAGCGAGGAGAACACCACGGTCGTGCCGATGGCGGTGTAATATTCCGGCTGGGCGAACAGCGCCTGATAGTTCTCGAGCCCGACGAATTCGGAATTGAGGCCGAAGGCGTCCTCGCGCAGGAAGGACTGCCAGATCGCCTGGCTGGCCGGCCAATAGAAGAAGATCAGCGTGATCGCGAGCTGCGGCGCCAGCAGCAGGTAGGGCAGGAGCTTGCCGTTGAAGACGACCGACTTTTCCATGGAGCGCGCCGCGAGAGGGATAGAAGTGAGGCTTCCCCTCGGAGCGGAGGGGAAGCCTCTGGGACGGTCTTACTTTGCAGTTTCCTTACTTGGCCGTTTTCTCGAAGGTGCGCAACATGGCATTGCCGCGGGCAACGGCGGAATCCAGCGCCTCCTTGGCGGTCTTCTTGCCGGCGAGTGCGGCCTCGATCTCCTCGGCCCAGACGTCACGCATCTGCACCATGTTGCCGAAGCGCAGGCCGCGCGAATTCTCGGTCGGCGGCTTGTTGGTGAGCTCCTTCAGCGGCGTCTGCGGCACCGGGTTCTTGTCGTAGAAGCCATCGGCCTTGGTCTTCTCGTAGGCCGCGGTGGTGATCGGCAGATAGCCGGACTCCTGATGCAGCTTGGCCTGGCGGTTGGTGTCCGACAGGAAGGTGAAGAACTTGGCGACGCCCTTGTATTCGTTCGCCGTCTTGCCGCCCATCACCCACAGCGAGGCGCCGCCGATGATCGAGTTCTGCGGTGCACCCTGCACGTCCGGATAATACGGCATCGGCGCCGAGGTGAAGTCGAACTTCGCGGTGCTCTTGGCGGTGGCGTAGTAGCCCGACGAGGTCATGAAGATCGCGCATTCGCCCGAGCCGAAGCGGCTCTCGGAGGCTGAGCCGCGCCCGGAATAGTCGTAGGTCTTGTCCTTCTGCAGCTCGACCAGATTCTGCAGGTGCTTGACGTGCAGCGGGCTGTTGAACTCCAGCACGGTGTCGAAGCCGTCGAGGCCGTTGGCCTTGGTGCCGATCGGCACGTTGTGCCAGGCCGAGAACTGCTCGATATGGGCCCAGGACGCCCAGGCATTGGAGAAGCCGCAGGTCTCGTGACCGGCCGCCTTCAGCTTCTTGGCGGCGTCGAACACTTCCGGCCAGGTCTTCGGGATCTCGGCAACGCCGGCCTTCTTCAGCTCGTCCTTGTTGATCCACATCACCATCGAGGACGAGTTGAAGGGGAACGACAGCATGTCGCCCTTCGAGGTCGAATAGTAGCCGGTGATCGCCGGCAGATAGGCCTTCGGATCGAACGGCTCGCCGGCCTCCTTCATCAGCTCATAGACCGGCTTGATGGCGCCCTTGGCGCTCATCATCGTCGCGGTGCCGACCTCGAACACCTGCATGATGTGCGGAGCATTGCCGGCGCGGAACGCGGCGATGCCGGCGTTCATCGTGTCGGGATAGGCGCCCTTGAAGGTCGGCACGACCTTGTAGTCGCTCTGCGAGGCGTTGAATTCCTCGGCGAGCTTGTTGACGATGTCGTTGTTGCCGCCGGTCATGGCGTGCCACCACTGGATTTCAGTCACCGCGAGTGCGGGTGAAGCAGCAAAACCAAAGGTGGCTGCAACGGCAGTCGCGGCAGCGATTTGTCGAAATGACATCAAAATGATCCTCCCATGAACGTCATCGTCGTCGCGGCCGTTAACAGCGCCAGATGACAGTTATGTGAATGTATAGACGTATGATCTCAGGCGGGAAAGCGGTGTGCAGCGCGCCCGCGAAAAGCGGTCAACCGCTGTGCTTCGTCACCGCGTCCGGGTGCGACGCGGCGACGGAGCGCGTGCAATGCGATCAGCGTTTGCGTTGCGTGCAGACGGTTCCCGCGGCCTGCAGCGCCTCGATCTCCGTCGCCGAGTAACCGAACTCGCCAAGTACCTCCGCGGCGTGCTGGCTGAATTTCGGCGGCGTCGCGCGCAGGCTAGGCTTGGTGCGCTCGAGCCGGATCGGCGAGGCCACGCCCTTGTACCAGTCCTTCTCGATGACATCGCCGCGATGGAGCGTGTGCGGATTGGTCAGCGCCTGATCGATCTTCTGCACCGGTCCCGCCGGCAGGCCGGCCGCGAGCAGGCGGTCGCACAGCGGCTCGGCCTCGAACTGGCTGAACACGGCGGCGAGCTCGGCGCGCAGCGCTTCGCGATTGGCGACCCGGTCCCGGTTACGCGCGAAGCGCGGATCGGTGCCGAGCTCGGGGCGGCCGATCTCCTTCGCGAGCTTGCGGAAGGTGCCGTCATTGCCGACGCCGATGAAGATATCGTCGGTCCTGGTCGGGAAGATCGCGTAGGGAACGAGGTTCGGATGCTCGTTGCCGGTCAGCGACGGCGGCTTGCCGTGCATGAAGTAGTTCGCGGTATGCGGGTGCATGATCGCAAGCCCGGTCTCGTACAGCGTGACCTCGAGGAACTGTCCGAGGCCCGACCGCTGCCGCTCCGACAGCGCCATCAGGATGCCGATCGCCGCATAGAGGCCCGTGGTGATGTCGACCAAGGGCACGCCGATCCGCATCGGGCCGCTCTCGGGTGAACCGGTCGCCGCGATCATGCCGGTCATCGCCTGGATGATCGCGTCATAGCCGGGGTTGCCGCCGCGGGGTCCGTCGGCGCCGAAGCCGCAGATGCGGCAGTGCACGAGCTTGGGGAATTTCTCGCGCAGCACGTCGCTGCCGATGCCCCACTTCTCGAGCGTGCCAGGCTTGAAGTTCTCGATCAGCACGTCGGCGGTCTCGAGCATCTTCAGCAGCACCACGCGGCCGCCCTCGGAGGCGAGGTCGAGGCCGATCGAGCGCTTGTTGCGGTTGATGCCGACGAAGTAGGCCGCGTCCTCGTCGTGGAACGGAGGGCCCCAGTCGCGCACCTCGTCGCCGGCGGGCGGCTCGACCTTGATCACGTCGGCGCCGTGGTCGGCCAGGATCTGCGTGCAATAGGGGCCGCCGAGCACGCGCGTGAGATCGATCACGCGCAGGCCGGCCATGGCGCCGGGAGCAAATTGAGGGGTCATCAGGATGATCGCGAGGTTGGTTTCAACTCGCGGTCATTAAGCATTGCCGCAGCGCTCGCGCAAACGAGCTTGCGCGAATGCCGCCCTGGCGAAAACAGAGGGCAAGCCTGCGGCAGGAGCGCGTCGCGTCTCCTGCCGCAAGGCGGAATTCAGTCTCAGACGACCGACAACTTGACGTCGACATTGTTGCGGGTGGCGTTCGAGTAAGGGCACACTTGGTGGGCCTTCTCGACCAGCGCCTCGGCGTCCGCCTTGGCGAGGCCGGGCAGCGAGACCGCGAGCTCGACGGTGATGCCGAAGCCGCCCTCGGAGCGCGGGCCGATGCCGACCGTGGACGTCACCGACGCATCGGACGGAACCTTCGGGCCGCCCTGGGACGCGACGAACTTCATCGCGCCGATGAAGCAGGCGGCGTAGCCGGCGGCGAACAGCTGCTCCGGATTGTTGCCGGGGCCGCCGCCACCGCCGAGCTCCTTCGGGGTGGACAGCTTGACGCTCAGCGAGCCGTCGAGGGTTGCAGCCTCGCCGTCGCGGCCGCCAGTGGCCTTGGCGCTGGTCTTGTAGAGCACGTTCACGGACATGGGGTGTCTCCGGGTGGGGTGTGGAATTCAGCGCTAGTAATATTGCACGCAATTAGATTGCACACAATATAATTGTTCGGTAGAAAAATCGTGATCGGTGCGTCCCGGTCGTTGCCGGATCCCTTTCGCAACGCCCAAGATGCACCCGACGATCCATTCCTGGTGTGACGATGCCCAAGAAGACCACTGCCGACGTTCCGCTGCAGCTCCGCAGCCAGCTCTGCTTCGCGGTCTATTCGACCGCCCACGCCTTCAACCGCGTCTATAAGCCGCTGCTCGACCGGCTCGGACTGACCTATCCGCAATATCTGGTCATGCTGGTGTTGTGGGAGCGCGACGGACTGTCGGTGAAGGAGATCGGCGAGCGGCTGTTCCTGGATTCCGGCACGCTGACGCCGCTGCTGAAGCGGATGGAGGCCTTGCATCTGCTCAAGCGGACGCGATCGGCGCAGGACGAGCGCCAGGTGCTGGTCACGCTCTCCGCGCAGGGCTCGGCGTTGCGCGAGAAGGCGCGGGCCATCGTGCCGCCAGCGATCCTGGACGCGATGGGCTGCTCAATCGCCGAGCTCGCGGATCTGCACGGCAAGCTGGTGAAGCTGCGCGAGCGGCTCGATGCGGCGGTGGAGGGGTGAGCCCTCAGGAACGGCCAAGCAGCCGCTTCTTCGAGAAGGCGCGGCCTGAGTGCGACTTGAGGTAGGCCTCGAAGGCCAAAGCGCGATGTTTGTCCGGGAAGGCGCAATACCAGACCAGCGCCCACGGCAAAAATTTCGAGGTATGGGCAGAGCGCCCGGCGTTGTGATCCTCGAGGCGCTGTTTGATGTCAGCGGTCGCGCCTGCATATTCCTGATCGGGAAAACTGACGCTCCGGATGACGTAGACGTACCACATGCAGGCGTGCTCGCCGCTAAGGATGGCGGGGCCGCATTCTGGTGCGCACCGACGGCGTTGTCAGCCGGGTCAAGTTGGCGCTGGAGGATTTTGTTGCTGAGCAGCCCGGCTTCGCCAAGGGGCTTCGCCGGGCACCACGCTTCGCCCTCAGGGCTCCGTCGTGGCTGCGCCACGCGTAGCCCGGCGGGCGAAGCGTGGTGGAGCCAGGCGGGATCGAACCGCCGACCTCTTGCATGCCATGCAAGCGCTCTCCCAGCTGAGCTATGGCCCCTGAACCGAACCGGCGGTCTGGGTGACCGCCGGGGAGCACCGTGAACCACAGTTCGCGGCTGATCTCAAGTACCTTCGACGATTATTCTTCGTCGCCGCCGACATCGCCGATGATGTCCGTGACATCCTCGTCGCCTTCTTCCTCGTCGGCGATGAAGGTCGAGTCATCATCCTCGTCGTCGTCGAGCGTCTCGTCGATCTCGATGTCGTCTTCCGATTCGGGAACGACGGCCTTAACCTTGCCGGTGTTCTCCTCGGCATCGGCTTCCTCGAGCGACACCAGCTCCTCGGCCTCCGCGGCCTCCGGCGCCACGTCTGCCGTCGCCGCGGCCCGAGCCGCCTCGCCGCGCATGGCGCGGGTCGGAGCGACGGGCGCGATCGGCACGACCTCGCCGGTGTAGGGCGAAATCACCGGATTCTTGTTGAGGTCATAGAACTTTTTGCCCGTGGTCGGGCAAATGCGTTTGGTTCCGAGCTCGGATTTGGCCACGTGCAGGCGTCCTGGCAATGTCTGAAAAGCGGTGTCTCACTTGGCTAGTTGCCGCGCCGCTGTCAATAGCGCTTTCAACCGGAAATCACGGCCCGTGACGGGCGCGGGACCCTGTGATACCTGCCGCTCGGAAACACGAGGATCCCGCCGTGAGCACGTCAGCCGCCCCGACCCCACTCGAATCCCGCGCATCCGGCCCTCTTGCGGGCACGATTCGCGTGCCCGGCGACAAGTCGATCTCGCACCGGGCGCTGATCCTGGGTGCGCTGTCGGTCGGTGAAACCCGGATTTCCGGCCTGTTGGAAGGCGAGGACGTCCTCAACACCGCCAAATCGATGCGGACGCTCGGCGCCAAGGTCGAACGCACCGGCGAATTCGCCTGGACCGTGCATGGTGTCGGTGTCGGCGGCTTCGCCCAGCCCGCCGCGACGCTCGATTTCGGCAACTCCGGCACGGGCTGCCGGCTGGTCATGGGCGCGGTCGCCGGCTGTCCGATCACTGCCGTGTTCGATGGCGACGCCTCGCTGCGCAGCCGCCCGATGCGCCGCATCCTCGATCCGCTGGCGCTGATGGGGGCCAAGGTGACCGCCAGCGCCGAGGGCGGCAAGCTTCCGTTAACCCTGCAGGGCGCCAGCAACCCCATTCCGATCGAATATCGTACGCCGGTCGCCTCGGCCCAGATCAAGTCGGCCGTCCTGCTCGCCGGCCTCGCCGCCCCCGGCGTCACCACCGTGATCGAGCAGGAGGCGAGCCGCGACCACACCGAGCTGATGCTGAAGCATTTCGGCGCCGAGATCGTCACCACACCGGAAGGATCGCATGGCCGGCGGATCGCGTTGACCGGACAGCCTGAGCTGCGCGGTGCGCCGGTGATCGTGCCGGCCGACCCGTCCTCGGCCGCGTTCCCGCTGGTCGCTGCCCTGATCGTCGATGGATCGGACCTCGTGCTATCGGACGTCATGACCAACCCGCTGCGCACCGGCCTGTTCACGACCTTGCGGGAGATGGGTGCCTCGATCGAGGAGGACGACGTCCGCGGCGATGCCGGCGAGCCGATGGCCCGCCTGCGTGTGCGCGCCTCGAAGCTCAAGGGCGTCGTCGTGCCGCCGGAGCGCGCGCCGTCGATGATCGACGAATACCTCGTCCTTGCCGTCGCTGCGGCTTATGCCGAGGGCACGACCGTGATGCGTGGCCTGCACGAGCTGCGGGTCAAGGAATCCGATCGGCTGGAAGCCACCGCGGCGATGCTGCGCGTCAACGGCGTCAAGGTCGAGATCTCCGGCGACGACCTCATCGTCGAGGGCCGCGGCCACGTCCCGGGCGGTGGCGTTGTCGCCACCCACATGGACCATCGCATCGCGATGTCCGCTTTGGTCATGGGCCTGGCCTCCGACAAGCCGGTCACTGTCGACGATACCGCCTTCATCGCCACCAGCTTCCCCGATTTCATCCCGCTGATGCGCAAGGCGGGCGCGGATTTCGCATGATCATCGCCATCGACGGCCCGGCCGCGTCGGGCAAGGGCACCATGGCCAAGCGCCTTGCGGCGCATTATGGCCTCAGGCACCTTGATACGGGCGTCATCTACCGTGCCGTGGCGCATGCGCTGCTGACCGCCGGCATCGACCTGAGGGACGAGGCGCGGGCCGCGGCGGCTGCCATGAACCTGGATCCCTCGACCTTCGACAACCCGGCGCTCAGGTCGCACGCGGTCGGTTCCGCCGCCTCCGTGGTCTCGGCGCTGCCCCGGGTGCGCGAGGCGCTGGTCGCCTTCCAGCGCCAGTTCGCGAGCCGGCCGCCGGGCGCCGTGCTGGACGGCCGCGACATCGGAACCGTGATCTGCCCTGACGCCGAGGTGAAGATCTACGTCGTCGCCGATCCAAGGATCCGGGCGCATCGTCGCACCCTGGAGGCGCAATCGCGCGGCGAGCCCGCCGACGAGGCGGCGATCCTGGCTGACATCCTGGCGCGGGACGAGCGTGACCAGAACCGCGCGGTCGCCCCTTTGAAACAAGCCCCGGATGCTATCTTGCTTGATAACTCCCATTTGGATATAGAGAGCGGCGTCCGGGCCGCCATCGACATCGTCGAGGCCGTTCGAGCGGGCCGTCAGCGGGCTTGATTTCCGCTGATGTCATTGGAGGAACCGCCCGCTCCCGCCCTTGACCGTCGATAGCTCGATTGCGGTTCAATCGGGTCCGATCAGCCGGACGAAACTTCATACGTATCGCATGTGCAGGCATTGCCGGCCCGCGTCGTTGCGCTTTTCGCGCACCCGCGGACGTCTGGGGATTTGTGGACCTCCAGGCACTGCCCATCCGATGCGCCGATCAACCCCAAGCTGGCGAGAATGTCCGCATCTGGAGAACCAATGGCTTCGAGTATCTCTGCTAATTCCTACAATCCCAGCCGCGATGATTTTGCCGCGATGCTGGACGAGTCCTTCACGAAGGGCAACCTTCAGGAAAGCTCCGTCGTCAAGGGCAAGGTCGTCGCGATCGAGAAGGACATGGCGGTCATCGACGTCGGCCTGAAGACCGAGGGCCGCGTGGCGCTGCGTGAATTTTCTGGTCCCGGCCGCGACAGCGAGCTGAAGGTCGGTGACGAGGTCGAAGTGTTCCTCGACCGCATCGAGAACGCGCTCGGCGAAGCCGTGCTGTCACGCGACAAGGCGCGCCGCGAGGAGAGCTGGGGCAAGCTCGAGAAGGCGTTCCAGAACAACGAAAAGGTCAACGGCGTCATCTTCAACCAGGTCAAGGGCGGCTTCACCGTCGACCTGGATGGCGCAGTCGCCTTCCTGCCGCGCTCGCAGGTCGACATCCGTCCGATCCGCGACGTCGCGCCGCTGATGAACAATTCGCAGCCGTTCCAGATCCTCAAGATGGACCGTCGCCGCGGCAACATCGTCGTGTCGCGACGCACCGTGCTGGAAGAGACCCGCGCCGAGCAGCGCCAGGAGCTGGTGCAGAACCTCGAAGAGGGTCAGGTCATCGACGGCGTCGTCAAGAACATCACCGATTACGGTGCGTTCGTCGACCTCGGCGGCATCGACGGTCTGCTGCACGTCACCGACATCGCCTGGCGCCGTGTCAACCATCCGACCGAGGTGCTCTCCATCGGTCAGACGGTCAAGGTCAAGATCATCAAGATCAACCACGAGACCCACCGCATCTCGCTCGGCATGAAGCAGCTGCTGGACGATCCGTGGCAGGGCATCGAGGCCAAGTACCCGCTGCAGGCCCGCTTCCACGGCCGCGTCACCAACATCACCGACTACGGCGCGTTCGTCGAGCTCGAGCCGGGCATCGAAGGCCTGATCCACGTCTCGGAGATGTCGTGGACCAAGAAGAACATGCACCCCGGCAAGATCGTGTCGACCTCGCAGGAGGTCGAAGTGCAGGTGCTCGAGGTCGATTCCGTCAAGCGCCGCATCTCGCTCGGTCTCAAGCAGACCATGCGCAATCCGTGGGAGGTCTTCGTCGAGAAGCATCCGACGGGTTCGGTGGTCGAGGGCGAGGTCAAGAACAAGACCGAGTTCGGCCTGTTCCTGGGTCTCGAAGGCGACGTCGACGGCATGGTTCATCTGTCGGACCTCGACTGGAAGCAGCCCGGCGAACAGGTCATCGACAACTACAAGAAGGGCGACATGGTCAAGGCCGTGGTGCTCGACGTCGACGTGGAGAAGGAGCGCATCTCGCTCGGCATCAAGCAGCTCGAAGGCGACCCCTTCGCCGAGCCGGGCGATGTCAAGAAGGGTGCGGTCGTCACGTGCGAAGTGCTGGACGTCAAGGACGGCGGTATCGACGTCAAGATCACCGGCACCGACTTCACCACCTTCATCAAGCGCTCCGAGCTGGCGCGCGATCGCAACGATCAGCGCACCGAGCGGTTCGCCGTCGGTGAGAAGGTCGACGCTCGCGTGATCCAGTTCGACAAGAAGGCCCGCAAGGTCCAGGTGTCGATCAAGGCGCTGGAAGTCGCGGAAGAGAAGGAAGCCATCGCGCAGTACGGCTCGTCCGATTCGGGCGCGACGCTGGGCGACATTCTCGGCACCGCCCTCAAGAACCGCGATTCGAAGTAAGGCTTCGGACCGCGTGATCAGATCAAAGCCCCGGCTCGCGCCGGGGCTTTTTTTGTGGCGCCGAGACATGTCGTCCAGACCGCGTCCCACCTATCGCCTATGCTCATATGTCGCGGCGAACGAACCTGGAGCTTAGTTACTCCGTCATGCCCGGGCTTGTCCCCGGGCATCCACGTGGCTCCCAAGAAGCCGAACGACGTGGATGGCCGGGACAAGCCCGGCCATGACGACGTGGAGAAAGATGAGCGCAAAATTCGATGGTCGAAAACGGCAAGCCTGCGCCGAGCCCCCCGACCCTTCGGTGGCCCCGGGGCGAGCCTTCCTTTCTTCAAATTGCGCCGCGATTGATGTAATCGGATAACGAGATATTCAGGCTGCGGATGCAAAACGCGCCGAGACTTCCAGGAGCTGTCCATGTCGCTTGATTCCGATGTGATCGTCGATCGCCGCAGGCTGCGCCGCAAGCTGACGTTCTGGCGGGTGGTCGCAGTGCTGATTGCGGTTGCTGCTCTTTCCGCCATCGGCCTCGCGATGTCGCCGCGCGGGCGCACCGCGCTGTCCACCTCCGGCTCGATCGCCCGCGTCAACATCGAGGGCCTGATCCGCAGCGACCATGAGCGCGTCGAGGCGCTCGAGCGGCTCGAGAACTCGTCGGCCGAGGCCGTCGTCGTTCACATCAACTCGCCGGGGGGCACCACCGCGGGCTCCGAGCAGCTCTACGATTCGCTGGTGCGACTGAAGGCGAAGAAGCCGCTCGTCGTCGTGGTCGAGGGGCTCGCCGCCTCCGGCGGTTACATCGGCGCGATCGCCGCCGATCACATCGTCGCGCAGCAGAGTTCGCTGGTCGGATCGATCGGCGTGTTGTTCCAGTATCCCAATGTCAGCGAGCTGCTGAAGACGGTCGGCGTGAAGATCGAGGAGGTGAAATCCTCGCCGCTGAAGGCTGCGCCGAACGGCTATGAGCCGACCAGCCCGGAAGCGCGCGCCGCGCTCGACGCCCTGGTCAAGGATTCCTATGCCTGGTTCCGTGGGCTGGTGAAGGATCGCCGCGCCATGAACGATGAGCAGCTGGAGAAGGTGGCCGACGGCCGCGTCTTCACCGGACGGCAGGCGATCGAGCTCAAGTTGATCGACGAGCTCGGCGACGAGAAGACCGCGGTCGCCTGGCTGGTGGCCAACAAGAACGTCAAAAAGGATCTGCCGGTCCGCGACTACAAGCTGGTGCCGCGCTTCGGCGACCTCACCTTCCTGCGGACCGCGACCTCGGTGGTGCTCGACGCCGTCGGTCTGTCCGGCATCGCGCGGCAGATCGAGCGCACCGGCGTCGTCCAGGCCGTCGATCGGATCGGCCTCGACGGCATGCTGGCGCTGTGGACGCCCGCGCCGGGGAATTGAAACCCGCCAAGACCATGGTCATGACGATTGACACGTGGAGCGTGTGCCGCGGCGTGGCCCGAGATTGGGCCACGAAAGCCGATTCACGGGCCCGATGAATGATTTAGCGTCTTGACAGTCCTGCATATTTTCACGGAAATGGGACTGTCTCCCCGGGTACATTTTCTCGATGATCAAATCCGAGCTTGTTCAGCGTATCGCCGAGCACAACCCGCACCTCTACCAGCGGGATGTCGAGAACATCGTCAATGCGATCCTCGATGAGATCGTCGCGGCGCTCGCCCGCGGGGATCGCGTCGAGCTGCGTGGCTTCGGTGCGTTCTCGGTCAAGCACCGGCCGGCCCGCGCCGGGCGCAATCCACGGACGGGCGCCCATGTCCCGGTCGACCAGAAGAGCGTCCCGTTCTTCAAGACGGGCAAGGAAATGCGCGAGCGGCTGAATCGGGACCATCCCGGTGGCGCTAGCGCCGAGTCCGACGATACGGACGAGTGACGCGTTTTGCGCCGAACGTGCCGGTCGTTCGCGGCTGATTTCGAGGCGAGTCCGGCCAGACTGATACGAGCGAGCGCATGCGAAAATTCCTCACGGTTGTGATCGTCCTTCCGCTTCTGGTGTTGTTCGTCGTCTTTGCCGTCGCCAATCGGCATTTCGTTACCGTATCGTTCGATCCGTTCAACGCGACGGATCCGGCGCTTGCGGCCTCGGTCCCGCTGTTTGCCTTGATCCTCGCGGTTGCGATCCTGGGCGTGATCGCCGGCGGCTGCGCGACCTGGATCGGCCAGCGCCGCTGGCGACGGGCCGCACGCCGCCATCAGGCCGAGGCAGACGCGGCCCGGGCCCAGGTCGCGCAACTGAGCGCAGCGGCACGTGCCAATCAAGGCTCGGCACAATCCCTGGTTCCGGTTGCTCCGGCCCGACTCTTCGCCCCTTATGGGCGAGACAAGCAGGGCGCCGCGTTGTAGAAGGCGCGCAATGCCCGGCCGGCCTTCGGAAGCTGTCGGGCGCTGGTGATCCTTTCCCCCCGGACGTGCGTTGTTCAGTGATGTCCCTGCTCGTCAAAATCTGCGGCCTGACCACGCCCGACACGCTCGGCGCGGCGCTCGACGCCGGCGCCGACATGGTGGGGTTCGTGTTCTTTCCGCCGTCTCCGCGCCACGTCGGCCTGACCGCCGCGCGCGAGCTCGGCCAGCAGGCCAGGGGACGCGCGCTCAAGGTTGCGCTCACGGTGGATGCCGATGATGCGACGTTCGAGAACATCGTCGAGACCCTGCGCCCGGATCTCCTTCAGCTGCACGGCCGCGAGAGCATCGCGCGGATTCGCGACCTTAAGCAGCGCTTCGGCCTGCCGGTCATGAAGGCCATTCCCGTCGAGACGGCCGCCGACCTCGCGCCGCTGGCCGGCTATGCCGACGTCTGCGACCGCATCCTGTTCGACGCGCGGGCGCCGAAGGATGCGACGCGCCCGGGCGGACTGGGGGCCACGTTCGACTGGCATGTGCTTCAAGGGCTGACGCTCGATCGACCCTTCATGGTCTCGGGTGGCCTGAGCGCCGATAACGTCGCCGAGGCCGTGCGGACCACGCGCGCCGGCGGCGTCGACGTGTCGTCCGGCGTCGAGCGGACGCCGGGCGTGAAGGATTGCGACTTGATCAGGAATTTCATTCGCGCGGCGCGGGCCGCTGAAGAGTTGAGCGTTCAATGACGACAGCCATTCCCAATTCCTACCGCAGCGGTCCGGATGACCGCGGTCATTTCGGCATTTTCGGCGGCCGCTTCGTCGCCGAAACCCTGATGCCGCTGATCCTCGATCTGGAAAAGGCCTATGCCGAGGCCAAGGCCGACCCGGCGTTCCATGCCGAGATGACCGGCTATCTCAAGCACTATGTCGGCCGTCCCTCGCCGCTGTATTTCGCGGAGCGCCTGACCGAGCATCTCGGTGGCGCCAAGATCTACTTCAAGCGCGAGGAGCTCAATCACACGGGCTCGCACAAGGTCAACAACGTGCTCGGCCAGATCATGGTCGCGCGCCGCATGGGCAAGAAGCGCATCATCGCCGAGACCGGCGCCGGCCAGCATGGCGTGGCGACGGCAACGCTGTGCGCGCGCTTCGGGCTCGACTGCGTGGTCTACATGGGCGCCGTCGACGTCGAGCGGCAGCAGCCCAACGTGATCCGCATGGAGATGCTGGGCGCCAAGGTGGTGCCGGTGCAGTCCGGCGCCAAGACGCTGAAGGACGCGATGAACGAGGCGCTGCGTGACTGGGTCACCAACGTCCACAACACGTTCTACTGCATCGGCACGGTCGCCGGTCCGCACCCCTATCCGATGATGGTGCGCGACTTCCAGTCGGTGATCGGCGCCGAGACCCGTACGCAGATGCAGGAGGCCGAAGGCCGCCTGCCGGACTCGCTGATCGCCTGCATCGGCGGTGGCTCCAACGCAATGGGCCTGTTTCACCCGTTCCTCGACGATCCCTCGGTGGAGATCTACGGCGTCGAAGCTGCGGGCCATGGCCTGACGCAGCTGCATGCCGCCTCGATCGCCGGCGGCCGTCCCGGCGTCCTGCACGGCAATCGCACCTATCTGCTGATGAACGAGGACGGCCAGATCGACGAGGCGCATTCGATCTCGGCCGGCCTCGACTATCCCGGCATCGGACCGGAGCACTCCTGGCTGCACGACGTCGGCCGCGTGAACTATCTCTCCGCAACGGACGAGGAAGCGCTGGCCGCGTTCCAGCTGCTGTCGCGGCTCGAGGGCATCATCCCGGCGCTCGAGCCGGCGCATGCGATCGCCAAGGTGATGGAGCTCGCGCCGAAGAAGCCGAAGGACCACCTCATGGTGGTGAACATGTCCGGCCGCGGCGACAAGGACGTGCCGCAGGTCGGCGACATTCTGCGTGGAAGGGCGAGGGCACAGTGACCAGCCGGATGGATGCGCGCTTCGCGCAGTTGAAGAAGGAAGGCCGCTCGGCGTTCGTCACCTTCGTGATGGGCGGTGACCCCGATCCGGAGACCTCGCTCGCGATCGTGAAGGCGCTGCCGCAGGCGGGCGCTGATATCATCGAGATCGGCATGCCGTTCACCGATCCGATGGCTGATGGACCGTCGATCCAGGCGGCTGGTCTGCGCGCGCTGAAAGCGGGCATGACCTTGAAGAAGACGCTGGGTCTCGTGCGCAGCTTCCGCGAGAGCGACGCTGACACGCCAATCGTGCTGATGGGCTACTACAATCCGATCTACATCTACGGCGTCGACAAGTTCCTCGATGACGCCAAGAGCGCCGGCGTCGACGGCCTGATCATCGTCGACCTGCCGCCGGAGGAGGACACCGAGCTGTGCATTCCGGCTCTCAAGGCCGGGCTCAACTTCATCCGCCTGGCGACGCCGACCACCGATGACAAGCGGCTGCCGGCCGTGCTCGCGAACACCTCCGGCTTCGTCTACTACGTCTCGATCACCGGTATCACCGGCGCGGCTGCCGCGGATTCCTCCGCCGTGGGCGCCGCCGTGGCGCGAATCAAGCGTCACACGGCGCTGCCGGTCTGCGTCGGTTTCGGCATCCGGACACCGGAGACCGCCCGCGCCATCGCCGCCAATGCCGACGGCGCCGTGGTCGGCACCGCCCTGGTCGACGCGCTGAAGGCGAGCCTGGACGCCGAAGGCCGCGCCACGCCCAAGACCGTCAGCGCGGTCGCCGACCTCGCAGCCGCCCTGGCCCGGGGCGTCCGGGGCGCCCAGCAGGCCGCGGAATAGCCATCAACCACTCGTGTAGGGAGCGCCGCGGCATGGCTTGCCGTGGCGCTGCCGTCCCGCCATATATCCGGGCGACCGCCAAACGGAGCTTTTCATGAACTGGCTTACCAACGTGGTCCGGCCGAAGATCCGCAACATCCTGCGCCGCGAGACGCCGGAGAACCTCTGGATCAAGTGCCCGGATTCCGGACAGCTCGTGTTCTACAAGGACGTCGAGGCGAACCAGTTCGTCATTCCCGGCTCCAACTACCACATGCGCATGGGCGCGGGCGCGCGGCTGAAGTCGATGTTCGACAACGAGACCTGGTTCGACGTCGCGTTGCCCGAGGTGACGCCCGACCCGCTGAAATTCCGTGACGAGCGCCGCTATGCCGATCGCATCAAGGATGCGCGGGCGCGCACCGGCATGAACGATGCCGTGAAGGTCGGTTTCGGCAAGCTCGAAGGCATGGGCGTCGTCATCGCGGTGCAGGATTTCGACTTCATGGGCGGCTCGCTCGGCATGGCCGCGGGCGAAGCCATCGTGCGCGGGCTGGAGCTCGCGCTCGAGAAGAAGTCGCCGTTCATCGTGTTCGCGGCCTCCGGCGGCGCCCGCATGCAGGAAGGCATCCTGTCGCTGATGCAGATGCCGCGCACCACGGTCGCCGTGCAGATGCTGCGCGAAGCCAAACTGCCCTACATCGTCGTGCAGACCAATCCGACCACCGGCGGCGTCACCGCGTCCTATGCGATGCTGGGCGACGTCCACATCGCCGAGCCCGGCGCGCTGATCGGCTTCGCCGGCGCCCGCGTCATCGAGCAGACCATTCGCGAGAAGCTGCCCGAAGGCTTCCAGCGTGCCGAATATCTGCTCGACCACGGCATGGTCGACATGGTCGTGCACCGTCATGACCTGCGCCCGACCCTGGCGCGGCTGTGCCGGCTGCTGACCAAGGCGCCGGCCGTCGAACAGGCAAAACCCGCGCCGCAGCTGCCGCCGCCGGCCAAGCCCGCCGAAGCGGCGGAAGCGCCGGCGGTCGCAACGAGCGCGTGAACGTTTCCGCCGCAAAGCCTTCGCTCGACGAGCTGATCACGCGCCTCTCCGCGTTGCATCCGAGCAAGATCTCGCTCGGGCTGGAACGCATGCACCGGCTGCTCGCGCAGCTGGATCATCCCGAGCGCAAGCTGCCGCCGGTGATCCATGTCGCCGGAACCAACGGCAAGGGCTCCACGGTCGCGTATCTCCGCGCGATCCTCGAAGCCGCGGGACTGCGCGTTCACGTCTTCACCTCGCCGTGGCTGGTGCGCATCAACGAGAGCTATCGACTGGGCAAGGTTGGCGGCGGTGTCCTCGTCGAGGATGATGAACTGATCGACGCGCTGCTCGCGTGTGAGCGGGTGAACGCCGGCGCGCCGATCACCTTCTTCGAGGTGAAGACCGTCGCCGCCTTCGCGCTGTTCGCCAGGCATTCGGCCGATGTCGTGCTGCTCGAAGTCGGTCTCGGCGGTAGGCTCGATTCGACCAATGTGGTCGAGCAGGTCGCTGCGTCCGTGCTGACGCCGATCAGCATGGACCACATGGAATTCCTCGGCGACACCCGTGCGCTGATCGCGGCCGAGAAGGCCGCCATCATCAAGCGCGGCTGCCCGGTGATCTCGGCCGCGCAGGAGCCGGATGCGATGGCGGTGATCGAGCGCGAGGCCAGGCTGCAGCGCGCGCCGCTGTTCGCGGCCGGCGAGAGCTGGCACGTCAGTGTCGAGCGTAATCGTCTCGTCTATCAGGACGATCGCGGTCTTCTCGATCTGCCTGCACCGAAACTGTTCGGCCGGCATCAGTTCGACAATGCCGGTCTCGCGATTGCGACCCTGCGCGCGCTCGATCGTTTCACGCTGACGACGAAGGCGTTCGAGGACGGCATTGTCAACGCCGAATGGCCGGCGCGCATGCAGCGGCTGTCGAACGGCGCGCTGACCGCGATCGCGCCGCAGGGCGCGGAGATCTGGCTCGACGGCGGCCACAACGCCGAAGGCGGCCGTGTCGTTGCGGCTGCGATCGGCGATCTCGAAGAGCGCGTCTCGCGGCAGCTCGTCGTCATCGTCGGCATGATGGGCAACAAGGATGCCGCAGGCTTCCTCGCCAATTTCGCGGGACTGACGCGCCACATCATCGTCGTGCCGATTCCGAACGAGAGCAAGGCGATGGCCCCGGCCGATCTCGCGGCGGCCGCGCGCACGCTCGGCATGCGCGTCGAGATCGCCGACGGCGTCGCATCGGCGCTCGCCGGCATCGCGCGGCTTGCCTATGAGGTGCCGCCGCGTATTCTGATCACGGGGTCGCTTTATCTCGCAGGCCACGTGCTCGACCTCAACGGCACGCCGCCGACCTGAGGAAAACAACACATGCGCTTTGCCGCGATCGCCGACGTGCACGGCAACCATCTCGCACTCGAAGCCGTGCTCGCTGATATCCGTGCGCAGGGGGTGACCGAGATCGTCGACCTCGGCGACATGGCGAGCGGCCCGCTCGATGCGCGAGGGTCGCTCGACAGGCTGATGGCGCTCGACGCCGTGCATGTGCGCGGCAATCATGATCGCTGGCTGATCGATCGGCCATTCGAGACGATGGGCGCCTGGGAGCGGCCTGCCTATCCGCAGCTCGACGCCAAACATCTCGACTGGCTGCGCACGATCCCGGCGACGGCGGTGTATCGCGACCAGGTCTATCTCTGTCACGCGACGCCCGAGGACGACAACGTCTATTGGCTCGAGAGCGTGGCGCCGGATGGTGCGATCACCTGCGCGCCGCTCGATGAAATCGAGAGATTGGCCGCCGGCATTTCGCAGTCGCTGATCCTGTGCGGCCATACCCACACGGCACGCGCCGTCCGCCTGCGTGACGGCCGCCTCATCGTCAATCCCGGCAGCGTCGGCAGCCCCGGCTATTCCTACAACGTTCCACATCCGCATGTCGTGCAGGCCGGCACGCCCGACGCGCGCTACGCGATCCTGGAGCTGACGCCGGCGGGTTGGAGCGTGAGCTTCCGCCACGTGCCCTATGATAACAGCGCGATGGCCGACCTGGCGCGCGCTAATGGCGACGCAGAGTTCGCCTCGGCGCTCGCGACCGGCTGGATCCGCTGATCAGGCGAGCAGCTTCATGGGATCGACGGCCTTCTGCGCGAGCTGATCGAAGGTACATTGCTTCGGCGCCTTGTCCGGACGCCAGCGCAGGATCGAGGTGCCGTGGCGGAAACGCTCGCCGGAGAAGTGGTCGTAGCAGACTTCGATCACCAGCTTCGGCTTCAGCGGACACCATTCTGCCGAGCGCTCGGTCGACCACCGGCTTGGCCCGCCCGGCGCGTTGCCGGTGAAGCCCGACGGCGCAATCAGCGGCTCGAGCTTGTCAGTGAGTGCCGGCTTCTCGTCCTTCTTGAGCGCGGACGTGAAGCCGACGTGATGCAGCAGGCCATCATCGTCATAGAGCCCAAGTAACAGCGAGCCGACCAGCTTGCGTCCGCCTGCACCTCGATTCGTCGCATAGCGGAAGCCGCCGATGACGCAATCGGCCGAGCGATAGCGCTTGATCTTCTGCATGCCGTCGCGGCTACCGGCTTGGTAGGGGAGGTCGATGCGCTTGGCGATCACGCCGTCCGAGCCGCCGCCGGACTGGGCCAGCCAATCCTGCGCGGTTGCGTAGCGCGTGGTCACGGGTGAGAGCCGGAAGGTCGGATGTCCAACGAAGTTCGTCTTGGCGAACGCCTCCAGCGCCGGACGCCGTTCGTGCAGCGTTTGCGCGACCAGCTCCTTTTCCTTCGCCGTTGCCAGCAGGTCGAAGGCGAGGAATAGCGCGGGCGTCTCGGCCGACAGCTTCTTCACCCGGCTCGCGGCCGGATGGATCCGCTGCAGCAGTGCGTCGAACGAAAACGATTTGCCCTGCGGCACCACCAGCTCGCCATCGAGCGTGAAGCTGATCGCCTTCAGCTCGCGTGCGGCGGCGACGATCTCCGGGAAGTAGCGCGCGAGATCCTCGCCCGCTTTGGACTGCATCGTCACCTGAGCGCCGTCACGCGACAGCAGGCAACGGAAGCCGTCCCATTTCGGCTCGTACTGCCACTCCTCGCCGCGCGGGATCGCGTCCACCGAGCGCGCCTCCATGGCCAGAAGGCCTGATTTGCGGGAGGGCGAGCGATGAGCACGGGCGGGCATGGCGGCATCCGAAAACGCGAAAACATACCCCTCAACGCAAACGGCCGGCGAATCCGCCGGCCGTTCGAGAAAAATCCTGGTTCGAATCGTCACATCGACGACGAGATCCACTGCTGCAGCTTGGCCTTCGGCGCGGCGCCGACCTGGCGGGAGGCCATCTCGCCGCCCTTGAACACCATCAGCGTCGGGATCGACATCACGCCATACTTCGATGCCGTCTTCGGGCTCTCGTCGACGTTCAGCTTGACGATCTTGACCTTGTCGCCCATCGCGCTCGCGATCTCGTCCAGGGCAGGGGCGATCATGCGGCACGGACCGCACCATTCGGCCCAGAAATCGACCACGACCGGACCGTCGGCCTTGAGCACTTCGCTTTCGAAATCGGCGTCGGAAACCTTGGCTACGGCGGCCATGGAATTTACCTCGTTGGGTTGGAGGGAGCGGCACGGATGCGCCGCCTCAGCGTGGGTGTCAAAGTATGAATGGGCTGTTGCCGGGTCAAGCGCGCTCACTCAGTCGTGCTGGGATGGCAGCATGGCGTCCAGCGCGGAGGCTGGAAGCTCCATGAATTCAGGGGCTTCGGTCCAGAGCAGGGCGGCCCGGACGGCTCGTCCGGGGTACAACTGGCCGAGCACGGCGCGGTACAAAGCGAGCTGGCGGACATAGGCCTCGGGCACCTCGGCCAGCTCCGAGGGCGGCTGCCGGTTGGTCTTGAAGTCGACGATCAGCACCTCGGCCTCCGTCACGACGAGACGGTCGATCTGGCCGGACACCAGCGCGCGCGGCTGACCGGGGAGCGCCAAACGGCCGACGATCGAGACCTCGGCCCGGCTGCCGGGCGCGAACACCGCGGCAAAGCGCGGGTCCGCGATCACCGCGAGCACGCGGGCGGTGAGCTTGTCGCGCTCGTCCTCCGGCCAGTCCGCCGCATTGCGCAGGAGATAGCGCAGCGCGGCCTCGCGCCGCCGCTCCGGCGGCACGTCGGGCAGCGACTGCAGCAGGCGGTGCACCAGCGTGCCGCGCTGCATCGCGAGGCTGCGCGCGGCCAGCGATTCGCCTGATCGCACCGGCCGTTCGTCCGATCCGGGATCGGACGGCCGGAGCACGGCGACGTCATCCGGCGGCTCGATCGCCGCCGTGCGCAACCAAGCCGGCAACTCGACGGCTGTCTCCACCATCTGCGGCGCCTCGTCCTTGGCGGTCTCGGCGATGTCCTCAGGCCGCGCGTATCGCTTGACCGGTCCGTCCTCGGTCTCGATCACCTCGACCTGCAAGCCCGCCGCATCGAGGCCGCGCGCCATCAGGTCGTACCAGCTGCCGCCGCGGACGTTATTCATGTTGCCCGGCATGCAGCCGCCGATCACCAGCCGATCCGCCGCGCGGGTCATCGCGACGTAGAGCAGCCGGCGATATTCGTCCTCGGTCTCCTTGAGCATCGCCGCGCGCGCCGCCACGACGGTTTGCGGATCGTCGGCCTTGCGGCCGGCCCAGACCACGATCTCCCGTTCGCCATGCGGCACGTGGATCAGCCGCAGCCGCTGCGAATCCGCCGGCGACGAGGTCGTATCGACCAGGAACACGACCGAGGCTTCGAGGCCCTTGGCACCGTGCACGGTCATCACCCTGATCTCGTCGCGCGAGATCTCCATGTCGCGCTTCACCTCGGTGTCGGCGGCGCGCAGCCACGCGATGAAGCCCTGTAACGAGGCCGGCGCCTTGCGCTCGTAGGACAGCGCCAGCTCGAGAAATTCGTCGAGCGCGTCATTGGCCTCGTGGCCGAGCCGCGCCAGGATGCGGCGCCGGCCGCCATCGCCGCCGAGCAGCCAGGCATAGAACGCGAACGGCGTGTCCTCAGCCGCGCGGCGCTCGCATTGCTGCAGGCGTCGGACGACGGCCTGCAGCCCCGGGTCATCAGCGGCATGCGCACTCAGCGCCTCGCGCAAGCTGCCGCGGCGCTGCCAGGCGAGCTTGAAGAGATCGTCATCGTCTAGGCCGAACAGCGGGCTCTTCAGCGCGGTGGCCAGAGCCAAATCGTCCTGCGGCAGCAGCAGCGCGTCGGCGAGGTTCATCAGGTCGATGATCGCGATGTGCTCGGTCAGCTTTAGCCGGTCGGCGCCCGCGACGGGAATGCCGGCGTGCTTCAGCGCCTGAATGACGGCATCGAACGCGGTGCCGCGCCGGCGCACCAGGATCAGCATGTCGCCATAGCTCAGCCGCCGCCGTGCGCCGTCATGGCCGGTCATCGTGCCGACGCGGATCAGCCGCTTGATCTCGGCCTGGATGCGCCGGGACAGCTTCACCTCCGGGCTGGTCACCGAGACGCCGTCGAACGGCGCGCGCCAGCCCTCGATCTCCTTGCGGTCGTCGCGCTCGCACAACGACCACAGCTCGACCAGGCTCGGGCCCGCGTCTGTCAGTGCGTTGTGGATGGGGTAGCCGATATCGGGCGAATGGATGCTGCTGTAGACCTCGCGCTCGCGGAACACGTGATCGACCGCGTGCAGCACCGTCGGGCCGGAGCGGAACGAATAGGTGAACGACACCGGATCGAACAGCAGCCCGGCGTCGGTGAAGCGCTTCTGCAACTGACGCCGGCGCGCGTCGAATTCGTGCGGGTCGGCGCCCTGGAACGAGAAGATCGACTGCTTCTCGTCGCCGACCGCAAAGATCGTCCGCGTCAGCCCATCGCGTGCGCCGGCGCCTGAGGTGAACTCCTCGATGATGTGGGCGACGATGTCCCACTGCCTCGGGCTGGTGTCCTGCGCCTCGTCGATCAGCACGTGATCGACGCCGCGGTCGAGCTTGTAGTGCACCCAGCCGGCGGAGACGCGGTTGAGCATGACGAGCGTCTTGTCGATCAGGTCGTCATAGTCCAGGAGTCCGCGCTCTTCCTTCTCGCGGCGATAGTTCGCCGCCGCCGCGGTCGCGATCTGCAGCAGCGCCTCGGTGCGGTCGCGGACCACGGCGGCGCGGCGCTTCTCGATCAGGCGGTCGAGCCTACGCGCCTCCGCGTCGAACAGACCGGCAAGGCCGGGATTGCTCTCGGCGAACTTCTTGGTCAGCACTGATTTGCGCGGTTCCTTGTCGTCGGTGAGGAACACGCGAAGATACTCGTCGACCTGATCGCTGCCCGAGAACGCCAGCGCCGCGCGCAACTGATCGGCCTGCTTCTGGTCGGTCTTGGCCCCGCCGTCGAGCCGCGCGGCGATATCCTTCCAGTCGGCGCGCGGCAGATTGGGACCATCGAGAATGTCGCGCTCGATCGCCTCCAGCGTCTCATCAGCGCCAATGCCGAGCACCTCGCCGAGCTGCTGCGCCGCGACCTCGACCCGTCCGGCGCCATCGGTCCAGGCCATGAAATGATCGCGGCTGAGACAGGCGTCGCGCACGACCTCCTTGAAGGTCGAATCCGCTGCATTGGCCATCGCCACCTGCAGCGCGCGGCCGACCGCGCTGTCCGGCGCCCGTGCCGCATCCAGCAGCACCTTGAGATTGGCGCGCTCCATCATCTCGGTCTGGTCGCGCTCGTCGAGCACCGAGAACCGCGCCGGCACGTTGGCCTCGAACGGAAACTGCTGCAGCAGCCGCGTGCACAGCGCGTGAATGGTCTGCACCTTCAGCCCGCCCGGCGTCTCCAGCGCGCTGGCGAACAGCTTGCGCGCCGCCGCCCGCAGCTTCTTGTCGGACGTCAGAATGCCGGTGGACTTGATGGCGCTGTCGAGCGCGTCGTCGTCCAGCGTCACCCAATGGCCGAGCGTGGAGAATACGCGCTCGGCCATGTTGGCGGCGGCCGCTTTGGTGAAGGTGATGCAGAGGATCTTCTCCGGCGGCACGCCGTCGAGCAGCAGCCGGATCACACGCTGCACCAGCACATGCGTCTTGCCCGAGCCGGCATTGGCCGACACGAAGGCGGACGCCGCCGGATTCGACGCGCGCGTCTGCGCGTCACGCACGGCCTGCGGAATGGGGCGGGGCGCCTTCACCATTCCTCCACTCCCAGGCCGCCGGCCGCCGACCATTCCTTGATGCGCGCGAGGTCGTCATAGCTGCCGTAGCGGTTGGCCCACATCGACAGGTTCAATGAGGTGTAGCCCTGATTGACGTCCTCGAAGCTGCGGATCAGCTCTTCCAGCTTGGCGCGCGCCTCCTGCGCCGCCTGGTCCGGATGCTGCGGCGTGTCGCTCTTGTTGATTTTCAATTCGAGAATGCGCTCCTCGCCCGGCGGATTGTTGCCGGACAGCCTGACATAGACGAGCTGGCTGATCAGGCTGCCGGCCGGAATGCCCTCGAAGCCGCCCTCGCGCAGGATCGCGGCCTCTAACGTGAGTTGCGGCGACAGGCCCATGCGCACCTGCTTGGCGGTCGGCGGCTGTCCCGTCTTGTAGTCGAGGATGGCGTAGGTGCCTTCGGCCCGCTGCTCGATGCGGTCGGCGCGCGCGGACAGCATGAAGGTGCGGTCCTTGCCGAGCGGAATGCCGATCTCGCCGCGGATCTCCGCGGTGATCGCGCCGATCTGCTCGCGGCGCGCGGTCTCCCATGCTGCGAACCAGCCGGCGATGCGCTGGAAGCGCGGCCACCACAGCGCCCGCGCCTCGGGCCGCTCCATCAATGGCGCGAAATGCTTCTCGCCGATCACGCGCAGCGCATGCGCCGGATGCAGCGGCAGCACCTCTGCATAGGTCTGCGTGAATTCGCCGATCGCTTCGTGGATCGCCGAGCCGCGATCGGCGGCCGACAGCGGCATGTCGACGGGATCGAGCGGATCGAGGCGCAGGATGTAACGCGCGAAGATGGTGTAGGGATCGCGCAGCCAGTCTTCGATGGCAGTCACCGACATCCGCAGCGGACGCGCCTCCAGCGGCGGCTTCGGCGCCGGCTGCTCGACCGGCTTCACCTCGCGGGGCTGATCGAGCACCTCGGCATAGCGCACATAGGTCTCGCCCCGTGCCTCCGCCGCCTTCCAGCGCTCGGCACCGGCGACGGCTTCGAGGCGATGCAGGAAGCGCGAGGCCACGGCCGGCGCGCCGCCGGATTTCGCCGCATGCGTCAGGATCACTTCGGGCGCGCCGAGCAACTGCGCGAAGTCATGCGCTGATAGTCCGATGCGGCGCTCGGGCAGATCGAGGCCGAGCTGATGCCGCATCGGCCGGCTCAGCCAGGGATCGATGCGCGGCGCCGGCGGCCAGATGCCCTCGACGAGGCCGCCGATGATCATGCGGTCGGCCTGCATCAGCCGCGCTTCGAGCGGACCATAGATCTGCAGCTGCGCGCCGTGGCGCTCGGGGCGGCGTACCGCGCGATCGGAGAAGGCGGTGTGGAACAGGTCCGGATAATCCGACAGCGGCGCCATCAGGCCGCAGCGCTCGCCGGAGGCGAGGAGATCGTCGAAGCAGCGCGCCAGCGCCGCGCCGTCGCGGTCGGTGAAGGCGGTGGTGAGAGCGACATCATCGGTCGACAGGGCGATCAGCACCTCGCGATGCCGAGCGGCGAGCTCGGCGAAGTCCTGCGGGCGCGGAGAAGCGAGATTTTCCAGCGGTGCGAGCGCTGCCTGCAATTGCGCGATCAGCGCGCCGGCCTGGTCGAGCTGCTCTGGCCGGAGCCGCGCGCGCGGCTCGGCACGGTGCAGCGACGATGCTTCGCCCTGGTGCAGCTTGGTGTGCTCGTCACGGAAACGCGCGAAGTCGCGCGCCAGACCGCTGGACCCCGCTTGAGGTCGTGTCCCGCGGAGCAGAGCGAGCTCCAAGGTCTCGATCGCAGTCTTCCAGCCAGTCGCGGCGCGGCCGAGCCGGCACAGCGGATGCTTGAGCAGCGCCAGCAGCGTCGGCGGCTCGAGGCCGCGCGCGGCGGCTTCGGCGGCAAGGCGCGCGAAGATGCCGGCCGGCGTTTCCAGCAGCGCGTCACCGCCGGAATCGTCGAAGGTCAGGTGCCAGCGCGTCAGCGCCGCCATCACGCGGCGCGCCAGCGCGCGGTCCGGCGTCACCAGCGCGGCGGATCTGCCGAGATGGCGCGCCTCGCGCATGGCGGTGGCGATCGCCAGCGCCTCCATTTCCGGATTGGGTGCAGGGACCACGGACAGATTGTCCATCGCTTCGGCGATGTTGGCGGCGATGTCGAACTGGCGCAGCCGCTCGTGCCACACCGCGGTCGCCTCCGACGGCCGCATCGCTTCCGAAATCAGCACCTCGCGGCCGCCGCGACCGGGAGGCACGAGTCGAATGACATCGCGCCGCTCCAGGCCGAAGCGCTTGAGCAGCAGGTGCATCGCATATTGCGGATGGTTGACCGCGGGCGGCGTCAACACGCGGCCCGCGCGATCCCGGGCGCCACCGATCGAATTCCACGCGGCGTCGTCGAGATCGGTGTCGAGCCCGGGCAGCACCACGGCGCCATGCGGCAGCTTGGCCACCGCGAGCAGGAATTTTGCAGTCGCCGGCATCGAGCCGGTGGAGCCGGCAGCAATCACCGGGCCGTCCGGATGCGCCGAGAGCCGCGCGGCCTCGGCGGCGATCAGGAGATCGCGCCGCGCGGCCGGCTCGATCCGCTCGATCTCCTGAAGATAAGCCGGCCACGCCGTGCGCGCGATGCGCAGGAACTCCAGCGAATATTGCCAGTATTTGTCGAGCTGATCGGGCACCAGCGCGTCGAGCGCGTCCCACGACACGCCGCGCGTCACCATGTCGTCGATCAGACGCGCGAGGTCTCCGGCCAACGCGAGCGTCGAGGCGGGACCGCCGATCACCAAAGGCGCTGAAACCGGTGTCTTGGCCCAGGCCGCGACCAGCCGCGCCAGTGTGAGCCGGCGCTGCAGATCGTCGAGCCGTTCCGGGATCTCCAGCGGTGCTGGCCCGAGGAACGCGTCGCGATCCTCCGCGAAGGCGAGCTCGTCCTCGTCGATATCGCCCAGCGCGACAAGCCGCGGCAGCACTGCGGCATCGGTCTTCAGCTCGTCCAGGAACATCTCGCGCGCAACGCGGAGCGAACGGCGGGTCGGCAGATACAGCGTCGCCGTGGCGAGCCGCGCCGGGTCGCTGCGCGCCTCGAAGCCGTCGACCAGCCGGCCGTCCACCAGCGCCGCGATCACGCTGCGCAGGAACGGCGCCGAGATGGGAACGGTGAAGACGCGCATGGCCTGCGATTCGCGGGTTGTCTGTGGGCGTCTATATAGGGAGCGCGGCGCGCAAGGTCATATCGGGGGTGTGGATGGGTGTTGATAGGTGCGGGCGGCGCGCAACGGTGCACGGTCGCCGTGATTGCCCGGTCAGGCGCGGCAGTTCTTCCTGGCGCGAGGCGTACCTTCCGGTCAGCGTGTCCCCCACCGGCGTCAGTGAGTTGATCAGGCGGCATCCTTACATTCGGTGTCGTCCCGGGCAAGCCTTCGACGGCGCGCAGCGCGGTCAGAGGCGCCGACCCGGGATCCATAACCACAGGCTTGGGTTTGTTGCGGGATGGTCACGACGAGCCGTCGCAACACGCCCGCCGGTGGCTATGGGTCCTGGCTCTGCGCGCTGGCCTCGCTGCGCGACGCCAGCGCTTGGCCGGGACGACACCGAACTTGAGGAGACGGCGTCGGCCAAATATTACGCCGCGCTCTCCAGCAGCGCCTCTTCCGCCTCGATCACCGCAGCCGGCGTGCCGACATGCATCCAGACGCCTTCGAGGCGCAGGCCATACAGGCGGTCCTGCTCATTGGCCTTGTCGAACATCTTCGTCAGCGAGAACTCGCCCTTCGGCGCGCCGTCGAAGATCGCAGGCGAGATGATCGCCGCGCCGGCGTAGACGAACGGCACCACCTGGTGCTCCCTGCGTTTGCGCAGGCTGCCGTCGGCGAGCATGGCGTAGTCGCCGAGGCCGGAATAGCCGATCGAGGTCGCAGTCGGCGCCATCAGCAGCATGATATCCATGCGCTCGGGGTCGAACGCATCGGCGAGGCGCGCCAGATTCTGGCGCACGCCCTCGATCCACATCGTGTCGGAGTTGACATGGAAGAACGGCGCGTGGCCGAGCAGCGGCAGCGCCTTGACGACGCCGCCGCCGGTGCCGAGCACCTGGTCGCGCTCGTCGGAGATGGTCACGCGCGGTGAGCTGCGCGTCGCCGTGTGTTCGATGATCTGGTCGGCAAGGTAATGCACATTGACGACGGCCTCGGTGACGCCGGCATCGGCCAGGCGGTCGAGCACGTGGTCGAGCAGCGGACGGCCGGCGACGCGCACCAGCGGCTTGGGCATCGTCTCCGTCAGCGGTCGCATGCGCAATCCGAGACCGGCGGCGAGGACCATGGCTTTGTGCGGCTTGACGGGCATTTTCGGACAATCTCGATCAGAAGTGGCGCGAGCGAATCATAGCACGTGAAAAAGTGCAACGTCTCGATCGGCTGCGATAGCCCGGCCCGATGACGAATATGCGACGGAGGCGCTGGCCGTCCCCGACACAAGATGACGCAGGCGGCGATCTGATCAGGCCTCGGCGGTGGCGCGCTTGTTGCTCTTCTTCTTGCCCTGCTTCAGGAAGGTGACGCCGATCTGGTCGCCATTGACCCAGGCCAGCTCGCAGCGCCGATAGGCGAGGCCGGTCGACGACAGCAGCAGGAAGAATTCCTTCAGATGCAGGCCCTCGACGGAGCCCTCGACCGTCAGCTTGGCGCCGGTCTCGGAGACGTCCTCGATGGTGCAGTTGCGCCGCCAGGTGCCGTCGATGCCCATCATGAAAGCTGGAATGCCGCGCTCGAAGACGACGCGCTCGCCCTTCATCCGCTCTGCCATCGCAACCTCCATTCCGCACGGCGCCAAGCGCCGCGAGGGGCAAGGTAAAGGGGGATGGCTAAGAACCGGTAAAGCTACGGGGTGTGGTTTGACGCGGAGCCGCCGCCCACACCCCCGTCGTCCCGGCCTTGAGCCGGCCCATAGCCACCGGCCGTGGTGAGGCGGTCAACTGCCAGTCCCGTCCCTCGATAGCGTCCGCGGTATGGGTCCCGGCGTTCGCCGGGACGACGGCCTTTCTGTAGGCGCGATCGTGCCTCAGCTCACGCCCGCCGGCGGCGGCACGTTTGCGGCGTACCACGCCCGCACCGGGTCGAGCGCGGTGTGCGCCAGCGAGCGGTGCAGATAGTCCCAGATGCGGGGCTGGTGCTTGAGGTAGTGCGGCTTGCCGTCGCGGCGGTTGAGGCGGGCGAAGGTGCCGAGCAGGCGGGTGTTGCGCTGGGCGGAGAGGATGGCGTAGTCGGCATGGAAGGCGTCGGCGTCGAAGTCGGGGGATGCGGCGGCCCGGGCGGCGACGTATCGGGCGAGCAGGGTCTGCTCGATGTCGGCCGGGACGTCGATGCGGGCGTCCTGGGCCAGCGACACGACGTCGTAAGCGGGCGGGCCCATCACCGCGTCCTGGAAATCGATCACGCCGACTCGTGCGATGCCCTCGCGCGCCGGGAGCCACAGCAGGTTCGGCGAGTGATAGTCGCGGATCACCCAGGTCTTCTTGCCGGCAAGCGGTGCCTCCAGCAGGTCGCGCCACATCTCCAGGAATTCGGCGCGCAGCACCTGCGAGGGTTCGACGCCGCGGTCGGGCAGATACCATTCGAGCACTAGACTGATCTCGATCAGCATCGCGTCGATGTCGAAGGTTGGGACCGTGTAGGTCACCTGCGGCGCCAATGGCAGCACCGACGGCACGTCCTGCCCATGTAGCGCGGCCAGCAGATCCGTCGCAGCCTCGTAGCGTTCGACGATCGGCCGTGGCGGATCGCCTTCGATGACGCCCTCGCGGCCGAGGTCCTCGGTGATGAGAAAACCATGATCGAGATCGGCGTCGTTGATCTTCGGCGCGGAGACGCCACGCGCGCGCAGCGCGCCAGCCATCGCCACGAACGGGCGGACGTCCTCGGCGAGATGCACCGCGCCGCTATAAGGCTTGCCGTTGTAGATCGCCGGACCATCGGGCCGCTTCGGCGAGTTCATCAGGATGAAGACGCGCTCGCCCTTGTGCAGCCGTGCATAGGAGCGGGTCGAAGCATCGCCCGCCATCCGCTCGCGGCGCGATTTGGCGTGACCAGCTTCGGTAAGGAATTCGCGCAAGACCTTGAGCCGCGCGACCACAATGGCTGCTCCGCCGCTGCCGGTGATCTCGGCGCTGCGGGCAGTGTCACCCTGCGCTGCATCATGGCGGAGCGCGATGTCGATCCGATCTGTCGGCAGCGTCGTGCCGGCGCGGTCCGGCCATTCGACCAGCACCACCGTGCCATCCGGCAGTGGCGACAGGCCGATCTCCTCCAACTCGGACGCATCGCTGATGCGGTAGAGATCGGCATGCACCAGAGGGAAGCTCGGCAGGTCGTAGCTCTGCGCCAGGGTGAAGGTCGGGCTGGGCACCTCCAAATCGTTGTCGGAAGCAAGATAGCGGATCATCGCCCGCGCCGCAGCGGTCTTGCCGGCGCCGAGATCGCCCGTCAGCGTGATCAGCACGCCCGGGCCGATCAGCAAAGCGAGGTCGGCCATCAGGGCGGCGGTTGCGGTCTCGTCCGCCAGCGCGGTCGTGAATGTCTGTCGGTCGGTCATTCCGCAGCGTTGCGTTGCGCGATGTGGTCGGTCGGGAAGTCACAGGTGACCGTGGTGCCCTTGCCGACCACCGAATCCATCCGCACCTTGCCGCCGTGCAACTCGACGAAGGAGCGCACCAGCGACAGGCCGAGCCCGGCGCCGCGATGGCGCGAGCCCTGCGAGCGGCTGACGAACCAGTCGAACATCTGGTCCTTGATATCGGCCGGAATGCCCGGGCCGGAATCCGTGACCGCGAAGGCGACGCTGTGATCGGTGCGGCGGGCCGACACGATCACGGTCGAATCCTGCGGCGAGAAGCCGACGGCATTGGCGAGCAGATTGTACAGCACCTGCACGACGCGGCGCTCGTCGCCGACGAAGCTGCCGACGTCGGCGGCGACCTCGACCTTGAGACGGATACGGTCGGTGGCGAGCCGGTCCTGCACGCCCTCGGCGGCGGCCTCGATCGCCTTGGCGGCGTCGACCGGCCCGAGCTCGAGTTTCATGGCGCCGGCATCGATGGTGGCGAGGTCGAGAATGTTGTTGGTCAGCGCCAGCAGTGCGTTGGTCGATTTGGTGACGTAGTCGAGATACTCGGCCTGCTTCGGCGTCAGCGGCCCGGTCGACGGGTCGGACAGGAAATGCGCGAAGCCGATGATGGTCGTCAGCGGCGCGCGCAGCTCGTAGGACACGTGGTGGACGAAGTCGATCTTCATCTGCCCGGCGGCTTCGAGCGCCTCGTTGCTCTCGCGCAGGGCCCGCTCGACATTCTCGGTGTCGGTGATGTCCTGGAAGGTCAGCATGGTGGCGCCGTCGGGCAGCGGCCGGCTCATGCAGTCGAGCACGCTGCCGTCCTTGCGCTCGAGCTTCAGCGCGACATCGAGTCGGTTCTCGATCGAGGTGATGGCCTCGCGGATCGTGCGCCAGGCGACGCTGTCGTCATAGAGCGGGCGGCACCAGGATTCGACGGTGTCGATGTGCGGATGCTCTCGCAAGGAGTCCGGGGACAGCCGCCACATCTTTGCGAAGGCCGGATTGAACAGCTCGACCCGGCCGTTGCTGCCGAACACTGCAACGCCCTCGGCGAGGCTGTCCAGCGTCTCGCGCTGGACCCGGATCAGGCCGTCATAGCGGCGAGCCAGCGCGAAGCTCTCGGTGACGTCGTCGAACAGATAGGTGACGCCGCCTTCCGGGTTGGGCGTGGTGACGACCGACAGCGCGCGTCCGTCCGGCAGAAACCAGGTGTCCTTGGCGGCTTCGACCGCGCGATACGCCTCGTGCAGCTTGGCCTTCCAGGCGCGGAAGTCCGCCTGCTCCGGCAGCTTGCGCGACGCGCGCAGGCGGTCGAGCACGGAGGAATCATCCGGCTGGCCGTCGAGGAACGTCGGATCGAGATCCCAGAGCCGGCGGTAGGAGTCGTTATAGAAGGCGAGGCGACGCTGGCCGTCGAATACGGCAACGCCCGACGACAACTGGTCGAGCGTGCGGCGGTGCGCCTCGTGCATGCGCACCAGCGCGTCGGTCAGCGCCGCGACCTCGCTGGCGTCGATGGCGACCCCGGCACTGCCGCCGCCGAGCGTGAAGGCGCGCACGTCGTGGATGCGGCGCTCGCCGCCCATGACGATCGGCAGCCGTCCTTCGAAATGTCCGCCGACGCCGAGCGCACGCTGCAGGTCGGTACGGTCGGCGGAATCGAGCAGCTCGAGATTGCGGCTGATCGCATCGGGGATGTCGCGTGCGTCGGCGGCGCGGGCATAGGCAGCGTTGACGTAAGACAGCGCGCCGTTGGGCTGCCGTGCCCAGATCGGCCAGGGCAGTGCCGACGCCAGCGCGCGCAGCGATTCCGTCTCGTCGCCGAGCGCCTTCAATCTGATCTGGGTCTCGGCGAGCTCGCGGCGCAGGCCCGAGAGCTCGCGCATCCGCACGATGGCCTGGCCGCCGATGGCACGTCCCATCACCTCGATCGCATGGCCATGCGAGGTGGTGAGATTGAGCATGAACCCCTCACCCGCCTCGCGCAGCGCCTCGACCGCGCGGTCGAGCTGCAATGCGGGCTCCGGCGGCAGCCAGGTTCCAAACGCGAGAATGCGCTGCGGCTGATCGGATGGTACCAGCATCGAGGTGTCGCCTGAGATCTGCGGACGGTGGCCGCCGGCAGGCCAGGCGATCAGGATCTGCGGCTCGGCGAACAGCAGCGCGCGGTAGCGGTCGGCCTGCAACTGCAGCTCGGCGACGTCGGCGCGCAGCCGCGCCTCCTTTCGCGCAGCAGCCAGCCGCGTGCGCACCAGCGCGATGGCCGCGACCACGGAGAAGCCGAGCAGCGCCAGCATCGCCGTGACCTCGGCGACATCCTGGCGGCTCAGCTCGAACAGCGTTGAGATGGTATCCGCTGGCACGCCGTCGCCTGCGAGGCCCGGCGTTGCCGGCGCGAGCGCAGTCGCAGCGAGCCCCATCAGCCCTTTGCGCGCGAGTGACGTGCACGACAGCAGCGTCTGACGCATCACCACGATCACGCCCGACATATTTGCCCCAAACCGCACGAAGTTCCGCGCGGCGCCGATATCGCGTCGACCGCGCCGTTTCACGAATCAATCAACAATAACCGCTTCGGGACTCCAGCGGTAAGAGTCCAGACCGTGAACGGTGGTTGCACGGGATGAAAATGCGTTCATCGATGGGCATAGCCGAGTCGGAACTGTGGCGAAGTCCCGTAGTTCAACGGCCCGTCGAGCCGAAGCCGCCGCTGCCGCGCGCCGTCTCCGACAGGGTCGTCGTGATCGCGAGCTCGGCGCGCACGACCGACGCGATGACCATCTGCGCGATGCGCTCGCCGCGCTTGATCGTAAACGGGTCCTGGCCGTGATTGATCAGCAGCACGCAGACCTCGCCGCGATAGTCCGCGTCGACCGTGCCGGGTGAGTTCAGTACGGTGACGCCGTGCCGCGCCGCGAGCCCCGAGCGCGGCCGCACCTGCGCCTCGAAACCGTCGGGCAGTGCAAGCGAGAGTCCCGTCGGCACCATGACGTGGCGGCCGGGGCCGAGCACGACGGGCGCATCCGCCGGAACCGCGGCGAGCAGGTCCATGCCGGCGGCATGTGCGGTCTGGTAGGCCGGGAGCGGCATGCCCTGGCCATGCGGCAGGATCTGAACGTCGATCGCGATGGTCTGGCTCACGCAGAAGGCCCCACGGTTCTGGCGATCTCGGCGACCAAGGCGGTCGCAACCTCGTCCTTGGTCATGATCGGCCACGACGCGACATGGACGCCGTCGGCGTCCTTCGTCAAGAGATGCACGGTGTTGCGGTCACCGCCCATCACGCCGGTCGCCGGCGAGACGTCGTTGGCGACGATCCAGTCGCAGCCCTTGCGCGCGAACTTGGCTTTGGCGTTGTCGATCAGATGCTCCGTTTCGGCCGCGAACCCGATCACGAGGCTCGGGCGCTTCTCCGTGAGTTTGGAGATGGTGGCGAGAATGTCCGGGTTCTCGACCAGCTGCAGCGGCGGGATCGCCTTGTCCGTCTTCTTGAGCTTCTGGCCGCCTGCGTTGGCGACGCGCCAGTCGGCCACCGCCGCGGCGAAGATCGCGACATCGGCGGGCAGCTCGGCCTCGACGGCCTCGAGCATCTGCCGCGCCGATTCGACATGCGTCACCCTGACGCCCTTGGGATCGGTGAGCTCGACCGGCCCCGCGATCAGCCGCACGTCGGCGCCCGCGGCCTGCGCGGCGGCGGCGATCGCAAAGCCCTGCTTGCCGGAGGAGCGGTTGGCGATATAGCGCACCGGGTCGATCGGCTCATGCGTCGGCCCGGCGGTGATCAGCACGCGGCGGCCGGCGAGCGGGCGCGGCACTGGCGGCTTGAGCATCGCGACCACGGCGTCCGCAATCTCGGTCGGCTCGGCCATGCGGCCGACACCGGCCTCGCCCTTCTCGGCCATCTCGCCGGCGTTCGGTCCGATCATGTGGACGCCGTCGCGCTGCAAAGTCGCGGCATTGCGGCGGGTCGCGGGGTTGCTCCACATCATCGGGTTCATCGCCGGCGCCAGCAGGATCGGCCGGCTCGCGGCGAGCAGGATCGCGCTGGCGAGATCATCGGCCGCGCCCTGCGCCATCTTCGACATCAGGTCGGCGGTCGCGGGTGCGACGACAATGAGATCGCAGTCGCGCGCCAGCCGGATGTGGCCGACGTCGAACTCGCTGCGTGCGTCGAACAGGTCGGTGAACACGCGGTCGCCGGACAGCGCTGACGCCGCGAGCTCGGTGACGAACTGCGTGGCCGCTTTCGTCATGACGCAGCGGACCTGGATGTGGCGCTCCCGGAGGCGCCGGATCAGGTCGAGCGATTTATAGGCCGCGATGCCGCCGCCGATGATCAGGGTGACGCGCGCCTCGCGGGCAATGCCGGGGTGCGGGACGTGCGGTTCGGGAGGGGCGGCGGGAGGCGGCGGCGCTGACGGTGGCTCCGACGGATCGACCGGTTCGATCAGCGCGCGCAGGATGACGCGGACTTCCTCCTCGACGGAGCGGCCGTTCTGCGCGGAGCGCACGCGGAGGTAGGTTTTGAGAGAATCGTCGAGTTTGCGGATGGTCAGGCTGGCCATAACCGCCTCCCAGCATTGCCCTTATGAAGGCAATGCTAGCAGAAAATGAATGCAGTGCAATCAGAAGGCGGCCCATGGAGCCCAGCTCTCAGCTGCCGTCATTCCGGGGCGCGCGCAGCGCGAGCCCGGAATCCATAACCATGAAAGGCTATGGTCGCGAGATCGCAGTGGCGCCCGTCTTCGTCAAACGACGGCTCGGGGATATGGATTCCGGGCTCGCCCTTGCGGGCGCCCCGGAATGACCCCGTGGAGAGGGCGGCGCTCTCGTCGCATCAAAGCCTGAGCACCGCGAACAGGATGCCGATGAACGTCAGCGCGATGACCCATAGCGCGATGGCGCGCCAGCGGCTCTTCTTGCCTTCGGTGCGGCCCATCGCGGCGATGGTTTCCGGCGACAGGCGCAAGCCGTCGCGGGTCATGGTCTCCATGTGCTCCAGCACGGCGGCGGCGCGGGCGGCGAGCACGGGCAGGGTCGCGCTGAGCCGGAGCAGGTCGCCGACGCCGGACACGGCGCCTTCGATGCGGCCGAGCGGGCCGAGATTGCGCTCGATCCACTCGCGCACCACGGGGTCGGCGACCTTCCAGATGTCGAGCTTGGGATCGAAGCCGCGCGCCACGCCCTCGACCACCACCATCGTCTTCTGCAGCAGGATCAGCTCGGGGCGGGTGCGCATGTCGAACAGGCCGGTGACCTCGAGCAGCAGCGTGAGCAGCTTGGCCATCGAGATCTCTTCGGCCGTGCGGTTGTGGATCGGTTCGCCGATGGCGCGGATGGCTTGCGCGAAATTCTCGACCGAATGGTGCGGAGGCACGTAGCCGGCCTCGAAATGCACCTCGGCGACGCGGCGATAGTCGCGGGTGATGAAGCCGAGCAGGATTTCGGCCAGGAAGCGCCGCTCCTTCATGCCGAGCCGGCCCATGATGCCGAAATCGACCGCGACGAGGCGTCCCTGCTTGTCCAGGAACAGGTTGCCCGGATGCATGTCGGCGTGGAAGAAGCCGTCGCGGAGCGCGTGGCGCAGGAAGCTCTGGATCACCTTGCGGCCGAGATCGGGCAGGTCGACATTGGCCTGCGCAAGGCGGACGTGGTCGTTCAGCGCAATGCCGTCGATCCACTCCATGGTCAGCACGGTGTTGGCGGTCCGGTCCCAATCGACCGCGGGCACGCGGAAGTCGGGATCGTCCTTGATATTTTCCGCCATCTCGGACAGCGCGGCGGCTTCCAGGCGAAGATCCATCTCCATCGCGACCGAGCGCGACATCGTGTTGATGACCTCGACCAGACGCAAGCGGCGCGCTTCCGACGAATGCGCCTCGGCCTTCTCGGCGACGAAGAAGAAGTCCGCGAGGTCGCGGCGGAACCGGGCTGCGACGTTGGGCCTGAGCACCTTGACCGCGACCGCGTGGCGGATGCCCTCGCGCTCGACCTCGCCACGATGCACCTGCGCGATCGACGCGGCCGCGACCGGCGGGCCGAGCGAGGCGAACAGCTGGCTGATTGGACGCTCGAGCGCGGTGGCGATGACCGCCTCGGCCTCGGCCTGCGGGAACGGCGGCAGCCGGTCCTGCAGCGATTCGAGATCGCGCGCCATGATGACGCCGACGACGTCGGGCCGCGTCGCCAGGAACTGGCCGAGCTTGAGATAGGCTGGCCCCATCCGCTCCAGCGCCCGCGACAATCTTGGCCCGGACTTGGCGCCGGGACGCTCGACCAGGCGCGCCAGCTTCAGCGCGAGCTGGCCGGGCGGCGGCGCCAGGCTGGGATCGACGGCGCCGAACACGCCCTCGCGCGCGAACACCAGGGCGGCCCGGGCGAGCCGCGTAATATGAGTGAGTGCGGAGATCACAAACGCCAGCCGGAATGAAGCGCGACGATGCCGCCGGAGAGGGTCTGCCAGGACACGCGCGAGAAGCCGGCAGCCGAGATCATTTCGGCGAAAGCGTTCGGTCGCGGAAACTGGCGGATCGATTCGACGAGGTAGCGATAGGATTCGGCATCGCCGGTGACGGCGCGGCCAAGCTGCGGGATCACGTTGAACGAGAACAGGTCGTAGAGCCTGTCGAGCCCGGGCACCTCGACGGTCGAGAACTCCAGGCACAGGAAGCGGCCGCCATGCTTGAGCACGCGATGGGCCTCGGCCAGCGCCAGCTCGATCTGCGGCACGTTGCGGATCCCGAACGCGATCGTATAGGCGTCGAAAGAGCGGTCGGGGAAGGCGAGCTTCTCGGCATTGCCCTCGACGAACGAGACCTTGTCCTCGAGATACTGCTTCAGCGCGCGCTGGCGGCCGACCTCGAGCATGTCGCCATTGATGTCGCAGACGGTCGCATGGAAGCCTGCGCCGGCCTTCTTGGCGGCGCGGAAGGAGATGTCGCCGGTGCCGCCGGCGACGTCGAGCAGCGCGAACGGCGCGTCGCTCTTCGGCGGGTTCAGCGTGTTGATCATGATGTCCTTCCAGACGCGGTGCAGCCCGCCGGACATCAGGTCGTTCATCAGGTCATAGCGGGAGGCCACGCTGTGAAACACGTCGTTCACCAGCGTCTGCTTCTCGCCCAGCGGCACGTCCCTGAAGCCGAAATGAGTGGTCTGGTCCGTCTGATCCATCACCCTTACTCCGATACGGCACCATAGCGCCGGTGCGGCCAAGGCGCTATCACGTCAGCCGGACAAGGTGAATGGTCGTGGATGCAAAAGGTGAAATGAAGCGGCATGCCTGAGCTGCCTGAAGTCGAGACCGTCCGGCGCGGGCTGCAGCCGGTCATGGAAGGGGCCGTCATCGTCACCGCCGAGGCCCGGCGCGGCGATTTGAGGTTTCCGTTTCAGCCCGATTTTGCGAAGCGCCTGCAGGGCCAGACCGTCCGAGGTCTCGGCCGTCGCGCGAAGTATCTCCTGGCCGATCTCGGCTCCGGCGACGTGCTGCTGATGCATCTGGGCATGTCCGGCTCGTTCCGGGTGATCAAGCAGGATGACGAGGAGACGCCGGGCGAGTTTCACTATCCGCGCGGCAAGGACAGCGTGCACGACCACGTCGTGTTTCACATGTCCTCCGGCGCCGACATCGTCTTCAACGACCCGCGCCGCTTCGGTTTCATGAAGATCATCGGTCCTGGCGAGATCGAGACCGAGCCGCATCTGAAGGATCTCGGCCCGGAGCCGCTCGGCAATGCATTCGACGCCGCGATGCTGGCGCGCGCCTGCGCCGGCAAGAAGACCAGCCTCAAGGCGGCGCTGCTCGACCAGCGCGTCGTTGCGGGCCTCGGCAACATCTATGTCTGCGAGGCGCTGTTCCGCGCACATCTGTCGCCGCGCCGTCTGGCCGCGACGCTCGCCACCAAGAAGGGCGAGCCCACGGACCATGCCAGGCGGCTGGTCGATGCGATTCACACCGTGCTCAACGAGGCGATCCGCGCGGGCGGCTCGTCGCTGCGCGATCATCGCCAGACGACGGGAGAGCTTGGCTATTTCCAGCATTCGTTCCAGGTCTACGACCGCGAGGGCGAGCCGTGCCGGACCGATGGCTGCGGCGGCGTAGTCAAGCGCTTCGTTCAGAACGGACGGTCGACATTCTGGTGTCCGAAGTGCCAGCGGTGAGGTGACGGCCGACGCTCGGCGTCCAAGCGCGGCTTGTCGCGACCGGACGCGGGCGTATATTGGCACCATGGCTGTCAGCTCGCCCGATCTGAAAGCATTCCTGCTCGCCACGCCGTTCTTTGGCGGCCTGTCGAACGCGAGCCTCGACCTGCTGATCTCCATGCTGGTCGTGCTTGAGTTCGACAGCCGTGCCACCATTGTCGCCGAGGGCGAGCCGGGCCGCTCGATGTTCGTCGTGCACAGCGGTACGCTCGAGGTCAGCGAGCGTCTCGAGACTGGCGGCGCGATCCGCATGTCGAGCCTTCAGCCCGGTGATTTCTTTGGCGAGATGACGTTGCTGGAGATGCAGAACAGGTCGGCGACGGTGGTCGCGGAAACGCCGACCGTGCTGTACGAGCTGACGGCGCAGCAGCTCTATGCGTTCTACAAGGCGGATGCCCACGCCTATGTGATCGTGATGCAGAACATCAATCGCGAGCTGTGCCGTCGCCTGCGCCGTGCTGACGACCGGATCAAGGCGCTGGAGATGCGGAAGACGGACGCGCGGTCGTCTGGCTTCTGAACCGCGGTAGCAGCTGTCTCATTTGAAGACGCGAAAATCGCAGCACCGACACCGGTCTCTTCGTTGCCCGTCATGCCCGGGCTTGTCCCGGGCATCCATGTCGTTCCGCGAGTGCCGGCCGACCTGGGTGGCCGGGACAGGCCCGGCCATGACGAGTTGTCGAGTGCGACGTGCAATCGCGCTGTCCGCGCCGTCAGAGGTCGCAGATCATTCAAACTACAATCCTGCCTTCCAGTCGATGCCGTTGTCGGCCCAGGTCGGATAGACCCGCGCGACCGGCAGCTTGGGCTCCTCGGCGGGCGGTGTCAGCATGATCGGGAATTCGAGATCGGAGTGCTCGCTGGCGTCCTTCAGCTCACCCGCCTCGTGCATGACGTGGTCGCCGGCGAGCTTGCCGGCGGTCCAGCGCCACAGGCTCTTGATCTCTTGCGCCGACTTGCCGTCGGTGTCGAACTCGCTGACTCCCAGGCCGGCGGCAAGCGCGTCCTGATGGTCGTTGCGCATCATGATGAAAGGTTGGGCCAGCACCTCGGCGATGTCGCGCGGCGCATCGGCATCGAGCGCCGATGTCGCGTCGCTGATGCGGTGGCCGCCGCGGATGGGCGCCTGGTTGAGCACGAAGGCGAACGGTTTGCGCCACGCGCGGACGACGCTGAGCGTCGGCGCCGTGGCTTCGATGTCCGCGACGCTGGGGCGCGCCGGGATCAGGCAGAGATCGCAATAGCGGATCGCCGCGGTCGTCGAGGCGGTGATGCCGGCGCCTGTGTCGATCACGCACACGGTCACGCCGTCGCGGGCCAATGCCTCCAGGCGGGGCTCGATCATCTTCGCATCGTACACGGCCTCGACGATCGGCTCGCCGGCGTTGCGGCGCGCCTGCCATTTGGTGAGCGTGCCCTGGCGGTCGGTCTCGATCACGCGCACTTTGTGGCCGGCCTGCTGGGCCGCCACGGCCAGACCGATAGCCAGCGTGCTCTTGCCGCTGCCGCCCTTCTGCGTGGCCAAAACGATCGTGTACATCGGGAGACAGTCCTTCGGATGTTGACGGAACTAATGAGAACGCCAAAGCTGAGTTGCATCGCGATTGCGCTATGCGGAGCTATTCTCGCTCAGGACAGTCCCGGCCCGATCCAACATGAGAGGATCGCGGTGGTCCGAATCAGCACGCCGACAGAAACTGTTCGAACTATCTCACGCTCGGCCTGCGATTGGACAGACCGGTTGATTACGGCGGGAGCCGTTCCGAGTTGATAGCAAGGTGCTAGGAAGTTGAGCGATCGCGCCGCGCAGGAGCGCTCGGCATCGGCGAGCACCATCCGATGCAGTCGCGATGCTGCACATCAGATCCCCGCCGGCCGCCGTTGGGCCCTTAATTTTTTGTAAAATGACATGCTTAATTTTGCGTAAACGCCTGCTCGCGCTGCGGTGCGCGCCACGCCGGGGAGGCGGCAGACTCTCAGGGGCGTGCGCTATTTGCGCACGCAGATCACCCGGACCGTCGCAGCCTTGGCGTCGAGTGAGCTGCCATCGAGCTTGACGCCATGCGACGCCAAAAAGGCGCGGGTCGCCTCGACGCTGACCAACGCGGCCTGAGCCGCCGGCACCGCGGCAGCTCCCGCCACCATGGCAGGCTTGAGCAGCACGACGCCCGCGAACTTGCCGTCGCCGTCGAGCGCAGCCGCGCCCGAGAAGCCAAGGCCGGGCGCCGGCGCCAGCGAGGTGTCGCCCGAACCATTGCCGGTGAGCTGCGCCTTCACGTTGCTGATTCCGGCACCACCGCCCTGGCTCTGCGGATCGGCGATGCCGACGATGTCGAGGGTCGATTTCGCGTTGCCGCCAGACAGCATCAAGGGCTTGAGACCGCGCGCGCCATAGATGTGCAGCAGCGCCAGCCCGCGCTCCTTGTCCTCTGCGACGCGCTCGGCATGGCCAAAGCCGGGAATGGTGATCGCGACGCAGCCATCGGTGACCTCGCGGTCCGCGATGATGGCACCGTCCTGGCTGGCGATGAGGCCGGTGCCGTAATCGACCTTGCGTCGCGGCGCCGGCTGGGCGGCCAGCGCCGCCGGCGGGAAGGCGTTGAAGGCGCTCGACATCGCGATCACGACCGGCTCGACCGTGTTCTCGGTGGCCTGGTCGTACAGGATGGTCAGGATGCGCACCTCGTCGCCCCTGAAGGTGCCGCGGATGTAGAACTTCTTCAGGTTCTGCAGTCCGGACAGCACGAAGAAATCGGGCTTCACGACGCTGTAGTCGACGGTGCGGCCCGGCTCCTTCTTCTCGCGGTCGGCCAGTGCCGCCGTGGTCGGGTTGGCCTCCTTGCGGCGCGACAGCACCACCTGCACGGTGCCGGTGGGCGAGGTCCATTTCGAGCCGTTGCCGTCGCTGGTCTGCTGCGGCACCAGCTTGGTCGGAATGCCCACGCGCGCGCCGCTGGTGGACTCCGTCATGATCTTCCAGCCCACGCTCTCCTGTTTGCGGCGTGCGGTGTCCGCAAGCACGGCGCGCTCCTGCGGGTTGAGCACGCCGGTCGGCTTGCCGCCCTTGAGCTTCTGGTACTCCTTGATCGCATTGACCATGCGCTCGCTGACGTCGCCGGTGATCGCGCCATTGTATTGGCCCACCCAGGCGAGATCGGATTGCAGCGCCAGCCGCTCGGCCTGTCCCATCGCATTGGCGGTGTCGGCCGGCGCCTGCACGCCGGGCCGCACGGCCTGGGTGGCGACGGGCTTGGGCTTGACGCCGGGGAGCTGGCCTTGCGCTGATGGTGCGGGCGCCGTCTGCGCCTGCGCCGCCGAGCACGTGGCGATCGCGGTTGCGCATATGAAGGTTGCCGTGGCCAGCCGTCTCATGACAAATCCCGATGCTCTTGCCGCTGACATAAGTAAGCACATCTGCTTGGTCGGTCACAATCCGGCGAGGGTTCAGTGTGGAGAACCGCTGCCTCCATCATGGACCGACGGCAATGCGGCAGCGGAGGGAAGTCCGTGGCGATGCTAAGCGACGAGGAACTGGAGCGTTATGCCCGTCACATCGTTTTGCGCGATGTCGGCGGTCCTGGTCAGGCGGCGCTGAAGCGCGCCTCCGTGCTGGTGATCGGCGCGGGCGGGCTCGGCGCGCCGGCGCTGATGTATCTCGCCGCCGCCGGTGTCGGTACGATCGGCGTGGTCGATGATGACGTGGTGTCGCTGTCCAATCTGCAGCGCCAGGTCATCCATGCGACGCCCGACATCGGCCGTCCCAAGGTCGACAGCGCAGCCGAGCGCATCAACGCGCTCAATCCGCATGTCCGTGTCGTGGCGCATCGTGGATGGCTCAACGCCGACAACGCGCTCGATCTGATCGGCGGCTATGATCTCGTGCTCGACGGCTCCGACAATTTCGACACCCGCTATCTCGCATCCGATGCCTGTTTCCTGGCGAAGAAGCCATTGATCACAGGCGCGCTCGGGACCTTCGATGCATCGCTGACGACGATCCGCGCGCATGAGCGCAATGACAAGGGCGAGTTCAACTCGACCTATCGCTGCCTGTTCCCGGAGCCGCCGCCGCCCGGCACCGTGCCGGCCTGCGCCGAAGCCGGCGTGATGGGCGCGCTCGCTGGCATGCTCGGCTCGATGATGGCGCTGGAGGCGATTCGCGAGATCGTCGGCTTCGGCGAGGGCCTCGTAGGGAGACTGCTGATGCTGGATGCGCGGACCATGCGGTTCGAGACGCTGCGCTACGGGCGCGATCCGGCGAATCCGCTCAATGGCGATGGCTTGGTGATCGCGGATCTGAGCGCGCATCGGAAGTGACGCGTGGCGCGGGCCGAGTGGCTCGCCATACGTTCCGCCGTCGTCCCGGACAAGCTCATCGGCGCCACGCGTCGGTGAGCGCCGATCCGGGACCCATACTCCGTGAAGGCCATGAGGCGCGGGGACGGGCGGCATGCCCGTTACAGACATCACGCGGTATGAGTCCCGGCTCAAGGCCGGGACGACACCGTGTGCGAGGCTGGCTGACGGGCCTACAGCATGCTCGGCAGCACGCGGTCCGGCGGGCGGTGGTTGTCGAGGAAGGTCTTGATGTTGATGATGACCTTCTCGCCCATCTCGACGCGACCCTCGATGGTGGCCGAGCCCATGTGCGGCAAGAGCGTCACCTTGCCGGCCTTGGCCAGCCGCACCAGGCGCGGATTGACGGCGGGCTCGTGCTCGAACACGTCGAGGCCGGCCCCGGCGATGTCGCCGGCTTCGATCAGCCGCGTCATCGTCTCCTCGTCGATCACCTCGCCGCGCGCGGTGTTGACGATGTAGGCATCCTTGCGGATCAGCTTCAGCCTTCGGGCCGACAGCAGATGGAACGTCGCCGGGGTGTGCGGACAGTTCACCGAGATGATGTCCATCCGCGCCAGCATCTGGTCGAGGCTTTCCCAATAGGTGGCGCCGAGCTCGTCGGCGATCACGGGGGCGACCGGGCGGCGGTTGTGATAATGAATCTGCAGGCCGAAGGCGCGGGCGCGTCGCGCCACCGCCTGGCCGATGCGGCCCATGCCGATGATGCCCAGGCGCTTGCCGCCGATGCGGTGGCCGAGCATCCAGGTCGGCGACCAGCCCGCCCAATTCTTGCCCTCGGTCAGGATCGAGGCACCCTCGATCAGCCGCCGTGGCACCGCCAGGATCAGCGCCATGGTCATGTCGGCGGTGTCCTCGGTGAGGACCTTCGGCGTATTGGTCACGGTGATGCCGCGCGCCACCGCCGCCGCGACGTCGATATTGTCGACGCCATTGCCGAAATTGGCGATCATGCGCAGCTTGCATTCAGGCTGATTGAGAATGTCCGCGGTGATGTGATCGGTCACGGTTGGAACCAGCACCTCGGCAGTCCGCACGGCGTCGGCGAGCTGCTCCTGGCTCATCGGTTCGTCGTCGAGATTGAGCCGTGCGTCGAACAGCTCGCGCATGCGGGTCTCGACCGAGTCCGGCAGCTTGCGTGTCACCACGACGAGGGGCTTTTTCCTACCTGACATGTGCTGCTCTCATGAGATCCTTCAGACCTCATTAACCGGGTTCGCCGAAACTACCGTCGTCGCTTGAGAAGAGCGCTTCCCTGGACTGGTCGTGTCGGATCTCGCAGGTGGGCCGATCCGTCCCTGACAGGGTTTCGCGAGCGATTCTCAGGCGCTTCCTGGCCGCTTGTGTTCGGTCCTGTCTAGCAGAAGGCCGGGCCAAGACAAGAAGCCAACGGCGGGTCGGGACTGGCGCTTTCGGCAAGCCCTCTCTGTGCACGAAGGGGGGCAGCCGGGCGGTTCAATGGGGATCGGGCGAAGGATCGCATGCGACGAGCGCGCGTTCCTTGCGAGGGAGAGCGAGTTGAGTTCAATGGCGTTGGGGCGTTTTGGTGCGGTCGCAGTTCTCGTTGTCTGTCTGCTCGATGGGGTCGGCGGCGCGTTGGCCAAGGATTCGGCTCTCAGCACCAGCGGCCTGCCGGTGCCGCGCTATGTCAGCCTGAAATCCGACCATGTGAACGTCCGCGCCGGTCCGACCAAGGACAACGACGTGGCATGGGTCTACACCCGCTCCGGGCTGCCGGTGGAGATCACCGCGGAATATGAGAACTGGCGCCGCGTGCGCGATTCCGAAGGCTCGGAAGGCTGGGTCTATCACTCGCTGCTGTCCGGCCGCCGCACCGCGGTGGTCACGATGAAGAACAAGGACGAGCTCGCGCCGATCTATGAGAGCGCCGACGCGACCAGCGCGGTCACGGCGCGGCTGCAGGCAGGGGTCGTGGCGCAGGTGAAGAAGTGCGGCAATGGCTGGTGCCGCGTGCTCGGCAACGGCTTCGAGGGCTGGATCCAGCAGCAGCGGCTGTGGGGCGTCTATGCCGACGAGCAGGTGAACTGACGCGTCGTCGACGCGCGGCGTTGGCCGCGTTGCCGACGCACTCTCGACATCAAAATGCCCGCGCCGGGCGGGCATCGGTTCGACTTAGATGATTGTCTGAGATCGTTGCCGCGTCTCAGCGCTTCTTGCGCAGCCGCACCACCATGTCGATGCGCGCGATCTCGTAACCCTCCGGAGCCTCCGGCAACTTCGACAGCGCCAGATGCTGGTCAGGAATGTCGACCAGCTCGTGGTTGTTCTCGAGATAGAAGTGGTGGTGCGCCGTGACGTTGGTATCGAAGTAGGTCTTGGTGCCGTCGACGCTGACCTGACGCAGCAATCCGGCATCCGTCAGCTGGTTCAACGTGTTGTAGACGGTGGCCAGCGAGACCGGAACCTTGGCCAGCGTCGCTTCCTCGTACAGCATTTCGGCGGTCAGATGCCGCGCACCCTTGCCGAACAGCAGCCAGCCCAAAGCCATGCGCTGGCGCGTCGGACGCAGCCCCGCAGTCTGCAGCATTTCGTTGACGTCGTGCCACGGGCAACCATTGAGCGCAGGCTGCCGCCCGGTCCCCAGCCCTTCCGGACTGGCCCGGTCGTGACCACTCATCGAAGCGTTGTTGCTGGCGTCCACTTCAAGCACCAAAAAATTCACACTGACCCATCCCGATATAGGAAGAAACCCTGTCAGATGCAAGCTTATCGCAACTAACGTATCTAGAACGCCCCTAAACTGCAATTCGTGCGCGGCCCGGTTGCACGTCCCGGTCTGCCGTCAAATTACCCGGACACGCGCATTGACGCCGCAATCCCCTATGTTAGAGAGCGCGCGGACCCGATTTGACCTGCCATGGCGGGCGCGGCCGGACGACATGGCAGCCATCGCCATTTCGATCGTCCGGCGCGGGGCCGCCAGCCGGCAGAGGTCATCGTCGTCCGGCGCGATCGTGGAACGTTCGCGCCGGGGGAATGGCCGCAAGGCGGGCGGGGGGCATGGACGGGTCGACGCGCGAAGGGGCATCTCGCGCGGCACATTTTCCACCTGGGATCGTTCGACGGGGATCGTTGAGAAAGGCGCATCAAGCATGCTGGATCGGCGCGGCAGTTATGAATACGAAGACCTGCTGGCCTGCGGCCGCGGGGAGCTGTTCGGCCCCGGAAATGCGCAGCTGCCGCTGCCGCCGATGCTGATGTTCGATCGGATCGTCGAGATCACCGAGACCGGCGGCGAGTACGGCAAGGGTCTGGTCCGCGCCGAGCTCGACGTGAAGCCGGATCTCTGGTTCTTCGGCTGCCATTTCAAGAACGATCCCGTCATGCCGGGCTGTCTCGGCCTCGACGCGATGTGGCAGATGGTCGGCTTTTTCCTCGGCTGGACCGGCGGCGCAGGGCGCGGCCGCGCGCTCGGCCTCGGGGATCTCAAATTCTCCGGCCAGGTTCTGCCGACCGCCAGCAAGGTTGTGTACAACGTCGACATCAAGCGCGTGATGCGCTCAAAGCTGGTGCTCGGCATTGCCGACGGGTGGCTTTCGATGGATGGCGAGATTATCTATCGCGCGAAGGACCTGAAGGTCGGCCTGTTCAAGCAGGGCGCCGCGCCGTCTTGAACCGACGGGCTGCGACGACAGACAGTGCAGCAGGCGTGACTGCAACAGAACACACGAGCAAGGCGAGGCGGACATCATGAGGCGGGTCGTCATCACGGGCATGGGCATCGTCTCGTCGATCGGCAACAACACTCAGGAGGTGTTGGCGAGCCTGTACGAGGCGAAGTCCGGCATCTCCCGTGCTGAGAAATATGCCGAGCTTGGTTTTCGTTCGCAGGTGCAAGGTGCGCCGACGCTGAATCCGGCCGAGGTGGTCGACCGTCGCGCGATGCGTTTCCTCGGTGAAGGCGCGGCGTGGAATCACGTTGCGATGGAGCAGGCAATTCAGGATTCCGGACTCGAATCGTCCGACGTGTCCAACATCCGCACCGGCATCATCATGGGTTCCGGCGGGCCGTCGACGCGGACGCTGGTCGAAGCCGCCGACATCACCCGCACCAAGGGTCCGAAGCGGGTCGGCCCCTTCGCAGTGCCGAAAGCGATGTCCTCGACAGCGTCGGCGACGCTCGCGACCTGGTTCAAGATCAAGGGCGTCAACTACTCGATCTCGTCGGCCTGCGCGACCTCGAACCATTGCATCGGCAATGCCTATGAGATGATCCAGTACGGCAAGCAGGACGTGATGTTCGCCGGCGGCTGCGAGGAGCTCGACTGGACGCTGTCGGTGCTGTTCGACGCGATGGGCGCGATGTCGTCCAAGCACAACGACACGCCCGCGACCGCGTCGCGTCCGTATGATGTGAGCCGCGATGGCTTCGTGATCGCCGGCGGCGCCGGCGTCCTCGTGCTGGAAGAGCTCGAGCGCGCCAAGGCACGCGGCGCCAAGATCTATGGCGAGATTGTCGGCTATGGCGCGACCTCGGACGGCTACGACATGGTCGCGCCGTCGGGCGAGGGGGCCGAGCGCTGCATGCAGATGGCGCTGTCGACGGTGAAGACCAGGATCGACTACATCAATCCGCACGCGACCTCGACACCGGCCGGCGATCCGCCCGAGATGGAGGCGATCCGGAAGGTATTCGGCGTCGGTGAGAAATGTCCCCCGATCGCCGCGACCAAGGCGCTGACCGGTCATTCGCTCGGCGCCACCGGCGTCCAGGAGGCAATCTATTCGCTGTTGATGATGAAGAACGGCTTCATCTGCGAGAGCGCCAACATCACCGAGCTCGATCCGGTGTTCGCCGACATGCCGATCGTGCGCAAGCGCATCGACAACGCCAAGCTCGGCACCGTTCTGTCGAACTCGTTCGGCTTCGGCGGCACCAACGCGACGCTGGTCTTCAAGCACCTCGACGCTTAGAATCTTGAACGGTACTGGTTCCTCGGCGCCGGCCGGACAACAGCGCGAAGCTCTTTCGCCCCGCTGTCCGGCTATCGGCGTCTTCGGAGACTGACGATCATCCCGGCTGGGTCGGCCCCGGCATGACGAAGGAGAGTGAGCATGCAGGGTCTGATGGCAGGCAAGCGCGGTCTGGTCATGGGCATCGCCAACGACCATTCGATCGCCTGGGGCATCGCCAAGACGCTGGCTGCGCACGGGGCCGAGATGGCCTTCACCTATCAGGGCGACGCGCTCGGCAAGCGCGTGCGTCCGCTCGCCGATGAGCTCGGCGTCAAGCACGTGCTGCCCTGCGACGTCGAGGACATCGCCAGCGTCGACGGCGTTTTCTCTGCGCTGCGCGAGGCCTGGGGCGGGCTCGACTTCATCGTCCATGCCGTGGCCTTCTCCGACAAGAACGAGCTGAAGGGTCGCTACGCCGACACCTCGCGCGAAAACTTCTCGCGCACGATGCTGATCTCCTGCTTCTCGTTCACCGAGATCGCCAAGCGCGCCGCGGAGCTGATGCCGGAGAGCGGCGGCAGCATGATCACGCTGACCTTCGACGGCTCGAACCGGGTGATGCCGAACTACAACGTGATGGGCGTCGCCAAGGCGGCGCTGGAGGCGTCGGTGCGCTATCTCGCCGCCGACTACGGCCGCCGCAGCATCCGCGTCAACGCGATCTCGGCCGGGCCCGTACGTACGCTCGCCGGCTCCGGCATCGGCGATGCGCGTTTCATGTTCGCGTTCCAGCAGAAGCACTCGCCGCTCGGTCGCGGCGTCACCCTGGAGGAACTCGGCGGCTCCGCGTTGTATCTGCTGTCGGAGCTGTCCGGCGGCGTGACGGGCGAAATCCACTACGTCGATTCCGGCTACAACGTCATCTCAATGCCGCGGCCGGAGGACCTCAAGGGCGAATAACCCCGGCCTTCGCCGCTCCCGGCGGCTGCCCGAAGGCAGCCTTGGATGATCCGCTCGATTTTTCCCAGTTGAAGACGATCCGTCCACGCGGATAATCAGGCGTCATTTGGCGCTACTCCGGCAGCGACGTTTTCGCTCGATGCGAGACTGAGGCATCTTCGATCCGTCAGCCTCGGCTGTCAGAAAGCCGGTTGCGCCGGCAGCAAGACAAGTCGTGGGGGCGATGCGATGCTGCGTTGGAGAACCTCCGTCATCGTGATGTCCGCGATGATGGGCGCTACATGTGTCGCAGGCTGCGCCCGCCCGGCGCAGGCGCAATCGACCGTCTGGGACTCCACGATCTCCAATACGAACTGGTACGTGCCGACGGCGCAGCTGCTGGCTTACATCTCGCCGAAGACCGGCTTCACGAACCCCATTCCCATTGGTGATCAGACGCTGTGGACCCTTGGCACTGCAACAAATGGCGCCTTCACCGGGACCAGCGTCGCCCAGCTCAGGATCGGTCCGGCGTTGCTGACCGACACCTCCACCATCCAGGGCTTCGTCACCACCAGCGGCCAGATCACGATGCTGTTCACGCCGACCGGAGGCGGCACGGCGACGGTCGGGCTGGGATACATGCGCGCGGTCAACGGTGTGACCAGCATGGAAATGCAGATGATCACCGGCGACAGTCTGCTGGTGACGCATTGGGCCTACATGCTGCCCTACGATCCCGCGACTTTCACGCCACCGCCATCAGCCCCGGTGCCCGCCAATTCGGTGCCGCAATGGGCTTGGACGGAGGGAACGCCGTGGCGGATCGTCAGCCCGGCCTTGTTCGGCACCCAGGCGCCCGGCCGGTTCGTCATCACCAGCTATCAGAACGGCTATTTCTGGGGTGCCGGGATTGCGCCGGCCGGCAGTACGGCGGGTGGCTTCACCTTGCTCGGCTCGGTCACCCCGGAGGGAAGCGTCCTGTTCAACACGCTGTCCCGTGGCAGCCTGACCAGCCTCTACGGTGCGATGAGCGGCAACGCGTCGAATGCGCAGATGGTCACCTCGACCTATGATCTCACGGGAAGCATGACCGGCGATCTGGCGACGATGGCGCTGATCCAGCCCTATGGCACGGCGCTTCGGTCGGCCGGCGGCCGCGTCGGCCTGGAGGCCGCCGACATGCTGTACCGGCTGTCGACGACGTCGGCGGGCTGGAGCGGGTCGATGGCGCCGGGATTTGCCGCGCTCGATAATCTCAGCGGCCCTTCGCTCAGCAATGCCGTCAAGCAGACGTTGCCTGTGCTCACCGGCGCGGCGTCGCAGGCGACCTACGTGACGCAGCAGGCGTTTCGGCAGACGATGATCAACCGGCTCGACGATATCGGCCGTACCGGCCGGCATGTCTGGATGCAGCCGCTCGGCGGCACCGCGCGGCAGGCGGACCGCGATGGCATCGCGGGCTACGGTGCCTCTGGCGGCGGCCTGGCCTTTGGCGCCGATGCCGCGCTTTCGCAGCGGGCGATGGTCGGCGGTGTGTTCGGCTATTCGCGGCAGACGATCACCGGAAGCGATGATGCCGTGCCGAACCGTCTCGGCCTGTCATCCTATCAGCTCGGACTGTACGGAGCTTACGCGATCCGTCCCGACCTGATGCTGGACTATCAGCTCGACGGAGGATGGAGCGACAATGGTGAAAGCCGTTCGCTCAGCTTCGCGAACATGTCGGCCGGCGGAAGCTATCGCTCCTCTACGGGTCATGGAGGCGCCGGCCTCAAGACGCGCATCCCGGTGGCAGACAGTTTCGCGCTCATTCCGTCGCTGCGCCTCGACTATGGCATGGTCCGCAGCAACGCCTATCGCGAGAGCGGCGCCGGCGGCTTCAGCCTGAATGTCGATCCCCAGACCTATCAGGAGCTGACGGCCACCGCCGGCCTGAAGGCCGTCTATCAAGTCGCACGCCAGGTCCGTCTGACGGCCGACGTCGGTGCCGGCTACAACGCTCTGAACCAGCGGCTGCAGATCGGTGCCGCCTTCTCCGGCGGTGGCGACGGCTTCGTCACCAGCGGCCTCGGCCTGTCACCCTGGACCTACTCGGCTGGCCTCGGGGTCGCGACCGCAGGCACCGATCGCCTGGAGTTGAGCATGCGATACGGCGTCAATGCGACCTCATCCGGTCTCGTCCAGCACTCCGGGCACGCGGTGCTGAAACTGAGATTGTGACCGGGCAGCGCAGCTTCGTCGCGATGGAGGACGACGTCTATTCGCGTGCGAAATAGACCGGCAGGCGCTGATCTAGGCGGAACTTCAGCATCGAGCGGGCCATGTCGCGCAACACCGTGTTGCTGGCGGCGTCTGCGGGCGTCGTTGGGAAGTTGGCGTTGTCGACGTCACCGGCGCGCGAGGGCGGCCCGATGCCGGTAGTGAGACGCGACATCAGCGAGCCGGCGCTGCCGGCGACCGCGCGCTTCTCGAACGTCGTACCATCATAGAGCTCGATGTCGATCATGATGAAGACGTGCGTGTAGCGGCCAAAACCCTCGCCGCGGTTGATCACGCCGACGCCCAGCACCGTGTCGTAAGTCGATGGCTCGCGTCCGGCCCGGCGCGTGACGACGAGGTAACGAGCGCAGCGTGTCGTGCCCGCGACTCGCTTGACGATCGCGGGAAGCATGTCGTTGTCGGCAGTCACCCGATCCGACCGATAGAATGCGTCGAACGCGCCTTTGGGGACGGCAATGCGACGGACCGCGGCGCCGCCGGCGGCGGCCATCACGCGCGCATGGACGAGATCATCGAAGCCCCAGGTCACCGGCACTTCGGTGTAGTCATCGCTCAGGCGAGTGATGCCGTTCTTCTGCACTGTGAAGACGTCGCCGAGCGCTGCGATCACCCCGGTCTCGCAGGGGCCGCTCTCTCGTCCGGCCGCTCCGGCACCGGCCTTCGGACCCGCGCCGCCGATCTTGGGCGCCGCCTTCGCAGCCGACGTCGACGATGGAGATTGTGCCGGCGCCTCGCTTGAGGTGAAGGCGAGCGCGAGCAGCAGCGGCGCGAGCCCACGCCAGAGCGATCTGGTGAACGCGCGGTGATCCGAATACGTCATGGCGGATCTCATGTCGTCTGGGCCTGTCCTTGTCACTGCGCTTCCGAGTTGAAATAGGCCGGCATGTCGCGATCGAGATGCCCGGCGACGAGACGGGGCGGTTCGAGAACGACGGAAGCCGTCCGGGAACCTGACCCTAGTTCCCCAGGAAAGGCGCGCGCAATGCCTTTCCGGCCACAGGCGAGACATGTCGCTAATGCACGCGGCGCAATCAGGCCCGGGCTTTAGCGCTTCCAGCGATAATACTTCATCATCCGCCCGTGCACGGGGTCGGCCTGCGTCTTTTCCAGCAGGAAGCCTTCGCGCTCGTACCAGCGCCACGCCTTCTCGTTGCCCTCGGCGCAGCGCAGCCAAACCTCGTCGGGCAGCAGCTCGCGGGTGAAGCCGAGCAGACGGCGGCCGAGCGAGCGGCCCTGATGAGAGGGAGCGATCATCAGCTGGTCGAGATAGAGCTTGGGCATGTCGATCGCGAGCATCGCCGCGAGCGCGCCGCCGTCATCGACGACATAGAGGCTCCAGCCGCCGGCCACCTCGCGCGGCACGCGCGCCTTCAGCAGGCTCAGCAGCGTGTCGCTCGGGCGCTCCAGCCCGGTCGAGCACCAGCTCTCCATCCAGAGCCTCGCGATGGCGTCATATTCGTCCGGCCTCGCGGGACGGATGATCAGCTCGGACATCGGACGTAGGGTCTCCAGCAAGACGTAGAGGGAACGTAAGCCCTCTTCATCGTCATTGCGAGGAGCCAGCGGATCCCGATGCGCGCGGCCCGATTGCCGGGCTCGGCGGCGAAGCACTCCAGAGTCCCGGGCGCGGCCCTGGATTGCCTCGCTTGCGCTCGCAATGATGCGGATGGGCCGGCACAAATAAAAAGGGCGGCTCGAAAGCCGCCCTTTGTGTCTCATCCAAGATCGCGCGGCTTACTCGCCGGCGGCTTCTCGCGCCTCGGCGGGCGCATCCTTCTGCTTGGCTTCGAGGTCCTCGCCGGTGGTCTGGTCGACCGCCTTCATCGACAGCCGGGTCTTGCCGCGGTCGTCGAAGCCGAGCAGCTTGACCTTGACCTTGTCGCCTTCCTTGACGACGTCGGAGGTCTTCTGCACGCGCTTGTCGGCCAGCTGCGAGATGTGCACGAGGCCGTCGCGGGTGCCGAAGAAGTTCACGAAGGCGCCGAACTCCATCACCTTGACGACGGTGCCGTCGTAGATCTGGCCGACCTCCGGATCGGAGGCGATCGACTTGATCCACTTGATGGCGGCCTTCATCGCCTCGCCATCGCTGGAGGCGACCTTCACGGTGCCGTCGTCCTCGATGTTGACCTTGGCGCCGGTCTTCTCGACGATCTCGCGGATCACCTTGCCGCCGGTGCCGATCACTTCGCGGATCTTGTCGGTCGGGATCTTGAAGGTCTCGATGCGCGGCGCGTATTCGCCGAGCTCGGCGCGGGCTGCGGTCAGCGCCTTGGACATCTCGCCCAGGATGTGGATGCGGCCATCGCGCGCCTGGCCGAGGGCCACGCGCATGATTTCCTCGGTGATGCCCTCGATCTTGATGTCCATCTGCAACGAGGTGATGCCGCTCTCGGTGCCTGCGACCTTGAAGTCCATGTCGCCGAGATGGTCCTCGTCGCCGAGAATGTCGGACAGCACGGCGAAGCGGCTGCCCTCCAGGATCAGACCCATCGCAATGCCCGCGGTCGGCCGCTTCAGCGGCACGCCGGCATCCATCAGCGCCAGCGAGGAGCCGCAGACGGTGGCCATCGACGATGAGCCGTTCGACTCGGTCACCTCCGACACGACGCGCGTCGTGTAGGGGAACTCGTGGTGCGGCGGCAGCACCGGGTGGATCGCGCGCCAGGCGAGCTTGCCGTGGCCGATCTCGCGGCGCTTGGTACCGCCGAGGCGGCCGGTCTCACCGACCGAGTAGGGAGGGAAGTTGTAGTGCAGCAGGAACGTCTCTTTGTACGTTCCCGACAGTGCGTCGATGTACTGTTCGTCCTCGCCGGTGCCCAGCGTGGTCACGACCAGCGCCTGCGTCTCGCCGCGGGTAAACAGCGCCGAGCCGTGCGCACGCGGCAGCACGCCGACCTCGCAGACGATGTTGCGGACCGTCTTGGCGTCGCGGCCGTCGATGCGCTTGCCGGTGTCCAGGATGTTCCAGCGGACGATCTTGGCCTCGAGCTCCTTGAACACGGCGGCGACACGGAGCTTGTCGTATTTCGGCTCCTGCCCCTCGGGGAAGAAGTAGGCCATCACCTTTTCCTTGACGGCGCCGACGGCAGCATAGCGCTGCTGCTTGATCGGAATCGCATAGGCGGTGCGCAGGTCCTGCTCGGCGATGCCGAGCATCTCCTTCTCGATCGCGCTGTTGTCGATGATCGCGACGTCGCGCGGATCCTTGGCGGCCTTCTCGGCGAGCTCGATGATCGCGTTGATGACCGGCTGGAAGTGACGATGACCGAACATCACCGCGCCGAGCATGATGTCCTCGTTGAGCTCCTTGGCCTCCGATTCCACCATCAGCACGGCGTCCGAGGTGCCGGCGACGACCAGGTCGAGCTGGGTGTCGGCCATCTCGTCGAGGGTCGGATTGAGGATGTATTCGTCATTGGCGAAGCCGACGCGGGCCGCGCCGATCGGGCCCTTGAACGGAACACCCGAGAGGGTCAGCGCAGCGGACGCGCCGACCAGCGCCACGATGTCCGGATCGTTCTCCATGTCGTGCGACAGCACGGTCACGATGACCTGCGTCTCGTTGCGCCAGGAGTCGACGAACAGCGGGCGAATCGGGCGGTCGATCAGGCGGGAGACCAGCGTCTCCTTCTCGGTCGGACGGCCCTCGCGCTTGAAATAGCCGCCGGGGATGCGACCCGCAGCGTAGGTCTTTTCCTGATAGTCGACGGTCAGCGGCAGGAAGTCGACGCCCTCGCGCGGCGCCTTGGCGGCGACGACGGTCGCGAGCACGACGGTCTCGCCATAGGTGGCGACGACAGCGCCGTCAGCCTGGCGGGCGATCTTGCCGGTTTCCAGCTTGAGCGGACGCCCACCCCAGTCGATCTCGACGGAATGCTTGGTAAACATGGGTATCTTCTTTCATGAGATGATCGAAGGCGGACCCCCCTGAAACAAAAAAACCATGCGCAAGATTGCAGGACGCTGGAAAACGATCAGCGCCCTGCGATCCTGCCATGGTTTTCTTATTTCGGATGGCGTCCATCCTTCTCGTAAATAACGGGCACCTTGCCCGTCACGCCCAGCGGCCGGATTGCTGCTGAGGCGTACTGCACCGTCTGGGCGGAATCGGCGGGTCAGCGTATCGCTTCTTTCCGGATTCCGGCCAGACCGCATGATCCCGGACTTAGCGAACGCCGCAATCTGCGGCGTTCTCAGGACCATGCCATCACGCGCGCGAACCAGCGCGCGCTCATTCCGTAGCGAAGCTCAACGACGGATGTTGTGCTTCTCAAGCAGCGCCTTGTAGCGCGCCTCGTCGTTCTTCTTCAGATAGTCCAGCAGCGAACGGCGGGTCGACACCAGCTTCAGGAGGCCGCGGCGGGAGTGGTTGTCCTTGCCGTGGGTCTTGAAATGGCTGGTCAGGTTGTTGATGCGTTCCGACAGGATCGCAACCTGCACCTCGGGAGAACCGGTGTCACCGGCCTTGGTGGCATTCGCCTTGATGATTTCCGCCTTGCGCTCTGCGGTCACCGACATCGTCAGTCTCTTTCGTTGCGACCGGAGCTAGCAGTCAGTCCGGTCAGGTTGAACACGCGCTTGGGGATGAGTTCGCCATTGCCAATTTCGGCAAGCGCCAGAAGGCGGCCTGCGACCGTGACATAGACTGTGCCGCTACTATGGGGCGCATCCCGTCCGCGCAACAAGACGGCCTGGCCCCGATGGAGCCTTGCCGCATCAGCCCGAGTGACGGCCAGTGCCGGGATGTCGTCCAGCGCGGTCTCAACGGGCAAGAGTGCGTCGGCGAGGCTTCCCTCACCGGACGCGGCTCTATCGCACAAAGCCTCCAACTGTTCCAGCGGAATCATGTCGTTCTCGGTAAACGGACCGACCAGGGTCCGCCGGAGCGCGCTGATATGGCCGTAGCAGCCGAGGATTCGGCCCATGTCGCGGGCCAGCGCCCGGACATAGGTTCCCTTGCCGCATTCCGCCTCGAACACCGCGTGATCGGGGTCGGGCTGGTCGACGAGGGTCAATTCGTGGATCTCGACCGGGCGCGGCTGCAACTCGACGACCTCGCCGTCCCGGGCGAGGTCATAGGCGCGCTCGCCCTGGATCTTGATGGCGGAATAGCGCGGCGGCGTCTGCTCGATCCGGCCGGTAAATTGCGGCAGCAGCGCGCGAATGGCCTCCGCGTCCGGCCTCTGCTCGCTGGTGTGGACCACGCGGCCCTCGGTGTCGTCGGTATCGCGCTCCTCGCCCCAGCACACCGTAAAACGGTAGCGCTTGCGGCCGTCCATCACGAACGGAACGGTCTTGGTGGCTTCGCCCAGCGCAATCGGCAGACCGCCGGAGGCGAGCGGATCCAACGTTCCGGCATGGCCGGCGCGCTTGGCCTGGAACAGGCGCTTCAGGATGGCCACGGCCTGCGTCGACGTCATGCCGATCGGCTTGTCGAGCACAACCCAGCCGTGGACGTCGCGGCGGTCGCGGCGAGGCTGGTTGCCCTGCTTCTGTCTGCTGCGCGGGTCGTTGTTGTCGCGCGGCGCGCGCCCGTCGGAAAAATTGCTGGCTTTGACAACGGTCGGCTCGGCGCTCAGCGCATCGACAGTGCCGGTTTCGGGGGGAATGGTCATCAGCTCTCTTCCGAATCCGAATGGAGGTCTCTCTGCACCGCGGGTGTTCGCAGTAATTTCTCGATCCGTTCTGCTTCGTCGAATCGCTCGTCGACGCGGAAGCGGATGTCAGGTGCAAATTTCAGGTTAACGCGGCGCGCGACTTCGCCGCGCAGGAACTTCTTGTTGCGCTCGAGCGCGGCGAGCACGACGTCGGTGTCGCGTCCGCCGAGCGGCATGATGTAGATTGTGGCGAGCTTCAGGTCTGGGGACATGCGGACTTCGGGCACCGTAATGATGTGTCCCTCCAGGTCCGGATCATGCGCGTGACCCTGGCTGAGAATGTCGGCGACAGCGTGACGCACGGTCTCGGCCACGCGCAACTGACGCTGCGAGCCGCCGGAAGCTGCGCTCCCTCTCTGGTGATGGCGAGGCATTTTGCAAAAATCCAACGGATCATCGCCCGGCGTCAGCGCGGGCGAGAGGATCATTCTGATTGAGTTCAACGACGCTTGGTTAAGTTCAAGATGCGCAGCGATTCCGCAGACGCACGGAATCGCTGCTCACTTGATCGCAGCGCGCTCTGTAGGATTCGGACTTACAGCGAGCGCTGAATGGTCTCCACGCGATAACACTCGATGACGTCGCCGACACGCATGTCGCCGTAGTTCTCGAAGGCCATGCCGCATTCCTGGCCGGCCTGCACTTCCTTCACTTCGTCCTTGAAGCGCTTCAGCGTCGACAGTTTGCCCTCGTGAACCACGACGTTGTCGCGGATCAGGCGGACATTGGCGCCGCGCTCGACGGTGCCGTCGGTGACGCGGCAGCCGGCGACCTTGCCGACCTTGGAGATGTTGAACACCTCGAGGATCTGCGCATTGCCGAGCATGGTCTCGCGAAGCGTCGGCGCAAGCAGACCGCTCATCGCCTTCTTCACGTCGTCCACGAGGTCGTAGATGATGTTGTAGTAGCGGATCTCGATGCCGTTGCGCTTGGCGAGCGCGGCGGCTTCCTTGTTGGCTCGGACCGAGAAGCCGATGATCGCGGCGTTGAAGCCTTCGGCCAGCGTCACGTCCGACTCGCTGATGCCGCCGACGCCGGCATGCAGGATCCGGGCGGCGACCTCTTCAGTGCCGAGCTTCTCGAGCGAGCCGAGGATGGCTTCCAGCGAGCCCTGCACGTCGGCCTTGATGACCAGCGGGAATTCCTTGCGGCCCGCGGTCTTCAATTGCGACATCATCTGCTCGAGCGAGCCGCGCATGCCGGAGATCGAGGCAGCGGCGTTCTCGCGCTTCTGGTGCGCACGATAGCTGGTGACCTGGCGGGCGCGGGCTTCGTTCTCGACGACGGCGAGACGATCGCCGGCTTCCGGCGGACCGTTGAAGCCGAGCACCTCGACCGGCACTGACGGACCCGCCTCCTGCAGGGTCTCGCCCTGATCGGAGATCAGCGCGCGGACGCGGCCCATCTCGGCGCCGGCGACGATGATGTCGCCGACACGAAGGGTGCCGCGCTGGACCAGCACGGTGGCGACCGGACCACGGCCGCGATCAAGCTTGGCTTCGATCACGGTGCCCTCGGCCGGACGATCCGAATTGGTCTTCAGGTCGAGGATGTCGGCCTGCAGCGCGATCATCTCGAGCAGACGATCGAGATTGGTCTTGTTCTTGGCGGACACCTCGACGTCGACGACCTCGCCGCCGAGCGATTCGACCTGCACCTCGTGCTGCAGCAGCTCGGTGCGGACGCGCTCGGGGCGGGCATCGGGCTTGTCGATCTTGTTGATCGCCACGATCATCGGCACCTTCGCCGCCTTGGCGTGGTTGATGGCCTCGATCGTCTGCGGCATGACGCCGTCATCGGCCGCGACCACCAGCACGACGATGTCGGTGACCTTGGCGCCGCGGGCGCGCATCGCGGTGAACGCGGCGTGGCCGGGCGTGTCGATGAAGGTGATCTTCTTGCCGCTGTCCGGCGCCGTCACCTGATAGGCGCCGATGTGCTGGGTGATGCCACCGGCCTCGCCCGAGACCACGTTCGCGTGGCGCAGCGCGTCGAGCAGCGAGGTCTTGCCGTGGTCGACGTGGCCCATGACGGTCACGACCGGCGAACGCGGCTCGGTGTCGGTCGAATCGTCGACGACGTCGAACAGGCCCTCTTCCACGTCCGACGCGGCGACGCGCTTGACGGTGTGGCCGAGCTCTTCGGCGATCAGCTGCGCGGTGTCGGCATCGATCACGTCGGTGATCTTGTGCATCGCGCCCTGGCGCATCAGCAGACGGATCACGTCGACCGCGCGCTCCGACATGCGGTTCGCGAGCTCCTGGATCGTGATCGCTTCCGGAATCGTGACCTCGCGGATCAGCTTTTCCTTCTGCTCATTGGCGGCATGGCCCTTCAGGCGCTGGGTGCGGCGGCGGAACGAGGCGATCGAGCGCTCGCGCACGTCATCGGCCGTGAGCGCCGTGACAACGGTCAAGCGGCCGCGCTGCTTCTGCGGGCCTGGCTTGTGCGTGGTCTTCGGCGGCGGGGCCGGACGCGCGGCGCCGCCGGGACCCCGGCGGATCTGCCGCGGACCCTCATCCTCGTCGGGACCTGCGGCGACACCCGGTGCGCGGCCGAGCGGGCCGCCGCCGGCCGGGCGGGCTCCGGCAGGACGTGCGCCGGCGGGCTGCGCGCCACCGGGGCGCGAGCTGGTGCCGATCTGCTGCGGCCGGCTGCCCGGCGCGCCTTGCGGGCGGCCCGGAGCCTGCGCGGGCCGGGCCGGCGCGGTCACCGTGGGCTGCGGCGCTGACGATGTCGTCGGGCGGGGCGCCTCGCCTTCGCCAAAGCGCTTCTTGGCCTCGAGCTCGGCCTTGCGCTTGGCTTCCTCTTCGTGGCGATGACGCTCTTCCTCGGCCTTGCGGCGCGCCTCGGCAGCCTCGCGCTCGGCGCGTTCGGCGGCTTCGCGCTCGGCACGGCGGCGGGCTTCCTCCTCGGCCTGGCGGCGTTCCTCGATGTCGCGGACGCGGGCGTCGGCCAGCGCGCTGGCGCGGGCCGAGCGCTCATCCTCGGTCAGGGTCCGCAGCACGACGCCGGACCCGCTGCGCTGAGGCCCGGACGAACGCGGCCCCGATGGGCGGTTGCTCGGCGGCGGCGGCGGTGGCGCCTTGGCGACGGTCGGCTCCGGCGCATGCGGCGCATCGGGCGCCCCATCGCCGACGCGGCGCTTGGTGCCGCGCTTCTCGACCACCACCTGCTTGCTCCGGCCGTGTGGGAAGCTCTGACGCACCGTGCCAGTCTCGACGCGCGGCTTGAGCGTCAAGGTCTTGCTCGGGACACCGAGTTTCTTGTCGCCCGGAGTGTTTTGATCGGCCATTCAGTCGTCCTAATCTCGTTTACCAGCGTGCGGGTCTGCCGCACCGTCCCATTCGTGCAATCGTCGCGTATTCGTAGCTATGTCGTCGAAGTCGAAGCAGATTTCGTGGCCGCGGTTCCGGCAATCTTGTCAGCGTCGGCCGACCGGTATCGGACCAGTGTCTGGCTGCGCGACAGGAATGTCCTGCTCGCCGGGCCTGCGAGCACGGCAGCATGTATCACATTTGAGCGCCCAAGTGCCAAATCCAATTCTGCCGAAGTGAGACAGCAGATGATCGGAAATGGCAGGGCTTGGCCCTGGTCCCCGTCAGGCGTCCGGACCAGGGCGTCGAGCTTGCGGATCCCGTCGGCTGCGCCGTCCGCAGCGTGGATCAGGGCCGCCAAGGTGGTCCGCGACTGGCGCTGCGACAGCGCCGCTTCCACCTTGGAGAAACCCGAGACAACCTGGCCCGCCTTGGCGGCGATGCCCAGCGCCTCGATCGCGCTGCGGGCCAGCAAGGCCTCGAGATCCTCGGCAAGTGTCGGATGGACGCGGACGTTCGCCTTGAACCCGCGGCTGAAATGGTGACGCCGCACCGCTTCCGCAACCGCCTGTCGTGATGCGGTGATCCACAACCCCCGCCCGGGCAGCTTGCGCTTGATGTCGGGCACGACCTCGCCCGACGGGCCGACGACGAAGCGGATCAGCTCGCCGATCGGCCGCACCTCGCGGCTGACCGCGCACATGCGCATGGTCGCGGACTTGTCGGTCCGCGGTCCATTGTCGAGCTCGGGGTCGGCCAAAGCGAGCATGCGGTGATGCGGCTCCTCATCTCAAGCGATCATGGTCATGGCGGCTGTCATCACGGCGTCCATGGCTCAGGCGGTCTGTTCTTCGGATTCATCCTCGGCATCGGCCTCGGCCTTGGCGAGATCGGCCTCGCTGATCCAGCCCGCCTTGACGCGGGCCTGCATCACCATGGCTTCGGCGTCGTCGCGGGATACGTCGAGGCCGTCGAGAATGCCGGGGAATTTGGTGGCTTCCCCGCCGTCCTTGCGCTCGGTCCAGCCGACCAGATCGTCGGTGGCGCAGCCGGCGAGATCGTCGACCGTCTTGATGTCGTTCTCGCCGAACTTGACCAGCATCTTGGTGGTCACGCCGGGCACCGCCTTCACGGCGTCCTCGACGCCGAGCTCCTTGCGCTTGGCCTCGAGCTCGGCCTCCTGCTGCTCCAGGAACTCGCGGGCGCGGGTCTGCAGCTCGGTCGCGGTCTCCTCGTCGAAGCCTTCGATGCCGGCGAGATCCTTGAGATCGACCAAAGCGAGCTCCTCGACCGAGGTGAAGCCTTCGGACGCCAGCAGCTGGCCGACGACCTCGTCGACGTTCAGTGATTCCATGAACACGCGGGTGGAGTTCTCGAAGTCGGCCTGGCGGCGCTCGGACTCCTCCTGCTCGGTCAGGATGTCGATGTCCCAGCCGGTCAGCTGCGAAGCGAGGCGGACATTCTGGCCGCGGCGGCCGATCGCCAGCGACAGCTGGTTGTTGGTGTCGGGCACGACCACCTCGATGCGCTCGCGATCCTCGTCGATGACGACCTTGGCGACTTCGGCCGGCGCCAGCGCGTTGACCACGAAGGTCGCGATGTCGGGCGACCACGGGATGATGTCGATCTTCTCGCCCTGCAGCTCGTTCACCACGGCCTGGACGCGCGAGCCGCGCATGCCGACGCAGGCGCCGACCGGGTCGACCGAGGAATCGCGGGAGACGACGCCGATCTTGGCGCGCGAGCCGGGGTCGCGGGCGACCGCCTTGATCTCGACGATGCCGTCATAGATTTCTGGCACTTCCTGCGCGAACAGCTTGGCCATGAACTGCGGATGGGTGCGCGACAGGAAGATCTGCGGGCCGCGGGTCTCGCGGCGGACGTCGAAGACGTAGGCGCGGACGCGATCGCCGTTGCGGAACACCTCGCGCGGCAGCATCTCGTCGCGGCGGATGATCGCCTCGCCACGGCCGAGGTCGAGGATCACGCTGCCATATTCGACGCGCTTGACGACGCCGTTGACGATGTCGCCGATGCGGTCCTTGAACTCCTGGTACTGCCGGTCGCGCTCGGCCTCGCGCACCTTCTGCACGATGACCTGCTTGGCCGACTGCGCGGCGATGCGGCCATATTCCAGCGGCGGCAGCGTATCGGCGATGGTGTCGCCGATCTGGGCGCCCGGATTGGCGCGGCGGGCATCGTCGAGCGAGATCTGGTTGGAGGGGTTCTCGACCTTCTCGACCACCAGCATGTGGCGCGACAGCCGCAGCTCACCCTTCTTCGGATCGATCTCGGCATGGACGTCGGTCTCGCTGCCATAGCGGGCGCGGGCGGCCTTGGCGATCGCGTCTTCCATGGCGGCGATCACGATGCCGCGGTCGATCGACTTCTCGCGCGCGACGGCGTCGGCGATCTGCAGCAGTTCCAACCGGTTGGCGCTGACGGCCATGGGTCTAGTCTCCTCTAATCAGGATCGATCTCGCCTCTGCGCGCGCGATCGGCGGCGAGGCGATGTTTCTTGGTGTTGGTCGGCAGCGGCTTCTTGACCGGCTGCTTGTCCTTCAACTTCGGTTTTGGCTTGGCCTGGGCCGCAGGCTTGGCGTGCGGCGCCAGCGGCGGCGCCAATCCGAGGTCGCGCTTCTTCTCGCGCTCGGCGGCCTTGCCGCGGCGCATGGACTCGGCGATCAGCTCGTCGGTCAGCACCATCTTTGCGTCGCCGATGTCGGCCATCGGTAGCACGACCTCCGGGTCCTGGTCCTTCGCCACGTCGTCGCGCGTGATGCGCACGCCATCGCCTTCGACGCCTTTGATGATGCCGCGGAAGCGCTTGCGGTTCTGGTAGGCTACGGCCATCTCGATCTTGACCAGATGACCGATGTGACGCTCGAAATCGGAGCGGCGGACCAGCGGCCGGTCGATGCCCGGCGAGGAGATCTCGAGCCGATAGGCGCGATCGATCGGATCGGCGATGTCGAGCACGGGCGATAGCGCCCGCGACACCGCCTCGCAATCCTCGATCTGCATCGAGCCGTCGGGGCGTTCGGCCATCACCTGCACCGTGCAGCCGGACTCGCCGGAGATGCGGATCCGCACCAGCCGGTAGCCCATTGCCTGCAACACCGGGTCGGCCACGGCAGCCACGCGCGCCGCCACACCCGGCTCGACGACGAGCCGGGGCTCGGTCAGAAGGTCGGTGTCAGCGGTTGCGAGGGTCGGTTCCGTCATCGAGGCGTCGATCGCGTGTCTTGCTGCTTGCGGCCGTCAGGCCTGGCCGATCGCGCTCACCGGATCGATCGCGCCGATGGCAGGGCGATCCAGGTAACAAAAAAGAGCGGGTCCGGAAGGGCCCACCCTCACTACGCGATCGTATATGAGATGATGTTTGATGGCGCTCATATAGCCGCTTTGGCGCCTGACGGCAAGGGTCGTCTCGGCCAAAAGGGATCGTCTCGACCAAACAGGCCCGGAACTGCAGAAAGCCCTTCGCGTCGGCGATCCGGCCCTGGACGCACGCGACGGCTCGGAATCAGGTGCCTAACCCTTCATTCACCAAGATACGCTAAAAACAGAATGAATTCGGGCGCTTTTGCTCTGGAGCCGTGAGGGGCGGAGCGCGCGGACGTGTGTTGTGTTGCGTATCGGGTAGACATCATGACCCCCGCCACCGCATTGATCCCCGGACTCGACGGGATCGTGAGGCATCGTGACGCCGAGCGCGGCCTCGAGGCGACACGGCGCATCGCCGACCTGTTTTTCGAAGATGCCGGCAGGCTGCGTCCCGAGCACATCAATCTGTTCGATGGGTTGCTGATCGATCTGGTCCCACTCGCGGATCAGCAAACGCGGATCGATCTGGCCGAGCGGCTGTCGCGGCTTGCCAGGGCGCCGCGTGCCGTCGTCGGCCAGCTCGCCCGTGACGACGAGGTTGCGGTGGCCGGTCCGCTGCTGCGTCGTTCTCCCGTGCTCGACGACGACGTGCTCATCGATGTCGCGCGCGACAAGGGCCAAGGCCATCTGCTGGCGATGGCCGAGCGTCCACGTTTGTCGGCCGACATGACCGACGTGCTGGTGCGGCGCGGTGACAGGGATGTGGTGCGGCGGACCGCAGCCAATCCCGGTGCGGCGTTCTCCGAGCCCGGCTATACCGAGCTGATCAATCGCGCGAGCTTCGACGGCGTGCTGACGCTCACGGTCGGCAAGCGCGAGGATCTCTCCGACGATCATCTCAAGAGACTGCTCGATGGCGCGCTCGACGTCGTCAAGCGGCGGCTGTTCGATGTGGTCGGACCGGAGCGGCAGGCGAAGATCAGGCAGGCCTTGGCGATGCCCGGCGACTTGACCGGTGCGAGCGCAGGCCAGCGCAATTTCGTTCCCGCGCAGCGGATCATTCTTGCGCTGTATGAAGCGAACACCCTCGACGAGGCTGCGCTGCTCGGGTTTGCGCGCGCCTACAGATATGAGGAGGTCATCGCTGCGCTGGCTGCGATGACCGGGCTCAAGCTCGCGACGCTCGATCGTCTCGTCTCCGGCGACCGCCACGACCCGCTGCTCATTCTCGGGCGCAAGATCGGGCTCGACTGGGGCACCGTGCACGCGCTGATCCTGCTCCGGCTCGGACGCAAGCGCGTGCCGGCACAGCGCGACATCGAAGCGATCAAGCTCAACTACGCGCGTCTGCTGTCATCGACGGCCGAGCGCGTCGTCGCGTTCTGGAAAACGCGCCACTGACGCGCCCGCGTCAGCGCCGCCGGAAGATCAAGTAGTTGGCGACGCGGCCTTCGCGCGTCGCCTTCCGGCCGTAGCGCGTCATCGTGTAACCCGGCCACGGTAGACGCCAATCATCGGCCCGTTCCGCCGTCCAGACGAAATCCGGCGAGCGCAGCAGGTGCCACAAGGTCCAGGCGCAATAGTCGGCGATGTCGCTGACGAAGCGGAATTCGCCGCCGGGCTTCAGCGCGCGCGCCATCGCGGCGATGGTCGCGTCCTGCACGAAGCGCCGTTTCCAGTGCCGTCGCTTCGGCCAGGGATCTGGGTGGATCAGGTCGATCCGCTGCAGCGACTGCGGCGGCAGCCAGGCGAGCAGCTCGGCGGCGTCGCCTGCCAGGAGCCTGACATTGCCGATGTTGTCGGCCTCGATCGCGGACAGGATCTTGGCCATGCCGTTGACATAGGGCTCGCAGCCGATGAAGCCGGTGGTCGGAAACGCCTTGGCTTCTGCAGCCAGATGCTCGCCGCCGCCAAAGCCGATCTCGAGCCGCAGCGCTTCGACGGGGGGATCGTATAGCGCCGGCAGCACGGCGTCGGCCGGGGCGGAAAGATCGAGCGCGAGGTGCGGCAGCAGGTTCTCGACCAGGTCGGCCTGGTGCGCGCGGAGCTTGTGGCCCTTGCGCCGGCCGAAGAACGAGCCCTGGCCGTGCAGGGCCTCATTGCCGGTGTGATCGTCATCGACGGGCATGGAGATCGCGGCGCTCATCGCAGGGTCTGGAACAGGCGGTGGAGAAGCCGCGTCCGCGGCTCGATCGAGGAGATGTACATCTGCTCGTAATGCGTATGCGCGCCCTTGCCGTCGACGCCGAGCCCATCGAGCGTTGCGGTGAAGGGCGCGGTGAAATTGCCGTCGGAGCCGCCGCCCGTGTAGGTGTCGGCGAGCTCGAAGCCGATTTCTTCCGCCAGCGATCTGGCGTGCTCGAACAAGGCTGCGCCCGCGTTGCCTTTGACATAGGGAGGCCGGTTGACCTCGCCCTTCACTTTGACGGTGACGCCCTCGCTGCGGGATGTGAGACCAAGAATCTTGGGCACGATCTCGTCGGCATCCGCAGGCGTCGGCAGCCGCGCGTCGACCTCCGCATAGGCTTCCTCTGCGATCACGTTCGGGCGCGTACCGCCCCGGACCACGCCGACATTCACCGTCACGCCGCGCGCGGGATCGTTCAGCGCTTCGAGCGCATGGATCACGTTGGCGAGTTCGCGGATCGCACTGCGTCCATCCTGTGGACGCGCGCCAGCGTGGGCGGGGACGCCGCGGATCGCAACGTCGAAGCGCGCGACACCCTTGCGTCCGGTGACGATCTTGCCGCCGTCGCGCGCCGGCTCGGTCACCAGCACGTATTTGGCCCTGCGGCCTTCCTCCTCGATCAGCGCGCGCGACGTGGGGCTGCCGATCTCTTCATCCGAGACGAACAAATGAGTAATGCCGAGCGGCGATCGTTCTCCGTCCGCGCAGAGCTGACGAAAGGCATGATGAGCGAGATAGGCGCCGCCCTTCATGTCGTAGATGCCGGGGCCGAATGCGACGTCGCCGTCGATCGCGAACGGCAGGCGCTCGATGAAGCCGAGCGGATGCACCGTGTCGAGATGGCTGAGCACGAGGATGCCCGGCTCGTTCTGTCCCCACGCCGAGCGCACCAGCAGATGGTCGCCGCAGCCATCGCGGCCGGCGATCCGTTCGACCGAGGCGTCGAGCCCGCGATAGCCGTCGGCGACCAGCGAAGCCAGCTCGTTGACGCGATCGGGCGCCTCGGTTGGGGTCTCGATCTCCACCCAGCGGCGGATGCCTTCAAGAATTGTGCGACTATCGAACGGATTGCTGTTGGCGATCATGAGCTTTGCGAGCAGTTCTCTATGGTTAGCAAATGGTAGTCGGGGAGGATGGCGTGGAGGACCGGTTTTCGCCCGGGGCGCGCCGGCGCGCCGCCAACTCCCCGCGCCACATGCGCACAAAATGATTTAGAGCGCGACAGCATTTCCCGAAGGATAGCCAGCGCGCTCTATTGGTCGTGATCTGGTCTGTCTATCGGCTCATTCGTCCGGCGGAACGGCGCGTGCCCAGTGCGTCGTTCGCCAAACGTGGTCTGCTAATGGCCCCCCGAGGCGCTGACATTCATATGAGAGTGTCCGCAATAGGAATGTCAGCGCCGGCGCATCAGCTAGCCTTCCTCTGGAGCCTCGCGATCAGCAATCTGCTCGACCAGGTCGACGATGCTGCGCCGAAGCTTGGAATCGTGGATCCGCGTGAATGCGCGGGTCAACGCCAGTCCTTCGGAGGTTGCCAGAAAATCAGATACATAGGCGGGAGAAGCGCCCTCGCCGAAAGCCTCACCGTTGGTCCCGCCACTGGGGACGCCTTCGAACAGGAACGAGACAGGGACCTGCAGGACTTCTGAGATCTGCTGGATCCGGCTGGCGCCGACTCGATTGGTGCCTTTTTCGTACTTCTGTATCTGCTGGAACGTGAGTCCGAGAGCCTCACCAAGTTTTTCCTGGCTCATGCCCAACATGATACGGCGCATCCGCACCCGGCTGCCGACATGCTTGTCAACAGGGTTGGGCGCTTTCGTCGACATCTCTCAACTCCTTAGAATCAGGCCTCGGAACGAGGCGGTCGCAGTATGCCTCAGGCGCTCACACCGTCAATTTCTGCGCGCAGATCGTACTAACGAAGACGGGCTGAGCAACGGACTGGACGGCTCATGCTGCCGCGCGAGAATGCGAATTGCAGCAGCTATCTGTCAACACTTGGGGTTTTGCTTGTCAAAAAAAATCTTACGCAGCCGGAAAGAATCCAGATCTTGCTGTCGTCAGGGAAGCTTTTGAGCAACACGTCTGCGAACGACAGTGCTCAGGGCGAGCACTAACAGGATTGCGGCCGGAATGTCGCCTAATCGCGCGTAAACTGTGGGCTGCAGTGCAAGAGGCAGCGCGGAATCGAGCACGCCTTCGGCGCCGAGAGATAGTTGCGACGTGATGCGGCCGACAGGATCGATCACCGCGGAGATCCCTGTGTTCGCTGATCGAACTAATGGAAGGCCCTGTTCGATAGCGCGCCACTGCGCCTGCTGCAGATGCTGATGAGGACCGGTCGAGATACCGAACCAGCCATCATTGGTCAGGTTGACGATCCAACCTGGACGCTCCTCGTGGGGCACGCCGTCGCTCGGAAAGATCGCTTCGTAGCAGATCAAAGGAAGAACACGCGGTGCGTGTGGCACGTCCAGGTTGTGTCGCACCGTGCCTGCAATGAAGCCGCCCTGCACCCGCGTCAGCTGCTCCAGGCCGATCCGCTCCAGCAGGTTCTGGAACGGGAGGAACTCGCCGAACGGCACCAGATGGAGCTTGTCGTAAACCGAGAGCACGGTGCCGTCGTGATCGATCACATAGATCGAATTGTAGGCCCGGGTGATCGGCGTGTTGCGGGGCCCGTCCGGGGCGCGGACCGAACCGGTGATCAGCACCGTGCCCGGCGACAGCAGATCGGCGATCTGCCCCATCGCGTCCGCCTCACGGGTCAGGAAGAAGGGAAACGCCGATTCCGGCCAGATCAGGACGTTGGTGTCGCGTACGCCGGTCGCCTTCGGCCCCGCGGCGCGGTCCGACAGCGCCAGATAGCGCCGCATCACCTCGGCCTTGGCGCCGTAGTTGAATTTGACGTCCTGCTGCAGGTTGGGCTGCATGATCCGCAGCCTGAAGTCGGGAACGAAGGCGGTCGGGTTCAGGCCGAGCCGGATGGCGCCGAACACGCCCATCAGGACGAGGAGAGCGGCGGCTGCGGCCGGCACCCGCAAGCGCGCTCGCCAGGTCTTGCCGTCGATCAGCACGGCGGGGCTGGCAAAGATCGCGACCGTCAGGAACGTCATGCCCCAGAGGCCGATGAGCGAGGTGGATTGCGCCAGGGCCAGCGGCTGCGACAGCGCATAGCCGAAGCTGTTCCAGGGAAAGCCGGTCAGCGCGTGGCCGCGCAGCCATTCGCTTGCGGTCAGGCAGACTGCCAGCGCGAGGATGCGGGTCGAGTCGCGCGTCCAGATCAGCCGGGCCACGGCAAAGCCCAGTGCCGGGAACAGCGCCAGATAGGCCGGCAGGCCGAGGACGGCGAACGGCATCAGCCAAGCGAAGGTCTGCGCATCGACCAGGAACGCGTTGCCGATCCAGTACAGGCCCGGCACGAAATAGCCCATGCCGAAGCAGAATCCGGTGAGGGCCGCAGCCGGGATGCCGCGCCGCCGCCCCGCCGCCGCGCCGTCGATCAGCCAGACCAGGACCGGAAAGGTGAGTGCAAGCACGGGCCAGGCGTTGAATGGCGCCATCGCCAGTGCGGAGAGGGCGCCGGCGGCGATCGCGATGCCGGCGCGCTTCCAGCCCCAGGCCAGCACGACGCCAAGGGCGAGGCCGCGGATCATCGAGGGACGGATCACTGTGAGTTCGCTCCGTCGCCGCCTCGTGCTGGGCTGCTGCCGTCACCATTCGGCACCGGGCCGGCCTCTGCCGGCCGCGGCGGCTCAACCGGTGCGCCCGGGTCCGGCGCAGTCACTTCCGGTGCGGCCTCGCGGCGCCGGCTCTCGCGTGGCGGCCTTGGCACGGGCCGCTCCTTGCGCGGCGCGATCCGCAGGCGCTTGACGCGGCGCGGGTCGGCGTCGAGCACCTCGACCTCGAAATTTCCGGGGCCGGAGATCAACTCGCCGCGTACCGGCAGCCGGCCGACATGGTTGACGAGATAGCCGCCCAGCGTCTCCACGCCTTCGCCGGCTTCGCCGGTGACGAACTCCTCGCCGATCACGCGGCGGACGTCGTCGAGGCTCGCGCGGGCATCGGCGATGAAGGCGTTGTCGGCCTGGCGCATGATCGCCGGCGGCTCGTCGCTGTCGTGTTCGTCGTCGATCTCGCCGACGATCTGCTCGACGATGTCCTCGATCGAGACCAGCCCGTCGGTGCCGCCATATTCGTCGACGACCAGCGCCAGATGGATGCGCGAAGCCTGCATCTGGGCCAAGAGGTCGATCGCCCGCATCGACGGCGGCACGTAGAGCAGCTTGCGGATGATGTTGGCCTCGAACAGCGGCATCGACAGGTCGACGGCCTTGAGATCGAGACCGGCCGGCAGCGGCTTCTTGCGCCGCGCCTTCACGTCATCCGGAACCCGCGCCTGCGCGGTGGTGTAGGCGAGCAGATCGCGGATGTGCACCATGCCTTCGGGGTCGTCGAGCGTGTCGTTGTACACGACGAGGCGCGAATGCGACGCGCTCTCGAACAGGCTCATCAGCTCGCCGAGCGTGATGTCGCGCCGGACCGCGACGATGTCGGCACGATGCACCATCACGTCGGCGATGCGACGCTCATGCAGATCGAGGATGTTGCGCAGGAGCGTGCGCTCGACTGCGGAGAAGCCGATGTCGTCGGGCGTCGAGGCATCGAGCACGACCTGTAGGTCGTCGCGCACCGAGCCGCCGCCCTTCCAGCCGAACAAATTGCGCAGCGCGCGCAGCAGCCAGTTTTCGCTCGGCGAGCGACCGAGCTCGGAGGGCGGCACCACGGCCGGAAGATTGCGCGTGTTGCGCGGGTTGTCGTGGATGGGCTCGGAATCGGCCATGGTCAATTCGTCCGTTCCCGGTCGGCGTAGGGATCGGGGATGCCGAGATGGGCCAGGATCTCGCGCTCCAGCGCCTCCATCTCCTCGGCCTCGTCGTCGGTCTCGTGATCATAGCCGATCAGGTGCAGGAAACCGTGCACCGTGAGATGGCTGAGATGCTGGTCGAACGGCTTCTGCTCCTCGTCGGCCTCGCGCCGCATCGTCTCATAGGCGATCGCGATGTCGCCGAGCATCCGCGGCGCATCGTCATCGCTCCGCGGTCCGGTCGGCTGCAGCGCCGGAAACGACAATACGTTGGTCGGCTTGTCGATGCCGCGCCAATTGTTGTTCAGGGTGCGGATGCCGGCATCGTCCGTCAGCATCACTGCGACCTCGGCCTCGCCGACGTCGGCGTCCACCGTCTCCGCTGCGGCGATGATGGCGCGATGTATGACGTCCTCGGCGTCAGGCTGGTCCTGCCAGCACTCGGCTGCGACGATCACCTCGGTGGTTGGAATGGGACTTTGTGGCATCCTGATCGAGTTCTGTGCGGATGGCGCTGACATCACACGCCGATCGGCGTGCTTGCTCTGAGGTCAGCGGGCCTTCGGGCCTTCATAGGCTGCAACGATGCGCGCGACCAGCTCGTGGCGAATGACGTCCTCGCCGGTGAACCTCACCTGCGCGATCCCTTCGACGCCGTCGAGCAGCCGCGCAGCTTCCGCGAGGCCCGACGTCTGGCCGTTGGGCAGGTCGACCTGCGAGGGATCGCCGGTGATGATCATGCGACTGTTTTCGCCGAGACGCGTGAGGAACATCTTCATCTGCATCGATGTCGTGTTCTGCGCCTCGTCGAGGATGATCGCGGCATTGGTCAAGGTACGCCCGCGCATGAAGGCGAGCGGCGCGATCTCGATCTCGCCGGCCTGCAGCGCGCGCTCGACCACGCGCGCATCCATCAGATCGTAGAGCGCGTCGTAGATCGGGCGCAAATATGGATCGACCTTTTCGCGCAGGTCGCCGGGCAGGAAGCCGAGCCGCTCACCGGCTTCGACGGCAGGCCGCGACAGGATGATGCGATCGACTTCCTTGCGCTCGAACAGCTGCGCGGCGTGCGCGACCGCGAGCCAGGTCTTGCCGGTACCGGCCGGACCGATGCCGAACACCAGCTCATGGCGCTTCAGCGCGCGGATGTAGGAATCCTGCGCGGCCGTGCGGGCGCGCACCGGCCGCTTGCGCAGGTTGATGCTTTCGAACCCGCTCTTGGCGCCCTTGGCGTCGAACTCGAACAGCGATCCCTGCGCGACCACGGCGCGAATTGCGCCTTCGACATCGCCCTGCGCCAGATCCTGTCCCTTGACGGCCTGGGCATACAGCGACTCCAGCACCCGGCGCGCGGCATCGCAGCCGTCCCGCGAGCCGCCGATCGTGATGTGGTTGCCGCGCGAGTCGACGACGACTCCGAGCCTGCGCTCGAGCAAAGCGAGGTTCTGGCCGTAGGGCCCGACCAGGGCGGAAGCGGCGCGGTTGTCGTCGAAATCGATGACGACCTGAGTCTCGGGGGGCATGGACATGTCGCGGTCGAACTTGCGGCTGGGAGCGAGCGAAGAGGAATCCGATGCGCTCTTGGGCAAGTGCTCAGCCTCCGATGGACACAAGGGGCAGGGCGGCGTCCGGAATCGGAGCCGTTGTCGTCGTGACGAGTTCGCCGAGCAGGCTGTAGCGCTCGAGGCTGTCGATCCGCACGGGGAGGACCTGACCGATGATGTCGTCGGACGCCATCACATGGGCCGGCTGCAGATAGGCGGTCCGTCCGACCAATTGACCAGGCTTGCGGGCCGCGCGTTCGAACAGCACGTCGACAACCGCGCCAATTGCAGCCCTGTTGAAGGCCGCCTGCTGGCTGTCGATCAAGCTCTGGAGGCGCTCCAATCGCTCGTCCATCTCGGTCGCTGACACCATCTCCTGCATGTCCGCGGCCGGGGTTCCCGGACGCGGCGAATACTTGAATGAATAGGCTGCAGCGTAGCCGATTTGGTCGATCAGCGCGAGGGTGGCACGAAAATCTTCCTCGGTCTCGCCGGGGAACCCGACGATGAAGTCCGAAGAGAATGCAATGTCCTGGCGGGCCGCGCGAAAACGGTCGACGACTTTGCGATAGTCGGACGCGTTATGTTTCCGATTCATGAGGCCGAGGATCCGGTCGGAACCGGACTGCACCGGCAGGTGCACGAACGGCATCACCGATCTGAGGTCGCGATGCGCCGCAATCAGGTCGTCGTCGACATCGTTGGGATGGCTCGTCGAGTAGCGGATCCGCGCCACGCCGGGAATCTCGGCGATGCGATGGAGCAACCGCCCGAGTGTCCAGGCGCGGCCGTCGGGACCTTCACCGTGATAGGCGTTGACGTTCTGGCCGATCAGCGTGATCTCGCGGACGCCGTTCTCGGTCAGTTGAATGACGTCATCGACGATCCGCGCCACCGGGCGCGACATCTCGCTGCCGCGGGTATATGGCACCACGCAGAAGGTGCAGAACTTGTCGCAGCCTTCCTGCACGGTCACGAAGGCCGAGATGCCGCGGGCGCGGATGGCCTCGCGGCTCGGCCTGGGCAGCAGGCCGAACTTGTCCTCCGCCGGGAATTCAGTGTCGATCGCCGGTTCGCCCCGGTCAGCGCGTGCCAGCAGCTCCGGCAGATGATGATAGCTTTGCGGCCCGACCACGACGTCGACCGTCGGCGCGCGCGCGATGATTTCGGCGCCCTCGGCCTGGGCCACGCAACCGGCCACGGCGATCTGCATCGCGCGCCCCGACTTTGCAGCCTCCTCCTTGGCCACCCTGAGACGCCCGAGCTCCGAATAGACCTTTTCGGAGGCCTTCTCGCGGATATGGCAGGTGTTGAGGATCACGAGGTCGGCGTCGCCGGCATCGGCGGTCTCGACGAAGCCCTCAGCCCCCAGCGTGTCCACCATGCGCTGGGCATCGTAGACGTTCATCTGGCAGCCATAGGACTTGATGTGCAGCTTGCGCGGCGGCGTCATGAACCCTTGCATGCGGTCGGGGGCACGCCAATTTCGGCGCGGGGCTCAGATATAGGCTAGACGGCCGAAAATCCAGCGAGGGGGACGGTTTTCTCGCCGAGCCTGCTGAGAATGAGTGGCAATTGCCGCATGTCGTCGAAAACCAGCGTTGCGCCGGCCGCCCGCAGACTGTCGGCATAGCCGGGACGGCAATGGCTGCCGCCGTGAAACCCGAGCACGGCCATGCCAGCGGCCAGCGCGCCCCGGATCCCGGCGAGGCTGTCCTCGACCACCACGCAGGCCGCGGGCCGCGCCTTCATCTGGGCCGCCGCGAACAGGAACAGGTCCGGGGCGGGCTTACCGTTCTCGACCTGGGAGGACGAGAAGATGTGCGGAGCAAGGCGATCATAGAGCCTGGTCGCGCCGAGGCTCACGCGCATGCGCTGGTGGGAGCCGGAGGAGGCGACGCAGACCGGCACGTCGATGCCGTCGAGCGCTTGGCCGATGCCGTCCACGGCGCGCAGATCCTGCTCGAAGGCGCGGAACAGCTGGTCCTGCAGCCTGGCGTTGAAATCTTCGGGAAGGCTGCGGCCGAGCTCGGCCTCGACTTCGAATGTCGCCTGCTTGGACGAGCGTCCCAAGAAGCGATCGAACACCTGATCGGCCGTGATCGGATAGCCACACGACGTGAGAACGTCGGCGTGGGCCTGACAGGAGATCACCTCACTGTCGACCAGCACGCCATCGCAATCGAAAATGACCAGATCGAGGTTGGAAGCCGGCGTGACGTCAGCCATTCGTCTCTTCGTCGAGCGGTACGCAATAGAGCTCGAGCCGATGATCGACGAGCTTGTAGCCGAGCCGGCGCGCGATCTCCGCCTGCAGCTTCTCGATTTCCTCGGAGGTGAACTCGATCACCTTGCCGTCCCGCAGGTTGATCAGATGATCGTGATGGCTGTCGCGCATCTGCTCGTAGCGGGCACGGCCCTCGCGGAAGTCGTGACGCTCGATGATGCCGGCGTCTTCGAACAGCTTCACGGTGCGGTAGACCGTCGAGATCGAGATCTTGTCGTCGACGGCGACGCAGCGCCGGTACAGCTCTTCGACGTCGGGATGGTCGCAGGCTTCGGCGAGCACACGGGCAATGACCCGGCGTTGCTCGGTCATCCGCATGCCGGTGGCGGCGCAACGGGCCTCGATGCCGGTGGAGTTGAGCGCTGGCGTTGGTTTCAAGGAGGTCATCGTGTCTCGCCTCAAGGATGCGCTTTCTGCCACCAAGCGCAGGTTACGACAAGTCCCGGCGCATCAGAAGCGCATTCAGCTGTTCCCCGCCGGGCTGAAGGTAATAACGTTCCCGTCGACCGACGGTCGCAAATCCGGCGCGTTCGTAGAGTCGGCGGGCCGGCTGGTTGTTTTCCTCGACCTCGAGAAACACCGTCCGGACCCCGCGGCCTGCAAGATGCCCGAGATGCTGCAGCAGCAGATCACGAGAAAGCCCTCGTCCGCGCTGATTTGGGTCAAGGGCGACCGATAAAATTTCTGCCTCGTCCGCGCCGATCCGCGAGACGATGAAGCCGATCAGCTTCCGCCCGAGCCGCAGGCGATGGATCATCGTGTTGCGCTCGGCCAGCATCGTCTCGAATTCGCCTTCGCCCCAGCCGCGATGAAACGAGGCGGCGTGAATCTGGGCCAGACGGGGGGCGTCCCGCAGCGAGGCGGTGTCGATGGAGGGTTTGGCGCGGCCAAGCCACCGGAAGAACATGTTCATTACGAAGCGGCCGTCCGCACCGGTTCGAGCGGCGCGCTTGCGGGCGGCTTGACGTCGGGCGCGCGCAGGTAGAACGGCCGCGCCGGCGCGTGGGCGGGGTCCGCCGCCGCCCCGAGCCAGGCGACCCACGTGATGTCGGGGCCGGCCTCGGTGTCGACCGCGACCGGCGCGGCCCCATTGCCGGGCCACCGTCCGGCCAGGATCGCCGCGGCGTTGCCGACGAGATGAGGGGCACCGAAGCGTGCAGCGGCCAGCACGTCGTCGATCGCCCCCACTTGCGGTGCGACCAGCTCTTCGCCGCTGCCGCTCACGACTTGATAGTAGACATGGTCGTGCCGGGCATCGATCGCGGAGATCACCGGGCCTGCGCGGTCCTCGCTGACAATGGGCGCTGCGTAGGCAGAGAGCGTGGTGACGCCGACCACCGGCTTGTGGGCTGCCAAAGCAATGCCGCGCGCGGCGGAGAGTCCGACGCGCAGTCCCGTGAAACTACCGGGGCCGGTCGTCACGGCGATCCGGTCGAGGTCGGAAAAGCCGACACCGGATTGCTGCATGACGCGCGCCAGCAGCGGCATCAGCGCCTCCGCGTGGCCGCGCTTCATGGGCAGCGTGTCCTGGGCGCGCATCGCGGCCGAATCAGTGTCCAGGACGGCGGCGGCGCAATGGTCGAGGGCGGTATCGATGGCGAGTATCAGCATCCGTCAGATTCGCGTTTGAAAGGGGCGCCCAATACCGATTGTGGTACCTTGATAAAGTCAGTTGACGCCTTCTTACATCCTGACCCGAAAAAACGCATCAAGGCTCAACCGACGAAAAGCTAAACTACTGAACTAGCAGCTATTTGAGCAAATCTTTCCGGGCCTGTGGGAATTGTCCCCCGCATTTCGCGGCCGATGCGCCGTGCCCAGGCGCCCGCGCGGCTCCCAGCGTCAGGAGCAGAGGGCGTCCCATGTCGTTCTGGCGAGCCCGCGCGGTATCGCGCGATGCGATGGCTCAGGTCGATGCGACCAACAGGGCGCTACAGAGCGTCAATGAGAATGAGTATGTGTCATCGACGGCGCAAGCGGTCGGCGAGCAGCGCGTCGAGATGTCGGAGCGCATGCGCCACAAGCGGCCGCTTCCATTGGCAAGGCAGGTAGGAGGCGAATGGGCGAATAGGGAGCAGCGTTTGAATCTGCTCGCCACTCGCCCCGTTTCACATCGGACGGACTTCGACGACCTCGGGCACGAAGTGCTTCAAGAGGTTCTGGATGCCGTGCTGCAAAGTCGCCGTGGATGACGGGCAGCCGGAGCAGGCACCCTTCATGTTGAGATAGACGATGCCGTCCTTGAAGCCGCGGAAGGTGATGTCGCCGCCATCATTGGCGACGGCGGGGCGGACGCGGCTCTCGATCAGGTCCTTGATCATGCCGACGGTCTCGGTGTCGGCCTCGTCATAGAACTCGTCGTCCTCGTCGGCGGACTCGTCATTGGCGGCGCTGCCGTCGGCGAGCAGCGGCGCGCCGGACATGTAGTGCTCCATGATCGCGCCGAGGATGGCCGGCTTCAAATGCTGCCATTCGCCGTCGCTCTTGGTCACCGTGATGAAATCGGCGCCGTAGAACACGCCGGTGACGCCGTCGACGCCGAACAGGCGCTCGGCGAGCGGGGAGCGGGCGGCGGCGTCCCGGCTCGAAAATTCCATCGTTCCGGCCGGCAGCACGACGCGGCCCGGAATGAACTTCAAGGTGGCGGGATTGGGGGTGGCTTCAGTCTGGATGAACATGGTTTTCTCCGGCAGCGCCGGTTCAAGGCCGGCCTGTGACGTTGTCATAGCAGATGGCAAGGAGACGCGCACGATCAAGGGGACAGCGCGTGGATTTCGTCCTTAAGCCTATGAAAGCGCGTCGATATCGGGGTCCTTGAGGTCGCCGGGCACGATCACCAGGGGGATCGGGAACGCGCCGATGGTCTTGGTGACATGGGTGACCAGCGGTCCCGGGCCGTCGACGCCGGAGTTGGCTGCCAGCACCAGCAGCGCGATGTCGCTGTCGTGCTCGATGGTGGCCAGGATCTGGGCCGTCGGCTCGCCCTCGCGGATCACCCGTTCCGGCGCGGCTGCGCCGATGGCGGACAGCAGCGCTGCCGCCTGGTCGAGCGCGGCATTGGCCTCGTCCTGCGCTTCGGCCCGCATCAGGTCGGCGACCCCCAGCCATTGCTGGTTCTGGTCCTCGGTCTCGATGATGTGCAGCGTCACGATCCGGCCGCCGGCGCGCATGGCCCAACGCCCCGCATAGCGAATGGCGCGGTCCCATTCCGCGCTGTCGTCGACGACGACCAGGCATTTCGGCGCATGGCCGGTCTGGTAGCTCTGCCGCTGCGCCGCCATCCTCGTTCCCGCCTGTTGCTGCGAGTCGATCCGGCCGCGATGCTGCCACAGCCCGTCTCCGTTGGGGAGAGGGGCGTCGGTTCCGTAGCGGCGGGATTTGCGGCTTGCAGCTCCGTTCAGGGCTTGCGGATGAATCCAACGATGTCCTTCGCGGTCTTCATCGTCTCGGCCGCGATGGTCTGGGCCCGCTCGCCGCCATCGACGAGCACGGAATCCACATAGCCCGGGTCCGCCGTCAGCCGCTTCATCTCGGCCGCGATCGGGCCGAGCTTGGTGACGCACAGCTCGACCAGCGCGTTCTTGAAGCTGGAGAACTGGCCGCCGCCGAAATCCCTGAGCACGTCGGCCTTGCTGCGGTCTGACAGCGCCGCGTAGATGCCGACGAGGTTGTCGGCCTCGGGGCGGGTGTCCAATCCCTTCTCCTCGCTGGGCAGCGGCTCCGGATCGGTCTTGGCCTTGCGGACCTTCTGCGCGATCGTATCGGCATCGTCGGTCAGGTTGATGCGCGAGTAGTCCGAGGCATCGGACTTCGACATCTTCTTCGTGCCGTCGCGCAAGGACATCACGCGCGTCGCGGGCCCGGTGATGAACGGTTCCGGCAGCGGGAAGAACAGGCCGTCGCCAAAACCCTGGGCTCGGATCGCGTCGCCGAAATCATTGTTGAACTTCTGCGCGATGTCGCGCGAGAGCTCGAGATGCTGCTTCTGGTCCTCGCCGACCGGAACATGGGTGGCGCGATAGAGCAGGATGTCGGCAGCCATCAGCACCGGATAGTCGTAGAGACCGACCGACGCATTCTCACGATCCTTGCCGGCCTTCTCCTTGAACTGCGTCATGCGGTTCAGCCAGCCGATGCGCGCAACGCAGTTGAAGATCCAGGCGAGCTCGGCATGTCCCGAGACCTGGCTCTGGTTGAACACGATATGCTTCTTCGGATCGATTCCGGCTGCGATGAAGGCTGCGGTCACCTCGCGGGTGTTGCGCGCGAGCTCGGCCGGACCGCCCCAGACGTCGATCGGCATCGTGATGGCGTGCATGTCGACGACGCAATAGATGCAGTTGTGCGTCTCCTGCATCTTCACGAAGTTGACGATCGCGCCGAGATAGTTGCCGAGATGCAGGTTGCCGGTCGGCTGGACGCCCGAGAAAACCCGTTCCACGAAGGCCATGGTCGCTGTTCCAGATGATGGATTTGCTGCGTCGTTTGGCACGGGCGCCTCAAAGGTGCAAGTCGCCAGCGGGCAGGTCGCGGGCGGGCCGCTGCCGGATCGCGAGCATCGTCTCGCGCAAGCTGACGACGCCGAGGGCGGCCAGGAGCGTCGCGTACAGGATGGCCGCGCCGCCGATCAGGGCGGTGAGCAGGAGCGCGGCTCCAAGATGATGGCCGCCGTCCGCCTCGCCGGCATGGGCCGCCGCGATCCAGAGCACTGCGGCCATGATGGCTGCGGCGAGTGCGATCCGCGGCAGCCGGCGCCGTGATGCCGGCTGGAGATCGAAGCCGAAGCGCGTGCTGCCGCGCCGGAGCAGCACGGCGGCGTTGGCCCAGGCGCCGAGCGCGAGTCCGGCGGCGATGCCGCTGACCGCAAAGATCTGGCCGAGCAGGAACGCCAGCGCGATCGCCGTGCCGCATCCGATCAGCGTCGCGCGCAGCGGCGTCTGTGTGTCCTCGCGTGCGAAGAAGGCCGGCTGCAGCGCCTTGGTCAGGACCTGCGCCGGCAGCGCGGCGGCGAGCCAGGTCAAGACCCGTGCTGTCGCGGCGGCATCCTGCGAGCCGAACGCGCCGTGTTCGAACAGCAAACGAACGATCGGCTCGTTCAGGATCATCAGTCCGAGCGTCGCGGGCAGTGCGAGGCCCATCGTCAGCTCCACGCCGCGCGATTGCACGCGCGACAGCGCCTCCTTGTTGCCGGCCTGCAGCGCGCGCGTCAGCTCCGGCACCAGCACCGTGCCCGTCGCCACGCCGACCAGGCCGAGCGGCAGCTCGATCAGGCGGTTGGCGAAATAGAGCCATGACACGGCCGAGGGCGTGGTCGACGCGATGATCGCGCCGCCGATCACCAGCAGCTGCGGCGCCGCGCTCGCCACCATGCCGGGCAGCGCCTTGGCGAAGAAGCCGCGCATCTCGGCATCGAGCGAGACGCGCACCGGCGAGGCGACGTTGCTCCTGCCGCCGCGCTGCGCCAGCATCGCGAGCTGCAGCAGACCGGCGATGCCGATCGTGGCGGCGAGCAGCAGCGCGGCCCGGGAGGGATCCGCATGTTGCGTTAGCAGCACGATCGTCACGGCGATCAGCGCAACGTTGAACAGCAGCGGCGCGAACGCGGCCAGCGCGAAGCGGCCGCGGGCACTGGAAAGCGCGAGCAGCACCGTCGAGGGACCGGCGAAGGCCAGATAGGGCAGCATCAGCCGGGCGTCGTTCACCGCAAGGGTGAGCGTCTCGTCACCGGCAAAGCCCGGCGCGAGCACCATCATCGCGATCGGCATCAGCAGTGCCAGCGCGATCGTGGCTGCGAGCAGGCAGGCGCTGACGGTGCCGAGCACGCGGCCGGCAAAAGCTGCCGCCTGCGTCGATCCCGCCTGCTGGTATATTCGCAACCACGCCGGCACCAGCGCGGCGTTGAGTGCGCCTTCCGTCAGCAATCGCCTGGCGACGTTGACGAGCTGAAACGCCGCGAGAAACGCGTCCGCAACCGGTCCGGCGCCCAGCAGCGCGGCCATCAGCGCGTCCCTGCCGAAGCCGAGCAGGCGTGAGGTGAGTGTTCCTGACAACACGGTCACGAATGATCGGATCATGAGGCTTCTATAGCAGCGCTGCTTGTGATAGGCCGCAGCGTTTGCAAACGCCGTAAACGGGGCCAGTGGATGACTGACGCGAAATACGATGTTCTCGGCATCGGCAACGCGATTTTCGACGTGTTGGTGCAGGCCGATGAAGCCTTTCTCGCCAGGCACGGCATGACCAAGGGCGGCATGGCCTTGATCGACGAGGCCCGCGCGGCGGCGATTTACCGTGACATGGGACCGGCGACCGAGATGTCGGGCGGCTCGGCAGCCAACACCATCGTCGGCCTCGCCAGCCTCGGCGCGCGCGCGGCTTATGTGGGCAAGGTCAAGGACGATCAGATCGGCCGGATGTATTCGCATGACATCCGCGCCGCCGGCGTCGCCTTCGACACGGCGGCCGCGACCGATGGGCCGGCCACCGGCTGCTCCTACATCCTGGTGACGCCGGATGGCGAGCGCACGATGAATACCTATCTCGGTGCCGCGCAGAACCTCACGGCGGCCGACATCGATCCCGCTCAGATTGCAGCCGCCCGCATCATCTATCTCGAAGGCTATCTGTGGGATCCGAAGGACGCCAAAGATGCGTTCGTGAAGGCCGCGACGATCGCGCACGATGCCGGCCGCGAAGTCGCGCTGACCCTGTCGGACTCGTTCTGCGTCGACCGCTATCGCGACGAATTCCTCGAGCTGATGCGCGGCGGCACCGTCGATCTGGTGTTCGCCAACGAGGCTGAGTTGCATTCGTTGTACCAGACCTCAGATTTCGACGGCGCGCTGAACCAGCTGCGCGAGGATGCCACGCTCGGCATCGTCACCCGCAGCGACAAGGGCTGCGTCGTGGTGTCGAACGACGGCGTGATCGCGGTGCCGGCGCATCCGATCGAGACGCTGGTGGATACGACCGGCGCCGGCGACCTGTTTGCCGCGGGCTTCCTGTTCGGGCTGGTGCGCAAGTCCGGTTACGAGATGGCCGGCAAGCTCGGTGGCCTCGCCGCCGCCGAGGTGATCCAGCACATCGGCGCCCGGCCGCAGGTGTCGCTGAAGGAGCTGGCGGCGCAGAACGGGCTGAAGGTCTGACTGACATCGGCGCCAGACTCGCGGATGCGGCTTGGTCAGTGGCTCCCACCTCTCCCCGCCTGAGGGGGAGAGGTCGGATCGCATCGTCAGATGCGATCCGGGTGGGGGTTACAGCTCGCTCCACGCGCACATCCCGCGCGTTTGGTAGCTGATTAGTTCGTGTTGCCGAAGGCCTGGAACGCAGTGAGCTCCGCGATCACCCGCCGCTCCACGCTCTCGGCTGTTCATGCCGCCTTCTTGCCGCCGGCAGCATCCAGCCCGGCATACACCCCGCGCTCGAAGCCCGCGAACGTCTCCAGGCACAGCCGGTCTGCGAACGGCAACAGCTGCATCAGGATCACGCCGGTGACGTCGCGGGCCGGATCGATCCAGTAGTAGGTGTTGGCAAGGCCTGCCCAGGCGAGGCTGCCGGCGCTGCGTCCCTCCGCTGTCTGCGACGTCGTGATCATGAAGCTGAGGCCCCATTTCTTGACGATGTCGGGATAGAGATCGACGTCGTTGGTCACGCCGGGCACGGCCGCGGCCATCTTCGTCATCTCCAGCTCGCCGATGTGATTGTCGCGCATAGCCGCGACCGTCTCGGGCTTGAGCACCTGGTTGCCGTTGCCCCGGCCGTTGTTGAGGATCATCCGCGTGAAGCGGATGTAGTCGCCCGCCGTTCCGTAGAGGCCGCCGCCACCCATGTGGAATTCCGGCTCCTGCTCGATCTCGAACGGGATCGGCGCCAGCGTGCCGTCCTCGCCGCGCGCATGCATGCCGACCAGGCGTTCGCGTTGCGACGGCCCGAGCCTGAAGCCGGTATCGTCCATGCCGAGCGGTGCGAACAGATGGTCGCGCAAATACGCATCGAGCGTCTGACCGCTCGCGGCCTCAACCGCCTTGCCGACGAAATCGATGTTGATGCCATATTCCCAGCGCGTGCCGGGATCGGACGCGAGCGGCAATTTCAGCGCGTCGTTCTTGCAGGTGATGATGCCGGGCGTGCCGGCCTTCTGCACGTAGGTCGCCATGTCGCCGTTCCACATGTCGTAGCAGAAGCCCGCGGTGTGGGTCATCAGATGGCGCAGCGTGATCGCGGTCTTCGCCGGCCGCAGGATAGGCTCGCCATTGGCATCGAAGCCGTCGAGCACCTTGGGCGCCGCGAGATCCGGCAGCACCTGCCCGATCGGCGCATCCAGCGACAGCCGGCCCTGCTCGACCAGCTGCATGCCGGCGGCGCAGGTGATCGCCTTGGTCATCGAGGCGATCCAGAACACGCTGTCGGTGGTCATCGGATCGTCGCGGCCGAGATCGCGCTTGCCGAAGGCGCCTTCGTAGATGATGCCGTTGCTGTCAGCTGCGATGGCGACGACGCCCGGAATCTCCTTGGCCTCCGCCTTCTGTCGTAGCACGCCATCGATGTCGGTCTTGTTCTGCATGGTCTCCTCCGTTCCGTTCTTGTTGACGGTACGGGATTGTTCCCTGCCAAGATCGGAGCGGCAAGAACCCTCGCCGACGCATCTGGTCGCGATCTCGTGATGATGCGGCGCGAACGAAGACGAGGCGGGAGAACCGGGGCCGCGACGCCACAGCGCTTCAAAATCCTCAGAGAATCATGATTAGTTCCATCGAGCCGCGAGTCCGTCACATGGGCGCCATGTTCCCACCACGGGCCTCGGACTGTTGTGAGTTGCAACCATTTTTGCATTAAAGGGTTCAACAACCGGCTTTTTCGAGCCGACGGTATGGCTATGGCGGCAAATTCCGCCAGTGGGGGCGATATGATTTCGAAGTGGAGCGAGTGGAAGCGGTATCCCCGCCCGGGTCGTGGTGACAATATCGAGGCACCGATCACCCCGGGGATCTATGAAGTGCGCGTCGCCGCCACGGGGGCGCTGTATGCGTTCGGTGCGGTCGACAATGTGGCGCAGGCGCTGGCGCTGCTCCCGGTCGGGCAGAAATCCTGGTTCGGGCGCCGCGATCCCGCCACCTTGCCGGACCTCGAATACAGGACGTGCGCGACCTCGACCAAGGCCGACGCCAAGGCCGCGGCCGAGCGTATGATCGGCCGTCGCGAGACCTACATGAGCGGCGCAGCCTGAGACCGCGCTGAGCGGATACGGGTCCCGTCACCGCATTTGGTGCTGTCAGGGCACGGTTGGCCCGGTCGAATGTACCGTTCGTGAGGCGCACACACCGTGCGCCTGCGCCGTGCGGGGGCTATATTCGGAGCGAGATACCGACCGCTTCGAGGAGATGCCCAATGACACCGCCCGCCGCCGCCCGCGCGTCCGACGCCACCCTCAGCCTGCGCGACCGCCTGAAGGATCCGTCGCTGCTGCGTGAGCAGAGCTATATCGATGGCGGCTGGGTCGGCACGCCGGAGTTCCCGGTCGTCAATCCCGCCACCGGCGTGGCGATTGCGAAGGTTGCGCAGCTCGGCGCTGCCGAGGCTACGCGCGCCGTCGAGGCCGCCTCACGCGCCTTTCCGCTGTGGGCCAGGCTGACCGCCAAGCAGCGCTCCAATACCTTACGCAAATGGTTCGAGCTGATCATTGCGAACCGCGAGGATCTCGCGCTGATCCTGACCTCCGAGCAGGGCAAGCCGCTGACCGAGGCGCTGGGCGAGGTCGACATCGGCGCCGCCTATATCGAGTTCTTCGCCGAGGAGGCGCGCCGCGTCTATGGCGAGACCATTCCGACGCAGAAGCCCGATGCGCGCCTGCTGGCGCTGAAGCAGCCGATCGGCGTCTGCGGCGCGATCACGCCGTGGAACTTCCCGAACTCGATGATCACCCGCAAGGTGTCGCCGGCGCTCGCCGCCGGCTGCACCGTGGTGCTCAAGCCGGCCAACGAGACGCCGCTGTCGGCGCTGGCGCTTGCCGTGCTGGCCGAGCGCGCCGGCATCCCCGCGGGTGCGCTCAACATCGTCACCGGCGACGCGCCGCCGATTGGAAAAGTGCTGTGCGAGCATCCCTCGGTGCGCTTCGTGGGCTTCACCGGCTCCACCGAGGTCGGCAAGATCCTGTATCGCCAGTCGGCCGGCACGGTGAAGAAGCTCGGCCTCGAGCTCGGCGGCAACGCGCCCTTCGTGGTGTTCGACGATGCCGACGTCGATGCGGCCGTCGAGGGCGCGATCGTCTCCAAATATCGCAACATGGGCCAGACCTGCGTCTGCGCCAATCGCCTCTATGCGCAGGATGGCATCTACGACGCCTTCGTCGAGAAGCTCGCCGCCAAGGTCTCGGCCATGAAGATCGGCGAGGGCACGGAAGCCGGCGTCACCCAGGGCCCGCTGATCAATGCGGAGGCGGTCGAGAAGGTCGAGCGCCACATCGCTGATGCGGTCAAGGGCGGTGCGACGATCGTCACCGGCGGCAAGCGTCATGCGCTCGGCCGCACCTTCTTCGAGCCGACCGTGCTGCGGGACGTGAAAGCCGACGCGCTGGTCGCGCATGAGGAGACGTTCGGCCCGCTGGCTCCCGTCATTCGTTTCAAGGACGAGGCCGACGTCATCGCGATGTGCAACGCGTCGCCGTTCGGTCTGGCGTCCTACTTCTACGCCCGCGACCTCGGCCGCGTCTGGCGCGTGGCGGAGGCGCTCGAATCCGGCATGGTCGGCGTCAACACCGGCCTGATCACCACCGAGGTCGCACCGTTCGGCGGCGTCAAGGAGAGCGGCCTCGGGCGCGAGGGCTCACATCACGGCATCGAGGAATATCTCGAGATCAAATATGTGATGATGGCGGGAGTCTGAACTTCGAGCGTCTGAACTTCGAGAATCTGAGCTCAGGCCGTCTTGGGCAGCTTGTCCACCGGAACGAGGTAGGACTTGTTGCCGACCTGGAAGATGACCTTGCCGCTCTTGCCGTCGGTCGTCGAGATCTGCGACTGACCGAACATGATGACGTTGTTGTAGACGATCCCGGTGCCCTGTCGCGTGACGCCGTTGGTCGTCACGCTGACCTGGGCCTCCTTGCCGTTGACGGAGAGCACGCGAAAGCTCGCGCTCTGGCCGTTTTCGCCGTTGTAGCCGGCCCAGCTGCCGACGAGATTGCTCTCATTGGCGGGCGGGGCCTGCTTTTCGAGCATTGCGGTGGCCTTGCCGCCGCCGGCCGAGAACAGCAGCACCGCGTTCTTGCCGTTCTTGGTGCCGAGCGTGACCGCGCCGAAGTCGATGGTCGAGCCGTTGACCTCGCCGATGCCGCGCTCGGTGCGGCCGTTGTGGGTGTACTCCACCGTGGCGGCGGCGCCTCTGATGTTGACGACCTTGAAGCTCACGGCCTGGCCGTTGGCGGTCCAACTGCCCTTCCACTCGCCCAGCAGGTTGCTCTGGCGATAGACGCGCTCATTGGCGGGCGAGATCTGGTTGGTGCTTTGGATGGCTACCATGTGTGCTTCCAAGGAGCTCGGATCGCTCGTTTACCCCGTTTGTCGGATCGTTGCAGAGTGTTGCTAACGAGAGGTAGGTCGAGAGGGTTAACGAACGGTGAACCGGCGTCGGCGATCCGGCCGTTCCGCACTGCGGCCCATCGCCTCAGCGTCGTCTGCAGCGATGGACGTCACGGCCGGATGAATGCGACGGCGCGAAGCGCCACCGACGGGCGCAAGCGAGCTTGCCGAGGCGCGCCGGATCGTCGACCATGACGCGGCGAACCACGACCCCTCAATGTGCGAGCTCACCATGTCTGCAGCCCTCACGCGTGTCGGCGTCGGCCAGCTTCCGGATGCGGAGGCACGCCGCCTCGATGCGGACGGCTATCTGCTGTTGCGCGGTGCCATCCCGGCGGACTGGCTTGCGCCGCTGCGCGATGCGTTCGAGGCCGGCACGCTGCCATCCGAGCAATGGCCGGTGCCGCGCGGTCGCGACTGGCGCCACGCCATGGTCGATCTCGATGCCACCGTGCAGCGCGTCTGCCGCCTGCCGGTGATGCTCGCGGCCGTGCATCACATCCTGAAGGCGCCGTTCTTTCTCGGCCAGGTCGAAGGCCGCGAGCCGCTGCGCGATGGCGGCCAGCAGCCGCTGCATCGCGACAGCATCGAGCGCACGCGCACCGACGCGGTCTCGGCGCTGGCCTTTCTCGATCCGTTCGGCCCCGCCAATGGCGCGACGCAGGTGGCGCCGGGCACGCATCGCCAAGACACGGATGATGCGCAGGCTGCCCCGTTCGTCACGACCGGCGAGGCCGGCGACATCCTGCTGTTCGACGTCAACGTGCTGCACGGTGCGACCCGCAACGGCAGCGGCGCGCGCCGCCGCTCGCTGCTGATCACCTACGCCACCTCGGTCCAGCAGGAGGAGTGGCGCCGGACGCGCGCTCTGCGCGCGGTGCGGATGGATCAGGACGACATTTTCGGCGCGGAGTAGTCGCGCCGTCCCGCCCCTGTTGCGCACCTCCCAGCCAGATCATGCAAAGAGATTGCCGATGAAGCTGTACGATTCCGCGACTGCGCCAAGCCCGCGCCGCGTGCGCATCTTCCTCAGCGAGAAGGGCGTCAAAATTCCTACCGTTCAGCTCGACCTGCGTGCCGGCGAGCAGTTTCAACCGGAATTTCGCGCGCTCAATCCGCAATGCACCGTCCCGGTTCTGCAGCTCGACAGCGGCGCAGGGATCACCGACGTCATCGCCATCTGCCGCTACATCGAGGAGCTGCATCCCGCGCCGTCCCTGATGGGTCGAGACGCGGAAGAGCGGGCGTTGATCGAATGCTGGGTGCGGCGGATCGAGTGGGATGGCATCGTTGCGATCCAGGAAGCGTTTCGCAACAGCGCGCCAGGGCTGGAGCATCGCGCGCTGCCCGGACCGCTGCCGCTCGACCAGATTCCGGCACTCGCCGAGCGGGGCCGCCGGCGCGCCACGCATTTCTTCGCATGGCTCGACGCGCGACTGGCGGATCATGCCTACGTCTGCGGATCCGACTTCACGATCGCCGATATCAGCGCTCTGGTGGCCACCGATTTTGCGGCGCGGGCGAAGCTCGACCTGCGCGCTCAGTTGCGCCATCTCGAGCGATGGTACGACGACGTCGCGAGCCGCCCCTCCGCGAAGGCGTGATAGGCTCCTCCCCTGGGCGAGAGAGCGGCGAATCGCGCGCGGCATCACCCCGCGAGCTTCGCCAGCCCCTTCCAGTCGAACGCGATCCCATGCCCCGGCCTCGTCGGCGCGAGCGCCATGCCGTCGTCGAGCACGAGCGGATCGGCGATGTAGCGGTCGAGGCCGAAGCCGTGGGCTTCCAGGAAAGAGCGGTTAGGACACGCCGCGAGCAGGTGCACGGTGATGTCGTGCGCGCCGTGGCTGGTCACCGGCAGGTTGAACGCCTCGGCCAGCCGCGCGATCTTCATGAACGCGGTGACGCCGCCACAATTTGTCACGTCGGGCTCCGGATAGGACACCGCGCCGGCGGCGATGTAGTTCTTGAAGTCCCACAGCGAGCGTAGATTTTCGCCCGCCGCGATCGGCACGCCGCCGGCGCCGAGGATGCGGGCATGACCGGCGATGTCGTCCGGAATGGTCGGCTCCTCGAGCCAGGTGAGATCGAACGGCAGCAAAGCGCGGGCGGCGCGGATCGCCTCCTCGACCGTCCACTTCATGTTGGCGTCGGCCATCAGCGGAAAGCCGTCGCCGAGATGCTGCCGCATCGCGCGCACGCGCGCGACGTCGGCGGAAAGCGCGGGCCGGCCGACCTTCATCTTGATGGCCCGAAAACCCTTGGCGAGATTGTCGTCTGTCTGCTTGAGCAGCGCGTCGACGGAGAGATCGAGGTCGATGCCGCCGGCATAGCAGGGCACGCTGATATCGAAGCCGCCGAGCAGGCGGAACAGCGGCAGCTTGGCCCGACGCGCCTTGAGGTCCCACAGCGCGATGTCGAGCGCCGACAGCGCCAGCACGACCGGGCCGCCGCGCCCGCCATAGTGCAGGCCCCACCACACCCGGTGCCAGATCGCTTCGGTTGCGTCGGCCTCGTGACCAACGACGAGATCAGGGATCTCGCGCCTGCAGATGTCGGCAACGGCATGGCCGTTGCGGCCCACCGTGTAGGTGTAGCCTGTGCCCTCGGCGCCCTCGGCATCGCGCACCTTGCAGGTGATCAGCTCGAATGCCGTCATCTCGCCATGCGTGCTGTCGGTCAGCGTGACGCTGAGCGGGATGCGGTAGAGGCCGGTCTCGATCGCGGCGATCTGGGCCATGGTGCGGTTCCTTCCCTGGATTTTTGGCGAAGGTTATGCTGCTGCTGTGGCGAGGGCAATTGCGGACGGCGCATGGCGGACGAGAGGGCTTCGAAATCGATCTGCGTGACCCCGGGACGTGGTGAGAGGGCATGACGGGCGATCGTGACATCCTGTCCCTCGGCGACCTCGATGGCTCCGATATCCTTGGCATGCTGGTGCGAGCGCAGGAACTTGCCGCCTGCTGGCAGGCGCGCGCGATGCCGCAAGCGCTCGCGGGCCGGCGCATCGCGCTCGTGGTCGACGACGGCGGCTGGCGCAACACCACGGCCTTCGATCTCGGCGTGCAGGCGATGGGCGGTCTCTGCGTGCACGCGCCGATCCGTCTCAACGCGACGGAGGCGGTCGAGGATCTCGCCGCCTATCTCGACAACTGGTTCGATGCCGTGGTCTGCCGCACGCCGGAGCTCGAGATGCTCTATGCATTGTCGCACTGGGCGCAGGCGCCGGTGGTCAACGCGCGCACGCGGCAGAACCATCCGTGCGAGACGCTCGGCGACCTCGCCTTCCTGTGGCATTGCCGCGGCACCATCGACGGCCTGAAGATCGCCGTGGTGGCGCCGGCCGCCAACATCCTCGGCTCCTGGATCGAGGCCGCGCAGGTGCTTCCGATCGACGTCGTCCAGGTCTATCCGGCGCGATGGCACGCGCAGGGCGAGTCACCGCGCTTCCACGTCACGACCGATCTCGCCGCCTTGCAGGACGCCGACGTGATCGTCACGGATTGCTGGCCGAGGGATGAGGAACCCAGCGTGCTGCAGGACTATCAGATCACGGCGTCGGTGCTGGATAGTCTTCGGCCGAACCTGGACTTCCTGCCTTGCCCACCAGTCACGCGGGGCCAGGAGGTCTCTGGCGACGCCATGCTGCACCAGGCGTGCCGGTCGGTGCAGGCCAAGGCGTTCCTGCTGCACGCGCAGAATGCCGCGCTCGAATGGGTGTTCGGTACGCTATGATTAGTACGGATCGAGGTGTCGATGAGTTCAAATCGCATGACGACATTGCGGCATCTGGCGCGTCAGATTTCGCGGCTTCAGATGAGCCATCCGATCAGAATGGCTGTCGATGGCCGAACGGCGTCGGGCAAGACGACTCTGTCGGACGAGTTAGCTGAGCTGATCGAGCGAAGCGGCCGTCCTGTCATCAGAACATCGATCGATGGGTTTCACCGTCCGAAGGCTGAGCGCTATGCTCGGGGGCGGTTCTCCGCTGCCGGCTACTATAATGACGCTCGCGATCTTTCTGCTGTCAGGACCCTGTTGTTGGAGCCGCTAGCGCCCGGTGGCAACCGCCTCTACAGGACGGCATCCTTCGACCTCGGACTCGATCTGGCGATCGTGCAGCCTTCCGAGCTGGCGCCGGTGGATGCTGTGCTGCTGGTCGATGGGACCTTCCTGCAACGGCCGGAGCTGAGGAGCCATTGGGACGTCGTGATCTTCGTCGAAACCTCGCGCGGGATCTCTGACTCGAGGGGCCTAGGGCGTGACAGAGATCGTCTCGGAGAGCAGGTCGCCCTCAAACTCTACGCGGAACGCTATGGGCCTGCCTTTGATCTTTATGAAGATAACTGTAATCCAGCTGAGATGGCGGATGTCGTTCTCAACAATGATGACCTCGACAATCCGATCATTCGCTTCAAAACAGGAGGCCGGCTAAAGCCTAACCTGAACGGCTGAGCTTCCTCGTGTCCCAATGCGCGTTGGCTCCGTGACGGAACGCCCACTCGTCGGGACGATGACGAAGTTGCCCTTTCGTCGTCCGGCGCTATGCTCGGCCATGTCCAAGCTTCACGCGGTCCTGCTCGATCTCGACGGCACCCTGATCGACTCGCGCCCCGGCATTGCCGGGAGCGCGCGGGCCGCCTTGCGGTCGCTCGGGCATGCGCCTGACGACACACTCGACGTCACCGTCTTCATCGGCCCGCCGTTGCAGGACATGCTGCGCGCGCTGCTGCAGGCTCATGGCGACGACCCCGTCGGCGACGACCAGGTCGACGCGGCCGTCCTGGCCTATCGCCAGCATTATGGGGACATTGGCCTGTTCGACTGCGCGCTCTATCCGGGAATCCGCGAGTCGCTGCAGGAGATGCACGGCGCCGGTTTGCAATTATACCTCGCGACCTCGAAGCGAGAGGTGTTCGCGCGGCGTATCCTGGAGCATCTCGGTCTCGCCTCGTTGTTCGCAGCGATCCACGGCTCGGTGCCGTCGGGCGCGCTCGACCACAAGCCCGAGCTGCTCGCGCATATTCTCTCGATGCGGAATATCTCTGCGCGCGATGGCGTCATGATCGGCGATCGCCGCCACGACATTGCCGGCGCGCACGCGGTGGGACTGCGCAGTCTCGGCGTGCTCTGGGGCTATGGCAGCCGTGATGAGTTGGAAGCCGCCGGCGCAGACCGCCTGGTGGAAAGTCCCCTGGATCTGGCGCGCATGATTGCGTCGATGGTGACGCGATAGCGCGCGACAAGGCGCGGCTGGCGGTCGTCAATCTTGCGCCGGAACTCAAAAGCCGCGAAGATCGCGACCAAACAAACTCAGGGCAGGAATATCACGCACATGGAATTCGACGACGTCATCCTCGGCCGCCGCAGCATCCGCGGCTACAAGCCCGATCCGGTGCCGCGCGCACTCATCGAAGAGATCATCACGCTTGCGATGCGCGCGCCGTCGTCGATGAATACCCAGCCCTGGAATTTCTACGTCATCGCCGGCGAGCCGCTGAATCGCATCCGCGCCGGCAACACCGAGCGCATGGTCGCCGGCGTGCCGCAGTCGCGTGAATTCCGCACGGGCCAGCCGTTCGCAGGCCATCACCGCGACCGCCAGGTGCAGGTCGCCAAGCAATTGTTCTCGGCCATGGGCATCGCGCGCGACGACAAGGACAAGCGGCAGGATTGGGTGCTGCGCGGCTTCCGCCAGTTCGACGCACCGGTCTGTATCATCGTCACCTATGACCGCGTGCTCGACGGCAGCGACGACACGCCGTTCGATTGCGGCGCCGTGACCACGGCGCTGGTCAACGCCGCCTGGTCGCGCGGCCTCGGCGCCGTCATCAACAGCCAGGGCATCATGCAGTCGCCCGTGGTCCGCGAGCACGCCGGCATCGCCGACGACCAGATCATCATGAAGAGCATCGCGCTCGGCTGGCCGGACCACGATTTCCCGGCGAATGCCGTCGTGTCCGAGCGCAAGTCGGTGAAGGACGCGACGGTGTTCGTCGGGTTCGAGGAGTAGTTGATACCTCTTAGGGTGGGCAAAGCAGCCGCCGCAGGCGGCAGCATGCCCACCGTCGCTCAGCGGGCGCATCCGCAAGATGGTGGGCACGGCGTCACCGCGAGCTCGGACGGAGATGCACTGCGCTCTCGCCTTTGCCCACCCTACGGCTCTCTCATCTCTGATGAACGCCGCAATCACTCCTAAGCGGCCGCGTTGAGCAACACCCAGAGCCGTGCGATCCGACCATCGACGATCTCGGCCACGTCGGCGCCGGTCACGGCGATCGGGCCGTCCTTCGGGCCCGCCTGCCAAGCCAGGTGCGCCAAGCCATGATGACCCACGGCGCTGCCCACGGGCACGAAGGTGAAATCAGGCCCGAATTGTTGGAGAAGCTCTCCCGCCACGCGTGAAATCTCGGCGCGACCGCTGACAATGTTGGTCGGCTCGAACATGACGGGGGTCTCAACGAAAAGCTCGGCGATCGCGTCCGCGCGCTTCGCCGCATCGCGCTCATTGAAGACGCGGTTGAGGTTCGATCGTAGGAGACGATCGTAGTCGTCTGGTGAGTTCGACATGGTTTACTCCTGCAATAGGCCGAGAGGGCCGCGTGCAACGCGCTTTCGTGCACGCGGCGTCGAGCGTTGTAACGCGTTGTTCTCGACGGCGGGGCTTCACACCTGCGCCTGTCCGCCATCGACGAACAATTCGGCGCCATTGACGAAGCTGGAATCGTCCGAGGCGAGGAACACCGCCGCCTTGGCGATCTCGTCGGGATCGCCGACCCGTCCGAGCGGAATACGTGAGGCGAGATAGTCGAGCAGCCCCTTCTGCTGCGCGGCGTCGGGACCGGCGAGCTCGACGAGGCCGGGCGTCTTGGTGGCGCCGGGGCTCAACGTGTTGACACGGATGCGCCGGTCCTTGAGATCGAGGATCCAGTTGCGCGCGAAGGCGCGTACCGCAGCCTTCGAGGCGCTATAGACGCTGAAGGCGGGCGTGCCCTCGGTCCCTGCCGTCGAGCCGGTCAGGATGACCGAGGCGCCGTCGCGCAGCAGCGGCAGTGCCTTCTGGACCGTGAACAGGACGCCCTTCACGTTGCGGTCGAACGTGTCGTCATATTGCTGCTCGGTGATCTGGCCGAGCGGCAGCATCGATCCGCCGCCGGCATTGACGAACAGCACGTCAATGCGTCCGGCATCCTGCTTCACTTTCTGATAGAGCGCATCGAGGTCGGCGAGCTTGGTCGCATCGGCCTGCACGCCGGTGGCACTCCGGCCGATCGCGGTGACGGCGGCGTCCAGCTCCGGCTTGCGGCGGCCGGTGATATAGACCTGGGCGCCCTCGGCGGCGAAGCGCTTGGCGGTGGCGAGGCCGATGCCGCTGGTTCCGCCGGTGACGATGGCGATTTTTCCGCTGAGCTTCTGGGTCATGATGGTCTCTCCTGTTGTGCTGACCAACAGAAGATGGCGACGGGTCCGGTGTTTCGATATAGAAACAGTTGAAAGTCATCGTTGCAGGAAAATCGATGTCGAGCACTCGGTTACCCGATTTCGAAGGCCTGGCGCTGCTGGCGAGGGTCGCCGAGGAGCGCTCCTTCGCCGGCGCTGCTCGCGCCTTGAACCTGTCGGTGGCAACCGTTTCCCGGGCCATCACCCGTCTCGAAGACCGGCTCGGCGCGCGGGTATTCAACCGCACCTCTCGCAAGGTGGCGCTGACCGATTTCGGCCGGACGCTCGCCGAGCGCGGCGCGCGCATGCTTCGGGAGGCCGAGGAGGCGGAAAGCGCTGCGCGCGAACTGTCCAGCCGCCCGCGCGGCACCATCAATCTCGCCGTGCCGATGTCGTTCGGCCTGCGCAAGGTCAGCCCGCTGCTGCCCGCCTTCGTCCGCGAATACCCTGAGATCACGCTCAACCTGCATCTCAGTGACGCCGCCGTCGATCTGATCGGCGACGGCTTCGACGCCGCGCTGCGGATCGCGGCCCTGCCGGACTCGTCGTTGATCGCCCGTCGCCTGCGCCCGATGGGACGCTTCCTGGTGGCATCGCCGGGCTACATCGCCCGCTACGGCCGGCCGCAGACCCCCGCGGAATTGAACGCCCATCACTGCCTCGGCTACGCCTATCGCGCCCGGACGGCGACCTGGCACCTGACTCACGCCGACGGCCGCGAGGCCGCGGTGACGCCGACCGGACCGCTGTCAGTGACCAACATCGATGCGCTGCTACCCGCATTGCTGGACGGCATCGGCATCGCGGAGCTGCCGTGCTTCGTCGCCGATCCCCACGTCGCCGAAGGGCGGCTGGAGATCTTGCTGCCGGACTGGAAGCTCCCAGGCGGCGGGCTGTACTTCATCACGCCGGCCGCGCATGTGCGGCCGGCTCGGATCGAGGCGCTGAGCGAGTTTCTCGCCAGACATTTGTCGCGTTCGCGCGAAGAACGATGTTAGCGGAACAAACAATTGCGATTCACTAAGGCGAGATTTTGTGCTTGCGATTTTTCCGAAATCATGATTTGATGCGCCCATCCCGACCTCATGCAGAGGGGCGTACGCGTCGTCACGATACGTAGAGGCGGGGAGCGGTGGCCGCGGGTCTGTCAGGTGCTGATGCGCTGGACGATGGACAGCTTGCGGACGTTCAAGCCGTGTGGTCCTGGCGCCCCGATGCTGGCGCCAAGCCGGTGCGACATGATCCTCGACAGGACGTGGCGCGCAGGCGACGGGGGCAAGAAAGCCCGGTCCCCGGGGAGAGCTCGGAGCAGACGTTAAACCCATCGCGCAGGGAGGGCCGGGATGTCTCGGCTGAACCTGTGGTGACCGCCGCGTGCATTTTTCTTTCGCACGCGGGCCATGGGAGCAGCCAGCTCCCGGCCTTCCCTGCGCCCTCGGCATTTTCCAGGGCGAGATCGATCCGCAAAGCTCGGGCAAACGATGCTGCGAGAACGAGAGCCTGCGTCCGATATCGAGCCGGGGACGGATGCGAGGGAGGGCGAGCTCGGCTGTGATCAGTTCAGCTTCGGCCCTGATGTCGTCAGATCCTCAGCTCATGCCCGGTGACGCGCCTGAACGCCTCGAGATAGCGCTGGCTGGTCGCATCCACGACGCTCTGCGGCAAAGGCGGCGGCGGGGCGTCGCCGTTCCAGCGGCCGGCACGGCGCTCGGCGTCGAGATAGTCGCGCAGCGGCTGCTTGTCGAAGCTCGGCTGCGGCTGGCCCGGTTGATAGGCGTCGACAGCCCAGAACCGCGACGAGTCCGGCGTCATCACCTCATCGATCAGGATGATGTGGCCATCCTTGTCGCGACCGAACTCGAACTTGGTGTCGGCGATGATGATGCCCTGCTCACGCGCCAGCGTCTCGCCGAGCGTATAGACCGCACGCGTCATGCTCTCCAGCGTGTACGCCGTGTCGTCGCCGACCACCTCGCGCATGCGCGCAATCGTGATGTTCTCGTCATGGCCGGTCTCGGCCTTGGTCGCCGGGCTGAAGATCGCGGGCTCCAGCTTCTGGCTCTCGACGAGCCCTGCTGGCAGCTGCTCGCCGGCGAGCGTGCCGCTGGCGGCGTATTCCTTCCAGGCCGAGCCGGAGAGATAGCCCCGGATGACGCATTCGATCGGGAACACCGTGGTCCGCTTGCACAGCATGGCGCGCCCGAGAATCTCGTCGCGATGCGGCTTCAACTCCGGCACCGCGTCGATGATCTCATCCGTATCGGCCGAGATCATGTGGTGATGCACGACGCCTTCGAGCGCGTTGAACCAATAGGCCGAGATCTGCGTCAGCACCGCGCCCTTCATCGGGATGGTCTCGTTCATCACGACGTCGAAGGCCGAGATGCGGTCGGTGGTCAGCAGCAGCACGCGGTCGTCGCCGACGGCATAGATGTCGCGGACCTTGCCGCGGCCGATCTTCGGGAGCGGCAGATTGCTGGCGAGAAGCGTGGTCATCGGATCTGGCTTTCGAAACGGGAGCGTTGCGACCGCAATAGCCTATTCCGGCAGCGGAATGAACTCGTGCTCCTGGGGAACGGCGGCGAAGCGGCCGGTTTTCCAGTCCTGCTTGGCCTGCTCGATGCGCTCCTTGCTGGAGGAGACGAAATTCCACCAGACATGACGCGGCCCTTCGAGCGCGTCGCCGCCGAGGAACATCATCCGGGTCGGCTTGACCGTACGCACGCTGATCGCGTCGCCCGGGCGGAAGATCAGCAGGCGCGGCCCCTCGTGGCGCTCGCGCGCAATCTCGATTTCGCCGTCGACGATGTAGATCGCGCGCTCCTCGTGGTCGGGATCGAGCGGCACCACCGTGCCCGCCTGCGCCGTCACCTCGACATAGAACCACGGCGACACCATCGTCACCGGCGAGGCCTTTCCGAACGCCTTGCCGGCGATGATGCGGGCGGAGAAGCCGGTGTCGGTGACGGTCGGCAGCGCGCCGGCGGCGTAGTGCTGGAAGCTCGGGGCGATCTCCTCGGACTCGACGGGGAGCGCGATCCAGCTCTGCAGGCCCAGCATCTGCTGGCCGTTCTGCCGCTGGACATCCGGGGTGCGTTCGGAATGCGCGATGCCGCGGCCCGCGGTCATCAGGTTCATCGCGCCGGGCTGGATCTCCTGGACGTTGCCCTCGCTGTCGCGATGCATGATGGCGCCGTCGAACAGATAGGTGACGGTGGCGAGCCCGATATGCGGATGCGGCCGCACGTCCATGCCCTTGCCGGAGACGAACTGCACCGGGCCGAAATGATCGAAGAAGATGAACGGGCCGACCATCTGGCGACGGCCATGCGGCAGCGCCCGCCGCACGGCAAAGCCGTCGCCGAGATCGCGGGTGCGCGGTACGATGACATGCTCCAGCGCATCGCAGGAGGCGGGATCGCCGAATTCGGGATCGATCGATGGCCAGCTCATGGGGCGCTCCTGCAATGTGGTCGGTCGAGCTTAGCAGCTTCGCGAAGTCGAGGGCAGGGCATGAGGTCGCGGTGTTTGCCGGGAGATTTGAACGGGCTTAGAGTTCCGCAGCCGACGATGGATCCGCCCTGATGCCGCTCGAAAGTCTCGACCTCGCGCTCCGCGCTGCCGCCATCGCGCTGCTCGCCGTGCTGGCGGTGTCGATGTGGCGCGACCTCGGCCAGCGGTTGACTGGACGGCTGGCAATCGCGCTGGCGCTCGGCTCGGCCGCGCATGCGGCGACGTTCAACATCGGCGGCACGGCGGCGCCGTCGCTCGCCTTCGCGCCGCTGATCGCGCTCGCGACGGCCGATATCGTCGTGCTCTGGCTGTTCTGCCGCGCGCTGTTCGATGACGGCTTCGCATTGCGCTGGCACCACGGCCTCATCTGGCTTGCGGTGTTCGGCTTCAGCCTGGCGAGTTGCCTCATGCTGGGGCCTGCGGGTCACGGGCGGCTCGTCGTCATCGCCAACAATGCGCTGGCCATCGGCTTCCTCGGGCTGACCCTGGCGCAGACCGTCCGCTCGTGGTCTGCGGATCTCGTCGAGGGACGGCGGCGCGTGCGCGCCTTCGTCGTCATCGCGACCATGGCCTATGGCGGCGCCAATGCGCTGCTGCAGATCGCGTCCACCGGTGGCGGTCCGTCCGAGCTGGGCAATGTGATCAACGCGGCGATGCTCGCGGCCGTGGTCGCGGCCGTCACGCTGATGCTGCTCAAGGTCGGTGCGGGCGACGTGTTCGCCCCGGAGGCGGCGCCTGTCGAGAGGCCGGGCGTGGCAGCGGGGCCAGGGGTTGCCAGCGCGGCCGAGGCGGCGGTCAGCCGCAGACTGGTCGACGGGCTGATGCGACTGATGGCAGACGAGCGGATCTACCGCCAGGAGAACGTCACCATCGGCATGTTGGCAAGCCGGCTGTCGATCCCCGAATACCGGCTGCGGCGGCTGATCAATGGCGAGCTCGGCTATCGCAACTTCAACACCTTCCTGAACAACCACCGTATCGAGGAGGCGAAGGCCGCGCTCGCCGACCCGGCCCAGGCCGAGGTGCCCGTCATCACCATCGCGATGGACGCCGGGTTCCAGTCGCTCGGACCGTTCAACCGCGCCTTCAAGGCCGAGACAGGCGTGACGCCGACGGAGTACCGGCGCATGAGGCTGTCCGCCGCGTGATGATTGCGGCGTTGAAATCGCAAATGAATTTCGAAATCGGCGAGGTCGATCGCAGTTCCGGCTGGCGCCTGTTTCGAAATCGGCGAGCGGCGCGGCCGCCGCTGCGGTGGGGTCCGGCAGGTCCATCTGCCGGAGCTCCCCATGACCCGCCGCCGCCTGCTGCTCGTGTTCGTTTCGACCGTCACCCTGACCACCCTGGCCATCGGCGTTGCCCGGGCCCGCGACGTGCCCCAGGTCGCGACCGGATTCATCGCCGGCGTGCTGTGCTCGGAGACGTTCGTCTCCGGCCTCGATCCGGACGGTGTGCTGTCCGAGACCCAGGCCGCCATGCCCGGCGCCGGCCTGCTGAGCTGGGCGATGGACATCCGCGTCGATCGCAAGGCCAAGGATGTCACCGTCTCGCTGCTCGGGCTCGGCCGCAGCCATGCCGTGTATCGCGACGGGTACGGCTGCCATATGGATCATGGGGAAGCGCAGGAGTGGCCAACCGCACGGCCCGCCCAGCCGCAGCCCGCGCTGCTGTCCGATATCGCCCCGCCGCGTGTCGTGGCGCCGGCCAGTCCGGGCCTCGCCGCCGCGCTCGACCGCGCCTTTGCCGAGCCGGAGGCGCCGCCGTTCCGGCACACGCATGCGGTCGTGGTGTTGAAGGACGGCAAGGTCATTGCCGAGCGCTACGCGCCGGGCGTCTCGCTGGACACGCCGCTGCTCGGCTTCTCTGCGACCAAATCCATGACCGCGACCCTGATCGGCATCCTCGTCCGCCAGGGCAAGCTCGCGCTGCATCGGCCCGCGCCGGTCGCAGCGTGGACAAACGAGAGCGATCCGCGCCATGCCATCACCGTCGATCATCTGCTGCGCCACACCGCCGGGCTGGCGCTCGGCAGCTCGTTGCAGGCTTCGTTGTTGTCGGCGCTGGAGCCCGTGAACCGCATGAAGTTCATCGAGCCGGACCGGGCGGCATTCGCCGAATCCATGCCACTCGAAACGCCCCCTGGCGCAACGTTCAACTATCACGACGGCAACACCGTCATCCTCTCTCGTCTCATCCGCGATGCCGCGGGCGGCGGCGCTGCGGACGTGTTGCGTTTTGCGAATCGCGAGCTGACCGGTCCGCTCGGCATGACCAGCGTCACGCTCGAATTCGACTCAGCCGGCACCCCCGACGGATCGAGCCAGATGCTGGCTTCGGCGCGAGACTGGGCGCGGCTTGGCCAGCTGTATCTCGACGACGGCGTGGTCGGCGGCCGCCGCATCCTGCCAAAGGGCTGGGTCGACCATGTCAGCACGCCGACGCCGAACGCCTTCGTCGGCATCGGCGCCGGCTTCTGGACCAACCGCGGCGACAGCTTCGGCGCCAACTATCGCATCTCCCATGGCTGGCCGCGAGATGCCTTCTTCGCCAAGGGCACGCTCGGTCAGTACGTCATCGTCATCCCCTCCGAGCGCCTCGTCATCGCCCGCTTCGGCCGCACCGTGAACTGGCCGCCGGAAGTCGACGGCGTGGCGCAGCTCGTGAGCGACGTGATCGCGGCGACGCGGGGGGAGTGACGCGTGGATCAGGCCCTCCCCAGCGCCGTCGCCTGCGCGACGCGTTCGAAACGCTCCAGCGAAAGGATCGCGTCGGCAAAGTCCTGCGCGCGGCTGCTCAGCACCGGCCGCGCCAGCGTGATGAACTTGTCGCTCATCGCCTGCGCCGACGGGAACGAGGTCGGCTCGCCCGAGGGATCGTCGTGCAGCCGCTCATGCACGCCGTCCTCGGTGGTGATGGTGACGCGCGCGCCGAACGGATGGCTGCGGCCGACCTCGAGCCTGTCGTCCTGAACGACATCGAACTTGTCGGCGAGCGCATTGATCGCCGTGTCGCCGAGCCTGGTGTAGTCGTCCCAGCCGAAGCGGCCCTGGTCGAGCGCCAGCGCGCCGGTGAAGAACATCGAGAACTGGCCGCCGACGATCGAGGTCGGGTGCCGCTTGGTCGTGGCATCGCCGGTCAAGGTGATGCCGTTGCGATGCAGGCCGATCTCGACGCGCTTGACCTGGTCCGGCGTCAGATTGTGCTCGCGGCGCAGCGCGACGATGGCGTCGATCGCCGCATGGGTATAGCGGCAGCTCGGATACGGCTTCACGCCGATCTTCATCGTCTCATAGGTGGTGCCAAGCCCTGCCACCGCCTTTTCGTGATGCGGCGTGTCAGTGTAGCCGACCAGCAGGCCATGCTTGCCCTCGACGGATTCGACTGCGCCGACGAAATCGTTCTTGGCGAGCGTCGCGGCGATCACGCCGTTCATCGCGGACGCGCCGACCTGATAGCGCTTGTTCCACGCGCCGTTGACCAGAAACTGTAGCGAGCCCGCGGCCTGGCTGCCGGAGACGCCGAAGGCGTAGATCAGCTGTTGCTCGGACAGGCCGAACAGCTTGCCGGCGGCCGCCGCCGCGCCATAGGTGCCGGCGGTCGCGGTCGGGTGGAAGCCGCGGGCGTAGTGCGAGGTCGGGTCGAGCGCGTTGCCGAGCCGGCAGCAAACTTCGTAGCCGGCAACGATGGCCGTCAGTACCTCGCGGCCGGACGCGCCGACCATTTCGCCGATTGCAAAGGCGGCGGGTACGACCGGCGCACTCGGATGCAGCGACGAATCGGCGTGAGTATCGTCGAAGTCGAGCGAATGGCCCATGGTGCCGTTGAGCAGCGCCGCCACCGCCGGCGTCCAGGTCCTGGTATCGCCGAACACGGTCGCCTCGCCCGCCGCATCCAGCTTCAGCGCCGCGAGCATGTTGATTACCGACGGCGTCGATTCCGCCTCGCGGCGGGCGCGGATGGCGCTGCCGAGAAAATCGAGCGTCAGCACCTTGGCGCGATCGAGCACCTCGGGCGGAATATCGTCATATTTCAGCTCGGCGACATAGGCGGCGAGCGTTGCAGTTTCCTGGGCCATCGTGTTTCCTCGCTCTTATTGCCGGCCAGCGTAGGCAGACTGATTCCGCCTTTCAAGCGGGTCGGCCCCGGTGGGAAGCTGCCATGTCCGGATCGCGCCGGTGCTTTTCGAGGTGATTGACTGATGGCGTCGTTCAAGGAGCTGCTCGGCCGGGTGCGCGCCCGCAAGCCACATATGGCGCTGGCCGTCCGCGGCACGGTGGCGGCAACGCTCGCCTTCGCCATCGCCACCGCCTTCCAGCTCAAGCTGCCGCTGTGGGCGGTGCTGACGTCGCTGATCGTCACCCAAGGCAGCGTCGGGCGCTCGCTGAAGGCGACGCGGGACTACATGTTCGGCACCATCGGCGGCGCGATCTATGGCGGCGCCATCACCGTGTTCATTCCGCATTCCGGCGAGCTGCAATTGTTGGGCATGCTGATCCTGGCGGTGACGCCGCTCGCCTTCATCGCAGCGATCAATCCAAGCCTGAACGCGGCGACGGTGACGTCCGTGATCGTGCTGCTGGTGCCGACCATGGGCAAGCTCGATGGGCTCGGCTCGGCCGTCGACCGTGTGTTCGAGGTCGCCGTCGGCGCGCTGACGGGACTCGTCGTCTCGTTCATCGTGCTGCCCTCGCGCGCCCATGTGCAGATGCGCAGCGCAGCGGGGCGGTTGCTCGAGCTGATCGCCGCGGCGATGACCGAATTGCTCGCCGGCCTCTCGCGCGGCCGCGACAACGACGCGCTGCATCGGATCCAGGACGGCATCGGCACGGCCTTGAGCGAATTGAATGCCACCGGCGCCGAGGCCGAGCGCGAGCGTTCGGCGCGGCTGTCGTCGGGCGCCGACACCGGCCCGCTGTTGCGGACCATCCTGCGGCTGCGGCACGACGTCGTGATGATCGGCCGCGCCAGCGTGGTGCCGCTGCCGTCGGAGCTGCAGGCGCGCCTGTCGGGACCGGTCACCCGCGTCAGCGACGCCATTGCCGGTTACCTGCGCGGCTGCGCCGCCGCCATTCGCAACGGCTCCGGCCCGCCGGCGATCTGGCCGGTCCATGTTGCGGTCAACGCCTATGCCGAGGCGGTCGCCGCCGTCCGCAGCGACGGTCTCACCCGCGGCTTGCCCGGTGACGCCGCCGAGCGCTTCTTCGCGCTCGGCTTCTCGCTCGACCAGATGCGCCAGAACCTGATCGATCTCGAGCGTGTCGTCGCCGAATGGGCGGGGGCATCGAGCGGAAAGACGCACCGGGCGGAGCCGGAGGAGACGTCCGACACGGCCGGTGCATAGCTTGCTCATCGCGACAGCCGCAGGAAGCGCAGCACCAGAAGCGCCGCATAGAGCGTGGTGCCGGCCGACAGCCCGATCCAGATCCCGACGGCGCCGAGCGGGGTGTGGAATCCCAGCGCATACGACGCGGGAAAGCCGACCAGCCAATAGCCGAGCACGGCGAGCAGCAGCGGCACGCGCGTATCCTTGATGCCGCGCAGCGCGCCCACCGCGATGCTCTGCAGCGCGTCGGTGATGAAGAAGGTGGTGCCGACGAGCAGCAGGGTCGCCGCCAGCGCCACGGTGGCATCGGCGTCGACGATGCCCGCGCCCAGGAACAGCCGCACGATCTCGAACCGTGCGACGACGATGCCGAGCGTGAACAGCACGGCCAGGACGAGGCCGAGCAGCATCGCCATCAGGCCGGCACGACGCACGCCATGCGCGTCGTTGCGGCCGACGGCATGGCCGACCCGCACGGTCGCGGCCATGCTGATGCCGAACGGGACCATGAACAGGATCGCGGTGATCTGCAGCGCGATCTGATGCGCAGCGAGCGCGGGCGTGCTGATCAGCCCCATCAGGATGGCCGCAGCGGAAAACAGGCCGTATTCGAGCAGGAACGACAGCGAGATCGGCGCGCCGATGACGAGGAGCTGCCGCATCAGCCGCCAGTCGATCCGCCCCAGCTGCGCGAGCACGCGATAGTCGCGAAACGGCGGGCGGAACGTCGCGAACCACAGGCCGGCGAGAAACGTCGCCAGGTTCACGGTGGAGGTCGCAAGGCCGACGCCGGTCAGGCCGAGCTGCGGAAAACCCCAATGGCCGTACAGCAGCGGATAGACCAGCAGCGCATTGAGCGGGATCGCGGTCAGCGTGATCCAGAGCACCGGCTCCGGGCGATTGACCGCGCCCATGAAGCTGCGCAGCGCCATGAACCACAGCATCGGCGCGATGCCCCAGGCGAGGCCGGCGAGATAGTCTTGGGCAAGGCGCGCCACGCCGGGCGCCTGCCCGAGCACGAGCAGGATGGTTTCGCCGTTCAGCGCGATCAGCATGATCGGCAGCGCGACGAGCAGGCCGGCCCACAGGCCGACGCGCAGCGCACGCCGGACGAGGCCTGCATCTGCAGCGCCGAACGCCTGCGCGGTGAGCGGCGCGACGGCCGACATCAGGCCCATTCCGAACGTGGACCCGACGAAATAGACCGTGCCGGCCAGCGCTGCGGCTGCGACCGGGTCGCCGCCGAGTCGGCCGATGAAGGCGAGGTCGGTCGACATCATCGCGATCTGGGAGAGCTGCGTCAGCGCCATCGGCGCGGCAAGACGGATGGTGTCCCACAGTTCGAGTGCGAGAGGCGGTGTCAGCGCTGATGGCGCGTGGTCGGTTCCTGTTGTCGAGGTCATGAACGGCGCTATAGCAGGCCCCGTGGCGTCATGCACATCACAGCGGCATGTTCGGCGGCGGGACGGTGCGGCGCGGGCGCTTGGATCGTCGGGACGACCCCCATCGATGTCATGGCGCGGCATGGCGCGCTTCGGCACTGATTTGTCTTTGTCGCCGCATGCGTGACTCCGCGATCTCGCGGCACGTTTCGCGCCCGAGCTTTGCTCGACCAGTGCCCCTCGGAAGTGAGAGGGCGCAGGGAAGGCCGGGTGCTTGACCACACCCATGGCCCGCCTGCAAAAGAAGTAGCAGGCGGCAGTCACCACAGGTGGGCCGCACAACCGGCCTTCCCTGCGCAATGGTTGGAACGGCTTATACGTACTCTCCCCGGTGCGCCGGGCTTGTTGGCCACCGTCACCGACAGATCGTTCGCCGGCTTGACCTCAGCGTCGGGAGGCCAGGACCATACGATTTCGCCGTATGCGACCGCTCCTTCGTCCACGCACCGACTCGAGTTGCCCCGAGCGCGCGCTGAAAGCCGCCGCATCCATCGCATCCCACCCCCAACGTTCGTGACGATCGCGAAGCGTCCCTCTCAACGAGGACGGGATGGCGGCATTGTTTCTGATTTGCGGAATTTGCGCAAGCGAAAAATTCGGGAAAGTGAAAATTGGCGGAGGCCAGTCAAGCGGGTGCGGCAATCTGCCGGAGCATGGCCTTCACCACGAGGCGATGAAACGGCGTGATGACGGCGAGATAGACGCGGCCGAGCGCGTTGTGGGTCTGGACCAGGGTGGTCGCCGTCACCTGCGAGGTCGAGTTCAACGGGACAACGTCGACCAGAACGCGGAAATCCAGATGCTTGTCGTCGAAGCCGAGCACCAGTTGCGCTGGCGTTTCGTCGATCACCGGAAACATCCCGATCATGGGACCCGGACGGCGAGCGTCGGCGCCCGAGGTCTTGAGACCGAACGGCCGGACCAGTCCATTGCGGAGCTTCAGGAGCGCGGCCATCCACCAGGGCGCGTGACCGAGCATGCGCTCAGCCGCGGTGCGGGCATCGAGGACCGCGCCGTCGACCGTGATGCGGAAGGCATCGGCGAAATCAGCACCGGCGAGCCATCTGTCACGGTCGACATCGGGAGTGATCTCGTTGATCGTCATGCGTGCGCCTCGAAGGCTGGTCGTTCCTGTATGACGGGTGGCGCGTCTGGGCCCGCTTTTTCACATCATGCCCAACCGAAGCCAGCGAGGACTTGGCTTGCCTGCTGATCGAGCTCCTCACGACGCTCGGCATTGCTTGAAGAGTAGCAGAGGCGCTCGAGCTCCGGACGAAATTCGAGCGCGGTGTCTTGCGGAAGGCCGGGAATCAGCAACTCGATAATCCAATACTTCCAGACGTGATCGTCGGATTTCAAGACATGCCAGATGTGCGGCACCATCGCGGTACCGATCGACGACAGGAATGGGGCGATGATGTGAGCAACGGGCCAGTTGTAATCCTTCAGCCAAACCGTTAGTTCGCCGAGTATAGGGGCGACTGCAGGATAGCCAGCTTGCACGACGGCCCGTGCACCATCGATGTCGTTCTTGCTGCGTGGGAGAAGATGGAAGATGTCGTCCATGGAGCGCCTAAACGTTGACGTCGACAGCATCAACCGCGGGGAGTTTGTGCCCCTCTAAAGCAGCGATGGCCTTCGCAGCCGCCTTTCGCACGTGGCCATCGCGATCGGTGCAGAGCGGGTTGAGGAAGGGAACGACGTCCGAATGTCCGAACGTGCTGGCGAGATCACACGCCCATCGACGATGTCGAGGTAACGCGTCGGTGCGGAAGGCGTCGAATAAGCGCCGCCAATCCGCGCTGGAGACGTTGTTTCGAAGGGTCCACGCGGCCTCGCGCCGAACCTCGGTCTCCGCGTCCGTCTTATAGATTTGAAAGACCGGCTGAAAATCCGACTGACGCCAAATCGCGCCCAATGTGCGGATCGACACCTGTCGCGTGGATCCGGACGGGCTCTTGATCAGGTTCGAGATAGCGTCGTGAGCAGCATCCCATCTCCAATCTTCGATAACCTGGCAGCCTGCGCGTACGACATACTCGGATTGATCGGCCAGGGCACGCAAGATCGCGTCGCTGAGGTTTCGGCCGCTGGCATGCCGGCCGATGACTTCGACGGCGGTTCGCCGAATGAACTGGTCGGCCGACGCCGCCGCGCCGCGCAACAAGGTCAGCGACTCGGTATCATCGCGTGTCAGAAGGGCGCAGATCGATTTGTGTGTGAGCGACATCGAGACGAGAGGCAAGGCGTGACTGGACGGAGGACGAGGTCAGAACGTTACAATGAATTGTACTCGTCGGCACCACACATCTGGTGAGACAATGCATGCCTATTGACCGCTGACGACGACGATGGGAGCGGGCGTATGCGGCACTCTTTGCGGGCTCGACAATCAGATCGAGCGGAGCCACGTTGCGCGTGAATGCGCCCTCTCCCTTTTTGGGAGAGGGCATTTGTGCCGGCTTGGCAGGCTCGGTCGGGTGAGGGGTCTCTCTCCACAAGAGTCGCTAGTGGAGAGAGACCCCTCACCCGAGTGAGTGCGCAGATGGGCCGCTGATGCCCTCTCCCACAAGGGGAGAGGGCGCTGTATTGGCCTTTGCGATGCGGATCGACATCTTATGACGAGATCAGGTGCTTGCGGGCGTGCAGACGGATCGGTCCGCGTGAACCTCTCTACCGTCCCCGCTCCGGCACCCGCGTGATCTTCGCGCCCAGCGCGTTCAGGCGCTCGTCGATGCGTTCGTAGCCGCGTTCGATCTGGTCGGCGTTGTCGATATAAGACGTGCCCTCGGCGCAGAGCGCGGCGAGCAGCATGGCCATGCCGGCACGGATGTCGGGGGAGACGACGCGGGCGCCGCGCAGCTGGCTGGGGCCGGCGACGATGGCGCGGTGCGGGTCGCACAGCACGATGCGGGCGCCCATCGAGATCAGCTTGTCGACGAAGAACATCCGCGACTCGAACATCTTCTCGAACATCAGGATAACGCCCTCGCATTGCGTGGCGGTGACGATCGCGATCGACATCAGATCGGCGGGGAAGGCCGGCCAGGGCTGGTCCTCCAGCTTCGGCACGTGGCCGCCGAAATCGTCCTTGATCTTCATGGTCTGGTCGGAGGGCACGATCAGATCATCACCGGCGACCTCGCAGACGATGCCGAGCCGCTCGAAGCCCATGCGGATCGAGCGCAGATGCTCGGTGCCGGCGCGCACGATGCGTAACGGTGAGCGCGTCACCGCGGCCAGCCCGATCAGCGAGCCGACCTCGATGTGGTCGGGCTGGATCGCGTAGGAGGCCTGGCCGAGCGTGCTGGCGCCGTGGATCACCATGGTGTTGGTGCCGATGCCCTCGATGTTGGCGCCCAGCGCAACCAGGAAATGCGCGAGGTCCTGCACGTGTGGCTCGGAGGCGGCGTTGCGCAAATACGTCGTGCCGTGCGCGGCCACCGCCGCCACCAGCGCGTTCTCGGTGGCGGTGACGCTGGGCTCGTCGAGGAAGACGTCGGCACCCTTCAGGCCGCTGGCGCGCAGCTCGATCTTGTCGGTCGCGGTGACGGTGGCGCCGAGCTGCTCGAAGGCGAGAAAATGCGTATCGAGGCGGCGGCGGCCGATGACGTCGCCGCCCGGCGGCGGCAGCGCCACTTCGCCGCAGCGGGCGAGCAGGGGGCCGGCGAGCAGGATCGAGGCGCGGATGCGCGCGCATAGATCCGGATCGAGGTCGGCGGCGCGAATGTCCTTGGCGTGGATCGCGAGCCGGTTGCGGCCGCGCCATTCGGCGGAGGCACCGACCGAGCGCACCAGCTCGACCAGCGTCTCGGTGTCGCGGATGCGCGGCACGTTGTCGAGCGTCACCGGATGGTCGGTGAGCAGAGCCGCGGCGATGATCGGCAGCGCGGCGTTCTTGTTGCCGGACGGCTCGATCGCGCCCTTGAGCCGGTGACCGCCCTCGACGATGTATTGAATGGGCGCCATGCGCGAAAACCCGTCCTCAGATGACTGTTTGCCAGGGGGCGACCCGCCACAGTGGGGCCCGGATCGCAAATGCCAATAACATGGAAGGCGCGGTCAAGTCACGGATCCCGGGTGTTGTCCGGTGCGGCTCCGGTCCGATGAGGCATTGTGTTGGGCCGCAGGAATGCTGATATTGCGGCTCAGGAGCTGCCATGACCGGTGTCGTCACAATATCGGAACGCAAGGCGCGCGAGACCGCACGGCGGCGGCTGGCGGCGGCCGCTGTCATGGCCGAGCTGAAAACCTTCGCGCAACGCTGCGGCGGCCGCTTCATCGTTTTCGGGTCGGTTGCGCAGCAGCGGCTGTCGTTCGACAGCGATTTCGACGTCATCGTCGATGTTCCGTCCGCGCACGAGGTCGAGGCCGTCGAACTGGTCGAGGACCTCTGTCGTCACCATGAATTGCCAGCCGACATTCATCTCAAATCGCTGGCCAGTGAAAGGCTTCTCGCGCGGATCGCTGATCATGCGGTGATCCTTCCATGAGCGATGACCGCTGGAGCGACGTCGAGGCTGATCTGGACGCTGCCGTGACCCAACTCGGGATGGCGCTGCGAACTTTCGAGCGGGGCGGCTTCGATTCCAATGATCCGGATCTCGCATGGGAGCGGTCCAATGCATTCCTGCACGGGATGGAGACGGGATACACCTTGCTGGAGAAGGCGATTACACGCGTTCTCGATATCCTCGGCGAGACCAGCCCATCCGGAGATGCGTGGCACAAGGATCTCATCGATCGCGTCTCAAGACCGATGCAAGGCGACAGAGGACGGCCAGCGATGTTCGACGCTGCACTTCGCCTCGATCTGCTCGAGCTGATGAGGATGCGTCACCGGGCGAGAAACGCCGTTTACGGCGACTTCGATGCGTCGAAGGCCGGCCCCTCGGTCGAAGCTGCGAGCCACGTTCTCGGCAGGATCCGCGACGCGGTCGCGCAATTCAAGAATGCCGTGGACCCTGCCGGCAAAGCCGAGCCCAGCGGGCCGGTCTAGACCAGCACCGCCCGTCCTTACACGTCGACATTCGCGGACAGCGAGTTGTCCTGGATGAACTCGCGGCGCGGCTCGACGACGTCGCCCATCAGCTTGGTGAAGATGTCGTCGGCCTCGTCGACCTCCTTGACCCTGACCTGCAGCAGCGTCCGCGCCTCGGTGTCGAGCGTGGTTTCCCAGAGTTGCTCCGGGTTCATCTCGCCAAGACCTTTGTAGCGCTGCTGGGTGACGCCCTTGCGGCCGGCATCGATGACGGACTCGAACAGATCGACCGGGCCGTGGATCACGGTCTGGATGTCGCCGCGGCGCAAGGTGCCGGGCTTGGCATAGGCCTCCTGCAGGCGGGCTGCGTAGTCGTCCAGCTTGCGGGCATCGACGGAGGCGAGCAGCGCGTCGTCGATCACGGCGACATCCTTGACGCCGCGCACGGTGCGCTCGAACGTAAAACCCTGGCCCTCGACGAAATGGCCGATCCAGCCGCGCTCGACCTCGTCGGCAAGCACGTCGAGCCGCTTGGCGATATACTCGGCCGCGGCGTCCGCGGTGGCGATGTCGCGGGTGATGTCCGGGCGCAGCACGCCGGCGATCGCGGCCTGCTCGACGACCTTGCGGTCGTAGCGGGTGTGCAGGTTGCGCAGGATGTTGCGGACCAGGCGCGCCTCCTCGACCAGCGCCAGCAGGTCGCGGCCCTTGCGCTCCTCGCCCTCGGCGGTCTTGAACACGCAATCGTCGAGCCCGGTGCCGATCAGATAATCCTCCAGCGCCCGTTCGTCCTTCAGATACTGCTCGGACTTGCCGCGCGTGACTTTGTAGAGCGGCGGCTGGGCGATGTAGAGGTGGCCGCGATCGATGATCTCGCGCATCTGCCGGTAGAAGAAGGTCAGCAGCAGCGTGCGGATGTGGGCGCCGTCGACGTCGGCGTCCGTCATCACGATGATCTTGTGATAGCGCAGCTTGTCGATCGAGAAGTCGTCGCTGATGCCGGTGCCGAGCGCGGTGATCAAGGTACCGATCTGCTCGCTCGACAGCATCTTGTCGGGGCGCACGCGCTCGACATTGAGGATCTTGCCGCGCAGCGGCAGCACCGCCTGGAACTCGCGGTTGCGGCCCTGCTTGGCGCTGCCGCCGGCCGAGTCACCCTCGACGATGAACAGCTCGGACTTGGCCGGATCCTTTTCCTGGCAGTCGGCGAGCTTGCCCGGCAGCGACGAGACGCTGAGCGGATTCTTGCGCGTCAATTCCCGTGCCTTGCGCGCCGCCTCGCGGGCGGCGGCGGCCTGGATCACCTTGCCGACGATCACCTTGGCTTCGCCCGGATGCTCCTCGAACCAGGCGGCGAGCGCCTCGTTGAGCACGTTCTCGACCACGGGGCGCACTTCCGAGGACACCAGCTTGTCCTTGGTCTGCGACGAGAATTTTGGATCCGGCACCTTCACCGAGAGCACCGCGGTGAGACCCTCGCGGCAGTCGTCGCCGGTCAGCGCGATCTTTTCCTTCTTCGCATTGGCCTCGGCGTAGCCGTTCACCTGCCGCGTCAGCGCGCCGCGGAAGCCGGCGAGGTGGGTGCCGCCGTCACGCTGCGGGATGTTGTTGGTGAAGCACAGCACGTTCTCATGATAGCTGTCGTTCCACCACAGCGCAGCTTCCACCGTGATGCCGTTGGCCTCCGAGCGCACCATGATCGGCGCCGGAACGATCGCCTTCTTGTTGCGGTCGAGATATTTGACGAACTCCTCGACGCCGCCGTCGTAATGCATCTCCTCGCGCTTCTCGACCGCATGGCGCATGTCGGAGAGCACGATGTTGACGCCGGAGTTGAGGAAGGCAAGCTCGCGCAGACGATGCTCGAGCGTCGCGTAGTCGTATTCGACGTTCTTGAATGTTTCCGTCGAGGCCAGGAACGTCACCTCGGTGCCGCGCTTGCCCTTGGCCTCGCCGACCACCTTCAGCGGCGCAACGGCGTCGCCATGGGCGAACTCGATGAGATGCTCCTTGTCGTCGCGCCAGACCCGCAACAGCAGCTTGCTCGACAGCGCGTTAACGACCGAGACGCCGACGCCGTGCAGGCCGCCCGACACCTTGTAGGAGTTCTGGTCGAACTTTCCGCCGGCATGCAGCTGGGTCATGATGACCTCGGCAGCCGACACGCCTTCGCCCTTGTGGATGTCGACGGGAATGCCGCGGCCGTCGTCGCGCACGGTGACCGAATTGTCGGGATTGAGAACGACCTCGACCGCGGTGGCATGACCGGCGAGCGCCTCGTCGATGGCGTTGTCGACGACCTCGTAGACCATGTGGTGCAGGCCGGAGCCGTCGTCGGTGTCGCCGATATACATGCCCGGACGCTTGCGCACGGCATCCAGGCCCTTCAACACCCGGATCGATTCTGCGCCGTACTCGTTCGCGGTTGCAGGCTCGTTTTCGGCGATGGTTTGCCGGGCGGGTTCGGTCATGTGAGGCCTTTGAAGGGGTCCCGAAGGGCGATGTCGCGCTAGGGTGCTGAGAGCGCCATTTGTGCCATGAAAGACGGTGCGCGCATAGCGCAAAGTGGCGGCTCCTAAGATATTGAAGAGATGGGTTTTTTTAACCGTTTTTCAAGTCGTGCGGGCGCCTCTTTCGGGGCCCGCGAAGGCGCGATTCGGGGGCTCTCTGGCGGCGGTTCGGACGGCGTCTGAAAAGCGCGGTCCGGGACGCTTTCCATGGGCATCAGGCCGCCCACCGTGGGACGGCCTGGGAATCCGTTGCGGCCCGGGATCGAACGGTGCGCGCGGCGCCTTCGGAGGTCAATAGAGCGGCAGCGACAGGGCCTGGCCGGTCGGGCCCACCATCAGGCCCCAGACGTCGCCAGCGCCGAGTTCGATCGTTTCGGTGACCGGGGCGCGGCTGGCGATCTTGACCTCGTAGCGGTACTTGCCGGGCAGCAGATCGAGCAGCGGGCCCTTGGGCGTCTTGGGACTGCCGGTGCCGGCCGCGATCCTGATCGACTGCCTGTTGATCGTCAGCACGGCGTCGGTCTCGCCGACATTGCCGAGCATGAGCTTGGCCTGGCCGGGCTTCGGCAGGATGTCCGCCTTGGCCGCGGCGTCCGCGTTCTTCTGCACCAGATGGACCGAGGTCTCGCCCTTGGCGCGGCCGAGCGTCAGCACGGCAGGCCCTTGCGGAGACGCGAAGGCGAGCCGGGCCCGGTCGGGTCCCTGCTGCGCGCCGTCGGATGTCTCCCGCCAGCCGAGCTTGGTGAGCTCGGTGCGGTAAAACGCCATCACGGCACTCATCTCGGCCGGCACGCTGGCCTCCAGCTCAAGCCGCAGCGGCGTGTCCATGCCGGGCGCCTTGGATTTCGACGTCGAGCTCGCGCTGCGCTGTTTGGGCACAGGCAGCGCAGCGTCCGGATCGGCCTCGAGCGGCGCCGCGTCCGCCGCCGGCTGAGCTGCAGCCTTTGCGCCGGCCGCGGGCTTGGCCGCGGCGAGCAGGCCGCTGCCGTCCGCCGTCACGTTCACCTTGGGGCCCATCTGCATGATCGTGAACGCGACCGACTTCCCCTTGGCGGAGAACTGCAGGCGCGCCATGGTCGGATTGTCGATCACGGTGGGCGCCTCCTGCCAGCCGGCAGGCTTCAAGGCCGCGCGATAGAAGCCGGTGAGCGCCTTCACCGTCGAGGAGGATTTGAACTCCAGCCGGCCCTGGCTGCCGTCGAACTGCACCGCCTCGGCGGTCTCGGGCAGCGGGATCGGCGCCGGATTGTCGGCACGCGTCTTGAGCGGCGCATCCGACAGCGTTGCGGCTTGGCTTGCGCGGCGGACCTCGTCGGCGGCGATCACCTGCTTGGCCATCGCCGCGGCGTCGGCCATGAACCTGTCGTCGGCATCCTTCTTCGCCTTGGCGCGTGCGGCCAGCGCAGCTTCCGTGGCGCGCACCGACAGCTCGACCATGGTGAGATCGTATTTGCGGGACAGCTTCAGGGTCCCGGTCTCTTCCGCAGAGGTGATTTTGAACGTGGCCTCGTCCGAGGTGCCCGCACCGGCTGCGTCGATCCGCCAGCCGCGCGCCGGCAGCTCGCGGGTGTAGAAGGCGAGCACCGCGGGCAGCTCGGCGATCACGGCGCCTTTGGCCTGGCGGCTCGGCGAGGTCGCGCTGCCCAGGCTCTGCGACCACTTGGTCGGCTTCGGCATCGGCAGGCCGGCGCGGTCGTCGCCGGCCTCGATTTGAGCCGGCAGCGCGAAAGGCGCGATCCGGATCTCGACATTGGTCTTGCCGTCATCGCGGCGAGTCAGACTCACCATGACCGGACTCTGCCGGCGATAACCGTCGCTGTCGTCGTGGCCGAAGAAGGCGCGCACGCCATTCGGCGCGGTCTCGCTGAGATCGGCATTGGGCCAGCGCGCGGCGGTCTCGGCGGTCAACGGCTGCCAGCCGAGGGACGTCATCTCGTTGGCGAAGTAGGCCCGCGCCGCATCCACCGTCATCGGCGCGGCGCAGGACAGATAGGGGCGCGTCTCGTCGAACACGATGTCGGTCGCACCCTCGGGGAACGGCAGGTTCGCGTAGATCCGCTGCGGCGAATAGGTCACGTCCGACTGGTCGGCACGGCCGCCGCTGCCGGTGAAGTACACGGTCAGTCCCTGCTTGCCCTTCTTGTAGTTGAGCGTGGGATTGCGCTCTTCCAGCGGCCGGATGTAGCGCACCCAGCCGTCCGCGCTCAGCGCCTGCTGCGTCGCGGCGTTGGTCGCGGCGACCGGCATCGGCAGACGGTAGACGACGCGATAGCGATCGGGGCGGGAGGTGTCTTCGACAGCACCCTCGACGCGCGGTAGCGCATGCACGTCGACGATGGCGTCGTCGGCACGCGCAGGGACGGCGCAGCTCGCGAGCAGCAAAACGCAGCAGGCAAACAGCCGCAGCCGCGGCGCGGCGATGGCCTGCGGCCAAAGCTCTGACATCACAGATCTCCAGGATTTCGATTGCGGCGCGTGGGCCTACGGGATGTCGGAGGACCTCGTCGTCGATCCAACGACAGCTAGTCGAATCTGGGAACTGATAGGTTCAACGGCGGAATGCCTTACCGCCGGGCGCTGATCCGTCCCGCCTCGACGTCGAAGATCTCGCCGAGCTTGCGTAGTTCGGCAAACGCGGCGGGATCGGCTCCGGTCAGCCATACCTGGGCACCGAGCGTGCCGAGCTCGGCAAACAGCGCGGTGCGCCGGCCGGGATCGAGATGCGCGACGATCTCGTCGAGCAGCAGCATCGGCACGATGCCCGTCGTCTCGGCGACGAGCGTCGCATGCGCGAGGATGAGGCCGATCAAGAGCGCCTTCTGCTCACCGGTCGAGGCATCGCGCGCCGGCACGTTCTTCGGCGCATAGACGACATGGAGATCGGTGAGATGCGGACCATCGAGCGTGCGGCCCGCGGCGGCATCACGCGCACGATTGCCGCGCAGCATCGCGCGATAGCGGTCCTCCACGGCAAGCGCAGGCTCGGTCAGCAGCGCATTCTCCATCCAGCCGTCGAGCGCAATCTCGGCCGAGGGAAAGGCGGAGGCCGCGCCGCGCTGACGCAGCATCGCGGCGAGCTTCACGGCGGTCTGGCCGCGGCTCGCAGCCACGGCGACCGCGAGCTCCGCGGTCTCGCGCTCGATCGCGTCACACCAATGGTCGTCGAAATTGCGCACCTCGAGCAGCCGGTTGCGCGAGCGCAAGCTGCGCTCCAGCGCGGAGACGCGGCTCGAATGCTCGCTGTCGATCGCGAGCACCAGGCGGTCGAAGAAGCGCCGCCGCTCCGACGCCGCGCCCATGAACAGGCCGTCCATCGCCGGCGTCAGCCACACCATGCGGATGTGATCGCCGAACGCCGCCGCCGAGCCGACCGGCTCGCGATCGATGCGGCAGCGGCGCGTGGTATTGGCATCGCTGCGCGGCGGCTCGATGCCGGTGCCGAAGGTCGTCAGGCCCAGCGCGCCCTCGACCTCGGCCGAGACCGCCCAGGAGCCGTCGCCCTGGTTGTCGGCGACGTCCTCGAGCGTGGCCCGGCGCAGGCCGCGTCCCGGCGCGAAGAACGAGATCGCCTCCAGGCAATTGGTCTTGCCGGCGCCATTGGCCCCGACCAGCGCCACCATGTCCGCCTGCACGCTCACGCTCGCAGCGCGATAGCTGCGGAAGTGCGTCAGTGACAGGCGATTGATGCGGGAGGGGGTCATCGGGATGTAGCTGGAAACCCTAGCTCTGTCATTGCCGGGCTTGACCCGGCAATCCATCGTCCGCGTCAGCGGACTATTTCATCGTAGAGATCGCGCCAATCCGGATTGCTCGCCACGATCAGGTCGATCTTCCATTCGCGTGACCAGTGTTTGACGTTCTTCTCACGCTGCAATGCTGCCGCGATCGTTTCATGCGCCTCGAAATAGACGAGCCGCTTGATGCCGTAGCGTCTGGTGAAGCTCTCTGCGAGGCCTTCGCGATGCTCATACACGCGCCGAATGAGATCGTTGGTCACGCCGATATAGAGCGTGCCGCCGGGCTTGCTGGCGAGGATGTACACCCAGTAGGCCATTTGTTGAGATGGATGGCCGGGTCAAGCCCGGCCATGACGAGTGAACTTCAAAGCTCGCAACGGGCGTTGGATCACACCCGCATCGGCATCAGCACGTACAGCGCGTTCCTGTTGTCGCGGTCCTGGATCAGCGTCGGCGAGCCGGGATCGGCCAATCGCAGCACCGCGACCTCACCCTCGATCTGGGCTGCGATGTCGAGCAGGTAGCGCGAGTTGAAGCCGATATCGAGCGCGTCGGCGGCGTATTCGACCTCGAGCTCTTCGGTCGCGCTGCCGGAATCCGGATTGGTCACCGACAGCACCAGCTTGCCCGGCGCCAGCGCCAGCTTCACGGCGCGGCCGCGCTCCGAGGAGATGGTGGAGACGCGGTCGACGGCGGCGGCGAAATCGGCCTTGTCGACGACCAGCTCCTTGTCGTTGTTCTGCGGAATGACGCGGCCATAGTCCGGGAAGGTGCCGTCGATCAGCTTCGAGGTCAGCACCACCTGTCCCAGCGTGAAGCGGATCTTGCCCTGCGACAGCTCGATCCTGATCTCGCTGTCATTGTCCTCGATCAGCCGCTGCACCTCGCCGACGGTCTTGCGCGGCACGATCACGCCCGGCATCTCGGCGGCGCCCGCCGGCTGCGGCAGATCGACCTGGGCGAGGCGGTGGCCGTCGGTGGCCACCGCGCGCAGGGTCGGCTGCTTGGCATTGCCGCCGGCGTGCAGATAGATGCCGTTGAGATAATACCGCGTCTCCTCGGTGGAGATCGCGAACTGGGTGCGGTCGATCAGGCTCTTGATGTCCTTGGCGGGAACGCCGAAGGCATGCGTCATTTCGCCCGCCGCGAGATCCGGGAAGTCGCTCTCCGGCAGCGTCTGCAGGGTAAATTTGGAGCGTCCGGCACGGATCGCCAGCACCGCGCGCTCGCCGTCGCTCTCCAGCACGATCTGCGAGCCGTCCGGCAGCTTGCGCACGATGTCGTAGAACATATGCGCGGGAACCGTGGTGGAGCCCGCGGTGGCGGTCTCGGCGGCCAGCGTTTCCGTGACCTCGAGATCAAGGTCCGTCGCGCGCAGCGACAGCCGCGCATTCTCGGCGCGCACCAGCACGTTGCCCAGGATCGGGATGGTGTTGCGGCGCTCGACCACGCGATGGACGTGGCCCAGCGACTTCAGCAACTGCGCGCGTTCGACGGTCACCTTCATTGCACTTACCCGCCCGTTCCCAACTGATCTCGTCCTGGAATGCCGGCGGGCTATGGCAGCGCCGCGGCCGATGGCACCTCGCGCCCGAACGGCGCTTTGCCAGCGTCCAGGAGCGTGAGGGGGAGGCGTAAAGTGGCGCGGATGAGGCTCAAGCGCAAGGGATGCCGCGCCGATTTCCCATGTTTCGGCAGGCTCTTCCGTGCCCCGGAGGCGTGGTCTCGAGCGCGCTGTCCCGAGCTGGCTGCGAAGGGGCGGAGGATGGCCGGCTGGGGCCGGACGTTCTGTCCATACCCCCCGTGGCCCGTGCGAGCCGTCTAGTCCTGCAACTGGCGCTTCAGGGACTCGACCTCGTCGTTCAGCGTGATGTCCTTGCCGACCAGCGCCTCGATCTTGCGCACGGCGTGCAGCACGGTGGTGTGGTCACGTCCGCCGAAGCGGCGGCCGATCTCGGGCAGGGAGCGCAGGGTCAGCGTTTTGGCCAGATACATCGCCACCTGACGCGGGCGTACCACGTTTGCGGTGCGGCGGGAGGACAGCAGGTCGGAGCGGCTGACGTTGTACTGCCGGGCCACCACGCGCTGGATGTCCTCGATCTTGATCCGCTTCGGCTCCTGCGGCCGGACCAGGTCGCGGACCTCGCGCTCGGCCATGTCGAGCGTGACCGGCTGGTTGTTGAGCTTGGAATGCGCCAGCAGGCGGTTGATGGCGCCTTCGAGATCGCGGCCGTTATGGGTGATCGAGCGGGCGAGATAGTCGAGCACCGGCTCCGGCACGTCGAAGCTCGCATGATGGGCGCGGGCCGCCGCGACGCGCGACTTGAGAATGCCGAGGCGCAGGTCCTCGCCGAGCGTCGCCATCTCGACGACGAGTCCGCCGGCGAGCCGCGAGCGGACGCGATCATCCAGGCTTTCGAGATCGGACGGTGGCCGGTCGGCTGCGATCACAACCTGCCTTCCGGCATCGATCAGGGCGTTCAACGTGTGGCAGAACTCCGCCTGGGTCGACTTGCCCTGCAGGAACTGCAGGTCGTCGATCACCAGCACGTCGATGCCGCGCAGCGCCTCCTTGAAGGCCAGCGCCGTCTGCGATTTCAACGCCGCGACGAAGCCGTACATGAACTTCTCGGCGGTCAGATACAGCACCTTGCGCTCGCCGCCCGCATTGCCCGCCCAGGTCACGGCCTGAAGCAGATGCGTCTTGCCCAGGCCGACGCCGGCATGGATGTAGAGCGGGTTGAACATCACGGGATCGCCGCGGCGGCCATCGGCGACTTGGCGCGCCGCCGCATGAGCGAGCGTGTTGGCCCGGCCGACGACGAAGCTGGCGAAGGTCAGCCTGGGATCGAGCGGCGAGCCGCCGAGCGCGTCATGGCTCGTGGCCAGCGAAGCCGCGGCGGACGTGCGCACCTCGTTGCTGACAGGCTTGGCATCGCTGCGCTCGGCGCGGCGGGCTTCCACGGCGACGGGCGCCTCCTTGGCCGGCGTCGCACAACGCATCGCGGTGCGAACGGAAAGATCGATCCGGTGAACCTCGGGCATCTCGGCCTGCCAGCACGACAGCACGCGCTCGGCATAATGGGCCTGGATCCAGCTCTTCAGGAAACGCGTCGGCACCGACAGATGGACGCTCTCGTCCTGGACGGCCTCGAGGTCCATGCGCGCGAACCAGCTCGTATAGACGTCCTCGCCGACGGTCGAGCGCAGCCGACCCTTCACGCGAGACCAGCGTTCCTGTTCCGAATTTGTCATGTCAGTCGCAACTTTTCGAATTGAGTGGTGGTGTCGAGTGATCGCTGGGGCAGATGTCCCGTCGAAGGACGGGTCTGCCGGGCGAGACCTCGAGCGGAGGACCAACGCCAGCCATGGCTTCGCCGTCCGGCGCGCACGCCGTTGGGCAGATCAATACTGGTCGAGGGGAGTTCTCCGCGAGGTCAGCGCATACTCGGATGCGCGAGGAGGGGAGGTCCGATGGCCGTGCTGATGGTGTTGACCGCTAAGGGTGCGTGATCCGGAACCAGCTCTTGATGTCTCGCAGCGATGTGTCCGTAAAGCATGCAACCTCCCCGCCTCGCCGCGATTGCTCACGGCAAGTTGTCATCTCGCACATGTCCCATAGGCATCCGCGTCCGAACCCCAAGATTCAGCCGCAACGCCATATCCCGTCCATTGTCCACTCACTGAGCGAAGCAGTCGCAAGCTCCAGCCGGTTCGAGCGTTGTCGTATTTCTCTTGTTCAAAACGGCGCAACGATGATGTTGTGCCCGAGAAATTTCGACAAAGTTCAGTCGTTCCCCATACTGCTATGGAGATCGTTCCGGCCATCGCTTTTGAAAGCGTCGCCAACGCGCACACCGCCGCCGATTTGCACGTCCGCCCCGTTTCTAAAACCGCGCTGGTCTCAAGATCGTGGGCGCCGCGAGTGGATTTAAGAAATACACGATGCGTTGGGACTCGCAATCCATTTGATCGGAGCACGCATCGCGAGTCGTCGCGCCGCTTGCCACGCCATGTTGAGCGTTAAGAAAGCAAGGTTTTGAATCATCGCGAGGAATCTCGGATGTGACAAACAACATCGTCTGCCCAAAATTTCTTCATAATTTTTTTACGTTCCGGCCGAGCGTGACCGCTTTTCCAAACACTTGATTGCGCTATGCGCTTAAGTCATTTTCGAGCCGATGTTTTTCGCGATTACTTCAAGCGGGTAACTCCCGCGGTGCGCAGTGCGTGAAGTGAGCGGCGCCTCGAGCGGTCTTGACATCGATGCGCAAACGCGTCGCGCAGATTCGCTGCTGTTTCCGGTGAGACAAAATTGTCACCGCGTAAAATTACGGAACGCCGCGTAGGAATACGGAGCGTGTCAGGTTGGCACGACATCGTAATTGTTCCAGCACGCGCGAAGATCGCAGCGATGCTTCAATGTCGCCATGAAATAGAAGTGTGAGCGCGTCACGCGTGCAATGCGCAGAGCGAAAATGCGCGGAGAAAACGGCGCAACGGCAGAGAAGAGGCGGTAGAGAAGAGGCGCGACGGCAGGCCAAGCGCAGACGGCAGGCCAACCGCAAAAGAAAAGCCCGGCGCGAGCCGGGCTGTTGCGTCTTGGTAGTTCGTCAGTCGCTCGATCGCGTCACTTCGCGAGCTTGGCGATCTGATGCGTGAGGCGCGACACTTTGCGGCTGGCGTTGTTCTTGTGAATGATGTTGCGCTGCGCGGCACGCATCAGCTGCGGCTCGGCATTGGCCATCGCCTTCAAGGCGGCGTCGCGGTCGCCCTTCTTGATCGCGTCCTCGACGGAGCGAACGGCGCCGCGCATCTGGGTGCGGCGCGACTTGTTGACGATGGTGCGGCGGGCAATCTTGCGCGTCGCCTTCTTCGCGGAGGTCGTGTTGGCCATGCTCTCAACTATCCTTCGGCGGCGAGCGTTCGCCGCAATCAGCGGGTACGCGCGCGGTCCGCTCAATTGCGGCCCGATCGACGCGATGGGTTGTTCGGACGCCTCTCTGAGAATGCCATGACCGGAGCGTGTGGGCTCGGTGGATCGGCGCCGCTCAAAGAACAGCGGCGGCGGGATTGCGCCCACCGCCAATGGCGACCTTATAGGGGCAGGCGGTTCGAGCGTCAACGGTCTCGGAAGCCGCAGGGATCGCCGGAACCGGCCAAAAGCCGCTTCTAAGCCCCTGACGAGGTTGAATTTCTAAGGGGGCCCCGCTATGGCCTTGCTGCCGGTCGGGGCGAGCGAGAGAGAGCAGGTGAGGCATGATCCGCGGTTTTTTCCGCCTGGTGGGACTGTTGCTGCTGGCCGGAAGCTTCATCTTCCTGGTCTATGACGGCGCGCGCTGGGTGGCCGACCAGACCCTGCAATTCACCCGGTTCGGTCAGCTCTGGAACGACGTCCACCAGGCGAGCCAGGCGGCCTTCAAGGCCTGGGTCGAGGCCAAGGCGCCGTTCCTGTGGGAGTGGATCGTCAGGGCGTTCCTCGACCAGCCGGTGTTTGCCGTGCTCGGCGTGCTCGGAATTCTCCTGATGCTGCTGTTCCGGCCGCGCCGACCGCTGATCGGCTACGGGCGCGACTGACCGCCGGTCCCGGCGCGGCGTAACATCGCTGCGATCTCCGGCGTAGAGCCCTATATAACCTACAGACCGAAGGTCATCGCGCCGCCGGACCGTTCCGGCGGGCGAATGCCATGCCCGGAGACACCCGATGTTCTTCATGCGCAAGCCGACTGCCGTGCCGAGCGCCGCCGAGGCGCTGCCCGGCCGGGCCCAGCCGATCCCCACCGCCACCAAGCACTTCGTCAATGGCCGTGCTTTGCTGCCGCCCTATCCCGCAGGCCTCGAGCAGGCCGTGTTCGGCCTCGGCTGCTTCTGGGGCGCGGAGCGCAAGTTCTGGCAGCTCGGCGACGGCATCCACGTCACCGCCGTCGGCTATGCCGGCGGTCATACGCCGAACCCGACCTATGAGGAGGTCTGCTCGGGGTTGACCGCGCATACCGAGGTCGTGCTGGTCGTGTTCGATCCAAAGGCCATGTCGTACGAGCGCCTGCTGAAGACGTTCTGGGAGAGCCACGACCCGACCCAGGGCATGCGCCAGGGCAACGACGTCGGCACGCAATATCGCTCGGCGATCTACACGTTCAGCGATGCGCAGCGCGAGACGGCGGAGGCGTCGAAGGCGGCCTATGAGGCGGCGCTCCGCGCCAAGGGACTCGGTGCCATCACCACCGAGATCGGTGCGGCGGGACCGTTCTACTTTGCGGAGGATTATCACCAGCAGTATCTGGCCAAGAACCCGGCCGGCTATTGCGGCCTCGGCGGCACCGGCGTCGCCTGCCCGATCGGTGTCGGCGTCAACGCGTAGGCGCAACGCTGTCGCTTGCCGCCGGCGCGGTGGCGACGAAGCTCAGCTCCCTCTCCCACCTTGTGGGGGAGGTTTTTTTTCGGCGCCGTGGGCTCTGAAGGCGGCGCACTTGCGTACCGCGTGGACCACACGCGCCAACGGTTTGTTAACCTTAACCGCGCATGACTAGGGCGCATCCTCTTTCAGGGATTGTTCGAGTGCGCGCGTTTTTCTTTCCGGTCATTGCCATCTTCTCCACGGTCCTGCTGTCGGGCTGCATGCACACGGCGTCCCCCGTCGCCGTCGGCCAGCCGCAGAGCGATCTCGATGCCATGGCCTATGGGACACCTTCGACCGGCCCGGTTGCCGCCACCGGGCAGGGCGGAGCGATCCCGGCGCTGCGCAACGCGTTCGCTGCCGCTCCGCGCGTCGGAGCCCATGTGGTGCCCTCCGGCTACGCGCCGGCGCGGACCGACACGGCCTATCATCTCGACGCCGGCGACAAGCTGCGCGTCGTCGTTTACGGCCAGGAGGGGCTCACCAACACCTACGCGATCGATGCGGCCGGGTCGATCACGATGCCACTGATCGGCAGCGTGCCGGCGCGTGGCCGGACCACCGCCGGTCTCGCCGCGGAGATCACGGCCAAGCTGCGCAACGGCTATATCCGCGAGCCGTCGGTCGCGGTCGAGATCGAGGCCTATCGTCCGTTCTTCATCCTCGGCGAGGTGCAGGCGCCCGGCCAATATCCCTACGTGCCCAATATGACGGTGGAGAGCGCCATCGCCATCGCCGGCGGTTTCTCGCCGCGCGCGAGGCGCGACATCGTCACGTTGACGCACACCGCCCCCTCGGGCGCTGCCCGCTACGAGGTGCCGCTCGGGACGTCGCTGAAACCCGGTGACACCATCCAGGTCGGCGAGCGCTGGTTCTGATCTTCCGGCTGCGAAGATACATCGCTGCGCAATAGCGCGATACTCCATCCGCCGTCATTGCGAGCGAAGCGAAGCAATCCAGGGCTGCGCGCGCGGCCCTGGATTGCTTCGTCGCTCCGCTCCTCGCAATGACGGTGGAGTGGCCTTCAGCGCAAATGCGTGCCGAAGAAATCCAGGCTGCGCGTCCAGGCGAGGTCGGAACTCGGCTTGTCGTAGCTGGCGCGCTCGTCGCAGCCGAAGCCGTGCTGCGCGCCGGGATAGACGAAGATCTCGACGTCGGGGCGCTTGGCCTCGATGGCCTCGACATCGGCAAGGGGGATGCCGGCATCCTTCTCGCCGAAATGCAGCTGGGTCGGCACGGTCGGCTTGTCGTCGGCGAAGCGCACGATGGCGCCGCCGTAATAGCCGACCGCCGCCTTCAGTCCGGTGAGCTTGGTTGCTGCTGCATAGGCGATGCTGCCGCCGAGGCAGAAGCCGATGATGCCGACCGGCCCCACATCCTTCACCGCGTCGATCGCAGCCTGGGTGTCGTGCAGGAAGCCCTGCCAATCCGGGTTGGCAACGAATTTGCGCGCCACGGCGATTTCATCGGGCGAGTAGCCGGAGGTGAAATTGGGCTCGACCCGGTCGAAGATCGCGGGCGCGATCGCGACGTAGCCCTCCGCAGCAAGCCGGTCGCAGACGTTGCGGATGTGATGGTTGACGCCGAAAATCTCCTGGATCACGACCAGCGCGCCCTTGGCCGCTACCGCCGGATCGGCCCGGTAGGCGCCGAGCTGAAAACCGTCCGATGCCGTCAGCTTGATGTCCTGTCCCACGTTCTGTCCTTCATGATGTCGCGATGCGCGGAGCTACCGCCACATCCAGTTGGTGCCGTAGTCTTCCTTCCATCCCGTCAATCGTCCTTTGCGGAACTTGAGGAACAGGCGATGATGATGCGGGACCATTCCGCTGCCGCCGAGATTGCGGAAGGCGAGATAGGTCTCGTTGCCGGGTGGGCCGTTCAGATAGATCAGTGGCTGCTCCAGCACGCGCGATGTCTCACCGACATCCATACCGAAGGCAAGCGGTGACACGTTGGATAACGTCGCTGTGAAAGGCCGGCGAACGACATCGGGCGTCTGCCCGGCGGCGGCCCGGTCCAAGGTCGCCACACTCGCCAGCACAGCGGCGGCCACGCACAGCGTCATTCGTGCGGATGCTCTCATGGGCTGAACTCTCCTCATCGCCAACCGCTCGTCGCCGGACCGCGTCGGGGGCGTCTCTGTCTTAGCCCGCCCGGCGTCACGAGCCCAGCATCGTTCGCGCTGCACAATGCAAATTGCCGATTCATTTCGCAGGCGATGTTCAAATCCCGTTGCGTCGCCGTGGCAACGCGATCATTCTTATGATGACTGGCATCTCACCGGCGGGTCCCAGCGAATTGATAAATCCGAACTTCGCCGTAAGCGAAGTCGACATGCCGGGCGGGGAAGAAACCAATGCCCAATCTCACCATCAACGGGCGGACCATGTCCGTCGACGCGGCGAACGACACGCCGCTGCTATGGGTCATCCGCGAGCAGCTGCAGATGACCGGCACCAAGTTCGGCTGCGGCGCCGGGCTGTGCGGCGCCTGCACCGTGCATGTCAACGGCGAGGCGGTGCGCTCGTGCCAGACCCTGGTCGGCGACGTCAAGGACAAGAAGATCACCACCATCGAGGGCCTGTCGCAGAAGGGCGATCATCCGTTGCAGAAGGCATGGATCGCCGAGCAGGTGCCGCAATGTGGCTACTGCCAGTCCGGCCAGATCATGCAGGCGGCCTCGCTGCTCGCCAAGACGACGAGCCCGACCAAGGAGGAGATCACGGCGCATATGGACGGCAATCTCTGCCGCTGCATGACCTATTCGCGTATCCAGAAGGCGATCCAGCGCGCCGCATCCGAGATGCGCACCGCGTCGAACGGTAGCGACCGGAGGGCAACATGAACCAGCACGTGAAAGCCGCGCCCACCATGGCCCCCGATCTCAGCCGCCGTTCCTTCCTGGTCGGCACCGCCGCCACCGGCCTCGTGCTCGGCTATGCGGGACTTCCCGATGCCGCGCTCGCGGCAACGACGCCGGCGAGCTTCGAGCCGAGCGTGTGGTACTCGATCGCGCCGGACGGCGTGGTCACCGTGACCTGCGGCAAGGCCGACATGGGTCAGCACATCGCCTCGACCATGGCGCAGATCGTGTGCGAGGAGCTCGGTGCGGCCTGGAAGGACATGCGCGTCCAGCTCGCCTCCAACGATCCGAAGTTCAACGATCCCGTGCTCGGCGCCCAGATCACCGGCGGCAGCTGGAGCACGATGATGAACTTCGACGCGATGAGCCGCGCCGGCGCTGCCGGGCGCATCGCGCTCACCGAAGCCGCCGCGTCAGTGATGGGCGTGCCGGCGAAGGAGCTCGTCGTGCGCGACGGCGTCGTGATGCATTCGAAGTCGAAGAAGCAGATGAGCTATGCCGAGATCGTCAAGAGCGGCAAGATCACCAAGAGCTTCACGCCGGACGAACTGAAGGCGATCACGCTGAAGACGCCCGATCAGTACACCTTGATCGGTGTCTCGGTGCCGCAGCTCGACATCCCCGCGAAGACCAACGGCACGGCCAAGTACGGCATCGATACGATGCTGCCGGGCATGGTCTACGGCAAGGTGGTGACCCCGCCGGTTCGATTCGGCGCCACGGTCAAGTCGGTGGACGACAGCGAGGCCAAGAAGGTCCCGGGCTTCATCAAGACGGTGACGCTCGACGACAAGACCGGCTCCACGTCAGGCTGGGTGGTCGCGGTCGCCAACACCTTCGCCAACGCCAAGAAGGCGGCGGATGCGCTCAAGATCACCTATGACAAGGGCCCGTACGCCAATGTCAGCACCGACAACATCCTCACCGAGGCGATGCGGCTGCAGGCGCAGGACGATTCCGGGCAGTTCTTCGTCAAGGACGGCGATCCCGTCGCGGCGCTGTCGGGTGCAGCGAAAGTGCTGGAGGCGGAGTACACCACCAGCATCAACATCCACGCGCCGATGGAGCCGATGAACGCGACCGCCGAGTTCAAGGGCGACATCCTGCACATCTACTCCGGCAATCAGTTCGCGACCCGCTCCGGCGCGATCGCGGCGGGTGCCGCCGGGATTGATCCGAAATACGTCGTGATGCACCAGGCCTGGCTCGGCGGCGGCTTCGGCCGCAGGCTCGATGCCGACATGATGGTGCCGGCGGTGCAGGCGGCGAAAGCGGTCGGCAAGCCGGTCAAGGTGATCTATTCCCGCGAGAACGACATGACGATGGACTACTCGCGGCCGCTCACCTACCAGAAAGTCAAGGCGGGGCTCGATGCCAGCGGCAAGCTGATCGCGCTCAGCCACGACGTCGTCTCGGCCTGGCCGACGGCGCGCTGGGGCATTCCCGACTTCCTGTCGCCGTCGGTCGACAAGAAGGGCCCGCTCGACTCGTTCACGGTCAACGGCGCCGACTTCTTCTACACCGTGCCCAACCACCATGTGCGCGCGATCAAGAACGAGCTCGCGCACAATGCGACGCCGTCCGGGCAGCTGCGCTCGGTGGCGCCGGGTTGGACGTTCTGGGCGGTCGAGAGCATGATCGACGAGATCGCGGTGGCCTCGGGGCAAGACCCGGCGCAGTTCCGCATCGCGCTGCTCGACGGCAAGGGCAAGAACGATGGCGGCGCGCAGCGGCTGCGCAACACGCTGCTCGCGGCGATGGGCCTGTCCGGCTATGGCGCCAAGAAGCTGCCGAAAGGCGAGGGCATGGGCGTCGCCTGCGTGTCGTCGCAGGAGCGCGCCACGGCGAGCTGGACGGCCTGCGTCGCCCACGTCGCGGTCGCGGACACCGGCGCGGTCACGGTGAAGAAGCTCACCGTGGCGACCGACGTCGGCACGCAGGTGCATCCCGACAACATCCGCGCCCAGGTCGAGGGCGCGGCGCTGTGGGGTCTGTCGCTGGCGATGTACGAGAAGGCGACGTTGAAGGATGGCGGCATCGAGCAGACCAACTTCGACAGCTACACGCCGCTGCGGATGAGCCAGGTGCCGGAGGTCGCGATCGCCGTCATCGCCAATGGTGAGAAGGCGACCGGCGTCGGCGAGCCCGCGGTGACCGTGGTCGCGCCGGCGCTCGGCAACGCCATCTACAACGCCTGCGGCGCGCGGCTGCGCGCGCTGCCGATCACCGCGCAGGCGGTGAAGGCGGCGATGAAGGCGTAGCGTCGCCGCAAGGCCGGTCGCAGTATCTGGGAACCGCCGGGGCACGTCTCCGGCGGTTCTTTTCTTGCGATGCGATCAGGCGCGGCGCGGCACAATTTGAACGATCCTCTTAACGCTTCGCACACCTGAAACGATACAGCTTGAATGATCGGCTTAAGCCGCGACGAACCCGTATCCCGGTAACTTGCAAGGGCAGCAAACCGCAGGGGCGAGCACGTATGAGCGCGACAGCCAAGCAGACCGTGACCCAGACCGCGACCAGGCGCCATCTCCTGCTCGCGTCCGATCGCGGCGATCAGAGCAGCGAGCTGGCGCGCATCCTGCGCTCGGTTGGCGACGTCGACCTGATGCCGACCACCGACATTCCCGAGAACCCCGGCAACCGCTTCTCGGGCGTCATCGTCGACATCAACCTGCGCTCGCCGGAAAGCGTGCAGCGGGTGCGCAAGAAGCTGTCATCGCGTGCCTATAGCGAGGTGCCCCGCCTGTTCGTTCTCGCCGAGGCGCTGCACCACGCCACCATGCAGGCGTGGGCGCTCGGCGCCACCGACACGATCGCGCGTCCGTTCAGCCCCGCCGACGTGCTGCAGCGCATCCGCTCGGCGCTTCCCGCCGACGACGGCTATGACGAGACCGATCGCGGCAAGCTGCTCAATCGCGGCATCGAGGCGGCCCAGGCCGTCATGGTCAAGATCTTCGAGAAGCTGCCCACGGGGGCCCATCTGACGATGGAGGACATCGTCGCGGCCGAGAACAAGATCCTGAAGGCGATCAAGCACTCCTCGCTGCGCGAGTGGATGACGGTGGTCGGCTGCCATCACAACGACACCTATCGGCATTGCCTGTTCGTGACCGGCCTCGCCGTCGGCTTCTCGGTCCATCTCGGCATGCGCGACGATGACCAGCGCCGGCTGGTCCGTGCTGCGCTGCTGCACGACGTCGGCAAGGCGTTCATTCCGGTCGCGATCCTGGACAAGCAGGGCAAGCTGACCGCCGAGGAGATCGCGCTGCTGCGCCAGCATCCGCGCCGCGGCTACGAGGCGCTATGGCGGCAGGGCGGCTTCCCGCCGGAGATGCTCGACGTGATCCTGCACCACCACGAGTTCCTCGACGGCTCCGGCTATCCCGACGCGCTGCATAACGAGCAGATCAGCGACATCGTGCGGCTGACGACGATCGTCGACATCTATGCGGCTCTGATCGAGAACCGCGCCTACCGGCCGGCCTTCACCCATGCGCGCGCGTTCCAGATCATGGAGAACATGGGGCCGAAGCTCGACCAGCAGCTGTTGCAGGCGTTCCGCCCGGTCGCCATGGGCGCGCATTAGGACGCGCGCCGCAACCTAGGTTCAATCCAGCAGCTTGCGCAGCTCGGCTTTCGCGACCTTCTCCAAGGTCGAGCGCGGCATTTCCTCGACCAGCTTCACCTCGCGCGGCACCTTGAAGTCGGCCAGGCCGGCGCGGCAGGCCGCCAGCACCTTCTCAGCCAGGTCCTCGCGCGCGGCGCCGGCCTGCGGGATGACGAACGCCACCGGGACCTCGTCGAGCATCGGGTGCTTCTTGGCGACGACGGCGGTCTCGCGCACGCCGGGGACGGTGATGATCACCTGCTCGATCTCGGACGCCGCGACGTTCTCGCCGCCGACCTTGAGCATGTCCTTGGTGCGGTCGCCGAACTTGATGAAGCCGTTGGCAAGGCGCGTGACGCGGTCGCCGGTGAGGAAGAAGCCATCGGCATCGAAGCTCGTTCGCGTTGCCTCCTCGTTGTAGAGATATTCGGCGAACAGCGACAGGCCCGGCACGCCCTTGATGGCGAGATTGCCGGTGTCGCCGACCTCGGTCGACCGGCCGTCGTCGTCGGTGATGCGGATGGTGTATTCCGGCGCGGCGCGGCCGATCGACATCGGCGTGTTCGGCTGGTCGATCTCGCCGACGATGCCGTGGGTGATGGTTTCGGTCATGCCCCACCAGCCGATGATCTTGATGCCGAATTTGGCGAAGGCGGGCGGCTCCGATGCGGCGGTGCCCCACAGCCGGAACTTGTGATTCCTCGGTACGTCCTGGTCGAGCAGCGCCTTCATGCAGAACGGAATGGTCGAGGTCCAGGTGCAGCCATGCTCCACCGCCACCGGCCAGAAGCGGCTGGCCGAGAAGCGCGGTTGGATCACGCAGGTGGCGCCGACCCACAGGCTCGCGAGCATCGAATATGCGAGGGCGTTGGTGTGGAATAGCGGCAGATAGGTCTGATGGACGTCGCCCTGATGCAGGTCCTCGTGAACCGCATTGACCTTGGCGCCCCACAGCGCGTTGGCATGCGTCCATAACACCGCCTTCGGCCGCGACGTCGTGCCCGACGTGTATTGCACGCTGCACGGCGCGAGCGGATCGATCGCACGCCGTGGCCGGTCGGCGCTGTCGGAAAACAGCGTCTCGAACCGCTCGCCCGCGCCGACCGTTGTCGCCTCAGCCTGTCCCGGATCATGCGAGATCACCGCAAGCCAGCGGATGTCGCGGCAATGCGCTGCGATCATCTCGGCATAAGACGGCTGGGTGATTGCGGCCACCGCGTGGCAGTGCCCGGCGAAGTAGCTCATCTCGGCCGCGGCCGAGCGCGTGTTGGTGGTGACCGCCAGCGCGCCGAGCTCGACGCAGGCGAACCAGGCCAGCATCGCCTCGACGCAATTGTCGAGATGGATCAGCACCGCGTCGCCCGGCTTGATGCCGCGCTTGACGAGGCCTGCGGCGAGCGCGCCGACCCGGTCGTGGAATTCGCCATAGGTCCAGCGACGCGCGCGCGCCTCGAACGGAGCCCAGATCAGGAAGGGATGATCGCGCCGCGTCTCGCTGCGGAGCTTCAGGAGCCAGGGCACGTCCATGCCGTCGAACGGCATCACTGTGCCGGGTGCGATCGTCGTTGCGTTCATCTTGGCTCCGCTGTTCTTGTCCGCGGCCCGTCCCGGCCGCTTTCTCCCGATGTTGCTCCACCTTTTGCCATCCGGCGGCGTCGCGATCAAATCCGGATTGAACCGCCTTCCTTCCGGGCGCGACCAATGGCGCGGCAAAACTTGTCCGGAGGTTCGCATGCAGGCCCTGGCACGACCACGGCGGCTGCCCGATGCCCGCTATTTCCAGATCGCGGCATTGACTACGCTGCTCGTGATCAATTTCGCATTGATCGATTTCGGCGCGCGACCTGCGGCCAGCGTCATCGCGATCGCGACCGCACTGCTGACGCAGCTGATCGGCTGTCGTCTCTCCGGTCTGCCGCTCGACCTGAAATCGCCTTTGATCACCGGCCTGTCGCTCAGCCTGCTGTTGCGCGCGGATGCGCTGTGGCTGCATGCGGCCGCCGCCGTCATCGCCATCGGCTCGAAATTCGTGCTGCGCATCGACGGCAAGCACGTCTTCAATCCGGCGGGCCTTGCGATCGTGGTGCTGCTGTTCAGCTCCAGCGGCGTGTGGATCTCGCCCGGCCAATGGGGCACCGAGATCTGGTTCGCGAGCCTCGCCGGCCTGTTTGCCGTTCTCGTTCTCAGTGCTTCCCACCGGGTGGATATCGCGATCTACTTTCTGGCGTCGCATGCCGCGCTGCTGCTGCTGCGAGCCACTTGGCTCGGCGATCCCCTGGTCATTCCGCTGCATCAGCTGCAGAGCGGCTCGCTGCTCATCTTCACGTTCTTCATGATCTCCGATCCGCGCACGACGCCGGATTCCCGCGCCGGCCGGCTGCTGTTCGCGGCAGCGGTCGCGGTGACCGCGCATTACCTCGCCTTCGTCCTGCAGATGCGGCCCGCGCTCTATGTCGCCCTGATCGCGCTGTCGCCGCTGACGCTGGTGCTCGACCGGCTGATTCCCGCTGCCCGCTTTTCCTGGCGTCCGTCTGTTCTCAAGGGAGTGTCGACATGACCCTGCGTACCAGCAAACTCTTCCGCACCAGCGTGGCGGCCGCTGCGATCCTCGCCCATGCGGCGACCGCACCGGCCCATGCGTTCTGCGGCTTCTATGTCGCGCAGGCCGACGCCAAGCTGTTCAATCAATCCTCGAAGGTCGTGCTGGCCCGTGATGGCCAGCAGACCGCGATCACCATGGCCAGCGATTTCGAGGGCGACGTGAAGGAGTTCGCGGTCGTCGTTCCCGTGCCGACCTTCATCGAGCGCAAGCAGATCGGCGTGGTCGAGCCGAAGACGATCGACCATCTCGACAAATACACCGCGCCGCGGCTGGTCGAATATCACGATGCGGATCCGTGTGCGCCGGTCGTGGTTGCGGCGCGGGCGATGCCGGCGGCGCCGATGATGGCGGGAGCGGTCCAAGAGATGGCCCGGCGGGATTACGGCGTCACCATCGAGGCCAGCTACGACGTCGCCGAATACGACGTGCTGATCCTGTCGGCGCAGGAGAGCGACGGCCTGACGCGCTGGCTGACCGACAACGACTATCGCATTCCGCAAGGTGCGGAGGCCGTGCTCGGCAGCTACATCAAGCAGGGCATGCGGTTCTTCGTCGCCAAGGTCAATGTCGAGCGCATGAACAGCCTCGGCACCGGTCAGCTTCGACCGCTGCAGGTGCGCTACCAGAGCGCCAAGTTCATGGTGCCGCTGCGGCTCGGCACGGTCAACGCGAAGGGGCCGCAAGACCTGATCATCCTCGCGCTGACCAGGAGCGGCCGCATCGAGGCCGCCAACTACCGCACCGTGAAGATCCCCTCCGACATCGACGTGCCGCTGTATGTGAAGAACGAGTTCGGCCCGTTCTACAAGGCGCTGTTCGAGCGCGCCGTGGCGCGCGAGAACATGCAGGCGGTGTTCGTCGAATACGCCTGGGATCTGGCCTGGTGCGATCCCTGCGCCGCCGATCCGATGAGCAACAAGGAACTGGTCGAGCTCGGCGCGCGCTGGATCGGAGGCGACGGCGACGTTGCGTTCCGCGCGAACCGGCGCGGCGGCGGCTCTGACGCCTACGTCACCCGGCTGCATGTGCGCTATGACGCCAAGTCCTTTCCCGAGGATATCGTCTTCGTCGAGACCAAGGACCGCGCCAATTTCCAGGGCCGCTATGTGCAGCACCATCCCTGGCGCGGGGAGGCGACATGCGAGGCGGCCAAAGCCTACCGGAACGGTCTCACCGCCCGCTTCGCCAAGGAAGTCGACAACGTCGCATCCCTCACCGGCTGGTCGCGCGGCGACATCGTCGAGAGAATGGCACGGAGCGGCGAGACGCTCGCGAAGTAGCCGCCGCAGTCGCGGGAGCTCAGTCCTGGTAGGACGAAATCTCGATCAGGCTGCCGTCGGGGTCCCGGCAATAGACCGAGCGCAGGGTGCCGCGGGCTCCCTGCTTGTCGACCGGGCCTTCCTCGATTGCGACGCCGAGCGCCTGCAGATGCGCCACGACCTCGTCCGGCGTGCTCGTGGTCAGGAAACAGAGGTCGTCGCTTCCCGCCATCACATGATCGGCCGTGAACCAGTCGACCCTGTCCGCGTCCTTCGGTCGCACGTTGATCTTCTGGTTCCCGAACAGCAGAGACGTTCGCTTCGTTCGGCCCTTGCCGGGGTCCGACACCTGCAACCTCATGCCCAGGACTTTCTGGTACCAGGCGGTCGTGCGCTCCACGTCGGCGACATTGATGACGAGATGATCGAGCGCATCGATCTTGACCGGCATGGGCTCTTCCTTTCCTGGTAGACCTTCCGATGAAACGTCGAACTCGCCGCAACCGCGGCATTCTGCTATGATCCGGGTCGGCGGTTCGTTAACGAACGCTCAACGACAATATCCGAGGAAACGTATGATTTCACGCCGTGCCGCGCTTGGTCTTCTCGCCTCCGCCGTTCCGTCCATCGCCGCCATTCGTTCTGCATCTGCGGCGGACTACCCGACCCGCCCAGTCCGTTTCGTGGTGGGCTATCCTCCGGGCGGTGCAACCGACATCCTGGCGCGGCTGATCGGCCAGCGTCTGTCCGAGACGCTCGGCCAGCAGTTCGTGGTCGAGAACAAGCCGGGCGCCGGCAACAACATCGGAACCGAGTCGGTCGTGAATGCAGCCGCCGACGGCTACACGCTGCTGCTGGTCAATCCGGCGAACTACATCAATGCCAGCCTCTATACCAACCTCAAGTTCAACTTCGTGCGCGACATCGCGCCGGTCGCCTCGTTCAATCGCGTGCCGAACGTGATGACCGTCAACAGCGACATCAAGGCCAAGAACGTGGCCGAGTTCATCGCCTATCTGAAAGAAAATCCGGGCAAGGTGAACATGGCCTCGTCCGGCAACGGCACCTCGGTGCATCTGTCGGGCGAGATGTTCATGGCCATGACCGGCACCAAGATGCAGCATGTGCCGTATCGCGGCGCCGCCCCCGCCATCACCGACATGCTGGGCGGCCAGGTCCAGGTCATCTTCGACAATATGCCCTCGATCATCCAGCACATCCGCTCGGGCTCGCTACGCGCGCTCGGCGTCACCACCCAGGAACGCTCGGCGCTCTTGCCCGACGTGCAGGCCATCGCCGACACCGTGCCGGGCTATGAGGCGAGCGCGCTGTTCGGCGTCGGAGCGCCGAAGAACACGCCGAAGGAGATCGTCGAGAAGCTGAACAAGCAGATCAACGTGATCCTTGCCGAGCCCGACATCAAGAAGCGCCTGGTCGATCTCGGCGGCGATCCGTTGATCCAGACGCCGGAGCAGTTCGGCGCCCAGGTGGCTGCCGAGACCGACAAGTGGAAGAAGGTGGTCGAGTTCGCCGGCCTGAAGCTGGATTGATCCGCGGCTGCGGCTGTTCCCAACGGTGATGACGTGCCTCGGCTGCGACACGTCATCGCCAAGCTTGGTGATCCACTCCGCCAGTTCGTCGTTATTTAACCATGTCAGTGTGATGCAATCTTCCCGCCAGAAGAGGAACAGATCATGCGCAAGGTGATGATGATGGCGACCGGCATCGTCGGCGTCGCATTCGTCAGCGGCGGCGACGTCACGCCCGCCGTGGCCGGAGGCTACGACTATCCCTGGTGTGTGCAGGGCAGGGGCGTCGGCTACCCCGGCGACTGCTCCTATCAGACCTTCGAGCAATGCCGGGCCAGCGCCTCCGGCCGCAACGCCGGTTGCGGCATCAACCCCCGCGTGGCGTTCAATTCGGATCGTCGCGGGCCCTCCGTCTATGTCGACATGCCGCCGCCGCGGCGGGTGCACCGCTATAATCCCTACTGAGCGTGGCTGAAGCTCCCTCGTCGGTGCCCGCGAGGCATCCCGCGGCCGCGCGAGGGTTGCGCAGACTTTGCGGGCGTGTATACTTTGTACTGCAAAGTTAACGCGCCTCATGCGGCGCCGGGTAGGACATGCGCGACCTCGACAAGGCGCTCGCCGACATCATCGCGATCCGCAGCCAGCTCGCGGCTGGCACGGCTTTTCGCGGCTATGGTCCGGCGACGATGGCCGCGACCGCCGCAGTCGCGCTTGCGACCGCCTCGATCCAGCAGATCGTGCTGCGCGACCCCACGGCGGAGCCGCTGACCTTCCTGCTCGGCTGGGCGGCCGCGGCCTGCTTGTCGCTGACGATGATCTGGATCGAGATGCGGGCGCGCTCGCGCCGGCATCATTCCGGTCTTGCCGATGCGATGATCCATCAGGCGGTCGAGCAGTTTCTCCCCGCGGGAATCGCCGGCGTGTTGCTGGCAGTGCTGCTGTGGAAGTTCGCGCCGGAAGCGCTGTGGATGCTCCCCGGCCTGTGGCAGATCCTGACGTCGCTCGGCGTGTTCGCTTCGGTGCGCTCGCTGCCGCGGACCGTCGCGCTGGCTGGCGCGTTCTACTTCCTGGCCGGTTTCGCGGTGCTGCTGCTCGGCAGCGTCACTCATTCGTTGTCGCCTTGGACCATGGGCCTGCCCTTCGCGGTCGGTCAGGCGCTGATGGCAGGCATTTTGTATTTTGCCACCGGAGACTCCGATGTCGAAGACTGACGGCAGTGCGCCGTTTTCCTATGACGGGCTCGACCGTGTCATCCACGAGAAGGCGCGACTCGGCCTGCTCACCTCGCTGATGGCGCATCCGAAAGGCCTCGCCTTTGCCGACCTCAAACAGCTCTGCGGCCTGACCGACGGCAATCTCTCGCGTCATCTGCAGGTGCTGCAGGAGGCCGGCCTGGTGGAGGTCAGCAAGGGGTACGAGGGTAACCGGCCGCACACCACCTGCCGGCTGACCAAGGCCGGACGCCGCCGGTTCCTGGACTATCTCGCCGTGCTCGAACGTCTCGTCCGCGACGCAGCCGCGGCGGCCGGCAACGAGCACGCGCCATCCTCGGTCGGCTTCATGCCGGGCCGCGCCTGAACATCTCACTGCATTTTTTTGACCTGGAGCTTTGCAATGCAAAGTAGTCTGCAACCTAAATCGCCTGCTCCGGTGGACGGCCTGCATGTCGGCATCATCATGGATGGCAACGGCCGCTGGGCGACGCGCCAGGGCCTGTCGCGGCTGCGCGGCCATGAGGCGGGCGTCGAGGCGATCCGCCGCGTGGTCGAAGCCGCCCCCGACCAGGGGGTCGGCACGCTGACGCTGTATGCCTTTTCCAGCGACAACTGGCGGCGCCCCCGCGCCGAGGTCGCCGCCTTGATGGCGCTGCTGCGGGTCTATCTCGCCAGCGAGGTGGACTCACTCGTGCGCAATGGCGTCCGTCTCACCGTGATCGGCCGCCGCGACCGCCTCCCGGGTGGCATCGCCGATGCGATCGGCCGCGCCGAAGCGGCAACGCAGAGCGGTCGCACGCTGCATCTGCGCATCGCCGTCGACTACTCCGCCCGTGATGCGATTCTCAATGCCGCGGCCAAGGCACGCGACGCCGGCGGGCTCACGCGCGAGGCGTTCTCCGACCTCGTGACGGGAGAGGCGGGCCTGCGCGACGTCGACCTGATCATCCGGACCTCCGGCGAGCAGCGGCTGTCCGACTTCCTGCTCTGGGAGGGCGCCTATGCCGAGCTGCATTTCACGCAGCGCATGTGGCCCGACTTCGATGCCGGCGACCTCGCGCAGGCGCTGGCCTCGTTCCGCGGCCGGGAACGCCGCTTTGGCGGCCTTGACGCGGTGCCGCTGGCGCCGGCACCGGTTTCCTGACGCCTGCACAATCTTTCCGCGCATCGGGGAATCATCTACCGCTGGCAGCACGAGCGCAGAGATTCCGCGATGAAGCACAAGCCGCGCCGGCCCGCCGGCACATCTCCGGGCAAATCCGGATCGTCGCGCCATGGCGATACCACCGATGCGCTGTGCGCCGCGGCGTTGCGGCTGCTGCGGGCAGGCCAGCTGGCGCAGGCCGAGGACGCCTGCCGCCGCGCGCTGACGCTGGATGCGGCTTCGATCGATGCGCTTCATGCGATGGGACAGGTCTGCCTCGCGCTCAAGCGTGCCGATGACGCCATCGCGTGGTTCGCCCGTGCGATCAGGCAGAACATCTCCGCGTCGCCTTCGTTCGTCGGCCTCGCGCAGGCGCTCCGGCTCGGCGGTCGACTCGACGAAGCCATCAAGGCCTATGATCGCGCCCTGCAGCTCCAGCCCGATGCAATCGAGAGCTGGGATGCCCTCGGCGAGCTGCTGCAGCTGACGGGCCGCCATGCCGAAGCGGCGCTGGCCTGTGATCGCCTGCTGCAGCTCGCGCCTGATCGCGTCGCGACGTGGTTCCGCCTCGGCGAGGTGCTGGACGCCCAGGGCCGCCGCGACGAGGCGGCGCTGGCGTTCGACCAGGTGCTCGAGCTGACGCCCGATCATGTCGATGCGGCGAACAGAGCCGGCGCCGTCCATTTCGATGCAGGACGCTACGGCGAGGCGATCGCGCGTTTCGATCAGTCGCTTGCCGCTCAGCCCGATCAGCCCGGCGCTCTCTGCCTCAAGGGCATATCGCTGCGACGGCTGCGCCGCTATGACGAAGCGCATGCGAGCGGCCAGCGCGCGCACGCATTGTCGCCGGCCGATCCCGACATTGCCAACAGCTATGGCTGCATCCTGCAGAATCTCGGCCGTCACGACCAGGCCGTCGCCGCGTTCGACAAGGCGATCGCGATCCGGCCGCAGGTCGCTGACTTTCACAACCATCGCGGCACGTCGCTGGCTGAATTGCACCGCTTCGACGAGGCCTTTGCCAGCTTCGAGCGCGCGGTCGCGCTGAAGCCGGACCTTGCCGACGCGCATTGGAACGCGGCGCTATTCCGGTTGCTGACCGGCGACTTTGCGCGTGGCTGGGCGGCGCGTGAATGGGGGCGGAAATGTCGCGCCGTCGGCTTCGTGGAGCGCTGCTTCGACGTGCCGATGTGGCTCGCCGACGCGCCGCTCGCGGGCAAGACGATCCTGCTCCATAGCGACGAGGGACTGGGCGACACGATTCAGTTCGCCCGCTACGCAACGATGGTCGCGGCCGAGGGCGCGCGCGTCGTGCTCGAGGTCGACGGCGTGCTGCAGCCCCTGATGTCCGGCATCAAGGGTGTCGCGCAATGTCTGGCCCGCGGCATCGATGCGCTGCCGGTCATCGACTATCATTGTCCGCTGTCGAGTCTGCCGCTCGCCTTCGCGACCCGCCTCGACACCATCCCCGCCGCGCCGTGCTACCTGCCACGCCCGCCGGCGGAGCGCTGCGAGCGGTGGGAGCAGCGGCTCGGGCCGCACGATCGGATGCGCGTCGGGCTGGTCTGGTCCGGCAACCCGATGCATCTCAACGACCACAACCGCTCGATGGCGTTGGCGAGGCTCGCGCCGCTGCTCGCCTTGGATGCGCAGTTCGTCAGCCTGCAGAAGGACCCGCGGCCGGCGGACAAGGCCATGCTCGCCGACCGACGCGACATTCTCGATCTCACCGCTGACATCCGCGACTTCGTCGATACAGCGGCGCTGATCGACAGATTGGACCTCGTCGTGACGGTCGACACCAGCGTCGCGCATCTCGCCGGCGCGCTCGGCAAGCCGACCTGGGTCATGCTCCCCTACACGCCGGACTATCGCTGGCTGCTCGGTCGCGCCGACAGTCCCTGGTATCCGAGCGTGCGGCTGTTCCGTCAGGACGAACACCGCGACTACGAGACGGTGGTCGCTCGCGTTCACGACGCGCTGGCGCAACAGATCGCGGCCTTCTCGGCGAATTAGCTAGGGATCGGCATTCAGCAGCCCGACCGATATCTCATGGATGCGCCGCGTCAGCTCGGCAACGCTGCGCCATCCGGTCTTCTCCCGTGTGCGCTTCAGATGCGTATACACCGTCGTGACCTTGATGCCGCGATGCGCGGCATATTCGACCGCTGTCATGCCGGCGCTGAGTGCGCAGGCCAGTTGCGCTTCCGCCTTGGTCAGACCATGGAGATCCTGAAGCAGGTGCGTCGCCGGGCCGTCGCGCATCGGATCACGTACCAGCATCATCACTGCGGCAGCCGGACAATCTGTCCGGCGCCGGGAATGGTGCAAGGCGCGCAGCGATATCGTGCACGGCGGCAGGCCGTCCGGACGAGGGGCCAGGAAGTCGCGCGCGGCATCTGAGTCGGTCAGGCCGTCGGCGCTCACCGCCACGCTGAATGCGCGGGCGAAGCGATTGCGCAGGTCGGCCGAGCCGAAGAGAATGCCGCGACTGTCGATCCGGAACAGCCCGCTGCCCGTCGAGATCGCTTGCAGGCTCGGATTGAGGTAGACGATCTCGCCCTTCGGATCGAGCAGCGCGACGCCGTCCTTCAAGACATCGAGCGCGCGCGTGCCGATGTCGTGACCATACGCCGTGACGAGGCTGCCCCGCATTCTATGCGCGCGCTGCAGATGCGGCGTGAGGCGCTGCATCAGCGCAATGTCTGCCTTGCCGACATGTCCCTGCCGCGGCGTTCGTTGCAGTGTCAAGGCGACCATGCGCTGCGGCGACCGCTCCAGCACCGCCGAGAGAAAGTAGCGCAAGCCGGCACGCGGCAGAAACTCTGCATAGAACGGATCCCGGTCCATGGCGCTCTCGTCCATGACCTGATAGTCCCAGGACAGCTCGCCTTGTCGCTGCTTCAGCGCCGTGGGCAGGCGGGGATTGCGTGGCGCGAAATGGGCGAGGTAGTCGTCGCCCTCGGCCGGAGCGACGCCGCTGCTGCGGAACGTCACTGGCTGCCGGAGGATAGGGTCTATGACCTCGAAGGTGGCGCTTTCGGCGCCTGTCAGCTCCCGGACGCAATTCAGCGCACCGCCGATGCCGTCGGGTTCCGCAAAGCCTTGATAGATGGCGTCCAGCGCCCGCGAATAGAGCTCGCTCTGCACGATGACCTCGCTGCCATGACCGGGAAAAGGCGTGCCGGTCTGACCTGTCAACCCTGACGCGCGGACGATATTCCCATTCATGGGTCGCCGCCCAGCGCGCGAGGTTCATCGCGCAGCTTCGGCGCGAAGCCGCGTGATCGGCGGGCACGCCAGGATTATCAAACGCGAGATGCTGCACAGGGGTGCTTCGTATCTCTGCAGACGAGTGATGAGGGGCCCGGGTTCGTCGTGCTGTGACGGCTGTCGGTGACACCCGACCATGCGACGGTAGCGCGCCGAAGCCCTGAAGCCCGGGAGCTACAGGGCCCGGCATCGCCGAACTACTCCGCGACGGTTTCGCCCGAGCCGCCGAACTCGCGCGGAAAGTCCTTCAGCTTCGGCAGGCCGTCGCGCATCGGCAGCACGGTTTCGGCATAGTTCACGTGCACAGCCGGCTTGAAGTCGAGATCCGGAAGCGTCGCAACGAACACGTCGACGAGCCCGAGCGGCGGATGATTGGTCATCAGATGACCGCCGCACTTCGCGCAGTACTGCCGCTGGCTCAGCGGCGTCTTCGCAAACATCGCCACGTGCTCGCTGCCCGATGTGATCCTGACCGCGTCGGGCTTCCACAAGCTGAAAGCATTCACGGGCCCGCCCGACCACGAGCGGCAGGAGCGGCAGTGACAATAGCCCATCGCTTCCGGTGCTCCAGATACCTCGACTTCAACCGCTCCGCAAAAACATCGTCCAGCAAGTGTCATCATCGTCCTCGTTGGTTGTAGGTCCCAGCGGACGGCATCACTCCTCGATCTTGGCGTCTTGGCCGTCCGCGACGATCGCCAAGGCTGACACGACCACGCGTGATCCAGTTCACATTCGGCAATCCTGCGCTGCGCCACATCCCCTGATGAGAGGACGCCGCCTTCGCGGTGATGGCGCTATCGACTCCGGCATCGAAGCGTCATCCCAGGTCTCAGTTTCAAAGGTTCCGAGTGATCGCATGTCAGACCTCAACCCTCGAATCGTCGAATTCTCGACCGACCAGATCCCCGAGGGGGAGCGCGCGGCGTTCTGGCGCGAGCACTACGGTCAGGTCATGCTCCGCGTCGATTTCGAGCCCGCGCCGGATGTCGCATTCAACGCGCGAAATCGGGCGCTGACCTTGCCGGGCCTGCAGCTGCTCGATGCCTGGGCCACTCCGGCGCGGATCTCCCGGTCCGGCCGCTATCTCGCCGACGGCGCCGACAACGTCATCCTCGCGATCAACCGCCAGGGCACCGCCTTCGTCGAGGCTGCAGGGCAGACGCGCGAGCTGCCTGAGGGGGAGGCTGCCATCCTCAGCGGCGCCGATGCATGCGCGTTTCATCGTGCGAGCAATGGTCGGTCGTTCACCCTGCTGATGCCGCGAGTCATGATCGAGGCAGCCGACGTCAGCGTCGAGGACGCAGTGATGCGGCAGATGCCGGCCGATCGGGGCGCGCTGCGATTGCTCGACCACTATGCGAGCTGGCTCATGGCGAGCGGCGGCGCGATCGACGCGCAACTGCTCAATATGTCTGTGCGTCACATTATGGACCTGCTTGCGCTCTCGATCGGGCCGGCAGCCGATCTGGCCGAAACGATGCGCGCGAGAGGATTGCGTGCAGCACGGTTGAGGCTCGCCAAATCGTTCCTCGTCGCCAACAGCCGGCGCCGCGACATGTCGGTGGCGGTGGTCGCGACCAAGCTGAACGTCACGCCGCGTTACCTGCAGCGCCTGTTCGAGATCGACGGCACCACCTTCTCCGCGTTCCTGTCGGGTGTGCGACTGGCGAATGCGCATCGCATGTTGTGCGATCCGGCTCATGGCCAGCTGGCGATCGCCAGCATCGCCTATGACGTCGGTTTCGGCGATCTCTCGCACTTCAATCGCTCGTTCCGCCGCCAGTATGGACTCACCCCGCGGGAGGTCCGGGGCGATTGCGGCGGCAACCGCGCGCTGCCGATCGCACGCATGTCCTGAACGGAAGGCGCCATGACGTCCAAGATGATCGCGCTGAGGATTCTCGATGGCATCTTCATGGCGGCCACCGGCTTTGTCCTGCTGGTCATCGCCGGTCTGCCGATCGCGTGGATGCTTGCCCTGCTCGACATGTCGCTGCGCGAATTCCAGGCATTCGCCTTGTTCGTCATCTTCAGCAGCCTGCTGCTGATCCATGCGATCGCGACATCCGATTCCGCGCCGTAAACCAAACGTGATCCCCAACGTCGGTAGTGCGCGCGGCGCCAATTGAGCTGTGTCAACGGATTCCCGAGGGCTTGTGGCAAACGAGGCGCCTGCTTCAGCGAACAAGGCCTCTCGGAATGGATCCACAGGATACTCGGCTCGCGGATGACGAACGGCCCGTTCAGCAGGTGCGTGCGGAAGCCGTCGCTCTTGTTCCCGCGCCGGCGCTGCCGGTGGCCGTGGCGCATGAGCTGCCGCCGAAGCGACGCATGTGGCCCCTCGTTGTGCTGCTCGTCCTTCTCGCCGGGGCTGCCGGAGGCGGCGGCTACGTCTGGTGGCAGCGCCTGCATCCCCCGCTGCCGCTCGGCATCAGCGTCAGCAATGGCAGGATCGAGGCCGACGAGATCGATATCGCGACCAAATATGCCGGCCGCGTCGCTGAACTCCGCGCCGATATCGGCGATCTCGTCGAGGCCGGGCAGATCGTGGCGCGCATGGACAGCAAGGAGCTGCAGCAGTCACTGTCCAAGGCCACGGCTCAGGCCGAGCAGGCCCAGCATGTCATCGATCAGGCCCGCGCCAGTCTCGCGCAATTGCGGGCTCAAAAGACGCTGGCTGAACAGGAGATGGATCGCACGCGCAGCCTGCTGCAGAACGGCTGGACGACGCGCGAGCTGGCCGACCAGCGGCAGCAGGCGCTCGACGCCGCCATCGCCGGCGTCGCCGGCGCGCAGGCGCGAATCTCGGAGGCCGAGCGCGGCCTGGAAGCGGCGCGTCACGACGTTGCGCTCTACACCGTCCAGATTGCCGACAACTCGCTGATCGCGCCGAAGGCCGGCCGCATTCAATATCGGCTCGCCAATGTGGGCGAGGTCCTGGGCGCCGGCGGCAAGGTCTTCACCATGCTCGACATCGGCTATGTCTATATCGACGTGTTCCTGCCGACCGAGGAGGTCGGCAAGATCAAGGTCGGGAGCGACGCCCGCATCGTGCTCGACGCCTATCCTGATCGTCCCATTCCTGCGAGGGTGGCGTTTGTAGCGAGCCAGGCGCAGTTTACGCCGAAGACGGTGGAGACCCGCAGCGAGCGCGACAAGCTGATGTTCCGCATCCGCGTACGCGTCGATGCGGACAGGCTGGCGGCGCATGCCGACGCGGTCAGAAGCGGGCTGCCGGGCGTCGCTTATGTGCGGTGGAACCCGGACGTCGCCTGGCCCGCGCGCCTGCAAGCCGCGCCATGAGCATCGCCGCGCCTCCGGTCGCGGTGGTGAGGCATCTGTCGCAGCACTATCGTGACGTCACTGCGCTCGACGACGTCTCGATCGCGCTTCCGTCGGGATGCGTGATCGGACTGATCGGGCCCGACGGCGTCGGAAAATCCTCGCTGCTGTCGATCCTGGCCGGCGCGCGCGCGATCCAGCGCGGAGAGATTGTCGTGCTCGGCGCCGACATGGCCGACCGGCGTGCGCGCGAGCAGGCCTGCCCGCGCATCGCCTACATGCCGCAAGGCCTTGGCAAGAATCTCTATCCCGATCTCAGCGTGCGCGAAAACATCGCATTCTTCGCGCGCCTGTTCGGCCAGTCTCGCGCCGAGCGCGATTGGCGCATCGCCGAACTGATGGAGGCGACCGCGCTGTCCGACTTTGCCGACCGGCCGGCGAAAAAGCTGTCCGGCGGCATGAAGCAGAAGCTCGGCCTGTGCTGCTCGCTGATCCACGATCCCGACCTCCTCATTCTCGACGAGCCGACGACGGGCGTCGATCCGCTGTCGCGCCGCCAGTTCTGGGATCTCATCGACCGCCTGCGGGCGCGCAGCGCCACGGCCATGAGCGTGGTGGTGGCGACCGCCTACATGGAGGAGGCCGAGCGTTTCGATTGGCTGATCGCGATGAACGACGGCCGCATTCTCGCGACCGGAACGCCAGCGGAGCTCAAGGCGCAGACCGCGGCGCAGACGATCGAGGATGCGTTCATTGCGCTGCTGCCGCCGGATGCGTCACGCCACCAGGCCGCGATGCCGGTCAAGACCGAGCTCGACCCCGATCACGAGATGGTCATCGTCGCGCGCGACCTGACCTGCCGTTTCGGCGACTTCACAGCCGTCGATCGCGTGAACTTCCAGATCCGCAAGGGCGAGATCTTCGGCTTCGTCGGCTCCAATGGTTGCGGCAAGACGACCACCATGAAGATGCTGACCGGGTTGCTGCCGCCGACCGCCGGCGAGGCGCTGATCTTCGGCCGCTCCATGGAGGCCGGCAATCACGAATCGCGCCGCCGTGTCGGCTACATGTCGCAGGCGTTCTCGCTCTATGGCGAGCTCACCGTGCGGCAGAACCTGGTGCTGCATGCGCGGCTGTTCCATCTGCCGCACGATTTCGCCGAGAAGCGGATCGCCGAACTGATCGATCGCTGCGACCTGACGGAGCATGTCGATGGTCTCGCCGCCGAGCTGCCGCTCGGCATCCGCCAGCGGCTGTCCCTCGCGGTGGCGGTCGTCCACGCGCCGGATCTGCTGATCCTCGACGAGCCGACCTCGGGCGTCGATCCCGTGGCGCGCAACCAGTTCTGGCGGCTGCTCATCGAGCTGTCGCGCAACGATGACATGACGATCTTCGTCTCCACGCACTTCATGAACGAGGCGGCGCGCTGCGACCGGCTGTCGCTGATGCATGACGGGCGCGTGCTGGCGACCGACACGCCGGACGGGCTGATCCGGGCGAAGGGCGCGCAGACGCTGGAGGACGCCTTCGTCGCGTTCCTCGAGCAGGACGCCGGCCTCGACGCGCCGCCGAAGATGCCGATCGACGCGAGCTCTCCGCCGGCGCCCGAGCGCAGGATCAGCGGCAAGCCCGCGCGGTTCAGCCTGCGCCGACTGTTCGCCTATACGATCCGCGAGGGCCTCGAGCTGGTGCGTGATCCGATCCGGCTGATGTTCGCGCTGTTTGGCACCGCCTTTCTGATGATCGTGTTCGGCGTCGGCATTTCCACCGATGTCAACGACCTCACCTTCGCAGCGCTCGATCGCGACCAGACGCCGGAGAGCCGCGCCTATCTCGCCGAGCTCAGGGGCTCGCCGTATTTCGTCGAGAAGCGGCCGCTCGTCGACTATGCCGATCTGGAGCGTCGGATGAAGGCCGGTGACATCATGGCCTCGATCGAGATCCCGCCGAATTTCGGCCTCGACATCAAGCGCGGCCGCACTGCATTCGTGTCGGCCTGGATCGACGGCTCGATGCCGTTCCGCGCCGAGACCATCCGCGGCTACCTCGAGGGCACGCATCAGCTCTATCTGGGCGATCCCGCCGTCAAGACCACCCGGCCCGCAGCCGCGTCGCCGGTCAACACCGAAATTCGCTTCAAGTACAACCAGGCCTTCAACAGCATCTATGCGATGGTCCCAACCACGATCGCGCTGCTGCTGGCGCTGTTCCCGGCGATCCTGATGGCGCTCGCGGTCGTTCGCGAGAAGGAACTCGGCTCGATCACCAATCTCTACGTGACGCCGGTGACGCGCCTGGAGTTTCTGCTCGGCAAACAGCTGCCCTATGTCGGCGTGGCGCTGGTCAACTTCGCCGTGATGTTCGGCATGGCCACCCTGCTGTTCAACGTCCCGCTCAGGGGAGCGATTCTGCCGCTGCTGACGGGCACGATCATCTACGTCTTCACGACGACGGCCTACGGCATGCTGATCTCGACCTTCTGCCGGACCCAGATCGCCGCGCTGTTCGGCACCGCGATCCTCACCGTTTTGCCGGCGACGCAGTTCTCCGGGATGCTGGTGCCGGTCTCGTCGCTGTCTGGCGTCGGCCGGATCATCGGGATGGGATTTCCCATGACCTACTTTCGTCCGATCAGCGTCGGCACCTTCACCAAAGGCCTGGGCTTTGCCGATCTTGGTGCCGACATCCTGATCCTGCTCGTCTTCATTCCGGTTTTGATCGGGCTCAGCCTCGTGCTGCTGCCCAAGCAGGACAGCTGAGCCATGTGGCATTCGCTCTCCAATATCTTCTGGCTCGGCACCAAGGAGCTGCGCAGCCTGTTCGGCGACGTCGTGCTGATCGGCCTCGTCATCTATTCGTTCACGGTGGCCGTGGTCAGCGAAGCCCAAAGCAACTCGCAGGAGCTCCATCACGCCTCGCTCGGCGTGGTCGACGAGGACAATTCCGAGCTGTCGCGCCGGATCATCAGCGCGTTCATGCTGCCCTATTTTCAGACTCCCGTGTACATCAAGGAAAGCCAGATCGAGCCTTTGATGAACAGCGGCCGCTTCACGTTCGTGCTCGACATTCCGCCGAACTTCCAGCGCGACGTGCTGGCGGGGCACCGGCCGGCGCTCCAGGTCAACGTCGATGCCACGGCGATGATCCAGGCCGGCCTCGGATCCGGCTATGCCCTGCAGATCATCAACACCGAGGTGGTGGGCTATCTGGCGCGGTCCAACCCTTCGGAGGCCTCCCCGGTCGAGCTGGTCACGCGCATCGCATTTAATCCGAACATCACGACTGCGTGGTTCGAGAGCGTGATGGGCATCATCAACAATGTGACGATGCTGGCCATCATCCTGGCCGGCGCGGCGCTGGTCCGTGAGCGCGAGCATGGCACCATGGATCATCTGCTGGTGATGCCGCTGTCGCCGTTCGAGATCGCGATGTCGAAGATCTGGGCCAATGCGCTCGTCATCGCCGTCACCGTCGCGGTGGCGCTCTACGCGGTCGTGCAGGGATTTCTCCGCGTTCCGATCACGGGCTCGATCCCGCTGTTCATGGGAGGGGTCGTGCTCTATTTGTTCTTCGCCACCGCCGTCGGCCTCTTCCTCGGTACGATCGCGCGATCGATGCCGCAGCTCGGCCTCCTCTACATCCTCGTGGCCGTGCCGATGAACCTGCTCTCCGGCGGCGCGACGCCGGTCGAGAGCCAGCCGGTGTGGCTCTCGACGATCATGAAGGCCTCCCCGTCGACGCATTTCGTCTCGTTCGCGCAGGCCATTCTGTATCGCGGCGCCGGCATCGACGTGGTGTGGCCGCAATTCGCCGCCGTCGCCGGCATCGGCGCCCTGTTCCTGGCGCTGACCTTGTGGCGCTTCCGCGCCGCGGTTGGCGCCACCGGGACGTAGGACGCGGTCTCCGTGCGCCGAAAGCAAAAAAGCCTCGGCGGAGCCGAGGCTTTTGCGATGGATCTTGATCGCGATCAGTAGCGGGCGGCGACCGGGCTGCCGAACTTGTAGTTCACGCCGACGCGGGCGGTGTGGAACGTGAAGTCCTGCGACAGGCGCTCGACGTAGTTGGAGCCGGGGGGAGCGAAGGTGCTGCCCGGGACATAGGCGGAAGTGTAGTTGACGCTGCCGAGATCGGTGTAGAGATACTCGAACTTGACCGTCCAGTTCGGAGCGAAGGCATGCTCGACGCCGGCGCCGATCGTCCAGCCAACGCGGGTCTGGTCGACGGAGGCGGTCTTGGCATAGCCGTTCCCCGAGGTCAGGTCCCAGCTGCCCTTGACGTTGCCGACGGCGAGACCGCCGGTGACGTAGAGCAGGGTGGTATCGATCGCGTAGCCAGCGCGGCCGCGCAGGGTCATGAACCAGTCGTTGCGGATGCTCTCGTTGAACGTCCGCGTCGTCGGCGGATTAGCGGCCGTATAGATCGTCCGCTTGCTCATGCCCGAGCCGTTGAAGTCGGCCTCGATGCCGAACACGCTGGGGCCGGTCTGCCAGTTGTAGCCGGCCTGCAGGCCGCCGATCACGCCAGCCGGATTGAGGCGGTTGTTGCTGATGCTCACGAACTGATTCTGGAAAGCCGCGCCTTCCGCGGCCCAGCTGCTGGTCTGGTCCAGCGTCGTGCCGAGGTTCGAGCGGCCCCAGCCGTAACCGATATTGCCGCCGAAATATCCGCCGGTCCAATTGTAGATCGCGACTGGCGGCGGCGCCTTGGTATAGCGGGCCGGCATGTCGGCGGCGAAGGCACTGAGCGAGCTCGCGAAGAGCAGAGCGGCGGCGGAGGCAAGCGTTTTCATGGTCACAATCCTCAATGAAAATCAGCAACGTTCGAACATACTCTTCTCACATGTTGGGCCGCCCGGCTGTAGTTCAACTACAACACTCGCGATCGTAAGTGTCTGTGACCACGTCACTTTCCGACGGATGTCCGCTTAACCTTAAGTCCTTGTAAATTCGCAGGGACCCGCAAGGAGGTGGTCGATTGATACCGAATCTGCTCATGAGAAGCGGACAATTCGACGCACCTCATTAGTCAACCATTTGCCAACCATCCCGATGCGCTGCCTCGCGCGCTAACGATTTCGCAAAGCGCGTGCGTGCACTTTCAGCGTGTCCTGAGGGGGACGGAGAGGGGAGAGCAATCATGACGATGAATGGGGAAGCGGTTCTCGAGAACGTGCGGCGCTATCGTACCGTCGCCTCCTTGTACCGGCAGACTGCGGCATTTCGTCCGCACCAGCGCGAGTCGCTGCTGGCGCAGGCGGCGGAGTGGGAGAGCCGCGCCGTCGCCGAGCTGGAAGCCTATTTCGTCGCGCGCCAGGCCCCTTCGCAGGCGCCGGCCAACATGAACTATCACGTTCCCTCCTATACGCCGTCATCCTGGCAGATGGCCGCCGCGTAGTTGGCCGGGCAACGGTCATTCGGTCCCGCGGCGCGATCTGCGTCCGAGTTGTGTTCACACTGGACCCTCTGCGAGCGAGAGGGGCAGGGAAGACCAGGCACCGACCGGTGCCCGTGGCCCCCGTGCGTGAAGAATGCACGGGGCAGGAACCACAGGTTCGGCCGGCAATCCCGGCCTTCCCCGCGCGATGGGCTACGGCTTATACGTGCTCTCCTCGGTGCACCGGGCTTTCTGGCCACCGTATCGCGACGACGCGCTTTCGCGCATTGCGCGGGACACCAGCTTCGGGGTGTCAGGACCACACGACTTCACCGTCCGCAACGAGCCGTTCGTCGGCACGTCCAAAGGGACATGCTGCGACCCGTCGCGGCCATCGCTCCCCGCCTCGCGTGTCGTGACGAGCGCGATACGCCCTCTGCCCGAGGCGGTATGGGCGCAGGAGACATCAAATTCGGTAAAAGCGAAAGCGAATTATTTTCGCGTCGCCATCTGGACAGAGGTCATCGGCTTGAACCGGCGTCCGAAATCGGCATCCCGGCGCATGCGATTCCGTGCACGTTACGGCCATCGCTGCGGCTGGGACGATGCCCGCGCCCGCCCGACGGGCGACTCACTCCGCGACGGTCGTGCTGGCCAGCGAGGGGGGCGCCAGCGCCGCTCCACATCGGCTGTCGTTCGCGGTCTGGCGCGGGACTTGCTGTGCCTGCTGGCAGCCTCCGGCATGGATGGACCTGGATGAGAGCGCTCGGCCGTGACCGCAGCATGTGCGCCTGGGATGATTTCGCCCAGGCGTCGATCGACGCCCGACTGTCGCTGGAGCAGGCCCGATCAGGTCAGATTCCGCCATTTCTGCTGCTGTCCGTCCCCGGACTGAGCGCGGGCGAGCATCGCGTCTGTTCGGAGCTTTGGACCCGCGATCGCGTCGCTGCGAGCCGTGCGGAAAGGGCGCGACTGGATTTTCGCTTCGACCTGACAATCCGCGACAAGCTTCGTGTCGGATACCTTTCAAACGACTTCCATGACCACGCCACCGCGCATCTGCTGATCGAAACGCTTGAGGCGAATGACCGTGCGCGGTGCGAGCTGCATGCCTTCTCGTTCGGTGCCGACGACCGCGGGCTGATGCGGGGCCGGCTCAATGACGCTTTCGACGGCTTCCACGACGTCACGACGCTCAGCGACAGCGCCGCCGCGTCGGCGGTTCATGCTGCGCAGATCGACATTCTCGTCGACCTCAAGGGTTACACGCGCGGTGCCCGGACCGGCATTCTGATGCTGCGGCCGGCGCCCGTTCAGGTGAACTTTCTCGGCTATCCGGGAACGCTGGGCGGCGGCATCTGCGACTACATCATCACCGATCCGTTCATGACGCCGCCGGCGGCGGCGGCCGACTATTCGGAGAGCTTCGCCTACATGCCGCACTCCTACCAGCCGCATGGCCGGGCGGCGCTCGGTCCGCCGCCCAGCCGCGCCGAGGCCGGCCTGCCGGACAGCGCCTTCGTGTTCTGCTGCTTCAATCAGGCCTACAAGCTGACGCCGGCGGTGTTCGATCTGTGGTGCCGTCTGCTCGATGCGATACCGGACAGCGTCTTGTGGCTGCTGGCATCCGACCAGGCTGAGGGCAATCTGCGTGGCGAGGCGTTGCGCCGGGGCGTGGCGCCGGGACGTCTGGTGTTCGCGCCCGAAATGACTCAGAGCGAGCATCTTCGGCGGCTCCAGCTCGCCGATCTCGTGCTGGACACTGCTCCCTATGGCGCTCACACCACGGCCAGCGATGCGCTCTGGGCCGGCGTGCCGGTCGTCAGCTGCGCCGGGGATACATTTGCCTCCCGGGTCGCCGGCAGCCTGTTGCACGCGGTGGGACTGCCCGAACTGATTGCCGCCGACGAAGCCGATTATCTCGCGGTCGCACTGACGCTCGCAGCCGAGCCTGACCTGCTGCGGGCGGCCAAGGCCAAGCTTCAGCGCAACCGGCTGGTCGCTCCGTTGTTCGACGCCCCCGCCTATGCCCGATCGCTGCAGGACCTCTACGATCAGATGTGGCTGCGCTGCCGCAGCGGCGCTGCGGCGGGGCCGATCTGGGCGTCCAGGTCCTGAGCGGGACCGGAGGGGCCTGGCTGACGCAGCGGAGGTGGTGTGCTGCGCTTCAACGCGCCGTCATGCGTGCTGTAGCGAGAATTCCGATCAAGGCCGTCAGCGCGCCGACGCTGGTCGCATTGATCGCCACCAGCGAAGCATATTGGGAGTCTGCGACTCTCATCACCGGCGCACCAAGCCGGGAATCGATCAGCAGATAGGACACGAACGGCAGCGCCAGCAGCGGCAATGACCGGATGCGCTCGTCGGGACGAAACAGCAGCGCCGCGAGCATCGTGCAGGGCAGCAGGAACAGCTCGACGCCGCTCTGCATGCCGAACAGCTTGACTGAGAACACCGTGTTGGCCGTCCCCGTCAGCACCATCAGGGTACGGCCGGCGAAAGGATTGCGCCGCGCCAGAACCGGAACGGCGGCGAAGAAAGGTGTGGTGAGCAGGGTCAGCCACGCCGGCCACGCCGCTGCGCCGGCGATGGCATGGAGGTAGAGCGGATAGAACGGCTGATTGGAGACGATGACCAGCGCCACCTTGGCAGCGATGTCGGACTGCGGATCACCGGCCGATGCATAGGCCTGAACGGCGGCCATCCAGCGTCCGAACGTCCTCTGCATTCACCTGCCTCACTCATTCCACCGCGTCGTCGCCGGTCTGTAACGTGCGCGCCTGCAGGCCGGATCATGCGCTGCGCATTGCGGATCACGCGTTCAGCGCGGTCCGGATCATGCGGGCGAGATCGGCGCTCTGGTACGGCTTGGTCAGCAGCAGCACGCCCGCGTCGAGCCGGCCGTGATGGACGATGGCGTTCTCCGTATAGCCGGACGTGTACAGCACCTTCAGGTTCGGGCGCCGCTTCAGGGCCTCGATCGCAAGCTGGCGGCCGTTCATGCCGCCGGGCATGATGATGTCTGTGAACAGCAGATCGATCCGCGCGGGGCTGTCGATCAGCGCCAGCGCCTCGTCGGCCTTGCTGGCGGCCAGGGTGGTGTAGCCGAGCCGCTTGATCTGGGCGATGACGTATTCGCGCACCAGGGAATCGTCCTCCACGATCAGGATCGATTCGTCGCCGCGCTCCATCCCGGCCGTGCTCATGGCCGAGAGCGCGGCGTCGGCATCGGCATTGGCCTGCGGCAGATACAGCTTGACCGAGGTGCCGTGCCCCGGCTCGCTGTAGATCTTGATGTGTCCGTTGGATTGCTTGACGAAGCCGTAGACCATGCTCAGCCCGAGGCCGACCCCCTTGCCGACGTCCTTGGTGGTGAAGAACGGCTCGAACACCTTGTCGAGCAGATTGGCGGGAATGCCCTCGCCGGTGTCGCTGACCGCGATCATGACGTAGTTGCCCGGGATCACCTCCGGATTCATGCGCGCGTAGGCCTCGTCGAGCAGCACGTTCTTGGTTTCCAGCGTCAGCTTGCCCCCCTCGGGCATCGCATCGCGCGCGTTCAAGGCGAGATTGAGGATCGCGGTCGATAGCTGGCTCGGGTCGATCATCGCCGGCGCGGAATCGTGGGCCAGCATGGATTCGATCTCGATCTGCTCGCCCAGCGTCCGTCGCAGCAGGCGGGCGGTGTCGACCACCATGCCGTTGATGTCGACGCTGCGCGGCTGCAGCGGCTGGCGCCGGGCGAAAGCCAGGAGGTGCTTCGTCAGGTCGGCGCCGCGCGCCGCCGCCGAGTTGATCAGGCTGGTGATCTGCACCAGCTGCGGACGGTCCTTCACCGCCTCGGCCAGGATCTCGATCGTGCCGGTGATCACGGTCAGGATGTTGTTGAAGTCATGCGCCACGCCGCCGGTGAGCTGGCCGATCGCCTCCATTTTCTGCGCCTGCCGCACCTGCGCCTCGGTGGCCTCGATCTCCTGGAAGCGCCTGACCATGGCTTCCGCAGTGCGGCGCTGCCGCGTCTCCTCCTCGAGCTGCGCATAGGCGTTCCGGAGCTCGGCGCGGGACGGCATGGTCAGCACCCGCGGCAGCATCAGCAGCAGCGCCGACGCGATGCCGACCGACATGAAGGCGAGCAAGCCTTTGGTGGCGGCCTCGAGGCTGTAGGCGGGCACCCAGATCGTGAGAACCTCGATCAGCCGCGTCAATCCGCAGACCGAGACCCACAGCGCGAACGCCCAGAAAATGTAGCTGAACTGAAAGTCGCGGCGGCGATAGACGATGTAGGCGAGCACGAAGGCGATGGCGAAGAACGCGAAGGAGATGAGGACGTCGGAGACCGCGTTCACCCAGATCAGTTCAGGCGTCCACAGCAGGCACTCGCCATGCGGCGTGAGCATCGACATGTCCGAAAATCCCCAAAACGTATCGCCGACCCCGGACCGTGTCGCCCCCGCGGCCCGGTTGGTTCCCTTAGCAGATCATCGAATTTCCGTTGAGCACACAAGGGTGCTGACCCTCGCAGGCTGCAGATTGGTAGTGCTGCACCGTGCTGCATAGTCTGGCTGGATCATCAAGGCCAGCTGCCCTCGCCCAATACCGGAACCGCGTTCCAAGCCGTGCAACTTGACATCTTGTACCGAAAGGTACAATCTAGTCGGAGTGGTACATAAGGAGAGTTTTGCGATGTCCGTTCTCGCCCCGCCCTTCACCCTGCAGACCGCCATTCAGAAGGTGCGCCTTGCGGAAGATGGTTGGAACAGCCGGAACCCGGAGCGGGTGTCGCTGGTCTACACGCCGGACAGCCGCTGGCGGAACCGGGCGGAGTTCGTCAACGGCCGCGCCGAAATCGTCGCCTTCCTCACCCGCAAATGGGCGAAGGAGCTCGACTATCGCCTGATCAAGGAGATCTGGGCGTTCACCGACGATCGGATTGCGGTGCGCTTCGCCTATGAGTGGCATGACGACAGCGGCAACTGGTTCCGGTCCTACGGCAACGAGAACTGGGAGTTCGACTCGCAGGGGCTGATGCAGCGTCGCTATGCCTGCATCAACGACCTGCCCATCAAGGAGAGCGAGCGCAAGTTTCACTGGCCGCTGGGCCGGCGCCCGGACGATCATCCGGGGCTGAGCGATCTGGGACTGTGAAGCAGGGCGCGCCATGCGCACGCTCAACGAGCGCGCTGATGTCATCCCGCTGATCGCCGAGGTGTTCCGCGAGTTCGGCTTCGAGGGGACATCGCTCAGCCGCATCACCGAGAAGACCGGGCTCGGCAAGGGCAGCCTGTATCACTTCTTCCCGGGCGGGAAGGAGGAGATGGCGCGCGCCGTGCTCGCGCATGTCGATGCCTGGTTCGAGCGCGAGATCTATGCGCCGCTGCGCGATGGCGCGCCGGAGCCGTCGATTGCGCGGATGTGGCTGGGTGTCGACGACTACTTCCGCTCCGGCCGTCGCGTCTGCCTCGTCGGCGCCTTCGCGCTCGACGGGACGCGCGATCGTTTCGCCGCTGCCATCGCCGACTACTTCATCCGCTGGATCGCCGCCTTGCGTGACGCGCTGCTGCGCGACGGCTGGGACGCCGGTGCGGCCGGGGACGCTGCCGAGGAGGTGGTGCTCGGCATCCAGGGGGCCCTGGTGCTGACGCGCGCGACCCAGGACGAGGCCGTGTTCGGCCGCGCGCTGGCCCGGTTCCGGCGGCGCCTGCAGCAGCCGGCTGCGATCTGACGAAACCGGTCGTCCCGGCTGCCTGCGCAAGCGGCAGCGGGCGGGCTGAAATATCGGCGCGCGGCTCGTGTGAAATCATGATTGTCTTGGCCAAAATCAGCGACGACTCTCGGGGAGGTCCGGCATGAATGGGTTAGGTGGTCTCAACAAGTCCGACCACGGCGTGGTCATCGGGCTGGTGCAACTCCAGCTTCCCGTCGTCGTCACCAAGGACGACCTCGCGCGGCAGACCGAGAAGATCGTCTGGATGGTCGGCAAGGCCCGGCGCAATCTCGGCACTATGGATCTCGTGGTGTTCCCGGAATACGCGCTGCACGGGCTGTCGATGGACACCAATCCCGAGATCATGTGCCGGCTCGACGGGCCGGAGGTCGCCGCCTTCAAGCGGGCCTGCATCGACAACAAGATCTGGGGCTGCTTCTCGATCATGGAGTTCAATCCCGACGGCAATCCCTACAATTCGGGTCTGATCATCGACGATCACGGCGACATCAAGCTGTATTATCGCAAGCTGCATCCGTGGATCCCGGTCGAGCCGTGGGAGCCCGGCGATCTCGGCATCCCCGTGATCGAGGGACCGCGTGGCGCGAAGATCGCGCTCATCATCTGCCATGACGGCATGTTCCCGGAGATGGCGCGGGAATGCGCCTACAAGGGCGCCGAGATCATGATCCGCACAGCGGGCTATACTGCGCCGATCCGCGACAGCTGGCGCTTCACCAACCAGGCCAATGCGTTCCAGAACCTGATGGTGACGGCCAATGTCTGCATGTGCGGCTCCGACGGCTCGTTCGATTCGATGGGCGAGGGCATGATCGTCAATTTCGACGGCAGCATTCTCGCCCACGGCACCACCGGCCGCCCCGACGAGATCATCACCGCCGAGGTGCGTCCTGATCTGGTGCGCGAGGCGCGCATCAATTGGGGCGTCGAGAACAACATCTATCAGCTCTGGCATCGCGGCTACGTCGCGGTGAAGGGCGGCGCGATGGATTGTCCCTACACCTTCATGCACGACATGGTCGCCGGCACCTACCGGCTGCCATGGGAGGATCAGGTCAAGGTCATCGACGGCACCTCCTGCGGCTTTCCGGCCCCGACGCGCGTGTTCGGGAAGATCGCCAAGGCGGCGGAGTGAAGCGGGTGCGGCGGCGAGCACGGCCGCCGCAAGCTTGACAGACCGATCGTCCGCCAATTATTTTATACTTAAAATAATTGGCGGACGGGTCTTGTCATGAGTGCATCGGCGAAGGTGATTCCCCGCGACTGGCTGGACTGGCCGTTCTTCGAACCGCGTCACCGCGCCCTGTGCGACCGGCTCGACCGCTTCGTCGGCTCGGGCGTGCTCGACGACGTCGACCACGGCGATGTCGATCGCGCCTGCCGCAACATCGTGCGCGCGCTGGGGGCCGCAGGCTTGCTCGACAGCGCCGTCGTGGCGCCCGACGCCGATGCCGGCGCGATCGACTCGCGCGCGATCTGCCTGTCGCGTGAAACACTCGCCTATGCCGACGGTTTGGCCGACTTCGCGTTCGCCATGCAGGGACTGGGCTCCGGCGCCATCGCGCTCGGCGGCTCGCCGGAGCTGCGCGCCAGCGTGCTGCCCAAGGTGCGCGCCGGCGAGTGGCTCGCCGCTTTCGCGTTGTCCGAGAAGGAGGCGGGCTCCGACGTCGCCGCCATGGCCTGCGCAGCGCGGCTGGACGGCGATGCCTATGTGCTCGACGGCGAGAAGACCTGGATCTCCAACGGCGGCATCGCCGACGTCTACACGCTGTTCGCCCGCACCGGCGAAGCGCCGGGCGCGCGCGGCATCTCCGCCTTCGTCGTCTTTCCCGACGATCCCGGCTTCTCCGTGGCCGAGCGCATCGAGGTGATCGCGCCGCATCCGCTGGCGACCTTGCGGCTGCAGAACTGCCGCATCCCGGCGAGCCGGCGGCTCGGCGCGCCCGGCGGCGGCTTCAAGCTGGCCATGCAGACGCTGGACATCTTCCGCGCGTCTGTCGCGGCCGCCGCCCTCGGCTTCGGCCGCCGCGCGCTCGACGAGGCGCAGGCGCATGCGCAGGGCCGGCAGATGTTCGGCGGCGCGCTGGCCGACCTGCAGATGACCCAGGCCGCGTTCGGCGAGATGGCGACCGACACCGATGCCGCCGCGCTGCTGACCTACCGCGCCGCCTGGCGCCGTGACGTCCAGAAGCTGCCGACCACCCGCGAGGCCGCCATGGCCAAGCTCACCGCGACCGAGACCGCGCAGCGCGTCATCGACCGCGCCCTGCAGATGTTCGGCGGCCGCGGCGTGCGCAAGGGCGAGATCGTCGAGAGCCTCTACCGCGAGATCCGCGCCCTGCGCATCTACGAGGGCGCGACGGAAGTGCAGAAGCTGATCGTCGCGCGCGAGTTTCTGAAGGCGCGGGCGGGGGTGGTGCGCGGCTGAGGCGAGCGGTGCGTCAGGCCCGGAGCCGCAACGGCGGCTCCCACGCCGGATCGCCGTCGCACGCCGCCTCGCCCCGGCTGACGCGTCGGCCTTGCGCGTCACGCAGTGGCTGGATTTCGATGTCGTCGACATCGAAGCGCGTGATCGGCTGCAATTCGCCGACCACCCGTGTCCCGCTCGTCCACGGATCGGAGTTGCCGCGCGGCATCGGAAACGGGAAGGGAGGGGAGGGGATGCGGAAGAGGATCTCGCCGTCCCATGACGTGTGGTCGCCCAGCGCGGGCCAGGGCATCAGGCCGACATGGCTCTCGAACGCGCGATAGGCCTGCTCTCGGAGCGTGATCCTCACCATGAGGCCGGTGAAGTCGATGTCCCCGCGCATGGTGTTGTCGTAGACGAGCCACTCGGTCACCTCGACGCGCCCGAGTCGATCGCAGCTTTCGTCGGGCCGAAGATAGAGGAAGCGATCCGTGCACTGGTAATCGTAGGGAACGCGCTCCGGGCGCGGCGGGCGATGCGTGAGGGCCCGATCCGGGCCGACGCAGAAGCCGATGTCGTGAATGTGGCCGCGGGCCGGCTCCAAGAACGTCCCTTCGGAACGGACCCCGAGATCGAGGCGACCGATGACGATCAGAAAGGAGCGTTGCTCCGGGTCGTCAGGCAAGACCAAAGGGGTGCTCGTCACCTCGCTGGTTCCTTTCTCGGAAAGGTGCATCCCGCCGGCCAAAACAGCGCGCATGAGCCGTAGCGCACGGTACGAGCAGCGCGCAGGCGGCACAGCCGAGCACGGCGCGACTGAGCAAGTCCTCCGGCCGCAGAGCCAGCGACGGAATGTGATCTTCCGCAAAGCCTGATGATCGGCGGTCCTCCTGATGGCTGATCGTTCATTCCGTCATCTCGGTCATGCCTGATCAGTCAGGTCTGCCTCGGCCAATTCCTGGGATCGTCATAGGGCGAGCCACCGACGTCGGCATAGCGTTCGCGATAATCTTTGGAGTTGCAAAGATGATTTCGTAAAAGAAAGATCCGGAAGCGCTCAGCAGCCGCCGCACGTTCGGCCGCGGAGCGATAGCCAGCATCGTCTGCGGCCAGCGCCTCCAACCGCGCCAGACTGGCCACAGAGCCTTGCAGCAGCAACGCAACGTAGGCGCCCTGATCTTCTTGCTGCGAGGCAAATTCGCAGGAAATGTCGATGCCTTTCAATCTGTCCACCGCGGCCTGGAACGCGGGATCGGCTTCGTAATGTGCGCGCGCGGCCGCCACGCTCTCGTCCAACTGCGCTCTTTCCTCCGCAGTGGCGTCACGCCGGTTGAACATGAAGGTACAAAATCCGGCTCCGACGGCGGTGTAGAACCGGTCATTGACTTTGAAGCTCTGCCAATACCGGTAGTATCTCAGAAGTCCGCGCCCCCTGGCATCACGAATCGGATTGAACAGCCAGCGCCAGCGATTCTCGATCCTGAAATGCGTAGGCGGGTTGTGAAAGGTAAAGCGGTTCAAGCGAGCTATGACAATCCAGCTCAGCAGTGAGCCCGGCTTGAGGCGCCGCACGAGCATGTCATCCGGTTGAGCGCTTGGTGCGGCCATCGCTAGTTGACCTCGCGCGTCAGTAGGTGGCCAGGTCCCTGGACCAGCTCGACCAATCGCGCCGCTTCAGCACCGACGGCGGTGAGACGCCACCATGGGGCCTCGTCGGCCGTATCGGGCAGCCACACACCGTCGACCCAACGCGCGGCCAGCGCCTTGACCACGTCTATTCTGCTACCCCTGAGCGCCGCAAGCCTGACGTCCTCAGGAATGCAAGCCAGCGCCTTGCGCATCTCCAGATCGACGTTCCGCTCCTCGAGCTCCTGACGCGACAAATTGTTCTCGTCCCAGTCGCCGGCCATCTGCATCGCGCGGCCGATCTTGTCCGTCCATATGAAGGCATTGCCGGCCGGCCTGGCGTAGTCCAGCGCCACAAGTGCATCCATCACGGGCCTGATCTCGTCGTGCGGGACAAAGGGCAGGCGCTTGAGCGACAGATGACCCTGCTGGTCCGCAACCGAGAGCCACGGTTCAAGGACGTCGTCGATCGGCGGCAATTTCACCTGGCCGTCCCGCGATCGCTTCGTGATGAATTGTGCGACCCGGTCACCGTCGATCGCCAGTTTGTGGTCAGGAGTCGCCAGCCCCAGCTCGTGGAGGATGAGCAACGCGCCTTCGTAGGCAGACAGGCCGCCCGCACCGTCGAGCTTGGCGCCAACGCGGGTGCGCGGCTCTTCCGGCTCACAGCGCTCAGTGGTGGCGCGCACGAGCGAGGCGGCAAGCTCGCCGTAAAGTCTGTGAATGGCCATCGTGCGAGCAATAGCATGGACCATGTCGACGAACGGTAAAAGGAATGAAGTCCCTTTTACGTTGTAATTTGGCGGCGATTATCGATTCGTCGCGCGGCATCGATCGCAACGTTGGCTATCGACACCTGCACTGGCGTCGAGAACGACTTGGCCGACGCGGAATAGCCGCGCGACGCACTTGGACTTGCCAAGTGGCGCCTCCCTTGGATTTAAGGCATGATGTTCCGCCCAACTGTGACGGACGAGGCTTCGGGAGATTTCAGAAGCTGAGAGCGCCGGACCGAAACTGACGTCCTGTGAAGGACTTAGTCCTGGCGCACCCGACACGATTCGAACGTGTGACCTTTGCCTTCGGAGCATTTTAAGTTGTGCTGCGCTAGAAAACGCCAGGACATCCAATGCTACGATATCCTACTCTAATCATTATCGAATCTGGAATGAGCGTCCGCCGACCGTATCCTGCGACGCGCTCCGGTTTTCCTCCAAGTGCTTACGTGGCGCTTACGCGGAAGACGGGCTTCGGAGGAGAGAAAATCCATGCCTAAGCTCAGTAAACGCGTTGTCGAAGGCGCCGAACCTCAAAGCACGGACTACGTGATCTGGGATGACGAACTGCCTGGCTTTGGCTTGCGCGTCTTTAAGTCGGGCAAGCGCAGCTACCTAATTCAATACCGTTCGGCCGGCCGCTCTCGCCGTTATAGCATCGGGGTTCACGGCGTTTGGACGCCGGAGTTTGCCCGTAAGGAAGCCAAGATTCAGCTGGGGCGGGTAGCACAAGGTGACAACCCGGCAGAGGAGCGCCAGCTCGACCACAAGGCGGTCACGGTCAAGGAACTCTGCGAACTCTACCTCAAAGACTTTGAAGCGGGCCTTATTCTTGGCAAGGGCGGACGCCCGAAGAAGTCGACCACTTTGGTGACCGACACTGGGCGCATCCATCGCCACATCATTCCGTTGATTGGCACACGCCGTGTCAAGGATCTTGTCAAAGCAGACGTTAACAAGGTCCTGAAGGACATCATGGCCGGGAAGACCCGTGCCAGCGTCAAGACCAAGAAGCTTCGTGGCAGAGCCAATGTACGTGGTGGCGTCGGTACGGCAACGCGAACCGTTGGTCTCCTCGGGGGCATTCTCACCTATGCGGTGGAGGCCGGGATCATCGAGCACAATCCAGCCCACGGCATTCGCAAGCCGAAGGACAATGTCCGCAATCGTCGGCTCACGGAGGCCGAGTACCGGACGCTGGGCGAGATGCTGGAGGAAGCGGCAAAGGACGAAAAGTACGCCATAACGGTCGACATCATCCGCCAGATCGCGCTGACCGGCTGCCGGCGCAGTGAAATCATCGGCCTGAGGTGGTCGGACGTGGATACCGAGTCGAGCTGTTTGCGTCTAGCGGACAGCAAGGAGGGTGCCTCAATCCGACCGATTGGGCTTCCTGTGGTGGAATTCATGGACGCCCGAAAGAGGAAGAAAGTCGGCTCTTACGTTTTCCCGGGGTACGGGGATGATAACGCATTCGGCAGCTTCCCAAACCACTGGGAACAGTTGTTCAGCAAATCGTCACTTCCAAACTTCACGCCTCACGTGCTGCGTCACAGTTTTGCTAGCATCGCCAACGATCTCGGCTTCACCGAGGTTACGATCGCAGCGCTGGTTGGTCATTCGAAGGGGTCCGTCACCAGCAAGTACATCCATTCACTCGATACCGCGCTCATCATGGCCGCCGATACAGTTTCGGGTTACATCAAAGGACTTCTCGACGGGGTGAAATTCAAGCAAACTGCCTACGCGCTCGATCGCGACTCGCGCAAGGCGGCGTTGGCTCGTTTCTTGGCCCAAGCTGTAGGTGAGGGGAACGCTGAGGTTGAAGATCCGGAGCGCGTCGCTGCCTAGCGATGCCTTTGACCACAACTTCAGCTGCGCCGTGGTGCAAAGGTCTCGAGTTCACCCGCGGCGACTGCGGTAGCTGGGCGGATCGATCCTATCGCCCTTCAAGATGATCGGCCTGAAGTTGTCCTGAATTGGAAGGCGATGTAGCGCCAAGCGACCAAGATAGGCGCGACCATGCCGCTCAGCTAAGCGACTATCTTCGCGCCACAGGAGCAACTCGGGGCCCCCTAGTTTACATGACGGATGGCATCATTCAATGGGTCACCGCCAGCGCGCCCTCCGGCAGCGCGTGACGCCGAGGCGCGCAGGGTTACCATAGCACGCTGGTCGTCTCGACGCTGCGGCAATAGACAAGCCTGAACTTGCCTTTGAATGTGAATTGCTCATTCGGCCGGCAACTATCGAATCTCTTGATGCGGGCGTGGTATTGGCTCAGATCAAACTCCATGGGACAAACCCACCAGCGAGACAAATGATTGTAGATGTGCCGGTGCGCCAGCCAAGCGGCGCTTCATGTGCCTCGGTAGCTATGGGGGACGGTTTTCGCTGACGGCTTCGAGGCAGCGACCGCAAAATCGGTAGGAAGGATGGATGATGCCCGTCTAGCGACGGGCATCGACCTCTTCGAACGAATACGGCGCCTATACTACAACCGTGGCGCACGGATCCAATCGGTCCGTCTTCTTGTTGTATCCCTCGTCCAGGCGGATGCGCAGCCGCTGGCCGATCCGCCAATCTTTAACGCCGCGATCCACAGCGCCATAAATGGACGGGCCATCGCACCGTTCGATTTTGGCGAAGATGAAGTTTCTTCCCTCGGGAACATTCATGACGGAGGCCGGATAGGTGCGGCCCAGAGCGATCACTGATTGGGCAAACTGTCGAAGGGAGCCGCCGACAAGCTCCACAATGTGACGGCGGAGGGCACCGTGTTTAGCGTCGGCAAAGCCTTCCACCCAGCATCGGTATTGATAAGACAAGCGCGTTTCCGCGCGCGGGACCGCCATAGATGCGTACGATCATCTTGGTGGGATCGGCACTGAAGAAATGCCCGGTGCCGGAATCGCCGAGGATAAACCATTCGTTGACGCGCTGCCGTCGGTGGAAGATCAATGGGATGGTCGCTTCCTGCCCGGCGGAGAGCAGGAAGCGGCCTCGGCCTTGATTTCGGGCATCCCGTCCTCGGGAAGATGATAGAAGAGCGGCCATCTCACATGGCGCAAATCGAACGGCAGCTGACCTCGGGTGGCTTGCCGTAGGCCGTGTTCATAACGCTGATGATCCGGCGATGGGTCTTGTCATGAAGGATCCAAATGTCTCAATGTGCGCCGAACGCAAGTCAGGAGGAGAGTTCATCTTTTCTTGCTGAGCATCTTATCGCTATCAAAATTGAAAATGATTGAGGGCATCAAGCATAGCCGTTTGCCCATCCGGAATCTGACCTGCCGCAAAGAAATTCATTGGCTGAGGAGCGTCCACCACAAGGAGGCCCCGTACATCTGGCGGAGCGTCCAGTTTGAGCCTTGAGCACAACGCCTTGGCGTGGCTCCGCATAAATTCGACGCGCCGGATGTGGCGAAGCATCTTGTCGGGGCTCTCACGGCCATTCTTGTGCCGATTCATTCGGCCGCGATATTCGACGAGGCGCGAAGCGATCTCGATTTCCGTGCGGCAAAGCCTTAGGTTCTTGGCTTCAATGACCCACACGCGCCGTCGGTCATGACTGACGGCGAGCACGTCGATGTTTCCCAGCGCGGGGTCAACCTTCATGTTCAGTGCCCAAGACAGAGCCCGGCGTGTCCACACCTCCAGGCCGAGTTTGTGCAGACGTTCTCCCACGTCGTCTTCAAATCGTTCTCCCATGGCATGGCCTTGCGACCCGGCATAAGCGCGGGCAGCGTCGGATATCCAATAGGTATTGTTGAGCGTGCCTTCGCGCAAACCTGAGAAGGAATACATGGTTGCGTCGCTGACAAATATCGGCGCAACAAGGACCAAGGGGTCGGGGCTATCATCAAAGGCCACAAGGGGACGATTGATGATCGAGTAAGGCCGGTCGAAACGGCTAAGATTGAAGTCTGCTTCGGATAGTCCAATGGGAATATCCAACCATCGCGGGCGTCTTGGCAGCGTCAGGCGTTCAAGAAATGTACCGATGTCGTCTGACGGAAAGCTTTCATCCGAGTTCAGGGCACGCCCAAGCTCGCCGCGGCGGATCGTGAAGACGCCTTCGCGCCGGGCTTGGGCCATCCGTACAAGCGCGTACTGCAGATTGATAAAGCTATCGACCGAGGTCTGGTATTCCGTTTCGATGGCCGCGCATAACCCAGGGGTCCAGGCGCTCTCCCGTTCTTGGGAGGCGGGCGTTTCACGCGCTCTGCGGCGCGAGTACGTTTCTGCGGCGTCGTCGAGGACGCGCCGGTTCATCAACTCGACAGTGGGCTTAAGCACGGTCGTCTGGACGGTATGGTCGCTTAGGAGATCGCCGGCTGGGCTGATCCGGAGCGTCGGTTCATGCAGCCCCGCTCCAATTAAAGCAAAAAGCTGGCCGCTTCCAACAATCAACAAAGCCAGTGCGAACAGGTCATCCAGATCATCCCGGTATGGCGAAAGGCCGCCTTCGGTAGCCGCCTCGCACGCCGCTACCTCACAAACGGTTTTGGCGGCGCGGGCGACGGAATTGACGGCATTTTGCCGCTTGAAGGCCGCGACGTCGGCGGCCTCGCCGCGAATAGCGCGCATGGCGCGGATGGTCGATCGCCACTGATCCTGCTCGGCGCGGGCGGCCTGGTATTGGCGGCCACAGGCGATCAGAAGCTCTTGGCGGTTCATGACGCGTATGCGAGCGGTCAATTCGACAAGCAGCGTCGCCCGATAATTGGCAAGAAAATCCTTGCAGTTGTTTTCACCCGTAATCTCAAGGCCATCTGCGCGATCCCAAAAGCGCCAGACCGACCCGCATTTGGCGAGAGCGTGGGCCGAAAGCGACGGCTCGCGCATCGCGCCAATGAGTCCTGATCCGGCCAGGTAATCGAGAGGGGTGAGAGACTCGCGGATATGGAGCCAGCGCCAATCGACCGACCCAATGGCCGCGCGCACTTCATCGGCGAGAGCAGCTCGTGTTACTGCCCCTGAAGCAGCCAACGCCTCCAGAATCGCAGCGATCAACTCTACTTCAGCATCGTTCTCTACTGCGCCCAGTTGCTGAAGCCAAGCCTCGCTGACTTCGATTTGTACTGGGTTGCTGGGAGCCCCGGCCCGAACAGTCAAGGCGGCCCGCGCCTGCTGAGATCCGAGCGTGGCCGGGTTGATGGGCTCGGCCATTGAGCGTGGCGGTATGAGAACTTCGACCATGCGCGGGCCACCTGGAAAAGCGTGCGGCAGTTTGGAAAGAACGGTTGGGCCGACCGCCGTAATCCACTGAAAGAGCGCGTGCCACACGCGGTAGCGCCAGTCTCGATCGGCGGCCCCATTTTCAGAGCACTCGAGCCACCAGACATGATTGCCGAAGACGCTGGCACCGAGCAGCCGGTTTTGCCTTGCATCATCGAGGCTCGCGTAGATTGGCTTGAGATCCAAGGGATTGTCCCAATCGAGGCGCTGGGCAATTTTGAAGCCCGCTGGGATCATCGGCAAAGCTCGGACATCAAGGTGCCGCGCGGCCTCGCGCCTCGGGGCCAGCAGTTCGTCGGTCGGAAGGGATAGAAAGCAAGGTGGTTCGACTTCCTTCGCGTGCTCGGGAACAAGGTTGCCGTCGGTGGTCCGCCAGAAGCCGAACAGATTGGCGATACCGTTGACATACTGAAACTCGAAGCCGTCCTGCTGAAGACGTGAGATCTGCTGAAGCAATCGCATGATGCTCCTGAGCCGGCCATGCTCACAGGCACCGATTACGGCAGCATCCATGAAGCTGAGCGGAAGATAGAGCCAATTCTCCGGCGCGTCTGCGTCGTTGATCGGCGGGGCAACGCTATGCGGTGTGCCCCAACCACCGAGGAGAAGGACTGTCATTCCCATCCGGAAATCCGGCTGCTCGCGCAAAAACCGCCAGAAGCGCTCGACATCCTCGGCAACGAATTGGTTTGCTTCGAGGCCGAGCGGCCGTACCGATCCGAAGCCGCGCCTTGGAAAATCCTCGAACGTTGCCGGGAGCTGGATGACATGCAGAAATCGGCCAGGCGCATAAGCGCACACGCTGGCGCGCATCATGTGTTGGTTGGGTGGCGACAGCCTCAACGATGGGACAGGCCAAAATCCCGAGCGCTCGGCATGAGCCTCCTGCTCAATGAGGAGCGCCTCCTGAAGCGTTTCGCCCAAGCCCCCGGCATTGGCCGCATTGACCAGAACGGCTCGCAGCGCAACCGAGAGATTCGAGGGAACAAGAACGGTGACGCCCGACGAAGTTGCTTGCAGCGGATAATATTCGAGCGGCGTTTCACCGATGGGGCGATCGCTGACATACCGTTCTTGGCCGGCCTGGAAGAAGAACGGCGTCAGGGCTCGCTTGTCGATTTGGAGCCGTTCGAGATCCACATCCGTAAACCGAACACGGCGCGAGAGGCGCTTGAGCTCTTCCGCCCCTGGGACGGTGAGCTGGCCCGCCGGTTGCCCCGACGAAAGCGTATCCCGGTCCACGCCTGCGCGCGCGGCAAGCGCCTCGCTGAGTTGCAGTAAGGCATAGACCGAGCGCAGTGTTTGATCCTTCAAGCCCCCCGGAGGAAGTGCTTCGAAGGCATCGAGAAGCGTTTGCGTATAGGCGCCGGCCCCCTCCCAAACGCCCATGAAAATCCTGAAATCACCACGGCTCGTCGCGATACGATCGCAAAAGAGATCCTCGATCGGATCTTCGAGACGCAGCACGCCGGCGCGGCCGAGCCCGTCATTCAGCGTCGTACCTAGATCGCGGGGCTGCGGCTTCCGTCTACCGGTGGATTTGGAAAGAACCAGCCGTTGCAACCATTCGAGCCGGATGGTGTTCGCGTGGAAGTGCGGCTCAGTAAGCAAGCCCGCCAGTTCTGCGCTTGCATTGCTCCTTTTCCAGTCTGCGACTTGTCCAAGAGCAGCGTCGCGCGGATCGAAGACCTCGTCCGGAAACTGCGGCGGAACGAGGCCTTCAAGAAACTGCTGGATTTCTTCAGGGCTGGGAGCCGATTCCATCGGGCTGCCGTCCGTTGCGGCATGTTGGAGGACAATCGCGGATCATAGCAGGTTACCGGCTGACCGGTAACGCCGCCGTCGCGCACTCCGATTTAGTGCTCGAAGCAAACCTGATTTGTGGAGCCTTTGCAGAGAATCCTGAAATCGGGGTCTTCGTAGTCGGGTGCTCATGGCAAAAAGGAACGAATCGCCAGCTTGGGCCGAGATTGGGCGACCCTTTCCGGAGCCGTGCCGCCCATGCTCTAACGACCCCCAATCCCGTCGGAACGCTCCGGATTTGTGCTGCCGCCTCGATCCCTTTTGCCGCAGCGGAAGCTTGGCGTTTCTAACGGAAACTGCAGCAGGACGAAACGAGCGTCAAACGATATCTTACAACAAATAGCCTTCGTTGGCGGGTAATATCGACACCAATTTTCGTCTGGCCACGATTCGTCGCGTCAGACGCCACCCGGGACATTAGCATGGCCATGTTTGCACGGCGCTCTTTGCAGCGCCTTCTAGACGATCTCAAGACGAAGCTTTCGCCCGAGGCCTGCGCGAAGCTGGCGCATGGGCTCAATCAAAGCGACGCGTCCGCGCTCGGCTATGAGTGGGAATTGGCGTTGCTCTTCGCGCTCGGCCAGGCCGGGACGATATCTTACGAGGCAGATACGCATGGCGGGCCGAGCCGGCCCGACATCACCTTTGCCGAGAACGGGGGATCGATCCGGTTCGTCGCAGATGTCACCATGGTTTCGGACGCGGGGCTCGAGGACGAGAATCCGGTTATGCGCTTCTCGCAAAGTCTGCACAGGCTCAAGCGCAAATACCGCCTGTCTGGAAGTTTGGATTATCGCGTGTCGGGCGTCACAGACGGTCCGTCACCGCACAAGCAGAAGACGCGGCTGAAGCTTCCCAAATTGTCCGAGCTCGATGTGTTTCTCGCTGAGCATGTCGGCCCATGGTTCCGCCAACTCGCGGACGAAAAGCAGGCTCGCGCAACCCTGCAGGTGAACGAGCCTGGTGTAGCGTTTTCGTTGTCCTATGATGAGAGCGAGCGCCACAGCGGCGGTGGTTATCCTGCCTATACCGCTGCGCAATCGCGAACGCAAAACCCGGTCTTTACGGCCCTAAAATCAAAAGCCGCCCAGCTCAAAAAATCCAGTGCCACAGATCCTTGCGGGATAATCCTTTGCGATGGGGGATGTGCGCTGTTGTCGAAGCCAGGGCGCCAGATGCAGCAAGTTGGCCTTGACGAAACCATTGCCGAGTTCTTCCGACAGCACTCGTCGGTGGCCTTCGTTGTGGTGTTGGTATTTCCGCCGAGCCGCGTGGATGCCTTTACGGGCGTTTTCAAGGAATTGAAAATCACTGGCCGCCTCTACAGCAATCCGCGCGCAGCCAATGCTCTGCCGGAAGAGCAGTTAATCGCTTTGATCAATCGTGGCCTAGCCCAGCTTCCCCAGCCGGTGGCAACGCCGCGAGATGCTCTCTATTGGATCGGCCGCGCACGAGACCATGAGGGGCAGACCCATGCGAACATTGAATATTCGGGAGGTTTAATGACAGGATCGGTCAAGCTATCGGCGCGACAAATTCAGGAAGTATTAGCCGGCAGGACGACGGCCCAAGAGCTCTTTGCGCAGTTCGATCACCCGGGGCGACCTTTCCAGAACCCCTTCGAAATGGCCTTGCGTCAGGGGTTAACAATGGAATCGGTGAGCCTTACAAAGCAAGCCGATGCAGACGACGACTTGCTCGAAGTACGCTTTGGGTTCTCTGATCCCGCAATTAGCAAACTAAAGGCTGGCTAGGTTCTATAAGGCATTGCAATGCATTCCTTGCGTATGAATCGCGCGAGGTATTGACGTTGCCGGATCGCGGCTCGCGGAGCAGGTCGAACTATGGCCCAGCGGATAGGTTCAACACGTCTAGGGCTTGCGATAAAGTGGCCGCCAACTTCTCCTGGTCACGGGCCCGCTTCGCCACCGCTTTTAATTCCTCAAGGCGCGTTCGGCCCGCATCATCGGTCTTGATAATGATCGACATGTTGTGAGCGCTTCCGCGGCCAAGAGACACTTCCGACGGGATGCCCATCCGTCGTAGGGTGGCTTCAACTTGATCTTCTACGGCCCGTGCCGATCCAAATTTGGTGATCGTTTCTGCCAATCTTCGCACTCGGCAATATGGCCGCTCTTCGACTTCGCAAGGTATATCCTGCTCAGCATCGACGTGCTCCTTCAGAAGGCACGCTGCACGACCGGCAACGGCTTTTTAGCCTCTTTGCGAAGCAAAAGCGGCCGTCGCTCGCCCTCCCATGGCCAATGAGCTCGACGTGCATTCCGAGCGCTTGGCTTACCTCATCGCTGACGAACTTGTCGAACCCGTTCCATCTCATAGGGGCTCCCACATCACGATTCCCCGACCGCGATAGTGGACCAAGCGGGACTCTAGAGGAAGGCACCAAGGACGATACCCCGCTTGTTAAAGCTTACCTGCCGCGAGCAGTTCGCCCTTTGATTTAACGGTGCAAATTCGTCTCGCCACGCCCGCAACGGGGGGCACAAACATCAGGAACAGTGGCGCGCCTATTCCGGCCGCCGCCATCGCGTCCAAAGCCTCTTCCAATTTTGGGGTCAGCTCCTCTTCGTCCCTTTCGCCGCGAACGAGCGCAATAACGCCTTCTGTTCGGATTTGAGGCCCGAACGTCTCGATGATAACACGAAGGCCCTTCTTCTTGAATTGGTAGACTCCGTGGCGAATCGGCTTCTCCAGGATAGACTGGTGCTCAAGCGGAACGTTCCGAAGCTGCAGGCAGTCAGATAGCCAGTCGTCGCCTTCCTCCGTTTCTCTCTGAGTAATCAGTCCAAGCCAATAAGGGGTCAAAGCCGCCGAGACTTGGGCTCCAAGCTGCTTGTCGCGCGACTGCGTGAGGGCAATGTCGAACGCACGAGAGTAGCCGTAGATCATCAGGAACGTGCCGTCTGTCTCCTGCTCGCCAATGTTGAAGCCGGTCTTAAGATAGTAAGCGATGAGATCAAGCTCGTCCGCGACGTAATTCGCGTTTGCCTCGAACGATTTCCGCCGCCAAAGATAGTGGACGATAGCGCTCGGACTGCCGAGAAGGTCCACAAGGAGGTCGAGCGAGCCAACGCCCATGGTCGGCGGCAGGTCGGCCCCTTCCGGAACCAGTCCAGCCTTTCTAAGCTCTCCCGAGCGCGCATTGAGATTTCCGATGTTTTCGCTTGTAACATTCAATCGAATGATGTCGATGATGGCGCGGCTATCGATCTCGCAAGTGCTGCCATCCGCGCAGATGAACTTATGCACTTCACGGTTCGCGGTGAGATACGCAGCGAAGCGGGCCGATTGTTCGGCTGGATCGAGCATGAGCTTGCGTATCTCACGCTTGAGGCGGTCGAAGCTTCCGCGCCGGGCACTCGCCGTAACTTCGCCAGACTTAGCTTCGACGAGAAGAAGCCAGCCGGCAAGCTGAATCACGACGTCGTTCTCAAAGTCCTTCTGGGTTTCGGGGTCATGCCATTTTACGGAGCGCGAAACGGTTGCTTTCGGGAGAGCTGATCCGAGCAGGTCGGCGACCTTGCTTTCCAGGACAATAGCCCTGGCGTCTTCATACTGGGTTTTCAACTGCTCCGTTGCATCACACAGAGCTCGAAAAATATCCGGATGGTAGCTGTAGACGGTTGTTGGTACTGGCAACATCCACGTCTCGCTCTGCCGGATGAACGGGCGTATCCATACAGGGTTGTCCAGCACGATATGGTCGATGGGTTTATCGGCCAATTCACCAAATGTAATCGATAGTGCATTTAGAATGGATTTTGCGCCATCGAAACTTTTAACCGCCTTCAGATGTTCAAGCTCTTCACGAAGATCGTCGTCCGTCAGCGTGAATACGGCAGGCAAGCGAAGGTTGGAGTGTGCAACCATCGTCATTCTCACCTGGGGCAGCCGTTCCGAGTCGGTCATATTGGGAAACAATTCCCGTAGGCTTTCGACTGTAAATTGCTCGCCCGCAAACGCGTCCAGATAGGTCGCAGCAACAGCCTTTAGCGTTTGCGCGCCAAAAATCCTGCTGATCTTGTGCACATGTAGGTTCAATCGATCTTCGATCCTCAGGCAGAGTCGCGCCAGCAGATCGAATACGATCGTTGCTGCGACGCCGAATTGTGCCTTGAATGAATTGTCGATGCGTTCGAGGATTGGCCGGAGCAAACGCGCATGCTGTTCGGGATAGAAGTCGCCGCGAATGACCTGCGTATGGCTGCGTATCTCCTCAATGACTAGGCGTCGAGAGAAATCGACTTCATCTTCGGGGAAGTCTGCGTATTGGGCATCGAGCCGTGCGTCCGCCAGTTGCTTCGAAAGATTGAGCGCCTCTTCGACCTGATCTGGCGTACCCACCACACCCTCGTAGAAGTCGACCGGGTGGCGGAGCAGCAGAGCCTGAAGGAGTTCGGCCTGATGTTGGCCGAAGGAAAGCTCATCTTCTCTGAATGGCTTGCCGCCAATGAAAACGAGCAAATATCCGGCGCAACAGATGGCGTCCACCGGCTCAATCGGCTTTAACTTGCCGGCAAGGGATTCAGTCAGCTCGGCGAATTCAGTCTTAGCTTTCTCGCCTCGTTCGCGGGCAAGCTTCACGCGTTCGGCTTGCGGCACGCCCTCAAACGGGTTCTTGAGTACGGATATCTCGGGAAGGTGGGGCGGTCGCTTGAGATCCTGTGAAGTGACTTGCATTTTGGAATGACCGGAGCGTTCAAATGCCAGTACAATAGAGGCGCTAATTGCAAATGGTGAAGCCCTCTTATCGGTGAGCTAGTACTGATCCGAAGCAAGCCCTGTCGCGAGACCGGCCAACAGGGTATCCGCGCGACGGGCAGGGATACGGTACCGCGAAGCGGCGGCCCATGCGCGAGTGTCTCAGGCAAGCGAAGCCGCATAGCCCACCAAAAGCCGCGTACAGAGTCATTTGCGCCGGAACAGCCGCCCTAGGTAAGCTATACCCCGGCTCAAGGCCGTCGACCCTTCAGGATAATAGACTCCCGGTCCCTTGATTTTTGAAGGATCGATGCCGGCGGCTATGAGCCTCTTGTGCTCGGCCTTGAAGTCTTTCCATTGTTGCTTTGATTGAAGCAACGGCACCCCGGGAAGGGTGGCGTGGTGGCTCGCCCAACTCCGTAGCACCTCGTCGGGGATTTCCTGAACAAGATGGCCGTCGTTGCTGATGAGACGATTTGTTCTGGCCAGCTTTTCACCGGTTTCATGCTCGCGCCGTAAATGCCATGCAAGCAGATCAGCCGCCTGGAGAGGCGCATATGGTTGCTCCTTCTCATTTTTGAACTGGGGAAGACCGTCGATCAGCTTGCGAGCCTCGACCGGAAGAGCCTTTATCATCTCGGCTATAAACATCTCGACATCGGCATCCACGCCCTGCTGCTCGTCGAAGATGAACTGAACAGGAGCACGCATCGGGCTTTCGGCGGTGAAGCGGGCTACACCAGAGACAACCGCAAAGCACATCGTGAAATGCAGCCGTCCAAATCCGTAAGGCGAGAAAGGCTTCAATTCGTCTTCAAACAACCGGCCGTTTACAGAGAACTCGTACGAGACCGGCTGATAGTGAGCGATGATCGCCGCCAGCTTGGCGAGCTTGGCATCCCTCATCTGCTCATCCCATTGGCTGTGATGAAATTGGCCACTGAGGTGATGGGCTTCGGAAGCTTTGAGGTATTCGATCGCGGGCCAGGCCTTCAGCTCCTTGTGCCAGTCCTTCGAGAACGAGGCCCACACATCGGCCCGGTGCAGGTAGCCAGCCAAAAACAGCCGCTTGTCGCCGGCTTGAGCTGCGGAATCGTCGGTAAACGCCTGCAGAAGATCCACGCTCGTCGTCCTTCACGTATAAAAGGCCAGCTGGTCGAGCGTCAGAATGGCCTGCAATGCACGCACCATCGTGTAGGTTTCCGCCGCCGCGTGACCGTGACCAACGGCATGGCGTGAACCAGCCGATCCGGATGACGTGGAAGGATCGAAGTTGGCGAAGGTATACTGTTGAAGGTATTCGGCGAAGGCGGTCGGAAATAGGAGAGTATCGGGTCGCCCCGCCTTGGCCTCCGCGGATGAAACGGCGAACGCAAGCAGGGTTTTGAGTTTGGCCGATTGGCCGCGAACTTTCCGGTACGCCTCGTTGAGAATGCCTTCGATTTCGGTCAGCACGATCTTCAGGACCGGCACGGCGTCGTCATTCGTGAAAGACTTCACGGCCGATCGCAATAGCGGTTCCTTGCCCGCAAAATGCGGCCTAGACACCCAGCGCTTGAACATGCGTTCGAGTCGCTCGGCATCAAATTTCGCAAGAAGCTGCACTTCTTCATCGTTCAAATCAAATCCTGCTTCGCAGGAGTTGGCGAGCGTCTGGAACTCGGCTCCGAGTATTTCAACGAATGGAAACCAGCCTGCGGCCAGCAGTCGCGAAAAGGTTGCCTGGTCTGCGATGGCGTCGTAGAGGTCGCGATGCGCCAGCCGCCGATAGAGCGTGCCAAGGTCGCGCTGCATCTCCGCGATGCCGAGCTGTCCGTCCGGATTGGCATCGAAAAAGAGCCCGAAACGCCAACCTTCGCGGAAGATGCAGACGATACGGTCCTTTTCGCCAATGTCGACGCGCGGAAACGACATTCCAGTCACGTCAGCGATGTCGTTGTTGAAGAGAACGCTCCCGGCGACCATGTCCCGCTTTGGCATGATGCGCAGCGCGACAGCCGTCGCGTCCACCCACAGCTCGGCGGTGTCATCCGGATGCACGACAAGCAGGATATATCCCGCGTTCTTGAGGCTTACAGCCTGCCCTGACTGTCGGGCCATAAACTCGATGTGCCCGCTGAGACTTTCAGCCACACGGTGAAAAAAACGGTCGTCGGAAGTCAGTGCAAGGCGCGTCCAGACTTTGATGGAGTCGCCGGCTCGGCCCGCTTCCGCCGAAATGCCATCCAACTGTACGCCGGACAGCTTGATCGGCTTGCCGACATTGCCAAGGAGGACGCCAGGCTTCTCCGATTTCTCGGTAGTGGGGGCAGACTCAGTCATGGCCAAATTCTATCACACCGGCGGCCAAATCGCGTAACAAGCACGGGCCCCTAGCGCTGTTTCGCCCGATCCTATGCTAGGCTGATCCTGGCAAGGGGATCTATGATGAAAAAACTGACCAGCAAGATCGGAAAGTAATTCGGCGGGTACGCGCTCATCAAAGCGGATCTCGAGTTCCCTATTTACGTGTTCGGGCGTGCGGCTGAACTGTCTGAGAGAGCAGAACCGTCGGCCGGTGAATCATTTCCGAACTTCGAGCAGAATCTGAGCGCGGCACATCCTCGTCTGCGCGCCTGTGGAACAGTTTACGTTTGAACGTGCAAAAACCAACCCGCAGGACTTCGACAAGAGAGCCTACTTCGAGGCCGATATCGTTGCCTATGCAAAATGCTTCAACTCGAACATGCGAACGCGCCTGTCTCAGGATATTTTCAAGGGCGCTTGCGCCACAGAAGGAACTTCATCTGTGGTGCATGGAGCTAGGAAACAGCCAGAACGCTCACGCCGATCTGAGGCTCGAGCGGTCCTATGCCAGCGTCAATCTCGTGGAAGATGCGTCATTCGGTAAGCGTCCGAGCGGCCTCCTGGCTGCTATGCTGGCGAGGCGGAACGTTCCCAACACTCGAACGCTGACGGAATTGTCGCGCCATTGTGAGCTGATCATTGAGCACTATCTAGGTTCGCAGTTGGACGAGACCGTGAGAGAAATCCGCGAGCAGATGTTGAGACTGCCCAAAGAGCAGTTCGATGCGCTTCCTGATTATGTCTTGGAAGACCCCGCAACCGAATTTACGAGCGACTCGCGATGGCCTCAGAAGAGCTGAGCCGAGAGACGCCGTCGCGGTCAGAGGAGTGAGGCGGCTTACCTTGAGACCTATCCAGGATCCGGGCCACCGACTTTACGTCACGACAGAGGCCCAAGTCGGTAGTTCATCTAGATAAACCATCTCCTCGCGAGTGATGCGGTTGAACACCTCTGGCACGAGATGAGCCATAATCTGCCACTCGATCTCGCCCTCGAGACAGAGATTACCCTCCGCCGCCGCCTTTGCACGCTCGATATGTTCGCCAACCTTGCCGCTCAAGAGGTTGTGTTGATTGCTATGCCTGAGAAGGAATTCGATCAGGAGAGCATAGCGCTGCATCTCCTCCACGCTATTCAAGAGCGTGTTGAGCATCGCGCGGATATTGTCGTGCCGCGTTGCATAGTTCCGGAAGTGCCCGTTAGCGGCCGAGATCACGGTGAAGACGATGGCGATCAGGCGGACGACAGCGATCTCTTCTGCTTCGCCGGGACCGTACGAGGAGATGACACCAAAGCGATGGCTTAAAGCTGCGATCGCATCTCTCACAGCCGGTGCGTGAACGATAGTCCGTTCCCAATTGTCGCGGTAAGGTTCAAGTGCCTTGAACCAAGCCGCTCTTTGTCCGTTGATCTCCGCCTTAAGAGTGGCTGTTATCCGGTCTTCGAGATATGGAAGCGCTTGCCCTCGAAACGTCAGCGCGTCAATTCGAACCAGTTTCGGCGGATCGTACGCGCCCTCACCGTGCTTCAAATAGCACTTCAGGACGATCGTCTTTTGTTCGTGGGATGCCTGGATCGCTTCGTGGTCCAAGACAAACGCATTGCCGCGATGCCGGCGGATTACGTCGCGAAAACTTTGCGGGATATCATCAGTCGTAGGATCGACCCCATAAAGCACCCAGATCAGGTTGATGCCTTCGCGCTCATAATGGTGGCAGCGGGCGGAGATTTCCGTTTGGAAGGTATTGGAGAGCTGGATTTCGATCACAAACGGCGCGAGGTCTTGCCACTCGATATACACGTCTGGATATCTACCAAAGCTGTTCTCTGTTGGCGGTAGGTACTGTGCGACGGTACTGCGGACATATCGGACATCGGCCTTGGCGAGTTCGTCGATCTGTTCGCAGAGCATCCGATGGGTACGGGATTCCTGCTGGCCCTGGTACTGGGCTGCTCGGGCCTCGTCGATCGAAAGTGAGCTGCCATGGTGCCATGGGCAGCTAGGATCCCCGCCCCTGTAGTGCACAAAATAGGGCAGCCGGCGCTCGCCCTGCTTCCTCGTCTGGATAAAGACACGGCTTTCGCAGCGTAGGCATCTCGCCGTTAACCCGTCCTGGTGGCCACGGGCACCGTCCGTTAACCGGTCCCGGAGGGTGCCCCATGCATCTTCGGACAGCGATAGAAGCTCACGAGCTGACATTGCACCTATCGGTTGGTCGAACATGACCGCCTCGACGATGCGCCTTGGGGCACGTTGTGCTCGCGGCTCATTTTGCATTGGTCGAATCGTCTCTAGTATCCACTAGCGCTATGCTAACCTAGGCGGCGTTGGAGTTGTCAGCCCGTAATAGCTGCGCAACGGAAGCCGCGCTACTTCCGCTTCAAAAGACCTCGCCGGAGAAACGACGCTCGTATTCGACTCGAGCCTAGCCAGACTAGGTCTATCCGCTCCGATCATGCGCGATCGCGAGGTGCGAATTGGAGAGCGGGTCTGCGGCCCGCCAAGGTAGATCACCAGAAACCCGACCTTACGCCGCGCGCTCAAGGCAAAGTTAGCCCTGAGCAGCTGATCAGACGTCATCGCACGGACGTTTTGGACGCCATGAGACGGGATTGGCGATCCAGCGGTTAATATCGGACTCGTGCCAGCCGGTCCCGTTGGCGCTGATTTTGAGCTGAGGCGGGAACGTGCCTTCGGCGATTTTGCGGTAGATGGTGGATCGGGACAGCCCGGTCCTGACGAGGACGGTCTTTAAACGGATGATACGGTCTGGTCCGCGCATGGTGGCGATGCCTCTCGCTGACTGCTTCTGAGAACTGTTGAGACCAGACAGGCCAAACATCTCGGAGAGAAGAGAATCTCGCGTGTCGCCAGCTGTGGCGTAGGAATGGCGGCAAACGGGATGCATCAGAATCCGAGGCCCCGGCCACGGCCGAGGTCGATGCCATGGGCGAACGCCAGTTCCTGACCGAGCCGGCGCCCCGACTCGAAGGCGATGCCAAGATCCTGCTTGCGGCTGGCGAGGATGGATTCCAGCTGCGGGTCGCGTTCGAGGCTCTTAGCCATATCGCCCATTGTTGCGCGCGCGGCCTTGTAGCCGGTCATGTCGCCGACCTGATATAGGCGCTGACTGGTCTGCTCGAGCTTCTGCCAGCGCTCCACAAAGCGGTCGGCGCGGCGGCTCGGATCCATGCGCAGTTCGGTCTCGAGTTGGAGCGCGCGCACAGTGCGGCCGACCTGGCCGCCAGCCGCCTCACGGGCCAGCTGCGGGTTCTGCTTGTACGCGGCTTCGGCGGCGTGCGAGGCATAGGGCCGGACCTTCTCGAAGGCTTGGCGGGCCACGTGCAGTTCTTCCAACTGCTCGGGGCTTGCCCTGCCGCCCATCTCCTGCGCTGCGAAGATTGCATTCACAGCTCGGGCATGGCGCACCAGCGCTCGGGTCCGCACACGGCGCGCTTCCGCTTCCGGTCCTTCCGCGAGCTCCGTTTCCCGCGCTTCGGTATCGCGGCGCTTTGTGGAGGCAATGTTCCTTTCCCCTTCCGGCGCTTGTCGCTGTGGTCCCAGCTCGCGATCGTGCCCGGGCACCTCCGTAGGCGAGCGCAGGTCGTCCAACATCTCGCGCAGCTTCCCCGGCACGGTCTTGCGCACGATCTTGGCCACGCGCTCGCTGAAGGTGATCCCGCGCTGCCCGGCGTAGCTCTGGACCGGATCGGCAGGATCGTAGTCCGAGGCCATGTCCTTGGCGCGATCGCGCGACAGTGTGCGAGTCAGCCGATCCGCATTGGCGAAATCCTCACGACCATAATGCAGCTCCACGCTGTCGCGGTGCCGAGACAGCGCTACATAGCTGCTGTGGGCATCCATACCTGGCGTCGCCAGCACATGAACGCGGTCAACCGTCATGCCTTGCGCCTTATGGATCGTCGCCGCATAGCCATGGTCGATCCGGCTATAATCCTTGAGGTCGAAGCGCACGGATCGGCCATCGTCGGTCTGCACGGTCATGGATTGCGCGCTGACCAGCTCAATGGTCCCGAGCGTGCCGTTCTTGACACCAAGGCCACGCTCGTTCTGCAGGAACATGAGCCGGTCTCCGCTGGCAAAAGTTCTCGCGCCGCGCTCGACCGTCACATGCACCTCATCGCCCAGATCGCCGGCGGCCCGCATCCGCTCGCGCGCTGCCTCGTTCAGCGCGCGAACCTCGTCATTGGTGTGGGTGAGGATGATCCGGCTCCGATCCGGTGAGGCCTGCCGATCACGATCCCAGCGGTCGATCAAATCGCCGCGCGCCTGCTCGCGGGTCTGGGCCTCGTGCACCATGCCGTGAGCGCGGTAGGCTTCGAGCGCATGGCCCACTTTGCCGGTCGCCAAATCCCGTGTGGCGTCGCGCTGCCAGTCCTCCCGCTGACGGCGCACTTCACCGATTTCGGCGCCGCCGTGACGCTCATGGATGGAGCGGAAGGCAGCGCCAGCCTCGATGGCCTGCAACTGTTGCGGATCGCCGACCAGCACAACTTTGGCGCCGGCCTCGGTCGCATGCGACAGCACGCGCTCGAGCTGGCGCGTGCCGATCATACCGGCCTCGTCGATGACAAGCACATCGCGGGACGTCAGCCCGTCGCGGCCCTGCTGCCAGCCATGCTCCAGGCTGGCGATCGTGCGCGACACAATGCCCGATCCGCTTTCGAGGTTCTCAGCCGCAATGCCAGACAGCGCCACGCCCCGGACCTCGAAGCCTGCCGCTTCCCAGGCCTCGCGCGCCACCCCCAGCATCCCGCTCTTTCCCGTCCCGGCATGGCCGATCACAACCCCCAGATCACGTCCATTCGTGACATGCGCCAGCGCCTTCGTCTGCTCGGACGACAGCACCAAACCGCGCGCTTCCGCTTGCACCAAAGCGGCTTGGCGGTCCACGTCACGGACCTCATGGCGCTGCCGGTCCGCCAGCAGCTCGGAAGCGCGATGCAGGCGCTGTTCTGCCTCGATCATTCCGCGGGTAGTGAACCGATCCTCGCCGCGTGCGTCCTTGCCGAGTTCGACCAGATCGGGCGCTCCTTGCATCGCGCCCGCCACCTGGTTGAACTGGTCGAGCCCATCACTGTGACGATGCGCGAACTTCGCCAAATCCCGGCGTGTGAAAGTCGATTGCTGCTGGGTGATGGCGTCCAGTCCAAGGGAGGGATCGGCGATGATCCGCGCGCCATTGTTCCGTGCGATCTCGCGGTGCATCTCGGCGCGGTCAGCCTCAGCCCCTTTGCCTGCGATGTCCCGACCCTCAATGCGTTTGGCCGGTGCGCCGATCTGGCTTTGCGGCTCCAGCGCGATGCCCTGGGCTTCGAGACTGCGATGATCGATTCTCGCGTCGATATCGAGCTCGGCCAAACGCTCGTTGGCAAGCTCCGCCCAGCGTTCGCGCCAGCGCTCGACCATCTCCGTGCGATTCCAATCCCGCACCTTCTGGCCAAAGCCGTTCTCGTCGACCGAGCGCATTGTCAACATGACATGAGCGTGGGGCTTTGGCAGTCCGTCCTCGACCCTGTCCCAATGCACATTGAGGTCGGCAACCATGCCCAGACCCACGAACTCGGTCCGAACGAAGTCCCGGGATAGCTCGATGCCCTGCGCCTCACTCAGCTCGCGCGGAAGGGCGAATTCGACCTCACGGGCCAACTGGGCGTCCTTCCGGACTTCAAACGCTTCGACATCGTTCCAAAGCCGCTCCCGAGCGCTCCATGCCCGTGGCGCGTTCTCCGGCAGCATCACCTCGGAATGAACGACGCCGCGCTTTCCAGAAAAATCCTGATCACGGCCGAGGCGCTCATCGCGCAGCCGCGAGCCCGAGCGGTAGGCGGCTGAAGCCAACGCGCTGCTCCCGGCCTTGCGGCCAATAACCTTGACGTGAAGATGATAGATCGCCATTGCGATCCAATCACTGGCACAGCGAAGCGCACGTCGGAACGACGTATAAGCGCGCCCTCCCTCGAAAAATTCTCGGGAGGGACTATCCCGTCTCAGCTCGTCCTGATGACCTTAAAGCATTGTGCGGGGTGCCAAGCTATCATTTCTCCATTGCCACTCATGGAGGCGACCATGCGCAAACCAAGGGACTTTGATGCGGACCTGAAAGTGCTTGACGACAAGGCACGCGAGCTGAAAACACGCAAGGTGCGACAGCTGGGCGAGCTCGTCATTGCTACAGGAGCTGACGCGCTCAGCGCTGACGAACTCGTGGGCGCGCTCATTGTGCTGGCCGAGACGAAAGAGGCCGGAAAGAGGGAGGCATGGGCCAAGCGCGGGGCCGCGTTTTTTCAAAGCAGAGCACGGCGAACTTCGGCAGCAACTGACCGCAACACAGATGGCGCTCCTGCGCAGCAGAGCGGCCCGCAATCGGCATCAGTCCGCAAGGGCACGGCTTGACATGCGCAACTGGCAGGTCGAACGTCGCAAGCGCACGCGGCAGCTCATTGAATTGGGTGGCCTCGTCGTCAAAGCCGGCCTTGTCAACCTCACCAGCGACCGCGCAACCATCTTCGGCGCGTTACTGTGGGTGGCCGAAAAGCTCCAAAGCGACCAGGGCGAACGGGCACGAGCGCTCTGGGCCGCAAAGGGGACGTACGCTCTAGAGAACGACTGAAGTCGCATCACCGTGATGTTTGGCGGCGCCAAAACGCGATGACGTGGACGGCCCGATAAGGCGGTGAACCTATTCCGGAGAACGCGAACACGATCCGGTCTGTTGGTCGAGTTGGGAGCGGTGGCGAGAGTATGCGGGATAGCCCGCGGCACGGCTTCTAGACGTTCCTGATTACCGCCTGTCAGACGCGTGCTCCTGATGAGGCTCGCCGATGTCATTTCTCCGGACAGTCAGCTGACCGGCGATCAATTTCGATGCGATTGAAAACGCACGCCTATTCAAAGGATTACGTCAGTTTCAACATTACGAAGCTCGATATCGCGAGCAGCTGCTGGCGGGTCTTATCGAAGAATGGTCGATTGCATTGGTCGCCCGTCACACGCTATGCCTTTAATAAGTCGACCGGACATCGGACTGACGGGGTATGGGGCGGCGTAGGAGAGGATCAAACGCTGGAACTGGCTTGCTGATCGTGCTGGGCGCGCTTTTCGCGGTCCTGACGGCGGTCTACCAGTTCGTCATGGAACATCTGGCCGCGGTTGGGACGATTTGCGTCCTTCTCGCGCTAGTTTTCTTTCTCGTCAGGTTCGGAAAGCGCAAGGAGTCTCCAGTCCCTGTCGTAAGCCCGGTCGAAAGCTTGGCGAGGATTGGCTCCCTGCAGAAGGTCAGGTCCGGACAATCCAACGCAGGAATCTCTCGCGAGCGACCGAGCTTAGCCAGGTGGGTTCGATCAGGGGAAATCGTAACGGTTCAAGGCGTCAACATATCCTCGGGGCTCTTCTATCTCGGACGCGCTCTCTCCTTCGAAGACCGTGAAATAGACTGCTACGCCGTAAACCCGCAGCTTAGCGCGAAATCGCCCAGGCCGGACGTCGCCGGGAATTCGATGCCTTACTGGCCGTCCTACGCCGACGTGTCTCCTGCTGCGAGGCGCGCGTTTCTCGATTGGATGTCCACAGGGCGTCGGTCGACCTCGTACGGCATCGGGCATGTCTTTCTTTTCTTCTACGGATTGGAGCACCGGCTGTTCGTTGAGCGCGATCTTGCCAGTGCTCCGGAACTCATTGCCGAAGTCGAAAGACTTGTGGCGGTACGAACGGACAGCGACTCCTTCCAAGGTTATGCGAAACGTTTCCTCGATGCAGCGAGATGCGCGGCCGGCATTCCGCTTCCCATCCCCGCATTGTCGCCTGAACGGACGCATTCGTCTGAGATGGACCTCGGCGTGCGTATCCATTTGGGACGTCGCCTGTCGCAGTCGCGGGTTCTGTTGTCGGAGGACGCCCTTGTCTGGATCTTGGCGCTGCAGGACGTCTACCTGCGCACGGCCGCCGTCCGTTGCTTCGACGAGTTCGTCGCCTTGTGGCACCTCCGGTTTCGGGCGAGGTTCCCCGAAGGGTTCGTTGTCGAGACGACGGGCAGCATCGACGTCCGATATCAAGCGGCAAGCGGCGCTTTCAGCGTCCAGGTGGAGGGACCACACAGGGCCTATCCGGACATCGTAAAGACGACGATATCACCGGAGCCGTTGAGGCAGCTGCTGCAGGATTGTACCGACGAGCTCGATAGCTTCAGCCGTTTGCTGGGAAAGCGGCCGGACGCGAGAAATTCGGTGCAGGCCGCGCTCATGCTTCCTGCCGATCTCTTGTCGGAGATCGGGTTCGAGGCATTGCACCAATTCAAGGCGCGTCTGTCGGAGATCATGGGCGGCCACGGCCGCGCGAGCACCAAGATGCGGACGGTTCTACAGGCGGTGAATTTCGAGGTGCGGGACAAAGTGGCGCCGGGTCTCGCCGACCAATTGAGTCAGGTGCTTGATCTCGTCGACATCGCCATCGAGCCGGATCGCAGGTTCGGTAGCGCTGTTCCGCAATTGGACGATCAGGTTTTCCTATTCAGCGCTCCAGGCGGCGGTCACGTCGATTTCGAGCGTCCGGCCTACCGCTCGATGAAGGCTCAAGTCGAAGTCGCCGTCCTCGCCGCGGCGGCGGATGGCCAAACATCCGGAGACGAGATGTCCCGTGTGATCGCCGGGATCAGAGACGGAAACGACCTCGGCGCGATCGAGCGTGCCCGCCTTATCGCCTTCGCCGTTACGACCTTCAACAGTCCGCCGAAGCTGTCGAGGGTAATGAAGCGGCTGGCGGAACGGAGCGATGCCGAACGCGAGGCGATCGCCGACGCCGCGCTTGCCGTCGTGGGTGGCAGCGGCAACGTCGATGCGGACGACGTCAAGTTTCTCGAACGGCTGCACAAGTCTTTGGGATTGCCTAAGGAGCGTGTCTATTCCGAACTGCACCGGGCGGCGCCAAGAAGCGACGAACCTGTGGCGGTCTCGCACGAAAGGCGCGAGGCTGGCATTCCGATTCCCAAGGAAGCTCCCGCTCTGCCCGATGATGATGCTGCTGGCGTGAAGATCGATGCTGTGCGTCTCGCCCGGACGCAACGCGAAACGGCGGCCGTTTCCGAACTGCTGGCGAACATCTTCGAGGAAGAACCGGCACCTTCCGAAGTCGACACGCCCGTCGCTTCCACCGCGAACGGCGCGTCCCTTGAAGGCCTGGACCGCCAGCACACCGAACTGCTCGAGCAGATCGAGCTCAAGGGTTCCATTTCCAAAGCCGAATTTGAAGAGCGCGCACGCGCCATGAAGCTCCTTCCCGAAGGCGCTCTTGAATGCATCAACGACTGGTCTTTCGACCACTTCGACGAGCCGTTGCTGGAGGAGGGCGATGAGATCGTCATGGCGCACCAGCTACGGTCGCGGTTGGCCGAATTGAGAGAGACGACGACATGAGCAAAGCGCCGAAGGCAATCAAGCCGAAGGAACGGGATACGATTATTCAGGCGCTCAGCGCAGGCGTGGTTCCGCGAGTGGGCCTTCCGCACATCCAGGTCGGCAGAGCCGCGGAGATCGGTGCTCTCCTTCGCGACGTCGACCGTATCGCCGACGGTGGGGCCGCCGTCAGGTTCGTGATCGGCGACTACGGCGCCGGAAAGACCTTCTTCGCGAACCTGATCCGATTGATCGCGCTGGAGCGGAAGTGCGTCACCGTCCATGCCGATCTAGCGCCCGACCGCCGCATCCATGCCGGAGGGGGCCAGGCAAGAGCACTGTATTCCGAAGCGGTCCGGAACATGGCTACGCGGACCAAGCCGGAAGGCGGCGCGTTGGCGGCCGTCGTGGAGCGGTTGGTGACGGACGCCGTGAAGGAGGCGAGCGAGCGGCAGATCGCCGTCGAGAAGATCATCGACGAGAGGCTGGCGCCGATACGGGAATTCGTCGGCGGCTATGATTTCGCGACCGTCCTAAAGGCTTATTGGCGCGGCAGCGAAACGTCGAACGAAGAACTCAAGACCGCTGCCTTGCGCTGGCTGCGCGGGGAGTTCTCGACGAAGACAGAGGCGAACAAGTCGCTCGGCGTCCGTACCATCATCGACGACGACAGCGTGTACGACTCTTTGAAATCGCTCGCATGTCTGACCAAGGTGGCCGGCTATGCCGGGCTCTTCGTCGTGTTCGACGAGATGGTGAACATCTACAAGCTGCAAAGTGCCCAGGCGCGGAAGCTGAATTTCGAGCAGATACTGCGCATCGTCAACGACGCCCTCCAGGGGAATACGTCCAATATCGGATTCATGATGTGCGGAACGCCACCGTTCCTGATGGACACCCGGCGTGGGTTATTCAGCTACGAAGCGCTGCAGTCGCGTCTCGCCGAGAACCAGTTCGCGACGGGAGGTCTCGTGGACCTTTCGGGACCGGTCATCAACCTCCAGAGCCTGACGCCAGAGGACCTCCTCGTCCTGCTGTCGAACATCAGGAACGTCTTCGCAGGAGGCGATCCCTCCAACAATCTGGTGCCGGACGAGGCTCTGAAGGCGTTCATGAACTATTGCGATCGCCGGATTGGTGAAGCGTATTTCCGGACGCCCCGGACGACGGTGAAGGCGTTCGTCCAGTTGCTTTCGGTTCTGGAGCAGAATCCCGGCGCCAAGTGGCAGGATCTGCTGGGGCAAGTTCAGATCGCCGCCGATTTGCACGGCCAGGAGGAGATGGTGCCCGAGGGCGGACCGCAACCGGGAGATGAAGATGAGCTTACCAGTTTCCGCATCGGGACTTGAATCCGCTTATCACCGGCTCCACCCGAAGATCCGCCGCTGGATCCGCGATCAGGGCTGGGACGAACTGCGCGAAATCCAGGCCCGTACGATCGTCGAGGTGCTCGACGGCGACAGCGACATCCTGATTGCGGCGACAACCGCCGCCGGAAAGACCGAGGCGGCGTTTCTGCCGATCTTGACTTCGATAGCTGAAAGGAAGGCGTCCGGCTTCTCGGTTCTGTACGTAAGTCCGCTCAAGGCACTCATCAACGATCAGTTCAGGCGTCTGGAAGAGCTCTGCGAAAGCATGGAGATCCCCGTCGTCAAGTGGCACGGCGATGCGCCACAGGCCGACAAGAAGAAAGCGATGAGTAAGCCGGACGGCATCGCGCTCATCACGCCGGAGTCCATCGAGGCAATGTTCGTCCGCCGTCCTGCCGACGCCAAGCGGCTGTTGTCGGCTGCGGAGTTTATCGTCGTCGACGAACTCCACTCCTTCCTCCAGGGACCGAGAGGTCTGCATGTCGCGAGCCTGCTCCGCCGCATCGACGCAATGGCGGCCCGCCCGGCGCGAAGGGTGGGTCTCTCTGCGACGATCGGCGATCTAGGGCAAGCGCGCACTTGGCTGCGGCCCAGAGATCCGGATCGTGTGGCTGAACTTCTGGCGAAGTCCGATGCGCCGGAACTGAGGCTCCAGGTCAGGGGATACGTCGAGCCACCTGATCTCGACGATCCCGATCACGCCGAGGGAGGGACGGAGAACGAGGACGGCCTGCCACATCGGATCGCGCTCGATTGGATCTCGGATCATCTGTTCGAGACGCTGCGAGGTGAAAACAATCTCATCTTTGGAGGATCGCGGCGGACTGTGGAATCGACGGCCGACCGGCTGCGCCGACGCTCCGAAAAGCTGAACGTGCCAAACGAATTTTATCCTCACCACGGCAGCCTTTCGAAGACATTGCGGGAGGAGTTGGAGGATCGCCTCAAGGATGGGAAGCGGCCCACGACAGCGGTCTGCACGTCGACACTCGAGTTAGGCGTCGACATCGGCTCGGTGAAGTCGGTTGCTCAGATAGGAGCGCCGCGTTCGCTGGCGTCGCTTAGGCAAAGACTCGGTCGGACCGGCAGACGCCGCGGTACACCGTCCGTCCTGCGCATCTACCTGAGAGAACCGAACATCGATCGGAAGTCGGGGATACTGGACCGCCTTCGATCGAACACGATCAGGTCTGTCGCGGTGGTTAGGCTTCTTCTCCAGGGGTTCGTCGAGGAAGCCGGGACGTCTCCAGAGATCGCCTCGACGCTGATCCACCAGATACTCTCAGTCATCGTCGAGCGCGGTGGCATCAGACCCAAGCCGCTGTACGACCTTCTGTGTGGACCTGGTCCTTTCGCGTCTATCTCGACCAACGACTTCGTGAACCTGCTGCGCCATCTTGGATCACGCGACGTGCGCTTCGTCGAGCAGGCCGCGGACGGTACGCTCATGCTCGGACAGGAGGGTGAAAAAGCGGCGCAGTCGCGCAGCTTCTTCGCGGTTTTCGAGTCCGGCGAAGAGTGGCGGCTGACGGTCGGCGGGCGGGCTCTCGGAACGCTGCCGATCACCCATCCCGTCCATAAGGACGGCCTGGTCGTCTTCGCCGGGAGACGATGGATCGTGCAGGACCTTGACGAGCAGACGATGACGCTGGTCGTCGCACCGCATCCGGGCGGCGTCGTCCCGCGCTTCGAACCAGCTTCCGGCGAACCCGCACACGACAGGCTGGTGGCGGAAATGCGATCGGTCTATCTTGCGAACGATGTGCCGCCCTATCTGGACGAGAAGGCTCGGAAGCTTCTGTCCGAAGGGCGCGAGATGTTCAGAAATCTGGATTTGCAGCACCGCTCGCTGGTGCCCGAAGACCGGGACATGCACGTCTTTCTCTGGCGGGGTTCTCAGGCGACGGCAGTCTTCAGCGCGGCTCTGGCTATGGCCGGCCTCAAATCGGGCGTCCACGAATTGGGGGTGTCGGTTTCCAAGATCAAGCAGGAAGAGCTCCGGCCCATCTTGGAAAAGCTCGCGCAGATGCGTGAGATCGATCCGGCGGACGTTTCGGCATTCGTCGCTAACGTCAAGACCGGAAAGTTCAGAGAGCAGGTGCCGGAAGGATTGGCGCGCTCGCTGTGGGCCAAGCAGAACCGGGGCCGAATAGCCGATATATCAGCGATGGCCGCCGGCGCGTAGCTAGTTCAAGGCGATCGCGATCGGTGGGGAGGCAGTATGCACAAAGCGGATGGGAAGCTTTTTCTCAGCGCCGGCGATCTGGTCGGGCATCTGAGTTGCCGCTATCTGACCGCGCTCGACGTCAAGGTGGCGAACGGCGAGCTTGCCAAGCCGAAGATCTGGGACCCGGTGCTTGAGACGTTGGCGGAGCGCGGCGCCGTGCACGAACGCGACTACGTCCATCACCTCACCTCGACCGGTACGGTCGCGACCCTGATCGACGGGGTGGGCGTTGACGCGATCTCGGTTGCCGCCACCCGCGAAGCTCTCGGCAGGGGCGACGCCATTATCGTTCAGGCGGCACTGCAAGACGGCGTATGGAGCGGGCGGGCCGACGTCCTTCTTCGCGTGGAGAAGCCCAGCCAGCTGGGTCCATGGTCGTACCAGGTGACTGACACGAAGCTGTCCCGGGAAACGAAGGGCAACACGGTCCTGCAGATATCGCTGTACTCCGATCTTCTTTCCAAGATGCAGGGTTGCCAACCTGAGTCGGCTCTCGTCGTCACGCCGGGAAACGATTTCTCGCCCGAAGAGCATCGCGTCGCCGACTACGCCGCCTATTACCGCCATGTGAGGGCCAGCCTCGAGCGTGCCGTGTCCGGCGGAGACGCCGTCGCCGCCTATCCCGAACCGATCGAGCATTGTGAAATCTGCCGCTGGCGTCGCCAGTGCGACGACAGAAGGAGGGCCGACGACCACATGTCGCTGGTCGCAGGCATCAGCAAATCCCAAATCGGCGAATTGGAAAGGCGAGGGGTCAACACCACCACGGAGCTCGCGGCGGTCCCTCTGCGGCTTCCTTGGAGACCTGATCGCGGTGCAGCCAAGAGCTTCGAGAAGATCCGCGAACAGGCGAGAATCCAGATCGAAGGGTTCAGAGCCGGTAAGATTCTATACGAAACGCTCGCTCCGGTGCCGGGGTTCGGATTGGCGCGTCTTCCTGAGCCGTCGCCCGGCGACATCTTCTTCGACTTCGAAGGAGATCCGTTCGTGGGCAATGGGGGTCTCGAATTTCTGTTCGGATACGTCTTCATCGATGCGGATGGGTCGGAGCGATACGTCGGAGACTGGGCCTCCAACAGGCAGGAAGAGCGGATGGCGTTCGAACGTTTCGTCGACTTCGTGACGCTGCGTCTGAAGGAATACCCGAGCCTGCATATCTTTCACTTCGCCCCATACGAACCGGCGGCGATGAAGCGTCTGATGGGACGCTACGCGACCCGCGAAAACGAAGTCGATAATCTTCTTCGAGGGGAGATCTTCGTCGATCTCTTCTCGGTCGTACGCCATGCCATCAGGGCGAGCGTGGAAAGCTATTCGATAAAGAAGCTTGAGCCGCTCTACGGCTTTGTCCGGAGCGTGCCGTTGGCCGACGTTGGAGCCGTGATGGCCAGGACGCAGGCGCGGCTAGAACTCGCCGACCCATCGGGCGTTCCCGAAGCCGACAAGATCGTGGTCAAAGGATACAATCGCGACGACTGTGTCTCGACTAAAGCTTTGCGGAACTGGCTGGAGACGGTTCGAACGGCTCTGGTCGCCGCCGGCGCGACAGTCGAGCGGCCGACCGGGCCGACCGCCGAGATCAGCGCCGAGCTCGACGAGTGGCAGAAGAAGGTCGCCGCACTCGTGGCACGGCTCACCCTCGGTGTGCCGGACGACGTCCTGCAACGCAGCCCCGAACAGCAAGCCCGCTGGCTTCTCGCCTTCATGCTCGACTGGCATGGCCGGGAGAAGAAAGCCGTCTGGTGGGAATACTTCCGGCTTCGCGACCTGTCCGCCGAGGACCTGCTTCACGAGCGCGATGCCCTGTCGGACATGACCTTCCTGAACCAGGTGGGCGGCACCGCCAGGGCACCCATCCACCGGTACGCGTTCGTGCTTCAGGACACGGACATCCGGGAAGGTGATGAACTCAGGAGCATCGGAGGCGACAAGTTCGGGCGCGTGGTGGGGATTTCACTCGACGAACGAACGATCGACATCAAGAAGCGCGGAGATACGGCGACGTATCATCCCGAGGCCATCTTCGCCCATAGCTACGTTGACACTCAGGTGCTCGCCGATTCCCTGATGCGGCTCGGCGAGTATGTGGCGGACCACGGGATCGAGGGCGACGGCGATCACAAGGCGGCGCGGGATCTACTCAGGCGTGTCGCGCCTCAGCTGCGCGGACAAGCGTTTCAGGTTGAGGGCGAGGAGACGCTCACCGCGGCCATTCGAGCCGCGCTCAATCTCGACCAAAGCGTCCTGCCGGTGCAGGGACCACCGGGAGCCGGCAAGACATACACGGGCGCTCGCATGATCTGCGCGTTGGCGAAGAACGGAAAGTCCGTAGGCATAACCGCGAACAGCCACAAAGTGATCAGCAACCTTCTGGACGAGGTCCTCGTGGCGGCCCGTAAAGAAGGTATCGAGTTCGGATGTATCCAGAAGGTATCAGAAATGGAGGATGACCGGCCGCCACTTCGGTTTACGTCCGACAACGCGGACTTTCTCGACGCCCTGCATTCGGACTGCAACGTCGGGGGCGCGACGGCCTGGTTCTGGGCAAGGACCGATGCGGCAAGAAGCGTCGACGTTCTTTTCATCGACGAGGCCGCGCAGATGTCGCTCGCGAACGTGCTAGCCGTGTCCCAGGCCGCTGAGAGTATCGTTCTCCTTGGAGATCCCCGGCAGCTCGAGCAGCCGATCCAAGGCAGTCATCCCGACGCCGTCGATGTATCTTCCCTCGATCATATACTCGGTGCCCATGCGACGGTCCCGGCCGACCGGGGACTGTTCCTACCGGAAACGTGGCGGCTGCATCCGTCGATATGTTCATTCAGTTCAGAGATGTTCTACGAGAGCCGTCTTTATCCGCGCCCGGGACTGGATAACCAGTCGATCCGATCCTGCGGACGCCTCCAAGGATCGGGTCTTAGATATTTGCCTGTCGAGCACGAAGGCAACCAGAGCTCGTCGCGGGAAGAGGCCGACTGCGTTCGTGACTTGGTTGGGGAGATACTGCAATCGGGGACGACGTGGATGAACCGCGAAGGGGTTGAGGCGCCAGTCGGTTTGGACGATATACTGATCATAGCGCCATACAATGCGCAGGTGTTCGAACTGCATGAGCGCATTCCCGGCGCACGGATAGGGACGGTTGACAAATTTCAGGGTCGCGAGGCTCCGATCGTGATCTACTCGATGACAACGTCGAGCAATACTGATGCCCCGCGGGGTATGGAATTTCTGTACAGCGCAAACCGATTGAACGTTGCGACCTCGCGCGCGAAATGCATCTGCGTGATCGTCGCGTCGCCGCGGCTCTTCGAAGTGGAGTGTCTGACGCCGAGACAGATGCAGCTGGCGAACGCGTTCTGTCGATATCTCGAGTTATCTACGCGCTTGGATCGACCTATTTGAGAGAAACGAAAATCTCTTGAGTTAAACGGGCGAAAGTCACGATCTACATAGCTGTCGCATCCTCAATCTCCTTTCCTCTATCACCGCGATGAGCTTACCAAGAAGGTGAGGCCGGAGCAGATCAAAAGTGAAACGCTCTATCAGGCACTGTCGAGTTACGATTTATTATTAACGCATTCGAGAGCCGGTCATCGCGCCTTACTATCCGATGATCTCTTGCAAGCACCGTTCGCTGAAATCAAACATCGGAGGGGGTTACGTCCATCAGCTATGTGAACCAGAGGTTGCCGTGCTACCGAAATCCGATTGCCATTCGGCGTACGGTTTGCATCCCGATCGGGCCCCAAGGGTTACCCGGCCAACACCGCCGAATCTCTCGAACCATCACTGGAACGTTTATCAGTTGCTGGGTCAGTTTTGGAAGCCGATATAGGGCAACGTTCGTCGCTTATTTCAATCCCGAACAGTAGTAGACTGAGGCCGACGGCCGACCGGATGATCGCCTACATCGAGGCGGCCGGTCCGCTCGGCATCGCCGCATACGAGATCGCGAACAGGGGCAAGATCGCGCGCGACCGAGTCGAGCGAATCGGCGAGATGTTCGAGAACATGGGGATCATCCGGTCGGCCGTGGTCCGCCTGTCGGATCAAGGCCGCAAGGGCACTCGGTACTTCCTGCACGAGCACGTCGAACCGCTTATTTCTGAACTGGCTAGCTAAACCATGGCCGCCACAGTGGGGGTATCACGCATCCCCGAAACGAGCGTTACGGTTCTTGATCCAAGATGGTCTTTAGGTCTCTACAAATCTGATCTCCCAGATCTTTGATGGACATCTGTTCATCGCGGGCCGATTGATCGAGCATAACTTTTGTGCCGCCTCGAGCCTCAATGTTTGAGTTGTAAGCATCAATCTTGATTATGAACTCTGCAACGGCATTTCGCATATGCCTGCTCAGCAAAACGAGCGCATTGCCAGCGCTCCGCAAATCAACTGAAACGCTTATGATGAATCGGTCCACTTCGTAGACAGCCCCAGGGCTGCCATTTGATCTTGCATTGCAGATTGAACAGATTCGCGAAATCTCGATGAATAAGTCTAGAGCAGCGCCATACTTGCGCCCGTACTCTAAGCCGCGACGCATCAGATCGCGTACCTCGTAGTCCTCCATCGGTTCAGCTTTAAAGTTAAACCGCTTATAGTACCGATGTTCCGGACCTTGATGTGGGCTCCGCGATTTGGCCGCGGGGATTTCAAGCACATAGGCTACATTCCCGGTCCCCTTGCTGCTCAAAATAACCGGCTTGATTACAAGTCCTTCAATTTGCGGCTGGATGTTCGTCGTCAGCAGGTTCTCGATCCACTCTCGCGTTATTGTTCGCGGACTGACGCCTTCGTCAGTGCCGATGGGAAGATGGCCGCGCTCTTTCATCCCATAGATCAATATACCGCCGCCGGAGTTTGCAAATGCGGAAACGTCTTTGAACATCTCGGTCTTTTGATGATCGGTGTTACCGAGTGCGCGGGAGTCCTTGTATTCAAGTGTCGTGCTTTCCATGATTTCCCCAACGTAGAGGTCGTCAAGGTCCTTTTCCTCCCAATCGCAGACTGCCCGCATGCTCTTCCCCCTAAAATATTACGGCGCCCTATTGGTATCCTAGTGTAGCCACTCGAAGTGGCGAGAATTCAATGGCTGGCTATGGGGCGGGAAATATAAACGGTTACCCGATCGGTCTTCTCCGACGCGGTGATCTGCGCGAGTATCCGCGCACGCAAACCTTTATCGTCAACACTATCCTATGCTCGAAGTTGCCCCTCCACCTCCATTAGGTGCGACCCCACCGGCTCCGAGCATTTGGCGCAAGGCTGCAGGAGTGTCTCACTTAATCATCGTTAAAATCTTCAGGAAAGCGATTCCGACCGCAATCCAGACCCAAACAGGAATTCGTGAGAGTGGATAGATGGACGGGGGTGGAGGCGGCGTGTACTGATACGGCGGACGCGATGGAGACGTCGGCGTTGGCGGAGTTGCTTGCGTTTGGGTTCGGAGGGTTTGCAAAATTTGAGCATTCTTCGTCGTGGGAGTATGCGGCGTATGGCGCGGTGATGCTATGGGAGCAGGTCGCGGCGAAGGTTGGACATGAGCGATATTGTCTGCCCGCGAACCATCTTGAATCTGATCCAAGATGTCAGCATTCGTCGATCTTGCCGTTGTGGTGCGTGGCTGTCGTGGCGCGGGCTGGCCGCGCCCAAGTCGGAATTTTGCGTCGCGCTCGGTAATCTGCACAATCTGATTGTCGGATACTACGGCAATACCCACGTTACGGTAGGAACGGCCGTAGTGCTTCCCCTCATATGGCGGGTCGATGAGACCGGTGACGCTGATCCATTTTCCGACCCACGAGTCGTTTGGACGGGTGGTTATGTTTCCGAGTCCCTCAGACCAAATCGTTATCTTGACACTCTCTTTGTTCCATAGACCAAAGTTGATAAAGACGTAAGGCAATCCTTTGCCGCGTCCGCGTTTGCCTATGCCTTCCTTTACTGAGACAATCTGTCCAACAAGTTCGACCTTGTCGCCAACTCGTTTTATGACGGCGGCAAAATCTTTTGCATCGAGAACCGGGAATGCTCCGATATAGAAAGTCGACTGGGCCGGTGTGGTCCTCGTAACGACCGGTGCGATGACAGCTACCGGAATGTTTTGTCCAGCTCGAAAGTCCTCTAGCGTAGGAATATTCGAAACCGGCGCGGCGCAGATAGCGGCCAGTCGTTCCGCACTGACCCGAAGCGCGGGCATACCACGCAGGATGTTGAAAATGTCAGAGCTGGCCGGGGCAGCGAAGTCGTTGGCGTTGAAAATGATCGCGTTGCCGCCTTCACGGAATCTCTTGTGCAGAGCCGGCGCCGCTTGCAAAGCTTCTAAGCTTACATCGATTGCGATGAAGGAAAAGCGGTCCATCTTTGGACCAAAATGCGCTGTGCTGCGCGCCGGATGTTGAAAGTGCTTATGACCGATCTCCGTGCCACGTCCTTCCGGAAGACCCGCAACAAACATCCCGTCGTAGTCGATCAACTTCAGTGAACTATTTTCGACTATCACGTTGTCGTTCTGAATATCGCCGTGAGCAATGCCATTCGCTTCCAGAAAGGTAGCTAGAGTTCTAAAGCTATGGCGCAAAGAGTTCAACGTGATTGGGTTCGACGCGACATTATCTAGGCAGACGCCGAGCGTCTGCCCCTCTGCCCAATCCATTTTCACTATAGGATAGCTGGCCCCTCTAATGCGAATTCCGTTTGGTTGGAAATCGAAGTTCACAAAATAGTTGCTCGATAGCGAGCGGAGCTTTGTCGAAATCTTGGCGTAGCGATCTTGGGCATCCGGTACTGCTCTATGGAAGCACCGGACTGCAAATTTCTTACGGCCAACATGAACTGTATAGGTGAGTGCAAATCCGCCTGACAGAGCCAAGGGTAGTCCAAGCGGTGTCGTTGTCACTGTCCCCGTTTTCAATTCGGGATCAGTGAACGAGCGCGGATCTTGCACCGCATCATTATACTCGATGCTTTGCGGGTAGGTCACTCGCTCACCCAATCACAACTAGGGTGCTATCATCTCGCTTTAGTCTACCGTCCGCCCGTTCCCTAGCAACGAATTTGCGAAAAGCGCCTTCACTCTCTATTCCGAGCAGCACAGACAATCGGTCGGGACTGGGATCATCAAGGAGCCAACGGCCGATCGCGTCCGTCATCAGAAGCAAAAACGGTTTATCATGCGAGCCTAGGAATAAATCGTGCCATGCTTCGTTAAGAGCGTCATCATCGATAGCCTTGTTCTCCGCGCCGCAGGTTGAAAGCATGGTGGGCGCCTTGTCGAATTCGTCAGCCTGCAAATACGGGATGGTCCGAACAACCTGACCGTTGTCAACGAAGGCCAGGAGACTGTCGCCGAACGAGAAAACTCTAGCTGTTCGACCTTCGCCGCAGGCGACGCCGAGCAGACTAGCGAAGCTTCCACGGTCGAAGGCGGCTTGATGCGACCAAGACATGTTGTCGCGGTCATAGAGGGCTGCGTACTGCTCCGTTGCAAGCCGCAGCCAGCGTTCATTAATATCCCGACTCTGAAGGAATCTCTCGCACAGTATTTCTGCCCATTGACCCGAATCGAACGATACCGACGCACCATCGCTAACCGCGCAACACCTCTTGTCGTCGGAAACGCGAACGCGGTCTTCGTTTGGCGTGTCGTCCCGCTTTGAGACCGTATAAGTCCGCAGCACGCGCAGCAGCTCGTCGGACTCTCCGCACATCGGCTATTACCTATCGGCGGTCAACCGGGGGCGAGTCCCAATATCGAAGAAATTGGCTATATCCTTTGGGTCGGCATTGAACATAAATCCTCGCGCATGCTCAGCCATGCTGTACCCTTTGTCCGTCGCGAGCTTAGCGACGTGAGAAGGCAGAACGCTCGACATGCGGAAAAGCAAGTTGGCATAGTTATCGGCTAACGTAGAGCCCGAGTTGGGGAACCGAATGGTCTCGCCTTGCAGGGTTGAAACGTGGATGTTGAACAGCAAGCATTCACCATCATTAGTAGATAGTTGTCGGATGGCCGAGGCTATACTTTCGGGGTCGCCGTCCGTCGATGCGCCGTCGGTTACGTGAAGTACGGTCGGAGGGTAATTCCCGGGATGACTGTCGCACCACGCGACCAGCTGTTCCGCGGCCTGAGTCAACGCCGCGCACATCGGCGTGCCACCCGAGGCTGTTGCATCGAACCATATCGGAAACTTCACTTTCCGTTCGAGAACACCGCCTGCGCCGTCGTCTTCAAGGCGCGTTCTGTCTTCTATTCGAAGTGGCGACGATTCGAGTGCTGTGATGGGATGAACTAGCCTGCCCGCGAGCGCGCCACCGAGTCCTTTGCCAACCCCAGCGCCGCCGTAGCCGATCACTCCCACATCAAAGTAATTGCGAACGCCATCCGATTTTGTGCAATTGGTTATAAGCGTATAGATGGTCTTATTGAGCACGTCGGCGACAAATTCAGCTTTGGATTTTCCTGTGGTCATCTTTTCATCCATCGATCCAGATTGATCGATGACGAACAGAATGCAGGTTGGATTGTCCCTGCTGATTTCAGCAGAATACGGCATCCGTTGCCCCCTCCCCCACGTTAAAATTGTAATAAGATTAGCAGTCGCCTTGATGGGCGCCAAGGGGATATCAACGTAAGGCGCCGTCCGGCAACGTCTGCTTCAATCCGTTAAGCGGATAAAAGGGACATCAATTTACCTCCACATTACAGAGCTTGCGCGCCTACCGGTACGCCGAGCTGGCGTGTCGCGGTGCCTGGCGGATGCCTTCTTTTTGCGTGTGCCACGTCTATGACTACCATGCTACTTAACGGTTGGCGCGCCGGCTCAGTGCGTCCGGCAGAGCCGGCAGTAGCCTCGAACTGCAGGTGCAGGACACGTTTTTTCCCGCCGTTTCGATCCGGCTCCGTACCGCCTTCTCACGACCGGTTGTCATTTCGTTGTCGTGGCCACCCCCGCTGGATCTCTGCTGTGTCTGGTCCAGCACGTGCTCGAAAGCGTAGCTGAGAGGTATCCCACTGGCAGACGTGCACTTCTAAAAAATGAGCAGAGCTTTGCGCTCACCCTGAATCGTCACGTTGCTCTCAAGCTGTCCTGAGGCTGGGTTGTAGTATGCGTCAAACGTTCTGAAGAATTAGGCATCGGGCGGACAGGACTCTTGGGTGAGGCATTCACCTGCTCTGTTTGCTCGAGCAACGCAATGTTTGACCGAGCCCACAATCGTTGTCTCGTCTGATCGGATGCTGTTGTGACTGGCGACTTTCTAGAGGTCGCCTTATCGAGTTCATCAACAATGACGCGAAATGGAGCATTGGCCGTGTCTTCGCCGTAATGCCCGTCATCGTGGCCAAGTCGCGCCGCTGGGATTGAAGCTGGGGCAAGAAGCGGGTTTGAGTTTAGACGAGGGTCTGTTTCGACCGGCGGGCGGCGGAGGGTGGAATGCGGTTGCCTCCGTGCTGCAAGGGGATGCCGGCGTTGCTTGCAGCCAAGGCGCCGATGAACTGGCTGGCGCACTGCGGCCCGAACCGCAGCAGCCCGCGAAGAGGATGGAGATGCACGTCCGAAGCACGGTCGAGGTGGAAGGCGAGCCTGGCTTCGCTTTGAATCCAAAGCCTAGTAAGAAACTGCTTACAAAGCTGAAGCGCAGCTAGCGCAGTTCGCAATTTTCTTCCACGTCACTGCTACGGCTTGATCGGCCGGATACGCAGCATCCTCCAGATGGCTCCTCGCTAAGCTCCCTTCAGTCTCTTCTGCCTTCTCATCCCAAAAGGCATTGCCGCTCGTGTCGCCGCCGCGAAGTGTCTGCCTCTCCGCGGCAAGCAAAGTTCGGTTGTAGAGGGCGAGCCGGACATGCCGGGTGTCTCGACGAGAATCCACGGCCTTCGCTCGACGGAGGTGTCGCGGCCGCTCCCAAACCATCGCACCTTTCCAGATCGCGGACCTCGCCGCGGTCGTTGTACGCCTATTAAAGGTCTGCGTTATTAGGGAACGGCAATCCTATCCCGGCGACCTTGCACACCGCCTCAATTAGTAAGCGAACGGCGCGGGCGTCCCAGTCAATCTGCTCAATAGGAGAATCCCAATGCTCGGACACCACATTGGCTGCGTGCCAAGCTTTGATGCCGAGGCCTACGATCGTGTGCGCTGGTGTTGCCATAATCTCACGCTCAATGGGGTCTAGGCGTCGCAAGACAGATTCGATCGTTCTCGTTGAGGTCGGCTCGTCCGAGCTGATGTTTCCCAAGAGTGGCTGGCCCGAATTGCCAATCGCACGATTGTTCTCGAGTTGCAGAGCCCGGATCTCTGACAACAGAGTGCGAAATCTTGTGTCCAGCTGAACAAGCGCAAAATCTTTCGGGAGTTCTTCAACGAAGCTTCGCGGCTCTCCTCGATCTCCGCCCAGTGGATCATTGCATTCAGAAACGTTGGCGCTCATTGGCTACCTCGAGCGACACTCTTAACAGCAGCGTTCGGTACATAATGTACCGCCAACGGTACAATAGATACATGGACCAGGCAAGCGGCATCGGAACAAATTGTTCCTATGCAGGTACTAGGACAGAAGTTGCGTTCGCGCGCCAAAGATCTCGGTTTGTCGAACGCAGAGGTTGCACGTCGGGCTGGGTTGAGCGAAAGAAGATACGGATTTTATGTAACTGGTGACCGGGAACCCGATTTGTCGACGCTCTTGCGCATTTGCAAGGTGCTGGCAACTACCCCGAACGCGTTGCTGGGCATCTCCGAAGAGGGAAGAGAAGGTTCTAACCGGGCTGCCTTGTCTGACAGGATTCGTACAGCGATTCGCGCGCTCTCGGAACATGACCTGCAAGTTCTGGCAATACAAGCTGAAGCGTTGGTTGGGCATCGAGGGCGCATGAAATAGGCTCTCCTCATCATGCCAAAATTGTAGTAACGCAATTTATTTGAGATAGTTGATGCTAGTCAGTTTCTCGCATCATGACCCTGGTGTGTCATAATACGACTTGTTGCCATCGTTTGTATCGGTCCGGTACTGACGCTCTAACACGCACGCCCCTGATCAATTCAACCAGCGTGCTGATAGCAGGCCTCATTGCGGTTCAGCTCTACAGCTTAGGAGTGCCTATTGGCACGGCGATCGCTGTACTACGGGCCCGTCCTTCAAAGACCTTCAGATAGCGGCTCTGCCTGCAATCGTGCTCGTACATGCAAAGAAGAAGCCATAACCTCTGCCATAGTTGATCGTCTGGCTTCAGATACTCAACGGCGAGGCCGATCGCGGCTGCTTCCTTGTGATCGATAACCGATCCATGCGAGAAATAGGCATCTCTCGATGCTAGCTTTTGGACGACGGCGTCAACATCTGCCGGCGTCTTGTCACTCATCATTCCCGCGGACAGCAGCGTCTTTGCCAATGTCACAGTCTGTTTGAGGGCGTATTGACCAAACATGTGAAGTGGGAAGTTCTGTTGAGCAATCTGTGGCTCCGTCAGAACCGTACAAGGAATGCCTTGAACCAAAGGCTCGATTGGACCTAGTTCAGAGGTGGCCCCCATTACGATCGACCGCGCTGCCAACCCGAGCAAAGTTCCATTGCTCTTGGCCGCGTTCACAACGATCACACGGAAATCTGTGGCTAAGTTTTTGATGAGAGAAATCAAACCCTCGGTCGCGTCGGTCATGCCCCCGTTTGTTTCTAACATCAGATCGAACGGTTGATCTCCAACGTCGCCCAGGAGTTCTGCCATCATTGCGCAGTCTCCAGCATCAATCTGGGCGTTTTCAAACCGATTTCCAAAGTAGATGACGAGTCGCCTGCTGGTCAGCTCCTCGATATCGCGGATTAAGAGTTGACGAAGATAGCGGTCCTTCTGCTCCACCCAGAATAGCGGAGATTGACGCGGTAGCTCAGTCGTTCTTGGGAATTTCTCTTCGCGGGCCATTCGCGTGAGCGTCCTGAGTTGTCTCAGAGCCCTTTATCACCTTTTCCATCGCCTCAAAATCGGGCCTTGGTTCGGGGCGCGCAACCACAACATGCACATTCACCCTCTCGCCGCGTCCCTTGGGAGTTAACAGATCCTGGAGGTTGGTGGATGCAATCACGTCCAACATGACGATGTCTCTCCCGCCGCGACTCAATGGTTAGAATCCCGCACCGTTCCGCTGTCAAGTTGGATTGATTGGAGGCCGGTATAGTGCCGGCCAGGCCAGAGACTTAGCGAACCGGCCCCACCACCGACCCTGTAGCATCCGGAACCAAGGACGCCCAAGGTGCCTTGTGCACGGTACCGACTTGGTTGGCGCACCCGACACGATTCGAACGTGTGGCCTTCGCCTTCGGAGGGCGACGCTCTATCCAGCTGAGCTACGGGTGCCTTTGCTTACGCAGTGCTTACGCGGAAACTTCGTGACTGTGAAGCGATCCGCGCCGAATTCTTAAGTGTCTGAAATCTCTATCTCTTTTTGGCCGCGCGCTCCCGGAAATCAGCTTGACATCTGCCTTCGGAGGGCAACGCTCTATCCAGCTGAGCTACGGGTGCGTACGGCCAACCGTTTAACCGATTGGCTCGTGGTCGGCAACGGCCTTGACCGGTTGCCGACGCGGGTCGGGCTGCTCGGGGGGGGCGGCCGGGCCGGGCGGCCCTTACGCGGGCACGATGGTCTTGCCGATCGGCCACAGCGCCAGGCCGGCGAGCTTGAGGTGGGCCCAGGCGAAGGGCAGGCCGATGATGGTCACGGCCAGGGCGATCGCGGTGACGAGGTGGCCGAGCGCGAGCCACCAGCCGGCCAGCACAAACCAGATGATGTTGCCGAGCAGGCCGAGCGGGCCGGTGCCGATGTCCTCCATGCCCGTCACCTCGTCACGGCGGACGGCGCGCGAGCCGAACGGCAGCAGCGTATAGGCGGCGATGTTGAAGGCGGCGCGGGCCCAGGGCAGGCCGACGATGGTGATCGCCATCACGACAGCCGCCACCAGCCAGCCGAACGCCATGTAGGCGCCGCCGAGCACGATCCAGAGAACGTTGAGGAGCAATGAGACGGGTTGCATGGGCCACCTTCCTGGTTCCGACGACGCTCATATAGGTGGTCATCGGCCGGGGCCAAAGGCGGCGCACCACAACGTCGCAGGGCGTTGCCGGGGAGACGATTGCTGCAAGGTCGCCGGTGAGATCGTCGTGGTCGCGAGCGGCGCACGGCCGCTACCGCCCGCTTCGCGCAGGCCGCATCGCGCGGCCGATGGTCACGCATCCAGCGGCGGCCGACCGACGTCAGCCGGCGGCCTGCAGATCCTCCGCGGCGGCGGCCTCCGGCGCGAACAGCTTGCGCAACTCGGCGGCCGGCTTCGGGGCGCTGAACAGATAGCCCTGCATCTCGGTGCAGCCGAGCTGGCGCAGCGCCGATTGCTGCGCGCCGGTCTCGACGCCCTCGGCCGTGGTCGTCATGTTGCTGGCCGCCGCGATGCTCACCACCGCCTGGATGATCGCCGACGAGCCGCTCGCGCCGAGGTCGTTGACGAAGCAGCGGTCGATCTTGATCTTGTCGAACGGAAAGCGCTTCAGATAGCTGAGCGAGGAATAGCCGGTGCCGAAATCGTCGAGCGCGATGCGCACGCCCATGTCGTGCAGCTGATGCAGGATGCCGAGCGCGACGTCGTCGTCGCTGATCAGCACCGCCTCGGTGATCTCGATCTCCAGCCGCTCGGGGGCGAGGCCCGACGACGACAGCGCGTTGGCGATCCGCAGCGCCAGGGTCGCGGATTTCAGCTGCACCGGTGACACGTTCACGGCGATGCGGATGTCGGCCGGCCAACTGGCCGCCTCGAGGCAGGCGGTGCGCATCACCCAGTCGCCGATCTCGTTGATCAGGCCGGTGTCCTCGGCGAGCGGAATGAAGTCGAGCGGTGGCACCATGCCGCGCTCCGGATGGCGCCAACGCAGCAGCGCCTCGCATCCGGTCATGACGTTCTCGGTGAAGCCGAGCAGCGGCTGATAGTGCAGCTCGAACTGTCCCTCAGTGACCGCGCGACGCAGATCCTGCTGCAGCTGCAGCCTCGCGCGCGCAGTCTCGTCCATCGACGGCTCGAAGAAGCGGAAGGTGCGGCGTCCGCTGGCCTTGGCGGCGTACATCGCAAGGTCTGCGTTCTTGGTCAGCAGATCGCGCTCGATGCCGTCCTGCGGCGCCAGCGCGATGCCGATGCTGGCATCGGTCGACAGCTGGTGGCCGAGGCACCGGTAGGGCTTGCGGATGGTTTCGAGGATCTCACGCGCCGCGACGATCACCTCGTCTCTGTCCGCGACGGTGGTCAGCAGCACCGCGAACTCGTCGCCGCCGAGGCGGGCGACCATGTCCTCGGGCCCGAGACAGCTTTCGATCCGGCGCGCGATGGTTTTCAGCAGCTCGTCGCCGACATGGTGGCCGAGGGAATCGTTGATGCCCTTGAATTCGTCGACGTCGATGTAGAGCAGGGCGAAGAAGGTGCCGTGACGCGCGCGCTCCAGCTCCTCGTCGATGCGTTCGCGGAACAGCACGCGGTTCGGCAGCTCGGTCAGCGCGTCGAAATGGGCGAGATGAGCGATCTTCTCGTCGGCCAGCCGCCGCTCGGTGATGTCCTCGATCACGTTGATCAGGTAGCGCGGCCGATGCGAATCGTCCTCGACGGTGATGCGGCGCGACGTGATGTAGCGCAGGCCGAGGGCCGGTGTCTGCCAGGGATGCTCGCCGAGGAAAAGCCCGTCGGCATGCTCCAGGGCGCGGTCGTCGTCGGCGGTGACCTTTTCGGCCGTGGATCTCGGCAGCAGGTCGAACGCCGTCTTTCCGACGATGCTCTCGCGCGGCAGCCCGAAGCCCTGCTCGGTGGACCGGTTGACCAGCACGTAGCGGCGGTCGCGAACGTCCTTCACCATGATGTGCGAGGGGATGTGATCGATGATCTCGCGCAGGAACGCATAGTTGCGATCGCGTTCCTGCTCCAGCCTGCGCTGTGCGCTGATGTCCTCGATCGTGGTCACCCACCCGCCGGACGCCAGCGGCTTGTCGATGACGTTGAAGAAGCGGCCCGAGCGCCCCTCCGCGACCATCTGCGACGTGCCGCCCGTCGCAGCCCTGTCGATGACGTCTGCGCAGAACTCCGCCACGTCGCCGCTGAAGGCGCCTCGCGCCTTGCAATGCGCGACCACCTCGGTGAGGTGCACGCCAGGCTTGATCACGTCGGGGGACAGGCCGAGCAGATCGACGAAGCGGTGATTGAACATCACGACGCAGGCGTCCGCGTCGAACGAGATCAGGCCCTGAGTCATGTTGTCGAGCGCCGTCTCGACCCGCTGCTTCTCGTCCTCGAGCTGATGCCTCGCAATCCGGTTCTGCCGCACGATCTGCCGGATCATCAGGCTGAACGTGACCGCAATGACGAGAACGGCGAGCGTGGCGGCGGCGACCAGCAGCACCATCTGCGATCGCCAATCGGCCAGCGCATCGTCGACCGTCCTGTTCGCCGCGATGATCAGCGGAAAGCGTCCCACCCTGGCACCCGCCGCGATCTTCTCCGAATCGTCGACGGGGCCGGTGATCCGGCTCGTCCCCACGCCATCACCGGGGATTTCCTTCAGCAAGTCGGCATTGCCGAGCCTGGCGCCCATCAGGGCTTCGTCATGAGGGTAGCGCGCGAGCATGGCGCCGTCTGTATGGAACAGCGTGATCGACGAGCCCTTGCCGAGCGCCATCGACTCCAGGAATTTCTCATAGGTGTGCGGATCGACCCGGCGGGTCAGCAGGCCGAGGAATTCACCATTCGCTGCGCTCAGGCGATGGGCGACGATCGTCGCCCATCCGCTGGTCACGCGGCTGACGACCGGCGTGATCACAAAGGCATTCGGCTGCGATGCCGATCTGAGATCCTTGAAGTAGGCGCGGTCGGCGACGTTGATGGCCGGCAGTGGGTCGCTCGAGGACCAGTTGACGAAGTTGCCGTCGGCACCAACGACCGTGAGGTCGCCCATGTAGGACAGGCCGCTGACTTGCGACTGCAGCATCTCGCGGATATCGGGCTGCGACATCCGCGCCCGAAATTCGTCCGGCGAAGAGATCGATCCGAGCGACATGCGGCGGATGGCGTGCGAGACCGCGGTCTCGGCGTCCTCGAATTGCTGCGCAAAATGCCGGCTCAGCAGCAGCACGGTATTCTCGAGCTCACGCTCGTTGTTGTCGATCGTGCGGGCCCGGAAGTCGCTGGCCATGACGATCGTGCCGACGACGATGGCGGCGATCAGCAGCGCGCCGCATGCGATCAGCCACGGCACCGGACCGCGCCAACGGGACGTGCCAATCTGCTCCGGCCCGGTGCGGCCGGCCTCTGACGTGTCTGCTGCGCCCTGCATGCCTGATCGACCCGGGAGGAAACGACGTGTTGCAGTCCGGATTGATAGCAAGGCACTGGTACCGGAGCGGTTAGGAAACGCGGTTAGCCGCGGCTTAAGCCAACGGCGAAACTTCGCGGAAAACAATCATTTCAGCATGGGAGTACCGTGTCGCCGCAGCTCTCGCGGCGCAGCTGCGCAGAAATTTAAGCGTATCCGCAGCTCAACGCGCGGCGGGAGGCCTGTTGCGGAGCCGGCCGACCACGCCGGTGGGGAAGAAATAGACGCTGGCGATGAACAGCAGGCCCAGCCACAGCAGCCAGCGGTCGGGGTGCAGGAGGCCCGGCAATAGCGGCAGGCCGGCGTCGGTCGCAGCCGTCGAAGCGATGCCCATCAGAGCCTGCAGATAGTTCTGCGCCAGGATGAAGATCGCAGCTCCAATGATGGCGCCGTAGATCGTGCCCATGCCGCCGATCACGACCATCAGCAGGATGTCCAGCATGATCGAGAACGCAAGCGACGTGTCGGGTCCGGCATAGCGCAGCCACAGCGCATTCAGCATGCCCGCGCAGGCCGCGACGGCAGCTGCGATGCAATTGGCGTAAGTGAGATGGAAAACGGTGCGGTAGCCGAGCGCCTCGGCCCGGAACCGGTTCTCGCGGATCGCCTGCAGCACGCGGCCGAACGGCGAGTTGACGACGCGCAGCAGCGCCAGGATCATTGCCGCGCAGGCCGTCAGGACCAAATAGTAGGTCAGGATGCGGCCGTTGACCGGGAAGCCGAACCATTCCTTGCCGACAAAGACCGTGCCGGGGCGCAAGAGTTCGGGCAGCTGGAAGCTGCGGCCGTCCTCGCCGCCCGTGAGCCACGACAATTGCGAGGCCAGCACCAGGAAGGCGGAGGCGACCGCGAGCGTGATCATGGCAAAGAAGATGGCCTCGACGCGCAGCGAGAACAGGCCGATGGCGAGCGCGAGCAGCAGCGCGAGCGGCAGTCCCGCGGCGACGGCGACGGCCACCGAGGTCCAATTCGGGCCAAGGCCATAGAGCGCGATCGCGATCGCGTAGGAGCCGATGCCATAGAACATCGTGTGCGCGAACGACACCGAGCCGGTGTAGCCGAGCAGCAGATCGTAGGACGCGACCAGCGCCGCGAAGATGCAGATCTTGGCGGCGACGTTGAGCGCCTTGGCGCCGGGGAAGATGAACGGCGTCGCCAGCAGCGCCAGGATGATGACGACGAGCAGGATCGACAGCGCGCGGCTGCGGGGCGGATCGCCGGACAGGATCATCATCGGCTGGTCACCGCATAGAGGCCGCGCGGCCGCCACATCAGCACGGCGACCATCAGCAGGATGTTGGAGACGAGGGCGAGCTTCGGCACCAGGAAGCCGCCGTAATTGGCGACCATGGCGACCAGGATGGCGCCGATGAAGCAGCCGGTGATCGAGCCGAGGCCGCCGATGATGACGACGATGAACACGAGCACGGTGAGCTCGTCGCCGATCGAGGCATGGACCTGCTCGCGGTAGAGGCCCCACATCACGCCGCCGAGGCCGGCCAGCGCCGATCCGGTCATGAACACCCCGAGGAACAGGCGGCGGATGCGATAGCCGAGCGCCTCGACCATCTCGCGGTTCTCGACGCCGGCGCGGATCAGGAGCCCGATCTTGGTCCGGTTCAGCACCAGCTCGATGGCGACGAAGATCGCGAAGCCGAGCAGCATTGCCAGCAGCCGGTATTTCGAGATCACGATGTCGCCGAGGATGAACGAGCCGCGCAACGCCGTCGGCAGCGGCATCGGAATGATCTGTGGTCCGAACAGCGCATACAGCGTCTGCTCGGCGACGATCAGGCCGCCGGTGGTCATGAGGATCTGCTTGAGGTGCTGGCCATAGACCGGCAGCACCAGCACGCGCTCGACGACGAGGCCGAGCGCCCCGGTCACGCCCATCGACAGCAGCGCCGCCGGGACGAGCACCGCGAGATTGGCCAGCAGCGAATCGGCCTGGGCCCAGCTCGCCAGCGGCAGCAGCACCAGGGTTGCGACGTAGGCGCCCACCGCGATGAAGGCGCCGTGGCCGAAATTGAGCACGTCCATCAGGCCGAATACCAAGGTCAGGCCGGACGCCATGATGAAGATCATCATGCCCATCGCAAGGCTCGCCACCGTCAGCGTGACCCAGGAACTCGCCGATCCCACCAGCGGGATCATCACGATGGCCAGCACGACCGGCAGCAGCAGCGGCGCGATGTCGCGCTTCGGCTTCGGCAGCGCATCGGTTGCCGCGATCTCGCTCATTGATGCGCCTCCAGGCTGAGGCCGAGCAGGCGCTCCTGCAGCGGCACGTCGGCCGCGAGTGCGGCCATCTCGCCGCGATGGACGATGGTGCCGTTGTCCATCACCAGCACGTGGTCGCCGAGCTCGCGCGCGGCGTGGAAGTTCTGCTCGACCAGCAGGATCGTGGCGCCACGGCGCTTGATCTCCTTCAGGCACTCGATCAGCGACATCACGATCGCCGGCGCAAGCCCCTTGGTCGGCTCGTCGATCAGGAGCAGCTTGCGCGGCTCGACGATGGCGCGCGCGATCGACAGCATCTGCTTCTGGCCGCCGGACAGGCTGCCGGCCCGCGACAGCCAGAACTTCTTCAGCGCCGGGAAGAAGCCGAAGATCCAGGCGAGCTGGGCATCGTCCAGCGGGCCGTTGCGTGCCGCCAGCACGAGATTCTCCTTGACCGTGAGGTCGGAGAACACCGCCATGCTTTCGGGCACGTAGCCGACGCCGCGCTGGGCGATGTCGGGCGTCGCGAGCTTCTCGATCGGCTCGCCGGCGAGCGTGATGCTGCCGTTCTTCGGCTGCCACAGCCCCATGATGGTGCGCAAGGTCGTGGTCTTGCCGGCGCCGTTGCGCCCGAGCAGCATCGTGGTCCGGCCCTCCGGAACCTCGAAGTCGACGCCCTGCAGGATGTGATAGCGCCCGATATAGGTTTCGACGCCCGTGAGCTTCAGCAATGCGCTCATGCCGCGCTCCGCGGCGTGACGCCGAGATAGGCTTCCTGCACGATCGGCGAGGCGATCACCTCGGCAGGCTTGCCATCCGCGACGAGTTGCCCGTTGTGCAGGACGATGATGCGGTCGGCGAGCGACCGGACCACGTCCATCTTGTGCTCGACGAGCAGGATGATCTTGGTCTTGTCCTGCTTGAGCCTACCGATGAGGTCGAGCACGACCGGCACCTCGTCGATGCTCATGCCGGCGGTCGGCTCATCGAACATGAACACCTTCGGCTCGAGCGCCATCATCAGTGCGACCTCGAGCTTGCGCTGGTCGCCATGGGACAGCGTCGTGGCGCTGATCTCGCGGCGACTGCCGAGCGCAACCTGATCGAGGATCGCATCCGCGCGGGCAATCAGATCGCGTCGCGCCATCCACGGGCGGAGCAGATCGTAATGTACGCCGCTACGCGCCTGGACGGCGAGGCGTACATTCTCCTCGACGCTCAAGTTGGGAAACAGGTTGGTGAGCTGGAACGCGCGGCCCAATCCTGCGCGCGTGCGCAGCGGCGCCGAGAGGTTGGTGATGTCACGGCCATCGAACGAAATGGTGCCGGAGGAGGCGGAGAGCTGGCCGGAGATCAGGTTGAAGTAGGTGGTCTTTCCGGCGCCGTTGGGGCCGACGATTGCGGTCAGCTCACCGGGGCGGAAGCTGCAGCTGACGCTGTTGACTGCGACATGGCCGCCGAAGCGGATGGTGAGGTCGCGGGTTTCGAGGGTGAGGGTCATTGTCGCCAGCGTGGCTTCCAAAGTGGACGTGCCCGGCGCGAAGGCCGGGCACGGATTTCACCGTCAGCGCTTGTTGCGGATCGGGACGCTCATCTCGTCGATCTTGATCTCGCGCACCGGCTCGTTGACGGCCCAGGCGAGGTTCGGATCGACCTTGACGCGGAAGTGATACATGCTTTGCAGCGCCTGGTGATCCTCTTTCCGGAAGATCATCTTGCCCTTCGGCGTATCGAACTCCATGCCCTCCATCGCCGCGATCAGCTTCTCGGTGTCGGTCGACTTCGCCTTGGTGACGGCGGTGACGACGGCCATCGCGGCCGAGAAGCCGCCGGCGGTGAAGAAGTCCGGCGGCGCGTTGAAGCGCTTCTGATGCTCGGCCACCAGCCAGTCGTTCACGGGATTCTTGGGAATGTCATAGTAGTAGTAGGTGGCGCCCTCCATGCCGGGCAGCCGCTTGTAGGCCGCGAGCGCCGGCAGGATGTTGCCACCAGTCGACAGCTCGATGCCGTAGCGCTTCGGATCCATGTCCTGCAGTTTGGTGAGCGGGTCGCCGGCGCCGGCCCAGATCACCCAGATGATCTTCTTGCCCGGCTTGTCCTTCAGCGCATCGAACAGGCGCTGGCCGACGGCGGTGAAGTCGGTGGTGTTGGTGGGCACATATTCCTCGGCGCCGAGCGTGGCGCCGGTCTTGGCCAGTGCTTCCTTGAACGCGGCCACGCCGTCACGGCCGAAGGCGTAGTCCTGAGCCAGCGTAGCGACCGTGACGCCCGGCTTGCCGATCGCGACGGCGTTGGAGATCGCGTCCTGCGAGGAATTGCGGCCGGTGCGGAAGATGTAGCGATTCCACTTCTCGCCGGTGATCTGGTCGGCGACCGCCGGCTCGACGATCAGGATCTTCTTGTTCTCCTCGGCGACCGGCAGGTCGGCGAGCGCCGCGGCCGAGGACGTGGTGCCGATCGCGATGTCGGCGCCGTCATCCTGATACGCCTCGGACAGCGCGGCCTTCGACAGATCGGGCTTGCCCTGGTCGTCCTTGGTGATGATGACGATCTTGCGACCGTCGATCATGTTGGTGCCCTTGGTGGCATATTCGAAGCCAAGGCGCAGGCCGGCTTCGGTCTGCTTGGCGTAGGCCTCGAGCGGGCCGGTCTTGCCGTAGATGAGAGCGATTTTCAGATCGTCGGCCTGGGCGGCGGTGGCCAGCAGGGTTGCAGTCAGTGATGAAACAATGGCTTTGCAAATATGTGACGTTCTCACGAGCCTTCCTCCCAGCTACGGCGGCTGTTGTCTGCAACTGATAGTGTGCAGCCTGAGCCTGGGTCAAGGCGCTTTCGAAGGCAGCGCGGAATCGCACATACTTTGTGCCGGTCCAGGTGCCTCCCCTTGCTCTGTCAGCAATCAGCGCCGATAGCGGCTGCTGCGGGCGTAAGCCTGGCGATTTTCCTGCACAGGGCGACTGGCGAGGCTCATGCGCGCTTCGCTTGCAAGGGGGGTGGCAGGTTTCAATTCCTCGAGAAAGATCGGACGCGAGAAGTAGTAGCCCTGCGCATAGCGGATCTTGGTCGCGGCCTGCAGATAAGCGAGCTCCTCGAACGACTCGATGCCCTCCGCGATCACGGTCATGCCGAGGGCTTCGCTGAGGGATTCGATCGCGCGCAGGATGCCCTGGCTGCGCGGCCGCTTATGGATGTCGGTGATGAAGGAGCGGTCGATCTTGATCTCGTCGGCGGTGATGTCGGCGAGCGCCGACAGCGACGAATAGCCGATGCCGAAATCGTCGATGGAGATGCCGACGCCGATCTCGCGCAGCAGCGGCACGATCTCGTCCTGGAAATGGCTGCGGGTCACGAACGCATCCTCGGTGACCTCGATCATGAAGCGCTTGGGAAAGCCGGTCGCCGCGATGGCTCGCGCGAAGGGCTGCATGAAGTCCGGGTTCGACGCCTGCTTGGCCGCGACGTTGATGCTGATCGTCGCCTCGGGTCCGAATGTGTCGTTGATCAGGTCGATCGACTTGACGATCTCGTCCAGCACGAGATGGGCGAGCTCGTCGATGAGGCCGAGCTCGACGGCGAGGTTGATGAAGGAGCCGGGGGCCTGGATCACGCCTTCATTGTCGCGCAGGCGCACCAGCGCCTCGATGCCCTTGATCTCCTCGGTGCGGATGTCGACCTTGGCCTGGAAAGCGCAGCAGAAGCGCTTCTCGAGGATGGCGAGCCGCAGCGATTGCTCCACCTTCATGCGGGCGAGCGCCTCGTGCTCCATTGCGCTCGAGAAGAAGGCCAACGTGCCTTTGTCGCTGTTCTTGACGCGATACATCGCCAGATCGGCGTTCTGACGCAGGACGTCGTAGTTGGCGCCGTGCTCGGGAAACAGGCTGACGCCGACCGACGCGGAGGCGAACACCTCCGCACCGTCGATGAAGAACGGCGCGCTCAGGCGGTCCAGCAGAGTCTGGAGGAACTCCGCGACCTCCTCGGCGCGCTCGATCGGATTGAGCAGCAGCAGGAACTCGTCGCCGCTGATGCGCGACAGCAGGTCCGACTCGCGCAGGTCGCGGCTGATGCGCTTGGCGAATTCGACCAGCAGCGCGTCGCCGGTGGCGTGACCGTAATAGTCGTTGATGTATTTGAAGTTGTCGAGGTCGAGAAAGGCGAGCGCGAAGCGTCCGTCGACGCGGCCGCGGCGGACCAGATGGTCGGCGCGATGCTCGACCACGCGTCGCATTGGCAGGCCGGTCAGCTCATCATAGTAAGCGGCGCGGAACAGCTGATCCTCGAACTCCTTCTGCTCGGTGATGTCGGCCGAGCTCGAGATCAGCACGTTCTGATCGCCGATGCGGAGCGGCCGATGCGCCGTGAGCAGCGTCTGCGCGCCGCGCTCGCCGGCGACCTTTTCCTCGGCGACCACGGTACGACCCCGGCCGATGATCTCGCGGCAGGCCGAACGCCTGCCGTCGAGATGCGGCGCCGAGACGCCGTCGGCGCTGTTGGCGGCGGCGCCAAGCTGGACGGCGGCGGTATCGTTAACGAGGAGAAAGCGGCCGTGCTCGTCCTGAACCGTGACGCCCGACGGCAGCTGGCTGAGGATGCTGCGCAGGAAGCGCAGCTCGGCCTCGGTCGCGTCCAGCCCGCTGGGTGCATCGGGGGAAAAGTTGAAACGGTCGCTGTTATACATGCGCCGATTGTGCGAAGTTCCCGCTTCATTTTAGTTAAGCGCTACGTAGAAACACGGAACGCCTGAGCCAAGTCCCGGAAAAAACTCCGCTTTGTGCCGCAGCGTCATTAATGGATCCTCAATTTCACTCCGCGGACCGGCTGCGCGCATGCTGCGAAAGTCGTAGGCCGGATTGGCCGCCTGCGGGCATCTCAGCTCGGCGGGACGCGGCACTGCATGGTGCAATGAATACCCGTCGCCAGGAAGGTGGTCTCGGTCTTGCCGTCGAACGACGACAAGGCGGCCTTGAGCAGCTTGGTGCCGAAGCCGGGCTTGCCGACGTGGTTGATCGGCGGGCCCTCGGCCTCGTCCCAGGTCAGCTTGAGCCGGTCGTCCTGCATCGTCCACGACACCTGCAGGAAGCCGCGCGGCGAGGCGAAGGCGCCGTATTTGCCGGCATTGGTGGCGAGCTCGTGAAAGATCAGCGCAAGGCTGACCGCTAGTTTGGCAGGCAAAAACAACGGATCGCCGTTGAGCTCGAAGCGGACATGGCCATACGGCCCGAGCTCCGACATCAGGAGGTCCTTCAGGTCGCAGCCCTGAGCATCCGCCCGCGCGATCAGGTCGTCGGCGGTCGCCAGCGCACGGATGCGCTGGTCGATCCGGCCCCAGACCTGCGGCTGGTCGTGCAGCACCTGATGCAGCACGGCGTGAATGGTCGAGGTCTTGTTCTTGAGCCGGTGATGCAGCTCGTCGACCAGCAGCTTGCGATACTGCTCCTCCTCGGTCAGGCGCCGCGCAATCTCGCGCTGCTTGGCGGCGAGGCTGCGATAGTGGTTGACGCCCCAGATCACCAGCGCGGCAACGGTCAGGTACATCGCCATCAGGGCCAGCCGCGCCCCGTCGGCCGGGCCGCCGCCAAAGTCCAGCATGAGGCCAAGCCCCGCGCCGATGATCGCGGTGGCGAGGCCGACGCCCGATCCGCCCATGGCGGTCGCAAAGAATACCGCGGGCATGTAGGGCGTGAAGAACACGTCCGGCCGCAAATGCGCCATGCCGTAGCGGACCGCGGTGGCCGCGATCAGGCACACCGCTGCAAATAGGCAGCTCCATGTCAGCGATGGCTGCTGTTCGCCCCGCCAGACCCGCTTGATGTCGTCGATGAGTCGCGTCATGGACTTTCATGAGCCTCAAACGCGCAACGAAATTAAGGCCGACGTGGCGGTAATTTGTCCAGGCGATGGAGAGAGCTTTGCTTGTGTTGTAATTCCGGACACAAGATGATGGTTCCGTGACGGGAACGACCGTTCCCGGTTGCGGGATGGGATCTGCAAGCAATCAACATCTGCAAGCAATCAACAAGAGGAACACGGGATGGGACGACTGGATGGCAAGGTGGCGGTGATCACTGGCGCGACCAGTGGCATCGGCTTGCGCACCGCGGAGATCTTCGTCGCCGAAGGCGCGAAGGTGATCGCCGCGGGACGTCGCAGCGCCGAGGGTGAGGCGCTGGCAAGCCGGCTTGGTGCCAACTGCATTTTCCGCCAGACGGATGTCGCCGTCGACGCGCAGATGCGCGCGCTGATCGATGTCGCCGTCGAGCGCTTCGGCCGGCTCGACTGCCTGTTCAACAATGCCGGTGGTCCGGCGCAGACCGGCGGCATCGAAGGCCTCGATGCGGAACGCTTCGACCAGGCCATGGCGGTGCTGGTGCGCAGCGTGATGTTGGGAATGAAATACGCCGCGCCCCACATGAAGAAGCAGGGCGCCGGCAGCATCATCAACAACGGCTCGATCGCCGGCCGGCTCGCCGGCTTCTCCACCTCGCTGGTCTACAGCACGGCGAAGGCCGCGGTGATCCATCTCACCAAATGCGTGGCGATGGAGCTCGGCGAATCCGGGGTGCGCGTCAACTCGATCTCGCCGGGCCTGATCGCCACCGGGATCTTCGGCAAGGCGCTGGGCCTGTCGACCGAGGCCGCCGAGAAGACGCCCGAGACGATCCGCAACGCCTATGCGACCGCCCAGCCGATCCCGCGCGCCGGCCTGCCCGACGACATCGCTCATGCCGCGGTGTTTCTCGCCAGCGACGAGTCCAGCTTCATCAACGGCCACGACCTCGTCATCGACGGCGCCATCACTGGCGGCCGCAACTGGAGCCAGCAGCAGCAGGGCTACGCCGCCATGCGCAAGCTGCTGGGAGATGCGGTGGAGTAGGGCGCTGCCGCTTCGAGCATCGTCTGCTTGTTGACTGTAACGTCGCTCTCTCCACACCGTCATGGCCGGGCCTGTCCCGGCCATCCACGTCGTTCGGCATCCTGAGAAAGACGTGGATGCCCGGGCCAAGCCCGGGCATGACGAGTAACTAATTGACGGTCGTCGGCGTGGCGATGATCTGTCAGCCGCCTCATGTGGCCTCGCCGACCGCGCGACTTCCGGGTCACACCGCCTTCAACTGCACCTTCAGCCCGTCGCGCGGCTTCGGGATCGGCCAGACCTGCCAGTTCGGCTGATAGCCCGGCGCAAACGAGACCTCGATGTTCGACAGGAAATGCCGCGCGAAGCACTTCACCTGCATGTAGGCGAAGTGCAGGCCGAGGCACATGTGGGCGCCGCCGCCGAACGGCACCCAGGCGAAGCGGTGACGGCCGCGCTGCGCCTCGTCGGTGAAGCGCATCGGGTCGAACCGCTCCGGCTCCGGCCAGATTTCGGGCATGTGGTGGGTGTACATCGGGTTGATGCCGACCCCGGTGCCGGCGGGGATGGCAAACCCCTTGAAGGTGAAATCCCGGACCGGGCGGCGCGGCAGCGACGGCACCGGCGGCATCAGCCGCAACGTCTCCTGAAACGCCATCTCGGTCAGCTTCATCTTCTCCAGATGCTCCGAGCTCATCGGATCGCCATGGGCAAGGCCGAGGCTTGCGACCTCTTCGCGCAGCTGCTGCTGCCACTGCGGATGTGCGGCGAGCTGGGCGATGAAGGAGGTCAGCGACGAGGTCAGCGTGTCGTGTGCCGCCATCATCAGGAAGCTCATGTGATCGACGATGTCCTGCGTCGACAGCAGCGCGCCCTGGTCGTCGGTCGCGCGGCACAGATGCGAGAACAGATCGTCGCCGTCGCTCCGAGCGCGGCGCAGCGGGATCTGCTCCGAGAAATACGCGACGATACGCCGGCGGCCCTTGACGCCGCGCGCCATCTGCGTGCCGGGCAGCGGCTTTCGGATCGGCGCGACGGAGGCGGCGACCATGTCGACGAAGGCGCGGTTGATGGCATCGACCTCCGGTCCGATCTCCGTGCCCAGGAAGGACGTCGCGGCGAGGTCGAGCGTGAGCTGCTTGATCGCGGGATAGAACAGCATCTCGCCGGGGGACTGCTTCCACTGCGCGATGCGCGCGGCGATGCCGCGGTCGAGGCCGGCGAGATAGGACTTCATCGGCCCGGCCTTGAAGGCCACCGACAGCGCCTTGCGGTGCATGCGGTGCTCGTCGAAATCGAGCAGCATCAGGCCGCGCGGGAACAGCAGGTTGAGGATGTGGCCCCAGCCATGCGCTGATGAGAACAGCTTGGCCTGGTCGAACAGCACCAGCTCATTGGCTTCGGGGCCGAGCAGCACGACGTTGACGTTGCCGAACATGTGGGTGCGGTAGACCGGGCCATACTTCCTGGCGTTGCGCTCGACGTGACCCTTGGGGTCGGCGAGGGTCTCGAACGTCTTGCCGATGATTGGCCAGCCTTCGTCGCCCGGAATATGCGTCAGCGAGTTTCGCCGCGGCGATGTCAGGCGGAACGAGGGCGTGGCCACACTTTGCATCGACATGAGGGGGCTCCGGAAGCTGATCGGCAGCGGGGCGCGGCGACGCGCCGGCGCATCATTCAAGGGCGGTTGCGGCCGTCATGCAATACGCTGCGTTATTTCGTCTCGGTGTCCTTGTGCTGCATCGCACGCGTTCGCGATCTCGCGGCGCGGTCCTGCGTCCGAGGGATGGAACATGCCGCCCTCTTCCACAAAGCGGGCACGGGGAGGCTCGTTAGCCACCGTCATCAGCGGGATCATCATCACCCGCGATTTGGCGCCAGCGGTGGCGATTCCATTCCCGTTGTTGTCGGGGGCGAGCGACGCCGCGATGTCGGCGATCGATCGAAGCGGGGGTCAGCGGGTGATCTTTCGAGGCCGGCAAGTCTCGCCGCCGCCAGACGCCGCCATGCCTTCCGACGCGGACACCAGGACCATCAGCCGGCCGACTTGTTGATCTTCTTCACCTTGGCGTCGGTGGCTTCGATCGAGGCCGCGAGCTCCAGGATCGCTTTTGCCAGGAGGTCGGCAGCCTCCTTGGGGTCCTGCGACCGCTCGGCGCGCAACGCGTAGTTTTTGGCGGAGGAGAGTGACATTGGCGACCTTTCCACGGAAAAGCCCGCCGGGTCGAGACGGCGGGCTGCTGACGCACCACACAGCGAGCGTCCCTTGCAGGCCCTGCTCGATCTGAGGTCAGCCTAGCAGCCCAGAGTTAAGAAAAATCGGGGGGATGCCCGAACCTCGATGCCTGCCGCGCGGCCGCCAGCCGCCGTGCCTATGATAACTCGCCTCAGGACCAGCTGGGTCTCAGAACTTGTAGGCGAGGCCGACCGTTGCCGTGTGCGTTCGCGTCGTGACATGCGCAGTGAAGCGATCGTCGAAGCCGACGCCCACGCCGCCGGCGACGAAGAACGGCTGGGTCCAGGTGCCGAAATCGGCATAGCGATAGTCGGCACGCAGCAGCCAGTGGCCGCCGATCATGTGCTCGATGCCGCCGCCGGCGGTCCAGCCGACGCGGGTGGAGGCGAAGGTTTCGTTGTGCGGATTGCCGAAGCAGAAGCTATTGCCGGGAACGACGGCGCAGCTGGCGTTGAGCTCAACGCGCTGCCACGCGACGCCGCCGCTGCCATAGAGCAGCGTCGATGGCGTGACCAGATAGCCGAGCCGGGCGCGCACGCTGCCATCCCACGTGTCCTTCACCGAGCCGGCGGGAAGGCCGACCAGGGGACCGCCGAAGAACAGTCCGGTCGTTCCCGGCAAGGGACTGGCCGACTTCTTGTTGTCGGCCCAACCGAAGTCGCCTTCGATGCCTGCGATCCATGACGGAGCGAACTGCCAGTTGACGCCGAGGTAGCCGCCGATCCGGGCCGCCGCGCTGTCCATGGCCCCGCTTGTGCCTGCCGTCGGCACGAACACGCCGGGACCGAAGTTCGGGGAGACGTCGCTGGTTCGCCAATCATGATCGGCCCAGCGGGCGCCGACCGACACGCCGGCATAGAGTCCGGTCCAGGTCGGTGCGGCCACCGGTGCGGGCGCCTTGACGGGGAGGTCGGCCGCCAGCGCCGAGCCCGCAAGCAGGACGCCCGCCAGCGCAGACCCGATTCCCTTGATCATTGATTTTGCCATGCTCTGCCCAGCGCGTGACACCGATTCGACACAATCGGCACCATCGCCGGTTGCATTGAGCGCGGCAATTGCATCGCCCTGGGTCGGGCTAAAAAGTTCATGCTGTTGCCGAGACGACACTGCGGTATCGCGGGAGCCGGTTTCAACCGCCTCCATGTCCGCAGCCAGCCTGGCCGAGCCACGGATTCGAGCGAGGTTTGCTTGTTACGGCCGTAGATCTACGGACCCAAATCTTTACCTCGCGGCCATTGGCCGCGCCTAGGAACGCCCGGACCGGGACGTCTGGCCAACAGGCAGCGAGGGCAATGGCATGAGCAATCAGTTGCTGGTGATCGAGGATGCCGAGGTGCATCTGTCGATTCTGCGCAAGATCGCCGCGCAGTGCGGCTATGAGGCGACCTGCGTGAGCTCGGTCGAGGCCGCCGCCGAGGTGTTGCGCGAGAGGACGTTCGACTGCATCACGCTGGACCTGTCGCTCGGCGACCGCTGCGGCGCGGACGTCCTGCTGCTGCTCAACGAGCTGAAATCGCGCACGCCGGTGATTTTCATCAGCGGCGCCGAGGACGGCACCCGCGAGGAGCACGTCCGGCTCGCCACCGTGCTCGGGCTGGTCGTCTATCCGCAATTCCAGAAGCCCGTCGACCTGCCGGCGCTGCGTGAGACGCTGAAGCAGATCGCGACACTCGCTGATTGCGAGAGGCTGGTCGCCGCGGTGAGGTGAGGCGGTCGTAGGGCGGATTAGCGCAGCGTAAGCCGCCGTCAGGGTACGGCGTAGTGACCATCCTGCTTAGCATATACCATGCTCGATCGTGATACCGACGACGACCTGATGAAGTCTCTCGTGAGGGTTGGCGGATTACGCTGCGCCAATACTACTGCGTCAGAAAAGGGCTTTGCTCCCTCCACGTGTCGTTCCGGGGCGCCCGAAGGGCGAGCCCGGAACCCATACCCACAGGCAATAGTATAAGGCAGGCTGGTTGTAGGCACTTTGCCGCCAACCATCTGTCTGTGGCTATGGATTCCGGGCTCGCCCTTCGGGCGCCCCGGAATGACGACGGATAGCGGGCAGTGTTTCCGACGCAGTAGTACTAATCCGCCCTGCGCACCGATGTTGATTCACCCCCGCTGCTTCGCTGCCGCCTGCTGCAGGTCCGGCGCGTTGACCGCCGGAATCGCCACGCGGCCCGGGCCGGTCTGCGACAGGGCGGCGGCCGCCTTGTCGTTGTCCATGATCTTGGCCATCACGGCTTGCCCTGCGCGCTCGAAGATGGCGCGATTCTCGATGACGAATGTCTGCGAGCGGCGCAGGCCGTCGATGTAGCCGTTGATCTCTGGCACGACGTAGCGCGCGACCATGTCCCAGCTGCGCCGCGTGTTCTCCGGATTGGCCCAGTCGTGCACGAAGCCGATGATGTGGCCGACGCCGCCGGACACCTGCATCAGGTTCTTGATCGTCCTGACGAGATCGTCGGGCGTGCCGATCGTCGATGCCGCGCCTTCGACAAAGGCGGTCTTGTCGACGGCCTCATCGGGCGAGGAGAACGGCTTCAGGCCCGGCCGCATCAGGGTCCCGACGGTGTACTCGTTGTGCCAGCGCATCAGCCCGGGGCCGGCCTCGCGGCGCGCCTGCTCGCGCGTCTCGGCGATGTGCCACGACAGAAGCACGCGCCAATTGGCGCGGCTCACCGTGGTGCCGTGTGTCTTCGCCGCGTCTTCGGCGAACTCCCATTGCTGCGGCAGCGCCATCAGGCCCTGCGTCGACATCGAGCCGAGCGAGATGATGCCGATGCCGTATTTACCTGCGAGCGTCATGCCCGACGGCGAGATCTGCGACGCCACGACGAACGGCATCTCCTCCTGCAACGGCAGGATCTGCAGGGCCGCGTCGTTCATCGTGAACCAGTCGCTCTTCGCGGTCACGCGCTCGCCGTTGAACAGCCGTCGGATGACGCCGATCGCCTCGTCTTGGCGATCGCGCTGCGTCATCGGATCGATGCCGAGCGTGTGGGCATCGGAGGCGAGCGCGCCAGGGCCCGAACCGAAGATCGCGCGGCCGCCGGTCATGTGATCGAGCTGCACCATCCGCTGCGCGACGTTGAAGGGATGATGATAGGGCAGCGAGATCACGCCGGTGCCGAGCCGGATGCGCTTGGTGCGCTCGCCGGCGGCGGCGAGAAACATCTCGGGCGAGGCGATCGTCTCCCATCCGCTCGAATGATGCTCGCCGCACCAGAACTCGTCATAGCCGAGCTCGTCGAGCTGCGACACGAGATCGAGGTCGCGGCGGAATTGCAGCATCGGATGCTCGCCGATCGGATGATGCGGAGCGAGGAACGCGCCGAATTTGAGCCGCGCCATGTGTTTTTCTCCCGAATGGAATGTCGTTGTTGCTTGTGAGGCAGGCTAGTCGGCGCATCGTTGGCAGGCAATCATCTTGCTGCTCATACGAGAGCCGTGCATGCCTGCCATTTGTTGTTTACTGATCGGCGATCTCTCCGCACACTCCGACGCGAGATTGCGATTCGCGACGGACCGACAAGTGATGGCGCTTACTTGTGGCCACCGCTTGAAAGCAGTTGCGGGATCGTCCGCGTTCATCCTGTCCGCGATTTCGGCCGTGCCTGGTTCGCGTTTCGGTGATTGCAGCGTGAAGCGCCGCGGCGGCGTGGCATTTTGATCGCAGCAAGACCGAAATTCGCAATCAAATTGCTGACGTCCGCGTTCGCGCGGGCTTTTTCTTTTGCGCTGCAGCAACCATCTGGGTGATGGTGGGTTTGATCCGCGCCGACGTGAAGATGTGACTGCCAAGGAGCTGCCGTTGTCCCTCGCTGAAAATGTTGAGTATTTGCGACGGCTGCGCGAGCTGAATGGCATCACCGGATTCGGCGATCTTCATCGCCAGCTGCGGCCCGCGCCGGAATGCCCGCTGGTCGAGGTCGAGGGCTTCGGCAGCAATCCCGGCAAGCTGAAGATGTTCGCCTATGTGCCGGCGCAGCGGCAACCGCTGTTGCCGCTCGTCGTCGTGCTGCATGGCTGCGGGCAGGGTGCGGCCGAGTATGATCTCGGTGCCGGCTGGTCGACGCTCGCCAAGCATTTCGGCTTTGCGCTGTTGTTTCCGGAGCAGCAGCGCATCAACAATCCGCAGCGCTGCTTCAACTGGTTTCAATCCGAGGATATCACGCGTGGCCAAGGCGAGGTCGCCTCGATCCGCGAGATGATCGCGCGCATGGTCGCCGATTGCGCCATCGACGAGCGGCGCATCTTCGTCACGGGCCTCTCGGCGGGCGGCGCGATGACCATGGCGATGCTGTCGGCGCATCCGGAGCTGTTCGCCGCCGGCGCCGTCATCGCCGGGCTGCCGTTCGGCGCCGCGCGCAACATGCGCGATGCGATCCTGCAGATGCGGATGCCGCCGGCGCGGCCCGCCGGCGAGCTCGGCGATCTCGTCCGCCGTGCCTCTCAGCATCGCGGCAGATGGCCGAAGCTCTCGGTGTGGCACGGCACCGCCGACTACACCGTGCATCCGGACAATGCCGGCGAGATCGTCAAGCAATGGCTCGACCTGCATCATCTGCCGCTGGCGCCGATGGCCGCGGGAGAGGTCAACGGTTATCCGCATGAGCAATGGTGGAATGCCGACGGTGAGACGGTCGTCGAATCCTTCACGATCACCAACATGGCGCATGGCACACCGATCGGCGTCGCCGCCAACGACAAGCGCTATGGCAAAGCGGGGCCGTTCCTGCTCGAGGCCGGCATCTCCTCGTCCTATCTGATCGCAAAGTTCTTCGGCGTCACCGACTGGATTCGTCAGCCGAAGCCGGCGGTGACCTCGCCGAGCACGAAGCTCATTCCAGAGGTGTCGCCGATCTCGGCGCTGCCGACCTTGACGAAGATGCTGCGCCGTCCGGAGGTGTCGCCGGCCGTCGTCGAGCCGGCCGAGGCCAAGGCCCCAGCGGCCAAGGCATCGCCGTCTCGCGCCCCGGTGCGAGCCAAGCGGACGCGGCCAGCTGTCGCCGGAGCCGCAAGGCCGAAACCCGAGCCGCAGGCCGCGGCGCCGATGGTCCCGGTGGTCAAGGCCGCGACGCCGGCGGAGGCGCCGGTCGAGGTGAAGCCCTCCGTGGCGAAGCCGGTCGTGGGGAAGGCCGTCGACATGACGCCGGCGGATGCTTGGCCTCCGTCCGATCCGAAGCCGGACGCTGTCGTCCCGCCACCCCAGCCGAAGCGCCGACGGGTCATCGACGTCGCCGCCGTGATCGACCGCGCGCTGCAGGCCGCCGGACTGAAGTAGCGCGGAGTCGCGCCTCAGCCTGTCGCCTCGCCGGCCAGGCCCACCGCCCACAGCGCAAAGGCGTAGACGATCGCGATTTCGTCGAGCCGGTTGAAGCGCCCGGAGGCGCCGCCGTGACCCGCGCCCATGTTGGTGCGCAGCATCACCGGACCGCCTGACGTCATCGTCGCGCGCAGCCGCGCGATCCATTTCGCCGGCTCCCAATAGGTGACGCGCGGGTCGGTGAGGCCGGCCATCGCGAGGATCGCAGGATAGGGCTTGGCGGCGACGTTGTCGTAGGGCGAGTAGGACAGGATGGTGCGGAAGTCTTTCTCGCTCTCGATCGGGTTGCCCCATTCGGGCCATTCCGGCGGCGTCAGCGGCAGGGTGTCGTCGAGCATCGTATTCAGCACGTCGACGAACGGCACCTCGGCGACGATGCCGGCGAACAGCTCGCCCGAGCGGTTGGCCACCGCGCCCATCAGCATGCCCCCGGCGCTGCCGCCATGGCCGACGATGCGCTTGGCGCTGGTGTAGTTCGCCGCGATCAGCGCGCGGGCGCTTGCCGCGAAATCGTCGAAGCTGTTGGTCTTCTTCTCGCGCTTGCCGTCCAGGTACCAGCCCCAGCCCTTGTCGGTGCCGCCGCGGATATGCGCGATGGCATAGACAAAGCCGCGATCGACCAGCGACAGCCGGTTGGCGCTGAACGATGCCGGCATCGCATGGCCGTATGAGCCGTAGCCATAGAGCAGCAGCGGCGCGGAGCCGTCGGCCTTGAAGTCACGCCGGTGCAGCAGCGATACCGGCACCTCGGCGCCGTCATCCGCTTTCGCCATGATGCGCGTGGTGACGTAGTCGGCCGGATTATGACCTGACGGAATCTCCTGGCGCTTGCGCAAGGTTTTCGCGCGCGTCACCATGTCATAGTCATAGACCTCGGACGGTGTCGTCATCGACGAATAGGCAAAGCGCAGATTGGTCGTGTCGAATTCATACGACCCCATCGCATCGAGCGAATAGGCGCCCTCGTCGAAGGCAATCGCATGCTCCTGGCCCGATGTGAGATCGCGGATCACGATCGACGGCAGTGCGTTGGCGCGCTCCAGCCGCACCAGATGGCCGGCATAGAGGTCGTGGTCGAGCACATAGATGCCGGCGCGATGCGGGATGAGATCGCGCCAGTTGGCGCGCTCAGGCGAGGCGAGGGGTGCCGTGACGATCTTGAAGTCGATGGCGCCATCGACATTGGTGAGGATGTAGAGCTCGTCGCCGCGATCGGCGATCGAATATTGCACGCCGGTCTCGCGCGTCGCGACCAGGCGCGGCGGTGCCTCGGGCGCATCGAGATCGATCAGCCGCTGCTCGGAGGTCTCGTGATCGCCGCCGGCGATGACGCAGAACCGGCCGGAGGTCGATTCGTGCACATGCGTGAACCAGCCGGTGTCCTTTTCCTCATACACCAGCACGTCATCGGCCTGCTTGGTGCCGAGCCTGTGGCGCCACACCTGCATCGGGCGGTGATTGTCGTCGAGCTTGACGTAGAAGAAGCTCTTGCAGTCGCGCGACCACACCACGCCGCCGTCGGTCTCCTCGACGAGGTCGGCGAGGTCATTGCCGCCATCCCAGTCGCGGACGCGGATGGTGAAATATTCCGAGCCCTTGGTGTCGGCGCTCCACGCCACGAGCTTGTGGTCGTGCGAATGCCGGCTGCCGCCGAACTTGAAGTAGTCGTGGCCGCGCGCCAGCGCATCGCCGTCGAGCCCGATCGTCTCGGCGCCGCCGTGGCGCGGCGTCCGGCAGAACAGCTCGTGCTGGCCACCTTCGCGGTATTTGCGGAAGTAGGCATAGGGGCCGTCAGGCGACGGCACAGAGGAATCATCCTCCTTGATGCGGCCGCGCATCTCCGCGACGATTTTCTTCTGCAGCGGCGCAGTATGGCCGAGCACGTCCTCGGCATAGGCGTTCTCCGCCTCCAGATAGGCGCGGATATCCGCATCCAGCAGCGACGGATCGTGTAGCACCTCCTGCCAGCGCGCATCCTTCAGCCAGGCATAATCGTCCTGCACGGTGATGCCGTGACGGGTGAAGGTGTGAGGGCGGCGTGGCGCCGCCGGCGCCTTGGTGCTGCGATCGGTCATATCGTCCTTTACGGGGTCACGCTCTCGCCGAGCCATTGGATCGCGGCATCGAGGCCGCCGCGGCCGTGCGGAATCTTCAACGCCACCAGCGCCATTTCGATCACGCCGAGCGTGCCCAGCACCATCGGGGCGTTGACATGCCCCATATGGGCGATGCGGAACGCCTTGCCGCTGAGATCGCCGATGCCGGTGCCGAGCACGACGCCGCACTGCTCCTTGCAGTAATTCTGCAGCACGGCCGGATCATAGCCGCCGCCGATCAGCACGGTGGTCACGGTGTTGGAGCGCTCCGTGGGCTCTTCGATGTTGAGGCCGATCACCTGGCCCTCGCTCCATTTCGCCACCGCGCGGCGCACGGCCTCGCCGAGCAGCTGGTGGCGGCGGAACGCGTGCGGCAGCCCTTCGGCGAACAGCATGTCCATCGCCTGGCGTAGCGCGAACAGCAGATGCACCGGCGCGGTGCCGCCATATTTGCGGTAGTGCTCGGTACCCTCGCGCTCGCTCCAGTCCCAATACGGCGTGCGCATGTCGGCGCGCTTGTGCGCCTCGAGCGCGCGCGCATTGGCGGCGACGAAGCCGAGGCCGGGCGGCGTCATCAGGCCCTTCTGCGAGCCGGACATCGCGACGTCGATGCCCCAGGCGTCCATTTCGAACGGCATGCAGCCGAGCGAAGCGACCGTGTCGACCATGTAGAGCGCCGGATGGCCCGACGCCTTGACGGCGCGGCCGATCGCCTCGACGTCGTTGACGACGCCCGAGGCCGTGTCGATCTGCGCCACCACGATCGCCTTGATGGTGTGCTCCTTGTCGGCGCGCAGCCGCGCCTCGACCTCGGCCGGACGTACCGCGCGGCGCCAGTCGCCGCGGAGCACCTCGACCTCGGCGCCCATCGCTTTCGCCGCATGGCCCCAGCCAATCGCGAAGCGGCCGCTTTCGAGCACCAGCACCTTGTCGCCGCGCGCCAGCACGTTGGAGAGCACGGCCTCCCAGGCGCCGTGGCCGTTGGCGATGTAGATGTAGGTCTTGCCCTTGGTGGCGAAGAGACGGCCGAGATCGGACATGATGCCGTCGGTCAGTTCCACCATCTGCTTGGAGTAGATGTCGAGCGCCGGGCGGTGCATCGCCTGCAGCACCTCGTCGGGCATCGTGGTAGGTCCCGGGATGGCCAGAAACTCCCGGCCCGCGCGAACGGTCATTGCAATTGTCCTTGGCGATGTGGTCTTGCGATTGGTGTTGGGGTGATGGCGGGCCCTCGCACGCGATCGGGCCGGGGCCTTTTTTACGCGGCGCTGCCGCATAAGAAAAGCCGGAGAAGCCGGGGGGCTGGCATGCCCCGGCCGGCGTGTCCCGTCCTAGCGCCGGGTCTCGCGGCAGCCGGCGGCCTCGGCGTCCTCGACCGAGCAGAACCAGCGTGTGCCCTTGGCGACCCGCATCTTGATCTGGGCGTACCAGCGGCTCTGCGGCGTGTGATAGATGCACTCGCCGGCGCCGTTCACATTGCCCTTGATGGTGCAGTCCGGGGACGGCGCCACCGGGCCCGAGGCCGAGGCGAGCAGGATGGCGCGCGCACCCTCGGGCGGCTTGGTGGCGCCGAGAATGGCGGTCTTCTTGTTGCGCACCCGCCAGTCCCACGGGGCGATGAACGCGCCCTGCCACATGCCGGCCTTGGCGGCACGCGCCTCGGCCTCGTCGGGCTCGTAGTCGCGCGACAGGGTGCGATAGGCCAGCGCCCAGCCGCTGCGCACCAGCCATTTCTGGATGTCCTCGCCGTCGACGTTGCAGCGCGCCACCTGGCGGCCGCGGCGGTCGATCGAACGCGGATGACAAGTCCAGCTCCTGCCGTCGGCATGCTTGATCAGCTCGTCGCGCGCCGCCACGCCACAGGTCCAGCGCTCGCCGTTCTTGTTGAGGCACAACTGGTCGACCGACGGCGCGTCGATGCCGCCGAGCCGGACCCGCGTCGTGCCGATCACGACAGTATCGGCCTCGCGGATCTTGGCGGTGCCGGTGATGTCGGCGGCGGAGGCAAGGGTGGGCAGCAGCAGCAGCGCGAGCAGGGCGGATTTCATCGGCATGAACGGGTGCGGGTCGTCCTTGAGATGGGCAACGCCACCGATTGTGCGGCGGATCGTCCCGGGCTTCCAGCGCCGTGATGGCCTGAGCCGCTCAACTTCGCGCGATGAGGAGGGCAACAGCGCCTATTGGAGTCGAGCTTTCGCGGTGGGATTGGTGCGCCCTCCCCCCATTATCCGGGACTTGACTTGCGGGGAGTGGCGCTACTGTTGCGCGCGCTGCTTCCAATCTGGGCCGCAGTCCTCGTCGGCGCAGTTGTGGCGTTCACAAAAAGCCCCTTTTACGCGGATTGGCTGGCCGATTGGGAAGTTTGTGAAATCAATTGGGGGCACCAGTGCAGTAAAACAGTATTCCGTAAGATGCGGAGCTCCGAAAATATCTTGGTATTTGATGACCCCTATCCCGCCGACATGAGTTTGGCGCTTTTGAAGCGGCGTCAGATTCGTAGGCCCCAATATTAAAAGCCCAGTAGCAGTTTCAGATTTGGGGCCTATCAACCCGGTACCGAAGGGCAATTTGTAGGGATCTCTGCTTTCAAAAGTTTCGGCCGATACTGGTGCCGGACCCCAAACGAAATCGAACGAAGACCGCATATGTCTTGTCGGTGTGTTTCCGACGTTCTCAAGGACCGTGCTGATGACCCAGCGCGGGCTCTCGTTAGGATCATCAACCTTGGCGCCATAAGTGACGAATTGCATGCTATTGGCAAAGACAAAGGCGCTGGTCTGGGCACTATATCCCTCTCTGTTGAGCCGGTTGCTTTCGATCATCGCACCCCATTGGAAATAGGCGACTCCAACACCCACCGTAGCAGCGATGCCGCCAATAGCCGCGACGAAGGAAAACGCTCCGACCGCGTAATCAAGCCAATGTTTCTTGCCGCTCTCGGGCTTGCCTGCTTCTCGCTCGGCTTCTGGATGATGTATTGGCGTGCGCGATGGAGTAGCCTGCGATGCTGGTTGTACGGCGCCGCTCTCTGTATTTTTGGATACGCCCCCCGCGTTATTGGAGGCATTTGGTTGCTGATTGCTTTTCATTCTCCGACGTTGTCTCTTGCCCGTGCGCTTATTCATTCTGAGAGCGCCTCCGTTTCCTTCGGTCCTGCTTGCGGGCGCAATCACCGGCACCGTCTTGCAAGGGCGAGGCCCATCAGCACGAAGGCGGAGGTCACTTCGGGGCCGCCGACCAGGATGCGGGTTGGGGTCTTCATCTTGTTCCACTCATAGGCGCGGTACGGGTGCCGCCGGCCGCCTTCGCCGAACGCCGTCACGATGCAATGCACCGCCGGCGCGAAGCTTGCTTCATTGCCGCCGAGATGGCCGAGCGCGATCAGCGCCAGCGCGGCGTCGAACGGGTTCATCTCGCGGCCGACCAACTCGTCCTCGACATAGGCGAGAACACGCAGCCGGATCAGCTCGAACGCGCCGCCGGGATCGATCGCCTGCCGCGCCGCCTGCGGCAGCGCCATGAAGGCGTGATAGCAGCGGCCGAAATAGGCGCAGTACAGCTCCGGCAGATAATAGATGTGCGCGCGCGGATCGGCGAAGGCGCCGCTCAGGACCAGCCGCTGCTGGAAGCCCACGATCCGCCTGATGAAGGCGAGTCGCGCCTCGGTCTCCAGGATCTGCCAGCGCGTCAGATTCCGGAACGACACTTCGAGCACGTCGAGATTCAAGGTCGGATCGAGGTCGTTGCCGTAGGGCCGCTCGCCGGCCATGCTGTCGATCCAGGTGGCGACGCCGCCCTCGTAGTCGATGTTGTCGTTGATCGGCACCGTCACCCGCGGCTCGTTGCCGCCGGCGCGCACCTGATAGCCGGCATAGAAATCGACCAGCGGCTGGTCGAGGATCGGATCGTTGGAGCCGGCCTGGGTCGCCGCCGAGAACGAGCACGCCGTGGTGTCGCAATCCGGCACGTAGACGCCGAAGCCGAGGTCCTGCTTGATCTGGGTGAAGAAGCGCGAGAACCGCGGATGCGGCGGCGGCGCCAGCGCGGTGACGACATGATAGCTCTTGCCGTCGGCGCCGCGCACCTCCTCGCGGCTGGTCTCGAGGCAGAAGTCGACCATGGCGGCGATGGCGGCACGCGCCGCGCCGGTCTGCTCGGACGAGGCAAGGCCGGTCTCCAGATAGCTCAGCAGCGCCTCCGTGAAGAACGCATCGTAATAGGCCGAGCGGTGCCGGATCTGCACCGGCTCCCACATCGGCTCGGCGATGCCGCGCCACGGCGGATTGATCACGGCCGCTGCCGGCGAGCGGGCGATGAACACGCGGGCGAGGTTGAACATCAAGGTCGAGTTCTTGTAGCCGCGGGCGTCGAGGCCCTGCAGCGCCATCAGGACCTCGCGTCCCCTGATGTCGGGATCGCCGATCAGGTTGAAGGCGGCGTAGGTCGGGATGAAGCCGTTACGGCCATAGGAGCCGAGCAGATCGGCGCCACAGGCGCGGATCACGCGGTCGATCTCGGCTGCGGGCGGCATCGCCACGGCTCCGGTCCGGCGCGGCGGGGCCGGGTGCTGCAACGTGATGCCGTCGACCAGCTCGGCGATCGGGCCGCCCACGCTCTCCCAGTCCGGCGTCGGATTGTCGCGGGCGAGAACCAGCGCCTGGCGCAGCGCATTGAGCCGCGCGGGATCGTTCAGCTCGGGCAGCCCGGCGCGGCGCAGCAACGTGCGCAGCGCGGGGTTGCCGAGCGCGGTCCGGTAGAATTTCGACAGATGCGGGTCGCCGCCGCTGCCGGGCTGGCGCAGGATGGGATCGCAGACCTCGTACAGCGAGGGACCATCCTTCCGGGCCGTGAGCGTGCGACAGGCGGCTCCGGCGAAATATTGCAAACTCAACGTCGGGACTCGCGGGTTGTCGGGGGCGGGACGGTCGGCATGCACGGCAACGGCGCCCGGCCAACGGCTCGTCACGCGCATACATGGTTCAAACTGACACGCTGGACGGTCAAAGACAACGTGAGCGGGGTCACTGCGGAGGCTGGGGATTTGACCGCAATGTGGCTCTCCGGCGGTCCGCCTGGGGCCGTTTGGAGATCGGCGTCATGGTTAAATTCGCCTTAATTTCCAAGTGCTTGAAAAGTCAATGGTGTTCCGATGTTGCCTGATCGGCGGGTTCGGGTTAAGCCTTTCTTCGTTGCGGTGCCGCAATTTGCGCGCAAAGTGACGACACATCGTCTCGCAACCCCTCAAACCTCAGAGGCGCCAGCGCGACCAAAGGGTGCGACCCTTTGGAACGACTGGATCGGCTCGGACCAGGATTGACGTGATGACCGCAAGGCAGCCTTCTCTCTCTCGCCGGTCGGCCGTGATCGCCGCGGCGCTGCTGTGCACGGTGTCGCTCGCGCTCGGCGCGCATGCTGCCCTGAACAAGCGGTCGATCGACGGCGGCAAGGCGGACGCCGTCGAGCAGGGCGCCATGTCGGCCGGCACCGGCGCGCGTCTCGCGCTGGTCATCGGCAATGGTCACTACCCCGACGCCAACGCCCCGCTCGCCCAGCCGATCAACGATGCCCGCGCCCTCACCGGCGCGCTGCGCCGCGACGGTTTCGACGTCGACATCGTCGAGGATGCGCGCAAGGACGACATCAGCCGCGCGATCGAGCGCCTCAAGTCCAGGATCAAGCCGGATTCGGTGGTGATGCTGTTCTTCGGCGGCTTTGCCATCCAGTCGGGCCGCGAGAGCTACATGATTCCGGTCGACGCCAAGATCTGGCGGGAATCCGACGTGCGCCGCGAGGGCACCAGCGTCGAGCGCGTGCTCGATGCCGTGCGCGAGCAGGGCGCGCGCGCCAAGCTGGTCGTGATCGATGCCTCGCGCCGCAATCCCTATGAGCGCCGCTTCCGTTCCTATTCGCACGGCCTCGCGCCGATCACGGCGCCCGCGAACGCGCTGATCCTGTCGTCGGCGACGCCGGGCCAGGTGCTGGACGATCCGAAGGATCAGGCCAACAGCGTGCTGGTGTCGGAGCTGCTCAACCAGCTTGGCAAGAGCCCGAGCGCCGAGGCCGTCTTCAACAAGACCCGCAACGCCATCGCGCGCAGCTCCGACGGCGAGCAGGTGCCGTCGGTGTCGTCCTCGCTGGTCGAGGACATCCGCCTCAGCACGGACGTCGCCAACGCCGGCAGCTGAGGCCGCTCCCTCCAAGATGCTTCGCCATATCGGGTCTTCACCCTCCCCTGGAGGGGCAGGGCTATCGCATTCGAAGATCGCAATGATGCGTTCGTCTCTCTCCACGTCGTCATGGCCGGGCTTGTCCCGGCCATCCACGTCGTCCGGCTGCTGAGAACGGCGTGGATGCCCGGGACAAGCCCGGGCATGACGGATTAACCAACTGCCAGGATTGGTCGTCGCGAGAGACCAGTGTCTCCATATGCGACTGCCCTGCCCTCCAGGGGAGGGTGAACAGCGCGTTTGCCGCGCGGCTGTTTCGTCCCTCAATTGCTCGCCATCACCGGGCGCACCGGGTCGCCTTCGCGCAGCAAGGCGCCGGCGCGGGTGACGACGATTTCACCCTCGGCGAGGCCGTCCTTGATCTCGACCTGGCCGCCGGCCATCAGGCCGATCTCGACCCGCTTGGTCTCGATGCGCTGGGCGCGGACCACCTGCACGACGGTGCCGTCGGAATCGTAGAGGATCGCCGTCAGCGGCACCGCGACGCCGCAGCTCTGGCCGATCTTGATCACCGCGCGGCCGAACGCGTTCACCAGCAGTTTCGCATTGCCGGTGATGCCGATGAAGGCCTGGCCGAGCTGGCTGTTCGGCTCCACGGTCGGCGCGACGCGGCGGATCCTGCCGTCGACCTCGCCGGCGCCGACGATACGGATCCTGGCCGTCTGGTTGACCGCGAGCTTGGCGAGCTGGGCTGATGGCACCAGGCCGACGAGGTCGTATTCGTTGCGCGCCAGGATCGAGAACAGCGCCTCCCCGCGGCCCGAGGCGAGGGCGCCGATGGTGGCGCTGGACGACAGGACGGTGCCGGCAACCGGCGCCTGGATCGTGATCGTGCCGCCCTCGGGCGGCGTCAGCCGCGCCAGGGCCTGCCCGGCGGTGACGGTGTTGCCGGCATCGACCATCACCTCCGCCACCTTCAGCCCCGGGCGATCGGGTCTCACCGCGGTCTCGTCGCGGGCCAGCACCATGCCCGACACTTCGACCGTGTTGTCGAAGCAGGCCTTGGTGGCCTTGAGCACGCTGACCGCGGCGCCCTTCGGCGCGCCATCCTCGGCCGCCGCGGCCGCCTGAATCAGGGCCAGCAGGCCGACCGCTGCGAGCAGCGGCGTCCGGCGCATCGTGGCGGCAATTGCGGCATGTCCCATGCGAAACCGATCCTCGCGTACCCACATCATCGAACGGCTGTCGCCGGGGATAGCAGACGCGCCGCCGCCGGGCCAGCCGACCCGCGTCCCCAATAGTCGCGCCAGGAGGCCGGGACGTTCAGCCGGCGCCCCGATCGCGCCGAACTTCCCGGTCATCGCCACGTTGACGCTGCCGAACGTCAGCCGTCTGTCACCTGGGATCACGATCATGCTTCGGCTCTGGTTACCGCTTCTGCTCTGCGCCGCCCTCGTCACATCAGCGGTCTCCGCCGAGCTCACCGCCGACTCCGTCAACGGCGCCGAGCTGCGCAAGCGGCCGCCGGCCGAGGAGAAGATGGACCCGGTGGCGATCCGCGCCCAGGTGCTGCTCGACCGTGCCCATGTGTCGCCGGGCGAGATCGACGGCCGGTTCGGCGATAATGCGCGCAAGGCGCTGGCGGCGTTCGCCAAGGCCAAGGGGCTCGCCGGCGATAAGGGTGTTACGGGCGACAAGGGCCGCGCCGGCGATGCGAAGCTGACGCCCGAGCTGTGGGATGCGCTGCTGCGCGGCGATCCGGCGCCCGCCATCGTCAGCTACACCATCACCCGCGACGATGTGAAAGGGCCGTTCCTGAAGAAGCTGCCGCAGAAGATGGAGGACATGAAGGACCTGCCGGCAATCGGCTACACCTCGCCGCGCGAGGCCCTGGCCGAGAAATTTCACATGAGCGAGACGCTGCTCGCGGCGTTGAATCCAAAGGGCACCTTCGACAAGGAAGGCAGCGAGATCGTCGTCGCCAACGTGATCAGGCCGGACGAGAAGCTGCCGGAGATCACCAGGCTCGACATCGACAAGGATGCCGGTCACGTGCAGGCCTTCGCCAGGGACGGCAAGCTGGTCGCAGTGTTTCCCGCCACCGTCGGCAGCGAGGAGAAGCCGACGCCGGAGGGCACCTTCAAGGTCACCTCGCGCGATGCCGATCCCAACTACCGCTACAATCCCGACTACGCATTCGAGGGCGTCAAGGCGCGCAAGCCGTTCACCATCAAGCCCGGCCCGAACAGTCCGGTCGGCGCCTATTGGATCGGCCTCTCGGTCGGCAACGGCTACGGCATCCACGGCACCGCCGAGCCCTCCAAGGTCGGCAAGTCGGAATCCCACGGCTGCGTCCGCCTGACCAACTGGGACGTGCGCTTCCTCGGCGAGCACCTCGCGAAGAAGGTGTCGGTGGAGCTGCGGTGAGCGCAGCGAATGTTGCTGCGATGTCCACCGGTCTTCAATGAAGCCGAACCGCTTCAATGGAGCCAAGCCGCTTCGCCAACCTCCGCCGTCGTCCCGGCCTCGAGCCGGGACCCATCACCCCAGTGAGGAGTTTGAGGCAGGTACGTCGTTAGAGCCCGCTCACCACACCCGCCGCGGAGTATGGCCCCCGGTCGGCGCCACGCCGCGCTTTCGCACATCGTGGCCTGTCCGGGACGCCGGTGGTGGGTGAACTACTAACAGTGCCGCATACAGCGCAGTGCTCGTGACTGTGCCCTCGCCCCTTGGGGGAGAGGGCATGCACGTAGGACCGACAAACTCACTTGGGTGAGGGGCGTCTCTCCACAAGTGTCGTTCGCGGAGAGATACCCCTCACCCAACCGCGTGCGCGGACCGGCCGGAGATGCCCTCTCCCGCAAGGGGCGAGGGCGCTGCATTTGGCGGCGCGCTTGCTGCTCGCATTCGGTTTGTAGGGTGGGCAAAGGCGCACCGGCTCGCTCTTGAACGCCTTGGTCAGGGTCGCCGCTTCCAGCCGCTCGGCGAGTGCGCCCCGCCGCGCCGGGCGCTCGTCCTGGCCGGCGAGAAAGTCGAAATTGCTGGACGCCCCCATCGCGGCTCAATGAACTCGTCAGAAAAGCATCCGCAATCCTTGGTCGCATCCGGCGAATTTGTCTAGCGAATTCAAGCTGATTTGGGTTGTCCAGATCTTCGGCAAAAAAGAAATCTCTTGTGTCGTCGGGCAAATCAGGCGGACATTTGCGCCCGTCCCGCCTCATTGAAGAGGGGCGCCTCGCGAACGTCACGATGCGTTGGGGTGGGATGCGATGGCCACGGCGTGGCGCAGCGTGCTCAGAGCATGCCGACGTACGCCAGGCCGTGGACGGTGAAGTCGCAGGGTCCTGGCCTCCCGACGCTGAGGTCCGCGCAATGCGCGTGATGCGCGCGTTGTCGCTACGGTGGCAAACCAGCCGGTCACCGGGGAGACTGCGTATAATCCGTAAAGCCGTCGTGCAGGGAGGGCCGGGTCATCCGGCTGACCTGTGGTTCTGCCGCGTGCTTGTTTGCTGCACGCGGACCGCAGGCCTCAGCCGAGGCCTGGCCTTCCCTGCGCCCTCTGCCATGAAGAGGGTCTCACGACGATCACAGCTCGGACGCGAAACGCGCCGCGAGACCGCGGACCTGCAGCCGCGTGGGCTGTTTGACAATCACATCAGACGAACAGGTTCTTCGCCCCTATGTCGCGAACGACCGCGACGGCGCCACGTGCAGCGCATAGGCATCGGCCGCTTCGTTGACGCGCGGATACAGCTCGGTCACCAGCGGATCGTGGCCCGGAATGAAGCGGTCGGGATGTCCGGCGAGGCGCTCGATGGTCTCCCAGCCCTGCGCCATGTCGCCGACATTGTAGACGATCGGAAACGGGCTGCGGCGCTGCAGATTGGCGTAGTAATGCGCGGCGTCCGAGGCGAGCACGACGGGGCCGCGCGCGGTGTCGACGCGGACCACCTGCAGCCCGTCGGAATGGCCGCCGACGCGGTGCACGGTGACGCCGGGCGCGACATCGCCGTCGCCGTTGTGGAAGGTGACGCGGTCGCCATAGACGTGCCGCACCATGGTGGTGACGTGCTCGACCGTGAACGGGTAGCGCAGCATGCCCAGGCACATGCAGCGGCCCGTGGCATAGGCCATCTCGCGCTCCTGCAGATGGAAGCGCGCATTGGGAAAGCGGTCGAGATTGCCGGCGTGGTCGTAATGCAGATGTGTGACGATGATGTCGCGGATGTCGGCGGCATCGACGCCGAAGGAAGCGAGCGCATCGACCGGGTCGCGGGTCAGGGTGCGGTGGCGGATCTCGGCCTCCGCGGCGTTGAAGCCGGTGTCGACCAGGATGTCGCGGCCGCCGGTGCGAATCAGCCAGACGAAATAGTCGAGGTCCTGCGCCGTGGTGTCGTGCGGATCGGGCTGCAGGAAGTTCATGTGCAAGGTGCGCGGCGACATCGTCGCATAGCGCAGCGCATAGATCTCGGTGGCGTTCCCCATCAGGCCTTCTCGTTCTCGTTGTTGGGCGCGTCGGTGATCGCGCCTGCCGGCATCGAGCCACCGCCGACGCCGAAGGTCAATTGCCGTGGACGTCGAACCGGACCGCGGTCGGCCGAGACAAAGCGTGAGGCATCTCACATTGCATGACGCCGGTATCGCGGCATGGTCGGGCGGTGTCGTGGAAGCGCAGGCTCGCAAGAGCCCTTGCATCGGCGGCTGTCGCACTCGACGATTCCTCAATCGCTGCAAGCGGTTGACGTGTCGTCACGGCGATTTGATAATGCCTGACGCGTGGGATAAGGTCGCCGCGGCGCAAGCTGGACGGCGCCTGTTTGCTGGACCGCCATCGTGATGACGCTTCGCCTGCTGTTGCTGCTCGGTTTGATGTTCTCGATCATGTGGTCCGGACCCGCTGATGCGGCCGGCGATCGCTTCGCTCTCGTGATCGGCAACGCGAAATATCCGGATGCCGAAGCGCCGTTGAAGGAACCGCTCAACGATGCGCGCGATCTCACCGACGAGCTGAAGCGCGACGGCTTCGCCGTCGAGACGCTCGAGAACGCCACGGGCGATGCGATGCGCCGCGGGCTCGAGCGGCTCTATGGCAAGATCAAGCCGGGCTCGGTGGCGCTGGTGTTCTTCTCCGGCTTCGGCATCCAGTCGAGCCGCACCAGCTACATGATCCCGATCGACGCGCAGATCTGGCAGGAGGCCGATGTGCGGCGCGACGGCATCAGCCTCGAGCAGGTGCTGCAGGAGATCAACAGCCGCGGCGCCGGCGTGAAGATCGCGCTGCTCGATGCCTCCCGGCGCAATCCCTATGAGCGCCGGTTCCGCACGGCGTCGGCCGGCCTCGCGCCGGTGATCGCGCCGAGCGGTACCTTGGTGATGTACTCGGCCGCGCTGTCGTCCGTGGTGTCGGATACCGGCCGCGACCGCAGCCTGTTCGTGCAGGAGCTGCTGAAGGAGATCCGCGTTCCCGACCTCACCGCCGAGGAGACGCTGAACCGGACCCGCGTCGGCGTGACGCGGGCCTCGCGCAGCGAGCAGGTGCCGTGGATCTCGTCGTCGCTGGCGGAGGACTTCTCCTTCGTACCGGGAGCGGGCGGTGCCCGCCCCGCCCCGCCGGTCGAGAGCAGCGCGGCGCCCGCGCCGGTTCCGACGCCTGCGCCGACGCCGACCCAGGTGGTCGTGGCGCCACCCGTGCCGGCCCCGCTGCCGCCGGTTCCGCCGGTGCCGCAGCCTGCACCGGTTCAGAAGGTGGACACGCCGCCCCCGGCCCCGGTCGCGCCGGCTCCGCCTGCGCCGACACCGGCGCCCCTGCCGCCGGTCGCGAACGTCGCCCCCGCGGCTCCGGTCGCTCCCGCAGCCCCGGCTGCTCCCGCGCAAGATCCGTTCGCCGAGGACCCGACCATCAAGAGCCTGACCGCCAAGATCGCCGCCAATCCCGAGGACGCCAGCGCGCTGTACCGTCGCGGTCAGGTCTATGCCAGCAAGGGCGCCTATGCGCAGGCGATCCGCGATTTCGACGATACGATCCGGATCAATCCGAAGGACGTCGAGGCGCTCAACAACCGCTGCTGGGCCCGCACCGTCGTCGGCGAGCTGCAGGCCGCGCTGCGCGACTGCAACGAGGCGCTGCGGCTGCGGCCGAATTTCGTCGACGCGCTCGACAGCCGCGGCCTCGTCAATCTCAAGAGCGGCGCGGCCAAGAACGCGATCGCCGATTTCGATGCGGCGCTGAAGATCAATCCGCGGCTGACCTCGTCCTTGTACGGACGGGGTCTGGCCAAGCAGCGCAACGGCGCCGCGCAGGAGGGCGCGCTCGACATCGCCAACGCCAAGGCGATGGACCCCAACATCGCCCGCGAGTTCGAAGGCTACGGCGTGCGCTGAATTTTTGCGCGCGCCGACCGGCCGTCTCGAACCATGCGGCGCGCCGGACCGACATATCGAGCGAACAGCCGACATCGTGAGCGGGGCGTTCGCGATGAGGTGGGACATGAGTTCGCGTGAGTCGCGCGCGAGGAGGGATTGGCAATGACCGCACCGAAAACGAACCTGAGCAAAGCCGCCAGCCTGGCCGGTCTTCTGGTCGCCACGATGGTGAGCGCGGCTGCCGCGTTGAGCGTCACGCCGGCCTTCGCCGCCGAGGACGTGACGGAAGACCAGATCGTCCGCGCACTGGCCGGACCGAAGAAGCCGTTGACCCGCGGGCTGTCGATGTCGCCGCCGTCGGAGGCCGCGCCTGCCGTCACGCCGGAGCAGGACAAGTTCCTGCAGAGCATTCGCGGCCGCTCGACCCGCTCGCTGTCGATCGCCGAGCGCGAGGAGATCGCCGCCGTCGCCAAGACCAAGCCGAACATCGATCTCGAGATCACCTTCGACTACAATTCCGCCAACATCAGCCAGAAGTCGATGCCCTCGGTGCAGGCGCTCGGCCGGGCGCTGACCAGCCCCGACCTGAAGGGATCGACTTTCGTGGTCGCCGGTCACACCGATGCCGCCGGCGCCGACGGCTACAATCAGGATCTGTCGGAGCGTCGCGCCGATGCGATCAAGCGCTATCTGGTCGAGAAGTTCGGCATCGCCGGCGCCGACCTCGTCACCGTCGGCTACGGCAAGAGCAAGCTGAAGGATCCGAGCCGGCCGCTGGCCGAGGTGAACCGCCGCGTCCAGGTCGTCAACATGCAGAGCAAGACGGCGGCCAAGTAGCGCGTCTGCATAACGCCGTCGGGGGCCGCGTGGCAGCACATCGAGGTGACCGGATGCGTCTCGCAGCGTTGCGGGGCGCATCGTCTCGTCGGGCCGGCCTGCTCCACGCCGGCCGCAACAGCAGCCCCACCGTGAAACCGCATCTCGTGCCGACCGGATCTGCTCTGCGATGAAGCTGCCCAAATCCCTCAAGACCGCGGCCAGCGTGGTCGTCTTCGTGGCCCTGGTCGCGGGCTATTATTGGTACGAGCATCGTCCGCATCCCGCCGCCGAGGAGCCGCGGATGCAGGCCCAGGTGCTCGTCACCAAGGCCGGCAAGGCCTGCTTCTCCGATCTCGTGCGCGTCACCGGCTTCGTCGTGCCCCGCCGCGAGGCGGTGGCCGGCGCCGACCAGGAGGGATCGCGCGTCACGGACGTTCTCGTGAAGGAAGGCGACACGGTCACTGAGAATCAGGAACTCGCGCGCCTGACGCCGCCTCCGCCGCAACCGGGGGCGCCGGCCGCTGCGGCCGGCCGGCCCCTGTCGCTACGCGCGCCGGCCGCGGGACTCGTCACCGAGGTGCGCACGATTGCCGGGGCGCCGGCTTCGCCCCAGGCCGGGCCGATGTTCCGCATCGCCGTCAACAACGAGCTGGAGCTCGACGCCGAAGTGCCGAGCATTCATCTCCTGAAGCTCAGCGCCGGCGCGCCGGTGCGCATCACCCGCGACAATCTCCCCGACATCATCGGCCGCCTGCGCGTGGTGGCGCCGCAGGTCGACCGGACCACCCAGCTCGGCCATGTCCGCATCACGCTGACCAGCAATCCCTCGCTGAAGCCCGGAATGTTCGCGCGCGCCAACATCGACGCGCGGCGGTCCTGCGGCGTCGCCGTTCCCAACACGGCCATCGATCATCTCACCATCCAGGTCGTGAAGGGCGATACGATCGAGACCCGCAGGGTCCGTGTCGGCCTCGTCTCCGACACCTCGACCGAGATTCTCGAAGGTCTGACCGAGGGAGAGATCGTGGTGGCCGACGCCGGCAGCTCGCTGCATGACGGCGACCAGATCAAGACCATGTTCGCCGAAGACATCGATCGCACGCGGGTACGCTGATGGCACTGAATATCTCGGCATGGTCGATCCGGAACCCGCTGCCCTCGATCCTCTTCTCGATCATCCTGCTGGTGCTGGGATGGATGAGCTTCACCAAGCTCGCGGTCACCCGGCTGCCGAACGCCGACATCCCGGTGATCTCGGTCGCGGTCGCGCAGTTCGGCGCCGCGCCGTCGGAGCTTGAATCGCAGGTCACCAAGATCATCGAGGACGGCGTCTCCGGCGTCGAAGGCGCCCGCCACATCCAGTCGCTGATCACCGACGGCTTGTCGGTCACGACCATCACCTTCGCGCTGGAAACCAACACCGACCGGGCCATCAACGACGTCAAGGACGCCGTGACGCGGGTGCGCTCCGACCTGCCGCAGAACGTCACCGAGCCCCTGATCTCGCGCGTCGACAAGATCGGCCTGCCGATCGTCACCTACGCCGCGATCTCGCCGGGCAAGACGCCGGAGCAGCTCTCGTTCTTCGTCGACGACGTGGTGAAACGCGAGCTGCAGGGCGTGCGCGGCGTCAGCCAGGTCGAGCGCATCGGCGGTGTCGAGCGCGAGATCCTGGTGTCGCTCGATCCCGACCGGCTGCAGGCCATGGGCCTGACCGCGGTCAATGTCAGCCAGAGCCTGCGCGGCACCAATGTCGACGTCGCCGGCGGCCGCGCCGAGATCGGCAAGAACGACCAGGCCATCCGCACGCTCGCCGGCGCCAAGACGCTGAACGAGCTGTCGAACACGATGATCCCGCTGTTCGGCGGCGGCGAGGTCCGCTTGGCGGATCTCGGCACCGTCACCGACACCATCGCGGACCGTCGCACCTTCGCGCGCTTCAACGGCGAGCCGGTGGTGGCGCTGGGCATCAAGCGCGCCAAGGGCGCCAGCGACGTGGTGGTTGCCGCGGCGGTGCAGAAGCGCATCGACCAGGTCAAGGCGGCGCATCCCGATGTCGATCTCCGGCTGATCGATACCTCCGTCGAGTTCACCAAGGGCAACTACGATGCCGCGATCTCGACCCTGTTCGAGGGCGCGATCCTCGCCGTCATCATCGTGCTGCTGTTCTTGCGGGACTTCCGGGCCACCGTCATTGCGGCGATCTCGCTGCCGCTGTCGATCTTCCCGGCGTTCTGGGCGATGGACATCCTCGGCTTCTCGCTGAACATGGTCTCGTTCCTGGCGATCACGCTGTCGACCGGCATCCTCGTCGATGACGCCATCGTCGAGATCGAGAACATCGTGCGCCACATGCGGATGGGCAAGTCGCCCTATCGCGCGGCGCTCGACGCCGCCGACGAGATCGGGCTGGCGGTTATCGCGATCAGCCTGACGATCATCGCGATCTTCGCGCCGGCCAGCTTCATGTCCGGCATCGCCGGGCAGTTCTTCAAGCAGTTCGGCATCACCGTCTCGGTCCAGGTGTTCTTCTCGCTGCTGGCGGCGCGTTTCGTCACGCCGATGCTGGCGGCCTATTTCCTCAAGCACCACGACCATGACGATCCGCCGCCGGGCTTCATCCTGCGTGCCTATCAGCGCATCGTGACGTGGTCGGTGAAGCGCTATTTCGTCACGGTCCTCCTGGGCATCGGCATCTTCGCAGCCTCGATCTGGAGCACGACGCTGCTGTCGCAAGGATTCCTGCCGGCGCAGGACGCGGCGCGATCGCTGCTCGCGATCGAGCTGCCGCCCGGCGCGCAGCTCGCCTATACCGAGAAGGTGACCGAGGACATCGTGGCGCGGCTGCGCAAGCGGCCCGAGGTACGCAGCGTCTTCGTGGACGGTGGCCGGCTGCAGGGCGCCATGGAGGTGCGCCGCGCCGGTATGATCGTCAACTACACGCCGAAGACCGAGCGCAAGATCACCCAGAAGGAGCTCGAGCTCGAGATCACCAAGGATCTCGAGACCATCCCCGACATTCGCTTCTGGTTCACCGACGAGAACGGCCTGCGCCCGATCAAGCTGGTGCTGACGGGATCGGACCCCAAGCTGGTCGACAACGTCGCGAGCGAGCTCGCCTCGCAGATGAAGCGGATTCCGATCATCTCCAATGTGGTCTCGGACACCTCGCTCGACCGGCCGGAATTGCGGGTGCAGCCGCGCGCCGATCTTGCCGCGCGCCTCGGCGTGTCGACCGAAAGCCTGTCGCAGACGATCCGCGTCGCCACCATCGGCGACGTCGGCCCTGCGCTGGCGAAATATGACGTGGGCGGCCGCCTCGTTCCGATCCGGGTGCAGCTGGAGGATGCGGCGCGCAGCGACGTGAAGATCCTCGAGCAGCTCCGCGTGCCGCTCGGCCAATATGGCGAGAAGGGCGGCGTGCCGCTGGCGGTCGTCGCCGACATCAAGCTCGACCAGGGGCCGACCAGCATCAGCCGCTACGACCGCGGCCGGCAGGCCACGGTCTCCGCCGATCTCGTCGGACTGGCGGCGCTCGGCGACGCGACCAAGCTGATCGACGAGCTGCCGGTCAGAAAGACGATGCCGGCGAGCGTCAAGCTGATTCCGTCTGACGATGCCGAGAGCTTGAACGAGCTGGCCTCCGGCTTCATCACGGCGATCACGGCGGGCCTGATGATCGTCTATGCGGTGCTGGTGCTCCTGTTCGGCACCTTCCTGCAGCCGATCACGATCCTGTTCTCGCTGCCGCTGTCGATCGGCGGCGCGATCGGCGCGCTGATGCTGACCGGCAAGCAGCTCACGATCCCCGTCTATATCGGCATGATGATGCTGATGGGCATCGTCACGAAGAACGCGATCATGCTGGTCGAGTTCGCCGTCGAGGCGATCCATGCCGGCACTAGGCGCGACGAAGCGATCATCGATGCCGGCATGAAGCGGGCGCGTCCGATCGTGATGACCACGATCGCGATGGTCGCCGGCATGATGCCGAGCGCGCTCGCGGTCGGCGCGGGCGGCGAATTCCGCTCGCCGATGGCGCTCGCGGTGATCGGCGGCCTGGTGTTCTCGACCGTGTTGTCGCTGCTGTTCGTGCCGGCGATGTTCCTGGTGATGGACGACGTCGGCGCATTGTTCGCGCGTCTCGGCCGCAAGCTCATCGTGTCCGACGGCACCGAGGAGGCGCCGTCCGATCACGCGCCGGACGCCGGGCATCAGCACAAGCCGCCGCCGGCCATCACTCCGGCGGCGGAATGAGTTGGGGAGCCGGAGTCAGTTCGCCGTCCGCGGCAGGCGCCGGCGCGCGCTGAGATCGTGGGGACCTTGCGGAGGCGCCGTCGACGGCGCTGTCGCCGGCGGCACGATCAGTGCGACGAAGCCCTGGCTCGCGCCCTGCCAGCCGAACAGGTTGGTGCGGAGCGTGAAGCCGGCCTGCACCGAATGCTTGGCTCGCGCCGCCACTGCGCTCATTCCGGAGATGCAGGAGATGTCGGTGTCGTAGCACAGCGCGGCCCAGCCCCGTGCGGTCAGCGCTTCGCCCGGGAGCTGCAGCTCATGCGGATGCACGAGGCTCAACTCATAGCGAGGATGATCAGTGCCGTAGAAGGCCGCGGCGAAGGCCAGCCCGTCATCGCCCCCCACCGCGGGCAGCCCGGTGCTCGCCGCGGTCCGCCAGAGGCGATCGAGCTCGGCGACCGCGGGCACATAGAAGTTGCGGCCCTCGCTCAGCGGAACGTAGTTCCGATACAGCGCGTGCAGCGGCGCAACGACGGTGGCGGCGATGGCGGCGATGCCGATGGCGATTGCGGCAAGGTTGGCCGTCAGATCGCGGGGAGCCTGATAGCTGGCGCCGCAGACGATGACGATCACGAGCAGGAAGACGCCTTGCAGGCCCCACAGCGGCGGCATGTCGGTGCGGAAGATCACCGAGATCAGGGCGGGGAAGACCACGCTGCCGAGCCCGATCATCGCCAGCAGCCGGAGCCCGGAGCCGAGGCTGAGCGCATCGTTCAGCACCCGGCCCAAGCGAGGCCGTGTCATCGCGAGCCAGATCAGGCCGGGGATGCCGGCGATGCCCGCCATGGCCAGTAGGAAGCCGCTGCCCTCGAGCAGCGCGGCGGCGCTGGTCTTGCCGACATGATGCGCGATCGCATGCGAGAACGGCTGCGCACCGGTGGCGGCAAGCCAGACCAGATGCGGCGCCAGCGCGGCGAGGCCGGAAAACGCGGCGACCCAGGGCGCCGCCGAGCTGAAATAGGACCGCCGGTCTTGGTGGCATAGCGCGGCCACGACAAAGCCGGCGATCAGGAAGATCGAGTAGTATTTGCCGAGCATGGCGAGCGCGGCGGCCAGCCCGGCCGCGATGGCCCAGCCTGCCGCCCGCGTCTCGAACGACCGCAGGAAGCACAAGGTCGCCAACGGCCAGCTCGACAGCAGCACGGCATTGGCGTTGAAGCGCTGCGCATGGAATTGATAGATCGGCAGCAGCATCAGCAGCAGCAGCACGACGAGGCGCTTGTCGCCACGCGCGAAGCGCCGGGTAATCAGATCGACGGCCCACAATCCGAGCGCCGCGTTCGTCAGCGCCAGCAGGTTGAAGGACCAGTTCGTCAGCGGAAACACCAGCGTCCAGGCCCGCGCGGCCCAACCCATCAGCGGCGGATGCTTGGTCGAGCCCCACGCGAAGCTGCGCCCGAGCGACCAGGTCTCGATCACGTCCTGGTGGAGATCGCCGCCGACATAGGCGATGGAGAAATAGATCATCCAGGCCGCGACGAATCCCACGATCAGTGCGGGCACCGCCCAGCCATCCTCGACGGCGTCGATCCAGAGATTGAGCGCTCTGCGCCAGCGGGCAACCGAACCGTTCGCCTCGATCGCAATCGCCGGCAACGCAAGACTCATGACCGCACTTCCAACTCACCTGGTCCGACGCAACAACGCTTGCCGACGCGCTGATGCGCGCAGCTCAATGGAGCTCTCCGCCAGCGGATCGACCCCCGTCAAAATTGTTAAAAAGGGTTCATGTCGCAAATTGTGAGGTGCGGTGGCCCAATTGCGATCATGTTTGGCCAGGGGCGATACGAAACGATGCACGGCGGACGGTTCCCGCCATCGGCCCGGCCTGGAACGGACAGAATTGGTGCGTTCCCCCCGATGTCTGCGACGCGTCGGATGCGAAGAGGATCAGCCGATCATGATCCGGCTGATCCTCACGTGGCTGATCACGGTGGGCTTCGTGGATGGAGCGATGTGCTCCACCCTCATTCGTTGCGGGCGATCGTGTTGAGCTTGGTCAGATCGTGCAGCAGGATGCGGCCGCGTTGCAGGTCCAGGATGTTGTCCTTGCGCCAGGCCTGCAGCTGACGGTTGACGCTCTCGCGCGCCGCGCCGACGAAGACACCGAGTTGCTCCTGGGAGATATGAACCTCCGAGCCGAAATCCTCCGCCAGGGCGCAAAGCCGGCGCGCCAGCCGCACCGGCAGCGGCTGCAGGACGGACTCCTCCATGCGCTCGCTCTGCCAGCGGATGCGCTGGCACAGCAGCTGAATGATCCTGATCGCCACCTTCGGCTCGCGCTCCAGGAAGCTGAGGAAATCCTCGCGCCGGAGCACGAACAATTCGGTCGCTTCGCCGGCCGTGGCGTCGGCCGTGCGCTCCTGGCCGTCGAGAACCGCGACCTCGCCGAACAGATCGCCGGCCCCCATGAAGTTGAGGGTCAGCCGGCTGCCGTCGGTGGCGCCGGTCTCGATCCGGATCTGGCCGCGCCGCACCCCGAACAGGGCATTGCCTGGATCGCCCTTCTGGAACAAGACCTCGCCGGAGGAGAGATGCTGGGTATGACAGAGGTTCGAGATCCGCTGCAGCTCGTCGGCACCAAGGTCTGCGAACATCGGATTCATCTTGAGAATGACCGCAAATTCGGCCTGCTTGCTCATCACTATACCTTCGGCATTGGGTTTATCGCCTCAGTTACAGAATCCGCCCGGGCGGAAGTGTGTCATAAGTCACATAAGGGCGCAGGGGCTTGCGCCTAGTTTGGTCGCTCACGGGGCGGTTCTCGTTCTGAGAAAAATTCGAATTGAACCCGGTCGGCGTTGCCGCATGCTAACCGGTGGAGACCGCTCGCGCGTCGCGCTTGGGACATCGACATGAAAGCATTCAAAATCGCAGGCGGTTTGGTTGGCGTCGTCATCGTCGTGCTCGCCCTGGCGCTTGCCTTTGGACTTCCGGCGAGCTTCCTCACGGTCGCCATCCAGGACCGCGTCGAACGCGACACCGGCTACCGCTTGAGCATTGCCGGCTCCGCCCGCGTCAGCCTGTGGCCATCGTTGCATGCCACGCTGACCGACGTCACCCTGCAGGATCCCAAGGAGCGGGACGGCAACAATCGGCTGACGATCGGCAAGCTGCAGGCCGACATGGCGTTGTCGAGCCTGTGGTCCGGCCGGGCCGATATTGGCGAGGTCGTCATCGACAAGCCCACGCTGTACCTGCCGTTGCTGCGCGAACGGTTGCGCGACAACGCGCCGCGGAACCGTACGGCGGCGAAGCCGGACGCCGCACCTTCGGTCCAGGTCGAACGCGTTACGGTCAAGGACGGTGCCGTCATCCTCTCCAACGCCCGGGATCGTGTCGAGAACCGTATCGAGGGCATTGGTGCCACCGCCTCGCTGAGCGATGACGGCAAGATCAGGATTGCGGGTGCGGCGCGTGCCGGCGACCGTCCGGTGACGTTCGAGGTCACGTCGGCGGCGCCTTCCATGCCGATCGATCGGCAGACCTTGCCGGTCGAGTTCAAGATCGGAATAGAGAGCGCTTTCCGCGGTGTTCTCGCCGGCCGTGCCGATGTCCGCCTGAATGGTTCATTGGTCATGATCAACGGCCTCAGCGGCGCGCTCGGCGACGGTGATTTCAACGGCTGGGCCTCGGTCGATCTCGCCAGCAAGCCACTGGTGAAGGTCGACCTCGACGTGCGCCGCCTCGACATCGCAGGCCCGGCAGCATCTCGCGGCACGGCTGGGTGGAGCACCGCCGCGATCGACCTGCGCGGGCTGAACTACGTCGATGCCCGCGTGAAGCTGTCCGCGACGGACATCGGCATCGCCGGCGCGCGGCTCGGGCCGTTGGACGCGGAAGCGTCGCTGGCCGGCGGGGTGCTGAAGGCAACCGTCACCAATCTCGGCCTCTACACCGGCCAGGCCAGCGGCGAGGTCGTGATCGACGCATCCACGGGCAATCCGGCCTACGCGATGCATTGCGATCTCGTCGGCGTCAGGGCCCTCCCGCTGCTGCAAAACGTCGCTGATTTCGACAAGCTCGACGCGCGGATGCAGGGCAAGCTGGCGCTGCGCTCGAACGGCGCCAGCCAGCAGGCAATCATGAGCAATCTGAGCGGCTCGACGTTCCTGCTGTTCCAGGACGGCGCGATCCGCGGCATCAACGTCGCGCAGATGATCCGCTCGTTGACGACCAATCCGCTGTCGGGCTGGCAGGATGCCAAGGAGCTCACCACCGATCTCACGCAGCTTTCGGCCTCCTTCCAGATCGAGCGTGGCCAGGCGGCGACGGGGGATCTCAACCTGGTCGGACCGCTGGTGAAGGTCACCGGCGCAGGCACGATCGATCTCGGAAATCGCGCGCTGGCGATGCGCGTCGAGCCGAAGCTCGTGATGACGACGGAAGGGCAGGGCCGCGCCTCGGATCCGGTCGGTCTCGGCATTCCCGTGGTCATCGACGGCCCCTGGAGCCAGCCGCGCTTCTATCCCGACATGGCCGGCATCCTCGACAATCCCGACGCCGCCTATGCCAAGCTGAAGCAGATGGGGCAGGGGCTGTTCGGCAAGGACGGCGCCGGGCTCGACAATCTGATCAACGGCATCGGCGGCCTGATCGGCAACTCCACGTCCGGCGGCACGGTCCCCAATGCCGCGCCCTCGACCCCGAACGCGCAGGCGCCGGCAAATGGGCAGTCCGGTCTGCTCGGAGGCGAGCTTGGCGCCGCCATCGGCAATCTGATCCAGCAGGGATTACAGCAGGGCACTCAGCCGCCGGTGAGAAGCCGCGGCCGGACGCTCAATCCGACCGAAGGCGCAGCTCCGCTATTGCAGGCGCCCGTCAGCCCGCCGCCGACCGAACCCGGTTCGGGTGCCGCGGCCGCCGGAAGCCCGCCCGATACACTGGATGGCGCGCAGGACAGCCAGCCGATGAACGACGTCTTGAAGCGCATCTTCAATAGGTAAGATTAAACCATCGCGCGGCGAGCGGTCCGCTCCTCTGCATGGAGGACGCGACGGCGATGAACATGGATACCATAGGGGCTGCATCGGAAGCCGTCCTGCCTCTCATTCTGTGCTAAACGCATCCCGGCGACGGACCAGCTCGGCCCACGGGCGGTCCCGTCTTTGATGTGTCGCTGTCGCGATGATGGGCAGCGGACGCGCCGATCCGGGGTTTCAACCTCGGCCATGCCGCGCGCGAGGGGTCCGGATGAACGGGGTCGAGAACAGAGGCTGGTCGCTGCGGCAGGGCCTGTTCGCCAAATATGTCGTGTCGCTGGTCGGGCTCGTCGTGTTCGTGCTGGCCGTGAACGGCGCGACCGAAACCTGGATCAGCTACCAGTCGACCAAGGCGAGCCTGACCGCCGCGATGGCCGAGAAGGCCGATGTGAGCGCCCGGCGCATCGACCAGGCGGTTTCGGATCTGCAGCGCCAGATCAGCTGGGTGACGCGGGCCAGCGCCAATACGCTCGAGCTGCGCCGCGCCGATTACGTGCAGCTGCTGAGCCAGGCGCCGGCGGTGCGGCAGCTCTATCAGCTCGACGGCCAGGGCCGCGAGCAGCTCCGGGTCTCGCGCACCTCGATCTCGTTCTCCTCGGGCAATGATCTGTCGCGCGATCTGCGCTTCACCGACACCGTCACTCATGGCAGCCACTTCTCGACCGTGACCTTCAAGGGCGCGCAGCCGACGATGTCGATCTCGGTCGCGCATTCCGGCTTCAATGCGGGCGTGACCGTGGCCGACATCGATCTCGACTTTCTCGACGACTTCATGACCGAGGCGCAGGTCGGCAAGGTCGGGATCGCCTATGTCGTCGACCCCAAGGGCCAGGTGCTGGCGAGCTCGGCGAAGGGGCCAGCCGTCGGCCAGGACCTCGCCAAGCTGCCGCAGGTCGCGGCGATGCTCGCGCCCGATGGCCAGGCGCTGGCCGCCGGCACCGATAGCGAGGGGCACGCCGTGCTGTCGGCGGTCGCGACGCTGCCCAAGCTCGGCTGGGTCGTCTTCTTCGAGCAGTCGACCGCGCATGCGCTTGCCCCGATCCGCGATCAGCTGTTGCGCGGCGCGCTCCTGATCGCGCTCGGTCTCGCGGTTGCGATTCTCGCCGGCTCGCTGCTGGCGCGCCGCATGCTCGTTCCGATCACCGCGTTGCGCGCCGGCGCGCGCAAGCTTGGCGCCGGTGACTTCGCCCAGCGCATCGAGGTCAAGACGCATGACGAGCTGGAGGAGCTGGCCGATCAGTTCAACAGCATGGCCGGCCAGCTCGCGCAATCCTATGCCGTGCTGGAGGCGAAGGTCGAGGAGCGCACGCGCGATCTCGCGCAGTCGATCAACGAGCTGAAGGTGCTGGAGGAGGTCGGACGCGCGGTCTCGTCCTCGCTCGATCTCAATGCCGTGCTGCCGACGGTGGCGGCGCGGGCGCTCGAGATCACCCACGCGGACGCCGTCCTGATCTATTCCTACGAGGCTCCGATCCGCCGCTTCAGGCTGGTCGAAGCCAAGGGTGTGGAGCGCGCGCCGGACGCCGCATACAACATGCTCGACGAGGAAACGAGCCTGCTGGCCGATTCCGTTCGCAGCGGCGAGCCGATCGCGATCGCCGAGCTCGCTGCCGCGCCGGATCACCCGCTGCGCGACGTCGCCGTGGCGGCCGGCTTCCACGCCGTGCTGTTCACGCCCCTGGTCGATCAGCAGGGCGTGCTCGGCGCACTCGTGGTGCTCCGGCGCGCGGCAGGCGCGTTTCCGGCGAGCCTGATCGGTCTGATGCGCACCTTTGCCCACCAGGCGGTGCTGGCGATGCGCAATGCGCGGCTGTTCACCGAGGTCGATCAGAAGGGCCGCGAGCTGGCGCTGGCGCATGACACCGTGCAGCAGCAGGCGGCCAAGCTCACCGAGCAGACCGAGCAGCTGCGCGAATGGAACAGATCGCTGGAGGATCGCGTCGAGAAGCAGCTCGGCGAGATCGAGCGCATCCGCCGGCTCGAGCGCTTCCTTGCTCCGCAAGTGGCGCAGATCATCGCGTCGTCGGACGGGCACGATGCGCTGCTGGAGAGCCACCGCCGCGAGGTCACCGTCGTGTTCTGCGATTTGCGCGGTTTCACGTCGTTTACCGAGACGACCGAACCCGAAGAGGCGATGAACGTGCTGCGCGAATATCACGCCGCGCTGGGCAAGCTGATCTTCAAATATGAGGGCACGCTAGACCGCTACGCCGGCGACGGCGTGATGATCCTGTTCAATGCACCGATCCCGTTCGACGATCACACCACCCGCGCCGTGAAGATGGCGCTGGAGATGCGTGACGAGATCGGCCATTTGACGGAGCGCTGGAAGAATCGCGGCCACAGCCTGGGATTCGGCGTCGGCATCGCGCTCGGCTATGCCACGCTCGGCCAGGTCGGCTTCGAGCACCGGCTGGAATACGCCGCGATCGGCAGCGTCACCAATCTCGCCTCGCGGCTGTGCGACGAGGCCAAGGCAGGGCAGGTGATCGTGTCACGCCGGGTGTATGGCGTGGTCGAGGCGTCGGTCGATGCCCGGCCGATCGACGACCTGCATCTGAAGGGCTTCAACCATCCTGTGCTGGCGATGGAGATCCTGCGCTGGCGCGGCGAGGGCAGTGAAGGGCTCGACGTTCCGGAAGAGCGGCGGCGTTCGTCTGCGACCTGATCCGTAGGATAGGCAAGGGCGACTGCACTATGTCCTTTGTCGACTCGACGAAGAACGGCGGGCACGCGCCCGCCTGTGGCGGCGCTTTGCCCGCCCAGCACCTTCGCAACTAATAGGCCTGCTTGGCGTCGGCTTCCTCGCTGGTCTGGATCAGATCGAGGCTCGCCTCGATCTTGCCGATCAGCCGGTCGAAGGTCTTGCGCTCGTCGGCGGACAAACAGGCCATGATCTCGCGCTCGCGCTGCTGCAGGCGGGGGATAAGCTCCTCATAGAGCGTCTTGCCCTTTCGCGTGAGGCGCAGCCGGAATTCGCGGCGGTCGTCGGCGTTCTCGACCCGCTCGATCAGTCGCCGCTCCAGCAGAGACGTCACGGCGCGGCTGATCGTCGACTTGTGCGTGCGCGTGCACGCTGCGACATATTGCGCGCTGCACGCCTCGCGGCGGAAGCCCAGCGTCGCCAGCACGCGCCATTCCGGAATGTCGAGCCCGTGACGCTCGCGGTATTCGCTGGCGAGCGCTGCGCTGACCTCGGCGGCGAGGCGATTCAGCCGGAACGGCGCAAACTTGAACAGGTCGAGCCGCTCGTCGTCATGCGGCGCTGCGGCATTTCGACCCTCGACGGCCTTTGCCTGCCGCCGGGACGTCGCTGCTGGTGGATCGGCCACGATCGCGCTCCGATTTTTGAGTTGACGCGGCCGAGGCCGTCAGCTTTAGAATAGTTGCAGGTGAGACTATCTGGCAAGTCGGCTGGAAGTCTGACCCGAGGAAATGTCGGTCGCTTCGACAATTCAAGAAAACCACAAGGCGAGCAAGCCATGGTGCAGGCCAATCCGGGGCAGGGCGCGAGCCAGGCGAAGGTTCAGTTCGGCTATCATCGGCACGGAGACCAGGACCGGATCGCGCCGGCCGAGCATCCGGTCGTCGTCGTGGGCGCCGGTCCCGTGGGCCTGTCGTTTGCCATCGATCTCGCGCAGCGCGGCCATGCGGTCGTGGTGCTCGATGACGCCGACCGGATCGGCGAGGGCTCGCGGGCAATCTGCTTCTCCAAGCGCTCGCTGGATTACTGGGACAGGCTCGGCGTCGGCGACCGCATGGTCGACAAGGGCGTGGTGTGGAATGTCGGCCGCATCTTCCACGGGCCGTCCGAGCTGTATCAGTTCAATCTGCTGCCCGAGCCGGGGCACAAGCGACCGGCCTTCATCAACCTGCAGCAGTTCTACGCGGAGGCCTATCTGGTCGATCGCGTCACCCAATTGCCCGACATATCGCTGCGCTGGCGCAACAAGGTGATTGCGCTTGAACAGCGCAATGACCGGGCCGTTCTGACCATTGAGACGCCTGATGGTCCCTATCTTCTTTCCGCGCAATATGTGATTGCCTGCGACGGCGCGCGCTCGTCGCTGCGGCAGATGGTCGGCGCCGGCTTTTCCGGCAAGGTGTTCGAGGATCAGTTCCTGATCGCCGACGTCAAGATGACGGCAAAGTTTCCGACCGAGCGCTGGTTCTGGTTCGATCCGCCATTCCATGCCGGACGTTCGGCGCTGCTGCATCGCCAGCCTGACGACGTCTGGCGCATCGATCTGCAGCTGACGCCGGACTGCGATCCCCAGGTCGAGCGGAAGCCGGAAAATGTGCGCCCGCGCATCGCACGCATGCTCGGCCACGACGAGTTCGAGTTCGAATGGATCTCGCTCTACAAGTTCCAGTGCCGGCGCATGGAGCGCTTCATCCATGGCCGTGTGATCTTCGCCGGCGATTCGGCGCATCAGGTGTCGCCGTTCGGCGCCCGTGGCGCCAATTCCGGGCTGGAGGACGCCGAGAACCTGTCGTGGAAGCTCGACCGCGTGCTGCGCGGCACATCGCCGTCCGGTCTGCTCGAGACCTATCATATCGAGCGCAGCGCCGCGGCCGATGAGAACATCCGGGAGTCGACGCGCTCCACCGATTTCATGGCCCCGGTCAGCGCGCAGGAGGCGCGGCTGCGCAAGGCGGTGTTGTCGCTCGCCAAGGAGACCGAGTTCGGCAAGCGCATGGTCAATGGCGGCCGGCTGTCGGTGCCGTCGATCTATGAGACCCCGCTGTCGACGGCCGATACGGACACGTGGCGGGGCGGTCCATGTCCGGGCACCTCGATGCTCGATGCACCGCTGAAGGCCGCCGACGGACGGCACCTTCATCTCACTGACGCGTTCAATGCCCAAGGCCGGCGATTCACCCTGCTGTCGTTTGCCAATGGCGAGGCGATCGACGCACCTGACGATGTCAGTGTCATCAGTATCGGCGGCGACGGCTTTGCGGATGCAGAGGCCTTTGCCGGCAAACGCTATGACGCCGAGCCGGGCACCTCCTATCTGCTTCGCCCTGACGGTTACGTCGCCGCCCGCTTCAGGCATTCAAAGCGCGCCGACATCGCGGCCGCCGTAGCGCGCGCATCCGGCCGGAATTGAGGAAGCTGACGATGGCCCTCTCCACCGCCTCGAACTTCGCCAAGCCCGACGACGCCTTCCGCGCCGTCGTCGAGGCGCATCGCGGCCTCTCGGAAAAGGAAAGCGCCGATCTCGATGCGGCACTGGTCCTGATCCTCGCCAATCACATCGGCGACATCACCGTGTTGCGCGAGGCGATCACGCTCGCCAAGCGGCGCATGATCGACACCAGCCAGCAACAGCAACAACAGCAGCAATAGCTGCCGACACGAGGAATGAACTGATGGCGAAGGGTTTCGCGTCCACCACCGATATGGCCGAGAAGAAGGTCACCTTCTCCGAGATCGGCCCGGATCTCTATGCGTTCACGGCGGAGGGCGATCCGAACTCGGCCGTGATCGTCGGCGACGACGGCTGCATCGTGTTCGATGCCCAGGCGACGCCGGCAATGGCCAACAAGGTGATCGAGCGTGTCAAGACCGTCACCGACAAGCCGATCAAATATGTCGTGCTGTCGCATTATCACGCCGTGCGCGTGCTCGGCGCCTCGGCCTATCACGCGCAGGGCATCGTCGCTTCGCAGGAGACGCACCGGCTGATCGTCGAGCGCGGCCAGCAGGACTGGGATTCGGAATATGGCCGCTTCCCGCGGCTGTTCCAGGACGCGCAGAGCATTCCCGGCCTGACCTGGCCCACGCTGACCTTCGAGGGCGAGATGACGATCCATCTCGGCAAGCGCGAGGTGCAGCTGATCCAGCTTGGCGCCGGCCACACCTCGGGCGACATCGTCGCCTGGGTGCCGGATGCCGAGGTGATGTTCTCCGGCGATCTGATCGAATATCACTCGGCCTGCTATTGCGGCGACGCCTATTTGCGCGAATGGCCGTCGACCCTGAACGAGATCCGCGACTTCAATCCGAAGGCGATCGCGCCCGGCCGCGGCGACGCGCTGAAGGGCGAGTCCACCGTGCGCGAGGCGATCGCGATGACCCGCGACTTCGTCTCCTCGCTGTATGGCGCGGCCGAGATCTCGGTCGCCAAGGGGCGCAGCCTCAAGGAATCGATGGCGGCGACGCGCGAGGTCATGGACCCGAAATTCTCGAGCTTCGCCATCTACGAGCACTGCCTGCCGTTCAACGTGTCGCGCGCCTATGACGAAGCCAGCGGCATCGACGATCCCGTGATCTGGACCGCCGAGCGCGACCGCGAGATGTGGGCCCGCCTGCAAGGAGAGGGATGATGAACATCAACACATCGCCTGACCAGCTTCACCGCGCCTCGGGCCAGGTCACGCCGGGCTATATGTCCGGTTTCGGCAATTCGTTCGAGACCGAGGCGCTGCCCGGCGCGCTGCCGATCGGCCGCAACTCACCGCAGCGCTGCGCCTACGGCCTCTATGCCGAGCAGCTGTCCGGCTCGCCGTTCACGGCGCCGCGCGGCTCCAACGAGCGCTCCTGGCTGTATCGCATCCGTCCCTCGGTGAAACACTCGGGACGTTTCGCGAAGGTCGATGCCGGGCTGTGGCGCACGGCGCCCTGCCATGAGCAGGAGATCACGGTGCAGCAGCTGCGCTGGGATCCGACACCGATGCCCTCGGGCGAGGTGACGTTCCTGCAGGGCGTGCAGACGATGACGACCGCGGGGGACGCTGCGACCCAGGCCGGCATGGCAACGCATGTCTACGTCATCACCAAATCGATGGTCGACCAGCACTTCTACGATGCCGATGGCGAGCTGATGTTCGTGCTGCAGCACGGCCGCCTGCTGTTCGTCACCGAGTTCGGCCGCATCGACGCCGAGCCCGGCGAGATCGTCGTGATCCCGCGCGGCGTCAAGTTCCGCGTGGAGATTCCGGCGGGGCCGGCACGCGGCTATCTCTGCGAGAATTATGGCGGCGCTTTCACCTTGCCGGAGCGCGGCCCGATCGGCGCCAACTGCCTCGCCAATGCCCGCGACTTCCTGACGCCGGTGGCGTCCTACGAGGACAAGGACACGCCGACCGAGCTCTACGTCAAATGGGGCGGCGCGCTGTTCAAGACCGAGCTGAAGCACTCGCCGATCGACGTCGTCGCCTGGCACGGCAACTACGCGCCGTACAAGTACGATTTGCGCACCTTCTCGCCGGTCGGCGCCATCGGCTTCGATCATCCCGACCCGTCGATCTTCACCGTGCTGACCTCGCCGTCGGAGACGGCGGGCACCGCCAACATCGACTTCGTGATCTTCCCGGAGCGCTGGATGGTGGCCGACAACACCTTCCGCCCGCCATGGTATCACATGAACATCATGTCGGAGTTCATGGGCCTGATCTACGGCGTCTACGATGCGAAGCCGCAGGGCTTCGTGCCCGGCGGCATGAGCCTGCACAACTGCATGCTGCCGCACGGGCCGGATCGCGAGGCGTTCGACCACGCCAGCAATGGCGAGCTGAAGCCGGTCAAGCTGACGGGCACGATGGCCTTCATGTTCGAGACCCGCTTTCCGCAACGGATCACGAAGCATGCCGCGGAGTCCGGGACATTGCAGCCGGACTATGCCGATTGCTGGAATGGACTCGAGAAGCGCTTCGATCCGAACCGTCCGTAGATGCAACTCTCGCCGTCATTCCGGGGCGCCGCGCAGCGGCGAGCCCGGAATCCATAACCACGATCGGTCGTGTAGATGGAAAGCTGAGCCACAACCAACTCGCCTCACACATCGTCCTGTGGCTATGGATTCCGGGCTCGGCCCTGCGGGCCGCCCCGGAATGACAGCGGGAGGCGTGGCACGAATTCAGGAACACAACGTGAAGCACCCCAACGATCCCTCGCTCCGCTCCTTCATTCCGGTCGATCCGGCGTCCGACTTTCCGATCCAGAACCTGCCCTACGGCGTGTTCTCCGCAGGGGACTCACCGAAGCCCCGCGTCGGCGTCGCGATCGGCGACTTCGTGCTCGACCTCGCCGTGCTGGAGGACGAAGGACTGCTCGATCTGTCGCCGGCCTATGAGGTGTTCGCGCAGCCCTCGCTCAACGCCTTCATGGCGCTAGGTTCTGCCGTGTGGTCGAAGACCCGCGCGGCGATCAGCGCGCTGCTGCGCGATGACAATCCGCGCTTGCGCGACGACAAGCCGCTGCGCAGCCGGGCGCTGCTGCCGCGCCAAGACGTCACGCTGCACCTGCCGTTCCATGTCGCCGGCTATACCGACTTCTATTCCTCCAAGGAGCACGCCACCAATGTCGGCGTGATGTTCCGCGGCAAGGACAACGCCTTGCAGCCGAACTGGCTGCACATGCCGATCGGCTACAACGGCCGCGCCTCGACGGTGGTCGTGTCGGGCACGAAGGTGCGCCGGCCGCGCGGCCAGCTCAAGCCGCCGAGCGCCGAGGTGCCCAGCTTCGGGCCGTGCAAGCGGCTCGACTTCGAGCTGGAGATGGGCGTCGTCATCGGCCAGTCCTCACAGCTCGGCGAGATGCTGAGCGAGGCGCAGGCGGAGGCGATGATCTTCGGCTTCGTGCTGCTCAACGACTGGAGCGCGCGCGACATCCAGCAATGGGAATACGTCCCGCTCGGCCCGTTCCAGGCCAAGGCGTTCGCGACCTCGATCAGCCCGTGGGTCGTCACGCGGGAGGCGCTGGAGCCGTTCCGCGTCGCCGGCCCGGCGCAGGATCCGATGCCGCTGCCCTATCTGCAGCAGAAGGCCGCGCAGAACTACGACCTTGGGCTCGATGTGGCCCTGCGTCCGTCGGGCAGCAACAGCGCCGAGAACATCTGCCGGACCAACTTCAAATACATGTACTGGTCGAGCGTGCAGCAGCTGATGCACCATGCCTCGAGCGGCTGCGCCATGAGTGTCGGCGATCTTCTCGGCAGCGGCACCATCTCCGGCCCCGACAAGCACCAGCGCGGCAGTCTGCTCGAGATCAGCTGGAACGGCACCGAGCCGATCGAACTCGCCGGCGGCGCGAAGCGCACGTTCCTGGAAGACGGCGACTCGCTCGTCATGCGCGGATGGTGCCAAGGCCAGGGCTATCGTGTCGGCTTCGGCGAAGTGGAAGGCACTGTTGTCGCGGCCGAATAGCCACCCCGCCCACCGCCGTCATTCCGGGGCGCGCGCAGCGCGAGCCCGGAATCCATACTCACAGGCGGACCTGTCGTGCGAGCTGCTCGTGGCTATGCTTTCCATCGACACGTCGAGTCGTGATTATGGATTCCGGGCTCGGCCCTGCGGGCCGCCCCGGAATGACGAGGAGAGAGGTCAACGGTTCTCCGGTGCGACGTCCTTGACGCCAGCCACAAACACGGCGACGTCTTCGGTCGCGTACTTGAGATGCACGCGCTTGTCGGACGGCACCTGCTTCACCGTGCACACGCCCGGCCGCCACTCACGCGCCGGCCGGATCGGCCGTGGCGCAAAGCTGCCGCCGCAATTCGGGCAGACGTTGAACAGCTTCGTCTCCACGCAGTCGGCGCAGAAGGTGCACTCATAGGAGCAGATGCGCGCGTCGGTCGCCGACGGCGGCAGGTCCTTGTCGCAATACTCGCAGTTCGGCCGAAGCTGCAGCGCCATGGTCGTCTCGCAATGCTCTGAACCCGGCGATTGTTCCAGAAGGGATGCCGGAGGTGAATGCCGAAGTTCCCTCGATTTGCGCCATGCGGTCAGCCTGACGACAGCGATCCCAGCGGCAGCTTCGCGCTCTCCTTGAGCCGGTCGAGCACGATCGAGGAGCGCACATGGGCAACGCTCTGATGCGGCATCAGCACGTTGTTGACGATGTCGGATAGACTCTTGAGGTCGCGCAGCACGACCTTGAGCAGGTAGTCGGAGTCGCCCGTCAGCGCATAGGCGTCCTGGATGTCGTCGACGCGATTGACCAGCGCACGGAACCTCTCGGCGTTGTCGGGCGAATGCGTCGCCAGCGTGATCTGGATGAAGGCGATCAGCTCGAAGCCGAGCGCCTGGCTGGCGAGCTGGGCGCGGTAGCCGGCGATGACGCCGTCTTCCTCCAGCCGCATCCGCCGCCGCGAGCATTGCGAGGCGGACAGCCCGGCGAGATCGGCCAGCTCCTGGTTGGTCAGCCGGCCGTCGTCCTGGAGCGCGGCCAGGATCTTGATATCGAAGCTGTCGACCGAAATCATGCGCCATGTCCTTCGAGCATGCACGGATCGTGCATATCCAGGCGAAAATGACAATGGTTTGCACGCTCCATGCGCGAAATCCGGGCGATAATCTCCGGATCAAGCTGAAGGAGCTGCCGCCCATGGGTCCGTTTCCGCACGATGCGCCGCCTGCCACCATCTCCGCCGACAACCCGATGGGCACGGATGGCTTTGAGTTCGTTGAATATGCCCATCCCGACGCGGGCGAGCTGCATGCGCTGTTCAAGCTGATGGGCTTCGCACCGGTCGCGCGCCACAAGACCAAGGCGATCACGCTGTATCGCCAGGGCGACATCAACTATCTGGTCAACGAGGAGCCCGGCAGCCACGGCCACGATTTCGTCGCCGCGCACGGCCCGTGTGCGCCGTCGATGGCGTTCCGCGTGGTCGATGCGAAGAAGGCCTATGCCCGGGCAATCGCCCTCGGCGCCGAGCCCGCCGATCTGCCGGCGGCCCAGAAGACGCTCGACGTGCCCGCGCTCAAGGGCATCGGCGGCAGCCTGCTGTACCTGGTCGATCGCTACGGCGCCAAGGGTTCGGCCTATGATCTCGAGTTCGAGTGGACCGGCGCGCGCGACCCGCGTCCGGCGGGCTCGGGCCTCTATTACATCGATCACCTGACCCACAATGTGCATCGCGGCCGCATGAACGTGTGGGCGGGCTTCTATGAGAAGCTGTTCAACTTCCGCCAGATCCGCTTCTTCGACATCGAGGGCCGCGCCTCCGGCCTGTTTTCGCGCGCGCTGACCAGCCCGGATGGCAAGATCCGGATTCCGATCAACGAGGACGCCGGCGATTCCGGGCAGATCGAGGAATATCTGCAGACCTACCGCGGCGAGGGCATCCAGCACATCGCCTGCGGAGCCCGCGACATCTACGCCACCGTCGAGGGCCTGCGCGCGTCAGGCCTGCCGTTCATGCCGTCACCGCCGGAGACCTATTTCGAGCGCATCGACGCGCGCCTGCCCAAGCACGGCGAGGACGTCGCGCGGCTCAAGCGCAACGGCATCCTGATCGACGGCGAGGGCGTCGTTGCGGGCGGTCACACCAAGGTGCTGCTGCAGATCTTCTCCGCAAACGCAATCGGCCCGATCTTCTTCGAGTTCATCCAGCGCAAGGGCGACGACGGCTTCGGCGAAGGCAACTTCAAGGCGCTGTTCGAATCGATCGAGGAAGACCAGATCCGCCGCGGCGTCCTGAAGGTCGAGGCGGCGGAGTAGGGCGGTTCGATCGAGAACCTACCGCCCCGCCTTCCAGGTATTCACCAGCGCCCCGATCTCCGCGACCTCCGGCTCGCGGATGGTCGACGGCGTCCGCGAGAACCGCGGCGCTGGGGCGGGCTGCGTCACGCCGTGGCGCTCCACGAACACGCCGCGGGCGGCCATGTGGGCGTGCTTCGGCGCCTCCGACATCGTCAGCACCGGCGCGAAGCAGATGTCGGTGCCTTCCATGATCGCGCACCACTCCTCGCGCGTCTTGCTCTTGAACACCGCGACCAGCTTCTCCTTCAGCGCCGGCCAGGCGCGCGGGTCCATCTGCGCCTCGAAGGCCGGATCGGAGAGGTCGGCGTGCTGGCGCAGCAGCGCGTAGAACTGCGGCTCGATCGAGCCGATCGAGATGAAGTTGCCGCAGGCGCATTCATAGACGCCGTAGAAATGTGCGCCGCCGTCGAGGAAGTTGCGCTCGCGTCCCTCGGTCCAGCGGCCCATTGCGGTGAGATCGAAGAACATCGCGAGCAGCGACGCGGCGCCGTCGCACATCGCGGTGTCCACCACCTGACCCTTGCCGGACTTCGACGCTTCCAGCAGCGCGGCGAGCACGCCGACGACGAGATAGAGCGCACCGCCGCCGAAATCGCCGACCAGGTTGAGCGGCGGCACCGGCCGCTCCTTCGGCCCGATCGCGGCGAGCGCGCCGGTGATCGAGATGTAGTTGATGTCGTGACCGGCCGCGTGCGCGAGCGGGCCTTCCTGGCCCCAGCCGGTCATGCGGCCGTAGACCAGCTTCGGATTGCGCGCGAGCACGACATCGGGGCCAAGGCCGAGCCGCTCCATCACGCCGGGACGGAAGCCTTCGATCAGCGCGTCAGCGCCGGCGAGCAGCTCGAGCACTTCGGCAATGACCGCCTTGTCCTTGAGATCGAGCTCGATCACCTTGCGGCCGCGGCCGGCGACCGACTTCATGGTCTTGCGCGCGCCGACGCGATCCAGCGTCACCACTTCCGCGCCCATGTCCGCGAGCAGCATGCAGGCGAACGGTCCCGGCCCGATGCCGGCGAACTCGACGATGCGGAAGCCTGCGAGCGGGCCGGTGGCGCGGGTCTGGTTGTGAGGAGCGGTCTTGTCGAGCACGTCGTTGTGTCCTTGGCTTCGCGCGTCTTGTCGCTTTGCGTTTCCTGATCCGCAATTGTCCCGCGTGCCTCGAGGCAACGCAAGCGCGCCGTATGCCGCAAAGCAAAACGGCGCGCATTGCTGCGCGCCGCGTGGAATTTGACGTGCCGTTGCGCGGAATGATCCGCGTCGCGCACGCTAGCCTGCGGCTTGCACCGCACGCTGCGCCATCACCTTCACCAGATTGGCGCGGTAGTCGGCCGAGCCGTGGATGTCGCTGAGCAGGCCGCTCGCGGAGACGCTGACGCCGTCGAGCGCGGACGCCGACCAGTTGGACTTCAGCGCCGCCTCGATCGCGGAGACCCGCATCACGCCGCTCTGCGAGGCGCCGGTGGCGGCTACGCGCACATCGCCGCCCTTGGTCTTGGTGACGAACACGCCGGTCAGCGCGAAACGCGACGCTGGGTGGCGCATCTTGGCGTAGCCGGCCTTCTCCGGCACCGGGAACGACACTTCGGTGATGATCTCGCCGTCCTCCAGCGCCGTGGTGAACAGGCCCTTGAAGAAATCCTCCGCCGCGATCGACCGCTTGTTGGTCTTCACGGTGGCGCCGAGCGAGATCAGTGCCGCCGGGAAATCCGCCGCCGGGTCGTTGTTGGCGATCGAGCCGCCGATCGTGCCACGGGCGCGCACCGCGGGATCGCCGAGCACCGAGGTGAGATGAGCGATCGCGGGGACCGCCTTCTTCACATCGGCATTGGTCATGATGTCGTAATAGGTCGTCGCCGCCTTGATGACGAGCGTGTCGCCCGAGAGCTGCACGCCGATCAGGTCCTTGATCTTGCCGATGTCGATGACATCGGACGGGCTGGCGAGGCGCTGCTTCATCACCGGGATCAGGGTGTGACCACCGGCGAGGAACTTGGCATCGCTGCCCTTGGAGAACAGCGCCGCGGCTTCGTCGACCGAGGAGGCGCGATGATAGGTCGTCTCATACATGGGAAGCTCCCTGAATTTTTTATCGAGATCATTCCGGGGCCGCGCCTGCGCGCGCCCCGGAGCGATGATCAACCGTGGATCGCGTGCCAGACGCGGTCCGGCGTCGCCGGCATTTCCAGCTTGTTGTTGCCGATCGCATCCGTGATCGCGTTGATCACGGCGGCGGACGCACCGATCGCGCCGGCCTCGCCGCAGCCCTTCACGCCGAGCGGATTGCCCGGGCACAGGGTCGTGGTGTGGCTGAGCTTGAACGACGGCACGTCATCGGCGCGCGGCATCGCGTAGTCCATGAAGGACGCCGTGACCGGCTGGCCGTTGCTGTCGTAGATCGCGTGCTCGAGCAAGGCTTGGCCGATACCCTGGACGAGACCGCCATGGACCTGGCCTTCGACGATCATCGGGTTGATCAGCCGGCCGAAATCGTCGGCCGCGACGAAGTTGACGAACGACGTCTTGCCGGTGGCCTCGTCGACCTCGAGCTCGCAGATATAGGTGCCGGCCGGGAAGGTGAAGTTGGTCGGATCGTAGAAGGCGCTCTCCTTCAATCCGGGCTCCATGCCGTCAGGCAGATTGTGCGCGGTGTAGGCGGCGAGCGCGACCATCGGCAGGGCGATCGACTTGTCGGTGCCGGTCACCTTGAACTCGCCGTTCTCGATGACGATGTCGCCCTCGGACGCCTCGAGCGCATGCGCCGCGATCTTCTTGGCCTTGGCCTCGACCTTCTCCATCGCCTTCAGGATCGCAGTCAGACCAACGGCCGCCGACCGCGAGCCGTAGGTGCCCATCCCGAACTGCACCTTGTCGGTGTCGCCATGGACGATCGAGACCTGGCTGATCGGCACGCCGAGGCGTTCCGCGATCAGCTGGCAGAAGGTGGTCTCGTGGCCCTGGCCGTGGCTGTGCGATCCCGTGAGCACCTCGATCGTGCCGACCGGATTGACGCGGATCTCAGCCGATTCCCACAGGCCGACGCCGGCGCCGAGGCTGCCGACCGCCTTCGACGGCGCGATGCCGCAGGCCTCGATGTAGCAGGACAGGCCGATGCCGCGCAGCTTGCCCTGCGCCTTGGCCGCGGCCTTGCGGGCCGGGAAGCCGGCATAGTCGATCGCCTTCATCGCCGCGTCGAGCGAGGCGTTGAAGTCGCCGGTGTCGTAGGCCATGATCACAGGGGTCTGGTGCGGGAACTGGGTGATGAAGTTCTTCCGCCGCAGCTCGGCCGGGTCCATCTTGAATTGCCGTGCGGCGGTCTCGACCAGCCGCTCCAGCAAATAGCTCGCCTCGGGACGTCCGGCGCCTCTGTAGGCGTCGACCGGCGTGGTGTTGGTGTAGACGCCCATCACCTCGGCATAGATCGCCGGGATGTTGTACTGGCCAGACAGCAGCGTGGCGTACAGATAGGTCGGCACCGACGACGAGAACAGCGACATGTAGGCGCCGAAATTGGCGTGGGTCTTGACCCGCAGACCGAGCATCTTGTGGTCGGCGTCGAACGCCATCTCGGCCTTGGAGATGTGGTCGCGGCCATGGGCGTCGGTCAGGAACGCCTCGGTGCGGTCGCCGGTCCACTTCACCGGACGGCCGACCTTCTTGGAGGCCCACAGCGCCACCATCTCTTCCGGATAGATGAAGATCTTGGAGCCGAAGCCGCCGCCGACGTCCGGCGCGATCACGCGCAGCTTGTGCTCGGGCGCGATGTTGTAGAACGCCGACAGCACGAGGCGGGCGACGTGCGGGTTCTGGGACGTCGTATAGAGCGTGAAATGCTCCTCGGCGGCGTCGTAGTCGGCGATCGCCGCGCGCGGCTCCATCGCGTTGGGCGCCAGGCGGTTGTTGGTCAGCTCGAGGCTGACGACGTGAGCGGCCTTGGAGAAGGCAGCGCCGACCGCGGCCTCATCGCCGATATGCCAGTCATAGACGACGTTGCCGGGTGCCTCGGGGTGAAGCTGCGGTGCGCCGGGCTTCAGCGCGGAGGGCATGTCGGCGACAGCCGGCAGCTCCTCGTATTCGACGACGACGGCCTCGGCCGCGTCGCGCGCGAGATTCTTGCTGTCGGCGATGACGACCGCGACGGCCTGGCCGACGAAGCGAACGGTCTCCGGCGCCATCGCCGGCCATGCACCCATCTTCATCGGCGAGCCGTCCTTGGAGGTGATGGCCCAGCCGCAGATCAGGTTGCCGACCTTGTCGTCGACGATCTGCTTGCCGGTCAGCACCGCGACCACGCCGGGCATCGCCTCGGCGGCGGAGGAGTCGATGCTCTTGACCTTGGCGTGGGCGTGCGGGCTGCGGATGAAATGGGCATAGGTCATGCCCACCATCTTGATGTCGTCGACGTAACGGCCCTTGCCGGTGATGAAACGCTTGTCCTCCTTGCGGACGACGCTTGCGCCAATGCCTTCCATACCCATGCGAATCTCTCCCCTACCGGAGTTTGTTGTCCCGCCGCGGCCATCGCGCGCAGCGGTCGTGGTCTCGGTATTGCTTGAAAGACGTCGAAAGCCGACGGCAGCCCTTATTCGGCGGCCTGGGCGACCTTCATCCGGCCCGCGGCGTCGAGCACGGCCTTGACGATGTTGTGATAGCCGGTGCAGCGGCAGATGTTGCCTTCCAGCTCCTCACGCACCGTGGCCTCGTCGAGCTCGCCTCCGTGGCGGTGCACAATATCGATGGCCGACATGATCATGCCCGGGGTGCAATAGCCGCATTGCAGGCCGTGATTGTCGCGGAAGGCGGCCTGCATCGGGTGCAGCTCGTCGCCCCTGGCGATGCCTTCGATGGTGGTGACGTTGGCGCCGGCGGCCTGGCCGGCCAGCACGGTGCAGGACTTCACGGCCCGGCCGTCGATATGGACGACGCAGGCGCCGCATTGGCTGGTGTCACAGCCGACATGGGTGCCGGTGAGGTTGAGATGATCCCGCAACAGGTGCACCAGCAGGGTGCGATCCTCGACCTCAGCCGAGACCGCTTTGCCGTTCACTGTCAATTTGACTGTCGACACGAGTAACCTCCCGATGAATTGTTCTTATTCTGATTAGAAACAGCGCCCTCAGGACTTTGCAACTCGAATTTTCATCGGCGCTGTCATTGCGACGTCTTGCGCAGCCCTCCGGCGATTCGGTCGCATCTGTGTGGTGGCCGCCCGCAGGCCGGAGGCAGGGCAGTATGCCGATGCTGCTCATTTACTGACCCTTAGCCATTGTGACGTAGTTTTGATCACGCTGGGGTGCTCTGCATCCACGCGGGATGGCTCTGGCCATATTAAGAATGGACTCTCGGGGGTGGGAATGTCTGCGCATTTGGCGCCGCAGTCGCGGCGTGGCAATTTTCTGACCCTGCGCTTTCGCGCCAAGATATTTCTCGGCTTTGCGGTCGTGCTGGCGATCTCCGCCGCCAGCATCGGCTTCGCCTATGTCGGGTTCGAGCAGGTCGCGGCGGCCGTCGCATCCTATCGGGCAAGCGTCGCCGAGGCCGATGTGGCCAGAACGATCGACCGCGAGCTCATCTCCTATCAGGCCCTCGCGCGCTATTTTGCGCTGACCGGAAAGCCCGAGGACGAGGCGGCGGCCACGGCAGCCCAACAATCATTGCAGGCCGCGATCGACAAGTCGATGGCGGCGACCAGCACGGCGGAGCGCCGGGCGCAGCTCGGCAAGCTGCAGACGCAGTTTCAGACCTTCGCCAAGATCTTCTCCGACATCGTCGGCCTGACCCGCGACAACGCCAAGCTGGCGACCGATCAGATCGGGATCGTCGGCAACAAGATCCGCTTCAAATTCGATGATCTTGCCGATACGGCCGCGCTGGCGGGCCTGCCCACCGTGCAGACCACAGCCAAGGACCTGACCGGGCAATATCTGACCGCCTCCGCCCTGGTCGGCACCTTCCTGGCCAAGCCGGATCAGAAGACGGCCGACGGCGCCATTGCCAGGACACGCTTCCTGGAAACGTCGCTGGTCACGATCTATGCCAATGACGAGAAGATCACGCAGCGCGTCACCGAGCTCGGCGAGCTCATCAAGCAATACCGCGCCGCCTTCATCAAGTTCTCGGACAATTCCAAGGCCCTGGCGAAGCTGGTGCAGGACATGGGCGGCGCGGCCACCGAGATCCTCGCACTCTCCAACGGGCTGAGGTCCGGACTCGCGGCCGACCAGCAGCGCATCGAGGCGTCAACCAACAACACCATCACGGAGATCGAACGGCTGATCGCGATCCTGGCGGTCGGCGGCCTGGCGCTCGGTGCGGCGCTGGCCCTGATGCTCGGCAACGGCATTTCCAAGCCGATGATCACGATGTGCAAGGCGATGCGCGAGCTCGCCTCCGGCAATTTCGACGTTAGGCTGCCCGGCCTCGGGCGTGTCGACGAGATCGGCGAGATGGCGTCCGCGGTCGAGGAGTTCAAGCTTCAGGCTGTGGCGAAGGCCGAGCGCGACGCGGCAACGCAGGACGCCCAGAACAAGGCCGCCGGCGCCGCCCGCCGGGCGGAGCTGATCCGCTTCGCCAACGAATTCGAGACGGCGGTCGGCTCGATCGTCTCCAACGTCTCGACCTCGGCCGCGCAGTTGGAGCACGCCGCCTCGACCCTGACCCGCACCGCCGAGACGACGCAGTCGCTGGCGGGCCGCGTCAGCGGCACCTCTGATCAGGCGACCGGCCGGATTCATTCGGTGGCCAGCGCGACCGACGAACTGTCCGCCTCGGTCAACGAGATCGGCCGGCAGGTGCGCGAGTCCAGCCGAATTGCCGAATCCGCGGTGATGCAGGCCGAGGAGACCGACGGCCGCATCGGCAAGCTGTCGCGCGCGGCGCAGGAGATCGGCGACGTCGTCAAGCTGATCACCGCGATCGCCGAGCAGACCAACCTGCTCGCGCTCAACGCCACCATCGAGGCGGCGCGCGCCGGCGACGCCGGCCGCGGCTTCGCCGTCGTGGCCTCCGAGGTGAAGTCGCTGGCCGAGCAGACCGCCAAGGCGACCGACGACATCTCCAACCACATCTCCGGCATGCAGGCCGCGACCCAGGAATCGGTTGCCGCGATCAAGCAGATCGGCGGCACCATCCGCCAGATCTCCACCATCGCCTCCTCGATCGCCACCGCCGTCGAGCAGCAGGGCGGAGCGACCCAGGAGATTGCCAGGAACGTGCAGAGCGTCGCGGCCGGCACGCAGGCCGCGGCCACCGACATCAGCCAGGTCAATCGCGGTGCGACTCAGACCGGCGAAGCCTCGGAGGAGGTGCTGCGCTCGGCGCAGTCGCTGTCCTCGGAGAGCGCGCGCCTACGCGAGGAGCTCAACCGATTCATGGCGAATATTCGCGCGGCGTAGGGGCGCTGGACTGGGATTCTCGGCAGTGCATGTGCACGGCTGCCCCAAGCTGGCCGCCCAATTCTCCGGGGTCATCCCCGCGAACTTGGCGGATCCATACGCCGCGGCGGCCATGTGCCGGGTGGTATCAATCGCCCGCCCGCATCCTGCATCACGCGGTATGGATCCCGGGTCGCGCTCGCTTCGCTCGCTCGTCCGGGACGACAGTTGAGGAGAACGCGGCATAGAGCCCTGGGATTGGTGCCCTCGGACCCGCGGTGGCGCTCAGAGTTCCCGCAGCCGGCAAGGGGAACCTCGCCCCCGGCGAGACGTTGGGTCGCAGCGGCAGGAGATAGCTGCCGCATTTGCTCCACCCTCTCCGGTCAAGCATGCGGTGCGACCCGCGCCGTCGCAGTGTGATCCCATGGCACCCCGACAGGCCTCCGCACCCGATCTCCGCCTCGTCACCCCAGCGCCGCAACCCGGCGGCGCCGCGCCGGGCCGCGAGCGCATCATCGAAACCAATATCCCGGCACGTCTCGACGACCTGCGCTGGAGCCCGTTCCACACCCGGGTCGTGCTGGCGCTCGGCATCACCTGGGTGCTCGACGGGCTCGAGGTCACGCTCGCCGGCGCACTGTCGGGGGCGCTCAAGCAGAGCCCGGCGCTGCACTTCTCCAATCTCGACATCGGTCTCGCCAACAGCGCCTATCTCGCCGGCGCCGTCATCGGGGCGCTCGGCTTCGGCTGGCTGACCGATCGCATCGGGCGCCGCAAATTGTTCTTCATCACGCTGGCGCTCTATCTGTCCGCCACCGCTGCGACCGCCTTGTCGTGGAATGTCGCGACCTACGCGCTGTTTCGCTTCCTGACCGGCGCCGGCATCGGCGGCGAGTACACCGCGATCAACTCGACGATCCAGGAGCTGGTGCCGGCCCGCTACCGCGGCTGGACCGACCTCATGATCAACGGCAGCTTCTGGCTGGGTGCCGCGCTTGGCGCGGTCGGCGCCATCGTGCTGCTCGATCCGGCCTTCGCCGGCCCTGATGTCGGCTGGCGGCTGGCCTACGGCATCGGCGCCTGCCTCGGCCTGCTCGTGCTGATCATGCGGATGTGGATCCCGGAAAGCCCACGCTGGCTGATGATCCATGGCCATCCCGAGCAGGCGCATGACATCGTCGCCGCGATCGAGCGCGACGTCACCGGCCACGACCGCGAGGAGCGCGCTAAATCCCTGCCGAAGATGCGTTTGCGGATGCGCGATCACACGCCGCTGCGCGAGGTCGCGCACACGCTGTTCTCGGTCTACCGCCAGCGCTCGCTCGTCGGGCTGACGCTGATGATCGCGCAGGCCTTCTTCTATAATGCGATCTTCTTCACCTTCGCGCTGGTGCTGACCGACTTCTACGGCATCAAGTCCGATCACGTCGGCTGGTATATCCTCCCCTTTGCGGCCGGTAACGTGCTCGGCCCGCTGCTGCTCGGCCGTCTGTTCGACACGCTCGGCCGGCGTGCCATGATCACCTTCACCTATGGCATCTCCGGACTGCTGCTGGCGCTCACCGGCTATCTGTTCTCGATCGGCGTGTTGAGCGCGCAGACGCAGACCGCCGCCTGGATGGTGATCTTCTTCTTCGCATCGCCCGCGGCAAGTGCCGCCTATCTCACGGTGTCGGAGAATTTTCCCCTCGAGGTGCGGGCGCTCGCGATTGCGCTGTTCTACGCGATCGGCACCGGGATCGGCGGCGTCGCCGGCCCCGCCTTGTTCGGCGCGCTGCTTGATTCGGGCGCGCGCGGCGCCGTGTTTGCCGGCTATCTGTTCGGCGCGGCGCTGATGGGGGTGGCGGCGCTGGTCGCCTGGCGATATGCGATCGCCGCGGAGCGCAAATCGCTCGAGCAGGTCGCGCGCCCGCTTGCCGTGATGGAGTAGTTGATGATGTCCGAGAATACCGACCTCACCGTGCCTGCCACGTCCGAGCCGCCCGAGATCGTCCCGGCGCCTGCGAGCCTGGTGCCGCATCTGCACGAGGTCGCGATCCTGCTCGACATCGACGGCACCCTGCTCGATCTCGCGCCGACGCCGCGCGAGGTGTGGGTGCCGCCGGGGCTGGCCGAGACGTTGAACCTCCTGCTGCAGCGAACCTCCGGCGCACTGGCGCTGGTCTCCGGCCGCTCGCTCAACGACATCGATCTGATCTTTGCGCCCGAGGTCTATCCCGCCGTTGGAGGCCATGGCGCGGAGATGCGCCTCGCCGGCGGCAGTGAGGCCGATGCCGTCAAGGCGCCGCCTCTGGACAAGGAACTCAAGCGCCGGCTGGCTGCGATCGCCAGGCTCAGCCCCGGAATTCTGCTCGAGGACAAGGGCTATTCGCTGGCGCTGCATTATCGTCTCGCGCCGCAGGCGGAGAAGGTGATCTACGAGGAGGTGTCGCGCATTCGCGCCGAGCTGCCCGGTGCGCCGATCGAGGTGCTGCCCGGCAAATGCGTCTGCGAGATCAAGCATGCCGGGTTCACCAAGGCGAGCGGCGTGCGCGAATTGATGCGGCACGCGCCATTCGCCGGACGCAGGCCGTTCTTCATCGGTGACGATGTCACCGATGAAACCGTGTTTGCAATCATGCCCGATTTCGCCGGCCTGTCGTTCTCGGTCGGCCGCCGCGCGCTCGGCGTCGACGGACATTTCGACGCGCCGGACGACGTGCGCGCCTTTCTCGCCCAGCTCGCAGGGAGTGGAACTAATTCCATCGCGTCGCGGTGACCGCCAGGCGCGTTGTTAGTTCCTCAAGGAGTTCCACATGCATGGCGTTCGCGTCTGCATGCATCGTCATTGATTAGAAATGTTCTGACTTGCTCCCCGCTGTGATTACACCGCGGGCTTGCCTGAATTTGGTTTCAATTGGTTGAAAGGGTGGCCTGGAACCATATTGATGAACGGTTGTTAACCGACATGACCAACAGGAGGGGAGCTGTGAACCTCGTCGTGGTTTCGAATCGGGTGGCCCGTGGCAAAGCCAACGAGCCAATGACCGGCGGACTTGCGGCAGCTCTGCTGCCCGTTGTTGAAAATTCTGGGGCAGTGTGGGTCGGTTCCTCGGGTCGTGTGCGCGATGGTGCGCAGATGGAACCGATTGCGCAGGTCGAGCAGCTCGGCCAGGGCGCGCTGGCGCTGCTGGATCTGCCGGCGGCGCATTATGCCGGCTACTACGAAGGTTTCGCCAATTCGGCGCTGTGGCCGGCGCTCCACTCCCGTAGCGATCTGATCCGCGTCTCGCAGGAAGACTATCATTCCTATCGTGAGGTCAATTCGTTCGTCGCGCGCGCGCTGCTGCGGTTCCAGAAGCCAGACACGCTGTTCTGGATTCAGGATTATCACTTCCTGTCGCTCGGTGCGGAGCTGCGCGCACTCGGAGTGAAGAGCCGGATCGGCTTCTTCCTGCACACGCCCTGGCCGGCACGCAGCGTCATCGACAGCGTGCCGAATCACCGTGAGCTCGTCACCGCGATGCTCGCCTATGACCTCATCGGTTTTCAGACCGAGGACGATCGCGACAATTTCACCGCCTGCATCCGCGCCGATCTCGGCGTGCTCGTGCGCGATGGGGTGGTCAGGTCGCGGCACGGCCACACGCGGCTGGCGGTGTTTCCGATCGGCATCGATGCCGACAAGTTCGCTGCATCCGCCGCCAAGGCGGCGTCGCATCCCGACGTGTCGCGGCTGCGCCGCAGCCTGCATGGCGAGAAGCTGGCGATCGGCGTCGACCGGCTCGATTATTCGAAGGGGCTCGTCAACCGCATCAACGCGTTCGATCGGATGTGGACGATGCATCCGGCCCTGCTGCGCGCCGTGTCGCTGCTGCAGATCGCGACGCCGTCCCGCGAATCGATCGAGGCCTATGGCAATCTGCAGAGCGAGGTCGCGCGCCTCGTCAGCGAGGTCAATGGCCGCCATGGCGAGGTCGACTGGACGCCGATCCGCTATCTCAACAAGGGCTATGGCCAGGGCGTGCTGGCCGGCCTCTATCGCAGCGCGCAGGTCGGTGTCGTCACACCGCTGCATGACGGCATGAATCTCGTCGCCAAGGAATATGTCGCCGCCCAGAGTCCGGTCGATCCCGGCGTGCTCGTGCTGTCGAAGTTCGCCGGCGCTGCCAACGAGCTCGATGCCGCGCTGCTGGTCAATCCGCACGACATCGACGGCATGGCCCGCACCATTGCGATGGCGCTCGCGATGCCGCTCAACGAGCGCCGGATGCGCTACGAGATTCTGATGACCAAGCTGCGCCGCCATTCGATTCAGCAATGGTTCGCGGACTTTATCGAGTCATTGCAGGACAGCGAGGCCGCGGAGTCGGTCGAGATCGGACCTCTGCCGGAGGCGCCGGCGAGCTTTCTCACGAGCCGCCTCGCATCGTCGAGCGCCCGTTACCACTAGCACGGTCGCAGCAATGAGGGCGCTCCTGCGCCCCAGGCCGTCAATGGCAGTACGCGACGCCCTCCAGGACGGCGCAGCGCAGCTTGTTCGGTGAGCTCGGATTGTCCATCGGCACCATGCCGCTGCCCTGGCCGACGAACACACCCGGCCCGACCACCACCGAGGCCTTGTTGCCCACGATCACCGACGGATGCGGCTTCAGGCTGGACTTGGTCCCGTCCGGCCACAGGATCGCGTCGCCCTGCCAGATCCCCTTGCGGCCGTCGTCGCAGGTCACGTCGACGCCCTGCTTGGTGCATTGATCGGCATGCGCGTCTCCGGCTGCGGCAACACTGAGCACCGCGGTCAGCAGGACGGCGAGACGGGGGAGTGACGGCATGGCGGCGGATCCATTTTGGCGGTGCAGCGCTGCGGACGGCAAATCAGTGGTCGTGGCATCGCGCGGGTCGGTTCACCAGCCCGCGCCTGCAGCCCAAACGCCCCCCGAATCGGTCCCCCGCCGCAGCAGATTGGTGATTTTCATCAGTGATTTGGAGGAAATTTGGCCCGAAAGGTCCCTCCCGGCTTGCAAAACGCCTCCGACCCCGCCAAGAGAGGGCCGCCGGAGAGATGGCCGAGTGGCTTAAGGCGCACGCTTGGAAAGCGTGTGTGCGGGAAACCGTACCGTGGGTTCGAATCCCACTCTCTCCGCCAGCCCAGTGTTCGCATCTGTTCGCTGTCGTCCGCCAACCCCCTGAAAAATAGCCGCAATTTTAGCGTTTGATGCCCTCAAGCGTCCGCGCGAGTTCGCCCCAGAACGTGGGTAAACGCGTTTAGGATGTGGGTAGCATCGTGGGTAAGGCTGCGAGGCAGAGATGGCGCATCTGGTGGGCCGCCTGACGGCACTGAAGGTAATCAAAGTCAAGAAGCCTGGCATGTACGCAGATGGCGCCGGCCTCTATCTGCAGGTCACGGGCGACGGCCAAAGCACCCCTGCCAAGTCCTGGATCTTCCGCTTCACCCTTCGCGGCCGCTCCCGCGAAATGGGCCTCGGTTCATTCTCGATCTTTGGGCTGGCCGAAGCGCGGGCAAAGGCAGCTGAATATCGACGGCAGGTCTACGAAGGTATCGATCCGATCGAGGCGCGCCGAGCGCACCGCGCTCAGGCCGCTCTGGAGGCCGCCGCCGCGCTGACCTTCAAGGAATGCACCAAGCAGTATCTGGCGGCCCACAGCGCCGGCTGGCGCAACGCCAAGCACGCGGCGCAATGGAGCTCGACGCTGAAGACGTATGCCGAGCCGGTGATCGGTTCGCTCTCGGTGCACAGCATCGACACCGCGCTGGTGATGAAAATCATCGAGCCGTTGTGGTCGAAGAAGCCGGAAACCGCCTCGCGGCTGCGTGGTCGAATCGAAGCTGTGCTTGATTGGGCGACCGTGCGGGGCTTTCGCCAGGGTGAGAATCCAGCTCGGTGGCGGGGCCATCTCGACAAGCTGCTGCCGGCACGTGCCAAGGTGCGCATGGTCAAGCACCACGCGGCGTTGCCCTATGATGAGCTACCCGCATTCATGACCGCCTTGGGCGCGCAAGAGGGCGTCGCAGCGCGCGCACTCGAGTTTTTGATCCTCACCGCCGCCCGCACCGGCGAGGTGATTGGTGCGCGACCAGAAGAAATCAAGGACAAGGTCTGGACGGTGCCGGCCGGGCGCATGAAGGCCTCGAAGGAGCACCGCGTTCCGTTGTCGGAAGCTGCGCTCGCCATCATCGATACGGTGCGGGAGGTGCAGGGTCGGGCATATCTGTTTCCGGGTGGCAAGCGCGACAGGCCGCTCAGCAATATGGCCATGCTGGCCTTGCTGGATCGTATGGGACGGATGGACCTAACTGCGCACGGTTTCCGCTCGACCTTCCGGGATTGGGCCGCCGAGTCCACGAATTATCCAAATGAAGTGGTCGAGATGGCGCTCGCCCACACGATTGGTAGCAAGGTTGAGGCCGCTTACCGCCGAGGCGACCTGTTCGAGAAGCGGAAATCGCTGATGTCCGATTGGGCAACGTTCTGTGCGTCGAGCGGAGGCGCGGATCAAAAGATCATTTCGATGCGCGCCTGAAATGCCCGCTCGCATACTTGGCTGCGCATTCGCCCTCGACGGCCTCCCGAGAAGGTGCTCGCAGGGCAAATCTCTAGTGTTAGTAGTCCAATACGCTAGGCCAACGCTGGCCGGCACATTGCGCATAGCGACCCGATGAAGCTCGCCATCGGGAGCCCGAACAAGTACTCAGCATGAGAACCTACATCCGCCGATATCGCATTCACGGGGATCAGTTTAGTGGATGCTTACGGTCTTGATCGTTGCTGATGCGCGTAGATTACGGGCGACGGATCGCTTTCGCGCGACTGAGGTCACAAGTTTGGAGTTCGCTGACATGCAAGAGAGGCGCCGTCCGCGTCGTTCGGAAACGGCAACCGCACGTCGGCTATTTTGCAAATCGCTTCAATCAGGAGCCGAACCACTCGGGTATCCCATTCCATTTGCTCAATAGGCGCGTCCCAATGTTCTGACACAACGTGCGCTGCATGGCGAGCTTTTATGCCCAGGCCTACGATCGTCCGCGCCGGCGTAGCCATGATTGCCAGCTCGATGGGCGCCAGACGAGCCAGCACCGATTCGATTTTCTGCGTTTGGCTGGCGTCGTCCGAGCGGACGTTCTCTGCATCTGGGGGCTCTCGCTCATCAACGCGATGGGACTCTAACGCAGAAATCTCCGACAACAGCGTGATAAAGGTCGTGTCTAATTGGACAAGCGCAAAATCGGGATCAAGCTGCCCAGCTGCAGGCGTCCGATCCAGTGAAAGCTCATTCCGAGCATTCGACTCTTCCGCTCTCAGAGAGGTAGTGGGATTCATCGCCTCGCCCTTACGGTACGTTGTCCATTTGCCCCTCGACACTCATTCCAGGGGAAATTGCATGTATTGGTCATGGTGTGCGCCAGCGCCCGGGCCTGCAGCCACGCTGCATGAGACGGAGCGGCATTCCCATTGAAGCCCCCGCGAAGCGAATAGCGTGGCCCGTAGAATACCGAATTTATCGGTATCTGAAAAGTCGTTTTATGTCTCTGGCCCCCTCGTGAGGCCGAGATGCCGAAAACGGTCACATCACCCCTGCAGAAGAAGCTTGCCGCCATGCTGGTCGAGCACAGGAAGGCTGCAGGGTTGAGACAGGTCGACCTGGCTGAAAAGATGGGTGTCTACCAGTCCTGGGTCACCCACATGGAATCTGGTCAACGCCGGATTGATGTCGTCGAGCTTATTGAGCTGGGGAAGATCCTGGGGTTCGACCCGGTCGACGTGGTTAGGAAGTTGAGTCGTAAGTAGACCTTGCGATTCAAGTCGCGCTTCGAGAAAAGGGCCCGTAGCGTCGCCTTCACGCGCACATCACGAGGGACTGCGCCGGGCGTAGGGGACCGCCTGGAGCGGGCGTGACCTATCAAGCAACAGGATCGCGTGGCTCGGAACGGGATCACGTCGGAGGTCGGGATAGTCGATGCGCGGGGAGTGAACGCGCTGGGACTCGAACCCAGGACTCCGTGATTGAAATCATGACGTTCTCATTCCTTCGGGAAACGGGACACCGGACGACCGATCGATGCCGATGGTGTTGCCGCCGCGCCACGGCAGGCCGCCCAACCCCGCCGCCCCGCCCCCCGGGGGAGGGGAGAGGGACCCATGGGGGTACCCCCTGGGTGGAAAACACCTCCTGGTGAAAATCTGTTCCCCCCTCTCCGCCGCCACACCGTGTCCGGGGACCCACCTCATGATCAAGCTGCTGACGTTTTCGTACCTGCTACCGACATGGTCGTTGATGGAGCTGCACATCCTTACAGTCGGACTTTTGCGTATTATTGCGCGTTGGCTGGGTCGCGTCGGGCTGTTTTTGGAGTCTGCAGCTGTCTACGAGGCTGTCATACGCCTCATGGACAAGAGTCCGTTCCGATAGCCACCACACCCGTATCCAGGGGGACCCGTTTTTGGGACTCCGCGTCCGCGCAGATGGGACCCGTTTTCAGGTGTTCGGAGTCCCAGCTTGGGTGTCGACAGCGGCATCGTCTGTCTTGCGGGCCATGAGCGATGCGGGCATGTTGGCTGCCGATGCAACGCCGAGCGAGCGAATGACGAGCGCGAGCGCCCACACCATGGGCCAGTGCGAGGGTCCGGAGCGCTGAGGGCAGAGCATCATTTCTGAGGCATAGTTCGGGGCCGCCGGGTTGATCAACTCGGCGGCCTTTGTCTCTTCAACCGTAAACGCGCCCCGTGTTGTTATTGTTGCTGTCGCTACTCTGGCCATGCAACGCTGCCTCGTTTCGACCGCACAGAATCGCTGCACTATTAACGGTCGTCCCATCGCATGCCGCTGCAACGGGGTAGAATTGTTGCCACCGATGTTCTTGTCGACGGGGAAGGGCGGAGCATGACGCTCAATGACGCTCAGGAATGGGCCAAGCTCGCGCCGCTCGTCACCGCGCTCGTTGCGGTGGTTGCCGTTGCGATCGCGTGGCGGCAATTTCATCTCAACCGGCAGAACCAACGTGAGACTACGGCGAATGCAACATTTCGCGAGTTCTTGAAGCTGTGTGTCCAGTATCCCGATCTGGCTGACGGGAAGCCCTCTATCAACAAGGAGAAGTACGAATGGTTTGTCGCCCACTTTCTTTGGGCCGCCGAGGAGTTGCTGGAATTCGACCGAGATGAATGGGAAAAGAACCTTAAGCTGCACCTGTCGTATCACTCCGAATTTCTGCGGACCGACCTGCGATTCCGAGAAGAAGACCTTCCAACATACAGTTCTGACCTGCGGCAATTCATCAGGAATGGTATCGAGAATTTTGATAAACCCTTTTGAGGAGGGACGCGATGAATCAGAAGCGCGGCAAGCGCAACGGGCGCATCTCGGAGACCAACACAAGACCTGCTCCGGCGCGCCTCGATGCGGGCAAGGGCGATCGTCGGACGAATGACGCCCTTCCACTCGACGGACGCATCATCCAGCCTGACCGAAAGCACTGGCTCGATTATATAACCGCTCTGCTAGGGTTCATTGCTGCGATAACTGGCTTCGGCGCAGCGGGATTTTCGGGTTGGCAAGCCTGGATTGCGTACCAGGGCACGATCGTTGCGAACCGAGCTTTTGTTCTATCAAACTCGTTCCAATATATCACATATCAAGAGCCAACAGAGTCGAACCGCATATGGATAGCGTCTCCGCTTATCGAGAACTCCGGAAATACACAGACCCGAAGGATGACGACATTCACTCAAGGATATGTCGGTCTGCCCGGTGGCTTCCCGTGGGACGACTCAACGAAACAGCAGCCAAGAGCAAACAGATTAATAGGACCAAAAGGGAGCTCTGTGGCGCAGACGGTAGGGGCTACCCCAGAGTCATTCAACCAGATGCAGTCTGGCCCGAAGCTGGGCGCTGCAGGTATTATTAGATATCAAGACATATTTGGCGGGTGGCATCTCACCGAGTACTGCTATTTTGCCCGACCCATGACCCATTTTGACTTCAAGGCGTTCCCGTCGAACCAACCAGTGAGAGCCGAAGGGCAGCTTTGCGATCAGCATAATTGTGCAGACGAAGAATGCGGCCCAGATTGGCTAAAGCGTGCCATGGAGTAGCTGGGTTATCCGGTTGCGCCTATGCAACGTGGGAGATGCCGATCTTACCCTGACCTCGATTGCCGCGACATCCGTGTTTCGGAAGCAACTCGATCACATCAATCTCAGTGCGGAACGCCGCCTGGAGCGCAACGCGAGCAAGAACGAAGACGTCGTTGGACCATTCCTCGCGCATGGCGAGGGCGGCGCGCCGGATCATCTCGCCAGGAATGCCGATCGGAGCCCCCTTGGCCTTCCACGCCGCGCGCGGCCTCTGGACGGTGTTCCGTAGCTTTGGCGATGGGCATTGCAAGCTCCTCTGCCAACCGCTGACGATCCCATGGGGCGTCGTGAATCGGCAGCGCTTGGCGTCGGGCAGGGCGTCCCGCCATGCCGCGATCGCCTCGGCGTTGTCGGCCATCTGCACCGACCAGAACTGATCCATGCGGCTGATGTCGCCGAGGCCATGCTCGGCAAGCCACCCGTTCATGCGGAGGCTGTATGCCGTCCCCTTCGGCGAATTGACCTTAGCCAAGGTCATCGCCTCGCGGCGTCCGATGCGACAGGCGCAGCCGACTGCGCACCAGTCCTGAAAGGACAGCTTCTCGCCTTCACGGATACGGGCCAGAGCCTTGCGTCCCTCGGAGATGACGTTGTCGTCGCCAACCATCACCCGATGCCCGCTTGCAGAGCGGTGGCCGTCACCACCCCTGCAGTCGACGTGTTGTTGATCCGCCATGCCGCGATCGGCTGCGTGATCACGCCGGCCTGGTTCATGGAGCTAGTGACGATAGCGCTCACTGCAGACGCGCTGAAGACGGTCGGTCCGGCAGACGATGGATAGACATTTGTCGGATCGTCGAAGGTGACCTGCAGTGTGTATTGGCTGGAGAGACCGGAAACGAGAATGCCGAAGCCAATGTTGATTGGCGTCGTGTGCCAGTTGACGAGCCTCCAGGGCGAGATGTTGCCCGACGCAGCCGTGACGTAATTTGGCATCATGTTGGCGCTCCGTTGTATAACTAACAACTTTCTGTTTGTAACGGAACATTCTCATAAACTGAACGCGTCAATGCCGTTTGCCTAGAAGGCTTCTGTTATGGCCAACCTCGAACGATACGCCGCTCAGATCGCTGCTGCTGAGGACGATGTCCGCAAAGCAATGGAGGACTACCGGCGCGGCGGCACCCCCAACAAGCTGAACAAGGCCAACGATCGGCTCGCGGATGCGTTGGCCGATTTCCGCGATTGCAGCGGTGGCGCTGTGCCGCGTCAATGGCGCGACACTGTACGGACGCGGCCGGCATGAGCGCTGGCTCGCTGGATGCAAGTGACAGGATGCTGTAATGGCAAAACAACCGCGCTTTCCGATCAAGTTGGAGTTCTGGACCACGCCAGAGCAATTCGACGCGCTGCAGGTGCTCGCCGAGGCATCGTTGATGGACAGATCGGACCATCTGCGGCAGGCGCTCAACGTGCATCTGATGCAGCATGGTGCGCTCGCAGCGCTGCGACAGCCGCATTCCAACGGCGCCAGTCGCGGCGCATCTGCAGACCCAATCTGATGGAGGACCCCATGGCGTACAGTTACGAAGACATCATGACCGCGCAGGCCGAGCGCATCGCAGCCGAACGGGCCGAGCTGAATGCCGAGCTTGAAGCCGGTCGCATGAACGAGGACCCCAGTAGGGTGAACTACGCTGCGCACCGCATCCTGGAATTGGACGCGCAGGAGGTATCGCTCATGCAGCGCGCCAACACGCACTACACGCAGACGCAGGCGGCGGCCCGGAAGCAGAACCCGTATGGCCTGAGCGACGAAGAAATGCAGGTCGCCGGCAACTTCAGCCAGAACCCTAACCTGTCGCGCGATCAGAAGATCGAAATGTATGCGCGCCAGAAATCGAAGTACCAGCAGATGCGCCGCGACGGCAGCTACCGCGACGATCAGGGCACGGTCCGGAGGTGAGCCATGGTTCTGACCTTGAAGAGTAGCCGAGTTGCAGAGGTCTACATCGTCGAGCTTGAGGCCGATGGCGCCAAGCGGATTGCCCGCGCCACGCAGATGAACAACAACCCGAAACAGTGGTCAGCGCAGATCGAGCACCCCGCAGGAACGCGGCCATGTTCGAACATCTATGGCACGCGCGGCGATGTCGCCGTTGCCCTCGCCGAATATCTCAACCGCACGCGTAGCTCATATCTGCAGGAGGCCGCGCGCGGTCATCGGCCAGAGCAACAGATGCGCGATGCCAACGTCCGGGTCGACGAGTTTGGGCAACCGATGGAAGTCACGACCTTCCAGACCCGCAGCCGATAGGAGAGACCGATGTCACGACTGGAAAGGCTCCGCGAATACAAACGGCAGGCTGGCCCGTCCGGCGAGAGCCGGGACCGGTCGACGCTGGACTATTGGGCCAACCGCGCGAGCGAGAATTCGTACCATCGCGGTCAGAAGAAGCCCAAGGCAGGCGGACCCGGCCGGACCGACAAGAACCATGTCGGCGAGGACGACTACATGCCGGACGTCCACCGCGTCAGCACCTGACCTCAAGCCCCTCGGTGACCAGATGGTGACCCGTCGGAAGTATCGTAAGCCACTGGCTTTCAAGGACGGTGGCGTGGTGCCGGTCGTCGACCATGTGCCGCCGCCAGGTACACCGTCCGAACCATCGGCAGATGCTGCGACCGATGGCTTACCGGAAGACCCAATCAAGCAAGCGCTAGAGGCGCAGCGCCGCGCCGAGGAGCTGGCGAAACAGCCGCCGCCGCGCCTGCCGACTATCGAGGAGCAGATTGACCGCATCGCCGGCATCTCCGAGTTCAAGCGCGAGACGTTGAAGCAGTACCCGAGGCTCATGGACCCGTCCATCGCGCCGCTGGCATCTCGGCATTACGCGGCGGCCTTGGCGGACGGCGTCGCCGATGACACGGAGCAGATGAAGCGGCGCATTGTCGGGGGTGTCACAGCCGACCTTGAGTTGATCGAGCGGACCCGAACAGGGGCTATGCGGACCGATGCGGCATCCGCCACCGTCCCGGCCCAGCAAGTTCAAATCGAGGCCTCCCCGACATCGGCGGCACCGCTGCCGCGACGCCCCGGTCCGGCTCCGGCTCGCCGTGTGCCTGTCTCGGCGCCGGTCTCGCGCGGCGTCCCCACTGGATCGGGAAGGCAGGAGAGCGGTCCGATCACGTTGACCGCCGAGGAGCGGGCCATTGCTCGGAATTCCTTCGGTGCGGTCAGCGGGCTGCACATGTCGGATGACGACAAAGAGCGCCTCTATGCCTCGAATAAACGGCGCTACTTGGCGATGCTAGCGTCCGGCCAATATGGGGGGCAGGGGTGACATACAGCGATGATCCGGCCGTTCATGCCGCCGTTGACCTTTGGATGCATGACCGTATGCCCCATCCCTGGTGTCCGTCCGGCGTCGAGGCACCGCGTCCGTTGACTCGCGCCGATGTCGTTGCCGCGGTTCTGGATCGGTTCGGCCCCGATGCTGCCGGGTCAATCCGGGTCAGGGTGCACTGATGTCGATCCCGACCCGCCAAGATTATGCCTTGCGCGATGTCGAGAACCTTGCCGCGAATGTCGTCGTCCGGCTTACGACCATGCGCTACGCCCCCAAGAACACCAACCGCGACGTGGCAGGGCTCCGCGAGGTGTTGCAGCAGTATGTCAACGCAGTGATGGCGCTCGCCCATGAAGCCGAAGGATAAGGCGCACTACATCCCGATGGGCGTGGCCGAGAAGAAGAGCCGCTTGGAGCGGTTCGCCGATCTCAATCGGTGGGTGACGGCACGCGGAGGTTGGATCGTGTCGCTGCCGGGGGCCGACCCGGTCGTCGTTGAATGCCTGCCCGAAATGTCCCTGGCCAGCGAGCTGAGAGACGCAGGATACGAGTTGACACCGGCCGGAGAGGGCGAGCGCATCATTCCGAGCCGGATCGTCCAGAAGCTCGCGATGAGGTCGGACGGCACTTACGAGCAACTGGCGGCCGGCTCGACCCGCCCCGTAGCGCTGACGGCGATCCACTCGGGCATAACGGCCGTGCTGCGGTATTCGTTTTCGGTGCGTTGAGGAAATTCGCTCCGCCTGCTCCGAGAACGGCAATGGTTCGCGGAGGGCGATTGACCGCTCGATTAGAATGTACCAAAGCAACCCTACAACCTTTTTTTGAGTCTCTATTTCAGACCATGCGAGGTGGCGCTGGTGACTGCCCAATCGCCAGACAGCATATTCCTAAACATTGTCGGCCCCGCCATATCCAGCGGGGTGGTTGCTGCGCTTTTTTGGCTATCCGGAGAATCAGGCCAGCTGTCTCCAGTTCTGACTGCTGTGCTCACTGCTTTCGGCGGATTAAGCGGTCTCGTGTTCTCGTTGATGTACAAAAGGTATCTTGGGGTTCTCGCCGCCGGTGGCGCTCGAAAGGGGAGTCCGGCACGCGCGGCTTACGACCGGCTTCGTGATAGTCTTTCTGGGGGGAATGTTGCAGCACGCATCTACAGCAGGGGCCTGAGCACATTCCTTGATGGAATCGAGCGGCTCCTCGGTGATGCTAACATGGCGGATCGAACGTTGTTTCCCCGCGCCTTCGGATTGAAGACACCGTCTCCGCTATGGACCGCGCCTGCGTTCGATTGTTGCTTGCTGCTGGCTCTAGTCTATCCCGTTGCGACTATCCTACTAATCTGGACGATCTCTGGCCATGTCGGGTCTGCTGGGAACGCATTGGGTCTCCAGGAGGGCATCTCTTGGTGGCGACGACTCGCTGGGGTGCTCCTGATCATTGTTAGCTCTGTACCCCTGTCGCGGGCTTACCGTTCCGAAAATTGGTTCAAGACTTTGGTTTTTCTAGCTGTTGGCGTGGTTCTCGCCGGCTACGGCGCTAGAGTCACTGGCGCTAGTCTTGTGTTTATGGGTATCGCTCTCGCCTTCGCTAGCGTTTACGCTAGCTTGAGTGGTGGCGTTTCAAGTGGTGCCCGCACTCTGGCTGCCGTGGTCTCTGTAATTGCGACGTTCGCCGCAATTCAGACCAGCGCGCTCATCGAGACGCTTGCTGGCGTTTTCGTTCTCGCAAGTGTTTTCAAGTTCCTTAGCGACGTCGCGCTTGCGAAACTGCGGTACGGGCTATTTCTAGCGGTCTTTGTCGCCACCATGATCGTTTTGTGCATCAGTTTCCCCTTAGCTGTAGCATCAGGTCCAGATTGGAAGGACGTAGGCGCCCTTTTGCTATTCATCGTTTTGCTGACGCTCATAAACGCCCCCTTTGATTGGGCATCGCTGGGTCTAACAAGGGCTCTGCTTCGCCGTGGTCAAGAATGTGGAGGCTGGTTTCCGTACGCTTTTGCCTTATTGGACGCCGCGCTGGCCGCATTCATCATTGCGCTTTTGGCGGTGGCCATGGTGATCGGAGTCCAGGCTTTCGAAACGGTCGCGGTTCATAGCGGCGGCAAACCGATTCTACCTCTGAGAGAGTTTTTCGATGGCCTTGTCGTCCGTCCAAGCGATCCGGAGCATTGGTGGCTCTACGCCCTGCTTATTTCCTCAATGATCCCGAGCTTCGCAAACTTGGCGATCGGCGGCATTGCGTTTGTGCGAGGCGTTCCTGGACTGCCTTCGGTTTTGCTACGATTTCTGCCCGACGGCAAAGCAGTCCCGACTTTTGATCGCGCCTGGATCGCGCTAGTCCTCACCGCTCAGGCCTTCCTCGGTGTGAGTCTTGGCGTGGCCGCTCAGGGGGTCCTTGCTGTAGGCGTTATCGGATATGTGCTTCCGTGGTTCGGCTTTCGCATCCTTGAGTTTGCCCGTCAGATTGCTGAGTTCAACCTGCCAGAGCGGATATGGTCGCTACTGATCGGCTGAACACAACGGGTTTAGAGCTGTCCCTGAGGGGCGCCTTTGTGGCGCCGCTGGCAGGGTCGTTTTTGCCACGTTCCGGTCTTTCCTGGCTTAGATGCCTTTGAGTGTCGATGATCTTGCGCTCCAACCACCCGGCGTGTTCGCGCAACTCTGAGGTCAATTCGTCTCGTCATTGTCTCCCCCCGGTGCGCAGCCTTGGTGACCCCGAGTTCAGAGAGCAGGGTCTTCTTTGTCGCCCCCGCGTGTCACGATTTTCAGCGCATCGTCCGGCAAGGGTCGCTGCAGCGCCTTGGCCTCCTCCCACGGCGCGCGCAACCAGACCTCGCGCTCCTCGGCCGAGGTCAGGATCACCGGCATAGCCTTCGGATGGATCGGCGCGACAACGGCGTTGGGCTCGGTCGTCAAGAACCCATAGACCAGATGCGGGCCGGGGACCGGCTTGGACTTGGTGCCGCGATCGCCCTCGAACTCGGTCCAGATGCCAGCAAAGCAGGTGAGGGGCCGATCGTCGGACATGGCGAACCAGACAATGTCCTTCTTCTTAGTCTCCGGATTCGGCTCCGGCGCGTATTCGGCGAAGCTGTTGAACGGCACCAGACAGCGGTTCTCCGGCTTCAGCCAGCCTCGCCAATGCGGGGACGATGTATTGCGGATGTTGGTGACCGGCGGCCCGCTGGTTCGCAGCGGCGGCGGCATGCCCCATCGCATCAGGACCATCTCCCGATCATCGCCGTTGCCGCGCACGACCGGTGCCGGATAGTCCGGGAACAGGCCAGGCATGGGTGGCAGGTTGCCCTCATAGCGCCGCACGATCCGGAACAACTCGGCGATTGCTGCTTGGTTGGTGGTGATGCTGTAGAGATTGCACATCGAGCTAGATCACGGGAAGTTTGCTTACGACATCCTCAGCGAAGAGATGGCATGCAAACGCCACCTCTTGAAACTCCGTGGCATCGAGTTCAATTTTGTCGTTGATTTGATAGATGCGCTCTCGATTTACACGTCTGAGTGAGATCGCAGCGCCGCCTTCGCCTGCAACGAAACCTGGGCCGACTTCAACTTCGTTTCCATCGACAATTGTGAAGGCCTGCAATCGAGGTAGCGTCAAGGACAGTTGTCCATTAGCATCGGCGTCTTTTGAGCTAACGATGCCATGGCGATGCTCCAAGCAGTTGCGCACGGCTACGAGAGACAATATCTCCTTCTCGAATGACATAGCTGATGTGAGTTGGCTTTGGACGGCAGTGATCAGTTGGGGGAAGTTTGCATTGTTCGCTCGGCGCTTTATTTCGCCGATGCGCTTCTCCAACTCATCCGCCGTAGTCCTGCCCGGCAACTCTTTCAGGCCGTATGAGAATAGATATGCTTCTTCTAGCGTCTGTCTCAATCCACGGACCAGCTCTCCGATTCCCTTCGCTACAATCCACGTCCTGAATGCGTTGCGCCGCTGCTCGGCTGTATATGCCGCGGTAAGTCGATAGTTCATGAAATTCTGCGGAGGCGCCGGGGATTGAGAGAGGTCCGCTGTTTCCAGCGAGCTCAAGAAGAGCGACACGGCTTCGTTGCTTTCAGCAGCCGCCAACTGAGCAGCCGATTTGACCGCATTGGGGTTAAGCGTTACTTGGACCGTCGGAACGTCGCTCATCACTGAATCCATGCTCGGACAACAAAACCAATATAAGCGTTCGCGCTGCGACGACGCTGACGTCAGATCAGCCTGCTGAAATCCGGCTTTCACGCAACGATGTTCGAATGTCCTCGGCTGGGGACGGTATGAAATAGCGCGGCCGTTGCGGCTCGATTAGTCGGGATCGGATACAATTGAACTTGGGACTTGCAAAGTTTGGCTATTTAGTATTGACGATCCCCTCAACATCTGCAAGTGCGGCCAACTCGTCTAGCCAGGGCATTGCAGTGTAGTACACGTCGCTGAGAGCGCTCAGTTGAATGAGTAGCCCAGTGCGGCAGACGGCCGTGCAAAGAGAGTTGATCTCGTCTCGACTGTATCTTCCTGCAGTCATCTCGGAGGTCAACTGCTGCCAAAAATCGTTCGGCGCACCAATCCCAGCAGCGGTAATCTTCCGCCTGATGGCGATAGCTTTACCAATGAGCATCAGCTCGTCGCGCGTCAGCTGTTCAAGAATGTTGGCCCATTTTCGGAATTTGTCGGGGTCTAACGCCTTGTTCCTTTTCAATCCCGCGATCACCTGAGCAAGAAGTCTGAGATTCTCCTTTGCCGCTCCATCGGCGACAGCCTTTGCGAACCGATAGGTGATCTCAATCATAGGATCGACATCGCTCTCAGCGAAATTGATCGGCTCAGACGAGCCTTTGCTGAGTTCCTCAATCAATATCTTGGCTGCCTCCGCTCTCCTTTGCTCTAGGTACCGATCACCAAGCTTACCCAGAACGCTGCCCCCGGGTACTTGTGCCAAGCTCAGGAGGTCACTGACGATTGCTGTGCCCCAAGGAGCCATTTCCTTTCCGCTCATATCGTTCTCCTCATCGCTCTCCAGGCCACCAGACCGAAGCCGGATGTGCCGCCGAAATCCTGCTCTCGCGCAACGCGACCAGCGCGCTCCGCTTGTATGGATGGCCGCGCAGCTGCGAGCAGTCTTTGCAGCGCATGTACCGCTCCAGCTCGTGTATCGGCGTAGTCTTCGGACGCCGGACGATGTCGAGCGCGACGGTCTGGTTGGTGTCGCAGCCGAGGCATCGGACCTCAAGATAGCCGAAGCCTGCGTTCAAGGCGTCGCCAAGGGTAGGGGATGGCTGCGCCGGTCCGCCAGCCTCAAGCATGAGCTTGTTCCAGGCGATGCAGGCGAGGCGGTCCGCCTTCTGGCGCGCGCGAACGGCTTGCTCCGCTGCAATGCGAATGGCCGTCCCGTAGAGGCGTTCGCGCGATTTGGTACTCATCGCTCATGATCGCGCCGATCGCAGTTTTCTGGAAGCCGCTAGGTCTTGCGGTGGAAAACGGCCGAACCACAATTGCGGCAGAGCTGCCTTGATCTCCCGCCCAAGTTGAGGTTGAGTGCCGCCGGGGAGGCGGGGTAATGCGATACTTGCTGTTGGTTCTTCTGGCCGGGCCATTGCTGACCGGCTGCTTTAGGTCGTCCGAAGAGATAAGGGCCGAACTCGCGGCCAAGGACGACCAAGAATGCAGGAGCTACGGTGCTCAGCCGGGCTCGCCGGCTTATGTTCAATGCCGTGCAACCCGAGCGTCGGCTCATGAGACGGCCGACGCCGTATTGGCTGCAGCACCTCCACCACCGCAAGCGGCCGCTGCGACATCGACTGCATCAGTGCCAGCGCTCGCGCCGCTGCCGCCTCCGCCTCAGCGCTGCACAACGACGCATTTGGGCGTGGGCCAATACCGGACGAACTGCATGTAGGCAACTCGCGAGCGCGAGGCAGGGATCACTCGGGAGGCGACAATGTGGGTGCAGACCGCCTGCGAAGCTCTGTCCAAAGGGCTCGTTTTAGAGCTGCGCTACGACGGGTTCTCTCGTTGCGTTGAAGTGCACGCAGTGGGTTTCACTCGCGACGGAAACGCCGTGATGCGGGTTTGGCAAACCAGTGGCGGGAGCACCAGCAACGAGCCGTTTGGTTGGAAGCTCCTTCGGCTCGACGAAGCCACTGGGGCTATCGTGAGCACGGTCAAATCTGCTGCACCTCGCAACGGGTATGTCAGGAACGACAAGGTTATGCAGAGGATTGCCTGTCAACTATGAGGCGCGCGACCGGACCGCGGCAATATGCCGAGTGGTCTCCAAGATGAGCGGTTGCTCGCGCGTCTCCTTCTCGACGAGGAGCTCAGTACCGTGGCGTGCGGTGGCCGACTGCGCCGGTATAGGGATTGTAGTTGCCGCTGGTGCCGTAGTTGTCGCGCTGCGTGTTGTTCGGATTGGTCGCGACGTATGGAGCGACGTAGGTGCCGTTACTCCGCGTGTATCCAGAAGAGCTGTGAGTGCTAGGGTTTGAGCCTGTCCCATAGCCGTAAGACTGAGCATGAACTGCGCCAGCGGACAGAGTCGTCAAGGCGAACACCAAAGCGAGCTTTAACATAGATTATCTCCCATTAGTTTCATTAATGATGAGAGACAACCATGGCAGTCGTCGAGCAGCAACCTCAGTGCGATACCGATTCATGCTCACTGACTGGCCCGAGTCGCTTGGCGACGATAAGCATCAATCATCTCGGGTGTGACATCTGCGGGATAGCAAAGGGGCGAAGCGCCGCCGGGCCTTGAATGAGCGCTGCGTGCGCCGCACGCTCTGCCGTTTCTCATCAGATCGTCCGGACAAGCGCACGGGTGGCCTGTGGCGTAGTACTGCTCTCGGCTCGCCTTGATGAGGATCGCGACGATGGCGGCGGTCGTAAGCGCGGTTTCCACCTTGCGTTTGGTATCGGCTGCGGTCGGCTTCTCTGGCGGCGCGAGCTTGGCCTGCGTTGGAGCGGGCTGGCGATCGCTTTCCGGTTTGGTTGGCGGCGCCAGAGTGGTCGGTGCCTGACCAACTCGGCGATCGGGCGCCGTTGTGACGGTGGGCGGGCTCATCGGTTCGGCCGTGACCGGTGCAAACGCTACCGGGTTGGTCGGGGCGATTTGCGCGGCTGGGGCGGGGACAGGTGCAGGAGTCGACGTGTCGTTGCCGGGCGCGCCTTGCCGCCCAACCGAATACGATACCAGGGCGGTCAGCCCCAGCAGAACAATGACGGCCCCCGCTTTCATCGGGCCATTCAACCCCAAGAGGTAAGCCCGTCAAGCTCACGTGATATGACCTGCGAGATTCCGGCTTGCCTTGGTAAAGGCGTCGATGGACGGAATCCTCGCCGTCAAGATCGTTAGTCCTCCCGGAGCGCCGATGCAGAAGCCGCCGCTTGATCCAGATGTCGCCGACCTGGCGCCCGCCGATGAGGTCCTGACCGAGTACGACGAGGACCATCTCGTCACTTACCTCCGGCTTCTCGATGCCGCCGACGCTGGAGCCGACTGGCGCGAGGTGGCGCGGATCGTGCTGCATCGCGACCCGGACGCGGAGCCAGATCGGACGCGGCGCGCATATCACAGCCACTTTGAGCGGGTGCGGTGGCTGTCAGAGGAGGGCTATTAGGGGTTTTTGCGGTCGCCAAGTTGATCGGGGTTGCCTGATTGCTGCGACGGCTTTGGATCATCGGAGCAGGCGGGGCGCTAACTCCAGCGACACGTTGAGAGAACCAATCATAGCATGGTCTGTAGCAATTCTTCGGTCTGAGCAATCGAACGCCCGCGAGCCATGCAGGGCAGCGATTGGCATCCGTAAGCATTTTGGGCACAAATTGGCCACACGGACCGGGTTGATCACGTGTGGCCTTTTCTGCGATGCGGTAAGTCTCTGATAACGCGGTGAGTTTGGTGAGCGCGCCGGGACTCGAACCCGGGACCCCATGATTAAAAGTCACATGGTCAATCTGCTTGGACCATGTCTGCGCGATACGTTGCATCGACACGCCAACCGTCTCTCGGGTTAGCGAAATCGCGTCCATCGTTGCCGGTGCCGGCAGCTCTTTCGTTCCATAAAAACGGCGCGCTTCCACTTGTCGCTGTATATTCATTGTTCTCTGTCTGGGCGCCATCCAGCTGGATCTGCAATCCAGCGGTCGATATCGGATTCATGCCAGCCCGAGCCGTGGGTGCTGATTTTGAGCTGGGCCGGGAACGTGCCCTCGGCGATCTTGCGGTAGATCGTGGACCGGGACAGGCCGGTTCTGGCGAGGACAGTTTTCATCCGGATGATACGGTCTGGTTCGCGCACGGTGGCGATGCCTCTTGCCGGCTGTTTCTGAAAACTTCTGAGGCCAGACAGGCACACATTTGCGGATAGACAAGAGGATCTCGCAGGTCGCCGGGTGTGGCGTAGGAACGGCGGCAAACGGGATGAATCAGATCCCGAGGCCCCGGCCACGGCCGAGGTCGATGCCATGGGTGAACGCCAATTCCTGACCGAGCCGGCGGCCCGATTCGAAGGCGATGCCAAGATCCTGCTTGCGGCTCGCGAGCATCGATTCCAGCTGTGGATCGCGTTCGAGGCTTTTGGCCATATCGCCCATGGCTGTGCGCGTGGCCTTGTAGCCGGTCATGTCGCCCGCTTGATACAGGCTCCGACTGATCTGTTCGAGCTTCTGCCAGCGCTCGACAAAGCGGTCGGCGCGGCGGCTCGGATCGATGCGCAATTCGGTCTCGAGCTGCAGCGCGCGCACAGCGCGGCCGACCTGGCCAATAGCCGCCTCACGGGCCAGTTCCGGGTTCTGCTTGTAGGCGGCTTCGGCGTCGTGCGAGCCATAGGGCCGCACCGCCTCGAAGGCTTGGCGGGCCGTCTGCAGCTCTTTCAACTGCTCGGGGTTTGCCCTGGCACCCGTGTCCTGGGTCGCGAAGATCGCGTTCACGGCGCGGGCGTGGCGCACCAGGGCCCGAGTCCGCACGCGGCGCGCTTCCGCTTCCGGTTCTTCCGCGACTGTCCTTTCCGGCGCTTCGATTTCTCGACGCTCGGCGGGCGTACTGCTCCTTTCCCGTTCCGGCGCTTGCCGCTCCGACCTCAGCTCGCCGTCCTGACGAGGCACATCTCCAGGCGAGCGAATGCCGTCGAACATGTCTCGCAGCTTCTCCGGCACCACCTTGCGCAAGATCTCGACCACGCGCTCGCGAAAGCTGATCCCGCGCCGCTCGGCGTAGCTCCGAACCGGATCGGCATGCTCGTAATCCGAGGCCATGTCCTTGGCGCGATGGCGCGACAGGGCGCGAACCAGCCGATCGTCATCGGCAAAATCATCGCGGCCATGGTGCAGGTCCACGCCATCGCGGTGCCGCGATAGCGCAACATAGCTGCTGTGGGCATCCATCCCTGGCGTCGCCAGCACATGGACGCGGTCGACAGTCATACCCTGCGCCTTGTGGATCGTCGCCGCATAGCCATGGTCGATCCGGTCGTAATCCTTGAGGTCGAAGCGCACAGATCGGCCATCGTCAGTCTGCACTGTCATGGATTGCGCACTGACTTGCTCCATGGTTCCGAGCGTGCCGTTCTTCACGCCAAGACCGCGTTCGTTCTGCAGGAACATGACTCGGTCTCCGCGGGCAAAAGTTCTTGCGCCGCGATCGACCGTCACACGCACCTCGTCGCCCAGATCGCCAGCGGCCCGCATCCGTTCGCGTGCTGCCTCGTTCAGCGCACGGACTTCGTCATTGGTGTGGGTGAGAATGATCCGGCTCAGGTCCGGCGATGTCTTCCGGTCGCGATCCCAGCGCTCGATCAGATCGCCGCGCGCCTGCTCTCGGCTCGGGGCCTCGTGCACCATGCCGTGGGCGCGGTAGACCTCAAGCGCATGGCCCACTTTGCCGGTCGCGAGGTCGCGCGTGGCGTCACGCTGCCAGTGCTCCCGTTGGCGGCGCACCTCTCCAATCTCCGCGCCGCTGTGACGCTCATGGATCGACCGGAACGCCGCGCCGGCCTCGATCGCTTGCAACTGTTGCGGATCGCCGACCAGTACCACTTTTGCGCCAGCATCGGCCGCATGGGACAACACGCGCTCGAGCTGGCGCGTGCCCACCATGCCGGCCTCGTCGATGACAAGCACATCACGGTTCGTGAGCCCGTCGCGCCCCTGTTCCCAGCCATGCTCCAGACTGGCAATGGTGCGCGACGCAATGCCAGATCCGCCTTCGAGGTTTTCCGCGGCAATGCCGGACAGCGCTACGCCCCGGACCCCAAAGCCTGCCGCTTCCCAGGCCTCCCGCGCCACCCCCAACAACGCGCTCTTTCCCGTCCCGGCATGGCCGATGACGACGCTCAGATCGCGCCCGTGCGTGACATTCGCTAGTGCCTCTGCCTGTTCAGCCGAAAGCACCAGGCCTCGCGCTTCCGCGCGCGTCAAGGCGGCTCGCCGGTCCACGTTGCGAACCGCATGGCGCTCCCGTTTCGCCATCCGTTCAGCAGCTCGGTGCAGCCGCTGTTCGACCTCGATCATTCCGCGCGTGGTGAACCGATCCTCGCCGCGGGTGTCCTTGCCGAGTTCGACCAGATTGGGCGCTCCCCGCATCACGCCCATCACCTCGTTGAACTGGTCGAGTCCGTCACTGTGTCGGTGCGCGAACTTGGCGAGGTCGCGGCGTGTGAAGGTCGATTGCTGCTGGGTGATGGCGTCCAACCCAAGCGAGGGATCGGCGATGATCCTCGCGCCATTGTTCCGTGCGATCTCGCGGTGCATCTCGGCGCGGTCGGCCTTACCGCCTTCGCCTCCGATGCCCTGCACCTCGATCCGCTTGGCTGGCGCACCAATCTGGCTCTGTGGCTCCAGCGCGATGCCCTGGGCTTCCAGACTGCGATTGTCGATCCGCGCGTCAATGTCGCGCTCGGCCAGCCGCTCATTGGCAAGCTCGGCCCAGCGCTTCCGCCAGCGCTCAACCACTTCGGTGCGATTCCAGCCTCGTACCTTTTGGCCGAATCCGTTCTCGTCGACTGCGCGCATGGTCAGCATGACATGGGCATGAGGCTTGGGCATACCGTCCTCGGCCCTGTCCCAATGCACATTGAGGTCGGCGATCATGCCGAGACCGACAAACTCGCTCCGGACAAAGTCCCTGGCGAGCTCGATGCCCTGCGCTTCACTCAGCTCGCGCGGAAGGGCAAACTCCACCTCGCGGGCCAGCTGAGAATCTTTACGGACTTCGGACGCCTCGACAGCATTCCAAAGCCGCTCGCGATCGCCCCATCGGGCCGGCGCGTTCTCCGGCAGCATCACCTCGGAATGGACGACGCCGCGCTTTCCGGAAAAATCCTGCTCACGGCCGAGCCGCTCGTCACGCAGCCGCGAGGCAGAGCGGTAGGCCGCCGACGCCACCGCGCTGCTCCCGGCCTTCCGGCCAATGACCTTGACGTGAAGATGATAGATCGCCATCGCGACCCAATCACTGACACAGCGAAGCGTACGTCGGAACGACGTATAAGCGCGCCCTCCCTCGAAAAAATCTCGGGAGGGACTACGCCGTCTCAAGCCATCCTAACGACCTTACAGCATTGTGCAGGATGTCGAGCTATCCTTTCGCCATCCAACTCGCGGAGACTAGGATGCGCAAACCAAGGGACTTTGATGCGGACCTGAAGGCACTCGAAGACAAAGCGCGCGGGCTGAAAAATCGCAAGGTGCGCCAGCTCGGCGAACTCGTTATCGCCACAGGAGCTGATGCTCTCAGCGCCGATGAATTGGCCGGCGCGCTGATCGTGCTGGCCGAGACGAAGGAGGCCGGAAGGAGGGAGGCGTGGGCCCGGCGAGGGGCCGCGTTTTTTCAAGGCCGCGCGCGACGAGCTGCGCCAGCAATTGATCGCAATGTGGAAAGCGCACCGACGCCACCTAGTGGCACGCAGCCGTTATCAAGCCGAAAGGGCGCGACATGACATGCGCACGTGGCAGGTCGAACGCCGCAAGCGTACGCGGCATCTCATCGAGCTTGGCGGTCTCGTCGTCAAAGCCGGGATAGTTGATCTGACCGGCGACAATCGCGCCACGATTCTCGGCGCGCTGATTTGGATTGCCGAAAAACTCAACGGCGATCAGGGCGAACGAGCCCGCGCGCTCTGGGCTGCAAAGGGAAAGAAGGCACTCGACCAGGACACTTTAGCCCGGGACGGCTAAACCTGAGCTAAGTGATTGTAGGGCACGTTGGTCCCACCGCTGGTACGCCCATCCCGACCTAGATGGGCGACCGCAATAACTTCTTACATTTTGCGAACTCGCAACATTACAGCGGCCCCTGGCCTGCGCCGCCCGGGTGTAGGGGGGAGCCGCAACTGCACGTGCAGTGTACGCACCATCCAGTTCGTTGAGGCTGCCGTAGTGCATTGCCGAGGGAACGCAAGTCGAGAGCAGAAAGTCGGCCGTGGAAGCAGTCCTTGTGCGATATTCCTACGCCAGCCCGCCGGCGAAAGCCTCATGTCGAAGAAGAGACATACCTCCCTGCGTAAAGTTTGCGATTTGTGCTGCGAACTGCTCCACGTTCGACATTGGGGCCTGCGGTCAAAAAAGGGACGGCTAAAGGCCGTTGCGATCGAGACGCTTGCCTAATTCTCTCATGCTGGCACCGCGGTGAACCACGCGGAACCAGCCATCGGCGGTGTTTCCAAAGGGCTCGATCATAGCAGCGCCTATCGCGCGCATGGGGCGTCCATCCGTATAGAGTTCGGCACGGAGCATGCCTCGATCCAATGCCATTTGGGCCAACAATGAGACTTGGTCGGTGCGAGCGGTGATACCTTCTCCGTAAGGATCGATCTCCTCGATTGTGAGCATCCCGTGGTCGGCGGGACCTTGGACGACAAGGTACGTTCCTGACGGCATCCCTGACCGTCGTTTAGGCGGCCGTCCCATGTCGCCTAACGTCAGGTGTGCCTTGACGGAACGAAGGTGGGGTTGCCGTTCCAATGCTTCGCGCGTGCGATCGAATGTGTCGGCGGCCGCGTAGAGGTATCGCGCGCTGTGAACCGTTTGCTGATGGTTAAGGGACAGGACCGCCTCTTCATCAATATCGATCGGGTTGCCAGACCTGAGTCCGTCTCGGTATCGGAGCACTCGCTCCTTCTGATCTGCCGCCAGACCTGCCTGCTCAGCGAGCTCATAGCGCTTCACAATGGTCGGGCAGTGCAAAGCTATTGCGATTTCTGGTGAAATGGGTAGGACGACCAGTATGCCGTGCGAAGTAAGTCCGAGCTCCCCATAGGGAAAGGCATTAATCAGCGCGATGGGATGATCAGAGATTATGAATTGGTGGCTTCCATTCGCTCGGTACAAGGCGGGGTGCAGGCGCAGAAGCGCGACGCCTTGTTCGCTGCGATGAAGGAATGTCCGTACTGCGCCGAGGCGCAGCGATGTATCTGATGGTGCCACCATGGTCGGATCCTGATCAGGATCGTAGCCGAGCTGTCGTGCGATATCCCGAAGCCGATCAGCGAGGTGCGCCGGCGTGGTCCGACTGAAATGCGTGCGAAGCATCTGCGTGGCGAACAAGTCGGCCAAAGCATGCCGGTCATTTTCGGATAGCCAAGCCACCGACTTGCGCGACAGGATCTCCGCGATAAGCCAAGCGGACCGGGTATCGACTTTCTGGAATAGATCTTCGAAGTTCCACTTCCTGGCGCCGACACTGACGGTGTTGAAGTCGTTCTCTGAGCCAGCGTTCAGGATGGAGGTTCGGAACGAGCGATCGGTTTGTTTGTCGAGCACGTAGAGAAAACGTTGCTCCGGATCCGCGGAGAAATTCCGAAGCTGCGCCTGAGGTACGAAGTGGTGCTTTTTGGAAGGTCGATTCATTGCTGTGGCCATATAAGATCCGAGCGCCTATCGACGCGAACGTTTCGTGGGTAGCAGCTCAACACACCTTTGTTTGGTGACGTCATCAATCGTGAACTCTTCTGGTGATTTTCCGCCGAGTTCCCGCCTCCTGCCTCGCATCCATAAGACAGCTCGCGCCTCGTCATAATACCGAGACTGTGCGAGGACGGCCAGCTCGGCCACGGCTTTTGCCTTCCGCTTGCTCGCTCGGTGCTGAATCTCAATCTCTCGTGCTCGGGAATGGAGCGCCCGGAGCGCATCGTCGCGACCAGCCTCGCTATCTGAAGCGACCTCGATGGGAGGACGCCCTCCAGTGATTGAGTTTAACGTCACAAGCCAGATTTCCGCTTCCCCGCCGAGCTGTCGAAGCGCGCGATTTCGAAAATCGTCGATCCGCGTAGCTTGGTCTGCAGCGATTCTCGCTTGATTGTCGCTTTGACGTTTCGCTTCTTCTGCATGCTTGCGCTCGAGTGCACGCGCCAGGGCGCCATGGTAGGGAAGCCCAATCAGATCCAGGCGTTCTCGCGGCGAGAACCGGATTCGGGTCGCGACATTGTCAAGGTCGTTCGTAAACGATCGCCACAGGGTTTCATCGAAGTCGACTGCTTCACGAGGTGAATGGCCGCGTTCCAGGAGCATTGAATTGCACCATTGTTCAAATGCGAAAGCAGCGGTCTCGTCTGCTGGAAGAGTGGCGATAAGCTTCTCAACTAACTGACGGAGCTCGCGCGTACGTTTGACCGGTCGCGCGCGGAGCTCGCGCGCCTTATCGACCCGCGCCAGTAGGGTATGCGAGGGCCGCCAAATCTCAGTCGGGCCGGAATGAACGAAGCCAAGGCGTTCGAGTCGAGTTAGATATGCTTCGACGGCCCCGAATGGGGAATTGAACGGAATCCCAGACGCTCGCACGTCGCATGCGATTTCACCAGAAATGTCAGCAAACGATGTGTCGAGCCATCGTCTGCTTCGGAGTGCCGCGAGTCCATTCCGAGCTCGGAAAGGCGCTTTCCTTGAAGCGAGCAATGCTTCTAGAACAGCCGCTTGCCATTCCGCAACGGCCACTGTGAAGCAACCGGCCCCATTTACCGGCAGATTGATGAGGTCGGCGAGGCCATTTTTCCGGGCCGCGACCTCGGAGGTCCCGCTTCCCGGGACCTTTGACGGTGAACGATGGCAATAAGAGATGCGATAATGTTCGATTTGCGCACGGTTTTCCTCCGCTCGCCGCAGCGCCCGCGCTTCGAGGCGTGCGCGGGCTTCACGTTCCCGCGGATTGTGCAGCCATTTACGCGGTGCGTCGTATAGTATCTTGTCGCCGATCTCTCTGAGATTGTGGTCGCGGTATTGCGAAAGGTCGATCTCAATTGCGCCCACATCCATCGCTCGGATCCGTGCGATCTTTTCCGCCTCGCAGGGATGTGTCACTTTGAATTCTACAATGAGCCGGCGGTCGCGTAATACTAACACGACGTCAGGAATGATCTGCCCATCTTTGGTTTCCAGGATTGCTCGATCGAAAGCACGCTTCGCCGCCCGGACGACAACTTCGCGGTTTCTCTGCTGCTCCACGACCTGCGCTGGCAGAGTGATTTCCAGGCGATCGTTCAAAATACTTTTCGCGAATTTGTGGAGGGCTGTCTCGCCGGCAGAGATGCACGATGTGCCATTTGTCTGCGTATGATGCGCAAAATGGTGCGCCTGCACATCTCCCTTTTTCGCAACCATCGGTCTTCCGCAACCGGGGCACACGCAGTGGCAGCCAAGCCCAGAGACGACCTCGTCTATATGCAGCAGCCGACCGTCAGCGGCCTCGGCAACGAAAGCGCCGCCGTGTTCAGTACAGGCGAACAGTTCTCGCAAGCGAATACACATTACCGGAACGAATCAGTGGGCTTAGGTCCAACTATAGCGGGGATAAGGCGCATCACTTAACCCATCATGCATAGGCCACCAAGTCCCGAACGGGCCGCGCCCGTGTCCTCCGGAGACCCAGCGTAGAACCTTTGCTTCGGGGCAAGGCGTGCCCCGGCCGCAGCAGAAAAGCTAGCAGGTCGCCGCGCCGTGCAGATGTTTCCGCCGGGAACGCCGAAGTTTCCTCTCCCGACTGGCTACGATAGGCATGTCAGCGCTCGCGGCGTCTTCCACTATCGACCGGAGCGAATACCAAGCTCTCTAATTGAGAGTTCGAGCCGCGTCGACCCCGAGAACGAGTTCTTAAACCTGGGACCATTTCTAGGGGCAACGTCGTCGACCGGGTGAATGCAGGCGAGCAGCGTCTGTGCCTGACCGAGCGTGCAGCCAAGCGAAGGGGAATTCGCAGCGCTGCGGCAACCGCCAGTGCAATCCCCGTTCAGCGGCAATATTTCGAGACAACGAAGGAGCCGAACAGCTCAATTGAGATCCGCGGACTCGTGGATGTCTTGGCTCAACGATTGGACAGCTTACTAGGTTACTGTGGCACGTAAGGGCCAAGAAGAGCGCCTCTCCTGTCGAGCAGGTCCCGGCGCCGTCGACACCGGAAGTCAAGGCGAACGTTGCGTATTGCCCGCCTCCCGACGAACTCGACACCTGCGTGCCCGAGTTGAAGCGCCTAGGCGGCTCAACGTCGGATCAGTGGAATCTGATGCGCTGCATTTAGGTGATCAGTGCTGCCTGGTGCGGTCGCAACCCGCAACCCGGCAAGGATCTCGACGACAAGACGACAGCCATTCTCGTCGTCATGGCCGGGGTGACTCCGAAGGATACGATTTAGGGCATGATGGCTGCCCAGCTCTTCGCTTCTCAGGCTGCTGCCATGGAGTGCTATCGCCGGGCGATGCTTCCTGACCAAAGCGTCGAGGGCAAGCAGATGGACCTGACGCTGGCCGCCAAGCTAACAACGGCCAACGCCGAGCAGGTTGCGGTTCTTTCAAAGTACGGCGGCAAGGGTCAGCAGAGGGTCGTCGTTGACCACGTGCACGTCTACCTGGACGGCCAAGCCATCGTCGGACAGGATCCCAGGGACGTCTATGAAAAATCCAGAGGCTCGACCCCATGCTATGGGATATGCAAAATGCTCCCCGTTGCGGGGCGAGAACGAAGAGCAGGCACGGGAAACCCTGCCAGTCGCCGGCAATGCCTAACGGTCGCTGTCGGATGCACGGGGGCCTTTCGCCAGGAGCCCCGAAGGGCAACCAGAATGCCTTCAAGCACGGAGGCTATTTGGCGCGGTCGGTCGATGAGAGGAGGCCCATCGCGGCGCTACTGCGCGAAATGCGAGGTGCCGTGCTCAGATGATGGCGCCCTTCGGCGGCGGGATGTTCGGCCATCTCTCGGAAATTGTCTGGCAAGCTGCCTTCATGTTCTCGAATATCGTGACAGAGTTTCCCGGCGCGGGATAAAGCTCGCCGCTGAAGGCGTCGAGAGTGACGCAAATGGACCGGTCAGCTTCAGTGCCTTCCTCCTTGAGATGGTTCTTGAGAAGACCAAATACCGCCGCGGACTGATATCCACCGACGTTCGGGTCGAGCGGCTTGCCTTTGGCATAGCGCAACATGAAGGCTCCGGTCCGTTGAACGTTCTTCTTGTCTATGCGGGCGAGCAAAAGGTGCGGCTTGAGCTTCACCTTCACCCCGTGGACCTTAACAGAGGGGAATTTCTTGCCGGGCAAAATCTCCGCATTGGGCAATTTGATGCTGGCCACCACCTCGCTGAAACGCTCCAGGTAATCAGCGTTCGCCTCATTGGTCAGAGCATCAAAATCATCTGTGGCAAGTTTGTTTCGGATGTAATCAGCCTTTGTTTCCAAGGTCTTAGGATCCGCTGTCCCGCTCTGGATCGCGCTCGAGATCGTGATCTGCGCCTCTTTGTGCTGAAGCAACCTAGCGAGGGGCCGATACTTGCATCCTTCGATGATGGAACGTCGCCGGCGTTCGGAAGCCGCCATGTAGTCCGCCAAATAGCGGACCGTGATCTCGGCTTCTGGAACCACAACATGTGTCTTTTCAGGCTTAGTCATGTGAGCCTCGGAGAATGAGATGTCCAACTACTACTTCAGCGCAAAAGTGGATGATGACACCACGTTGTGCATTGCGCCGATCACGGCTCGCCGCATCGAGCTTTCCGGACAAGAAATTGCCGATGACAGCGGATACTTTCTCTTCCAGACCAAGGGAGGCGCAGAACCGAGCGAGGTCGAAATTCTCGCTCGTCTAACCTCCGAGGAGGCGGTCCTGCGTCTCAGCCAAATGCTCGATCTCAAATGAGAGGCGCCGATCAGCGTTCGTGGACCGGCGTCGTGCTGTTGGTGCTCATCACAAGACCAATTCCGTGAAGTGCGTCATTCTTATTCCAGTAGCTCTCGCCTGAATCCGCGATCTTGCGGTTATTGGCGGCATAGAGGGTCCAGCGCCATTGATTGGCGTGGTCGCGATAGAGGACGAAGTACATGATGACCTCCAGTGAGGGTAATTTTCAGCGGTACTTGTTCGAGTACAAATTCGACAACTCAGAATGGGCGATAGAAATCGTTGCTGCGGACCCGGCCGAAGCGCGCGAACGCCTGAAAGCGATCAGCTGGGCGCAATACAAAGGGGAGATCTTTGCAAAAATCCCCGTCACCCCAGGCCCGCTAACTCGAGCTCTTTCCAGAATCCGGTCTGCCTTGAGCATCTAACTTGGTTGAAGAAAGATAATCCGCAATGGATGCGGGCCTGATTCGCCGTGAAATAAAACTGAGAGTATGTCGCAATTTTTGCTTGCGGGAGGTCGAATCGGCCCCTGGTGACTGCGCCGACTCGATGTTGCTGATCTGTCGCCGCTTAGCTTGGCACGCGGGGCCGACCGGCTCGATTGTCCTTCTTGTCTAGTCCATCGCGTTGCTCATCCCGATCTGCTTATACGTGAGAAAACCGAGGGAAGCCGCAAGACGATTGCAGCAACTATTGATTTAAGCGTCGGTCGCGCCAAGGTTGGCTACCATGTTTGTTTGTGAGCGAACGCAGCCAGACATGAAGGACTGCGCGATATCGGCGCGGGCTTCACCGTTATTGACGTCTGGACGAGAGGAGAAATACTCCCCGTAAACCTTCAGAGATGCCACTACCGAGGTCGTAATGAAGAAGAAGATCAGGGCGCCTTTGCCTGCACTCGCGCTCGATGGGCGCAGCTCAGCGCCTTTCACTCCATTCCGGGTCGCTGCGATTACCACAAACAACAGGGAGGCAAACGACAGCTGTCCGAATAGATGCGCCCAGCAATCGGCGGCCGGCGTATGAGCATAACTGGCTAGTTTGTAACCGTCCCTGGAGAGGGCACCCCGTTCCTCGAAGAGAGCGAACCAGGCGTCCGGCGATACATATTCATTCAACGTCAGGCACCCTTTCCGACCGACGTAGAGGCGTTGCTATCCGTGTCGCGAAAGGCGAAGCTCCGCTAGAGGCGGCCTCGCTGGTGCGGCTCGCTCAGGTCATGGAGGACAGATCTGTCGGTGTTACCGCGCTCGATGTTGTTTTCATCGACCCGGGCATAGGTCTCCGAGCGCCTAAGTCCCAGCGCACCTGCGCGGCTTCCGCGGTCTTGCCATCGATGACTTCCGCGCGGGATCTCACGATGGAGATCGCGGATCATATCGGCATCTTGTAATCGCCCGATTTGATGCTTGCGAGATTGGCGAATTCCGTGAGGATGACCGCGAGGGCGGCTCAGACGCCGATCGAGCGAACGGTTCTGGCGGAAGCCCCTGTGTGTCCGGAGCGGCTCCGGCGGCCGGCACGGCTCGCCCCTAAAAGCTCAGCAATGAAACGCCCGCGATAGGTTTCGTCCAATCAGTGTTCAACTTCGAGAGTTGTCCCATGTGTATCAACCCGACACCAATAGCGGCGTGACGACAATCCGCGGAGGGCTTCCAGTGTCCGGCATCCAAGCAGAATTCGGCTCCAATGTTCCGCGCCACATATGCGCTATTCGCCGGCAAAATTGGCCGCAATCGTTCGTCTTTCTCCGCTCCAATCCGCCGCGATGACGAGGGTCCCGCCGTGGGAACGCAAGCGCCTAACTAAGCGAACTATTTGTAATATATGGAATATTTGGCCTATCAATGCGGACACTCTCTCCGCCAGCCGGTCCATACCTTCTGATGTCGGTATGGCCACAATCCTTCCGCCTTTGTTAAGGCCGCATCCGTACTCTCCCGGAGACAACCGGGGAGAAGATCATGGCTGGCGCTTGCGCAGGCTGCGCGGACGGGGCCGAGCTGCCGTTTGCGTTCAAGATGGCGTTCCAGCCGATCGTCGACGTCGGGGCGCACCGGGTCTGGGGCTATGAGGCGCTGGTGCGCGGGCCCAATGGCGAGGGCGCTCAAAGCGTGCTCTCGCAACTCACGGAAGCGCAGCTCTATCGCTTCGATCAGTCGGCGCGGGTGCTGGCGATCGAGACCGCCGGCCGCCTTTTCGATGACGCCAGCGCCCGGCTGTCGATCAACTTCATGCCCAACGCGGTCTACGAGCCGCGCGCCTGCATCCAGAAATCGCTGGCCGCGGCGAAGCGGGCCAGCTTCCCGGCGCAGAACCTGATGTTCGAGTTCACCGAGAACGAGCGCATGGCGAGCCCCGACCATGTCGAGCGCATCGTCAAGAGCTACAAGGAGCTCGGCTTCTGGACCGCGCTCGACGATTTCGGCGCCGGCTATGCCGGCCTCAACCTGCTGGCGCGGCTGCAGCCGAACCTGATCAAGATCGACATGGAGCTGCTGCGCGACATCCACCGCCATCCCGCCAAGCAGGTGATCGTGTCGGGCGTCGCTGCCATGGCGCGCCAGCTCGACATCGCCGTGCTGGCCGAGGGCGTCGAGAGCGAGGCCGAGTTCGCCGTGCTGCGCTCCGCCGGCATCAACCTGTTCCAGGGCTACTACTTCGCCAAGCCCGCGCTGATGGCGCTGCCGGGGGTGGCGTGGCTGGCCGAGCCTGCGCGCGACGTGGCGGTGGGTTGACGCGTGCCGATCGCATCCAGCGATCCAGACGGGTGCAGCATCTCGGATGCGAGATTCTTGTGATGCTGGGGTCGCGGGCGGTCGCCATGATCCGGCAGTGCCGCCGCGGACCGAGCCTCTCATGCCTGGCGCACGGTCATTCCGCGACAGTCGTCGTTGAGGGCGGCGAAGGCTGCTGTCGTCGTCCGATCCTGAACTCCTTCGAGATGCGGCGTCCCGCAGCACCCCCTTCACGTCGGGGCGGCATTCCGAAACAGCGGGGCTGCCCGGACCGGAATGCTTTACAAGCATCGTTGTGCCGCGCGACGCGTCCTGGTGCCGCCCTCCCTGGAAGTCCCTCGCTCCTCCGAAGATGCCGCCCGTCATCGCCGACCCCTCCATTCTGCGCGTCCTGATCGTGCTCGCCGTCACCCAGCTGATCGCCTGGGGCACGCTCAGCCTGCCGGCCGTGATCGGGCGGGCCATGGCGGCGGATCTGGAGATGGACCTGACGGCGATCTTCGCCAGCACCACGGTGCTGTACATGTCGATGGGGCTGTGCTCGCCGCTGCTGGCGCGGCCGTTCGTCAAGCAGGGCGGCCGCCGCGTCATGATCGCCGGCACGGTGCTCGCCGCACCCGGCTATGCGCTGCTTGCGGCGGCGCAGGGGCCGCTGACCTATTACGCGGCGTGGCTGCTGCTCGGCATCGCCGGCAGCGCGACGCTGTCGACCGCCTCCTACATCGTGCTCAACGAGGTCGCGGGCCTGCGCGCGCGCAGCGCCATCGGGGCGCTGATGCTGGTGACGGGGCTGTCGAGCAGCATCTTCTGGCCGGTGACCTCGACGCTGTCGGGGCTGATCGGCTGGCGCAGCACCTGCCTCGTCTATGCCGGGCTGCTGCTGCTGGTGTCGCTGCCGCTGTTCGTGTTCCTGCTGCCGCGGCGCGTCCATGATCATCTGCCGCCCGCATCCGACGTGACGGCTTCGCCGCCGGCGGCAAAGCCCGCGCGCAGCACGTTCTATCTGCTGGTCGGGGCCTCCGGCCTCAACGCCTTCGTCGCCTTCGGCATGGGCGCCGTGCTGATCGAGCTGCTCAAATCCGAGGGCCTGTCGGCGGCGGAGGCGATCGGCTTCGGCTCCCTGCTGGGCGTGATCCAGATCAGCGCCCGCGCGATCGACTTCATGGGCGGCGGCCGCTGGGACGGCATCACCACCGCCATCGTGGCCGGGCTGGCGCTGCCGGTGGCCATGCTGCTGCTGATGCTGAGCCACGGCTCGCATGTCGCCATCGCGACGTTCATGCTGATCTATGGTCTCGGCACCGGTGCGCTGGCGGTGGCGCGCGCGACCATGCCGCTGGTGTTCTACGACAAGGCGGCATTCGCCCGCGCCTCGGCGCAGATCGGTCTGCCGATGAACGTGCTGTCGGCCGTCTCGGCCCCGATCCTGGTCGAGCTCCTGACCCGCTACGGCAGCAACGCGCCGCTCGCGCTGAGCCTGGTGTGCTCCTGTGCTGCCGTGGCCATGCTGTTGCTGCTGCGGCAGCGCCGGCCGTCCGGCGCGACGGCGTCCTCATAGCAGCCGCCCGTCGGGCTCCGCGGGAGCAGGACCTACGCACCGCGCGGCGTCGGGAGGCCGCAACAGGCCGTATCGGCCATGCGCCAAGCAACGAAGTTCATTCGCGAGTTCAAGCCCATCGGCGCGGTCACGCCCCGCTGCATAAATTTTGGGCTTTCGTTTTATCGGAAGTCATGGTTCTCTCTTGCTGTCCCGCCTCATCGACGAGGGGCGCTGCGCATCGTCAGGAGCGTTGTGGCGGGATGTGATGGACGTGCTGATGCCGACTGACGAGTGGCACCGGCATGGACGGCGAAGTCGCGTGGTCCTGATACCCCGACGCTGGTATCGAGCGAGATGGGCGCAAGCGCATTGTCGCGACACGGTGGCCAACAAGCCCGGTGCACCGAGGAGAGCGCGTATAAGCCGTAACACCATTGCGCAGGGAAGGCCGGGCAAACCCGGCTGAACCTGTGGTTCCTGCCCCGTGCATTCCTTTCCGCACGGGGGCCGCAGGAATCAGCCGATGCCTGGTCTTCCCTGCGCCCTCGATCCGATGAGGGCCATCGCTGCACAAAGCTCGGGCGCTGGCGCGTCGCGAGGACGTGGGGACGCGGCCGCCGTGCTGATCCCCCCTGCGGATCTCAAGCTCCGGGATCCGACCGTCACGGAAATGTCACATGTTAATTTGCAGGACCGTCGAGGAGTCGCGCTGGTTGTTGTTTGGCCAAGGCTCGCGCAAACGGGCCGGTGCTCATTCCAAAGACTAATTAGTTCGCAGCGCGGCTGCGAGCAGGGATAGCAAACAATTAATGTGCGCTTGGTATCGTGCATACAGTCCATGCAAGAGAATCAGAAAATGCGACACCTGACTGTCTATCAGCGTCTGGCGGCGATCATCGCCGTGATGTCGATCGCACTGTTCGCCGTCTCCGCCATGCAGATCCTGATGCTGCGTGGAACCGTGATCGAGGAGCGGCAGACCATGGTCCGCAACCTCGTGGAAGCAGCCGTCAAGGTGCTCAGCTCCTATGACGCCGCCGCGGCCGCTGGAAAGCTGCCGGCGGATCAGGCGCGTCAGCAGGCCTTCGCCGCGATCGGCGCGATGCGCTGGGGACCCTACAACGACTATCTTGGCGTGTACGGAACCGGATCCTCGGATGCAGGCGTCACCTATGTCCACGCCAACCCGAAATACATCAACGTCAACCGCTGGGACTTCAAGGATTCCAGCGGCAAGCTGCTGATCCAGGATATCGTCCGCGCCGCGCGCGGCGGCGGCGGCTTCGTCGAATATAAGGTGCCGCGGGCCGGCGGAAGCACCGAGCTGCCGAAGATGTCCTATGTCGGCGCCTATGGCAGCGGCGACAAGATGCTGGCGATCCAGGCTGGCGCCTATGTCGACGACATCGATGCTGTCGTCTATCAGCGCGCGCTGTGGGCCGGCCTCGGCGCCCTCGCGGGGCTGCTCGTGGCCGCGATCGTCGCCTTCTTGCTCGGACGCAGCGTCGTGGTGCCGCTGGACCAGACCTGTGCCGTGATGGACGAGCTGACCAAGGGCAATCTGGACTTCGAGGTGCCGTTCACCGACCGCCGCAACGAGATCGGGCGCATGGCGCGCAGCCTGCAGATTTTCAAGGACCATCTCGCCGAGAGCGAGCGCATCAGGGCCGAGCAGGAGGAGTCGAAGCAGCAGGCGGCCGACGAGCGCCGCACGGTGCTGGCGCGGATCGCCGACGAGTTCGAACGCTCGATCGGCGGCGTCATCCAGACCACTGCGAGCGCGGCCGGCGAGTTGCAGACCTCGGCGCAATCGATGTCGAGCATCGTCTCCGGCACCAGCGACCAGAGCGCGAAGGTCGCCGCGGCCGCGGAGCAGACCGCCAAGAACGTGCAGACGGTGTCGGCCTCGGCCGAGCAGCTGTCGTCCTCGATCCAGGAGATCGCCAAGCAGGTGACGCAGTCGTCCTCGATCGCGCAGAACGCGGTCGGGCAGGCGACCCGGACGGAGGCGATGGTCGACCGGCTGGTCCACGCGTCGCAGAAGATCGGCGAGGTCATGGCGCTGATCCAGACCATCGCCGGCCAGACCAATTTGCTGGCGCTGAACGCCACCATCGAATCGGCGCGTGCCGGCGAGGCCGGCAAGGGCTTTGCGGTCGTCGCCAACGAGGTCAAGGCGCTGTCGGCCCAGACCGCCAAGGCGACCGAGGAGATCACCAGCCAGATCGAGGCCATCCGCGACGCCACCGGCTCGACGGTCAACGCCATCCGCGAGATCGGCGCGACCATCGGCCAGATGAACGAGATCACCGACGCGATCGCAGCCGCGGTCGAGGAGCAGGGCGCCGCGACCAAGGAAATCGCCCGCAGCGTGCAGCAGGCGGCGCAGGGCACCCAGGGCGTCATGCAGCACATCGTCGGCGTCCGCGAAGCCTCGGGGCAGGTCGGGGCCGCGGCGGCGCAGGTGCTGAGCGCGGCGTCTCAGCTCGGCAGCCAGTCGGATCAGCTCAAGACTCAGACCGGGCGATTCCTCGGCAACGTCCGCGCGGCGTGAGGCAATCGGGCGGATGGTGATGGCTCACCCTCCGCCGATCTCCGCGAGCCGGTCGAGCAGCGGGATCTGTGCAGAATTGATCCGCGTGCGCGCCTCGGCAAGGTCGAACCAAGCGGCGCGGTCCACTTCTGGAAAGCGCTGCATGCGGCCGCTGCGCGGCGGCCATTCGAGCTCGAATTCGTTGCTGGCGATGGCATCGGCGTCGAGGTCGGTCTCGGCGGCGAAGGCTTCGACGATCTTGCCGCCGCGCTGCCTGACCTCGCCGAGTGGCCGCAGCGGCATGGTCAGCGCGGTGCCGAGCTCCTCGGCGAATTCGCGCCGCGCCACCGCCTCGGCCTGCTCGCCTGGACCGAACTCGCCCTTCGGAATCGACCAGGCGCCGAGATCCTTGTTGCGCCAGAACGGTCCGCCCGGATGCACCAGGAGCACCTCGAGTCCACGCGCGGTGCGGCGAAAGGCGAGCACGCCCGCGCTGCGCGCCGGCATGCCGCTACGCCTCGCCGGTGCGCTGGATGAGATCGCGTTCCCAGCCGAACACCGAGCGGCCGTCGAGCTCGGGCGAGGCGGCGCGCTCGGTGGCGATGAAGGCGTCGAGCGTCGGACCGGTCGCGCTGCGCTCCAGCCGCCGCGCCTGATCGTCGAGCCGCTTCAGCGCCGACAGCGTCTCGTCACGACCGAGCTTCGCGTTGCCGACGGCCGATTTGAGCACGCGGATGGTCTCGTCATAGACCTTGATCGGCACCGGATAGGGATGACGATCCTTGCCGCCATGCGCCAGCGAGAACCGCGCCGGATCCGTGAAGCGAAACGGCGCGCCGTGCACGACCTCGGCGACCATCGCCAGCGAGCGCACGGTGCGGGCGCCGACGCCCGGCGTCAGCAGCAGCTCGGGGAAATCGACCGGGCCGCGCTCGGCCGCAGCCGCCAGGGTGCCGTGCAGCCGGCGCGCGAACACGTCCTTCGGGCGGACGTCGTGATGATCCGGCATGACCAGATGCGGCAGCAGACCCTGCGCCGGCTCCGGCGTGCTCAGCCGCTCGAACTCGGTGACGACGCGGTCGGGGCCGAGTTCGGTCAAGAGCTCGAGCTGGGCATTGCGCGACGGCGCGGCCCGCCGGTCGGTGAGGTTGACGATCTCGCCCTGAGTCGGACCATCGATCGCGCTGTGCGGGGCGTCGACGAAGCTGGCGAGATCGCGCGAGTGCCAGTGGTAGCGCCGCGCCTGCCGCGCCTCGCCGTTCATGCCCTGCTGCACGACGGTCCACTTGCCATCGGCGGTGACGAAGAAGCCGTGCAGATAGAGGTCGAAGCCATCCTGCACGGCGGCGCTGTCGACCTTGGCCACCAGCTTGCTGGTGCGTACCAGATCCTCGCCGTCGAGACCAAGCCGGTCGCTGAGCAGGCGCAGCTCGTCGGGCGTCTTGCGCGAATGCTCGCCGCGGCCGCCGCAGACGTAGATTCCGAGCTCGCCCGACAGCGGCTTCAGCCCGCGCTTCAGCGCTCCGATCACGCTGGTGGTGATCCCCGACGAGTGCCAGTCCATCCCCATCACGGCGCCGAACGACTGGAACCAGAACGGATGCGACATGCGCGCGAGGAATTCGTCGCGGCCGTAATGATGCACGATCGCCTGGGTGATGATGGCGCCGAGCGAGGCCATGCGTGTGCCGAGCCAGGTCGGGACGCGCCCGGAATGGAGCGGAAGATCGGCGCTGCCGGTGCGTCGGGCCATCGGAACCTGAAGCGAAGGATGTCTCGCGCCAAACTAGCAGATGGCGGACCGATGCGCGAACCATCCGGTAAAGAATGGCGGCCGTGACCTCATTCGACCTGCCCGAGATAGCCGATCCAGTTCCGGAACAGCGCCTGCGCCGCGCAGCCGGAGGCGAGATCGGTGCGAAGCGTCAGGCCGGGAAGCTCGGCGGCCAGCGTCGGGTCGCGCCTGACCTTGGCGCGCGCCTCGAACGCGTTCAGGACCGCCTCGGTCTCGGCGCTGAAATAGGACTTCGGCAGCCGCGGATAATCGTCGCGCTGACCGGCGAGGAAGCGCGCAATGTCGCGCATGTATTCGCGCTGCAGGGACAGCGCGTCATACTCCGGATGGCCCTGGAAGAACACGAAGCGGCTCGGCATCGAGCGCGCGAAGATGTCGACACCGACCTCGTCGGACCGGGTCAGGATGTCGTAGCCGCGCGCTGCCAGCAGCGGCTCGTTGACGGCGTTGAGCCGGGAGTGCGGCACCTTGAGCGGCGTCTCGATGCCGTCGGTGAGCCAGTCGTCCCGCACCTTGACGCACTCGTAGACGCCCGAACATTTGCCGGCGAGGCGCTGGCGCTCGATGTCGTCGAGATGCAGCACCGCGGCGTGGGCGGCGAGGCAGGACCAGATCGTGCTGCGTGTGTTCGTCCTGGCCCAGTCGACGATGGAGCTGAGATCCGACCAGTATGGCTCCTCGCGCAGTCGCGCCGCGATCGGCTCCGCGCCTGTGACGATCAGTCCATCAATGCCAAGTCCATCGATGCGGTCGATGTCGGTGTAGGCCTGGGCGAGGTGGCTCCTGGCCGCGTGGGAGCGCGGGATCGATGGCAGCGAGAAGCAGTGCAGGCGGAGGCGCACGTGCCGTGACGCCGATTGCTGCAGCAGGCGGGCGATCTGGACATCCGTCGCCTTCAGCGCGCTGTCCGGCATGTTGTTGACGAGCCCGATCGTGAGCTCGATCGGACGCCGCGCGCGGCCGTCGAAATCGGCAGGCGCCAATGCAGGGCTCGTGATCCTGCGATGTCTGTCGAACAGCAGGGTCATGGGTGGACGTCGCTACTCCGCTGCGTCCAGCCGGCGGGACTGAGGGCAGGCCTGCGCGAGCGCCTGATCGAGATCCGCGATGATGTCGCTGATGTGCTCGATGCCGATCGACAGGCGGATCGTCTCCGGCAGCACGCCGGCCTTGCGCTGGTCGTCGGGCGGCATCTGCCGATGCGTCGTCGAGGCCGGGTGGCAGGCCAGCGACTTGGCGTCGCCGATATTGACCAGCCGCGTGACGAGCTTCAGGGCATCGTAGAACGCCTTGCCGGCCTCCATGCCGCCGTTGATGCCGAACGTGAACAGCGACGACGCGCGGCCGTCGAGATATTTCTGAACGAGCGGATAATAGGGGCTGTCGGCGAAGCCGGCGTAGTTGACCCACGCCACGCGCGGGTCGTTGCGGAGGAATTCGGCGACCTTGCGTGCATTCTCGACATGGCGCTCCATGCGCAGCGCCACCGTCTCGATGCCCTGCAGCAGCAGGAATGCATTGAACGGCGACAGCACGGCGCCCATCGTGCGCTGGTAGACGCTACGGGCGCGCTGGATATAGGCACTACGGCCGAAATGCTCGGTGTAGATCATCCCATGATAGGATGCGTCGGGCTGGGTGAAGGCCGGAAAGCGATCGGCGTGATCCTTCCAGGGAAAGTTGCCGCTGTCGACCAGCATGCCGCCGAGCGTGGTGCCGTGGCCGCCGAGGAATTTGGTCAGCGAATGCACGGCGATGTCAGCGCCGTAGTCGAACGGCCGCAACAGGATCGGCGTTGCGACGGTGTTGTCGACGATCAGCGGCACGCCATTGCGATGCGCGACCTTCGCCAGTGCCTCGATGTCGCAGACATTGCCGGCCGGATTGCCGATGGTCTCGGCGAACACCGCCTTGGTATTCTCGTCGATGAGACGCTCTATCGCATCGGGCTGGTCGCTCTCGGCGAAGCGTCCGGTGATGCCTTGGCGCGGCAGGATGTGGCCGAGCAGCGTGTGCGTGGTGCCGTAGAGCTGCGGCACCGAGACGATGTTGCCACCGCCATCGGCCAGATTGACGAATGCGAAATGCAGCGCGGCCTGGCCGGTGCCGACCGCAAGCCCGCCGACCCCGCCTTCGAGCTCGGTGACGCGCTTCTCGAGCACGGCCGTCGTCGGGTTCGAGATGCGGCTGTAGCGGTAGCCCTCGGCTTCGAGGTTGAACAGCGCGGCGCCGTGATCGGCGCTGTCGAATGCATAGGCGGCGGTCTGATAGATCGGAACCGCAACGGCCTTGGTGGTCGCCTCCGGCTCGTAGCCGGCGTGGATTGCAATCGTCTCGTTGCGCATCGGCGATCTCCACGCCCGCATCGTTGGGCGATGCAGGCTGCACGTATTCCGCGAGTGGTGCAGTTGTAGGAGTGCAGGCGTAAAGCGGTCCATAATTCGCGACAAGAACGACGAAATAACCCTAACGATGTGTAGTCGATAAACTTCGAATTAACCTGGAGCCGCAGCTGCGAGGAGAGAGCGAATTTGTTGCCCGATCATGCCGAGAGCGGACTTGGCCTGCGGCAGGACCGCGCCGAGCGCTTGGAAATTATGAACCATGCCGTCGTGACAGACATGGGTGACCGCGACGCCGGCGTTCGCGAGCCGCGCGGCATAGGCATTGCCTTCGTCGCGCATCGGATCGAACTCCGCCGTGTGGATGATGGCGGGTGGCAATCCGGCGAGATCGGGGCCGCACAACGGCGAAATGAGCGGATTCCGGACGTCGATCCCTTCGGGCACGTAGTCGGCGAGGTCGGCCTCCCACGTCGTCCTGTCGATCAGAAATCCGGCTCCGAATTGCTCGCGCGATGGCCACGGCCGGGAGAAATCGAGCACGGGGCAGATCAGGCATTGAAGCGCGATCGTGAGCGTCGTCGCGCTCTTGGCATGCTGGCAGACGGCTGCTGCCAGCGTCGCGCCGGCAGAATCGCCGCCGACCACGATCCGGTTCGTATCGATGCCGAGGGCAGCAGCTTGATTGGAAACGAAATCAGTCGCAGCGATCGCATCCTCGATCGCTGCCGGGAACTTGTGTTCTGGCGCGAGACGATAATCGATCGAGAGCAGCCGGCATCCGGCGGCCGCAGACAGCGCGGCGGCGACCTTGTCGTGCGTGTCGATGCTGCCGGCGACAAGACCGCCGCCATGGAAATAGATGAAGCCGGGGAGGCGGAGGGCCGGGTCTCTGGTGTCCGCCGCAGGCGCGTACGAGCGGTAGCGCATCGGGCCCGCAGGGCCCGAAAGGTGACCGTCCCGCGTGATGACGGCGCCGAGATCGTTGCGCGACAACTGCATCAACTTCGTGAGCGACTGCCGACGCTGCTCAGGACTCGGACGTTCTCGGCTCGAAGGCGCGGCGGCGGCGACCATCGAAAGCAGGCGCTGCGCGCGCGGGTCGAGCGGCATGACGGGTTCCAGTTAACCAAGCGTCCGTCATTGTGCCCGACAGGCATGAATCGATCATGAGTGGCAGGGCGCCACGGGGAAATCCTTAAAATATTCACGCCAGAAGTGCAGAGATCATCGATGCCGAACGGGAGTGTCGCCATGACCCACATCGTCAAGCCTGTCAGCTACTCGCAGACCTGGACCTTCTTCGAGGGTGAATGGCGGGAGGGCAATGCGCCGATCATGGGCGTGCGAACGCACGCGACATGGCTCGCATCTACCGTGTTCGACGGTGCGCGCGCCTTCGAAGGCGTGACGCCCGATCTCGACCGTCACTGCGAGCGGGTCAACCGGTCGGCGAGCAATTTCCGGCTCAAGCCGGTGGTCGACGTGGAGACCTGGCTGGGGCTGGCGCGGGAGGGCATCGCCCGGTTCGGCGCGAGGGCCGAGCTCTACATCCGCCCGATGTACTGGGCGCAGCACGGCGCCGGTGGCGGGGTCTTGTTCGATCCCGAGACCACCAATTGGTGCCTGTGCATCTACGAGGCGCCGATGCCGCAGCCCACGGGCAATGCCATCACGCTGTCGCCCTACCGCAGGCCGACTGCAGAATGCGCACCGGTCGACGCCAAGGCTGCCTGTCTCTATCCGAACAATTCGCGCGCGCTGATCGAGGCGGCCTCGCGCGGCTTCAACAACTGCCTGATGCTGGATCTGCTGGGCAACGTCGCCGAGTTCGGCAATGCCAACGTGTTCATGGTCAGGGACGGCGTCGTCTTCACCCCGGTGCCGAACGGCACCTTCCTCAACGGGATCACGCGCCAGCGCGTCATCGAGCTGCTGCGGAGCGACGGCGTCAGCGTGGTCGAGACCACGCTGCGCTACGAGGATTTCCTGTCCGCCGACGAGATCTTCTCGTCCGGCAATTTCGCCAAGGTCGCGCCGGTCATCCGTATCGAAGACCGGACATTGCCGATCGGCCCGGTGTTCAGCCGGGCGCGCCGGCTATATTGGGACTACGCGCATGCAGCCAGGGCGGCCGCCGCCTAGTTCAGGCCCCGTAGATTGGCAGCTCGGTATCGCTGAGATCCCCGAGCCGCGGCGGCTGCGGGCCCTTTATGTATTTGAGGCCGCGCCGCTCGGTGTAGATGCCGATGAGGCCGTCGATCGGTCCATTGGCATCGGTCATGACGGAGACGCAGCCGCGGCGCAGCAGCAGAAGCCGACCGATGGCACCGGCGCAGCCGACGTAGTCGGAGATGTCGCGGCAGTAGATCAGCTGCATCGCAGGCAACGCGAAGCGTCCTTGCCGGATGCGGACCTTCTGGAGGACCAGGGGAACCGGGCCCTTCTTCGATCGAACGACAACGCTGAGGCAGCCATAGCGGGCGTGACGGATGAGCAATGCGGCTTCATCCGGCGGAAGGCCGTCCACAGCCTCGGCATCTGCATCGATCCGGTCGACCGGGGACCCCAGGCCGGCGGTCGAGAGCAGCGGCAGCGAGAAAAACAGGCCGCGGCAATAGGCGCGGAAGCCTTGCGCCTCGACGATCGGCCAGGTCGGCCTCGCCGCGCTGATATTGACGTAGGTTACCTCTGGCCGCCGCTGCGCGATTCGCGTCAGCATTGTCGCGTAGTTGCGAAAGGCGGGCTCGACGTACCAGCTCGACAGATTGCACCAGATCTGCGGCTCTCCGGGCGTGCCACGATCGCTGTAGATTAGGAGCAGAACGCCGACAGCGACGCCGTTGTGGTCCAGCAGGTAACCGTAACGCGGATAGCCGTCAGGTACGGCGCGGCCCGCTTGCCGCCGCAACCCGCTCGACCAATAGTCGCGCGAGCGTCGTGGGAAGCCGCGAGTCAAGAGATCGGCGACCGCATCGAGATCGGTCTCTCCGATCTCGCGGCACCGGATCACTGGCTTGAGCGCGGTCATGAACTGTCTTGCCGATCTCCGACGACGAGCGCTGCGCTAGCCGACGGGGTCGGCCTGACGCTCCAGCTGCAGCGCCTCGCGCACGCGCGACGGCCAGCGTCCGAGGTCGATGCCGTGGGTGTGGAACAGGGCGACGGCGAGGCGGTCCATGCCGAAGGCCACGCAGCCGGTGTGGGCCGGTGCGCCGTCGGTGTCGGAAATGCCCCAGGTGGTGCCGAAATGCTCGCGGTGATAGTTGAAGCTCATGCAGGCGGTCGGCTGATCCTCCGAGCGTAGCGGCACCAGCAGCTCGAACTTCAGCGACTGCTGCTTCTGGCTGACGGCCTTGATCTGGCCGACGCGGCCGAAGAACGGATCGCTGGCGTGGTCGACGCGGAATGACAGGCCGAGATCCCTGGCGATCGCCTGCGCCTTGACCATCCAGCGGTCGCGGAATTCCGAGACGTCGTCGGGCGTGCCGATGCAGACATATTCCCGCATCCGGAACGATTGCAGGCGGTCGAGATGCCGCGACGGCTCGCGACGGAAGCAGTCGGCCGCGACGTCGAAGCGCAGGCCGCCGACGGGCAAAGCGCCGCGGCTCGCTGCGATCGGATAGACCGGATAGCAAGCTGCCGGCGACAGCACGAGATCAGCAGGCGATAGCGACGTGGTCCAGTCGCCGCCTCTGTCGAAGCGCGCAACAGCGTCGTGAATGTCGCGCTCGGTGCCATGCAGGCCGCAGACGCAGCCGAGCAGGTTGGGAAAGCTCTTGAGATAGCCGGATTTCTCCAGCTGCGCACGGCTCATCACCGGTGGGAAGCGCATCACCTCGGTGCCCGGTTCGCGATGCCGGCTGATCAGCGCAGCCAGCCGATCGACCACGCCTTCATACAGCGCGGTGCGGGCATAGACGCCATCGGCGCCCATGCGATGGAACAGGGCGTCGGTGAGGTGATCCAGAGCGTCGGCCGCCTGGGGAGCAATTTCGGGCGACTGCGGGAGAACGGGAATCGTCATTCTGCAAAATCCTGGATGGAGGCAATGGCCGAGACGCGATCATTCGTAGAGTGAGGAGGGCACCGCGCTCATGAGGTTCGCCGTGGCGATGTTGGTGAGAATGCGATCATTGTTGATCATGATGGGCGCCGACAGCACGTCGCGGAGGTGACGGCCGATCGAGAAGTCGCCGTCGTTGCGATAGCCCGACAGGCCACAGGCGCGCATCGCATGCATCACCGTCTCGACCGCGAGCTCGGACGCCTGCACCTTCAGCAGCGTGATCGAAGACTGGAAGTCGAGCGATGATAGCGCGCGCTCGTCAAATTCGTGGGCGGCGAAGGCATCCATGTTCGTAACGATCATCGCGCGCAGCCGGGCCAGCGCCATCTTCGCCGCGGTGTAGTGGGCCGCAGCAGGCGGCATCTGTCCGCCGGCGCCGCGTGCCGCCTTGCGAAGGAAGCGCTGCGCCCGTTGCACCGCTGCGGCGGCGATCCCGGCCCAGGCCGACGACCAGCAGAGATGTGCGAAGGGCGTCATGGTCTGGCCGTGAATGCGGTCATACGACTCGGCGAACATCCGGTCCGACGGGCAGCTGACCTTGAGCTCGAAGCCCGTCGAGCAGGTGCCGCGCATGCCGAGTGTTTCCCAGCCCTGGGTGCGCTTGATCGTGTAGTCGTGCTTCGTCAGCGCCAGCAGCACTTGATCCGACGCCGCTGCGCCGTCGGCGCGCCGCGCGATCGTGACGAGACCATCGGCTTCGGCGCCGTAGGAGATCACGGTCGCGTCGCGCAGCAGCGTGATGCCGTCGCCGTCTTGGCCGACGGCCGCAGCGCTGGCGCGGATGTTGCCGCCGTTCTGGCCCTCGGTGGTGGACGAGGCCATCAGCAGCTGCTCGGACGCGATCCGGCGCATCAGGGATTCCATGTAGGGGCTGCCGCGCCCGTGGCGCACGAGGCAGGCGACCTTGGTCTGATGCATGGCAAAGATCATGGCGCTGGAAGCGCAGGCGCTGCCAAGTGCGTAGCAAACATCGGCAATGTCGTGAATCGACGCGCCGAAGCCGCCGAACTCGACCGGAATCTGCATGCCGAGCAGCTTGTGCTCGCGGGCCGCTTCAATCGCAGCCTTGGGGAATCGGCCGTCCCGGTCGACCTCCTCGGCCTCCGCGGCAGCCAGCGCGGCAACGGCGCTGGTGCGCTGTACAAAGAGCGAGCTGCGATCGAGCAGGAGGCTATCGCTGTCGTCGGCGGTCGGGTTGCGAAGCGCGGTTCCCTGGAGATTCATGACCGATCAATGCTCCGGATTTTGCCTTGTTTGAGAGATCGGCAACGCGCATCCCGTCACGTTGCAGCGATGCCCTGCGCCTTCCCTGGGCTACAACGCAGGGTATGGATTTGATTCAAATACGTCGACGAAATTCAGGGTAAACGCTGCGCAATCGACGGGTGGGGGTTAATTCCTGGTTTTCTTGACTGCGAGAATCCTCACCACCGCGTTAGCGTTAAAGCAAATTCATTCTAACAGTAGGGTTTGGGCGTAACGCTTTCGGGGGCAGGCATGCGTTATCTCAGGCCGACGGTCTGCGGAGAGGTCGCAGGTCCTCGCGCGTTGCAAAAAAAAAGAGAGTGAGCATGCCAAGCTTCGAAGCCGATGTGAGCAGCCGGATCGTCACGCTGGTGCGCGACATCCTCGCGCAGAATGCGATATCCGCCGACGTGGCGGCCGATGCGAAGCTCGTCGATGTCGGGTTGACTTCGATGGACATGGTCAACCTGATGCTCGGGATCGAAGCGGAGTTCGACTTCACCATTCCGCAGGAGCTGATCACGCCGGAAAATTTCCAGTCGGTCGCGACCCTGGTGCGTCTGGTGAGCGGTCATCTGGCGGCGGCCAAGGCTGCCTGATCCGTCCGCAACGCGGGGCCGTCTTCAGGCCGGCTGTTTTCAATCCGGCGCAAAGCTGGCATTCTCGTCTCCCTTGGAGATGGGGACGTCATGACGAAGGCTGTGCTTGGCATTATCGGCGGTTCGGGCATCTATGATCTGCCGGGATTGGAAGACGCCCGCGAAGAGGCGATCGCGAGCCCCTGGGGTGAGCCGTCGGCGCCGCTGCGCCGCGGAACCATTGCCGGCCTGCCGATCGTGTTCCTGCCGCGCCACGACAGGGGACACCGGCTGTCGCCGTCGGACATCAACTACCGCGCCAACATCGATGTGCTGAAGCGCGCCGGGGTCACCGATCTGGTGTCGCTGTCGGCCTGCGGCTCGTTCAAGGAGGAGCTGCCGCCGGGCACGTTCGTGCTGGTAGACCAGTTCGTCGATCGCACCTACAAGCGCGAGAGTTCGTTCTTCGGCAAGGGATGCGTCGCGCATGTGTCGATGGCCCATCCGGTGTCGCCGCGGCTGCGCATCCATCTGGCTGCGGCGGCCGAGGCGGAAGACATCGCGATCGCCCGCGGCGGCACCTATGTCTGCATGGAGGGACCGCAATTCTCCACCTATGCCGAGAGCATGACCTACAAGAGTGCAGGCTATTCGGTGATCGGCATGACCAACATGCCCGAGGCCAAGCTCGCCCGCGAGGCCGAGATCTGCTACGCGACTGTCGCCATGGTGACAGACTTCGATTGCTGGCATCCGGATCATGACGCGGTCACGGTGCAGGACATCATTCGCGTGCTCACCACCAATGCCGACAAGGCGAAGGCGCTGGTGGCGCGTCTCGCCCGCGAGTTTCCGCGCGAGCACGAGCCGTGTCCGATCGGCTCCGACCGTGCGCTCGATACCGCCTTGATCACCGCGCCCGAGGCGCGCGACCCCGAACTCCTGAACAAGCTCGACGCGGTCGCCGGCCGCATCCTGCGCGGCTGAGGGAGGGACGGACATGATGGTCGACGGCAAGCACTATCGCAGCATCTGGCTCGATGCGGACGGCTGGTCGGTCTGTGCGATCGATCAGCGGCGGCTGCCGCACGAGTTCGTTCTGGCGAAGATCACCACCTGCGAGGAGGCGGCGGATGCGATCCGCAACATGCTGGTCCGCGGCGCGCCCCTGATTGGCGCCACGGCTGCGTTCGGCATGGCGCTGGCGATGCGTGACGACCGCTCCGATCCCGGCATCGACCGGGCCTATGATATGCTGATCGCGACGCGGCCGACCGCGATCAACCTGAAATGGGCGCTCGATACGATGAGCGCGATGCTGCGTCGTCTGGCGCCGTCGGAGCGGCGCGATGCGGCCTATGCGCGCGCCGTGGACATCGCCGGCGAGGACGTCACCATCAACCAGGGCATTGCCGCGCATGGCCTCGCGTTGATCGAGGCGGCGGCGGCGCAGAAGAAGCCGGGCGAGGTGGTCAACGTGCTCACGCATTGCAATGCCGGCTGGCTTGCGACCGTCGACTGGGGGACCGCGACCGCGCCGATTTATCTGGCGCATGATCGCGGCATTCCGATCCACGTCTGGGTCGACGAGACGCGGCCGCGCAACCAGGGCGCCTCGCTCACCGCCTGGGAGCTCGGTCATCACGGCGTGTCGCACACCGTCATTCCGGACAACACCGGCGGTCATCTGATGCAGCACGGCATGGTCGATCTCGCCATCGTCGGCACCGACCGGGTCGCCGCCAATGGCGACGTCTGCAACAAGATCGGCACCTATCTCAAGGCGCTGGCGGCGCACGACAACGGCGTGCCGTTCTACGTCGCGCTGCCGTCGCCGACCATCGACTTCGCCGTCGCCGACGGGCGGCAAATTCCGATCGAGCAGCGCAGCGCGCAGGAGGTCACGGAGATGACGGGCCGCACCGCCGATGGCCGCATCGAGACCGTGCGCGTCGTGCCGCCGGGATCGCCCGTGGCGAACTATGGATTCGACGTGACGCCGGCGCGGCTGGTGAGCGGACTGATTACCGAACGCGGCGTGCTACAGGCCGATGGTGCGGCATTGTTGGCCGCGTTTCCCGAGCGGGCGAAACAGACCAACAATTAGCCGTTGTCGCGAAGCCCGCGTCACGACAATCAGCGCAAGGTAAGCCCGGTCGCTGCTTCCAACTCGGCAATCGCCTGCGATGCGCTGACCACCTTGATCGTGGTCATGCCCAGCTCGCGAGCGGGCTTCAGGTTGACGCCGAGATCGTCGAGATAGACGCAGTCCGCGGGGCTGACGCCGAGCGCGTCGGTCATCATCCGATAGATGCGCGGATCGGGCTTGCGCAGGCCGATCTTGGCCGATTCGATCACGTGATCGAACAAGGCCATCACCTCTGCGACGTAGAACGATCGTCCGCCCTGGCTGCCGATTGCGTTGGCCGGCAGGTTGTTGGTGATGCAGCCGGTCTTGCACTCCGACTTGATGCGGCGGAGCGCCTCGACCAAGTCGGGGCGGAGATCTCCGGCGAGCAGCGGCAGCACTTCGCGGCCGCTGACCGCGGCGCCGGCGAGCGCCAGCGACTCCTCCGCGAACAGACGGTCGAACGTATCGAGGTCGATCTCGGCACGCTCGAATTTCGCCCAGGCGTTCTCGAGATGGTTGGCGGCATTGGTGTTACGGATGATGTCGACGGGATAGCCGCGCTCCTGCTCGAACCGCGCGAACGCCTCGAACGGCGAAGTGGTCATCACGCCCCCGAAGTCAAAGATCACTGCCTCGACCATCACTGTCCCGTCCCTCGCTCGATACCCTCGATGATCGCTAACACGGGACGCCGCACTTGGCGATATCGCCGGCAACAGCTATTGCTGCGCCAATGAAGCTTCCCGCGATCACCGCCGCCCTGTTGCTGCTTTCGTCGCCGGCCCTTGCCATCGTCGGCAATGCGCCCGCGCTGAATGACGGCATCGGGCGCTCGGTGGTCACCATCGTCGGCTCGCGCGGCAATTTCTGCAGCGGTGCGTTGATCGCCCCCAGGCTGGTGCTGACCGCGGGACACTGCGTGCAGCCGGGCGTCGATTACCGCATCGTGGAATACGATCGCGAACGAAAGCCGGTGCTGAAGACGGTCCGGCGCGTCGCCGTGCATCCGAGCTTCAGCGCCCAATCGATCCAGGCCCATCGCGCCACGGCTGATGTCGCGCTGTTGGAGTTGGAGGCGCCGGCAACGGAGCGCGTTCCTGCTTCGCTCGGAGTGCCGCAGCCGCCATTGGCGGCCGGCAACGCCTTCACCGTCGCAGGCATCGGTGTCGCGCTGCCGGGTGACGGCAAGAGCGGCGGCGTGGTGCGCGCCGCGTCGCTGGTCGCCACGGGCAAGCCAGGAACTTTGCAGATCCGGCTGGTCGATCCCAAGACGCAAGGTGCCAAGCCGGGACTCGGCGGCTGCACCGGCGATTCCGGCGGGCCCGCCTTCGAGACACAGCCGCAAGCGCAAGCGCAAGCCCAAGTGCAGGTGCTGATCGGTGTCATCTCATGGTCGACCGGGCCCAATCTGGCGGACGGCTGCGGCGGAATGACCGGAGTCACGCCGCTCACCCTGTACCGCGGCTGGGTCGTGCAGACCGCGCGGCAATGGGGCATGCCGCTCGGCGGAAATTGAGATCGTTCAGGGCCGGGTTGCGGCCGCGCGTCGCGGGTTGACCATCCTCGTGTTCGGGTTCAGCCTGTCGGGCGAGGAAACAACAAATCAAAAGCCCAAGGACTGCCATGAACGTCATCGCGCCCATCCGGGAGGCCGCGTCCTCTCACGCGACCGAACATTTCGACGTGCTCATCGTCGGTGCCGGCATCTCCGGCATCGGCAGCGCCTATCAGTTGACGAAGCAGTTGCCGGACACGCGCTTCGTCGTCCTGGAGAGCCAGGAGAGCTTTGGCGGCACATGGCGCACGCATCGCTACCCCGGCATCCGCTCGGACAGCGACCTGCACACCTTCGGCTACAGCTTCAAGCCGTGGGTCGGGCCGCCGATCGCGACCGCCGACGAGATTCTCAAATACATGGGCGACGTGATCGAGGAGAACGATCTCGGCCGTCACATCCGCTATGGCCATCGCATCCTCTCTGCGAACTGGTCGAGCGTGACCAATCTCTGGACCGTTCATGCCGTCAAGGGCAGGGCGGAGGAGCCGGTTACGATCACGGCGAACTTTCTCTGGATGTGCCAGGGCTATTATCGCCACTCGAAAGGCTACACGCCAGAGTGGCGGGACATGGCGACCTTCAAGGGCCGTATCGTCCATCCGCAAGTGTGGCCTGAGGATCTCGATCTCACCGGCAAGCAGGTCGTCGTCATCGGCTCCGGTGCGACCGCGGCCACGATCCTGCCGTCGATCGCCGGCAAGTGCGCGCATGTCACGATGCTGCAGCGCTCGCCGACCTACTTCCGCATCGGCCGCAACGCCATCGAACTCGCCGAGGAGCTGCGCCGGCTGCAGGTCAAGGAAGAATGGATCCACGAGATCGTCCGGCGCAAGATCCTGTTCGAGCAGGACTGGTTCACCAAGCGCTGCTTGACGGAGCCGGAGCAGGTCAAGAAGGAGTTGATCGGCCAGATCAGCGCCATCATCGGCCCGGAACAGGCAGCCAGGCATTTCACTCCGAGCTATCGCCCGTGGCGGCAGCGCATTGCCTTCGTGCCTGATGCCGATCTGTTCGAGGGCATCAAGAGCGGCAAGGCCTCGGTCGTGACCGACGAGATCGAGCGCTTTACGGAAAACGGCATCGAGCTGAAGTCGGGGGATGAGCTCAAGGCCGACATCATCATCACCGCCACCGGATTCGACCTCTGCGTGCTCGGCGACATCGCATTCTCGATCGACGGCAAGCCGCTCGACTTCGCCGATACCGTGACCTATCGGGGCATGATGTTCTCGGGTGTACCGAACCTCGCCTGGGTGTTCGGCTATTTCCGCGCCAGCTGGACGTTGCGCACGGATCTGGTCGCGGAGTTCGTCTGCCGGCTGCTTGCGCACATGAAGGCGAAGGGCGTGCAGAAGGTGATGCCGGCGCTGCGTCCGGAAGATCACAATATGCCGTTGTTGCCCTGGATCGATCCGGAGAACTTCAATCCCGGCTACATGATGCGCAACATGCATCTGTTGCCGAAGCGCGGCGACAAGCCGGAATGGCAGCACAGCCAGGATTACTGGGCCGAAAAGGACGAGATTCCCGCGATCGATCTCGATGATCCGGCGTTTGTTTATGGGTGAGTGCTGACGGCGCCCCGCCGAGCCGCTGCTCCAAAGACGGTGTCATCCCCGCGAAGGCGGGGATCCATAACCGCAGGCGGACGTGTTGGGCACGAGGCTCAACGTGCGGCCTGCCTCAAGAGGGATCACGCGGTATGGGTCCCGGGTCGGCGCCCACTGCCGCTTTGCGTCAGTGGGCTTGCCCGGGACGACAGCTTGGTCGGGGCGCGCGCGTTGGCCCGCCTCAACTTTCTCTCCGCGCCACCCCGGTGGCAATCGCCGCGGCCGCCGTTCGGTTCTCGACGCCGAGCTTGGCGTAGATCTGCTCGAGGTGCTTGTCGACGGTGCGCGGACTGAGTCCGAGGATCTGCGCGATGTCGCGATTGGTCTTGCCTTTGGATAGCCAGGACAGCACCTCGCCTTCGCGCGTGGTGAGGCCGAACTCGCTGGAGAACTGCTTGGGCAGTTCGCCCGACGTCTCCTTGGCCAGCCGCAGCAGCACCTCATTCGGTCCCGCGCCTCCTAGGTAATACAGGCGTAGCTCGGGATGATCCGGAATCGAAGCTGCGGATTTGGCCGCAGCCTTGCCCTTCTGCGCCTGATCCAGCCATTGTCGCAGCGCGTCAGGAAGCACGAGCTCCTCGGCGTTGCCGAAACTGTCGGACAAAAGTCTCTGCGCCTGCGGCGTCGCCCACATCAGCCGGCCCTCGCGGTTGACGGCGAGCAGGAAGCGGCCGGAGACGTCGAGCGCGGCGCGCGCGCTCTGCGTCATCCTGGCATTGGCGAGATGCACGCGGATGCGCGCCAGCATCTCCGAGACGGCGATAGGCTTGGTGACGTAGTCGACGCCGCCGGCCTCCAGTCCCTGCACGATGTGCTCGGTGTCGGCCAGACCGGTCATGAAGATCACCGGCACGTTGGAAAGACCAGCCTCGCGCTTGAGCTTGCGGCAGGTCTCGAAGCCGTCCATGCCCGGCATGACCGCGTCGAGCAGGATGATGTCCGGTGTGATCTGGTCGACGATGCGCATGGCAGCTGCGCCGTCGAGCGCGACCATCACGGTCATCCCGGCGCCATCCAGCGCGTCGGTGAGCAGCCGAAGTGTCTCGGGAGAGTCGTCTACGACCAGCGCGACATCGCGCTTCTTGCTGTCAATGCTCATAGGCGTGCAGGGTCTTCAGAGTGGCCATGTACTGATCGAGATCGAAGCGGTCGATCAGCGCGCGCATCTGGGCGACGAACTCGGCATGCTCGGGATGCGCGCTGCCGATCTCGTCGAGCTTGAGCTGGATAGCCCGGATATAGCCGATCTGGCCGAGGCCCATCAGCTCCTCGATATATTTCAGCGGTGGTCGTGATCCGGTATCCGGCCGCCAGTGCGTCTGAGCCACGGGCATGTCGGTCTGGTAGCTCCATTCGAGCTTCAGCAATTGGCGGATCGCCTCCAGCAGCCGCGGAATGTCGATCGGCTTCATCAGATAGCTGTCGTGGAAGGGCTGGGCCAGCGGCCGTCCATGCGCTTCGAGCGCGCTTGCCGACGTCATCAGGATGCGCGCCTGATGATGGCCGGTGCTGCGCAGGGTCTCGGCGACGGTCCAACCGTCCATGCCCGGCATCGAGATGTCCAGAATGAAGAGATCCGGCTGGCAGTGCTGCGCCAGGCCGAGGCAGGCCGGCCCATCCGGCGCGCTCAACAGGATAAAACCGAGCGGCGTCAGCACCTCGCGCAGCAGGTCGCGGTGCACCGGATCGTCATCGGTGATCAGGATCGTCTTGCGCGGGCCGAGATAGCCCGCGACCGGCGCCTTCACCGGTGGATGCCGCGTCGGGTTGGTGACCTCCGACAGCAGGATCTTGACCTTGAACGTGCTGCCCGCGCCGACCTTGCTCACGACCTTGATGTCCCCGCCCATGACGCCGGCGAGCAGACGGCTGATCGTCAGGCCGAGCCCCGTGCCTGTCTGCGGCTGCGCGACACCGAGCGCGCCGCGCTCGAATGGGGCAAAAATCCGCTCGAGATCATCGGGCTGAATCCCCGGGCCGGTGTCGATCACCTCGAACTCCGCCACCGGGCTGCGGTAGTGCACGACGAACTGCACGCTGCCGCCCTGGGTGAACTTGATCGCGTTCGATAGCAGGTTGATCAGGATCTGGCGCAGCCGCTTCTCGTCGGCATAGACGACCAGCGGCAGCACGGCCGGCCGCTTGAACACGAAGTCGACGCCCTTCGCTGCCGCCTGCAGCCGGAACATTCCGACGAGCTGATCGAGGAATTCGCTGAGGCGGACCTCGTCGCGCGACAGATACAGCCGCCCGGCTTCGATCTTCGAGATGTCGAGAATGCCGTCGATCAGGCCGGACAGATGATCGGCGCTGCGGCGGACGACGCGAACCTGATCACGCGGTTTGGGCGTCAGGCTCGTATCCTGCTCGAGCAACTGGGCATAGCCGGAGATCGCGTTCAGCGGCGAGCGCAGCTCATGGCTGAGGCCGACCACGTAGCGGCTCTTGGCAAGATTGGCCGACTCCGCCACCTCCTTGGCTCGCTGCAACTCGGCATCCGTGCGCTTGTGCGCCTCGATCTCCTGGATCAGCAACTGGGTCTGCCGCCGCGTCTCGGCCTCGGCGGCACGGCGGCTCTGCTGCGCGAGAACGAACAGCCAGGTCACCACGCCGATAATGATGGACAGGGCGAAGAACACCTTCCACAGCACATCCGAGATGATGCCCTTGAAGCCCGGTAGGGCCGCCGACGTTTCCAGATAGATCATGCCGAGCGTCAGCGCGACCAATCCTGCCGAAGTCAGGAACACGCCAACGTAATGCCCGAACTGCGAGTTGATCTTCGCCAGCACGGATTGCGGCAGCATGCCGCTGAGGGCTGCAGAGACCTGGGCCTGCGCCCGCGCATGCGGCTTGCACAGATCGTGGCAGCGTGCGTCGAGCGAGCAGCACAGCGAGCAGATCGGACCCGCATAGGCCGGGCAGGAGGCGGTGTCTTCCGGCTCGAAATGATGCTCACAGATGCAGCATTGGATCTGCTCGATGTTCTGCCAGCTCCGCTTGGGCTTGCGCGCCAGATAGTACTTTCCGTCGGTGAGATAGGCGATGGCCGGCGCGGTAACGAGCGCGACGCCGAGTGCGACGAAGGTCGACAGCGCCTTGCCGGTCGGGCCGAACAGGCCGTAGAAAGCGCTGATCGACACGATCGTCGCGATCGTCATCGCGCCGACGCCGACCGGATTGATGTCGTAGAGATGGGCGCGCTTGAACTCCATCTGCTGCGGCCGCAGGCCGAGCGGGCGGTTGATCACGAGGTCCGCGACCAGCGCGCCGACCCAGGAGATCGCGATGTTAGAGTACAGCGCCAGCGTCTGCTCCAGCGCCTTGTAGACGCCGATCTCCATCAGCAGCAGCGCGACCACGACGTTGAATACCAGCCAGACGACCCGTCCCGGATGGCTGTGCGTCAAACGGGAGAAGAAGTTCGACCAGGCGATCGACCCGGCATATGCATTGGTGACGTTGATCTTGATCTGAGAGACGATCACGAAGGTGCCGGTCAATGCAAGCGCCAGGTCAGGCCGCGCCAACACGTAACGGAACGCCTCCAGATACATGTGCGCGGGCTCGGCGGCGTGATCGGCGGACACTCCGTGGCTCAGCGCGAAGAAGGCGAGGAATGATCCGGCCAGCAGCTTCAGGGCTCCAAGCACGATCCAGCCCGGTCCGGCCGACAGCAGCGCGATCCACCACGAGCGCTTCGATGTGCGGCGGTCGCGCGGTAGGAAGCGCAGGAAGTCGACCTGCTCGCCGATCTGGGCGACCAGCGAGAACACGACCGCCGCGGCAGTTCCGAACAGCGCCAGATCGAGATGGCCCATGGGATCGCCGTGCTCGCCGGGAAACTGCTGCCATTCGACAAAGGAGTGCGGGCTCGCATAGGCGATTGCGGCAAAGGGCAGGATGTGCAGCACGACCCACAGCGGCTGCGTCCATAGCTGGAAGCGACTGATCAGGGTGATGCCGTAGGTGACGAGCGGGATGATGACGACGGCGCTGATCAGATAGCCGATCGGGCGTGGAATGCCGAAGCACATCTCCAGCGCGGATGCCAGGATGACGGCCTCGATCGCGAAGAAGATGAAGGTGAACGACGCGTAGATCAGCGATGTGACGGTCGAGCCGATATAGCCGAAACCCGCGCCGCGCGTCAGCAGGTCGATATCGATGCCGCATTTGGCGGCGTGATAGGCAATCGGCAGGCCGCAGCAGAAGATGATGACACTGGCGACCAAGATCGCTGCGGTGGCGTTGGTGACGCCGTAGTTCAGCGTGATGGTGCCGCCGATCGCCTCCAGCGCCAGGAACGAGATCGCGCCCAGCGCGGTGTTGGCGACACGGGCGGCGGACCAGCGCCGGGCGCTCTTGGCCGTGAAACGGAGCGCATAGTCCTCCAACGTCTGGTTGGCGACCCACTGGTTGTACTGGCGCCTGACGCGGTCGATCCGCTGCCGCCCTGCCACTCTTCAACTCCTTACCCGCAGCGGTTGGTCCGCACGCCTCGCCCTGCCCTCGCACGACCTGCGTAGAGCCTACGTCGCGCTTTTGCGGTGCAGTATACGCAATCTTGCGTATCCGTGCGTTGCACAAAGCGCGCCATCCTTCGCCTGACCCAACGCGTGTCCTCGAACCAATGAATGGGGTGCTCATGTCAGACGAAACCAAAAAAGGCCTGAAGTCGCCACTTCGGCGCCAATTGATGATGGGAATGGCCGCCATCCCGGCGCTGGCCATGATGCCGCGCCCGTCCTTCGGCGCCGGTCCCGCAACCTCCGCTGTCAACACCACCGGACTTGCAGTCACCGATAGCGAAGTGACGGTCGGCATTCTGCATTCGGTCACCGGCACGATGGCGATCTCGGAGACGGGCTCGGTGCAGGCGGAAAAGCTCGCGATCGAGCAGATCAACGCCACCGGCGGCGTGCTCGGCCGCAAGATCAAGTTCATCCAGGAGGATGGTGCCTCCGACTGGCCGACCTTCGCCGAGAAGGCCAAGAAGCTGCTCGTCAACGACAAATGCGCCGCCGTGATGGGCTGCTGGACCTCGGCCTCACGCAAGGCGGTGTTGCCGGTGTTCGAGCAGTACAACGGCATGCTGTATTATCCGACCTTCTATGAAGGCCTCGAGCAGTCGAAGAACGTCATCTACACCGGCCAGGAAGCCACGCAGCAGATCATCGCCGGCCTCGACTGGGTCAACAAGACCAAGGGCGCGAAGACCTTCTATCTGCTCGGCTCCGACTACATCTGGCCGCGCACCTCGAACAAGATTGCCCGCAAGCACATCGAGGGCCATCTGCAGGGCTGTAAGGTCGTCGGCGAGGAGTACTTCCCGCTCGGCCACACCCAGTTCAACTCGGTCATCAACAAGATCAAGCTGACCAAGCCGGACGTGATCTACGCGATCATCGTCGGCGGTTCCAACGTCGCCTTCTACAAGCAGCTCAAGGCGGCCGGCATCGACATGTCGAAGCAGACGCTGCTGACCATCTCCGTGACCGAGGACGAGATCGACGGCATCGGCGGTGAGAATATCGCGGGCGCCTATGCCTGCATGAAGTACTTCCAGTCGCTCGACAACGCCAACAACAAGGCCTTCGTCTCCGCCTTCAAGAAGATGTGGGGCGAGAAGACCGTGATCGGCGACGTGACGCAAGCAGCGTATCTCGGTCCGTGGCTGTGGAAGTTGACGGTCGAGAAGGCCGGCAGCTTCGACATCGACAAGGTCGCGGCCGCCTCGCCCGGCATCGAGTTCAAGGGTGCGCCGGAAGGCTACGTCCGGATCCACGAGAACCACCATCTCTGGTCCAAGACCCGCGTCGGCCGCGCCAAGGCAGACGGTCAGTACGAGCTGATCTACGAGACCGCCGATCTCGTCGAGCCCGATCCGTTCCCGAAGGGCTATCAGTAAGTGTCTCACGCTTTGTCGCTATAGGCCGATGAAGCGACGCTGTTGCTACACGACAAGTGTGCTCCCTCCCCCCTTGTGGGGGAGGGTTGGGGAGGGGGGTACCCACCCACAACTCGTCGTGTGGCCCCCCTCCCTAGCCCTCCCCCACAAGGGGGGAGGGAACGACCTCGCCCGGGGCGATGACATGCGAGCCAATGCGCATCGAAGTCGGGTGCGCATCGAGAACGAATTCCACGCATCACAAGAGGACGGATCATGTTCGGCGACTATTCCATCGGCGACCTCGGGGCCATCTTCGCGATGCAGGGCTTCGCGGGCCTCATCCTGTTTTCGGTCTACGTGCTGATGGCGCTGGGGCTTGCCATCATCTTCGGCCAGATGGGCGTCATCAACATGGCGCATGGCGAGTTCATGATCCTCGGCGCCTACGTCACCTGGATGACGTCGAACGCCTTCCAGAGCTTTCTTCCCGCACTCTTTCCCGGCTACTTCTTCGTCGCGATGGCGCTGGCCTTCATCGCGTCCGGCTCCCTCGGGATGCTGGTCGAGTGGGCGATGATCAGCCGGCTCTACAAGCGGCCGCTCGATACGCTGCTCGCCACCTGGGGGCTCAGCCTGATCCTGCAGCAGGCGTATCGCTCGGTGTTCGGCGCCCGCGAGGTCGGCGTCGAGCTCCCCGAATGGATGATGGGCTCCTGGCAGGCGACTGACGCGATCCAGATTCCGATCAACGGCATGTTCGTGATGTGCCTGACCATCCTGATCACGATCGTCGTCGCCTACGTGCTGTTCCTGTCGCGCTGGGGCCGCCAGGTCCGCGCCGTCGTGCAGAATCGCGTCATGGCCGGCGCCGTCGGCATCAACACCGAGAAGGTCGACCGCTACACCTTCGGCCTCGGCTGCGGCATCGCCGGCGTCGCCGGCTCGGCCTTCACCATGATCGGCTCGACCGGTCCGACCGCCGGCCAGCTCTACATCGTCGATACCTTCCTGGTCGTCGTGTTCGGCGGCGCCGCCAGCTTGATCGGCACCATCGCGTCGGCCTTCACCATCTCCCAGGCGCAGTCGACGATGGAGTTCTTCATGTCCGGCTCGATGGCCAAGGTGCTCACGCTGCTCGCGATCGTCGCCATCCTGATGCTGCGGCCGCAGGGCCTGTTTGCCCTCAAGGTCCGCAAATGAGCCAGCTCCGACAGTCCAACAAGAAAGCACGGCCATGATCAACTCGCGCTTCTTCAACCGTTCGGAGCTCATCGGCTTCGTCTCCCTGCTGCTGCTGCTCGTCGTCATCCTTCCGCTGGCGCTCGACATCTTCCGCCTCAACCTCGTCGCGAAATATCTGACGTACTCCTTCGTCGCGATCGGCCTGGTGCTGTGCTGGGGCTATGGCGGCATTCTCAGCCTGGGGCAGGGCGTGTTCTTCGGCCTCGGCGGCTACTGCATGGCAATGTTCCTGAAGCTGGAAGCCTCCAGCGTCGCGAACACCAAGATCCAGTCGACGCCCGGCATTCCGGACTTCATGGACTGGAATCAGCTGACGGCGCTGCCGTTCTTCTGGAAGCCGTTTCAAAGCTTCCCGTTCGCGCTGGCGGCGATCATCCTGGTGCCTGCGATCTTCTCCTTCATCATCGGCGCCGCGATGTTCAAGCGACGTGTCGGCGGCGTCTACTTCGCGATCATCACCCAGGCCATCGCCGCCATCATGACCATCCTGATCGTGGGTCAGCAGGGCTACACCGGCGGCATCAATGGGATCACCGACCTGCGCACCCTGCACGGCTGGGACATCCGTACCGACCATGCGAAATACATCCTCTACTTCGTCGAGGTGTTCTTTCTGTTCGCCGCTATCGTGGTGGCGCAGTTCATCCGCCTGACCAAGCTCGGCCGCATCCTGGTGGCAATGCGGGAGCAGGAGGACCGCGTCCGCTTCTCCGGCTACAGCGTCGCCAACTTCAAGATCTTCGCCTTTTGCGCGGCTGCGGTGTTCGCGGCCGTCGGTGGCGCGCTGTTCACGCTCGAGGTCGGCTTCATGTCGCCGTCCTTCGTCGGCATCGTGCCGTCGATCGAGATGGTGATCTACACCGCGGTCGGCGGCCGGCTCTCGATCTTCGGCGCGGTCTACGGCTCGCTCCTCGTCAACTTCGCCAAGACCAGCCTGTCGGAGACCTTCCCGCAACTCTGGCTGTTCGGCCTGGGTGCGCTCTTCATCGCCGTCGTTCTCGCCTTCCCGAACGGACTGGCCGGCATCTGGGGCGACTACGTGCAGCCGCGCATCGACCGCCTGCTGGCCTCCCGCACCAAGAAATCCGGTAATGGCGGCCTGGTCGCCAACGGCGCCCCCGCAGAGTGAGGATTTAGCGATGCTCATCGGTCATCAGCCCAAGGAATTCCTGCTCGCGGTCGAAGCGCTTACCGTCTCCTTCGACGGCTTCAAGGCGGTCAACGACCTCTCCTTCTACGTCGAGGAGAACGAGATCCGCGTCATCATCGGCCCCAACGGCGCCGGCAAGACCACGGTGCTCGACCTGATCTGCGGCAAGACCAAAGCGACGTCCGGCTCGATCCAGTTCCGCGGCAAGGAGCTGACCAAGCTGCGTGAGAACGAGATCGTCAAGGCGGGTGTGGGGCGCAAGTTCCAGACGCCGTCGGTGTTCGAGGACCTCAGCGTGTTCGAGAATCTCGAGATCTCGTTCCCGCGCGGCCGCACGGTTTTCGGCTCGCTCGCCTTCAAGCGCGACGCCGTCGTGAAGGACCGCGTCGAGGAGGTCGCCGAGATGATCTTCCTCAAGGATCGCCTCAAGACCTCGGCGGCCGAGCTCAGCCACGGCCAGAAGCAGTGGCTCGAAATCGGCATGCTCCTGATCCAGAACCCGGACCTATTGATGCTCGATGAGCCCGTCGCCGGGATGAGCGTCAGCGAGCGCGCCAAGACCGCCGAACTGCTGAACCGCATCATCAGGGACCGCTCGGTGCTGGTGATCGAGCACGACATGAAGTTCGTCGAGGACATCGCCCACAAGGTCACCGTGCTGCATCAGGGGCAGATCCTGTCCGAAGGCACGATGGAGCGGGTCAAGAACGATCCCAAGGTCGTCGAAGTGTATCTGGGGCACTGAGCCGATGTTCGGGAAATCACTCCATCCACGCCCCCGCTGCGCCCCCCTCCCCCTTGCGGGGAGGGGTCGGGGGTGGGGGTCCACACGGGCAGTCTTTGCTGAGACCCCCACCCCCAACCCCTCCCCGCAAGGGGGAGGGGAGAACAGACAGCTCGTCGAACTCACGAACAAGGAGCAGGCGTGATGCTCGCAATCTCCGATCTCCATGTCGCCTACGGCCAGAGCGAGGTGCTGCATGGACTGAACGTCAAGGTCGCGCCCAACGAGATCGTTGCGATCATGGGGCGCAACGGCATGGGCAAGACCACGCTGATGAAGTCGCTGATGGGCATCCTGCCCGCGAAGAGCGGCTCGATCGCGATGGACGGCTCTGAACTCTCCGGCATGAAGAGCTACGAGCGCGTCGCCAAGGGGCTCGCTTACGTACCGCAGGGCCGCATGATCTTCTCGACCATGACGGTCAAGGAGAACATCGAGACCGGCCTTGTCGTGTCCGGCGAGTCCGAGGTGCCGGGCGACATCTACGAGCTGTTCCCGGTGCTGCTGGAGATGAAGGGCCGCCGCGGCGGCAATCTCTCCGGCGGCCAGCAGCAGCAGCTCGCGATCGCTCGCGCGCTCGCCACCAAGCCGAAGGTGCTGCTGCTCGATGAGCCGACCGAAGGCATCCAGCCGTCGATCATCAAGGAGATGGCGCGCACCCTGAAGCGCATCCGCGACGAGAAGGGGCTGTCGATCGTCGTCTCCGAGCAGGTGCTGAGCTTCGCGCTCGATATCGCCGACCGCGTGCTGGTGATCGAGAACGGCGAGATCGTCCGCGACGACCCGCGCGACTCCGTCGATGCCGCGCAGGTGTCGAAATATCTGTCCGTCTAACCACTCCGTCCAAGCAAAGGTAAAGGGGAGCTCTTGATGCCTGACACACTGATCAAGGTCGATCTGACCAAGTCGGCCTACGAGAACGACAAGGTCCACAATCGCTGGCACCCGGACATTCCGATGGTGGAGTGGGTCAACCCCGGTGACGACTTCATCATCGAGACCTATGACTGGACCGGCGGCTTCATCAAGAACAACGACTCGGCCGACGACGTGCGCGACATCGACCTGTCGATCGTGCACTTCCTGTCCGGCCCGATCGGTGTCAAGGGCGCGGAGCCCGGCGACCTCCTGGTCGTCGACCTGCTCGACGTCGGTCCGCTGAAGGAGAGCCTGTGGGGCTTCAACGGCTTCTTCTCCAAGCAGAATGGCGGCGGCTTCCTGACCGACCATTTCCCGCTGGCGCAGAAATCGATCTGGGACATCAAGGGCCTCTACACCTCGTCGCGCCATGTGCCCGGCGTGAACTTCGCCGGCCTGATCCATCCCGGCCTGATCGGCTGTCTGCCCGATCCGAAACTGCTCGCGACCTGGAACGAGCGTGAGACGGCGCTGATCGCGACCAACCCGACCCGCGTGCCGGGCCTGGCCAACCCGCCGTTCGCGCCGACCGCCCACGCCGGCCAGGCCAAGGGCGACGTCAAGGCCAAGATCGGTGCCGAGGGTGCCCGCACCGTGCCGCCGCGCGAGCATGGCGGCAATTGCGACATCAAGGATCTGTCGCGCGGCTCGAAGATCTACTTCCCCGTTTACGTGCCCGGCGGCGGTCTCTCGATGGGCGATTTGCATTTCAGCCAGGGTGACGGCGAGATCACCTTCTGCGGCGCCATCGAGATGGCCGGCTGGCTGCACATCAAGGTCGACGTCATCAAGGACGGCGTGGCGAAGTACGGCATCAAGAACCCGATCTTCAAGCCGTCGCCGATCACGCCGAACTATCGCGATTACCTGATCTTCGAGGGCATCTCGGTCGACGAGGCGGGCAAGCAGCACTACCTCGACGTCCACATCGCCTATCGCCAGGCCTGTCTCAACGCCATCGAGTATCTGAAGAAGTTTGGCTACTCCGGCGCCCAGGCCTATTCGATCCTCGGCACTGCGCCGGTGCAGGGCCACATCTCCGGCGTGGTCGACGTGCCCAATGCCTGCGCCACCCTGTGGCTTCCGACCGAGATCTTCGACTTCGACGTGATGCCGTCGGCGGCGGGGCCGATCAAGCACATCACGGGCGACATCCAGATGCCGATCTCGCCGGACAAGTAATTCTCCTCCCTGCGCGATGGGTGCGGGACGGTAGCGTCTTTCGCCGCCCCGCACCCGCCGCGCGGACTTTGGAGACGCTGTTGCGCAGGAGACGAGACAATGCCGGTCTATGAATATCTCTGTGATGAATGCGGGCCGTTCACGGACATGCGCCCGATGTCGGAATGCGATGATCCGCAGGTCTGCCCGCAATGCCGGGACATGGCGCCGCGGGTGATCCTCACCGCGCCCGCCTTCGCCTGCATGCCGGCGGAGCGGCGCACCGCGCATGCCACCAACGAGCGCAGCCGCCACGCGCCGCAGACGCTCGCGGAATACAAGGCCAAGCACGGGCCGGGCTGCGGCTGCTGTTCGCCGAAGAAGTCGCCGCGGCTGATGACAAAGACCAAGAGCGGCGCCAAGGGCTTTCCGACGGCGCGCCCCTGGATGATCAGCCACTAAAGCGCGAGGGGCGGCGCGCCCGCCCCTCAGCGTGACGCAGGCACGCGGCGCGGTCCCGGACCCGGCTGGCCGCCGAACTTGACGGTCATCGCGTTGGCACTGTCGCTGATGTCGACCAGCGTCTTGCGGCTCTCGTCGATCACCTTGGCGGACTTGCGCTTGAATCCGTCGACGAGTTCGCGCATCGACTTGATCTGATCGAACAGCTGCCCGGGATTGCCGTCCGCAAAGCCGGGAATGGCGCCGTCGATCTTGGTGACGAGCGTATCGAAGCCTTTGAAGACGTCCTCGGCCTTGTCGACGGCAGAGTCGAATGCCGCGGTCTTGGCCTGGAGCGAGGCGGTCTCGGTCTCGAAGGTCTGCAGCGCGTCCTTGATCGCAGGCGCATTGCTGACGATGTACTTGTCGATGTTGTGCACCGTCTCGACCATCGTCTCCTGGTCCTTGAGATCGGCCGACAGCACCGGCACGCCGTCGTGATCCAGCGGCACCGGCGGGGCCGTCGGCGCGCCGCCGACCAGCGAGATCGCGGCAATGCCGGTCAGGCCCTGGAACTCGATGCCGGCGGTGGTGTCCTTGCGGATCGGCGCCGACTTGTCGAGCGTGATCATGGCGACGATCTTGCGCGGGCTCTCCAGGTTGATCGACAGGATCTGCCCGGCCTGGACGCCGTCGAAATTCACGGGCCCGCCCTTGCGCAGGCCTGCCGCCGAGCCGCCGTCGAACACCACGCGCAGGGTGCTGCGCTGCTCGGCAATGCGGCGCTTCTGCTTGATCAGCACGCCGCTGATCCCGGCCGCGACCACCGCGATCGTCAGGGTTCCGACAATGAGATTGATCGCGCGCATTCGGTGTCCGCTGCTGCCTTGGCCTGATTTTAGCCGCTAACCCGCTGAGTGGGAAGCTCAGCGCGCGAGGCCTGGGCGAGAAGGGGCCGCAAGGCCGGCCAGCAGCACCGCAAGAATGCCGGTCAGAAAGACGCCGTCGAACGTTCCGGCGCCGCCGATCGAGGCCACGGGGGCGCCGAGGCTGCCGATCTTGTCGAGGTTCATCAGGTCGGCGCCGACCAAGGTCCCCATCGAGCCGCCGATATAGGCCAGCGGCGCGGCGTATTCGCGCGACAGCAGGAAGGCCAGGATCGCGGTGACGACCACCGGTGCGAACACCGGCACCGCGATTCCGACACCCTGCACCGGCGTCGCCATCGCGTGGATGATGACCGCGATCACCAGCACCGCGATCGCAGCGCGCAGCCACAGCTGGTAGCGCAGCACGAGATAGCTCGACATGATCGTCGGGATCACGGCGCCGCCGACGTTCACGGCCAGCACGGTGCCCGGCCATTGATGCACCAGCGGCACGACATATTGCATGCCGAAGAAGTCGATGATCTCGCCGGAGCGCGCCACCTGTCCCGGCAGCATCGTGATCGGAATGTTGAAATAGCTGCCGACCAGCGAGCCGAGCAGCAGCAGCATCGCGGTGCCGGAGCTGACGCCGAGCTTCATATAGGCATAGCGCAGGATGCCGAGCTGGATCAGGACGATCAGGACGCCGAACGCCAGCACCAGGAGGGCGAAGAAGGCGGGCGTGATCGGCAGATATTGGACCTGGGAATGCATGTCGGAAGCGCTTCGCAATTGAGCCTTGCTGGCCCGGCGGGATCATCCCCAGAGGGGCGGCACGTGACAAATGGGCATTCGGCGCTTGGTTCCCAAGAGTGGCGATGGCTGGCATTCCGTTCATCGGTCGGCGATCAGGGTGGCGTGCAGCACGTAGCGCTCCGGCCCTTGCGTCAGCGCGTCGAACGGCCAGCACGTGGAGAGCACGAGCTCAGGCCGTTCGGCGGCTGGGTCGATGCCGGACGCATCGAAGTGCACGATGCGGGCCGCGTCGGCGCGATAGCGGAAGGTCTTGCCGTCGCGCCTGACGATGTCGATCTCGTCGCCGATCCTGACGTCGCGCAGGAAGCGGAAATGCGTGTCGCGATGGGCGGAATAGACGGCGATTCCTGCGGCGCCCGGCTCGGCGGTCCCCTCGACATGCCCGGCGCCGAAGGCGAGCGCTTGGCCGCTGGAGCCAGCGAGTGCGATGGTGGAGACGCCGAGCCGGTTCACCTCGATGCGCGCGACCGGGACTGTGTCGGCCCAGGACCACGGCTTGACCGGCCGGCCGGTGGCGATGGTCTGGCTGAACGCGCGATCGAGCAGCACCTGCGCGACGATGGCCTTGGCGTGGATGAAGGCGCCGTGGCCGAACAGGGCGAGGCCAATTGCGGCGATCGCGAGCGGGATGACGAAGCGGGGCATTCTCTCTCCTCCCGTCATGGCGAGGAGCGAAGCGACGAAGCAATCCAGAGTCGTCGTGCCGCCCCTGGATTGCTTCGTCGCCTGCGGCTCCTCGCAATGACGCCGATAGTTAGTTGGCGGCAGCTCGCCGCCTGATCGCGACGAGCCAGATCAGTTCCAGCATCAGCAGCCCAAGCCCGAGCAGCATGCTGAGTTCGGCATCGGTTGCCGTCTTCGGCAACGTGACCGTTGCGGGCCCAGCCGGCACCACCGGCCGCTTCAGCGCGGCGAACTGCACGTCGCCATCGGCTTCGGCGCGGCGGTCCTTCTGCATCGCGGGCATCCGGCCGCGCTCGCCGAACACCTTCTCGAAGTCCCAGCCCGCTGGCAGGTTGATCGGCAGCTCGGCCAACCTCAGCGGCTCGCCATCTGGACGGCGCGGCGTCTTGTCGACGGCCACCAGGCTGGTCAGGCGGGTCACCAGCTGGTGTTCCAGCGCGAGCTTCAGGATCGCGCCGTCGGCTTCCTCCGGCGTCATCTGCCGCATCGTCTTCGCCACCTCGGCATCGCCGATCTTGCGGCGCGCCCACAGCTTCGACAGACCCTTGCCTTCCGCGGCGCCTGACAGCGGCAGCGTGATCGTCCAGGGCTGATCGCCGATGCGGCCCTTGAGCTGCAGCGAGCCGGCGAGGCGATCGATTTTGGCGGCCAGCACCAGCGGCTCGTTGCGATAGACATCGGGCAGCACGGCCGGCGTGAGATCGGCGGAGGCTTCCGAGAACGTCGCGGTCAGTCCGGTCACCACCGGGTTCTCCAGCTTGGCGAACAGATCGCGCATGCGCTCCTCGACCTGCTCGACCGAGCCGATATGGGTGAAGGCGCCGCGGCCGAGCTCGGCGGCGCGGCTCATCAGATAGGTGTTCGGCGCCGAGCCGATGCCGACCATGAAGATGCGGGAGCGGCCGCGCATCGCGGTGATGGTCTCGAACAGCTGCTGCTCGTTGCCGATGGCGCCGTCGGTCAGGAACACCACCTGGCGGACGCGGTCGCTGTCGCTGCCGTCGTCGGTCAGCGCCGCGCGCATCGCCGGCACCATTTCGGTGCCGCCGCGCGCCTCCAGTGCGCTGACGAAGTTGGTGGCGCTGCCGACATGCTCGGCATCGGCCGGCACCGAGGACGGAAACAGCACCGTCATCGTGTCGTCGAAGCGGATGACGTTGAAGCGGTCGCCCGGTTGCAGCCGTCCCAGCGCGTAGAGCAGGCTGGCCTTGGCCTGGCGGATCGAGGTGCCGCCCATCGAGCCGGAATTGTCGATCACGAAGATGACGTCGCGCGGCTGCGGACGCTGCGTAGTCGCGGCGACAGCGGGCGGCGTGACGAAGGCGAGCAGATAGTCGGCGTCGCCGACCTGCTCGTGAAACAGGCCGACCGACGGCATCGCGGCGGAGGCGGGTTTCCAGGTCAGTTCGAAATCGCGATCGGCGGGCACCACGCCCTCGGCCAGGGTGACCACGCGCGTCCTGGCATCGGGGCTCTCGACCGTCACGGGGTGATGATGGCTCTTGACCTCGCCGAGCGCGAAGCCCGCCTGCAGCCGCACCGTGATCTTCGTCGGGTTGACCGGATCATTCTTTGCGGGATCGAGCACCTCGGGCGAGATGCGATCGCGATCCGGCACCGGGTCGTTGCTCGCTGCGCCCCAGCCATCGCTGCCGGGCCGAAGATCGACGCTCTGCACGATCGGCTTGGGATTGTAGCGCGGTGCGACCACGAGCGGCACCCGCAGCGAGAATTCGCCGGCGACCTGCGCCACCGGCTGCTGATATTCGATCTGCACCAGCACGGTCTCGCCAGGGCCGATATTGGCAAGCGAGTTGGTGAAGATGTTCGGGCGCTCCTGCTCGGTCAACGCCGCGGTCTTGCCCTCGCGCTTGGCCTGCTCATAGATCACCTTGGCTTCCTGGCGCGGCTTGATGTCGCCGACCACGACGCGATCGCCGACGATCATCTTCAACGTATCCACCGCGCTGTCCGGCGGCAGCGGATAGACGTAGACCGCCTCCAGCCATTGCGAGCTGGTGTTCCTGAACAGCTGCGTGACACGTGCCCGCGCGGTCGGGCCGGAGACGACGATGTCGACGTCTATGCCGAGCCGCGGCGCCTCGGCATAGCCGGCATCGGACTTGAACAGCAGCGCGCCGGAGCGGGCGTTGCCCGGCCTGGTCAGCGGCGCCCGCGGGCCCTCGGCCGACAAACCGGGCGTCACGCTGACAAATAATGCGGTGAAGGCGACCAGCGCCACGGCGGCGGTTTGCAGCAGCAGGAACAGCAGCATGGTCACGATCCAGGATCGGACCGGATGGGCGCTGCTGCGGATATCATAGTCGATCGTGTCGCTCATCAGAGGCTCCGCAACGAACAGGAAGGTGCAGGCGGAGATTGGGCGGGAGTCGCTCGGGTCGCGAGCGGAATGGTCGGTCTTGTTCGGCCGCTGCCCGCCCGGCCTGGTCCGGTGGCGAGCGAGGAGGCGGCTGATCTGTCCGGGTTTGTGCTGTTTTGTCCGTCTGCTACAACGGGCCGCGCGACGTGGCAGGGACCAGGATGTCGATACCGGACAACAGTGAGCTATCCGATGAGCAGAGCCGGCAGGTGGCGGAGGCCGTCCGCGAGGAGATCGCGCGGCGGCGAATGTCGCGGCAGACGCTGGCGGAGCAGGCCAGACTGAGCCTGTCGACCTTGGAGAAGGCGCTCGGCGGTCGCCGCCCGTTCACGCTCGCCACCATCGTGCGGCTGGAGCAGGCGCTCGGGATATCCTTGCGCAAGCCAACGGCGGCACCTTCGGTTGCCGCACCGGTGGTCAGCGGCGGGATCGCGCCCGACAGCCTCGGCTCCTATTCACGGCGCGCGGTGGAATGGATCGAGGGCACCTATGTGACCCTGCGGCCATCGTTCGGCGACAAGGACGCGATCTACGCCTATCGCACCGACATCGTGTGGGACGATGCGGCCTCGTCACTGGTGTTTCGCGAGGGCGCGCGGCTCGATGCGGCGTTCTCGCAGTTCGGCGAGGTCGCCGTGCCCAACCAGTCCGGCTTCGTCTACCTCGTCACCAACCGCCACGGCCAGCACCGCCTGATCACGGTGTCGAGGCCGACCATCACCGGCGAGATGTACGGCATCATCACGACCTTGCTGGCCGGCCGCGGCTCGCTGCTGACCCCGATCGCGGCGCCGATCGCGCTGCTGCCGTTGCAGAGCGTGGCGGAGCCGAGCTTCGGGAGGCTCGGGGCTGATGATCGGCACTATCAGTTGTATCGCGAGCACCTGCGCAAGACGGTCGAGGAGCCGTTCGCGCTGTTCGTCCAGGGCGTGGCGTAAGTTGGTAGTGCGTTGTCTGTAGGGTGGGCAAAGGCGCGCTCGCGATGCCCGTCGCATGTCGTGCTCCATCGCGCGCCGTGCCCACCATTTGCTCGGAGCGTGTGGATCGATGGTGGGCACGCGACCGCCCCGCGGTCGGTCGCTTTGCCCACCCTACGACACTGCCTCGGCAAACACCGATGTCGTCCCGGCCTTGAGCCGGGACCCATAGCCACGGGGCGTAGTTTGGGGCAGTCGCGTCGTTGGCTGCTCGCGCATCATTCCCGCCGCGGCGTATGGATCCCGGATCGGCGCCGCGACGCGCTATCGCGCGTCACGGCTTGTCCGGGACGACAGCGGAGCCAAAGGACGGATTCACGGTTCAAACAGCTGAGGCGGGTCAGGGACATGTGAGCGTGTTCCCGCGGCATAGAATGCCCGAGGTCTGCGGTCTCGTGTCCCTCGCAAACAATGCAGAGGGCGCAGGGAATGCCGGGTGAAGGCCTCACCCATGGCCCGCCTGCGAAAAAAATGCAGGCGGCAGGTACCACAGGCAAAGCCGAGCACGCCGGCATTCCCTGCGCGATGGGTTTAACGCTTATACGCAGTCTCCCTGGTGCGCCGGGCTTGTTGGCCACCATGATCCGCGCGGCGCCTCAAGCGCCGTCGCGGACGTGACACCAGCTTCGGGGTGTCAGGACGCTGCGACTTCACGTCCGCGCCTTGCCGTTCGTCGGCGCATCCGTGAGGACACGCTGCGGCAAAACGCGGCCACCGCTCCCCGCCTCGCGTGTCGTGACGATCGCGCGCAACGCCCCTCCGCAGTGAGGCGGGATCGGCGGAGATAATCATGAATTCGGAAAAATAGCAATATGAATTTTTTATCGAATGTCGGGCCGCGGTGCAGGTGAGCCCCCCTCCCCCTTGCGGGGAGGGGTCGGGGGTGGGGGTCCACGAGTCGTGTCCGGAGTGATGGGGGAATATCGAGGGCGTCCCAGTGTGGTCGAAATAGTCTGGCGCGATCCACCCCGTTCGGAGTGCGGAGACCCCCACCCCCAACCCCTCCCCGCAAGGGGGAGGGGAGTCGACCGCAATCGTCGCGAGAGTTGGGGCTTCAACGATCGGCGTGGCCATGTCGCATGCGAAGCCTGACGCGCAGGGCTATCGCCTTTAGCTACCCCCCGACATCCGCGCTGATGATGTCGCCGAACAGGTCCCATTTGCCGCCCTTGAACTGCATCATCTTGAGCTGCTCGATCGGGGCGAAGTCGTTGGGGCCGGTGTTGACCTTGATACCGGGGATCAGGGTATCCGGCGCGAAATCCTTCAGGCTGGCGGCCTGCTTCATGACGTTCTCGCGGGTGAGATTGTCGCCGCACTGCTTCAGGGTCTGGACCATGGTCTGCGCCGCGGCGTAGCCATAGGCGAGGTTGGCGTCGGAGATGTTGGCGCCGGGCATGTACTTGTCGATGAAGGCCATGAACTTCTTCATGCCCTCGTCGTCCTTCCACTGCGGATCCGACGGGTCCTTGAGATAGCCGGCGGACAGCACGCCTTCGGACGCGTCGAGGCCGGCCGGCTTCATCACGGCGCCGATCGAGATCGAGACGTCGGTCATCAGATGCATCGGCTTCCATTCCAGCTCGGCGATCTTCTTGATCGCCTGCGCGGCGAATTTCGGTGTCGAGATGTTGACGAACACGTCGGCGCCGGTGCCCTTGAGCTTGACGATGTGGGAGTCGATCGACGGCTCGGTGGTCTCGTAGCTCTCTTCGGCGACGATCATGGTCTTGGCCTTGTCGCCGAGCACGTCCTTGATGCCGATGACGTAGTCCTTGCCGAAATCGTCGTTGGCATAGAAGATCGCGATCTTCGCGTTCGGCTTCTCCTTCAGAATGTACTTGGCAAAGATCCGCGCCTCGACGCGGTAGCTGGGCTGGAAGCCCATGGTCCACGGGAATTCCTTCGGATCGTTCCACTTGCTGGCGCCGGTGGCGAGGAACAGCTGCGGCACCTTCTTGGCGTTGTGGTACTTCTGCACGGCGGTCTGGGTGGGCGTGCCCAGCGCGTTGAACACCAGGAATACCTCGTCGCTCTCGATCAGCTTGCGCACCTGCTCGACCGTCTTGGGCGGGCTGTAGCCGTCGTCATAGGAGATGAAGTTGATCTTGCGGCCGTTCACGCCGCCCTGGTCATTGATCATCTTGAAATAGGCCTCCTCGGTCTTGCCGATGATGCCGTAGGCCGAGGCGGGGCCGCTATAGGCCTCGACATTGCCGATCTTGATCTCGGTGTCGGTGACGCCGGTGTCGTATTTTTTCTGGGCAAGCGCGCTCTGGCTCGCCAAAACGGATAATGCGGCGGCGGCCGCGAAAGACAGCAGAGTCCTGGTCGTCATCGGCAACATTCCCTGGGCTTCCTCTGGTTGGTCTTGTGGTTCCCGGTGGTCGAGATGCGCAGCTTCCGCGGCGCATGAGACATCACGACGCCTGCTGGACGAGATCGACCGCCGAGGCCGTCGCAAAGCTCTTGCGCAGGGTCGGCTTGTGGATCTTGCCGGTGGCATTGCGCGGCAGCGCGTCGACGAAGCGGACGGTGCGCGGACATTTGAAGCGAGCGAGATTGGCCTGGCAGTGCGCGAAGATATCGGTCTCGTTCAGGCTGTGGCCGGGCTTGACCGCGACGATGGCCATGCCGGTCTCGCCCCATTGCGGATCGGCGATGCCGATCACCGCGGCCTCGGCCACGGCGCTCAGCTGATGCAACACGCTCTCGACCTCGGCAGGATAGACGTTCTCGCCGCCGGAGATGTACATGTCCTTCCAGCGGTCGACGATGTAGTAGAAGCCCTCGTCGTCGACGCGGGTGGCGTCGCCGGTGTGCAGCCAGCCGTCGGTGAAGGAGGAGCGGTTGGCGTCCGGCCGGTTCCAATAGCCGGGTGTCACGTTGGGGCCGCGGACCCACAATTCGCCGAGCTCGCCGACATCGGCATCGCTGCCGTCGGGGCGGACGATGCGGACCTCGGTATGCAGCACCGGTTTGCCGGCGGAGCCGGCCTTGCGCGCTGCATCCCCGCGGTCGAGCGCGAGCACGGCCGGCGAGGTCTCTGTCATGCCGTAGCCCTGCTGCAGCGCGACGCCGCGCTTTTCCCAGGTGTCGAGCAGCGGCACCGGCATCGGCGCGCCGCCGACCCCGCCGATCGTCAGGCGGCTGAAATCGGCGGTCGCGAACATTGGGTGCTGGGCCATGAACTGATAGATCGCGGGCACGCCGAAGAATACGTTGATGCCGTGCGCGGGATCGCCGATGAGCTGCAGCGCCTCTCCGGGATCAAAGGCGCGCATGATCAGCACGGTGCCGCCGACATGCATCACCGGATTGGTGTAGCAGTTGAGTCCGCCGGTGTGGAACAGCGGCAGCACGGTGAGCAGCACCGAGGACGGCGTGATGTAGGCGGGGCCGCCGAGATTGACGCAATTGTAGAATGTCATGCCGTGGGTGATCATCGCCCCTTTCGGCTGTCCCGTCGTGCCCGACGTGTACATGATGGTCGAGACGTCATCGAGCGTCACCGGCTCGATTGCGGTCAGCGACTTGGCCGTCGCGATCGCCTGCTCGTAGCTGCCGCCGGGGCCGTAACGCAGCGCCGTGGCGACGCCGCACAGCCGGCTCACGGCGAGCGCGGTGTCGGCGAGATCGTCGTCATGGATCATGAGTTTCGGCGCGCAGTCGCCGACGATGAATTGCAGCTCGGGGACGGTGAGGCGGGTGTTGAGCGGCACGAAGATCGCGCCGACGCGGAAGCAGGCGAATTGCACCTCCAGCGTATCGGTGGCGTTCAGCGCGAGCACGGTGACGCGGTCGCCCCTGCCGAGGCCGCAGGCGTCGCGGAGATGGCCGGCGAGGCGGGCGACGCGGGCATCGAACTCGGCATAGGTGAAACGCCTGTTGCTGCCGAGATCGACCATGGCGGTCTTGGCCGGCGTCCTCCGCGCATGATGCGCAATCCAGTCGTAATACCGTACTGGCACGCGTTCCCTCCTCGTGTCAGGCGATCTGATGCCGCCTTGATCGCGATCGTGTCTGGCCGCCGCGTCCCGACTTCCCGGAGGCCGGCGGGACGCGCGGCGTTTTTGGCCGCGAGTGGGCCGGTGAGTGCATTGCACTGTCTTGCGTCCAGGCGCTGATGGACCGTCACGAATGTGCGCCGCGTTGCACGCGATTTCGGCAGTCAGCGCCTCGACGCAAGGCGATACCGCGGCTTCTCGTCATCCTGGCGACACAGCAACCAGAGCCTGGCGCCGATGACGAAAAGCCCGTTCTATACGGCCGAGCACGAGGCCTTCCGCGACGTCGTGAGGCGTTTCGTCGACAAGGAGATCGCGCCGTTCGCGAGCGCCTGGGACGAGGCCGGCGAATTTCCGCGCGCGCTCTATGCGAAGGCGGCCGACATCGGCCTGCTCGGGCTGGGTTTTCCCGAAGAGTTCGGTGGAGTGGCGGCCGATCAGTTCATGAAGATCGTATCCTCGCAGGAGCTGGCGCGGGCCGGTGCCGGCGGCGTCAGCGCCAGCCTGATGAGCCACAGCATCGGCGCGCCGCCGATCGCGCGCGCGGCGCGGCCGGAGGTGAAGGCGCGGGTGTTGCCGGAGATCCTTTCAGGGAGAAAGATCTCCGCGCTCGCCATCACCGAGCCGAGCGGTGGCTCCGATGTCGCAAATCTCCGGACCAAGGCTTTCCGCGACGGCGACCACTATGTCGTCAGCGGCGAGAAGACCTTCATCACCTCGGGCGTGCGCGCCGACTACATCACCGTCGCCGTGCGCACGGGGGGACCCGGGCCGGCAGGTGTGAGCCTGCTGCTCATTCCCGGCGACACGCCGGGGCTGACGCGCACCAAGCTCAACAAGATGGGCTGGTGGGCATCGGATACTGCGACCCTGCATTTCGACAACTGCCGTGTGCCGGTCGAGAACCTGATCGGCGAGGAGGGGCAGGGCTTCAAGCTGATCATGCATAATTTCAACAGCGAGCGCATGGGCATGGCGGCGAGCTGCACGGCGTTCGCCCGGGTCTGCCTCGACGATGCCATCGCCTATGCCAGGGAGCGCCAGACCTTCGGCAAGCCCTTGGCGCAGCACCAGGTCATCCGGCACAAGCTGGTCGACATGGCGCAGCGCGTCGCAGCCTCCCAGGCGATGCTGGAGATGCTGGCGTGGCGGCTCGAACAGGGCGATAATCCCGTGGCCGAGATCTGCATGATGAAGAACCAGGCGACGCAGACCATGGCGTATTGTGCCTCCGAGGCGGTGCAGATCTTTGGCGGTGCAGGCTTCATGCGCGGGGTACGCGTGGAACGCATCTATCGCGAGGTCAAGGTCAATGCCATCGGCGGCGGCACCGAGGAGATCATGAAGGATCTGGCCAGCCGGCAGATGGGATTGTGATGGGCGCTCTCAAGCGCACGTCATTCCGGGGCAGGGCCGCAGGGCTGAACCCGGAATCTCGAGGTTGTGGGATACGAGCGCCAGACAAGCTCGGGATTCCGGGTTCAAGGCCTGCGGCCTTGCCCCGGAATGACGATCGTGCCGCAATCAACAAGCATCAGCGAACGTCCGGGTCGGATGCTCAAGCGACCGCTCTGGAATGACAGGGAATGAAAGATGCTCTTCACCGCCGACCATGACGAACCGCGCCGCATCCTGCAGAAGTTCATCGCCGCCGAGATCAACCCCCATGTCGACGAGTGGGAGGAGGCCGGCATCTTTCCGGCGCATGAGCTGTTCAAGAAGCTCGGCGACCTCGGCTTTCTCGGCCTCAACAAGCCGGTCGAGTTCGGCGGCCAGGGCCTGGACTATTCCTATGCGCTGATGATGGCGGAGGAGCTCGGCGCCATCAATTGCGGCGCCATTCCGATGGCGATCGGCGTGCAGACCGACATGGCGACGCCGGCGCTGGCGCGCTTCGGCTCGGACACGGTGCGCAAGGAATTTTTGGCGCCGGCGATCTCCGGCGACTATGTCGCCTGCATCGGCGTCTCCGAGCCCGGCGCCGGCTCCGACGTCGCCTCGATCAAGACCCAGGCGCGCGGCGATGGCGACGACTACGTCATCAATGGCGGCAAGATGTGGATCACCAACGGCACCCAGGCGGATTTCATCTGCCTGCTCGCCAACACAAGCGACGGCCCGGTTCATCGCAACAAGTCGCTGATCTGCGTGCCGATGAAGAGCAAGGGCGTGCAGGTCGCGCGCAAGCTCGACAAGATGGGTATGCGCTCGTCCGACACCGCGCAGATCTTCTTCGACAATGTCCGGGTGCCGAAGCGCAACCGCGTCGGCGAGGAGGGGATGGGCTTCACCTACCAGATGATGCAATTCCAGGAGGAGCGGCTGTGGGCCGGCGCGGCCTGCCTGAAGGCGCATGAGGCGATCATCAACGCGACCATCGAGTACACCCGAAATCGCAAGGCGTTCGGTCGCTCGATCCTCGACAACCAGGTCGTCCACTTCAAGCTCGCGGAGATGCAGACCGAGGTCGAGCTGCTGCGCGCGCTGACCTATCAGGCGGCCGAGGCGCTGATCGCCGGCGAGGACGTGACGCGGCTCGCGACCATGGTGAAATTGAAGACCGGCCGGTTGGGGCGCGAGCTCACCGATGCCTGCCTGCAATATTGGGGCGGCATGGGCTTCATGAACGAGACGCCGGTCAGCCGCGCCTATCGTGATTCGCGCCTGAGCTCGATCGGCGGCGGCGCCGACGAGGTGATGCTGACGATCCTGTGCAAGATGATGGGCACCTTGCCGGGCATGACCAAAGCGGGGAACGCCTGATGATCACACTGTATCATTGCGAGGGCGCCCGCTCGTTCCGCCCGCTGTGGATGCTGGAGGAGCTTGGAGCCGACTACGAATTGAAGATGTTGCCGTTCCCGCCGCGGGTGCTGGCGAAGGAATATCTTGCGATCAATCCGCTCGGGACCATCCCGTTCATGGTCGATGGCGAGACGAAGATGACGGAGTCCTCGGGCATCTGTCACTATCTGGGCATCAAGCATGGCCCGACGCCGCTGATGGTCGGGCCCGAGGAGAAAGATTACGGCGCGTTCCTGAACTGGATGTACTTCTCGGACGCGACGCTGACGTTCCCGCAGACGCTGGTATTGAGGTATACCCAGCTCGAACCGGAGGAGCGGCGCTCAGCCCAGGTCGCGACCGACTATGCCAAATGGTTTCTGGGCCGGCTGCGTGCGGTCGAGGCAGCGACTGGGAATGCCGAATTCCTGAGCGCCAGCCGCTTCACGGCGGCGGATATCGTGATCGGTTATGCGCTGCGGCTGGCCGACACGCTCGGTCTCGCCAAGGATTTCGGGCCGAATGTGGCTGCGTACTGGGCGCGCCTGCAGCAGCGCGATGGCTACCAGCGGGCCCGCGCCGCCGAGCAGCGCGCCGGTGTCGAGCAGGGCATCAAGCCGCGCGTCAGGCCGTGAGTTGCGCACGTCATTCCCGGGCGATGCCCATTTGCGCGTGGAGTTAACCGCGACAAAAATCGGCAGTCGTCGCCGATGACAGCGGCGCGAATTGCGCTATGGTTCTCCTTCAAAGAAGCGACCGTCAGAGTCGCGTCTCAGGAGGAAGACCATGGATGCGAAGACCATGGACGTGACACGCCGGGATTCCGGCCATCTCATGCTGATCACGCCCGAGCGCGTCTTCTACGCCGGGCTGCTCGGCCGGCCGCGCCAGCGCTGCTCGGGCGCGTTCCATATCTATGTCGCGCTGACCGGCAGCCTCAGGCTATTGCCCGAGGGCGGCGAGGCGCGCTGCGGCGAACTGCTGGTGGTGCCGCCGAACAAGCAGCACACCATCGAGAGCGATTACCGCACCGTCATCGTCGTCACCATGGAGCCGGAGAGCGTGCCGATCGGCACGCTCGATCGTTTCGCGGCCAAGGTCGCGCGCGAGGCGGAGGCCTATGCCTGCCGCATCCGCGCCGCCTATGAGGAGCTGGAGCAGCGGCCGCTCAGCGGCGACGTCACCAGCGCCGTGTTCGACCGGCTATGCTTCGGCGAGGTGCTGCCGCAGCGGACGCTCGATCCGCGCGTGGTCAAGGCGATCGGCCTGATCAGCCGGTTCTCCGGCGAGCCCGCGACAGCGGAGAGCTGCGCCGCCGCGGTGGGCCTGTCGACGTCGCGCTTCCTGCATCTGTTCAAGGAGGAGACCGACATCTCCTTCCGCTCGTTCCGCGCCTGGAAGCGCGCGCGGCACCTGCTGAACTACGCCAACCAGGATCTCAACCTGGCGCATCTCGCGCAGGACATCGGCTATCCCGATTCCACGCATTTCAGCCACTCGATCCGCCGCTTCTACGGCCTGAAGCCGCGCGCGATCTTTTCCGGTTCGCGCGATCTGGCGATCTATCGCGCCGGCGAGGCGGCGTTGACCTGAGTCCCTCCGGCTGGGCGCCGTGTCAGCGCGGCGCGCAGCGGGAATTTGGACAGCTCCAGCACGATCAGCGTGCTGATCGCGGCCGCCGCGGTCAGCGCGAGGTCGTCGGCGTGCAGCGGCCCGAACTTGAACAGCGCGGCGACCGGCGGCGCGGTCAGGCTGGTCGCGAGCACCGCGATCACGATCGCGATCACCAGCAGCAGCACGCGGTTCGGCCGCAACAGGGCGTCGCGCAGCGAGCTCGAGAACGAGCGGTTGACGAAGATCAGGCTGACGATCACCGAGACCAGGGTGAAGAACACCAGCGCGCGCAGCTCGTCGTCGGGCATGCCGTTGCGATGCGCCAGCAGCAGCACGCCGCCGGTGGTGAGGATCGCGAGGAAGCCCTGCAACGCGCCCCACAACACCAGCGGTCGCGGCAGCAGCGGCTCCTGCGGATCGCGCGGCGGCCGCCGCATGACGTCGTCTTCCTCGGTCTCCGCCTCGAACACCAGCGAGCAGACGGGATCGATGATCATCTCCAGGAATGCGATGTGCACCGGGCCCAGCAGCAGCGGCAGGCCGGTGACGAGCGGCAGCAAAGCGAGGCCGGCGATCGGGAAATGCACGGCGAGGATGAAGCTCATCGCCTTGCGCAGGTTGTCGTAGATGCGCCGACCCAGCCGGACCGCCTTGACGATCGAGCCGAAATCATCGTCGAGCAGCACGATCGCGGCGGCCTCGCGCGCGACGTCGGTACCGCGGCCGCCCATCGCGATGCCGATATGCGCGGCCTTCAAGGACGGCGCGTCATTGACGCCGTCGCCGGTCATGGCGACGATCTCGCCGTCGGCCTTGAGCGCGGAGACGATGCGCAGTTTCTGCTCCGGCATGATGCGCGCGAACGCAGTCGGCGTGCGCGCGGCCTGCGCCAGGGCGTCGTCGTCGAGCTCCGCAAGTTCGGGGCCGGTGATGATGCGTTCGGGATCGAGCCCGGCCTGCCGCGCGATCGCCGCCGCGGTCGCCGGATAATCGCCGGTGATCATGATGATGCGGATGCCGGCGGAGCGGCATTCGGCAACGGCGCTCGGCACCTCCGCCCTCAGCGGATCGGCGAAGCCGACGAGACCGCAGAAGGTGAAGGCCAAGTCCTGCTGCGTCTCAGGAAGCGCGCCGCCGCCCCAGCGCGCCCTGGCGACGCCGAGCACGCGCAGCCCCTCGGCGGCGAGCGTTTCGATACCCGCCTGTAGCTCGATCAGCTCGGTGCCGCCGAGGCCACACAGCGTTGCAATCGCTTCCGGCGCGCCCTTGGCTGCGGCCATGAGGACGCCGTTGCGCGACCAGACATTGGTCATCGCGAGCAGATCTGGCCGCAGCCCGTAGCGTCGCTGCAAGGCGGCGTCTCCGGTCGCGTCCGTGTCGAGGGCTTGCAGCGCCTTTTCCATCGGGTCGTGCGACTGCGGGTCGCAGGCCAGCACCGCGGCCGCGACGAGGTCGCGGAACTCAGCCGTCACGGCATCGGACGAGGCCGTCGCAGGCCGCAGCATCGCGCCATCGGGACGCACCAGCCGCGCCACCATCATGCGGTTCTGCGTCAGGGTGCCGGTCTTGTCGGTGCACAGCACGGTGGCGGCGCCGAGCGATTCGATCGCCGCAGCCCGCCGCGTCAGCACGCGCGCCTGCGAGATGCGCCAGGCGCCCATTGCCAGGAACACCGTCAGCACGACCGGGAATTCCTCGGGCAGCATCGACATGCCCAGCGCAATGCCGGCCAGCAACCCTTCCAGCCAGCCGCCGCGATACAGCGCGTAGAGCACGACCGTGATCGCCACCACGACGGCGCCGCCGATCGCGAACGCCATGACGAGACGCCGCGTCTGCTGCCGGAGGCGGGGCGTCTCCGTCTCCAGCGCGCTCACCGACTGGCCGATCCTGCCGATGGCGGTGCGCGGCCCCGTCGCCGTCACCTCGGCGATGCCGCCGCCGCGCACCACGAGGCTGCCGGAGAACACGAAGGGCAGGTCGTCGCCGCCGGCCACGGCCGTCGCGTCCATGGCTTCGCCTGCGGCCGGCCGCTTGCGCACGGGCACGGATTCTCCCGTCAGCAAGGATTCATCCGTCAGCAGATCGTCGCATTGCCGCAGCATTGCGTCGGCGGCGACGCGGTCGCCCTCGGCCAGCACGATCAGGTCGCCGCGCACCACCTCGCGACCGGCGATGCGGACGCGCTCGCCGTCGCGGATCACCAGCGCGCGCGGGCTGGACAGATCGCGCAGCGATTCCAGCACGCGCTCGGTGCGCGCCTCCTGCACGATGGTGATGAGCACCGAGGCGGAAGCGAAAACCCCGAGCAGAACCGCCTCGGCCGTGTCGCCGAGCGCGAGATAGATGCCCGCGCCGGTCAGCAGCAAAAGCAGCATCGGTTCCTTCAGCACGTCGGCGATCAGGCGCAGGATCGACCGTGTGCCGGTCTGTGGCAGTTCGTTGAATCCCTCCGCCTGGAGACGCCGGGCCGCTTCTGCTGCGTTCAGCCCGTCTGGAATGATCGGCGCCGGTTGTGTGTCGATTGGCATTGCACGCTCGGTGAGGAGGGCGGACAGGAACCGCTTAGCGTCGATCGCCGATCTCGGGCTTGACGCAAAGCAATAAGGGGAGTGCGCCGGTTCGACCAGCGAGTCAACGCAAGCAGATTGTGCCGTGACGTCATCATAGTGACGCAGATCTGCACAGCGCGCGCCTGCGCGAGCCCTACCGAACGAGTGCCATGAGCGACAAAGCCGTCATCACCTGCGCGCTGAACGGCGTGCTCACCGATCCCAGGCAGCACCACGTGCCGGTCACGCCGGAGGAGATGGCGCGCGAGGCGCGCCGCGCCTACGACGCCGGCGCTGCCATCATGCACATCCATCTGCGCCAGCAGGCGCCGGGCAAGGGGCACCTGCCATCCTGGGACGTGAACGTCTCACGCGAGATCCAGCAGGCCATCCGCGAGGCCTGCCCCGGCGTCGTGATCAATCACACTTCGGGCGTCTCGGGTCCGAACTATCAAGGTGCGCTGGATTGCATCCGGGAGACGCGGCCGGAAATCGCGGCCTGCAATGCCGGCTCGCTGAACTACCTGAAGGTCAAGGCCGACAACAGCTGGGCCTGGCCGCCGATGATGTTCGACAACTCGGTCGAGAAGATCGGGGATTATCTCGCCGTCATGAAGGACGTGAACACAATCCCGGAGTTCGAGTGCTTCGACGTCGGCATCGTGCGCTGCGTCGGCATGTACCGGCAGACCGGGATGTATTCAGGTCCGCTCGAATACAATTTCGTGATGGGCGTGGCGTCTGGCATGCCGGCCGATCCGGAGCTGCTGCCGATCCTGCTCAAGCTGAAGCTGCCCGAGGCGCATTGGCAGGTGACCGCGATCGGCCGCGCAGAGATCTGGCCGCTGCACCAGCGCTGCGCCGAGCTCGGCGGTCATCTGCGCACGGGTCTCGAGGATACGTTCTATCTCGGCGACGGCACCAAGGTGACCTCGAACGGCCAGCTGATCGAGGCCATCGCCGCCTGCGCCCGGCGCGCGGGCCGCGAGATCGCGAGCCCCGCCGAGGCGCGGCAGATGTTCGGCACGGTGAACTGAATTCAGCTGTCGTTATTCCGGGGCGCGCGTCAGCGCGAACCCGGAATCTCGCTTCGCAATGTCTGGATTCCGGGTTCGCGACTGCGTCGCGCCCCGGAATGACGAACAAGAGGATGGATATGACCAATCTCGACGCCACTGGCGGCGTGTCGGGCCCTGGCCGGATCGGCCGCGTGGCCATCGGCGATCTCCTGAAGCGCGCAGCGCAACGCTTTCCGGATCGTGTCGCGATCACCGACGGCGGCCGCCAGGTCACCTTCACCGAGCTGGAGCGCGATGCCAACCGCTTCGCGAACTGGCTGGTCGCCAAGGGCTTGAAGCCGGGCGAGACGATCTCGACGGTCTGCAACAACTCGGTCGAGTTCGTCAAAGCACTGTTCGGCATCCATCGCGCTGGTCTGGTCTGGGTGCCGATCAACACCATGCTCGGGCCGGCTGACATGGACTACATCCTCGGTCACGCCGAGGTGCGCTTCGCTGTTATCGACGACAATCTGCACGCCCAGCCGGAGCGCCGTGCCGCGCTGGAGAAACGCGGCGTCGAGCTGGTCGCGGTCGACCTCACCGGCACGGCCAGGGACGCCGGGCTTGCCAGCTTCAACGACCTCATCCAGGGCCAGTCGGACGTCGAGCCGGACATCGAAATCAACGATCGCGATCTCGCGATGATCATCTACACTTCCGGCACCACGTCGCGGCCCAAGGGCGCGATGCATTGCCATCTCGCGGTCGTCATGGCCGTCATGAGCAACTGCATAGAGATGCAGCTGTCGCGCGACGACGGCATCACCGGGCAGTTCCCGCTGTTCCATTGCGCCGGCCATGTGCTGCTCTTGAGTTATCTCTCGGTCGGTGGCCGCATGGCGCTGATGCGCGGCTTTGATCCGGTCGCCTGCATGGAAGCAATCGTGCGCGACCGCCTCACCGTGTTCGTCGGTCTGCCCTTGATGTACCAGGCGATCCTCGACCACCCCCGCCGCAATGAGTTCGATCTCTCGCATCTGCGCACGTGCCTGTACACGATGGCGCCGATGAGCCGGCCGCTGCTGGAGCGCGCCATCAACGAGTTGTGTCCGAACTTCGTGCTGACCAGCGGCCAGACCGAGATGTATCCGGCGACGACGATGTCGCGCCCTGAGGTCCAGCTCAACCGGTTCGGCAATTACTGGGGCGAGTCGCTGTTCGTCAACGAGACCGCGATCATGGACGATTCCGGCAATCTGCTGCCACCAGGCGAGATCGGCGAGCTGGTGCATCGCGGACCCAACGTGATGATGGGCTACTACAAGGACCCGAAATCGACCGAGGACGCCCGGAAATTCGGCTGGCACCATACCGGAGACCTCGCGGTCATCGACAACGGCGAGGTGCTGTTCCTCGACCGCAAGAAGGATATGATCAAGTCCGGCGGCGAGAACGTCGCCTCGGTCAAGATCGAGGAGACCCTGCTGGCGCATCCGGCGGTGCAGAACGTCGCCGTCGTCGGCCTGCCGCACCCGCAATGGGGCGAGGCGGTCTCGGCCTTCGTCAAGCTCAAGCCTGGCGCGCAGGCGAGCGAGAGCGAGCTGCTGGAGCATTGTCGGAAATCGCTCGGCGGCTTCCAGGTGCCGAAGCTGGTGCGCGTGCTCGAGGAGATGCCGATGACCGCCACCGGCAAGCTGCGCAAGGTCGAGCTGCGCCAGGCCTATGGCGAGCATTTTGCGGCGAAGAGCGCGTGAGGCCTGCCACAAACTCCATCGTCATTCCGGGATGGCCCGAAGGGCCAGGCCGGAATCCATACGCCCGATCGTGGTTATGGATTCCGGGCCCGCGCTTCACGCGCCCCGGAATGACGAGCAATAACGAGATCGTTGCTCATGGCTACCATCGAAAACACCATCTCTTCCACCGGCGCCGCCTTCCAGGCCAACCGTGACGGCATGCTTGGACTGATCGCGCGGATGCGCGATCTCGAGTCGCGGACGCGCAATGCCTCGGCGGCCGCCAAGGATCGCTTCCATCAGCGCGGCCAGCTGCTGCCGCGCGAGCGCGTGGCGCTGGTGCTCGATCCCGGCGCGCCGTTCCTGGAGCTGTCGACCCTTGCAGGCTACATGTTCGACACGCCCGATGCGGCCAAGAGCGTGCCCGGCGGCGGCGTGATTGCCGGCATCGGCTTCGTCTCCGACGTGCGCTGCATGGTCTCGGCCAATGATTCCGGCATCGATGCCGGCGCGCTGCAGCCCTATGGCCTGGACAAGACCCTGCGCGTGCAGGAACTGGCGTTGGAGAACAGGCTGCCTTACGTACAGCTGGTCGAGAGCGCCGGTGCCAATCTCCTGCGATATCGCGTCGAGGATTTCGTTCGCGGCGGCAACATCTTCCGCAACCTGGCGCGGCTGTCGGCGGCGGGGCTTCCGGTGGTCACCGTGACGCACGGCTCGTCGACCGCGGGCGGCGCGTATCAGACCGGCCTGTCCGACTACATCGTCATGGTGCGCGGCCGGACCCGCGCGTTCCTGGCCGGACCGCCGCTGCTCAAGGCCGCGACCGGCGAGATCGCGACCGAGGAGGAACTTGGCGGCGCCGAGATGCACACCGCGATCTCCGGACTTGGCGACTACCTCGCCGAGGACGATCGCGATGCGCTGCGCATCGCGCGTGAGATCATGGGCAAGCTGAATTGGGACCGGCCGTCGCATGACGCGTTACAGGCCAAGCCGCCGCGCTACGACCAGGACGAGCTGCTCGGCATCATGCCGCTCGACCACAAGCGTCCCGTCGACATGCGCCAGATCATTGCGCGTATCGTCGACGACAGCGACTTCGTCGAGATGTCACCGAACTACGGGCCCGCCACTGTGTGCGGCCACGCCCGCATCGAGGGGCAGGCGATCGGCATCGTCACCAACAACGGCCCGCTCGATCCGGCCGGCGCCAACAAGGCGACGCATTTCATCCAGGCCTGCTGCCAGAGCCGCACGCCGATCCTCTATCTCAACAACACCACCGGCTACATGGTCGGCCGCGCCTATGAGGAGGCCGGCATGATCAAGCACGGCTCCAAGATGATCCAGGCGGTGACCTCGGCGACGGTACCGCAGATCACGATCTATTGCGGCGCCTCGTTCGGCGCCGGCAATTACGGCATGTGCGGCCGCGGCTTCCATCCGCGTTTCTGCTTCTCCTGGCCCAATGCCAAGACGGCGGTCATGGGCGGCGAGCAGGCGGCGGAGACGATGGCGATCGTGACGGAAGCGGCCGCCGCACGCCGCGGCAAGCCGGTCGAGCGCGACAAGCTCGATGCCATGAAGGCGCAGATCATTGGGGTGTTCGACAGCCAGATGGATGTGTTCGCGACCTCGGCGCGCGTGCTCGACGACGGCGTGATCGATCCGCGCGACACCCGCGCCGTGCTCACTGAGGTGCTGGCGATCTGCCGCGAGGCGGAGGCGCGTGAACCGCAACGGATGCAGTTCTCGGTGGCCAGGCCATGAGCGGAGAGATGACGAGGATGCAGCGCAGGCCGTTCCACAAGGTGCTGATCGCCAACCGCGGTGAGATCGCGTTGCGCGTCATGCGCACCGCGCGCCGGCTGGGCTACGGCGTGGTGGCGGTCTATTCCGACGCCGATGCTGACGCTCCGCATGTGCGGCTTGCCGATCAGGCGGTCCGCCTTGGTGCGCCGCCGCCTGCACAGTCCTATCTCAACATCGCGGCGATCATCGCGGCCGCCAAGGCGACCGGTGCTGACGCCGTGCATCCCGGCTACGGCTTCCTCGCCGAGAACGAAGACTTCGCGCAGGCCTGCAAGGAGGCCGGGCTGGTCTTCATCGGTCCGTCGCCCGAGGCGATCAAGGCGATGGGCAACAAGGCCGGCGCCAAGGTGATCATGAGTTGCGCCGGCGTGCCCTGCGTACCCGGCTATCAAGGCGAGGATCAGGGTGACGAGGCGATGTTGCGCGAGGCGCGGCGCATCGGCTTTCCGGTCATGATCAAGGCGGTGGCCGGTGGCGGCGGCCGCGGCATGCGGCTGGTGACGGATGCGGCTGCGTTCCCGGACATGCTGCGCAGTGCGCGTTCGGAGGCCGCTGCGGCATTCGGTGACGGCACAGTGATCCTGGAGAAGGCGATCGCCAACCCGCGTCACATCGAGATCCAGGTGTTCGGCGATGGCCATGGCAATGCCGTCCATCTCGGCGAGCGCGACTGCTCGGTGCAGCGGCGGCATCAGAAGCTGATCGAGGAGGCGCCGTCCCCGGCGGTGACACCAGAGCTGCGCGCGCGCATGGGCGCCGTGGCGGTGCAGGCGGTGAAGGCACTCAACTACGAGGGCGCCGGCACCCTGGAGTTCCTGCTCGACGGCGACGGCCAGTTCTACTTCATGGAGATGAACACCAGGCTGCAGGTCGAGCATCCCGTCACCGAGGCGCTCACCGGTCTCGACCTCGTCGAGTGGCAATTGCGCGTAGCTGCCGGCGAGCCGCTGCCGCTGCGCCAGGAGGAGATCGGCTTCGTCGGGCATGCCATCGAAGTCCGACTGTGCTCCGAGGATGCCGACCACGATTTCATGCCGCAATCGGGACGAATGGCGCTGTGGCAGATGCCGGAAGCGCTCCGCGTTGAGCATGCGCTGGAATCCGGCGCAGAGATTCCTCCGGACTACGATTCGATGATCGCCAAGCTCATCAGCCATGGCAGGACCCGCGAAGAGTCCCGCGCAAGGCTGATCGCGGGACTGGAGCAGGCAATCGCGTTGGGTGTGACGACCAACCGGTCTTTCCTCACGTGCTGTCTGCGCCATCCGGCCTTCGCTGCCGGGAAGGCGACCACCGCCTTCATCGCCGCGCATCGCGACGAGCTGCGCGCGCCGGACGTCGAATCGTCGACCGTGGCGCTCGCTGCTTTGCTGCTTTCCGTAAGCCATCCGCTCGCTCACCCGGTCCGCAGCGGCCGCTCGCTGGCGGCCGCCTTTGCAACGCCGCTCCGTTTCGAGATCGGCGGCGAGGTCCGGGAGTGCGAGCTCCTGCGCGAGCGCGACGGAACCTTTCGTGTGACGCAGGACGGCGCGGAGCATCGCTGCGAGGTCGTTTCGCTCGCGGCGGACACCGCTCGCGTTCGTCTGGCCGGCATCCTGGAGAGCGCGCGCTTCGCTCGCGACGGCGATCGGCTGTTCGTGCAGCATCGCGGCCAGACGCTGCAAATCCATGACCTGACGCTGGCCCGGCCGCAGTCCACGGCGGCGGCCGGAGGCGACGGCAAGGTACGCGCGGCGTTGAACGGTCGCGTGGTCGCGGTGCTGGTCAAGCCGGGCGATGAGGTCGCGGCGGGACAGCCGGTGCTGACGCTCGAAGCGATGAAGATGGAGCACGTTCATACGGCCGGGATTGCCGGGACGGTAGCCGCGATCGAGGTCGCCGAGGGCGACCAGGTCACGACCGGACGGATCGTGGTGGAAATCGCGGGGGCGATTGCGAGCTGAGAGTTGCAGCGGGATCTGCAGCAAAATTGATCTGGCCCTTCGCGACGCCTGTGAGCGCCACATCCTTCGGCCTGCACCTCGTCCCGACCCTCTCAGCTCCGCTCACGGCATCGCCTGTCTCACCGCGGCAATTGCCGCTTCAACGCCGCCACCAGCCGCGAGGTCTGGAACGGCTTCGACAGCAGCGGAGCGGCGGCGAATTCTTCCGGGCATTGATCGACGGAATAGCCGGTGACGGCGACGAAGGGCACGTCGGCGGCGATGAGGGCGCGGGCGATCGGCGCCGATGTCTCCTGGCCGAGATTGACGTCGAGCACGGCCAGGTCGCAATGGTGCCGTTCCAACAGATAGAGCGCCTTGTCGACCGTCGGCGCCACGCCGATGACGACGAAGCCTGCGGCTTCCAGCTCGACCGCGAGATCGAATCCGATCAGGGGATCGTCCTCGACGATCAGGACATGGGTCTGTTCAGCGGCGCGCATAGGCACGATCGCGGCTGAGGCGTTTCAGGGGGCACCTCAGGTGCCAGCAAAGTCCGGTGGGCAGAAACTGGACCTCGACCGTTCCATCCAGGCCGGAGCGGACCATGTCGGCGATGACACGGCTGCCGAATCCGATGTGCTCGGGGGGCGAGACCTCCGGTCCGCCGTGTTCGCTCCAGGTCATGTCGAAGCTGTCGTCGATGCGTGTCCAGCGGACGGTGATCCGCCCGTCGTCGTTCGACAGCGCGCCATATTTGGCAGCGTTGGTGGCGAGCTCGTGCACCGCCATGCCGATGGATTGCGCCGCCTCGGGCGTCAGCTCGATCTGTGGACCATCGACCGCGATGCGGTTGCCGATCAGGTCGCTGAACGCGCCGAGCTGCGAGCGGACGAGGCCATCGAGCGGAATGAAGCGCCAGTCGTTCTGGATCAGCAGATCCTGATTGCTCGCGATCGCCTGCAGGCGCTCCAGGAAGCGGCTGAGGTCGAGCGGCCGGCCATGCCTGGTCATTTGCCGCGCGATCGCCTGCACCAGCGACAGCAGGTTCTTGCTGCGGTGGTTCACCTCGGCCAGCAGGGTGCGCAACTGCTCCCTCGTCTGGCGCTTGTCGGTGATGTCACGCACGATCTTGGAGGCGCCGATGATGCGGCCGGTGGAATCGCGGACCGGCGAGACCGTCACCGACACGTCGATCAGCGCGCCATCCTTGCGCAGGCGAACGGTCTCGAAATTGTCGATGATCTCGCCGGAGACCACGGTCGCGAGGATCCGGTCCTCCTCGACCTGACGCTCCGGCGGAATGATGGTGCGGATCGACCGGCCGATCATCTCGTCTTCAGAAAAGCCGAAGATGCGCTGGGCGCTCTTGTTCCAGCTGGTGATCGTGCCGTCCAGCGTCTTGCTGACGACGCCGTCGGACGAGGAGGCGACGATGGCGGCGAGCATTGCGGCGCCACGCTCGGCCTGCTTGGTGACGGTGACGTCGCGGATGATGGCCGAGATTCCGATGATCGCATCCCGTGCATCGCGAATCGGCGAGAACGTGATGGAAACCTCGATCGGCCGGCCCTGCTTGGTCAGCCGGACCGTTTCGAAGCTTTCGAGCGAGTCCCCCGTGCCGATCCGGGCGCGAATGGCGCGGGCATCCTCCGCCAATTCCGGCGGAATGATGTCGTAGATCGGCCGGCCGATCATTTCGGCTGCGGTAAAACCCAGCATCCGTTCGCAGGCTGCATTCCAGCTGCGGATCACGCCGTCGGGGGTCGTGCTCAGGATCGCGTCGGCCGCGGACGCGACGATCGCGGCCAGATAGGCCGTGTCGTCATCGGCCGGGCGTGGGGCGGGGGAGGCGCCGGGCATTCCGTGCACGTCGCAGGCTCCTTGCTAACAGGTCGGCAGAGAAGACGCCGCGCACCCGATTACCAACTTGTTTGTGTACGAATGCAAGGGCTATCTCGATCGCTGCTTGTTGTTGGTTTTCCCGGCAACGAGGACAGGGGGCCCTGCCGTCGGCGGACCATGCGTGGCCACCCGACGTGCTCCAGCCTACGGCGGCGAGTACACATAACGCGAACCTGACAGTTTTGTTCCAACGGATCCGGCTGAATTGGCGGTGAGGTCCCGGCCTGATCCGACGCCCGGTGCTCCGCGCACCTACTTCCTCAGGCTGAGGATATAGAAAGCAATGTCGGCCGCATCGGTTGCGCTGAGCGGGTTGTTCGCCATCGTCGCGTGGGGAAGCTGGAGGAACTGGACCAGCATGTCCCTCGTCACGCTCTCCCTGGCGGCAATGGCGGCGAACGGACGGGCGCGGCGGAACTTGCTCGGCTCGGCGGCCACTATGTGGCAGGCGGCGCACCAGCGCTCAGCGAGCTGGCGCCCGTGGGCGAGATCCTCCGCCGCCGCCGGCGCGGCGATCAGGATCGGCAGCAACATCGTGAATGCGATCGCGCGGCGCAAAGGCTGCACTCCTCACAGCGGCTGGTCGTCCTCGGTCGACGGCTGGTCCTGCAGCGAGACGATGTCGCCGCCGCCGAACTCCTCCTCTGGCGGCGGGTAGACCCACATGTGGTCGCGGACGTCCCTGACGCCCTGCACACTCTTGGCGGCCACGATCGCCGTAGCCCGCTCCTTCTCATTGCGCACCGCGCCGGTCAGGTGCGCGATACCGTTGCGGACGACGACGTTGAAGCGGCAATGCTTGCAGGCGGCCTGATCGAGCGAATCGAGGATGGCGCTGCGCAGCCCGTCATCGTCGGGGGTGGGGCCGGGCACGGCGGCCGACAGATCGGCGATCGTCTGAACGAAATCCGTGTGCGTCACCATGCCGGCCAAGTGATCGCCGCTCACGACCGGCAGACGCTTGATGTTGTGCTTCTCCATGATCCCGGCGATTTCCGTCAGGCTGGCATCGGCGCCGACGGTGACCGGTGGCCGGCTCATGATGTCGCCGACGGTGCGGCCGTGGGAATGGACGAAGTCGGCAGCGATGCGGCCGCGGCCGACCAGGAGGTCGAGCCAGCGGCCTTGCCTGCGCTCGGTGCCGAGCTCGGCCCGGCGCAGGAAATCGCCGTCGGTGACCATGCCGACGAGCCGACCGGAGGCGTCGACCACCGGCAGTCCGCCGATGTGGTTGCGCAGCATGATCCGCGCCGCCTCGGCCACAGGGGTTCCGGGCGTCACGGTGATCACCGATCGTGTCATGATTTGATGAGCGCGCATGGCGTGGTCTCGCGAAATCGCTGCGGTCGCAATCGACGAAGGATAGCTCTGCCGCTCGCCCCGGGATTGACCAGGATCAACGCTTTGCGCCTGCGCCCGGCGCCTACACGATCCGCGACGTCTTGTTGCCCCAGTAGCGGTCGCGCAGCAGGCGCTTGTAGAGCTTCCCGGTCGGCAGCCGCGGCAGCTCCTTCTCGAAGTCGATCGAGCGCGGCACCTTCTGCCGCGACAGCGACTGGCGGCAGAACGCGATCAGCTCCTCCTCCAGCTCAGGGCCCGGCATGATGCCCGACATCGGCTGGATCACCGCCTTCACCTCCTCGCCGAGATCCGGATTGGGCACGCCGAACACGGCGGCATCGGCAACCTTGGGATGGGTGATCAGCAGGTTCTCGCATTCCTGCGGATAGATGTTCACGCCGCCGGAGATGATCATGAAGGTGGCGCGGTCGGTGAGGTAGAGATAGCCGTCGGCATCGACATAGCCGACGTCGCCCACGGTGCTCATGCTGCCGTCGGCGGAGCGCGCCTCCCTGGTGCGCTCGGGATCGTTGAAGTACTCGAATGGCGAACCGGTCTTGAACCACACCGTGCCGGCGGTGCCGGTTGGACAGGGCTGCATGTTCTCATCGAGGATGTGCAGGTCGCCGAACAGCACCTTGCCGACGGTGCCGCGATGCGCGAGCCATTGCTCGCTGTCGCAGGCGGTGAAGCCGAGCCCTTCGGTGGCGCCGTAATACTCGTGGATGATCGGGCCCCACCAGCGGATCATGTCCTCCTTGACCTGCGCCGGACAGGGCGCGGCCGCATGGATCGCGACCTCCAGCGAGGAGAGGTCGTAGCGGGAGCGAACGTCGTCCGGCAGCTTCAGCATGCGCGAGAACATCGTCGGCACCAGCTGGGTGTGAGTGATGCCCCATTGCTCGACGAGCTGGAGATAGCGCTCGGGATCGAACGTCTCCATGATGATGGCCGTGCCGCCCGTCCGGATGGTGAGGTTGACGGCGGCCTGCGGCGCGGAGTGATAGAGCGGCGCCGGCGACAGATAGATCATGCCCTCGCGATAGCGCCACAGCTTCTCGAGGAAGTCGAAGATAGGCAGTTGCTGCACCGGCGGCTGCTCGGGCAGTGGCCGCAGGATGCCCTTCGGCCGGCCCGTGGTGCCGGAGGAGTACAGCATCGCGGTGCCGACGCTCTCATCAGCGATCGGCGTCGCCGGCAGTCCGGCGGTGGCCTCCTGCAGTCCGACGATGCGCGCGCTCTCGCCAAGCTCGCTGCCATGCCCATCGGCGACGATGCACAGCTCGATGCCGGGCGCTTGCTTCAGCGCCTCGCGCGCGACGTCGAGCTTGGCGAGCGAGGTGATCAGGAGCCGCGACTGGCTGTTGTTGAGGATGTAGGCGAGCTCGCCCGGCGTGAGATAGGAGTTCACGCAGGTGAAATAGAGCCCGGAGCGCTCGCCGGCGCCGCACGTCTCGAGATAGCGGCTGTTGTTCTCCATGAAGATCGAATAGTGGTCGAGCCGCTTCAGGCCGTGCCGGCGGAACAGATGCGCCAGCCGGTTCGAGCGCGCCTCCAGCTCGCGATAGGTCACGGCCTCGCCGGTCGAGGCCATGATGAAGGCGGGCTGTAGTGGGCGCAGCCTTGCGTGCTTGCCGGTGTACATGTGTCCTCCCACTCGAGCGCCGGCTGCAGGGCACGCGATGGCGGAGCGGCGCCGACGATGGCGCCTCGACACGACGACGCGCCGCGGGTGCTGCCGCGTCACGCCCTCAGGCTGCTTCCTGCCATGCACGCCATCCCCGCGGGACGGCTCTTTGTTGCTTGACCGCGAATGTAGCGGAGGAACCCGGTGCTCTCAACACGGCTCTCAGCCCATTGGCCGAGGCGGGAAGGGATGGGCGCGGCCGGGGTTCTGGCATAACATGACCCCGGCATTCCAACCGAATGACGCGTCACAACGAAGAAACTCTGGGAGAGACCACATGAAATCGGGCTTGCTGGCTTTTGCTGCTGCTGGTGCGCTGCTCACGGCGGCGCCGGCGTCGGCACAGGTCAAGATCGGCATCCTCAACGACCAGTCCGGCGTCTATGCGGACTATGGCGGCAAATATTCGGTCGAGGCCGCCAAGATGGCGGTAGAGGATTTCGGCGGTGAGGTGCTCGGCCAGAAGGTCGAGCTGGTCACGGCCGACCACCAGAACAAACCGGACCTCGCCTCCACGATCGCGCGGCGCTGGTACGACACCGAGGGCGTCGACATGATCACGGAGCTGACGACCTCGTCGGTCGCGCTCGCGATCCAGGAGCTGTCGAAGGAAAAGAAGAAGATCGACATCGTCGTCGGTGCGGCGACCTCGCGCATCACCGGCGATGCCTGCACGCCCTACGGGTTCCACTGGGCCTACGACACCCGCGCGCTGGCGGTCGGCACCGGCGGCGCGCTGGTGGAATCCGGCGGCGACACCTGGTTCTTCATGACCGCCGACTACGCCTTCGGCTACGCGCTGGAAAAGGACACCAGCGACATCGTGACATCCAAGGGCGGCAAGGTGCTGGGCTCGGTGCGCATTCCGCTCAACTCGTCGGACTTCTCCTCCTTCCTGCTGCAGGCGCAGAGCTCGAAGGCCAAGATCATCGGGCTCGCCAATGCCGGTCTCGACACCACCAACTCGATCAAGCAGGCGGCGGAGTTCGGCATCGTCAAGGGCGGGCAGAAGCTCGCCGGTCTTCTCATGACCCTGTCGGAGGTGCACGGCCTCGGGCTCGAGGCGGCCCAGGGGCTGGTGCTGACCGAGGGATTCTACTGGGATCACGACGACAAGACCCGCGCCTTCAGCGAGCGCTTCATGAAGCGCACGGGGCGCATGCCCAGCATGATCCACGCCGGCACCTATTCGGCGACGCTGTCCTATCTGAAGGCGGTCAAGGCTGCCGGGACCAAGGACTCCGATGCCGTCGCGGCGAAGCTGAAGGAGCTGCCGGTCGACGACGCCTTCGCCCAGGGCAAGGTGCTCGCCAACGGCCGCATGGTTCACGACATGTATCTGTTCGAGGTCAAGAAGCCGTCGGAATCGAAGAAGCCGTGGGACTACTACAAGCAGCTCGCCACGGTGCCGGGCGACAAGGCCTTCTTCTCCGCCAAGGACAGCGGCTGTCCGCTGACGAAGTGACAGCCACGATAGCGGTGTCGTCCCGGCGAAAGCCCGGGACGACCGCGAAGGGCGGGGCCATCAGCCGTGCAGCATCCGCCACAGGATCGCGATCAGCGCGCCGGCCAGCAGAACGGACGCCGCCAGCGCCTGCACGCCGAAGCCGGGGCCGCGCTTCTCCGCGGCCTTGGCGTAGGACACCATGTACATCGCGCGGCCGGCGATCCAGACCAGGCCGATCAGCGCCGCGATGCCGTCGCTGACATAGACCGCGAACAGCCACATCGCCGGCAGGAAGATCGGCAGCCATTCCAGCGTGTTCGCCTGCACCCGATAGGTGCGCTCGAAATCGAGGTTGCCGGTGACGGCCGGCGCCTTGACGCCGAACCTCGCGCGCGCCTGCGCGACGCGGACGCCCATGTAGAAATAGAGCGTGAGCGCGAGCACGCTGACGAGTGCGGTGAAGTGATACATGCGCAATTCCCCCTGATGACGGCTTCTCAATATCCCGTCAGCTCGAGATAGCCTACCCCCGTGTGGCTGCCCTTGAAGCTGATCGGCCCTTCCCAATAGGGCACGCGAGTGCCCATCCAGGCGTTCGGATTGAGCGGCGCCGTGTCGATAGCGATGCCGAGCGAGGCGATCTCGACCCGCCAGCCGACCGGCAGCTTGCGCTCGCCGACCGCCACCGTCTCCTTGGGCATCATCATGACGCCCTCGGGGCCGAGCGGGCGCGAGACGCCATCCGCCGTGATCCAGGTGCCGGACGTGTAGTCGCCCTGGCCCTGCCGCATCCGGTACAGCATCAGCTTCTCGCCGCCGGAGAAATGCAGCGCGAACCAGTCCCAGCCGCTCTGGTCTGAGGCCAGCGGCTGGCTGCTCCATTCGCGGTCGAGCCAGGCCTGGCCTGTGACCTCGACCGGCTTGTCGTCGAAGCTGATGCGGCCGCGGACGCGGTAGAACGGCTGGCTGTAGTAGTAGGACGCTTGGCCGCGCTCCGATTTGCGGCTGTAGCCGCCGATGCCCTGCAGCACCACCGGACGGTCCGCCTCCAGATGCAGCGCATAGGAAAAGTCGGCCGCGCTCGCGGTCATCTCAAGCGGTGCCAGCGACTGATCATCGGTCTTGTCAGTGCCGCGCAACTGCCAGTCGTCAATCCAGGCCTGGAACGGCTTGGCCTCGACGCCGGCCTGCCCGACGCCGCCGCGCGCAAATTTTTCCGTCGAGCGATGGCTGCCGGCGCGGGTGACCGCCGCATGCGCCATCCATAGCTGCTGATTGTCGAAGCCCTCGCCCTGCGGCCCCGGCCGCGCCGCCGAGCGGAACAGGGTCCATTGCAGGCCGTAAGCCTTGCCGCCGCCGTCGCTGAGATTGGCGGTCACGTACCACCATTCGATGCGGAAATCGTCATGCAGCCCGTGATCGGCCGGGAAGGAAAACGCTCGGCCCGGGGTCACCGGCGCAAAGCCGTCGGCGCTGTCGCTGAGGCCCGCAAAGCCCTGCGCATAGGCAAGCCGCGGCAGCGCCAGCAGGCCAAGGCCGCCGATCAGGCCGCGGCGCGTGATGGTCGTTCTAGCGCTCAATGGTGAAGGTCCTCACCAATTGTGCCGGCTGCATCCGCGCCAGCCGCAGCACCGGCAGCAGCGAGGCGATCAGCGCCGCGACGAGCGTGACGGCGAGCAACCGGATCAGCTGCAGCGGAAACACGTCGAACGGCAGCCGCCAGCCGAACGCCTTCACGTTGACGATCGCGATCAGACACCACGCCACGACGAGCCCGAGCGGCAGCGCCAGCAGCGCGGTGAGCCCGGCCAGCGACAGCGTCTTCAACAGCTCCACTTGCGCCAGCCGCCGCCGCGTCAGCCCGATCGCCCAGAGTGGCGCGAGCTGCGGCAGCCGTGAATTGGCCAGCGTCAGCAGGCTCGTCAGCAGCGCGATCGCGGCGACACCGAGCGTGAAGGTGTTGAGCGCCCCGGTCACCGCGAAGGTGCGGTTGAAGATCTGCTTCGACTCCTGCTTCACCGTCGCCTGGTCGACGACGTTGCGGCCGTCGAGCCCGAACTTGTCGCTGAGCGCCGCGATCAGCCCCGCCACGTCGGCGGGCGCCGCGCGCACCGCCATCCGGGTGATGGGCGTGGCCGGGAAGCGGCGCGTCAGCGCCGCAACGTTGACGGTGACCTGTCCCTTCGGATTGCCGTAGTCGGCATAGATGCCGGCGACGGTGATGCGCCAGTCGCCGGTGGGCGCGGGAATATCCAGGCTATCGCCGACCGCGAGATCGAGCCGCCGCGCCAGCTGCTCGCTGACGAAGCCGGCATCGCCGCGCACCAGCTGCTTCCACGCGGCGCCGCCTGCCTGCAGCAGGGGCCAGTGATCGCGATAGGTCTCGTGATCGGGAAGGCCGAGCACGTCGATCGGCGCGCCGGCCAGCTGCGCCTCGGCGCGGCCGCCGGGCAGCACCGCCTGCGCGTCGGGCCGCGTCCGCAGCCAGGCCTGGATGTCGCGTGTCTGCGCCTCATCGGCCGCGCTGATGTAGATGTCGGCGGCGAGGCGTCCGTCGAGCCAGACCAGGAAGGTGCGGTTGAAGGTCTCCACCATGGTCGCGACGCCGACATTGACGGCGAGCGCCAGCAGCAGCGCCATGAGCGCCAGCGACAAGCCCGAGATCTGCTGCCGGCTGTCCGCCCAGAACCATTGCGCCAGCGCCGCGCGCGCGCCGCGCTCGCCGAGCCGCAGCACCAGCTCCAGGATGGCCGGCAGCAGCAGCGCAGCGCCGAGCATCATGGCTGCCAGTACGCCGAAACCGGCGAGCAGCGATTGCCCGAGCCAAAGCAGCAGCCCCGCCGCAACGAAGAAGGCAAACGCGACGGCGCTCTGCAGCCGCAGCCAGCGCCGCTGCGCCTCCTGCCAGGCGTAGGGCTGCGCCGTGGCGAGGATCGGCAGCCGCATCGACTTGATCAGGCTCGTCGTCGCCGCGGCGAGGGCGCCGGCGATGCTGATGGCGAGGCCGGCGAGCCACCATTCCAGCTGCAGGCTCAATTCGCCCGGCACCTGCGCGCCATACAGGCCGCGCAGTGACGCGGCCACGTTCGGCAGCAGCGCGGCTGCGATGAAATAGCCGCACACCAGCCCGACGAGGCCTGCCACCAATGCGAAGGCAATGAGCTCGCCGATCAGCACGGCATTGAGCTGGCGCGCCGACACGCCGCAGGCGCGCAGGGTGCGCAGCACCGGCAGGCGCTGCTCGAAGGCCAGCCCGATCGCGGAGTTGACGATGAACAGGCCGACGACGAAGGACAGCAGGCCAAACGCGGTGAGGTTGAGATGGAAGCTGTCGGTCAGCCGCTCCAGGTCGGTCTCGGCTTCGGGCTGCACCAGTTGCAGCCGGCCGCCGCCGAAGTTCTGCAACGGCGGCAGCTTGGCTGATGTCTTGCCGACCAGCAGGCGCGAGATCTGGCCGGACCTGCCGAGCAGCCTCTGCGCGTCGCCGATGTCGACCACGAGGATGCCGGGTGCGAGCTGCTGCTGCGCCATCAGTGGCGGCAGCAGGGCGTCGTTGCTCAGCCGCGGCGCCGCGCCGTCTTTCAGTCCGAGATCGGTCAGCGTCTCCGGCGAAATCAACGTCCGATGCGGCGGGGTCAGAAACGCCTCGAGCTCGCTGCGTCCGACGGTCGGCGCGTCGCCGACCTCGCGGGGGATGCTGAACGGCTCGATGCCGAGCAGCCGGATCGAGCGGCCGTCGATCTGCACGCGGCCTTCGATCACCGGCGACACCGGCCAGCCGGCACGGCGCAATTCGGCGAACACGCCTTGCGGCAGCATCTTGCCGTCGGTCGCGACCAGCATCGGCGTGCGCGCGCCGCCGAAGATCGCGGCGGCGCGATCATAGGAGCTGCGCGCCTGCTGGTTCAGCGCCTGCACGCCGCTCCACAATGCGGTGGCCGAGATCAGTCCGATCAGCAAGGTCGCGAACTGCATCGGATGCCGCCGCCAGTGACTGAGCAGCACGGCGAGAATCCACAGCGCGCGCGTCATGCGACGCGCCCGGCATGCAGATGGACGTGGCGGTCGAGCATCGCCGCGAGCCGCGCGCTGTGCGTCACCATCAGGAAGCCGCAGCCGGTGCGCGTGACGAGGTCGCGCGTCAACGCCATCACCTCGTCGGCGGTGTCCTCGTCGAGATTGCCGGTCGGTTCGTCCGCGAGCAGCAGGGCCGGCTTGATGGCCAATGCGCGGCCGATCGCGACGCGTTGCTGCTGGCCGCCCGACAGCTGCTCCGGATAGCGCTTGAGCAATGTCGTCAGTCCCAGTCGCGCGACCAGCTCGGTGTGCCATGCCGGGTCATGCCGTCCGGCCAGCCGCGCCTGAAAGCTGAGATTGTCGGCCACCGACAGGCTCGGCACCAGGTTGAACTGCTGAAACACCAGGCCGAGCCGCTCGCGCCGGATTGCCGCGCGGCCGGCATCGTCGAGCGCGCCGACCGATGCTCCCTCGAGCACGATCTCGCCGCCGTCAGCCGCATCGAGCCCGGCGATGAGATGCAGCAGCGTGCTCTTGCCCGAGCCGGATTCACCGGTCAGCGCGACACGCTCGCCGGAGGCGACAGTGAGATCCACGCCACGCAGGACGTTGATCGGCTCGCCGCCGGATCGATAGGACTTGGTGAGATGACGGACGTTGAGCACGAGCATGATCGAGGTTGTTGCGTCACAACATAACAAGGGCCAACGCGAACATCACGTGCTCGTTCGCCGTCACGGCCGTGATGTGATCGGTCGCGTGCTCGTCAGCAGGTTGCGGATCCGCCCTTGTGCAGCCTCGAAGGGCGAATTCCCGCGTTGCAGCAACAACTTAGCTCGCGATCTGGTTGCCTGCGAAGCCGCTTCGTGGGTAGCATCGTCGAAACGCCCGGACGACAGGGGCGGATCATAACAAAGAGGGGAAGGAACATGGCTGCGCCAACGACGCTCACGGGCACATCCCGCGCAAGCTCGACACCCACGCCGAAGGGCGCCTGGAAGATCACCTTCCTGCTGTTCCTGTTCATGCTGGTGAACTTCGCCGACAAGATCGTGGTCGGGCTCGCCGGCGTGCCGATCATGTCCGAGCTCAATCTGAGCGCCGAGCAGTTCGGCCTGCTCGGCTCCTCCTTCTTCTTCCTGTTCTCGATCGCCGCCATCGTGGTCGGCTTCGTCGTCAACAAGGTGCCGACGCGCTGGGTGCTGCTGGTGCTGGCGCTGATCTGGGCGGTGGCGCAATTCCCGATGGTCGGCACCGTCGGCTTCACCACCTTGCTGATCTGCCGCATCATTCTCGGCGCGGGTGAAGGGCCGGCCGCGTCCGTCGCCATTCACGCCGTCTACAAATGGTTTCCCGACGAAAAGCGTGCGCTGCCAACGGCTATCCTGTCCCAGGGCTCCGCCTTCGGTGTGATCCTCGCCGTGCCGGCGCTGAACTGGATCATCGTGAATCATGGCTGGCACTATGCGTTCGGTGCGCTCGGCATCGTCGGCCTGATGTGGAGCGCAGCGTGGCTGTGGCTGGGCCGGGAAGGCCCGCTGGCCGATATCGAGTCGGCCGACATGCGCGAGCAGCGGGTGCCCTATCTGCAATTGCTGACGTCCCGCACCTTCGTCGGCTGCGTTGCCGCCACCTTCGGCGCCTATTGGGCGCTGTCGCTCGGGCTGACCTGGTTCACGCCGTTCCTGGTCAAGGGTCTCGGCTTCTCGCAAGCGCAGGCCGGATTCATCTCGATCCTCCCCTGGGTGTTCGGTGCGTGCGTCGTGCTGACCACTGGCTTTGCGTCGCAAATGCTGATGGCGCGCGGGGTGTCCACGCGCATGGCTCGCGGCGTGCTCGGCGCAACGCCGCTCGTGATCGGCGGCATCCTGATGGCGTGCATGGCGCATGTCGACGGCGCTTCGGCCAAGATCGCGCTGCTCGTGGTCGGATCGGGGTTGTGCGGCTCGATCTACGTCGTCTGCCCGCCGATGATCGGCGAATTCACGCCGGTTGCCCAGCGCGGCGCGGCCATGGCGATCTACGGCGCGCTGTATACGCTCGCCGGCATCGTTGCGCCCGTCGTGATGGGCAAGATGATCCAGGCCTCGGGCAGTCTGCTGGACGGCTACATGTCGGGCTTCACCATCAACGCCGTGATCATGGTGATCTCCGGCCTGCTCGGCCTCGCGCTGCTGTGGCCGAACACCGAGCGCGCCCGCCTGCAGTCACATCAGGCTGCCGCGCCGGAATTTGCGTGAGCCGAGGTGCGCAACGCGCGGCCAATCCCCGGTGTCATCCCGGACAAGCGCGCGGCACGCGCGCGCCGATCCGGGATCCATAACCCCAGGGAGACGTTCGAGGCACGAACGTCGACCATACCGCCAAAGCTACAACCGCCGCGGCGTATGGATCCCGGGTCGGCGTCCGCCAAAGCGCGTTGCCGGACACGACTCCGAACATGAGGCGGCTCTGCGGCAAGCCGAAGCTGATGGCTGGCCGTTATTGCACCCCGGCTCTCGCCCCCCTGACCAGCCGCCCCGGCCGCGCGCCGGTGGCCTCGCCGTGCCGGCGCGTCACCACACCAGACACGATGGTCGCCTCGTAGCCGTCGACCTCCTGCATCAGGCGGCGGCCGCCGACCGGCAGGTCGTAATGCACCTTGGGCGGATGCAAGTGGAGCCGATCATAGTCGATGACGTTCAGGTCGGCCTTGTAGCCGGGCGCAATTAGGCCGCGATCGTCCAGGCCGACGGAGAGCGCGGTCTTGCGCGACTGCGCGGCGACGACGAACGGGATCGACAGTCTGTCGCCGCGCTTGCGGTCGCGCGTCCAGTGCGTCAGCAGATAGGTCGGGAAGCTGGCGTCGCAGATGATGCCGCAATGTGCGCCGCCGTCGCTGAGGCCTGGGACGCTTCTGGGATCGCGCAGCATCTCATAGGTCGCATCGAGATTGCCGTCGGAATAGTTGAGGAACGGCACGTAGAGCATGCCGCGTCCGCCATCCGTCAGCATCGCGTCGTAGGCCAGTTCCTCCGGCCGGCAGCCCCTGGCGCGCGCTTGTGAACCGAGCGACCGCTCCGGCGGCTGTTCGTAGTCCGGCGGATCGCCGAGCAGGTACATCTTGTCGTAGTTCGGCTTGAAGAACAGCGGATCGTCGGTCGCGCTGGCCTGCTCGCTCAGGATCGCTGCGCGGAGCTGGGGGTCGCGCATCCGCGTGACGCGCTCGGCAAGCGGCAGGTGCGCGATAGCCTGGTAGCTCGGATGCGTCTGCAACGGGTTGCGCGACAGCTCCAGCCCGAGCAGCAGCCCGACCGGGCGCGCCGCGATCTGCGCCGTCACCGACAGGCCGCGCGCAGCGGCGGCATTGATCTCGGCGAGCGTCTGCCGCCAGCGCTGCGGCGCGCGGTCGTTTTGCGTCACCGAGAACGAGATCGGGCATTTGGTCTGATCGGCAATGCGCAGCATCATCGGCAGGTCTTCATGGATGGTCGAGATGTCCAGCACAAACTGCAGCACGCTGCGGCCGGCGCCGTGCATGGCGCCCGCGATGGTCGTCAGCTCGTCCTCGCCGGCCTTGAGCGTCGGCGTGTAGTCGCCGGTCGAGGTGCGGTGATTGAGCGTGCGCGAGGTCGAGAAGCCAAGCGCGCCGGCCTTGACCGCATCGCGCGCCAATGCGGCCATGGCACGGTTGTCGTCGGCGGTGGCGGGATCGCGGCGCGCGCCACGCTCGCCCATCACATAGACGCGCAGCGCCGCGTGCGGCAGCTGGGCGCCGATGTCGAGATCGAAATTGCGCTTGGCCAGCCATTCCATGTAGTCGGGAAAGCTTTCCCATTCCCAGGGAATGCCGGCCTCGAGCACCGGCTCGGGAATATCCTCGACGCCCTCCATCAACTGGATCAGCCGCTGATGATCCGCCGGCCGGCACGGCGCGAAGCCGACGCCGCAATTTCCCATGATCGCCGTGGTGACGCCGTTCTGCGACGACGGCGAGATGTCGTGGCTCCAGGTGACCTGGCCGTCGTAATGGGTGTGGACGTCGACGAAGCCGGGCGTGACGAGCTTGCCGCGCGCATCGATCTCCTCGCGGCCGGATGCCGCGATCTTGCCGACCCCGACGATACGGCCGTCCGCGATCGCGACGTCGGCGTCATAAAGCTCGCCGCCCGAACCGTCGGCAACGGTCCCGCCGCGGATCACGAGATCTGGCTGCGTCATGGCGTGTCTTCCCCGGATGTTGTTGTTTGCCCGTATCATCGGCCGGTGGACGATGATGTCAACATGCGGGAGGTGAGGACAGCGTTGCGCGAAAAAGCTGCCGCCATCGCGGTGCCCAATACAGCGCCCTCGCCCCTTGTGGGAGAGGGCATCGCCGGCCCATCCACTCGCTCGGTTGGGTGAGGGGTCTCTCTCCACGCGTGCAACTCGCGGAGAGAGACCCCTCACCCGACCAAGCTTGCCGCTCTGTCCTACATGCCCTCTCCCACAAGGGGCGAGGGCGCAGTCACGGGCACTGCGCTCATCTCCGCATGTCAATCTTGCGTTGATGGGCTGACGGGTTGCTGACGATGCCAGCTACGCCTTCGCCTTCTTCGGCTCCGTAAAGAACGCCAGCACGATGGTCAGCAGCATGAACACGACGGAGGTGCCGAACACCCAGCGCGGCGCGTTCATGTCCATGATCCAGCCGAACAGCAGCGGGCTGACGACGCCGGCGAAGTTGAAGCCGGTGGAGACGATGCCGAAGGCGCGGCCGGCAGCGCCCGCGGGAGCGGCATTGCGCACCAGCATGTCGCGCGAGGGCGCGATCACGCCGCTCATGAAGCCCGCGGTCAGCATGATCGCGACCAGCAGCACGGTGGGCAGGCTGACGAAGGTGATGATCAGCACCAGCACCGCATTGATCGCGTAGGCAACGGCGGCGACCAGATTGTGATGGCGGATGCGGTCGGCGAGTTGGCCGCCGGCGAGCACGCCGACCGCGCTGGCGCCGAGGAAGGCGGTCAGTGCGATGTTGGCCGTCGAGAACGAGATGCCATAGCCGTTCATGAAAGCGACCACGCCGAAGCTGGAGATGCCGGCGTTGGACAGGCTGAGCAGCATGAAGAACACGGTCAGCAGCATCAGCATCGGCGTGAGCAGGCTGGGCTGCTTGATCTTGGTGCCGTCCGCCTTGGTGTGATGCGGATGCGGCGGCACCTCAGGCACGTTGCCGACGAGCAGCAGCAGCGCGGCGAGCGGACCGACCAGGCCGGCGGCGATCAGCGCGCCGGAGCCGCCGACCGTGGTGACCAGCGCCGCCATGACCGCCGGCGCCACCGCGCCGCCGAGATAGCCGGCGAAGGTGTGCACGCCGAAGGCACGGCCCATCCGGCTCTCTTCCATATGCGCCGACAGCAGCGCGTAGTCGGAAGGATGATACACGGCGTTGGCGAGGCCGAGCAGCACCGCCGAGACGATGAGGCTGGTGTAGGTCAGGTAGACGCCGAGGATCGCCAGCGACAGGCCGCCGAGCGTCAGGCCCAGCAGCAGAATGCGGCGGGCGCCAGCACGGTCCACGAGATAGCCCACCGGCGCCTGGGTCAGCGCCGAGACCACGGCGAACACCGTGAGCGGAAAGCCGAGCTCGACATAGCCGACGCCGAGCTTCTCCTTCAGGTAGGGAAACAGCATCGGCAGCACCAGCATGTGCAGGTGGCTGACCCAATGCGCCAGGGAGATCAGCGCCAGCGTGCGCAGCGAGGAGGCGGTCCGGACCGGTGCCGTGGTGTGTTGCGATGCGGCGAGAACGTCAGCCATGCTCGATCCGTTGGGCTCCCGACGTCAGTGATGAAACTGGAGGGCGCGTTGCCGGCAAACCGCCGAGACTCCCGCAATGAGGGCGCGCGACACAACGCCACACTATCGGAATGCGGTTCATTGTCCATGAACGCGGGCGCATGGCACCTGCGCGCGCTGGCCGACGGGGTAGGGCGCGGTGATGCTTTGGTCAGGCATTCGGCCGTTGTGCATGGCGAGGCATGGTGGTGCCTCACCCATCAGTGTCGTCCCCGCGGACGCGGGGACGACAGCGGAGTATGACGTGCCGAGCCGGGACTGTAACGGAGTATGACGTGCCGTCTGTGTCACGCCGGCCGGGTGCCCCCGCTCACGACTGCGACGCAAACCCCGGATTGCCGTCGACGCCTGATAGCGTGACCTTGTTGGTCCCCGTCAGCACCAGCTGGCCATCGCGCAGATGGCTGGCGACCACGTCCCACACCGGCCTGCCGTCCTGGGCGTTCATCGACGCCCAACCCGCGACCTTGTAGCTCTTGCTGGCGTGCAGCGGATGGCCATTGTCGAGCGCAAGATCAGAGATGCGGCGGCCGATCGGCTCGGACGGCGAGCAGCGGTAGGAGAACCCGCCGGTCCTCACCATGTCGCCGCCCTGCTGCAGATACGGATCGGCATTGAAGAGATTGTCGCAGACGTCCTCGAGCACGTCCTTGATCTGAGCGCCGGTCATCCGCTGCACGTAGGTTTCGGGATAGCTGATCGCGGTCTGCGCCAGCACGTCCTCCAGCATGATGGACTGGCCCGCGAGCACGGTCGGGCCCCAGCGGAACCCCGGCGACAGCGCGATCTCGGCATCGAGCTCGCGGCGCAGCGCCGCACAGATCAAATCGTCGGTCGCGCCTTCGAAATTGCCGCGCCGATACAGCAGCCGGTCCGACGTCGCGAGCTTCTCGCTCCAGGCCGCGACCTGCGGCTGCTGCGTCTGGTCGATCAGCGCCTGCATCGCAGGGTCCGGCTTGAGCAGCTCCGAATAGATCGGCAGCAGGCGATAGCGCGCGTCGGCGACATGGCCCTTGGCGATGTCGAGATCGAGCACGGCCAGGAATTTCCCGTTCGAGCCGGCATTGGTCACCAAGGTCGCGCCCTTGGCGTTCTTGACGGCCACGGGTTGCGGCACGGCGTCATGGGTGTGGCCGCCGAGGATGACGTCGATCCCGGTGACGCGGCTCGCGAGCTTGAGGTCGACATCCATGCCGTTGTGCGACAGCAGGATCACGGCATCGACCTTGTCGGCGCCGCGCAGGGCGTCGACGAGCTTCTGCAGCTCCTCCTCGCGGATGCCGAAGCTCCAGTCCGGCGTGAAGCGCCGCGGATGGGCGATCGGCACGTAGGGAAACGCCTGCCCGATCACGGCGATGCGAGCGCCGCCGATCTCCTTGATGGTGGCCGGCTTGAACACGCGGCCGGAGCCGCGGTCGAACGCCTTGGCATCGTTGAACGCGGCCTCCTCGGTCAGGAACACGTTCTGCGCCAGGAACTCGCCCTTGAAGCGCGCCAGATTGGCACGCAGCGCCTCCTCGCCATAGGTGAATTCCCAATGCCCGGTCATGGCGTCGATGCCGAGCAGGTTGGCGGCGCTCACCATGTCGGCGCCGTGCATGGCGTTGGCGAGCCCGGTGCCCTGCCAGAGATCGCCGCCGTCGAGCAGCAGCGAGCGATGATCGCCGGCGTCGGTGCGCAGCTTGTCGATCAGGGTCTTCAGATGCGCGAAGCCGCCCATCCTGCCGAAGCGCACGGCATATTTCTCGAACTCGAACGAGGTGAAGGCATAGGCCTCGGCGCTGTCGGGACGGATGCCGTAGCGGTCGAGAAAGGCGCGCTCGACCAGATGCGGCGGCTTTCCCCACATCTCGCCGATGCCGAGATTGACGCTGGGCTCGCGGAAGAACACCGGCCGCAGCTGCGCATGCGTGTCCGTGATGTGCAGGATGCGCGCATTGCCGAATTTCTCGACGTCGTACAGGCTCACCGTGTCGGCAGCGGACGCGCTGCGCAGCAGCGCCGGCGCGGCGAGCGCGGCGGCACCTGATGCTTTGAGAAAATCCCGGCGCCGAATCATCGTTCGCGTCCTAGATCATGATGAGATTCCACGGAATCGCATCATGATCTTATCCCCTTCTTCGACCATGACCCGTCGGAAAACCGGTCTCCACTTTGCGGATCGCGCGCTAGCGGATCTCCATCTCCTTCCAGCGCTGCTTCTCGCTGGTGGCCTGGACGATCGAGGCCTTGGCGAGCGCCTCGGCCTCCTGCGCCGATTTCAGCGCCTGGTCGAGATTGCCCGACTCCGCCGCCTTCTTCGCAGCATTGATTGCGGCCTGGGTCACGGTCCATTGGTTGCGCAGACGTCCGGCTTCCTTGTTGGCGCTCTCGGCCGCCGCGACCGCCGCGAGATAGTCGGCTTCCGACGCGGCCCGCGCGGAGCCGGCGCAGACCGCCGACACCATCATGGCGAACACGATCTTTTTCATGACGCTTGGTGTCGAGATATATCTCATGGCCGCGCTCCCGGACCTGAAACCGGCAGGCCGTTCGACACGTAGGAGAGATAATATTCGAGGTTGCGATACTCGTCCGACTGCGGCTCCAGCGGCACGGCGCGGGTCTGGCTGTTGCATGTGACGATGCGCCGGCTGATCGTGCCCATGCCGCTCCATTCCGAGCGGTAGATTGGCATTGCGTTCAGGATGCCCAGCGCCGGCGCCAGGATCTCGGCGCGGATGCGCTCGCCCGGGCTCTGCACGTGGCAGCTGGCGCAGGAGAAGTTCAGCTGGCCGCGGCGGGTGTAGAAATATTCCTTGCCCCTCTCGAACGCTTCGAGCGCGCGCGGATCGTCGGGGATCTTGATGTCGAAGCGTTTGCCGCGCGACGTGTAGGCCATGTAGGCGGTCAGCGAGGCCATCTCGTCCTTGACGTAGGAGTAAGGCTGCTCGCCATTGGCTTCGCGGCAGCGGTTCAGCGCCAGCTCGAGGGTGATGACCTTGCCTTCCTTGTCGTCGAAATACGGATAGTTCTGGCGGATGCCGATGCCGCCGTTCGCGAAACAGTCGGCATAGGTCTTGCCGTTCTTGAACGGCTTGGCGAACATCTCCTTGCCGGAGTCGAGCGCGAACTCGTAGGGCGGAAACTGCTCCTTCTCCTCCCACTGCTTGCGCATGTCGGCGTTCATCGAATACGGACCGTTGACGAAATCGTCGAACGCCACCTTCGGGAACTTCTTGACGAAGTAGTCCTGGAGCGCCTTGGCGTCGGCCGCCGGGTCGGGCTTGTCCGCCGCCATGGCCGATGCGCTCAGACCGAGCGTCGTCGCGAGAGCGAGCAGCAGGCGCAGCGCGCTCATTGGATCGTCGCCGTCAGGCTGTCGGTCGCGCCCTTGTTGTCGACCCAACTCACCTTGAGCTCGTCGCCCTTGGCCGCGCCCTTGAAGGCGAACTTGACGTAGGGATCCTTGGAGACCGCGGTGCCCCAATCGGCCAGGAACACGGTTCTCTCCTTGTGCGTGAAGGTGAGCTGCTGGATGTAGTGCGCCGGGATCACCTCGCCCTTGGCGTCCTTGACCAGGCCCGTGTCCATCGGATGCTGGATCAGGGTCTGGACCTCGGCGACCTCGCCGTTCAGGACCGCGCGGACGCGAATGCTTGCTGCCATGATCGCTCTCCTCCCCTAGCCGCCGCAACCGCCGACGGTGACCTTCACTTCCTTCGTCGCGCTGTAGAGCTTGCCGCCGGATTCGACGAGCGCGATCACGCTGGAGGTCTTGGCCATCTTCAGCCGGTTCGCCACCGCGGGCACCGTGCCCTCGGGGATGTGGTAGGACGCCGCCAGTGCGAACGGGTTCTCGCTGACGATGAACGAGATCGAGGTGACGTTCGGCAGCGACGTCGTCACCGCGATCGGCACCACGCCGCCATTCTCGGCGATCTCCGGGGCATCGAGCTTGATCTTGTCGGAGGCCTCGTGGTCGCGGCCATACAGCGCCTTGATCGCCTCGCCCGCGTTCTTCTGCTTGAACGCGTCCTCCGGATATTTGTTGTCGTTGGTCGCGGCAAACACCGGCGTGGCGTGCAGCACGGCATTGCCGAGGCCGATCAGCGCGACGAGGCCGGCGCCCTTCAGGAACAGGCGGCGGTGGGCCAACGGGCCGAACGAGGCAGTCATGGGTGTCTCCAAACGAAAATCACAGCGTTTGCAGGAAATCGACGATGGCGCTGATTTCCTGCTCGGTCAGGATGCGGTTGCGGCCGAACGGCGGCATCACCGTCAGCGGATTGCGCTTGGTCTCGTCGTTGAGGATCGCGATCAGCTCGGTACGGTCGTATTTGCTCTTGAGATTTTCCAGCTTCGGCCCGATCGAGCCCGGCAGGTCGCCGCCCTTGATCTCGTGGCAGGTCAGGCAGTTGCCCTTGCCGCGGTCGAAGGCGAGCTTCTGGCCCTCGGCGGCGCCGGACTGGGCGTGGGCGGCTGCGGACGCGGCGAGCAGGAGCCCCAGCGCCAGGGCGGTACGCATGACGGATGTGATCAAGATGAAGTTCCGACGTCTCGGTGATCCCGGCAATATAGGCGCTGCAAAGCATAAAGGCCATCGGCTGACAATGCGGCTATGGTGGCCGTCGCAACGCGGTTAACGGTGGCTGCTCAGCTTGCGGCCGGGAGTATGGCAATGGCGGAATACGTCGTGGAGTTCGGCCGGGACGGCCGGCCGGTGGAACCGGATGGACGGCTGGATGCCGCCGCCTTCCACCGCAACCACCAGCCGATCGGGGCGGTGCTGGCGCGGCTGCTGGAGGGGCTGACGGGCGATGTGCTGGAGGCCGGCAGCGGCACCGGCCAGCATGTCGTGCATTTCGCCTCCCAGCATCCCGATCTGACGTGGTGGCCGAGCGACCTCAACGATGCTCACCTCGCCAGCATCGCCGCATGGTGCAGGCATATGGGCCTGCCCAACATCCGCGAAGCCCAGCGCATCGACCTGTCGGAGGCCGGCTGGGCCGCCGCGTTCCGTGCCGCCGGTGGGCCTTCGCAGCTGACGGGGATCTTCTGCGCCAACGTCGTTCACATCGCGCCCTGGTCGGTGGCGGAAGGATTGTTCGCGGGGGCCGGGAAGGTGCTCTCCCCGGATGGCTTGCTGATGCTCTACGGCCCGTTCAAACGCGACGGCAGGCACACCGCGGTCAGCAACGCCGTGTTCGACACCTCGCTGCGCGAGGGCAATCCGGAGTGGGGCGTGCGCGATATCACCGACCTCGAAGCGCTGGCGGCGCGAAACGGCCTTGCCTTGCGCGAGACAGTGGAGATGCCGGCCAACAACATGATCCTGGTGTTCGCGCGGAATTCATAACTCTTGCGACGGCATTTCCCCGACCTCCGTCATTGCGAGCGCAGCGAAGCAATCCAGGCGCCGAGGAGGCGACTCTGGATTGCTTCGTCGCTTGGCTCCTCGCAATGACGGCGGAGAGGTCCGCTCACTCCATCTCCAGCCCCACATGCCGCGCCAGAAACCGCGTGCCGAGCGTGATGAAGCTGGCGCGCTCGCGGTTGTCGGTGCCGTAGCCATGGCCGCCGGCGGCGGGCTCGTAGAAATAGCTGTCGTAGCCCATCGCCTGCAGCTTGGCCGTCATCTTGCGCGCGTGGCCGGGATGCACGCGATCGTCGCGCCGCGTCGTGGCGATCAGGATCGGCGGATAGGGCTGGCCCGGTCTGGCGGTGTGATAGGCCGAGTAGGTCTGCAGCCAGCCCCAATCCTCGTCCTTGTCCGGATCGCCATATTCGGCGATCCAGCTGGCGCCGGCGAGCAGCTTGGTGTAGCGGCGCATGTCGATCAGCGGGATGGTGCAGAACAGCGCGCCGAACCGCTCGGGATAGCGCACCAGCATGTTGGTGATCAGGATGCCGCCATTGGAGCCGCCTTGGGCGGCGATGCGCTTCGGCACCGTGACGCCGCGGCGGACGAGATCGGCGGCGACGGCGGCGAAATCATCATGCGCGAGCCGCTTGCCGGCGTGGCGTCCGGCATCGTGCCAGGCGGTGCCGAACTCGCCGCCGCCGCGGATGTTGGCCTCGACCAGCGTGCCGCCGCGCTCCAGCCACAGCTTGCCGAGCGCCGCATTGTAGGCGGGCCGGACGGTGTGGCCGAACCCGCCATAGGCGCTCATGTACACCGGCGCATCGCCGGTCGGCTCGGCCGGACCGGTCTGGGTGTAGGGAATGCGCGCGCCGTCCACCGAGATCGCCTCATGGCGCGTGACGACGTATCCTTCGGCGGTGAAGGTGCGCGGCGCCTGTTTCAGCACGGCCGGCGCGCCGAAGGCCTCGATCAGCTGCAGCGTCGGCGGTGTCAGAGGGTCCTGGACATTGGCGAGCAGGTCGCCATCGCCTTCCGTCTCCTCGATGTCGAGCCGCCAGACGTCGACGGTTGCGATCGCGGGCAATCCAGGGAGCAGCCGAGAGCGCCAGCCCTCCGCTGATGGCGTCAACACCTCGAACTGCGGCTTGAGCTCGTCGAGGATCGAGAGCACCAGCCGGCTGCCGGCCCAATACAGCCCCTGCAGCGCCCGCCGCGGGCCGGGCTCGAACAGCCGAACGAACGCGCGCGAGCCGGCAAGAAATTCCGACAGCGGGATGCCCAGCACCAGATCGGCAGCATGAGTGGTCTTGCCGACGCTCCATGGCTGCCGCAGCTTCACCGCCATCCAGTCGGCATCCGCCGTCATCCAGCAGTCGGTCGGCAGGTCGAGCCTGATGCGGGCGCCGCTCGCGTCGCCGAGCCACAGATGGTGGTTGAAGAAGTCGAGCCCCTCGGAGAACCACACCCGCGCCGGCGTGACGCTGCGATCGATGCCGGCCCGCACCCAGACCGACTGGCTGTTCCCCGCGGCGAAGATCACCTTCGCCGCCTCGACCGGCTCGCCGCGCCGCCACAGCCGGACCGTGCGCGCATAGCCCGACGATGTCGCCATGCCCTCGCCGAATGCGCTCGACAGCAGCAGCGTGTCCTGGTCGAGCCAGTCGACGCTGCCCTTGGCCTCGGCCAGCGTGAAACCGTCGGCGACGAAGCGCTTCGTTGCCAGATCGAACTCGCGCAGCACCACGGCGTCGCTGCCGCCGCGCGACAGCGCCAGGATCGCGCGCTCATGCGCCGGCGGCAGGCTCGAGACCCAGTTCAGCGCCCAGTCCTCACCTTCGTCGGCGGCGAGCCGGTCGATGTCGAGCAGGAGCTCCCATTGCGGCTCCGCCTTGCGAAACTCGGCCAGGGTGGTTCGTCGCCACAGCCCGCGCGGATGCACCGCGTCCTTCCATTGATTGTAGAGCAACCCGCCGCGCCGGCTGACCATCGGGATGTTGTCGGGGCGATCGAAGATCGCGGCCAGCAAGTCGCGATCTCGTTCGAAGCCGGCATCGCCGTAGGCGGCGAGCGTGCGCCGGTTCTGCGCCGCGACGAAGGCCAGCGCACGCTCGCTTTCGATGTCCTCGAGCCACAGATACGGATCATCGTCTGGCGCCGCGAGAGTCGGACGGTCGTCGATTGACATGGCTCAAGCTCCGCTGCGTCGTCGACGCGAGAATACCGCCGGCCTGATTAGCCGGGTGGACCGGAGCTGTCGAATCAACCGCGATGCATGGCTTGTTCCCGATCGCGCCCGTTGCCTCGGGCCCGCCCATCCCGCAATAGTGCGGCCGCACCGAGAGAGCAGCAGGGGCGCATTGCGCGCATCCGGACACATTGAGATGATCGACCTGACCGTGACCGAAGATACCTCCGATGATGCCCGCGCGCGCCGCAATGTCGCCCGCCTCGCCGCTGCGCAGGCGCTGACGGGCGCCAACTCGGCCGTGATCTTCGCCACCGGCGCGATCGTCGGCGTCACCATTGCGCCGAGCATCGGGCTCGCGACCGTGCCGATCTCGATGTACGTCGTCGGCCTCGCCGCCGGCACCCTGCCGACCGGCGCGATCTCGCGCCGCTACGGCCGCCGTGCCGCGTTTCTGATCGGCACCGGCTGCGGCGCGGTCACGGGCGTGCTCGGCTGCCTTGCCATTCTCCGTGGCTCGTTCGCGCTGTTCTGCCTGGCGACCTTTCTCGGCGGCCTCTACGGCGCCGTCGCCCAGTCCTACCGCTTCGCAGCGGCTGACGGCGCCAGTGCCGCGTTCCGGCCCAAGGCGGTGTCATGGGTGATGGCCGGCGGCATCTTCGCCGGCCTGCTCGGTCCGCAACTCGTGCAATGGACCATGGACGTCTGGCAGCCTTATCTGTTCGCGTTCAGTTATCTCATTCAGGCCGCCGTCGCGCTGATCGCGATGGGCATCGTCGCCGGCGTCGATCTTCCAAAGCCTGAAGCCGCCGATCTGCATGGCGGCCGGCCGCTGCTCGCGATCGTGCGCCAGCCGCGCTTCATCGCGGCCGCGCTGTGCGGCACCATCGCCTATCCCGTGATGAATCTGGTGATGACTTCGGCGCCGCTGGCGATGCAGATGTGCGGCCTCACCGTGTCGGATTCCAATTTCGGTCTGCAATGGCACATCGTCGCGATGTACGGCCCGAGCTTCTTCACGGGGTCGCTGATCGCCCGCTTCGGTGCGCCCGTCATCGTCGCGCTGGGCCTGGGCCTCGAAGCGGTCGCGGCCGTCATCGGCCTGTCGGGCCTGACCGCGATGCATTTCTGGGCCACGCTGGTGATGCTCGGTGTCGGCTGGAATTTCGGCTTCGTCGGCGCCTCCGCACTGGTGCTGGAGACGCATACGTCGGCCGAGCGCAACAAGGTGCAGGCCTTCAACGATTTCCTGATCTTCGGCCTGATGGCGCTGGGCTCGTTCTCATCGGGGCAACTGCTCGCGAATTTCGGCTGGTCGGCCGTGAACCTCGTGGTGTTTCCGCCGGTGCTGCTCGGACTGTGCGTGCTGGCCCTGGTGTGGTCGTCGAAGCGGCGGCTTGCCACCGCCGATGCAGAGAACCTTTAGCGGATTCGTCTGCAAGAGTACCAGCGACGCGGGCGGTGCACCCTCTCCCCTTGTGGGAGAGGGTGGTTTCGATGCAAAGCATCGAAACCGGGTGAGGGGTTGCCACGAGCTCCGAGCTGAATTTGCGGCGCGAACCCCTCACCCCAGCGAGTTCGTAGCTATCAGTCGCGTAGCCCTCTCCCACAAGGGGAGAGGGCGCAGTCATGAGCACCGTAGCAGCACCGGCTGCGCGCGCTCACTTCAGCTCCGACACCTCGCCCTCCGGCAGATCGAACTCGAACGCGTTCAGCGTCATCGAGACCATCGTGTAGTAGCCGCACAGGCCGATGATCTCGACCAGGCCACGCTCGCCGAGCAGGGCGATGGCCTCCGCATACAGTGAATTCGTCAGCCCATGGCCCTCATGCAGCGACTTGGCGACGTCGTAGATCATCTGCGCCTTGGGGTCGGCAAAGTCCGGCGTGCGGCGGTCGCGGATGTCCTCGATGATCTTGATGTCCAGCCCGCCGGCCAGCGCGAGACGCTTGTGGGCGTACCATTCGTAATGCGCGGTCCAGTGCCGCGCCGTCACCAGGATCGCGATCTCCGACAGCGCGGCCGGAAACACCGTGTCGTAGCGCAGGAAGGCGCCGAGCCGGGTGGCGTGCCGCGCCATCTCCGGGCTGTTCAGCCAGGCCATCATCGGCGGTGGCGGCGAGCCGCGCTTGCTGGCGATCGACTCGTCATAGGTCTGGCGCTGGTCGGCGCTCATTTCGCCAGGCGAAAGAAGTTTCAGGCGCATGGTCGTTTCCTCGTATTTTCACGCGACGGCATCATGACCATAGATCGCCGGACAAGGCGAGGGCGCCCGCGGCGACATCGATGTTGAATTCCCTGACGCGCTGAGGTTAGGTCGTTCCAACGACAGCAAACATGGAAACGCGCGAGGATCAGACATGGCCGATCTCGACACATTCCGCCGCGAAACGAGGGCTTGGCTGGAGGCGAATTGTCCGCCGGAGATGCGCCGGCCGATGACCTCCGACGAGGACACGTTCTGGGGCGGCCGCAACGCCAAGTTCTCCTCCGAGCCGCAGCGCGTCTGGTTCGAGCGCATGCGCGACAAGGGCTGGACCGTGCCGCATTGGCCGAGGGAATATGGCGGCGGTGGCCTCGACGGCGAGGAGGCCAAGATCGTGCGCCAGGAGATGGCCGCGATCGGGGCGCGCGCGCCGATCACCTCGTTCGGCATCTCGATGCTCGGACCGGCGCTGTTGAAATACGGCACCGACGCACAGAAGCGCGAGCACCTGCCGAAGATCACCGCCGGCCTCATCCGCTGGTGCCAGGGCTATTCCGAGCCGAACGCCGGCTCCGATCTCGCCTCGCTGCAGACCCGCGCCGAGAGCGACGGCGACGACTACATCATCAACGGTCAGAAGATCTGGACGTCCTACGCCAACTACGCCGACTGGATCTTCTGCCTTGTGCGCACCGATCCCGCCGCGAAGAAGCATGACGGCATCAGCTTCATCCTGTTCGACATGACGTCCGAAGGCGTGTCGACCAAGCCGATCCTGCTGATCTCCGGCCGCTCGCCGTTCTGCGAGACCTTCTTCGACAACGTCCGCGTGCCCAAGGCGAATGTGCTCGGCACCGTGAATCGCGGTTGGGATGTCGCAAAATATCTCTTGCAGCACGAGCGCGCGATGATCTCGGGCATGGGCGAGCGCGGCGGCAGTCGGCCGCTCGGCCAGGTCGCCGCCGACTCCGTCGGCAGCGATGCGCAAGGCAAGCTCGACGACGCGCTGCTGCGCGCCGAGATCGCGACCTTCGACGTCGACGAGGCTGCGCTTGCGGCCGCTGCGGAGCGGATGGTCGATCTCGCCAAGGCGGGCCAGGGCCATCCGGCGTTCTCGTCGGCGATGAAGTATTACGGCACCGAGCTCAACAAGCGCCGCCACGAGCTGCTGATGTCATCAGGCGGCATCGACGCGCTGGAATGGGAAAGCGAGCGCTCGCACGAAGGCGCCCGCCCGCGCGCCTGGCTGCGCACGAAAGCGAATTCCATCGAGGGCGGCACCTCCGAGGTCATGCTCGGCATCGTCGCCAAGCGCATCCTCGATCTGCCGGGGGCGTAGTTCACCCCACACTCCGTCATGCCCGGGCTTGACCCGGGCATCCACGTCCATCCGCACGAGGAGAGACGTGGATGGCCGGGACAAGCCCGGCCATGACGAGCCGAAAGAGCTTCGCTTCCAAGCAACACTGAATCCTGGACATCCGCCATGCCTCTCCTCCTCACCGAAGAACAATCCATGCTGCGCGACAGCGCGCGCGGCCTGATCTCCGATCACGCGCCGGTCGCGCATCTGCGCAAGCTGCGCGATTCGCGCGACGAGACCGGCTTCTCCAGGGAGCTCTGGGCTACTTTTGCCGAGATGGGTTTTGCCGGTCTGCTAGTTCCCGAGGAGCACGGCGGCTCCGGTCTCGGCGCGGTGGAGGTTGGGGTCGTGATGGAGGAGATCGGCCGCACCTTGATGCCGTCGCCATTCCTGGCGACCTCGGTGCTATCAGCGTCCGCGCTCACCCGTGCGGGTTCGGCGGCGCAGAAATCCGACTACCTGCCGAAGATCGCAAGCGGCGAGCTGCTCGCCGCGCTCGCGCTCGATGAAGGCGCCAAGCATCGGCCGCTGCATACGGCGCTGCAGGCCGTGCGCTCGGGCAACGGCTTCAGGCTCAACGGCGCCAAGGCGATGGTGGTCGACGGCCACGTCGCTGATCTCCTGCTCGTCGTGGCGCGCAGCGCCGGCGCGCCGGGCGAGCGCGACGGCCTGACGCTGTTCCTGGTCGACCCCAAGGCGAAGGGCGTCGCGATCGAGCGCACCATCATGGTCGATGCGCACAACGCCGCGCGCGTCACTTTCGACAATGTCGAGGTCAACGCGGATCACGTGCTGGGCGAGGTCGACGGCGGCGCGGCCGTGCTTAGCTGCGTGCTCGATCTCGGCCGTGGCGCGGTCGCCTCCGAGATGGTGGGCCTGAGCGAGGAGGTGTTCGGCCGCACCGTCGCCTACCTCAAGGAACGCAAGCAGTTCGGCAAGGCGATCGGCGAATTCCAGGCGCTGCAGCATCGCGCCGCGCATCTCTACATCGAGATCGAGATCACCCGCGCCGCCGTGCTGAAGGCCTTGCAGGCGCTCGATGCTGATCCTTCGGGGGCGGCGGCCGCCGTTGCCGTGGCCAAAGCCCGCGCGGGTGCCACCGCGACGCGTGCGGTGCAGGAGGGTGTGCAGATGCATGGCGGCATGGGCATGACCGACCAGTTCGACATCGGCTTCTTCATGAAGCGCGCACGGGTGTGCGAGGAACTGCTCGGGGATGCGAACTATCACGCGGCGCAGCTGGCGCAGATGAGGGGATATTGATTTGAATTGCCGAATTGAGCCGGACGGTCGCCTGCAAGATGCAGTCGCCTAACCCTACGGCTGAGGGCCGATCTAGGCCTACAAAAATGGTGTCGTCCCGGCCTTGAGCCGGGACCCATAGCCACCGTCCGGAGTTTGGCGAAGGCCGGAGCTGTCACCGCGGGTCACCACGTCCTCCTGTGGTTATGGATCCCGGCGTTCGCCGGGACGACGGCGGCGGGTGTGGCTCGAGCCGGGCCACGACTTGCCGCCAACACGGCAATGAGCCCTCGGAGGTCCAACTTGATAGCTGAAGACAAAGAGCGCGCCGTCATCGACGGCGCGCTCTCGTCTGATCAATGCTCTCGTCTGATCAATGCTCTCGCTTGATCAATGATGCATCGCGGTCTTCGCCGGCGGCAGCAGCACCTTGTCGATGACGTGGATGACGCCGTTCGAGGCGACGATGTCGGCCTGCACGACATGCGCGTCGTTGACCTGCACGCCGAAGAAGGTGCCGTCGACGGCCACCGGCTGGCCCTGCGCGGTCTTTACACTGAGCTTCTTGCCGGCGACGTCGCCAGCCTTCACCGCACCCGGAATGACGTGATACTTGAGGATCGCGGCGAGCTTGCCCTTGTTCTTCGGCTTGAGCAGGTCCTCGACGGTGCCCGGCGGGAGTGCTGCGAACGCCGCATCGGTCGGCGCGAACACGGTGAAGGGGCCCTTGCTCTTCAGCACCGGCACGACGCCCGCGGCCTTGGCGGCGGCGACCAGCGTCTTGAACTGGCCAGCACCGACGGCGGTGTCGACGATGTCGGCGGCGCGAGCGGCCGTGGCGGAGATGGAGAGCGCGCCGAGCATCAACGCGCCGGCCACGAACGAACGGAATCCCAGCGTCATTCGAGTGTTTCCCTGTCAACTGAACTGATGAGTTGGCTGATGCGCAAAAGGGATTTGCAGCCCCGTTCGCCCTGTCCTCCAGGTCGCACCACCCTGACCGGATTGGTCGAGTTCGTTACGACCGATGCGATTGGATGGATTTGAGGGCGCGTTCACGAACTCGTGAGTATGTTGCGGCCCTCGGTAGCGGAGTGCGCAACACGCATGATTTCGTAGGACTACTTGCGCCATATCAGCAGGCGCTTTGCCCGTCGTGCCATTTTGTCGCAATCCGACGGGCGTTGTGTCGTCGGGCAAATCAGCTGCACAGTCTGCCGGTCTTGGCCCACAAGAGGGACGCTTCGCGGTCGTCACGAGTGTCGGGCTGATGATGCGATGGACGCATCGGGTCGCAGTGCGCGTGAGCGCGCCGACGAACGATTCCGATGCGGACGTGAAAGTGTGTGGTCCTGGCGCCCCGAGGCTGGCGTCAAGCTCGCGACGATGCTGGCGCATCGCGCAGGCGACGGTGGCTAACAAGCCGGACACCGGGGAGAGCGCGCCATAAGCGTTAACACCATCGCGCAGGGAAGGCCGGGTTGTCCCGGCTGAGCCTGTGGTTCCTGCCGCCTGCATTTTTTTCGCAGGCGGGCCGCAGGTGCCAGTCGGCACCTGGCCTTCCCTGCGCCCTCGATTTTCGAGAGGGCGGAGAACTTGGCAAAGCTCGGGCGCGAGGCGCGTCGCGAGGATGCCAATGGCTGCCCTACTTCAAATGCCGCAGGTTCAGCAGGCGCGGTGCCCATGAATGTGCCCTCTCCCCCTGTGGGAGAGGGCTACACGCAAGGCAACTACAAGCTCACTCGGATGAGGGGTTCGTGCCACATACTGAGTTCCGAGTTCGTGGCAACCCCTCACCCGGTTTCGATGCTGCGCATCGAAACCACCCTCTCCCACAAGGGGAGAGGGTGCACCGTTCGAGAATTGCCGAGGCGGAGAGCTAGGCGATCGAAACTCTAACCCTACCTGATCGGCGGTGCGTACTGAATCCCACCCGCGTTCCACAGCTGGTTCATGCCGCGCGGGATCTTCAGCTTGGACTCGCTGCCGACGTTGCGCTCATAGACCTCGCCGTAATTGCCGACATGGCGGATGATGCGCGCCGCCCAGTCCTTCGACAGCCCGAGATCCTGGCCGTAGGTGCCCTCGTTGCCGACCAGCCGCATCACGTCCGGCTTCTTCGACTTCAGCGCTTCGTCGATGTTCTTGGAGGTGACGCCGAGCTCCTCGGCATTGATCATCGCATACAGCGTCCACTTCACGATCATCATCCAGTCGTCGTCGCGCTGGCGCACCACGGGCGCGAGCGGCTCCTTCGAGATCAGGTCGGGCAGGATATCGTGATCGGCAGGCTTCGACAGGATCAGCCGCAGCGCGTAGAGCTGCGAGACGTCGGCAGTGAAGGTGTCGCACTTGCCGCTGTCATAGGCCTTGATGACGTCGTCGAGCTTCGGAAACTTCACCTCTTCATACTTCATGTTGTTGGCGCGGAAATAGTCGCCGAGATTGAGCGCGTTGGTCGTCGAATCCTGTACGCAGACCTTGCTGCCGTTGAGGTCCAGCGCGGTCTCGAGCTTGCGCGAGCGCGGCACCATGAAGCCCTGGCCGTCGTAATAGGCCACCGCCGGGAAATACAAATCATAGTTCTGCTCGCGTGCCATCGACCAGGTGGTGTTGCGCGAGAGGATGTCGACCTTGCGGCTCTGCAGCTCCTTGAAGCGCTCATTGGCGTCGAGCGGCATGAACTTCGCCTTCTTCGGATCGTCGAAGATCGCCGCCGCCACCGCGCGGCAGAAGTCGACGTCGAAGCCAGTCCAATTGCCCTTGTCGTCGGGAATCGAGAAGCCGGGCAGGCCGGCGTTGACGCCGCACAGCACCTCGCCACGGCGGACTGTGCGCTTCAGGGTGCGGGTGTCGTACATCTCATAGGTGACGGCGAGCGCCGCGACGAGGACGGCGACGGCGAGCCCGATCAGCAGGCCGCCTCGGAAAGTGCGCATGGTCAATCTCTTTCGGAAAATGTCAGGACAAAGCGATGGCTGAATATCCGGCGGCAGAGGCCGCCGTCACAGTTCCGGCTTCTGCCGCACCACGACCTTGGTGCCGACGGGCACGCGGTCGTAGAGATCGGCGACGTCGGCATTCACCAGGCGGAAGCAGCCGGAGGAAATCTTGCTGCCGATGGTCCAGGGCTGGTTGGTGCCGTGGATCCGGTACACGGTGGTGCCCAGATACATCGCGCGCGCGCCGAGCGGATTGCCGGGACCGCCGGCCATGAAGCGCGGCAGATAAGGCTGGCGCTGGATCATCTCCGGCGGCGGTGTCCAGTCCGGCCATTCGGCCTTCTTGGTGATCGACAGCAGGCCCTGCCACTGGAAGCCGTCGCGGCCGACGCCGATGCCGTAGCGGATGGCGCGGCCGCCCGGCTGCACCAGGTAGAGGTGACGCTCGGCGGTGGAGACGATGATGGTGCCCGGCGGCTCGTTGGTGCGGAAATAGACGACCTGCTTGCGCCATTCCGGATCGAGTTCGTAGCCGTCGTCGGCGACGAGACCGGGCTGATCGCCGGGGTCCTCGGATTGGGCAAAGCTATGCGATGTGGACAGCGCCAGCGCGATGATGGCGCTGCCGGCACACAGCAGGCGACGGAAACTCGGCATTCAAAGCTCTCCTCGACGGACCCCTGCGAAGCTTGCCCTATCAAAACCACCCGCCAAATTTCAGGGGCATATTCGCAGCAAAGTCAAGCTGAGCGCGGGTCGCCCGCGGTCATCCGAGCTTCATCCAGAACCGCAGCAGGAAGGCGACGGTCGCGACCGCCGCGACGCCGGCCAACCATAGCGCGACGAACCAGGCGAGGCGTTTGGCGAGCGGCGTCGGCGGTTCAGAGGGCATCAATGATAGCCGGCGTCGTGGCCGACCTTGCCGCGAAACACCCAATACGCCCAGCCGGTGTAGCCGAGAATCAGCGGCACCAGCACCAGCACGCCGGGCAGCATGATCAACTGGCTGCGCTCGGGCGCCGCCGCCCGCCAGATCGTGACGCTCTGCGGCACGATATAGGGATACATGCTGATGCCGAGGCCGGCATAGGACAGGAAGAACAGCGCCAACGCGAGGAAGAACGGCCAGCCATCGTGCTTCTGCGCGAGGTTCTTCATCAGCAGCACGGTGACGCCGATGACCGCGAGCGGCACCGGCGCAGTGAGGACGATCGCGGGCCAGCTGAACCAGCGCTGCGCGTATTGGATGGTCAGCAGCGGCGTCGCCAGGCTGACCGCGGCGATGGCAAGCAGCATCAGGACCAGCAGAACCCAGCTGATGCGGTAGGCCTTGTCGCGCAGGTCGCCCTCCGTCTTCAGGATCAGCCAGGTCGCGCCGAGCAGCGCGTAGCCGACCACCAGCGAGATGCCGGTGAGGATGGAAAACGGCGTCAGCCAGTCCCACCAGCCGCCGGCATAGTGCCGGCCTTCGACGTGCACGCCCTGCAGGATGGCGCCGAGCGCGATGCCCTGCGCCAGTGCTGCGACCCAGGAGCCGCCGGCAAAGGCGATGTCCCAGAGATTGCGTGTGGCACGGGTGCGCCAGCGGAATTCGAAGGCGACGCCGCGAAAGATCAGCCCGACCAGCATCGCGATCAGCGGCGCATACAGTGCCGGCAGCAGGATGGAATAGGCGAGCGGAAACGCTGCCATCAGCCCGCCGCCGCCGAGCACCAGCCAGGTCTCGTTGCCGTCCCATACCGGCGCGACGGTGTTGGTGATGACGTCGCGGTCCTGCTTGCCCGGAAACAGCGGGAAGAGAATGCCGAGGCCGAGGTCGAAACCGTCCATCACGACGTAGATGAAGACGGCAAGCGCGATGATGAACGCCCAGAGCGTGGCGAGATCGACGGCGACGTTCATGATCCGGCTCCCTGCACGACGCCGGCGGCCGGTGTGATGCCGGCTGATCGAACCGGCTCCGTGCTGCTCGGGCCGGGTTCACCGGGATGCGGCGGCTCGGCCATCAGCCGCAGGATGTAAAGCACGCCGGCAGCAAAGATGATGAAATAGACGATGATGAAGGCGAGGAGCGAGGCGCCGACGGCGGGCGCCGCCAGCGGCGACACCGAATCGGCGGTGCGCAGCAGCCCGTACACGGTGAAGGGCTGGCGGCCGGTCTCGGTGGTCACCCAGCCGGCGATCACGGCGACGAAGCCGGCCGGGCCCATCGCGATCGCGAAGCGGTGCAGGCCGCGGTTGATGTACAGCCGGCCACGCCAGCGCTCCCAGAGGCTGAACAGGCCGAGCCCGAGCATCAGGAGGCCGAGACCCACCATGATGCGGAACGACCAGAAGGTGATCGGGACCGGCGGCCAGTCCTGCCGCGGCACGGTGTCGAGCCCGGCCATCGGCGCGTCGATCTGGTGCTTGAGGATCAGCGAGCCGAATTTGGGGATGCCGAGCGCCCATTTCAGCTCGCCCTTCTCCTGGTCGGGCCAGCCGAACAGATACAGCGGCGCACCGTCCTTGTGGCTCTCGAAATGGCCCTCCATGGCCATGATCTTCACCGGCTGATGCTCGAGGGTGTTGAGGCCATGCTGATCGCCGACGAGGATCTGCAGCGGCGCCACCAGCGCGGCCATCCACATCGCCATCGAGAACATCACGCGCGGGCCCGGCAGATGCGGGTTGCGCAGCAGATGCCACGCGCCGACCGCGCCGACCACGAGCGAGGTGGTGAGATAGGCCGCCAGCACCATGTGCACGAGGCGATAGGGGAAGGATGGGTTGAAGATCACCTTGAGCCAGTCGACCGAGACGAACTGGCCTTCGGCATTCACGGCGTAGCCGGCGGGCGTCTGCATCCAGGAGTTGGCGGAGAGGATCCAGAACGCGGAAATCAGGGTGCCGATCGCGACCATCAGTGTGGCGAGGAAATGCAGCTTCGGTCCGACGCGCTTCAGCCCGAACAGCATCACGCCGAGAAAGCCGGCCTCGAGGAAGAACGCGGTCAGCACCTCATAGGCCATCAAGGGGCCGATCACCGGTCCAACCTTGTCGGAGTAGACCGACCAGTTGGTCCCGAACTGGTAGGACATCACGATGCCGGACACGACGCCCATCGCAAACGCGATGGCGAAGATCTTGAGCCAGTAATTGAAGACGTTGAGATAGACGTCGCGCCCGGTCCACAGCCACAGCGCTTCGAGCACGGCGAGGTAGGAAGCGAGCCCGATCGAGAAGGCGGGGAAGATGATGTGGAAGGTGACCGTGAAGGCGAATTGCGCGCGCGCGAGCTCCACCGCATCCAAACCGAACATTCGCACCGTCCGTCATTGCGGGGCTTGGGCCCCTCTCGCGCGGACAATTGCACCGGGATGAGGCGATATCAAATGGTCAAATCGCCCTATGGGCTGCCTTGCGGGTCCACAGACGACGAAGGCCCGGCGGGGGCATCCGCCGGGCCTTCGGAGCAACGTTGGAGGTCGAATTTGCTCGCTCAAGACCGAGATCAGCTGGGGGACTGACGCTCCGTCGATGGATAACGTTCTAGCGGCCAAAATTTTCCAGGTGATTTCGCCGAATGTTTCAATTGTTTCGTTCGGCGATTTTCTCTGTGTCGTCACGGGAACCCGCCGGCACGCCGGCCCCGATGAGAGTGAAGCGGGATCAGGCCGCCAGGCTGTGAACGCCGGCACCGCGCAGCAGTTCCGCGAGATGCTTGCGGGCGTAGAACATGCGGGTCTTCACCGTGCTCTGCGGGATGCCGATGATCTGGCCGACCTCCTCCACGGACTTCTCATGGTAGTAGATCAGGGTGATGATCTCGCGATGGGCCGGCGACAGCTTGGCGACGCAGGCGCGCAGGATGGCGCTGGTGGTCGAGCGCTCGAGCGAGGTCTCCGGCGTGTCGCTATCGTCGGCGATCTCGCGTACCTCGTCCTGGTCGATGTCCTCGAAGCGGCGCTGGCGCAGCGCGGTCAGCGCCTTGAAGCGGGCGATCGAGAGCAGCCAGGTCGAGACCTGCGAGCGGCCCTCAAACTGCTTGGCGGTGCGCCAGACGTCCAGGAACACCTGGCTGACCAGGTCCTCGGCGATGGTGGTGTCGCGGACGATGCGCAGGATGAAGCGATAGACCCGCACATTGTGACGCGCATACAGCGTGTGCATCGCGGTTCGATCGCCATCGGAAATGCTCTCCAGGAGCATGTCGTCCGTGGTCGCCTGGGCCGCGATGATGCCCTGGCTGGCTGCGGAATTGATGGCAACGACGTTCTGCATGACACTCTCCCGTTCCACCGCCCCCTTGCGGCGTTTCGACGGGATGGATTGTTAATGAGCGCCCGTTTCGGGACGTCTGCACGAAAACAGGAAAATGGTTTCGTGCGACTGCAGAATTGTTTCGTCGCGCCGCACATCGCGAAACAGTCATGGCGGAATTGTGCCGTATTCCAGAATGCGGAACCGAATCAGGCCCGAAAGCCGCTGCTGCGCTCGTGCGAACCACGCCGAGAGGCTGATTCAGGCCTTCTCGCCGGACGGCGAAAACAGGTAGCCGCCGCCGCGAATGGTGCGGATCACGGCCGGTTTCGTCGGGTCAGGCTCGATCTTCCGGCGGATGCGCATGATGCGGAGGTCCACGGCACGGTCGAACGCTTCGGCATCCCTGGCATTGGCGAGCTCCAGCAGCCGCTCGCGCGACAGCACCCGCTTCGGGTTGGCGGCGAAGACTTTCAGCAGGCCGAATTCGGAGGCCGTCAGCGGGTGCTCGTTGCCTTCGTCGTCCCGCAGCGCCTGGGCATCGAGGTCGAGCCATTTCGTGCCGAACCGGACCAGCTGGGGGTCCGGAGCCTTGGCGGGAGCTGGCTCCGGGGCGGCCGCAACGGCAGCCTTGGCCGGCGCGCTGCGGCGCAGCACGGAGCGGATCCGGGCCATCAATTCGCGCAGCTCGCAGGGCTTGGCGACATAATCGTCGGCACCGAGCTCCAGCCCGACCACCCGGTCGATGGGACTGGCGGTGGCGGTGAGCATGATGACGGGGATGTTGGTGCGGCCCTTGAGGTCACGGATGATCGACAATCCGTCCTCCTCGGGCATGTTGAGGTCCAGCACCACGAGATCGGCGGGGCCGGTCTCGATGGCGCTGCGCAGGCTCTTGCCGCCATCACACAAGGTCACCGTGAAGCCGTGCATCTTGAGGTAATCGCCCACCATCTCGCGGGCAGGGGCCTCATCGTCGACGATGATGATGTGCTGGCTCTGACTCATGACAACTCGGCCGCAGGCAGTGTGATGGTGAAGGTTGACCCCGATCCCGGCCCATCGCTCTTGGCCGTCACCTCGCCACCATGCATGTCGACGATGCGTTTGACAATCGACAGGCCGAGCCCGGTCGAGCTCTCGCCGGCGGTCGGCTTGGCCGACAGCCGCTGGAACCGGCCGAACAGCCGGCCGAGGTCCTCCGGGGACAGCCCGGCGCCCTGGTCGGTGATGCCGATGATCGTGTTGTCACCGTCGCCATCGACCTTCACGCTGATGCGGCCGCCGATCGGACTGTATTTGATCGCGTTGCTCAGCAGATTGTCGATCGCTTCGCGAATGCGATCGATGTCGCACATGGTCGACAGCACCGGCGGCGCAGACACCGCGATGACCTGCTGTTTGTTGAGCGCCAACGGTTGATTGGCTTCGACGACTTCATGGACCAGCGCTGAGATGTCCACCGGCTCACGACGAATGGTGATGTCGAAGGCGTCGGCCATCGCATCCGAGATCAGATGGTCGACCATCGAGGTCAGCCGCTTGGCGGCGTCGCGGATGTGGCCGATCTGGCTGGTGATGCCCTCAGCCGAAGCGCCCGTCGCGATCAGCTCGGTGAGCATCTCGGTGCGGCCGAGGATCACTCCGAGCGGGTTCTTGAGGTCGTGGGCGACGGTGCCCAGAATCTCGTTCTTGAAGCCGTTGGCGCGCTGCAGCCGCAGCCATTGCGCCGACAGCCGCCGGTTGGCCTGCATCAGTGCGCGGGTGCGCTGGGCGACGCGGTCCTCGAGCTGGGTGTTGGCCTCGTGCAGCTGCTGATAGAGGATCACATTGTCGAAGGCGATCGACAGCCGGCTCGAGAAGATCTCCACCAGCGAGCGGTCGGTCTCGGACAGCGGCCGCTCGGCCTGCAACAGTACCACGACCTCGCGGCCGGAGCCGGTCCGCAGATAGAGCACGGTCTTGTGGTCGGCGAATTCGTTCGCGCGCTGCCGGAAGGCGGCCTCGACCATGTCGCGCAGATCCGGATCGAGCGATCGCGAGGTGGCGGCGCCGGAGAAGCGGCTGTAGCAGCCGGAGCCGGCCAGCACGGAGAAATCCTCGCTCGGGCTGCCGTCGTCGCGCAGCACCAGGATCCCGGCGCAATCGACGTTGAGCAGCGAGGCGATCTGGGTCAGCACGCCCTCGGCCAGCCGCTGCATCGATTTGAAATCGTACAGCGTCGAGGCGGCATCGATGATGATCTCGAGGCCGCGCCGGGTCTGCACCATGCGCTCGAGCTGCTGATAGCTGCGCAGCGCCGCGGTCAGCGAGGTGAACAGCTTGTCGGCGGTGAGCTCGGTCTTGGCCTTGTAGTCGTTGATGTCGTACTGGACGATCACCCGCCGCTCCGGCGCCTGGCCCGGCTGGCCGGTGCGCAGGATGATGCGGACGGTCTCGTTCTTGATCTCGTTGCGGATGTATTCGACGAGCTCGAGACCCGCGACGTCGGTCTCCATGATGACGTCGAGCAGCACCGCCGCGATGTCGGTGTGCTTCCGCATCAGCGTGCGGCCTTCGGCGGCCGAATAGGCGGAGAGGATTTCGAGCCCCTGGCCGTTCAGGCTGTAGTCCGACAGCGCAAAGCGCGTTCCATCGTGCACGGCATGGTCGTCGTCGATGACGGCGATCTTCCATTTCCGGGCCGGTTGGGCGTCCTCGTCGAAGCCGGTATCGTCGATCAGGTGGAGGACATCGTCCTGTTCGGCCATTGCGTCGTTCCGTCACCTATTGCTGTCTCGGCGCCGCCCTTGGCGACCCGGGGCATGATAATCCGAAAAGTCGTGCCTTGTCCCTCGCGGGATTCCAGCATCATGCGGCCGCCGAGCTGCTGCGTCACGAGATTGTAGACGATATGCAGCCCCAATCCCGTCCCGCCCTCGTTGCGGCGCGTCGTGAAGAACGGATCGAAGGCCTGGCGCTGCACGTCGGGGGTCATGCCGGCACCGTTATCGGCGAAAATGATCTCGATGTCATCCGCGCCGCGCGGCCGCGCCATGATCGAGATCGTCCCCGCGCGGCCGTCGGCGAAGGCATGGTTGACGGCGTTGAGGAACAGGTTGGTGAGGATCTGGCCGTAGAACCCGGGATAGCCATCGATGAAGAGGCCCTCCGGCACGTCGACGGCGAGCGTGATCGGCGCGCGCTTGAGCACCGGCTTCAGGCTGGTGATGATCTGGTCGGTCGCCTCGCTCAGCACGAACGTCCGCCGCTCCGCATGCGAGCGGTCGACGGCGACCTGCTTGAACGACTGGATCAGCTCGCCGGCGCGCTGCAGATTGGCGACCAGCTGCTCGGACGCATCGCGCGAGGAACGCACGAACTCCTCCAGCTGCGACCGGCGCAGGCCGCCTTCGGGCGAGCGCAGGGCCGCCTCGAACATCTCGACGCGGCGCGCGAAGCTCGACGCCACCGTCAGGCTGATGCCGATCGGATTGTTGACCTCATGCGCGACGCCGGCGACGAGCCCGCCCAGCGCAGCCAGCCGCTCTGCATCGATCAAATTGCGCTGCGCGGCATTGAGCTCGAGCAGCGCGCTCTCGGCCTTCTCCTTGGAGGTCCGCAGCTCGTCCTCGGTCTCGCGCTTGGCGATCGCATTCTCGCGGAAGATCTCGACGGCGCGCGCCATCGCGCCGACTTCGTCGCGGGCGTCGGTGCCCTGGACCTTGCGATCGTAGTCGCCCAGCGTGATCGCGCGCATCGACGCCATGATCTGCTGCAGAGGAAGGCGGATGGAGAGCGCGATCAGGACGCCGGCGGACAGGATGATGCCGAGGAAGACCACCGCGATCGACAGCACGCGGCGGGAGATGTCGCGCAGCGTCTTGTCGAAGGTCGCCTGCGCCTTCTGCTCGTGCTGGCGCATCTTCACCGAGAGGCCGTCGATGGCGGCGATGGTCTCGGCCTGGCTCGCATCGATGGTGTTGCGCAGGAGCTCGGTGCGATTGCTCAGTTGGTCGGTCAGCTTGGAAAACCCGGCGCGCAGCGCCGCGGTCCGCGCCGACAGCCGCTGCAGAGCGAGGCGCTGCAGGTCATTGTCGGCAAGGCCCGACATGACGGGAATGGTCTTCTCGATCGTCTCGATGTTGCGGCGGGCATCATCGGCGGAAGCGGGGGCGAGCGACAGATAATAGGAGTTCGCGGCCACCAGCATCGCGGTGAACGCTTCGCGCGACTTGCCGAGCGAGGGCCAGATCTGTGCGTCGCGGTGGCCGGTCGCGCCTTCGATCACCGAATAAAGTCCGGCGATGTCGCGGGCGGGACCGAGCACCTCGTCCTCATAGGTCTTGGAGATCGTGGCCTGCAGGCCGCGCAGCTCGCCGAAGCCGTCCAGGAAGCGAACCGTGACGCGCTCCAGCTCCTCGACAGATCCCGACAGCATCGGGTCCGTCGAAGCACGGGTCGTCAGCGTGCCCAGCACGGCTTCGCGCAGCAGCAGGATTTCGGCGAACAGCTCCGGGCTCGGCTGATTGATGTAACGATGGATCAGGTTCTGCAGCCGGCTGGTCTCGCTTTCCAGCAGCGCCAGCACCTTGTCGGACTCCCGCACCTGGCGGACGTCGTCCCAGGCGGTTCCCAACACCTGCGCGCCGTTCCAGATCAGCGCCGCGAGTACGATCACGACCGCCGAGTTGAGGGCCGCGATGGACAGGATGCGCCAGCGGATCGGCACCGCCCGCAGCACGCGGACTATCCGCGCACGGCCGAGTACCGCCAGGCTGAGCGGTCGCTCGACGGATCCCCGCTGCTTGAAGCGTGCCACGATCGCTACCTCGGGCTTGCCGGGAACCGGCTTGCGCGGGATCCCTCTTGCGCAGCGAGGCTCTCCTGTTGCGACGCAACCGGCCTTGTCCCAGGCCGCACGGCAAGGCACGGGAACTCCGGAGGCGGCAAGCAGCGCCGCGCGCCCGCCACAGCCTGCGTCAGCACCGGCGAGGCGTCCACTCTCGAGATCAACGAAAGACGGGCGCGGTACACAGGCAACACTTTCCCCTTGATGATGAGGTCGGCCTGAAAACGAAAAGGTTCAATGTCGGTCCTTGGCAGGTGCTATAAGGCCATTCTGACGCCAAAGCGCTACGCGTCAATGGTTTGCCTGAAACTTGTTGCAGCCGTCGGTTGCCGAACTTTAAACTTGGTCCGATTGCGACTTTCGATTCACGCGAGTTCATTCATCGAATTTGGAGCTGGCCTCTGGTGACGGTCTTCTTTCGCTCTGTTTCCATTGCAATTCTTTTCTGCACGACGTTCTGCGCCGCCACGGCCCATGCCGCCACCGAGATCATGTGGTGGCACGCGATGTCGGGAGAGCTCGGCCGGCAGGTCGACAGGCTGGCGGACGGTTTCAATGTCTCCCAGTCCGAATACCGGATCGTGCCGAGCTACAAGGGGAGCTACACCGAAACGGTGACGGCCGCGATCTTCGCGTTCCGCTCGCGCACTCAGCCTGCCATCGTGCAGGTCAACGAGATCGCGACCGCCACCATGACGGCGGCCAAGGGCGCGATCTATCCCGTGTTCGATCTGATGCGCGACGAGCAGGAGAGCTTCTCGCCATCGGCCTATCTGCCGGCTGTCGCCGGCTACTACTCCGATGCCGACGGCAACATGCTGTCCTTCCCGTTCAATGCATCGACACCAATTCTCTACTACAACAAGGATCAGTTTCGTGCAGCCGGTCTCGATCCTGCGGTGCCGCCAAGAACGTGGCCTGAGCTCGGACAAGCCGCCAAGCGGCTGCGTCAGCACGGCATGGCCTGCGGCTTCACGACCTCCTGGCCGGCCTGGATCAACATCGAGAATTTTTCTGCTTTCCACAATCTGCCGATCGCGACGCGAGCCAATGGCTTTGCCGGGCTCGACGCCGTCCTGACCTTCAACAATCCGCAGGTCAGCCGTCACATCGCGCAGCTCGCCGAATGGCAGAAGAGCAAGGTCTTCGACTATGCCGGACGTGGTCAGGCTGCGGAGCCGCGCTTCCAGAAAGGCGAGTGCGGTATCTTCATCGGCTCTTCCGCCACCCGCGCCGACATCAAGGCCAACTCGAAGTTCGAGGTCGGCTACGGCATGATGCCGTACTGGCCCGACATTGCGGGCGCGCCGCAAAATTCGATCATCGGCGGTGCGACCTTGTGGGTGCTGCGCGATCGTCCCGGCGCCGAATACAAGGGCGTCGCCAAATTCTTCGCCTATCTGTCGCGCCCTGACATCCAGGCGGCCTGGCACCAGAACACGGGTTATCTGCCGATCACGCGGGCCGCGTTCGATCTGACTCGCGCACAGGGCTTCTACGACCGCAATCCCGGGACGGCGATCTCCATCGAGCAGGTGACGCTGCATCCGCCGACAGAAAATTCCAGAGGGCTGCGGCTCGGCTCCTTCGTGCTGATCCGCGATGCGATCGAGGACGAGATGGAGCAGGCCTTCGGCGGCCGCAAGCCGGCGCAGGCCGCGCTCGATGCGGCCGTTGAGCGCGGCAACCGGCTGCTGCGGCAATTCGAGCGCGCCAGTCCGGATCGCTGATGACGGCGTTGCCACGGGTGGCCGATGCGGCCGAGCTGAGGCGCCTGCGTGCCGATGGAGGGCAGTGGCTGCCGGCCGCGAGGGACATTGTCAACGGCCATGGGTATGGCGGCGCGCGCCTCGTGTCCTTCACGGCAGGCACCAATCTCGTCGCAGCACTCGGCGGCGATGCAATTCTGAAGATCTTCCCATCCATCTGTCGCAGGCAATTCCTGTCAGAGCGGGCCACGCTGCGGGTGGTCTTCAAGCGCCTCGCCGCCGTTGCGACGCCCGAACTGCTGCATGAGGGAGAGCGCGACGGCTGGTCCTACCTGATCATGACGCGGCTCCACGGCATCGCGGCCGCAGAGGTCTGGCCGCAGCTGGCAGAGGCCGATAAGCAATATCTGCTTCGGCAACTCGGTCGTCTGATCGCAGACGTGCAGCGTATCCCGCCCGGCGAGCTGCTTGCGCTCGAACCGCGCTGGCCGGATGTCCTGCAAACGCAAATGGCCGGATGCCGTGCGCGCCACACGCGGCTGGGCTTGCCGGAACGGCTTCTCGACGGACTTGATGTTCTGCTGCAGCAGGCGGCCGCCCTGTTGCCGCGAGATCCGCCGTCAGTCATTCTGACCGGCGAATACATCCCGGAGAATTTTCTCATCGCGCGCGACGGTGACGGCTGGCGCGTGAGCGGCCTGTTCGATTTCGGCGATGTCTTCACCGGGTTCGGTGAATACGACCTGCTCGGGCCGAGCGCGTTCATGGCGGCCGGACATGCGGGGCGCGTGCGCGCGTTGTTCGAGGGCTATGGTCTCACGCAGGCGGACATCACCTCGACGCTGAAGCGCCGGCTGCTCGCCCTGATGCTGCTGCATCAGGCCAGCGATCCCGTCCGGCACATCTGCATACCGGACTGGCCGGCCAAGGTCCAAAGCTTCGATGAGCTGCAGGAACTGGTCTGGCCGGACTGACACGCATGGCTCAGCCTTTGGTCTGTATCAGTTTCGCCGCGCGCGCGAGCACATCGGCGACCGCGGCCAGCCCCGAACCCCCTCCGGCGCCGCCGCCCCAGCCGGCGACATAGCCGCCGCCCAGCGCGCGTACCTTCGCGAGCGCCCCTGAAATCAGCGCCCGGCACTGCGTGACGGCGGACAAGGCCTGCGCCTTGGTCGTGGCGGCCCGCAGTTTCGCTGCCGCATTGCTGAGCGCCCGGCGCGTCTCCGGGACGCCCGGCGCCGTGATGTCGCTGCTCAGCCTGTCCAGGACATTGGCGACGCAATCATACAGCGCCTTGCCCGTATTGGCGGAGCAGGCCGCGAGACCTCCATTCGCTGACACCGCTGCCGCGGCCATGCCGGCATCCGCGCGCGCGGGCGTGCCGGCGAGGAGGCTGAACCCAAGCAAGGCCAGGATCGGCGTCAAGAGACGCAGGGCGGACATTCGTCGCTGAGCGGGCATGTTCATCTCCCCGGTGTGTCAGCCCTTGCTCTGGATCAACTGGATCGCGCGTGACAGCACGCTGGAGATGGAGGTCAGGCCGGTGTCGCCCCATCCCGGGACGTAGCGACCGCCGGCCGCGCGCACCTGTTTGAGCGCTCCCGAGATCACCGACTGGCAGCGCGCGATCGCCGAGATCGCCTGGGACTTGGAGGTGGCGGCGCGCAATCCGGCCGCCGCGGTCTGCAACGCTCGCTGCGTTTCCGGGACATTGGCGGCGCCGATGCTGGAGGCCATGCGGTCGAGCACATCGGCGACGCAATTGTAGAGGTCCTTGCCCTGCTTGCTGCTGCAGATGCCGAGCCCGCCGACGGCGGTGGTGGCTGCCGCGTTCAGAATGGCCGCCGCCATCGCCGGTCTTGTCGGCAGCGATCCGAGCAGTGTGATCAGCGCCAGCACCGCCACCAGCAGCCAATGTCGAGAACCCCGCGCGAGCGGCGCGCTGCGAACGCCAACATCCCTCATATCGTCCCCCTCGTTGTCCTCACGGAGCCGCTGACGGCGTGATCGCGTTGCCCACCAGGAATTCGCACGGCACCGTTGTCATCTTCGGATCTCCCTTGAGCGCAAACAGCTTCTCCCACTGTGATTTGCGGCACACAACGCCGCCTGGTGCGTCCTCGACGATGACGACGGCATAGAGCCGGTCGCGCTTCTCGAACGCCTTGAGGCTGGTGTCGTCGGGAAAGGTCTGCAGCAGTGTCAGGATGCCGTGGCCGCTGTCACTGTCGGCGGCGATCCCGGCAATGCCGCTGATCATGCGCGGCTTGCCGTTCTCGATCGATGCGCTGACGAACACGCCCTCGGCGACGGTGCTGCGCAGGATCTTCTGCCTGATGAAATCGGGACCCAGTTCGGGGCTCGCCCGCAGTCTGTTCTTCAAGGTGGGGGAGAAGAACAATTTGTCCGTGCCGCCGCGAAAGACGATCGTGGTCCCCTCCGGCCCGCCGGCCAGCAGGTTCTGGAATTCGCGGCCGCTCAGCACCTCGGCAGCAGCCGAGGCGCTCCACAGACAGCAGCTCATCAGCAATATGAATGAAAATCGCGGCATAGAGGCGCTGCGGAATGGAAAGGCAAAGCGGATCATAGGCGCTGTCTGACGTCAATTCGATGATGGTGGCCGGCTGCCGGCGCTTCGATATACTACGGACATGCGAACAACATTTTTCCGGCACTCGGTCTGGCCTCTGGTGTCTCTGACGCTGTTGCTCGTCTTTCAAGGTCTGGCGGCCGGTCTTGCTGCCGAAGCCCCGCGGAAGACAGTACCGGCCTCAGCGCCGCGCGTAGCGCTCGTCATCGGCAATGCCGCGTATGCCCGGCTGAGGCCGCTGGAGAATCCCGGCAAGGACGCCGACCTGATCGCGGACAGGCTGCGCAAGCTCGGCTTCGAGGTGACGCTGAAGGCCAACCGCGAGCTCAAAGCCATGGGCGAGGATGTCGAGGCGTTCGTGCAGGCGATCAAGCAGCGCGGGCCCGACGTCGTGTCGGTGCTCTACTATGCCGGTCACGGCCTGGAGAGCGACGGGATCAACTATCTCGTGCCGGTCGACGCGGAGATCAAGCGCAAGGCCGACATCGCCGGCCATGCCGTCAGCGTCAAGCGCATCGCGGACCGGCTGTCCTCGGCCGGTAACCGGGTGAACATTCTGATCCTCGATGCGTGCCGGGACAATCCATTTCCGGAAGGATCCCCGACGGCCAATGCTCTGCTCGGGCTGGCGCCGATGGGCGCGGTCTACGGCGCCTTCATCGCGTCGGCCACCGGCTCCGGCAAAGCGGCTTTCGACGGCGACAATGGTCACAGCCCCTACACGCTTGCGCTCGCGCAGGCGATCGGTGCGCCCGGCGAGAAGCTCGAAGACGTCTTCAAGAGCGTCCGGCGCCAGGTTCGTCTGGCGACTGCCGAGCAGCAGATCCCCTGGGAGTCGACCTCGATCGAAGCCGACTTCTACTTCGTCCAGCCGGCCCCGCCGCCGAGCCCTTCAGCTCAACTGCTCGCGGCAGCGACCGAAACCGACAACCTCGCTCTGTTCGAGTTGCTCGTCGACCGCTTTCCGGGCAGCGAGGAGGCCGCACGAGCGCGCAGCGTTCTGCAGCAGCGCAGGGCAGCGTCCGCCGATCGCGCGCCCGCCAATGTCTCGACCGCGGCCGAGGTGCTGACGAGGGCCCGCAAGGTCCGCACCCCCGATGCGTTCGATCTCGTGGCGTCGCTATTCCCGGACTCGCCTGAGGCAGCCGAGGCGCGCGCCGCAGCGTCGCGGCTCCGTGAGGCGGCGGTGCTCGACAGCGCCGGACCGACCTTTGAAGGGCGCGAGCTGATTTCCCGGCTTCAGGACGAACTGGCTCGGCTCGCCTGCTTCGGCGGACAGCCCAGCGGGATGTTCGATGCGCCGACGGTTGGCGGCCTCCGGCGTGCCTCGCAGCTCACCGATGAGCACTATCTCTGGTACCGCCCGACAATGGCCGCGCTGCGGGCGCTGAAGAAGATCGACGCCAGAGACGGCTGTTCGCGCCAGAAGGTCGCGGCGAGTCCGCGCTGCCTGCGCATCAACAACGAGGACTTTTGCCAATAGGGCGCGGTGATCGATCAGCAGAGGAATCTGCATATATTCTAGTCAATTTTGGCCGCCTGTATGCAACGGGGCGGCGGCAGCATTGAGCCTTTTTTGAAAATGGTCGCTTCTTCAATTAGTTGGCCGTTCGGCCGACTTGGCACGAAGCTTGCGATCCCGTTCCCTGCCGGTCGTATTCTGGTGGGAGCATTTGATGAAGCGTCGTGATTTTCTGAAGTCCGTTTCTGGCCTGGCTGCTGGGGCTGCGCTGCCGATGGCGCCGGCAGTCATGTCTTCCGCCAAAGCGGACGCGCGGTCCGAGACGCTGCTGATCGTATCCGAGGGAGGTCCGAACAACCTCGACATTCACGGCATCGGCACCAACGTGCCGGGCTATGAAGTCTCCTGGAATTGCTACGACCGCCTCATTAGCCACGAGATGAAGAGCGGCCCGGGCGGCGTGCCCTACTACGACCGCGACAAGTTCAAGCCCGAGCTCGCCGAGGACATGACCATCGGCGACATGTCCGCCACCTTCAAGCTGCGCAAGAACGCCAAATTCCACGACGGCACGCCGGTCACGGCCAAGGACGTGAAATGGTCGCTCGACCGCGCCGTCAGCGTCGGTGGCTTCCCGACCTTCCAGATGAGCGCGGGCTCGCTGACCAAGACCGAGCAGTTCGTCATCGTCGATGATCACACCGTGCGCGTCGATTTCCTCAAGAAGGACCGGCTGACGATCCCCGATCTTGCGGTCATCGTGCCCTGCGTGGTCAATTCCGAGCTGGTGAAGAAGAACGCCACCGAAAAGGATCCGTGGGGCCTCGAATACACCAAGCAGCAGACCGCGGGCTCCGGCGCCTACAAGGTGACGAAGTGGACCGCCGGCACCGAGGTCATCATGGAGCGCAATGATGACTGGGTGTGCGGACCGCTGCCGAAGATCAAGCGCGTGATCTGGCGCATGGTGCCTCAGGCCGGCAACCGCCGCGCGTTGCTCGAGCGGGGCGATGCCGACATTTCCTATGAGCTGCCGAACAAGGACTTCCAGGAGATGAAGTCGAACGGCAAGCACACGGTGATCTCGCTGCCGATCTCGAACGGCATCCAGTATATCGGCATGAACGTGACCAAGCCGCCGTTCGACAATCCCAAGGTGCGGCAGGCGCTGGCCTATGCCATGCCCTATCAGAAGATCATCGATGCCGTCATGTTCGGCCTTGCCAATCCGATGTTCGGTGCGCCGGCCGACAAGGCGACCGAGGTGGCGTGGCCGCAGCCGACGAAGTACGCGACCGACATGGAGAAGGCGAAGGCGCTGCTGGCCGAGGCCGGCTACGCCCAGGGCTTCGAGACCACGATCTCGTTCGATCTCAACTTCGCGCAGGTCAACGAACCGCTCTGCGTGCTGGTGCAGGAGAGCCTCGCCCAGCTCGGCATCAAGACCACGATCAACAAGGTGCCCGGCGCAAACTGGCGCACCGAGCTGAACAAGAAGGAGATGCCGCTCTTCACCAACATCTTCTCGGGCTGGCTCGATTACCCCGAGTACTTCTTCTACTGGTGCTATCACGGCAACAATTCCGTGTTCAACACGATGAGCTACAAGTCGCCGGAGATGGACAAGCTCATCAACGGCGCCCGCGACGCCGCCGCGACCGGCGACAAGGCGACGTACGATGCCGACGTGAAGGGCTTCGTCGATCTCGCTTTCGCCGAGGTGCCGCGCATCCCGTTGTATCAGCCGTTCGTCAACGTCGCGATGCAGAAGAACATCTCCGGCTATCAGTACTGGTTCCACCGCCGGCTCGACTATCGCGCGCTGGTGAAGGGGTGAGGATCGTGATTGGGGCGAGTGAGGCGGCCCGATCTCTCTCATTCCCTCCCCCCTTGTGGGGGAGGGGCAGGGAGGGGGGTAGCCACGGGCACTGCCTTTGCGGCTCACCCCCCTCCCCAGCCCTCCCCCACAAGGGGGGAGGGAGCGCACTGCGCCGTGGGGCGACGTCGAGCGCAGATATGGGGAGTGTTTGCCCATGCTGAGCCTCATCGCCAAGCGTCTCGCCTTCGCAATCCCCTCGCTGATCGGCGTCGTGATCGTCACCTTCTTGCTCACCCGTGCTCTGCCCGGCGATCCTGCCGCGTACTTCGCCGGACCCGCTGCGACCAAGGAAGCGGTCGAGCAGATCCGCAAGAAGCTCGGCTTCGACAAGCCGCTGGTCGAACAGTTCTTCCGCTACACCGTCGATCTCGCCCATGGCGATCTCGGCAGCTCGCTGACGACGGGACAGCCGGTCGCCACCGAGATCCGCAACCGCCTGCCCGCATCGGCGGAGCTCACGCTGCTCGGCCTGCTGGTCTCCGTCGCGATCGCGCTGCCGCTCGGCGTGCTCGCCGCGACGCGGCCGGGATCGTGGATCGATCACACCTGCCGCGTCGTCACCACGGCCGGCGTCTCGCTGCCGGTGTTCTTCACCGGCCTCGTGCTGGTCTACGTGTTCTACTTCCGGCTCGGCTGGTCGCCGGCGCCGCTCGGCCGGCTCGACGTGTTCTACAGCGCGCCGAACAACGTGACCGGGTTCTATCTCATCGACACATTGATCGCGCGCGACGGCGAGGCGTTTCGTTCGGCGCTGAGCCAGCTGATCCTGCCCGCGGCCACGCTCGCGATCTTCTCGCTGGCGCCGATCGCCCGCATGACGCGCGCGTCGATGCTGGCGGTGCTGTCGTCGGAGTTCGTACGCACGGCGCGCGCCTCGGGCCTGTCGCCCTCGACCGTCACGGTGACCTATGCGTTCCGCAACGCGATGTTGCCGGTGATCACCACGCTGTCGATGGTGTTCTCCTTCCTGCTCGGCGCCAACGTGCTGGTGGAGAAGGTGTTCGCCTGGCCGGGCATCGGCTCCTACGCGGTCGAGGCGTTGATCGCCTCCGACTTCGCCCCGGTGCAGGGCTTCGTGCTGACGATGGCGGTCATGTACGTGATCCTCAACCTCGTCATCGACATTCTCTATGGCGTCATCGATCCCCGTGTGAGGCTGGAAGGATGAGCACTGTCGCGCCGACCCTCGAACCTGCCGTCTCCACCCGGACATCCGGCCTCGTCGCCCTGATCGGGCATGCGCGCTATGTGCTCGCCGAGAACAAGGTCACCGGCTTTGCCTTCGGGCTCCTGGTCGTGATCCTGTTCGCGGCGATCTTCGGGCCCTGGATCGTGCCGTATGATCCGCTGGCCAGCGACACCGCCTCCGCATTGAAGCCGCCGTCGGCGGCGCATTGGTTCGGCACCGATCAGCTCGGCCGCGACATCTTCAGCCGCGTCGTGGTCGCGACCCGGCTCGACACCTTCATCGCGGTGGCCTCCGTCGCGCTGGTGTTCTTCTTGGGCGGCCTCGCCGGCGTCGCCGCCGGCTTCTTCGGCGGCTGGACCGACCGCATCGTCGGCCGCATTGCCGATACGATCATGGCGTTTCCGCTGTTCGTGCTGGCCATGGGCATCGTCGCCGCGCTCGGAAACACCGTGCAGAACATCATCATCGCGACCGCGATCGTGAACTTCCCGCTCTATGCCCGCGTCGCGCGTGCGGAAGCCAATGTCCGCCGCAACGCCGGCTTCGTGCAGGCCGCACGTCTGTCGGGCAACAGCGAGATGCGCATCCTGCTCGGTCATATCCTGCCCAACATCATGCCGATCATGATCGTGCAGATGTCGCTGACCATGGGCTACGCCATTCTCAATGCCGCCGGCCTGTCCTTCATCGGCCTCGGCGTCCGGCCGCCGACGGCGGAGTGGGGCATCATGGTCGCCGAGGGCGCCTCCTTCATGGTGTCGGGTGAATGGTGGATCGCGCTGTTCCCCGGCCTTGCGCTGATGATCGCCGTGTTCTGCTTCAACCTGCTCGGCGACGGCCTGCGCGACATCGTCGATCCGCAGCGGCGCACGTAACTGGAGCCCCTCATGACCGCCCAGCCGCTGCTCGACGTTCGTGATCTTACGGTCGAATTCTCCACCCGCCGCGGCATCGTCAAGGCGGTACAGCATGTCGACATTTCCGTTGCCAAGGGCGAGACGCTGGCGATCGTCGGCGAGTCCGGCTCGGGCAAGTCGGTGACGTCCTACGCCGTCATGCGCATCCTCGACCGCGCCGGGCGGATCGCCGAGGGCTCGGTGATGTTCTCCGGCGTCGACGTCAAGGCGGCCGACGAGAGTGCGATGCGCGACCTGCGCGGGCGCGAGATCTCGATGATCTTCCAGAACCCGCGCGCCGCGCTCAACCCGATCCGGAAAGTGGGCCAGCAGATCGAGGACGTGCTGAAGCAGCACGCGCAGGCGGCCGCAAGCGACCGCGCCGAAAAGGCGATCGCCGCGCTCGAGCAGGTCAAGATCGCTCGTCCGCGCGAGCGCTATCACGCCTATCCGTTCGAATTGTCCGGCGGCATGTGCCAGCGCGTGGTCATCGCGCTGGCGCTCGCCTGCAACCCGCAGCTCCTGATCGCCGACGAGCCGACCACGGGCCTCGATGTCACCACGCAGAAGGCGGTGATGGATCTCGTCGTCGAGCTGACCAGAAGCAGGGGCATGTCGACGATCCTGATCACACACGATCTGGGTCTGGCCGCCGCCTATTGCGACCGCGTCGTGGTGATGGAGAAGGGCCGGGTGGTCGAGACGGCCAAGGCCGCCGACATCTTCGGAAACCCTCAGCATCCCTATACGCGCAAGCTGATGCGCGCGACGCCGCGTTTGGGTGTGTCGCTGCGGGAGCTGTTGCCGGAGGATGAGGCGTCTTCGTCGCTCCAAGCACAATCCGTCATCGCCGGGCTTGACCCGGCGATCCATCCCACTTCGCAAGAGTCGGTCGAGGTGATGCACCCCCGGGTCAAGCCCGGGGGTGACGAGGGGAGTGCGGAGGGCCATCGGAGTGCGGGTAGCCTGAGGCCGCTCCTCCTGGTCGACAAACTGGTCAAGGAATATCCCCGCCAGGGCGCGTCGGCGACATTGTCAAAACTGTTCGGCCGCAAGCCGGCGGTCGAGCCGGAGGTGTTCCGCGCGGTCGACGGCATCAGCTTCACCGTCGGTCATGGCGAGAGCGTCGGCCTCGTTGGCGAATCCGGCTGCGGCAAATCGACCACGTCGATGATGGTGATGCGGCTGCTCGACCAGACCTCCGGTCGTATCAGCTTCGACGGCGAGGAGATCGGCAACATCCTGCCGCAGGCCTTTGCCCGGCTGCCGCTGCGTAGCCGAATCCAGATGGTGTTCCAGGATCCGACCGACAGCCTCAATCCGCGCTTCACCGCAGCGCGCGCCATCGCCGATCCCATCCTGCAACTCGGTGACGTCAAGGGGCGCGACGCGCTCCGTGCGCGCTGCGAGGAGCTCGCGACCATGGTCGGCCTGCCGCACAATCTGCTCGACCGTTTTCCGCACCAATTGTCGGGAGGCCAAAAGGCCCGCGTCGGCATTGCCCGCGCGATTGCACTGCACCCGAAGCTGGTCATCCTCGACGAGCCGACGGCGGCGCTCGACGTCTCCGTGCAGGCCGTGGTGCTCAACCTGCTGCAGGATCTCAAGCAGCAATTGGGCATGAGCTATCTGTTCGTCTCCCATGATTTGAATGTTGTGCGGCTGTTGTGCGATCGTGTGATCGTGATGCGGTCGGGTCGAATCGTCGAGCAGGGCAGCGCCGAACGTGTGCTAGGTGATCCGCAGGATGCCTACACGCGTGAGCTACTGACGGCGATTCCTCACCCGCCGTTGCCGGCACATTGAGAGGAGAGACGGCATGGCCGAACCTTTGGACAAGTCTTGGGACGACTACATCGACGCGGTCGGGCGTGCCCTGGGGCTCCCGATCGAGGACGCGTGGCGTCCGGCGATCCGCGCCAATCTCGAGGTCTCGCTGAAGATGGCGAAGCTGGTCGACGAGTTCTCCCTGCCAGACGAAGCCGAGCCTGCCAGTGTCTTCACCGTTTGATCCAGACATGACCGCCGGTGCCATCGCCGCTGCGGTCGCCGCCCGCAAGCTTTCCGCCGTGGAAGCCACCGAAGCCGTGTTGGCGAGGATTGCCGTGCGCGACGGCGTGCTGAACGCCTTCACCGATGTAACGGCGGAGCGCGCACGCGCGAAGGCGCGCGCCGTGGATGCCGATATCGCCGCGGGCAAGCCCGCTGGTCCGCTCGCGGGCGTGCCCTTCGCGGTGAAGAACCTGTTCGATGTGGAGGGCCTGCCGACCCGCGCCGGCTCCAAGATCAATCGCGATCGTGCGCCGGCCACGCGCGATGCGACGCTGATCGCGCGCATGGAGGCTGCCGGCGCGGTGCTCGTCGGCGCGCTCAACATGGGTGAATACGCCTACGACTTCACCGGCGAGAATATCCACGACGGCCCGTCGCGTAATCCGCATGATCCGACGCGGATGAGCGGCGGCTCGTCGGGCGGCTCGGGCAGCGCCGTCGGCGGCGGCCTGGTGCCGATCGCGCTCGGCTCGGATACCAACGGCTCGATCCGCGTGCCCTCGTCGTTCTGCGGCATCTTCGGCTTGAAGCCCACCTACGGCCGGCTGTCGCGCGCACGCTCGTTTCCGTTCGTGATGAGCCTCGATCACCTCGGCCCCTTCGCGCGCTCGGTGGAGGATCTCGCGCTCGCTTACGACGTGATGCAGGGGGCAGATTCCGAGGATGCCGCGTGCACGACGCGCGGGCCGGAGCCCGTCTCCGCTCTGCTCTCGCAAGGAGTCGACGGTCTGCGCATCGCGCTTGCTGGAGGCCACTTCCAGAAGAACCTGTTTCCTGAAGCCGCGGAAGCCGTCGCGCGTGTGGCCGCAGCGTTGAAGGTGACCGACGTTGTCGATGTGCCTGAGGCGTCCCGCGCTCGTGCGGCAGCCTATGTCATCAGCACGACGGAAGGCGCCTCGCTGCATCTCGATCGCCTGCGCACGCGCCCCGGCGATTTCGATCCGGCGGTGCGCGACCGTCTGATCGCCGGCGCGATGATCCCGGCGCCGATGGTCGATCGCGCGCAGAAGTTTCGCCGCTGGTATCGCGCCCGCGTGCTGGAGCTGTTCAAGTCGGTCGACGTGCTGATCGCGCCGGCGACGCCATGCATCGCGCCGAAGCTCGGGCAGGCGACCTTCGTGCTCGATGGCGTCGAGCTGCCGGTGCGCGCGAATATCGGCATTCATACACAGCCGATCTCGTTCATCGGACTTCCCGTCGTTGCTGTGCCGATTCCGCTCGAGCCGATGCCCATCGGCGTGCAGATCATCGCCGCGCCCTGGTGCGAACATGTCGCATTGCGTGTGGCCCACGCCTTGCAACAGCTTGGCGTCGCCGCTGCGCCGGCCCCGAGAGGAGTTCTGGAGAATGGAAGTCGATCTGCCTGACGTCGTCGCAGAGGTGACCGCGCAGTTCCAACGCTACGAGCAGGCGCTGGTCAGCAACGATGTCGCCGTGCTCGACGAGCTGTTCCGCCAGGACTCGCGCACGCTGCGCTACGGCATCGGCGAGAATCTCTACGGCTATGGCGAGATCGCGGCGTTCCGTTCCGCGCGCTCGCCGGTCGGATTGATGCGGCGGACCGCGCGCACAGTGATCACCACCTACGGCCGCGACAGCGCGGTGGCCTCGACCCTGTTCTATCGCGACAGCGCGCCCGGCAAGGTCGGGCGGCAGATGCAGACCTGGATCCGGTTTCCGGAGGGCTGGAGAATCGTTGCCGCCCATGTCAGCATCATCGACGAAGCAGAAGGCGGCTGAGGCATGAGTCTGGACGATCTCCCGCCGCGGACGCGTCAGCGGCTCGTTCGTGACTCCGGTCTGCCACGCAGCGAACGTGCGCCGCCCGCCGTCGCGAAGATCACGCGCGCCGAGGAGCTGCGTCTGCAGCTCGCCGACGATATCGTGCGCGGTGCACTGGCGCCCGGCGCGCCGCTCGACGAGACCGAGATTGCCAAGCGCTTCAATGTATCACGTACGCCGGTGCGCGAGGCGTTGCGGCAGCTCGCCGCCTCCGGCCTGATCGAGGCCCGCGCACATCGCGGCGCCGTCGTGGCGCGGCCGTCTGTCGACCGCCTGACCGGCATGTTCGAGGCAATGGCCGAGCTCGAAGGCCTCTGCGCCGGACTCGCCGCGCAGCGCATGACACCGGTCGAGCGGCAGCGGCTCGAAGCCATTCACGAGGAGCTGCGCAATCTCAGCCACGCCGGCAATCCCGAGCGCTTCCACGAGGTCAACGAGCGCTTCCACAACGCGATCTATGCCGGTGCGCACAATGCCTACATCGCCGAGATCACGTTGGCGACGCGGGTGCGCGTACAGCCGTTCCGCCGCGCCCAGTTCCGCAATCTCGGCCGCCTCGCCAAGTCGCATGCCGAGCACGACCGCGTCGTCATCGCCATCCTGCGCGGTGACAAGGCTGGTGCGGCGAGCGCCATGAAAGCGCATATCGAGCTGGTGCGAGGCGAGTACGAGATCTATGCGGTGTCGGTGTAGGTGAGTTGCACTGACACAGCCAATTGGGTTTCCGTCCAATGACGTTGACGATCAATCCCTTTGCGCCATGTATGCGCGCCAGCCGCCGAACTCCGAGATGTCATCGGCGCCGCCGAGGGCCGCGGGCTCGACCAGGAAGCCTTTCGCGGTCTGGCCGTCAGCAAGCCTGATGGTGCCGATCGACAGGGGCGGCGGGATGAGATTGACGAACGTGCCGAAGCTCGCCGCCGACAGCGCCCAGATCTCCACGTCCATCGCGCGACCCTGACCCTGTTCGATCCGCAGCATGCCGGGCTTGGGGGGGGTCGTGGGCAGCGCATAGAGCCTGTAATCAGGCGCAGTCTTCGTCGCTTCTAGCAGCCGGCCCCCGAGACCCGTCAGTTCGTGATTGAGCGCCATGCCGGAAAGGTGCGCGCCGACGACCACGACCGCGATCTCGTCGCCGTGCAGCGGCGGAGGCAGGGGCGCCAGCGGCGGCTGCGGGATCGACCTTGCGCCGACCGGCAGCGCCGTGTCGGCGTGGAAGGCGCGGCCCAGGCTGGCGAGCGCGGCGTCGCGCCCGGCGGGGGCGAGCAGCGTGATTCCGAACGGAATGCCGTCACCGCGCATTGCGGCCGGCACGGCCAGGCCGCACATGTCGAGCAGGTTGACGAAGTTGGTGTAGGTGCCAAGCCGGCTGTTGAGCAGGATCGGATCGGCCAGCACGTCCGCGGTCGTGTAGGCGGTCGGCGCCGTCGGCAGCAGCAGCGCGTCGAGGCCTGCGAAGGTGCGCTCGGCGACCTTGCGCAGCGCCTGCAGCCGATACAGCGCCGCAAACGTGTCGGCCGCGCTGACGCGCGTGCCGGCGATGGTGATCTCGCGCGTCACCGGATGGATCGCGTCGGGATCGGACGCGAGGAGATCGCGGATCACGAGATAGCGCTCGGCGACCCACGGGCCTTCATAGAGCAGGCGCGCCGTCTCGTAGAATGGTTCGAGGTCGAACTCGACGAGCTCGGCGCCGAGCTTGACGAAGCGCGCGGCTGCAGCGCCGTAGGCGGCCTCGGCTGCCTTGTCGCCGAAGAAGATCAACTGTCCTGGGCGGGGGATGCCGAGCTTCACGCCGTTCGGAAATGCGGTCACGGCAGCCAGCGGCCGGTCGCGCGAGAACGGATCGAGCGGATCGGGCGCTGCCATCACCGAAAGCGCCGTCACGGCATCGTCGACCGTCAGGGAGAACACCGAGATGCAGTCGAGCGTCCGGCAGGCCGGCACCAGTCCCGCCGTCGAGATCATGCCGAGGCTCGGCTTCAGCCCGACGATGTTGTTGAGCATCGCGGGCACGCGGCCCGAGCCTGCGGTGTCCGTGCCGAGCGACAGTGGCACGAGGCCGGCCGAGACGGCGACCGCGGAGCCGGAGCTCGATCCGCCCGGCACCAGATCGGCTCGAACCGGATTCTTCGGAATGCCATAGGGCGAGCGGACGCCGACGAGGCCGGTCGCGAACTGGTCGAGATTGGTCTTGCCGATGATGATGGCGCCGGCCGCGCGCAGCCGCGCCACGGCAGTGGAATCGCGCGCGGGCGTATAGGCAAAGGCCGGGCAGGCTGCCGTGGTCGGCAGTCCGGCGACATCGATGTTGTCCTTCACGGCGACAGGCACGCCGTAGAGCGGCAGCGCCGCGGCGTCCCTGCCCTCGAGGGCCGCGGCCTCGGCGAGCGCATCCGTCTCGTCGCGAAGGCTGATGAAGATCGCGGCATCATCGTGCGATCGGATCCGCGCGTAGCAGCGCTCAACCGTCTCCCGGGGGAGCTTCAGGCCGGCGCGGTGAGCGGCGACGATCTCGGCTACGGTTTCGGTCACGCGACGCTCCGCGTCCCGTCTGAATCCGATCGATGACCTGCCATGTCGTGCACTCCGCTTCGCGATCCTGCCGCGAACGTAGCAAGCCATGTGCCATTGTGTACATGAGGGTAACAGCGCGTCTTCCGATGAAAAACGCGTGCTGTCAGTAGGTTGGTCCGCAGCTCGCGAGGTCTTGCTGGCCTTGCGCCTTGGATATCGGGGCGATGCGCCTAATTTGTAGGCAGTTGAGCGCTGCGGTGCGACTGATTACCCGCGGCGACCGGCGTCACCGCCGGTGATGCGCGCCAGCCTTGCCTCTGAGGTGGAGCCCGTGCTGCGGGCGCTGCGGAACGAGGGCGACGGCGTTCGGCTGACCATGGTCCCGCCCGAGACGCCGGCGTCGTCAGCGCCGCTCGGAAAGAACAGTAGCGCGACGCTCAGGCCGAGATTGATCAGCCCGCCGACCCAAGTGCCGTGGTGCGACGATGTCACCGCATACTCGGGAAAGCGCGTGGCGACGACGTAGTCCAGCACCATGACAGCAATCCAGGCCGGGATCACGCAGACCGGGTCCCAGCCGATGTCACGGATGCGCATCGCCTGCAGCACCAGGCTCGCCAGCACGACCAGCCCGATCGCCGCCATGATCGGCCAGCTCAACGTCGGCGCCGATCCGTGCGGAGCCACGGCAGCCAGCGCAACCGCGAGAACCACGATCAGGATGATGGACACGACGATGAGGCCGAGCGTGGCCAGAAAGTACTGCAGCCGGCCAAGGCGCGCATTGAACCCGAAGATGAACCCCAACATCCGCTTCTCCCGCCGGCCGCGGCGCAGCGACGGCGCCGTCCTGGGATTGCATATCAGGGCGAAATTGCCGCGCGCCTTCGCCGATGCGTAAAATTGGAAGGATCGCGCCTGGGTCCATTGTGCCGAGTTGCGGCAAATCGGCCGGCCAAGATTTTATGGTTGCCAAAGCAACTAATCCGTGGAACTATCGACGCCGTGAACGAACGAGGCGAGAGATCACTCCCGCCTCGAAAAGGGATGGAAACGCCATGCGCAGCCTGCTCCAGGCAGGCGCGGCCGCTTGCGCGCGCGCCAGACGAGGGTCCAGCAGCAATCGTCAGACGCTCCATGGATGGGAGCGGAGCGGTTCAGCTCGCGCCGGTGACGGCGTCGAGATTGTCGTGGATGCGGCGCAGCAGGTTGATCAGGACTTCCTGCTCGTTCTCGTCGAGACACGCCAGCAGGCGCTGTTCCCGCTCCAGCGCGGCGACGATCACCTTGTCATGGGTCGCGCGGCCCTTGGCGGTCAACGAGATGGAATGGCTGCGGCCGTCCTGCGGATCATTGCGGATCGCGATCAGTCCGCGGCTCTTCATCAGCGCGAGCGTGCGGCTGACAGGCCCCTTGTCGAAGCCGATCACGCTGCAGATGCGCGAGGCCGGGATGCCCGGCTCGATCGCCAGCAGCGACATGATCCGCCATTCCGTGACGTTGACGCCGAAATTGCGCTGGTAGAACGCGGTGGCGCTGTTCGACAGCTTGTTGGCGATGAAGGTGATGAAGGCCGGCACATAGCGGTCGAGATCGAGCGTGAGGCCTTGCCCCTCAGGCTCGCGCGGCTGCGCCTTGCGCGGCGTCCCGGATTTCTCGCTCATGACCCCCAGCATCCATGCATCGCCCGACATAGGGACACCAAAAGCCGCATGACAAGATCAAACTTCGGGAGGAACGCATGAACCCAACAGGTCTTTCCCGGGACGCCAGCGTGGCGCCGGACATCCCGCATCTCGCGATTGATCCGTTCTCATACGGCTTTTTCGACGATCCCTATCCGGCGCATCAGGAGATGCGCGAGGCCGGGCCCGTCGTCTATCTCGACGCCTGGAACGTCTATGGCGTGGCGCGCTACGCCGAGGTGTACGCCGTCTTCAACGATCCCCTGACCTTCTGCTCCAGCCGCGGCGTGGGCCTCAGCGACTTCGCCAAGGAGAAGCCATGGCGGCCTCCGAGCCTGATCCTCGAGGCCGATCCGCCGGCGCATACGCGCACCCGCGCGGTGCTGAGCAAGGTGCTGTCGCCCGCGGTGATGAAGCGGCTGCGCGACGGCTTCATGGCGGCGTCAGAGGCCAAGATCGATGAGCTCCTGGCGCGCGGCTCGTTCGACGCCATTCCCGATCTCGCGGAAGCCTATCCGCTGTCGGTATTCCCCGATGCGCTCGGCCTCAAGGCGAAAGGCCGTGACCACCTCATTCCCTATGCGAGCCTCGTTTTCAACGCCTTCGGCCCGCCGAACGAGCTGCGCCAGCAGGCGATCGAGCGCTCCGCGCCGCACCAGGCCTATGTCACCGAACAGTGCCAGCGCGACAACCTCGCGCCCGGTGGCTTCGGAGCCTGCATCCATGCCTTCAGCGATGCCGGCGAGATCACGCCGGCCGAGGCGCCCTTGCTGGTGCGCTCGCTACTGTCGGCCGGGCTCGACACCACGGTCTATGGCATCGGCGCCGCAATCTATTGCCTCGCGCGTTTCCCCGATCAATGGCAGCGGCTGCGCGCGGATCCCTCGTTGGCCCGCAATGCCTTCGAGGAGGCGGTGCGCTTCGAGAGTCCGGTGCAGACCTTCTTCCGCACCACCACACGTGATGTCGAGCTCGGCGGTGTGACCATCCCCCAAGGCGAGAAGGTGCTGATGTTCTTGGGCAGTGCCAATCGCGATCCGCGCCGCTGGGAGCAGCCGGATGCGTACGACATCACCCGCAAAGTCTCCGGCCATGTCGGCTTCGGCTCGGGCATTCACATGTGCGTCGGCCAGCTCGTCGCCCGCCTCGAAGGCGAGGCGGTGCTGACCGCGCTCGCGCGCAAGGTGGGGAGCATCACGATGAGCGCTGAGCCGGTGCGACGCTACAACAACACGCTGCGCGGGCTTGCCAGCCTGCCGGTCACCTTCACTCCAGCCTGAGCCAAGAGACTGAGCCATGGCCATGACGACGATCACCTTCATCCATGCCGACAACCGCAGCGAGACCGTGGAGGCCGCGGACGGTGACAGCCTCATGATGGCCGCGCTGTCCCATGGCGTCGACGGGATCGTCGCCGAGTGCGGCGGCAATGCCGTCTGCGCGACGTGTCACGTCTATGTCGACGAAGCCTGGGCGTCGAAGCTCGATCCCGTGACGGACGACGAGGATGCGCTGCTCGACGGCACGGCCGCCGAGCGACGGCCGAACAGCCGGCTGTCTTGCCAGATCAAGATCCAGCCGGCGCTCGCCGGGCTCGTCATCCGAATTCCGGACCGGCAGAGCTGAATAATCCGCCGACGACAACAATCAGAACAAGCAACACACGGGGAGGAACTCCATGAAGCAGCTGAATATTTCCACGCTGGCGCTGGTCGCAGCACTAGGCCTGGGCACCACGGCGTCAGCCGGAGAGATATCGGACAACGTCGTGCGCGTCGGCGTGCTCAACGACATTTCTGGCATCTTCCAGGACACCAACGGCATGGGCTCGGTCGAGGCCGCACGTATGGCCGCGGAGGATTTCAACGGCGGCGGCAAAGGCATCAAGGTCGAGATCGTCTACGCCGATCATCAAAACAAGGCCGATATCGGCTCGGCGATCACTCGCAAATGGCTCGACGTCGACAAGGTCGACGCCGTCGTCGACGTGCCCAATTCGGCCGTCGGCCTCACGATCAACGAGCTCTTGCGCAACAGCCGCATGACCTTCCTGGCCTCGTCGACCGCCAGCTCCGATCTCACCGGCAAGGCCTGCTCGCCCAACACCATCCAATGGGTCAACGACGCCTGGGCGACCGGCAACACCACCGCGGCCGCGATGATGGGCCGCGGCGGCAAGGACTGGTACTTCATCACGGTCAACTACGCGCTCGGACAGGGCATCGAGGCGGAAGCGACCAATTATATCGAGAAGCATGGTGGCAAGGTGCTGGGCTCGGCCAAGCATCCGCTCGGCACGACGGATTTCGCCTCGTTCCTGCTGCAGGCGCAGGGCTCGAAGGCCAAGGTGATCGGGCTTGCGAACGCCGGCGGAGATACCATCAACGCGGTCAAGCAGGCGTCCGAGTTCGGCATCCAGCAAAGCGGGCAGTCGCTGGTCGCCTTCCTGCTGTTCATCAACGACATCCACGGCATGGGCCTGAAGGCTGCACAGGGCCTGCAACTGCTGGAGGCGTTCTATTGGGACATGGATGACGACACCCGCGCCTTCGCCAAGCGCTTCGCGGCGCGTCCCGGCATGAATGGTAAGATGCCGAGCGGCAACCAGGCCGGCGTCTATGCGTCGACGCTCGCTTATCTCAATGCGGTCGCCGCCACCGGCAGCGACGATGCCAAGGACGTCGTCCCGCAGATGAAGACGGTGAAAGGCAAGGACAAGTTGTTCGGTGACACCACAATCCGCGCCGATGGCCGCGTCGTGCATCCGATGTATCTGTTCGAGGTCAAGAAGCCGGAAGAGTCGAAATATCCGTACGACTACTATCGTCTGGTCTCGACGATCCCGGCCGAACAGGCGTTCCGGCCGATGTCTGATGGCGGATGTGTGCTGGTGAAGTGATGCGTTCGTAGGTTAGGGAGCAAGTGATATCTACATGTGACATCTAGAAGTAGATCCTCGCGAGAGCCGCTGCTCTTCAGTTGCTTCGTCGTGCCCGGGCTTGTCCCGGGCATCCACGTCGAGCGGCGACCGTCGAGCCGCTTGGATGGCCGGAACAAGCCCGGGCACGACGGCGTAGGGAAGGCGACTTCCTCTCTCATGACCTTCTTCCCGCCTCTGCCTTCTGCCGTGCTGCAGTATCCTTAACAAGCACTATAGTTCTTGCCTTTGCCCGTTTCCGGGAATTATGGTGCATGGATCGATCGCGGCAGGACGAACACCGCGCGACGGATGCTGCGGCGAAACGCCGCCGCTCGACGTGCTGCTGCGTGGCGGTGACGAAACAACGATAAGAACGATTTGTTCGAGGGGAGGGAAGACCATGAAAAGCTTCTGGCTGGCGGGCGCCGCGGCGCTGCTGTTTTCGAGCTCGGCCTTTGCCGGCGACACCATCAAGATCGGCTTCGTCTCGACCTTCAGCGGTCCGACCGCCGTGATCGGCAACGACATGCGCAACTCGTTCGAGCTTGCGCTCGATCATCTCGGCCGCAAGATGGACGGCAAGCCGGTCGAGGTGATCTATGAGGACGACCAGCAGAAGCCTGACGTCGGCAAGCAGAAGACCGAGAAACTGGTGCAGTCCGACAAGGTCGATTTCATCGTCGGCTACATCTGGTCGAACGTGCTCTTGGCCTCGCTCAAGACCGCCGTGGATTCCCAGACCTTCCTGATCTCGGCCAATGCCGGCCCGTCGCAGCTCGCCGGCGAGCTGTGCTCGCCTTACGTGTTCTCGACCTCCTGGCAGAACGATCAGACGCCCGCGGCGATGGGCCTCTACATGAACCAGAAGGGCGTCAAGTCGGTGTTCCTGATCGGCCCGAACTACGCGGCCGGCAAGGACATGCTGGCGGGCGTGAAGAGCACCTTCAAGGGCCAGGTCGTCGGCGAGGAATATACGGTGTGGCCGAGCCAGCTCGACTTCTCTGCCGAACTGTCCAAGGCGCGCGCCTCGGGTGCCGAATCGATCTTCGTGTTCTATCCTGGCGCGGCCGGCGTGCAGTTCCTCAATCAATACGCGCAGGCCGGCCTCAAGGAGAAGATGCCGCTCTACACCGCCTTCACGGTCGACGAATTGTCGCTGCCGCTGCAGAAGGACAATGCGCTCGGCGTGCCCGGCGCCCAGGAGTGGGTCAACGACCTGCCCAACGAGCAGAACAAGAGATTCGTCGCCGACTACCGCAAGAAGTACACCGGCCTGCGTCCGACCTATTACGGCGCTCAGGCCTATGACGCGGCGCAGCTGGTCAACAGCGCGGTGGTCGCGGTCAAGGGCGACACGTCCAAGAAGGACGCGATGAAGGCCGAGATGGAAAAGGCCAACTTCAAGTCGCTGCGCGGCGCCTTCAAGTTCGGCAACAACCACATCCCGATCCAGAGCTTCTATCTCCAGGACGTGGTCAAGGACGCCGACGGCCAGCTCTCGTTGAAGACCGTGGCGACCATCGTCGAGAACGATCAGGACCGCTTCCACGACAAGTGCCCGATGAAATAGCGATCAAGGAAATTCCGCGGCCGGTCCCAACCGGCCTGGAATTTGCTTGAAGCTTAAAACATCTTCGTCCTAAGATCGAAGGACGGACATGGCGGCAGCGCCTGTAACGGTTCTGCCGCCGTCTTTTTGAGCGTGAAGTGAGGGGCATGCTTCTCGTCGTCGAACAATTTTTGAACGGGCTGCAGTTCGGACTGCTGCTGTTCCTGCTGGCTGCCGGCCTGACGCTGGTGTTCGGCATCATGGACCTCGTCAACCTCGCCCACGGCTCGCTCTACATGATGGGCGCCTATTTCGCGGCGACCTTCGTGGCCTGGACCGGCAGCTTCGTGCTCGGCGGCGTCATGGCGCTCGGTGCCACGCTTCTGCTCGGCATCGTGCTCGAATTCACGGCACTGCGCCATCTCTATGGGCGCGACCACCTCGACCACGTGCTCGCGACCTTCGGCCTGATCCTGTTCTTCAACGAGGCGGTCCGGCTGATCTGGGGCCCGGCGGGCCTCGCTCTGCCGCTGCCGTCCTGGCTCGCCTTTCCCGTCACGATCCTGCCCGGCATCCAATATCCGGCCTATCGCCTGGCCATCATCGTCGTGGCGCTGCTGGTCGCGCTGCTGCTCTATCTCGGCGTCATGCGCACGCGGATCGGAATGCTGATCCGCGCCGGCGCCTCCAACCGCGAGATGATCGGCGCGCTCGGCATCAACATCAAGCTGCTCTATACGCTGGTGTTCGGGCTCGGTGCCGCGCTGGCCGGCCTTGCCGGGCTGATGCAGGCGCCGATCCTCACCGTGCAGATTGGCATGGGCGAGAACATCCTGATCCTGGCCTTCGTCGTGATCGTGATCGGCGGCATCGGCTCGATCCGCGGCGCCTTCATCGCCGCGATCATGATCGGCCTGATCGACACGATGGGACGCGCCTTCCTGCCCAATCTGCTGCGCCAAGTGCTGAACTCGGCCTCGGCGTCCACAGCGGCGCCGGCGCTGTCCTCGATGCTGATCTATCTCCTGATGGCGATCGTGCTGGTGGCGCGGCCTGAAGGTCTGTTTCCGGCCAACCGCAGATGAAATCACAGCTCAACGTCTCATCCGTCGTCGCCGCCCTCGTGGTGGCCGGCCTGGTGCTGCTGCCGGTGTATTCGAACCTGACCGGCAACATCTTCATCCTCACGCTGTTCACCCGAATCGTGATCCTGGCCCTGTCGGCCGTCAGCCTGAACCTGATCATGGGCTATGGCGGCATGATGAGCTTCGGTCATGCCGCCTATCTCGGCATCGGCGGCTATGCCGTCGGCATCCTGGCACAGGAGGGCATCGGCTCCGGCTGGGCCCAGTTCGCGGTCGCCATCGCGGTATCTGCGCTGTATGCGCTGGTGATCGGCGCGCTCAGTCTGCGCACCCGCGGCGTCTATTTCATCATGATCACGCTGGCCTTTGCGCAGATGGCCTATTACGTCGCCTCGGGCCTCGCGCGCTATGGCGGCGATGACGGGCTGACCGTCTACAAGCGCAGCGATTTCGGCGGCCCGATCAATCTCGGCAACCGCGTGCAGTTCTATTATCTCTGCCTGTTCTGCCTGCTCGCCGTGGTGGCGCTGGTCTGGCGCATCGTCAATTCGCGCTTTGGGCTCGTGCTGCAGGGCCTGCGCTCCAACGAGCAGCGCATGCAGGCGATCGGCTTCCCGTCCAAGCGCTACAAGCTCGCCTGCTTCGTCATCGCCGGCATGCTGTGCGGGCTGTCCGGCGCGCTGCTGGCCAACAACACCGATTTCGTCAGCCCGGCCGTGATGTACTGGACACGCTCCGGCGACCTGATGGTGATGGTGATCCTGGGCGGCATGGGCACCCTGATGGGGCCGGTCGTCGGCTCCGTCGTGTTCCTTGTGCTGGAGGAGGTGCTGTCGCAGCTCACCGAATATTGGGCGCTGATCATGGGGCCGCTGCTGCTGCTGATCGTGCTGTTCGGCCGCGGCGGCATCATGGGCATGCTCGGGAGGTTGAACCGTGGCTGAGCCGCTGCTTCGCGTCGACAATCTGGTACGCCGCTTCGGCGGCATCATCGCCACCGACCACGTCTGCCTGGACGTGTCCAAGGGCGAGATCCACGCCATCATCGGGCCGAACGGCGCCGGCAAGACCACGCTGATCAGCCAGCTCACCGGCCACCTCGCGCCGCATGCCGGCCGCATCTTCCTCGGTGGCCGGGACATTTCCTCCTTCCCGGCCTACAAGCGCAGTGCCCTCGGCCTTGCGCGTTCGTTCCAGATCACCTCGCTGCTGACCGATTTCACCGCGGCCGACAATGCCGCGCTGGCCGCGCAGGCCCATGACGGCAGGCATTCGTTCCGCTTCTTCGCCAATGCGCGCAAGGAGAAGCCGCTGCGCGATGCGGCGCGCGCCGCGCTGGAGCGCGTCGGCCTCGGCCATCGCGCCGATGTGCTGGTCTCGAAGCTCAGCCATGGCGAGCAGCGCGAGCTGGAGCTCGCGGTCGCGCTCGCGACCAAGCCGCAACTGCTGCTGCTCGACGAGCCGATGGCCGGCCTCGGTGTCACCGAGTCGCAGCGGATGGTGAAGCTGCTGGCAGAGCTCCGCAATGAGGTCTCGATCGTGCTGGTGGAGCACGACATGGAAGCGGTGTTCGCGCTGGCCGACCGCATCTCGGTCCTGGTCTACGGCCGCATCATCGCCTCGGGCAAGCCGGACGAGATTCGCCAGAACGAGGAGGTCAAGCGCGCCTATCTCGGCGATCAGCATGTGGTGGTTGGCCATGGTTGATCAGAAAGAAAACGCCATGCTGCTCGAGGTCGACGGCATCGAGACCTGCTATGGCCTCAGCCAGGTCCTGTTCGGCCTGTCGCTCTCGATCCGTCCGGGCGAGTTGGTCTCGCTGATGGGCCGCAATGGCATGGGCAAGACCACCACGATCCGCTCGATCATGGGACTGACCCAGGCGCGCGCCGGCCTGATCCGCTTCAGCGGCCAGGAGACGCGCAAGCTGCCGTCCTATCGGATCGCGCAGCTCGGCATTGGGCTCGTGCCTGAGGGGCGGCAGATTTTTCCGAACCTCACCGTGACAGAGAATCTGGTGGCGGCCTCGACCAACCGGCTCGGCGCCGCCGATCCGTGGACGCTCGATAAGATCCACGCGCTGTTTCCGCGGCTCGCCGAGCGCGGCGGCAACATGGGTAACCAGCTCTCCGGCGGCGAGCAGCAGATGCTGGCCATCGGCCGCGCGCTGATGACCAATCCGAAGCTGCTGATCCTCGATGAGGCGACCGAAGGGCTGGCGCCGCTGATTCGTGAGGAGATCTGGAGCTGCCTGTCGCTGCTCAAGTCACGCGGACAGTCGATCCTGGTGATCGACAAGAATGTCGAGCATCTCACCCGCATCTGCGACCGCCACTACATCATCGAGCGCGGCCGAACGGTGTGGAGCGGGACGTCGGAGCAGCTGATGGCCGAGCCCGAGCTGCAGCACCGTTATCTCGGGATTTGACTGCGGCGCGCTGCCAGCCGAGATGACATGGGAGCGGATTGACCCACATCAAGCTCATATCGCATGCGGGTGCGTAGATTTCGACAGCTGTGCTGACATGCGCTGATTTTTCGCATTGAGGCGCCGCTTGGACGGGACTATTCTTCCAGGTAGTGGTTTGTTTTGCCTTTTATCAAAGGTTGAGCAAATGCGTGCGCTTCATCTTCGATTGGAAGCACCGAGAAAAGCCGTGGCCGGTCTGCGCGGCTTCTGGTCCGATCACGCCGACCTTGAAACGGCGCTATGCATCGCCTTCATGCTGATCGTCGGGATCATCGTCAAGCTGACGCCGCCGGGCTAGACGCTGGGTGAACAGCGATCTCGCGAACCGCTCTTAGCGGTCGAACGGGATGTACTTCTGGTACTCCTTCGGCACCCGGCTTCGGTAGCGCGAGGGCACCGTGCCGCTGCGCAGGGAGTCCTCGACCTCCTTCCGGGTGGTCTTCGTCCGCTTCTTCGTCCTTGTCTTCGTCCCGGCCGCGTCGGCGGCGGGCTTTGTTTCGGCCGGCCTGGTCTCGGCCGGTTTGTCGCTCGCGGCCGCGGGGGCCGGGGCGGGTGCTGCTGCCGCGGGAGAGGGATTCGGTGTCGGCGAGGGAGTTGCGGCTGGTGCGTCCGCGGCGGGGGCGCTCTGCGCACGCGCCGTTGCAGACATCAAGCCCAGAGCCAGCAGGCTTGCCACGGCGATCCCAGACAACTTGAACATGACGAAGAGACTCCAAACCACGGTCGCGGATGTGCCGGCCTGATGAGGTCGCCTGCGTGAGCCCATCGGTTCATGCTCTCCTTGCATGGCCGCTGCCCCGCCATCAGCCTCATCGCCCAAGATGAATCCGGGCTGCCAGCTTTTTAAGCACAGGCTGCCGTGCGCTCTGTTGAATCGCAAGCGTTTTCCTCTGGCACGCGGCTTGCTGACCTCGATCGTCAGAGTTGGCAGCTAGGGTTCCGGTTCTCGATCGAGAACGCTGGTCCGAGAGCAGCCGCCAGGGGAGAGCCCTGGTGCACGGCGGGATAAAAACCCGGGAGACCTCAGTGGCCGCGCTTGGCAGGCTCGAGGTTGTGTTTGCCAGTCCGCAGGTCACAAAACCGATGAGGGACTGGACATGTTCAAAGCGCAGAAACTGTTTGTTGCACTGCTCGCGGCTTCGACGCTGGCGACCGCATCGCTGTCACCCGCTTACGCCGAGAAGAAAAAAGAATTCAACATCGCCTGGACGATCTATGTCGGCTGGATGCCGTGGCCCTATGCGGCGGAGTCCGGGATCGTCAAGAAATGGGCCGACAAATACGGCATCTCGATCAAGGTCACCCAGATCAACGACTACGTCGAGTCGATCAACCAGTACACCGCCGGCAAGTTCGACGGCGTGACCGTCACCAACATGGATGCGTTGACGATCCCGGCCGCCGGCGGCGTCGATACGTCGGCCATCATCATGGGCGATTACTCCAACGGCAATGACGGCGTCGTGCTGAAGAAGGGCAAGACCATGGCCGACATCAAGGGCCAGAAGGTCAATCTCGTCGAGCTCTCGGTGTCGCATTATCTGCTGGCGCGCGGTCTCGAAACCGTCAAGCTGTCCGAGAAGAACATCAAGACGGTCAACACGTCGGACGCAGATATCGTCGCCGCCGCGAAGTCGCCGGACACCACGGCCGTGGTCACCTGGAACCCGCAGCTTCTGGAAGTGAAGGCCGAGCCCGGCGCCACGCTGGTGTTCGACTCCAGCAAGATCCCCGGCGAGATCGAGGACCTCCTGGTCGTCAACACGCAGACACTCAAGGACAATCCGGAGCTCGGCAAGGCGCTGACCGGCATCTGGTACGAGACCATCGCGCTGATGAAGGACCAGAGCGAGAAGGGCAAGGCCGCACGCGAGGCGATGGCAAAACTCTCGGGCACCGATCTCGCGGGCTTCGAGACCCAGCTCAAGACCACCTTCATGTATTACGAGCCGAAGGATGCGCTCGCCTTCATGACCGGTCCGGAGTTGCCGAAGATCATGGATCACGTCCGCACCTTCTGCTTCGACCACAATCTGCTCGGCGAGAACGTGAAGTCGAAGGATGCGGTGGGCATATCGACGCCGTCGAAGGCGCTTGGCTCCACGACCAACGTCAAGCTGCGCTTCGATCCGACCTTCATGAAGATGGCGGCGGACGGGAAGCTCTAACCGGTCAATCGCCGCGCCACCAGCATCTACCCTCACCCTGAGGAGCCCGCCGCAGGCGGGCGTCTCGAAGGGCGAGGCCCGTGACGTGGCCTCATGGTTCGAGACGGCGCTACGCGCCTCCTCACCATGAGGAGGTACACCGGAGGTCGGCGCTGCACATTGACCTTGAGCAGCGTGCTCATTGGAGGATTGAGGGAGTCGTCTGATGCCGCGTGCGATGAATGTCGTTCCGAACCGCGGAAGTCGGCTGCTGCTGGCGTTGCTGCCGTTCCTGCTGATCGCGCTGATCTACGTCGTCGGCTCGGCGCAGCGGCGGGCCGACAATCCCGATGACAAGCTGCTGCCGCCGGTCTCGGAAATGGTCGCGACCTCGAAGCGGCTCGCGACCGAGCCCGACCGTCGCTCCGGCGATTACGTGCTGTGGTCGGACACGGCGGCGAGCCTGCAGCGCCTTGCGCTCGGCCTCGGCATCTCCGCGATCATCGGGCTCACGCTCGGGCTTGCGATTGGCCTGCTGCCGATCGCCGGCGCCGGCTTCGGCACCTTGGTCGCGGTGCTGTCGATGATCCCGCCGATGGCGGTGCTGCCGGTGTTGTTCATCGTGTTCGGCCTCGGTGAGCTCTCCAAGGTGGTACTGATCATCATCGGCGTCACGCCGACCTTGGTGCGTGACCTCTCGCTCGAGGTGCAGAACATGCCGCGCGAGCAGCTGATCAAGGCGCAGACGTTGGGTGCCTCCACCTGGCAGGTCGCGATCCGCGTGGTGCTGCCGCAGATCATGCCCCGTCTGATCCAGGGCCTGCGGCTGATGATCGGGCCGGCCTTCCTGTTCCTGATCTCGGCCGAGGCGATCGCCTCCGATGTCGGCCTCGGTTATCGCATCTTCCTGGTCCGTCGCTATCTGTCGATGGACGTGATCCTGCCTTACGTCGTCTGGATCACCTTGCTCGCCTACGTCTTCGACTACGCCCTGGTCTGGTTCGGCCGGCGCGTCTTTCCTTGGGCTTATGCGCAGGGGAGCCGCTGATGAGCACGCTGTCCTTCCGCAACGTCTGGGTCGAGTATGGCAATCAGGTCGTGCTCGAGCGCATCAATCTCGAGATCGCCTCTGGCACCTTTCTCTCGATCGTCGGTCCCTCCGGCGCCGGCAAAAGCACCTTTCTCCGCCTGATCCTCGGCCAGGAAAAGCCGAGCCAGGGCGCGGTGCTGCTCGACGGCCAGCCGTTTCCCGCCGAGCCCGGACCCGATCGCGGCATCGTGTTCCAGCGCTACTCGGTGTTCCCGCATCTGACCGTGCTCGGCAACGTCCTGCTCGGCTATGAGCTCGCTGCAAGCCCGTTCACGGCGCGGCTGTTCGGCTCGGCGCGCAAGGACGCGGTCGAGAAGAGCCGCGCGCTGATCGAGGCGGTCGGTCTCGGTTCTCACGCCGACAAATATCCCAGCGCGCTGTCCGGCGGCATGCAGCAGCGGCTCGCGATCGCGCAGGCGCTCGCCAAGCAGCCGCGCGTATTGCTGCTCGACGAGCCCTTCGGCGCGCTCGACCCCGGCACCCGCGCGCAGATGCATGCGCTGATCAAGCCGCTATGGCACGAGCACAAGACGACCATCGTCATGGTCACCCACGACATCAAGGAGGCGTTCGGCCTGGCGACGCGGCTGATCGCGCTCGACCGTCCGCGCAAGGATCCGCAGGCCCCTGAACGCTTCGGCGCGCGCATCACCTACGACCTCGATCTCACCCGCGACAGCGCGGTCCCCGTGCTCGGCTTCATCCGCGCCAGCGTGCACGTGGCACAATAACGACACCCAGAAGAAACGAAGGAGAACTCCATGTCATTCCCCGCCATGCGGCGCACCCGCCGTGCCGGTTTGCATCCGCAGCGCCAGAGCCTGCGCCGGCATCATCCGGACTTCGACAAGATGGCCACGCAGGGCTGGCAGGCGCTGGAGGCCGAGGGCAAGCTGCCGAGCAACGGTTGGCGCAAGGAGCGGCAATGGGCGCTCGACATGGGTCTGCCCGGCTCCGACAGCCTGACCGATCGCGACATCCCGACCTTCGCGCGCGGTGAGCTGCCGCATTTTGCCGGGATCAACACCTTCATGAAGGCGCCCTATGTCGAGAACGTCCGCGACGTCGGCAAGTACGACGCCGCCGTGATCGGCATCCCCTTCGATTCAGGCACCACCTATCGCCCTGGCACCCGCTTCGGGCCGCAGGGCATCCGCCGCATCTCCGCGCTCTACACGCCCTACAACTACGAGCTTGGTGTCGACCTGCGCGAGCAGATGACCCTGTGCGATGCCGGCGACGTCTTCACCATTCCCGCCAATCTCGAAAAGAGCTTCGACCAGATCAGCCGCGGCGTCGCGCATGTGTTCTCGTCGGGCGCGCTGCCGATCATGCTCGGCGGCGACCATTCGATCGGCTTTCCTTGCGTGCGTGGCATCGCGCAGTGCACCGACAAGAAGATCGGCATCATCCATTTCGACCGCCACATCGACATCCAGGAGAAGGATCTCGACGAGCGCATGCACACCACGCCCTGGTACTGGGCGACCAATTTGCCGAACGTGTCGCCGACCAACCTGGTGCAGCTCGGCATCGGCGGCTGGCAGGTGCCGCGCGAGGGCGTCGAGGTCGCGCGCAAGCGCAACACCAACGTGCTGACCATCGCCGACATCGAGAAGATCGGCCTGGAGAAGACTGCCGAGATCGCGCTGGAGCTGGCTTGGAAGGATGCCGACGCCGTCTACATCTCGTTCGACGTCGACTCCATCGATTGCGGCTTCGTGCCCGGCACCGGCTGGCCCGAGCCCGGCGGCTTCCTGCCGCGCGAGGCGTTGAAGCTGCTCGGCCTCGTCGCCGCCGAAGGCCTGTGCGGCCTCGAAGTGGTCGAGGTCTCGCCGCCCTACGACACCTCCGACATCACCGCCTTGATCGGCGTCCGCGTCGTCGTCGAGGCGCTCGGCTCGATGGTCGCGCACGGCAAGCTCGGCAGCCACAAGTCCATCATCAACAAGCCGGTCAGCTTCTGAGGTCCGCGATGCGCCATCATCACCACCATCACGGCCATCATCATGATCATGATCATGGTCATGACCATGATCACGACCACGATCATCCGCCGCATGGTCCCGGCCACAACCATCCGCATGGTCACCGCTCCCCGGTGCAGTGGCAGACGCCGCATCAGCCGGAAGGCGCCAAGCCCGCGCCGGTGGTCGAGCCCGATCTGGACAAGGTCGAAGCCGCCTTCGTCGACGGCTTCATCGCAGCTCCCGATCCGACCAGCTTCCTGCGGCTGGCGCGGGTGCCGTTCGAGATCCTGCGCGAGGGCGAGAGCCTGAAGCTGCTGCGCGTCGAGATCGACGCACTCACCGACGTCGGCAGCCTGACCCCGCATCTCGGCGGCAGCACCTTCCGCTACGATCCGCTGCCGTCGAACTTCATCTCGCGCCGCCGCCGCCTGCGCTTCGTCTATTTCGACGGAGCCGGCCTGACGCCGCTGACCTACGCGGAGCTGCGGGAGATCGAGACGCAGGGCTGATTCTCTCACATCGTTCTCCTCTTCGGCCGGTCTTGCTTGCGCGAGACCGGCCGTTGTCGTTGGATCGTCTCGCAATCCATGGGCGAACGGCTGGGGGAGCAAACGATGGCAAACGGGCATGGGCAGGAGAGCGGCGCGGATTTCGTCGCGCACACGCTGAACGACGCGCTGCGCTGGAGCGGCCGGGGGCAGAAGCTATGGAGCTTTGCCAACCACGGCTCGACGGTGTGCATCGTGGTGTTCAGCGCGATCGCCGCGGTGCTGTCGCAGACCAGCAGCGCCATCGTCGGCTTTGACCCGAAGACCGTCGCGACGGTGCTGTCGTTGTGCGTCACGATCATCTCGACGGTGCAGTCCAAGCTCGGCTTCGAGCGCAAATGGGTCGCCAACCGGCTGACCCACAGCGCGCTCAGTCGCCTGCTGCTCGACGAGAGGACCGGCGCCGACGTGCAGGACACCAAGGAGAAGCTGAAGACGATTCTCGAAGCCCACGATCGCGCGATCGCCGCGACCGGCGGGTAGCTCACCCCCGCGCGAACATCCGGGCTTCGTTGGCAATGACCGGCTTCACCGCCTCGCCGAGCCGCGCAGCCGCCGCATCCACCGACAGTCCGGCCGTATCCACCACCGCATTCGCCCGCGCATACAGCGGCTCGCGGCTGGCGAGAATGTTGCGCAGCTCGGCCATGGCGGAGCGGTCGTCGGCCATCGGCCGCAGGTCGCCTTGCTTGCGCACGCGCCCCATGTGCTCCTCGGGCTCGGCCTTGAGCCAGATCGTGTAGAACGCGTTGAGAATGAGATCGAAGGTGACGGGCTCGGAAACGATGCCGCCGCCGGTCGCCAGCACCATCAGCTCCTTCCGCGCGAGCAGCTGCACCAGTGCCGCCTGCTCCATGCGGCGAAAGCCTTCCTGTCCGTAGAGTGCGATGATCTCCGCGACAGACAAGCCATTCTGCCGCTCGATCTCCTTGTTGAGCTCGACGAAGCTCCAGCCGATCCGTTCGGCCAGCATCTTGCCGAGCGTCGACTTGCCGGCGCCGCGCAGGCCGATCAGGGCGATGCCGGAGAACGTGCGCCGCAGCGGGGCTGAGGCGCCGCCGGCGAGCAGGTCCTTCACCTGCGCGATCTGGCTCGGGCTCGCCTTCTTCAGGAGATCGCGGATGACCGGCCAGTCCGGCGACGGCTCGCCGCCGGGAATGATGTCGTCGAGCGGTGCGTTGATGGCGTTGGCGATGCGGCGCAGCAGCACGATCGAGACGTTGCCCTTGCCGCTTTCGAGCTGGGCAATGTAGCGCTCGGAAATGCCGGAGACCTCGGCCAGCACCTTGCGCGACATGCCGGCGAGGCCGCGCATCCGCCGCACCCGCTGGCCCAGCTGGTCGAGGAAATCGGTCTCGGCTGCGGATTGGCCGTCGCGCGGGGCGTCGCTGTCTGGCGTCATATCCCTGAGGTACTCTTTTGACTAGGAAACATAATGCCGGAGAGGATTGACAGCAAGCGATGTTGGTGGCCTTCTATGAATTATAATTCAAAAATCGGGGGAGGAACGCCGTGAAGTCGTACAATGCGGTGTCGTGGTTGCTCGACCGCAATGTCGAGGCGGGACGTGGCGAGAAGCTCGCCTATACGGACACGGTCTCCGAGCTGACCTATCGCGGCCTGCGAGAGCAGACCTGCCGCGTCGCCAACCTGCTGCGCCGCCTCGGCGTCCGCCGCGAGGAACGCGTGGCGATGATCATGCTCGACACGGTGGATTTTCCCGCGGTGTTCCTCGGCGCGATGCGCGCCGGCATCGTCCCGGTGCCGCTCAACACGCTGCTGACCTCGGAGCAGTACGCCTATGTGCTGGCCGACTGCCGCGCCCGCGTCCTGTTCGTCTCCGAGGCGCTGTATCCGGTGGTCAAAGACATCGTCGGGCGGATGCCGGATCTCGACTGCGTCGTGGTGTCCGGCGCGAACGCGTTCGGCCACAAGCTGCTGTCGGAAGAGCTCGCGCGCGAGAGCGATCAGTTCGACACCGTCGCCACCCACGAGGACGAGCCGGCGTTCTGGCTGTATTCGTCCGGCTCGACCGGCATGCCCAAGGGCGTGCGCCATCTCCATGGCAATCTCGCCGCAACGGCAGAGACCTACGCCAGCCAGGTGCTCGGCATCCGCGAGAGCGACGTCTGCCTTTCCGCCGCCAAGCTGTTCTTCGCCTATGGCCTCGGCAACGCGCTGACATTCCCGCTGTCGGTCGGCGCCACCACGATCCTCAACTCCGAGCGCCCGACGCCGGCCTTGATGTTCAAGCTGCTCAACCGCTACAACCCGACCATCTTCTACGGCGTGCCCACCCTGTTCGCGGCGATGCTGCACGATGAATCGCTGCGCCACGAAAAGGCAGGCAGCGCCTTGCGCATCTGCACCTCGGCCGGCGAGGCGCTGCCGGAATCCGTCGGCAATGCCTGGAAGGCGCGCTTCGGCGTCGACATTCTCGATGGCGTCGGCTCCACCGAGCTGCTGCACATCTTCCTGTCGAACGCGCCGGGCGATATCAAATACGGCTCTTCGGGGCGTCCCGTCCCGGGCTATCAGGTCCGCCTCGTCAACGAGGCCGGCGAGGGCGTGCCGGACGGCGAGGTCGGCGAGATGCTGGTGCATGCGCCGTCGGCCGGCGAGGGCTATTGGAATCAGCGCCACAAGACCCGTTCGACCTTCGAGGGCTACTGGACGCGCACCGGCGACAAATATGTCCGCGACGCCGAGGGGCGCTACACCTTCTGTGGCCGCTCCGACGACATGTTCAAGGTCTCCGGCATCTGGGTGTCGCCGTTCGAGGTCGAGAGCGCGCTGATCACGCATCCCTCGGTGCTGGAAGCCGCGGTCGTGCCGGAAGCCGATCCGGAAGGGCTGCTGAAGCCGAAGGCCTATGTGGTGCTGCGCCCGAGCGTCGATCGCGCGACGCTGCACGAGGCGCTGAAGGATCACGTCAAGCAGAAGATCGGCCCATGGAAGTACCCGCGCTGGATCGAGGTGGTGGACTCCTTACCGAAAACCGCCACCGGCAAGATCCAGCGCTTCAAGCTGCGCGAGGGAGCGAGTCAGTAGTTGGTCTTCCTGCCCGTGAGTTGGCCCTGCTGTTAGTTGTCGTCATGGCCGGGCTTGACCCGGCCATCCATCTCTCTGCGAGAAGGAAAGACGTGGATGCCCGGGTCAAGCCCGGGCATGACGAAGGAGAGAATAGCGCATGACGCTCGAAGCTAACGGCTTCCTCGCCATCGACGGCGCCTCACTCGAATATCGCTTGATCGGTCCGCAGCCATCCGGCGCCCCGTGCATCGTGCTGCTGCATGAAGGCCTCGGCTCCGTCGGCCTGTGGGGCGATTTTCCCGACAAGCTGCAATCCGCCACCGGCGCCTCCGTGTTCGCCTATTCCCGTGCCGGCTACGGCGCCTCCACCCCGGTGACCCTGCCGCGCCCGCTCGACTACATGCAGCGCGAGGCGCACGATGTGCTGCCGAAACTGCTCGACCTCATTGGCTTCCAGCGCGGTTTGCTCGTCGGCCATTCCGATGGCGCGTCGATCGCCGCGATCTATGCCGGCAGCCAAGCCGACCATCGCCTCGACGGCATCGTGCTGATCGCCCCCCATGTCGTCGTCGAGGACGTCTCGGTGGCGTCCATCGCCGCGATCAAGACGGCCTACGAAACCACCGAGCTGCGCGCCAAGCTCGCGCGCTGGCACAAGGACGTCGACAACGCGTTCCATGGCTGGAACGGCGCCTGGCTCGATCCGGCGTTCCGCGCCTGGGACATCACCGGCGATCTCGCCTACATCCGCGTCCCCGTGGCCGTGATCCAGGGTGTCGACGATCAGTACGGCACCGTCCGCCAGGTCGAGATCATCCAGGAGGAATGCTACTGCCCGGTCGAAGTGACCATGCTGCCGGAGACCGGCCATTCCCCGCATCGCGAGGCGCCCGAGGCCACCTTGCGGGTTATCGCCGAGTTCGCGGTCGCCACCTTGCCCGCGCCGGGCTCATGAACATGAAATAAAATGCATGTTTCGCCATTTTTACGTAGACGTCCGAAAGAACATGCATTATTTTACATCTCAACGATAAAGCACTCCAACGTAAGGGTGACTCATGGCCGGGGAAGACCGCGTGCTCGCGGGAGGCAAGACGTTCATCGATTTCCAGACCGATCCCTCCCGCTACAAGCATTGGAAGCTCTCGATCGACGGCGAGGTGGCGACGCTCGCGATGGACGTCGACGAGAATGGCGGCCTGTTCGAGGGTTACCAGCTCAAGCTGAATTCCTATGATCTCGGCGTCGACATCGAATTGGCGGATGCCGTGCAGCGGCTGCGTTTCGAGCACCCAGAGGTCAAGGTCGTGGTGCTGCGCTCGGCCAAGCCGCGCGTGTTCTGCGCCGGCGCCAATATCCGCATGCTCGCGGGCGCCACCCATGCCCACAAGGTCAACTTCTGCAAGTTCACCAACGAGACCCGCAACGGCTTCGAGGATTCATCCGAGAATTCCGGCCAGCGCTTCATCACCGTCGTGAACGGCACGGCCGCCGGCGGCGGCTATGAGCTCGCGCTCGCCACCGACCACATCATCCTCGCCGATGACGGCTCGTCCTCCGTGTCGCTGCCGGAGGTGCCGCTGCTCGCCGTGCTGCCCGGCACCGGCGGCCTCACCCGCGTCGTCGACAAGCGCAAGGTCCGCCGTGACCGTGCGGACGCGTTTTGCACCACGGAGGAGGGCGTCAAGGGCAAGCGCGCCGTGCAGTGGCGCCTGGTCGACGAGATCGCGCCGAATTCCAAGGTCGATGCCAAGGTCGCCGAGCGCGCCAAGGAGTTCGCGGCCACGTCCAAGCGCAACGCCAGCGGAAAGGGCGTTCAGTTGACGCCGCTCAAGCGAGTGATCGACGCGTCGAGCGTGCGCTACGGCTTCGTCAATGTCGACATCGACCGTGCCGCCCGCATCGCCACGATCACCATCTCGGCTCCCGAGGCCGCGCCCCCGACCGACATCGACGGCATGATCGGGCAGGGCGCCGCGTTCTGGCCGCTGCAGGTCGCGCGCGAGCTCGATGACGCCATCCTGCATCTGCGCATCAACGAGCTCGGCATCGCCATGCTCGTGTTCAAGTCGCATGGCGACCGCGCCCAGGTGCTGGCGCACGACGCCTTCCTGGAGGCCAACAAGGCGCACTGGCTGGTCAACGAGATCAGGCACTATTGGAAGCGCGTGCTCAAGCGCATCGACGTGACGTCGCGCACGCTGGTGACCCTGGTCGAGCCCGGCTCCTGCTTCGCCGGCACCTTGGCCGAGCTCGTGTTCGCCTCGGACCGTTCCTACATGCTGATCGGCACCATCCAGGGCGACAACCGCCCAGCGCCGGCGATCGAATTGTCGGCGGTGAATTTCGGTCCCTATCCGATGAGCCATGGCCTGACGCGGCTGGAATCGCGCTTCCTCGCCGATCCCGCTGATCTCGATCGTGTGCGCGAGAATGTCGGCAAACCGCTGGAGGCCGAGGAGGCCGAAGAGCTCGGCCTCGTCACCTTCGCGCTCGACGACATCGACTGGGAGGACGAGATCCGCGTCTTCTTCGAGGAGCGCGCCAGCTTCTCGCCGGACAGCCTCACCGGTCTCGAAGCCAATCTGCGCTTCGCCGGTCCCGAGACGATGGAATCGAAGATCTTCGCCCGCCTCACCGCCTGGCAGAACTGGATCTTCCAGCGTCCCAACGCGGTCGGTGAGGAAGGCGCACTCCGGCGCTACGGCACCGGCGAGCGGCCGCAATACGACATGACGCGCGTATAGTTCTCATCAGTCATGGCCGGGCGTGACCCGGCCATCCACGAGCGACGCAGCTCGAACGAATTCAGGGAGGCACGCCATGAACATGAACATCATGAACGTCGACTACTCGACCAAGATTCCGAACAACGTGAATCTCGCCGAGGACCGCCAGGTCCTCAAGGCGCTGGAAGGCTGGCATCCCGGCTACGTCGACTGGTGGAACGACATGGGCCCGGAGGGCTTTCAGCAGTCGCTGGTCTACCTGCGCACGGCCTATTCCGTCGATCCGCGCGGCTGGGCCAAGTTCGACTACGTCAAGATGCCCGACTACCGCTGGGGTATTCTGCTGGCTCCCCAGGAAGAGGACCGCAAGATTCCGTTCGGCGAGCACTATGGCGAGCCCGCGTGGCAGGAGGTCCCCGGCGAATATCGCGCGCTGATGCGCCGCCTGATCGTGATCCAGGGCGACACCGAGCCGGCCTCCGTCGAGCAGCAGCGCCATCTCGGCAAGACCGCTCCGTCGCTCTACGACATGCGCAACCTGTTCCAGGTCAACGTCGAGGAGGGCCGTCACCTCTGGGCGATGGTCTACCTGCTGCAGAAATATTTCGGCCGCGACGGCCGCGAGGAAGCCGACGAGCTCTTGCGCCGCCGCTCGGGCGATGCGGACAGCCCACGCATGCTCGGCGCCTTCAACGAGAAGACGCCGGACTGGCTGTCCTTCTTCATGTTCACCTACTTCACCGACCGCGACGGCAAGATGCAGCTGCACTCACTCGCGCAGTCCGGCTTCGATCCGCTGTCGCGCACCTGCCGCTTCATGCTGACCGAAGAGGCGCACCACATGTTCGTCGGCGAGACCGGCGTCGGCCGCGTCATCCAGCGCACCGTCGATGCGATGCGCTCCGCCGGCATCGATGATCCCACCGATATCGCCAAGGTGCGCGCGCTCGGCGTCATCGACCTGCCGACGATCCAGAAGAAGCTGAATCTGCACTACACGCTGTCGCTCGATCTGTTCGGCTCGGAGGTCTCGACCAACGCGGCGAACGCCTTCAACGCCGGCATCAAGGGCCGCTACCACGAGACCCAGATCCAGGACGACCACCAGCTCAAGAACTCGACCTATCCGGTGCTCAAACTGGTCGATGGCGAGATCAAGCGGGTCGACGAGCCGGCCTTGACCGCACTCAACATGCGCCTGCGCGACGACTACTCGCAGGACTGCATCAAGGGTCTGTTGCGCTGGAACAAGATCATCACCACGGCCGGCTACGACTTCGAGCTGAAGCTGCCGCATACCGCTTTCCACCGCGCGATCGGCGAGTTCAAGGACGTCCATGCGACGCCCGACGGCATCCTGATCGACGCGGGCACCTGGCAGAAGCGCAAGGGCGACTGGCTGCCCTCGGCCGACGACGGCGCCTACATCTCCTCGCTGATGAAGCCGGTGACGGAAATCGGCGAATACGCCTCCTGGATCGCCCCGCCCAAGGTCGGCATCGACAACAAGCCGGGCGATTTCGAGTACGTGAAGATCGAGACCTGATCCTCGACCCAGGTGTCGTCCCGGGCAAGCCTGACGCCGCGCCAGCAGCGTCAGGCGCCGACCCGGGACCCATACCGCGTGATGTCGCGGTATGAGCACGGTGGCAATGCCCTACGCCTACCACTGCCGGCGGTGGCTATGGGTCCCTGCGTTCGCAGGGACGACACCGTTGGTGGAGCGACGGCTTCGGCCTCAGCTATCCCAGCCCGCGCCCGGAATGCCCGGGTTGGCGTACACGATGCCTCCGTCGACGGCGATCGTATTCCCCACCACGTAGTCCCCTGCGCGCGACGCGAGGAAGATGGCCGTCCCCGCCATGTCCTCGTCAGTGCCGATGCGGCCCGCGGGAACGCGCGCGGCGACCTCGTCGGCATTGTCGCGCGCCGCCTTGTTCATGTCGGACTTGAACGGGCCCGGTGCGATCGCCGTCACCACGATGTGGTCCTTGATCAGCTTCGCCGCCATGCGCCGCGTCAGATGGATCAGGCCGGACTTGCTCGCCGCATAGGAATAGGTCTCCAGCGGATTGACGAAGATGCCGTCGATCGAGGCGATATTGATCACCTTGGCCGGCCGCTCGGCGCTCGCCGCCGCGCGTAAGGGAGCCGCCAGCGCCTTGGTCAGGAAGAACGGCGTCTTCAGGTTCAGATTCATCACCTTGTCCCAGCCGCTCTCCGGGAATTCGTCGAAGTCGGCGCCCCACGCCGCGCCGGCATTGTTGACGAGGATGTCGAGCTTGGGCTCGCGCTTCGTGATCTCGGCGGCCAGCATGTCGATGCCGGTCATGGTCGAGATGTCGATCGGCAGCGCGATGCATTCGCCGCCAAATTCGGCCGTCAGCGCCTTCGCGGTCTCCTCGCACGGACCGGCCTTGCGCGCGGTGATGTAGACCCGCGCCGCGCCATGCGCGAGCAGGCCGGAGGCGATCATCCTGCCGATGCCGCGCGAGCCGCCGGTGACGAGCGCGATGCGTCCTTCGAGCGAGAACAGATTGTTGAGCATGGTGCCTCCCTTTCCTTATGTCGTGCGCTTGTGGGCAGGACGCGCCGGCACTGTCAAGTGAGACGCAGTCGCGCGAATGAGCCGAAATTCGGCCGGAGGAGGGCGTGAAGGCGGCCTTACGCCGCGTCGATGCGGCGGAAGCCGTTCCACATCGCGGTCGCCGCGCCGGAGGTCAGCACCGGCAGCACGCGGGCATCCTGGTAGTGCCCGTTCAACGAGACACGCGATAGAGCGGTGAGATGATCGGCGCTCTCTGCGAAGATCATGCCGGGCCGCGTCGTCACCGCAGTCTTGTAGCCGCTCGCCGCGGCCAGCACGAATTCCCGCTGCGCCGCGGCGGCGCGATCGCCGTAGGGATAGGCCATGTGCAGCACGGATCGCTGCAACTCGGTCTCGATCCGCGTCCGGCTTTCGGCAATCTCGATCCTCGCCGTCTCCTCGCTCTGCTTGGCGAGATTGCAGTGGCTGATCGAATGCGCGCCGATCGAGACGAGCGGCTCGGCCGACAGCGCCTTCAACTCGTCCCAGGACATGCAGAGTTCGCGGCAGATCGAGGCTTCGTCGATGCCGTTCCTGGCGCAGAGCGCGCCGATCTCGCGTTGGATGTCGTGGTCCCCGGGCAACGACCGCAGCCAGTCGTGCAGGCGCTGGAACGTCACGCATTTGGCTGCCGGCGTCGATGCATCGAGCCGCAGCGCAAGGCCGCCGATCTCGATCTCGATCGTCTCGGCCTTCGCGACGACGAGCTCGAGCGCCACCCACCACAGCCGTCCGCGGCCTTCTGCGAAGTCGCTCGTCACATAGATCGTGAACGGCGCCGCGAATTCGCGCATCACAGGCAGGGCGTAGTCGCGGTTGTCGCGATAGCCGTCGTCGAAGGTGAAGCAGGCAAAGCGGCGCGCGAAATTGCGCTCCACCAGCCGGTGGTGCAACTCGTCGAGCGTGATGATCTCGATGTCGTGGTCGCGCAGATGCGACAGCATCTCGCGGAGGAATTCGGGGGTGACTTCCAGATGACAATTGGGCTGGAAATCGTCGTCGCGCCGCGGCCGCACGTGATGCAGCGTATAGATCGCGCCGACGCCTGAGAAAATTGGTCGCAGCCAGACATGCGCGCCGCTGAGATACAGCGCTTCCAGGCCGGCGCGGATAAAGGTTTTGCGAAATCGCCTCATCTGAAATAAGCGGCCCGGTGGATGTCGGGACAAGGTTACCGACGAATGATTGAACAAACCCTTAGCCTCCGGTCGAAACGTACCGGAGGGCCGCGATGATTTCCGGTTTGACAGGCCCGCAAGGGTTTGTTTTCTCTCTGCTTCCTCGATGCGACGGATGACGAATGCGCGGACTTTTCAGGTGGAGCGGCAAATGGTGGCCCGGCGTCATCCCGCTGATCGTGCTTTGGGGCTTTGCCGCCTGGACCAGCACCGTTCCGCTGGAAAATGATCTCGCGGGCCGCAGTTCGGCCGCACTCAAGGGAGCCGTTCTCGACAAGACCAGCATCGCCGTCGACGGCCGCGACGTCTCGCTGCGCGCCGACGCGTTTTCCGAGGCCGGACGTCGTGATGCGGTGTCTGCGGTCGATGCCGTGGCCGGCGTGCGGCTCGTCAACGACCAGACCCGGCTGGTGCCCGAGGCCAAGCCGTTCGTGTGGTCGGCCGAGCGCGACGTCGTGCGCGTGACCCTGGCCGGCAGCGCGCCGCTGCCGGCGCTCAAGGGGAGGCTGATGGAGGCGACGCGTGCGGCGCTTCCGGGCGTCGAGGTCGCGGACCAGATGGGTCTGGCCCGCGGCGCGCCGCCGCGCTTCGAGGATGCGGCGCTGCTGCTGATCGGCCAGATCGGCAAGCTGAAGGACGGCCGGTTCACGATCTCGGACGGCGACGTCACGCTGACCGGCATGGCCCGCGAGCTCGGCGGCCGCGAAGCGCTCGCCGCCGCGCTCGGCAAGCTGCCGGACGGCTTCAAGGTCGCCAATAACGAGGTCAAGGCGCCGCCCTACATCTTCCAGGCCTACAAGGATCCGGTCGCGGTCACCGTGACGCTCGCCGGCAACGTGCCCGACGAGAACATCCATGCCGTCGTGGTCGGCTCGTCCTCGCGCAAGTTCTTCAACGAGAAGGTCGTCGACAATCTCAAGAACAGCGTCGGTGCGCCGACGAATTTCGTGAACGCGGTGGTGCCGGCGCTCGGCGCGCTGTCGCGGCTGTCGACCGGCACGCTGGTGGTCTCGGATCGCGACATCAAGATTTCCGGCGATGCGCTCTACGACGCCGCCGCCGCCCAGATCCGGACGGGGCTCGCCAAGGAGGTCCCGCAGGGCTGGCAGGTCAAGGCGGAGATCACGGTCAAGCCGGCCGCAGCCCCGGTCGACCCGACGGTGTGCCAGCAGCTGTTCACGAACGTGCTCGGCAAGGCCAAGATCCGCTTCGAGACCGGCCGCAGCGACCTCGACCGGGATTCCACCGGCTTGCTGGACCGCATGGTCGAGATCGCCTTCCGCTGCCCCGCCGCCAATGTCGAGATCATCGGCCACACCGACGGCGAGGGCGATGCGGCTGCAAATCAGGTGCTTTCGCAGAAGCGCGCCCAGGCCGTGGTCGACTACCTGACCAGGGCCGGGCTGCCGGCCGACCGCTTCTCCGCGATCGGCTATGGCAGCACTCAGCCGGTTGCGTCGAACGACACCGGCGACGGCCGGGCGCAGAACCGGCGCATCGAATTCGTGGTGAGGTGACGTCATGGCCTATCTCGTTGCCTTCCACTGGGGCTGGCTGGCCGGCGCCTTCGCCATCGGGCTGGCCATGGGTTGGGTCGCGGTGGTTCACCGGGCGCCGGGCGTGTCAGGCTGGCTGACCTGGCTGCTGGCGGCGCTGGCAGCGGGACTGGTGGCGGCGACCGCCGCCTGCATCGTTCCCGGCCGGGCCGGCTACTGGCTCGAGCTGCTGCTGATCCTGTTCGTTCCCTATCTGCTCGGCTGCGCGATCGGCACCTGGCTGCGGGCGCTGGTGGTGACGCGCAGCATGCGGCAGCGGTCGGCGGCCTGACGCGAGGGCGAGACCCGCGTAAGCCCCTCCTGCCGAGCCCCGTGTGGCCGCGAGACACGAAGGTTTGACAACAGCTTGGCCTGTCAAAGCGGCAGCCGGCGCTTATCGTCTGGTCATGCGTCAGGCCGGCCCGGAGCCCCCCAGAAAAGCCCGCAGATCGGCGCTCCTCACCGAAGTTTAACCGGCCGTGCGCAGGTTGAACGGGACGGTGCGGCGATCTTGCCGTCCGTCATGCCTCATGTGCCGTGCCGCCTCCTTGCCCCATGTGCGGCAAAAGGGTGCATAGCAATTCCGTAAAGCCTGCTAAGTATAACCATGTGNGGTGCATAGCAATTCCGTAAAGCCTGCTAAGTATAACCATGTGTACGCTTTTGTTCACACGCCCCTTGTTCCCCAATGCGTCGAAACGCGCTACGAGGGCGTTGTATGCGCATATGACGTGGCGACCTCCAGGGCGCCCTGTCCCCGGCCGTCGTGATCGGATCACGGTGAGAGGTGTAGATGCTTGAAGCCATACGCGGAGCGGCCACGTTCCTGCGCGAGAAGCAAGTCCTGCACAAGCTCGGCGTGCTCATCAGCATCGCCGTCATCGCGGTCGCCTGCTACGTCCTCTACCACATGCTGCGCGGCATCGACACCTACGAGGTGCTCGAGGCGATCAAGAGCACGGAGCCGCACCAGATCGCGCTCGCCGCTTTGTTCGTCGCCGCTGGCTATTTCACGCTGACCTTCTACGACCTGTTCGCGGTGCGTGCGATCGGCCACGACCACGTGCCGTATCGCATCAATGCGCTGGCCGCCTTCACCAGCTATTCGATCGGCCACAATGTCGGCGCCAGCGTGTTCACCGGCGGCGCCGTGCGCTACCGCATCTATTCGGCCCATGGGCTGAACGCGATCGACGTCGCCAAGATCTGCTTCCTCGCCGGCCTGACCTTCTGGCTCGGCAACGCCGCCGTGCTCGGCATGGGCATCTGCTATCATCCGGAGGCCGCGGCCTCGATCGACCAGCTGCCGCCCTGGGTCAACCGCATGGCGGCGATCGCCATCCTGGTCGGGCTGATGGGCTATGTCGCCTGGGTCTGGACCAAGCCGCGCGTGGTCGGCCGCGGACCGTGGACCGTGGTGCTGCCGGGCGGGCCGCTGACACTCCTGCAGATCGTGATCGGCATCGTCGATCTCGGCTTCTGCGCTCTGGCGATGTACGTGCTGGTGCCGGACGAGCCCAATCTCGGCTTCGTCGTGGTCGCCGTGATCTTCGTCTCCGCGACGCTGCTCGGCTTTGCCAGCCACTCGCCGGGCGGGCTCGGCGTGTTCGACGCCGCCATGCTCGTCGGCCTCTGGCAGATGGACCGCGAGGAGCTGCTCGCCGGAATGCTGCTGTTCCGGATGCTGTATTATTTGGCGCCGTTCCTCATTTCTGTAATCCTGCTGACGTTTCGGGAGGTTATCATCAGCGCCAGGTCGAAGCGGCTGCGCCAGGCGGCGCTCAGCCTCGATCCAGGCCCCCCGCCCGAGGCCGCTTATGTGAGGAAGCGCAGCGATTCCGGTGCCTGACGCGACAAGGGGAGCAGACTAGGACGCGATGGCCCTCGACGCTCCCCCCCACTCCAGCCTGACCATCTTCACGCCGTGGCCGGACCGGCTGCGCCACTCGGCCATCATTCTGCTGGCCGCCGCGCTGGCGCTGGCAGGGCTGGTGCTGCTCGACGAGCTGCTGCCACTGCGGGCGCTGGCGGTGTTTCTCTGCATCGCCGCCGCCGCGCTGGTGCCGTGGCGGCTGCACAGCGCGGTCGCCAAGCGCGAGGAGGAGCGCCACGGCAATCCCGTGGAAGCGCCGGCCGTCAGCGCCGTCGTCGACGGCATCCCCGATCCCGCCGTGCTGCTCGACCGCGCCGGCCGCGTCATCCATCTCAACGCGGCGGCCGCGCAGCTCGCGCCGGCTCTGCGCAAGGGCGAGCTCGCCCAGTTCGCGCTGCGCTCGCCGGAGATCATCACCGCGCTGCGCGAGGCGATCGCCACCACCGAGATCCGGCGCGCCAGCTATCATGACCACGTGCCGGTCGACCGCTGGATGGAGCTGGTCATCGTCCCCGTTCCGGTGCCGACCGCGTTCGGCGGCACCGACAAATGCATGCTGATGACATTCCGCGACCTGACCCCGCTGCGCCGGGTCGAGGAGATGCGCGCCGATTTCGTCGCCAATGCCAGCCACGAGCTGCGCACGCCGCTCGCCGCGCTGTCCGGCTTCATCGACACCTTGCAGGGCCCGGCCAAGGACGATCCCAAGGCGCGCGAGCGCTTCCTCGGCATCATGCATACCCAGGCCACGCGGATGGCGCGGCTGATCGACGACCTCCTGTCGCTGTCGCGCGTGGAGCTGTCGGCGCATGTCCGGCCCGACACGCTGGTCGATGTCGTTCCGATCATCCGCCAGGTCACCGACGGTCTCGAGCCGCTGGCCAGGGAGCGTCAGGTGGTGATCGAGACCAGCCTGCCGGAGGCGCCGGTCACCATTGCCGGCGACCGCGAGGAGTTGCTGCGCGTGTTCGAGAACCTGATCGAGAACGCGCTGAAATATGGCGCCTCCGGCGGCCGCGTGGTCGTGTCGCTGGAGCAGGCCGTCTCGGCCGAGAACGCGCCGGAGATCCGGGTCAAGGTGCGTGATTTCGGCCCCGGCATCGCGCCGGAGCATCTGCCGCGCCTGACCGAACGCTTCTATCGCGTCGATGTCGGCGACAGCCGCGCTCAGGGCGGCACGGGCCTCGGCCTGTCGCTGGTGAAGCACATCCTCAACCGGCATCGCGGCCGGCTGCTGATCGAGAGCGTGCCGCGCAACGGCGCGGCCTTCACGGCGTGCTTCCCGCAGCCTCGGCCGCAACGCGGATCCTGACCGCCCAGAATCAAAAGGCCCGGCGCGAGCCGGGCCATCCTCATGGCTTGTTAGTTGGCGCGGCGCGCGCTCAGCGCGTCGTCGACTTCGCCGGCTGACGGCGCCGGTCTGCCGCGGGCTGATAGGCGACGCGCGAATGCTGCGCGCAATAGGGCAGGCCGGCGAGCGCCTTGCCGCCGCAGAAGAAGAAGTCCGGGCTGGATGGATCGCCGACCGGCCAGTGGCAGGTCGCTTCATTGAGCTCCAGCAGCGACAGCCGCTGGTTCATCGGCACGACGTTATCGAATGCAACCGGATCGGGCTCTGCCTCGACCTCGAAAACCTGTGCGAGCGCCGTGTTGCCGCGGGCCACCGGACGGGCCACGCGCATCATCGGCTGCGCCGGACGGGCCGCCTTGCGCTGGCGCGGTGCTGCGGTCGCCGGGCTCTTGGCGCGGCCGGAGAGGCCCAGCCGGTGCACCTTGCCGATCACGGCATTGCGCGTCACGTTTCCGAGTTCCGCGGCGATCTGGCTGGCCGACAGTCCGGCCTCCCAGAGTTTCTTCAGCTGCTCGACGCGATCGTCGGACCAGGTCAATACCGTCATCGAACCTTTCCCTTCGCGTTGCGCCGGCCAATTCTGGGACGGCGCTGCGATATTTGTCTCAAAAACCCCTGCCGGCAGAATCCCTTATCCCTCGCCGGGAGCGCGTGAAGCACCCGGACGTTACGCGAACTCAAGAACTCCTAGAGGGATCAGAACTGCCGCACGAGATGTCGTACTCGACGCTGAAAACGCTACAATATGGCGTGACTCTCGCGCAAGAGTCGGTGGTCACCGTCCACACATTCCGCGGTTCCGTGTGGCATGTTTTGAGCTATGTCATGCGCCCGCAATCTCACGGACCGGCGCCGGGCCATCAGCTTACGCGTAGTTGACTCCCACCGCCGCCCGCATACAATAGGTGCACGTGCCGCCTTGAAAAGGCGGCACATTTTGTTTTCCAGGGTGGGGTCCCTGATGCGCGATGGCATCGCATGGCGCGTGTCTCGGCCACCCGTCAGCTCATGTGATCGCCATGACAAGTGTTGCTGCTACGCATCTTCTCCCCGTATTCGCCCGGGTCGATCTGTCGTTCGAGCGCGGCGAAGGCGCGTGGCTGATCGCGACCAATGGTGATCGCTATCTCGACTTCACCTCCGGCGTCGCCGTCAATTCGCTCGGCCATGCGCATCCGCATCTCGTCAAGGCGCTGCAGGAGCAGGCCACCAAGCTGTGGCACATGTCGAACCTGTTCAAGAGCCCGGACGGCGAGCGCCTCGCCAACAGGCTGTGTGAGCAGAGCTTCGCGGACTACGTGTTCTTCGCCAATTCCGGCGCCGAGGCGATGGAAGGCGCGATCAAGATCACGCGCAAATATCATGCGGCGAAGGGCCATCCTGAACGTTACCGTATCATTACGTTCGAAGGCGCGTTCCACGGCCGCACCTTGGCGACGCTCGCCGCGACCGGTTCCGCAAAATATCTCGACGGCTTCGGTCCGCCGATGGACGGCTTCGATCAGGTTCCGCTCGGTGACCTCGAGGCCGTGAAGAAGGCGATGGGCCCGCACACTGCAGGCATCCTGGTCGAGCCGGTGCAGGGCGAGGGCGGTGTGCGCACCGCGCCGCTGTCGTTCTACAAGGCGCTACGTCAGCTCTGCGACGACAACGGCCTGCTGCTGGTGTTCGACGAGGTCCAGACCGGCATGGGCCGCACCGGCGATCTGTTCGCGCATCGCTGGCTCGGCGTCACGCCTGACGTGATGTCGCTCGCCAAGGCGCTCGGCGGCGGCTTCCCGATCGGCGCGGTACTCGCGACCGCCGAGGCCGCGTCCGGCATGACGCCGGGCACCCACGGCTCGACGTTCGGCGGCAATCCGCTGGCGGTGTCGGCGGCCAATGCGGTGCTCGACGTGATGCTCGCACCCGGCTTCTTCGATCACGTCCGCAAGATGTCGCTGCTGCTCAAACAGAAGCTCGCGTCGGTCGTCGACCGTCATCCCGATGTCATCTCCGAGATCCGTGGCGAGGGCCTGTTGATCGGCATCAAGGCAGTGGTGCCCTCCGGTGATCTGGTGGCGGCGTTGCGCGACCAGAAGCTGCTCACGGTCGGCGCCGGCGACAACGTCGTGCGCTTCCTGCCGCCGCTGATCGTCACTGAATCCGAAATCGAACAATCGGTCGAGATGCTCGATCGCGCCTGCACGGCGTTGTCGGGCGGTCCTGCCAAGCAGGCGGCCGCATCATGAGCAGGACCATGGGCAACACGCCGCGTCACTTTCTCGATCTCACCGAGATGCCGGTCGAAGAGCTGCGCAACATGCTGGCGCTGTCCAGCCGGATGAAGAAGACGCTGAAGGCCAATGAGCCGGCGAAGAAGCCGCTCGACGGCAAGGTGCTGGCGATGATCTTCGACAAGCCGTCGACGCGTACGCGGGTGTCGTTCGACGTCGGCATGCGCCAGCTCGGCGGCGAGGCGATCATGCTGACCGGCACCGAGATGCAGCTCGGTCGCGGCGAGACCATCGCCGACACCGCGCGCGTGCTGTCGCGCTATGTCGACGCCATCATGATCCGCATCCTCAGCCACGAGGCGCTGCTGGAGCTCGCCGCGCACGCCACCGTGCCGGTCATCAACGGCCTGACGCGGCGCTCGCATCCGTGCCAGGTGATGGCCGACGTGATGACCTTCGAGGAGCATCGCGGCTCGATCGAGGGCCGCACCGTGGCCTGGACCGGCGACGACAACAACGTGCTGGCCTCCTGGGCGCATGCCGCCGAGCGCTTCAAGTTCCGCCTCAACGTCGCCACCCCGCCGCAGCTCTCGCCGGGCAAGCCGATGAAGGACTTCATCCGCGCCACCAAGGCCGACATCCATCTCGGCCATGATCCGGACGTCGCGGTGAAGAACGCCGACTGCGTCGTCACCGACACCTGGGTCTCGATGGGCGACAAGGACGGCGAGCACCGCCACAATTTGCTCAAGCCCTATCAGGTCAATTCCAAGCTGATGTCGCTGGCCAAGCCGGAAGCGATCTTCATGCACTGCCTGCCCGCCCACCGCGGCGAGGAGGTCACCGACGAGGTGATCGATGGCCCGCAGTCGGTGGTGTTCGACGAAGCCGAAAACCGCCTGCATGCACAAAAGGGCATCCTGGCCTGGTGTTTCGGCGAGCGGGCGTAGGGTCCGATAGCAGCTCTAGTAGTGGGATCGAGCTTCGAGCCAAGCATTCGGTGCACCCTCTCCCCTTGTGGGAGAGGGTGGTTTCCATGCGAAGCATGGAAACCGGGTGAGGGGTTGCCCCGGGCTCAGGCCTGCATATTGAGGCACGAACCCCTCACCCGAGTGAGTTTGGAGTTGCCGGCTGCGTGGCCCTCTCCCACAAGGGGAGAGGGCGCAGTCATGAGCACCGTGAAGCAGCTGATCGTTCGATCGGCGTAGACGGACTACCACAATAGAGTAGGCTCGCGTGGAGATCGCGCGGCTTGCTCGGTGCACCCTCTCCCACTCAGGCAATCGCGTAGCGATTGCCTGAGTGGGAGAGGGTGCCGTGATCGAGCGCAGCTCGATCATGGCGGGTGAGGGGTCTCTCTCCGCTTGCTCAGCTTGTCCAGGATGTCCTCGAGAACCGCGGTTCGTTTCTGCAGCACGTCATTGTTCCAGTATCGCGCAACCCTGAATCCTTCGCTGGCAAGCACTTCGTCTCTTGTCCGATCGCCCTTCGCATCGGCATGCTGACTTCCATCGATCTCAATGACCAGCCGCTGCTCGAAGCAGACGAAGTCGAGGATGTACGAGCGGAACGGCACTTGGCGGCGAAACTTGAACTGTGACAATCGCCGGTCGCGAAGCAGTCGCCACATTGCGGCTTCGGCATCGGTTGGCGCTTGGCGCATCGCTCTCGCAAAGTTGCGAATGCGCTTGCCGGTTGGTCGATGATGCGGTGCTTGTGGCATCAACCTAGCCCCTCATCCGGGCTATCTCTGTTGACGTGAAGGTATACGGAGCCCGCCGTATGCGCTAGTTCCAGACCCCCCTTCACTTTCCCTGCATCGTCCCCAAATAGGCGCCATGACCTTCCTCCCCGACAAAGACATCAACCTCGACACCAGCCGCGCGCCGTCCGCCGTGCCGGTCGATGACGCCGTGCTGCCGTTCGAGGTCGCGGCGCTCGATCTGCGCGGGCGGCTGACCCGCATGGGGCCCGCGCTCGACGACATCCTCACCAAGCACGCCTATCCCGCCCCGGTCGGCAAGCTGCTCGGCGAGGCCATCGTGCTGACGACCTTGCTCGGGTCCTCGCTGAAGTTCGACGGCCGCTTCATCCTGCAAACCCAGACCGACGGTCCGGTGTCGTTCCTGGTAGTCGACTTCCAGGCGCCAGACCGTCTGCGCGCCTATGCGCGCTACGACGAGGCGCGGCTGAGCGAAGCCAAGGATTCCGGCGGCCTGCTCGGCAAGGGCCATCTGGCCATGACCATCGACCAGGGCCCTGACATGAGCCGCTACCAGGGCCTGGTTGCGCTCACCGGCGGTAGCCTGGAGGAGGCCGCGCACGAATACTTCCTGCGCTCCGAGCAGATCCCGACTCGCGTCCGTCTCGCCGTCGGCGAGGAGTGGAGCGGCGGCAAGCACCGCTGGCGCGCCGGCGGCCTGCTGACCCAGTTCCTGCCGCAAGCGCCGGAGCGTCTGCGCCAGGCCGACCTGCATCCCGGCGATGCCCCTGAAGGTACCGAACTGCATGCGGTCGAAGAAGACGAGGCCTGGGTCGAGGGCCAGTCGCTGGTCGCCACCGTCGAGGACGTCGAGCTGATCGATCCCTCGCTGTCGGGCGAACGGCTGCTGTATCGTCTGTTCCACGAGCGCGGCGTCCGCGTATTCGATCTCGTGTCGCTGCAGGCGCGTTGCTCCTGCTCGCGCGATGCGGTCGCCAACATGCTGAAGAGCTTCTCCGCCCAGGACCGCGCCGACATGGTGCAGGACGACAAGGTCGTCGTCACCTGCGAGTTCTGCTCCTCGGTCTATCAGTTCACGCCGCACGAAGCGGGCGTGACGGAGAATTGAGCGTGCGAGCTTTGCACGTTCAAAGCATGGAAAACCAAGTTTCTAAGCATTCTCGCTGTTCGATACCGTGCCCTCTCCCCTTGTGGGAGAGGGCATGTATGACAGCTCCGCAAGCTCGGTTGGGTGAGGGGTATGCCTCTGCGAGGATCAATCGTTGAGAGATACCCCTCACCCAACTGAGTGAGTAGATCGGCCGGAGATGCCCTCTCCCACAAGGGGAGAGGGCGCATTCACTTCCGCTGTGCCGAGTCCTCAGGTGCTGCGGTTATTTGTTGGCGATCGCCATGGCCGTTCGGCTTTTGTGTTCTCTCAGTTGCCCGTCGCGCTAGTCTGCCGCACCAACAAACAACTTGTGTCGTCGGGCAAATCACTGGCACATTTCCGCGCGTCCCTGCTGCCGCATGAGGGACGTGTCGCGACCGTCACGAGACGTTGGCAGTGGGATGCGATGGGCGTGTGTCGACGCAGCGTGGATCGGTCTGCGCGGACGAACGGCGAGGCACGCACGGTCAAGTCGCGCGGTCCTGACATCCCGACGCTGATGTCAACTCACGACGAAGCTCTGGCTTCGCGTGGGGATGGTGGCCAGCAAGCCGGCGCACCAGGGAGAACGCGAAGCAGCCGTTAAAGCCGTCGCGCAGGGAGGGCCGGGTCGTTCCGGCTGAACCTGTGGTACCTGCCGCCTGCATTTTTTTCCGCAGGCGGGCCACGGGCCTCAGCCGAGGCCCGGCCTTCCCTGCGCCCTCTGATCGAGAGGGCGGACGAATGGACACAGCTCGGGCGCGAAGGCGTGGCGAGAACGATGATGTTTAGCGCGATCGTGGACTCTCAGCTAACGCGCCCTGCCAAGGCACCCTGGCTCGACATCAACGGTGTCGTCCCGGCCTCGCGCCGGGACCCAGAACCACAGGGCTGAGTGGTGAGACGAGAACGCCGCTCCAGCCGTCGACAAACTGAATCCTGCGGTTATGGATCCCGGGTCTGCGCGTCCGCCAACGCTGCGCGTTGCCGGACGCTTGCCCGGGACGACAGCAGTGGAGTCATCGGCTGCGTGCGAGCTGAGACGAGCATGACCGTGCAGGGCGTCGGAGGCCGGTTGGGTCGAGCGGGGTCGGGTCTCGACCTAGTTCAGCACCCGCTTGCCGCCGTCGGGGCTGTCCAGCGAGAACGCGGGCACCGCGATGTCGAAGTGCTCGCCGCCGGCGCTTTCCATCTGATAGGAGCCGGACATGAAGCCGGAGGCAGTGGTGAGCGGCACGCCGGAGGTGTATTCGAAGCGCTCGCCGGGCGCGAGCACCGGCTGCTCGCCGACCACCCCCTCGCCGCGGACCTCCTGCTGCCGGCCGACGCCGTCGGTGATGATCCAGTGCCGGCTGCGCAGCTGCACAGTCTCCTCGCCGGTATTGGTGATCACCACCGTATACGACCAGAACCAACGGCCATCAGCAACCGACGACTTCTCCGGCAGGAAGTTCGGTTCGACGGTCACTTCGATGTGGCGAGTCACGGCGCGGTACATGGATGTATTGTAGCGGAAACTTGTCCCGGAACCAATCGTAACGCCATCGTGCTTTCAACACAGTTCCGGATTATGGCACCAGAATCGCGGATTCTGCCATCCTCTTGCGCGCCCTGGTCGCTGTGTGCCGGCTCGCCGTTGCGGCTGGCAGCATCCCGGGAGCTTTCGATCGGTCATGCGTCACGCAGTCGTTCTCGGCCGTCCGCCAAAGTCGAAAAACTGGGCACGGCCCAGCTGATAAGTCCTTCATCGCTTGCGCAAAAACTGCGCAGCCCTACATTTCTCCTGCCGGGCCTGTCGGGCTGGCAGCCTTGACGTGGTGACTGATGACGTCGATTGCCGATCGCCTTGCCGGACCATCCGTCCCCGCAGCCACAGCCGCGCCAGCGCCGGCTGCGGAGACTGGCGCGACCACGCCTGCGCCGGAGGTCGTGGCTGCATCGGCCATCGCCGCGACGCCGGCTGTCACCTCCGTGCCGACTGCGCCTGCTGCATCCGCCACCACGGCCGCGCCTGCGATCACCTTCCCGGCGGTCGGCGAGCGCGAGTTGCGGCTCGATCTGTTCCGCGGGCTGGCCCTGTGGCTGATCTTCATCGACCATCTGCCGCCGAACATTCTGACCTGGTTCACGATCCGCAACTACGGCTTCTCCGACGCCACGGAAATCTTCATCTTCATCTCCGGCTACACCGCGGCGTTCGTCTACGGGCGGGCGATGCAGGACGCCGGCTTCGTCGTGGCCACCGCGCGCATCCTGCGCCGGGTCTGGCAGATCTACGTCGCGCACGTCTTCCTGTTCACGATCTTCCTCGCCGAGATCTCCTACGTGGCGACCAGCTTCGAGAACCCGCTCTACACCGAAGAGATGGGGATCATGGATTTCCTGAAGCAGCCGGACGTCACCATCGTCCAGGCGCTGATCCTGCGCTTCCGCCCGGTCAACATGGACGTGCTGCCGCTCTACATCGTGCTGATGCTGTTTCTGCCGCTGATCCTGTGGCTGATGCGCTGGCGTCCCGACCTGACGCTCGCGCTGTCGGTCGTTCTCTACGCGGTCACCTGGGAGTTCGACCTCTATCTGTCGGCCTATCCGAACGGATTCTGGGCCTTCAATCCGTTCGCTTGGCAGCTGCTGTTCGTATTCGGTGCCTGGTGTGCGCTTGGCGGTGCCAAGCGCATGTCGCGCATCCTCAACTCGCCGATCACGCTCGGTCTCTGCGTCGCCTATCTGGTCGCGGCGTTCTGCGTCACGCTGACCTGGTACATCCCGCAGCTCGGCCACCTGATGCCGCGCCGAATCGAGCAATGGATGTATCCGATCGACAAGACCGACCTGGACGTGTTGCGGTTTGCTCATTTTCTCGCACTCGCAGCACTCACGGTGCACTATCTGCGCAAGGATTGGCCGCTGCTGAAGTCGCGCTGGCTGCGCCCGCTGATTGTTTGTGGGCAACACTCGCTGGAGATCTTCTGTCTCGGCGTGTTTCTGGCCTTTGCAGGCCACTTCGTACTTGCCGAAGTGTCCGGCGGCCCCATGATGCATGCCATGATCAGCCTCTGCGGCATCCTTGCCATGTGGGGAGTTGCAGCGCTGATTTCGTGGTACAAGCGTGAGGCCGATAAGGGTGCCGCGCGAAAGGGTGCGCGCAGCAACGCCGACATGGCGGGAGGGGGCTGATGAAGTCCGTCTCGTGGTTAAGGTTTGGTATCGCGGCGCTGGCGGTCTCGCTGGCGGCGGCGGCGCGCGCCGAAGATGCGCCGCAGACCTGCGAGGTGCCGGCCTACCTGCTGACCACTGAGAGCCCGCTTCCGAAGGTTGCAGAGGCCGTCAAGAACGGCCGTACGCTCAACATTCTCGTGGTCGGAAGCCGCTCGTCAGCGATCCTCAGCGCCTCCGACGCCAATGCCTATCCCGCCCGGCTGCAGGCGTCGCTGAAGGACAAGCTCCCTGCGGTCACCGTCAACCTCGCCGTCGAACTGCAGCCGAAGAAGACCGCCGAAGAAACCGCTGGCAATCTTGTTAAACTGGTGGAAGGAAAAAGGCCTAATTTGGTCATCTGGCAAACCGGCACGGTCGACGCCATGCGGTCCATCGATCCTGATGAGTTTCGTCAGGCGGTCAATGACGGTGTCGCGACGCTGCAGAACGCGGGGGCTGATGTCATCTTGATGAACCTGCAATACAGCCCGCGGACGGAGACCCTGATCTCCGTGCCGCCCTATATCGACAACATGCGTGTCGTGGCGCAGCAGCGCGACGTTCCGCTGTTCGACCGCTTCGCCATCATGCGGCAATGGAATGAGCAGGGCGATTTCGACCTGTTCAATCCGACGCACGGGATCGAGTTGGCCAAGCAGGTTCACGACTGTCTCGGCCGGGCGCTGTCGAAGTTCATCATCGACGCAGCGCATATCGGGCCGGCGCAGCAGAACTAGGATCCGTCGTGTTCATGACCTGCAATTGTCGTCACCGCGTATCTGGGACATGGAAGATGTCGTCCGCCGCTGTTGCGGTGGTGCTTGCCCTCTCGATCGGTCCGCATCTGGCGCATGCACAGAGCGCCGCGTCAGCAGCATCGCCTGAGGCAGAGGCGTCGACGTTCAAAGAGCTCCGGCCGACCATCGGACACATCACGGTCGCCCAGGCGGCCGGCCAGGGGACCGGACAGATCGCCGCCGTGCATCCATCGGCCACGGCCAGTCAGTCCTCGACGGCGATATCACAGGCCGCACCGACCGCGCCGTCAGCGGCAAATGTGCCGGCTCCAAATACGACGCCTCCCAATGCGACGCCGGGCGCCGTCCAGCCCGTCGCGGCCGCGACACCTCAGTCGCGCAGCATCACCGAGCGGGCGATCGACAAGGTCAAGCAGGTCGCCAAGTCCGCCACCGACATCTTCAACCGCGTGCCGTGCCTGCCGCCGAAAGGCGTCGCGAAGAAGAACTTCATCTCGCTGCCGCATGTCGCCAACAAGCTCGCGTCGGGATTGCCGGTCGTGATCGTCGCGTTCGGCTCGTCGTCGACCCAGGGCTATGGCTCGAGCGCGCCCGAATACAATTATCCCAACCGGCTCGCCGCACAGCTGCGCCGGCAATATCCGATGGCCGACATCAGCGTCATCAATGCCGGCGTCGGCGGGGAGGATGCGCCGGAAATGATGAAGCGGATCGAGACGTCGGTGATCGACCGTCATCCGGATCTCGTGATCTGGCAGGTCGGGACCAACGCCGTGCTGCGCGACCTCGATCCAACCGAGACCGCCAAGCTGGTCGAGGACGGTGTCGCCAAGATCCAGGCGGCCGCCTCCGACGTCGTGCTGGTCGACCTGCAATATTCACCCAGGGTCAACGAGCGTTCGGAGAACGCCAGCCGCATGAACAAGCTGCTCGGCCGCATCGCCGAGCTGCATCACGCCGGCATCTTCCCGCGCTTCGAGGTGATGCGCGACTGGCACGAGCGGCAGGCGATCCCGATCAACGAGTTCGTGATCTCGGACGGCCTGCACATGAGCGACTGGGGCTATGCCTGCTTCGCCCAGCTGCTCGGCGACGACATCATCCGCTCCGTCGGCCAGGTCAAGCTCGGCATCAATGCGCCGGCGGAAGTGCTGACCTATCGGCCGATGTGAACGAGGGCGAGCAGCAGGGCTATCGAATATGAAAACTCGGGGCTGTCGCGACCGACAAATCCCCGCAGTTAGTTACTCCGTCATGCCCGGGCTCGTCCCGGGCATCCACGCCGTTCTCAGCGTGCCGATCGACGTGGATGGCCGGGACGAGCCCGGCCATGACGATGGTGAGACGAACGAGCGCATCGCTGCGATCGTCAGATCCAACTGCCCTACGGCGCTAAGCGGCCTTCAGGGCCGCGTCGAGATCCTCGATCAGATCTTCGGCATGCTCGAGGCCGGCGGAGAAGCGGATGAAGCCCTCGCTGATCCCGAGCTCGGCGCGGGCCTCCGGCGTCAGCCGTTGATGCGTGGTCGTCGCGGGATGCGTGACCAGCGTCTTGGAGTCGCCGAGATTGTTGGAGATCCGCGCGAGCTTGAGCGCATTGAGCGTGCGGAACGCGCCGGCTTTGCCGCCCTTGACCTCGAAGCCGACCAAGGTCGAGCCGGCGCGCATCTGCTTCCTGACCGTCGCCGCCTGCGGATGGTCCTCGCGGCCCGGATAGATCAGCCGCGAGATCTTCGGATGCGCGGCGAGGAAGTCCGCCACCTTCGCCGCCGTGTCGGTCTGCGCGCGCACGCGCACGGCCAGCGTCTCGAGGCCCTTCAGCAGCACCCAGGCATTGAACGGCGAGATCGACGGGCCGGTCTGGCGCATGAAATTGTGGATGTGCTCGGCGATGAACGCCTCCGACGACAGGATCACGCCGCCGAGGCAGCGGCCCTGGCCGTCGATATGCTTGGTCGCGGAGTACACGACGACATCGGCGCCCAGCGCCAGCGGGCTCTGCCAGATCGGCGTGGCGAAGACGTTGTCGACGATCAGCCGCGCACCATGGGCATGCGCGATCTCGGCAATCGCCGGGATGTCCATCACATCGAGTGTCGGATTGGTCGGGCTCTCCAGGAAGAACGATTTGGTGTTCGGCCTGACGGCCTTCTGCCACTGGTCGAGGTCAAGCCCGTCGACCAGGGTCGACTCGATGCCGTAGCGCGGCAGCAGGTCCTCGACGACGTAGCGGCAGGAGCCGAACAGCGCCTTGGCCGCGACGACATGGTCGCCGGCGCGCAGGGGCGCCAGGATCGCGGTGGTGACGGCGGCCATGCCGGTGGCGGCCGAGCGGCAGGCCTCGGCGCCTTCGAGCTCGATCATGCGGCGCTCGAACATCGCCGTGGTCGGGTTGGAGAAGCGCGAATAGATGAAGCCGGGATCCTCGCCCTTGAAGCGCGCCTCGCACTCCTCGGCGGTGGCGTAGACGAAACCCTGCGTGAGATAGAGCGCCTCGGCGGTCTCGCCGAATTCGGAGCGCAGGCCGCCGGAATGCACCAGCCGGGTTTCGGGACGGTAGTGGGCGAACGACGCCGGCGCCTTCGCGGGGGACTTCGACATGTGACCTCCATCGTGACCACCGCGCCTGGCGATGGGCACAAAAAAACCGGCCTGGGAAAACTCCTCACGGCCGGGATCACAATCGTCCCCGGCCTGTTTAGCGACTTATTTAACGTGGCTGCAAGCCGGCCGGCTCAAATCACCACGGGATAAGTCGTGCTCATAGTCGCACCCGGCCTTTCCGTCAAGCCAGCCATCGGATAACCGGTCAAAAGACCCTATATAGGCTCGCATAGCCGCCATTCCGGCAAAGGATCAGGTCTTGCCGTTTTCGCTTCCCGCCGACGCCTATGGCATCCTGCCCGACCGCATGATCGTGGCGATGGCGGAGGCTGGCCTGATCATTCCCGAATACGACTTCGTCGAAAGTCAGATCCAGCCGGCGAGCCTCGACCTCCGGCTGGGCGACGTCGCCTATCGGGTGCGCGCGAGCTTCCTGCCGGGGCCGGGCTCCACGGTCGCCGAACGCATCGACGAGTTGAAGCTGCACGAGATCGCGCTCGCCGACGGCGCGGTGCTGGAGACCAACTGCGTCTACATCGTGCCGCTGCTGGAGAGCCTGGCGCTGCCGAAGGACATCGTCGCCGCCGCCAATCCGAAGAGCTCCACCGGCCGGCTCGATGTGTTCACGCGCGTGATCGCCGACGGCACCCGCCGCTTCGACATGATCGGCGCGGGCTATCATGGCCCGCTTTACGCCGAGATCAGCCCGAAGACCTTTCCCGTTTTGTTGCGCGAAGGCTCCCGCCTGTCGCAAGTCCGCTTCCGGTACCGCGATGCGGTCTTGTCCGAGGATCAGCTGATCGCGCTGCATGAAGCGGAGCGGCTGGTCGATCGCGACGACGCGGATCTCGCCGGCGGCGTCGCGCTGTCCGTCGATCTCTCCGGGGCGAACGCCAACGGCTATGTCGGCTATCGCGCCAAGCGCCACACGGGCGTGGTCGATGTCGACCGCCGGGCCGGCTATCCGGTCGAGGAGTTCTGGGAACCGATCAAGGCGCGTCCCGACGGCAGCCTCATCCTCGATCCCGGCGAGTTCTACATCCTGGCCTCCAAGGAGGCCGTGCAGGTGCCGCCGGACTACGCCGCGGAGATGGTGCCGTTCGATCCGCTGGTCGGCGAATTCCGTGTCCATTATGCCGGCTTCTTCGATCCCGGCTTCGGCTATGCCGGCGCCGGCGGTCAGGGCTCGCGCGCCGTGCTCGAGGTGCGCTCGCGCGAGGTGCCGTTCATCCTCGAACACGGCCAGATCGTCGGCCGTCTCGTCTATGAGAAGATGCTGGCCCGGCCGAACGCGATGTATGGCAGCCGCATCGGCTCCAACTACCAGGCCCAGGGCCTCAAGCTGTCCAAGCATTTCCGGCTCTAGCCGGCTGCGTCTGCCGCGCACCCCCAATGCGCCCGCCGCACAGGGCGTACCCCGGCAGTGTGCTAGGAAGGCTTCAACGAAAGCCAATGGGGCTGCGACGCGCGCGGCCGAGCGGGGAGCTGAAATGTCCGAGATCGGCTTGGCCGACAGTCCGGTCGACGAAGGGCGTTCCTTGCCGATCGCCGTGAAGCCGATGCGGAATGCGCTGGTCGACGGCCCCATCCTGCGCACCTTGCTGTCGCTGGCATGGCCCAACATCATCGCGAATACGGCGGGCACCTGCGTCGTCATCGCCGAGACGTCCTATATCGGCCGACTTGGCATCGAGGCGCTCGCGGCCATGGCGCTGGTGTTCCCGCTGGTAATCCTCACTATGACGATGTCCGGGGGCGCCATGGGCGGCGGCGTGGCCTCGGCGATCGCGCGAGCACTCGGCGCCGGCGATACCGAGCGCGCTTCAACGCTCGCCTCGCATGCGCTGCTGATCGCCCTGCTGTTCGGCGCAGCCTTCATGATCGGCATGCTGGTGTTCGGTCCCGCTCTGCTGGAGCTGCTGGGCGGCCGCGGCGCGGTGTTGAGCCACGCCGTCGCATACCTGCAGATATTCTTCGGCGGCGCCGTGCTGCCGTGGCTGATGAACTCCATGGCCGGCATCCTGCGCGGCACCGGCAACATGAAGCTGCCGTCGTTCATGATCCTAAGCTCGGCGCTGTTGCAGATCGTTCTGGGTGGCACGTTGAGCCTGGGTCTTGGCCTCGGCATGCGCGGCGTCGCGGCGGGTGCGCTGCTTGCCTTCAGCGTCAGCATCTCGGTCATGAGCTGGTATCTGTTCTCGGGGCGAGCTCGCGTCAGGCCGAAGCTCCGTGGCCTCAAGATCAGCCGTGCGATGTTCGCCGACATTCTCAAGGTCGGTGCGATCGCCTGCTTCTCGCCGCTGCAGTCGGTGCTGTCGATCGCGATCTTCACCCATATGCTCGCGGGCTTCGGCACGGCCGTGCTCGCCGGCTACGGAATCGGTGCTCGCCTCGAATTCATGATGACGACCGTCGGGTTCTCGATCGGCATGGCCTCGGTGCCGATGGTGGGCATGGCAATCGGTGCTGGGCAGATCGCGCGCGCCCGCCGCGTTGCCTGGACCGCCGGTCTCGTCTCCTTCACCACCATGGGCGTGTTGTCGACCGGCATCGCGATCTTCCCGCAGATTTGGGTCGACATCTTCACTCAGGATGAGAGCGCGCGCAGCGCCGGCCGACACTATCTTCAGATCGCGGCGCCGATGTATGCGTTCATCGGCTTGGCGATCTCGATGTATTTCTCCTCGCAAGGCGCGGCGCGCGTGATCGGGCCGGTGCTGGCACAGACGGCGCGGTTCGTCTTCATCGCCGCCGGCGGCAGCTATCTGCTGCAGCATGCCGCGACCGAGGGCGAGTTTTTCCTGCTGGCAGCGGCGTCCATGGTCCTGCTCGGCGGCCTGACTCTCGCCAGCGTCATGCTCACCCGCTGGGGTTCGAAGCCTGCCACGATCGAGCTGCGCCCGGTCGCGTTGGCGGCCGCCCGCAACCCTGGCTCTCAGCCGCCGCCGCGCCTCGGCTGAGCTGCTACACGCGCAGCCTGCCCAAAGTGTCCTGCATCGCACGCGCGCCGAGCTCCATCTGCTGCTCGATATAGGGCGCGATCTCGTGCGGCAGCACGTCCGTCGTCCAGATCATCCGGCAGCGTTCCTCGCCTTCCGGGAAGATCTGAAACGACGCGCTGTGCTGGGTGATGCGCTGATTCCTGATGGTATAGACGAGGCGCCGGCGCTCATTGTTGCAGTCGACCAATTGCTCGCGCACCACGCTGCCGTTGGCGAAGCTGACGATGCGGACGTCGCCGTCGAGTCGGGTATCGGTCACGAAGCCGGGTGCCAGCCGGATATGAACGGCGCCGAAATCGCGCACTGCATCCCACACGGCAGCCGCCGGGGCTGCGATCGGGATCTCCTTTTGGATCGATGCCATGGCGAATACCTCAAGGGCACACGGCTTCGACGTTGTTGCCGTCGGGATCGATCAGGAATGCGGCGTAGTACGTCGGACTATAGTCCGTGCGCGCCCCGGCACCGCCGTTGTCGCGGCCGCCGGCTTTCAGTCCCTCGCTGTGGAATCTGGCAACGGCAGCGTGATCGGAAGCGCGAAACGCGACATGTGCTGCAGCGTTGGCTGCGGCCTTGTCGAGATAGAGCCAGAGCATCGGCTCGCCCTTGGGGCCGATGCCTGCGGAGACTTCGTCCTTCGAACAGAGGATGTGTCCGAGCGGCGCCAGTGCGGCAGTATAGAAGCGGATGCTGGCGTCGAGATTGCCAACCTTGAGGCCGATATGATCGTACATCGATGATCTCCATGCTTGGCATGCGGCTGTTGCACGCGCTGGGATCATCTCACCGGTAGCGGCCGATCTGCTCTTGGAGAATCTTGCGCTCGCCGCGCGAAGCCTTGCGGAATTTCGATGGCGACACGCCGGAGGCGCGCGTGAAGGTGCGGATGAAGTTCGACAGGTCGGCGAAGCCCGTATCGTAGGCGATGTCCGTGACCGGCGCGTCCTCCTCGCTGAGGCGCCGGGCGGCGCGCCGCAAACGCGCCCGGATCAGATATTGATGCGGTGTCACGCCGATCGTCGCCGCAAACAGTCGCAAGAAGTGGAACGGGCTGACACCGGCCTCGCGGGCCGTATCCGCCAGGTCGATGTCGCGGTCCGAATTGTCGTCGATCCACAGCGCGCTCTCGACCGCGCGCCGGCGATCCCGCAGGCTCGGTTGTGCCGACCGCCCCTCTCGTCCGGTGACGGTCGCTACGAAGCGGCCCGCGATGAGATGACCGATCTCGTCAAGTCCATGCGTGCGCTCGCGGTCGGCCCCAGCCAGGGCGAGCTCGCCGAGCACCATCAGCTCCGGGAGCGGCGGGGTGGCGCCGGTCTGCCAGGTCCGCTTGTCGCCGCCGATCTCGTCAATAATGGCTTCATCGAAAAAGAACGACAGGCACTCGTCGCCGCAGACGTGGTCATGTGTGCACATGTACTCGTCGCCGGGATGTCCGACCAGCAGTGAGCCGGTGACCAGCTCGAAGAAGCGGCCGCGGTGATGGCAGCCGAAGCTGCCCTTGCGCACGTAGGACAGCGAGTAGCCGGCATATTGCTCGGCATAAGGACGTTCGCCCGGAGCAGCCGAACAGCGGAATTCGGATACGGTGACGTCTCGACTTTCGAACAGGATGGTCGCGGTCATCCTGGCAATCTAGGGCATCGCGCGTGAAAGACGAGGGTTGGTGGGAGAAATTTCGAGCCCTTCGAGGATTTGATGCTTATGAGGCCCGTGCCCGGTCGACGGCGAGCAGGGCGTCGAACAAGGTCAGGCCTGCAAGCGGCCGTGCGCCTTCGAGCGACAGCAGCCGCCGCTTGGAGATGACTCCGCTGTTGGGTGACGGCTTGTCGTGGCCGTTGCCGAGATCGCGCACGCGGTGGCACGGCACGATCAGGACGAACGTATTCCTCGTCAGGGCCTGCGCAATCGAGTTCAGCGCTCCGGCGACGTGAAGCTCGATTGCGAGCTCGTCAGCGCTGCGCGTCTCGCCGCGCGGAATGGCGCGGATGCGTTCGTAGACGCGCTGGTTGAACGGCAGCACGCCGCTGAGATCGAGCACCACATCCGAGAAGTCGACATCTCGGCCGCGCAGCATGGCGGAAATGCCTTCAATGGCGAGTTCAGTGTTCGAACACGGGCGCTGCTCCCGTGCTTCCGGAAACTGGCGGAACAACCGCCGCCGGGTCTCGATTTCCCGTGCCTCCGGCAACTGCACACCGGTGATCCCGGCATCGCTCCACGTGATGCCGCAACGGCCGAGGGCCGTATCAAAGATCGTATACCCACGCCCCATGACGCCACCCCAACCCCACACCACAACCATAGCACTGCCGCGGTCGACCGCATCAATTTTGTTAACAGTTTGTTAACAGCGCGGCACGACCGGGGCGGGGTTTGCCCTGATTTGGGTCATGGTTGTCAAGCGCCGTCTCGTGATCTGCGCGGCGCCATGCGGTGCAGCACGCGAGACGAGTCGGACGGCAGGCTCCGCGACGATCCGCAGAGTGACAAGCCGCTTGGCGAAACGCTGCGGCTCGGTTAAGCATTGAGCCATGCGGGCGTAGTTCAATGGTAGAACGGCAGCTTCCCAAGCTGCATACGAGGGTTCGATTCCCTTCGCCCGCTCCAGCCTCATAACGATCACGACAGATCGCATCTCGACGAGATCCATGCGTGCGCTTGCTGGCAACGCGACGGCCCTCGTCGCGTTGCCGGATGAAGCCAAAAGCAGTGGCGTTGACAGGATTTGTTATCGATAACATAGTCTTGCTCGGCGCGTTCCAACGTAGCAGGCGGAGAAAGCGGAGTGGCGGTCGACTTGTTCGATCTGGCGGGGCGTCGCGCCCTCGTGACCGGATCTTCGCAAGGCATTGGTCTTGCGCTCGCGCGCGGTCTTGCTGAAGCCGGCGCCGAAATCGTGCTCAACGGCCGCGACGAGGCCAAGCTCGCCGCTGCTGCTCGCGAGATTCCAAGCGCGCGCATTCTCGCTTTCGACGTGACCGATCACGCCGCCGTGCGTGCGGCGGTCGATCGCTTCGAAGCCGAGGTCGGCCCGATCGACATTCTCGTCAACAATGCCGGCATGCAGCATCGGGCGCCGCTGGAGGATTTCCCCGAGGATGCGTTCCAGCGCCTGCTGCAGACCAACATCGCCTCGGTGTTCAACGTCGGCCAAGCCTGTGCGCGCCACATGATCGGACGGCACGGCGGCAAAATCATCAACATCGCCTCGGTGCAGACGTCGCTCGCGCGTCCGTCGATCGCACCGTATACGGCGACCAAGGGTGCGGTCGGAAACCTCACGAAGGGGATGGCGACGGACTGGGCCAGGCATGGCCTGCAGGTCAACGCCATCGCGCCCGGCTATTTCGATACGCCGCTCAACGCTGCACTGGTTGCTGATCCGGCCTTCTCGGCCTGGCTCGAGAAGCGCACGCCGGCGGGGCGCTGGGGCAAGGTCGAGGAACTCGTCGGCGCCTGCATCTTCCTGGCCTCGCCGGCATCGTCCTTCGTCAATGGCCACGTGCTCTATGTCGATGGCGGCATCACCGCCTCGCTCTGAGGCCGGCCGTCGAGCCATCCAGCGCAGCGCTTGCCGCGTGTCGAAGCGGGACGTGTCGTCGCGATGATCGGCACTGATGCCATGGCCGGCGCGCCGGAACGATCGTGTGGTCTCAGTTGATCCCATGGGCGTTGACGAAGATCGCGTAGAGTGAGGTTTGCGCGGTGATGTAGAGCCGGTTGCGCTTCGGCCCGCCGAAGGTGACGTTGGAGACGATCTCGGGCACCGGGATGCGCCCGATCAAGGTGCCATCGGGTGCGTAGATGGCAACGGCATCGCCGGTCGAGGTCCAGATGTTTCCGCTGCGGTCGATGCGGAAGCCGTCAAACAAGCCGGCGGGCGAGGTGGCGAACACACGGCCTTCGCCGACGGTCCTTCCGCTCGCGGCGACCGCGTAGACGCGGATGACTGCGGGCCAATCCGGCACGTGGGTCGCGCCGGTGTCGGCGACGTAGAGCAGGCGCTCGTCGGCAGAGAACGCAAGGCCGTTCGGCTTCACCATGTCGGTGACGACCGCTGCGACTGCGCCGGTGGCCGGATCGAAGCGATAGACGTGGCTCGCGCCGATCTCGCTCGGCGCCGCGTGGCCCTCATAGGCGCTGTCGATGCCGTAGGTCGGGTCCGAGAACCAGATCGTGCCGTCCGACTTCACCACGGCGTCGTTCGGCGAGTTGAAGCGCTTGCCCTCGAAACGATCGACCAGGCCGACCCATGTGCCATCGTGCTCCAGTCGCGAAATGCGTCGGCCGCCATGCTCGCAGGCGATGACGCGGCCGAGCGCGTCGCGCGTATGGCCATTGTGATAGCCGCACGGCGTCTCGAATACCGAGACCGAGCCGTCGGTCTCGTCGAATCGCATCAGGCGGTCGTTGGGGATGTCCGACCACAGCAGCGATTTCGCCGCGGGAACATAGACCGGGCCCTCGGCCCAGCGGCAGCCGGTCCATAGCTTCTCCAGCTTGGCGTGGCCGATGATCAGGGCGCTGAAGCGCGGGTCGCGAATGTCGTAGGTGGTCATGGCGCAAGGTCTCCGGCGGCGATGATGCGGTCAGTCGGTCGGCAGCGGAAAATCGTCGGCCCTGAAGACGGTGTGGAAGATCGAGCCCTCGAACATCTCCATCAGCCCTCCCGTCACCTCGCGGCTCTCCGCGCGCACCGGCGACGCCAGCGCCTGCTCGATCGCCGCGTGCGAAGGATAGCGGATCGCCAGCACCATCTCATAGCGCTGGGCATCGCTATCGCTATCCTCCTGGCGCAGCACGCGGACCTCCTGGGCGCCGGGAAAGCGCGTCCATAGCGGCACCAGCTTCTCGCGGACATAGGCAGTGAACTCGGCTTCGCGTCCGGGCTTCACGCGGCCATTGAAGAAAGCGCAACGGATATACATCGGCATTCGCTCCTCAGTGTCAGAAAGGGCTCGGTGGCCGGCCGTTCGCGGGCCGGCGAGGGAGTGAGAGCACGGCGATCACTTTCGCCTCGTTCGGGGCTTCATGGTTCGAGACACGCCGCCAGCGGCGCTCCTCACCGGGAGGGTTTGGTGTTGGTGCTCCTCTCATCGATCTTGTTGTCGATAGCATCGAGTTTTCCGAGGACGAGCCGTCAAGCGATGCGGCGTCATGTGCTTTCGCGCTCGATCACCTCGAACGGGACGATCAGGGTCGCCGGCGCCGGCGGGTGTGCGTGCTGCACGGCGTCGAGTGCGTCCAGCAGAATGCGACCGGCCTCGCGCCCGATATTGCGGCAATCCACGGCGACGGTGGTGATGCGTGGCCAGGCGCAGCGCGACACCTCGAAATCGCCGAAGCCGGCGATCGCGATCCGGCCGGGCACGGCCCAGCCGCGGCGGTGGCACTCCATGATCGCGCCGAAGGCGGAGAGGTCGGAGACGCAGACGGCGGCGTCGACATCGGGCCATTGCTGGATCAGGTGCACGAGCGCCTGACCGCCTTGCTCCATCGAGATCGGCGGATTGCCGAACGAGATGGTGCGGCCGACCGGCAGGCCGAGCTCCTCGACTGCCCTGGTGTAGCCGAGCCGGCGGTCGGCGCCGCGGGTGTCGCGCCGGCTGGCGCCACCAATGAAGCCGATGTTGCGATAGCCCTTCTGATACAGCCGGTGGACCAGGGCACGCGAGGCCTCGGCGTTGGAGAAGCCGACGACGTGATCGATCGGATCGGTCGGCAGATCCCAGGTTTCCACGACGGGGATGCCGGCGGATCGCAGCATCCGCCGCGCCTTCGGCGTATGCCGTCCGTCTGTGACGATGATCCCGTCGGGGCGGCGGGTCAGCATCGCCTGAACGAGCTGCTCCTCCTTTTCCATGTCGTAGTCGGTGTAACCGAGCAGCATCTGCAGGCCGTGGCCTTCGATGATCTCGGTGATGCCGCGGGCGGTGTCGGAGAAGTTGAAGTTGTTGATCGAAGGCACCAGGACGGCGACGAAGCCGGTACGTTTCGAAGACAGCGCTCCCGCCGAAAGATCGAGCACGTAGCCGAGCTCGTCGACGGCCGTAAGGATCTTGCGCCGCGTCTCCTCGGAGACGGCGCCGTCGCTCTTCAGTGCGCGGGAGACGGTCATCGCCGACACGCCGGCCCGCGCCGCCACCTCCGCCATGGTCGCGGGCCGCTTCGGCAGCGCTCGGGCAATCGGCCGTGTCGACTTCATCTCATGCGGTCTTCTCTTGGCTGCGCGTCGCCGGGTTGGGCGGGCCCGAAGCTGGCGGATGCGGAAGGATACGCTGCTTATGATATCGATAACAATCCACGTGCATGAGCTGCCGACGAAGTGGGGCGATCCCTCACATTCCGCGGTCGTCTCTGCGACGAAGGGGCCCATAGCCACCGGTCCACCTGAAAGAACGTCCCTGTGGCATGCGTCATCGCCCTCTCGCGGCGCAGCTGCGTCCGAGTCGTGCCGGTCGTCCCGCCCTGCAAGAGAGAGGGCGCGGGGAATGCCGGGCGCTGGCCGCACCCATGGCCCGCCTGCGGAAAAAATGCAGGCGGCAGGAACCACAGGTTCAGCCGAGACATCCCGGCATTCCCCGCGCGATGGTTTTCACGCTTATGTCGCGATCTCCCCGGTGTCCGGCTTTTTAGCCACCGTCGCCGTCCGGATCATCATCACCAGACGACTTGGCGCCAGCTTCGGGGCGCCAGGACCACGCGTCTTCACGTCCGCAAGTCTGCCGTTCGTCGGCGAGCACGAGGCCCGCTGCAGCACACTCGCAGCCACCGCATCGCCGGCCCCACGTCTCGTGACGATCGCGAAGCGCCCCTCTCGCGGGCCGGGATGCGGAGAGATATACATGATTTCCGAAAAAAGGAAAGAGATTTATCTTTCGCGGAAGGATGGATCAGGGCCAGTCAGAGTCCGTCACAATAAGTAGCTGGTGATGTGCAGGGTCCCACCCCCTCGCAATGACAATGTTGACCGAGGCGTCTCCCCGACTTCCACCGTCGTCCCGGCGAACGCCGGGACCCATAAACGCCACCGTCGGCTTTGCGAAGGACGACGATCCAGACCTTCTCCGCCAACGCACATCACGCAGTATGGGTCCCGGCGTTCGCCGGGAAGACAGCGGTATGTGCGGCCACATTCTGCCGCCACGCATTTCCGCCCGATGTCCCTATTGCTTCGCCGTGGAGGCAGCCGGCCGCTTCGCGTAGATCGCCACGATCTCCCTGGCGAACGTCCGCTCGATGGCCGGCCGCTTGTTCTTCAGCGTCGGCGTGATCAGGCCGGCCTGGATGGTCCATGGCTCCAAGGTCCAATGCACCGCCTTCGGCGTGGCGTAGGCCGGATAGGCCTTCACGCTGCGCGCGATGTGGCGCAGCAGGGAAGCGGCTTCGGCCTCGGGGCCGCGCTGACCGTGAGCGGCGAGCCGCGCCTGCTGCTCGGCCCAGCCCTTGGGGTTGAGGACGACGATCGCCGTGAGGAACGGGCGGCTCTCCCCGATTACGATCGCCTGCTCGAACAGCGGGTCGGTGAGGATCGCGGTCTCCAGGTCGGCGGGGGCGATCTTCTCGCCGGTCGACGTCACCAGGATGTCCTTGATCCGCCCGGTGATGGTGATGCGTCCCTGGTCGATACGGGCCTGGTCGCCGGTGTGCAGCCAGCCGTCGGCCTCCTTGATGCGCGCGGTCTCCTCCGGCCGGTGCCAGTAGCCGAGCATCACGTGGGGGCCGCGCACCATCAGCTCGTCATTGTCGCCGATGCGGACCTCGACGCCGGGGAGGGCGCGGCCGACGGTGCGCGGATCGTTGTCGTCGGGCGTGTTGACGCTCACCACCGGCGAGGTCTCGGTCATGCCGTAGCCCTGCAGCACGTCGAGCCCGAGCGCCAGGAACAGCCGCACCACCGGCTCGGCGATCGGCGCGCCGCCGCTCACCGCGACGCGCAGCCGCCCCCCGAACCGGGCCAGCACCTTCTCGGCGACGAGGCGACGCAGCAGCGGCCATGCGGTGCGCTCGAACATCGGCTGCGTGGCGCGCCCATGCCGTGCATCGAAGCGGCGGCCGCCGATCGCGAGCGTCAGATCGAGCAGCGCGCGCTCCAACGGGTTGGCGATCCCGCGGTGATGCATGACGAGCGAATAGATCCGCTCATAGATGCGCGGCACCGAGACCAGGATGGTCGGGCGTACCTCCAGCAGATCCTCCGACAGCTGCCTCACCGAGCGCGCATAGGCGACGCAGGCACCGATCGCGATCGCGTAGTAATAGCCCGCAGTTCGCTCGAACGTGTGCGACAGCGGCAGGAACGACAGGAACACGTCGTCGATGTCGGCCGCGAGCCGCTGATGGATCGCCTTGACGTTTGCGACGACATTGTCGTGCGACAGCATCACGCCCTTCGGCCGGCCGGTGGTGCCCGAGGTGTAGACGATCGCGGCGAGGTCGTGCGACGCGATGGCGATCTCGTCGAGAGCCGCGCCGGCTCCGGACGCATTCAGCCAGGCATCCAGCGCGGCGACGCGCGGATCGGCGGCGTCGGGAGGCGCCTGCAGCTCGGCGCACACGATCCGCTTCAGGTCGGGCAGGGCCTGACCGACGGCGGCGATCTCATTCCAATGCTGGTCGGAATCCACCAGCAGCAGCCGCGCGCCGGAATCGGCGAGGATGTAGGCGATGCTGTCGGCGTTGTCGACCGCATGCATCGGCACCGGGACCAGCCCGCGCGCCAGCGCCGCCTGATCCATCGCGAGATGCGCCAGCCCGTTCGGCATCAGGATCGCGACGCGCTCGCCTTGTTTCAATCCTTCGGCGGCGAGCGCCCGCTGCCAGCGATCGACGACGCGATCGATCTGGTGCCATGACAGGCTGCTCCAGCCGTTGCCGGCCGGATCGAAGTGACGATAGGCCTCGGCGTCGGGGCTCCGGTCGACGCGCCAGCGCCACAGCGCGGGCAGGGTCGCAATGGCGGCCAGCGGGCCGGCCGCCATTGCCTGATCATCGATGGAATTAGACTGCTGCACGCCCGCCTCCGGCGATCCGGTATTCGTCGCGAGCGTCTTGCAGCGGCGGATCAGGACCGACGTTGACGTAGCGCAATCACGGGACGTCTGCTCGTGCGCCGCGACATGGGAGCCCCTCGCGTGCGGCGGTGGCGATGTCCGTCACGCGCCCTCCGGCACCTTGTCGAGAAAGCCGGTGACGCGGCGAATGCGGCCGTCGGCGAGCTCGACGAAGTCCGTGCCCTCGATCGGGCCGTCTGCATCCGCCGGACCGAGCGTCCAGGCGAAGCGGACGTAGTTGCCGTGGCCGTTGGCGCTGCCGCGCAGGCGGAAGCGGAAGTCGGGGAAGCGGTGCTGCACGCCGTTCACGAGTGCGTCGATGCCGTCATAGCCGCTGCCGCACATCAGCGGGTCGACATAGCTGGCATCGTCGGTCCATTGCCGCGCGAGCAGCGTGCGGCGCTGCGTGGCGTCGCGCTCGTTCCACAGCGCAATGTAGCCGTCGGCGATCGCGGCGATCTCGGTCATCGGTGCTCTCCATGTTGTGAACGATGAGGCGGCGAAGATCGCGCCGATCATGCATCGAATCGATTACGTCCGACGTCATCTCATTTGGCATGACCAAACTGTAAGTTGCCGCCTCTCCGCGCCGGGCCTACCCAGCGCGCAGAGACGGTGCGGGGGATTTGCGTCGCATGTTGTCCGACACTTGGAAGTTAATCGCGGTCGCGATCTGTCTCGTCCTGTTCACGGCAGATACCGTGCTCAAGCCGCAGGATAAGCCCAACCGCATGGTGTTCTTCGAGCTGCATCGGGGCGACAGCCCGACGATGATCGGCATGATGCGCGACGACCTGCTCAAGCTGCCGGGCCGCGGCGCAAGCCGCATCCGCAACGCGCTGGCGCGCGGCGAGGCGTTAACGGTCTGGCAATATGAGTTGAGAAAGACTGAAGACGGCAGCTATCAGGAGGTGCCCGCGCGGCAGATCGAGCTCGGGTCCGCCGACGCGCCGCTCGTCACCTTCGGCGCCACCGTGCGCCTTCCCGACGATTAGTTCGACTCCGCTGCTCACATGCCGCCGCTGCCGGCGCATTCCTCAGCAAAGCCGGGCGATCGAGTCGGCCGCGATGCCGCTTCCGTCTGGAGCGGATCCGGGAGGATGCGACCCGATGTCGAGGCTGCATCGGCGCCGCCGAGGTTCCGCGCGCCGGGAACCTGAGCGGTATCGAAGGCCGGCGCAGGAATCCGTTCCTCCCATCCGTTCCTCCCAGTCCTTGGCGCCCTCCACAACGCCGCCTTCGAGCATCCGGAATTTCACGGGGTTTTGCTCTGCCGTGACGTTGAAGCCGCGCCGCCAGACGAATCATGCCGGGCTCCTGCCCAGCTCGTGGCGCAACTGCCATGGTCGGGCCCGGGTGAGGCGATATTTTCGCGGTAGCAACCGGGTGGTGCAGCGGCCTTGCAACACTTGCCCTGAATTTGGTTCGGGCTGCCGCGCCGTCCTGGACAAAAACACGATCTCGCAACACGCTGCGTTTGCGATTTGGATTTGGCTTTCGCGTTCCGGTTCTGGGGAGGGCTCGTGATTGCAAGGTCCGCCGCAGTTCCAAGCATCACAATCAACGCATCACACGAAGCGTATCAAAGTCGGTCAGATCGGTTTCGCCGGGTTGAACTGGGGCTCGACATGAAATTCTGGACGGGGTTGCTCGCAGTTGTTCTGTTGCTGTCGGGGGTCGGCGCGAGCCAGGCCGTGGTCCGGATCGCCGACGACCGCGGCGGCCGGATCGGCACCTATGTCGACAAGTACCAGGGCCTGCGATCCTCAGGCGAGTATGTGATCATCGACGGCCTGTGCGCGTCGGCCTGCACCATCGTGCTGGGCGCCGTTCCGCACGACAAGATCTGCGTCACCTCGCATGCCAATCTCGGCTTCCATGCCGCCTGGGATTTCGGCGCCAACGGCCGCGCCGTCACCAATCCCGAGGCGACCCAGATGCTGTACTCGATGTATCCGTCGCCGATCCGCCGCTGGATCTCGCAGCGCGGCGGGCTGACGCCGCGGATGATCTTCCTGAAGGGCAAGGAGCTGCAGGCGATGTACAAGCCCTGCTACATGGACGCCCAGGCGTCCTCGCCGTCCTCGCCGCAGGTCGCACCCAACGCTCCGGCGATCTCGCCGGCGGCCGCCAAGGCCTCCGCCTCGCACTGACCGGGGCATTCCTCCGCACCCTGTGACCGCGGCGGGCGCCTCCGCGCTTGCCTCGACCGCCAGCGCGGCCTATTTCAGAGGCCGAGAGGCGGGCAAATGCATGTGCCATTTCGGGCCAGTGACCCGCCGGATGAGCACGCCGTCATGCAGCCCCTTTCAGCGCCGCAAGAGATATCGTCCGGTTCTGCCGGTCGCCGCGCGGCCTCGGCGCCGGTGATGGCGGCCGTGGCCCTGGGCGTCGTGCTGGTTGCCGGCGCCGGGATTCTCTGGGCGCAGTACGGCACTGCCGTGTTCTTCGAGATGATCGCCGCCGGCTTCAGCGCCTGCTTCTGAGACCGAAATTGAGGAGCCCGGCATGCCGTCCAATGCCACCCGTCCGCTGGTGATCATCGGAGCCTTCGCTGCCAGCCTGGTGGTCGGGCTGACGCTGATGTTCGTCGTCATGGGCGGCGGTGCCCGCAACATCGCGGCACCTGCCGCGATCGGCGGGCCGTTCCAACTCACCGACCAGACCGGTGCAGTCGTCACCGAAAAAAGCCTGCAGGGGCGGCCGACGCTGATCTTCTTCGGCTTCACCCATTGTCCGGACGTCTGTCCGACCTCGCTGTTCGAGATCTCCGAGGTGCTGCGGGCGATGGGCAAGGACGCCGACAGCGTGAACGCCTATTTCATCTCGGTCGATCCCGAGCGCGACAACCCGGCGACCATGAAAGACTACCTCTCGAGCTTCGATCCGCACCTGAAGGGCCTGACCGGCGATCCCGAGGTGCTGGCCAAGGTCCTCACCGAGTACCGGGTCTATGCCAAGAAGGTCCCGCTGAAGGACGGTGATTACACCATGGACCACACCGCCTTGATCTATCTGATGGACCGCAACGGCCGCTTCGTCGCGCCGTTCAACCTGAAGCGCACGCCCGAGGAGGCGGCGGCGGACCTCAAGAAATACCTCTGAGCGCGTTAACGCTCTCGCGCCCGGCGCACGGCGCCGAGCCGATTCGCGCCTCGAATTTGCGCCGGGATGGTCTATAAGGCGCGCTGACCATCGGGACCGCTGATGCCGACCGTCGTTTCAAGCCCCTGGAAGCCCAACCGCCCGGCCCGCGCCATCATCGCCGCCGTGCTGCTCTGTCTCGGCCTGGCCGGGGCCGGACCGGATGCGCGCGCCCAGGCGCCGGTGAGGCCGGCGGTCGAAGCGGCGCCGCAGGCGGTGCCCGGCTTCTGGGATCCGCGGCGCCGCCCCGAGCGGCCCGATCTGTCGCGCCTCACGGTGATCCGCTTCCTGACCGAGACCGATTATCCGCCGTTCAATTTCACCGGACCCGACGGCAATCCGGCCGGCTTCAACGTCGATCTCGCCAGGGCGATCTGCGACGAGATCAAGGTCACCTGCACCGTCCAAATGCGCCGCTTCGAGACCCTGATCGACGCGCTGTCCTCGAACCGGGGCGACGCCATCATTGCCTCGATGGCGGTGACGCCGCAGATGCGCGCGCGGCTGGATTTCTCCGATCCCTATTACCGGGCGCCGGCGCGCTTCGTGTCGCGCCGCGACGCGGTCATGACCGAGATCCGGCCCGAATTCCTCGAGGGCAAGAAGATCGGTGCGGTCGCCGGTACCGCACACGAGGCCTATCTCAAGGCGATGTTCACCGACGCCGAGATCAAGGCCTATCCGAACGAGGACGCGCTGCGGCAGGCGCTGCGCCGGGCCGAGGTCGACCTGATCTTCGGCGACGGCATCTCGCTGGCGTTCTGGGTCAACGGCACGGATTCGGCCGATTGCTGCGCCTTTTCCGGTGGACCTTTCGTCGAAAGCCGCTATTTCGGCGAGGGCGTCGGGATCGGGGTGCGCAAGGGCAACGACCTGCTGCGCCAAGCCCTGAACTGGGCGCTGTTCCGGGTCTGGGAAAAGGGCCGCTACACCGACCTATGGCTGCGCTATTTCTCGATCAGCCCGTTCTAGCGCTTGCCGTCGTTCCGGGGCGCGTCGAAGACGCGAACCCGGAACCTCGAGATTCCGGGTTCGATGCTTCGCATCGCCCCGGAATGACGGGTAACATGACCGCTGTTTTGCACGCCTTCGGAGAAGTCTTTTTCAATATGTCCACGATCGATCTCGCCCTTCCCAGCCCGAGCGACCTGCGCGCGCTCGCCGAAAATTCCAACGCCTGGCCGTTCGAGCAGGCCAAAGCGATCGTCAACCGGCTGAAGAAGACCCCGAAGGACGAGGTGCTGTTCGAGACCGGCTATGGCCCGTCGGGCCTGCCGCATATCGGCACCTTCGGCGAGGTCGCGCGCACCACCATGGTGCGCCACGCCTTCCGCGTGCTGACCGAGGACAAGATCAAGACGCGCCTCATCGCCTTCTCCGACGACATGGACGGCCTGCGCAAGGTGCCGGACAACGTGCCGAACAAGGAGATGCTGACGACGCATCTGGGCAAGCCGCTGTCGCGCATCCCCGATCCGTTCTCCAACGAGTATCCCTCGTTCGCCGCGCACAACAATGCGCGGCTGCGCGCCTTCCTGGACAGATTCGGCTTCGAATACGAGTTCGCCTCCTCGACCGACTACTACACCTCCGGCAAGTTCGATGCGGCGCTGCTGCGTATGCTGGAGCGGCTCGAGAAGGTGATGGCCATCATGCTGCCGTCGCTCCGCGAGGAGCGCGCCGCGAGCTACTCGCCGTTCCTGCCCATTTGTCCGCGCACCGGTCTCGTGCTGTACGTGCCGATCGTGGAGCACGACGCCAAGGCCGGCACGATCTCCTATGACGATCCCGAGACCCGCGAGCGTATGACGGTCCCGGTCACCGGCGGCCATTGCAAGCTGCAATGGAAGCCGGACTGGGCGATGCGTTGGCACGCGCTCGGCGTCGACTATGAAATGGCCGGCAAGGACCTGATCGACTCGGTGAAGCTGTCCGGCAAGATCTGCGCGGCGCTCGGCGGCACGCCGCCGGAGGGCTTCAACTACGAGCTGTTCCTCGACGAGAAGGGCCAGAAGATCTCGAAGTCGAAGGGCAACGGCCTGACCATCGACGAATGGCTGCGCTACGCTTCGCCGGAATCGCTGTCGCTGTTCATGTATCGCGAGCCCAAGGCGGCGAAGCGGCTGTATTTCGACGTCATCCCGCGCAACGTCGACGACTATCAGCAATTCCTCGAGGGCTTCCCGAAGCAGGATGCCAAGCAGCAGCTCGGCAACCCGGTCTGGCACATCCATTCCGGCACGCCGCCGAAGGCCGACATGCCGGTGACCTTCCAGCTCTTGCTGACCCTGGTGTCGTCGTCGAACGCCGAGAATGCCGAGACGCTGTGGGGCTTCATCGGCCGCTACCGCCCGGGCGTGACGCCGCAGACGCATCCCAAGCTCGATGCGATGGTCGGCTACGCCATCAACTACTATCGCGACTTCGTCGCGCCGACCAAGACGTTCCGCGAGCCGACCGAGATCGAGCGCGTGGCGTTGCAGGATCTGCGCGATGCGCTGTCGAACCTGCCGGCGGAAGCTACCGCCGAGGACATCCAGAACGTGGTCTACGAGATCGGCCGCCGCGAGCCGTTCCTCGACCACGCCAAGAAGGGCAAGGACGGCCGGCCGGGCGTGTCGCTGGACTGGTTCAACATGCTCTATCAGGTGCTGCTCGGCCAGGAGAAGGGCCCGCGCTTCGGCTCCTTCGTCGCCGTCTACGGCCTCAACAACGCCGTCAGCATGATCGACGGGGCGCTGGCGCGGAGCGCGTAAGGCCCACGCTCTTCACTCCGCAGAGGGTGTCGTCCCGGCCTCGAGCCGGGACCCATAACCACCGGCTCGAGTTTGACGGAAGATCTCCGCCACCGTCCAAACCAATCAGCACTCCGCGGTATGGGTCCCGGCTCGAGGCCGGGACGACGGCGGAGTGCTGCGCGGCAGCCGCGATCCGAAGCGGCCGGCGATGCGCGACTTACACGCCCTGCAGCACGAAGCGGCGGTCGAGCTTCTGCACCGGGCGGGCATTCATCGGGTACAGCTTGGCGAACTTCGCCACGTCAGCTTCGGCAACCGAAACCGGCTCGCTCAGCAGCAGCCACTCGACGACCTCGGAGCACGGCGGCGTCGTCAGCGAGCCGGCATAACGATAATAGGAGCGGCGGTTGGGCAGCATCATGTTGGGATTGATGCGCGGATCGGCCTTGACCGCGGGACCCTCCTTGTCCGGCATCGTCGACACGATGTGGGAGAACGCGGCATTGGGACGGCCGGTGGTCATGAGCACGCCGACCACAGCGAGACCGCCCGACGCAGCGCGGTGCACGAAATGCGCTTCCATCGGATAGTTCTTGCCGCCGATCTGGTGCTCGCTCGGGCGATGGAAATGCACCTGCAGTAGCTTGTAGGTGGTGCCGCCGAGCTTCAGGGTGCCGCTGCCGTCGGCGAAGTTGAGCTGGATGGTGTGGCCGTTGTTGACGATGGTGTCGGCGGTCCTCGCCCAGCTCAGCTTGAAGTCGGGCAATTGGGCCCGCGTCGCATGCTCGATATCGATCGGCGACTGCTGGGTGCCGACGCTGCAGACCTTGTTGGCCGCGTCGAGATCGCCCCATTTGGAGGGGCCCGTCGTCCCCTCGTAGCTCCAATGCGGGGCGCCTTCGGCGGCGAAGCCGGGCGTGGCGCAGACGGGGCAGAGGGCTAGCCCTGCAAGGGCCTTCAAGACGTTGCGGCGGTCCATGGCAATCTCCAAAGCTCAAGTGTGATGCAGGCAATCGGTGCGGCCGTCGGCGCTCGGCGCCGCCAAGGCGAATCGCGAAGCCCAGGAGAGCTGAATTCGGTTAATCCTTGCTGAGGAACCGGCTGTATCCAGAAGAATCCGTGATGACACGGGACAACTCGTGCGGGCCGCGGCGCAGCGGCTGCGGGACAATCGACGCTTGAGTTCGCCGCCCCCTGCCGATACGGTCGGCCGCTCCCGAAAACATCAGCAAACTCAAGCTCAAGCCAGGACCGCGCGAAGGTGCCCAAAATCTACAAAATCTGCTCAGCTTCGGCCTGGCGCGAGGCGGAGCGGCTGGGCGTCTACCGCGGCAGCGCGGACGATCTGCGCGACGGATTCATCCATTTCTCGACCGCCTCTCAGGTTCCGGAGACCGCCCGAAAGCACTTCTTCGGGCAGAGCGCACTGTTCCTGGTCGAAGTCGAGGCGGACGCGCTGGGCGATGCGCTGCGCTGGGAGCGCTCGCGCAATGACGAGCTGTTCCCGCATCTCTATGGCGAACTCGATCTCGGTGCGGTGACCGCCGTTCACCAGATGCACAGCCGTGCCGATGGCGGCCACGACATTCCAGGACTTGCGCCGTGATTCGCGCCTTCGACACCGTCTCGCTGCCGCTGCTTCGCTGGCTGGACGCCGAGGATGCGCACCGGCTTGCCATCCAGGGCCTCAAGCTGCTGCCCGCCATCAAGCCGCGGCCTGACGATGCCAAGCTCGCGGTGCGCGCTTTCGGGTTGAACTTCCCGAACCCGGTCGGCATGGCCGCGGGCTTCGACAAGAACGCCGAGGTGCCGGACGCGCTGCTGCGGCTCGGCTTCGGCTTCGTCGAGATCGGCTCGGTGACGCCGCGGCCGCAGAGCGGCAATCCGCGGCCGCGGCTGTTCCGCCTGGAGCGCGACGAGGCGGTCATCAACCGCATGGGCTTCAACAATGACGGTGCCGAGGCCGTGCTGCGCCGGCTGGCCGGCCGCGCCAACCAGGGCGGCATCGTCGGCGTCAATGTCGGGGCCAACAAGGATTCGGCCGACCGCGTCGCCGACTACGTCCGCCTGATCGAGACCTTTGCGCCGGTGGCGAGCTATTTCACCGTCAACATCTCCTCGCCGAACACGCCGGGCCTGCGCAATCTGCAGCAGGCCTCGCAGCTCGACGAGTTGCTGTCCAAGGTGCTGGAGGCGCGCGACCGCGTCCGCCGCAAGGCCGGCGACACCCCGGTGCTGCTCAAGATTGCGCCCGATCTCAGCCTCGCCGAGCTCGACGACGTCGTCCATGTCGCGCGCTCGCGCGGCGTCGACGGCATGATCGTGTCGAACACGACGCTGGCCCGGCCCAACAGCCTGCGCGAGCAGCTGCGCGCCAAGGAGCAGGGCGGCCTGTCCGGGCGGCCGCTGTTCCGGCTTTCGACCCGCATGGTCGCGGAGACCTTCGTCCGCGTCGAAGGCGCGTTCCCGCTGATCGGTGTCGGCGGCATCGACACCGGCGGCGCCGCGCTGACCAAGATCCGCGCCGGCGCCAGCCTGATCCAGCTTTATTCCTCGCTCGTCTACAAGGGTCTCGGCCTGGTCGACAGCATCAAGGCCGACCTGACCTCGACCTTGCTGCGCACGGGCCGCGAATCTCTGTCCGAAATCGTGGGCGCCGATGCAGCGACGATCACGGCGGAGGATTGGCCGGTCTAGGGCGTGGACTCATAAGCCTTGGCCCAGAGGCGGGTTGAGCCGAGTGCGACTGCCGCGAGAAAG
>NZ_JABFDM010000040.1 GCF_013178945.1 Bradyrhizobium aeschynomenes
CTGATGGGCGCGGACGATAGAACTGTCGATCAGCGCCATCGACTGCGGCGAGCGAGCTGCCAACACCTCGAAAATCTGGACCCAAACGCCTGCCTTGGCCCAGCGGTTAAAGCGGTTATAGACCGTCGTGTAAGGGCCATAGCGTTCTGGAAGATCTCGCCAGGGCGAGCCTGTCCGCAGCACATAGAAGATGCCGTTGAGAACCCGCCGGTCGTCGACCCGACCGACACCGCGTGGCTTATTCGGCAGCAAGGGCTTGATCAAAGCCCATTCTCGATCGCTCAGGTCAAACCGCGCCATGTCCACCCCCCAAATCACCTAAGGGGAGTGAATCACCGTTCGTCAGCTAACGGAATCCATTTATGAGTACAGATCCTA
>NZ_JABFDM010000041.1 GCF_013178945.1 Bradyrhizobium aeschynomenes
CTGCCTGTGTGAATTTCTATAAGCCACGTTTTGTTCCAGTGATTCTTGGCAAAATCACTATTAGTAGTCATCTATCTTTATTGCTAATGCAATAACCCGATCTTTAGTTCATTTCCTTAGATCGAAACTCCCCCACCAAATTTGGGTTTCACGCTCGCAGGGTTTACCTCGTTCCACCAAAATCATTTCTGATTTTGCTACGTCACTGTGGCACTTTCAGGATAGTAATGCATGTCCAAAGATTTAGCACTTTTTCCGCCGTAAAAGTTAAATAACTTTCCTCCAGCTTATTGAGCTGAATACGATCACTACAAGCATCGCAGCTTGTGCGTGCGTGGACTTTCCTCAGCTAGCAAAAGCTAGCCGCGCCTACTCGAA
>NZ_JABFDM010000042.1 GCF_013178945.1 Bradyrhizobium aeschynomenes
TGACCTTGGTTATCAGCATTAACTGAAACGGCACCGTTAGTTACAGTAGCACCACTAGTTACGTCGTAGAAGTTTACGTTACTGTTATCAGTAGTGTTAATTGCGTATACGTTTGCAATTGAAACATTAGTAAGTGAAGCAACACCGTTTTGGTCTAACTTAACTTTCAAAGTAGAAACATTAGTTTCAGTTTGATTATCACTGTTTGTACCGGTGAATTTTACATTTGAGTTAGCTGAACCAAGGGTAACAGTCTTACCTGCATTTTCTGAACCGAAGTTAAATGAAACATCGTTAACAGTTACAGTGTAAGCCACACCTGCAGCTAATTCAGCAGGTTTAACGGCAGTAGTGCTACCAGCAGC
>NZ_JABFDM010000043.1 GCF_013178945.1 Bradyrhizobium aeschynomenes
AGGGAGTCCCTCTTTATGTTTTATTACCTTTGGTAACACCAAAACATACACGAACTTTTATTCATATGTGTTACCATTTTACATCTTTCATATTGAGATATTTGATTAGCAATACCTCCTTGACTAACAAAAATTACTAACACATCTAGGGGTATACCCTAGTTTATATTTGTTCATGATTACCTCAAGCAAGCATGCGCTAATGGTAATGAACTATTACCACATTGTCTGTCTTCCTTAAATTATATAAGGACTTATGTGTCACCGTTACTGTAGCGACCTACATCTAAACCTAACATAAGTGCCCCTCCAACTATTTCTAGGAAATGAAGAAAACTTCAAATCCTTGTGACTGTTTGCAAC
>NZ_JABFDM010000044.1 GCF_013178945.1 Bradyrhizobium aeschynomenes
GATAATCGCGTAGTATTGAGATACTATGAGGAAAGTCCATGCTAGCACTGGCTGTGATGCCAGTAGTGTTTGTGCTAGGCGAAAAAATAAGCCTAGGGAGATAGCTAGCTATCTTACGGCAAGCAAAAGGGCTAAGTCTTTGGATATGCCTGAATAGCTTTGAAAGTGCCACAGTGACGTAGTTTCTAGGGAAATCTAGAAAGTGGAACGCGGTAAACCCCTCAAGCTAGCAACCCAAACTTTGGTAGGGGCATGGGATAGTTGGAATGAGAACAATCTATCCTGACTGCTTTGCAGTAGACAGATGATTATCGAAAGAAACAATTCCTAGTTGTTTCTGGAACAAAACATGGC
>NZ_JABFDM010000045.1 GCF_013178945.1 Bradyrhizobium aeschynomenes
ATACCGTCGACAATCAGTTGGTGCGGTTCGAGCAGGAGCCGAACAACGCCAAGATCCTGGATAACATCTTCCGCCTGGTGCACACGATCAAGGGGACCTGCGGCTTCCTCGGCCTGCCGCGACTCGAAGCGCTGGCGCATGCTGCCGAAACCCTGATGGGCAAATTCCGCGACGGCATGCCGGTGACCGGCGAGGCCGTCACGCTGATCCTGACCACGATCGACCGAATCAAGGACCTGCTCGGACAGCTCGAGGCCAATGAGGCCGAGCCCGAAGGCGAGGACCGCGACCTCATCAGCGAGCTCGAGGCGATGGTCGAGCGCGGCATGGCCGCGATGGCCGCCG
>NZ_JABFDM010000046.1 GCF_013178945.1 Bradyrhizobium aeschynomenes
TGCATCTCGAGCTCGATCTGCTTGCCGAGTTCGGTCGCGAGGTCGCGGACGATGCGCGGCAGCTTCTGCCAGGCATTGCCGATCGGCTGCATGCGCGTCTTCATAACGCCCTCCTGCAGCTCGGCGGTGACGTTCGACAATCGCTGCAGCGGCACCTTGAACTCGGTGTCCTCGTTGCGGCGGGCGATCTCGAGCAGTTGGTTGCGCGTCAGCACCAGCTCGGAGACCATCGTCATCAGATGTTCGAGCGTGTCGACGTTGACGCGGATCGACTGGTTGGCGACCTTGTCGTTCTCGTGCACCTCGCCGTCGGCATTGGCCTTGGCCCTCGCCGCCTTCTTCGGC
>NZ_JABFDM010000047.1 GCF_013178945.1 Bradyrhizobium aeschynomenes
ATACCGTCGACAATCAGTTGGTGCGGTTCGAGCAGGAGCCGAACAACGCCAAGATCCTGGATAACATTTTCCGGCTGGTGCACACGATCAAGGGGACCTGCGGCTTCCTCGGCCTGCCGCGGCTCGAAGCGCTGGCGCACGCTGCCGAAACCCTGATGGGCAAATTCCGCGATGGCATGCCGGTGACCGGCGAGGCCGTCACGCTGATCCTGACCACGATCGACCGGATCAAGGACCTGCTGGCGCAGCTCGAAGCCAACGAGTCCGAGCCCGAGGGTGAGGACCGCGACCTCATCAGCGAGCTCGAGGCGATGGTCGAGCGCGGCATGGCCGCGATGGCCGCCG
>NZ_JABFDM010000048.1 GCF_013178945.1 Bradyrhizobium aeschynomenes
TTGCAAGTCTTCCATGAGGAAAGTCCATGCTAGCACTGGCTGTGATGCCAGTAGTGTTTGTGCTAGGCGAATCAATAAGCCTAGGGACTTGATTTTCAAGTTACGGCGAGCGAACTGGCTAAGTCTTCGGATAGGTTTTAGTAGCTCTGAAAGTGCCACAGTGACGGAGTTTTTAGGGAAACCTAAAAAGTGGAACGCGGTAAACCCCTCAAGCTAGCAACCCAAACTTTGGTAGGGGCATGGGATGGCCGGAAACGAACGGACCATTCTGACTGCTATGCAGTAGACAGATGATTATCGAAGGAAGTGGTACCTAGTCACTTCTGGAACAGAACATGGC
>NZ_JABFDM010000049.1 GCF_013178945.1 Bradyrhizobium aeschynomenes
ATCTTGCTGCTCATCGCACGCTACTCCTGCCCGTTCCTGTCACGCGGCCCGCCGATTGGCTTCGGCGCGCGCCCGTTCCTCGATCTGTTCCTTCAGCGCCGCGATCAGGCCAGGCCGGTCGAACTTGGCGATGTAGTCGTACAGGCCGGCCTGGCGGCCGCGCTCGATCGCAGCCGGCGAGACCAGCGACGACACCGCGATGACCGGCAGCTGGTGCAGGTTCTGGTCGGAGCGGATCGCCTCGGCGAACTCGAAGCCGTTCATCTCCGGCATCTCGATGTCGGTGACGACGATGTCGAAGGTGTGCCCGGAGCGCAGCGTGGCGAG
>NZ_JABFDM010000005.1 GCF_013178945.1 Bradyrhizobium aeschynomenes
GGGCTGAGTGCACGCCGACGCTTCGGACGAGCGATGCTCTCCTTCCCAATAACCCGTCTGCCGGTTCGGACACATGAGAGGACGCGGTCACGCTCCGCTGCAAGCGGGCGCGGCCATAGCAATCGGTTGATGGAGAGCAGAATGGCATCCCTGCGACAAATCGCATTCTACGGCAAAGGCGGCATCGGCAAGTCGACGACGTCGCAAAACACTCTGGCTGCGCTGGCCGAGATGGGTCATCGGATCCTGATCGTCGGCTGCGACCCCAAGGCGGATTCGACCCGCCTGATCCTGCACGCCAAGGCGCAGGACACCATCCTGAGCCTGGCCGCTGCCGCGGGTAGCGTAGAGGACCTCGAGATCGAAGAGGTCATGAAGGTCGGCTATCGCGACATCCGTTGCGTCGAGTCCGGCGGTCCGGAGCCGGGCGTCGGTTGCGCCGGCCGCGGCGTCATCACCTCGATCAACTTCCTGGAAGAGAACGGCGCCTATGAGGACATCGACTACGTGTCCTACGACGTGCTCGGCGACGTGGTCTGCGGCGGCTTCGCGATGCCGATCCGCGAGAACAAGGCGCAGGAGATCTACATCGTGATGTCCGGCGAGATGATGGCGATGTATGCCGCCAACAACATCTCCAAGGGCATTCTGAAGTATGCGAACTCCGGCGGCGTGCGCCTGGGCGGCCTGGTCTGCAACGAGCGCCAGACCGACAAGGAGCTGGAGCTGGCGGAGGCTCTGGCGAAGAAGCTCGGCACCCAGCTGATCTACTTCGTGCCGCGCGACAACATCGTGCAGCACGCCGAGTTGCGCCGCATGACCGTGCTGGAATACGCGCCGGAGTCGGTCCAGGCCAACCACTACCGCAACCTGGCGACCAAGATCCACGGCAATGCCGGCAAGGGCATCATCCCGACCCCGATCACGATGGACGAGCTCGAGGACATGCTGATGGAGCACGGCATCATGAAGGCGGTCGACGAGAGCCAGATCGGAAAGACTGCCGCCGAACTCGCCGCAACGGCTTAAGCAGTCTTGGTACCGGCCTTCCTCCCGTCGGAAGGCCGGTACCTCTTCGGAGGCCCCGCCGTAGTCAGCAGGAGATCTCGTCATGGCAATTGCAATCGTGGATGTCTCGCAATCCGTCGAGGCCGGCCTGCAATCTGCGCCGAGCGGCGTCGCCTTTGACGACGACAGACGGCATCATGGCCGCGAAATCTACCGCCTGCTGGCAGGCGTCGATCCCGACGACGCGTTGATCGTCGACGATGCCGGCTTCGACCGTCATGTGATCGCATGCATTCTTGCCGTCTCCGCGATGGAGCACGGCACGCTCGCGGAGCGGGCGGGACTCTCGACCGTCGAGCTGATCACGCTGTTGGCGCAGCTGTTTCCGGCCGCCCCAATCGATTCATCCTGGCTGCCGATCAACGGCGCCGCGGCGGCGCCCGAGGATGACGAGATCGCGATGGTGCGCGATCTTCTCGCAGCGCAGCGCTCCACCGACGGCGACGTCGGCCGCTGGCTCGCAGCCATGGTGGCGCGGCGCGCGATGGAGCCGAACCATCTGTGGGAAGACCTCGGCCTGCGCGAGCGCTCCGAATTGTCGCGGCTGCTGATGCGCCATTTCGCGCCGCTGGCCAGCCGCAACGTCAGAAACATGCGCTGGAAGCGCTTCTTCTACCGCATGCTGTGCGAGGACGACGGCTTCGTGATGTGCACGACCCCGGTCTGCACCCAGTGCAACGATTTCCAGCTCTGCTTCGGCGAGGAGAGCGGTGAAAGCCGGATGGCGGAGCGGCGCCGCGAGGTGGCGCTGCAGGAGGCGGCCACCGCCGCAATGTGAGGTCGAGGACTGCGACGATGCTGATGGACCCCCAGCTTGGATCTCCGTGCAACTCCGAGCATGGACGTTGCCCCGAAGCCGAGACCTGCGAGGCTGGCGAGGCCCTGATGCGCAGATGCGAGGACGCGCTGCGACTGGCAGGTTTGCGGCCGACCCAGCAGCGCCAGCAGCTCAGCCGGATCCTGTTCGGCAATGGCAACCGCCACATCACCGCCGATGTACTCTATGCCGAGGCGGTCGCTACCGGCATGAAGATCTCGCAGGCGACCATCTACAACACGCTCAATCAGTTCGTGGAGCTCGGTCTGCTCAGGCAGATCGGCGTCGACGGCTCCCGGTCGTTCTTCGACACCAACACCACCGTGCATCCGCACTTTTTCTACGAGGACGAGGGCGAACTCGTCGACGTGCCTGATGTCGTCGCTTTCGATCAGCTGCCCGAGCCGCTGCCGGGCTATGCGATGGAGCGGATCGACGTCGTCATTCACCTGCGCCGCAAGCGTCACGGCTGAACGCCGCAGGCACCGCAGCAGTCCAACTCTCTCCATCTCCGCCGCGTCCGATTTCCGACCCTGTTACGAATCCGACAATCTCGGTCGCTTGGAAAAGCCGTGCATATTCAAACGAGTAGAATGATCTCTGGCCGTGGCATGGCCGTTGCTCAGTGAATGACGGCCGTGACGAGCAACCTGCTCAGGCGGTCGACACAGGTTGCGACGGAGCAAGTGAATGCCTGACGTCCTCGGACCGCGCGGGCCCAAAAAAGTCGGCAGGAATGCCAGTGATGGCGGCTCTGCTCTCGGGAGCACCGTCCCGGGGAGTCCGATGCCCCGGGTCATCCTGAACGACACCACGCTGCGCGATGGCGAGCAGGCCCCGGGCGTTGCCTTCGCCCTCACCGAGAAGGTCGCAATCGCCCGTGCGCTGGCGCGGGCCGGCGTTCCCGAGATCGAGGCGGGCACCCCGGCAATGGGCCCCGACGAGATTGCCGCCATCCGCGCGATCGTCGAGGCCGGTCTGCCGGCGACCATCATCGGCTGGTGCCGGATGCGCGAGGCCGACGTCGATGCCGCGATCGCTGCGGGCGTGTCGATGGTGAATGTCTCCATCCCGACATCGGACGTGCAGATCGCGGCCAAGCTCGGCGGCGGCCGGAGTGCTGCGCTGGATCTGCTCAAGCGCGTCGTGGGTTATGCCAGAAGCCGAGGATTGGCGGTCGCCGTCGGCGGCGAGGACTCGTCGCGCGCGGATGTCGGCTTTCTCGCCGAAGTGATCGGGACCGCGAAGGCGCATGGTGCGCGCCGCTTCCGTGTCGCCGACACGCTGAGCGTGCTCGATCCCGATGCGACGTCGGTGCTGGTCGGGGCCCTGCGTGCGACGACCGACCTGGAAATCGAGTTTCATGGCCATGACGATCTTGGTCTCGCCACCGCCAACACGCTGGCCGCGGTCAAGGCCGGCGCGACGCATGCGTCCGTCACGGTGATCGGGCTCGGCGAACGCGCGGGCAATGCGCCACTGGAAGAGGTCGCCGTCGCGCTGCGGCAGCTCTACGGCCGCGAGACCGGGATCGTGCTGGCCGAGCTCGATCATGTCGCGAATGTCGTGGCCGCCGCCGCGGCACGCGCGATTCCGCTCAACAAGGCGATCGTCGGCGAGCATGTCTTCACCCACGAGTCGGGAATTCACGTCGACGGTCTGCTCAAGGACCAGCGCACCTATCAGGCGCTCGATCCGATGCTGTTCGGCCGTTCCAACCGGATCGTGATCGGCAAGCATTCAGGTCTCTCGGCGATCACCTCGCTGCTGTCGGATCTGCGCCTGCCGGCGAGCGCCGACCAGGCGCAGCGCATCCTCGCGCGCGTGCGCAAGCATGCGGTCGCGCACAAGGGGCCGGTGCCGAAAGAAGCCGTTGCCGCCATCTGGCGCGAGGTCTGTGATCACCCGCACGCGAGCTTTGCCTGAGCATGAGCGATATCGTCGAGACTCCCATCGTCAAGCCCATCGCAGCCGAGTCTGCAGCCCCATCGCTGCTCGGCCTGATCCGCGAGGATATCGGCTGCGTCCGTTCGCGCGATCCGGCCGCGCGCAGCGAGATCGAGACCTTGCTGACCTATCCCGGCATCCACGCGCTGATCTGGCACCGCCTAGCGCACCGGCTGTGGATCCGCGGCTGGCGGTTTCCGGCCCGGCTGCTGTCATGGCTCGGACGTTTCCTGTCGAATGTCGACATTCATCCGGGCGCGCAGATCGGTCACCGCTTCTTCATCGATCACGGCGCCTGCGTCGTGATCGGCGAGACCGCCGAGGTCGGCGACGACGTCACGCTGTATCACGGCGTCACGCTGGGCGGCACGTCCTGGTCGCCGGGCAAACGCCATCCGACCCTGGAGAACGGCGTCGTCGTCGGTGCCGGCGCCAAGATTCTCGGGCCGATCACGATCGGGCCGCGGACCCGCGTGGGCGCCAACTCCGTCGTCATCCAGAGCACGCCGCCGGATGTCACCGTGGTCGGCATTCCGGCCAAGGTCGTGCGGCCGGAGTTCACGCACCGCCGCACCGTCGGACGCATCGATCTCGATCATCATCTGATGCCCGATCCGGTCGGTGAGGCGCTGTCGGTCATGCTCGACCGCATCGAGTTCCTCGAAGCGCAGCTCGCGCATGTCCGGCAGAAGGTGCGCCAGGGACCACCGCCGCCGGCGCCGATCAATGGTTGCGAGGTTGACCCGACTTTGACTCAAGGAGCGAAGCAATGACTGCGGCAACACCGAATGTGCTCGAGCAACTGAAGCAGACGTCCGCGGCGGAAGAGTTCTTCAAGCTGCTCGGCGTCGACTATGATCCCAAGGTGCTGAACGTCTGCCGCCTGCACATCCTCAGGCGGATGGGCCAGTATCTCGTCAGCGAGGACTTCTCGGAGGTCCCCAACGAGGAGATCGCGACGCGCTGCAAATCGTTCCTGGAGCAGGCCTACCAGGACTTCGTGGTATCAACCCCGCTCGACCAGCGCGTCTTCAAGGTGCTCAAGGAAGCCGTGGCGCCACCGAAGCCGGCGCCGAAGCCGTTCGTGTCGCTGACGACGCTCAAGTAGCAGACGGACTCATCACGACAACAGCAAGCGCCGCCAGCCCCACTGGCGGCGCTTCTGCTTTCGAAGCGCCCGGCGTGCTGCGCAGCCTCTGTCGCATTCCCGACGCGTGTTGCTTGCGACGTGTCGGACCTCTGCGTCGATCCCGAGCTGCCACGCAGGTGCCTGCGCCAAGCTATTGAATCCGGATCGATATTCATTGCGATCCAAACTGGTACGACAATTGCTGTCCTCATTGCAGGCTCAACACCGGAGTGATCGCATGCATATCGTCGTCTGCATCAAGCAGGTCCCGGACTCCGCGCAGATCCGCGTCCACCCGGTGACGAACACCATCATGCGTCAGGGTGTACCGACCATCATCAATCCCTACGACCTGTTCGCGCTCGAAGCTGCGCTGCAGCTGCGCGACAAGTTCGGCGGCGAGGTGACGGTGCTGACGATGGGGCCGCCATCGGCTGAGGACTCGCTGCGCCGCGCGCTCACCTATGGGGCCGATCGCGCCGTGCTGCTGACCGATCGCTTCTTCGCCGGCGCCGACACGCTGGCAACGACCTACGCGCTGGCGACCGCCATCCGCAAGATCAGCGAGACCTTCGGCGCGCCCGACATCGTGTTCACCGGCAAGCAGACGATCGACGGCGACACCGCCCAGGTTGGTCCCGGCATCGCCAAGCGGCTCGGCCTGCTGCAGCTGACCTATGTGGCCAAGATCAACGAGGTCGATCCCGCCGCGCGCACCATCGAAGCCGAGCGCCGCTCGGAAGGCGGCGTGCAGGTGCTCAAGACCAAGCTGCCCTGCCTGGTTACGATGCTGGAGGCGACCAACGAGATCCGCCGCGGCGCCATGGCCGACGCGCTGCGCGCCGCCCGCGCGCAGATCGTCACCTGGAGCGCCAAGGATGCCGGCGTCGAGGACATCTCGAAGTGCGGCCTGAAGGGCTCGCCAACGATCGTGAAGCGCGTGTTCGCGCCCTCGGCGCGGGCCGAGAAGGCAACCATCGTGGACTTCTCGAACCGCGCGCCGGCCGACGCGCTGATCGAGGAACTGTTCAAGCGCCAGCCGAAGCTCGAAGCCGAGCTGACGACGTCAGCGCACGGCTTCTGACCCCGAGGCTTCTGGCCTCACGGCATCTGACGGATCAAGGGAACGACGACCATGAGCGAACCCACCAAAGCACCGCCTGCCGCAGCCGGTCGCGCCGCGACCAAGAAGGAGCTGCCGGAGCACTTCAAGGCCTACAAGCACGTCTGGGTGTTCATCGAGCAGGAGCGTGGCCAGGTTCATCCTGTCTCCTGGGAGCTGATGGGCGCCGGCCGCAAGCTCGCCGACAAGCTCAAGGTCGATCTCGCGGCCGTCGTCATCGGGCCGCCCGGTGAGGCCGTTCAGCACGCCGCAGCCGAGTCGTTCTGTTACGGCGCGGATCTCGCCTATATCGTGTCCGACGACGTTCTCACGGACTATCGCAACGAGGCTTATACGAAGGCGCTGACCGACGTCGTCAACACGTTCAAGCCAGAGATCCTGCTGCTCGGTGCCACCACGCTCGGCCGCGATCTCGCAGGCTCGGTGGCGACGACGTTGCTCACCGGCCTGACCGCCGACTGCACGGAGCTCGACGTCGATGCCGACGGCTCGCTGGCGGCCACGCGGCCGACCTTCGGCGGCTCGCTGCTCTGCACGATCTACACGTTGAACTACCGGCCGCAAATGGCGACGGTGCGCCCGCGCGTGATGCCGATGCCGGATCGCGTGGAAAAGCCTGCGACGCGCGTGATCGAGCACAAGCTCGGGCTGGTCGAAGAGGACATCGTCACCAAGGTGCTGTCCTTCATTCCAGATCGCGACTCCGCGAAGTCCAATCTCGCTTATGCCGACGTCGTCGTCGCGGGCGGGCTGGGGCTCGGATCGCCGGAGAACTTCCAACTCGTCAAGGGGCTTGCCGCCGTGCTCGGCGCCGAGTTCGGCTGCTCGCGGCCGCTGGTGCAGAAGGGCTGGGTCACCTCCGATCGCCAGATCGGCCAGACCGGCAAGACCATCCGTCCGAAGCTCTACATTGCCGCCGGCATCTCCGGCGCGATCCAGCATCGGGTGGGCGTGGAAGGCGCCGACCTGATCGTCGCGATCAACACCGACAAGAACGCGCCGATCTTCGACTTCGCGCATGTCGGCATCGTCACCGACGCGATCCGGCTGCTGCCGGCGCTGACCGAGGCATTCCGCGCGCGTCTTTCGCCGCATTCGCGCGACCGCATCGCAAGCTAGGCACCAGAGAGGGAGCAGGGCAATGATCGAGGAACGTTTCGACGCGATCGTCGTGGGCGCCGGCATGGCCGGCAATGCGGCTGCGCTGACCATGGCTAAGCGCGGCATGAAGGTGCTGCAACTCGAGCGCGGTGAGTATTCCGGCTCGAAAAACGTGCAGGGCGCGATCCTCTACGCCGACATGCTGGAGAAGCTCATTCCCGACTTCCGCGAGGAAGCGCCGCTTGAGCGGCATCTGGTCGAGCAGCGCTTCTGGATGCTCGACGACAAGTCGCATGTCGGCTTGCACTACAAGTCGGACGACTTCAACGAGGAGAAGCCGAACCGCTACACGATCATCCGCGCCCAGTTCGACAAATGGTTCTCGTCCAAGGTCAAGGAAGCCGGCGCGACCGTGCTGTGTGAGACCACGGTCACCGAGCTGGCGCAGGACGCCTATGGCAAGGTGATCGGTGTCAAGACCGACCGGCGCGATGGCGAGATTCATGCCGATGTCGTCGTGCTCGCCGAGGGGGTCAACGGCCTGCTCGGCACCCGCGCCGGCCTGCGTGAGCGGCCGAAGCCGGACAGCGTCGCGCTGGCGGTGAAGGAGATGCACTTCCTGCCGCGCGAGACGATCGAGGCGCGCTTCAATCTCAAGGGCGATGAGGGCGCGGTGATCGAGGCCGTCGGCACGATCTCCCGCGGAATGACCGGCATGGGCTTCATCTACTCCAACAAGGAGTGCATATCGCTTGGCATCGGCTGTCTCGTCTCCGACTTCCAGAAGACCGGTGAGACGCCGTATGGTCTGCTCGAGCGCTTCAAGCAGCATCCGTCGGTGGCACCGCTGATCGAGGGTTCCGAGGTCAAGGAATACTCGGCGCATCTCATTCCCGAAGGCGGCTACAATGCGATCCCGCAGCTCTGCGGCGATGGCTGGGTCGTGGTCGGCGATGCCGCCCAGCTCAACAATGCGATTCATCGCGAGGGATCGAACCTCGCCATGACCTCCGGCCGCATTGCCGCCGAGGCAATCTTCCAGGTCAAGTCGCGCCGAGATCCCATGACCAAGGAGAACCTCTCACTCTACAAGAAGATGCTGGAGGAGTCGTTCGTCATCAAGGACCTGAAGAAGTACAAGGACATGCCTGCGCTGCTGCACAACCAGTCGCAGAACTTCTTCCTCACCTATCCGCAGCTCGTCTCCAAGGCGATGCAGAACTTCGTGCGCGTCGACGGCACGCCGAAGAAGGAGAAGGAAAGCAGCACGCTGCGCTCGTTCGTCAGCGCGCGGTCGTGGACGGGGCTGTTCGGCGACGCGTTCCGCTTTGCGCGGGCGTGGCGATGATCGCTTGAGTGAACGAAACGGTTGCCAAGGGAGATCAGATATGAGCACGGATGTCGCAGTGCGGGTCGAAGACAAGCTGTTCTACAATCGCTATCAGGTCGATCCGGGCCGGGCCCATATCAAGGTCCGTCCGCATACGACGCCGACGCCGCAGCTGAAGGCACTCTTGAAGGCGTGCCCGGCGCGTTGCTATGAGCTCAACGACAAGGGGCAGGTCGAGATCACGGTGGACGGCTGCATCGAATGCGGCACCTGCCGCGTCATCGGCGAGGCCAGCGGCGACATCGAGTGGAGCTATCCGCGCGGCGGCTACGGCGTGCTGTTCAAGTTTGGCTGACGACGCCGCGGGAATGGCGCATCGTTATAAGACACATGATCGCGGCGCCAAATGCTATATCATGGTTGATATAGGTCATTGAATTCGGGCCGCTCCTCTGCTTACATGCTGCTGCAGCAACGACGCTGCAGCAGATGGGAGCAGCACGTGAAACTGAGCGCACGAAACGTCTTGCCGGGGAAGGTGATCTCCGTATCCAAGGGCGCGACCACGGCCCATGTCAGGGTCGAGCTCGCTCCGGGGCTCACGGTCTTTTCAGCCATCACCAACGAGGCCGTGGACGAGCTCGCGCTCGCGGTCGGCGACACCGTCTCGGCCGTGATCAAGTCATCGGACGTGATGATCGGCAAATAGCACGCGATCACGATGATGGATGAGCCGTCTTGCGATCTTCAGCCGGGGCCGACGCCTGTGGGCTCACCGTCAGCCACCATGCATCCATCGCCGTGCGGGTCGCCGGCAGCAGGGCGCCGAGATCGCCGGTGAAGACGCGCCAATCCTCGATGCATTTCTGCGGCACGGCGGTCAGCACCGGAATTCCGGATGTGATTGCATCGGCCAGCTCGCCGCGCAGTCCGCTCCCCGACGCTTCCTGCTTGGAGAATTTGTTGATCACGATGAGGTCGGCATGGGCCGCGATGGCGCGGTGAACGGCCATGCCGGCTTCGGCAAGGCCGGCCGCATCCAGCTTGCAGGCGGTCGAGCCGCTGCCGAGGTCCTGGCAGATCGAGATCGTATCGCCATTGCCGAGGTCGATGACGTCCATCCCGCTCTTCCTGCCGATCTCGTCTCGGGTGTTGCGCTGAACGATGCCGCCGACGCGGACCCCTCGCAGCACCAGTCCTTGGACAAAATCGTCCAGCAGCACATCGGCATCGTCGCCCGGCCCATAGAGAATGGCGGCGAGGCGGGGCGGATTGAGCTCAGCCGGCTCTTGAAGATCGGGCGGTATCATGCGTTGACCTCGGGCGGCCGCCGTCGTTCCGAGCACATCCAGGCCGTGTCGGCCGGGCCATCGAGGTGCGGCAGCGCGCGGTAGGTATATCGAGAATATGGCCTCGGCACAAAGAGGAGATGCCGCACGTGTTGACCACCGCTCCCCGTCATGATCTGCAAGCTCTGCTTCGGGACGATGTTCCTTACGGCGATCTCACGACGGAAGCGCTGGGCATCGGGGCTGAAGCTGGACTGATGCAGTTCGCCGCGCGCGACCGCATGGTGCTGGCTTTGGCTGAGGACGCCGCTGCGCTGATCGAGCTGGCGGGGTGCCGTGTCGAGCTGCACGCGACCAGCGGAATGGTGCTGGAGAAGGGCGCTCCGATCCTGCTTGCGCAGGGCGCTGCCGCGGGCCTGTTGCGGAGCTGGAAGGTGGCGCAGACGCTGATCGAGATCTGGTCGGGCGTGGCAACCGAGGCCGCAGCGATCGTGCGCGCTGCGCGTGCGGTCGTGCCCGGCATTGCCGTGGCCTGCACGCGCAAGAACGTGCCTGGCGCGAAGTCGTTTGCGGTTGCCGCAGTCAAGGCGGGCGGTGCCGTCATGCATCGGCTCGGCCTGTCCGAAACCATTCTCGTGTTTCCCGAGCATCGCGCGTTTCTCGGCGATACGCCGCTGCCGGATATAGCGGAACGGTTGCGCCGTACCGCTCCGGAGAAGCGGCTCGTCATCGAGGTGACGTCGGTCGAGCAGGCCATCGCTGCCGCTGCCGCGGGCTTCGATGTGATTCAGGCGGAGAAGTTTCCCCCCCAAGACATCGAGGCGCTGGCGGCACGAATGAGAACGCTGCCGAGACGGCCGATCATCGCCGCTGCGGGTGGCGTCAACGCGCAGAACGCCGCGGCCTACGCCGCCGCTGGCGCCGATGTGCTGGTCACCTCGGCGCCCTATCTTGCCCGTCCCTGCGATGTGCAGGTGAGGATCACCGGTGCCCCGGTCACGGCCTGATCATGGCTTCGGGCTTGCTGCGGCTGGCCGCTTCTGGCGGTTGGCGCGCCATTCCATGAATTCACGGAACAGCTTGGGGTCGTTGGGGGCGTTGCTGGCTTGCAGATCGCCCGCCTGGGCGTTGGCGCCCATGACTTGGGGGGCCGGCATGTTACGGTCGAGCCATTCCTGTGCCGTCTTGAACCGCGTCCAGCCGGCGATCGGCGCCAGTGGCGCGACTTCGAGCCATTTCGGATGAAATGGCGGCCGCTGCAGGGCCTGCATGTTGTTGAACAACGCCTCGACGAGTAGCGACAGGCGGCGATGACGATCGCTGCCCGGCTGCCAATTGAACGACGCCAGCAAGGCCTCGGCGGCGATCGTATTCACCGGGGCCTCGGCACTGACGAGGTTGGGATAGTCTTCCGCCGACAGCTTCGCGGGCAGATAGTCGTCATGCAGGGCCCGGTCGTATTCGACGGGTACGAGATGCAGATTAGGATCGTTGACTTGGCTCAGCCATTGCAGCGGCTTGCCTTCGACGGCGATGATGGCGTCGATGTCGCCTTTGCGCAGCATGTCCAGCGCCAGCCGCGGCTCGATGTAGAGAAGGTGCGGCCTGATCCCCAGACGCTCGAACACGTTGATCGAAGTGACGAAGGTGCCGCCGTCGGGCAGGTCGACCGCGATGGTCTTGCCGTCGAGGTCGCTCAGGCTGGTGATCGATTTCGGCGCGACCACGTGCATCTCTTCGTTGAACAGCTTGGCGACATAGGCCAGCTGCTCGCGCACATTGTTGGCGAAATCCTTGCGCTCGAGAAAGGCCAGCGTGTCCTTGCGGATGATGCCGGCGTCGACACCGCGCAGCAGCAGGATGTCGGCGACCGATTGGACCGAGCCGCGCCCAATCACCGGAAGAACGCGCAACTCGGTTCCCTTGTCCAGCACCGAGGAGAGATCCGCGCCCATGTTCGCATAGGTGCTGCCGAGCGATCCTGTCATCAGCGTCACCGTATTGGCGTTCAACTGGTTGGCGAGGTCGCGCTTGGCGTTGCCGTAGCGGAAGATGGTCTTGAAGGAGTCGCTGACGCTGCCGGGATCGGTTCCGCTGCGGACCGGCCCGAACCGCTGCCACCGGCCGCCGGTGAACTGTCCCATCTGCATCTGCTCCAGCGGGGCATGATCGTAGGCGCTGGTATTGATGTTGATTCCGGGCGTCAGCATCGGCAGCGCGAGGCCCTTCAGCGAGCGGGCCTGCCGCATGACGTTGTCGCGCGAGAGATCATCGCCGCAGGCCTTCAGCACCGCGACCATGGTGCTGGCGGCCAGATAGCCGTAGATCGTAAGCCCGTTGTTCTTGGACACGTCCGGCAGGTAGCGATCCATGAAGCTCGACCATGCCCGGTAGGCAGGGTCGCTCGTCGTCGTGGCGTCATCGCCCTCCAGATAATAGCCGGCGGACAGCAGGCCCTCGGCGCTCTGCAGCTCCGCCGCTGACATCAGCGACGTGACGGATTTCGACACCGTGGAGATGATGTGGTCGGGCCGCCAGCCGATCTCGCCGGCCCGGCGGATCGCCATCGCGGTGAATTTCGGCGTGGCGATGTCGAAGAAGATGTCCGCGCCGGATGCCTTCAGGACCGCGATCTGCTGGTTGACGTTGGCATCCGTCACCTTGTACGCCGCCTCCGCGACGATCGGGATCTTGCCGCCAAGTCCGTCCTTCAGGCCCTTGACGTAGTCCTTTCCGAAGTCGTCGTCCTGATAGAGGATTGCGATCTTGCCGCGGGTCCGTGTCTCCAGCAGGTATTGCGCATAGATGTGCGCCTCGGCCTGGTAGCTTGGCTGGAAGCCCATCGTCCAAGGAAATTCGCGCGGCTCGTCCCACATCGAGGAGCCCGAGGCGACGAACAGCTGTGGGACCTTGTTGGCGTTCAGATAAGGTCGGACGGCGGCGTTGGTCGTGGTGCCGAGGCTCGCGAAGGTCAGCAGGACCTTGTCCTCCTCGACGAGCTTGCGCGTCAGGTCCATCGTCTTCTGCGGAGAGTAGGCGTCGTCATAGGAGATGAAGGTGATACGCCGGCCATTGATGCCGCCTTCGGCATTCACCTTGTTGAAATAGGCCGCGATGGTCTTGCCGATGACGCCATAGGCGAGGGCGGGGCCGCTATAGGGCATCGTGTTGCCGATACGGATTTCATTCTCGGCTGCGGCAGCCGTTCGATCGCCGGCCAGCGCGACCGGAACGGACAGAGCCAGAGCAAGGCAGGCGGCCTTCGTGGCGCGACCGGCGCGGACCATCTGATGATGCCGCAACTGATCATCCTGGCTTGCTGTGGCGGTCCCGCCGGTGCCACCCGCCACGCCGATGCTCTGCATCATCAAATCCTCCCCTCGATGTCTTGTTCGTGAGCGCAGACGAGCACGGCCGCCCCTTCTTTCGAGAGCGGTCCGGATCGCGTTTGTGCGTTCCGAGCTGATGAATTAGCGCGCTGCGGAGATGCGGCGGCTTGCTTCCGGCGATCCTTGCTCGGCAGCCCTGAGATACCAGGCGCGTGCCTTGGCAGCGTCGGGAACGGCGCCGAGGAGCCGCGACTTCGCCAGCTCGACCGGGTCATAGGTGCGCGCGAGCAGGAGAGAAGCGTCGGCGATCCCGGCATCGGATAACCGGGTGAGGATCAGGCGCGCGCTTGCGACGTCGCCAGCGGCGAGCAGATCACGCCCCCGCTTCATCAGGCCGTCGACCTCGTCTCGGGGCAGGGGAACGGTCGGACGAGAGGGGGCTGCCGGCAGCATTGGCGGTTGGCTTGCGACCGGTGGGGCAGCGGCAGCCGGTGCGGGAGATGGCGAGGCCGACGGCCAGGCTCTCGTCGTTACGTCGATGCTGCTGGGCGCCACGAGCGAGGCGACGGTTTGCGGCGGATCCTCCTGCGCGACCTTGGCTTCCGCCGGGTCGATCTGGGCCAGGCTCTCCAGCACCGTCGACGGCATGATCTGGCTCTTGCCGCCCGGCACCGCCGCGCCATTGTCGAACGGGACCATGTTGACGATGATCATGGCAACGGATGCGGCGATGCCGACGGCCGCGCCGATCTTGATAAGGCCGCCAAGACGCGACGACTTGTCGGAATCTTCCGGCGGCAGCGGCATGACGACGGGGTCGAGCTTCGCACTCCAGACACGACGCACCTCTTCGTCGTCGAGATCGACAGCGGCCGGCCGCGCCGGCAGGAAGCTGGGCCGGGCGATCAGATGGTGCGGCAGCCGGGCGCCTTCCTCCGGCATGTCGGGGGTCGCGGAGCCGGCGTCCGCCTGGTGTCGGCGCGGCGCATATTTGCGGAGCTCCTCGCTTGCCCAAGGCGGTGTCGGCTTGACCGGATCGTTCTGACCTGGAGCACTCATCACTAGCCTCCTGTCTCCGACGAACGGATCGTGGGAGAGACCTTCAGGGCGTCGGGCGCGCGTGATCGAACCGAGGCTCGCATCATGCGACATCGGAAAGACTTCGCCAACGCTGCCGTCGAGACTGACAGTTCCCGTTTCCTTCCGACACGCGCGCCACTGTTTTCGCGCGCCCTGGTCACAATCGATCTTGCTTGGCCCTGAGCTGATCAATGTTTCTTGGCGGGAAGCGTGAGCAGGTAAGGCTATTTGATGGAAATTTCCCGGCTGGCCATATCGATGAATGCTCGCCATGCGCGAGGTCTCGGGCTGCCTCTGCTCAAAGCGGCAGGTTGGCCGGCAGTATCGAAATGCCGCACCCCATTCGACTTTGCCGCGAAGTCAGAGGCTTAGCTGGCCGGGCGGTTGCGCGCGCTGCGGCTTGTCATGCAACCAATGCGTGAATTGTTGGAAATGAAATGCGGCCGGACAATGCCGGCCGCCTTCACATATCGGGTCGCTTTCTACTCGGCCGCCAGGGCGATCGTCACATCAGCGGCTTCGATCGCCACGGCAACCGACTGGATGATGGCGGCGAAGCGGACGGCGGTCTGGATCGCGGCGGTGCTGACACCCGCGTCCTGCAGAACCTTCTCGTGCGCGTCGATGCAGGTGCCGCAGCCGTTGATGGCCGACACCGCCAGCGACCACAGCTCGAAATCGGCCTTGTCGACGCCGGGATTGGCGATGACGTTCATCCGCAGCCGGGCCGGCATCGTCGCGTACTCCTTGTTCGAGGCAAGGTGCACGAAACGGTAGTAGACATTGTTCATCGCCATGATGGCGGCGGCCGACTTCGCCGCCGCCAGAGCCGCAGGCGACAGATGCGCGGCCGCAACCGATTCAAGGGCCGCGGTCACCGTCGGATTGCGGGTCGCAATCGCGCAGGCGACGAACAGGCCGTATTTGGCCTGCGCGGACAGCGTCTCGTCGGACGCCATGGACGACAGATTGAGCCTGACGTCCTTGGCGAAGTCCGGGATCTGATCCTTGAGCTGCTCGATCGACATGATCAAGCGACCTTCAGGGTCTCGCCGCCGACCTCGCGGTTGCACGGGCAGAGCTCGTCGGTCTGCAGGGCGTCGAGGACGCGCAGCGTATCCTTGGGGGCGCGGCCGACGTTGAGGTTGGTGGCGTAGACGTGCTGGATCGTGTTGTCGGGATCGACGATGAAGGTGTAGCGATAGGCGACGCCGTCCGGCGAACGGACGCCGAGGCCGTCGACCAGCGAGCCCTTGGTGTCGGCGAACTGCCAGATCGGCAGCTTGTGCAGATCCTTGTGGTCGCGGCGCCAGGCAAGCTTGCAGAACTCGTTGTCGGTCGAGCCGCCGAGCACGATGGCGTCACGGTCGGCGAAGTCTTTCCCGAGGCGCGCGAACTCGGCGATTTCCGTCGGGCAGACGAACGTGAAGTCCTTCGGATAGAAAAAGATGATCTTCCATTTGCCGGGAAAGCTGGCTTCGGTCAGGGTTTCGAAGGCGCTCTCGCCCTTCTCCTCCTGAAGGTGAAAACCGGGCTTCACACCGACGACTTCGAACGAAGGCAGCTGACTTCCAATTCCGAGCATGTTGCACTCCAAGAAATTTCTGCGCTGCAATAGCGAGGCGCATTGTGCATTGCAAGCGATATGCCATTAGCTATCAACATCAATGATTTGTCGTAAACACGACAGTCGGCGCGGTGTTGCTGCAATTGCGAATGGAAGCGATGTTCGAGACGGCACCATGCCCGCTGGGAGGCCAAGGCGCCGCGTTCGATTCGTGACACCGGATGACGGCGCAGGATACGTGTCGAGCGTGCACGGGATCCAGACTGCATATAAGGGTTGATGCATCGTCGTCTCGGGAAGGTCGCGCCGGAGGCCCGATCTCACCTCAGGCAGCTGCGGCGGAGCTGCATTTTCTTTGTGCGGCCTTAATGGCAAAATTGACATTATCGCCTTTGTTGCGATGCACGTTTGACCATGGCGACCCGTTAAGCGGCAGCAGGGCGACAACTGCACGGCAGAGCGCGGGCGTCGCACGTCGCTGCGTGTCTCATCACGCTCGGCGTCGTCAGCTTTTGCGCAAATCGCGTCTGTTATTTCGCCTTGCTGCTGCACGTCACGACCATAGTCTCCTCGCAGATTTTCATCGGCCTGGGAGGAGTTCTGCACCATGAGCGAACGTGTCTCGGCATCTGCGAGCGCAAGACCAACCATCGATCGGCGTCGCTTTCTCGCGACGTCAGCGGCAATCGCGGCGGGGCTCGGCGCGCCCGCATTGCTCGGAAGCGGCAGGGCCGCAGCAGCCGGCCTGAAGACGGTCCGCTTCAGCGAGGCCGTGCACAATCTCGGCTACATCAACCTCTACGTCGGCATGCATGCCGGTATCTTCAAGAAGAACGGCCTGGACATGCAGGTGAGCGCCGCGGGCGGCGACACCCAGACCTTCGCCGCCGTGCTCGGAGGCTCCGCTGATTTTGCCATCGGTGACGCGACCATGGCGCAGATCTCGCGCGAGAATGGCGGTCCTGGCGTGGTCGTCGGCACCGTGGTGCAGCGGGCGCATTACTTCGGCGTGTCGAAGACGCTGCAGCCGATCACCGATCCCAAGGGCTTCAAGGGCCTGAAGATCGTGACGTCGCCCGAGCCCAACACCAACTACAGCGTCGCCAAGCGCCTGCTGGAGAAGGCGGGCATGAAGGTCGGCGTCGATGCGACCATCGTGCCGGTCAACCCCGGGACCGAGATCGCGGCCATGCTGGCGGGGCAGGCCGACATCGCCATCGCCTATCAGCCGAGCGTGTCGGCCGCCGAAGCACAGGGCGCCAAGGTGGTGTTCGACTTCTCCAACTATATCGGCCCGTTCTGCAACACCGGCATCATGGTGCTGCCGACCACGATCCAGAAGGATCCCGATATGGTGCAGGCGCTGGTGACCTCGTTCGAGGAGGCCTCGCGCAAGACCTACGCCGATCCGGCCTTCTCCAAGGAAGTCGCGCGCAAGGAATTTCCCGACCTTCCCGGCGAGGTCGTCGACAAGGCGATCGATGCCGAGCTGAAATATCTCATTCCGGCGCAATCGGTGATCACCAAGACGGATCAGTGGGCGAACCTGATGGAGATGCAGGTCTATCTCGGCAACGCCAAAGGCTCGGTGCCGTTCGACCAGATCATCGACAACTCCTTCGCGGAGAAGGCGATCGCCAGTCTCAAATGATTGAGACCAGCCTCAAGACGCAGACCGGCACGGGCGTCGCAGCGCCCGCGCCGCCACTCGTGGTCGAGCATGTCGCCAAGAGCTACGAACTCGATGGCGGCGGTATCGTGCCTGTCATCGGCGATCTCAGCTTGACGTTGAGAGAAGGGGAGATCGTCAGCATCGTCGGTCCCTCCGGGTGCGGCAAGACCACGCTCCTGAATACGCTCTGTGGCTTGCTCGCGCCCGATGCCGGCCGCATCCGCTGGCATGGTCGCGAAGTCGCGGGCCAACCGCAGAACGTCGGCTACATGCTGCAAAAGGACCTGCTGCTGCCGTGGCGAACCGCGCTCGGCAATACGATGCTGGGGCTGGAAATCCGCGGCATGCCGTGGGCTCAGGCCGAGGACCGCTGCCGGGCCATGCTCGACCAGCTCGGTCTGCACGGCTTTGCCGATCATTATCCAACGACGCTGTCGGGCGGCATGCGGCAGCGCGTGGCGCTCGCCCGCACGCTCGTCAACGAGCCCGATGTTCTGCTGCTGGACGAGCCGTTCGCCGCGCTGGATTTTCAGAGCAAGCTCCTGATCGAGAACGACACGGTCGGTCTGGTCCGGCAGGGACGCCGCTCTCTGCTGCTGATCACCCACGACATCGAGGAGGCCGTGTCGCTCGCCGACCGCGTGATCGTGCTGTCGAAGCGGCCGACGCAGATCAAGGCCGTCTACGACATCGCGCTCGGCGCCGATCGTCACGATGTCATCTCCGTCCGGCAGGCGCCCGGCTTCAGCGACCATGTCCGCAGCATCTGGGCCGATCTCGACGTGGTGCTGCAATGACGGCCGATGTCGATGCTGCGCCGGCTTCGTCGGCGGCCGCCCAGACCACCATCGGTCCAGCCAGGCCTATGACGTCCCAAGGGCGGCGCTGGCTGCGGTTGCGCAGCACGCTCGCGGTGCTCGTGACCCAGCTCGTCGTTCTCGCTGGCTTTCTGGCCTTCTGGGAATTCATGACCGGACAGAACAAGGCGGCCGCCTTCATGTTCGGCTCGCCGTCGGCCATCTTCAAGTTCCTGTCGCAGATGGTCTATGACGGCAGCCTGTGGCGCGACACCTCGGTGACCGGTCTCGAGACCCTGCTCGGCTTCTTCGTCGGCAACTGCATCGGCACCTTGATCGGCCTGTCGCTGTGGTATTCGCGCTTCGTCTCACGCGTCGTCGAGCCGTTCGTGATCGCACTCGGCTCGATCCCGATCATCGCGCTTGCTCCAATCATCATCATCTGGTTCGGCACCGGTCTGATCTCGAAGGTCGCAATGTCGACCCTGTCGGTCGTCATCGTCGCGCTGGTGACCTCCTACAAGGGGGCGACAGGCGTCGACCCGGATCAGATCAATCTGCTTCGCACGCTCGGCGCCTCCAAGTTTCAGATCTTCCGCAAGCTGGTGGTGCCGGCATCGCTGGCCGACATCTTTGCCGGCTTGAAGCTGACTGTCGGCTTTGCTCTGATCGGCGCGATCGTCGGCGAGTTCATGTCGTCATCCGAGGGGCTTGGGCACGCCATCTTCAAGGCCGGCTCGCTGTACATCATTCCGAAGGTCTTTGCCGCATTGGTCGCGACCATCGCTTTGGCGCTGCTGCTGACCTTTGCAGTCGGCAAGATCGAGCAGTTGCTGATGCCGTGGCGGCGGCAGCAGCGATGAAATATCGAAGTCAGACATAGCGGGGAGCGATCATGCCACAACGGGTCGGCAAGGCCGGCAACATCAAATATGCGCTTTCAGGTGACGAGGCTTTCATTGCGGCCGTCGATCCCGGCGAGATCTTCGTCGTCGAATGCGCCATCAACGTCAATGACGGCACCATCCGCGCGCTCGGCCAGCAACTCGTCGAGAGCGACGTGACGCTGCCTTACGTCAATGGCGCGACCGGACCGATCGAGGTGCGCGGGGCCAAGGCCGGAGACATGCTGCGGCTCGATATCATCGACATGGAGCTCGACAGGCTCGGCTTCACCGCGCTGTGGCCGGGCATCGGCATGTTTCCGGACTGGGTCCGGCGCAAGGAGTTCGGCATCCAGACCCGCGTCGTGGCCGTCGAGAACGGGCATGTCTTGTGGAGCGAGCACGTGAAGCTTCCGGTTCGCCCGATGATCGGCGTCGCCGGTGTGGCGCCTGTCCATGGCGCCGTGCTGACGGTCGACAACGGTCCTCACGGCGGCAATCTCGACGTCCAGGAGATCACCTCGGGCAATTCGGTGTTCTTCCGCGTCAACAAGGACGGCGCGCATCTCTTCCTCGGCGACTGTCATGCGATCCAGGGCGACGGCGAAGCCAATGGCATGGGCGCAATCGAAATTGCGGCCAATCTCACCGTCAAGGTCTCACTCGACAAGGCGCCGGCACGGCTGAACCATCCGCGCATCGAGACGCCGACGCATATCTGCACGCTCGGCTGCGCGCGCCCGCTCGAGGACGCAATGCGGATCGCCTTCGAGGAGATGATCAACTGGCTCGAAGATGATTGGAAGATTCCGGCATCCGAGGCCTACATGCTGCTCGGCCAGATCGCCGAGGCCCGCTGCACCCAGGTGGTGAATCCGAAATACACCTATATCTGCAAGGTCAACAAGGCCTTGCTCGCCGGCTATCACGGCTGACGCTGCACACTGAGACGAAGGAGACGATCATGGATCTGGGATTGGCCGGCAAGAGCGTGCTGGTGACGGGCGGCAGCAAAGGCATCGGGCTTGCGATCGCCGAGTTGTTTGCCGCCGAAGGCGCCAATGTCGCGATCTGCGCGCGCGATGCCGAGGCGGTCGGCAAGGCGGTCACGAAGCTCTCGGCGAAGGGTGTCAAGGCGTGGGGACAGGGCGTCGACGTGGCCGATCCGGTCGCGTTGAAAGGCTGGGTGGACGGCGCAGCCAAGGAGCTCGGCGGCGTCGATTGTGTGGTCTGCAATGTCAGCGCGCTCGCGGTCGGCGATTCGCCTGAGACGTGGGAGAAATCGTTCCGCACCGACATGATGCACACGGTGAATTCCATTGCGGCGGCCGTTCCGTATCTCGAAAAGTCGACAGCGGCTTCGATCAGCATCATCTCCAGCGTGTCCGGATTCGAGGTCGACTTCGCTGCGGGATCCTATGGCGCGATCAAGGGCGCGTTGATCCATTATGCAAAAGGACTCGCTCACCAGCTCGTCGGCAAAGGCATCCGCGTCAACGCCGTTTCTCCAGGCAACACCTATTTCGAGGGCGGCATCTGGCAGAATATCGAGAGCGGCTCGCCGGACCTGTTCAAGACCGCGATGGGCCTGAATCCCACCGGACGGATGGGAACCGCAGAGGAAGTGGCCTATGGCGTGGTGATGCTGGCCAGCCCGCTGGCGAGCCGAATCTCGGGAACCAACCTCATCATTGACGGTGCGCTGACCAAGGCGGTGTAAGCCCGTCGTTACGGTGGCAGGCGAGCCATGCAGCCGACGAATGCTGCACTGCGGCTGCCGTCCGACTCTCCCTGCGATCTCACGAGTTGAGAGCCCTTGAGGCCGCAACGGAGAGCAAGGCATGCAGGCACTCGTGCAGCAGCTGACCGGTGTCGTTCCGGACTGGATGATCGGGCCGGGCTTGATCATCGGCGCCATTCTCGGTGCGCTGCTCGTCTACAATATCGCGCGCGCCCTCGTGAAGCGGGCGATCGGCAGCCGGAACTCGATCCTGCTTCCCATCCTGCGGAGGACCGCGGGACCGGTGCGGCTCGCTCTCTGTCTGGTGGCCGTCGCGCTGGTTCTTCCGCTGGCGCCGCTGAACGAAGGATGGCGCCGCGCGCTCGCGCACCTGTTCGTGGTGGCGACGATCGCGCTGGTCGGCTGGATCACGATCCGCGTCGTCGACATGGTCTCGGCGCGCTACATGCAGCGGTTCCGCGACGACATCACGGAGAATTTCCTCGCCCGCAAGCATGTGACGCAGGTTCGCGTCTTCAAGCGCGTGATCGACACGTTGATCATCATCGTCGCCGTCTCGGCGGCGCTGATGACCTTCGATTCGGTCCGGCAATATGGTGTCAGCCTGTTCGCATCCGCTGGCGCCGCCGGCCTGATCGTCGGTCTCGCCGCACGGCCCTTGCTCAGCAACCTGATCGCGGGCGTGCAGATCGCGGTCACGCAGCCGATCCGCATCGAGGATGCCGTCATCATCGAGAACGAGTGGGGCTGGGTCGAGGACATCGCCTCGACCTATGTCGTGATCAGGCTGTGGGATTGGAGGCGGATGGTGGTTCCGCTGTCCTATTTCATCGAACGTCCGTTCCAGAACTGGACGCGAGATGCGGCCTCGTTGATCGGCTCGGTGGTTCTGCACGTGGACTATGCCGCGGACGTGCCACGCATCAGGAGGCGGCTGGAGGAGGTCGCGAAGGAGTCGAAGATCTGGGACGGCGCCGTGGTCAATCTGCAGGTCGTCGATACCAACGCGCGCACCATGGAATTGCGGGCTCTGGTGAGCGCCCGGAACGCGCCGCAGGCGTGGGACCTCAGATGTGAGGTCCGCGAGAAGCTCATTGCCTTTCTGCAGCGGGAGATGCGCGAAGCCTTGCCGCGTGACCGCGCGGATATTTCGCCGCCGCTGTCGCTGTTTGATCCGCAGTCGCCGCCGCACTTCGCGGCTGCGCCGACCTGACGGCGGGTTGGCCTGACGTTATGCGGCCGTGATCGGCCAACTGCCGATGATGCTGAAGCGGCTGCTCGCGCTCGGCTGCCGGAACAGTGCGATCCGATCAATTGCCAGCGTGGAAAGCTCAAGGGCCGCGAAGCGGTCCTGGAGCATCGACAAGATGGGACGGCGCCGCACGTCGGAAAGCCGGCATGTCAGCGTCATGTGGAAGCGGAAATCCTCCATGACATAAGGGTAGCCCCAGCGGTCGAGGTGATCGCGCTGTCGTGGCGTCAGCAGGTCAGGCTTGCGCCGCGCCCGGTCCTCCGGCGACATCGCGGCACGAAACGGCTCGAACGCCGTGACGGCAGCGGCCGCGAGCTCCTGGAGTGCAGGTGACGCGTCGCCGGGAATGACGGCGATGAAACCGCTGATCGCGTCGACGACCGGACGGATGAGCGGAACGGCCCGAGGCGCTGCGGCGAAGCTGGCGCAGGCGGCACAGAGCTCGGCTTCGCCGCGCGCATCGGTGAGTGCAAACGGCGCCTTCAATGTCGCGTGGAAGCCGTATTTGCGAGCGTCACCCGTGAGCTCGGTCCAATCCGGGACGGCGTCGCGTATCTCGCTCGGAAACTCCCGTTCACCGCCGGTCCAGGCATCGTAGCCAAGCAGGCTGGCGCCGAATTCCGCTAGGGCCGTGTCAGCCGCCGGCGTGTAGTAGATTGCGTAGCGGGCGACGGCGGTCATGATGCGCTACTCGGCCGCCGCTGCGCGAGGTGCAGCGATGGTGCTGAGTCGAGCGGCCCCCGTGATGTGGACCAGCCGCCCCGCCGCGATCACAGCGACGACGCGCGGACGCGTCGGCATGCTGTCGTCGACGAGGATGATGTCGGCACGCTGGCCTGTCGCGAGCGTGCCACGGTCCGACAGGCCCGCGGCATGCGCAGGACCAGCCGAGATCAGGCTCCAGGCCCGCGACAGGGGAAGAATGCCGTCGGCGGCGAGCCGATAGGCAGCCAGCAACGGCGCTGGATAGTAGTAGTCGGAGGCCAGCACCGAGCACAGCCCCTTGGCGATCATGTCGCTCGCCTTGGTCCAGCCCGTGTGACTGCCGCCGCGGACGACGTTGGGGGCGCCGAACACGATCGCATCGCCGCCTGCGGCGGCTTCGCGCGCGGTCTCCTCATTGACCGGGAATTCTGCGATTCCCACGCCCTGTTCCCGAAAGGCACGGCGCATCTCCGGACTCTCGTCGTCGTGAGACAGCATGCGGATGCCGGCCGCGCGGCCGGCCGCGGCGAGGCGGGCGATCGACGCCGGAACGGCATCGGCCCGTGAAACGATGCGCGCGACCAGGCGATCGAAGTCGCCGCCGGACATTCCCGTGCGATCCACCATGCGCTGGCGCTTGTGCGGCTTGTCCAGGCTCGCCACGGTGGAGTCCATATGGTCGTTGAAGGCGAACAAGTCGATGCGCCGCGCTGCAAGCAATGCGAGGATCTCGTCCTCGTCATCGAGATTGTAGGTCTCGTGACGCAAATGGAAGCGGGTATCGGCAGCGAGGCGCGGCCGCAGAGCTTCGATCGCCCCGAGCAGATGGCGCGCGTTCGCAGCACTTCGCAGGCCCGGCTCCCACGACCAGGTGGTCGCATGGAAGACCGTGGTGATGCCGTTGCTGACGGCCTGGCGGTCGCTATCGACCAGAGCGACGTCGATCGGAAAATCCACGCCTGCGCGCGGCATCATCTGCCGCTCGAAGGCGTCACCATGAATATCGACGATGCCGGGCAGCACCGTGAGCCCGCTCGCATCGAGATCGAGTCCGGTACGCGGTGTAGTCGTGTCGATCCCGGCAATCACGCCCCGCGAGAGGATCAGCGATGCGTCGACGAGTTCGGAGCCGATCAGGCACTTGCCGCCCGAAACAAAGATGTCTGTCATGGCGTGGCACTCTGCCGCAGCTGAGCGCCGTCGTCGAGAGCTGCCTCGTATTTGTCCAGGAAGTCGGCGATCTCCAGGCGACGGAAGTCCGGCAAGGCCGCGCGCAGTACGTCGTGATCCCAGTCCCACCAGGCGAGGCGCCGCAGACGCTCAGCGATGTCCTCCGGGAAACGGCGCTTCAGGAGACGCGCGGGATTGCCGGCGACGATGGTATAATCGGGCACGTCCTTGGTGACGATGGCGCCGGCCGCCACGACGGCGCCCGTGCCGATGCTGCGTCCTGGCAGCACGATCGCACCATGGCCGATCCAGACATCATGACCGATGTCGACATGGTGTTGGCGTCGCCAGGCGAAGAACTCCGCATCGTCGGGCTCGCCCGGGAAATATGCGCTGGCGCGATAGGTGAAATGCGCCTGGGTCGCGCGATGCATCGGGTGATTGCCGGGATTGATCCGGGTCATCGCCGCGATCGAGCAGAACTTTCCGATCGTCGTGTAGGTGATTTGTGCATCGTTGACGACGTAGGAGTAGTCGTCCATCGCCACCTCGTTGAGGATGGTGCGGGCACCCACTTCGCAATAGGCGCCCAGCCTCACGTCGTGGAGGGTTGCGGTGGGATCGACGGTGGGATGGATTGAAAGTGACTTGCCGGCCATGTCTCGTCTGCTTCTGGAGGTTCTCGGATGTCTAAGGTGCTCACTATGACGGTTGCGTGACGGGCGGATGACCGGGGCGTCGCCGATGTGGATGAGCAGGCGAGCGTGAGCGCATTGTCACATAACTGTTGAATCCAGACGCTAGCGGTAGCGCGTCACGAGGCGTCTGGAGCTTGCAATGCTGGTGGTAGATGGTTTGACGTGCCGGTTCGGTACGAAAGCCGCGGTCGACAATGCGTCCTTCGCCATTGCGCCCGGCAGCTTCGTCGGCGTGATCGGGCGGTCCGGGGCCGGCAAGTCGACCTTGCTGCGCTCCATCAACAGGCTCAGTCCCGTCAGCTCCGGACGGGTTTTGTTCAACGATCTCGACGTGACGGCGCTGCGCGGGCGCGATCTGCGCCAATGGCGTGCGCGCTCGGCAATGATCTTCCAGCAGTTCAACCTCGTCGGCCGGCTCGACGTGCTCACCAACGTGCTGATGGGACGGCTGGCCGAAATTCCTTCCTGGCGTTCGCTGGCGCAGCTGTGGCCGGCCGAGGATGTCGCCATCGCGATGTCCGCGTTGGAGCAGTTCGACATGGCCTCGCTCGCCGCGCAGCGCGCTGATCAATTGTCGGGCGGGCAGCAGCAGCGGGTTGCCATCGCGCGTGCGCTCGTGCAGCAGCCCGACATCATTCTGGCCGACGAGCCGATCGCCTCGCTCGATCCCCGCAACACCAAGATCGTGATGGATGCGCTGCTGCGCATCAACAAGCATTTCGGCATCACGGTGGTCTGCAATCTGCATTCGCTCGATCTGGCGCGCAGCTATTGCGATCGCCTGATCGGCATGGCGACCGGGCGCGTCGTGTTCGATGACGTCCCTGCCGCTCTCACCGGCCAGATCGCGCGCGAGCTTTACGATCTGGAAGCCGATGAGGTCATGGACGCTCGCCCCGTGCCGCCGGCAGCCGTTCCGGCCTTTGGCGAGGCTGCCGTGGCCTGAGCCGTATGTATCACCAGTTTCGGCCGCCGCCCGCGACGGTCGCATCGTATGATTGCAGCAAGAGGATAAGTCATGATCAATCGTCGCATCATTCTGGCAGGCGTTGCCGCGCTTGCGTTCACGGCTTCGGCCTCCGCCGCTGACTGGAAGGCGAAGTATCCCGAGCTCACCTTCGCCGTCGTTCCGGCTGAGAATGCCTCGGGCGTCACCGAGCGTTGGGCGCCGTTCGTGAGCTATCTCTCCAAAGAGCTCGGCGTGAAAGTCACGCTGCGCATCGCCAACGACTACGCGGCCGTGATCGAAGGCCAGCGCGCCGGCAACATCCAGATTGCGAGCTACGGCTCGGCCTCGTTTGCCCGGGCCCGCCTGACGGGGGTCAAGACCGATGCCTTCGCCAACGACATCAATGCAGACGGCAGCACCGGCTATTATTCGGTGTTCTTCGTCAAGGCGAGCAGCCCGTATCAGAAGGTCGAGGACCTCAAGGGCAAGAATCTCGGCTTGGTCGATCCGAATTCCACGTCGGGCAACAATGTGCCGCGCTTCGAGCTCAACAAAATGGGTGTGACGGACGCCGAGACGTATTTCGGCAAGGTGGTCTTCACCGGCAGCCACGAGAATGCGGTGCTGGCCCTGTCGCAGGGGACGGTCGACATCGCAGCCAACCAGTGGACCAGCGACAACGACTCGACGCTGGCGCAGATGCTGACCAAGGGCATGCTGAAGAACGCCGACGGCTCGCCGATGAAGAAGGAAGACTTCCGCATCATTCACAAGTCGGCGCCGATCATCAACGGTCCCTACGCCTACAACACCGATCTGCCGGACGATCTCAAGTCGGCGATTGCCAAGGCGTTCTTCGACGCGCCGACCAAGGACAAGGCGGCGTTTGATCGACTTTCCGACGGTCAGAAGAAGGGCTTCCATCCTGCCACGACCAAGGATTGGGACGGCACGATCGACCTGATCAAGTTCGTCGACAGCCTGCGCAAGAAGGCGTCCTGATCGTCATCCGATTGCGGCATGAGCCGGGTCCCTGTGGCCCGGCTCATCCTTTGAGAAATGCTTCCACGCTTCGAACAGGGCCAGCATAGTCCGATGGCGGTCGCCGTCTCGATCCTTCCCAGCCAGCAACTCGCGGTGCTGAACGAGGCCTATCGCAAGGCCGTCGCGCGTCGGCGTTGGCGGACTCTGCTCGCAGCTTGTGCGTTCGCCGCCGTGCTCGTCGTCGCCGCCATCGGCGCGGAGGTGAACCTCCGGACGCTCTATACATATTTTGGCAATTTCGTCGGCTATTTCGACCGCATCTTTACGCTCGACGATGGTCACCGGGTCTGGAGCAATGTCTTCGAGTGGTTTTGGGGCTTCAAGAAGTGGATCAAGCTGCTCGGCGAGACGCTGCTGATCAGCTATGTCGGCACGCTGGCAGGGATGCTGGTCGCGTTCGGCCTGAACTTCCTCGCCGCTGAGAACACCTCGCCTGCGCCGTGGGTGCGCTTCACGGTGCGCCGGTCGCTCGAGTTCGCGCGCACCGTCCCCGGCATCGTCTTCGCGCTGATCTTCGTCATCGCCTTCGGCCTCGGGCCGGTAGCCGGTGTGCTCGCGATTGCCGCTCACTCGAGCGGGGCGCTCGGCAAGCTGTTTGCCGAGGTCGTCGAGAACGCCGACATGAAGCCGGTCGAGGGCGTCCGTGCCACCGGGGCAAGCTGGCTCTCCTGCATGCGCTTTGCCGTGCTGCCTCAGGTGATGGCCGGCTTCTCCAGCTATACGCTGCTGCGCTTCGAGATCAACGTGCGCGAAGCCTCGGTGATGGGGTTCGTCGGCGCCGGCGGCATCGGCCAGGAACTCGTCGTCGCCGTGCGAAAGTTCTACTATTCCGATGTGAGCGCGATTCTCGTGATGATCGTGGTGACCGTCTACCTGATCGATATCGCCACCGGCTGGCTGCGCGGCCGGCTGTTCGGTGCGGAGCCGCGAACATGAAGAGCGGCGAGAAGCCAGATCCGCGCGTGCTCAGGGAGCGCTATCCACACGTTTTCGAGCGTCCGATGTCGGCGCGCGTTGCGACCCCGGTCGTGCTGTTCGTCGCGCTCGCGGTGTTCGTGTTCGGCCTCGTCGATCTGGATTTCTCGCCGTCGCGGATGCTGGCCGGCCTCGGCCAGCTCGGCTGGATCGGCCGCCTGATGCTGCCGCCTGATCCCGGCGCGTCGCTGCCGATCTATCTCCAGGCGCTTGGCGAAACGCTGTCGATCGCGGTGCTCGGCACCACGCTCGCCGCATGCGTCGCGTTTCCGGTCAGCCTGCTTGCGGCGAGAAACGTCATTCCATCGGCGATCTTCCGCTTTCCGGTGCGCCGTCTGTTCGACACCATCCGCGGCGTCGACACGCTGATCTGGGCGCTGGTCTGGATCAACGTCGTCGGTCTCGGGCCTTTCGCGGGCGTGCTCGCGATCGCGGTGTCCGACTTCGGCGCGCTCGGCAAACTGTTTTCGGAGGCGATGGAGGGCGCCGACCGCAAGCAGGTCGAAGGCGTGCGCGCGGCCGGCGGCAACGCGCTCCACGAGATCCGCTTTGGCCTGCTGCCGCAGGTCCTTCCGGTCATTGCGGGTCAGGTGCTTTACTTCATCGAATCGAATACGCGCTCGGCGACGATCATCGGCATCGTCGGCGCGGGAGGCATCGGGCTGCAGCTGGCGGAGCAGATTCGCGTCCTGGAGTGGCAGAAGGTGTCATTCCTGATTCTGATGATCCTCGTCGCCGTCGCCGCGATCGACTGGATCTCCGGCAAGCTGCGCTTCGCCATCATCGGTCGTCGTGCCATCGCTTGAAGCGCACGACATCCGGGAGTTGAGCGTGTTGGTCCACGAGCGAGCAGGGTGCAGCTCGTGTCGTGTGCGCTGCGGTGACTGTCGCAAATCCTTCATGTGCTGCCTTTAGGGGAAGCTCCGGAACTGGCCGTGATGCCAGGAATACGGAGTCAGTCTTCATGAAGGTCACCCGCCTCGTTCTCGCTCTGCTCGCGCTGTGTATGGTCGCGTCGTGGCAGCCGGCCAAAGCCGCGGACGTCATTTGCTACAACTGTCCGCCGGAATGGGCCGACTGGGCCTCGATGCTCAAGGCGATCAAGACCGATCTCGGCTACGACATTCCTCACGATAACAAGAACTCCGGCCAGGCGTTGGCGCAGATCCTCGCCGAGAAGAGCAATCCGGTTGGTGACATCGGCTATTTCGGCGTCACCTTCGGCATGAAGGCGAAGGCGCAGGATGCGCTTGAGGCTTACAAGCCCGCGAATTGGGATCAGGTCCCCGTCGGCCTTAAGGACGCGGACGGCTATTGGACCACGATCCATTCCGGCACGCTCGGCCTGTTCGTGAACAAGGACGCGCTCGGCGGCAAGCCGGTTCCGGCCTGCTGGAAGGATCTGCTCAAGCCGGACTACAAGGGCATGGTGGGCTACCTCGATCCGAGCTCGGCGGCCGTGGGCTATGTCGGCGCCGTTGCCGTCAACCTCGCGCTCGGCGGTTCGCAGGCCAATTTCGATCCGGCTCTGGGCTTCTTCAAGGATCTGCGCAAGAACGATCCGATCGTGCCGAAGCAGACGTCCTATGCGCGCGTCGTCTCGGGCGAGATCCCGATCCTGTTCGATTACGACTTCAACGCCTACCGCGCGAAGTATACCGAGAAGGGCAATTTCGAGTTCGTCATTCCCTGCGAAGGTTCAGTGGTCTTCCCGTATGTCGTCGGCCTCGTGAAGAACGCCCCCGACAAGGACAAGGCGAAGAAGGTCATGGACTATCTGTTGTCCGACAAGGGCCAGGCGATCTGGACCAATGCCTATCTGCGTCCGGCGCGCCCGATCGAGCTGCCGGACTCGGTGAAGAGCAAGTTCCTGCCGGACAGCGATTATGCCCGTGCCAAGAGCGTGAACTGGGGTGACATGGAGGCCGCGCAGAAGGGCTTCGTGGATCGCTATCTGTCCGAGGTCCGCTAAAGGAGTGCCGCGCCTCCGCCGGAGACGCTCCGGCGGAGGTGCAATCAATTCCATGTCTCACATTTCCTTCGTCCGTCTTTGTCTGCTGCCGCTTGCGTCGGTCACGGCAGCGTTCTTCCTGTTGCCGATGGCAAGGCTACTCCTCGCCGGCTCAGAAGGGCCGCGTGGGCTGGCCGAATATCTCGCGATCATCCTCGAGCCGCGCTATCGGACGACCCTCCTCAACACGCTGGTGCTGGCGGCGGCAACGACGGTCGCGACCTTGATCATCGCGACCATCGCAGGCCTGTTTCTGCAACGGCAGCGCTTTCCCGGCCGTACGATCCTGGTCGCGATCCTGACGTTTCCGCTCGCCTTCCCCGGCGTCGTGGTCGGCTTCATGATCATCCTTCTGGCCGGCCGCCAGGGGCTGATCGGGGAAGTCTCGTCCAGGCTCACGGGAGACAAGCTCGTGTTCGCTTATTCGATCCATGGGCTGTTCCTGGGCTACCTCTACTTTTCGATCCCGCGCGTCATCCTCACCATCATGGCTGCGGCGCAGAAGCTGGATCCCGGTCTGGAGGAGGCGGCCCGATCGCTCGGCGCGAGCCCATGGGCTGTGCTGCGCGACGTGATCCTGCCGGCACTGACGCCGGCGCTGATCGCGTCCGGCGCGATCGCGTTCGCGACGGCGATGGGCGCGTTCGGAACGGCATTCACCTTGGCGACGAACATCGATGTGCTGCCGATGCTGATCTATACCGAGTTCACGCTGGCTGGAAACCTGGCCACCTCGGCGGCGCTCTCGGTTGGCCTTGGCGTGATGACCTGGCTGATGCTGGCGCTGGCGCGTTCCTTCGCCGGCAGCTCGGTGGCTGCGGCAGGGTAGGTCCATGCGCGACAGAATCATCTTCATTCTTCAACTGCTGTTCACGCTGCTCGTCGCCGCCTTCCTGGCCGTGCCTGCGGCACTGTCGATCGCCGCAGGCGTCACGGTCAACTACTTCCGCGGCATTCAGTCCGGCATCACGCTGCAATGGGTTGCCCAGGTCTGGGAGCTCTACGCCGGCACGATCATGGCCTCGATCCTGATTGCGCTGGGCACCCTGGCGGTCACGCTCGTGGTCGGCATTCCCGCCGCCTATGCGCTGTATGTTCGCGGCGGACGGCTGGCACGGCTGGTCGAGGAGATCATCACCTTGCCGCTCGCGATTCCCGGGCTCGCCATCGCGCTGGCGCTGCTGCTCACCTATGGCGGCTTCGGAAGCTTCCGCCGCTCATGGCTGTTCATCCTCGCCGGTCATGTGATCTTCACGATGCCGTTCATGGTCCGGTCCGTCATGGCGGTATTCGCGACGATCGACGTCAAATCGCTCGATGAGGGCGCCGCATCCCTCGGGGCCGCGCCATGGCGGCGCTTCATCGACGTCATCGTTCCCAATGCCGCACCCGGCATCCTGGCAGGCAGCCTCATGGTGGTGACGTTGTCACTTGGAGAATTCAACCTGACCTGGATGTTGCATACGCCGTTGACCAAGACCCTGCCGGTAGGCCTCGCCGATAGCTACGCATCGATGCGGCTGGAGGTCGCGTCCGCCTATACGCTGATCTTCTTCGTGATGATCATTCCGTTGCTGGTGGCGATGCAATGGATCGGCGAGAGAGGAAACCTGCGGTGAGCACGATGACCCGGCATGGAGCCGCGCTGAAGGTGGAGAATTGCGGCAAGACCTTTGCCGACGGGACCTGCGCGCTGGCGCGCGCCACGCTCGACATCGCGCAGAGCGAGACGCTGGTGCTGTTGGGGCCGTCCGGCTGCGGCAAGACCACGCTGCTGCGCATCGTGGCCGGGCTCGAGAATCCCGATGCGGGCGGACGCGTGCTGTTCGACGGCAAGGACCTGACGCGGCAGCCGATCGAGAAGCGCAACGTCGGCATGGTGTTTCAGTCCTATGCGCTGTTCCCCAACATGACCGTCGCCGACAATATCGGCTACGGGCTCAAGATCCGCGGCGTGAAGCGGGCTGAACGGGCCGCGCGGGTCGCCGAACTCGTGGTCCTGACAAATCTGGGCGGGCTCGAAGATCGCCGTATCGATCAGCTCTCGGGTGGCCAGCGCCAGCGTGTCGCGCTCGCACGTGCGGTCGCGATCCGGCCGAGCGTGCTCCTGCTCGACGAACCGCTCACGGCGTTGGATGCAGCCCTGCGCGAGCGGCTCCGTGGTGAGCTCAACAGCCTGCTGCGCACGCTCGGGATCACGGCGATCTACGTCACGCATGACCAGGCCGAAGCCATGGAGCTCGGCGACCGCATCGTCGTCATGCGCAAGGGTGCCATCGCCCAGATCGGGACGCCGCGAGAGATCTATTTCACCCCAGCCGATCGCTTCGTGGCGGAGTTCGTCGGCGCGGCCAACATCATCGAGGCTCCGATCGACGGCACCCACCTCGTTCTTCCGGGCGGACGACAGCCGATCGCCGATTCCGGGCCGCGCAACCAGGCCGTGGCGATGGTTCGACCGGAAACGATTGGCATTGTCGAGGCTCCGGCATCGGGGCTGACCGGCGTCGTCGACAGCGTCCGTTTTGCCGGCGATCGGCAGCGGATCATCGTTCGCGGCGCGGCCTCGATTCCATTGACCGTCGACGCGCCGAATACGATCAAGGTCCACGCTGGAGAGCGCATCGGACTGTCGATTGAGCCGAACTCCATTCGTCTGCTGCCAGCGGAAGGTTGATCATCTCATGACCAAGAACTCGGTCAACATTGCGCAGATTTCTGACCTCCACATCAAGGCGCCCGGCCGGCTGGCCTATCGTCGTGTCGATACGGCGCGCGCGCTCGCGCGATGCATCGTGGAACTCAACCGGTTTGAGCCAAAGCTCGATCTGGTGGTGATCTCCGGGGATCTCGCCGACACGCCGTCACCGGCCGAGTACGATCATCTCAAGGATCTGCTTGCCGAGCTCCGGATTCCGTTCGCCGCCGTGCCCGGCAATCACGATTCACGCGAGTTGATGCGAGCGGCATTTCCGGACATGCTGCATGTTCATCCGATCGGCCCATTGAACCGGCACGTGGAGTTGGCCGGGCTCGATCTGCTGCTGCTCGATTCCAGCGTGCCCGGCCATCCGCATGGCGAACTCGATCAGGCGAGTCTGCAGTGGCTCGACGCCACGCTGTCCGCCTCCAGCGACAGGCCGGCGCTGCTGTTTCTGCACCACCCGCCGTTCGTCGCCGGTATCTGGCACATGGACCGGCAGAACCTGCGCAATGCCGCGGATCTCGCGGCCATCCTCACGCGTCACCCGCGAGTGCAGTTGATCGGATGCGGTCACGTCCACCGCGCGGTGGTGACCCGGTTTGCCGGTATTCCTTGTACGATCTGCCCGGCGCCGAATCATGCCGTGGCGCTGGATCTGTCCGAGCTTCGACCGCCGTCTTTCCGCATCGAGCCTGCAGCCTTTCACCTTCATGCCTGGTTTCCAGGACCGGGCTTCGGAACGGTCGTCACGCATCACGTGCCCATCGGGGATTTCGACGGGCCGCATCCGTTCTTCAATCCGGACGGCACGCTCATCGACTGAGCGCCGAGTCGAGGACCTGGTGACGGAGGTCCGGTCCTAGCTCTCGATCTCGAATGTCACGCGCTCTGCGGCGAAGCGCGAGCGCTTGCTGACGAGCGGCGTTCCATCGGCATCGATGTCGGTGCTGTCGACGACCAGGACCGGACGCCCCAGCGTGAGGTCGAGGCGGGCGGCGTCGCTCGCATCGGCGATCGCTGCCGTGATCCTGGTCGCACCGCGGCGATAGTCGCGGATGCCATAATGCGCGAGCAGCGCGGTCATCGACCGGGTCGCGGCGAACACCCGCCCCGCGTCCGGAAATCGCTCGGCCGACAGCCAGGACGTGCTGACGCAGATGGGGGTCTTGTCGGCAAAGCGCAGCGCATCGATGCGCGCCAGCGGAGCGCCAGTCTTCAATCCCAGCGCGCGTGCGAGCTCGCGAGTCGCGAACTCCTCCGAGGCCGCAATCAGCTGCCCGCGGGGCTCACGGCCACCTGCGCCCACGATCTCGGAGAAACGGGTTCGTGACCGCAGCGGATAGGACAGGCGCGGGGCTTCCACATAGGTGCCGCTGCCGCGCTCGGCGCGGACGAGCCCGCGTTCTGCCAGCGTCGCCAGCGCGCGCCGGACCGTGTGGCGGTTGACGCGGTAGGTCTCCGCGATCTCGGTCTCGCCCGGCAGGCGCGTCCCGGCCGCGAAGCGGCCATCGGCAATGTCGCGCTCGATGCCGTCGGCCACCCGCCGCCACAGCGCGACGCCCGATCCGGCGTCCGGCATGCTCATCGCAGTTCCCCGCGTCGCATTGTGAAAATCACGTCCATGTCATCAAACAGTCATGGCGCTCTCTTATCGAGTTGTCTAGTATCATAGACAACTTGATGCGGGCAAGATCGAGAATGGCGATGAGCGGCGATACGGCGTTGCAGGAGAAGCGGCGGGACGCGATGAAGGTGCTGTCGCACGTTCCGGCCGCCGAGATCGAGACTCGGATGGCCGCGCTGCCGGTGCCGCCCCACCAGGATCTGCGTGCGCCGGAAAGCGGTCTCGTGATGGTTCGTGGCAGGATCGGCGGCGACGGCGCACCGTTCAATCTCGGTGAGGCGACCGTGTCTCGCGCGGCTGTTCGTCTGCAGGGCGGGCAGGTGGGGTTTGGCTATGTCCTCGGGCGCGACGGCGGCAAGGCGCGCCTGATCGCGCTGTGCGACGCCTTGCTTCAATCGTCTGATCATGCCCAGGCCATCGAGAAGGAGGTCGTTGCGCCCCTGCGGGCGCGGATGCAGCAGGAGCGGGATCGAAGCGCCGCCGAAGCGGCGGCGACGCGGGTCGATTTCTATACGATGGTGCGGGGAGAGGGGTGATGACAGCGATGACCGTCGAGCTGCAGCCCGGCTTTGCCGACAAGGTTCTGTCGGCGCAATCGACCTTCCGCATGGTGATGGAAGCGATGGCGCGCCCCGGACACGTGATGCCGGTCGACGACGGCGGCGGCCGGCCACCGTCGATGATGGCCGGCGTTGCGGCGATCGCCTTGACCTTGCTGGACCAGGATACGCCGCTTTGGCTCGATGCGGCCTTCGCGCGCGCGCCCGATGTCGGGACCTGGCTGAAATTTCACACCGGAGCGCCGGTCGTGACGCGTCCAGATCTCGCAGGTTTCGCACTCGTGGCGGCATCGGAAACGCTGCCTGATCTCACATCGTTTGCGCTGGGGACGCCGGAATACCCGGACCGGTCGACAACCCTGATCCTGCAGGTGCCGAGCCTTTCTACCGGGCCGACGTTCCACCTGCGTGGTCCTGGGATCGATGGCGTGACCTCGCTCGCGGCGACGATCGAGCCGCGCGATCTGTTCGCGCGACTGTCAATCAACGAGGCGCTGTTCCCGCGCGGGATCGACGTCATTCTGGCCGACGATCAATCGTTGGTCGCGATCCCGCGCACGACGCGTCTCTCACCTGCAGGAGCTTAGCGGATGTATGTGGCGGTCAAAGGCGGCGAGCGCGCCATCGAGAACGCACACCGGCTGCTGGCGCACGAGCGCCGCGGCGACAGGAGCGTGCCCGAGTTGTCACTTGCGCAGATCTCGGAGCAGCTCGGACTCGCGGTCGACCGCGTCATGAGCGAGGGTTCGCTGTATGATCGCGAGCTGGCCGCGCTTGCCATCAAGCAGGCGCGCGGCGATCTCATCGAGGCGATCTTCCTGGTGCGCGCCTTCCGCGCGACCCTGCCGCGCTTCGGTGCGACCGAGCCGGTCGACACCGGCGAGATGCGCGTGCAGCGGCGCGTATCGTCGACCTTCAAGGACATTCCCGGCGGACAAGTGCTGGGCCCGACCTTCGACTACACGCACCGGCTGCTCGATCCGGCTCTGGCCGAGGCAGGCGATCCCGAGGCGCCGGCGCTTGCGTCGACATCCGACGCGCCGATGCCGCGCGTCACCGACATTCTCGGTCAGGACGGATTGATCGAGCGGTCGCCCGATGCGGATCCCGACGTGCCCGTGGGAGATCTCACGCGTGATCCGCTGAGCTATCCTGCCGGCCGCGATCTGCGGCTGCAGAACCTCGCGCGCGGCGACGAAGGCTTTCTGCTGGCGCTCGGCTATTCGACGCAACGCGGCTATGGCCGCAACCATCCGTTCGCAGGCGAGATCCGTTTCGGCGAGGTCGAGGTGGAGTTCTTCGCCGAGGAGATCGGCTTCGCTGTGCCGCTCGGATCGCTCGCGCTGACCGAATGCCAGATGGTCAATCAGTTCAAGGGTTCGGCGAGCGAGCCGCCATGCTTCACCCGCGGCTATGGCCTGGCCTTCGGTCAGAGCGAGCGCAAGACGATGTCGATGGCGCTGGTCGATCGCGCGCTGCGCGCGCGCGAGCTCGGCGAGGATTTGATCGCCCCGGCGCAGGACGAGGAGTTCGTGATGTCGCATTCCGACAACGTGCAGGCAACCGGCTTTGTCGAGCATCTGAAATTGCCGCACTACGTCGACTTTCAATCCGAGCTAGGGCTGCTGCGCAAGCTGCGCCAGGAGTTTGCCGATGCCAATGCCGTTCCCGTGTTGAAGGAGGCCGCGGAATGAACGCGCCGACCTACAACTTCGCCTATCTCGACGAGCAGACCAAGCGGATGATCCGCCGCGCGATCCTCAAGGCCATCGCCATTCCCGGCTATCAGGTGCCGTTTGCGAGCCGCGAGATGCCGATGCCCTATGGCTGGGGCACCGGCGGCGTGCAGGTCACGGCAGCCATTCTCGGCCCGCATGACGTACTCAAAGTGATCGACCAAGGCTCGGACGACACCACCAACGCGATCTCGATCCGCAAGTTCTTCGCCAAGACGGCAGGCGTGGAAACGACGACATCGACCGAAGAGGCAAGCGTGATCCAGACTCGGCATCGCATTCCCGAGGCGCCGCTGCGGGAGGGCCAGGTGCTCGTCTTTCAGGTGCCGATCCCGGAGCCGCTGCGGTTTCTCGAGCCGCGCGAGACCGAGACTCGCCGCATGCATGCGCTCGCCGAATACGGCCTGATGCACGTCAAGCTCTATGAGGATATTGCCCGGTTCGGCCACATCGCGACGTCCTATGCCTATCCGGTCAAGGTCAATGCGCGCTACGTGATGGACCCGTCGCCGACGCCCAAATTCGACAATCCGAAGATGGACAATTGCCCGGCGCTGCAACTGTTCGGAGCGGGGCGCGAGAAGCGGATCTATGCCATCCCGCCTTATACGTCCGTGGTGTCGCTCGATTTCGAGGACCATCCGTTCACGCGCTACAAATTCGACGCGCCCTGCGCGCTTTGCGGCGCTGAGGATTCCTATCTCGACGAGATCGTCACCGACGACAAGGGAAGCCGCATGTTCGTCTGCTCCGACACCGACTATTGCGAGGGCCGCCAGGCGGCCGGACATCGGGGCGTCGAGAATGCCGCCCCGCACAAGGAGGGCGCTCATGGTTGACATGAACAGCGCATCCGATCAGCCGCTGCTGGTCGCTGAAGAGCTTGGCAAGAGCTACGGCCGGCTCGCAGCCTGTCGCGACGTCTCGTTCGTGCTTTATCCGGGCGAGGTGCTCGCGATCGTCGGTGAATCCGGCTCGGGAAAGTCGACGCTGCTGCAGATGCTCTCGGCGCAGCTCGCGCCAAGCGCGGGGCGCGTGTCCTACCGGATGCGCGATGGCGTGCTGCGCAGTCTCGCCGATCTCGGCGAGGCCGAACGGCGTTTTCTGTTCCGCACCGACTGGGGCTATGTGCACCAGGACCCGGCGCAAGGCCTGCGCATGGCCGTGTCCGCGGGCGCCAATGTCGGCGAGCGGCTGATGGCCATTGGTTGGAACAACTACGGCCGTATCAGGCAGACCGCATCGTCCTGGCTGCAGCGGGTCGAGATCGACGCCGCCCGTATCGATGATGCGCCGCGGACCTATTCCGGCGGCATGCGGCAGCGGCTGCAGATTGCGCGCAATCTGGTAACGGAGCCGCGGCTGGTGTTCATGGACGAGCCGACCGGCGGGCTCGACGTCTCGGTGCAGGCGCGCCTGCTCGACCTGATGCGCAGCCTCGTCAACGAGCTCGGCCTCGCGGCGATCGTCGTCACGCACGATCTTGCGGTGGCGCGGCTGCTGTCCCACCGTGTGATGGTCATGAAGGAGGGGCGGGTGATCGAGACTGGCCTCACCGATCAGGTGCTCGATGATCCGCGCGAGCCCTACACACAGCTTCTCGTGTCCTCGATCCTGCCGCCATGAGCCCGATAACAATGACCCTGATGCTTGATGTCGAGAATGCCCGGAAGACCTTCACCATGCACCTGCAGGGCGGGATCTCTCTGCCCGTGGTGCGCGACGTGTCGTTCAAGGTCAATGCGGGAGAGTGCGTCGTCCTGTCGGGGCCGTCCGGCGCCGGAAAGTCGTCGATACTGAAGATGATCTTCGGCAACTATCGGTGCGATGGTGGCCGCATCAGCGTCCGTCATCAGGGCGAGATGACGAACCTCGCAGGCGCCGAGCCACGCCTGGTGCTCAATGCGAGGCGGATGACCATCGGCTATGTCAGCCAGTTCCTACGCGCGGTACCGCGCGTGCCGGCGCTCGACGTCGTCGCCGAGCCGCTGCTCACCGCGGGGCTCTCGCGGGAGGATGCGCGCGTGCGGGCCGGCGCCTTGCTCGGCCGGCTCAACATTCCCGAGCGGCTGTGGTCGCTGCCGCCGTCGACATTTTCCGGCGGCGAGCAGCAGCGCGTCAATATCGCACGCGGGTTCATATCGAACGTTCCGATCCTGCTGCTGGACGAGCCGACTGCCTCGCTCGATGCGGCGAACCGCGCCGTCGTGGTGGACTTGATTGCGGCGAAGAAGCAAGCCGGCGTCGCCATGATAGCGATCGTGCATGACGACGAAGTTCGGATGCAGATCGCAGATCGCACGGTCGATGTGACGACTTTCGCGGCGGCGGCATAACAGGCACAAACAACAGATGAGCGCGAACATGTCCGACACGGTGATAGGCAATGCCAGGCTGGTTCTCGCCGAGAGAGTCGTCGAGCAGGGCTGGGTGGCCATCGCAGGTGGCCGCATCGTCGAGCTGGGTGAAGGGGCTGCGCCCGTGGGCAGTCTTGATGCCGAGGGGGATCTGCTCATGCCCGGCTTGATCGAGCTGCATACCGATCATCTCGAGGCGCATTTCGTGCCGCGGCCGAAGGTCTATTGGGATCCCGTTGCCGCAGTGATCTCCTATGACGGGCAACTGGCGACCGCGGGCATCACGACGGTGCTAGACTCCTTGCGGGTCTGGAGCGAGGAAGGCGCCGAAGGCGTCGACGGCCAGGCGAATGTGCTCGCCGAGGCGATCGCAACCGCGCGCGACGGCCGCCTGCTGCGCGCCGACCATTTCCTGCATCTGCGCTGCGAGGTGCCGATGCCGACCGTTGTCGAGGAGGCGAAGCAGCTGGCTGGCCGTTCCGATGTCCGCTTGATGTCCCTGATGGATCACACGCCCGGGCAGCGACAGTTTCGTGATGAGGGGAAGCTGCGGGACTATTATCGCGGTAAGAGCGGGGGCAAGACCGACGCCGAGCTCGACGTGATGTTCGAGCGGCGCTTTGCCTATCAAAAAGCATATGCGGCCTCGAACATGCGCGACATCGTTGCGCTGGCGAAGATCCATGATGTTCCACTGGCCAGTCATGACGACACCACCGCGGAGAATGTTGCCGACGCGATCAAGGACGGCATCGCCGTGGCGGAGTTTCCAACCACGATGGAGGCTGCGCGGGGGCTTCACGAGGCCGGTATCAGCATCCTGATGGGTGCGCCCAATGTCGTGCGCGGCGGATCGCATTCGGGCAACATCGCCGCGGTCGATCTCGCGCGCGAGGGCCTGCTCGACATTCTCTCATCCGACTACGTGCCTTCGAGCCTGCTGATGGGCGCGCTGCAACTGCCGCAGCGCGTGCCGGCGATCGATCTCGCTGCTGCGGTCCGCACCGTGACCAAGGCTCCCGCCGAGGCGGTGGGTCTTCATGATCGCGGCGAAATTGCCGCCGGCAAGCGCGCAGACCTGATCCGCGTTCATCTGGCTGGTGATCTCGCGGTCGTGCGCAGCGCATGGCGGGAAGGATTGCGGGTCGCATGAGCGGAGAGTCCAGCCGATCGGCTGATGGTAGCGAACAACTGGGGCCGGGCCGGCTCGTGCTCGTCGTCGGGCCGAGCGGAGCGGGCAAGGACACCTTGCTCAATCTGGCGCGAGCCGAATGCGCTGGTGACGATCGCATCGTGTTCCCGCAACGCGTTGTGACCCGCGAGGCGTCGGCATTCGAGGACAATCTGGAGATGAGCGAGGCCGCTTTTCACGAGGCCCTGGCTTCAGGTGCGTTCGCTTTGCATTGGGATGCGCATGGCCACCGCTATGGTGTTCCGCGTACGATCAGGGACGACATCGCCGCGGGCCGCACCGTCGTCGTAAACGTGTCGCGGATGGTCATCCCGTTGGCGCGGCATGATTATGCCGATGTCGTCGTCGTGAACATCACGGCGCCGGCGGAGGTGCTCGCGGAACGTCTGGGCAAGCGGCATCGCCCGAGCGATGCCGACATCGGCGAGCGGCTTCAGCGGACGGTCAAGGACGACACGGTGGCGGCGGATGTCACCATCGTGAATGTGGGCGATCCGGCTCCGCACGGACGCAGGCTGCTCGATGTGATCAGGGGGGCCGGAGCCCTGCCGGGGACAATGGAAGGTGCGAACGATGTCGGTCATCACCACGATTGAGCAACTCGAAGCGATCTATGGCCAGACTGGCATTACATCGACGGCGAAGGTCGCAGATCGCGTAACGCCGCACTATCGCGTGATGATCGAGACGTCGCCGTTCGTCGCACTCGCGACCTGCGGCCCGGAAGGTCTCGACTGCTCGCCGCGCGGAGATCGTCCCGGTTTCGTCCGTATCCACGACGAGAAGACGCTGATGATGCCCGACCGACGTGGCAACAATCGCATCGATTCATTGCGGAACATCGTGCGTGATCCGCGGATAGGCCTGCTGTTCCTGATTCCGGGATCTGGCAATACGCTGCGTGTGAACGGACGTGGTCAGCTCTCCACGGACGCCGCTCTGCTGGAGTCGTTCCGGATGGAGGGCAAGCTGCCGAGGAGCGTTCTCGTCATGACCGTGGACGAGATCTACTTTCAATGCGCCCGAGCCATCGTGCGTGCTGATCTCTGGAACCCGGACAAGCGGGTCGATTCCAAGCAGATCCCGACCCCCGGTCAGATCCTGGCCGCGATGACGGCCGACGCCATCGACGGGGCCGAGTACGACCGCGAGTGGCCCGAGCGGGCGCGCCAGTCGATGTGGTGACGGCGGCTCGCGGCGTGATGGGCTCAGCGCGTTGTCAAGCGGCCACGTCGAGCAGGCGTGACGAGCCCCGGATCAGCACCTTGCGGCCATCCTGCGTGATGGTTGCCGTGCCGTCATCGATGACCGCAAGTCCGAGGTCAACGAGTTGGCTCACGACCATGCTGTTCAACCGGCGGCGTTCACGCGCGGGAGTGCGGAGCGCCTTCAGCACCTCCCATTGATCCGGCGTGAGCTCGTGATCGAAGTCCGCGTTCATGTTGCCTCGTAGCCTTGTTGTCGCGCACACGTCTTAGGTAAACAGCGTGACGAAGATGCGACCGCCATGCATCCGTAGTGATACGGCTCATGTCATTACGCGCGAAGGACGCCGCGTTTAATTCAATTTTGAATGATCCGCAATTTGCAATGTGGCGCCCACGAACCCTGCGCGGTGCAACATGCAGCTGGCGCGTGGTTAACGGGCAATTAATGCGGGCGCTGCGTGATCCAGAGTAACGCAGCTGTCACATCAGCGTGTCACACGGCGCCATCATCCCGCTCGAATCAGCCGGCGCGAACTGCGCGGCGCGAGATCCGTTGAATGGCTGTGCTGAACGACGATCTGACGCCGCACCTGAGCCGCAGGACGTGGCTCCGTGGTCTGGGGGGATTGGCATTGAGCATCTCGATCGCCGCGATTGCGGTCGTCGTGCTGATGCGGGCGCTCAAGAAGCTCGATGTCGGTCATGTCGTATCGATCGCGCAGGCGACCGATCACAAGCTCATCGTTCTCGCGTTGGCGCTGATCGCGCTCTCCTACGCCAGCCTGACGCTCTATGATCTCTTCGCGCTACGCACGATCGGCCGCGACGACATTCCGTTTCGTGCAGCTGCTGTCGGCAGCTTTACCAGCTATCCGATCGCGCATGGCATCGGCGTGGTGGCGCTGATCTCCCCGCTGGTGCGCTACCGGATCTATGCGCCGTATCGACTGAGTGCGATCGACATTGCCAATATCAGCTTTCTCACGGGGGTGACGTTCTGGCTCGGCAATCTGACCGCACTTGGTCTGAGCCTGATGATCGACCCCGATGCCTTCGGTTGGGTTGAATACTGGCCGCCGACGCTCAATCGGCTGATCGCGGCGGCGCTGTTGGCTGGCGTGCTCGCCTTCGTTGTCTGGAGCTGGCCGGGGCGTCGTAGCCTCCGATGGCCGGTACGTCTGCCGTCGGGGCCGGCGGTGCTGCTGCAGATCCTGATCGGACTGTTCGATCTCAGTACGGCCGCGCTCGCGATGTATGTGCTGCTGCCGGCCGAACTCGGCATCGACGTGATGCGGTTGATCGCGGTCTTCATAGCAGCAACCCTGCTGGGATTTGCCAGCCACGCGCCGGCGGGCATCGGTGTATTCGATGCGACCATCCTGCTCGGCCTCGGCGGCAATGGTCAGGAGAAGCTGCTCGCGGCGCTGTTGATCTTTCGCATTCTCTACCATCTGCTGCCGTTCGTGCTGTCGCTCGCTCTGTTCGGCATGATCGAGCTCTGCCGGAGTCGCCGGACCGTGCGTGGTCGGTCAGACCGGCGAGTTCAATTTGAGTCCGACCATGCCGGCGATGATCAGCGTCAGGCAGAGCAGTCGCACCGGATCAGCCGGCTCGCTGTAGACAATCATGCCGACGATGATGCTCCCTGCGGCGCCGATCCCGGTCCATACCGCGTAGGCGGTGCCAAAGGGCAGTGATCGCAATGCGAACGACATCATTGCGAAGCTGAGCAGGATCGCAACCACGGTGCCCAGGCTAGGCCAGAATCGCGTCAGCCCGTCGGAGTGCTTGAGACCGAGCGCCCAGATGATCTCGAGCAGTCCTGCGGCCAGAAGCGCGAGCCAGCCGCTGGTCATGACGGTGTGCTTTCCGCCCGCGCAAGGCGTCGTGCGACGATATGTCGTGGCGGGTTCGCTCTCGTCGATGGCAGAGCAACCGCAACCGATCGTCTGGGCATTCTCGGCTCCGCGGTCCGAATGCCATTCATCTGCAATCTTTGCACGACGTGCATATGACGGTTTCAGCCACTGACGACCGTCGGACGGGGCGGCGGCCACGTCCCGGTGGCGATGTTCAGCCGGTTTGCGTCACCTCTCTTGCATCATTGTGAAGACGATCCCGGTCATTGTGGCGCCCACCGCAAATGCCAGCGTGAACGTGCCGACGAGAACGGTGAAGGTCATGTGCGGATCGCCGCTGTGGGCGATCAGGGTCGAAATCCCGAAGGCATCGACCTGGGTCAGCGCAAAGGCGAAGCCGAGACCGAGCGCGGTGCCCATGAAGGTGTGACAAGCGAGCTCGATCAGGATGGCCGGGTTGACCACCGCGCTGCGTTTTTTAGGCGGCATTGGAGCTGTCCTCCGCTATCGCCCGTGAACGCTGGAACGGCGAGCGTTGTTCCTGTGCGCGGGGGCGCCTTGAAGCGATTGCCAAGCGGCGGCAAGAGCGGCTACCAAATCATCCAGGTCTCAGTCGCACATGATGATGCCCGTGCACGTAGAACAGCCGCGACGGAGCGGTGCGACCTCCGGCGTCAAACAGGGAGGAACGTCACATGACGAATGCCATTCGTTTTCACAAGACCGGTGGTCCCGAGGTCCTCAGCTGGGAGCAGGTCGAGGTCGGCAAGCCTGGCCCGGGCGAGGCACGCATCCGCCACACGGCGGTCGGGCTCAATTTCATCGACATCTATAATCGGTCGGGCCTCTATCCCGTCCAGCTGCCGAGCGGCCTGGGAAGCGAGGGCGCCGGTGTGATCGAGGAAGTCGGTGAGGGGGTTACGGACCTGAAGGTCGGAGATCGCGTCGCCTATGGCTCGTCGCCGCTCGGCGCCTATTCCGAGGCGCGGCTGATGCCGGCGGCGCTGCTGCTGAAGCTGCCGGACGAGATCGACGACAAGACGGCTGCCGCGATGATGCTCAAGGGCCTCACCGCCCAGTACCTGATCCGCCAGACCTACCGGGTCAAGGCCGGCGAGACCATTCTGCTGCATGCGGCCGCCGGCGGGGTCGGGCTCATCCTCAGCCAGTGGGCCAAGCATCTGGGTGTCACCGTCATCGGCACGGTCTCCAGCGACGACAAGGCGCAGTTGGCGAGGGAGCATGGCTGCGCGCATACGATCGTCTACTCCCGCGAGGACTTCGTTGCTCGCGTGAACGAGATCACCGACAGCAAGAAGGTGCCGGTGGTCTATGATTCCGTCGGCAAGGACACGTTCCTGAAATCGCTCGATTGCCTCGCGCCGCTCGGCTATGCGGTGCTGTTCGGCCAGTCCTCCGGCGCGGTCGATCCGCTGAACCTCGGGCTTCTCGCGCAAAAGGGCTCGCTGTTCGTGACCCGGCCCACGCTGTTCACCTACGCGGCCAAGCGCGAGAGTCTGGTTGCGATGGCCAAAGAGCTGTTCGACGTGGTCAAGTCCGGCGCGGTGAAGATCGAGGTCAACCAGACCTATCCGCTCAAGGAGGCAGCCAGGGCTCATGCCGATCTGGCGGCGCGCAAGACGACGGGGTCCACCGTGCTTCTGGTCTGACGGCAGGTGTGAGGCGGCAGCCGGCCGAACCTCTCGCGGCCGTCCGGCCGGCAACGTCGGTCACGACGTTTAGCCGATCGGCTCGTGCTTGCGCAGGTCGCGGAGGTGATCGAACCGGGCGGCCTGCAGATCCGCTGCCCGCCCGTCGATCTCGGGCAGTGCGGCCTCTGACATGAGGTCGGCGGTGAGATCCGCGACGGAATGGTCGCGGATCTCATGGATGAAGCTGATGTTGGAATATTCGCCCGACGCGATTCGCGCGACGACATCGCGCCGGGTCATCTCGGGATCGACCACGGCCTCGCATCCGCGTCGGCCATAGTCGATCATCACGACGAAATACTGCATGGAGCCCCAATTCGCCTTCGGACGAACTCGATGGCTCCATTATTTCCGAAAAACAGAATTTGTCAAGGGCGGCGGCACGAGGAGCACCGGGCGTTCCTCCTGCCGCCGGCCGCTCACTTGCTCGACGATCGCGCCGCCCGAGCCTTTGCCACCGCCTTGGCGCGGATCCGCGAGATCTGCCCCCGCGGCAGGGTGACGAAGATCTCGCCGATCCAGTCCAGCTTGACGCCGACGATCGGCTTGGCGTTGAAGCTCTTGAGATTGACCACGGATGGCGATTTGCCGCGCTCGATGGTCTTCAGGTAGCGCTCGCCGGACTTGAGGCGCACCACAGCCTCCTCGCCGTAGAAGCTCGACAGCGGGTGGCGCTGCTCGCGGTAGACGACGATGACGTCGCCATTCTCGTATTTCGGCAGCATCGAATCACCCGACACCTCGAAGGCGATCGTCTCCTCGGAGATCGGGAAGGGCAGGGCGACCTCGCCCAGGCCCTCAAGCGGTACCTGCTCGTAATCCGGCTCGATCACCGAGCCGGCGCCGACCCGCCCCATGACGGGAACCGAGTTCAGCTCCAGGTATTCCGTGATCAGAGGGATCTCGGCGGCTTTGATCAGGCGCTGGCCTCCGAGGATCTCGGAGACGGCGCCGGGGCGCACGCCCATGGCACGGGCGAGCCCTCCTTTGGTCTTTCCTGGCTTCTCGAGTGCACGCTCGATCATGGCGACGTCCAACATGGCTTTGACCTCTTTTGCGAATCTCGGAAAGGAGTATATGTTTCGAATAATCAGAACTCAAGCTTGACTTTTCCTTCGGAATAACGGAAAAAGAGGCGACGGGCAAGGCCCGCGGCCCCCGATCCCGAAGGAAGAGGCGACAATGCAGTCCACCGATTGGCCAGATCCACACTCCAAGATGCTTTGCGAGCTCCATGCCAGGGGGCTCTCCTATGCCGCGATCGCGCGCGCCCTCAATGCGCAGTTCGGGACGGCCTATACGCGCAATGCCACGCTCGGCCGCGGCAAGCGGATGGGGCTCGTCGCGGCGGCCGCCCCGACATCCCCGCGCGCCCAGGCCCGGCCGAGGTCTGCGGCGGCCGGAGGCCGGCGGCGGAGCCCGAAGGCCGGTGCTGGGCCGATGGCGCTGCCACCGCCGCCGAAACCCGCCGCCGCGGTCCGACTGCGCTCGGTCGGCATCAGCCCGCGGCTGTTGTCGCTCGACCAGCTCGGCACAAATGACTGCCGCTACCCCTACGGCGGCGACCGGGACGACGACCCGATCACGTTCTGTGGCCATCCGCGGCAACCCGGGTCGTGCTACTGCACGCCGCACCACCATCTGACGCGGACCCCCCCTGAGGAGACCGCTGTGCGCCCGGTCGGGCGCCTGACCCTGCGGCTCGTGGCAGCTGCATAAGCCCGGCGTTTCGCCGACCAAACCTGCTTCCATTCCATTTTCCGGAGACGAGACATGGCGCGCCCCCGACGCAGCAAGCCCCACCGCATGCCCAAGACCCATGACCGCCGCGCGCACGATCTGCCGCGCAATGCGGACGTGGTCCCGGTCGAGATCGACGATCCGCTGGCCCTCGAGCCGGGCGAGAAGATCGTCGCGCTGCGCTCGGTTCGCAACGATCCGCTGGGCCGGCTGCATGCGCACAAGCAGCTCGACGACGCTCAATACCGTGCCGGGCGGGCGTTCCAGAACGATTGGGAGCGGGCGGAACGGGGCCCACAGGCGATCGATCCGTCGCGCGAGCATGTCGACGGCGCCCGAGGGCGCGAGCCGGTGACCGAAGGCCAGCGACAGGCCGTGTTGCGGCTGAACCGGGCCGAGCGCGAACTCGGGGCCGATGGCGCGGCGATCACGCACGACGTCCTGGTGCACGGCCTCACGATGGAGCAGGTCGGCCATAAGCGCGGTCTCGCCAGCCAGCGCTGGAACGACTATTTTGCCCGCCGCTTCAAGGAATGCCTGGATCGACTGGCGTTGGTCTATGGCTTATCCACAGATCGTATCCCCAGAAAATACGATCAGCCGGTCCGAGCGAGCCGTCCGACGCAGACCTGACGCGGCGTGGCCGGCGCTCGCGTCTCATCGGGAGGCACGAACGCTGGCCGGCGCCCCGTTCCGCTCACGGATGCGGTGCAACCGCATAGGTCGTGCTGTACGGCTCGACCCGCAAGGACGCATGGGACAACAGGCCGATCTTGGCCGACGGCGTCATCTGCAGCTCGCCGTTCGGGCCGCGGTGGACATTGTACTGCCAAGCCGTGAGGTCTCCCTTTTGCGCCAAAGCGTGCGCCACCGCGCTGGCGTCGTTGCCGCCGATCGCGGTCAGCTCATCGCCGTTGAGGCCGATGACGATCTCGTCCTTGACGGTCACGACCTTGAACAACGAGGTCCTGCCTTCCCCGGCCGCCGCCATCGACGAAGTCGCGACGAAAAGTACAAGGGAGCCGAAAATCGCGCGTGTCAGTCCGGAAGCCATGGAATCTCCTGTCCGCCTCGTTCGAATGGTCGTGAGCGTGCAGGCATTGGTTTGTCGCAACCGCCCGCCGGTTCGCGAAAAAATTGATGCGGTCGAGATTGAACCCGGCTGCGAGACGCTGCGTCTAACGCCCCATCGGGGTCACGCGAGCTTCGGTGCACTCGGCCGGCTCGTGTCGTTGATTCAGGTCAAGCAGTTCGTGCTGGAGTGTTGTATCCGTCACGGACGAAGAGACGGGGGATGCCCATGTTCATCGGTCGATACCTGTTCCGTTCACCCCGCGCGACAATCGCGTTTGCAGCCGCCGCGGCAACGATCCTCGTGACAAGCCCACCTGCGCCGGCTTTCGCGCAGCCGGCGCCCCCGGCCAGCAAGCATGCGGTCGTGAAGGCGGCTGCCGGCGACGCGACCGATCTCAGCGCCCGTCGCCGGCATCGCCGCGTCTACAGGGGCAATCCGGCCGCCGGCCTTGCCATCATGGGCGCGATGATCGGGACCTTCGGTGCGATCGCTGCCGCGCATCAGCATGATGACTACTATTATTACGAGCCCGGCTACTATCCCGGGCCTGGCTATTATGGGCCGCCGCAGGTCTACTACGCACCTCGGCCGCACTATGTCCGTCCGTATTACGGCCATCCGTATTACGGTCCGCGCGTGCACTACTATCACCCCTACTGAGGTCGACCCGGCCGGACGACCGTCAAGTCGCCGCCGGAGTCCAACCCGTGCTAGAAGCCGCCTGCGCCGGAGTCCAACCCGTGCTAGAAGCCGCCTGCGCTGAAGCGCAGCGGCTGCACGACGTCGTAGGCAGCCTTGCTGATCGGCACCGCGTAGTCGACTGTGAGTGGTCCGAACGGCGAGGCCCAAGTCATGCCGACGCCGACCGAGGAGCGCAGGACGTTCTTGTTGGCGACCTGGACGTTCTGGGTCGGACCGCGATAGCCGAACACGGTGCCGGCATCGACGAAGGCCGACGCGCGCAAGCCGTATTCCTTGGGCAAACCCGGAATGTTGCTCTGCAGCTCCGCCGTGGTCGCCCAGTAGTAGCTGCCGCCGACATTGTCCATCGTCGATCCCGGTGTAAGGTCACGCGGTCCGAAGCCGCCCGGCGCGAAGCCACGCACCATCGTCGGACCGCCGAAGAAGCTGTTGAGCAGCGGCGCCTGCTGCCCGCCCCATCCCGTGACATAGCCGCCCTGGCCGCGGACCATGCCGGTCAGATCGCTGTTGATGGACCGGTAGTAGCGGACATCGGCGGTGGTGCGAAGGAAGCGGACGTCGCCACCGAGGCCGGCGAGATCCTGGCTCAGCTGAGAGCGGATGCCGCTGGTCGGCATCTTGGTGTTGTCGAGCGTGCTGTAGGTGACCGTGTTGCCGAGCTGGGACACCGTCTGGCGTCCTGCCGCGACGGCTTGCCGAACCGGAAGGGATACGGCTGCGGGCGACAGCCCGGGGGCGAGCACGACCTTCTGATCGTAGAGCGAATAGCGCCACAGCATGGCCGTCTGCTCGCTGACCGGCATGCCCAGAGTGAGCGCGCCGCCATAGGTATTGTTGCCGAACGATTGGAACGTGCTCGCCATGCTCTGCCGCGCGAACAATTCGACGCCGGGCGTGGTTCGGCCGATCGCATAGGGCGATGTGAAGGACAAGGTGGCGCCGCGCGCGAACTGTCCGTATGTGAACGTCGCCTGCGCCGTGTTGCCGGTGCCGAGCACGTTGCGGTCGCCGATCTTGACCTCGGTGAGCAGGCCGTCGGTGGATGAATAGCCGCCGGAGACGTTGAAATCACCGGTCGGCTGGTCGATCGCCTCGACGTCCAGCACCACACGGTCTCGGACCGAGCCGGGCCGCGTCGTGATCTTGACGGACTTGAAGTAGTTGAGGTTGCGCAGGCGTCGTTCGGCGCGATCGACCAGGATCCTGTTGTAGGCATCGCCCTCGCCGATGTCGAACTCGCGGCGGATCACGTCGTCGCGCGTATTCTTGTTGCCGTGGATCTCGATGCGCTCGACATAGCTGCGCCGTCCTTGCTCGATCTGGAAGCTGATGTCGGCCACGCGGGCCTGCGCGTTGCGGACGGTGCGCGGCTCGACTTGGGCGAACGGAAAACCGAGCTTGCCCAGTTCCGTCGTCAGGACCTCGGTCGTCTTGTCGATCTTGCTCTCGTCGAACGTGTCGCCTTGCTGCGCAACCAACAGCGGTCGCAGGCGGTCGCAGGACAGCCCCTGCACGTTGCAGGAGACATCGATCGCGCCGAACTTGTAGAGTCCGCCTTCCTCGATTGCAAAGACAAGGTTGTAGCCGCTGCTCGCCGCGTCATAGTCGACGCTCACATTCGTGATCTCGGCATCGGCATAGCCGTGGCTGCGATAGTATTGTCGCAGCAGTTCGCGATCCTCGTTGACACGGTCGGCGTCGTAGACATTGCCGCCGATCACGAAGCTGAGCGGGTTGGTCGCCGAAGTCTTGATCACCGCACGCAATTGCCGTGCCCCATAGGCGTTGTTGCCGACGAAGCTGATCGATCGCACCGGCGTCTTCTTGCCCTCGGTGATGGTGAAGACCAGGTCGACGCGGTCATTGCCGCGGTCGATGATCTCTGGGACGACACGGACGTCGTCGCGTCCGACCCGGTGATAGGCCTGGAGGATGCGGGCCACGTCGCCCTGCACGGTCGCGCGCTGCAGGCCTGCCCGTGGTTTCGACAGCACCGCGCCGGCGAGGTCGGCATCCTTCACCTTCTTGTTACCTTCAAAAGCGACGCGATCGAGGACTTTTGCTTCCGTCAGCCGGACGACGATCCGGCCCCCGGCGCGGCCGATCTTCACGTCGTCGAAGAGACCGGTGGCGACCAGAGCCTTGAGGCCGGCGTCCAGCGCGGCCGCGTCGTAGCGGCCCTCGGCGTCAGGATGGAAATAGGACCGCACCGTCTGGGCATCGACGCGCCGATTGCCCTGTACCGCAAGGGCTTCTGCGGATGCTGCGATCACCGGAGACGTCAGCACGGACATTGCCGCAACAAGCATCGCGATTGGTCGCGGTCTGCTGATGCGCGAGTGACGCCGGTTCCGGGCGGTCATGATGTGCGCTCCTGCCTGCTCGTCATCGCCGTGATGCAAGAGCGGGTGGACGGCCAAATCATGTCGGGGCCGTGGAGACTTGTTGGCCTGCGATCACGCCTGCGAAGGGTGGGCCGGCGGAACGAGGGTGGCCGCAGAATCGACGTAGAGTCGAGCCAAACGCTGGTCAGCATAGTGCTCATTCGTCCGCGGCGGTCGTTGCCGCCGGCGAACGTTTGTCGGGAGCAGATCATGCGCGCGATCGCGTTGGCCCTCATCGCCTGTACCTTCGTTCAATCGGCGCTTGCTGCCGCCGTCGTCCCCGAGATCGATCCACGCGCCTCGCTCGGCGTCGTCCAGAACTGGATCTACAATTATCGTACCAAGCCGGACTACGCCCATGTGCCGGCGGCGGTGCGGGTGCTGTTTCACTCGCAGACTTTCAAGGAGCCGGAGAATTCCGGAATCTATCTGGGCTTCATTGCGGGTGCGATCGGCTCCAATCCGGCCAAGGCCGAGCAGCTCGTCAACAGCTTCTTCCCCGTGCCCCCGGAGGAGGAGTGGGTGATCGTGCGGGCCATCGCTTATTCGGGCCTTCCGGATTGGCGCAATCTCATGCGCAAGGTCGCTCCGAAGATGCCGGGCCGCCGGGTCATGATCGACGGCTATCTGAGCGGCACGCAGCCGACCTTGATGGACATCCCGCTGGAGGAGACCAAGCCGGGCATGATGGACAAGCTGCGTGGCGCGCTGACGCAAAATCCGTTCAAGAAGGAGGAGCGCAAGCTGGATACCCGGCTCAGCTACGCAACGCATCAAGACCTGCTCGACATCCTCTGGGGTTATTACTTCGCGACCGGCTCGCGGGTGCCGATCCAGCGCATCGTCCAGATGCTGCCGTGGTCGAAGAGCCGCGATACGGTCGACAAGCTGACCATCGGCAGCATGGCGCGCTACACGTTGGCCAGCTACTCGGTGCGCGATGCCAGCCTGCGCGATTATCTCCGCGAGGAGCTCGCGCGGCAGACAGGTCCCGTCAAGGAGCCGCTGAGAGAGGTCGTCGAGGCGGCCGATACGGTGCAACTCGGCGCCGTGCGCAAGGACGCCGTCGCTGCGGTCGAGGAGCTCAAGCTCAAAGGCTCCGATGCCCGCCGCAACATGGATTTCTGGGGACAACTCGGCGTCGGCGCGCTTGCGCTCGGCTGCGTCTCGGCGGCGGCCCTGGGACAGGTCGCCGTCGGCATTCCCTGCGTGATCGGTGGTTCGGCCTCGCAAGGCCTGCTCTCGTTCTGGGAGAAGCAGCAATAGCACCGAACGGCTGCGCTTGTGATGCTCAGGGGGAGACGTGAACGGCGCTCGTCCGTCGCGTGCTGCCGCGCTGTCTTGGATTCTGATGTCGCGTGGCGCGTCGAGAGCGGCGGTTGCCCAATGGCCCTATCGGCGTGCGCGCTCGGCAACGAACGCCGGTGTCAAAGGCAGGCTGAGGCAAGCCTCATCACCAGCTGCACTACTCGCGTTGATTGCAGTCGTCCCGGTTCTGTCTACGAATAGTTGAATTTGCTTCCGGCCATCGACGTTGCCGCCGCGCCGCTCAGATTCAGGATAGGCCGACTTTCATCGCGGCTGGATAGACCGGCTCGCGGTGAATCTCCGCGCCGGATTCGTCGACCACCACGATCGAAAGTCTGCGATCGGTAATGCGGGGATCGTGTCGAAGCCGCCGGGCCAGATCCCGGCTATGCTCGATCGCCCCGGCACTGGTCGCAAATTCCAGACCGGTCCGGTCCCTCGTCGGAATGCCATCCTTCATGTCGAAATAATAGGTGCGCATGGTCTTCCTACAGCCCCTGTGCCGCGGGAGGGGACCACGACGCCAAAGCGGCGTCCGCAATCCGTAGTCCTCCCGCTCGAACTATAGAAGACCTCTAATATGGAGGACAAGCTTACCTCCGGCGTAATCCCCCTCCCTCGTTCGATAAACGACCATTTTTGCTGGCATCGTCAGCCAGAAACTGCCAGAAAGCTCAAATTGTGCCGCCGAAATCGACCGTTTGGTCAGTTCGGCTTGCTGCAAGAGTTGTTCGCTGGCATACTTTCAACCTGGTCGGGTTCCGCACGGTCGATTTCCAGGCGGGCCATTCTGAGGATCAGGGTCGCAGTCGTCAGACCAAGACTTTCAGCCTCAATTGCTGCAGTATCTACCTTGCGTGCAAGGCCTTCACGTTTGCTAAGGACTGGCATTACCGTTTCCTGCCAAAGGTGCGAGATGAAGAATTCGACATTCATCGCGGAGCTGCACACGAAGCTCGGAGCCCCATCGAGCGAAGCGGTGGAGAGCCTTCGACTTCTGAAGGCCTTCTTGAAGCTGGCGCCGGGCCAGCGCATCGAAGTGATCGAAATGGTCGAGCGGCTGACGTCGGAGTCGCAGGCGGAAACCGATCGCCCCCTGTCCTGACCTCACCCATCCCGACCACAGGTGGTGGTTGTGATCGGACTCATTGCAATTGCGTAGATTGCATCATCCAGAGCCTCTGATTCGTGCAGCGTGCCGGCCGGCAGGAGGATCTTGTCGCCTGCGGTGCAGACGCGCTCGCCCCCTTCCCATCGGAACGTCAGGCGCCCTTTGATCACGACGAGGATCTCGTCGACGGGGTGCGTGTGGAAAGCGTGAACCTTGCCGGCGGCGTCGTGCTGCAGCTCGATGCAGCCCTGCGACGGCAGCAGCGCGAGGATGTCGGGATCGATCGCAAAATCGGTCTTCGTTCCGGCAATGATCTGGGTCATGCGGCTTGCTCCTTGTCTCCGATGGACGACGGCTTGGCCTGGGCGAGCTGGTGAAACGGGCAGGCGGGCGGCGGTTGATTGTCGTCGTAGAGGAAGTACTGCTTGAATTCCCGGCCCTCCGGATTGCCGTAGCGGCCGAGCAGGGGAGACGGTGTCGTGGTGTCGAACGGGGCCAGCCGCTTGCGAACCTCGCTGAAGGCCTTGGCGGCGGCTTCGTCTGTGCCGAGCATCCGCTCGAATACCCAGCGCGGCTGGAACGTGAGCATGAATGCGCTCGAGCGCCGGCTCTGCCGCATTACATGCGCCGGTGTGCTGCAGACGACGAAGATCGGCTCGCCGGCAAACGAGAACTCCCACATCGGATGATCGACGGTCTGCGGAATCTCCGCAGGCCATGGCTGCTTGTCGATGCGCGCGAGCTGATCGAGGATCCGCCAGAACTTCTTGTAGTAGGCGTCGAGCGTCTGGACCGGGCGCGGGCGCGTGAACAGGACGAGTGACGTATTGGGGCCGTGCGAGCGGCTCTCCGAGACGAACAGGGCAAGCTGCCGGCCGAGAACCTCGATGTCGATGGGATCTAGGAACAAATAACGAAGCTGATCGGCGCGAAAGCCCGCGACGCCGAAGACGCACGGAAAGGGTCTGGCTTCGCTGCTCATCTGGGCTTCGAACTCTGAAAACAGGACGCTCTGCCAGCTTCCGGCCCTGTGGCCGGATCGAACTTCGTCCTTTCTCAAAAACAAACGCGACATACTCACCCTCTCTTTTTCTTTATATTCAGTTTGCCAGTATCAATTTGCGCCTCATCATCAGCGGGCCGAGTATCCCCGGCAGCGACATCAGCAGTAGAATGGCGATCAACGTCGCGTAGCCCGCATCATTGGCGACCGTGTACGGGCGCGCTCCCGCACTCCCGCCGATCCCGCTTGCGGACACCATGGCGAACGCGATGAGCGGCTGCGCGAGCCCGGCGAAAATGCCGGCGGACGTCGTGTTGATCGACGCGCCCACGCCGATGCGTTCTGCCGTGTAGAGACGCTTCGTACATTTCAGGATCAGCGGCACCGTGCCGCCGGCCACCAGGCCCAACATGGCGAACACCATGCCGACATAGAGAAGGCCGAACGCATGGGCCAGAACCGGAAGCAGCATCGCCACGAGCAGCATGCGCAGCAGGCTGATGCGGATCAGGGCTGCCTCCAGCAACCGCGTCCGGTCCGCCGCGTGGCCCAGCAGGATCGAGCCGACTGCATTGCCGACCATGAAGGCCAGCAGAGGACCGCCCGCCGCCGACGGTGAGATGCCGAAATAGTGCGACACCATCGGGATGCCCCATACGCCCGCCAATGTGGTGACGACCGCAAAATGCGATGCAAAGCTCATCGCGCAGCCCCAAGTCGCAGCCGATCCGAGCGCATGCCAGCTCGCCAGCAGCACGCTCCTCAGCGTCGGGGCTCTGTCGTTTGCGGGGGCGGCCTTCAACGCGACGGACGCGCAGGCGAGGTTCGCAAGGCCGATGCAGGCGATGAAGAGGAAGCTGTTGCGCCAGCCGAATCCGCTGACGGCGGCCGCAAGCGGCGTCGTGGCGACGACACCGCCGACATAGCCGGACACCTGGGAGATCCCGGACATCAGCCCGAAGCGTTGGTCGGAAAAGCTCTGGGCCACGAGCTTCAACAGCGCGGTGAACACCAGCGCGTCGCCGCAGGCCGTGATCACCCGTGCGATGAAGACATCGATCAGGCTGGGCGACAGGGCGAAGGCCGCGCTGCCGAGCACCGACGCAGCCATGCTGCAAAGGATGACGCGCTTGACGCCGTAGCGGTCGACCAGCATGCCCGCCGGAATCTGCATCAGGGTGTAGCCCCAGAAGTAGCTCGAGGCGAGCATCGCAACGCCCGAGGCGTCGGTGCCGAAGTCGCGTACGAAGTCGAGGCCGACGGTCTGCGGCGACATCCGTTGCAGAAAGGCGATCGCGTAGGCGAACGCGACCGTTGCCCACGCGACATAGGCGCGATCGGCAAATCTCGGCAGAGACGAAACGACTGCTCGTTGTCCAAGCGCCGCCATCACACCCTCGCGTACCCGACGGAGAACAGCGCGTCGGCCGAGTCCGGGATGATCCGAGACATCGCCGTCTCCACGCGCGATGCCGTGCCGTGATAGTCCTGCCGGATATGCTCGATATGACCATAAGCGCCGCGCATGATCATGCGGGGCACCTCCAGCGGCTTGCCTGGATAGAGTCGTGCGCACATCTCGACGCACGCGGCCTGCAGCTCGGGATCCGCAGCATCGCCGAGCAGGGATGGCGCGACCTTCTCGCAGATCTTCGCGTTGGCAGCCCATACGATCGGATTGCGTGTTCGCCAACCGTAGAGGAGTCCTTCGCTGCGCGTGGCGCAGCCGGGATGCTTGAGAATCTGCGACGTAAAGAACCCATACAGGCCACGACCCTGGTGTGCGGGCAGCACTTCAGTTCCACTGCGATAGATGGCCGGCTGCTGCGCGATGGTCATCACGCGGTAGACCGAGAAGGCCACCAGTCCCAAGGGATCGTAGACCAGAACGAGACCGTATTTGCTGTCGAATGGCGATGCCGCGACAGTCCAGTGAGGTTCGACTGCTTTCCAGTTAACAGCAATGATCGAATTCATCGCATCCATGATCGGCAGCCGGTCAGGCTCCGCGATCTTGGACGCGTCGGGAAAGCTGTAGACGGTGTAGTCGTCCCAGGGCGAGGCGATGGTCGAATATCGGCCTTCCAGGTTGCGCGACATCACGTGAACTCCAGCACTGCACGTCGAGCTATACAGGCCGTCATCCGATCGCTTAAAGGACAATATGCCCTCGAATTCTGCCAACGCCTCCCGGCATGCTGCGGTGCGACGAGACGGCGCCGAGAGGCGACTGGTGATCTTCGCATTCCCAGGGGTGACGCTGCTCGACGTGTCCGGGCCGGCCCAGGTCTTTGCCGAGCTCAGCGAGATCGAACTGCCGGGGCCGGGCTATGCGCTGAGCTATGTGTCCAGGCAGGGCGGGCTGGTGCCCACCGATGTCGGCCTGATGATCGACACCGCGCCACTCTCGGCCATGAATCCCACGGAGGTCGACACGCTGCTGATCCCTGGCGGGCCTGGCATCTGGAAGCTGCGGCAGGACGAAATCGCGATGCAATGGATCGGCGAGGTGCTCATCGATGCCCGGCGTATCGCATCCGTCTGCCTAGGGGCGTTTGCGCTCGCCTGGGTGGGCGCGCTCGAGGGCAAACGGGCCGCGACACATTGGCGCTACTGCCCGCGCCTGCAGGACAGCTTTCCGAACGTCAAGGTCGAGCCGGACGCGATCTTCGTGCAGGACGGCCGGGTGTGGTCGTCCGCGGGCGTCAGCGCCGGCATCGACCTGGCGCTGGCGATGATCGAGGAAGATTTCGGTCACACCATCGCACTCGACGTCGCGCGTCGGCTCGTGGTGTTCCTGAAGCGTCCGGGTGGGCAGAGTCAGTTTTCGACCGTGCTGGCTGCGCAGGCGTCGGACGTCGAGGGTCGCTTCAGCTCATTGCATGCGTGGATCATCGAGAACATTGCGAGCGACCTGAGGGTCGAGAACTTGGCCGCGAGGGCCGGCATGACACCGCGCACCTTTGCCCGAACCTATGTCAACCGGACCGGCATGACGCCGGCTCAAGGGGTCGAAGCGCTCCGGGTCGAGACGGCCCGTCTGCTGCTGGAAAGCCGCCAGGTCGAGAGTGTCGTCGAGGTCGCGAAGCGGGCCGGCTTTGGCGACGACGAGCGCATGCGGCGTGCATTCCTGCGGCATCTGGGGGTGTCGCCGACGGAGTATCGTCGACGCTTTTCCGGCTGAGGGGCGTGGGCGTCCGCCGCGCCTGTTGGCAGCCGCCGGTTTCGGCGCGATCCCGTTTGCTTTCGGGTTAATCCCGGCGCTGGTTTTGGGGCCACGCCGGCCGTGCCGTCTGCGATCGGTCTAAGCCTTCAGTAAAATGCCGCGCGTATAAACGTGAAAAATTGAATCAGATCCGTCGTTGCGAAATGCAGCGGAGAGAGTCGATGTCCAACATCATTCCCTTTCGTGGGAGAGCGGCCGCGTCCCCTGTCGCCTTCATGGCTGCCCACCAGCAGGCTGTTGCTGCGGTCGCAGGCGCCGGCCCGCTCGACGCGGTCCGGCCGCTCGTTCGCGATGATGTCAGGAAGACGGTCATCTTGCTTGATCTTGCTTTGCAACATGCGCGAGAGCTCTCTGACCTCGTGACGGAGGAGCGAGCGAGGCGCATTTTCGACCGTCATCTCGCCGCAATCGAATATTCGCTTCAGATCGCGCGTGAGCGCATGGACGCATCCTGACGGGCTCCGCCGTCCGCCGCCTTCGCGTGCATTTGCACGGGGACGAAGGCGCCCGGATGTGGTAGTTGGAGTTGTCGTGGAGGATGTAACCGATGACCCAAACCAAACTGGAAGTGCCCGCCGAGCTGCGCGACCTTGCGGAAAAGACCATCGCGCAGGCGGAAAGGGCATTCGAGATGTTCTTCGACGCGGCCGGCAAGTCGATCGGCACAGTCCCGGGGCCGGCTGCCGACATGTCGAAGCAGGCGCTCACCCTCACCGAACAGAATATCAAGACCGCCTTCGAGCATGCGCGAAAACTGGTTCATGCGACCGAGCTCGAGGAGGCGATGCGGATTCAATCGGAGTTCCTGCGCAGCCAGTTCACCAATGCCGGCGAGCACATGAAGACGATTACGGCGGGCATCATGTCCGCCGCAAGCAAGGCCGCAGAGCCGAAATCTTAAGAGCACCAGTCCTGAGAGGCCAACGCTCAAGAGCCAACGCTAAAGAGCCAACTCTCAAGAGCTAAGGCCTCGTCAGGGTCCTCGCCACGAGTTGAACCGTGCGGCGTGATGCCGTGCAAGATCGGCGGCCGTTCGGCCGCCGGCGAGCTTCGCCCCTATTTGCGCAACGAGCCGATATAGGCCGCGATGTCCGCTGCCTCCAGCCGGTTGAGCGGGAAGCTGGGCATCTTCGGATGCGGATCGAGCAGGAAGAACGCGACCTTCTCGGGAGTGAAATCCGCTTTCTGCGCGATCTGCGCGAACGACGGAACGTCGGCGCTCGCCTGCTTCTGAGTCCCCTCGATGAGGTGGCACGACGCGCACCAGCGCCGGGCGAGATCGGCGCCATGGTCCGCATCGGCGGCCCACGCCCATGTCGACGCCGCAGTCGCTGCCGCAACCGCCAGAACTCTGATCACCAAGGGGCGCATCCGGTCACTCCGATCAATTCGATGGTGGGGGCGAGCATGACGCCGGCCGCTGGCGCGACGGCTGCTCGCGAGGGGAACATCTTGGCATGAAGAACGATCCTCGTCCCGCCCGTCGTGCGGGACGAGCCGGCGGACGACGCAATGCCTGCCGCGCTCAGCTGCAGCATGACCTCGGAAAGTCAGAGAGGTCGATCTTGCTGACGATCGCCTTCAAGAAGGCGCTGATCCGGCGCAGGAGAGACGAGCCGGGCGCAGGGACGGCGGTCAGCTGGTCTGCAACGTAGGACATATCGAGCCCTCCCTGTCGCTCAGCGTTCTTCCGGTGCGCTTGTTGACGAGATGCAGGCGCCCGCATGCCGGGCATGAGACCGCTTCGTAAGCATCGTCGTGCTCGGTAAACGGTGGCACCGCCAAACCGATCTGCACGTTCGATCCCGTGTGGGAGCAGCGAAAAACGAGGTTTTCCATTGCCTGACCATGACGGATCGCGCGGCCGATACCTTGATCTGTCTCAACGGAGAGAGGTCACGGATCAGCCGATGGATGCGAGATTGCAGCGCGTCGCGACGGAGACGCCTCAGGTCAAGCCGTGTGACGTGGCCTTGGTCAGATCCAGCCGCTCGGCGACATTGGCCGCAGTGACGGAGCCCGTCTGGGTGGCTCGCAGCGCAGCGTCGATCTTCGACTTCACGCGCCGTGCAGCGAGGGCGGCAAGCCTCGTCTGGGTTCGTCCGGTTTTGACTTGGTCGCCGAACTCGTACCGCCATTCCCAAATGTCCGGTTCAGCAGTCGCCACGACCGTATATTGGACACCTCGGTGGATCACGGAACCCCCCTTTAACACTTCCACTGCAAGTCAACGTCTAACCAACCTACAATCAATCCGGGCAACTACGGGACTGGAACAATTGCCAGATGTGCGAAGGTAAACTGGTTAACACCACCATGCCGACAATGTTCCCGGGCGCACGCGGTTTCCGTGCAATCTGTCGCAGGGAAGAACGTCTGCAGCATCCGTTCGGTTTACAGACATCGCGCATGGAATCTGAAACAAGGCCGGATCGTCTCGCGGGCAACCTTCAGGGTTCCAATCGGTTGCTGGCGGACTTCTGAGATTCACGCGGGCTTTCTCACAGCGCAGGTCCGCTCACGAGACGAGGCTGGTGTTGATGGCCGGTGGTCGAAAGCTGGCGAAGACCGATGGCGCAGGCGAAACCGGCGACGGGCGTCGCGACCTGCGGCTCGATGCGTGCCGCGGTCTGGCGCTGTGGTTTATCTTCGTCGATCACGTGCCTGACAATTCGCTGGCCTGGCTGACGTTGCGCAACTACGGCTTCAGCGACACCTCCGAGGTGTTCGTCTTCATCTCCGGCTACACGTGCATGCTCGCCTATGGCGGCGCGCTGCCAAAGCAGGGCTGGGCGACGACGATCGTGCGCGCGCTGCGGCGCGCCTGGGAGATCTACGCGGCGTTCCTGGTGCTGCTGCTGGCCTATGCGGCGCTGGTCTGGTTCGTCGGCGGCGGCACGCGCTTCGTCGACGAGACCAACACTGGCTTCTTCTTTCGTGAGCCCGGTCCGACACTGCTCCATGTGGCGCTGCTGCAGTTCGCGCCCGTCAACACCGACATCCTGCTGACCTTCGCGATCCTGCACATCTGCTTCCCGCTCATTCTCTGGATGATGATGACGAGCGCGACCCTGACGCTCGTGCTGTCGGTCCTGCTCTACATGATGGTGCAGCTGTTCAGCTGGCAGGTGCCCGCGTGGCCGAGCGGCGAATTGTATTTCAATCCGTTCGCCTGGCAGCTGTTGTTCGTCATCGGTGCCTGGTACGCCCATGGCGGCGCCGCGCGCCTGCGCCCGGTGCTGAGCTCGCGCACGATCTTGATCGTAGCGCTCGGCTATCTCGCCTTCAGCCTGTTCGTGGCGCTGAGCTGGGAGTTCAAGAGTCTGGAAGGCCTGATCCCGTCGGCCGTCACCGGCCTGATCTATCCGATCTACAAGAGCCATCTGGCGCCGGTGCGGCTGCTGCACTTTTTCGCGCTCGCTCTCGTGGTCTCGCGGCTGGCGCCGCCGCAGTGGCGCGGCCCGATCCGCCCGTTGACGACGGCGATGATCAGATGCGGCGAGAACTCGCTCTCGATGTATTGTCTCGGTGTACTCCTGGCCTTCATCGGCCAAGTCCTGCTGACCGACGTCTTTGGTGGCCTTGCCATGCAGCTGGCGATCAGCGTCGCCGGCATTGCGATCATGATTGGCGCCGCAACGCTGCTGACATGGGAATCACAGCTCGACCGGCGCGGGCCTCGGCTGTTCTGATCGCCGTCAGCCCCGGCGTGCGACGGCGACGCCAAACAAGAAGGCGACGAACAGGCTGGCAAGCGGGGCCTCGCGGGTGATCGCGGCGAGGGTCGAGAGGGCGGTTCCCGGCCGCCGCGCCTCCTTCGCTGCCTCGCTCAGCCGATCGGCGGCGGCACCCAGCGTCCCCACGATCTCGCCCAGCGAGTGCGACATGTCGGTCGCCGTATCGAGCGCGCGTTCGGCGATGCCGGGCTGCGGAGATGTTTCGAACGTTTCGTTGCTCACTGCCGTTACCTTCTCGACGCTGATCGGTCGCATTGAGACGTCATCCTCGGCGCAACGCACTTGGCACGCCGCAGACTTCCGATCAAATGCCGGCTGACGCGTTTGGTTCCATCGTCATGGTTGCAGGTCTCGAAACCGGTGTATCGTCGTGCGCAGATGCGCCATTCGAGCTCCGCAGCGGGTATGCTTCGGACGAGCATGAAAGGATCCCGTCTTGGCTTCATCGGATACAGCACCGCCGCAGCGCATCGCCGTTCTCGGCGCGCCGATCGATCTCGGCGCGTCCGTGCGCGGCACGCTGATGGGGCCGGCTGCCTTGCGCACGGCGGGTCTCATCACCGTGCTCGAGACCCTCGGGCTCGACGTCACCGACTACGGCGATGTCAACATCAGCGATGTGCGGGAGCTCGGCGACGCGCCTCCTGCAAAGGCCAAACACTACCGCCAGATCCAGCGCTGGTCCCAGGTGCTGGCCCGCCGCAGCCATGAGTTGGCGCAGACCGGTGCGATCCCGGTGTTCCTCGGCGGTGACCATTCGCTGTCCATGGGATCGGTGAACGGGATCGCACGACATTGCCGCGAGCAGGGGCGGGAACTATTCGTGCTCTGGCTCGACGCGCATGCCGACTACAACACGCCGGAGACGACGATCACCGCCAATATGCACGGCATGTCCGCCGCCTTCCTCTGCGGTGAGCCTGGCCTCGATGGTCTGCTCGGCGATGAGAGGCGGGCGAGCATCACTCCCGAGCAGCTCGAGCTTTTCGGCATCCGCTCGATCGACAAGGCGGAGAAGGAGCTCTTGCGGCTGCGGCGCATCAGCATTGCCGACATGCGCGCCATCGACGAGTTCGGTGTCGGCGTGCTGATGCGGCGCGTGCTCGACAAGGTCCGGGCACGCGACGGTGTCCTGCATGTCAGTTTCGACGTCGACTTCCTTGATCCCGACGTGGCGCCGGGCGTCGGCACCACCGTGCCTGGCGGCGCGACCTACCGCGAGGCTCATCTCATCATGGAGCTGCTGCACGATTCTGGTTTGGTGCGCTCTGTCGACATCGTCGAGCTCAACCCGTTTCTCGACGAGCGCGGCAGGACCGCGCGCGTGGCGGTCGAGCTGATTGCGAGCCTGTTCGGCCAGCAGATCACCGACCGGCCGACTCCGAGCAACGCGATCGTGCCCGATCAATAGCTCTCCGAAGGAACGGGGTCTTCGCAACGGCGGATGCCTCGTGAACGGCCGAGGCATCCGCAGGGCGGCGATCAGTAGCGGGCGTCGTACATCTTCGCCTCCACGAAGCCGAGCAGGTCGTTCGGCGCGGGCCCCGTGGCGAGTCCGTTCTGATAGGCCACACCGGCGACCGCCGCACCGATATGGGCCGACACTTCGCGGATGCGCGGCAGGGCCGGGTAAAGGCTGCCCTGCTCGAGATCGGCACCGGTGACGCAGTTCGCCAGCGTGTGGGCCGCGGCCATGAACATCTCGTCCGTCACGAGCCGCGCGCCGCTGGCGATGGCACCGAGGCCGACGCCGGGGAAGATGTAGGAGTTGTTGCCCTGGCGCGGCACGAAGGTCGTGCCGTCGAGCTTGACCGGATCGTAGGGGCTGCCGCAGGCGAACAGCGCGCGGCCCTGGGTGTAACGATAGGCCGCCTCCGCCGAACATTCCGCCTTTGAGGTCGGGTTGGAGAGCGCGAAAATGATCGGGCGCTCGTTCAGCTCCGCCATGGCCTGCAGCACCTCCGGCGTGAACGCGCCGCCCACGGCCGCCACGCCGACGATCGCCGTCGGCTTGAGCGTCTTGATCGCGGTCAGGAAGTCTGCGATCGGAGCTTGGTCGTGCGCATAACGCAGTTTATGGCCGTGCAGGTTCTCGCGTCCCTTGATGACGAGACCGCGCGAATCCGTCAGCCAGTTACGTCGCAACGCCTCGGCTTCCGACAGCCCCTCGGCCATCATGGCGGACACGACGAGGTCGGCGATGCCAGTCGCGGCCTCGCCGGCGCCGAGGAACAGCACGGTCTGGTCGGCCAGCTTGCCGCCGGTAATGCGCAAGGCCGAGAACAGACCTGCCAGCGCCACGGCTGCCGTGCCCTGGATGTCGTCGTTGAAGACGCAAGCGTCGTCGCGATATTTGTGAAGCAGCTTGAAGGCCGCGTGGTTGGCGAAGTCCTCGAACTGAATCAGCACGCCGGGGAAGGCGGCGCGGGCCGCCGTCATGAACTCATCGACGAACGAATCATAGGCGTCGCCGCCGAGGCGCTTCTGGCGCAGTCCGATGTAATACGGGTCGTTCAGCAGCTCTTCGTTGTTGGTGCCGACGTCGAGCATGACCGGGAGGCATTCCTCGGGATGAATACCGGCGCAGGCCGAGTACAGCGACAGCTTGCCGACCGGAATGCCCATTCCGTTGGCGCCGAGATCGCCGAGGCCGAGGATGCGTTCGCCGTCGGTGACGACGATCAGCTTGGCACGGTAAGGCCAGTTGGACAGGATCTCGGCAATCCTGCCGCGATCGTTGGCCGAGATGAACAGGCCGCGCGGACGCTGGAAGATCAGGCCGTATTTCTGACAGGCGAGACCGACGGTCGGCGTGTAGATCAGCGGCTGGATCTCGTCGATGTTGTCGCAGACCACCCGGAAGAACAGCGCCTCGTTGCGGTCGTGCAGCGCGTTGAGCGCGACGTACTTCTCGAGATCGTTGGAGAGGCTGCGAAGATTGACCAGGATCCGCTCGGCCTGGGCCTGCATCGACATCACGCCTGCGGGCAGGAAGCCGCGCAGGCCCAGCGCATCGCGCTCCTGCTCGGTGAAGCCGGTCCCCTTGTTGAGCAAGGGATCCCGCAGCAGAGCGAGTCCGCGGGGGGAAAAAGTGGGCAGCGTCGGTGCGCTCATGCGTTGCGGTTGGGTCAAGGCAGTCTCCGAGGTCCTCTGTTCCTGCGCCAATCCGGAGCGCGCCTGCGTTGATCGGCATCAATCGCGGCTGGATGGCGGGAACGGACTGTTAACACAGTTTACGTTCCGCGTTGCACCAATGACGTTGTGCAACTGCGTTGCAGACGACGGAGACCTCGAGGGTCGTTCAAGCGCGTCCTGTGACGAATGACCACAGCAGCGCCACGACCGCGATCGCCATGATGGCGGTGCCGATCCATCCCAGGGCGATCAGCCAGGACCGGCCACGAAAGCGGCCCATCAGGTCCGCATTGGAGACGATGACCATCATCATTGCCATGATCGGGACGGCGGCGATGCCGTTGAGCACGGCGCTCCACACCAGCATGTGGATCGAATCGATGCCGGTAAAGCCCAGCCCGAAGCCGATGAGGGTTGCGGCTGCAATGATGCTGTAGAAGCCGGCCGCCTCGTCCGGCTTGGCCTCGAGGGTCGCGTGCCAGCCGAAGATCTCGGCAACGCCGTAGGCCGCCGATCCCGCCAATACTGGGATCGCCAGCATTCCGGTGCCGATGATGCCCAGCGCGAACAGCAGGAAGGTGAAGCCCCCGGCCAGCGGCCGCAGGGCCTCGGCCGCCTGCGTCGCGGAGTCGATCTTGGTGACCCCGTTGCCGTGCAGGACGGTCGCGGTCGTCAGGATGACGAAGAAGGCGATCGCGTTGGAGAAGATCATGCCGATCGTCGTGTCGATCCTCATGCGCCTGAGTGCGGGATGGTCCTTCTTCGACAGCTCGCGCAACGGACGATCGACCCTGCCCTGGTTCATCTCCTCGACTTCCTGCGAGGCCTGCCAGAAGAACAGATAAGGGCTTATCGTGGTGCCCAGCACGGCGACGACCGTCAGCAGATAGTCGGCATGCGTTGATAGGTTCGGCCACACTGCGGCGAGCAGGGCCGTGCTCCAGGGCACCTTCACCATCAGCGCCGTCGCAACGTAGGCGAACAGGCTGAGGGTGAGGACCTTCATCGCCGGCGCGTAGCTGCGATAGGGCAGGAACACCTGCAGCAATGTCGAGGCCGCGGCGAAGATCAGCGCATGCTCGTGGTTGAGGCCGCCGATCACCAGTGACAGGGACTCCGCCATGGCGGCAATATCGGCAGCGATGTTGAAGGTATTGGCGCCAACCAGCAGCGCCACCAGTCCGAACACGATCGAGCGCGGCGCGACCGCCCCGATGTTGGCGGCGAGGCCCTTTCCGGTGACGCGGCCGATGCGGGCACTGACCAGCTGAATCGCGATCATGAAAGGCGTCGTGAGAAAGACCGTCCACAACAGCCCGTAGCCGAACTGCGCGCCGGCCTGGGAGTACGTTGCGATGCCCGACGGGTCGTCATCGGCAGCGCCGGTCACGAGGCCGGGACCCAGCAGCCGGAATACGCTACAGGCTGATCTCCTCGGCTTGTTCGGCTTGGACTGTATGATCATGGTCACGTGGCGGTCCCCGGGAGCGCGACGAGGCATGCCTCTCGAAGTCGCAACAGCTCGTTTTTGTTCCGGGCGTTGGAACCGGAGGGGGGTACCGACGTTGCCGCTCGCGGTGGAGTTTGTGAGCAGGGGGGACGTTTGCCGGATCATCGGCAATCAGTGCACGATCAGGAGCCCGGCACGGCCGAGCGCGAGCGCCTATTTGCCGGCGGGAGCGAGCTCGCCACTCTGATGCTGAAGCACGATTGGGAGAGTACGCCGATCGGTCCCCCGGAGCATTGGCCACAGAGTCTGAAGACGGCCGTGCGGATCATGCTCACGTCGCAGCAACCGATCTGGATCGGGTGGGGAAAGGACCTGATCTATCTCTACAACGATGCCTACAAGTCCATTATCGGCGGCAAGCATCCCTGGGCGCTGGGACGTCCGACCGCCGTGGTCTGGCACGAGATCTGGGAGGACATCGATCCGCTGCTCGCAAAAGCCAGCGGCGGCGACGAGGGGACCTATGTCGAGGCCCAGCTCCTGATCATGGAGCGCAACGGCTTTCCCGAGGAGACCTACTACACGTTCTCCTATAGCCCCATTCCCGACGACGACGGCTCACCCGGCGGCATCTTCTGTGCCAACACCGACGATACGCAGCGAGTGATCAGCGAGCGCCAGCTGTCGCTGTTGCGCGAGCTTGCGAATGCGGGGGCCGAGGCGCGCAGCATCGATCAGGCCTGCGCGAGCTGCGCCCGCGCCCTGGCCCGGGAGCCGCGCGATCTTCCTTTCGCGATGATCTACATGACCGAGCCGGATGGCGAGGCGGCGCGGCTCGAAGCCTTGACCGGGATCGATCGCGACCATCCTGCGGTCGAGTCGCGCTCGCGGATTCAAGCGGAGGAAACATGGCCACTGGCCGAAGCGCTGCATCGTCAGGCTGCGGTGCTGGTTCGCGATCTCCCGCATCGGTTCGACACGGCCTTTCCAAGCGGGGGATGGCGTCAGCCTCCGACGCAGGCTGTGGTTCTGCCGCTTCCCTCGTCCGGAGAGGCCGGGCGCAGCGGCTTCGTCATCGCAGGGCTCAATCCGTTCCGGCTCTATGACGAAAGCTATGCGCGCTTCCTGAACCTCGTCGCGGGACAGATCGCGGCGGCCGTCAGCAATGGCGGCGCCTACGAGGCGGAGCGGCGTCGCGCCGAGGCGCTGGCCGAGGTCGATCGTGCCAAGACGACGTTCTTCTCCAACATCAGCCATGAGTTTCGTACTCCTCTGACGCTGATGTTGAGCCCGCTCGAGGACATCCTCGGCAGCGACGGGGCATCCATTGGTAGCGAAGAGCGATCTGTCCTTAGTCTGATCCATCGCAACGGCATTCGGCTGCTGAAGCTGGTCAACACGCTGCTCGACTTCTCGCGGATCGAGGCCGGGCGCATGACGGCGACCTTCGAGCCGGTGGATCTCGTGACCTTCACAGAGGAACTCGTCTCCACCTTCCGCTCGGCAACCGATCGTGCCGGCCTCCGGCTCCGCATCGATGCGACCGCTCTTCCCGAGCCGGTCTATGTCGACCGCGACATGTGGGAGAAGATCGTCCTCAACCTGATCTCCAATGCCTTCAAGTTCACCTTCGAGGGTGAGATCGCCGTGTCGATCGGCGTGTCCGCTGATCGCCGTCACGCCGAACTCCGGGTTTGCGATACCGGCACCGGCATTCCGCCCGGCGAAGTGCCGAATCTGTTCGAGCGGTTTCGCCGCATCGAGGGAGCGCGCGGCCGGTCCTTCGAAGGCAGCGGCATCGGCCTTGCTCTGGTGCAGGAGCTGGTGAAGCTCCATGGCGGCGACATCACGGCCGAGAGCGAGCTCGGCCGCGGCTCGGTGTTCTCGCTCCGCATTCCGCTGGGAGTGGCGCATCTGCCGGCCGGCCAGCTCGGCATCTCGCAATCGCAGTCCGTCACGAACAGGCGCGCGCAAGCCTATATCGACGAGGCGCTGGGCTGGCTCAATGGCGATGCTTCGATCGATCTTCCGCACCCATCCTCGGCCGACGATCTTGGTGTCCGTACCGCGACGGTCCGTCGCGATCGCGTGGTGCTGGCCGATGACAATCCCGACATGCGCGACTATGTGCGGCGTTTGCTCGGCGAGGACTACGAGGTGGAGGCAGTCGCGGACGGCCGTGCCGCTCTCGATGCCACACGCCGGCGCCGCCCTGACCTGGTCCTGACCGACGTGATGATGCCGGAGCTCGACGGCTTCGGTCTTTTGAAGGCGCTGCGCAGTGACGCGCAGCTGCGCGACATTCCCGTGGTCATGCTGTCGGCGCGAGCCGGGGAGGAGGCAAAGGTCGAGGGGCTCGACGCGGGGGCCAGCGACTATCTCAGCAAGCCGTTCAGCGCGCGCGAGCTGCTGGCCCGGGTACGCGCCAACATCGACCTCGCGCGCGTCAGGCGCGAGGCGGAGACCACGCTGCGCGAGCTGAACGAGCGGCTCGAGGCGCAGGTCTCGGAGCGCACCGCGGAGCTGCAGGCCAAGGAAGCGCGGCTGCGCACGATCTTCGAGGCGAGCTACACGTTCCAGGCGCTGCTGGCGTCCGATGGTACGTTGCTCGACGCCAATGCGACCTTGCTGGAGGCGATCGCTGCGCCGTTGCACGATGTCGCCGGGGTGCCGTTCTGGGAGACGCCGTGGTTTGCGGGCACGCCGGGCACGCCCGAGGTGATCAGATCTTTGGTCGATGCAGTGGCCCGCGGCGACGAGGCCCGACGGGAGCTTCAGCTCGATCTTCCGGTCGGTGGCTGGCGATGGTTCGATTTCCAGATGCGGCCGGTGCGGGACGAGACCGGGCAGGTCGTCGCCATCGTGCCCGAGGCGGTGGAGCTGACCGAGCGTCGCAAGGCGGAGGAGGCATTCCGCCAGGCACAGAAGATGGAGGCGATCGGCCAGCTCACCGGCGGCGTCGCGCACGACTTCAACAATCTGCTGACCGTGATCAGGTCATCGGCCGATCTGCTGCGCCGTCGCCAGTTGTCCCCGGAGCGCATGCGTCGCTATGTGGATGCGATCTCGGACACGGCTGACCGGGCGGCCAAGCTGACGGGGCAACTGCTCGCCTTCGCACGCCGCACGCCGATGGAGCGCCAGGTGTTTGATGCGGCCGGGCACATCGAGCAGATCGAGGACATGCTGCAGACCGTGCTCGGCGCGCCGGCGGTCATCGAGCTCGACCTGCGCTCGCGGCCGCTGCCGGTAGACGTCGACGTCAATCAGTTCGAGACGGCGCTCGTGAACCTCGTTGCCAATGCGCGCGACGCGATGAATGGCCGGGGTGTCCTGACCATTCGCGGGGACCGCGTTCAACAGGACGGCCCGGTCGGCTCGCAGCAATTCATATCGGTTTCCGTCAGTGACACCGGATGCGGCATCGCTGCCGATCAGATTGATCGCATCTTCGAACCGTTCTTCACCACCAAGGGCGTCGGGCGCGGCACCGGTCTCGGCCTGTCGCAGGTCTACGGCTTCGTCCATCAGTCCGGCGGGCGGGTGCTCGCCGACAGCGAGCTCGGCAAGGGCACCACGCTGACCTTGCTGCTTCCGCTCACCTCCAAGCCGCTGGGACCGCGCGAGCGGAGCGAGCATGGTCCCGAGGTCCTCGCTGCGCGCTGGAACGTTCTGGTTGTCGAGGACAACCCCGAGATCGGCGAGTTCTCGACGCAGCTGCTCGAAGACCTCGGCTATCGGACCGCCCTGGCGCGCAGCGGCCTCGACGCGCTCAGGATGATCGATGACAATCCCGACGGCTTCGACCTCGTGCTCAGCGACGTCGTGATGCCGGGAATGGACGGCGTCACCCTCGGCCAGGAGATCCGCCGGCGGCTTCCCACGATTCCGATCGTGCTCAACAGCGGATATAGCGACGTGCTGGCCGACGGCGACCGCCACGGCTTCAGCCTGATCCACAAACCCTATTCGGTGGACGAGCTGTCGCGCGTGCTGCGTCAGGTCATGGCCTCACGAGGCGCTGCCAGATCGATGCCCTCCGAGTGAAGCCGCAGGGCCACTGTCCCCCATTGATCGCCGTGTTTGCTCATCCCACGGCTTGAAGCCGGACTTCGTCCCGGAGTAGTTTTGGCCGATGGGGGACGTCGGAATGGCGTGCGAGGACTTGTTGCATGGCGGCGGCTGGGCGCTGCGGAGGGTCAATGCTGTTGTTGTCGGCGCGGCGCTGGTCGTCAGCGGCGGCGCGTTCGCAAAGGACGATGAGGCGGATTCGCCGTCGCCCGGTCTCGCCAACGTCTACATCGATTTCCGCACGAACTATGCCTATGTGCCGGGCGGCGCGCTGTCGACCGGACTCGGCGATTCCTCGCTGTTCGGAACCCTGTCGCAGATCGCGACTCTGCGTCAGCTGCTCGACCGTCCGGCACCGCCGGGACGCCCGCTTCTATCGGCGCCCACCAACCAGGGCGTCGGGGTCGACGTTCCGCTGACGGTCGATCTCGGCGAGGCGCTCTCGCTCTATGGCGGCTTCACCGGCAGCACGTCCTATAACGGGCTGTCGGGCTGGTCCGACGTCGCCGTCACGAGCTGGTTCCTCGGCTTCCAGGCTGATGTCTATCAGCAGAACGGCGGCATATTTCCTACCTTGACGTTGCAATCGACGCTGACGCGTGCGGTGCCGGACTCGCCATTGGCGACCACCTCGTTCAATACCGTGGTGGAAGCGAAATATGCGCTCGACCCGGATGAGATGCGAGGCTGGCTCGCGGGCGTTCAATACACCCATGTCGAGGTCGACTCGGTTCTTGCGCGCGTCGGGAGCACGACGGCTGGCTATGTCGGCGGCTTCTATCAGTGGGACAACAACTGGAAGGTTTCTGCGCGCGCCGGCATTCAGTCGTTCGGCGGCGCGCAGCTGCTCGCCGCCACGCCGATTGCGTCCTACACGCAGCCGCTGCTCAGGCTCGATCTCGATCGCATGGACGACAACGACAACCGCCTGTTCGGCATCACCGCGCAGATCGCCTGGGCGCCGAAGCCGGTCTATCAGCTAACCGTGAGGACGCCACTCTATGCGATCAAGGACTGATCGCATCAGACGACGAGCTCATCGTGCCTGACGCCGACGAGCGGGCTTTGAGGCCGAAGACCGCTGACGACCGTAGCAAATCGTTGCGCTTGACACGTCGGGCAAATCAGGCGCATTTTGGCACCATCGAAAAATCGTAGAGCCCGCACCGAATCCTCGGTCGCGGGCTTTTTGTTGAGCCCGCCGCATCCGCGCCGGGTGGCGCGTATGACGGTCATCTTTCGATCGGATTTGACACGTCGGGCAAATCACCGGCATAGTGCCATCATCGAATTTTCCGAAATCGCCGGATGTGGCGCCCGCGCGTGGCGGCTGCAGGCCTTTGCCATCGAGCCGCGGGGCCGATGGCGCGCGACGCAGCGTGCTCAGATGCATCAATATTGGCCGGCCGGCGCGAACCGGACGGCCCGCGGGCGCGGCGTCAGTCGCCACGCCTGCTGCGGCCCCTCGCATGAGCCGGGGATAGGGTTCGCGCCCGAAACGATCGCGCCGTTGGCAGCGATCTGCCGCGCTTCTTATCGAACGCAGGGGAAGAGATGACCGCCTATCTGATCACGCTCGCCCTGATCGGTCTCGTGATGATCGCGTGCGTCGACGCGATCTGGTGAGGACCACCATCGTCCCAATCAACGTTCGCAATCCCGGGAACGCCCATGTCGAAAACCATCACCGAAATCCGCTCGATGGCGCGGAGCCATACCAAGACCGCGATCAACACGCTGGTCGGCGTGATGCGCTCGACCAAGGCAACCCACGCGGCGCGGGTGTCGGCCGCCAACGCCATCCTCGACCGCGGCTGGGGCAAAGCGCCTCAGGCGCTGCAGAACGGCGAAGACGGCGCGCTGGAATTGATTCATCGCATCGAGCGTGTGATCGTGCATCCTGAAGCGGCGGACGAAGAGCAGGAGGAAGAGTGACCTGAGGGCGCGGGAAACAGCCCGGGCTCCGCGCTTCTCGTGGCTCGAAGGGTCGTTGCAAGGAATCGTCGCCATAAAGTTCTTGCTTTGTACTCTAGGCTTGTCGATAGTGCGGAGGCTCATTCGGAGGTAGCGGTGCGTGTCAGCAGGGGCGGGCTTTTAGCTAGTGCAGTCTTGACGCCGGACCCGTCGGTACGGAGTTTTCGTTCGGTCGAACGGCTAGGCGCCGTCGCAACGCTACTGTTGGTTTTCTCGTGCAGCGTGGGTTTTGCTCACGATTTCGTCCTCAATTATGCGGTCGAAGCGAACGAGGAAATCGATGTCGGTAAGCTCGACGACTGTGACTATGGGCAGAGTTGTGAAATCCGCGCTGCGGGTCTGAACATTGGGATTGTTGTTCAGCGCGGCGTCACGGATCTTCCGACTATCGATATGACTATTGAAGGGCCACCTGGCTGCTGTCAGGTTGCCGACGCCAGCGCAACATTCCATTCGATCATCAGATCCGGTTCGCTGCAGCTAGCGATCTATCGGCGTGTCAAAAGAGACCGGGACGAATTTGTCAGGAGCGGGTTCTTTCAGAACGAACAAGTCGGAAGGATTCACCTTCGGTTTTCGCGAGCGAACTAGGCGAAGCAGTCGCGGGGCTTCAATAGCGGGAATGATGGGACATGGCCAACGGGACGGAACGTCTTCAGTTTTCGGTCGAGTGCTGGCCGAATGATCGACCCATCGGCGATGAGGTGATGTTGTGCGATTGAACAAGGGTGGGCTGATCGCTTCGGTGCTTTACGTCATCCATTTTTCGTTGTTCGGCTGCCTGTCTCATTTCGCGGATTTGAAGGCCAGTGTGTTGCTGGCCGAAATCGCTGTTGTTCCAGCCGGTATGATTCTAGGTCCGGTATGGTCCGCGCTCGGTCTTCATGATCCTCCCTTTGACGCCGGCTCTTGGATGAACAGCTATCTGTTCTATTTCCCCGTGAGCCTGCTTGTTTCCTACATGGTCGGATGGCTACTGCATGGATCGTGGACGTTGCTCGTCAGAGTCGTCGGTCCCAGCTTGGACCGGCTCGACAATCGTCTGATCAGACGGTTTCATCGCGATTGACGGCGCTGAACCGCGCCTGGCTCACTCAGCTGGATTGTAGCGTGAGATCGCGTGAAGGCCGTGCTCGGCATCATCCTGAATTCAAGTCGTTTCGGGGGCTGCCGCATCGTGAAAGGGCCCGGCGGCGGGGCTGACACTCCCTCCGGGCGATTGGGACGTTTTCCCAGTGGATCGAACGGCGGCGAGCGGACGGAGTCCGCCTCATCGTTCGATGCGCGGTTTGGGGACTGGATCGATGAAACGGCGGGAGCCGCGCCTCCGGAGCGGGGCGAGTCAGGTTCGATCGTCGAAGAGTGTCGGCCGGTGCGCCGTCTGAGGTCACGGCAGGTGTCCTCCGGCGCCTAATCCGTGTTCGAAACCGGAGCTCCGCCGGAGCCATTCCTGTTCGATCGAGATTAACACCTGGAAGAAGCAGGTGATCATTGTCCACCCTCAAGATCCCCACTGCGAAAGTGTTCGAGCCGTTGCTCGCGCCGGCGCGCTACAAGGGCGCGTTCGGTGGCCGCGGCTCGGGCAAGTCGCATTTCTTCGGCGAGTTGCTGGTCGAGACCTGCCAGGCCGAGCGCGGCACGCTGGCCGTCTGCATCCGCGAGGCGCAGCGCACACTGGCCCAATCGTCCAAACGGCTGATCGAAGGCAAGATCGCAGCGCTCGGGTTGGGCCAGGGCTTCCGGTCGTTCAGCGATCGCATTATGACGCCCGGCGACGGGCTCATCATTTTTCGCGGCATGCAGGACCACACCGCGGAGTCGATCAAGTCGCTGGAGGGATTTCGCATCGCCTGGATCGACGAGGCGCAGACCTTGAGCGCGCGCTCGCTGTCGCTGTTACGGCCGACGATCCGCGCGCCGCGCTCCGAATTGTGGGCGAGCTGGAATCCGCGCCGCAAGTCGGATGCCGTCGACGATTTTCTGCGAGGTCGCGGGGCGGACGGCGCCGTCGTCGTCAAGGCCAGCTGGCGCGACAATCCATGGTTTCCGCCGGTGCTGGACGAGGAGCGGCGGCTCGACCTGGCGATCTATCCGGACCGCTACGAGCACATCTGGGAGGGCGACTACGTGCGCGCGTTCGAAGGGGCCTATTTCGCCGAACTGCTGGCCCAGGCCAGGCGCGAGGGACGGATCGGGAAGGTGTCCGCGGATCCGCTGCTGCCGCTGCGAGCGTTCATCGATATCGGCGGCGCCGGCGCCACGGCCGACGCCTTCACGATCTGGATCGTGCAATGGGTCGGCAACGAGGTTCGGGTGCTCGATTATTATGAGGCCGTGGGGCAGGTGCTGGCCTTCCACGTCAACTGGCTGCGCGCGCGGGGCTATCAGAATGCCATTCTCTACCTTCCGCATGATGGCCTCGCGACCAATGCCGTCACCGGCAAGCGCTATGCCGATCATCTGCGCGAAGCCGGTTTCGCCGTCGAGCCGCCGCTCAAGAACCAGGGCAGGGGCGCGGCGATGATGCGCATCGAGGCGTTGCGTCGGCTCGGCCCGCAGCTCTGGTTCAACGCAGCGACCACAGAAGCCGGCCGGGAGGCGCTCGGCTTCTATCACGAGCGCAGGGACGAGGCACGCAATGTCGGGCTCGGCCCCGAGCACGACTGGTCGTCGCACGCCGCCGACGCGATCGGACTGATGGCGGTCTGCTACGAGGCGCCGCCGCGAGCCGCGAGCTTCAACCGCCCGATCCGATACCAGGATGCGGGGTGGCGGTGATATCGCGGCAGACGTGAGCTGGTCCTTCAGCGGCAGTCAGGCCGATTTGTCTCGGTCCGGCTCGCGGAGAGACGGCACCTGTGGCGGGTTGCCGAACACTGCTGCAAAAAACCTGGCGAGGTGGATGGCCAGGAATGATGCAATGCCAGCCAGGATTCCCTCGTCTCCAAACAGGAAATACCAGGCGCCGCACATGAATGCGAGAATGAGGACATTGACCATCATGGACTTCAGACAGCCTTGCACGGCGCTCTTCTGAGTGCCTGCCAGCTGATTGTCTGCCTGTGTCATGGGACTCGTCAGGTGCTCGCGTGAACGACGACTACGATGGAGTACAGAATGGCTGCCGAAAAGCTCGTTGCGAAGCTCATCAATATGATTGCGCAGAGTCAAGCGAAGAAGGAGACGTTATCTCGATATGCCGCGCCGCGTCGAGATGATGTTCTCCACGATGGGATGGTCGGATCGGGAGAGACCTGGGGTGGAATCCTGGGCGCAACACTGGGAGGAATAGGGGGAGAAATCGTCGGTGGTCTGCCGGGGGCCGTCGCGGGCTCAGTGGCGCTCGGAACGGGTGGATCGCTGGCCGGCGGGTGGGCGGCCCATGGCGCTTACCGGGAGGGGCAGCTCATCCGAGAGATCCTCACAAATCCCCAGGACTGGACGGTCGATGCGGCCGGCGCCATCGTGCCGGTGATGCCGCCCGCGGATCCGAATGCCGCACCTCCGCAGGGCGCGGCCCCGCGATCAGGGATGGTCAACAATTCAAGCTCACTGCCCTGCTGGGCGCGGTCGGAGTTGGCGACCCCATCCACCAGCCGTGCGGCCGCCGGCCGTCCCGGCGGCTTTCCCGGTCTGATCGCGGGCACCGGCAACACCGACGCGATGGATTCGGCGCGCATGCAACCGCCGGCAGGCGGCCTGCTTGGGATGATCCAGGACTACATGCGCACGCAGTCGGTCGACGATGGCGCCGGTGCCTCCGCCTGGCCTCCGCGATGAGCCTCCGTATCGTACGAGGGTCCCAAACCTGACAATGGCGTTCTCAATGACGTGGATCTGATCATGCCGAAAATGACGACCTCCGACCTCAAGTCCATGCTCGCCGCCGAAAAGGCCGATGCGCTGGCCGCCATCTCCGCGGCGCGGCTCGCCGAGGAGCGTGCCGATGCCATGGATTACTATCTCGGCAACATGAAGAAGGACATGCCGACGCAGGAGGGGCGGTCACGCGCCGTCTCCACCGATGTCGCCGACACGGTCGAAGGCCTGATGCCGCATCTGATGGACATTTTCGCGGGTTCCGACGAGGTCGTGCGCTTCGAGCCGGTCGGTCCCGAGGACGAGGCGGCTGCGGCGCAGGAGACTGATTACGTCAATCACGTCTTCATGCAGCAAAATCCCGGGTTCATGGTCTTGTACTCCTTCATCAAGGACGCTCTGCTGTCGAAAGTCGGAGTCGTCAAGGTCTGGTGGGAGGAGCGCGAGGAGGAGAATCGCGAGACCTATTACGACCTGACCGAGGATCAGTTCGCGCTGCTGGCCGAGTCCGTCATGGCATCCGACGGCGCGATACGGATCGTGGCGCACACGATGCGTGGTGCAGAACCGGATGTAAAACCGCGGCAGCCGGCATCTTGAATGCAGAGCTCAGATCCACCACGGGCCAGCATGAACGCGGAATCGGCACGTCAAGCGGCGGATCTTGGCTGGGAGAAACTCCGGCAGGAACGCTGAGCCCGTGAGCGCTCTGGGCGCTGAACGCGGAGTAGCCGATCGTACTTCCCACAGTTCTTGCGGGGGAGCGCCTGTCTCGTTGTTGGGTCCTCAGCTCAGTGCGCCCAAAATCATGACGATGAGAAAGCCGAGGACCGACCAGACCCATATGATCCGCTGCCGCCGGATTGCGATCTTCAGCCGTACTCGACCGGGCTCCGTCAGCTTCGTCGGATCCATTGCGGAGAAGCGAAATCCGAAAAAGGGCCATGTCTTGTAATAGCCCGGCTTCATGTAGCGCATGTCGGAGGCGCTCGGAGCGATATGGTTGTGGATGATACGGAAATCATTCAGCAAGAGGGCCCACAGCGGCAGGCCCGCAACCATCCAAATGAGAGCGAAGCCGATTATCGCGTCGGACATGTTTGCAGCGCTGGCCGAGGTGTCGATCGCAGCCGATCGTTTCATTCAGTTGATAAAGGTAGCCAAATGTCGGTCAATGAGAAAGGAAATCTTCGTCCGGATGGCATCTCGTTGGAGCTACCCTGGTTCGGGCTCGGAGGGACATACTATTGGAATCCGGGAGGGCCGACTGCACCAAATGTAACCTTGACGGGAGGTCTGGGGAAGGGAGGTGGCGGATTGCACCTCATCCATCTCAGAAAGGGCATGTCGTCCGAAGACACTCTCAGGTTCGGTGCGTCGATCAACGTGCCGTCGTTCAGCGTTAACGCGACCATTCCGGACGAATCCGGCGTTCCGCTGCCTTGGAAGGCAAAAGTGTCGTCGATCGGTGTAGGAGCCGCAATTCCCGGCGTCGGCGTAAACTTTACGGCGACGCCGGCGCAGGTCGCCGCCTTCATCAGAAAATACATTCTGAATCCCGTCATGGGGGCGGGCAGCCAGTCTTCGGCGCCTGGAGGCGTTCCCCAGAGCGCGCCGATCCGATTCGAGCGCGACGCCGAACGGCCGATACCCTATGCTGCACCGTGGCCGGGCAGGGAACCATTTGAGTCGACGATCTCTCCGTGGTCGTCCAACTACGTCGGCGGCCGCTATGCGCCGTCGGCTCGTCGCGTTTCGGGTGCTCGCCCCGATCGTCCATTTTCCGACGGTGTGCCGGCCATCCCCTACATTAAGGACAGGAGAGCAACTCCCGGAGATCCGCCGGACGTGGCTGCTGCCGTCGTGGGAGACGGGTCTGGAGTCGGCGGGCAGATGGCCCCGGCCGGCGGCCTTCTCGGCATGATCCGGGACTACCTCCTGACCGACGCAGCTCGAAGCGACAGCCGTTAGACGCTGTTACATCTGTTTCTCCATCACAGAACGGGTCTATCGCCATGACCATGCCTCTTCAGTCGGCGCTGCCGCAACCGGCGCCGGCACCGATCACGCACGACGTCACCATCGTGACCACCCGGAAATTCGCGCAGGCGCGCGTCTTGGGGGTGCCGCCCGAGGAGTTCGGTATCGAGCGCGGCGCGCGCTCGATACGCGACTGCAACTATTGCTTCCACGAGATCGTCACCAAGACCGAGGCGCAACTGATTGCCGAAGGGTTCGACGCCGCGCAGATCCGCTCGCTCGGCGACGATGGCGGGACGACCGGGGTCGAGACGCTCGCACGCGATACGGTCGACGAGCGTTCGCGGGCATCGTCGAGCGCAGCGAATTCGGGCACCAGGCTCGTGCGTATCACCGAGCACTATGTCCGGATGGACTATGAAGGTGAGGGACAGCCCTGCCTGTACCAGGTCATCACCGGCGGCGACCAGAGCGAGATCCTGCGCAAGGACGGTCAGGACTGCATCACGCCGTTCGACGCAATCCCGTTCGCGGCCACGACGCCGGTGCCGATGACCCATCGATTTTTCGGTCGCTCGATTGCCGATCTGGTGATGCCGCTGCAGCGGGAGAAGACGGCGCTGAAGCGGGGGGCGCTGGACAATCTCTATCTGCACAACAATCCGCGCGTTGAGGTGGCCGAGCAGAACGCGGGCCCCAATACACTCGACGATCTCCTGGTCTCGCGTCCTGGAGGCGTCGTCCGCACCAAGACGGCCGGCGGGCTGAACTGGCAGGTGGTACCTGATATCACCAGCTCGATCTATCCGATGCTCCAATATATCGACGCCGAGCTCGAAAGCCGCTCGGGACTCTCGAGGCAAGCGCAGGGCATCGACGCCAACGCGCTGCAGAACCAGTCGGCGACGGCGGTGGCGCAGGTGTTCTCCGCCTCGCAGATGCGCATCAAGCTGATCGCGCGTATCATGGCCGAAGGCGTCCGCGACATGTTCGGACTCCTGCATGCGACCATCCGCAAGCATGGGCAGCAGCGCCAGACGGTACGGCTGCGCAACGCCTGGGTCCAGGTCGATCCGCGCAGCTGGAAGACCCGCGACGACATGACGATCGAGGTCGGGCTCGGATCGGGCGGCAAGGCGCAGCAGTTCGCGCAGACCATGGCGATCGCCAACGTGCAGAAGGAGCTGGCGATGGCCGGCAAGGTCCATCTGGTCGGTGATCGCGAGCTCTACAACACGGCCGCCGAGCTGACGCGGATCATGGGACACAAGAACCCTGGCCGCTTCTTCAACGATCCCGCCGCGGTCGATCCGCAGACCGGGCGCCTGCTGCATCCGCCGCCGGCGCCACCGCAGCCGCCGCCCGATCCGAAGCTGCTCGCCGCGCAGGCGCGGGTGCAGACCGAGCAGGCGATTGCCGCCCACAAGGCGCAACTGGCGCAGCAGCAGGCGCACAATGATCTGGTCCATCAGCAGGTGAAGATGCAGGCCGAGATCGAGCTGGCCAAGATCAAGGCCGGACTGGACGCAAAGATTGCGCTGCTCGATGCACATCTCAAGACGATGGAAGAGGGACAGAAGCGCGAGCAGGCGCAGGCGGCGCATGAGATGAAGATCGCCGAGGCGGCGATCGACTTCGCCGCCGTCGCCGCTCGGGATCGGGGATCCCACAGCGAGACGGAGCGACGCCATGACTGACGAGAGCCCCCTGCAACAGACCGCCGCCCGCGGCAGCCGCGCCAAGGCGCTGCTCGACGACGAACTGCTCGCCGGCGCGTTCGATGCGCTCGAGGCGAGCTACAGCTCGGCCTGGCGACAGACCCTGATTGACGACGTCGCCGGCCGCGAGAAGCTGTTTCTCGCCATCAACATCGTCGGCAAGGTGCGCGATCATCTCGGCGCAATGGTCGCCAACGGCAGGCTGGCGCAGGCTGAGCTGAAGGAGCTCGCGCAGACGGCGGAGCGCAGGAAGCGGTTTGGCGTGCTCTGAGCTGGTTCGACCGAGGACAATCAAAAGCTGTATTGACTTGTTCATTGTTTGTTCTAGGGTTGGCAAAAGTTCGCGATCTGATTTTGGAGAGTTGGAGGCTCGCGCCTATGGGGGCGAAGCGTCGATCTGGTGCGTCACCAGGACGGGTGGCTTGAGCACGGTGCCCCTCGTCAATGCCGGCCACAAACCCCGCAGGGAAAATCGAATGTGTGCTCGAGCTGCGAGATTTGTTCTGTTGAGACGGTCTCTCCATCGGTTTCTGACCGGTGCGCTGGCCGCGAGTATGTCTGCGGCGATAGGGGGAGCGATTGGCATCGCTTGTATCTTTCTATCGGCTTTCCTGTCGAGCGAGGTCGTTGCAGAGGTGGCTTCAACCAAGTTGAGCCTCATCTGGAGCTCGTCTCTGCCCGGCATTCCTCAGTTCTGTTCCGGCACGGAGCCAGGTGTCGTCTACATGGAGTACGACCCTGCGAGACAGTCGACTTCGATCTTCAAGAGCAACTTGAGAGGCGAAGAGCGAATGCTCGCAATGGTTCCCGGAAATGCCGACGTGAGATCGTTGTCCTGCTCGCAGGATGGTCGGATGATTGCCGCCTACGACTCGCATCAGCCAATGCTCTTTCTGCTACGCGATGAGCAGCTAGCTACGTATCGACTGTCGCGCTCTCAACCCTTCACACGAGCGGGTCTGTATTCCTTCTTGTCGCCGGACGGACATGGCATCAAGCTCTCGGAGAAGCCGGTCCTGGTCAACGGTCCGGACTTCATGGCGGACATGTCGGTCTTTCCCGACGAGCGCCATAACGTGTTCTTCATGGAAGGATACGTCTATGTCGACGATGCGAGCGCCATCCGGAAATTCGTTCGAACGGATGGAAGTTGGATCAAGGATGGTCGTGAGATCAAGCTGCCCAAGGATTTCAGTTCGACGGAGATCGTCCGATGTGGTGACCATGACGTTGCGTCACTGGTGGGTGTTGAGACGTCGCGCTACATGGTCCTCGGCGAGCGCTCGAGCCAGCAGGACTGGCTGGCGCAAGTCGGTGTGCGAAAGCTCTTTAGAAAATTCAACGAGCCGTTCCTGATCTCCGGTGATTATGGCGTCTGCGCATTTCCGCTGCTCGATCACCGGCGCTGGCACACGACGCTTGGAATCGCGCGCCTCGATCGTTCTGGCGTGCGAACGTTCTCGCTTCCGTATCCGGAATTCGAGATTGCCAACGACAACCTCTCCTTCAGCAAAGACGGCTGTTACCTGATGCTTCAGGGAACGTGGTTGGGAGGCGAGGCTCCGGGGAACACGCACCTTTTGGCCGTTCAGGCGCCAGAATGCAGACGATGAGAAGCGACGATGCCACGATACGAATACCCAGGTTATGGGCCGGTGGGCGACGGCTGGTTGACGAAGCGTCCCGGCACCAAGGGAGGATATCATGGGGGCACGGACAACCCGGCCAAACCAGATACTCCTGTGTATGCCGAATACGCCGGAAAGGTCTTCAGAAGTGGTGTGATCGCCGGCTATGGCCGAGCAGTCGTTGTCGAGTCCGTCGCGCCCGATGGAACGAAGTTTTACGCTCTTTACGGCCACCTGGGACCGGGGGATTTGCCGGCTCCCAATACCCCGATTGTCGCCGGCAGGCCGATCCCTGGCGCGGTGATCGGGACCAAGGACTATGTGCAGTCGATGGGCGGTTTGTCCACTGGCCCTCATCTCCATCGAGAGATCATATCTGGAAACGTACGTCTCAATGCCGACGGTCCATTTGGGATATACTCAAGCGACGTCAAACACAAAGCCGACCCTGATACGTTCGATATCAATCAGCCTCTGTTCCCTTATGAGCGGCCAAGCCAGCCATCGCCGCCACAGCCGAGTGACGAAGTATCGAAACGGCTGCCTGGCAGAGGCAGGATCATGTCGCCTCCTATCGCCCCATCCGTATCCTCACCTATTGTGCCGGGGATGCCAATTCCCGGCGCGGAGGGACCGACCTCCGTTGGGGGCCAAATGGACCGGAGCCGGTGGTGCCACCTCCTTTGCCTCGACCGTTGCCGAAAGATCCTCGGAGGCACGGCGTTCTGGGACCGCTGGATCTTGTTTCTCGGCCGTCGCCTGACGCCGCTCTATTCCCGCGTCCGACCGTCGATTCGCAAGTTGATCCGGGAGCCTTGGGCTACTTGGCTATGCTGTTTTCGTCTCCCGAGATGGAGAACGAGAAACGGGTGATGAGCCTCCTGGAGGGACCTTCGAGGCCAAGCGGTCTCACCAATCTGCCGTCGGATGTATCCTCAGAACAAACGTATCCGGTGAGGCGGCTCATCAGTCGCGTCGTAAGATGGTGATGCAATAATGTAGCTCTGGGTAGACCACCGTGTTCAGAAACGCCAATATCGAGGATCGGCCTCAATGGCTAACAGGCGTCAATCCGGACTGCCGTATCAAGCCAGAAGAATCGGTCCACGGATCATCTGAGAGCCGAGGTCGAGGGGGCCTGGACCATGTCGAAGATCAACCAGAGTCGCCGAGAGCTGCCTGTCCGTCGTTCTAGGCCTCCTTTTCGTTTGTCCGTCTCATTGTCGTGGCGACGTACCGCAGCCCTCGGCGATAAACGCTGACCGGACGTTCGTCTGCTTGAGCGAGCAGAGCGACCTCGATGTCAATGTGTCGACGGTCAGCTCGATCGACCAGAACGGACTCTTCGTCGTGCGCGGCCTTGTGTCGTAGGTCTCGTTCGAAGTCCGGATCAGAGAGCCATGTTGACGATTTATAACGGGGAGATTTGAGCATGAGCCGCCTTATACGAAGATGGCGCGCCGTATTATTTGTAGACTTTACTTTGAAATTTTCGATCTTTTATGGTGGTGCTGTACTTATCTCGCTCGGCGTCATTATCGTCGAAGGGATGAGACCGGTCATCTATTTCGCGGGTCTCGCGGCTTCTCTCGCTGCGTTGAACGTCGTCTTGTTGGTGCTGGTATCGAGGATGTTCGTTTGGTGTCGCTGCCAAGTCCTCATGTGGAACTCTGCGTTGCAGGTTGCTGCCCTTGTTATCTGTGCAACGGCTATATTCGACGCCATCGTGACTGCCGTGCTTTCGCTGCGCGGCAGTCTTCAATGGGCTGTCGACAGCAGTCTGTTCATTTCGGTAACGAACCTCGTTTCGATTGTGGTCGTGCTGCTCTTCGATGCGGCATTGAGAATTGTTTGTCGAAGGATCGAACGTTGACGGCGGATTTTTGAGCGTAGGCAATTGATTGCGTCGCGAAAGGAAATGAAATGGACCCGACTATGCAATCCCCAAGGCGTATTCACGTGCCCATCGGCGCCGGGGTCGATATTCCCATTCCCACGGGGCCTCATTTTTACAGGACCAAGACTTGGGTTGGTGCGGTTTCCAACGGGACTACGCTGGCGCAGGCGCTGCAGGCTCTCTTGAGGCATGCGACTCCTCTTCAGGGCGGCGTTGCGCAGGACGGAAAGACAACTGACATTCCCATTCTTGGAGCTGTCCGGCACCGGGTTGATCCCGAGCGAAGAATGGTGGTGAACACAACAGAGCCGGGTCATTGGCTCGATCCAGGCAACGTTCATCGATCGATCGTGCAGGAAGGCGACGACATCTACGTCCAATCCGACGGGTACGGGACAGGAAGCTTCCCGGGCATAAATGCACGCCTTGCCGAGTTCTTGTGGCCGTTGGTCGACGACGATATTCGTCGCGACTTGATGAAACAGGCATTGGACTCCCGTAGCAGATCATCCAGCAGTCAGAACGTTTTCGACCTCAGGTTTCCGGAGAATATGAGGGGGAGCGCAGAGAGCGTTCCGGCAGCGACGAAGCTTCCAACTGGTGAACCGCAAGCGGGCGCTCGGGTGCGATCGGTCTTTGAGACTGGAAATGCCCCGTTCGTCCAGAGTCCATCGATGTTCGGGGGAGATGCGTCAGTACCTGCCCGTAGTCCAGACCGTGGGCAAAATGCTGCGGCCTTTCAAGATCGTTTTGACTCCTCGACTGTACCAGCGTCGGGTGGTCTCCCGGGTTGGCTCGCATCCGTTGCTGGGATTGATCCGTCGAATCCGTTCCTGCCCGTCGCACCTGTCGACAGGGTGCCGACTCGGCGTCTTGTTGTCCGCCCGGCGGAGTAGGCGAGTCGTCATCTTGACGAGGCGACGTTCATCGACATGCGCGGTCGGCGCAAAGTATTGTCCATTGACACGTCGGGCAAATCACCTTCATAAAGGCAGCATCGCAAGATTTAAATGAGCCCGCGTCGGTGACATCCGCCGCGGGCTTTCTCGTGGGCCGGGACGTCAACCGATTCACGCCAAGGCCGCGCGTCGAGCTTCATCGTGTAAACACGGTGAAGCCACGATGGCTGCATCTGCCGACCCCGTTTGCAACGGGCGCCACGGCATTGATGCCCTGTATGAGCCGAACCGAGACGGATCTCTCGCGCGATCGTGCCGGCAGGGCCTGAACGATTTCGATCAAATCCAGAACTACGCAGCGTCGTTCGCAAAACGCGCGGTCGTGCATTCCACAAGCAGCGGCGCGATCGGAGCGATCGCCGTGTGCTGCGCAAGCCAACATGAGGGATCATCGATGACCACACCCACGTCTACTTTCGTCACCTACCAGGCGGTCGGCAACCGCGAAGATCTCAGCGACATGATCTATCGCATCGATCCGGTCGATACGCCGTTCATGAGCGGCGTCGACAAGGAGAAGGCGACCGCCGTCAACCACGAATGGCAGACCCAGGCGCTGGCGCCGGCAGACGGCAGCAATGCCCAGCTCGAAGGCGACGACCCCAACACCAACGTCACGACACCGACCGTCCGCCTCGGCAACCAGTGCCAGATCTCCTACAAGGTCGCGCGCGTCTCCGGCACCCAGCAGGCCGTCGATCATGCCGGCCGCGACAATGAGCTCGCCTATCAGGAAATGCTGAAGGGCCTCGAGCTCAAGCGCGACCTCGAGACGATCCTGTGCGGCACCAATCAGGCCAAGGTCGTCGGCAACACCACGACGCCGCGCAAGACGGCCTCGATCCTGTCGTGGATCGTCTCCAACACCTCGAAGGGCAGCGCCGGCGGTGCCGCCGATCCCAGCGCGGCCGACGGCTCCGCCATCCGGACCGACGGCACCCAGATCGCCTTCACCGAGGCACGGCTCAAGACGGTGCTGTCGGCGATCTGGATCAATGGCGGCAAGCCGGGCACGATCCTGACCGGCGCCTTCAACAAGCAGGTGTTCTCGACCTTCACCGGCCGCTCGACCGCGATGGAGGAAGCCAAGTCGAAGAAGATCGTCGCGTCGGTCGATGCCTACGACGAGCAACATCGCCTCTGCAAACAACTTCATTCGGCGCGGCTATGTGTTATTTCAACCCGATCGCCCTTGGGCATGGGGGAACTCGCTCTATTGGCGCAAGATGATCGGGCGGTGAGCTCTTGAAGGGCTTCGTTGCGTCGCAGCAGGGAGAGCCGCCGGGCAACCCGGACGTGGGCTTTTTTTGCCGATGTGATTAAGCTAACTCTCTCTTGTCCTGACGTGGGAGCAATCGGCGCCGGGGCACGAATGCCAAGATCGCATCAGACGATTGACGGAAACGGGGAAGGGCTCCGGAATGCCGCCTGCAGTGGCGCTGCCAGATCGTAAGCCGCGGTCGGCCGATGCACCGGCCGCGCTGGCGGGGTTGCGCGTCATCGACTTCACGCGCGTGGTGGCAGGACCGGCATGCACGCAAACGCTCGGAGACTTCGGTGCCGACGTCATCAAGATCGAGCAGCCGGTCAGGGGAGACGATACCCGGTCTTACGAACACGCCGAGCTCGGCGGCGAAAGTGCGGCCTTCCTCAGTCTCAATCGCAACAAGCGAGGCATGGTGCTGGACCTCGCGATCCCGCAGGCCAGGGAGGTTGCACGCGCGCTGATCGATAAGGCTGATGTCGTGGTGGAGAATTTCTCATCGGCCGTGATGGAAAAGTACGGTCTGGACTATCCTGCGGTCTCGAGCACCAATCCGGGGCTGATCTATTGCTCGATCTCGGCCTATGGCCGCACCGGCCCGTTTGCGTGGCGATCGGGGTTCGATCCGATCACCCAGGCCGAGAGTGGCTTCATGTCGCTCAACGGCTTCGCCGACGGTCCTCCGGTCCGGACCGGTCCGCCGATCATCGATTTGGCGACTGGCATGTCCGCCTGCAATGCCATCCTGCTGGCGCTCGCCGCCCGGCAGCGGCTCGGTCGCGGGCAGCATGTCGATGTGGCTTTGTTCGACATTGCGTTGGCGATGACGGGTTTCTCCGGAATGGCTTTCTTGATGAACGGGAAGAATCCCTCGCGCACCGGCAACTCGCCGAACGATTCGCCGACGGTTGGCGTCTTCGAAGCGTCGGATGGCCCGCTCTACGTCGCCTGCGCCAATGATCGACTTTATCAGCGGCTGGTGACGGACGTTCTTGCGCGTCCGGATCTTCTGACCGATCCCCGATTCAGTTCGCGAAAGGCGAGATCGACCAACCGGGTCCAACTGCGCAGCATTCTTGCCGAGATACTTGCCTCTGAGCGGATGGACGTGTGGATTTCCCGCATGAACCAGGCCGGAGTCCCCGTGGGGCGCGTACGGAACGTTGAGCAGGCATTCGACGCGGCTGAGGTCCGGGCGCGCGATCGCATCTGTCGTATTCCCCATCCGACGGCGGGCTCGATACCGAACATCGAGCCGTCCATCACCATGCAGCTGACGCCGACTGTCGAACCGCGGGCGGCACCGCGGCTCGGCGAGCATACCTTCGCTGTGCTGCGCGAGAAGCTGGAACTCACCGACCATGAGATCGAAGCCCTCCGCCGGGTCGGCGCCTTTGGACCGGTCGATCCGACCATACCGGCTTAGGGGGTTGGCCGCTCTTCGCCAGTGCCAGCCGAGCCGCGTGCCAGATCGCAGATGATCGGCGACCTCAGCTGGCCTTCGCCATGTCCTCGTCTTCCGGCGAATTGAGATACATGCCGGACATGGTGTCCACCCAGCACAGGTGATCATGGACCTTCTTGACGCCGGCAACGTTCTCTGTGGCGACGATAGCGGCCTGCCGCGAGCGCTCCTCCGTGATGACGCCGCTCAAATGAACGATGCCGTCCTTGACGATGACCGAAAGCCCGAACGGGCACCAGTCGTTCTTGTCGAGGGCGTCGATGACCCGATTGCGGATGTGATCGTCGTCCGCCGTCGGATCCGGGACCTGGCGGCCCAGCGTGGCGACCGCCTGCAGCAAGTTCGCCCGTGACACGATGCCGACCACCTGGTCACCCTTGACCACCGGCAATCGCTTGACGTGGTTCTTTTCCATCAGCTCGACGATCTCCGCCAATGCGGCGTCTTCGGTGATCGTCAGGGGGGACTTGGTCATGACCTCCGACACTTTGCGTCCGTGCTCATGGACGAAGTCGGCAGCTGATTTACCGGGCCCCAGAATGAACCGCAGCCAGCGGCCGCGCTTGCGACCGGTGCCGATTTCCGTCCGCCGGATGAAGTCTCCTTCCGAGACGACGCCTACCAGCTTGCCGCCCGTATCGACCACCGGCAGGCCGCTGACATGCCGTTGCAACATGATGTTGGCCGCATCCACGATCGACGTGTCCGGAGTGACGGTAATTACAGGGCGGGTCATGATCTGATGGGCGCGCATGGCGAACTCCAATGTCGAAGGCTGCCGAAAGGTAATCCGCCGGCCAAGCCGCGACTTGACCCAGGTCAAAGCGGAGTTGCTTCGTCATTGATGCAGCTCAAGGTTCCCATGTGGATGTCGGGCTAAGAGACACGTCCATCCAGCGAGAGGGGAGGTGCCTATGTCCGAGCTCTCTGGGGCGCATGCCATGGCCGAGGAAACGGCCGAGCTATCCGAACGTGTTGCGCTTTCCAACAAGCACGCGCTTGAGCTGCTCGTTGGCTCCCAGCAGATTATCTTGGAGGAGATCCTCTTCGCCAGCAATGAGGCGCTGGATCGTGCGCGAACGGAAACGCATTTGCTGGCCGAGTTCGTCTCGAAGCTGGCCGGTGTGCATTCCGTCAAGGGAATTCAGACGATGGTCCAGGAATGTGGCCGTCACCAGATCGACTTTGTCAGGCGGGACTGCGATCGGCTGTTCAAGCACGGGCAGCGCCTGATTGATGCCAGCGTGAATCTCATGGGGCAACGGTGGCGAAACTGAACAAGGTGGGTGCGCCGCGTGCCGATCGGCGGAAGCGCAACGGAACGACCGACAAAGCCCCGACCGACATTGTTGTCGGTGAAGAGATTGTATCGCCGGCACCAGCAGACGTTCTCGTCGCATCCGGCGGAAAGCCGGTCTCCCTGGGGGCCGACGCGAACTCCAAGGAGTTTCGGCGCGAGGATCATGAGCTGGACAAGGCGTTCAGCGCTGTGCTGGCTCGCCTGACGGGTGGGATTTCGCCGGCTGCTCTGTCGATGGCCTATCTGGACTGGGCGTGTCATCTGGCGGCTGCACCCCAGCGTCAGATCGAGATCGCCCACGGCGCTTGGCATGCTGCAAGACGGCTCGCAGAGCGCTCCCTGCATTTTGCCGACCCCAATCGTGGTCCGTGGGACCTGATCAAACCGCAGGCTAACGATCATCGCTTCTCCAAGCCTCAATGGACCACTCAGCCGTTCAATCTGTTTGCCCAGGCGTTCCTGCTGGGGGAAGATTGGTGGCACAAGGCTACGACCGGCGTTCGTGGAGTGGACCCTGCCAACGAGGCCATCGTCGACTTCTCTCTGCGTCAACTGCTCGATGTGTTCGCGCCGTCGAACTTTGCGGCGACCAATCCGGAGGTCGTGGAGAAGACGTTTCAAAGCGGCGGTGAGAACCTCGTTTTCGGATGGCAGAACTGGCTCGCCGACCTCATGCAGGTCTTGCAACCCGGGAGGGCATCGGACAGCACCGAGTTCGTCGTCGGAAAATCGGTCGCGACTGCGCCGGGCAAGATCGTGCTGCGCAATCGGTTGATGGAGCTGATTCAATACGCTCCGACGACCGACAAAGTCCGGCCCGAACCGATCCTGGTCGTGCCGGCCTGGATCATGAAATACTACATCCTGGATCTGTCGCAGCATAATTCGCTGGTCAGGTATCTCACCGACCATGGCTTCACCGTGTTCATGATCTCGTGGCGCAATCCGGGAGCCGAGGATCGCGATATTGCTTTCGACGATTACCGATCGCTCGGCGTCATGGCGGCCTTGGACACGATCGGGCAGATCGTTCCCAACACGCGGGTTCATGCCGCGGGCTATTGCCTGGGGGGGACGCTGCTCTCGATCACCGCTGCGGCCATGGCGCGAGACGGTGACGATCGTCTCAGGACGGTCACGCTGTTCGCTGCCCAGACCGATTTCACGGAAGCGGGAGAGCTTACGCTCTTCATCAACGAGAGCCAGATTGCCTTCCTTGAAGACATGATGTGGGAGCGCGGCTATCTCGACACGACACAGATGGCTGGCGCGTTCCAGCTGCTGCGATCGAACGATCTGATCTGGTCGCGGGTCTCGCGCGATTATTTGCTCGGCGAGCGTGCCCATCCGAGCGATCTGATGGAACGCCGACGCGACAAGGCTGCCATATCGGATGCATTCCGAGTATCTGCGTAAGCTGTTCCTCAACAACGATCTGGCCGAAGGCCGCTATGAGGTCGAGGGACGGCCGGTCTCCCTGTCCGACATTCACACGCCGATGTTCGTGGTCGGGACCATGCGCGATCACGTCGCGCCGTGGAAGTCGACATACAAGGTGCACTACGAAGTCGACGCCGACGTCACCTTCGTGCTGGCGAGCGGTGGTCACAATGCCGGCATCGTTGCGCCGCCCGACGAGCCCGGACATTCGCATCAGGTGCGCACCAAGGCTGCCGACGCGCCATACCTCGGACCCGACGAATGGCAGGGCACCTCCCCGCGGATCGAGGGATCATGGTGGCCGACATGGATCACCTGGCTCGAGCAGCAGTCAGGGACGCTTGGCCCGCCGCCACGGCTTGGAACGGATCACTCCGCCGATCTCGGGATCGCTCCGGGTGGCTACGTCCATACGTGACGGGTACTGCCGGAGTGCCGCGGAAGGCCGCTTCGATCGAGTTCATGTCTTGATCCCCAGCAGTGACAGGCTGCGCTCCAATGTCGCGTCTGGCGCTCCCGACGCATCCACATGCAGCCAATCCATCGCGCCGAGGTCATAACGCTCCTGCTCTTCGGCAACGACGATGGTCGCGTCGGACGCATCGTGGACTCTTCGCTGAATCCGTTCCTGCCGGATGCGCAGGTCGGCAACGAGGAAGAGCCCGGCAAATGGCAGTTTCAGCCGTTTCGCCATTGCGTGGATCTCCTCGCGTTCATTCGGACGGGCAAATACGGCATCGACGATGACGGTGAACCCCTGAGTCAACACGAGATGGGCTTGCTTCAGCAGCTCTTGATAAACTCTCGCGCTCGCTTCTGGTGTGTAGGCTTCTGGAGGCAGCCGATCGATTGGCCCGACGCCAAACAGCTTCTTACGCAGCACGTCGCTGCGCAGAACGACCGCTCCGGGCCGCGGAACACAAAATGGAGCCAGCGCTCGCGCCAACGCAGATTTTCCACTTCCCGACAGGCCGCCAACGGCGATCATCATGGGAGCAGGCTGCTGAATCAACTCACGCGCCAGCTCGAAGTAGCTTTGGGCCACATCGAATGTCGGCGAAGCAGCCGGGCTCGTTTGGCCGGCACTCTCTCGGTCGAGCTTCGCAAGAAAGACTTGGGCGCGGATCGCTGCTCGGATCGCCATGAACAGCGGCAAGGCAGCCAAGCCATCGGGCCGCCCGGCCGTTGCGACGGTCAGATAGTGGTTCAGGAGATGATTGGCTGCATTCCTCTGCTCGAAGTGCATCAAATCCATCACCGGAAATGCAAGATCATAGAGGATGTCGATCGTTGCAATCCGGTCATCGAACTCAATGGCATCAAACAGCACCGGCTTGTCGTCGATCATGACGATGTTGGCGAGATGAAGATCGCCGTGACAGCGTCGGACATAACCGCGTTCCGCGCGTTCTGCGAGGAGCGGACGGAGGCGTGAGAAGGCCGAGCCGCAAAGCGTGCTGAGTTCGTCAACCTCGGCTGTGACAAATCGATTGCTGCTTCGAAAGGCCGCAACGAATGCGTCGATCCAATGCGGGATCGATGCCGGCCATGCACTGGAGAAGACCTGAGCTGCAACGTTGTGTGAGGCGGAGATTGTCTCAGCCAGAAGCTCAGCGAGATCCGTATTCAAGGGACGTTGGGCGGCTAGGTGATCGAGCGTCCGGCTGTCATCGAAGCGACGCATCTCGACGGCATACTCTATGGGAGTGCCAGATCCATCGATATCGAGCGACCCGTCCGCCGCTTTGGTGATGGCGACAACCCTCAGGTAGATGTTCGGAGCAAATGGACGATTGATCTCCAGTTCCTTCGTGCATGCTGCCTGTCGTCGCGCAAGCGTCGAATAGTCGAGGAAAGGGAGCCGGATGGATCGCTTGATTTTTAGCGCGTGCTCGCCGAACAAGAAGATGGAAGCGGCGTGCGTGTCGATCCGGCGAATGTCTGGATGACGATGAGGGTCGCCCAAGAATGCCAATACGAGAGCCTGATCGGATGATGACGCCATGGGTCCTTGCTGCCATATTCGGTGTTCAAGCGCCGGGGACAAGAACGGCTGCGCCGGTCATCTCGCCTCGTCTCAAGCGGGCAAGAACGGCGTTTGCGTCGGATAGCGGATACGGCGTCGTGTGGGTACGGATCTGAGCCTCTCGCGCAACGCGCAGAAAATCGTGGCCATCCTGTCGCGTCAGATTGGCCACCGACATGATCTGGCGTTCGCCCCAGAGAAGCGAATAAGGGAAGCTTGGAACGTCGCTCATGTGGATTCCACCGCAGACGACACGGCCGCCCTTTCGGACAACACGCAGTGCAGCCGGAATAAGCTCACCGGCAGGGGCGTAGATGATCGCCGCGTCCAGGGCGACATCGGGATGCTGATCCGATGCACCGGCCCAGCTCGCGCCAAGTTGAAGTGCGAGATCTTGCGCAGCTCGGTCATCTTCGCGCGTAAAGGCGTAGATCTGGCGACCTTGCCACCGAGCAACTTGTGCGACGATGTGACCGGCCGCTCCGAACCCGTAGATGCCGAGCCGCTCCGCGTCACCGACCATGACCAGCGACCGCCAACCGATCAGACCTGCGCACAGTAGAGGCGCAGCAGCAATGTCGTCGCCCAGGCCGTCGAGCGGGAATGCATAGTCGGCGTCTACGACCGCGTGGGTGGCATAGCCGCCATTGCGAGTGTAGCCGGTAAAGGCTGGCGTGTCGCAGAGGTTTTCCGCTCCCCTGATGCAGAACCCGCAATGCCCGCATGTATGTCCGAGCCAGGCAATGCCAACCCGGGCCCCGAGCTGATGGGCTACGACATCGCCACCGATCCGGTCGACATAACCGACGATCTCGTGGCCGGGAATGATCGGATAAGGAATGTCTGGAAGTTCCCCATCGTAGAGATGCAGATCGGTGCGACACACCCCGCATGCACTTACCCGGATGCGAATTTCACCCGGTCCCGGCTCGGGATCGGCGAGTGTCTCGAGCTGGAGAGGCGCTCTTGCCTTGTGCAACACCATCGCTTGCATCGAGAGCCTCCTGGGGCGCGCTGCGCTCAGGGCATAGGTCATCCTGGGCTGCGTCCATTGATGTCGGTCAAGGTGCTCAACGCGCTCAACAGCCTATCAGATGCGGCGGGGCGAGGAGAGGGCTGGTTTCCACAAGCCGAGCCGCTACATTTCCGGCGCTGGATGATATGTCACGCTAGACCCGCAGCGGATTGAAACTAAGATGCCCGCCCGAGGAACAGCGCGCCCTGCGCACGCGAGATCTGGATATCGAAATGTCGACCTATCGATTGCGGAACCTGCTGTTGCCTCGCTCCATCGCCCTGGTTGGCGGCAGTCCGCGACCGAATTCGGTCGGACGCGCCATTCTCGAAAATGTCATCAAGGCGCGGTTCGAGGGCAAGCTCGGTCTGGTCAATTCACGTTATGCGGCGATATCCAGCATCCCGGCAGTGGGCAACCTCAGTGAGCTGCCGTTCGTGCCGGAACTGGTGGTGATCACGACACCACCTGCTACGATTCCTGATCTGATTGATCGCGCAGGCGCAATCGGCAGCGCCGGCGCGCTGATCATCACGTCGGGCCTCGGACACGGAGCGGGATCGCTGGCCGATCGAGCCGAGCAGGCTGCGCAAAAGTACGGCATGCGCCTGATCGGGCCGAATTGTCTGGGCATCATGATGCCCACGATCAAGCTCAATGCCAGCTTTTCCGCTCATATGCCGGTTGCGGGCAGTCTGGCGCTCATTTCCCAGTCGGGCGCGATCGCGGCGGGAATGGTCGATTGGGCCGCGCAGCGCGGCGTCGGATTTTCTGGCATCGTCTCGATCGGCGATCAATTGGACGTCGATCTCGCAGACCTCCTGGATCATTTTGCGCTGGACGGCGGCACTCGCGCTATCCTGCTCTACATCGAAGCGGTCAAGGACGCGCGAAAGTTCATGTCGGCGGCACGGGCGGCGGCCAGGGTCAAGCCGGTGGTGGTCGTCAAGTCGGGGCGTGGTGCCGTCGGTGCAAAGGCCGCGGCGACGCACACGGGTGCGCTGGCGGGAGCGGATGCGGTCTATGATGCTGCCTTCCGCCGTGCTGGCGTCCTGCGGGTCTCTGATCTGCGTGAGCTGTTCGACTGCGCCGAGACGCTGGGACGGGTGGAATCGCCGACGGGCAAGAGGCTCGCAATTCTCACGAATGGTGGGGGCATCGGTGTGCTTGCGGTGGATCGGCTGGTTGAACTCGGAGGCGTCGCGGCAACGCTCTCGCCGGCCGTGCACGACAAGCTCGACGCGGTTCTACCGCCAACCTGGTCGGGATCAAATCCGGTCGACATCGTCGGTGATGCGGACGCCGCCCGCTATACGCAAGCGCTTGAAACGCTGCTCGCCGACCAGGCCAACGATGCAATTCTGGTCATGAACGTTCAGACCGCAATTGCATCTGCAAGCGACATCGCGACCGCTGTCACGCATTTCATCGGTGCGTATCGAAAGCAGCATCGTCGCTGGGCCAAGCCGGTGCTGGCGGCATGGGTCGGTGCGGAGCAGCAGGTCATCGAGACGTTGAGCGGCGCTGGCATTCCGAACTATCCGACGGAGGATGACGCTGTTCGAGGCTTCATGCATCTCGTCCGCCATCGGGAAGTGGTCGAGTCGCTCGCGGCGGTCCCGCCGGCCATGCCGAGCTCCTTTGCGCCTGACGTGGAGATCGCTCGCAAGATCGTCGGGACAGCGCTGGCGGACGGACGAACCTGGCTCGATCCGGTGGAAATCAGCCGTCTGCTGGAAGCTTACGATATCGCAATGGTGCCGACGTTTGCGGCGGCCTCGGTCGACGAGGCGGTCGGCTATGCAGATCAGTTGTTCGCGCAAGGCGCAACGGTCGTCCTCAAGATCCTGTCGAGGGACATCGTTCATAAATCCGACGTCGGTGGCGTTGTTCTCAATCTGACCACGGCGGAAGCCGTGCGTAACGCCGCGAACGAGATCACGGCGCGCGCCAAGACCGTTCGCCCCGATGCACGGATTTCTGGAGTGATCGTGCAAGCCATGGTCGTCCGTGCCAAGGCCCGCGAGCTGATCATGGGCGTCGCTGACGATCCGACGTTCGGTACCGTGATCGTGTTTGGCCGGGGCGGCACCGCGGTCGAGATCATCAACGACAAGGCGCTCGGTCTCCCGCCACTCGATCTCCATCTTGCACGTAACCTTATTGAACGGACGCGTGTCTCGCGACTGCTGCGAGCCTATCGCGATGTCCCGGCGGTCAAGGCAGACGCCGTCGCAATGGTCCTTGTCAAGCTTGCGCAGCTCGCAGCGGACGTTCCCGAAATTCGCGAGCTCGACATCAACCCATTGCTCGCGGACGAAAGCGGCGTCTTGGCGGTCGATGCGCGCGTTGCTGTCGGCAGGGTTCCGCCGAAATTCAAGGGATCGGGCCCTTCGAATTTTGCCGTCCGTCCCTATCCGAGCCAGTGGGAACGGCATCTTCAGGTCAAGGATGGCTGGCGCATCTTCGCGCGACCGATCCGGCCCGAGGATGAGCCGGTCATTCATGAATTCCTCAAGCATGTCACGGCCGAGGACCTTCGCCTGCGCTTCTTCGCGCCGATGAAGGAGTTCTCGCATGAGTTCATCGCGCGTTTGACCCAGCTGGACTATGCGCGTGCAATGGCGTTCGTCGCCCTGGACGAATCGACCAACGAGCTGGTCGGAGTCGTGAGAATCCACTCTGATTCGGTCTATGAGAGCGGAGAGTACGCGATCCTGTTGCGGTCGGATCTCAAAGGACGTGGCCTCGGCTGGGCGTTGATGCAGTTGATCATCGAGTATGCGAAGGCGGAGGGCCTTAAGATGATCTCTGGGGACGTCCTGCAGGAGAATATCGTCATGCTGGAAATGTGTAGGAATCTCGGTTTCGAGGTCAAAACCGATCCGACCGAGCGCGACCTCTGCAACGTCAAGCTAACACTTTAGATCGCCTTACTCGGCGGAAAGTCCAGTCAAGTCGCACGGGCATCACTGGTCGATGAACTCGCGGTGTCGCCTTCCGTTGGTCCGTGGGAGCGCAGAGTCTTGATGATGAACGTCATGAAGGGGACAATGAGGAGTGGAATGAGCCTGTTCAGAGGATGATTGATGACGCTCGAGATCTGCGATTGCAACGATCGTGCCTCGAGCTGGAGTGCATCCATGGACGAGGAATGGATTTCGCTGGCGAGTTCGAGTTCGCGGCCCGACGGTGCACGGGCCGCAACCGCCAGCAGAATTGCTGCGATGACAAAATTGCATGCCCCGAGTGATGCGGCTGCTACTACCGCTGATGTTATCTGCACCAGCGCCAAGTAGGCTGACAGTTCGAGCATCAGAAGACCGAAGACGGCAATCAACGCGGCGAAGGCCCGCAGGCCCAGCCCGACGAGAAGGTGCCTAAGCCTGATGTCGGCGATGACCCTGTCAGTCCGCCAGAGAAGACGTAAATGTTTAGCGATGTTCTCGGTATCCACTTAAGATCTCCGCAATAGGAGGCCGACGGTCATGCCGATCGCAAACGCTGCAGCGGTGGCGATGATCGGACGAGCCCGAATCCGCCGTTCGACCTCGACGTCGGCCTCATTGAGGGCGGCACTCAGAACGTCGATGGCTGCCGCGACCGGCTCAGAACTCGTTTGAGCGTTGGAGTCGGCGTGACGTGCGCCAGCGTCACGCAAAAGTTGCCGGAGCTCTTGCCCTAGGACGTCCAGCTCGTTCCTGATGATCACGGGGTCGATGGCCATGCTTTGTCCTGTTCTCAAATTCATTGTAGAACCGACCGCAAGTTGAGGCTTGATTTCGCTCAACGATTTGAGCCGACGGCATTGATGCATGTCAAGCGGGGCAGATCGCCGGGATTTTAGGAACAGGTCGTGCTGTGGGCACGCCGAGCGAGGGAGACATTGAATTGCGTGCTCATCCAGGATTGACCGCCGATGCAACGGACGAGGTGTTGGAGCTCCGTCCCAGCGGATCCTGGGTGTCGCTCAACGTGACCGAGCTCGAAAGCTTGGCCAACTCGGCCATTGCCAAGGTCGGGGCTTCGAAGTCTGTGAAGCTCGACCTCGGCGCAATCAGCGAGATCGACACAGTTGGCGCCTGGTTACTCGAGCGGCTCAGTCGCCGGGCTGCCGCTGGCGGTCGTCCGGTGCAGATGACTGGGGTCGCAGCAAATTACCTCGGCCTGGTCGAGGAAGTGCGGCTAGTCAATCGGCACGAAGTCGAGCCGGCGCCGAAGAAGAACCCCGTCCTGGCTAGGCTTACGGATCTCGGCCGATCGAGCCTTGGCGCAGCCCAGGACGTCGTCGTGTTCCTGGAGATGCTTGCTGCGCTTTCTTTCGCATTGTTACGAACGCTGCGCCGGCCGAGGTCCTTGCGGGTGACATCACTCGTCTATCAAATGTACCGGATTGGATGGCAGGCCATTCCAATCGTGATGTTGATTACGTTCTTGATCGGCGCGATCATCGCTCAACAGGGGATTTTTCACTTTCGACGCTTTGGCGCTGAATCCTATGTCGTCGACATGGTGGGCATTCTTGTCCTGCGCGAGCTGGGTGTCTTGATCGTTGCAATCATGGTGGCTGGCCGCTCGGGAAGTGCCTACACGGCAGAGATCGGGTCGATGAAGATGCGCGAGGAGATCGACGCGCTGGTCACGATGGGACTTGATCCCGTCGAGGTTCTGATCCTGCCGCGGATCGTTGCGCTGATCCTGACGTTGCCCATCTTGGCATTCATCGGATCGATGGCTGCGCTCTACGGCGGAGGACTGGTTGCCCAGCTTTACGGTGGCATGGGGCCGGCAATCTTCATCGCGCGACTGCACGAGGCGATCTCGGTCACGCATTTCGAGGTCGGGATGTTGAAGGCGCCGTTCATGGCATTGGTGATCGGAATCGTCGCCTGCAGCGAAGGCCTTCGCGTGAAAGGCAGTGCCGAATCGTTGGGACAGCAGACGACGACCTCTGTCGTGAAGTCCATTTTTCTGGTGATCGTGCTCGATGGCCTGTTCGCCGTGTTCTTTGCATCCATTGGAATGTAGCAATGGATGATCTCCAGGTTTCCTGCGCCATCAGGGTGACTGATTTGGTCGTTGGCTTCGGGCGGCAGGTCGTGTTGAACGAATTGTCCTTGGATGTTCGTCGCGGCGAGATTCTTGGGCTGGTCGGCGCCTCGGGTGGCGGGAAATCCGTCCTGATGCGGACGATCATCGGGCTCATTCCACGTCGGAGCGGGACCATCGAGGTGATGGGGGTGCCGCTTGGTGGTGCGGCGGAGCGTGCGACGCAGGAGGCGGCGGCGCGCTGGGGCATCCTGTTCCAGCAAGGAGCACTCTTCTCGTCCCTGACGGTGAAGCAGAACGTCCAATTTCCGCTGCGGGAGAACCTGCAGATGTCACCGGCCTTGATGGACGAGATCGCGATTGCGAAGCTCGAAATGGTCGGTCTTCGGGCAGAGGACGGCGATAAATTTCCTGCCGAGCTTTCCGGAGGCATGACCAAGCGCGCCGCGCTGGCCCGGGCTCTCGCGCTCGATCCGGCGATCGTGTTTCTCGACGAACCGACCTCCGGCCTCGATCCGATCTCCGCCGGCGATTTTGATGCGCTGATCAAGACCCTGCAGCGGACGCTGGGACTGACCGTGTTCATGGTGACGCATGATCTGGCGAGTTTGAATACGGTCTGCGACCGGGTCGCGGCCCTGGCCGATGGCAAGATCGTGGCGATTGGTCCGATGCGCGATCTGCTTCAATCAGAACATCCCTGGGTCCGAGCCTACTTCCATGGCAAACGATCCCAGATGCTACAACCGAAAGCGAGTTGAAGATGGAAACGCGTGCACCTTTTGCTGTCATCGGCGGGTTCGTGCTGGCGGCCATCGTCGCAATCTTTGGCTTCGTCTACTGGCTGAACAACACTGGAGGACTTGGGCCGCGGACCGTGTACCATGTTCAGTTCGATGGATCCGTGCCAGGTCTGCTGGTTGGTGCTGCCGTCCTTTTCAATGGCATCCGCGTTGGCGAAGTGACCGACCTCAGCCTTGCGCCGGACAACCCACGTCGCGTCAATGCGACGATCTCGGTCGCATCGACCACGCCGGTGCGAACCGACACCAGAGTGGGGTTGGAATTCCAGGGATTGACGGGTGTTCCCGTCGTCGCGCTGGAGGGCGGCTCCTTGGCCGCGGCGGCTGGTGCCGTCTCCACCTTGATAGCCGAGCCGGGCGCAGGTCAGAGCATGACGCAGGCGGCACGTGACGCTTTGCGGCGCGTCGACGCCGTCCTCGCCGAGAATGCCGGGCCACTGAAGGACACGATTGCCAATCTCAAGACGTTTTCGGAGGGGTTGGCGCGGAACACGGGGAAGCTGGATGGAATCGTCTCCGGCCTCGAGAAAATGACAGGTGGGGGTACGCCGGCGCAGAAGGTCACCTATGATCTGGCGGCGCCGCGCGAGTTCGGTCCCGTCAATAAGACCATCAAGGGCCAGCTTGCGATCCCGGAGCCGACGGCAGTTGCGATGCTGCAGACCCAGCGCATGCTGTTCTCGCCAGCCAAGGACTATCCCGGGTTCGGCGAGTTCCTGTGGGCGGACAGCATCCCGAAATTGCTGCAGGCCCGCCTGATCGATTCATTCGAAAACTATGATGTCGCCCATGCGCCGCTGCGGGCATCGGATGTTGGCCAGCCGGACGTTCAACTGCTGATCGACGTCCGCCGTTTCCGAATCAATGCCGAAGTGGCGGCTGCGGCGGAGATCGGGCTCTCGGCTCGCCTCGTCGACAAGAATGGCAAGGTCATTGCGTCCCGGTTGTTCGACGAGAGCCAGCCGCTTGCCCGGCTCGATCCTTCCGATGCGGTCGAGGCTTTCGATCAGGCCTTCGGCCGAGTCGCCAAGTCAATCCTGGCCTGGTCCGTACAGACCCTCTAGTTGGAGCCGTCGAAGCTACTCTAGGCTCTTCAGGTACGACAACAAGTCGTTGATCTGCGGTGGCGCAAGCTCGAATTGCGGCATCGCCGGGTGCCCGGTGACGATGCCTTCCGCAAGAGCCTCACCAAGAGTCTCGATGGGATACCGCAGGTGCAGCGTTCGAAACGGAGGAGCCTGTTTGAATGGACTTTCTCCGGTCCTGCCGATGGCATGGCATCGCGCACAGTGAGCCTTGGCGTAGGCGCGTCCCCGTTGTTCGGGCGTTGACGCGGCAAGTGACGGAGAGGTCAAAGAAAGGCTCAGAAGAAGGGCGCAGAAGGTAAAGCGCTGCATGCATCACGTCCAGGCACGGTCATTTTCTGCCACGATAGGGCCGCGATCCTCCGGTCATTTGATTTGAATCAACGGGAACTTCGAGCATTCGCTAGAATGCGGCTATTCTCCTTGCGCTTGGCCCAGCGGAGCCCTGTATGAAGACGTCTCTGGTTGCAGTCGATTTCCACGGGCAGGGCTGCGCCGATTGTGCCGTGCGAGGGTTCAGCGTATGCGCATCGCTGGATCAGTTTGAGATGCGCGAATTCGAACAGCTCAGCCGCCGCGTGAGTTTCGCATCCTGCGAGACTGTCTTCGCACAAGAGGACAGATCCTCGTGCTTTTATAATCTGCTCGACGGAGTCATGAGGCTCTATAAGCTGTTGCCCGATGGCCGCAGACAGATTGTCGGTTTCGTACTGCCTGGCGATTTCGTGGGGATGACGACCGAAGAGCGACATGGGTTCTCGGCCGACGCCATCGGTCCCGTGACGGTCTGTCAGTTTGCCAAGCTGCCGTTTGGCCGCTTCGCCGATGACAAGCCCAACCTCTTGCGCCGGATGAACGAGTTGGCCGTGCAGGAGCTCAATCAGGCACGCGACCATATGGTGCTGCTTGGCCGCCGATCGGCCGAGGAGAAGGTTGCGACCTTCCTGGTCGGCTGGAGGGATCGCCTCGTTGAGCTTCGGGGCCCCTCTAACATCGTACCGCTGCCCATGAGTCGGCAGGATATTGCCGATTACCTGGGGCTGACCATCGAGACGGTCAGCCGGACGTTCACGAAGCTCGAGCGAGATGGAATCATAGCCATACTTCCAGGTGGAGTATCGCTGCGGGATTCGGCCCGTGCCGAGGCGCTGGCGGCCGCTTGATCCCTGCGGGCGACTCGAGTGCTCCAGATTCTCATTGATCTGAGTCAAAGACTGGAGAGCGGCCGCTGGGGAACAATGTCTCAAACTCAAAAGGGGGGAGAGACATGCCTTTCGATGCCATGGTGGTGAGCTTCGCGGTTGTGGCGGTTTTCGTCGCGTTTGCGGCAGTCCTGCTGTGGGCTGATTCGCAGACCAAGCCTCGGACCTGAAGTCCGATCATCCGGGCAGAAGCAGTCGGGCCCACTCCGATTGCCGCTCAGGGCCGTCCGCCTGCGGAAGCGGGCTGGAAAGGCCAATTTGCACTGCAAGGGCCTCGTGTCGGCCCGTGGGTGGGCGACCCGCTCCACGGGCGCGTTGCCTATTGTTGCCTCGATTTGATCTTCGCTGCATTTTCCTGGACAAACTGCCGATCTGCCGTATTCCAACGGTGCGGAAATCGAGGGATGGGCGGTCGCTGGTCTGATGGGGCGTCTTTGCTGGTGGCAGTAGGCGCGTCCGGGGTCCTTTGACTTCAGTCGGGGCGGATCACCGGCTTTCGACGTCTCCCTTGGTCGGCGGATCTTGGACGCCTGGGAGATGCGGTGTGGCTGAGGAGAAGAAGGCGAGCAGCCGATCATCCGGTAGCGGCAAGCTATCGGTGCTGCGGCAGCATCCGATTTTTCGCGAGCTCGAGTCCGACGCGCTCGATCAGCTCTGCCGATATGCGAAGCCGACGACGCTGAAGCGCGGCGCAACCATTTTCTCGAAGGGGGATCCCGGCTCGAGCCTGTACGCGGTGATCAGCGGGACGGTCAAAATCAGCGTCTCGTCCCCGGACGGCCGCAATGCCATCCTGAACCTCATCAGCGCGGGTGAGATATTCGGCGAAGTGGCCGTGCTCGACGGCAGAGAACGGACCGCTGACGCGACCGCCAATACGAACTGCGAGATCCTGGTCATCGATCGTCGCGAGTTTCTTCCCTTCGTCAGGAGCCAGCCGGTGCTGGCCATGAAGTTCATCGAGCTGCTTTGTGACCGGCTACGCTGGACAAGCGACCAGGTCGAGCAGGTCATCCTGCAGGATCTTCCGCGGCGCCTGGCCAGCGCTCTGCTCGGCCTCACTGAGAAGCAGAAGGTCGACTCGGCCAGCCGCACCATCGCCATCACCCAGCAGGAGATCAGCGAAATGGTGGGCATGACGCGGGAGAGCATCAATAAGCAATTGCGCGCCTGGGCTGCACGCGAGTGGGTTCGGCTCGAACATGGCGCCATTGTGCTACTCAATCCCGAGCCACTGCGTGGATTGGCGGAGGCCGGTCCAGACGAAGACGAGTAGCAAGGTCCTGTAACGCTTGCCGTCTTAGTCTGCTTCTTCCCACGTAGACCTCCTGCTGCCAAAGCCGGTGCGCGGAGCCCTACGCGATGTCCTGGATGCGCTTGATCATGTCCTGGTACTTCGGCCCGTACTTGTCCCAGACCGGCCTGACGGCCTTTTGAAATGGAGCCTTGTCGGCGATCATGATGATCTCGCAGCCCGCCGCCTTGGCCTTCTCCATGGCCTCGCGTTCATAGGCCTTCCACAGCTCCCGCTCTTCCATCTGAGCTTCGCGCGCCAGCTTCTTGATCAGTGCCTGATCATCGTTCGAAAGGTTCGCCCACCCCCGCTTTGAAAACACGAGCACTTCGGGAATGACCAGATGCTGAGTCAGCGAGTAGTACCTGGCAGCCGTATAGTGATTGCTGAACACGTAGCTCGGAAGATTGTTTTCGGCTCCATCGATCACGCCGGTCTGCAATGCGCTGAAGACCTGATCGTAGCCCATGGCAACGCCGTTGCCGCCGAGGGCATTCATCATGTCGATGAAGATCGGATTGCCGATTACGCGGACCTTGAGACCTTTGACGTCCTCGACCGTCCGGATCGGCTTCTTGGTGTTGTAGATGCTGCGCGCGCCAGAGTTCATCCAGCAGAGCGCGACAAGGTTTGCGCTGGGGTGGGCGCTGACTCGGTCGAGCAGATCCTGCCCGATCGGACCATCCATCATCTTCTCGGAATGTTCGATGCTCTTGAACAGGAACGGCATGTTGACGACATTGACGTCGTCGACGATTGGGCCCAAGGCGCCGGCGCTGACGCGCAGCATCTGGATTGCCCCGATCTGGGTCTGCTCGATGGTCTCCTTCTCGGCGCCGAGCTGCGCAGAGGGATACATCTGGATCGTCAACCGACCATTGGTGGCCGCTGCAAGCTTCTTGCCGAGGCTTTCCGTCGCTGCCACGGTCGGATAGCCGGGAGGCTGCACGTCCGAAGCCTTGAACACGGTCTTGGATTGTGCGAGCGCGGTCGAGAACGGCGGCAAGCCGGTTGAGCCGGCAAGACCTGCGGTCATCCTGATGAAATCGCGTCTTCTCATGGCGTCCCCTCCCACGAACTCTTGCGTGAGCGTCCAACCGCAGGTGGATGTCGCGGGCCAGTCGCTAGGTTGGTTGGTCGAAATATTCCGGATTAAGCGTCTGGATTTCAGAAATGTCGTCGAGCAACCGTTCCAGATGGCTCGCCATGGCAGCACCGGCGGCATCAGGATTGCGTCGCTCTATCGCCGCCAGGATCGGCTCATGCTCGGCGATGACTTCCGACATTCGTCCGATCTGCGGCAAAGTGAGCCGTCGGTAGCGGTCGACGTGAACCTTCACTTGCAGGATCAGCTTCCATATTCCAGGATAGCCCGCGACCTCAGCGATGCCGGCATGAAACATCTCGTCCGCCTGATGAAAGGCCTCACGATCCTTCGCAGCGCACGCCTCGCGCTGGCGTTCCAGCGTCGCGTGCAGGTTGAGGAGCTGACTGGACGTCGCATGCTCCGCGGCCATCCGTGCGGTGGTCTCCTCGAGAGACTTGCGGATGATGATCGTCTCGGGAAGCGTTGCAACGGGAATTCGCGATACGAAGATGCCCGACTGCGGAAAGATCTCCACCAGACCTTCGTCCGAAAGCTTCAGGATGGCCTCGCGGACCGGAGTCCGGCTGACGCCGTAGGCTGTGGCGATCTGCGTTTCCGAAATCGGCTCCCCGGGACGGCGGACCAGCGACACCAGTTCTGCTCGGAGATCGGCATAGATGCGAGAGGCCGCCGTCGCGCCGCGTGGCCGGCCGTTGCGGCGCATGCGAGCGACGACAGGACGCGGCGCGGGCGCCTGTTTCCTTGGAGCACGACTCGGCATCTCGGTTTCCTCAATTGATATACTAATATATGAATTCTGTTTGGCAACAGGAGATCCCGGTCGCGTGAGGCGTCTGCGTGGATGGTGCATCGCGGGGAGAGGTGAACGGTTCGACAGCGGGCGCGATCATCTGGCGGTGCAGTCCCGAGATTGGGCGGATGTCGCGCGGGGCCTTCGTCGCTGAGGGATCGGTGCGAGGAATTGTTCCGACGGCGCGGAAGACCGCCACCCGACTTTGCTCATGCGAATGCCTCGCGAATGCTCTCGGCTGCGGCTTCCTTTAGTGCTAACAGTCGGGCTATGAACCAGCAGACTCGTGTCAATATCCGCCATTCAACCTGTCCGCATGATTGTCCATCGGCCTGCGCTCTCGACGTCGAGGTGATCGACCAGAAGACGATCGGCCGTGTTCGCGGCTCGAAGCGGCAGACCTACACGGCCGGCGTGGTCTGCGCGAAGGTGGCTCGATATGCGGAGCGCATCCACCATCCTGAGCGCTTGATGCATCCGCTTCGTCGTGTGGGCGCAAAAGGCTCCGGACAGTTCGCGCGCATTTCCTGGGACGAGGCGCTCGACGAGATCGCTCAGCAGTTCTTGCGGGCCGAGGACGAGTTCGGCTCACAGTCGGTCTGGCCCTATTACTATGCGGGCACGATGGGCCTGGTGATGCGTGACGGCCTCAACCGCCTGACCCACGTGAAGAAGTACTCGCGGTTCTATTCGACGATCTGTGCCAATGTTGCGCGCATCGGATTTGCGATTGGCACCGGAAAGATCGCGGGCGTAGACCCGCGTGAAATGGCGCTTTCGGATCTTGTCGTGATCTGGGGCACGAACCCGGTGAACACGCAGGTCAATGTCATGACCCACGCTGCGCGCGCCCGAAAGGAGCGGGGCGCCAAGATCGCCGCGGTCGACATCTACGACAACGAAACGATGAAGCAGGCGGACATCAAGATCATCCTGCGCCCCGGTACCGACGGCGCATTCGCCTGCGGTGTGATGCACGTGCTGTTTCGCGATGGCTACGCCGACCACGCCTACATGGCGAAGTACACGGACTGTCCGGACGAGCTCAAGACGCATTTGATGACGCGAACGCCCGAATGGGCGTCGCAGATTTGCGGTGTTCCGGTCGCCGAGATCGAAGCGTTCGCGAAGCTGGTCGGGCAGACCAAGCGAACCTTCTTCCGTCTGGGATACGGCTTCACGCGTAGCCGCAACGGCGCGACGCAGATGCACGCGGCGTCCTGTATTCCGGCTGTGACGGGTGCCTGGCAGTATGAGGGAGGCGGTGCCTTCTTCAATAACGCAGCGCTGTGGCACTTCGACGAGTCGATCATCGAAGGCCATGATGCCGTCGATCACTCGATCCGTTTTCTCGATCAATCGCAGATCGGGCGTATCCTGACCGGTGATCGTGAAGCTCTCTGCGGCGGTCCGGCTGTCACGGCGATGCTGATTCAGAATACCAACCCGATGACGGTGGCGCCCGAGCAGGATCTGGTTCGTAAGGGATTTGCGCGTGAGGATCTATTTGTAGCTGTCCATGAGCAGTTCATGACCGAGACCGCGCAGATGGCCGATGTCGTGCTGCCGGCGACGATGTTCATGGAGCACGACGACCTCTATTACGGCGGTGGCCACCAGCACATCTCGGTGGGGCCGAAGTTGATCGACCCGCCCGGCGAGTGCCGTTCCAATCACGAGGTGTTGCAAGGCCTGGCCCGCCGGCTGAATGCGGACCATCCGGGGTTCGAGATGACGCCGCGCGAGTTGATCGATGCGACGTTGAAGAAGAGCGGTCATGGCGATATTGCCGCGCTCGAGGCGGACATTTGGCGCGACCTGCAGCCCGACTTTCGCACCTCGCATTATCTCGACGGCTTCGCGCACAAGGACGGCAGATTCCACTTCAAGGCCGACTGGGTGAATCCGCCGTTCGGACGGGTCATGGGACAACCCGAGCGTATGCCGTCGCTGCCAGACCATTGGGCGGTGACGGAAGAGGCGGACCGCGAGCATCCGTTTCGGCTCGCGACGAGCCCGGCGCGCTCCTTCCTTAACACTTCCTTCAACGAGACGCCGTCTTCGCAGGCGCGGGAAGGGGCTCCGTCGGTGATGATCCATCCGCTCGATGCGGCCTCCCTCGGCATTCTGGAAGGCGAAGCCGTCACGCTTGGCAATCATCGCGGGCAGACGTCGCTGACGGCGAGGCTGTTCGACGGTGTTCGGCGGGGAGTGCTGATCGCCGAATCGATCCATCCCAACGCGGCCCATATCGGCGGCCGCGGCATCAACGCACTCACCGCCGCCGACACCGTAGCTCCAATCGGCGGGGCCGCGTTCCATGATAACAAAGTCTGGCTGCGCAAAGCGGCAGTCTGACCAAGTGCTGATCGTCTAAAATATTCATTAAATCAGTTTGTTGCGTGGTTTTGTGCTGGACCTTCGGCCGCTCGCCATTTCGTTAACTCTATCGCTTTGACGCCCCAAAGCCGCTTGAGCAGCGCTCATTTTTGAGCTATATATTTTGAGCGTTGCTCAAAAATGTGGGTGCATGTCATGTATGCTCTTAACTTTCGCGGTCCCCAACTCTTCGCAGGAGATCTCCTGGCTTTGCTGAACGGTTTGATCCGGGCAGCGTCTTATCTTGTGACGGTGCGCCTCGAGCGCATCGCCAATGCCTGCGACGTTGCAGGCCTGCTGAACGCACGGCGCGCGCGGCGAACGGCCGGAGAACAGCTGTTTCGGGCCGCTCGTCGCGAGGGACATCGTCGTGGTCGCGGCGGCGGACTATTCGGCTGCTTCCACTATCTCGCCGAACTTACCTGACCTCGATTCAAATCCCGGTCTCATGCGCAACGAAGCGGTCACCATGTCCTTTCGTCCGATGTCTCCTGTGCAGCCGCCCCCGCTCTGGATAAGCTTTTTGCACATGACCTTCGCGCTAACGTTCGTGCTGGTCGGCGGCGGCATCGTTGCGCAGCCGCTCGACTGGCCGCTGCGGGGTGGGCTGGCGACGGGGCTCGTAGCGCTTGTGTGGTCGTCCTTCACGTTGGCTGACACGATGGCGCTGCTCTCGCGAAACCCGTCCCGGAACGGCCGAAGACTGAGACCGTGTCATAGCCGCGTGTAACAGGAGCCTCGCATCAGCAAAGGCTTCGATTTCATTACCAAGTTCAAAACTCGAGCGATCCTTGCGGCGAAGCCGCCGAACCCCACCAGGAAACGACCATGATCAAGCAGTTGATGTCGTCGCGCCGCTTTGCTCCGCTGTTCTGGGCGCAATTCTCCTCGGCGCTGAACGATAACGTTCTCAAGAATGCACTCGTCATCATGCTGCTTTACGGCGCCGTCGCGGCGCATGGCGACGCGCTGGTGACCGTTGCTGGAGCGGTGTTCATCTTCCCATTCTTCATCCTTTCTGGCCTCGGCGGCGAGCTGGCCGACAGGTTTGTCAAGGGTGTCGTTGCGCGTCGCTTGAAGTTTGCGGAGATCTTCGCCGCCGCCTTTGCGGCGCTCGGCTTCTTTCTCCATTCGATCCCGCTGCTGTTCGTCGCCCTCGGCATGTTCGGCGTCATCGCCGCGCTGTTCGGCCCGGTGAAATATGCGATGCTGCCGGATCAGCTCACCGTCGGTGAGCTCGCCACTGGCAATGCGCTGGTCGAGGGTGCGACCTTCATGGCGATCCTGATCGGCACCATCGCCGGCGGCCAGCTCGTCTCCGGCTCCTCGCATATGGGCTGGGTCGCCCTCGCCGTCATCGGCCTGGCGCTGATCTCCTGGGCCTCGGCCTCGCGCATTCCGCACACGGCACCTTCCGCGCCGGATCTGCGCATCACAGCCAATCCCTGGACCTCGACGTCGCAGCTTCTGAACTCGCTTCGTGCAGCGCGCCGGCTGTGGGATGGCATGGTGATCGTGTCGTGGTTCTGGCTCGTGGGCGCGGTCGTGCTGTCGCTGCTCCCAGCCCTCGTCAAGGACGTCGTCGGCGGCACCGAGGGCGTCGTCACACTATGTCTCGCAGTGTTCGCGGTCGGCATCGCGGTCGGTTCGCTGTTTGCAGCTCATCTCAGCCACGTCCGGCCGAATCTCGCGCTGGTCCCGCTCGGCGCCATCATCATGGGCGTGCTCGGACTTGATCTGTCCTGGGCGATTGGCACCACCGAAACGGCAAGTGGCATCGCCCCGCTGGCCTTCGTCGGGTCGTGGCCTGGCGCGCGCATGCTGCTCGATTTTGCCTTGTTCGCTTTCGGGGGCGGCCTGTTCGTAGTGCCGGCATTCGCAGCCGTGCAGGCCTGGTCGGAGCCGTCCGAACGGGCGCGGGTGATTGCCGCCGGAAACGTGCTGCAGGCCGCTTTCATGGTGGTCGGCTCGCTGTGCGTGGCCGGCCTGCAGGCCGCAGGGGTCGCGATTGCCTGGATCTTTTTCGGCCTCGCCCTGGCAAGCTTCGGTGCAGTCTGGTTCGTGCTCAACAAATGGGGCAAGGAAGGCGTGCGTGACTTCGGCGCGATGCTGTTCCGCGCTCTGTTTCGCACCGAGGTGCGCGGGCTCGAAAATCTCCCGCCGGCCGGCACCCGGATGCTGATCGCACCGAACCATGTCAGCCTGATCGACGGCCCGCTGCTGCATGCCGTGCTGCCGATCGATGCGACCTTCGCTGTCGACACCGGAATCTCCCAGGCCTGGTGGGCGAAGATATTCTTGAAGATGGTGAGCCACATCACGATCGATCCGACAAAGCCGCTCGGGGCGCGCGACCTCATCAAGCTGGTCGCCAGCCAGGAGCCGGTGGTGATCTTCCCGGAGGGGCGCATCACCGTCTCGGGCTCGCTGATGAAGGTCTATGACGGCACCGCGATGATCGCCGACAAGGCCGACGCGGTTGTTGTCCCCGTGCGCATCGAAGGCGCGCAGCGCTCCCATCTCAGCTATCTCAAGGATGGCCAGATCAAGCGCTCCTGGTTCCCCAAGGTCACCGTGACGATCCTGCCGCCGGTGAAGCTGACCATCGATCCGGTGCTGAAGGGCAAGACACGTCGCAACGCGGCCGGCGCGGCGCTGCAGGACGTGATGATCGAGGCCATGGTCAAGAACGCCATGCTCGACCGTACTCTGTTCCAGGCGCTCGCCCATGCCCACCGCGACCACGACACCGGCAAGGTGATGGTCGAGGATCCGCTCGGCACCAAGCTGACCTATCGCAAGCTGCTGCTCGGTGCGCAGGTGCTGAGCCGCAAGCTCGAGCATGGCACGATGGTCGGCGAGAATATCGGCGTGTTGCTGCCGAACTCGGCGGGAGTCGCCGTCGTTTTCATGGCGCTGCAGTCGATTGGTCGGGTGCCGGCGATGCTGAACTTCTCGGCTGGCCCAGTGAACGTGCTGGCGGCGATGAAGGCGGCGCAGGTCACGACGGTTCTGACGTCGCGGGCCTTCATCGAGAAGGGCAAGCTCGACAAGCTGATCGCTGCGATCGAAGGACAGGCTCGCCTCGTCTACATGGAGGACGTCAAGGCGTCAGTCGGCTTGGCCGACAAGCTTAGGGGCATCGTCGATGGCACCAAGCCGCGTGTCGCTCGCAATGCCGATCACCCGGCCGTGATTCTGTTCACCTCGGGTTCGGAAGGTACGCCGAAGGGCGTCGTCCTGTCCCACCGCAACATCCTGGCCAACGCCGCCCAGGCGCTGGCCAGGGTCGACGCCAACGCCCACGATCTCGTGTTCAACGTTCTGCCGGTGTTCCACTCGTTCGGCCTCACCGGTGGCATGATGATGCCCATGTTGGCGGGTATCCCGATCTACATGTACCCGTCGCCGCTGCATTACCGGATCGTGCCGGAATTGATCTACCAGACCGGTGCGACCATTCTGTTCGGCACCGACACGTTCCTCACGGGCTATGCACGCTCCGCCCATGCTTACGATTTCCGGACCCTGCGCCTCGTCATCGCCGGCGCCGAGCCGGTCAAGGACCGGACACGGCAGATCTACATGGAGCGTTTTGGCATCCGCGTTCTCGAAGGCTATGGCGTCACCGAGACCGCGCCAGTGCTCGCGATGAACACGCCGATGGCCAACCGCGTCGGCACCGTCGGACGGCTGTCGCCGTTGATGGAGGCCCGGCTCGACAAGGTTCCGGGCATCGAGGAGGGCGGCCGCCTCTCGGTTCGCGGGCCCAATGTCATGCTCGGTTATCTCCGTGCGGAAAATCCCGGCGTGCTGGAAGCGTTGCCCGAAGGTTGGCACGATACCGGCGACATCGTGACCATTGACGCGCAGGGCTTCATCACGATCAAGGGCCGAGCCAAGCGTTTTGCCAAGATCGCCGGCGAGATGGTATCGCTCACGGTGGTCGAGCAGATTGCTGCTACGCTGTGGCCGCAAGCGGCGTCGGTTGCCGTGTCGATCCCAGATCAGCGCAAGGGTGAGCGGATCATTCTGATCACCACAGAGAAGGATGCCGAGCGCGTGGCCATGCAGCGCCAGGCAAAGGCGCAGGGCGCTCCTGAGCTCGCGGTTCCGGCTGTGGTGATGGTGGTCGACAAGATCCCGCTGCTCGGCTCCGGCAAGACGGACTACGTCGGCGCCAAGGCGCTCGCAGAGGAGCGCGCGGCTGCCGCCAATCCGGAGCGCGACCCCGAGGAGCGCGAAGTGGCGTGATGGCATCGCTGCGCCGGCGTGATCAGCAGCATGGCCCTCACAATGCGGGGGTCGTCCTGCTGCATGGCATCGCCGGCCGTTCATTGATGCTGCGGCCGCTCGAGAAGAAGCTGCGGCGCGAGGGCTTCGCCACGCTGAACGTCGACTATGAAAGTCGCAAGAAGCCGCTGGAGCGCCTTGCCGAGGATGTCGGCCCCACGATCATGGACTTCGCCGGCGGGCTCGATGGCCCGATCCACTTCGTCACGCACTCGATGGGCGGGCTCCTTGCGCGCGTCGTCATCGCCCGGCGCCGTCCGCTACGGCTGGGCCGCGTCGTCATGCTGGGAACGCCTAACGGCGGCAGTGAGCTCGCCGATCGGCTGCAGAATGTCGGTCTGTATCGCGCTTATTTCGGCCCTGCCGGCCTGCAATTGGTGACAACCAAGAATGTCACACTCGCGTCGCTGTCTCCCGCCGACTACGAGATCGGCGTCATCGCGGGCAACCGTTTCCTAGATCCCATTTCCGGACTGTTCCTTCTGCCGCGGCCGAACGACGGTCGGGTGTCGGTCGAGAGCTGCAAGCTCGCCGAAATGACGGACTACACGACCATCAAGGCCTCGCATATGGGCCTGCTCGTGCATCCGACGTCATTCCGGCAGACCATTGCCTTCCTGCGCACCGGCCAGTTCGAGCCGGCCCGCCCGCTGCTGCGCGGCGTGATCGCGGAGATCGGCCGCCGCGCGGCCAGCTGACGCAAGTTTTCCTTGCCGGCGACAGTTATCTCGCCACAATCTCTCATCCGACCTCATGAGACAGGCAAGGCGATGACCGACGACAGCGTGATTCTGGACAAGCGCGGGCAGGCTCTGTGGATCACTATCAATCGTCCCGAGAAGCGCAACGCCCTGAATGGCGCTGTCATCGCAGGGATCTCCCGCGGCTACCGCCAGGCGCATGACGACCCCGAGGTGCGCGTGATCGTGCTGACGGGGACGGGGGACAAGGCATTCTGCGCCGGAGCCGATCTGCAGAACTCCGGCGCCGCCTTCGCGATGGATTTCTCGCGGCCCAATGTCGACTATGCCGATCTGCTGAGGTTGTCGCAGAATGCCACCAAGCCCGCCATCGCGCGCGTTGGCGGCGTCTGCATGGCCGGCGGCATGGGGCTGCTGTGCATGACCGACATGGCGGTTGCTGCCGACCATGTCGTCTTCGGGCTGCCCGAGGTGAAGGTCGGCGTGTTCCCGATGCAGGTGCTGAGCTTGCTGCAGAACATCGCGCCGCCGCGGCTCGTCAACGAATGGGCGCTGACGGGCGAGCCGTTCGATGCCAGGGCCGCACAGGCCGCCGGCCTGCTCAACCATGTCGTGCCGGCGGCCGAGCTCGACACCAAGGTTGACTGGCTGATCGGCCGCCTCGTCGACAAGTCGCCGACGGCGATCCGGCGCGGCAAATATGCGATGCGCGCGATTTCCTCGATGTCGTTCGACGAGTCGATCGCCTATCTCGAGAGTCAGATCGCGCTGCTCGCGATGACCGAGGATGCCAAGGAAGGCCTGAAGGCGTTTGCCGAGAAGCGCAAGCCGGTGTGGCCGGGGAAGTAGGGAGCTGATTGCGAGCAGTCGCTGGCGACCATGCCACTCCAATGACAGCGTTCGAGGCAAGCCCGGGTCTCGCAACCTCCGACCGCTAGGCCATCCGTATCGGCTGGCGTGTGCCAAGCATCAGGCTGCGCCACAGCATTCGACCGGACCAAAGCGAAATGCGCCAGCCATCGCCAGCTCGTGACGGCCTGCAGAATGTAGACGATGACGCCGACGCCAAGCGCGAGCGAGACACTGAGGCGACCAAACAGGCCGAAGCCATGGCTGTAGAACACGAGACTGCAGATCTCGCCTCGGCGGTCCGATCTTTCATTGCAGCCACGAGAACCGGCCCGAAGTGAAAATGTGAAGCAGTGGAGATTACGTCAATCAAGCTTTCGTTGTTGACGCGCGGCCGCGCTTAGGGATCTAGGATGCTGACATGACATCGCCACGCACCCATGCAACCGATGGTCTCATCATCCGGACGCTGCGTCGGGACGAGATTACGCTGGCCGTGGATTGGGCGGCGTCCGAGGGATGGAATCCCGGCCTGTCCGATCCCGCGTGTTTTGCCGTGGTCGATCCCCATGGCTTCCTCGTGGCCGAGCGTGATGGCGTACCAGTGGCCACGGTGTCCTGCGTGAACTACGACGACCACTTCGCCTTTCTCGGCTTCTACATCGTCCGGCCTGACATGCGCGGACAGGGGTACGGCCTCCGGCTCTGGCAGGCAGCTATGGGACATGCGGGATCGCGCGTCGTCGGGCTCGACGGCGTGGTTGCGCAGCAGGACAACTACCGCAGATCCGGCTTCAGCTACGCCTACGCCAATGTTCGTTACGGCGGGAAGCCTGCGGGGGCACTGCTGGCGTCGGCGGGCGGTGATATCGTCCCCCTGGTCGACGTGCCGCTGGGTGACATCGAAGCGTCCGACGCGGCAGTTTTTCCTGCTCCGCGCCCGGCATTCTTGCAGGCCTGGATCGCCAGCCCGGGACATGTCGGCCGCGCGCTCATCCGCGACGGTGCTCTGGCTGCCTGGGGAGTGATCCGCCCATGCCGCACAGGCTACAAGATCGGCCCGTTGATTGCGGATCTGCGTCGTGACGCCGAGGCCGTGCTCTCGGCCCTCCTGACCGTTTCCGGCGCAGCCGAGGTTTTCATCGACGCCCCCGCGATTAATCCGGATGCGGTGGGTCTAGCCGAAAGCCTCGGCTTGAAGCCCGTGTTCGAGACCGCGCGCATGTACACCGGGCCGATCCCGCCGCTGCGGCTCGAGCGGCTGTTCGGCGTGACGACGTTCGAGCTCGGCTAGCTCGTTTTGCCGAGCGGCCGCGCGAAGCTCAGCTCGTGACCGTCGGGATCGGACAGGTGGAAATAGCGCTCGCCCCATTCGGCGTCGCGCGGCGTGGTCGACGGTATGAAGCCGGCGGCGAGCGCCTTGGCGTAAACGGCATCGACGTCTGAGACGTGGAAGATGATGCGGCCCCACCAGTTCCATTGCTTGTTCTCTGGGACAGCAATCAGGTTGAGATAACCCGCGCCGATGCGGAAGGTCGTGAATGGTGCGTCGGTGTCGCCATACGGGACATCGTCGAAGCCGAGCGTGCGATAGAAGGCGACGGCGCGGGCCATGTCGTGGGTGGCAATGGTGATCGCGCTGATGCTCTCGATGATCATGGAGGCGCTCCGGAGCGGAATGGAAACCGCGGGGCAGAGAAGCGCACCTCGCCGGTGTCACGCAAGAGCTGCGTAGCGACGCCGGGCCTAGCGAAGCCGCCGCCGGCTCATCGCCGCTCCCAAGGCAAAGAAGACTGCGGCGCCCAGCGCTATCGTCGCCGCGCGTGCGATATCGCCGGGCACGAGCATCGCCCCTTGCGCAGCTTCCTGGCTGAAAGAGCCGCGGGTGCGGTGCAGGCGGGGGACCGGATGGTCGAGATTGTCGGCGCGGTCCGGCACCAGCGGGACGTCGGTCTGCTGTCCAGCGATCGCCTTGGCGGCGAGATAGCGGTCGAGCAAAGCTGGTGCCACTGCGTTGCCGAGAATGGTGAGCAGCGTCGGCCAGCCGATCCAATATTCGCGGAAGCCGCCCTCGGCGACGCGATATACCGCGTCGGCAATCACTTCCGGCTCGACCGGTCGGCCCATCGGCCGCGGCGTGTGCGCCAGGTGCGCACGCGCCCACTCGAATTGCGGCGTGTTCACCGCCGGCAGATCGACCATGCACAGGGTGATGCGCGAGCGCTCGTGCATCAGCTCGGCGCGCAGGGAGTCGGTGAAGCCGCGGATCGCGTGCTTGGCGCCGCAATAGGCAGCCTGCAGCGGAATGCCGCGATAGGCGAGCGCCGAGCCGATCTGAATGATACGGCCCTGGTCGCGTCGGCGCATCGAGCGTAGCGCCGCCATCGTGCCGTGCACGAAGCCTAGATACGTCACCTCGGTCACTCGGCGAAATTCGGCCGGCGTGATGTCGGCAACCGTCGAGAATACCGTTTCCATCGCGTCGTTGATCCATACGTCCACAGGACCCAGGCGCTGCTCGAGCCGCTCGGAGGCATCGAGCAGGGCCTGCGCATCGGCGACGTCCACGGCCTCGTACTCGACATGGGCAAAGCGCGCCTGCAACTCGCGTGCGACGTCGCGTAACGCCCCTTCGTCGCGTGCGATCAGGCCGACACGGTCGCCGGCCTCGCCGAAACGCTTGGCGATGGCACGACCGACGCCGGCGGATGCGCCGGTGATGATGATGGTGCGAGCTCGTCTGCGAGGCATGTCCGGTTCTCCGCGCACCCCGTCGTACAAACGTGCGGAAGGCAGCAATGTTTCGGCTCCGGGATCACCCAGCCGATGAATCCTTCGTAAGCTCTCGACGCCGTCACGTCGGCGCGCCGTCGCGCCTGTCTTCGGGAACGGTCCGGCGGGGATAGAATCGCGTGCCGTTGAGAGATAAGGGTGCTCCTGCGGATGAGCATAGACCGGCACGTTCCATTTGCGGCCCAAACTGTCGAGCACGCCGACATGATCGAAATGACCATGAGTGAGAACGATGCAGGCGGGCCCGCCGCTGCCGCCGACGCAGGCTTGCGCGGCATGGCGGATCGCGGGCCGGCGCCGAACATGCAGGCGTCGATCAGCACCCAGTTTCCGTCGCCCGCACCCGGCCGGCCGTAGAACAAGACATTGACGATCGCAAGCCGACGGTACGCCACATCGGGGGCAATCTCGCCCACGCCATCGCCGCGTGCGGCATCGGCATCATGGTTCTCTGCCAGCGCCGATTCCGGTAGCGGGATCTGGGGCATGTGGCCTCCTTGGTTCGATCACCAAGGAAGCCGCAGAGGGACGATAAGGTTGCTAAGGCGCGAGGCTGGCTCAGCCTGCGTTCGCCTTGAGGCCGGCGGCCTCGATGCCGGCGATGGCGCAGATCTCGTCATTGTCGGAGGTGTCACCAGAGACGCCGACGGCGCCGAGCAGGGTGGTGCCGTCCATGATCAGCACGCCGCCGGGGACCGGGACCATGCGGCCCTGCGCCAGCGTGTTCACGGCGTCGATGAAATAGGCCTGCTCCTGGGCGCGCTGGAACAAGGCGCGGGACCCCAGGCCGAGCGCGAGCGCGCCATAGGCTTTGCCATGTGCGACCTCGCCCCGCATCAGGCTGGTGCCATCCTGGGCGGCGGCGGCCTTCAGACAGCCGCGGGCGTCGAGCACCATGACGGCCAGCGGTTTCAGCTTCTTCTCGCCGCCCTTGGCGAGCGTGGCATCGAGGATCTTGCGGGCGGTGTCGAGCGTGAGGTCGGCCATGTCGGTGTCCTTTGCGATTGGGATGAAAGGTCGGCTTTATCGGTCGTCATTGCGAGAGAGGCGAAGCGATCCAGGGCGCAAGAAAAGGTCTGGATTGCTTCGTCGCTTCGCTTCTCGCCATGACGAACACTGTGATTGCGCTTCGCGGCTTCGAGACTCGTGAACTACTTGGACGCTTGCGCCCGCTCCAGACTCATCGCCAGGAGCTGCGCGGCGTGGACGGCGCCGCGATCGGCGCCGTCCTGGATCTGGTGACGGCAGGAGGTGCCGTCGGCGACGATGAAGGTCGATGCGTCCGCCTTGCGCACGGCCGGCAGTAAAGACGCCTCAGCCATCTGCAAGGAGACATCGTAGGTCTCGGCGCCATAGCCGAACGCGCCGGCCATGCCGCAGCACGAGGACTCGACGGTCTCGATCGCGAGGTCTGGAATGAGGCGCAGCACCTGCTCAACGGGCTTGAACGCGGCAAAAGACTTTTGGTGGCAATGGCCGTGCAGCAGCGCCTTGCCGGGGAGGGGGCCGAGCGGCAGCGCCAGTCGGCCGCTTTCGGCCTCGCAGGCCAGAAACTCCTCCAGCAGCAGCGCGTGGGCGCTGATTGTCCTCGCAATGGTGTCGTTGCGCAGCGACAGCAGCTCGTCGCGCAGCGTCAGCAGGCAGCTTGGCTCCAGGCCGATGATCGGCACGCCGCGCGAGGCGAACGGTGCGTAGGTCTCGACCAGTCGCTGCAGCTCGGACTTCGCCTCGTCGACGAGGCCGGCGGAGAGAAAGGTCCGGCCGCAGCAGAGCGCGCGGCCGCCGTCGGACGGCCTGGGCATGTAGACGCGATAGCCGCCGGCGATCAGCACCCGCAGCGCGGCGTCGAGATTCTCACGTTCATAGATGCGGTTGAAGGTATCGCCGAACAGCACAACCTCGCGGCCATCAGCCGGACCGAACGCGTCGGCATCGACGCGGAAGGTGTCGGTGCGGAACGCCGGCAGCTCGCGCTTGGCGCTGATGCCGGTGACACGCTCCATCAGCGCGCGCAACGGCGCAACATGATTGCGCAGGTTCACGAGCGGCGCGATGCGGGCGGCCATATCGGCATAGCGCGGCAGATAGGCGACGAGCCGGTCGCGCAGCGTGAGGCCATGCGTCTTCGCCCGGGCCGCCAGCACCTCGATCTTCATCTTGGCCATGTCGACGCCGGTCGGGCATTCGCGGCGGCAGGCCTTGCAGGACACGCAGAGCTTCAGCGTCTCCATCATCTCGTCGGACGACAGCGCGCCGGGACCGAGCTGGCCTGAGATCGCGAGCCGCAGCGTGTTGGCGCGCCCGCGTGTGACATCCTTCTCGTCCCGGGTGGCGCGGTAGGATGGGCACATCACGCCGCCGTCGAGCTTGCGGCAGGCGCCGTTGTTGTTGCACATCTCGACCGCGCCCTGGAAGCCGCCGGCGGCGCCGGGATAGGCCGACCAGTCGAGCACGGGCTTGATGTCGTCGATGCGATAGTCCGGCGGATAGCGGAACAGCGAGCGGTCGTCCATCCTGGGCGGATCGACGATGCGGCCGGGATTGAGCACGTTGCCGGGGTCGAAGCGCTGCTTGACCTCCTTGAAGTCCGCGACAATGCGGCTGCCGAACATCTGCTCATGAAACTCCGAGCGCACGATGCCATCGCCATGCTCGCCGGAATGCGAGCCCTTGTATTCGCGCACCATCGCGAACGCTTCCTCGGCGATGGCGCGCATCGCCTTGACGTCCTTCTCCAGCTTCAAGTTCAGCACCGGGCGCACATGCAGGCAGCCTTCGGATGCGTGCGCATACATGGTGCCGCGCGTGCCGTGTTTCGCAAAGACCTCGTTGAGGCGTGCCGTGTAGTCGGCGAGATGCGGCAGCGGCACGGCGCAGTCCTCGACGAACGACACCGGCTTGCCGGCCTCCTTCATCGACATCATCACGTTGAGGCCTGCGGCGCGGAAGTCGGCGATGGCGGTCTGCAGGGCAGGTTCGATGATCTCGGCCACGCCGCCCCATTTGCGCGGCTCGTTGTTCCAGGAGAAGCCGAGATCGCCCATCAGCTCGGAGAGCTGCTTCAGCTTGGCGAGGTTCTCGTCGACAGTCTCTTCCGCGAACTCCACCACCAGGATCGCGTCGGGATCGCCGCGCACGGCGGCCGCGATCACTGGCTGGAACATCGCGATATCGCGTCCCAGTCCGATCATGGTGCGGTCGACCAGTTCGACCGCGATCGGCTTCAGTTTGACCAAATGCTGCGCCGCATCCATCGCCTCGTAGAAGCTGCCGAAATGGCAGACGCCGAGCACCTTGGTGCGGATCAGCGGCCACAGCTTCAGCTCGATGCGGGTCGAGAAGGCCAGCGTGCCTTCGGAGCCGACCAGGAGGTGCGCGAGATTGTTGGCGGCGTTGCGCGGCGTCAGCGCATCGAGATTGTAGCCGCCGACGCGGCGCTGCACTTTGGGAAACCTGTCGGCGACTTCCGCGGCCTCGCGCTCGCCGAGCGCCAGCATGTGGCGGAACAGCGCGCGGGCTTCGTCGGGCGTGTCGACGTCTTTGAGGTCGCGCGGCACCTCACCGAAACGTGCCAACGTCCCGTCGGCGAGAGCGGCGTCGATTGCAATCGTATTGTCGCGCATCGTGCCGTAGCGCAGCGAGCGGCCGCCGCAGGAATTGTTGCCGGCCATGCCGCCGATCGTGGCGCGCGAGGCGGTGGAGACGTCGACCGGGAACCACAGCCCGTGCTTCTTGAGCTGGCGGTTGAGGTCATCGAGCACGATGCCAGGCTCGACCACACACGTCCGCCCCTCGACGTCGAGCGAGACGATCTGGTTTAAATGCTTGGAGAAGTCGACGACGATGCCTTCGTTGACGGTTTGGCCACATTGCGAGGTGCCGCCGCCGCGCGGGGTGACGATGCGACCATCGTCGCGGGCGATGGCGAGCGCCCGCAGCGCTTCGTCCATGGTGCGCGGCACGACCACGCCGGCCGGCATGACCTGGTAGAACGAGGCATCGGTGGCGTAGCGGCCCCTGTTGAACCGGTCGAAGAAGACATCGCCCGTGATCTCGGCACGGAGCTTCTGTTCGAGCCTGGACGGACCGGCTTTGGCGTTCGGCATGATGATCCCTGGTCGGGCCTGGTGGCGTCGCAGTTCCACGGGCCTCGGCCCGGTGTCAATCATTTATGGGACAGCGTCAACCAGATTGCATGCAATTTTGAGCGGGCGATCTCGACCTTAGTCTACTCTGGCCGGCTTTCCCTCGGGCGCCGGCGCGGCGTTCGTCTGCTCCTCGCCGAAGTAGGCGATCGCCGCGGCGCCCTTGTTGCGCAGGTGTTGGAATAGGATGTCCGACAGTTCGCTGCCGGCGCGCCGGCGCAGCGCGTCGAGGATCAATTCGTGCTCGCGCATGGCCTCGCTCCAGCGCTCGCGCTTGCGGGCGAAGTTCGCGGAGAAGCGGACCCGCCGGATGCGGCCTGCAAGGCTCTCATACGTCGCGTGAAGCGTGGCATTGGCGGCGGCATCGACGATCGCGCGGTGGATGAGCTGATTCATGCGGAAATAGCCCTGCATGTCCTGTCGCATGTAAAAACCGTACATATCGTGATGATATTGCGCGATTTTTTCGATGCCTTCCTCTGAGATCTTCTCGCAGGCGAGGCGGCCGGCGAGGCCCTCCAGGCCGCCCATCAGATCGAACAATTCCTGAATGTCGGCAGCGCTCAAGGGGCGCACCCGGGCGCCGCGATTGGGCAGCAGCTCCACCAGCCCTTCAGCCGCGAGGACCTTGAGAGCTTCACGCAAGGGCGTGCGGGAGACGCCCAGCATCTCGCACAATTGCCGCTCAGACAGCCGGCCGCCATCTGCGACATGACCCTCGACAATGTAGTCGCGCAGCCGCGCCAGGATCTCCTCGTGCAGCGAGGTCTCGTCGCGCGCAGGGGAAGTGCGGCCTGTCGGTTCGGCCAAAGGGACGGCTTCGATATGTGGAATCGTGGAACTCATCGGTGCGATTGTAGCGGGTGTTACAGATATGGTCGACCGCAGAAATGCATGCGTTGGATACTTGTAAAGTAAAAAATTGCATGCAATCATGGGTGTCAGAATGCCGCTGTTCTTTGGAGCTACGCTGTGACCCGTCACCAAGGCCGTCATTTCCTGCACATCCCGGGCCCGAGTCCGGTGCCCGAGCGGGTGTTGCGAGCCATGGATATGCCGGTGATCGATCACCGCAGTGCCGAGTTCGCCGAACTCGGCAAGGCCGCTCTCGACGGCTCGCAGAAGATCTTCAAGACCACGAGCCCCGTCGTCATCTATCCGTCCTCCGGTACCGGAGCCTGGGAGGCCGCAATCGTCAACACGCTGTCGCCTGGCGATAAGGTGCTGATGGTTGAGACCGGCCACTTCGCGACGCTGTGGCGGCAGATGGCGGCGCGCTGGGGCATCGAGGTCGATTTCATTCCCGGCGATTGGCGCCGGGGCGTCGATCCCTCGGTCGTCGAGGAGAAGCTGACGGCGGACGCTGCGCATCAGCTCAAGGCGGTCATGGTCGTGCACAACGAGACCTCGACCGGTGCGACCAGCCGGATCGCCGAGGTTCGCGCGGCGATGGATCGCGCCAAGCATCCGGCGCTGCTCATGGTCGATACCATTTCCGGGCTCGCATCGGCCGATTTCCGCTTCGACGAGTGGAAGGTCGACGTCGCCGTGTCCTGCTCGCAGAAGGGCTTCATGCTGCCGCCGGGGCTCGGCTTCAACGCCGTTTCGGATAGGGCGCGCGCGGTGGCCAAGACCAATAAGATGCCGCGTTCGTTCTGGGACTGGGAGGACATGCTGAAGCTGAATGCGAACGGCTTCTTCCCCTATACGCCGGCGACGAACCTGCTTTACGGCCTGCGTGAAGCGATCGCGATGCTGCTCGAGGAGGGGCTCGATCAGGTGTTCGCGCGTCACCAGCGCCTTGCGGCAGCGACCCGGGCGGCGGTGGAGCATTGGGGGCTTGAAGTGCTGTGCCAGGAGTCGAAGGACTACTCTCCGGTGCTGACCGCGGTGCTGATGCCGCCGGGCCACAATGCCGACGAGTTCCGCCAGGTCGTGCTGGACAATTTCAACATGTCGCTCGGTTCGGGCTTGTCCAAGGTCGCCGGCAAGGTGTTCCGCATCGGCCATCTCGGCGAGTGCAACGAGCTGACCTTGATGGCGGCGCTGAGCGGTGTCGAGATGGGGATGCGTGTCGCCGGCGTGCCGCATCGTGGCGGTGGCGTCGATGCGGCCATGGCGCTCTTGGAGCAGCCGCTGCCCGGCAATGCGCCGCGGCATCTCGCAGTTGTGAAATGAGGCGAAATCGCGTGCGGCTCCGAGTCGGACCGGCTCGTGCCGCGCTGCACAGAAGAAGGGGAGTCGTGTGCATCTGAGGGATGTCAGCCCGAAGCGCTCGGTGCTCGCGTCTTCTTTGTTGACGCCAGCGGTCTGGCGGGAGAAAAGCGCGGCGAACGCGTGGGATGCCACGTCCGCGCGCCAACCAAATGACCGGGGATGGACGCCAATGACTGTGCACACAGGACGGCATTTTCTTCAGATTCCGGGGCCGACCAACGTGCCCGACCGCGTGCTCCGTGCGATGGATATGCCGACGCTGGACCATCGCGGTCCGGAGTTCGCCGATCTCGGCTTCGCGGTGATGGCGGCCAGCCAGCGCATCTTCCGCACCAAGCAGCCGGTGATCATCTATCCTTCGTCCGGCACCGGTGCGTGGGAAGCTGCGATCGTCAACACGCTCTCGCCCGGCGACAAGGTGCTGATGGCCGAGACCGGCCAGTTCGCCGTGCTGTGGAAGGGCATCGCCGACAAGTTCAAGCTCGACGTCGACTTCATCTCCGGCGACTGGCGCCATGGCGCCGACATTGTGGCGATCGAGCAGCGCCTCGTCGAGGACAAGGCGCACAAGATCAAGGCCGTCTGCGTCGTCCACAACGAGACCTCGACCGGCTGCCTGACCCCGCCGCTCGAGGTGCGCAAGGCGCTCGATCGCGCCGGTCATCCGGCGCTGTTGATGGTCGACACCATCTCGGGCCTCGGCTCGATGGAGTATGAGCACGACGCCTGGGGCGTCGACGTCTCCGTCGCCGGCTCGCAGAAGGGCCTGATGCTGCCGCCGGGGCTCGGCTTCAACGCCGTTTCGGAGAAGGCGCTCGCCGCCGCCAAGGCCAATCCCGGCATGCGCTCCTATTGGGACTGGCAGGAGGTCATCACCTTCAACAAGCTCGGCACCTTCCCCTATACGCCGGCCTGCAATCTCTTGATGGGCCTCCACGAGGCGCTGAAGATGCTGGAGGAGGAGGGCCACGAGAACGTGTTCGCGCGCCATCGCCGTCACAGCCTCGCAACGCGCGCGGCGGTCAAGGCGTGGGGCCTCGACACGCAGTGCGCCGATCCGCAGGCGCACTCGCCGGCGCTGACCGGCGTCGTCATGCCCGAAGGCCATGACGCAGATGCGTTCCGCAAGACTGTGCTCGAGAACTTCGACATGTCGCTCGGCACCGGCCTGAACAAGATCAAGGGCAAGGTGTTCCGCATCGGCCATATCGGCCATTTCAACGACCTGATGCTGATGGGCACGCTGTCTGGCGTCGAGATGGGCCTCGCGCTCGCCAATGTCCCGCATCGCGCCGGGGGCGTGCTCGCCGCAATGGACGTCCTGAAGGCGCGCGAGGCTGCGCCGATTCCGAAGGTGGCCTGATGAGCGCTCCTGCGACCGGCCCCGACGATCTCATTTATGCTGTCGACGACGGCATCGCCAAGATCACCTTCAACCGGCCGCAGGCGCGCAACGCGATGACGTTCGCGATGTACGACCAGATGGCCTCGATATGCGAGGCCATCAATGCCGACCGCTCGATCAAGGCGCTGATCCTGACCGGGGCGGGCGACAAGGCCTTCGCCTCCGGCACCGACATTTCCCAGTTCCGCGCCTTCAAGACCGCGCAGGACGCGCTCGACTATGAAGCGCGCATCGACCGCGTGCTCGGAACGCTCGAACTGTGCCGTGTGCCGGTGATCGCTGCGATCGCTGGCGCCTGCACCGGCGGCGGCGCCGGCATCGCTGCCTGCTGCGACATCCGTATCGGAACCGAGAGCACGCGCATCGGTTTTCCGATCGCGCGCACGCTCGGCAATTGCCTGTCGATGTCGAATATTTCGCGCGTGGTCTCGCTGATCGGACCGGCGCGTACCAAGGACCTGATCTTCAAGGCGCGCCTTGTCGAGGCGCCGGAGGCACTCGCGCTCGGCCTGCTCAGCGAGATCGTGCCCGACGTCGACACCCTGCAGGCCCGAGCGTTGGAGACGGCCAGACTGGTTGCCTCGCATGCACCAATCACGCTCGAAGTCACGAAAGAGGCCGTGCGCCGCATCCGCCGCACGCTGTCCCGCGACGAGGGCGAAGACCTGATCCTGAGAGCCTATATGAGTGAGGATTTCCGCGAGGGCATGGACGCGTTCCTGAACAAGCGGACGCCGAACTGGAAGGGCAAGTAGTCCGATGCTGATCGTGCGACCTTATGCTGATGTCATGAGGCCGCATCTCGCTTGTGTTCTTGAAGTGACCACAATAAGCCGGCAGTATCCTGGTAGGACACAAGCTGGTGCTTTGAACGGGGGATGAAACACGTGCGTAATCTGATCACGATCGCAGCCGCTGCGGCTGCCATTTTCGCAAGCGCGCCGGCCTCTGCCGGTTGGGAGCCGACCAAGCCGGTCGAGATCGTCGTCGCCGCCGGCGCCGGCGGTGCTTCCGATCAGATGGCGCGGATGATGCAGGCCGCGATCCAGAAGAACAATCTTCTGAAGCAGCCGGTGGTCGTGTCGCTGAAGGGCGGCGCATCCGGGGCTGAGGCGCTGATGTACATGAAATCCAGCGACGGCGATCCGAACAAGGTCCTGATCGCCTATTCGCTGATCTACATGCTGCCGCTGTCGGCCAAGCTGCCGTTCGACTGGCGTGAGCTGTCGCCCATTGCCGTGATCGCGCTCGACCAGTTCGTGCTGTGGGACAACGTCAACGGTCCGAAGACGGTGAAGGAGTTCATCGACGCCGCCAAGGCCTCCAGCTCGCCTTTCAAGATGGGCGGCACCGGCTCGAAGCGCGAGGACCACGTGCTCACCGTTTTCATGGAGAAGAAGACCGGGGCGAAGTTCTCTTATCTGCCCTACAAGTCGGGCGGCGAGGCCGCAACCCAGCTGGTCGGCGGCCACACCGAGTCCAACGTCAACAACCCGTCTGAGAATCTCGAGGTCTGGCGCGCCGGGCAGGTGCGTCCGCTCTGCGTGTTCGACAAGGAGCGTATCTCCTACACAACCAAGGTCACGGAAACGCAGTCTTGGAACGATATTCCGACCTGCAAGGAGCAGGGGTTGGACGTGCAGTACCTGATGCTGCGTGGCATGTTCCTGCCGGGCAAGGTGACCCAGGAGCAGCAGGAGTTCTATGTCGACCTGTTCAGCAAGCTGGTTCAGACACCGGAGTACAAGGAGTATATGGAGAAGCAGGCGCTCAAGCCGATTTTCCTCACCGGCAAGGACATGCTGCAGTTCCTCGAAGAGGACGGCTCGTTGAACAAGCAGCTGATGACGGAAGCCGGCTTCGTAGCCAAGTAAGGCCGGCGAAGCCGAGGGGATGAGGAAGATCGATGTCCAACGCTGAGCTCGAGATCGCTGTCGACGATCCGACGGCGCCGGAGGAGAATTCTCCGGCCGTCACCTCCAACCGGACCGTCGACGTCGGAGTGTCGCTGCTGCTGCTCGGGCTCGCTGTTCTGCTCGCCTGGGACAATTGGCGGACCGGCGCGTCCTGGGACTCGACCGGTCCCGAGCCCGGCTACTTCCCGTTCTATCTGTCGGTAATCCTCGGCGGCGCCAGCCTCTACGGAATCGGCGCCGCCTTCCTGTCGAGCAAGGAAGCGCGCGAGACCTTCGTGACGCGGGCGCAGCTGCGACGCGTGATGGCGGTATTCGTGCCGACGCTGCTTTTCTGCATGGCCATGCAGTTTCTCGGCATCTACGTGGCGAGCTTTCTCCTGATCGCCGGCTTCATGCGGGTCGTCGGCAAGATCGCGATCTGGAAATCGCTGCTCACGGCATTCCTGTTCAGTGCCGTGATGTTCGTGACCTTCGACGTCGTGTTCGACGTGATCATGCCCAAGGGACCGCTCGAAGCGGCCTTCGGGTACTAACCACCGGTCTCTCTCCCGTCATTGCGAGGAGCGAAGCGACGAAGCAATCCAGGGCTGCGCATTCGACTCTGGATTGCTTCGCTGCGCTCGCAAAGACGAGGAAACAGTTGGATTGAAATCATGGAAGCCTTGGGTCTCCTGCTGCACGGGTTCGCGGTCCTTCTGACCTGGAAGACGCTGCTCTTGATGATGGTCGGGCTCGTGCTCGGCGTGTTCGTCGGCGTGCTGCCAGGGCTCGGCGGTCCCAACGGCGTCGCCATCCTGCTGCCGCTGACTTTCTCGATGGATCCGACCTCGGCCATCGTGATGCTGTCCTGCATCTATTGGGGCGCGCTGTTCGGCGGCGCCATCACCTCGATCCTGTTCAACATCCCCGGCGAGGCCTGGTCTGTCGCGACCACCTTCGACGGTTATCCGATGGCACAGCAGGGCAAGGCTGCGGAGGCGCTGACGGCGGCGTTCACCTCGTCCTTCATCGGCTCGCTGGTCGCGGTGATGCTGATCACCTTCCTGGCGCCATGGATCTCGTCCTTCGCCCTGAAGTTCGGCCCGCCAGAGTTCTTCGCCGTCTATCTGCTCACCTTCTGCTCGTTCGTCGGTCTGGGGCGCGAGGACAAGCACAAGACTGTCATCGCGATGGCGCTCGGCCTGCTGCTCGCCGGCGTCGGCATGGACACCGTCTCCGGCCAGTTGCGCATGACCTTCGGCTCGACCGATCTCTTGCGCGGGATCAACTTCCTCGTCGCCGTCATCGGCCTGTTCGGCATCAGCGAGATCCTGCTGACGATGGAGGAGCGCCTGGCGCTGCGCGGCCACGCCGCATCGATCTCGCTCCGCACGGTGCTCGCCGTCTGGAAGGACCTGCCGAAATACTGGATGACACTGTTCCGCTCCTCGGTGATCGGCTGCTGGCTCGGCATCACGCCGGGCGGCGCGATCGCGGCCTCCTTCATGGGCTATAACCTCGCCAAGCGCTTCTCCAAGGACCAGGACAGCTTTGGCAAGGGCCGCATCGAGGGCGTGTTCGCGCCGGAGACGGCCGCGCATGCCTCGGGCACCGCGGCGCTGCTGCCGATGTTGGCGCTCGGCATTCCCGGCTCGGGGACAGCAGCGATCCTGCTTGGCGGCCTGATGGTCTGGGGCCTCAATCCCGGCCCGCTCTTGTTTGTGGAGCACAAGGACTTCGTTTGGGGCCTGATCGCCTCGATGTATCTTGGCAACGTCGTCGGTCTCGTGCTGGTGCTCTCGACGGTGCCGATCTTCGCCTCGATCCTGCGTGTGCCGTTCGCGGCGGTGGCCCCGATGATCGTGGTGTCCTGCGCGATCGGCGCCTACGCGATCCAGAACGCGATGTTCGACGTCTGGCTGATGCTCGGTTTCGGTGTCGTCGGCTACGTCTTCAAGAAGATCAAGATTCCGCTGGCGCCGTTCACGCTGGCGCTGGTGCTCGGCAGCCGCGCCGAGGACGCCTTCCGGCAGTCGATGATCATCTCGGGCGGCAACATGAAGGTGTTCTGGGCGAACGGTCTCGTCGGCACCATCACGACGCTCGCGATCGTGCTGCTGTTCTGGCCGTTGATCGACCGGCTGGTGGCGAGCGTCAGTAAGTCGACACCGCCGGCAGCGAAGGCTGAGGCGTAGGTGACGCCGAGCTACTAGGTTATCGCGATAACAGCGGTGCTAATGAGTGAATCCGTCATGCCCGGGCTCGTCCCGGGCATCCACGTCGCGCTCAGCGTGCCGAACCGCGTGGATGGCCGGGACAAGCCCGGCCATGACGACAGGGAGAGAGGCGAGCGAAACTCTGTCAGATGCGATCGCGTTGCATGCTGGCAAGGTGAGCGCCACACCGGCTCTCACCACGCGTAGCGCACTGTCCCCTTGCCGGCATACGACCGCGTCACGTTCGACACTTCGCTCTCGAACGTCGCCATCGCGCTCCAGCCGTTCAGCCAGTTCATCTCGATTGAGGTCGTGGTCAATGCAGAGTCGCGCGCCTGCGCTGCGCCGTTGACGACGAAGCTCGCGCCGGGCAGCGTCTGGAACGTCGCGGCTACGGAGCGATCGGGATTGAAGTCGTGAGCCCAGGCGAGGCGGCCGCGCAAGGTGAGATTGCCGTCTGCCAGTGCATAGGATTTGTCGGAGCGCAGGCCGAGCTCGGTGCGCGTGTCGGTGACGGTCTTCCCAGCGTAGGTCAGGGCGAAGGTCGCGGCGCCGGCGGTGGCCTGTTCGATAAAAGTGGGCAGGCGCAAGCTGGTCACCTGCGCTGCCGCATAGGGTGTGACTCCGATGCCGCCAAGCGGCGCGACGAAACGCGTGCCGCCCTCGATGCGGCCGGTCCACGCATTGGCCTGATAGCTCGCGCGTAAGCGATCGGTGCCGGAGATGGTGACGGTGCGGTCGGTGGTGACGTCCTGCCAACCGTAAGCCAGCGCGGCCCTCAGATAGTTCGGACCAATGTGATGATGCAGATAGGCGCCGGCCTGGAACAGGTCTGAACGGCCGGAGCCGAGACCGTTGACGCTGAAGCTGGTGCCGCCTCCGGCGAGGGCGAAGCCCGCGATGGTGCGCGGCGCGATCCGATAATCGGCGCCGACGGCGGTGCCGGCAAGGCGGCTGGTGGTGTCGTTGGAGCCGACGGTGACGTTGCCGCTGGTCGATTGCGAGCCGCCGAAGCCGGCCGCCCAGACGTTCCAGCGTTGTGCAAAATCCGCAGGTCGCTCGTCCGACAGCATCGCGAAGGCGTCGGTGCGCTTGCGAGTCGCATCGGCGTAGCTGATCGCGCCGCCGCCTTGGCGTTGGGCGAAGGGATCGGTGAGCAGGCCGGCGAATTGGCTCATGGCGTTGAAGGTGGTCTGCTGCACGCCCGTGGCGGTCTCGCCGGAGGCCTCTGTCAGACCAGCCTGATTCAACCGGCCGAACACGAGCGGAATGTCGCCGGTACGATCGAAGTAGGCGGACAACGTGTCGCCCACCGCCTTCTGGTTGCCGCTGAGGCCGCCGGGCAGGGCAAACGCGAGGATCAGGTCGAGATAGACGTTGTTGGCGTCGTAGCTCAGGCTGGTCTTGAAGCCGGAAGGCAGGTTGGTCTTCACGACCGATCCGAAGCTGCCGGAGATGCCGCCGCTGGTCGTCAGGATAGTGTAGCGCTTGTCGACATAGCCGCCGGTGCCGAACACGGCGTTGACAGTCGCACCGCCGAGGGAGGCAGATCCACTCACGCCGGCGAACGAAGCCGTCGTCGGATCGAGCTGCACCAGATAGTACGCGCCCGACTGGAAGGCGAGATTGCCGATGATGGTCATCGACGAGCCGGCGGTGCCGTTACCCGGCGCCAGCGTGCCGCCATTGTTGATGCTCACCGTCATCGGCGGATCGACGAGACCCGCGCCCATCAGCGTGCCGCCGGCATTGACCGTCACGCCCGAGGTATTGGTGATGGCGCCGGCGACTTCGAGCACGCCGCCATTGATGATCGTGGCGCCGGTGTAGTTGCTCGTGCCGGTGAGCGTCATCCGTCCGGTGCCGGTCTTGGTGAAGCCGCCGCTGCCGGAGATCGCGCCGGAGAAGCTGGTATTGCCGTTGTTGCCGCCCGCCGTCAGCATTGCCGCGCCGAGCAGGACATTGCCGCTGCCCGCGAGCGAGCCGATGGCCTGATCGAAGCCGTTGAGATCGAGCGTCGCGCCTGACGCGATCATGAACGCGCTGGCCGAGGCGAGCACGCCCGAGGCGCCGGCCTGCAAGGTGCCGGCACTGATCGTCGTCGCGCCGGTGTAGGTGGTCGCTCCGTCGAACCGCATCGTCCCGGTGCCGACCTTGGTGAAGCCGCCGCTGCCGGAGATCGTGCCGAGGAAGCTCGTGCTGGTATTGTCACCGCCCGATGTCAGCGTGCCCGCGCCGAGCAGCACGGCGCCGCCGCCGGTGAGCGAGGCGATGGTCTGGTTGAAGCCGTTGAGATCGAGCGTTGTGCCGCTATCGACCTCGAAAGAGCTCAAAGGTGCGAATGCGCCGGCCGCGCCCGCGCGCAGCGTGCCGCCATCGACGATGGTCAGGCCGCTGTAGGTGTTGGTGCCGCTGAGCGTGAGGAGGCCGGGGCCGCTCTTGACGAAGGTGCCGCTGCCCGAAATCGTGCCAGAGAACACCGCGGCTCCGCCATTATCGCCGATCGCGAGCGATCCGTTGCTCCCGAGCAGCACGTTGCCGCTGCCGCTGAGCCCACCGATGGTCTGGCCCGTGCCATCGATATCGAGCGTCGCACCTGTCGCGATCATGTAGCTGCTGGCGACCGAGAGAACGCCGGACGCGCCGGTCCGAAGCGTGCCGCCGCTGACGAGGGTGTCGCCGGCATAGCTGGTGACCCCGTTCAGCGTGAGGACTCCGGTGCCGAGCTTGGTCAGGCCGCCGCTGCCGGAGATCGTGCCGTTGAGCGTGGCGTTGTTGCCATTGGTATCGAAGCTGCCGCCGCCGGCGTTGAGCGTGATATTGCGGCTGGAGCTGAAGCCCGCGAGAACTTGCAGTGTGCCGCCGCCGAACGACAGCCCGCCGGAGGCCGCGCCGAGATTGGCATCGGAGGAGACCGCAAGCGTGCCCTGGTTGATCGCCCAGGGCGTGACGGTGGCCGTGGTGCCGGTCAACGTCCAGGTGCTGGTGCCGGTCTTCACGAAGCTCGAGAAGCCCTGATACTGCGCCGAGCCGCCGATGCTGGAGACATCGAATGTGCCGTTCGCCGCGCCACCCAGCCGGAACGTGTCGCTGCCGGTGCCGACCACGTTGCCGTTGATGATCGAGCTCGCCCAGATCTCCAGCACGTTGCTGCCGCCGGTGAAGGTGATGGCGTTGGCGTCGAACAAGGGATCGCTGCTCAAATTGGATCCCGCCGAGATCGCGCCGCTGTTGATGATGGTGAGATTGGCCCCGCGCACGCCGTCGCCCGCTGACCCGAACACGCCATCATCAGTTGCGCCGCCGTTGTTCTGGCCGACGCCGCGGACACCTGTCGCGCCTCCAGCAATGCTGCCGGAATTGATCAGCGTGCCGCCGGTCGCGAAGACGACGCCCGCGCCACCATTGCCTCCGTCCCCGCCCGCGTTGGTCTGGATGCTGTTGAGAGCATTGCCGCCGTCGCCGCCATTGCCGCCGGTGATGCTGCCGGAATTGGTGAGAACGCCCGTGCCGGTCAGATAGACGCCGTAGCCGCCATCGCCGCCGGCGCCGCCGTGCCCATTGTTGTTGGCCGTGCCGCCCGGGCCGCCGATGCCACCGGCGATCGCGCCGGTGTTGGTGTAGTTGAGGCCAGTGCCGTCGAGGACGAGCCCATAGCCGGCTGCGCCGCCGCCGCCGCCGCCCCAGCTCAGGCTGGCGGAGCCGCCGCGTCCCCCATAGCCGCCGGTAATGGTCGCGGTATTGCTGCCGTCCGTCGTGACCACCGCACCATGAGCGCCGCCACCGCCGCCGCCGCCGCTCGACGTGCCGCCGCCGCCCTGGCCGGCATTCCCCTGTTCGCCCGGCGCTACGCCGCCCCGGCCGCCGCTGAACGCGCCGGAGTAATCGCCACCACCGTCACCGCCGATCGCGCCCGCGCCGCCGCCGCCGCCCCCTTGCGTGATGTTGCTGCCTGCAACACCATTCGCTCCGGTGCCGGTTGCCGAACTGGCGCCGCTGTTGCTGATGCCGTTGACGTTGCCGCCAGAGCCGCCGCTGGTCGCCTGGGCGAGCGCTGGGCTTGCCAGTGCGAGCGGTAGCAGCGCAGTGGTCGCCGTGAGCCAATGCAGGCGGGTCCGTCGGAGAGAACCGGCCGCACGCTCGGTGTTCGATGTTTCTGGAATCAGCACGCCAGCCCTTTGCGCAACGCGATGTCAGGCCAGTGCCGATCGACGGACAGAGGCCGTCATCCAAAGCACGCAAAATTGCGGAGACGGGAACTGTGACTTTTTGGGTGAATAGCGCGGCAGAGCCGTTCTCAGCCGGACTGTGGCACCGCCGCCACGTTCACGAGCAGCTGGATTGACTGCGCCGGACCATTGTTCGATTCGCTCCGGCGCTTCTCCAGAGGTTGTGTCTTTGCGATGACAGCATTTTAGGCAGAGCGGTGGTAGGCTTCATTCATGGGCAGATTTCGTCCTGCTCAGCGTGGTGACGCCGCATGGATGGTCATCGCGCCCTGATGTTTCCTCCCGAGACGATCTCTTGCCCGGCGCTTGCGTCGGGCTTTTTTTTGCGCACGGTTCGATCGCTGAATTCAGCGTGTTTCAGCTCATTCGGGAGCAGAAAAGCAAAAGCCCTCGTCCGGCTGATCGAACGAAGGCTTCATCGGGAAACATTGCCAGGACGCGATTGAACTCGCGTCAGCTTGTTCTCAGTTGACGGTTTCCTCGACCGGCATGTGGTACCAGTCGGACTCGTTGTCGAGCATCGTCTCGTCAAACGGAAGAGCACTGCCGTGGTTCAGGGCAGCCGCGTTGACGTCGCGAACCATGTCCATCGCCGTCAGAAACTCGTTCAACTCGGATGCGCTCATGACCCCGTTACTCCTCACGCCCGCGGGCCACTTCAGGTCCGCGTCAACTGATGAGAAGAGATTAACGCGGTCTTGCCTTGGCCTCAATCCGGTCAAGGTGGAAGTTCCAACGTGGTGACATCTGGGCCACAGCGGCGGAATGCCACGGCTCAGTCATATTGCACCTGCTCACACCACCCGATGCAGCCGGAGATCGGCGATTTCGCCGTCAGTGAAGCCGAACTCGGCGAGGATCTCCTCGGTCTGCTCGCCGAACTCCGGCGGCCGCGCCGCCATACGGCTCGGCGTGCGCGACAACGTGAAGGGCTGCGCCACCAGCGTGATGTCGCGTCCGTCGTCGCTCGGCACGGGCTTGGCCATGCCGAGATGCTTCACCTGCGGATCGTCGAACATCTGATCGATCGCGTAGATCGGCCCGCAGGGCACGCCGGCGGCGTTGAGCTCGGCGACCCATTGCTCGCTGGTCTTGGCCAGCGTGCGCGCGTTGATTTCGGCGTTCAGCGCGTCACGGTTCTTCGATCGCGCCGGCGCCGTGGCGTAGTCCGGATTGTCGATCCATTCGGGCGCGCCGAGCGTCTGGCACAGCCGCTCCCAGATCCGCCCGCCGGTGGCGGCGATGTTGATGTAGCCGTCGGAGGTCTTGAAGACACCGGTCGGGATGCTGGTCGGATGGTTGTTGCCGGCCTGCGGCGCGACCTCTTTTTCCATCAGCCAGCGCGCAGCCTGGAAGTCGAGCATGAAGATCTGCGCCTGCAGCAGCGAGGTCTGCACCCACTGGCCCTCGCCGGAGACCTCGCGCTCGAGCAGCGCGGTGAGGATGCCCATCGCGCAGGACAGGCCCGCCGAGAGATCGGCGATCGGGATGCCGGCGCGCATCGGGCCCTCGCCGGGCGCGCCGGTGATCGACATCAGCCCGCCCATGCCCTGCGCGATCTGGTCGAAGCCCGGCCGCTTGGAATAGGGGCCGTCCTGGCCGAAGCCGGAGATGCTGCCATAGACGATGCGCGGATTGACCTTGCGCACGGCCTCGTAGTCGATGCCGAGCTTGGTCTTCACGTCGGGACGATAGTTCTCGATCACGACGTCGGCCTGCTTGGCGAGCCGCATGAACACGTCGACGCCCTTGGGGTCCTTCAGGTTCAGCGTCATCGCCCGCTTGTTGCGATGCAGGTTCTGGAAGTCGGAACCGCGGCGCGGGCCGCCGAGCGCCTCGCCGCCGTCTTCCATCATGGCATCGATCTTGATGACGTTGGCGCCCCAGTCGGCGAACTGCCGCGCGCAGGTCGGGCCGGCGCGCACCCGCGTCAGATCGAGCACGGTGAAGCGGGACAGGGCTTTGGACGCGCGCGGAAAGGCCATGCGGACGAACTCCAGGGAACGTGACATGGCTGTATAGGAGAGGGCGCGGGAGGCGACAATTGCGCATGGGACGTGCGCACGGCGCGGCTCATGCCGTCGCCGCAGGGCTTCGCCTCGGTTGCAGGACCTCAGCGTTCGTCGGCGATCACCTTGCCGTCGTTGGGCAGCGTGCCCGGCGCGACGATCTCCACGTTGCCGCCGAGCTTGGCGACGCTGCGCAGGCTGGCAGCGAGCACCTCTGGCAAGCCGTCCGCCGGCGAGGCGCATTCGGCCTTCAACGTCATCGCATCGGTCTCGCCGGTGCGGGTGACGACCAGGCGGAGGCGGCCGAGCTCCGGATGACGCTTGCCGATCTCGGCGACCTGCTCGGGGCGCACGAACATGCCCTTGACCTTGGTGGTCTGGTCGGCGCGGCCCATCCAGCCCTTGATCCGCACGTTGGTGCGGCCGCAGGCGCTGAGGCCGGGCAGGGCGGCGGTGAGGTCGCCGAGCGCGAGCCGAATCCAGGGATGGGCGGGATCGAGCGAGGTGACGACGATCTCACCGACGTCGCCGTCCGCGACCGGATCGCCGGTGCCGGGGCGGACGATCTCGAAGATCAGCTCCTCGTTCACCACCATGCCCTCGCGCGCCGAGGTCTCATAGGCGATGATGCCGAGATCGGCGGTGCCGAACGCCTGGTAGGCGTCGATGCCGCGCGCCTTGATCTCGGCCTGCAGGGACGGCGGAAACGCTGCGCCGGACACCAGCGCGCGCTTGAGCGAGGAGACGTCGCGGCCGGCGCTGGCGGCGCCGTCGAGCAGGATCTTGAGGAAGTCGGGCGTGCCGCTGTAGCCGACAGGCCGGTAGGCCTCGATCAGCTCGAACTGCGCCTCGGTATTGCCGGGACCAGCCGGGATCACCGCGCAGCCGAGCGCGCGCGCAGAGGCGTCGAAGATGAAGCCGCCCGGGGTGAGGTGATAGCTGAAGGTGTTAAGCACAACGTCGCCGCTGCGGAAACCCGAGGCGAAGAGGGCGCGGGCGCCGCGCCAGGGATCGGTATGCGCCGCCTCCGGCTCGAAGATCGGCCCGGGTGAGGTGAACAGGCGCGAGAATGCGCCGGGCGCCTGCGCGACGAAGCCGCCGAATGGCGGAGCCGCCCTGTGCAGGGCGGGGAGTTCGGATTTGCGCAGAACCGGTAGCTGGGCAAGTGCGGCGCGCGTCGTGATGTCCTGAGGATCGATGCCCTGCAGCAGCGCGGCATAGGCCGGCGCCCTGACAGCCGTGCGCAGCACGTCGGGCAGGCGGCCGAACAGATCCTGCTCGCGTTCGGCGGGATCACGGGTCTCGAGGGCGTCGTAGTGGGTATTCATGCCCGGTCCTTCGGTCTTGTGCCGTCATGCCCGGGCAAAAGCGCGAAGCGCGTCTTCGCATTTTCGTCCGGGCATCCACGTCGTTCGTCGTTGCGGCTCGCGCGTGGATGGCCGGGGCAAGCCCGGCCATGACGAGGAGAGAGTTCGGCTACAGCCACCGCTTCCGCCGCTTGAAGCTCTTCAGGTTCTTGAAGCTCTTGCGCTGGTCGCCGGCGCCGCCGAGGTAGAACTCCTTGACGTCCTCATTGTCGCGCAAGCTGTCCGCGGTGCCGTCGAGCACCACCTTGCCTTGCTCCATGATGTAGCCGTGGCTGGCGACCGACAGCGCCGCACGCGCGTTCTGCTCGACAAGGAGAATGGTGACGCCGAGATCCCTATTGATCTCCTTGATGATCGCGAACACCTCCTTCACGAGCAGCGGCGACAAGCCCATCGACGGCTCGTCCATCAGGATCATCTTCGGTCGCGCCATCAGCGCGCGACCGATCGCCAGCATCTGCTGCTCGCCGCCTGAGAGATATCCGGCAAGGCCGGTGCGCTCCTTCAGCCGCGGGAAATAGTTGAACACCATCTCGATGTCGCGGTTGACATCGCGATCGGATCGCGTGAACGCGCCGAGCTTGAGGTTCTCCAGCGAGGTCATGTCCGAGACGATGCGGCGGCCCTCCATGACCTGGAAGATGCCACGGCGGACGATCTTCTCCGGATCGATGCCGTCGATGCGCGCGCCGTCGAACATGATCTCGCCGCGCGTGACCGCGCCATCCTCGGTCTTGAGCAGGCCGGAGATCGCCTTCAGCGTCGTCGACTTGCCGGCTCCATTGGCGCCGAGCAGCGCGACGATCGCTCCCTTCGGGACGTCGAGGCTCAGCCCGCGCAGCACCAGGATGACGTCGTCATAGACGACCTCGATGTTGCGCACGGAGAGCAGCGGGGCTGCTGTCCCCGCAGCTGCGCTCATCCGCGGATTTTCCAGTGTATCGGTCATGGCGACACTCTATCCGTCGTCATGCCCGGGCTTGACCCGGGCATCCACGCCCATTGGCGTGTGAAGCTGGACGTGGATGGCCGGGACAAGCCCGGCCATGACGTCTTGTGTGGGACTACCAGCCCGCCCATTCGGCCTTGCGCGGTAGCTCGATGGTCTTGACCTTCTCGAGCTTGATCACGCCCTTGGCCATGAGATCGTTGAGGTCGCCCTCGGTCGGTCCGGTCACCTTGGCGCGATAGAGGTCGACCTTCATGGTGCCGCGGTGGTCCTTCTCGGTCCAGGTCGACGGGCTGCAGACGCCCTCCATGCCCGCGGGCACCCAGTCCTTCTTCTGGTGGAAGCCCTTGGCGACGTTCTCGCCGGTGGCACCGCCGTTCTTCGCCGCCCATTCGATCGCCTCCTTCATGTAGAGCGAGGAGCAGACCGCGGCCACGTAGTGCACCGGGCGATAGACCTTGCCGGTGGGGTCGGACATCTTGGAGATCTCCTGCACCGTCTTCATGCCCGGCGCATCGCCGCCCCACGCCACCGAGGTGCGCAGCGGGAAGATCACGCCGTCGGCGGCATCGCCCGCGGTCTTGGCGGCGTTCTCGTCCATGCCCCAGACATTGGACAGGAACTGGACGTCGACGCCGGCATTCTTGCAGGCCTTCATCACCGAGATGTTGGAGGCCGCGGTGTTGCCGAGATAGGCGTAGTTGGCGCCGGAGCTCTTCAGGCTCAGGCACTGCGCGCTGTAGTCGCCGGGTGCCAGCGCGAACACCAGCGGCGGCAGCACCTCGAAGCCGAGTTCGGTCGCGAGCGCCTCGCCCGCAGCCTTCGGCGCGTTGGGATAGGGGTGGTTGGCGCCCATGTGGACGAACTTCGGCTTGCCCGGCTTGCCTTTCGCCTTCCAGTCCTCGGCCGCCCAGGTCAGTTCGGCGCGCAGCGCGTCCGAGTAGCTCGGGCCGTAGAAGAAGTTGTACGGCGCAGGCTTGGCCTTGCCGCTGGTGCCTTCGGGATCTGTCAGAGCGGCGGCGTAGGAGCCGGACATGTCCGGGATCTTATCGTTGGCGAGGAAGCCTGTCAGCGCCTCGGTGTCGGCCGTGCCCCAGCCCATGATGGCGGCGACTTTGTTGTCCGGCGCCGACCACTTCTTGTAGAGCGCGATCGCGCGCGGCACCTGGTAGCCATAGTCGTTGCTGTCGACAGCGAGCTGCTTGCCGCCGATGCCGCCGTTCTTGTTGACCCAGGCAAAGGTGTCGACCACGGCCTGGCCGTAGGGCGTACCAACGTCGGACGTGCCGCCCGACAGATCCTGCAGATGGCCGATGGCGATCTGCTGCGCATTTGCGGTCGAGGCGAAGGTGCCTGCGAGCAGCGCCAGGGCCGCCGAGCCCAGCCATGATTTCATCGTCATAGTGCTTCCTCCTGTGGTGGTTCGGGCCGGATTGTCGCCGGTCCCTTTTGGTTGGAATCAATGTGAGAACGGATAGAGCTTCCAGTAGGTCTTGATCTGGCGCCAGCGATGCGCGAGTCCGTCCGGCTCGAACATCAGGAAGGCGATGATGATCATGCCGATCGCGATCTCGCGCAGGAACGTGATGTTGTTGTTGAGCGCGAGCGCCTTGTCGATGCTGCTGCCCTTCAGATTGTGGCTCAGCCACTCCATCGATTCCGGCAGCAGCACCACGAAGGCGGTCCCCATCAGGGTGCCCATGATCGAGCCGGTGCCGCCGATGATGATCATGGCCAGGAACAGGATGGAGCGCTCGATGCCGAAGCCTTCCTGCGAGATCACAAGCTGATAGTGCGCATAGAGCGCGCCAGCGATGCCGGCGAAGAAGGCGGCGAGGCCGAACGACAGCGTACGGTATTTGGTCAGATTGATGCCCATGATCTCGGCCGAGAGATAGTGGTCGCGGATCGCGATGAGCGCGCGGCCGTCGCGGGTGCGCATCAGGTTGGTGACCAGGAGGTAGCAGACCAGCACATAGGCCAGCACGACGTAGAAATATTGCCGGTCGCCCCGCAGGGTGTAGCCGAAAATCGAGAACGGATTGGCCGACGCCGGTACCGACCCGCCGGAGAACCATTCGGCGCGGGAGAAGAAGTCGAGCAGGATGTATTGTGCTGCGAGCGTCGCAATGACGAGATAGAGGCCCTTCAGCCGCGCGGCTGGTAAGCCGAAGACGAGCCCCACGAGCGCCGTGATCACGCCGGCGAGCGGGATCGCGAAGAAAACCGGGATCGCATAGGTGTTGTTGATGTAGGCCGAGGTGAAGGCGCCGAGCAGGAAGAAGCCGGCTTGGCCGATCGAGATCTGCCCGGTAAAGCCGACCAGGATGTTGAGGCCGAGCGCGGCGATGGCGAAGATGCCGATCTGGATCGCTACCGACAGCCAGTATTCGGAGAATGCCTGTGGTGCGAAGCACAGCAGGATCACGCCGGCGATCGCGAAATTGCGGCTCGTTCTGGTCGGGAAGATCGTGGTGTCCGCCGCGTAGGAGGTGCGGAAATCGCCGGCGGGTATCGTGGAGCGCGCAACCATGGTTCAGATCCGCTCGATGTCTTTGGTGCCGAACAGGCCGTAGGGCTTGATCATCAGGATGATGATCAGGACGTAGAACGGCGCGATCTCGTAGAGATTGCCCCAATGCAGGTACTGGCTGTCGACATACTGCGCGACGTTCTCCAGCAGCCCGATGATGATGCCGCCGAGCACGGCGCCGCCGACTGAATCGAGTCCGCCGAGGATTGCCGCCGGGAACACCTTGATGCCGTAGGCCGACAAGCCCGATGAGACGCCGTTGACCACGGCCACGACCACACCTGCCACGGCCGAGACCGTGGCTGAGATCGCCCAGGCCATCGCGAAGACGTTCTTCACGGAGATGCCGAGCGACTGCGCCACCTGCTGATTGAAGGCAGTGGCCCGCATCGCGAGGCCGTATTTGGAGACCTTGAAGAACCAGGCCATGCCCAGCATCATCAGCACGGACACCACGAGGCTCATGACGTAGACGGTTTGAATCTGCAGCCCGAACAGATCGACGGCCTTGCTGGCGAACACCGGCGGGAACGGCTGCGGATTGACGCCGAACATCCATTTCAGCGCCGCCTGGAACACGGTCGAGAGACCGATCGTCACCATGATCACGGAAATGATCGGCTCGCCGATCATCGGCCGGAGGATCACGACCTGAACCGCGATGCCGAACGCGAACATGAAGACGAGCGTCAGCGGCATGCCGACCCAGAACGGCACCTGGTATTTGGTGAGCATCAGCCAGCATACCCAGGCGCCGATCAGCAGCAGCTCACCTTGCGCGAAGTTGACGACCTGGGTCGCCTTGTAGATCAGCACGAACGACATCGCGACCACGCCATAGAGCGTGCCGACCACGAGGCCGTTGACGAGGAGCTGCAGGAGGAAGGAGGTGTTCATGATCGTACGGGCACGCTGCAACCCTCTCCCCTTGTGGGAGAGGGTGGCTGCGCGCAGCGCAGCCGGGTGAGGGGTTCTCTCCGCGGGCGAGCAAGGGGAGAGGGACCCCTCACCCGACTGCGCTCGCGTCGACCGGCGGCGCTGCCCTCTCCCACAAGGGGAGAGGGCGCAGTCATGCTCGGCGCAGCTTGCTGAAGCAGTCGCATCACTCCGCGGCCTCCGCGATTGGGCCGTGACCGCCGAGGTCCACCACCTTCAGCGTGGTACGGATGCGCTGGGTGGTGCCGTCCTGGAAGCGGATGATGGTGTCGACCGGGATGGCCGGCTTGCCGCCATAGATTCCGTCGATGATGTCTGCGTATTTCTCATTGATCACGCTGCGGCGGACTTTTCGGGTGCGGGTCAGCTCGCCGTCGTCGGCGTCGAGCTCCTTGTAGAGCAGGAGGAAGCGCGAGATGCGCTGCGCCGGCGGCAGATGCGCATTGACGGTCTCGACCTCCTTCTGCAGGAGCGCATAGACCTCGTTGCGCGAGGCGAGGTCGGAATAGGTGGTGAAGGCGATGCGGTTCTTCTCGGCCCATTTCGAGATGATCGAGTAGCGGATGCAGATCATCGCGGCGAGATGCTCGCGGCCGGCGCCGAGCACGACGGCTTCTGCGATGTAGGGCGAGAACTTCAGCTTGTTCTCGATATATTGCGGCGAGAAGCGCTCGCCGCGCGCGGTCTCCGCGAGGTCCTTGATGCGGTCGATGACGACGAGCTGTTTCGCGTCGTTGAAGTAGCCGGCGTCGCCCGAATGCATCCAGCCGTCCTTGATATCGGCGGCCGAGGCCTCCGGGGCCTTGTAGTAGCCCAAGAACATGTTGGGATGACGCACCAGGATCTCGCCGATGCCCTGGCTGTCGGGCTGGTCGATCTTGATCTCGATGTCCTCGGCCATCGGTACGCCGGTCGTATCGGGATCGACCTTGTTCTCGGGATGCAGCGTGTAGGCGCCGAGCAGCTCGGTCTGGCCGTATAGGGTGCGCAGCGGCACGCCCATGGCGCGGAAGAACTTGAACGTATCGGGTCCGAGCGCCGCACCGCCGGTCGCCGCGGAGCGCAGGCGCGTGAAGCCGAGCCGGTCACGCAGGGCGCGGAAGAGAAGCATGTCGGCTAGGCCCGAATGCTCGCCCTTCTCCAGCGCCGCCAGGCCTGCCGTCATGCCCAAATGATAGAGACGCTGCTTCAGCGGCGAGGCATCCATGACGGCGGCGCGGACGTCGGCTGCGATCTGCTCCCACACCCTCGGTGCGAACAGCACGAAGGTTGGTGCGATCTCGCGAAAGTCGTTCATCATGGTGTCCGGCTCTTCGACGAAGTTGACCTTCATCCGGCAGAGCAGACCTTTTCCGAGCACATAGACCTGTTCCATGATCCACGGCAGCGGCAGCACCGAGACGTATTCGTCGTCCGGTCCCTTCGGATCGAAGGCGAGATAGGTGGCGCAATGCTTCAGCACGCGCGCCGCCGACAGCATCGCGAGCTTGGGATGCGACGTCGTCCCCGAGGTGGTGCAGAGGATCGCAACGTCCTCGCCCTCGGTCGCGTCGACCATGCGATCGTAGAGATCGGGCTCGCGCGCGGCACGGGCGCGGCCGAGTTCGGCGAGTTTGTCGGCGGGCAGTAGCCGAGGATCATCATACTTCCGCATGCCGCGCGGATCGGAATAGATGATGTGCTTGAGCACTGGCACGCGGTCGGCAAGGTTCAGCAGCTTGTCGACCTGCTCCTCGTCCTCGGCGAACACCAGCCGGGCCTCGCCATAGTTCAAGAGATAGGCCGCCTCGTCGTCGAGGACGTCGCGATAGAGGCCGAGACTATGGCCCCGGATCGCATGGGTTGCGATCTCCGCAGCGACCCAGTCGGGCCGGTTGTCGCCGATGATGCCGATCACGTCGTCCTTGCCGAGCCCGAGCTCGGTCATGCCCAGCGTGAAGTCGCGCACGCGCGTGTGGTAGTCCGCCCAGGTGAAGGTACGCCACAGCCCGAGATCCTTCTCGCGCAGCGCGATTTCCTTGCCGTGCTCCTTCGCATTCAACCGCAAGAGCTTCGGATAGGTGTCGGCCTGCTTGACGCGGCCCGCGTAGTCCATCATGCCGCGTCCTCCGCGATGGAGGGCGCATCGTCGGGATCGACCAGCAGTTCGTCCTCCTCGCCGAGATAGGCGCGCTTGACGTGGGGATCAGCGAGCACCGCCGCGGGATCGCCCTCGGCGATCTTGCGGCCGAAATCGAGCACCATGACGCGGTGGGAGATGTCCATGACGACGCCCATGTCGTGCTCGATCATCACGACGGTCATGCCGTATTCCTCGTTGAGGTCGACGATGTAGCGGGCCATGTCCTCCTTCTCCTCGAAGTTCATGCCGGCCATCGGCTCGTCGAGGAGGATGAGATGCGGCTCCAACGCCATCGCGCGGGCGAGCTCGACGCGCTTGCGCAGGCCGTAGGAGAGGGTGCCGGCCGGCGCCTTCCGCACCGACTGCAGGTCGAGGAAGTCGATGATCTGCTCGACCTTCTCGCGATGCTTCAACTCCTCCCGCCGCGCGCCGGTGAGCCAGTACAGCGAACCGGTGAGGAAGTTGTTCTTCAGAAGATGGTGGCGCCCGACCATGATGTTGTCGAGCACGCTCATGTGGTGGAACAGCGCGAGGTTCTGGAAGGTGCGGCCGATGCCGATGTTGGCGCGCGCGTTCGGCGGCAGGCCGGTGATGTCGCGGCCGCGGTGAAACAGGCGGCCTTCAGTCGGCTTGTAGCGGCCGGAGATGCAGTTGACGATCGAGGTCTTGCCGGCGCCGTTCGGGCCGATGATCGAGAACAGCTCGCCCTCGCGCACGCCGAAGCTGACGTCGGTCAGGGCCTTCACCCCGCCGAAACGCAGCGAGACTCCGCGCGCTTCCAACGTATAGTCCAAGTCGTCCTCCCGAAGTCCTTGTCGGCGCTTGTCGCGCTCTTCAAGCATCGTGTCGCGACGTATCCTTCGTCGCTGTCGTCGCAATCCTAGCCCGCTCACCGGTTCCGCGCCATCCGACGAATGACGGGCCACCGGGGTGCGGCGCACTTTGCCGCATCCGAGGGCCGACCGGCATCTTCCGCGCACTGGGGAGGCGCCGATTCGAATGCGGTGGTCCTCGATAGGGGAAAGCGCTATCAGGAACTGTCTTGCGCCTGACAATTGCCAGGCAAAATTCATGACGTGATTGTTGCGATGCAATATGGTCGCTGCGAGATTCGACGAGACGAGATGACGGCTTGATCGCCCCGGACACCCTGCTGCGCATCGCGCCCTGGTCGCGCCATCTCAAGCCCGAGGAGGTCGAGGTCGCCTCGGCCGGCGTCGTCGAGCGTTCCTTCGCGGCCAACGAGCACATCTTTCTGCGCGGCGACCAGTTCGACTACTGGACCGGCATAGTGACGGGCCTGGCACGCATGAGCACGGTCTCGCGAGGTGGCAAGGCCACGACCTTTGCCGGCATGTCGGCGGGCGCCTGGTTCGGCGAGGGCAGCGTGCTGAAGAACGAGCCGCGCCGCTACGACGTGGTGGCGCTGCGCGCCACGCGCGCGGCGCTGATGGAGCGGCCGACCTTCATGTGGCTGTTCGAGAACAGCGTCGGCTTCAACCGTTTCCTGGTCACCCAGCTCAACGAGCGGCTGGGCCAGTTCATCGGCCTCGTCGAGGTCGGCCGTACGCTGGATGCGACGGCGCGGCTCGCCCGCAGCATCGCCTCGCTGTTTAACCCGATCCTTTACCCGAACACGACGCGCCACCTGGAGATCACCCAAGAGGAGATCGGCGCGCTCTCGGGCCTGTCGCGGCAGAACGCCAATCAATGCCTGAAGACGCTGGAGCGCGAGGGCCTGTTGCGGGTGGAATATGGCGGGGTGACAGTCCTCGACCTCGATCGCCTGCGCTGCTACGGGGATTAGAGCCGTTGCGGCATGATTGACGATGCAACTGAGGAGATGGCCCGTGACGTCCCGCTTTGACCTCGCCGGAAAACGCGTCTTTGTCGCCGGCCATCGCGGCATGGTCGGCGGCGCTCTGGTGCGGCGCCTGGCGCGGGAGGACGTCGCGCTCACGACGGTGTCGCGCAGCGAGATCGATCTGCGTGATCAAGCTGCCGTGTTCTCGTGGTTCGCGAAGTCCCGGCCTCAGGCCGTGTTCCTTGCAGCCGCCAAGGTCGGCGGCATCGTCGCCAACAACACGTTGCGCGCCGAGTTCATCTACGACAACATCGCCATCGCCACCAACATCATCCATGCCGCCCATGTGAACGGTGCCGAGAAGCTGATGTTTCTCGGCTCCTCCTGCATCTATCCCAAGCTCGCAGCCCAGCCCCTGCGAGAGGATTCGATGCTGACGGGGCCGCTCGAGCCGACCAACGAGCCCTATGCCATTGCCAAGATCGCGGGCATCAAGATGGTCGAGGCCTATCGCAGCCAGTATGGCGCGGACTTCATCAATGTCATGCCGACCAATCTGTACGGCCCGGGTGACAATTATCATCCGGAGTACAGCCACGTCGTGGCGGCGCTGATCCGGCGCTTCCACGAGGCTAAGCTTGCCGAGGCCGCTGAAGTCGTGGTGTGGGGCACCGGCACGCCGCGGCGCGAGTTTCTCTACGTTGACGATATGGCGGATGCCTGCGTGCACCTGATGAAGACCTATTCGGATCACGAACTGGTCAATATCGGCACCGGTGAGGACATCACCATTGCCGATTTCGCCCGCGTGGTCGCGGCCGCTGTCGGCTATCACGGTCGCATCAGCTTCGATCCCTCCCGGCCCGACGGCACACCGCGCAAGCTGCTCGATGTGTCGCGACTTGCCAGGCTCGGCTGGCGTGCGACGACCTCGCTCGAAGACGGCATCGCGCGCGCGTACCAGGCGTTCCTGCAGGAGACGGGGCAGGCGGCTACTTAGCACTTCGTCGTCGTCCCGGCCTTGCGGCGGGACCTTCACCGCGTGATTTGCCAAATGGCCGAGCGGCGCGTTCCGCGCGTCTCATCGTGTTCGGTGGCCACGGGTCCCGCCGCACGGCCGGGACGACACCGTTAGTTGGGCGCGGTTCGTTGTGCCTTCACCCCCAGCGCGCTGGCCATGGCCGAGATCAGCGGCTTCATGAAGTAGGCCTCGCCCGCCGGCGTGATCGAGGGTGACAGCCCGTGCGCAGCCAGCTCCTCCGTCACCACCGGCCCGACCGAGGCGATGGGCGTCCGCGCCAATCCCTGCCGCAGCCGCTCTTCGACACCGTGCGCCTTGGCGACATCGAACAAGCGCCGCGGCTGCCCCGAGCTCGTCAGCGCGATCGCATCGACCTTGCCGGCGGTCATCTCGTCGATCGCGGTGAGAATGTTCGCATCCGCCGCCTTGGCGTCGTAGACATAGGGCAGCACGGGATCGACCTCGGCGCCGCCGGCCTTGATGGCGCCGATCAGCGCCGAATGGTCCTTGTCCGGGTAGAGCTGCAGGCCCAGCCTATGTCCCTTCAGGTCGCAGCGGGCCAGCAGCTCGGCGACGCCCTCCGACGTCGGCTTCTCGGTCGTGACCTGCGATTCCAGCCCGAGCTCGCGCAGAGCACGCCCCGGTTTCGGACCACGGGTGAATTTGCGCGCCTTTTCGAGTGCGGCGATGAACTCGGTTTCGACGCCGATTCGGCGCACCACGGTCATCAGTCGGCGCAGGCCTTCCCCGGTCATCAGCACCAGATCATCCAACGGCCGCTCGATGCACCGGCGGATCCACGCCTCGACCGGGGCCTGGTCCGGCGCATCCTGGATCGTGAACATCGGACATTGCAGCACGTCGGCGCCTTGCTCGGCGAGCAGTCGCGAGAAATGCGCCTCTTCGCGCGTTTCCAGGATCAGGATGCGATTGCCGGTCAGCCGGTCAGCCATGGCCATGCTCCACCATGAGAGGTGATGTTTTGTTCATCCTGCCCTCGCGTCGAGCGTTGGCGCAAGGGCGCGGAGGGTGATAGAGCAGGGCCCAAGCGGGGGCCAAGCCTGCCGCATCATTCTTTCCCACATCATCCGCCCGGTGACGTCATCGCCATGTCCGACCACCAATATGTCCTGACTCTGTCCTGCCCGGATCGCCCCGGGATCGTCTCGGCCGTTTCGACCTTCCTCGCCCACAATGGCCAGAACATTCTCGATGCCCAGCAGTTTGGCGACTTCGAGACGGGTCACTTCTTCATGCGCGTGGTGTTCACGGCCGCCGATCTCGCCGTCAACCTGCCGGCGCTGCAGACCGGCTTCGCCGCGATCGCCGAGCGCTTCTCCATGGACTGGCAGATGCGCGACCGCGCCGGTCAGCGCCGGGTGATGCTGCTGGTGTCGAAGTTCGACCACTGCCTGGTCGACATCCTCTATCGCTGGCGCACCCGCGACCTCTCGATGATCCCGACCGCGATCGTCTCCAACCATCCGCGTGAGACCTATGCCGGGCTCGATTTCGGCGACATTCCCTTCCACCACATGCCAGTCACCAAGGACACCAAGCGCGACCAGGAGCAGGCGATCCTGAAGCTGGTGGAGGAGACCCAGACCGATCTCGTCGTGCTCGCGCGCTACATGCAGATCCTGTCGGATGAGATGTCGGCCAGTCTGTCCGGCCGCTGCATCAACATCCATCATTCGTTCCTGCCCGGCTTCAAGGGCGCCAAGCCCTACCACCAGGCCTATGAGCGTGGTGTCAAGCTAATCGGCGCCACCGCCCATTACGTGACCCGCGACCTCGACGAAGGTCCGATCATCGACCAGGACGTCGAACGCATCAGCCATCGCGACACACCCGAGGATCTCGTACGCAAGGGGCGCGACATCGAGCGGCGGGTGCTGGCGCGGGCGATCCGCTACCACCTCGAGGACCGGGTCATTCTCAACGGCCGCAAGACGGTCGTCTTCATGGATTGACGATGCCGGGCGTCAGCGGCCGGAGACGGTCGCCTGAGCGTTGGTGCTCGACTGCGTCTCCTTGTCGCGTTCGGCTGCCGGCAACTGCCGCTGCCGTTCGCGCTCCTGCATGAAGCGGTCGTACTCGACCGTGCCCGGCCGGGGCGGAGCGCCGGCCGGCAGGCCGCCGGCCCATTGCGGCATCAAGTCGCCCATGCCCGCACCCACCTTCTCGTTGATCGACGAGCAGCCGGCCAGGACCGGCGCAGCCAAGGCCAGCACGGTCATCGCGGCCAGCGATCGCGCGAAAAATGCAGTCCGGGCCGGCATGGAGAGGGACCTTTCATCGTCGCTGCGCGACCCTAGCGGTTTGCCATCAATTCGCAAAAACTTGGCGGTTCGAAGTCGGTGTATTATTATACCTATTGCCGCCATGGTCTGTTCCGGAAACCGACCGTCCACCAACCCTCCCATGAACGCCATTGACAATATCGTGCCGAGTCCGCAGCGATGCGCGCGCGACATCGTGAACGATAGCGCACGGTTAAGACAACAATGGCCGGGGGCTGCGGTCCTGATCCGACCAGGGAGGTAGTTTCAATGTTCGTGCGAAACAAGACACTGACGCTCGCCGCCAGTGCGGCGCTCGCCGCGGCTGCACTCGCGTCCGGTGCGGCGCGCGCCGAAGACGTGTTCAAGATCGGCCTGATCGTGCCGATGACCGGCGGCCAGGCGTCGACCGGCAAGCAGATCGACAACGCAATCAAGCTCTACATGCAGCAGAACGGCGACACCGTCGCCGGCAAGAAGATCCAGGTCATCCTCAAGGACGACGCCGCGCTGCCCGACAACACCAAGCGGCTGGCGCAGGAGCTGATCGTCAACGACAAGGTCAACGTCATCGCCGGCTTCGGCGTGACCCCCGCCGCCTTCGCGGCTGCGCCGCTCGCCACCCAGGGCAAGATCCCCGAGGTCGTGATGGCCGCCGGCACGTCCATCATCACCGAGAAGTCGCCCTATATCGTTCGCACCAGCTTCACGCTGCCGCAGTCCTCGACCATCATCGGTGACTGGGCGGTCAAGAACGGCATCAAGAAGGTCGCGACCCTCACCTCGGACTACGCGCCGGGCAATGACGCGCTGGCCTCGTTCAAGGAGCGGTTCACTGCCGGTGGCGGCGAGATCGTCGAGGAAGTGAAGGTTCCGCTGCAGAACCCGGACTTCGCGCCGTTCCTGCAGCGCATGAAGGACTCCAAGCCGGATGCGATGTTCGTGTTCGTGCCGGCCGGCCAGGGCGGCAACTTCATGAAGCAATATGCCGAGCGCGGTCTCGACAAGAGCGGCATCAAGGTGATCGGGCCGGGCGACGTCACCGACGACGACCTCCTCAACGACATGGGCGATGCCGTGCTCGGTGCAGTCACGGCCCACATGTATTCGGCTGCGCATCCGTCGGCCAAGAACAAGGAGTTCGTCGCCGCCTACAAGAAGGCCTTCAACAGCCGCCCGGGCTTCATGGCCGTCGGCGGTTATGACGGCATCCATCTGATCTACGAAGCGCTCAAGAAGAGCGGCGGCAAGACCGATGGCGACTCGCTGCTTGCGGCGATGAAGGGCATGGCCTGGGAGAGCCCGCGCGGCCCGATCTCGATCGATCCGGAAACCCGCGATATCGTGCAGAACATCTACATCCGCAAGGTGGAGAAGGTCGACGGCGAGCTCTACAACGTCGAGTTCCAGACCTTCGAAGCCGTCAAGGATCCGGGCAAGGCGAAGAAGTGACGCTTCTATCTGCCGTCATGGCCGGGCTTGTCCCGGCCATCCACGTCGTTCTTTGCGGCAAGCTGGACGTGGATGCCCGGGACAAGGCCGGGCATGACGGTGCTTGGAGTTTCTACTTGTCCCTCTCTCTGGTCGCGTAAGCCTTTCAATGACCTCCATCCTCACCAACCTGTTCGACGGCGTCGCCTACGGCATGCTGCTGTTCGTGCTGGCCTGCGGGCTCGCCGTCACGCTCGGCCTGATGAACTTCGTCAATCTCGCCCACGGCGCCTTCGCCATGGCCGGCGGCTATGTCTGCGCCGTGCTCGTCAACCGGATCGGCTGGCCGTTCTTCGCGGCGCTGCCGATGGCCTTCGTGGCGAGCGCACTGATCGGCGCGCTCTTGGAGCGGACGCTCTACCAGCATCTCTACGCCCGCAGTCATCTCGACCAGGTGTTGTTCTCGATCGGCCTGGTGTTCATGACGGTCGCGTCCGTCGACTACATCATGGGATCGTCGCGCATCTTCATCAAGCTGCCCGAGGTGCTGCAGGGCCAGTTCGACATCTTCGGCGTCGGCATCGGCCGCTACCGGCTGATGATCATCGTGATCTGCGGCCTGCTGACGGTGGGCTTGCAGCTCGTGCTGTCCAAGACCCGGTTCGGCAGCCGGCTGCGCGCCGCGGTGGATGATCCGCGCGCGGCCAGCGGCCTCGGTATCAACGTGCCCCAGGTGTTCGCCTTCACCTTCGCGTTCGGCTGCGGCCTTGCCGGCCTTGGCGGCGCGCTCAGTGCCGAGATCCTCGGCCTCGATCCGTATTTCCCGCTGAAGTTCATGATCTACTTCCTGATCGTGGTTACCGTCGGCGGCTCGTCCTCGATCACCGGTCCGTTCCTGGCCTCGCTGCTCCTCGGCATCGGCGACGTCGCCGGCAAGTATTACGTCCCAAAGCTCGGACCCTTCGTCATCTACACCATCATGATCGTGATCCTGATCTGGCGTCCGAACGGCCTATTCGGCCGCACGGCGACGCGGTGAGGATCGCATGACCACGAACGCACAAACCGAGGTCGGCTTCCACGCCAGGCAGCACGGCCGCTGGCACTGGAGCGAGTTCGCCTTCTGGATCGTCGTCCTGGCGGTCGGGCTGGCGTTCCCCTCGCGCTACCTGATCATGACCGAGATCCTGCGTCTGGCGTTGTTCGCGCTGTCGCTCGACCTGATCCTCGGCTATGCCGGCATCGTCTCGCTGGGCCACGCCGCCTTCTTCGGCGTCGGCGCCTATTGCGCCGGACTGTTGTCGGTGCACGGGATCATCAACGAGCCGGTGCTGGCGCTGATCGTGGCGGGGCTTGCCGCCACCGTGCTCGGCTTCGCCACCAGCTTCCTCGTGATCCGCGGCGTCGACCTGACGCGGCTGATGGTGACGCTCGGCATCGCGCTGTTGATGGAGGCGCTCGCGGAGCGCTTCTCCAACATCACCGGCGGCACCGACGGTCTCCAAGGCATCGACATCCAGCCGATCTTCGGCGTGTTCGCCTTCGACATGTTCGGCAAGACCGGCTTCTTCTATTCGCTCGCGGTGCTGTTCGTGCTGTTCCTGCTGGCGCGGGTGATCGTGCATTCGCCGTTCGGCCTGTCGCTCCGCGCGATCAAGAACAATCCGCTGCGTGCCGCCGCGGTCGGCATTCCCGTCAACAAGCGCCTGATCGCGATTTACACGGTCGCAGCGTTCTACGCGGGTGTCGCCGGCGCGCTGTTCACGCAGACCACGGCGCTGGCTTCGCTCGACGTGTTCTCGTTCGAGCGCTCCGCCGACCTCGTGCTGCTGCTGGTCATCGGCGGCTCCGGCTATCTCTATGGCGGACTGATCGGCGCGGCCGTGTTTCGGATGTTGCAGGAACTGTTCCAGTGGATCACGCCGCAATACTGGATGTTCTGGATCGGCCTCGTGCTCGTCGTCATCGTGCTGGTCGGCCGCCACCGCATTCACGCTTACGCGCTGTGGCTGCCCAATTTGATCCTTCGGCAGATCGCCGGCCGCAAGGCGGCGGTGGCCCTCACCGATAACGAGGCGCCATGACCTACGCATTGGAAACCCGCGGCCTCGACAAGCATTTCGGCGGTCTTCACGTCACCCGCGACCTGTCGCTGCAGATCAGACCCGGCGCGCGGCACGCGCTGATCGGCCCGAACGGCGCCGGCAAGACCACGGTGATCAATCAGCTCACCGGCGTGCTGGAGCCCAGTTCGGGGCGCATCCTGCTCGAGGGCCAGGACATCACCGATCTGCCGGTGCACAAGCGCGTGCTGCGTGGCCTGTCGCGCACCTTCCAGATCAACCAGCTCTATGCGGATCTGACGCCGCTCGAGACCATCGGCCTTGCGGTGTCCGAGCGGCTCGGCGGCGGCGGAAATTGGTGGCGGCGCATGGGCACGCGCGACGACATCAATGCCGAGATCGCCGAGACCCTGGAGCGCTTCCGGCTGCTCGACGTCATGAACGACCGCACCTCGACCTTGCCCTATGGCAAGCAGCGCCTGCTGGAGATCGCGGTCGCGATCGCGGCCAAGCCGCGGGTGCTGCTGCTCGACGAGCCCGCTGCCGGCGTCCCGGAGGGCGAGCGCAAGGACATTCTCGCTGCCGTCGCTGCACTGCCGCGCGACGTGACGGTGCTTCTGATCGAGCACGACATGGACCTCGTCTTCTCCTTCGCCGACCGCATCTCGGTGCTGGTCTCCGGCGCTCTCCTGGTCGAGGGCGCGCCTGACGAGGTCGCGCGCGATCCGCAGGTCAAGGCGGTCTATCTCGGCGAGGCCGCATGATGACCGACCTGCTGACAATCGAAAATCTTCGCGCCGGCTACGGTGAGGCGGTGGTGCTGCCGGACATGTCGCTATCGCTGCCGGAGGGGCAGGTGCTGGCGCTGCTCGGCCGCAACGGTACCGGCAAGACCACGCTGATCAACTCCATCGTCGGTGTCACCCGCCGCTTTTCCGGCAAGCTCGCGCTCGGCGGCACCGACATCACGTCGTTGCGCGCCGACCAGCGCGCCCGTGCCGGCATCGGCTGGGTGCCGCAGGAGCGCAATATCTTCCGCTCGCTGACGGTGGAGGAGAACATGACCGCGGTGGCGCAGCCGGGCCCATGGACGGTCGAGCGCGTCTACCAGATGTTTCCGCGGCTCAAGGAGCGCCGCAACAATTTCGGCAACCAGCTCTCCGGCGGCGAGCAGCAGATGCTGGCGATCGGCCGCGCGCTGACGCTCAATCCGAAGGTGCTGCTGCTGGACGAGCCGACCGAGGGCCTCGCCCCGATCATCGTCGAGGAGCTCTTGGCCGCGATCGGCACCATCAGCCGCGCCGGTGGCCTGTGCTCCATCATCGTCGAGCAGCACGCGCAGAAGCTGCTCGCGCTGGCCGACCGCGTCGTGATCCTGGAGCGCGGCACCATCGTGCACGATGCGCCGTCCAGCGCGCTGAAGGCCGATCCGGCGCCGCTCGAGCGCCACCTCGGCGTCTCCAGCGCGGCGGCGCATTGACCTGATCGACGGGCTTGATCGGCCGCACGCGAGGCGTCATCCTCGGTTGCAGGGGCGACCGTCCTCGCGCATTCAGCGGGTGGGAGCGATCGAAGTTGCGGCGATACGGTCCTGTCGTCGCTCAACCGGTATGCAGGATGCGGCTCTTTGCAGGATCAGCGGGGGCTTTGCCATCCAGCCGGCCGCGCGTCCTGGAGATGGATTTGATGAGGTCACCTCAGGATTTTGAGGAAAACGAGCCGAGAGCAGCCCAGAAGATCATGCTGTGCCGCAACCGCGCCACGCCTTCCCACGATCTCTTGCCGACGGAATTGTATACCGATCGGATACGGGGTAGGGGATGGACCCAGTCCGCGACGGTTTGCCGGGTGACCCACCCAGGACATCTCGCGCCCGGTCCAACAAGCATACTCAACGAATCGACGTCTTCCAAGGAGTGAGCCCATGCAACGCACCAAGCCCCCCTTCCGCGCCGACGAAGTCGGCAGCCTCCTGCGGCCGCAGAAGATCAAGGACGCCCGCGCCAAGCTCGAAAAGGGCGAGATTTCGGCGGCCGACCTCGCCAAGATCGAGGACATGGAGATCGAGAAGGTCGTGCACCGCCAGGCCTCGACCGGCCTCAAGCTCGCGACCGACGGTGAATTCCGCCGCTCCTGGTGGCATTTCGATTTCCTCGCCAAGCTGACCGGCTGTGAGCTGTTTCACCCGGACACCGGCATCCAGTTCACCGGCGTGCAGACCCGTCACGACGCGGTGCGCGTGATCGGCAAGCTGGACTTCCCGGATGATCATCCGATGCTCGATCACTTCCGCTTCCTCAAGAAGCACGCCGATACGGCGCATGTGACGGCGAAGATGACGATCCCGTCGCCGGCCGTGTTGCATTTCCGCGGCGGCCGCAAGTCGATCTCCAAGGAGGTCTATCCCGATCTCGACGCCTTCTACGAGGATCTCGGCAAGACCTACCGCAAGGCCGTGAAGGCGTTCTACGACGCCGGCTGCCGCTATCTGCAGTTCGACGACACCGTGTGGGCCTATCTGTGCTCGCAGGACGAGCTGAAGAAGGCCAGGGAGCGCGGCGACAATCCGGACGGTCTGCAGCAGATCTATTCGCGCATCATCAACTACGCGATCGCCGAGCGTCCCGCCGACATGACGATCACGACCCATGTCTGCCGCGGCAATTTCCGTTCGACCTGGATCTCCTCGGGCGGCTACGAGCCGGTGGCCGAGACCATGCTCGCCAATACCAACTATGACGGCTATTTCCTGGAGTACGACAGCGAGCGCGCCGGCGGCTTCGAGCCGCTGCGCTTCCTGCCCAAGGGCAACAAGGTCGTCGTCGTCGGCCTCGTCACCTCCAAGGTCGGCGAGCTCGAGAAGAAGGACGACATCAAGCGCCGCCTGGAAGAGGCTTCGAAGTTCGCCCCGCTCGACCAGCTCGCGCTGTCGCCGCAGTGCGGCTTCGCCTCGACCGAGGAAGGCAACATCCTCTCCGAGGAAGAGCAGTGGGCCAAGCTGCGCCTCTGCGTCGAGCTCGCCGAGGAAATCTGGGGGAAGTAACCGCCCGGTGAATGCAGGGCACGCCTGGACAGCAGGCGTGGCTGTGCTGACTGATCAGTGATGAGCAAGCGGGGCCGGAGCAATCCGCCCCGTTTGATTTTTGCGTAGCAGGGCGCGGCGGATCAGCCGCTGTGCCGGCGCCTCGAACCAGCGATAGGTGAGGTACGCCGCGGTCAGGGTCAGGCCCATGAAGCCGAGCCAGAACAGATCGCTGTAATACGGAATCGCTCGCCCCAGCGATGCGAACACAAGCGCGATCGCGAGCTGGATCGGGAAGTGCAGCAGATAGCACGAATAGGTCATGTTGCCGGCGGCCTGCAGCAGCACCTCGATGCGTCGTGGTACGGTGATGGACGCTGCGCAGGCGAACACCAGCATTGGGGTGATGACGAGCAGGAGCGCCGCGGCGCGTTCGGCCAGATCGATGCCCGAGAACCAGAGCGCGACCGGAATTCCGACGGCCGCGCATCCGGCCAGAATCTCCAGCTTGGTGCGATACGGGGCATTGGTGACGCTCTGCCGCGCCATGGCCGCCAATCCGCCAGCGTAGAAGAACACGACGCATTTGCCGACCAGCGTGCCGCTCGCGATCCCGGCCAGGATCATCGCGAGATTCAGCAGCGGCGATGTGGTGACGAAGCGCAAGCCTGCAAAGAACGCGGCATAGACCAGCACCTCGATCGAAACTGACCAGATCGGGCCGTTGAAGCTGACGCCGGTCGGCGGCAGCCAGTCGCTCGCCATGACCAGCTGTGCGACGAAATGGCCGAGATCGTTGCTCTGGTAGACGAAGGCGAAGCCGTGCTGCGCGACATAGAGGGCCTGCAACCCCGCGACCAGTAGCAGCGTTGCGAGATGCAGCGGGTAGAGCCGCGACAGCCGGTTGACGAAGAAGGTCCAGCCGTCGACCGTGCCATCCGGGATGACCGCGCTGTACTTCCAGAAGAAGATGAAGCCGGAGATGCACCAGAAGATCACGACGCCGTATTCGCCGAGCTCATAGAACGGAAACAGGACATCGTAGAACGGCAGCTCGCCGCGGACGAGACCGACCGGCGCGTCGGCGACATAGGCGAAGTGCGGGTAGTGCCACAGCAGCACGGAGATGGTGGCGAGGAAGCGCAGCAGCTCCAGGCCGAGCAGCTTGTGAGTCCCAGGCGATGTCGACGTTGGAGGCTTGGCCATGCAGGGTTCGTTAACCGTCGCGACGCGATGCGCAGGCCGATCCTAGCAGGGACGAGGTGAAGGATTGTTTTCGCAGGGCGGCGAGGATCAGTGCCGCGCGGCTGATCAGCGGCAGGCGAGTTCGGTTCCCTGCAGGATCGCCTGGTCCCAGGACCGGTAGCCGGCCGCATTCAGATGGATGCCCTCGAGCGTGAACGGCGTCTCCATCGGCGGCAACGGCAGGAAGGTTGCTCCGGTCCGTTTCGCGAGCTCCGGCAGGGCGGCGCGGTAGCCGGTGATGCTCGCCATCGCGGTCTTCTCCATGGCCGCCGTGAACGGCCCGCGCGTCTCGACCGGGGGAAAATCGACGATGAAGAGGCGTGTCGTGAGCGACGCTAGCTCGCGCAACAGCGCCTCATAGCGTACGGCGAAGATCGCGCTGGAGTCGGGCTTGACGGTCAGCGCGTCATTGACGCCGAGCGAGACGATGATCGCAAACGGCCGCTTCGGTCCCAGCGCCGGCTTGAGCCAGCCGGCGAGGTCGCTGCGTGTGCCGGCGCCGGCGAGGCCGGCATTGACGACCGGATGTCCGCAGGCGGTGGCCGGCAATGTCGCGGCTTCGACGATGCTGTCGCCGAGCACGATGATCGGGTCGTCGGGGCGCGCCTGCAGGTTGTAGTGGACGACGAGCTGTCGAACCGTACGGTGATCGTTGGCGGATGGCGCTGCAGACCGGCGCACCAGCACGAACGTCGCGGCTGCTGCGGCAATCACTGCAAACAGTACAAACCCCAGCCGCGCCTGCGTTTTCGCTGCCATGTGGACGATTGACGCTCCTCGATCTGCCGTACGCTAGCGCGAATACGCCAACGGATCTCTAATTCGCCCGTGTCCAGGTCGAGGACCGACAGATCACGCCGCCGAGGGCGCAGCCCGAGGTCGTCAGCGTGTTGCCCGACAGCGTCATCTTCGCATCGTAGGTCTTGCCATCGTCCGGGTTGCTGTAGCTGCCGGCCCAGGCGTTGGGCCCGGTGGACTTCATGCCGGAGAACAGCCGTTGGCCGACCTTGGCCGGCGTGTCCGTGCCCTCTTTGATCCAGACAAGCGTGCCGCAGACGGCGCCGCCGCAGGGCGCGAACCTGACCTTGGACGCGCCGCTCTCGCGCAGCCAGACGCCGGTGACGTCGTCGGCGAGCGCGGGGCCCGCGGCCAGTGCGAGCGAAAAACCAAGCCCAAGAACAAAACGACCGATCATGCGAGCCTCCCCTGTATGCTTCGAGACGCAGATTGTTGCCCGTGGATCGTGTCGGTGACGCGGCATGCCGACAGCCCTGATCCACGTCTCTGTTGGTCGGAAGATATCAGGATTCGGCGGAGCTGCACCCGCTGCGAAGGTAGCTGCGAGGGGGGCAGGCTGTCGCAGCGTCTGCCCGGCGCCGTCTATTTCGCCGCCAGATAGACCTCGCCGAGCAGCGAGGAGTTCGACCATGGCACCTGCCTGTTCCGGGTGCCGGCGACGACCTCGGCGCGGACCCGCGTCAGCATCTGCTGCACCTCGAGGCCGGGCGTGCCGATGTGGCGCGACAGCGCCGCCGAGAATGGGCTGTTGTCGCCCTCGCCATCGAGCGCGACCTTGCCCGGAGCCGTCGCGAACGCGATTAGCGTGCCGGCCCCGGACGTCGCGCCGGCGCCGAGCGAAGAGGGCGCGGCAAGGCCACTCGCGCTCAAGCTCCTGCTAGGCGGCGCGGCCGGCTCCGGCGGCGCGAACGGGTTGTTGCGGCAGGCGTCGAGGATCAGGATGTTGGTGCGGACCTGGTCGTCGAGCCCGGCCAGGATCAGGTCCATGTCGACCATGGCGGTGACGATTTCGCTGCCTGCAGACAGCGCGATGTCGGTGGGCACCAGATAGTTGCGGCCGTCGATTTGCACGCCATGCCCGGCATAGAACACGACGGCCATTTGGGCCCGCGTCGCCTCGCGCAGGAAGTCGCGCGTCTTGGCCTGCATCGCCGCGCGGTCGAGATCGATGCCCTCGACCACCGTGAAGCCGATGTCGCGCAGGCTCTTCGCGATCGCACGCGCATCGCGCGGCGGATTGGTCAGCGGCTGCACATGCGCGTAGGCGCCGTTGCCGATCACGAGCGCCATGCGTTGCCCCGTCGCGAGCGCCGCTGGCTGGGGCGTGTCGGCGCGCTGCGGCGGCTGCACGACCGGTTCCGACAGCAGCGAAAGCCGCACCTTGGCGGTCGCCTGGTTGGCCTTGCTGCCGGCGTCGGACGCGACCGGCTTCAATGCCGCGGCGTAGTCCGCCTTGGCCGCGTCGAACTCGCCCTTGGCCTCATAGGCCAGCGCCCTGTGGACATGGGCGGCGATGACCACGCTGCCGGGCGGCGTCATTACATTGGCGGGCGGATTCTGTGCCAGGCGCACCGCCTCGGAGCCGTCGGCGATGGCGCGCTCGACATTGCCCTTGGCGCGCCAGATGACGCTGCGGTTGATCAGCGGCGAGGCCAGCGCCGGGTCGAGCCGGATCGCCTCGTTGATGTCGGTGAGCGCGCCGTCGAGGTCGCCCGTCGCCTCCCTGGAGATGCCGCGGTTCTGCCAGGACAGCGCTGATTTCGGCGTCAGCTTGATCGCCTGATCATAGTCCGCGATCGCCTTGGCGAAATCGCCGGCGCCGCGATGGGCATTGCCGCGGTTGTGGAAGAGGGTGCCGCTCGGCGGGCCGTTCTTGATCGCGTCGTTGAAGTCGGCAATCGCGATCTCGTACTCGCCCTTGTCGTAATAGGCTGAGCCGCGCAAATTGTAGATCGCCTGCGCCGGCTGCAGCCGCAGGGCTTCGGTGGCATCCGAGATCACACGGGCATAGTCGCCCTTCTTATTCCAGCCGACCGCCCGCCAGAAATAGATCGTCGCCAGCTGGCTGCCGGAGAATACCTTCAGCGCGATGATCTTGTTACAGGCGGCGATCATCTGGTCCGCCGGCGTCGTCTCGGTGGTGCAGAGCGGGCCGAGCTGGGATTTCGACTGCGCGAGGGCAGGGGACACGCAGAGCGCGGCCAGGAGCGGCAGGAGCAGGAGGGCGCGGCGCATCGGGACAAACCGGAGCGGGAACAGCAGGGAAACCATGTCCCGTTTGTTGCGCCCGCAAGGTTCCGGGTTCAGGCCCTTTTATCGGTGGGCAGATGGTGCTAGAGCGTTGGGCCAATGGCGTTCTGCCCACTCAAATTTCCCACCTGTTCAGCCGCATGAAGAACGACCAGCTGCTCGCCCAGATCACGGAGTTCTGCCGCCAGTCGGACATGGCGGAATCGACGTTCGGCCGACGCGCCGTCAACGACGGCAAGCTCGTGCAGCGGCTGCGCGAGGGCAAGCGCATCACCATCGACACGCTGGACCGCATCCAGGCCTATATCGCGGCCTCGACCGGCACCCTGCCGCCGCCGCGGCTCGACGTCGTGCCGGAGAAGCGCGACCCCAAGAGCAATTTCCGCTTCTTCGAGAACCGCCAGAAATACCTGCTGTTCGTCCATACTTGCAGCGAGAAGCGGGTCGTCGCCGAGCGCGTCGGCCTCGAGCTTGCCAGCATCCATCCACGCCCCCCGGCGCTGCGGCTGTTCGATGCCGGCGTCGGCGACGGCACCGTGCTGTCGAAGGTGCTGCGGACGATGCACGGCCGCTTTCCACACATTCCGTTCTACGTCGCCGGCAAGGAGCTGAGCCTCGAAGATGTCCGGCTGACGCTGGAGAAGGTCCCGGACCGGCTGTTCGAGCATCCTGCGAGCGTGTTCGTGTTCACCAACATGAACTATGCCGAGGCGCCCTGGCTGACGCCGGCGTCGCCGTCGGTCGCCGCCTCGATGATCTGGCACGAGGTGGTGCTGCAGGGCGATTCGTCAGGGGATTTCGAGGCGCAGATCACGGCGCTGAAGCCGTTCCTGGAGCAGAACTGGCGCGCCAACGTCTCCCAGCGCACGGGCATGCCGGTCTATGAGCGGCCGATCGCGCTGGTGCTCTACCGCGAGGATCACCGCTTCCTGCTCGACGGTATCATCCCCCGGGCCGGGCGGGTCGAGGCCAATTTCGACCTGATCATCGCCTCGCAACCCTATCGGGCTCGGTCCTCGGTGAATTTCCGCGCCAAGCGCATCATCGCACCGCTGGCGCGGGCGCTCAAACCGGGCGGCCGGCTGATTGGAATCCACTCCCATGGCCAGGATCCGGGCCTGGACATCATCCAGGCGGTGTGGCCGGGAGAAAATCCTTTCTCGGTCAGCCGCCATGAGCTATTGCGCGCCGTGAAATACGAGCTCGGCTCCAGTGGGCGGGACTTAAATTTCAACGCCTATGCGGACAATCGCTCGATTTTCAGGTATGAGATGGAGGCTCTGCCCAACGAGGTCACCGGTGCGATCGGAACCTCGACCGCCTTTGCAGCCTGGAACGCGGCGGTGTATGTCGCGCAGATCGAGGAAGACCGCCTGACCGAGGTGGCCCACTCGTCCCGCGCGCTCGACGCCGCCAGAGAGGTTCTGCGAAAGCACAACGGGCTGTGGTTCTACGACGAGTCCTACGTCATCTCGCGGCGTCGCGACTGACATCCTGGGATCAGGAAACTTGGGATCAATACAAACGACCGCCGTGGGCGGCGAAGAAGGGGTTGCTTGATGCGCGCGTCTTATCTGTTCACCTCGGAGTCGGTGTCCGAAGGCCATCCGGACAAGGTCTGCGACCGTATTTCCGACGAGATCGTCGACCTGTTCTACCGCGAAGGGCCGAAGGCCGGCATCGACCCCTGGCAGATCCGCGCCGCCTGCGAGACGCTCGCCACGACCAACAAGGTCGTGATCGCCGGCGAGACTCGCGGTCCGTCCTCGGTCACCAACGAGCACATCGAGCACGTCGTCCGCGAGGCCATCAAGGACATCGGCTACGAGCAGCAAGGCTTCCACTGGAAGACCTGCGACATCGAGATCCTGCTGCATCCGCAGTCGGCCGACATCGCCCAGGGCGTCGACGCGCTGCAGCCCGGCGAAGTCAAGGAAGAGGGCGCCGGCGACCAGGGCATCATGTTCGGTTACGCGACCAACGAAACGCCGGATTTGATGCCGGCGCCGATCTTCTATGCCCACAAGATCCTGCGGCTGATCTCGGAAGCCCGACACGCCGGCGTCGAGAAGGTGCTGGGGCCCGACTCCAAGAGCCAGGTCACAGTGCAGTACGAGAACGGCAAGCCGGTCGGCGTGCGCGAGATCGTGGTGTCGCATCAGCACCTGGTCGAGGACATGACCTCCGCGCAGGTCCGCGAGCGCGTCGAGCCTTATGTGCGCAAGGCGCTGCCCGAAGGCTGGATCACCGCGAAGACGATCTGGCATATCAATCCCACCGGCAAGTTCTTCATCGGCGGTCCCGATGGCGACGCGGGTCTGACCGGCCGCAAGATCATCGTCGACACCTATGGTGGTGCGGCTCCGCATGGCGGCGGCGCGTTCTCCGGCAAGGATCCGACCAAGGTCGATCGCTCCGCTGCCTATGCCGCGCGCTATGTCGCCAAGAACATCGTCGCCGCCGGCCTCGCGGACCGCTGCACCCTGCAGCTCGCCTATGCGATTGGCGTGGCGCGGCCGCTGTCGATCTACATCGATACGCACGGCACGGGGAAGGTGTCCGAGGACGTGCTCGAGAAGGCTGCCGCCCAGGCGATGGATCTGACGCCGCGCGGCATTCGCACCCACCTCGACCTCAACCGCCCGATCTACGCGCGCACCTCGTCCTACGGCCATTTCGGCCGCACGCCGGACAATGAGGGCGGCTTCTCCTGGGAGAAGACCGATCTCGTCGAGGCGCTCAAGCGCGCGGTGTAACCGTCTTGATCTCTCCCCGCTCGCGGGGAGAGATCGGATTGCATCGATCAATGCAGTCCGGGTGGGGGACAGGGGCAACAGTTCGCACCATGCGTGCGGCTGCCTCTCATCCCATGACCGATGCCATGCATCGGTTTGACCAAGCCAAGGACGACGGCAGAAGGCCGCCGTCTCCTATCCCCGAAAGTCCGGGGGCGGTGATCCAGACTGCGCCTCGACGCGTCTCTTTTCGTTTCGTCACGACCCCGTCCGAATACATCCGACCAGGAAACCCACATGACCGCCAAGCCAGGTTTTAACGAATACATCGTCAAGGACATGTCGCTCGCCGAGTTCGGCCGCAAGGAGATCTCGCTCGCTGAGACCGAGATGCCCGGCCTGATGGCGACGCGCGAGGAGTATGGCCCGAAGCAGCCGCTCAAGGGCGCGCGCATCGCGGGCTCGCTGCACATGACCATCCAGACCGCGGTGCTGATCGAGACGCTGAAGGCGCTCGGCGCCGACATCCGCTGGGTCTCCTGCAACATCTATTCGACTCAGGACCACGCCGCCGCCGCGATCGCCGCCGCCGGCATTCCGGTGTTCGCCATCAAGGGCGAGACGCTGGTCGACTACTGGGACTACACCGCCAAGCTGTTCGACTGGCACGGCGGCGGCCATCCGAACATGATCCTCGACGACGGCGGCGACGCCACCATGTACGTCCATCTCGGTCTGCGCGCCGAGAACGGCGATACGGCGTTCCTCGACAAGCCGGCCTCCGAGGAAGAGGAAGTGTTCTTCGCGCTGCTGAAGAAGCAGCTCAAGGAGAAGCCGAAGGGCTACTTCGCTGCCATCGCGGCGTCGATCAAGGGCGTCTCGGAAGAGACCACCACGGGCGTGCATCGCCTGTACGACATGCAGAAGGCCGGCACGCTGCTGTGGCCGGCGATCAACGTCAACGACAGCGTCACCAAGTCGAAGTTCGACAATCTCTATGGCTGCCGCGAGTCGCTGGTCGACGGCATCCGCCGCGGCACCGACGTGATGATGTCGGGCAAGGTCGCGATGGTCGCCGGCTTCGGCGACGTCGGCAAGGGCTCGGCCGCCTCGCTGCGCCAGGCCGGCTGCCGCGTGATGGTCTCCGAGATCGATCCGATCTGCGCGCTGCAGGCGGCGATGGAGGGCTACGAGGTGGTGACGATGGAGGACGCAGCCCCGCGCGCCGACATCTTCGTGACCGCCACCGGCAACAAGGACATCATCACCATCGAGCACATGCGCGCGATGAAGGATCGCGCCATCGTCTGCAACATCGGCCACTTCGACAACGAGATCCAGGTCGCCTCGCTGAAGAACCTGAAGTGGACCAACATCAAGCCGCAGGTCGACGAGATCACCTTCCCCGACGGCAAGCGCATGATCCTCTTGTCCGAAGGCCGCCTCGTGAACCTCGGCAATGCGATGGGCCATCCGTCCTTCGTGATGTCGGCGTCCTTCACCAACCAGACCCTGGCGCAGATCGAGCTCTACGCCAACAACAAGGACGGCAAGTACAAGAAGGAAGTCTATGTGCTGCCGAAGTCGCTGGACGAGAAGGTGGCGATGCTGCATCTCGCCAAGATCGGTGTGAACCTGACCAAGCTGCGCCCCGACCAGGCCTCCTATATCGGCGTCAAGCAGGAAGGCCCGTTCAAGTCGGACCACTACCGCTACTGATATCCGGCGCACCGCGCGGCTGATATGGCGAAGGCCGGGGCATTGCCCCGGCCTTTTGCGTTGGTGCCTTCCGGAGCCGTCGCGGTGCGGTCAGCGCGCCGGCTGCGCGCCGTGGCCGCGGTGATAGTCGCTGGGCGACGGCCACGGCCAGCCGGCCAGCTTTGTCCGGTCGGGCTCGTAGATCTCGATGTGCAGCGGATGGCAGGCCGCGGCATCGCTCGAATGCGTCGCGCCGCAGTCGCCGCCCGGGCAGGCCGAGAGCGCGCCGAGCAGGTCGATCTCGGCCAGGAATTCGATGTAGTCGTCGGGCCGCACCGGGCTCGCCTTCATGAAGTACTGATGCGTATCGCGGGTGAAGCCGGTGCACATGAAGACGTTGAGCACGTCGTGCACGTGCTGCTCGACGGCCCGCGGCTCCGTCTTCAACTCGCCGGCCAGCGCACGCGCCAGGTTCGAATGGCAGCAGAAATCGTAAGCGCCGCCGCTGAGCAGCCGGTTGGTATAGGGATCGCAGCGCGTGCCGATCACATCGTGGATGCCGGCGCCGTCGGCATCGAAGCCGTACCAGCCGAGCGTGTCGTGGCTGATCGTGGCCATCGGCCGCAGGCTCGGCATCGTGCTCCACAGCCGGTCGCCGGTCGAGACGTGCGTGGCATGCAACGCCCGTGTCTTGCCGCTGAAGAAGCGCTCGGACAAATCATGCGCATTCCACAGATTGAGGTCGCCGACCTGCGGGCCCTCGACGCTGACGATGCGGAAGAACTGTCCGCGCGCGACCCGAAAGCAGCGCGCATCGCGCGGCGGCACGATCACTTCGTCGATCTTGGTCATCGTCTGCCGCGCGGCCTCGAGCATCGCCATGTCCGGCCGCGGCAGCGTGCCGGCGGGATAGACTATGGCAGGGCGGACGGCGCGCCGTGCGGCGGCATCAGCGGGCTCGGGCGGCAGGTGTGACGGCATGATCTACTCACGAGGCGGCAGGGGCGGGATCGTCACCATAGCGCCTCTTGTCCCCGCCTGTCCCGGATGGCCGATCGCCGCCCCGACAGTCGATCGATCGGTCCGCGTGGCCTGCGTCAGCCGGTCCGCCGCGAGCCCAGCGCCGAGGCACGCACGGCCTTCGCGCGCTTCGCCGCATGATGCTCCTGACGCGCGGCGATACGCTTGTGCTTCCGCGTCTCGGCCGCAGCCACCTTCACGGCCGGCGTGCGGTGCTTGCTATATTCCTCGCCGTCGACAGGGCCGACATGCGGCGGGTCGCGATCGAGATAGGGCCGGCCGACGCCGAAACTCTTGCCGTTGGCGTCGACCCATTTCCACAGCTGCTCGGTTGCGACCCAGCGCTGGGCGCGCGTCGCGCCGTTGACGCTGACGATGTCGGCGGCGAGGCCATGGCCATAGCCGCCGCGCAGGCTGCCGCCGTGATAGGAGCGGTTGGTCGCCGCCTTCAGCCCGCTCGCGATCTCCTGGCGATAGTCGTCGCGGAAGCCGCTGGTGATGCCGGGCGCGAGGCCTGCCGCCTCGGCGGCGTGCAGCGTATGAAACAGCTTCAGCTTGAAGCTGCGGTCCATGCCGCCGATGACATATTCCGCCATGCTGCGGCCGACCCGCTCGGCGGCCTTGGGATCCTTCCAGGTGAAATCGTTGTCGACGAGCCTGGTGAAGCTGCGCGTCACCTTCACCATCCGGCCCTTGCGCTTGACCGTGACGACGCGGCGCTCGGTCTCCCGGATCTTGTCGAGCTTCGGCGCGCGCTCATACAGCGCAAACAGATAGCGATCGACGCAGGCGTCGATGTCGGGGCACTCGTCGAGGATCTCGATGCGATCGGCGCTGGCGACGGTGGACTTGGGCGTTTCGCCCGGCGCCGTCGGCAATGCCGCCTCTTCCGCAGGCAATACGGTCGAGGGCGTAATCGATGCCGTCGTCAGCGCCGTCTCTGGCGACAGCGACGGCGGGGTCATCGGCTCGGCGGTCGTCGAGGCCGTGACCTCCGCGACGACCGGCGTCGTCATTGCCTCCGGTTCGGCGGCGGCTGCAGGCCAGGCCATGACGCAGCCTGCGAGGACAACCGATCGGCACAACGCACGCGTGGTGAACTGCTGAGAGCTCATCATCCGGCCTCCTAGAATCCAGGCCCCTGCGAACAGGAGCGGTCAGGCATCCGATACCTGCGATTGTTCGGTGCTAGCCGGCCGGGCGCAACACCACAGCGCGTGTGGCCGGCACCTTTTGCGGGAACTGTGTCTTGAGTGCAACGATTCGGAGTTCCGCCGAGCGGCGCCTCGACCAGCGGTTCAGCCTGCGCACCGCGCGCCGCGCAGCGTCAAATCCCAACCATGAAAGACGATCAGTTGCCGGCGTCAGAGGCGCGGCGTACGCTGTCGGAACTGGTTCGTGGAGCTGATGTCATGAGCACCATCGAGATCATCGTCGGTGGCACCCGGCTGATCCGGGACTATGCGCCGGATGATGCAATCTGGTCGTTGCCCGAGGAAAAGCGGGAGCGAAAGGCGCTGGCGGACGCGCAACGCGATCTCGCCATAGGCGCTGACCGCCTCGCCCAGACGCCTTACGCCGTGCGCGGCTGAGCCGGTCAGGATTCGGAAGGCGGAATGTCCGAACGCGGCCTGCGCCGCATCAGCTTGCGCCCCGTCAGCATCGCGCGCGCGAGGTTCTCGTGCTGAATGCGGCTGACCAGCACGACGCCCGCGACATGCAGCACGACCAGCGGGATGAGGAGATACGACGTGACCTCGTGGGTGTCCTCGACCCACCAGAGCCCGAAGAAACGCACCGTGACCTGCATCGCGCCGGACACGGCAGAGACGATCAGCAGCAGCAGCAGCGCCAGCTGCATTGCCGTGCCCGCGGGGTTGAGCCCGAGATAGCGCCCGGTCTTGCCGCGCAGCAGATTCCACAGATAGATCGGTGTGGCGCGCAGCCGGGCGCGGACACTGCGAAAGCGCGAATGGCGCGTGCCGATGATGCCCCAGATCAGCCGGAAGGCCAGCAGTCCGAGGATCGCATAGCCCGCCAGCCGATGCAGCCCGTCATAGACGTTGGGCGTGACCCAGGCGACGATCACCAGCACGGCCAGCAACCAGTGCCACAGGCGCAACGGCAGGTCCCAGACCAGCACGGTCTCGGCCTGGTCTGGGTCCTTCACGCTGACTCTGGGAGCTGTGCCGTGCATGGCCGTCGGATCGCGGCGCGCAGCGGAGCCGCACGCAGTCTCGATTACTTGGCGTCGATTACTTGGCGACCGTGTGCTTCAGGCTCAGATCTTCCGGGCTGTAGAACAGCTCGTAGAGCTTGCCTTCCTTGACCCCGTAGACCTCGTAGCAGGAGCCCTCGATCTTGGAGCGGCGCACCTCGTAACCCAGCGCCTTGGCCTTCGCTTCGGCCTCGGCCGCCGGCTTCCACTGGGCCTTGTCGAGCTTGGTGCAGTCCTTGTAGCCGTCGGCCAGGGCCGGCGAGATGGCGAAGCCGGCGAGTGCGGCGCCGAGCAGGGCGGCGGTGGTCAGTCTCATCAATCCCTCCAATGAAGCAAAATCAAACACGATGCATCGTGGCACCAGTGGAGACGGCAACGGCGCGAATGTGTCAACGGAGCGGCAGCTGGAATTGCTCTTAGAGCTTTTCCAAATTCGTGTCGGGCCTGCAGAACAAGGGCTGCGCCGGCAGGCGCGGTCTCCGCGACGTTAGGTCTCGATGCGCAGGCAATCGCCTGTCGGAGCACCCATGGATGCGATCAAAGCGGTCTCGCCCATGGCGTCACCCGCAATTAGTTACTCGTCATGCCCGGGCTCCTTCCCGGGCATCCACGTCGCTCCACGACATGGAACGACGTGGAGAGCCGGGACGGAGGATAGACGGATGGCAAGGCCAGGATCTGCATTGGCCCCGGAGAGATGCGGACCGTCTGGACCGCGCCGCAAGGTTCTGTCACAAATGCCCGATGACTTCTCGCGCTCACCTCGCAGAAGCGGCCGCCCGCCGCCGAATTACCGACCCGGCCTGATCCGTCGGGCCGGGCGCGATTGCCTGCGAACATTGTCCGCGACCGTTTTGACGCCCGAGGCGGCGTCGCACGCGAGGTCTTCATCCATGTCTGCGAACCCACCTACGCTGCACCTCGTGTGCGGCAAGATCGCTGCCGGCAAATCGACGCTCACGGCCGAGCTCGGCCGGCACCCGGCCACCGTGGCGGTGGCTGAGGACGACTGGCTGGCACAGCTCTATCCGGGCGAGCAGACCAGTCTCGCCGACTATGTCCGGAATTCGTCCCGGCTACGTGCCGTGATGGGGCCGCATGTGGTGGCGCTGCTGCGCGCCGGCGTTTCGGTCGTGCTCGATTTCCCGGCCAACACGCTGGCGAGCCGTGCCTGGATGCGCGGCCTGTTCGAAGCCGCGCAGGTGCCGCACCGGCTGCATCATGTCGACGTGTCCGACGAGATCTGCAAGGCGCGGCTGCGCGCGCGGAATGCCGGCGGAAGGCACGCCTTCACGGTCACCGACGAGGAGTTCGACTTGTTCACGTCGTACTTCGTAGCGCCGACGCCCGAGGAAGGATTCGACGTGATCGTGCACCAGCCCTGACATCGCTGGTAGCGCAAGGGCCAACTCTGTCCGCACGTCATTCCGGGGCATTCGCAGGTCCGCGCCAGCGGACAAGCGAATGAGCCCGGAATCCATGATCACCGGCTGGTATGAGGGGTCAGATTCTCCGTGGAGAAATCGCCTACGCTCTCAAGCAGTCGTGGTTATGGATTCCGGGCTCGCGCTTTCGCGCGCCCCGGAATGACGTTGGAGACAGTGTGGCCTTCATCGATGACGACGTGGCGGCAACGCGTTGCATGCCGGTGCACGGCGCGTCTATGCAGCGCCCAGCCCGATCCTGAACCTCCGGTTCTGCCGGCCCTTGTTGTCGACCTTCAGAATTCGGATGCGCCGCGCCCGCGCGGTCGAAACCAGATGCGTGCCGCCGCAGGCCTGGCGGTCGAGGCCGTCGATGTCGACGATGCGGATCAGGCCGTCGGCCTGGCGCGGCGGGGCGACGGATTTGGCGCGGAAGAGTCCGGCGGTGGCTTGCGCGGCATCGTAGTCCATGTCGAAGGTGGTCACCGGGCGGTCGTCGGCGATCGCGGCGTTGACGGCGTGCTCCACGGCGCGCAGCTGCTCCGGTGCCACCTTGGGCAGGTCGAAGTCGGCGCTGAATTCGTCGCTGTCGGTCATGCGGACGCCGGTCAGCAGCGCGCCGTCGAACAGCGTGTAGACCGCGCTGTTGACGAGGTGGGCGACCGTATGTTGCTCGCACATCCGCTGGCGAAAGGCGGCATCGACGCGCAGCTCGATCGTTCCGTCGGGAATGGCATCGTCCCCGATCAGGTGCCAGATGCCGTCAGCGGTCGGCTCGAAGCCCACGATGTCCCGCACGATGCCATTCCACGCGATCGTGCCGCGGTCCGGCAACTGACCGCCGCCGCCCGGATAGAACGGCGAGCGCGCCAGCAGCACAGCGCCAGGACGCGCGTCGAGCGCGGTGGCGTCCAGCGCCCGAATCTCGGGATGATCGACGGCGAAGGGGCGTGGAAGAAGTTCGGTCATGCGAACCGGTCGCTGTCTTTGCCCGGATGAGCGCGGCGACATCCGGGTTCACCGAGATAGCGCGTGAGATCCCGCATGTCGCTGCGCTCATGCGGGCTACGAATTCTACGCAGCCTCGCTCGTCCGTGCAATGTGCCTACCGCGCCTCACCGGCACGCGGCCACGCTGAACCAAGCCATGCGAAACGCACCGTCGCGCAGCCGCAGGCACACGGTGTCGCCGGGTTGCAGCCGCTCGTACAAGGCCTGTGCCACATGGGCGTCGGTTGCCGTCGCAAACGGTCCCCAGGCTTCCAGCGTGACGCGATAGGTCGCGAGCCGGCTGTGGCCGACATGCTTGCCGAGAACGCGGCTGCGCAGCAGCGCCGGTGCCGAACGGTCGAGCGCTACGTTGAACTGGCCGAGCGTCCCGAAGGCGTAGGCGCCGACGAACAGCGCCGCGACCAGCAGCCGCCAGCCGCGCCGGCGCAGTTGGGTCTCGAAGCGAGCGGCGACGATCAGGAAGACGAGGGCGACCGCGATCGCGAATGCCGTCAGCGGCAGCCAGCTGACGAGGTTGAGGTCCGACAGCGTGCGCGCGGCGAGTGTGCCGGCCGCCACGATGCAGCCGGTGCCGAGATTGGCGCCATAGCCGGAGCCGAGGCCGATGCGGAACCGGTCCGGAAAGCGCAGGGTGAGGACCAGCGCCAGCAGCGGGATGATCGTGACGACCGCGATCAGCTGGCCGGCTGGAAAGCTCGGGAAGAGCGACCAGGCCGCGAGCCCGATGGCTGCAACCGTGAAGCCGAGGGCTAGGCGTTGCGCCTGCACGCTCCCGCGCTCTCGGCTGTGGTCGTCGCCGGGCCTGTGGTTGCTTGGGTAGGGGGCGTTCATCGCAAGGTCCATCTCCATGCGCGTGACCCGCAGGCCGCGGAGGCGGGTCGACCGACGATCAACGCGCCGCCGATTTGACAGGGACTGGCAGGGTTGCGACTGTTCGTCGCCAGAAGCAAGAAGCTGGACCAGGGAACGCCAGGAAAGCGCCATGTCAACAGAGGCGATGTCAACAGAGCATGTCGACGTGCTGATCGTCGGCGCCGGGCTGTCCGGCATCGCCGCTGCCTATCATCTGCAGCACAAATGCCCGGCCAAGCGCTTTGCGATCCTGGAGGGGCGGGGCGCCATCGGCGGCACCTGGGACCTGTTCCGCTATCCCGGCATCCGCTCCGACAGCGACATGTACACGCTCGGCTATTCGTTCAAGCCCTGGACGGATCCGAAGGCGATCGCGGACGGGCCGCAGATCCTGAAATATGTCAGGGACACCGCGACGGAGAACGGTATCGACCGCCACATCCGCTTCAACCATCGCGTCGTCAGCGCGTCATGGTCGAGTGCGGACGCCCGCTGGACCGTCGAGGCCGAGCGACAGACGGAGCAGGGCACGATCGAGACCGTGCTGATGACCTGCGGTTTCCTGTTCATGTGCTCCGGCTACTACCGCTACGAGAACGGCTACCTGCCGGACTTCAAGGGCATGGCCGACTTCAGGGGCCGCATCGTGCATCCGCAGGCATGGCCTGAGGATCTCGACTATGCCGGCAAGCGCGTCGTCGTGATCGGCTCCGGCGCCACGGCGGTGACGCTGGTGCCGGCGATGGCCAGGACCGCCGCCCATGTCACCATGCTGCAGCGCTCGCCGACCTATGTCGTCTCACGCCCGGCACAGGACGCGCTCGCCAACAAGCTGCGCGCGCATCTGCCGGCAAGCCTGGCCTACCACCTGATCCGCTGGCGCAACGTGCTGTTCGGGATGTATTTCTTCCAGCTCAGCCGGCGCAAGCCGGAACGCGTCAAGCAGCTGATCCTCGGCGGCGTGCGCGCCGCGCTCGGCGCCGACTACGACGTCGCCACCCATTTCACGCCGCGCTACAACCCCTGGGACCAGCGGCTGTGCCTGGTGCCGGACGGCGACCTGTTCAAGACCATCCGCGAGCAGCGGGCGTCGGTGGTGACCGCCGGGATCGAGACGTTCACCGAGCGCGGCCTGCGCCTGTCCGATGGCCGCGAGCTCGAAGCCGACGTCGTCGTCACCGCGACCGGGCTGGTGCTGCAGGTGCTCGGCGGCATCGCGGTGATCGTCGACGGCCGCAAGGTCGATTTTGCCAACACGCTGAACTACAAGGGCATGATGTATTCCGACGTGCCGAACCTCGCGGCGACGCTGGGCTACACCAACGCGTCCTGGACGCTGAAATGCGACCTGACCTGCGAGTATGTCTGCCGTCTGCTCAACTACATGGACCGGCACGGCTACCGCCAATGCGTGCCGCACAATGACGACGGCAGCGTCACGCCGCTGCCGTCGCTGAGCTTCAGCTCCGGCTATGTGCAGCGCTCGATCGCGGACCTGCCCAAGCAGGGCTCGAAGCGGCCGTGGCGGCTGTACCAGAATTACGCGCTGGACATCGTCTCGCTACGCCTCGGCAAGGTGGACGACGGCGTGATGCGGTATTCGTAAACGGCCGAGCCGTCGGCCTCATCTGCGGTTCACTGCAGCGCCTGGCCGAGCGCCGGATTGCGGTCGATCGCCGTTGCGACCTGGGCCAGCAGGGCATCGCATTCGGCGCGGATTTCCGCCTTCTTACGGTTGATCGGTCCCCAATGCTTGCGCATGTGCCGTAGCGCGACCGCGGCGTATTCGGCGGCGAAGGCGGGGCACTGCTTGCAGAGCCGCTGGAATTCGAGTCCGTCACCGGAGCCGAAGTTTTCCAGACTGCTCGGCCGACAATGTACGCCGACGCCGAAATCGGCGAGGAAGCCTGACGGGCTGTTCCTGTATCTGGCGAAGATCTGCCCCAGCAGCGGGCTCGCGCGATTGGCGTTGAAGCTCATCTGGAACAGGCCGGCCTCGGCGGTGTCCGACGTCACATTGTCGGCCGACCTGTCGCGCCCTTCGCAATATTGGCCGGAGCTCTCGCGCATGCCCAATCCCATCATCAGGACGAACAGGTGCCGCAACGTCTCCGCGCCGTCGGCGGCGTTGCTCATTCCTGCCGCGGTGAAGATGTCGTTGTACCAGGCGAGGGCGTCGCGATTGAGGTTGCCGGAGGATTTGCTGGCCATGTCCAGCGCGGCAGCGTCGTTGGCTTTGAACTTGTGGTAGACGCGTCCGAAGGTCAGCGCCATGCCCACGACATAGCCCTTGGGCGCTGCGCCCCGGTCCCGCCAATTGATGCGCGTGACCGGACTGCTGGCAGCCATCTGCTTCAGCTCGTCGATCGAGCTTGGACCCGTTGCGGGCGCCGCGAAGGCCTGCAGCGCCGGTGCCGCAGCCAGGGGAAGCACCGGGCCCGGCGATTGATCGAGCGCGGCCCAGGTCTTGGGACCAGCGATCCCGTCCGGAACCATGTCGTGCTGGCGCTGGAATTCGCGTAGCGCGGCCTCCGTGCCGGCGCCGAAGATGCCGTCGGCATCGATCTTGAGATCGTTCTGCAGTTGTCGGACGAGATCGCCGCGGGCGCCACGCCGCAAGGTCGGGCGCTTCTCCTCGTCGATCGGCGGAACGATGATCGGCGCCGGAGCCGTGCCCGCAAGGATGGCGGCGACCTGCAACCGGAATTCGTTCATGTCGAATGTCGGGTCGTTCTTGCGGCCGGGAGGCAGCGCATACTCCTTGTGGCCACAGCACATCACCGGGTCGGCGTGGATCTTCCTGAGGATCGCGGCCACCCCGCGACGATAGGCGTCGAGCTGAACGGCGGGCCATGGATCACTGGTCCTGCCGGAGTTCTCGGCTTCGATGCCGATGAAGCTTTCATTGCCTGTGCGCAGACCCTGCCACATGCCGACCCCGGCGTGGTTGCAGCGCCCGGCGGCGACGACGAAGTACGTTCCGTCGCGTCCGAGACCCAACTGCGCCAGAGGCCCGGCGAGATCGGGCCGGCCATTGGTGATGATGCCGAGGCTCGGCATGACGCCCTTCTCCGGTCCAGGTCCCGCCGTATGATGGCAGATGACGCCTTTGACCGTGCCCATCTCGCCCCGCCCCCGGGAGCGCCATCCCGGCTGCTCGGCCACCTTGAGGCCGGCGTCCTCGAGAACTTCAGCGAGCCATGTGAGTGAGAAGGCCACGTCAGACTCCTCCGATCGCTGCAGGCAATTCCGCGTCGCTCGTCACATCGTCGAGTCCGAAGTCGAGATCGCACCCATCGACGTCGTCTTCGTCGTCGTCATGGTGATCGACGTCGGCCGCGACCTCGATCCTGATGCCTCCGATGGCCGGCGGCAGCTCGGCATCCGAGGTGAACTCATCTTCGATGTGCTCTATGCCGCACAGGCAGCTGTCAGCATCACTCTCATCGTGGCTATCAGCGGATGTATCGGAGGTCGTGGGCATGAGGCGCTCCCCGCCATGAACTGCAATATGAACTCATCACAATTCCGGAGAGCGTAGCGCGGCGGACCGGCCCGTTCATCTGCCGAAGAGATACAGTGGAGATATATGGCGGAAGGCGCGTGCGGCCTGACGATGTATCTTATGGTCTACGACGGTCCATGACCGGCGGATGAGGCGGAGTTTGTCTCCTCTGGAGATCGGCTTCGAGCGATCACTGCCGCTCCGCCGCGCCCTCCCGCAATGGCGCGCGGCTGAGGTCGTTGGCGGCGGCGATCGCCTTCTGCATCAGGCGGATCAGCTCGCGCGCCTCGGTCTTGGTCAGGCCGCGCACCATCAGCCGCTGCGCTGCCTCGACCGCCGGCGTGATCGCCCGCAGCGTCCGCTGTCCCTCGTCGGTCACCAGGAGCTCGCGCGAGCGGCGGTCGCGTGCACTCGCCCGGCGGACCACGAGGCCCTTCTGAGTGAGGCGGTCGATCACCCCGGTGATGGTGGTCCGGTCGTAGGCGATCAGTCCGGCCAGGGTGATCTGGTCGGTCGCCGGATTGGCTGCGATCGCCGCCAGCGCCGCATATTGCACCGGCGTGAGGTCGAAGCCGGCCGCCTCCACCTCCGCCAGGAATACCGCCACCGCGATCTGCTGAAACCGGCGCGCCAGATGGCCCGGCATGTCATGCATCTCGGCCAATCGAATCTCCCTTCGCTTGCTTGACAAGCATACTGATGATCAGCATACTGATCAATAAGGAACAGCGAGGGAGGCCGTCATGCAGTTTCACCTGAACGGATTTCAGCCGGGCGATCCCGAGATCTTCGACCCGGCCGAGCGGGTGGCGAGCCAGGGCGCGCAAGGCGCGCTCCCGGCCGAGGTCGACGTGCTCATCGTCGGCTGCGGGCCGGCGGGGCTCAACCTCGCCGCCCAGCTCTCCGCCTTTCCTGACGTCAAGACCTGCATCGTCGAGCAGAAGCCGGGCCGGCTGCTGCTGGGCCAGGCCGACGGCATCGCCTGCCGCACCATGGAGATGTTCCAGGCCTATGGCTTTGCCGAGAAGGTGCTGAAAGAGGCGTGCTGGATCAACGAGACCACGTTCTGGAAGCCCGACGACGCCAACAGCGCGCAGATCGTCCGCAGCGGCCGCGTGCAGGACGTCGAGGACGGCCTGTCGGAGATGCCGCATGTCGTGCTCAACCAGGCCCGCGTGCACGACTTCTTCCTGGACGTCATGCGTCGCTCGGCATCGAGGCTCGAACCTCATTATTCGCGGCGGCTGCGCGATCTCACGATCGATCCCGCGGCGCCCGCGGGCGCGCATGGCGTGACCGTCGGCTTCGACCGCATCGATGCCGCGCATGAAGGCCAGGTCGAAACGATCAGAGCGCGCTACGTCATTGGCTGCGATGGCGCCCGCAGCGTGGTGCGCAAGGCGATCGGCCGCGAGCTGCAGGGCGATTCCGCCAATCACGCCTGGGGCGTGATGGACGTGCTCGCCGTGACTGACTTTCCCGACATCCGCTTCAAGTCGCTGATCCAGTCGGCCCGGGACGGCAGCCTGCTGGTGATCCCGCGCGAGGGGGGCTATCTGGTGCGGCTCTATGTCGAGCTTGCCAAGCTCGATGTCGGCGAGCGCGTGGCGGGCCGCAACATCACCGTCGATACCCTGATCGAGAAGGCGCAGCGCATCCTGGCGCCGCATACGCTCGAGGTGAAGGAGGTGGCGTGGTGGTCGGTCTATGAGATCGGCCAGCGCATCACCGACAAGTTCGACGACGTGCCGGAGGCCGAGGTGGCGACGCGGCTGCCGCGCGTCTTCATCGCCGGCGATGCCTGCCACACCCACAGCCCGAAGGCAGGGCAGGGCATGAACGTGTCGATGCAGGACACCTTCAACCTCGGCTGGAAGCTCGCGGCCGTGCTGGGCAAGCGTTGCGCGCCCGAACTGCTGCACAGCTACTCGGCCGAGCGGCAGGCGATCGCTCAGGAGCTGATCGATTTCGACCGCGAATGGGCCGCGATCCTCGCCTCCGCCGCCAAGCAGGGCGGAGCGGATGCAGCGCAGACGCAGGACTATTTCGTGCGTCACGGCCGCTACACCGCGGGCACCGCGACCCACTACCGGCCGTCCCTCCTCACCGGCGACGATACCTTCCAGCAACTCGCTTCGGGCTTCGTGATCGGCAAGCGCTTCCATTCTGCACCCGTGATCCGGCTGGGCGACGCCAAGCCAATGGAGCTCGGCCACGTGGTCCAGGCCGATGGCCGCTTCCGCCTGTTCGCATTTGCCGGAGCCGAAGATCCCTCCGCGGCTGATTCCGCCATCCGCCGCCTGTGCAGGTTCCTGACCGAGGATGCAGCCTCACCCGTGCGCCGCTTCACGCCGGCCGGCGCCGATATCGATGCCGTCATCGACCTGCGCGCGGTGTTCCAGCAAGGTCATCGCGGGCTCGCGCTCGAGACGATGCCGGAGCTGCTCAAGCCGCGGAAGGGCCGCTACGGCCTGATCGACTACGAGAAGATGTTCTGTCCCGATCTCAAGGGCGGCCAGGACATCTTCGCGATGCGCGGCATCGATCGTACGGCCGGCTGCCTGGTGATCGTGCGGCCCGACCAGTATGTCGCCGACGTCATGCCGCTCGATGATGTCAGGAGGCTGTCGGCGTATTTCGACGGCATCATGCTGCCGGCCGTTTGAGGCGACCATGGTAAACAAGATGCAAACCGCGGCGCCGGATTCCCGGACCTCGCGCTAGCCGGATCCCAACGTTTTGCCGCTACAAGCATGAGTCTCCGGATGGACGATTGAGTGGGTGAGACGTCGAATGTTGATGTTGGCGAACCGTCGCAAGAGCGAACGTCGGCTGTGCAAGAGAATTGCCAAGATACACTACGGCAACGGCAGCTTGCCGCGTGACTGCACGGTGACGGATATTTCGGATGGCGGCGTGAAGGTGGTCGCCGAGTTCGTCGAAATCCCACCGCAGTTCACGATCGTCTTCTCGCCCGACCACCAGCGGAAATGCCGGCTGGCCTGGCGCATCGGCTGCGAGTTCGGCGCCGAATTCATCGATTGAGGCGCCCCTCGCGCGGCTGCTTAACGGGACCTTAGGGTTAATCTGCCAGCGTGCAGGTCATCTGGTCCCGAAGTAGTTCAGTTGCATGCGTACGCGGCCCTCCTGCTCCCTCCCTCTGCTCCGGCCGGCCGCGTTCGCGCTGTCGTTCGGCGTCGTGCTGCTCGGCCTCGGCGCCTGCCAGACCACCGATCTCGGCGACATCACCGGCGCGCTCGGCGGCAAGTCCGAAAAGCCCGGCGGAGCCGCATCCGATCCGCGCGCCGAGCTCGACCAGCTCCGCGAGCGCTTCCGCGCCGCGCCGAACGATCCCGAGGTCTCGCTTCGCTATGGCAGCGCACTGCGCGCCACCGGCCAACGCTCGCAGGCGGTCGCCGTGCTCGAGCAGGCGACGATCGCCAATCCCGGCAACAAGGCTCTGCTGGCCGCCTACGGCCGCGCGCTCGCCGACAACGGCAATTTCCAGCAGGCCTTCGACGTCCTCAGCCGCGCGCATTCGCCGGAGGATCCCGACTGGCGCATCCTCTCGGCGCAGGGCGCCGCGCTCGACCAGATGGGGCGCAACGAGGAGGCGCGGCAGTACTACATCACCGCGCTCAAGATCGCCCCCGACGACCCTTCCGTGCTGTCCAATCTCGGTCTGTCCTATGCGCTGTCCAACGAGCTGCCGAAGGCCGAGGAGCAATTGCGCAAGGCGAGCGCAAATCCCGAGGCGAGCCCGCGGGTGCGCACCAATCTCGCCGTCATCGTCGGCCTGCAGGGCCGCATGAGCGAGGCGGAGAGCATCGCGCGAACGGGGCTGCCGCCCGAGCAGGCCAATGCCAACGTCGCCTATGTGAAGAAGATCCTGGTGCGAAGGCAGATGGCACAGCGCGAGCTGACGCCGCGCCACGACCGCCCGGTGGCCGGCCAGCCCGACAAGGCGCTGGCGAAGGCGCTGAGCCGTTCCGACGACTGAGCGCTATTTCGCGCCAAGCAGCCTGGCGATCGGCGCCAGCAGCGAGCTGCGCTGCGGCCTCGCATCGACGCGGCCGGTGAGCCGGTTGGCGATCTCCAGGAACAGCTTCGGCGTGCGGCTCAGCGCTCCGACCTCCGCAATCATCTGGCCGTTGTTGGCGGCCGTGCCGAACAGCTTGCAGTCGAACGGGATCACCGCGACCGGCTCGGCCTCGACCGTCTTGGCGAAGCGCTTCAGGTCGATCTCCGGCCGCTTGGGCATGCCGACCTGGTTCAGGCAATACAGCGGCGGCCGGTCGTTGGGGCGCGAGGCCTTGAGCACGCCGAGCAGGTTCTTGGCGTTGCGCAGGTTCGCGAGATCCGGCTCGGCCACCACCAGGATGTCATCGGCATTGATCAGCGCGTGGCGCGTCCAGGCCGACCATTGGTGCGGCACGTCGAGCACGATACATTGCTGCGTCAGGCGCAGCGTGTCGAAGATCGCGTCGAACGCCTCGGCGCCGAAATCATAGACGCGGTCGAGCGTCGCCGGCGCGGCGAGCAAATTGAGATGCTCGGTGCATTTGGCGAGCAGCCGATCCATCAGCGCAGTGTCCGGCCGATCAGGCTGGAAGATGGCGTTGGCGATGCCCTGCAGCGGATCCTGGTTGTAGTCGAGGCCGGCGGTGCCGAACGCCATGTCGAGGTCGATGACGACGGAATCCAGCGTCAGGTCGCGCGCCATGCTCCAGGCGACGTTGTGCGCCACCGTCGAGGCGCCGACGCCGCCCTTGGCGCCGACCACCGCGATGATGCGGCCGGTGATGACGGCCTCGGAGGCCGAGAACAGGCTGCAGATCGAGCGGATGATGTCGATGGTCTCGACCGGGCCGACCACGTAGTCGTTGACGCCGCGCCGGACCAGCTCGCGATAGGCGACGCCGTCCGATGGGCTGCCGATCAGCACCACGCGGGTGCCGGGATCGCAGACGCTGGCGAGATCGTCGAGGCCGCCGAGAATGTCGCCGCCGGGCTTCGTCTCCAGCACGATGACGTTCGGCGTCGGCTGAGAATTGTAGGTCTCGATCGCGCGCGGCATGCCGCCCGCCTTGATCGTGATATGCGCCTTGCCGAGCCTGCGGTCCTGGCTCGCGGCGAGGATCGCGGACGAGGTCTGGTCGGTCTCGCAGAATGCCTGCACCGAGACGCGCGGCACCGGCGCGATGTGATCGTCGAGCACCGGGCCGCTCGGCACCGGCTGCTCATCCTGGCTGTGGCGCGACGCTTTGATCATTTGCCTGTATCGCTGAGCTTGGCCTTGTCGGATTCCGGATAGGTGATCGCCGTCGACTCGCCCTTGCGGTACTTCTCGAACAGAGCGGAGCGGCGCGGCGTGTAGGCGGCGGTCTCGGAGCGCGGCTGCTCGAGGTCGGCCGGGTTGTCGATCATCGCCGCGAGGTTGCGCTGCGTGGCGCAGCCGAAATTCTGATAGTGCAGATTGCTGCTGTAGCCGGGATTGTTGATGTTCGGCCCGAGATCGTCCGGCCACAATCCGCAGGGGCCGGCGACGGCGGCGATCTTCGGATAGCTCAGCCGGATGACGGCGAGCTGCCGCGGGTCGTCTGGCATGGTGTTGCGCATCGTGATGGCGCGCGCGGGCACGCCGCTGGCGGTCAGCATGGCACGGATGTCGCGATAGACGTCGGCGGCGGCGCGCGCATTCGGCGTGCCGGCCGGCACCTCGGCGACGATGGCGCCGGTGCCCTCGCGCTTCCAGGAACGGGCGAGGCCGAGGACGTCGTCGCGCTGCGGGCCGGTGAGGCCGCCGCGGCCCTGGCCGACGAACACGACGATCGACTGCCGGCCTTCCTCGATCGCGATCGGATGGCGCATCCGGTAGTCGTCGGGGATCGTCGCGACGACCTCGCCGCTGGTGTAGTTGCAGGCGCCGAGCGTCAGCGCGAGGCTCGCCAGCGCGCCGGCCCGCCATGATGCCCGTCGTCCGCCGTCCCGAATTGATCCCGACATGATCGTTCCCCCGTGCCCCATGGTCCCCGTCGTCTCAGTCGATGATGAAGCCGAAGCCGGCCGGCTGCCCCGTGGTCGCGTCGACCTTGGCGGCGATGCCGTAGAGCCGGTTCATGCGGCCGAGCAGCGCCGATTCCGAATCGGTCGCCGGCGCAAAGCCGTCATCCGGCCGCGACAGCTCCTTCTGGGCGACGGCGCGCACGACGTAGGGCGTCACCATCACCATCAGCTCGGTCTCGTTGTTGACGTAGTCCTGGCTGCGGAACAGCTGGCCGAGCACCGGCAGCTGGTTGAGCCCGGGCAGGCCGTTGACCGCCTGCTTGGTCTGGTTCTGGATCAGGCCGGCCATCGCCATCGAGCCGCCCGAGGGAATCTCGAGCGTGGTCTCGGCGCGGCGGGTGCGGATCGCGGGGATCGTCACCGACGAGGTCGCGCCCGCGCTCAGCGCGTAGGACACGGTGATCGCGTTGTCGTTCGACAGCTCCGAGACTTCGGTCATGACGCGCAGGCTGATGCGGCCTTCGCTGAGCACCACCGGCGTGAAGTTCAGCGAGATGCCGAATTTCTTGAACATGACCGAGGTGCTGCACAGGCCCGTCTTGGGATCGCAGGCGTAGCCGCCGGGGACCGGAAACTCGCCGCCGGCGATGAAGGTCGCGGACTCGCCGGAGATCGCGGTCAGGTTCGGCTCGGCCAGCGTCTTGACGACGCCCGCGGTCTCCATCGCGCGCATCGTCGCGGACACCGACGACAGATTGCCGCCGCCGATGGCGGAGAGGCCGTTGCCTGACACCAGCGACTTGCCATAGGCCGTGAACGGGTTGGTCTGGTTGAAGTTCACGACCGCGGTGCCCCAGGTCATGGAGGCGCTGAGATCGATGCCGAGCTGCTTGACGATCTCGCGCCTGACCTCGGCGACGTTGACCTTCAGCATCACCTGGTCGCGGCCGCGCACGGCGATCGAGTTGACGACCTTGTCGGCGCCGCCGACCAGCCTCGCCGCGATCTCGCCGGCCTGCTGCGCCTCGACCGGGCTCGACACCGAGCCGGTCAGGATCACGCCGTCGCCGACGCCGTCGATCTTGACGCCGGGAATGCTCTGGCTGAGCGCCTGGCGCACGCCGTTGAGATCGCGCTTGATGGCAATGTCATAGGCCGCGACCTGCTGGCCCTCGCCGTCGAAGAACACCACGTTGGTCTGGCCGACGGCGGCGCCGATGATGTAGGCGCGCCGCGCCGAGCGGACCACGGCGTTGGCGATCTTGGGATCGGCGACCAGCACGTCCTTGACGTCCTGCGGAAAGTCGACGACCACGGACTTGCCGATGCCGAGCGACATGTAGCGGACCTTGGACGAGCCGACCGACACGACCGGCGTGTCCAGCCTGTCCTCGGCCGCCTTCACCGGCGTGATCGCCGGAGTCAGCGCCAGCGCCACGGCTGCCGACATGGAGAGCGCGCGGACGATCCCCATTCCCATCTTTGCGCGTTGATGCCCCGTCATCTTCCCCGTCCTTACTTCTGCGCGGTCTGCGAGGTCGAAACCCCGTAGCGAATGATCTCGATGGCGTTGCCCCGCCGCGCCATCTGCTGCTGTTGCTGGGCCTCGGCGGTGTTGGTCTCGGCCGCGTTCACGTCGGCGATGCTGCGCAGCGCCAGCGCCAGCGTGCCGGCCTGCCGTGCACGGGCCAGCGTCTCGGCCTGATCAGGCTTGAGCTCGAGCGTCACGGTCTTGCCGACGACGGTGTTCTGGCCTTCCTTCTCCTTCGGCGCCTGGTCGATCGCGAGCACGCGCACATTGGTCAGGATGGTCTCCGAGCTGACGGCGTCGGCAGCGCCCGGCTTGTCCGGATTCTTGTCGCGCTTCGACAGGATGACGTCGACGCGATCGTTCGGCAGGATGAAGCCGCCGGCGCCGGTCTCGGGCGAGATCTCGGTGGAGATGGCGCGCATGCCCGCGGGCAGGATCGCGGCCATGAAGCCCGAGCCGTCGGACTTGACCAGCTTCTGCTCGCGAATGGGTTCGCCGATGACGAAGGGGGCGCGTGCGATCGAGCCGACCAGCTGATTGGCGGCCTCGGGACGGTCGCCGCGGCGAATGAAGATGTTGCTCGCGGCCTCCGGCCAGGTCTGCCAGACGAGGTCGCCCGGCTTGATCGCGTGTCCGAGACCGATGTCGCCCTTGGCGACGAGCACCTCGACGGTCGGCAGCTGCACGACCGGCGCTGCCGGCGCCGGCTGCTGGCCTTCGGAGTTGCTGACGAGATAGGCCGCAACGCCGCCAGCGCCGAGAGCGATGGTTAACACCACGATGCGTGCGGTCATCATGCGCGGACTACTTTCTACTCATACACGGGGAGCAAACGCGCGCATCGATCGACAGCGGTTCTCCCTGACTAACGACTAAGCGCCAATGGTATAAGCAGACTTGAACGAGGCGGGCTGCAGCACTCGCCTCAAGCAACGATTGCGCAAGTGGTGAACAGGTTGTTAGCGTGCAAATAGTGAAACGCCGCGAATGTGTTAGCTATTTGCACGCGCCGCGCCTGCACGCATCCGTCGCCGTGCGCGCAATAGAATGAGATCGTGAGTTGCAGCCGCGCCTCAGTGGGCATCTCGTTAAGCTTGATCGTTTGCTAACAACGCTGGCGTTGGAACGACGACGTCGTCGACGAGGTTGTGCCGTCGCGCGGGGACGTGCGGATCGGCCGATCACGCTTGCCCCCGCGCCACGCGAAAACGTTCGCGCTGTACTCTCCGAGGGAGCCACGATGCCGACACTGCATGCCGCGCTGCACCGTAATCGGACGGGGCCGGATCTTCAGAAAGCCGAAACCGGTTGGACATACGATTCCGTTGGGCGGGATTTCCGACCTCATTTTCAGAATTTCTTAGGCTTTTGCGCGCACGGTCCCGGCATGATGGCTGGGTTGGTGCGCGTTGTATTCCGCTCGAAAATGCACGCAAAAATTGTATTTGCCGCGCCGCGCCGTGAACGGCGGGCCGTCGTGGGTCATGGGGATGGATGGGGGTCGAGGGGGGGCGTGCAATGTCGGTTGCTCGATTCCTGAAGCAGCGCGCGGTCCGGATCCAGACGGTCGGCACCTACACGCTGCCGAACTGGTATGATCCGCAGGGGCGTCTGCGCTCCTTCGCCTGCCGCACCACGCGCGTGTCGCCGTTTCGTGCTCTGCTCGACGTGCCCGTGGTCGGCAAGGTCGGCGACCGCCTGACCTCGTACTTCCGCGATTTCGGCAAGTTCGAAGGCGAGATCAGCGACACCGTGCATGGCGGCTTCCTGCTCGAGCTGGAGATGACGCGCGCCGAGCGCGCCAAGCTCGCCGAGAAGCTGGTCTGGCTGGAGAAGAAGCAGAAGGATCCGACGATCCGCGATTCCCGCCGCGACGCGCGCTTCGTGCCGAACTCGCCGCATTCGGAGCTGACGCTCGCCGACGGCAGCTGCATCCCGTGTCTCGTCATCGACGCGTCGATGTCGGGGGCGGCCGTCTCGGCGGCGATCCAGCCGGAGATCGGCACGCCGCTCGCCGTCGGCAGCTGCATCGGACGCGTGATCCGGCACTTCCCCGACGGCTTCGCCGTGAGGTTTGTGGATACGATCCCGGCGTCGTCAGAGCTGGAGCGGCGCGTCATCACCCCGCCGACACGGCCGACGCGGCAGAAGCTCGCCTCGCACCATGACGATGAGCGAGGCGTCGAGACGCCCCAGGACTTCTTCATGGTCTGACGGCGGCGGCCTGGAGAAGGCGCGATACAGCGACGAGGTGTCTTCACCCTCCCCCTCCAGGGGAGGGTGAGCACCGGGCCCCCGGTTGACCTCGCTAAACTCGGCAGCAAAGGCGGCGCGCACTAAGCAGTTTCGCGTATTGGGCGAGGAGGCGAATCCGGGCAATGGGAACTGGCAGCCGTCCGCACGGTTAACGCGCTGTTAATCGGCGTCGTGAAAGCTTGGCGGTGCCGGGTGCAATGCCAGGAGGACCAGTCCCATGGAGGCCCAGAAGACCGCGGTGGATGCCGTCGTCATCCTGACCGGGTGCGACCGCGAGGCCGTCGCCGCCTTCATCCGCCGGATGTATCTGGCCGGCGTACGCGATCCGAAGCGGCTGACCTTCAAGGGGCTGCAGGAGATGGCGCGGGGGTGACGCCCCGGCGCTGAGGGCCGAGCCGGCCAAGCCCAGCTGTTGCCGCCAGAGCACGGCGACGGACTATTGCCATCTGTTTCCCATCACAACCCGCGTGCCGGGGGATGCGGCCCACCGCGCTTCCGGCTAAATTGTGGCTTTCGCGGTCGGCATCAGAGCACCATCTTCGATCTCGCCCATTAGGCGACACGGGTTCTGCGCAACACGCTCTGAGCGGCCGGATCATGGGTACCGGGCATGCTCAGACAGCTCTTCGCGCCACAGCTCATCGGCCTCTACATCCTGATCGGGGCCACCCTCTACGTCCATTTCCGCGGCAAGGAGCGGCTGCGCTTCGCCCGCCAGATAGGCGACCACTCGACCTATCTCGCTCCTTACAATGTGCTGATGTATGCCGGCTCGGCCGTGCCGAACACGCCGGTGATCCCGGTCGAGCAGTTTCCGGAGCTCAAGAAGCTCACCGACAATTGGCAGGAGATCCGCGAGGAAGCGGTTCGCCTGTTCGACGAAGGCTTCATCCGCGCCGCCGCCAAGAACAACGACTGGGGCTTCTACTCGTTCTTCAAGAGCGGCTGGAAGCGCTTCTATCTGAAATGGTACGACGACTTCCTGCCGTCGGCGCGCACGCTGTGCCCGAGGACGGTGGAGTTGCTGAACTCCATCCCGAACGTCCACGGCGCGATGTTCGCGATGCTGCCGCCCGGCGGCAAGCTCGGCGCCCACCGCGATCCCTTCGCCGGCTCGCTGCGCTATCACCTGGGGCTCGTCACGCCGAACTCCGACAAGTGCCGCATCCTGGTCGACGGCGTGCCCTGCGTCTGGCGCGACGGCGAGGCCTTCATGTTCGACGAGACTTTCATTCACAGCGCCGAGAACGCGACCGACCAGAACCGCATCATCCTGTTCTGCGACGTCGAGCGCCCGATGAAGCTCGGCGTCATCGCCGCCATCAACCGCTGGGTCAGCCACCACATCGTCAAGGCCTCGGCGACGCAGAACGTCGAGGGCGAGCACGTCGGCGTGCTGAACAAGGTGTTCGGCAAGCTTTACGAGTTTCACCTGGCGACGCGCAAGGTGAAGGCGTGGAACCGGACGGTGTACTACGCGGCGAAGTACACGCTGACGGTGGCGATCGTCGGGGCGATCGTGGTGTCGGCGTTTCGATGAGGCACGCAGTAGGGCGGATGAGCGGAGCGTAATCCGCCGTTCTTCGTCGTGAAGCGCGGCGTATTACGCCTTCGGCTGATCCGCCCTATGCTTGCTACGCTTGTCACGTCACAAACACTGCCAGCTATCCGTCGTCATTCCGGGGCGCCCGAAGGGCGAGCCCGGAATCCATAGCCACAGACAGATGTTTGGCGGCAAAGTGCCCACGACCAGCCTGCCTCACACGATTGCCTGTGGCTATGGGTTCCGGGCTCGCCCTTCGGGCGCCCCGGAACGACGTGTGGAGAGAGCGACGCCCTTTTCTGACGCAGGAGGATTGGCGCAGCGCAATCCAGCCCTACTATCCGCGTAGGCGCGGCGGATGACGCCTTCGGCTGATCCGCCCTATGCTTGCTACGCTTGTCACGCCACAAGCACTGCCAGCTATCCGTCGTCATTCCGGGGCGCCCGAAGGGCGAGCCCGGAATCCATAGCCACAGACAGATGTTGGCGGCAAAGTGCCCACGACCAGCCTGCCTCACACGATTGCCTGTGGCTATGGGTTCCGGGCTCGCCCTTCGGGCGCCCCGGAACGACGTGTGGAGAGAGCGAAGCCCTTTTCTGACGCAGGAGGATTAGCGCAGCGCAATCCAGCCCTACTATCCGCGTAGGCGCGGCGGATGACGCCTTCGGCTGATCCGCCCTACGCACCTACGCCGCTGCGCGGCCGGCCTCCCACAACGCCAGCACATCGTCCCGCGCAATTCCGCGCGTGATGAAGACGATGCGCGAGCGGCGGTCCGCGTCAGGCCATGCGGAAAGCGCCACCGGCGGATGGAAGACGTGGTGAACCCCGTGGATGACCACCGGTGTCGGTTCCCCGTGGAGATTGAGGATGCCCTTCACCCGCAGCAGATCCTCGCCACGCACCTTGCGAAGATAAGCGAGCCAGTCCGACACGGTCATCCAGTCCAGCGGCTCGTCGAATGCGATCATGAAGCTCGTGACCGACGACTCATGAGCGTGGCCGTGATCGTGATGGCCGTGACCAGCATGATCGTGCGTGTGATGCTCATGCGCGGCTCCGCAATCGTCAGCGAAAGCGTGTTCGTTGAGCCAGCGCGCGACGTCTACCGCCTTCTTCTCGGGATCGATCAGCGCGCCCCCGAACAAATCGGCGGGATCGATCTCGCCATGGGTCACGCGCGCGATGTGGGCGCCGGGATTGAGCCGCCGCAGCCGCTGCTCCAATGCGGCAACATCGCTGACCAGGTCAGACTTGGTGACCAACAGCCGGTCGGCCAGTGCCACCTGTTTCACCGCCTCATCCTGGCGGTCGAGCTGATGCGGCGCATTGACGGCATCGACCGTGGTCACGACCGTATCGAGCCGCAGGAAATGCGAGACCTGCGGATTGTTCAACAACAACTGGAGGATCGGCGCGGGATCGGCAAGCCCGGTGGTCTCGATGAGGATGCGCCGGAACGGCGGCACCTCGCCGCGGTCGCGCCGCACCAGCAGCGTGCGCAGGGTCTCTTCGAGATCGCTGCGGATCGTGCAGCAGATACATCCGCTCGCGAGTACGGCAACCTCGCCGTCGATGCGTTCGACCAGGAGATGGTCGAGCGAGATCTCGCCGTATTCGTTGATGATGACGGCGCTGTCGCCCATGTCGTCGTGCCGCAGCAGGCGATTGAGCAGCGTCGTTTTGCCGCTGCCGAGAAAGCCGGTGATCAACGACACGGGCAGACGCTGGGCCGACTTGTCGTTCTCGAACAGGCTCATCGCGCTTCCACCCACTGTCTTATTTTTGTCGCTGGACATCAGACTAACGGAGGAGGAGCATGGCGAAAATGATTTTTTAAGGCTCAGCAAATGAGCTCAACCTGGGGAGGCGACGATGGACGACGGGGTCAAGAGTCAGCAGACCAATCAGGACCGCAACGAGGGACCGGCCACCGATCGCCGGACATTGCTGCGCACGGCAGGTCTCGCCGGCGCCGCGGGCGCGGCGCTTGCGGGCTCCATGCACGGCAAGTTCTCGCTGGCACCGGTCAGCGAAGCGCAGGCGCAGGCCGCGCCGATGCCGAAAGGAACCGACAAGCCGTGGTGGCCGTCGAAATGGGGCAAGGATGACGAGGCCGGCGCGTCCAACCACATGACGCCCGAGAAGGTGCTCGACACCGTCAAATGGATCAAGGACGGCAAGATCTACAAGATCGGCCGCGTCTACGAGACCGGCATGCCGCTGTTCGGCGCGCGGGTGTTTGCGTTGCGGATTCCCGGCAGCCCGACCGGCGGCCCGTTCGGGGACAACCGGCTGGTCTATCACGACGAGTTTCTTGCCACCGAGATCGGCCAGACCGGCACCCAGTTCGACGGTCTCGGCCATATCGGCCTGCAGCTCGGCAAGGATGGCGACAAGAGCGAGATGAAGTTCTACAACGGCTTCTCCGCAGCGGAGATCAGCGACGCCTATGGCCTCAAGAAGCTCGGCGTCGAGAAGCTGAAGCCGCTGTTCACCCGCGGCCACCTCGTCGACATGGTCGCGCTCAAGGGCGGCATGATGGACGCCGGCCAGGAGATCACCGCGGCCGACATCAAGGCGGCCCTGCAGAAGCAGAACATGAGCGAGGCCGACATCAAGCCCGGCGACGCGATCTTCTTCCACACCGGCTGGGGCTCGCTGTGGATGAAGAACAATGACCGCTTCAACAGCGGCGAACCCGGCATCGGACTCGATGCCGCCAAATGGGTGATCGAGAAGGATCTCGCGCTGACCGGCGCCGACACCTGGGCCGTCGAGGTCGTCCCCAATCCCGACAAGTCGCTCGCCTTCGCCGTCCATGCCGAACTGCAGACCAAGCACGGCATCCTCAACCACGAGAACCTGGTGTTCGACGAGCTGATCGCCGCGAAGAAATACCAGTTCGTCTACAGCTTCACCCCGTCCCCCATCAAGGGCGCCACCGGCAGCAACGGCTGCCCGATTGCGATCACGTGAGCCGGAGGCGCCGACCTTTCGGTGAAAAACGGAGTAGGGCGGATTAGCGAAGCGTAATCCGCCGTTCTTCGCCGTGAAACGCGGCGGATTACGCCTTCGGCTCATCCCCCCTACGAGCTGTGTCTGGGGATCAAACAACGATGACCACCAATCGCACGACAGCTTATCTCGATGACGTCGTTGCTCGGGCTGTCAGCGCGCCGGTCGTGCCGAGAGACCCGTGGGCGGACGCTTTGCCGAACGACTGCCACACCAACGCGGAAAATTTCGTTCAGCGATATCCGGAGTATGCGGTTGTCCGCGGTTGGCTTGTTAACGGCGGGCATTGGCTTATGCCACACAGTGTTGTGCGGCATATTCCGTCAGGTCGGCTGATCGACGTCACGCCTGAGCCGAGCAATAGCTCCTATCCTTTCGTCGAGCATTGTGGCACGGAGCGGGATTTTGCGATTCTGCGGCATGGTCGTGATGGTGGTTGGCTGCATCCACCGTTCGGCATGGAAGTGAGGGCGGAATAGCGCAGCGTGATCCGCCGTTCTCTTCACCGCCTCGTGTACTTCAAATCATCTCCGGCCGGCGCTGGTCCAAGTACCCGCACATCCCAGGCATGGTTCGTATGAACGAATTCGTTTCCGCCTTCTTTGTCAGTCAGCTTGGCATAGACCAGAAAGCGTGTGCCCAGCGGGTGAGCCCGACGCAGTGCTTTCGGAAAGCGAACCCGTAGATCTTGCGGGAGGGCTTGACCAGAGATTGGTCTGACGTGGAGGTCTCCATGGAGACCGGCGCCGCTCTCAAGGTAGGTTTCAACGACGATTAGGACGTAAGGCTCTTCCGGCTTTCCCATGTTCGCCTCCATTTCAGGATCTGCCGGCGCGCTCACGTCCGTCAATCTACGGATATGCAGCCGCACGAATCAATTCGCGAGTGAATTGACTAAGTGTCAAGTTATAATGTGAATGCTTCAACTACAAAATGTTTGTTAGCACCCGGTTGCGTCGACCTTGCAAAAATTGAGAGCCCCGCCCAACTAAGGGCGGCCCCCGGAATTGGCCGAAGGGCACGGTCGTTGAACCTGTCAACTGGTTGCATGATGAGCGCGACGCTGAAACTGATCAGCATCGGCCAACCGTCCTGCAGCGACGAGACTGCGAGCATCGCTCGTACCTCCACGACTAGACTATACCGCCTTGTGTTCTAAGACCCGCGTTAGCAATCGACCACTTACTGCAGTGGAAAATCGCTGATGGATATAGGCGTGCGTTTGGGAGGCGTTCGACTTTGTCGAGGCTCGGGGTCAGAGCTAGTCTCCCAAACTCTGCACATCGAAGGGGCAGATGTGACGATCGATTGGTTTAGGCCACGAGGCTACAGGCATTTTGATGCGCAGGTCGGCGAGCAATATGCCATTAAGGTTGCAGATGAAGGTTTCGTTGAACGCCATGCTTGGCTGCCTTTAATCCGCTACCAAAAGCGGGTTAAGCGCTATAAGCCAAAGCTCGGCAAGACGGTCTTTAAGCAAAGACCGATCATGTATGCGTCGCATAGAGACTCGTGCATTCTATCTAAATATGCGTTGGATCTATCTAAGCGCCTGGATGCGTATTATGAGCGCAAAGGTTTGGATCGGAACGTAATCGCCTACCGAAGGCTCGGAAAGTCGAACTATCATTTCGCGTCTGAAGCGTTCCAGTTCGCAAAGAGTAGGCCGGGTTGTGTGGTATTGTGTTTTGACATTAGCGGATTCTTTGACAATCTTGATCATCAAATCCTGAAGCGACGATTGAAGTTCATTCTCGAAGTCGAGGAGCTTGGTCGCGACTGGTTTGCAGTCTTTCGTCACGTGACGCGGTTTAGCGCAGTCGAAAAGTCCGCTCTTGCTGCTCACCCCCGATTTTCTTCGCAGCTTTCGGGCGACTCTAGAGAGCCAATCGCTACAATTGCCGAAGTCAAATTGGAGGGGATTCCAATCCTGGTGAATGATGAAAGGTTTGGAATCCCGCAGGGAACTCCTATTAGTAGCGCGCTATCGAACTTGTACATGTTGGAACTAGACGAAAGAATGGTTGAGTGCTGCCGAAGGAGTGGATCCCTATATCAAAGGTATTCGGACGATATTTTGATAATTTGCAATATCGGTGACGAAGCTCAGCTCAGGTCGGCCTTTTTAGCTGAGCTAAAGAAGCATCAACTGGAAATCAACGAAGATAAAACTGAAAGGGTTGTGATTGGCTCAGTGGGGGCGCGCGAGTTTCAGTATCTTGGATTCAACATTTCCGCCAAGGGCGCTGCGATCAGGCCGGGCTCGCTAGCTAGGCAGTGGCGAAAGGCGAAGCGCAGCATAGCTCGCACCAAGCGTATCGGGAAGGCGGAGATGGCATTGGGAAACGCTACCAAGATTTATACGAAGAAGCTTAGGAAGCGATTCTATCCAGTAGGATCTCGTAACTTCTCTTCCTATGCGCGGCGTTCAGCTAGTGTTTTCGAGAGTAAGCAGATGTTGAGGCAGGTTCTCCGTTTTGAGCGAAGGATAGATGCTGCCTTGCGCAGCATGGACGATCCTTAGGCTGGTTTAGCGCGGGCGTTTTCATGATAGCGGGGCCTTGACAATTTCGCCAAATCAGTATTACAGTCCCGCCCATCCCGTTGCACGGTAGGGGACGGTTCGCGGTCGTCACGGACGTTGGCAGCGGGGAGTGGTGGACGCGGGCGGGCGGCGTGTGATGAGCACGGACGAACGCTTAGTCCGCGGACGGTGAAAGCGTGTGGTTCTGACACTCCGAAGCTAGTGTCAACGTCGCGATGACGCTCACGTGTCGCGCGGCGGATGGTGGCCAGAAAGCCCGGTGCACCAGGAAGAGCACGCTATAGCCTGTTAAAACCATCGCGCGGGGAAGGCCGGGTGTGTTCGGCCAGACCTGTGGTACCTGCCGCCTGCATTTTTTTCGCAGGCGGGCCACGGGCGCGGCCAGCGCCCGGCCTTCCCTGCGCCCTCCATTCGGAGAGGGCGGGAGTTGGAGCATCACTCGGGCGCGGAATGCGTCGCGAGAAGGTGGATGCTCGTTCTCTCGACGCCATGCTGTTTGAGATTGTGGATCAGTGTTGCCGCTTGCGTCATCGCGAGCGCCGCGACGTGTCCGCCGAAGCTCGGAGGGCGTAGGCGGAAGCCATCCAGCGTCCTCGTGACGCCCTGGACTGCTTCGCTGCGCTCGCAATGACGGAGTTTGGGGCGGGCGCTCTGCCAAGCCACCAGGTGTCATCGTCCGCGGAGGCGGACGATCCAGTATTCCAGAGGCGGTGGTGATGAATCGAGGAGCCGCAGCGTACTGGATGCCCGCCTTCGCGGGCATGACAGCTGTGGAAAAGGCCGCGCAGCAGCGCGGCCTTGCAGATATCGAGTTTTGAACCGCTTACTTCGCAGCCGGCCCGATGCTCACCTTCAGCGTTCCGACGCCGTCGACGCCGCATTCGATCTTGTCGCCGGCCACCACGGCTGCGACGCCGGCCGGGGTGCCGGTCATGATGATGTCGCCTGCGGCGAGTTCGACCTGCTGGGACAGCTTCCAGATGATCTCCGGCACGTTCCAGATCAGCTCGGAGAGGTCGCCGGTCTGGCGCTCGGTGCCGTTGACCGACAGCCAGATCTTGCCCTTCGCCGGGTGGCCGATCTTGGCCGCGGGCACCACAGCCGAGCAGGGCGCCGAATGGTCGAACGATTTGCCGACCTCCCAGGGGCGCTGCATCTTGCGGGAGGCGAGCTGCAGGTCGCGGCGGGTGAGGTCGATGCCGACGGCGTAGCCGTAGACGTGGTCGAGCGCCTGGTCGGTCGGGATGTTCAGGCCGCCGCTCTTGAGCGCGACCACCAGCTCGACCTCGTGATGCATGTCCGTGGTCAGCGGCGGGTAGGGGATCACCGCGCCCTCGGGCGCCAGCATGTCGGCGTGCTTGGCGAAGAAGAACGGCGGATCGCGCTCGTCATTGCCCATCTCGCGGATGTGCTCGAGATAGTTGCGGCCGACGCACCAGATGCGGCGGACCGGGAAGACACCGGCTTCGCCGACGACGGGAAGAGAGGGCTGCGGGAAGGCCGGGATGACGGTGGAGCTCATGAAAGGTCTCGATGCGGTGAAATGGGCTTTTCAGGATGTCGCGGTCACGAAGTCGCGGTCATGGGGATGACGTTCGGCCCCATGTCGCGCTGTTGCAGGCGGAAGAACGAAGCATAGCGGCCGCCACGGCGCAACAGATCGTCGTGCCGGCCCCGCTCGACGATTTCGCCGGCCTCGACGACCAGAATGGCGTCGGCGTTCATGATGGTGTGCAGGCGATGCGCGATGACGATGGTGGTGCGGTTCTGGCAGAGATGCTCGATCGCCTCCTGCACCTGCCGCTCGGATTCGGAATCCAGCGCGGCGGTGGCCTCGTCGAGCAGGATAACGGGTGCGTTGCGGATCAGCGCGCGCGCCACCGCGATGCGCTGGCGCTGGCCGCCGGACAGTTGCGTGCCGTGCTCGCCGACCGGCGTGTCGTAGCCGAGCGGGAAGCTCATGATGAAGTCATGCGCGCAGGCCGCCTTCGCCGCCTCGATGATCTCGGCCTCGGTTGCGCCCGGCTTGCCGAAGGCGATGTTGGCGCGGATCGAGTCGCGGAACAGATAGACGTCCTGGCCGACATAGGCGGCCTGCTCGCGCAGGGAGCGGCGCGACACCGTGGAGATCGACTGGCCGTCGATCAGGATGTCGCCCTCGGTCGCCTCGTAGAAGCGCAGCAGCAGCGCCAGCACGGTCGACTTGCCGCCGCCGGACGGGCCGACCAAAGCGGTGACCTTGCCGGGCTCGGCGACAAAACTCATGCGGTTGAGCACCGGCTCGTTGTTGCGATAGGCGAAGGAGACGTCGCGCAGCTCGATTCTAGCCTGGGTCAGCTCCAGCGCGGGCTTGTCGTCGTCGGGCTGCTCGCTGGCGGGGCTGTCGACCACTTCGAGCAGCATGCGGGCGCCGACGAGCTGGCTGTTGAGGTCGATGTTGAGCCGCGCCAGCCGCTTCGCCGGCTCGGTCGCCATCAGGAAGGCGGTCATGAAGGAGAAGAACTGGCCGGGCGTGGCGTTCAGCGCGATGACCGCATAGCCGCCATACATCAGGCAGCCGGCGACCGCGAAGCCGCCGAGCATCTCCATCAGCGGGTTGGAGCGGTTGGAGACGCGGGCCATCTTGTTGGCGTTGCGCTCGACCACCGCGATGTTCTCGTCGATCCGCGCGCGCATCGCGTCCTCGAGCGTGAACGCCTTGACGGTGCGGATGCCCTGCAGCGACTCCTGCATGGTCTCCAGGATGTCGGCATTGCCGGTGAACTGGCTGTGCGCGAGGCCCTTGATGCGCTTGACCAGCTTGCGCAGCACGATCATCGCCGGCGGCACCACGACGAGGCCGAGCAGCGACATCCAGGGGTCCTGCGAGATCATCACGATGATCATGCTGATCAGCAGCAAGAGGTCGCGGCCGATCGCGTTGATCAGCATGGTCAGGACGTCGGTGATCGACTTGGCGCCGGCGGTGAGGCGCGCCAGGAACTCCGAGGAGTGGCGCTCGGAGAAGAAGCTGATGCTCTCGCTCATCAGCTTGGCGAACAGCGCGCGCTGGTTGTTGGCGAGGATCGCGTTCGAGATCTTCGACAGGATCACGGCGTAGCCGTAGGTCGAGACGCCCTTGACGAACAGCAGAATGACGGTGACGCCGGAGAGCACCGCGATGCCGGGGATGCTGCGGTCGACATAGGCCTTGTTGATGACCTGTCCCAGGATGTAGGCCGCACCGGCACTGGCGCCGGCCGAGACCGCCATCAGCGCAAAGGCCGTGAGATAGCGGCGCCAGTAGACGATGCCCTGTTCCATGACCAGGCGGCGGATCAGGATCGCGGCGCCATAGGGATCGTCGGTGATCTTCTTCGGAAATTCGGCCATTCTGGTCCCTGGCCGCGCGGGCAAATCGCCGGGCGGCCAAGTGTGCTTGCCCGCTCGGGGCGGCTTTTTCAAGCCCCCCGTCGCCCTGCTAAGTCGTTGATTCTAGGCCGAGGCCCGCTGCTCCTGGTCGCTGTGGCGTTCCAGGAACAGTTTCTGCTCCCAGGCCAGCGCGTGGGCGGCGATCGTTTCCAGATCGTCATAGGCCGGCGTCCAGTCGAGCAGCGCCCTGAGACGGCAGGTATCGGCGACCATGGCCATCATGTCGCCCGGCCGGCGCGGCCCGTATTGCACCGGAATGGCCCGGCCGGACACGCGGCGGACGGCCTCGATGGTCTCGAGCACGGAATAGCCGCGGCCATACCCACAATTCAGCGTGACCGAGCTGCCGCCGCCGCGCAGATAGGCCAGCGCGGCGCGGTGCACCTGGGCGAGGTCGCTGACATGGATGAAATCGCGGACGCAGGTGCCGTCCGGCGTCGGATAATCGGTGCCGTAGACGTCGATCTTGGCGCGCTGGCCGGTCGCGACCTCCATCGCGATCTTCATCAGATGCGTGGCGCCGACCGAGGCGAGGCCGATGCGGCCATGCGGATCCGCGCCGGCGACGTTGAAATAGCGCAGCACGGCGTAATTGAGATCGTGCGCCGCGGCGACGTCATGCAGCATGATCTCGGTCATCAGCTTCGAGCTGCCATAGGGCGAGGTCGGCCGCGTCGGCGCGGTCTCGGGCACCGGGATCTGCTCCGGATTGCCGTAGACCGCGGCGGTGGAGGAGAAGATGAAGCGGCTGACGCCGCGCTTGACCGCAGCATTCAACAGACTGCGCGTGGTCATGGTGTTGTTGCGGTAATACAGCAGGGGATCGCGCACCGATTCAGGCACCACGATCGAGCCCGCGAAATGGATGATGCTGTCGACGCCGTGCTGGCTGATGACGCCGTCGACGAGGTTCTCGTCGCCGGCATCGCCGATGAACAGCGGCACGCTGTCGGGCACGAAACCGGAGAAGCCGGTGGAGAGATTGTCGATCACCACGACGCTCTCGCCGGCTTCCGCCAGCGCCAGCACCATGTGGCTGCCGATATAGCCGGCGCCGCCGGTCACGAGCACGGTCATTGTTTGACGCGATCCCTGTTTGTTTTGCGGCAGACTAACGCCGCCGAAATGAAGGACCTGTTGCGGGAATGGCGAACTGGCGGGCGTGCTTAATGTTGCGTATAGGGAACCGCTAGAATTGGAGTTGATGGTGCAAGCCGAGCCTTTTTCCGCTGGAGCTCTCGACGTGATCGTGCCGAACCTGCACCGGCGCTATTCCGGCGTGACGGCGACCAACCGCATGGTGGCGCCGAAGCTGGCGAAGCTCGTACGTGCGGCGTGGCTCGGCTCCTACGCGCCGGAAGGAATTGCGCGGATGGCGGCGCGCGACCTCCTCAAGCTGTGGGGCCGGCGCCGGCCGCTGATCTGGCACGCGCGCCGCAATGACGAGATGATCATCGGCGTGCTCCTGCGCGCGCTGGGCTGGCCGTTCAAGCTGGTGTTCACCTCGGCCGCGCAGCGCCATCACAGCTGGATCACGCGCTGGCTGATCCGCCGCATGGACGCGATCATCGCGACCAGCGACTTCTCCGCGTCCTATCTGAAGCGCGAGGCGACCGTCATCACGCATGGCGTCGACACCGCGGTCTACGCGCCGCCGGCCGATCGCGCCGCCGCGTTTGCCGAGAGCGGGCTGCCGGGGAAATACGCCATCGGCTGCTTCGGCCGCGTGCGCGCGCAAAAGGGCAGCGACGTGTTCGTCGCCGCGATGTGCCGGCTGCTGCCGCGCCATCCGGATTTTTCCGCCGTGCTGGTCGGCGCGGTGACGCCCGAGCAGATGCCGTTCGCGAGCGAGCTGAAGAAGCAGATTGCGGCTGCCGGCCTCGAGCAGCGCATCGTCATCACCGGCGAGCTCGACATCGCCGCGGTCCAGCGCTGGTATCAGCGGCTGACGATCTACGCCTTCACCTCGCGCAACGAAGGCTTTGGCCTGACCTTGATCGAGGCGATGGCCGCCGGCGCCGCGCTGGTCGCGGCGCGGGCAGGCGCTGCGGAGATCGTGGTGGAGGAGGGCGTGACCGGAAAGCTGGTGCCGCCGGGCGACGTCGACGCGCTGGTCGCAGCGCTCGAGCCGCTGATGCAGGATCCGGCGGCGGCGCATGCGATGGGAGAGCGGGCGCGGACGCGCGTGGTGGAAAAGTTCAGCCTCGAGGCCGAGGCGGAGAAGATCGCCGCGGTCTATCGCCGGCTGGTCTGAGCGATGACCTCAGCGACGAACGCATCGAGGTCGCCGCCGGCGAACAGGAAGCCGGGCAGGCCGGCGGCTTCCGCGGCCGCGATGTCGGAGGCGCGGTCGCCGATCACGAAGCTGCCCTCGCGCCTGATCGGCCAGTGCCGCATCAGGTCGAGGATCATGCCCGGAGCCGGCTTGCGCCAGGGATGCTCGCGCAGATATTGCGCGACGGAGCCCTCGGTGTGGTACGGGCAATAGCGGATGTCGTCGATCCTAGCGCCCTGCGCCGCAAGCTCGGCCTGCATCCACTCGTGCAGGCTGAGCACGTCGTCCTCGCTGAACAGCCCGCGCGCGACGCCGGATTGGTTGGTGAACAGGAAGACGTGATAACCGGCCTCATTGAGCCGCCGGATCGCAGACGCCACGTTCGGCATCCAGCGGATGCGCTCGGGCGAGCCGATGTAGTTGTCGTCATGATTGATGACGCCGTCGCGGTCGAGAAACGCCGCCGGCTTCAGGGGAGCGGTGGTCATCTAGGTCTCGTCCCGCATCAGCGCCGCCTCGATCGCCTCGCAGATGCCGTGCGCGGTGGCGAGGTGGATCTGCTGGATCAGCGGCGTATCGTCGCTCGGCGCGACCAGCAGCTCGTCGCAGAGATCGCCCATCGAAAGGCCCTTGGTGCCGGTGAAGCCGATCGTGACCAGCCCGCGCTCGCGCGCCTTGCGCAGCGCATTGAGGATGCTCGGCGAGCGGCCGGAGGTCGAGATCGCCAGCAGCACGTCGTCCCGTGCGCCGAGCCCCTCGACCTGGCGGGCGAAGATCTGATCGAAGCCATAATCGTTGCCGATCGCGGTCAGCGCCGAGGTGTCGGTGGTCAGCGCGATCGCGGCATAAGCGGGCCGCTCCTGCTTGTAGCGGCCGACGATCTCGGCGGCGATGTGCTGCGCGTCCGCCGCGCTGCCGCCATTGCCGACGATCAGGAGCTTGTGGCCGCCGCGTAGCGCCGCGATGATGGTCGCAGCAATCCGCTCCGCGCTGGCCAGCATTGCAGCGTCACCAGCCGCGCGCTCCATCGCCGCGCGGGAGCGGGCGAGGTGGGTCGCGATCAGGCTGTCCGGTGCGTGGGTCACGATGATGGCTCGGGGCGGCGATGGGGCTGGTGTATGGGGCGCGATGCCCCAGCGCAAGCTAGGGCGCGACCGGGATCGCCGCGTCAGCCAGCACGCGCTGGGCGATGGCGGCGACATCGGTGGCCGGGATGTCGCGCATGCAGCGATGGTCGTTCATCCGGCAGACCGGGCGGTGGCAGGGCTGGCAGGGCACCTGGGTCTTGGTCTGCACGGTCGCGGCCAGGCCGTTCAGCGGCGCCCAGTGGTACGGGCTGGTAGGGCCGAAGATGCCCATGGTCGGCGTGCCCAATGCCGCGGCGATGTGCATCAGCCCCGAATCATTGGAGATGGCGACACCGGCGGCGGCCATGGCCAGGATGCCGTTGCGCAGATCGGTTCCGGTCAGGTCACGGACTCCAGGGCCGCCGGCGGCGACGATCTCGGCGGCAAGTCCTTTCTCGCCGGGGCCGCCGACCACCCAGACGTCGAGACCGGCTTCGAGCAGCAACCGGGCGGCCTCGCCGTAGAACGGCCAGCGCTTGGCGGCGCCGACAGACCCCGGCGCCAGGGCGACGGCCGGCCGGTTCCCCAGGCCATTGGCCTCGCGCCAGCGCGCGACGTCCCCCGGCGGCACCCGCAGTTGCGGCACCGGCCATTCCGGCGGCAGCGGCGCGCCGTCGGGCAAGGCGAGGGCGGCGTTCTTGTCGATGAAGCGGGGCAGCGCCTTCTCGCCCCAGCGCCAACAATTCAACAACCCGAACCTGATCTCGCCGACGAAGCCGACGCGTTCGGGGACGCCGGCAAGGGCGGGCGCCAGCGCCGATTTCCAGGTTCGCGGCATCACCAGCACGGTCCGGTAGTGGCGCTCGCGCAACAGGCTGGCGAGCTGCCACTGCCGGCCGAGCGCCAGCCGGCTGCGCGGCAGGTCCCAGACGATGCCGGCGCGGACCCCGGGCATGTAATCGACCAATGGCGCGCACAACGAGGTGACCAGCAGGTCCACCGGGCGATTCGGCCAGCGCTCCTTGAGCACCCGCACCACGGTGTGGCCGCGGACGAAGTCGCCGATCCACATATAGGGAATGATCAGGATCGGGCTGGTGTCCGCCGTGTCGACCTCGATCTTGGACGAATTCAAGTTCATTCTTTGACTGCCTGGCTCCGCGGCGCTGGTAGCCGCTCGGCCGCCGCAGGTAAAGTGGGCCGGATCCGGCCGTCACCAAAGCGCTTACACTTTCCCCCCGCATGCGCTACGCGAGGGCCGGGTTTTTCGGGATCAGGACGGGTTGCGCAATGTTGCTGGTGACCGGCGGCGCCGGCTTTATCGGATCGAATCTGGTCGCGGCGCTGAACGACGCCGGCCAAACCGACGTCGTCGTCTGCGACACGCTCGGCAGCGAGGGCAAGTGGCGCAATCTGGCCAAGCGGCAGCTGGCGGATGTCGTGCCGCCATCCGAGCTTGCCGAATGGCTCAGAGGCCGCCGGCTCGACGCCGTCCTGCACATGGGCGCCATCTCCGCCACCACGGTCACCGACGGCGATCTCGTGATGGAACGCAATTTTCGCAGCTCGCTGCAGCTGCTCGACTGGTGCACGGCCAACCTGACGCCGTTCATCTACGCGTCCTCGGCGGCCACCTATGGCGATGGCGCGCAGGGATTCGACGATGATCCCTCGCTCGCGGCGCTCAAGACCCTGCGGCCGATGAACCTCTATGGCTGGAGCAAGCATCTGTTCGACATGGCGGTCGCAGCGCGCGCCGCGCGCGGCGAGCGGCTGCCGCCGCAATATGCCGGTCTGAAGTTCTTCAACGTGTTCGGTCCCAACGAGTACCACAAGGGGTCGATGATGAGCGTGCTGACGCGCCGCTTCGACGACATCAAGGCCGGGCACACCCTGCAGCTGTTCAAGTCGCATCGAGAGGGGATCGCCGACGGCGACCAGCGCCGCGATTTCATCCATGTCGACGACGTCGTGCGTGTGATGCTGTGGCTCCTCGCCTCGCCATCGGTCTCCGGCCTGTTCAACGTCGGCACCGGCCAGGCGCGCAGCTTCAAGGACATGATGCTGGCGGCCTATGCGACGATCGGAACGACGCCCCGGATCGAGTACGTAGACATGCCCGAGGCGATTCGCGGCAGCTACCAGTATTTCACCCAGAGCAAGGTCGACCGCCTCGTGGCGGCCGGCTACAACGGCGGCTTCACGCCGCTCGAGGATGCGGTCGCCGGCTATGTCCGGGACTACCTCGATTCCGCCGACCGCTTCCGCTAGACGCCCACATTGAACCACCTGCACCGAGACTGCCGCTGATGTTCGACTTCGACGATCTCTCGCAAGCGATCGCCCGCCAGACGGTGCTATGCGTCGGTGACCTGATGCTGGACGAGTTCGTCTACGGCGAGGTCTCGCGGATTTCACCCGAGGCGCCTGCGCCTGTGATCGCGGTCCGGCGCAGCGAGATCAATATCGGCGGCGCCGGCAATGTCGCGCGCAACATTGCCGCGCTCGGCGCCCGCTGCATCTTCGTCGGCCTGATCGGCCAGGACTCGGCCGGCGACCAGCTCGGGGCCGAGCTCGCCAAGGAGGCGGGTATCGAAAGCGTGCTGGTGCGCGATCCGTCGCGGCCGACCACCCGCAAGGTGCGCTTCGTGTCCGAGCATTTCTCCACGCACATGCTGCGCGCGGACTGGGAGCGCGCCGCCCCGGCATCGGGTGAGATCGAACAGAAGCTGATTGCGGCCATCCTGCCATTGCTTGCGCGTGCCGACATCGTGCTGCTGTCGGACTACGCCAAGGGCGTGTTGACGGCGCGCGTCTTGCGCAACGTGATCGACGCGGCGCGCAAGGCCGGCAAGCGCGTGATCGTCGATCCCAAGAGCGCCAATCTCGCGATCTACCGCGGCGCCAGCGTGCTGACGCCGAACCGCAAGGAGTTTTCCGAAGCGACCCGAAGCCGCGCCGAAACGGAGCAGGAGATTGCGGTCGCGGCGCAGGATGCGATCTATCTCGCGGACTGCGAGGCGATCCTGGTCACCCAGAGCGAGCGCGGCATGACGCTGGTGCCTCGGCAGGCCAACCCGATTCACGTGCCGGCCTACCCGGTCAAGGTGCGCGACGTCTCCGGCGCCGGCGACACCGTGGTGGCCGTTCTCGCCGCGACGCTGGCGGCCGGAGCCGGCTGGGAGGACGCTTTGCGGATGGCGAGTGCGGCAGCGGCGGTGGCCGTCAGCAAGCAGGGCACAGCCAGCGTGACCTCGGCTGAGCTCCGCCGGAAGATTCTGCCGCATGCCTATCGTGCGGCCGAGGAGAAAATCATCGAGAGCGATAGCGAGCTCGCGGCTCGCGTCGCGGCCTGGCGAGGCGAGGGCCTGCGCGTCGGCTTCACCAATGGCTGTTTCGATATTCTGCATCCGGGCCATGTGAAGGTGCTGACGGCGGCGCGGGCCGCCTGCGACCGCCTGGTGGTCGGACTGAACAGCGATGCCTCGGTCAAGCGGCTGAAGGGCGAGAGCCGGCCCGTGCAGGATGAGCGGGCCCGCGCCGAGGTGCTGGCTGCGCTGGAGGCCGTGGATCTGGTCGCCATCTTCGCCGAGGATACGCCGCTGCGCCTGATCGAGCTGGTGCGGCCGAGCGTGCTGGTCAAGGGCGGCGACTACACGCGCGAGCAGGTCGTCGGACACGAGGTCGTCGAAGCGGCGGGCGGCGAGGTGATCCTGATCGACATCCTCAGGGGACACAGCACGACTGCGCTGGTGGACCGCGCCCGGAGCGAGGTGCGATGAGCGCGCTCGCAGGTCATCCCGGCCCGGCGCTGCTGGCGCGCCGGTGGCGCGATCCCGCGGCGTGGCGCACCACCGTCGACGTCGTGGCGATACTGCTGGCGGCGTCGCTGCCATGGTCGACATCGCTGGTGTCGATCCTCGGCGTCGTCATGCTGATCACGATGGTGCCGTATCTCGATTTCGAGCGCCTGCTGAAGATTCTGAAGCAGCCGATCTCGCTGGCGCCGATCGCGCTGTTCGTGCTGGCCTTGGTCGGGACCTTGTGGTCTGACGCAGCCTGGGGCACGCGGCTCTACGCGGTCGGGCCGGCAGCCAAGCTCCTGGTGCTGCCGGCACTGCTCTATCACTTCCAGCGCTCCGAGCGTGGCCTGTGGGTGTTCTCCGCCTTTCTCGCCTCCTGCGTGCTGATGGTCGTGATGTCGACCGCGGTCGCGTTCAATCCGGCGCTGGCGCTCAAGGCCAATGCCGATCGCGGCATCTTCGTGAAGAACTACATCGACCAGGGCCAGGAATTCTCGCTCTGCGCCGTCGCGCTGGCCTATCCCATCGCGCAGCTGCTGCGCGCCCGCCGCTTCGTGCCGGCCAGCGTTCTCACCGCGATCATGTTCGCCTTCCTGGCCAACATGATCTTCATCGTCGTCTCGCGCACCGCGCTGGTAACGATTCCGATTCTGCTCGCCGTGTTCGGGTTGATCCACCTGAAATGGCGCGCCAACCTCATGATCGCCGTCAGCGCGCTCGTGCTTGCTCTGGCCGCCTGGTTCGTCTCGCCGCAATTGCAGAGCAAGGTCGCGACCTTCACGACGCAGTATCAGGACTACCGGAACGATCGCGGGGTCACGTCGATCGGCGAGCGGCTGGAGTTCTGGCGCAAGTCCCTGCGCTTCTTCGCCGATGCCCCGCTGATCGGGCACGGCTCGGGCTCCACGCGGCATCTGTTCGAGCTGGCCGCGAGCGGCCGCACGGATCTCGCCGGCAGCACCGTGGTCGGCAATCCGCACAACCAGACGCTCAACGTCGCCGTCCAATGGGGGACGCTCGGGGTCGTCATTCTCTATGCGATGTGGGCTGCTCATCTGCTGCTGTTCCGCGGCGATGGTCTCGTGCCGTGGATCGGGCTTCTCGTGGTCGTGCAGAACATCTTCACTTCGCTGTTCAACTCCCACATCTTCGATTTTCACGAGGGATGGATGTACGTGATCGGCGTCGGCGTGGCCGGCGGCATGGTGCTGCGATCACGGACGAAGCCGGACGTGGCGCAGGGGCCGCTCGCGCCATGACACGTCTGTCCCAGCTGACCTCCCGCAACCTGCTGATCGCCGCGCATGACCTTGTGGTCAGCGTCGTCGCGCTGTTCGCGGCGTTCTACATCCGCTTCGAAGGCGCCAGCACGTTCTGGGAGCGGGTGCCGCTGCTGCTGCAGCTGCTGCCTTACTTCATCGCCTTCAGCTTCGTGGTCTTCTATTTCTCCAATCTGCTGACGACGAAGTGGCGCTTCATCTCGCTGCCCGATGCCCTCAACATCGTTCGCGTCGCCACCGTGCTGACGCTGGCGCTGCTGGTGCTCGACTACATCATCGTCGCGCCGAATGTCCGCGGCAGCTTCTTCTTCGGCAAGCTGACGATCATCCTCTATTGGTTCCTGGAGATCTTCGGTCTGAGCGCACTGCGCTTTGCCTATCGCTATTTCCGCTACACGCGGGTGCGGAGGCATGCGAGGTCCGAGGACGCTGCACCGGCGCTCTTGATCGGGCGTGCCGCCGATGCCGAGGTCGTGCTGCGGGGCATCGAGAGCGGCGCGGTCAAGCGGATCTGGCCGATCGGGATCCTGTCGCCGTCGATGGCCGATCGTGGACAGCTGATCCGCGGCGTTCCCGTGCTCGGCGGCATCGATGACGTGGAGGACGTTGCGGCTGATTTCGCCCGGCGCGAGCGGCCGATCGCGCGCGCGCTGATGATGCCGACGGCATTCGAGCCAGACTGCCATCCGGAGACCTTTCTGATGCGGGCGCGACGGCTGCGCCTGATCGTCAGCCGCCTGCCGTCGCTGGAGAGCGGCGATGCGCCGCGGCTGGCCCCCGTTGCCGTCGAGGATCTCCTGCTGCGGCCGAGCGAGAAGATCGACTACGGCCGGCTGGAGGCGCTGGTGCGGGGCAAAGCGGTCGTCGTGACCGGCGGTGGCGGCTCGATCGGAGCCGAGATCTGCCAGCGCGTCGTGGCGTTCGGTGCGGCGCGGCTGCTCATTCTCGAGAACTCCGAGCCGGCACTCTACGCGATCACCGAGGTGCTCGCGGCGGACAGCGAGGCGAATGTCGCCGTCGAGGGCCGCATCGCCGACATCCGCGATCGCGACCGGGTGTTCGCGCTGGTCGGCGAGTTCAAGCCTGATCTGGTGTTTCACGCCGCCGCGCTGAAGCACGTGCCGATCCTCGAGCGTGACTGGAGCGAGGGCGTCAAGACCAACATCTTCGGCTCGATCAACGTGGCCGACGCCGCGGTGGCCGCAGGCGCCGAGGCGATGGTGATGATCTCGACCGACAAGGCGATCGAGCCGGTCTCGATGCTCGGTCTCACCAAGCGCTTCGCCGAGATGTATTGCCAGGCGCTCGATCGGCAGCTCGCCGAGCGGCCGGCGGGCCGGCCGCCGATGCGGCTGATCTCGGTGCGGTTCGGCAACGTGCTGGCGTCGAACGGCTCGGTGGTGCCGAAGTTCAAGGCCCAGATCGAGGCCGGAGGTCCGGTGACCGTCACCCACCCGGACATGGTGCGCTACTTCATGACCATCCGCGAGGCTTGCGACCTCGTCATCACCGCGGCGTCGCATGCGCTGGCGCCGCAGCGGCCGGACGTCTCGGTCTATGTGCTGAACATGGGCCAGCCGGTTCGCATCGTCGAGCTCGCCGAGCGCATGATCCGCCTGTCGGGCCTGCAGCCGGGTTACGACGTCGAGATCAAGTTCACCGGCATCCGTCCGGGCGAGCGCCTCAACGAGATCCTGTTTGCCAGCGAGGAGCCGCCGGTCGAGATCGGCGTGGCCGGCGTCATGGCGGCGACGCCGAACGAGCCGCCGATGCCGACGCTGAAGGCGTGGATCGCGGCGCTCGATCAGGCGATCACGCGCAACGATCCGGTGACGATCAAGTCGGTGCTGAAGGATGCCGTCCCGGAGTTCGGCTCAAGCGCCGCCTGACCGTGGACGCGAAAAACGGCGGAGCATGACAGCAACCGCCGCGAGGCCGGTGACGATCAGAATGGCATCGATCGTCATGGAGCCCGACGCGATCGAGACGCCGGCGAGGGCTGCGAGGACGATGTTGAGGACGAACACCTCGCCGACCACGCCGGCGACGGTGAAGCCGTTGTCGGTGGCGCGCTGGTAGAAATGCGTGCGGTGTGCAGCCCAGAACGGCTCGCGCCGTGCGATGCGCCGCAGCAGGGTTAGGGTGGCATCGACGAGATAATACAGCGGCAACAGCAGCGCGGCGGCGACGTATCCCTGCCAGGCCAGATGCAGCAGGCACCAGCCCAGCAGCAGCCCGATCGGCAGGCTTCCGACATCGCCGAGAAAGACTCTCGCCACTGGACGGTTGAAGGGCGCGAAGCCGAGCATCGCGCCGCCCAGCGCCGCGGCGATTGCGGTCGCCGGCCACGGCAGCCATGCGGACAAGCCGAACAGGACGAGCGTCACCGTGATCGGCACCGCTTCCGCCACCGTCATCAGGTCGAGCCCGTCCATGAAGTTGACGAGGTTGACGAACCAGAGGCCGGCAATCAGCAGCAAGCTGCGTTCGAGCGCGAGCGGAATTGGAAACAGCCTGAGATCGTCCGGTGCGGTGAAGACGACCAGGGCGACGGCGAACCCCTGTAGGACGAATCGCGGCAGCACTGGGATCGGCCTGATGTCGTCGACCAGGCCAATCAGCGCCAGCAACGGCACCGCGATGAACAGCATGAGCAGCGGTGCAAAGCCCATCACAGAGGCAAACGCACCGCCGACCACGAGCGTCGCGCCGACCACCGCAATGCCGGCGCCTTGCGGCGTCGGAATCTTGTGCGAGGAGCGCGCATTCGGCCGCGCCAGCGCGTAGCGCTGCAACAGCGGGCGCAGCAGCACGATCAGCACGGCGCACATCGCGGCCGAGAGCAGGGCGATGCCCACGAGAATGGCGGCGGGATCGGCGATCATCTCGGCGCGCCCGACGCCGAGGCGAGACGATCATAGAGCGCCACCACCGAGCGCCCGATGATCCTGGCCGAGAGCTTGTCCTCCACGAGCTGTCGTGCGGCGCGTCCGTAACGCGCGCGCAGCTCGGGCGAGGCGGCAAGCTGCGCCATCGCCTGCGCCAGCGCGGCGGAATCTTCGACCGGTACGGTCAACCCGGTCTGGTCCGCGATAGCGATCTCGCGGCAGCCGGGCGCATCGGTCGAGACCAGCGGCCGGCCGCAGGCGGCGGCCTCCAGCAGGCTCACCGGGAGCCCTTCGCGATGGGACGGCAGCACGGCGATGTGGCAGCGCCGCCAGAGCTCGGTGATGTCCTTGATCTGGCCGAGCAGGGTGAGGCCGGGCTCGCTGCGCCATGCTTCGACCTCCTCGGCCGAGACCGAGGCCGGGTTGGCCGGATCAGGCGAGCCGGCGATCAGCAACTGATGGTCGTGTCCCTGCTGGCGCAACAGGCGGTGCGCGGCGACCAGGGCGCGGACACCCTTGTCGGTCAGCAGACGTCCGGCGAAGCCGAACGTGATCGGTCCGGCCGGCTCGGGCAGCGGCTGGAAGCGCTCGGTGTCGACGCCTGAGCCCGGGATCAGCGTGATCTTGTCGGCCCGGACGCCCATGGTCTGCAAGGCGTCGCGATCGTCCGGATTCTGCACCAGCACGCAGCTCGGTGCCCGGTTCATCAGCCGCGGCAGCAGCCACAGCAGGCCCTGCTTGAGCAGGCGCGAGCGCCAGCTCGACGAGGTGAAGATGTAGCCAAGCCCGGTCATGGCGTTGACGACCGGCGTGGCCTGGCCGAGCGCGGCCAGCGAGCCGAGCACGCTCGATTGCAGCCCGGAATGGTGGATCACGTCGGGCCTGATCGCGGCCTCGACGGCCCGGATGGCGCGGACCGTGGGCAGGGCCGAAGCCGGCGACAGGCCGCCGCGCCGGAACGGGATCGGGTGCAGGACGAAGCGCTCGGCCGCGATTGCGGCCGCGCCTGCATTGACGTTGGTCGCCACATGCACCTCGTAGCCGGCGTCGCGCGCAGCACGCGCCATCGGCAGGCGATGCATGAGAAAGGCGAAATCCTCGTTGGCCACGTAGAGCAGGCGGCGCGGCTGGGGGGAGCGGGGCGGGGGCATCAAACTCACGGTCTCAGGCGGTCGAAGCGCCGTATAGGCCAAGAGCGGGCCTTGCGCGAGCCGTTATCTGCCTGGCCGTGATCTGCTTTGCCATGGCTTGAATACCGCCCGCCGCCAGCGGTTCGGAACTCCGGTCTCAGACCAGATGGAAGCTCGACAAATGGGCCAACAGATCGGCCGCCGACACGTGCTGGATCGTGATCGTATCCAGCGCCGCATCGGTGATCACGGCATTGCCCGCAGCATCCTCATGGATCGCCGACTGCAGGGCGGAGGCGTCGGCGAAGATGCTCTGGCTGAACACGATCTTGTCGGTGCCGACGTTGAAGTCCGAGACCGTGACCTGCCCGAAATGCGGGGCGAAGACGAAGGTGTCGTGCCCCTCCAGTGACACCGAAGGGGATGCCGTGCCGCCTGTAGCTGCCGCGGCGGTTCGCGTGCCGGAGATCAACGTGCCCCCTTGGCCGTCGGACGCGAAGTGGAAGCTGTCCTGTGACAGGGAGCCGATAAAGTGCAGCGATGCGCTGTTCGTTCCGTCGCTCAACGACAGCACCCCCCTGGTTTCATCGAAGTGGGCCTGTAGCGACGTGAAGGCGATGCTCGTGAGGTCGATCTGATCGCCGGTGCTGCCGAATCCGACGAGCTCGCCGCTGAAGGACGGCGAGGCTAGGACCACGTCGGCCGCGCTCGATGTCACGGCCTGCGCGCTTGCCGCCACGGAGCTGCTGGACGCCGGGATACCGATCGTGCCGTCGCCGTTCAGGTCCTGCTGGAAACCGGTCTCGAGCTGCTCGAGCGCGGCGGAGCCGCCCGATGTCGCGCCGATGGCGTTGCCGACATAGTTGCCGCTGCTGTCGGTGTTCCAGACGGTGTAGAGATCGGCCCCCGCCATCTTCCAGGCCACCTGGTAGCCGCTGCCGGACGTTTCTGCTGCAATCGCCGCCCAGCCGCCGAGCTGGCCCGCGACGACGACGCTGCCGCCGAACTTGACCTCCGGGCCGGTGCCGCCGGAGAGCGGATTCATCAGGTAGGTCGTGCCGGACAGCACCAGGCTCGTCGACCCCAAGGCTTCGACGACGGTCACGCTCGGCGTCACGTTCGGGGCCCCGATCGTGCCGTCACCATTGAGGTCCTGGTGGAAGCTGGCCTCCAGAGCTTCGAGCGAGGCGGCGCTGCCTGAAACCGCGCCGGTCGCGTTGCCGACATAGTTGCCGCTGCTATCGGTGTTCCAGACCACGTAGAGGTCGGCGCCGGCCATCTTCCAGGCGATCTGGTAACCGCTCGCCGTGGCCTCCGCGCCAATCGCCTGCCAGCCGCCGAGCTGTCCGGCGACGACGAGACTGCCGCCGAACATGACCTGAGGACCGGTGCCGCCGCCGACGGGGTTGAGGAAATAGCTCGATCCGGCCAGCACCAGGCTAGTGGATCCGGCCGCTTCGATGACGGTGTTCGGAATGCCGATCGTCCCGTCGCCATTCAGATCCTGCTGGAAATTCGTCTCCAGCAGCTCGAACGCGGCGCTGCTGCCGCTGACGGCGGAAATGGGATTGCCCGTGTAGTTGCCGCTGCTGTCGACGTTCCAGACCGTATAAAGGTCGGCGCCCGTCATCTTCCAGGCGATCTGATAGCCGCCGCCCACGGCCTCGCCCGCGATCGGGATCCAGCCGCCCAACTGTCCCGGCGCGACCGCGGAGCCGCCGAACTTCACCTGCGGTCCGGTGCCGCCACCGGCGGGATTGAGGAAATAGCTGTTGCCGGATTGAACGAGGCTCGTCGTCCCCACCGCCTCGATGACGGTGCTGGCAAGGCCGATCGTGCCGTCGCCGTTGAGATCCTGATTGAACGACGTCTCGAATGCTTCGAACGCCGCCGATCCGCCGGAGACGCCGCCGATCGCGTTGCCGGTGTAGTTGCCGCTGCCGTCCACGGTCCAGACGGTGTAGAGATCCTGGCCCTGGAATTTCCACGCTACCTGATAGCCGCCGCTGCCATTGGACTCGACGCCGATCGGCATCCAGTTGCTGAGCTGGTGAACGACGACGTTGGCACCGTTGAACCGCAACGCCACCGTCGTGCTGCCACCGACGGTGTTGAGATCGTAGATGACGCCGACCTGCGCGAGGCTGATCGATCCGAGCGCCTCGATGACGGTATTGGCATAGTACGGAGCCGAGCTGACGGCTGGATTGATCTGGGCCAGGCCCGCACCGGCCACCGCCTGGTTGCTCATCGGGATGGCGGTCTGCTGCAGGATCACCGAGACGTCGGCGTAGCTCAGCGTTGCGTTGGCCGTCAGGATCAAGGCGGCGATCGCGGCAACGCTGGGGGCGGCTGCAGACGTGCCGTAAAAGGCGCTAAAGCCCGAGACCGTGGTCGCGATGTTGTCGATGCCGGAGACCACCACAGGGCTGAGCTGCAGCGGCGTCGTGAGGCGCGTGCCGTCATTGGCAAACAGGATTTCCGTCCCGGCTCCCGATGACGAGAAGCTTTCCGGGACCGGAGTATAGCCGAAGGCGGGCGTATACGCGCTGTTGACGGCTCCGACGGTGATCACTCCCGGCGTCATCGCATGACCGAAAACCGTGCCTGCATTGGCGCCGCTGATGGAGACCGAGAGACCATTGCCGGCCAGGATCTCCTTGATCGTGGACGGCGTGGGACCCGACACGTCTGCAATCACGATCTGGTACGTGCCGGAGACCCCGAACTGCAAGCCGATGAACGGATTCTGGTTGTAGTTGGGAGCGTATCCGAGGTACTGCCCGTCCTTGTACACGCTGACTGCGAGGTGCGACGCGGCCTGACCCCAGGGCTGGTCCCATTGCACGAGCAGGCGGGCGCCCGCGGTCACGGTGATCGTTTGCGCGACATTGCCGCCGAAGCTCAGCGCATTGCCGGCGAAATAATTTCCGCCGATGCTGCCGGAGGTCGACGTCCAGGACGTCTGATAGGCCGAGCTTCCGTTGTTGCCGGCCGAGGTCACATAGGTCACGCCCATGGCCTGAACGGTCTGAATCGCCTGGGCGACGATGCCGTTCTGGAAGAACGGCTCATCCGTGTAGCTGACGTCGTCGACGATGACCTTGCAGCCGGCATTGGCCAGCGCGATGATGCCGGCGGCGAAGTCCTGCTCGCTCTGCGTCGCCGTGTAGAAGGCCAGGCTGGCGTCGGGCGCGATGTCGTGGATGATCTGCATCATCGCACGGCCTTCGTCCGATCCGCCGGACGGCGCGTCCTTCAGGATCTGGATCTTGGAGGCGGATGGCAGTTCGCCACTGGCTTCGTCCGCCGCGGCGCCGCCGAGATTGTTGAAGCTGCTCGAGAGGACGCCAATCTTGATGCCGGCGCCGGTCACGCCCGTGGAGTTTCCGCCGAGCGCCTGCACGATCTGTGCGCCGTTTGCGGCCTGTCCCGAGACAGCCGAGGTGATGGCTTCGGCCACCGCGTCCTGCATCGACGTATGGACACTGCCGCTCGGTCCAGTCTCGCCCGATGCGACCTGTTCGGACCCGCCGAGCGACCTTGCCTGCAGCGATGCGCTGGCGCCGTACCACATCTGGGCGGCGGTCGAGATGATCAATCCGCCTGAGCCGAAGCTCTGCGCGGCGGCATGCGCGGCCTCGGCGGCGGCGTCCGCAGCCAGTGCGGGCGGATTGAACGACGTTTCCTGGCTGATCTGCCAGGAGGAGCTGGTGACAACCGCCGTCCAGACGGTCTGCCCGGCCGCATCGTAACCCGACGTTTGGGCCTGCACCGTCACTTCCGACAGCTGCCCGATCGACACCATCGTCTCATGGGCATGGGAGGTGTGGGCATCGGAGGTGATGCCGCCGGCCTGGTTCGTCGTTTCAGCCGGAGAGTCCGTGGTCGATTGCGCGGGCGCCGAATCGGCTGGTCGATGCTGCATCGGCCTGACGACCGGCGCGGAGACATCGCCGGCGCCGGATGCATCTGCTGCAGGCTCGAGAGGGGTGTGATGCCCGCCGGCAACGGGATCGAAAATCAGGGACTGAGCGGCCTCTCGCCAGCGGTGGGACGGTTCTTCGGCGCGATCAGATTCGTACAGCATGCTTGAAATTATTGTTGATCCCGCCCCGGAGTCCGACAGGAGAGATGAAAGTTGAGCATCGCGCAGTGATGCCCTGCGAATTTGTGTAAAATGTTACTGAAGAATGGCGCCGCCGGCCATATGTCGCGGTTCGATTTGTGTGATTGAATTCAACCGCCGGTGGCGTTCATGGCAGCGGTTGTCGGCGTCGGCTGACCGGGCTTTGCCCCAGGCCGCATCGTCGTCGGCGAAGGTCGCGCAATCAGGCGGCTTTGGCAGGCGCAGATGAGCGGTGCGGTCCGATCAGACGAGATGGAAGCTGGACAGATGGGCCAACAGGTCCGCGGTCGTGACATGCTGGATCGTAATACTGTCCTGCGCCGCATCGGTGATGACCGCGTTGCCGGCCGCATCGTCATGGATCGACGCCAACAGTGCCGACTGGCTCGCGAACACGTTGTGGCTGACGACGATCGTGTCGCTGCCCAGGGTGAAATCGGCGATGCTGACCTGTCCGAAATGCTCGGCGAAGACGAAGGTGTCGTGTCCGGCCAAAGAGACGGATTGCGGCGCAGTGCCGCTTGCGGGACCCGTGGCGCCTGAGATCATCGTTCCGCCGTGGCCGTCATCGCTGAAGTGGAAGCTGTCCTCCGACAGCGGACCGAGGAAGTGCAGCGCTGTGCTGCTTGTGGCGTCGCGAAGCGACAGCAGCCCGCTTCCGGCGTCGAAATGCGTCTGCAGCGACGCATAGGCCATGCCGCTCAGGTCGATCTGGTCGCCGGTGCCGCCGAAGCCGACCAGATAGCCGCTGAAGCTGCCGGACAGCGTCAGCATCACGTCGGGGCTGCTCGCGGACGTCAGGGATTGCGTGCTCGCCGCGACGTGAGACGGCACGCCGATCGTACCGTCGCCGTTCAGATCCTGGTGCAAGCTGGTCTCTAGCGTCTCGAGGGCTGCCGAGCCGCCGGGAACGGCGCCGGTCGCGTTGCTGACATAGGCGCCGCTGCTGTTGGTGTTCCAGACCGTGTAGAGATCAGCGCCTGCCATCTTCCAGGCGACCAGGTAGCCGCTGCCTGAGACCTCTGCGCCGATCGGATTCCAGCCGCCGAGCTGACCGACGGTGACGACGTTGCCGCCGAACATGATCTGCGGCCCGGTGCCGCCGCCGACCGGATTGAGAAAGTAGGTCGAGCCGGACTGCACCAGGCTCGTCGATCCCAGCGCCTCGATCACGGCTGACGGAATGCCGATCGTGCCGTCGCCGTTCAAATCCTGGTGGAGGTTGGTCTCCAGCGCTTCCAGGCCGCTATTGGTGCCGCTCAGGGCCCCGATCGGATTGCTGGTGTAGCTGCCACTGCTGTCGGCATTCCAGACCGTATAGAGATCGGCCCCGGCCATCTTCCAGGCGATCTGATAGCCGCTACCGACGACGTCGGCGGCAATGGGGGCCCAGCCGCCGAGCTGACCGACGGTAACGACGCTGCCGCCGAACATGATCTGTGGTCCGGTGCCGCCGGCCACGGGATTCAGATAGTATGTCGATCCGGACTGGACGAGCTTGGTCGATCCCACCGCTTCGATCACGACGGTTGGAATTCCGATCGTGCCATCGCCGTTGAGATCCTGGTGGAGGTTGGGTTCGAGCGCTTCCAGCGCGCTGTTGGTGCCGCTGAGGGCCCCGATCGGATTGCCGATGTAGGCGCCGGTGCTATCGGCATTCCAGACCGTGTAGAGGTCGGCCCCTGCCATCTTCCAGGCGATCTGATAGCCGCTGCCGACGACGTCGGCAGCGATCGGCGCCCAGCCGCCGAGTTGACCGACCACGAGATTGGCGCCGCCAAACTTGATCTGGGGACCGGTGCCGCCGCCAACCGGATTGAGGAAATAGCCATTGCCGGACTGGACCAGACTGGTCGAACCAATCGCCTCGATGACCGTGGTCGGTACACCGATCGTGCCGTCGCCGTTCAAGTCCTCATGAAAGAACGGCTCGAACGCCTCGAACGCAGCCGAGCCTCCCGAAACGCCGGCGATCGGGTTCCCCGTGTAGTTGCCGCTGCTGTCGAGATTCCAGACCGTATAGAGGTCGGCACCGGACATCTTCCAGGCAACCTGGTAGCCGCTGCCGCTGGTCTCGGCCGCGATCGGGGCCCAGCCGCCCAACTGTCCGGGCTGGACGGTGCTGCCGCCGAACTTGATCTGCGGGCCGGTGCCGCCGCCGACGGGATTGAGGAAGTAGCTCATGCCCAGCTGAACCAGGCTGATCGATCCCACAGCCTCGATCGTGACCGGCGTGGCGGAGACGAGATGGAAGCCGAGCGCATCCATCTGCTTGAGATCCACCGCCGTCAGCGTCTGCAGCGTGTTGTAGGTGTAGAACTCGTTGAAGGGATCATTCGCTCCCTGCACACCGCCGTTCAGGAAGTCGCTGGGGTCCGAGGACTGACCGTAATCCGCCAGCTTCGTCGTGCCGCCATCGAGCGAGAAATAGGCCGTCCCCGCCGTTGCGCCGCCGGTCATCAGCCGGACGCCCGGACTGGAGAAACGGAACAGGTCGAAAATGTCGGGCTGCGGCCCGTAGGGCACGCGGCCGAAGGCGTGCGTCAGCTCGTGCAGCGCCACGCCGACCAGGAGGTTCGGATTGATATCGGTCGCGAACGTCGCGCTGCCATCGTCGGTGGTCGCGTCGTTGGCGCCGAGCCCGCCCCACAGCTTCAGCTGGGTGTTCCAGACCGCAACATAGGACTGCCCCTGGATGCTGGAACCGGCCGGCAAGGCGTTGAAGGTGGTATCGCCGGGGCTGGCATAGTTGATCAGGTTGGACCTGACGCTGGAATAGGTCATCCACTGACCGCCGTCAGGGCCCGCTGCTGCGCCGCCACCGACGCCGCTATAGTCGATCTTGATGTTGACCGTGATCCGATCCGAGATCACCGACGTGAGGATCGCCGCCGCCTGCTGAATGCCGGCCCGGAAGCTCGCGGGCGCGTTCATGGCGGCGGTGTCGAACAACAGGTTGATCGTCAATCCGCCAGCGCTCACCGCCGTAACGGCGCCGACGCCGGCGAAATCGCCCTGCGCGAGCAGCGATTCGACGGCCTCTTCCGGAAGCTCGACGGGATTGGACGGAGGTGGGCCGACCCCTGCGTCGTAGGGGTCTGTGATCGGGGAGCCCTGTAACTGCCCTGGCATTGCGTCGGTTCCTGCCATTCGCATCGAGCGGAGCATGGATCGCCGATTCCGAATCGCGCTGCGTGCGATTCGCGACCGTGCGAAACCTACCTATCAGGCCGATCGTCTTGCCCGAAGGTTAATGGCTCTACCGAGGGACAGGAAAACTACTGGCGATGGCTGCTGCGGGCGTCCATCGAACGAAGGCTCGCTCGCAGGCTCAACCGAGCAGTTCCGGCAGCCGGTCGAGAAATGCCGGCACTGGTAAGGCAGCACCAAAATTATAGGGGTTGCCAGCGAGAGCTGCGTGATAGCGATCGAGCAGGGGCCCGCCCGCGCGCAGCGACCTGCCGGCATCGTCCAGGCAGTCGAGCTTGTAGCGAACGGCCTCGGTGATGTCCTGCGCGCTGTTCGGGTGGATCTCGAGCCCATGGCGCGACAGCACGGCGGTGTCGATCAGCAGCGCCTGCAGCGGCTGGCGATAGGTTTCCTTCAGCGACAGATAGCGCCTGTTGCGCCGGTCGTAGACCGGACGCACGGTGAAGTCGGTGCGCTCGTGCCAGAACTGACAGTCGTTGGAGATGCAGTTGACGAGCAGCATCGGCGTTCCCAGCGCCTGCACAGCCGTGGTCAGCCCCGACGTCGTCCCGACGAACAGGCGCGCGGCCGCGCAGAGATAGAGGTCCATCTCCGCCGACTTGATGTCGCTATGCGCATAGTCGAACACGCCGGGCACGTCGCTGAGCGGGGTCATGCTGCGGTCACCGAGGCGCACGACCACGCCGCCGCGTGCGGCGATGTGAGCGATGGCGGCGAGGTAGTCGCCGACATTGGCGGAGCGATGCTGCCGCGTGGTGCCCGGTCCGTCACCGTGATAGCCGCCTTCGCGGATGTGCATCGCGACGAACCAGCTCGCCGTGACGCCCGCCGCGCGCAGTCGGGCCGTGCCTGCATTCATCAGTTCCGGCGGGACCTTCACGATCGGGCCGCGCTGCTGCGCAGCCCAGGCGACCTGCGCGCGCGAGGCCGCGTGGGCCCACGGCTCGGCCACGCCATTCTCGCCGCGCACGGCGATGAACTGGTCGCCGACCAGCCGTTGATAGGGAAGCAGATCGTCGACGAGCGTGGGCTCCTCGATGATCGTGACATGCGGCGCGAACAGCCTGAGAAACGGCTGGTTGACCACCTTGCCAGGCGGGGCGAGCAGCACGTAGTTGGCGCGCGGCAGCATGCCCAGCGCCGCCATGCGCAAATGGCAATCGATGAAGCCGACATGGCCGATCAGCGTCACCCATTCGTAGCCGAGCAGCCGCACCGGGAGCGTCGGATCGAAGATGCTGCTGGAGGCGGCGATGCGCTGCACCAGCGCCTTGGGGATCGACCATTTGCGCGCCAGCGCATCCTGGTGATCGAGCGCCGCCTGGTAGCTGCGGAACGTGTCGTCGTAGCGGCCCTGGTGATAGAAGTTCTCGCCGAGCTGGATCAGATTGTCGTAGATCAGCAGCTCGCCGGCATTTTCCAGCTCCCAGGCGCTTGGCGTGTAGGTCGACGGATCGTAGCCGCCCGCATAGTTCTGATGCGCCATCACGGAGCGGGGATCGCGCGCGACCGATGCCTCGAAGCAAGCGGCGGCCTGGGCGTGGTCGCCGGCCAAGGCATGGACAGAGCCGAGCTTGCGCAACGCGTTGCCGTCGTCCGAGGCTGCGGCGGCTGCGAGGAAATGGGCCGCCACCGGCAGATTGCCGCGATACATGTGGGCAACGCCGACCGCGAAATTGATCGCGAAGCTGTCGATCGTCTCCGGCTGCGGCACCTCGCGCACGATCCGGTCGTAGGCACTGCACAGCGCCAGCGTGGTGAAATAGGCCTGGGCGCCGATTCCGGCGCGGGATCGAACCTGACCGCGGAAGATCAGGTTCAGCACGCGCACCGCACGCATCGCGCTCGGCTTGCGGCTCGCAGCCAGATGGACCTGAGCGGCCGCCGCCAGCGACGTCGAGATCAAGCGGGCCAGCAGCCCGCCGACCGGCGAGCCTTTTGCCAGCTGCCGATCCATCAGTCGCAGCAACCTGGCGCCGGACGGGGCAACGATGAGCCTGCTGTCGACGATGTTTGCGGCGCGGGTGGTCAGCGGCAGCAATTGCCGGCGCCTCGCGCTGAGGAACGCGTAGAGGCGAAATGCCGATGTGGTCAGCCAGGTTTTCGGCGACCAACGGCTTCGCGGCGGCTGCGGTGATGGTTGTCTCGTTGGAACGACGCGGATCGAGGCCGTGGTCGCCTGCCGCTTGCCGAGGCGGTGCCGAAGCGAGCCGATGGGCGAACGAGCCGTCATCGTGCGCGATAGCCCGGCGTCGCCGAGATGATCGAACGTCGCGCTGCAGTCTGGGCGAGCAGGCGCGTGAGCGACATCGGCCGCGTCCGCAGGGTCACCCAGGCCAGCGCGGCAACACGGCCGATGGCTCCGAAGCTCAACGTCAGCCGCAGCAGCTGCGTATCGAGCATCGTACCGCCGAGCAGGGCGGACACGCGCGCCGCCTTGGCCGACGGCGCCGTATCGCCGCCCAACACCGTTCGCGCGGCTCCGAAGCGGTTGCGCCGCGCGAACAGCGCGCCATAGCCTTGCGGAAACAGCTGGCTTTCAGCGATCAATGTGCCGATCTCCGCGAGCTTGGAATTGAGCGAGGCTGGATCGGTGGCCGTCGCCGTCGAATAATTCTGGCCGTGAATGCGCCAATAGCCCAGCGCATCGGCAATGAAGTAGCAGCCATAGGTCAGCCCCAGCCGTCGCGCCAGAAACGCATCGGAGAACGAGCCGAGCTTGACGTCGAACCCGCCCAGCGCCTGCAATGCGCTGCGGCGATAGAGCGATGTGGTGCCGGAGAAGTAGTTGTCGCCGACGCGCAGGATGCGGCGGACGTCCGCCGGCGCCAGCATCGTGGAGGCGGACGCCGGCAGCATGATCGGCCGCAGCATGCGTCTGGCGGATGGCCCGTTCGGCCCGATGATCTCGCAGCAGGCGAAGATGAGGCCGGCGTCCGGGTGATCGGCGGCCTGCGCCATCGCCTTCTCGAGATAGGTCGGGTGCAGCGCGTCGTCGGCGCCGAGAAAGCCGATCCAATCGGTGTCCGCGATGGCCAGCGCTTCGTTCTGGCCGCGTACGACGCCCTGGTTGATCTCGTGGCGGATCAGCCGCCAGCTCGGCCGGTCGGCCAGGAAGCGTGAGATCACCGCGATGCTGTCATCCGTCGAACAGTCGTCGATGATGATGACGCGGTCCGGGGCGCGGGTTTGGTTCGCGATGCTGCCGAGCGACTCGGACAGGTAGTGGGCATGGTTGAAGTTCGGGACGACCAGCGTGACGGTCGGGACGGTCGGAGAGGCGGCGCTGGCGGTCGTCGTGGTCATGGTTCGGCGAGCTTCCTGCCGCATGCTGTCGAGCCTGGCCGCTCAAACCTTGGGCAGCTCTTTCAGAACGTCGTCCAGCGCGCCGAACGCGCGCACGCGGCCGCCATCGAGATAGAGCCCGAGATTGCAGGTGTCGCGCAGCAGGCCATGATCATGCGAGGCGAGCACGACGATCCCCGAGCGGTTCGTGATCTCCTGCAGCCGACCATGGGTCTTCTTGCGGAACTGCGCATCACCGACCGCGATCCACTCGTCCATCAGGATGATGTCGCCATGGATCGAGGCCGCGATCGAGAACACCAGGCGCAGCAGCATGCCGGAAGAATAGGTCCGGATCGGCAGCTCGAGATAGTCGCCGAGCTCGGCGAACTCGGCGATCTCCGGCACGCGCTGCTCGATCTCCTCGGGCGACAGCCCCAGAATCAGGCCTCGGGTGCGGATGTTCTCGTAGCCGGAGGCCTCCTCGTCCATGCCGAGTCCGATGTCGAACATCGGCACGTTGCGCCCGACGACCCGCAACGAGCCGCGCGTCGGCTCGTAGATCCCGGCGAGCACGCGGATCAGCGTGGTCTTGCCGGCGCCGTTGTGGCCGACGAGGCCGAGCCGGTCGCCGTGTTTCAGGGTGAAGCTGATGTCGTCGAGCGCCTGAACGAACTGGAACGAGCCCTCGTTCTTCGAGACCCGGCCACCGACGCGGGACGCCGCCTTGATGGCCAGATGCCGGAAGGATCGTGCGTTCGGCGGCGCGACCGGAAATTCGATGCCGATTTGCTTGGCTTCAATCAGAGGCATGAGGGATCCCGGATGGCCTGAACATCAGGCCCAGTACACGACGCGCGAGCGATAGCGCGTGTAGATATAGACCATGGCGGCGGTCAAGACGGCGACGCATCCGATCGCGCCGGCCCAGCTTGCGAGGCTGGGAACGATGCCCATCAGCGGGTCACGCGTCACGGCCAGGAGATAGGCGATCGGATTGAGCGCGACGATGAATGTGCCGCCCTTGATCTGTCCTGGCGCCCAGATGATCGGCGAGATGAAGAACAGCAGCTGAATGATCGCATTCATCACCGGCGGCACGTCGCGGTAACGCACGCAGATCATGGACACGATCGTGGTCAGGCTGACGATGAAGACGTAGACCAGGGCCAATCCGAACAGGCTCAGCAGGCTGACGAAGCCGATCGACCACGGATAGATCAGCCAGATGACGGGGATAATGGCGATGTTGTGCAGGAAGATGATCAGGTTGCGCTGAACCATGCGCATCACGTGGATCAGGATCGGCATGTCCACCGCTTTGATCATGCCGCCCGCATTGATCATCGTGTAACAGGACTCGCCAAGCGAGGAGGCGATGAAGTTCCAGATGGTCATGCTGACCATGAAATGCGGCAGATAGGTCTTCATGTCGGCGCCGAGGAAGCGACCGGCCACCGCGCCCATGATCAGCGCCGTGATTGCGTTGGTGGCCGTGATCCACCACGGGCCCAGCATGGTGCGGCGGTATTTCGAGCGGATGTCGCCGGCTGCGAGCGCGCGCCAGGTCACATGGCGGGTGATGAACGGAGCAATGTCCTCGCGGCACCTTGCCCAGGAGACGCGACGCTGATCCGCAACCACGAAGCGCTCGACCTGTCCATCGGTCAAGGTGGTCATTCCTGCTACCTCGCGAATGCCGTAAGTATCTGGCCTGCCAGACGAAAGCGGCCATCTCCGCGCGCGCCGGCGGCCGATCGCCGCGCTTGCTGGACCATGTTACGCAGGGACTGTCAACAGGGCAGCTTCGAAGGCGGCCACCACCGTCCGGGCCGCTGCTCAGATCGCGGCCGATCCCGCGGCATCGACGATCCGGGGCTCCGGCAGCGGCACCAGGAACCGGCCGCCGGCATCCAGAAACGCTTGATTCCGCTTCAGGATGGGGTCGGCATAGATCCAGGCGAGAATCACGACGACGTCGGGTTTCCGGGTGGCGAGCTCGCTGGAGGGCAGCACCGGGATGTGGGCGCCCGGGCTGAAGCGGCCGTGCTTGAGCTGGTTGTCGTCGACGATGAACTTGACCCGGCTCTCGAGCTCGAAATGGTAGAGCAGGGTGGTCGTGGTGGTCGAGGCGCCATAGGCGGCGACGAGCTTGCCGGCAGCGATGGCTTGGTCGAGATAAGCGAGCACCCTGCGCTTGCAGTCCTCGATGGCCACGAACCAGTCGCGGTAGATCTGCGGCTTGGTCACGCCGCGCCGCTCCTCCTCGGCGATCAGCTTCGACAGCTCCGCCGAGCGCGGCCGCTGGCCGGTCGATTTCGGCTGCGCGAAGGCCCGGATCGAGCCGCCCTTGGTGCCGGTCCGTTCGACATGAAACAGCGTCATGTCGTGTCGGTTCAGGAAGGTCTCGAGCGGGATCAGCGCGTGGTGCGAGACGTGCTCGTGGTAGATGGTGTCGAACACCATGTTGTCGATCATGTCGACGATGTAGGAGACCTCGAACACGAAGGCGCCGTCGTCGGCGAGCAGCAGCCGGATGCCCTTCACCACGTCCGACATGTTGTCGATATGGGCGAACACGTTGTTGGCGCAGAACAGCTTGGCCTCGCCCTGTTCCGCCTTGATTCGGGCCGCCAGCGCGCTGGTGAAGAAATCCGGGATCGTCGGCACGCCTTCCGCGGTGGCGGTCGCGGCGATGTCGCGGGCGGGGTCGATGCCCTGGACCCGCATGCCCTCGTTCTTGAACGCCTTCAGCAGCGAGCCGTCATTGCTGCCCATCTCCGCAACCAGGCTGCCTTTGGGGATACCGAGCGTGGAGACCACGGATTGCGCGTAGCGTTTGAAATGCTCGACCAGGCCGAGCGAGACCGAGGTGCGGTAGGTGTAGTCACGAAACAGGATGTCGGGGTCGACGACGTCGAGATTCTGCAAGTGCCCGCAGCTCAGGCAGAGATAGCAGTCGAGCGGGTAGAGATCCTGCTTCTCGCTCAGCCGGTCCGCCGTCACGAACGCGTCGCCGATCGCGGAAGGCCTGATCGGCAGCACGTGATCGAGCGAGGTCGATCCGCACAGGCGGCAATCGGTCTTGTGCTTGACGTGCTGCATGACGTGTCGATCCTGGGTTGGCGATCCCGCAGACGGGATGTCGGCCGAAGAGGAATTTGCGGCGCGTTTTACAGCCCCGCGAAGCTCTTGGCGACCTCTTCTTGCCAGACTGTGGACACTCCGCCATCAAGGAACAGGCTCTGCCCGTTGATGAACGAGGCACGCTCGCTGCACAGGAAGTCGAGCGCGTCGGCGCATTCCTCGGCTGTCCCGAGCCGGCCGAGCGGGACCAGCTTCCGGTAGGTCTCCATCAGCTTCTCGTTCTGCTCGTAGAACACGCGCGATTCGCGCTTCAGATAGGTCAGCGGCATGATCGCGTTGACGCGGATGCCGCGTCGGCCGAGCGTCGCGGCGTAATGCCGGACCATCGCGTTGAGGCCGCCCTTCACGACATGATAGCCGACCGGCTGCGAGGAGCCGACGAATTCGGCATAGACCGAGCTGACCACGCCGATCGCGCGGTCGCCATCCCCGGCAAAATGACCGGAAAAGCCCTCGATCAGGTCGCGTGATGCGGTCAGGCCGACCTGGATTTCGCCGGCCCAGGGATCACCCTGGCCGCGGAAGCGCTGGCTCAGGACGAGGTAGCGGATCGGGCCGTTGGCCTCGGCAATCTGGCTCCACAGCCCGGCAAAGCTGTCGCTCCGCTCGAGATCCGCGGAGAAATGCTTCAGGTCGGCTCGATCCGGGAATTCGGCCGGACGCTGCCGCGACACCACGCTGACCGCGCAGCCGCGCGCCAGGAAGCGCTCGACGACCACGCGGCCGAGGCCGCGGGTGCCGCCGACCACGACGGCATGGTGGGTCATGCCGCGGCGTCCTGCAGCGCTGCGACGCGCCGGACGAGATCGGCCTGGTAGGCCGCGGCCTTGGCGGTGTCGCTGTCCTCGGGGGCGAAATCGGCGAACACGCTGGCGCCGGGGCGGAACGGGCCGTTGGTGATTTCGTGCACGATCAACAGATCGCTGCGGATGATCAGCGTGTGGAAGAAGGCGTTGGACATGCGATAATAAAACGGACGGGTGCCGCCCGGCGGCCCCAGCTCGACGACGCGTTCGATCTCGCCGTCGTCGTTGAAGACCACGATGTCCACCTCGCCCTCGATGATGTGGAACGCTTCGCTCTTGCCCGGATGCTTGTGCGGGCGGATGTAGGAGCTCGCGTCGATCGCGATGATCATCTCGTGCAGCGAATCGTCACCATCCGGATGCGCGTTGATGCGGGCGCGGCGCTTCGGGCTGGCCTTGACGGCGGCCTTCAGGGTGTTGATCTCGGCCTGGCCGACCGCCGCAATGGGCCCCTCGGCGAGGAATACCTCAGGGGATTTCTGAACCAGGCTCATCAGGCGAGATCCTTCGTGATTGCATTGTCGAGCGCGGCGTAGATGGAGTGGAACGCCACGCCCCGTGCTGCCAGCGGCGCGAGCTTGTCGCGCACCCGGCCCTCGATGTGAGGGGCGACGGCGAACAGGCAGGTGGTGATCCGCTCATCGACCAGGAGCTGCTCCGAGCCTACCACGGGGACGCGAAGGCCGGGCGGAAAAAAGCCGCGCTTGTCCGCGTCGTCGTCGACGGCCAGGGCGATCAAGTCCGCAACGCCGAAGGCGTTGGCGAACATGATGGCGTGATGGCCGATGCCGAACAGCGCCAGCCCATCCCGCCGCGGGCCGGCACCCGCGCGCAGCCGCGCCTGCACCAGGGCCCGTTGCTCCGGGAAGCTGCTGCGATAGGTCTCAAACAGCGTCGAGGGACCTTGCGCGGGTGATGGGGCGGTCACGTGACCCGGGGCCAGCACGGCGACGAGGGCATCTTCGAGTGCACCGGGGTAGCGCAGCAGCGCCAGCACCTGATACCCGCTCGCGTGCGCCAGCTGCCGCAACGTGTCCTCGACGAAGTAGCAGCTGTGCTCCTCCCACAGGAAGCAATAGTCGCGCGCCGCGAGAAACTTGCTGCTGTCGGGGACCTCGATCAGCAGCACGCCGTCCGGAGAGAGCAGCTGTTTGAGGGCTTGCAAGGCTGCAACGGGTGTCGGGCTGTGCTCGACGATGTAGCGGCAAGAGACAACGTCGAACGTGCCATGCTGCGCCGAGACCGTCGCCAGATGCTCGTTGCCAAGGGTGGCCTGCCAGCTTTCAAGGTAGGGATGGCGGCCATCCGGGGCGGTGGTGTCGAGCGAGAGAGCCTGCGTGTGCAGGCCGTGGGTGGCGAGCCGAGACAACAGCGGCTGCTCGAACGGGCCGGTGCCGACCGCGCGGCGCGCGCCGGGACGCAGCGACGTCAGGCTGGTGACGAGCGCATCGAGATGGCCTTCGGGTTCCCGATAGCGAATCCAGGGCACCTCCGGGCTCAACAGAGCGGGCGGCGGGGCTTGAAGGAGCTGGATCAGCCGGCACGTCTCGCATTCCACGACGTCGAGATCGACACGACGGTCAGCCCGCCCAGATTTGCTGAATGCATTACAGACCGGAACTGAACCGAGGGAAAGAGCGGGCGTGGCAATGTCGCTTCCGCAGAGGCGGCAGGTCGATGTCATCAAGGTGCCTTGAAGGTGCCCTGGCCTCGCGATGAACGCGTTTGCCTCGTTGAAATTCGGTCGATCGCCCCGGGGCCGGCGCTGAACGTAGCGGTACCACTGACGTGCTCTAGCGGCGGATCCGCGCGGCTGCTCAATCTTACGCTGTCTGATCGCTGAACGCAATTGCGGTTGGCCCGCGCACACGGTCGATATCGATTTGTCCCAGGGATTGGCGCTGTTGGCGCGGTCAAACAGCCGATCGGGTGTTGATCGCCGAACTGCCCCGAAGTAAGCGTGTCCTGAGACTTTTTCAGGCGACGGTTCGGGCGGGCAGCAATGTACGATACAATCTCACCCGAGGAGAGCACCATCGAACGTCTCACGCGTCGCATCAAAGCTCGCATCAAGCCTATTGTGCTGCGCCTCGCGCATTTCGCTTTCCGCGTGCTGAGAAAGAGTCGCGCCCGTCATTTCGCGCGCAACATCGCTTTTACCTGCCTTCCGTTCAAGGCGCGGTTCCGGTTGACCGTGTGGTTTCGCCATTTCTTCAATCATGGTGCGCTCGACCGGCATTTCGTGTTTTTCTGCGGGCCCTTCGTCAAGGCGCATCTCGATTGGATCCTGCACGGTCCGTTCACGCGCCGCCATGCGGACGAGGTCGCATTCTATCTGCTGCTGGCCGGCTATCGGACCGAAGCCCTCACCGTGTTTCGCGGCGTCACGCAGCAGAAGAGCCGGGGCGTGCAGGGCGTCGACCCCTTCGGCAATGGCTATTCGATGGATCTGCTGACGCAGATCCACACCCTGAACTGGTCCAAGCTCGCAGGCAGCTCGCCGCAGCTTCGGACCTTTGTCCGGCTGATGCTCGAGCACCGCAACTTTCAATATGAGGAGCGCATCTTCAACGGGCGCGTCGAGGCAGAGCAGGTGTCGCCGGACGTGCTGGCCGCGGAATACATTCCCTACTTCTTTCGTGACCGCGACATTGTCGACCGCCTGATGAGGGATCTCGGCCTTCGCGACATCAATGGCGTGATTGGCCAGCTGGAGGAGGGCGGCCATCAGTGGGAGCAGCTTCCCGAACGGACGATCGATCGTGAGCTCGCGTTCGACGTCTACCTGTTCTACGCCTACCGCCATCTGCTGCTGCGGACCTATCACTTCGGCGAAGGCGACCTCGTGCCGCTGGTCTATACGCGCTGCATGGATACCCAGCGCCGACTGCGCCGCTCGCTTCCGTCGCCGTCGCGGGAGCTCAAGCGCGAGCTCGACCGGATCGGCACCGAGCTGTCGAACGTCAGGCTGCTGTCGCCGGATTGGAGCGCGCTGATCGGCCACAACGGGCATCTCAATGTTCACCTGATGATGCGCAAGATGGGGTGGTGGTCCGGCCAGCCGGTGCTTCTGGCCTACAATGAAAGAATCGCCAACAAGCCGTTCCTGTCGCTGTTCTCCGACATCTGCCCGACGCTCACTCTTGGCGACGAGGGGGTCTCGCCGGCGGTCTGGCACGAACTCGCCAGCCTGACGCCGTTCCTCGGCGATTCCCATCAGGCGTTTCAGTTCAAGGACGGCCATAGCGTCTATTGGAACGACGCCGGGTCGATGGCGCTCCAGCAGTGGGAGCGCGAGAATCGTGGTTTTCCGCTGCGGGACATCTATGACGCGCGGCTTCGTGTCGATGATCGCGTCGAGACGCTTTATCAGTCGCTGCGGCAGAAATGGGGGCTTGGGCCCGACGACTGGTTCGTCTGTCTCCACATGCGCGACGCCGAGGCCCGTGGCGAGACGCTCGGGACGGGCGAGTCGATTCGCAGTGCCACGATCGGCAACTATCTGGACACCGTGCGGTTCATCACCGATCAGGGCGGCTGGGTCATCCGCATGGGCGGGCGCAGGGCGCCGCCACTGCCGGAGATGCCGCGCGTCGTCGATTATGCGCGCTGTGAGGATCAGGTGCCCGAGATGGACATCCACCTGATGCGCCGCGCACGGATGTTCATCGGCACGACTTCGGGCTTCGCCTATGTCGCGACCAGCTTCGGCATTCCGACGGCGATGGTGAATGCCCTCAGCTCGGTCGGGCTGCTATGGTCCAAGGATACCCGGTTCTCGCTCAAGCCCGTGCATACGAGGGATGGGCGTTTGCTGTCGTTGAGCGATGTCACCTCCGAGACCTGGCGCTGGACGTTCCCGACCTACGAGACCGTCCAGGCGGCGGGCCTGACCGTCAGCGAAAGCAGCGCCGACGAGATCCTGGAGACCACCCGCGAGGTGCTGGATCTGTCGTCCGGGGCGCCGCCCGTCATCAAGCCGGTGGATGATGCCTGGGAGAAATGTGTCAATATTCCCGGATTCTTCGGCAGCTCGCGACCATCCCGTTACTTCCTGGAGAAGTATTCGGCGTCGCTTCTCAACCGCTCCTGAAACGCATCGATCAGCTCCGATGAACTTCGCCCATCCCAACCTGTCGCTGGAAGAAGCCCGTGCCACGCCGCTCGGCTACCGCGAGGAGATCGACGGGCTGCGCGCCGTCGCCGTGCTTCCGGTCCTCTTCTACCACGCCTTTCCCACTGCCGTGCCCGGCGGTTTCTACGGCGTCGACATCTTCTTCGTCATCTCCGGCTATCTGATCACCGGAATCATCCATAAGCAGATGCTGTCGAACAGTTTCAGCATCGCGGATTTCTATGCGCGCCGGATACGCCGCATCTTTCCGGCGCTTATCGCGGTGGTGCTGGTCACGTTCCTGATCGCATGGTTCCTGCTGCCGCCGCGCGAGCTCAAGTCGCTCGGCACCAACATCGCCGGCGGCGCGGTCTTCATTCAGAACTTCATCCTGCTCGGGCAGGTCGGCTATTTCGACCTGGCGGCAGAGAAGAAGCCGTTGCTGCATCTGTGGTCGCTGGCGATCGAGGAGCAGTACTACATCGTCTGGCCGCTGCTCCTGATGCTGATCGGGGCGTGGCGGCGCTGGAGCCTCGCCATCACGATCGCGCTGGCGGCAGCCTCGTTCATTGCATGCCTGATCGTGCAGCCCCGGGCGCCGGACTACGCCTTCTATCTGCCGGTGACGCGCGCGTGGGAGCTGCTGGTCGGCTCGGGGCTGGCGCTCTGGGTCAATGGACGCAGCGTCGAGGCTCGCCCGCAGCCGCTGATCGACAGTGCGATGGTCCGCGAGCTCATCGCGCTGGCTGCACTGCTCGCGATCGTGATCGCATTCTGGCGCTTCGGCCGCCTCACGCCGCATCCGGGCGTCCGCACGCTGCTTCCCGTTCTGGGCGCGGCCGCCCTGATCGCGACCAGCGGCACGCTGGTGCATCGCTACGTCCTGTCCTCGACGCCGGCGGTCTTCGTCGGCCTGATCAGCTATCCGGTCTATCTCTGGCACTACCCGCTGATGGCCTATGCGCGCATCCAGTTCGTCGATCAGGTGCCGGCGTGGGTCATGATCGCGATCATCGCTGCCAGCCTGCTGCTCGCCTTCGCGACCTATCGCTTCATCGAGCGGCCGATCCGCTTTGGGCGGCGGCGGGTGCCGCTCAAGGTCGGCAGCCTGCTCGGCGGCATGGTCGCGCTGGGGATCGTCGGCGTGATCGCCGACCGCTCCAACGGCTGGCCGGCGCGCATCCCGGCCGAGATCCGCGGATTCATGCTGGATGGCAGCGAGACCGCGTTCCGCTGGCGGAACGGCAAATGCCTGCTGATGGCTGATCAGAGTGCGTTTGCACCGGAATGTCTCGGCACGGGCCGCCGTCCACTCGTTGCGGTCTGGGGCGATTCCTATGCCGCCTCGCTCTATCCGGGACTGGCCCAGTTCGGCGCCGAGCGCGGCTTCGACGTCGCCGAATTTGCGATCTCCGCCTGCGCGCCGCTGATCGGCTACGTCAATGCTCAACGTCCGCTCTGCAAGCCCTCGAACGATGCGGTGCTACGGCATCTGACCGAATTGAAGCCCGACGTCGTGATCTTCTACGGCACCTGGCGGGCCAGCGACGACGAGGTCCGTGCCGGCCTCGAGCGCACCATCCCCCTGGTCAAGGAAGCGGGGGTGCCGGCCGTCGTGATCGTCGGGCCGCCGCCGACCTGGCAGGGCGACGGGCTGCCGGCGAATATGCTGGACTACTATTTCCGGACTCGCACGGTGCTGCCGGAGCGAACCTGGTTTCGCACCGTCGACGAGTGGACCAAGCCGTTCGACGCGTTTCTTGCCGCTCAGGCCAAACGCCTCGGCGCCGACTATGTCTCGCTGCGTCAGTTCATGTGCGACGACAATGGCTGCCTCACCCGGATCGGACCGAACGCATCGGAGCTCACCACCTTCGATTCCGGGCATCTGACCTATCCCGCGTCGCTCCTCGTTGCCCGGCACGTGCTCGACACCGTGCCGGGCCTGCCGAAATAGTCGCTTGTCCGGGCGCCTCGGGGGCAACATGGATCGTCGGGTAGAGCGGACCGATCGTGCCGGACACCAGGTCGATCCTGATGGCCTCGGCCCGGCCGGACGCCGCTATCTCGGTTGCCTGCTCGGACTGACGGCAGCGATGCTGGGCGGACTCGGCGTCTGGCTGGCTGCGCAAGGCGGCGACCATTTCAGCGCGATCGGCAGGCCCGGCGATCCGGCCTGGTACCGCAATTTCGGCGGCGACAGCGTCACCGAGATCCAGGACCAGGATCTGTTCTATCATGGGATCGGCCGCTCGATCGACAATGCGCGGCAGGCCGACGTCATCATCCTCGGCTCGTCCCTGGTGTCGTTCGCGATCGACCAGGCCGTCATGCACGAGCGTCTCGAAAAGCCATACGGCCTGAAATTCTACAACATGGCGTTCGTCGGTGTCGCCAGTGGCGAGTTCGCGCGGCAGATCGCGCTCCGGCATCATATCCGTCCGCGGCTGTGGATCCTGAACGCCGACGACGGCGGCGGCGGCGGCAACTTCTTCCATCGCAACCTGACGCGTGCGTTCGGCGCCGACGTCCGCCCGATCCCCAGCACCAAGCTCAGCCGCTACGGCGCGACGTACGAGATCATCCGGCGCAATCTGCGCTGGCGCTTCGAGGACGCGACGCGGCACTGGCGCGAGGCGCTTGCCGGCCCGCGATCCGGACCGCTGCCGCGCTTCGATCGTGATGATCGGACGGGGGCGGCCGACATGAGCACGTTTCCGCGCTTTCTCAGCCAGGGCAATCCACGTGTGAAGATGACGCGCGATCCAGACTGTCACACCACGCCCGATGTGATCGCCAACGCCCGCGACATGGTCCGGTCTCTGGGCGCACCCGTGGTGCTGACCTTCGTTCCCAACTTTCACGGCTGCCTGACCCAGGTGCGCGAGATCGCGGCGGCCATCGGCGTCGAGACGGCGCTTCCGTCACGAACCGACTATTCCAGCTGGGATGGCGGCGGTCATCTCGACGGCCAGGGTGCCGCGGACTTCACCCGCGACCTCATCGACGCGCTGGAACAGACGCGGGCGTTTCAGGGGATGCGTGACAATGACGATCGCCGGAAGCCTTGACGGCCGGGCTGCAACGGGACGCACCCCGCCGTCTCCGAGTCCAGCGCACACGCTGCCCTATCGGCCTGATATCGACGGGCTGCGCGCCGTTGCGGTGATCGCGGTGCTCGTTTTCCATGCCTTTCCGCAGCTGATGCCCGGCGGATTTGCCGGCGTCGACGTGTTCTTCGTGATCTCCGGCTATCTCATCACGGGCATCATCGATCGGCAATGCGCCGACAAAACCTTCTGCTTTGCGACCTTCTACGCCCGCCGCATCCTGCGAATCTTTCCCTCGCTCATCACCGTCGTCGTGGCGACGTTCGCGATCGCCTGGTTCTTGCTTCCGGTGGCCGCGATGGAAGCGCTCGGATCCAACATCAAGGGTGCGGCGGCGTTCATCGAGAACTTCATGCTGCACGAGCAGATCGTCGGCTATTTCGATCCCGGCGCGGAGCGTCTCCCGCTGCTGCATCTGTGGTCGCTCGGCATCGAGGAGCAGTACTACATCGTCTGGCCGGCGGCGTTCGTGCTGATTGCGCGGTTGCCGTCATGGAAAGCGGCGATCGTGGCCGCGCTCGGGCTTGGTTCCCTGGTGGTCTGCCTGACGACCCCGGCGAGAGAGGCGGCCTGGGCGTTCTATTCACCGACCACGCGTGGCTGGGAGCTGCTGGCGGGTTCGCTCCTGGCGGTGTGGCTGCGCCAGCGTGCCGATCGTCGGATCGGTGCGGGCACCAGCAACCTGCTCGCGGCCCTCGGCGTGGCCGGGATCGTCTTTGCCCTGTTCGGCTTCAGCGCAACGTCGCCCTGGCCCGGCGTTCGGACCATCGTCCCCGTGCTGGCAACCATGGCCCTGATTGCGACCGGCGGTACGCCGGTCCAGTGGGTGCTGGCGCGGCCTGCGCTGGTGTTCGTCGGCCTCATCAGCTACCCGCTCTATCTCTGGCACTTCCCGCTGATCGCCTTCACCAAGCTGCATTTCGGCGGAGCGGCGCCTGCATGGAGCCTGTTCGCGGTGCTGGCGCTGAGCGCCGTGCTCGCCTGGCTCACCTATCGCTTCATCGAGCAGCCGATCAGGTTCGGGGCCGCACCGGTCGGATGGCGGGTCGGAGCTCTGCTGGCAGCGATGGCGGCAATGATCCCGGTCGGCATCGCCGCGACCAGCACGCACGGCCTGCCGGTCCGCTTCGCGCCGGAGATTAGGCCTTTCATGCTCTCGGGCACCGAGACGTCATCACATTGGCGGCGCGGCCGCTGCCTGCTGCTGCTGCAGTCCGCGTCCGCGTTCGGCGCCGACTGCGCCGGGCGCGGAGGCCGGCCGCTACTGCTGATCTGGGGCGATTCCTATGGAGCGGCCCTCTACCCGGGACTGCTGCACGTCTCGGCGGAGCGCGGTTATGACGTGGCGCAATACACCGCCTCGGCCTGTCCGCCGCTGATCGGCTATACGCTGGCGGCCCGGCCGTTCTGCAAGAGCATCAACGACGATGTCGTGCTGCGGATCGGCCGCCTGCAGCCTGACGTCGTCATTCTCGATGCCACCTGGGGGCATGCCGAGGCGGTGCTGCGCGAAGACCTGCCCCGCACGGTCGCGCAGCTCAGGGCGAACGGCATCGCGAGGATCGTGGTGATGGGACCGCCGCCGAGCTGGCAGGGCGTCGGCCTGTCACACAACGTTCTGGACTACTACCGGCAGACCGGAGCGGTGTTGCCGGAGCGGACCTTCTTCCGTTCCAACGACGAATGGACGCGCGGCCGGGATGCCCTGTTTCGCGAGCTCACCCGTGAGCTCGGGATCGACTACATCTCTGTCCGCGACGTCTTCTGCAACGACGAGGGCTGTCTCAGCCGGATTGGTCCGGGCGCCTCGCAACTGACGGCATTCGATCCGGGGCACCTCACGGTGCCCGGCGCCATCTTCCTGGCGCGCCACACCATCGACGGCCTGCTGGGACCAGCCCAGCGGCCGTCGCCGTAAGCGAGGTCAGATCGGATCGGCCGGGATGCCGCGATAGGAGTGGATGATGAAGCGGGTGCCGCCCACCGAGTAGTCGCCGCCACTGGAGGCCTCGATCGCGAACATCTCGACCAGCTCCTTCCACGCCTGACGCTCGCCCGTGGTGGGAATGGCTCGATTGGCGTTCCAATCGTCGAAGCAGATGACCGCGCCGATCGAGATCATGCCGCGCTCGAACAGCGGAACGAGCGCATCGATGGTCGACTGGTAGAGGTCGCCGTCGAAATGGATCATCGCAAAGCGCGTCTCGGGCGGTAGCGTCTTGACCGTGTCGGCGAACCATCCCTCGTACAGTTGGAAGCGGTGCGGCGGAATGATCTTCCCGATCAGGGCGCGCAGCTGCGGCGCAGCCAGCACCTTGCAGCCACCCTTGGCCCATGCACCGGAAATGACGTGCGGAGCGACCTGATCGATCGGGGAGGTGATTTCGGGCAGGCCTTCGAAGCTGTCGAACAGGCGCAGAATACGGAACGGATTTTCACCCGAGGCGCTCTTGCTCAGCGGCTGCCGCTGCAGGTCGAACACCATCGAGGTGGCGATCGCCCGCGCGCTGAATCCTCCCATCGTGCCGAATTCGGCGATATCGCCAATCACGTGAGAGCTGTTGATGTATTGGACGCACAGGGTGAGCGTCTTGGCAATTTCCTGTGCGGGCAGGATCAGCACGTCGGCATAGGTGTAGTACAGGCCAGGCGAGGGAAGCTGCCGCGCGCTGTATTTCTCCAGCGCGATGTCCTGGATGAGGCGTCCGTCATCGGAGCCATCGAAGTCAGGTGCGGCGATTGCAACGGCCGGAGGTCTGTCCTGAGCGCTGGAGCTCCGGCCTGCGCCATACGGCCAGGGCAGCGGCGGCTCGAACATGATCGCCCGCTTGACCGAGCGCATCCAATACACAACGTCTGGCGGAAGCGAGGTCGCGAGCGCATTCTTCAACGGTTGCAGCATTCAAATTCTCCAACGCGGCACTGTTCGATCACCGCAAAACGGCGTTGAGGGATGACGCAGACGAGATGCTGCGCCGAAGAAAGGCTGTCGGCGGGGACGCCGAACACGTGGTGTCAGCTTGCGACATATATCGGGATGCCGACGCAAGCGGCCGGCGGTCAGCGCCGATCGGGGAGCTGTGTGCCACAGGCCGGGCTCGGTGGATCCGACGCGCGTGACGCGGGACATGTGCAGGCATCGGCTGGAACGGGACGAACATCCGAAATCTCCGAGCGATCCCGCTCATGGTCCATCCAGAGGTCGACAGCGACGGATGCGACGACTGTCCTGCCAGGCGCAAGCTTATCCACCGCCCCTTGGCTTAGCTGTCCTACGTCCGCGACGCAAGCAGGCGGCCCTGCGTCAATAAAGGCTGGCGACCCCGCGTCCTTCGGAGATTGGATCGCAGGCGTCTGCAGCGCGTTCCTTGGGAAGCTTGACGAAGAACGGGTCCGCCGGCCAGTGGTTCATGCCGACGACCATGATCTTCATGTCCTCTTCGGGCATGCGCGGCATGAACACCAGATCGATGGCCGAGCGCGTCTTGTGCGATGGCGGGCTGCCGCGATGCATGAGGCGCGTCGCATCGAACACCAGCAGATCGCCGGTCTTGCCGAGCACGGTATGTTCGCGGTGGTTGGCGTCCCGGTACTGGAACGGACCGGTCTGCTCGTCCACATCGCAGAGGTAGAGCACGCCACGGATGACGCCGGCCGGGCAGCCGTCGCTGTGCCATTCCTGCGGGCCGACGCCTTCCGTCAGATGCGGCTTTGAACGCACCAGTCTGACGTTGGCGACCTTGGCCGGACAGCCGAGCACGCCTCGGAAAAAGGAATCGAAATCGCCGCCGCTGAACAGCGCGTGGAGGTAGTCGACGAGCGCCGCCGATGGCATGCCGGTCTGCAGATCCTGCGTGTACGGGGCGACGCTGTTGCCAGCCCAGTCCCATGCCGAATGACGATTGCTCACGTCGCGGTCGAAGCTCTCGGTCTCCCGGAAATGGGCGGCCTTTTCCGGGTTCGTGCTGATGACTGTGACGCCGTTCTGCTGAAAGGCGACGATCTTGTCGGCGAGCTGGCTCGGCGTCTTCTGCGGATCGAACTTCGGCGCATGGGCGGTGCACATCGCCGGGGCCGCGTTGGCAGCGGGCAGCAGCGTCAGACGGCGCGGCTGCGCCGTGCCGTTGCCGCTCCAGGATGCGGGATTGAAGTGCCCGGTCAGGCGGTCCGCCGTGTCGGCGCGCACCAGGCGATAGCCGAGGGCGCTGAGCGCCTGGTTGATGCCGCCCTTGAGCCGCTGCTTGGCGGTGCTGATCATCGATGTGACGGCCATGACGTCCTCATGCTGCGTTTGACTTGGCGGGCTGGAACGGGTCCAGACCGCATGCCATCCGATAATAGAGTTCATAACGCGGATGATTGGCGACGAGGCCGCGGCTGTCGATCGCGTGATCGATCAGGGTCTCGAGCAGGAGGCGGGCGCCCTTGGGCGGGAGATGCACCCCATCGAAATCGAACTCCGGACGCAGCAGATCGCCTTCCGTCAGGTCGGACCAGCGGTCGATCATGAACAGGTTCACCGATCGTACCTTCTGTGCCAGCTTCCAGTTGAAGGCCTGAACCAGCTTGGTGCGGACCGAGACGGGGCAGTCGTACTTCTGCAGCTCGCGGATGCGCGCTTCCTGCCGGGTCGGAGGCACCACGCTCTGGACGTAGACCCGCTTGAAGCCGGCTTGGACCAGCTGGTCGAGGCCGGCAATGAAGGGGCCGAGACGAGCCTCGATCGCTTCGTCGATGATGTCCCAGGGCACCAGCGGCTTGTCGAGCAGAGGCAGCGTGGTCGCGAACGGGGGAACGAAATCGTGGCTGTCCTTGAGAAGCTGCAGGATCGGGCCGCGAACGTCGATCTCGCCGACGGTGATCATGATCAGTGGCGGCCGCACGGCCTGGCCGACGGCCTTGGCGATGGAAAAATCGACCTCGTCCATCGACAAATGCGTCGCACGACCGTTGCGGACCAGACCCTCATATTCGAGGAAGGCGATGAAGTCTGGATGAAACTCGCCGGTGGCGGGATTGTAGAACTCCCGGGCCGTGGCGCCTGGAATGTACTTGGTGCGGGCCATGACCCACGCGCCCGTCCAGCGCTCCCGGAACACCATGTTCCGATAGGGCAGGGAATGGCTGTCGCCGACGATATAGACCGGCAGAACCGTTTCGAGCTCGGTATCCACGCTGATAGTTCCCTTCACATCACAGACTGGCCCGTGGCCGCCGCTGGTCCTCAGCTTTTCCGGCTGGCGGCCAGCGCCCGATAGAACTCGTCCTCGTCGCAGACGATCTGCGGCTCGGCGGGCGGAGCAGCCGACCGCTGGCCTGCACCGTCGCCCGTCGATCGCGCCGTGGCGCCAGCACTTTCTGCCGTGAAATGGGCGAAGAACAGGTTCATCGCCCGCGCGACGCCTTCCGGCGTGACCGACCGGGCATCGTCGGCGAAATAGGCGCCGGCATTCCTCGCATTGGTGATGATCTCGTAGGACGCGAAATAGTGCACGTTGTCGTAGCGCCGGACCATCTCCTCGGCGGCGACGCGCAGCACGCTCTTCGAATAGGTCGTCGCCTGCATCACGTGGCGGGACTCCATGGTGGCGGCGAGCGGCACCGGCGAGACCGTCAGGATGATCTGCAGCCGCGGATTGGCGGCCGACATCAGGTTGATCGCCTCGGCGAGATAGCCGGTGGTCTCCGTGACCGAGAGATTGTGGAATGCGTATCTGGCGTCGTCATAGTCGCCGGCGCTGCCGCAGCCGGGGCAGGTCGGGTACACAGTGCCGTCGAGCTTGGAAACCCAGCTTTCCGTGAGGCCGAGCGTGAAAATGAACACGTCGGCCGTTTCGATGAGCTTGCGGACTGCGCGCAAATGCTGCTTGAGATCGGCCTCGGCCTCGATCATCGAGACGAAGCCCTTCGGCGTGATCCGGGGACGCAGGAGATCGAAAACCCGGCCGTCGGGGTCGGTCCAGAACTGATCGGCCGGCTGGAAGCCGCCGAACGCACGCTGCAACAGCTGCAGCAGCTGCAGCGTGCTGTAGATGTTGCCGTAGCGGGCGGAAAAGATGCCGTAGCCGAAGCGCTCCTCCTGCTCGGGCGAAAGATATCCCGGTGCGGTCTCGGTGACGTAGTAGTTGTAGCCGCGCGCCTTCAGGGCACGCGAAATGTGCTGCGCGAAGCAGCTGCCGGCCGACGCGATGCGCTGATCCGGACCAAACCGCAGTCGTGCGGTCAGATGAGGATCGAGCTCCGAGGTGCTGCGCTCGGCGACGGCCTGGCGCCAGAAGCTGCTTGCGGGCAGCGTGGTGTAGGGACAGCTCATGCATTCACCTTCCGGCAGCACGGCCCAGCGAGACGCAACGACGATCGCGCGCGCATGGTGCTCACGCCCTCGGCTTCATGCCGCGATAGGAATGGATGATGAACTTGGTGCCCTGGATCGAATAGTCGCCGGAGTGGCTGGCCACGATCTTGAAGCGGCTGACGAGGTCGGCCCAGGCCTTGCGCTCGCCGGCCTCGGGGTCCGCCTCGTTGCAGTTCCAGTCGTCGAAGCAGATGACGGCGCCCTTCGAGATGAAGCCGCGTTCGAAACAAGGAACCAGCGCGTCCATGGTCGACGAATACAGATCGCCATCGAAGTGGATCAACGCCAATCGCGTGTCGTCGGGAAGCTGCTTGACCGTGTCGGCGAACCAGCCTTCGTAGATCTGGACGCGGCTCGGTGGAATGATGGCCTCTACCATCGTCCGCAGGTCGGCGGCGCTGAGAATCCGGCACCCTCCCTTCGACCATGTGCCCGATTTGACGTGCTGCGATTCGAGATCGACCTTCGCCGTGATCTCCGGCAATCCCTCGAAGCTGTCGAACAGCCGCAGCTTGCGCAGCGGCTGGTTCGGCTGATAGCGCGTATCGAACACCATTGCATTGGCCAGGGTCCGGGCCGTGAACCCGCCCATCGTGCCGAATTCGGCGATGTCGCCCTTGACGTCGGCGCTGTTGATGTACATCGCGCTCAAGGTCAGCGTGCGCGCGATCTCCTTGGCAGGCAGGATCAGGACGTCGTCGATGTCGAAGAACAGGTACGGCGCGCTGATCTTGTGGGCGTCGAGCCGTTCCAGCGCCTCGGTCTGGCGCGTCCGCGGCTCGGGCACCTCGGGCAAGACTTCGGCGACCGGGGCGGGGGCCGGTTCAGGCTCGGGTTCAGGCTCCGGCGCCGTGGCCGCCTGCGGCCGTTCCGGAGGCGGCTGCCCCATCAGCGCGCGCTTGATCGAGCGCAGCTTGAACAGGGTCTGGGGCGGCAGGCCTTCGGCGATCGCCACCTTCAATGACTTGGTCATGACAGCCCCGTTCCCCGCGCTCTCGATGTTGGCTGCCATTTTATAGATACATTTTGCCAAGATCGCAAAAGCGGCATGCAGGCTCTGCACTCGTTTTGCGTGGGTGTTCGGCCCTAGTGTTCGAACCGGCTGAGAATCAGCGGCGCCAAATGCTCTCGGGCCAGCCAGACCGAGGCGTGCGGCCGCAGATGGGCGGTATCGTTGGTGATGAGGCCATCGCGCCGGTCGTCGCCGAGATAGGTGAGGCATCCGTCGGAATTGCAGAAGGGCTGCATCTGGTCGACATATTCGAACGGCTCTTCAGCGCGCAATTGCGCCTCGAATTGCCGGCCGAGGGCGTGAAGACTCTCGTCGAGACGCCCCGGAATGCGCCGGGGCGTGTACGACCAGAATTCGTCGAGAATGATACGGTGCAGGTCGTAGCGCCAATGCGGACGCTGGCCCAGCACGAGCACGTGCTTGACACCGTGCTGCCTGATCAGTTTCGCATAGGCGCGGATATAGTCGATGTCGTAGGAATTGTACGATGCCATCAGCACGATGTCGGGCGGATCGGCCTTGATCCGCTCGAGGGCGAAATGGTTCGCCTTGTGACAATGGTCGCTCTCGATCAACTCCTTCGAGAAGGGCTGGACCCGGCAACCGGAGCTGTAGAGCAGCAACAGGGAGACGCTTTCGGGCAGCACCTGCTTCAAGCCATGGTACAGATCCGCGCCGTTGGAATCGCCGAGGATCAGCACGCTGCGCGGCGTGTGCCGTGTGTAGCAGGCCGGGTCGACGGGACGCGGCGCTCTCGTTGGCGTCGGGCTGTCGAAGCTGTAGAAGTTGCACGGCAGCTGGTTGATCAGCCTGGCTTCGTCGATCGTGCGTTGCGATCCGCGGTCGAAGAACTGGGCATAGACGCTCTTCTCGTCGGGAAAGCGTTGGGGAAACCCGTCCCTGACGAGGATGATCGCGCCGCACGCGGCGATCGCCAGCATGGCCGCGCACAGCGGTGGGGCGACCCTGCGCTCCCGCCGTTCCTTCCTGATCGGCCGCTCCACGAATTGGTACGTCAGCCAGGCGAGGCCAACGGCGGCGGCGACCAGCGCGCCGCGCACGGCAGCCGACGTCTCGTGGTGGAGAATGTCCTTGGCGAACGCCAGCAGCGGCCAGTGCCACAGATACAGCGGGTAGCTGATCGTGCCGATGAAGACCATGAGCCGCGTCGACAGCAGGCGGCGGTTCACCCAGCCATCCGGGCCGCCAAAGATGATCAGGCCCGCGCCCGCCACCGGCATGAGCGCCCACCAGCCGGGAAAGGCATCGCGCACGCTGATCAGAAAGACCGCGGCCAGGACCAGAACGAGGCCGAGCGCGCCGGCCGCCTGCCGTGCGAAAGCGTCTGCGCTGAAACGCCCGGTTCTCGGGCGGCCAACGCTCGGATTTTCTGGCCGGGCAAAAACGCTTGGCCAGGCAAAACTGGCCTGGGCGAGCAGGGCCCCCGCGGCCAGCTCCCAGAATCGGGAGGCGGGCGAGAAGAACGCCGCCACCTGGTTCGTGGCCGTGATCTTGATGCCATAGGCCAACGAAGCGGCGAAGATGGCTGCGAACACCATGAAAAGGTTCAGTCGCATGCGCCAGGCGATGGCGATCAGCGCCGGCCAGATCAGATAGAACTGTTCCTCGATGGCCAGCGACCACAGATGCAGCAGGACCTTGGTGTCGGAGGCGACGTCGAAATAATTGGCCTCTCGCCACAGCGCGAAATTGGTCAGGAACGCGGCCCCCGCGAGCGCGTGCTTGCCGAGCCTGCGGAAGTCCTCCGGCCACAGCACCAGCCATCCGGCGACGAGGCACACCGCGGTGACCAGGAGCAGCGCCGGAAACAGCCGCCGCACCCGTCGCGCATAGAAGGTCACGAAGCTGAAGCGATCGCGCGCGATCTCGTCGAGAATGATCGAGGTGATCAGAAATCCGGAGATCACGAAGAAGACGTCGACACCAACGAAACCGCTCGGGAATGCAGTCGGGAAGGCGTGATAGCCCACGACCGACAGCACCGCGACCGCGCGAAGCCCGTCGATGTCGGGCCTGTAGCCGCGAAGCCGGGACGTCGCTCGTGCGCTCTCGTCGTTGGCCGCGAGTGGCGAATGCATGGGGCGAGCTCGGATGGCCTCTGCGGTCAGGCGCGACACGCGCCCGACCAGCCTAGCCTGCGATCACGTCCGGTTCAAATTTTCGTTGCTCTTCGTGATGGGACGCTCTGGCTGGTCCGGCTGCGCGTTTGCGCCGAATTCATCTGCTCGATCAAAGAGATGGCTTATGTCCAGATCGGCGCCGAAAAATATTCCTGTTTCGTTTTTGCAGAAAATGTGGTTCTCTCGGCCATCCCGCCCCGTGCAGAGGGACGTACGCGTCGTCACGATACGTGGGGGTGGGCTGCGATGGACGCGGCGGCTGTGCCAGACGAGCGCAGCCGGTGCGGACGGCGAAGTCGTGTGGTCCTGGCCTCTCGACGCTGAGGTCAAGTCCGTGGTCGTTGCTTTGGGCACGCGCGGGCGATGGGGGCAAGAAAGCCGATCCCCAGGGAGAGCACGAAGGACACCGTAAAACCCGATCGCGCGGGGAAGGCCGGGTCTGTCCGGCTGTACCTGTGGTACCTGCCGCCTGCATTCTTTTGAGCAGGCGGGCCACGGGCCTCAGCCGAGGTCCGGCCTTCCTCGCGCCCTCTCGTTCCGAGAGGGCGGTGACCGGAGCATCACTCGGACGCCGATGGGTCGCGAGAGCGTCTGTCGACGTCTTCAGTCAACCTCATTCGAAGAAGATGAACTCGTGGTCGCCGGTGTAGCCGGAGCGCTTGAACTCGAAGGCCCATTCCTCGGGGGTGTGGAAGATGCGGCAGGTGAGCTGCCAGTACATCAGGTTCACCTTCTCGCGCTCGTTGCGATAGCCCTCGACGCAGAGGTACTTCGCGCCGCGGCTGACGCGCTCCATCTCGCGCAGCGCAGCGTCGAGATCGTAGTTGTAGAGATTGTGCAGCGTGTTGATCGAGATGACGAGATCGAAATGCTTGTCGGGGTAGGGCAGCTTGGCGGCGGAGCCGACCTGGCAGAACGGCTTCACGCTCTCCATCGTATGCTCAACGCCATAGGACGAGATGTCGATGCCGGCGACTTCGAGATCCGGGATCGCTTCGCGGAAATCGTGGAGAATGAAACCCTTGCCGGAGCCGACGTCGAGCACGCGCATGCCCGGCTTGATGCCGTAGGTCTCGATCATCGCATCGGCGACCTTGCGCCAGCGGCCGTCATATTTGTAGCCGCCATAGCCGGTCTCGCGGCTGCCGTCCCAGTAGTCGTAGTCGAACTTGATCGCCATCTCAGCGACATCGGCCTTGTCGCGCTGGGTGACGCGCGCAAGGTAGTCGCGCTTGGTCGATTTGTGGACGAGACTGACGAACTCGCGATAGGCCATGAAGATCTCCGGGCGTTACGATTGTCGGTTAATCGGATGTGGCGCCGATCAGGCCGAGCTGCGCCTCGGCCTTGGCGAGCTGCGCGGCGCAGCGCTGCGCCCAGGCGCCGGTGTCGGCGAAGGCGCGGCGGGTGGCGCCAAGCGGCAGGAAGTCGTTCAGGATGATGCAGGTCCATTTGACCTGATAGGCGTCGATCAACAGCCGGCAGCGTGCGACGCTCGCTGCGTCGAGCCCGAGGCCGTCGGTCAGGCGGTCGATGAAGTGCTCGTGCACGGCGAGCGGCACCGGCACCTCCGGCTGGCAGAAAAAGTCCGAGACCAGCTTGGCCGGATCATCGCGGCCGGCATATTCGAAGTCGAGGAAGGTCAGCTTGCCCTGGTCGTCGATCAGCGCGTTGTGGAAGCCAAAATCGGACGGCGACAGGCAGACCTGGTCGGCGGGGATGGCGGCCTCGAAGGCAAGCCCTTCAGCCGCAGCGCCGCGCAAAATGTTAGCCTTCACGTCGGCCCATTCCGGCTGCAGCCGCTCCGCCACAAACTGCCGGGCCGCCGTGACATGAGGCACGTCGGCATCGAGCGTCGCCAGCCGCGCCACCCGGCGCTCGACGGTGGCGAGGTGCTCGGCGAGCGAAAAGCAGGCTTCGGACCCCGGCGCCAGAGCGGGGCGGGGCGGGGCGTTCACCGCGAGCACGAAGTCGATCGCGGCATCGACGTGAGCCGGCGCCAGTTCGAGCGGGGTCAGCTTGCGTCCTTCGACGAAGCTGTAGAGGCCGGCCTGCTCAGCGCGATCGCACGCGAGTGGCTCGGGCACGACGCGGACGCCGTGCGACCAGGCGTGGCTGATGAAGCTCCACTCAGCGCCCAACCGGTCACGCGTGTCGCGGGCGTCGGTGAAGTAGCGCTTGAGGACCAGCGGGCCATCGGCGGTGTCGAGGCGGAAGACCTGGTTGTTGCGGCCGCCGGCGAGCCGCGTCAGCCCCGTCGGGGTTGCCTTGCCGGCCTGCGCGGTGAGACGCTGCGCCAACGCCAGCAGGGCGGCGTCCGCGCTGGCCTCAGCCGCGGTCACGGACGACATCCGCCGCGATCTCGGCCCAGGACGCGCGCCGTTCGTAAGGCACGGCCTTGGCCGCGAACTGGTTCTCCGGGTCGAACAGCACCTTGCGCATGCCCTCGGGGAATCCGCTCATCCCCAGGATCTCCGGCAGATCGTCGACGAAGACCTCGCAGGCCAGCGCGTGCGCACGGGCGACCTTCTCGTCCTTGGTCAGCTCGAAGAACACCCGGTCCGGCGCGATCTGGCCGGGGGCCTCGCCCATCAGGCCGCGATCGGTCAGGAAGCCGCGCGCGGCGGCATGCATGTCGTGCTTGGGACCGAGAATGGGGTGCTTGGTCTTATGACTGACGATGAACAGGTCGTGGCCGGCGCCGCGGGCGGCCGTGACGAACTCGGCAAAGCCGGGGTAGGGCGAGACGAGATCCATGCGGGCGCCGTAGACATAGCCCTGCAGCTCGGTGAAATCGTCCTTGCGCCCGGAGCCGTTGAGATGGTCGCGCACGCTGTTCTTGTCGCGGCCGAGATCGGCCGGGATCAGGCCGCGCTCCAGCGCTGCCGCATGAAACACGCCGTCATAGCAGGCGATCGTGTTGTCGAAGTCGATCCCGATCCGCATGGCCAGAACTTAAGCCAGCGACATGTCGATCAGCGGACGGCCGACCTTGCCGGCGGCGAGGTCTTGCAGCGCCTGATCGGCCTGGGCGAGGCTGTAGGGCTTCGACAAGAGGTCCCGCACCGGGAAGCGGCCGGAGCTCAGCAGCCGGCCGTAGCGCCCGTAGTCGCGGTCCGGCACGCTGTCGCCGCCCCAGGTGCCGAGCAGGCTCTTGCCCTGGTTGAAGACGCCGGGATTCAAGGTCAGCGCCGCGCCGTGCTTGGCGTTGCCGATCACGACCGCGCGGCCGCCCTGCTGGCGGGTGGCGTTCACAGCCTGATCCATGACGCCCGGAATGCCGGAGGATTCGACCGCGAGATCAACGCCCTGCGGCACGATCTTCTTGATCTCGGCCAGCACGTCGCCGGAGGCGTCGATGACGTGGGTCGCGCCGTAGATCTGGGCGAGCGCGCGGCGGGTCGGGTTGGGGTCGATGCCGATCACCGGCATCGCACCAGCCAAAGCCGCGGCCATCAGCGCGTTGAGCCCGATGCCGCCGGTGCCGAACACGGCGACCGCATCGCCCGGCTGCACCTTCAGAACGTTGTAGACCGCGCCCATGCCGGTCGGCGCGGCGCAGCCGAGCAGCACCGCGACGTCCATCGGCAGGTCGGGCGGCAGCAGGGTCAGGCGGTTCTCGCTGACGACGGAATGGCGCTGGAAGGTGGTGACGCCGCCGGCGTTGACCTTCTTGCCGTCCCAGTCATAGACCGCGCCGCCGGCCTCGATGCCGGTGCCCTTGATCCAGGACAGCACGACCTTGTCGCCGACCTTGACCTTGGTGACGGCGCTGCCGGTCTCGATCACCGTGCCGGTGCCCTCATGGCCGAGGCAATGCGGCACCCATTTGTCCTCGCCCTTGTCGCCGCGCCACTCCATCACCTGCGTGCCGCAGGCGCCGGAATAGGCGATCTCGACCAGCACCTGGCCCGGCTTCAGAGCGGGGGTCTCGATCTCGGCGAGCACGAGCGGCTGGCCGGTCTGGACCAGGAGGGCAGCTTGGGTCTTCATGTGATGTCTCAGCTCAAGGCGTGGATGATCTTGTCCGCGATCTGGTGGCCGGTCAGGCCGAGCACCTCGCGGGCATATTCCTGTTCACCGGATTTCTTGAAGAAGGCATCCGGCGTCCCGAAGCGCAGGAATTTCTTCGCCTGCGTCTCGCTGTCGACGAGCCACTCGGAGACGGCCGCGCCGAAGCCGCCGATCAGCGAATGCTCCTCGATGGTCGCGACCAGCTTGAAGCGGCTGAACGCCTGCTTGAGCTTGTCCTCGTCCAGCGGCTTCACGGTGTGGAAGCTGACGACCTCCGCGGAGATGCCCTTCTCCTTCAATCGGTGTGCGGCTTCAATGGCTTCCGGCAGCATGTTGCCGGTCGAGAGCAGGCAGACGTCGGAGCCTTCCTCAATCGTGATCGCCTTGCCGATCTTGAAGTCCACGATGGGGCCCTTGTGAACGACCGGCTCACCCTTCTTGCCCATGCGGATGTAGACCGGGCGATCCTGCTGCATCGCCGCGCGCAGGGCGCCGCGGACCTCGAAGGCGTCGCCCGGGCAGATCACGACCATGTTCGGGATCGAGCGCAGGAACGAGATGTCCTCGCAGGCGTGATGGGTCGGGCCGAGGCCGGAATAGGCGAGGCCGGCGCCGACGGCGACGATCGTCACCGGCGCCTCGTGATAGCAGACGTCGGTGCGGATCTGCTCCAGGCAGCGCGTCGTCACGAACGGCGTGATCGTATAGGCGACCGGGCGCAGGCCGTTCATGGCCATGCCGGCGGCGACGCCCATCATGTTGGCTTCGGCGACGCCGCAGTTGAAGAAGCGGCTCGGATGCTTGTCCTTGAACTTGTCGAACAGGCGGTTGCCGATGTCGCCCGACAGCATGACGACGCGAGAGTCCTCGTTGCCGAGCTTGGTCAGTTCGTCAGCGAACGCGTTTCTCATGACAGGCCGAGCTCCTTGAACGACTTGACGACTTCCTCAGCGGTGGGGGCGCGGTAGTGCCAGTTGTTGTCGTCCTCCATGAACGACACGCCCTTGCCCTTGACGGTGTGGGCGATCAGCGCCACCGGCTTGCCCGAGCCGTTCGGGATGTTCTGCATGGCCTCCGCCAGCGCGCCGACGTCATGGCCGTCGATCTCGTGCGCATCCCAGCCGAAGGCGGCCCATTTGTCGCGCAGCGGCGCCAGCATCAGGGTCTCGTTGGAGCGCGCGGTCGCCTGCCACTTGTTGTAGTCGACGACGACGCAGACGTTTTCGAGCTTCTGGGCGGCGGCGAACATCGCGGCCTCCCACACCGAGCCCTCATTGTTCTCGCCGTCGGAGAGCAGGGCGAACACGCGGTAATTCTCGCCCTTGATGCGGCCGGCCAGCGCCATGCCGCAGCCGAGCGGAAGGCCGTGGCCGAGCGAGCCGGTGGCGGCTTCGACGCCGGGCAACAGGTTCGCCGGCGGATGCTCGGCGAGCCGGCCGCCGTCCTGGCAGTAAGTGTCGAGCTCCTCGATCGGGAAATAGCCCTTCATCGCCAGCGTTGCGAACAGAGCCGCGGCGGCGTGGCCCTTCGACAGGATGAAACGGTCACGCAGCGGATCGGTCGGGTTCTTGGGGTCGATGTTCAGCACGTGCCAGTAGGCCGCGGTCATCGCATCGGCGCAGGACAGCGACGAGGCGAGATGGGCGGCCTGGGCCTTGTGCGACATCTCGATGATCTTGCCGCGCAGCTTGGCGGCCTGCGCCTTCAGGGCGGCCACGTCGGGCTTGGCCGCGGTGTTCCGGACTGCCACGTTCATCGTGCTCTCCAGTCGCGCCTCCCGGGGAGGCGCAGGGCGCGCTTCCAGGGGAAGCGCTGTGATCAATCAGGGTTTATGTTCGTACTTGGTCGGCAGCCTGGCCATGACATCCTCGAAGCGTCGCGCCCAGGCGATGACGTCGTCGATGCCCTGTTCCAGCGAGAAGGTGTCGCGCCAGCCGAGCTCGGTGCGCAGCTTGAAGCTGTCGAGCGTGTAGGCGGTGTCCTTACCGGGCCGCTCCGGTCCGATCTCGACGCAGTCCTCGAAGTTCTTGCCGAGGCGGGCGAGGATCATCTCGACCAGGGTGCGGATCGACACCAGCTCGTAGCCGGAGATGTGATAGGTCTCGCCGAGCTTGCCGCTGCGGCCGATCTTGACCGTCGCGTCCGAGACGTCGGTCATGTGGATGAAGACGCGCACCGACTTGCCGCCGCCGTCGAGGCGGAGCTTCTGCCCGGTCATGGCGGCGACGATGGTGCGCGGCACGATGCGGTAGAGCTGCTGGCCAGGGCCGTAGACGTTGGCCGCGCGGGTGAACACGACGGGGAACTGGTAGTTGGCGAAATAGGTCCGCAGGCTCATGTCGCCGGCCGCGCGCGACACCGCGTAGGGCGTCGACGGGTTGAAGGCTGCGTCCTCGCGCACCCAACCCTCGGTCGAGCCGTAGACTTCCGGCGTGGTCACGTGAACGTAGCGGTCGAGGCCGTCATAGTTGCGCAGGATGTCGTGCAGGCGGACGGCGGAGACGACGTTCGTCATCATCCAATGGTCCGGATACAGCCAGCTCTCGCCGACCATGCTCTGCGCCGCGAAGTTCACGACATGGGTCGGCCGTTCGGCCGCGAGCAGGGCTTTCAGCGCGTCGAGATCGTGATTGAGGTCGACGCGCTTGAAGCGCACGCTGCCGGGGCGCTTCTGCCATTTGTAGGGCAGGAAGGCGTCATGCGGCTCGTCCGAGCGGCTGGTCGCGATCACGTCGTGGCCGGCCGCGGCCAGGAAGTCGACGAAGGTTGCGCCCGAGAAGGAGTTCGAGCCGAGGATCAGGTACTTTTCGTTCGCAGCCATCGTCCCTGTCCGTCAGACCTCGCGCGTCGTGATGATGTCGCCACGCTGGGCGTACAGCCACTGCATGATCATGTGGCCGATCACCATCTGCGCGTCCTCGGCAATCTGCATGTCGTCGACCGCGAAATGGATCGGCACGTCGGCGAGCGCCTTGGCCTTGCCGCCGGAGAAGCCGAGCACGGCATAGCTGGTCATGCCGATCTTCTTGCCCTCTTCGAGCGCCTTCAGGATGTTCGGCGAATTGCCCGAGCCGGAGAAGGTGATCAGCACGTCGCCCTTGCGCGCGAGCACCGCGAGCTGCAGCGAAAACACCTGGTCATAGCCTTCGTCATTGGCGAGGCAGGTGATGACCGACGGATTCGACGACAGCGAATGCACGCGCAGGCCGGAGCCCGGCGTCTTCGACAGCGCGTAGAGGAAGTCGTTGGCGAGGTGGTTGGCGTTGCCGCCGCTGCCGCCATTGCCGCAGAAGAACACCTGACGTCCCGTCTGCCAGCAGTCCCGCAGATCATAGGCGAGCTTCTCGACGGGAGCCCAGTCGAAGTCCTTCAGGACGGTGCTGAAGCGGCTGGTGTAGTCGGCGAACAGGCTGCCGGGGGTCTTGAAGGCCAGGACGTTCATTTCACGACCTCCTTCTCCATCCATTTCAGATTGTACCAGCGGTCGTCATTCTTGAGCTGGCCTTGCGAGTACATGCCGATGATTTCCTTGATCGCGTCCTCCACCGTCTTCTTTGGGCGGAAGCCGGTCGCGAGCAGGCGATCGGAGTTGACGCGATAGCTGCGCGGATCGTTCGAGGGCGTCACGATGACCTCGGCCGGCACGTGCTTGGTGACCATGTTGGCGATGTCGAGGATCGATATGTTCTCGAAACCCGCATTATAGACACCGGTGTGTTCGGGATGATCGAGCAGGAAGAGATAGAGGTCGGTGATATCGTCGATGTGAATGTTCGGCCGGGTCTGGTCGCCGCCGAACACCGTGATGCGGCCATTCATCAGCGCCTGCATCGTCAGCATGTTCACGGAGACGTCGAGCCGCTGGCGCGGCGAGTAGCCGCAGACCGTGGCGGGACGGACGATCTGCACCACCATGTCGTCCTTGTAGGACAGCACGATGCGCTCGCCGCACATCTTGGTCTTGTTGTACTCGGAAATCGGCAGCAGCTCGAGATCCTCGGTGACCTGCTCCTCTTCCTTGACGCCGTAGACGCTGCCGGAGGACGCGTAGATGAAGCGCTTGATGCCGTGGCGATAGGCGCGGTCGGCAAGCTGCATCGTCGCGAGGCAGGAAATCTCCCAGGTCAGCTTCGGGTCGAGATCGCCACAGGGATCATTGGCGACGCTGGAGAGATGAATGATGGCGTCGACACCGGTCAGGTCGATGGCGTCGGGGTTGCGGACGTCGCCCTGGACGACCGTCAGATCCGGATGCGGCTCGAGGAAGTTGCCGAACCACATGATGTCGAACGCGACGACCTTGTGGCCGGCCTTCAGGAGCTTCGGCACGAGCACGCTGCCCTTGTAGCCGCACGCTCCGGTCACGAATACTTTCATCTGAGCAATCCCCGTGGCTCGCCTGTCGTCTCGCCGGCTGGCGTGTCGCGCGCACATTTATACAAATTGGCGGGGCAAGGCGACCAGCCCAGCGGCGAAAATCGCCCGTCAAGCGTCCCCGCCACGGCGCGGTTCGTGCTTAAACTCCAAATGGGCCCGGCGCAAGCTTTCCGGGTTGCCGATATCCCGATGATAACCGCTGGTTTCCACGCACAAAATCCGTCCCAAATAGTTGGGGATGATTTCGGTGGAGAGATCGACGATCGGCTTTCCCAGCGCGGCGATGTCGGCGATGACGGCGGGATCGAATACGTAGACCGCGCCATTGGCGAGGTTCCCGGGCGGATTTTTGACCTTCTCGTGGAAGGCGGTCACCCTGTGCTGGTCATCCAGCTCGAGAATCCCGCACGAGCTCGGATCGTCGGTCCGGAAGGCGAGCATCGTCATGATGCAGCCATTGGGCCGGTTGCGATGGGCGGAAAGCAGCCCTGCGACGTCGAAATCGGTCAGGTTGTCGGCATGGGCAACCATGAAGGGCTGGTCGCCGAACCAGGCGCGGTTGGCCAGCACGGTGCCGCCGGTGCCGAGCAGTTCATCTTCGTGAACGAGATCGATGCGGTCGCGCCAGCGCGATTGCGCGACGTGAGCCTGCACCTGCTCGGCGAGCCAGTGCGTGTTCAGCAGCGCCCGCTCAATGCCACCTTCGAAGACGAGATCGAGCCAGTAGTCCAGCAGGGGCCGGTCGTGCACACGCACCAGGCATTTCGGCGTCGAGTTGGTCAGCGGACGCAGCCGGCTTCCAATCCCGGCCGCGAGCAGAAGGGCACGCATGACGGCATCCTACTCCTGGCTGAAGCCGGTTTCGTCGATCTCGCGCACCAGCTCGGCCGTGGTCAGCGGCAGATTGCCGACGCGCGAGACCTGGAGCGCGGCCGCCAGCGAGCCGAGATAGGAGGCTTGCCAGATGTCGGCGCCTGCGCGCAGTCCCATCGAGCAGGCCATGAAGAAGCTGTCGCCGGCACCGGAGACATCCTTTGGCGACGGATTGAATGCGGGCAGGCGGTCCGAGGTGAAGATGCCCTCGGCCATCGTGTTGATCAGCGCGCCTTCGGCGCCGAGCGTGATCACCAGGTTCTTGGTGCGGGCCCGTTCGACCAGCCGCTCGCTGATCACGGCGAGGCCCGAGATGAAGTCGTTCAGCGCAACGCGAGCCTCGCGCTCGGTCGGCGTCAGCAGGGTCATGCCCTTGAAGCGGGAGACGTCGCCGGTCTGCGAGGACACCTGGCTGTCGGCCGCCATCATCACGCCTTGGGCGCGGGCGCGATCGGCAATTGCGTCCACAAGATCCTGCGGCAGGCAGCCGTAGTTGAAGCACGAGAACAGCAGCAGATCGCAGTTCTTCAGGGCGCGCTCGACCGAGGTCAGCATCTGCCGCTGCAGATCGGCGTCGGAGGCGTGCTGACGCAGATGGTTGACACGCAGCAACGTCTTGTTGAGCGCGCGAAACCGCTGCTTGCGCGTGGTCGGCCGGCTCTGGTCGGTGAAGGCGTTGAAGTTGACGCCGTGCTGCTCCAGCGTGTTGCGCGCGAACCGGGCGGCTTCATCGTCGCCGACCAGAGTGAAGAACTTCACGTCTGCGCCAAGGCCGTGCGCATGGGCCGCCACCGCGCCGGCGCCGCCGACGAAGGTGCGGGTCATCAGCGGCGTCACGACGATGGTCGGGTCCTCCTGGGACATACCGACGGCGTCGCAGGTGACATATTCGTCGATGATGAGGTCGCCGATCACGGCCACCCGCATGCCGGCGAGCTTGCGCAGCAGATCCTTCAGATTCGAGATCTCGAAGCCGTGCCGCTTGGGGAATTCCTGCGGCTTGCGGACGGTCGAGATGTCGATGTTGGCGTCGCGTTCCAGCAGCGAGAGGGACGCAAAGCGCAACTCACCGGAGGAGAAGATCAGACGTCCGCCATAGGCGTCGACGGCCTCCTGCTCGGGATTGGCGCGGTCCTCGAACTCCTTGCCCTTGACGACGACCGTCGGCTTCAGGTGCGAAATGAAGTCCGATGCGTTCGTCTCCAAGCGCACGGCATGGTGCACAAACGCGATGGAACGCACATTTTCCAGCCGCATGTCCTGCGCCAGCGTCACGCCGGGCGTGGAATCCGGGTTTACGCCGACGACGAGGACGTCGGCCTGCTCGGCGGCGAACTTCAGAAGCCGTAGATGTCCGGGGTGCACGACGTTGAAGTTGCCTGACACGAACGCGACGGTCTGCCCGGCCTCACAGGAGGCGCGAATGCTCTGACAGGCCAGATCCATCTGACTCATATCGATCACCTGATCCAAGAAATACGCCTCCGGCTCGATCGTGCTGAGGTGGTATGGTCGGTCACTGCGCCGGCAGCTCGGCCGAATCGCAGACCCATAAGCGCTTCGACGATTGGGGGCTTCGGCTTCGGAGAACCGGTTGCGGCATGGTTCGCTTCAATCGTCGACGTTGATTTCATTGCGAAAAGTCAATGCATTCTCATGGTCGGCTCAGATGAACACCGTGCAAGCCTGCCTCTCAGCTCACCTCTTTATCAGCTGTGCGCAGCAGCACAAACCCCTCTGAGCTGAACAAGGGTTGCGGAACTTGAATGGTGCAAGGGCAGCTGTTTGGGACATGCTCACGGTGTACGCATGCAGTGCAGGTCCGCCAGTGTAGTTGCCGTCAGCTTGCCCGCGCCTCGTGCGGGTAAATCTTCGGCTGGACCGGGCGCTTGAGTTCGTGGCTGCCAGTCTGTATCGCTCGGTGTGGCGAGTAAGGTGCGCAGCCGGTCCGAGTCGACAGTTGAGAGACGAACCATGTTGAGACGGGCCGAGTGGATGCCCGAAAATGCGGCCTCGAAAGGTGCCCTGCGCAAATACGTCGTGGTGGTCGGAAGCTTGGTTCTCGGCGCCCTGACGCTCGCAGCCGCCTTCATGATTCTTTTCGATGCTCAGACGTTGCCTGACCACTTCTCCCAGATCGAGCGGGCAGGGGATCGAAACTGGTATCGGGATTTCGGGGGGCAGCACATTCCGCAGATCCAGGATCAGGACATCTTCTACAGCAACATCGGCTCGTCCATTGCCGCCGCCCGGGCTGCCGACGTCGTTTTTCTCGGGCCCTCCTTCGTCAGCTACGCGATCGACCGGCAGACCTTGCAAGCGTCGGACCAACTCGATCGATTGAAGCTGTACAACATGGCTTTCGTCGGAATCCGCGGTGGCGAGTTCTCCCGCCGGGTGATCGCGCGCTGGAACGTACGGCCTCGGCTCTGGGTCATCAACGTCGACGATCAGTTCGCCCATTTCTTCAGCAGCGACTTGAGCGTCACTCTGGGACCGCAGAAGGTCCCGGTGGTGGCGGTTTCCCGCGACCGGTTGCGCGGCTATCTCACCGTCATCGGACGCAATCTGCGGTGGCGCCTTGAGGACGTCGTCGCGGCGGCTCGCACGGGGCATTTCTCCGACAGCGGACTCTATCGCAACGTTACGAATGGCGACATGGCTCTCGACGTCAATCCGAGCTATGTGGCACCAAACAACAAGCCGATGCGATCCGCACGCGATCAGGCCTGTGACACCAGCGCCGAGATCGTCGGCTATGCCAAGAGCTTCTTGAGGGAGATAGGCGGCCGGGTCGTCTTCATGCTGGTCCCGCACAGCCAGTCCTGCGTGCGCCAGGCCGAGCAACTGGCGAGAGCGCTCGACGTCGAGCTGATCGCACCGCCCTTCGACGGCCTGACGACGCTCGACGGTGGAGGCCACCTCGACAAGAAGGGGGCGGAGAAGTTTACCGGCTATCTTGCCGCCGAGATCGTCAAAACGAGAGCCTTCAAGGACGTCTTCCTGTCGAGTTCATCTGGACAATAGAGCCCGCCGTTGGCGCTGTCAGTGATAGAGATCGAACTGCTCTCCCTTGGCCCGATCCAGGTCGCTCGCCAAGGTATCGCGGTCGATTCTGGGAAATAGCGTGCCGAACTCTGGCCGGCCGAGCAGGGCAAGAAAGGTCTTCAACATGCCTCGTTCCGAGGGGTGTGCGGGATCGAAGAAGTTTTGCTTGTCCTGGGAGATCGGCGTGCGGCTCATATCGTAGAACTGAATTCCGAGCTTCGAGAATCGCTCGGCCGTCGGCTTGCTGCGGAGTTCGCGCCAAAGTCCCGAATAGGGCCAATATGCTTCGTCCGTGTCGAGGAAGGCCGCGGCACTTTCCAGAAACGGATATTGAACGGCAATCACGGAGAAACCGCGCTCACGCGACAGCCGGGACAAGCGCTCGATCTCGCCCAGTTGGCGTTCGCTCAAATGCGGGGCGCCGGGGAACGAGGACGTCACATATTGAGCGCCGCGGGACAACGTCTCGGCGGCGCTTGCGCGATAGGGCGGCGCCACCATCACGGAGCCGTCGTTGCGAAAGCCGAACTTGCCGCGGATTGCTTCCGTCCCGATCAGCCGGTTCTGGTCGACCGACTCCACCTGCGGAGTCGTCGCGGCCGACATGATCGCCGTAGAATCTACGCCCGTCCGAATGGCGAAGTCGGCAACGTCGTGCAGCTTTCGCCGATGCGAATCGAGGCCCTGGACAAAGTCCATCGTGCGCTCCTTCCGCCAGGCCTCGGCGAGGAAATCGCCGAACAGGAAGTAGTCCAGCGCCACGATCACGACGCGCGGCTTTGCTGCCGTCGTCGCGCGATCGACGAAATCGACGACATGGATGAGCGGCCAGGCGGTCAGGCAGGCATTGTAAGCAACGTACGGACGGAAGATCTGCGCACGCGCCTGGCCGCAGCGCGAACTGCCGACCAGCAACACCTCGGGCTGCACCTGCTTGATTCGTTCAAGCTTGTACGGCGCGTAGTCCTTGAAGGCGCCCAGCCAGACGAGCTTGTCGTCTTGCGATTGCTCTGTGGCGATGGCGGAGAGCGGAACGGTGGCGCCCAGGCGCCACCCGACCCATTCGAGAATGGCGAGCACTGGCAAGAAGAGCGCGGCAAACAGCGCTACAATGATCGCAACGTAACGCGCCACGGCTTCGTACCCGCTCGATGGTATCCTCATGCTTCTAGATGGGGCGAATATGCCCCGCAATCCGTGTTATCACGGGCGGCAAGTATGGCCACGCCGCGGTGCGAACTCCGGTCTCCAGGTTCCCGAACTCAGCGCCGGGCGATATCCGCGAGGTCGCCAGCGATGCGAGCTGGATCGATATTCGGGAACTCGTCCCGAAAGTCAGGATCGCTCAGCAGATGCAACATCACCTCTGCAGCGCCAGTGTCGGCCAGGTGATAGGCGTCCACGAAGCTGGAGTCTTCATCCTTCATCGGCAGGCGCGCCAGATCGAACAGCGGAATCCCGAGCTGGCGCAGCCAGTCTCTGGTCTGCGCGGTCGCAAACTCCCGCCAGGCGCCGAACCCGCGAGGGCCGTACTGCTCGCGATCCAGCAGGTCGATGCCGGCGCGAATGAAGGGCAGCTGGATGCCCATCAGCTTGACGCCGCGCGACCTTGCCATCTCGGCAAGCCGCACGATCGGCTGTTTCAGGGATGATGATAGGCCCGCCGCACGTGGCAGTGTGTCTGCGAGCGTCGCCGCGTTCATGAAGCGTGAACGGGCATCGGCGACATGGCCGGGCGAATAGCGGTATGACCCGTCGTTGCGGAAGCCCTCCTGCTGAACGATGGATTGGGTTCCGACGAAAGCGCTCTGCGTGCCGACGTAGTCCTTGAAGGCGGCCGGGCGGCGCGTTGCCGTCCGTGCGAAATCCAGCAGGCTCGACCTGAGATATGTGAGAGGATGGTCATAGTGCATCTTGCGAGTGATCGCGAACCACTCTTCCCAGCGGTCGGCGAACAGAAAATGATCGAGCGAGAGGATCGCGATCCTGGGGCGCTGTCGTTGCGTGGCGCGCTCGAACAGATCGAGCGTCTGGCCGGTGGTCCAGGCCGTGAACGAAAGATTGTAGAAGCGGTAAGGTGCGAACAGGGCAGCACGAAAGGTGCCGGCGCGCGACGTGCTGATCCAGATGACCTCCGGGCGCTCCTGCTCCAGCCGCGCCAGCTTGAACGCCGCATTGTAGCGCAGATCGAAGGGGAGCAGGATCTGTTCCGGATTGTCGCGTTGGGAATCGGCGAGATCCTGCAGCCGCATCGACGCGCCGAACGGGCGTGCGGCATGAAAGAGACCGATCGGAGGCAGGTAGCCGGCGAGTGCGGAGGCCGCCAGAACCGTGGTGACGTAGCGCCGCGCCGGATTCGGCGGGGGGGACTGACCCGGTTGCCGCTGATCCTTCATTCGGATGCCATTCGCATCGTGGGCCCGTCGGAGATGAGCGCTAGAGCACCGCGCCGGTCGGCGGTCAGAACTGGAAATACAGGAACTGGGAGGTATCGCCCGCGATGATGTTCATGAGCACGGCGGCAACCAGTGCCACCGACGTGCCGATCGCCCACGTCAGGGAGGGGCGCCATTTCAAGGCGAGAACGCTCCATGGGCGCGGGTTATGATAGGTCTCCAGCCCGACATTCCATCGCTCGAACATCGCATTGACGTTCGGCAATGCCAGGCATGCGGCGTAGCCAACCAGGATCGCGATCATCACTCGGGGATCGACCAGATTGGTCATGGTGATCTTCTCCGGAGAGGACAGGCCGATCATGCCCTTGATGAGCCGGATGGCTGCGTTCGGATTGTCGGCACGAAAGAACACCCAGGCGAGAACCACGGCAAGCTGGGTCAAGAGCAGCGCTGCCGCGGCGTACCAGGCCGTGCCGGCATGACGGGCAAGCGCCGGCCGCGCCTGGACGAACTTGCCCCAGCGGTGGTTGACGATCAGGAACAGCCCGTGAAGGGCTCCCCAGATGACGAAGGTGAACCCCGCCCCATGCCACAGGCCGCCAAGCAGCATCGTTGTGAACAGGTTGGCGTTGCGCCTGTTCTCGCCATGTCGATTGCCGCCGAGCGGGATATAGAGATAGTCGCGCAGGAAGCGCGACAGCGAAATGTGCCAGCGCCGCCAGAATTCGACGATGCTCTGCGACTTGTACGGGGAATCGAAATTGAAGGGCAGCTTGATGCCGAACATGATCGATATGCCGATCGCCATGTCGGAGTAGCCGGAGAAGTCGAAGTAGATCTGAAGCGAGTAGGCGAGTGCGCCTCCCCACGCGTCCATCAGGTGAAGATGGCTTGAATTGGCGGCCTGGAACACCGGACTTGCAACCATCCCGAAGCCGTCGGCAATGAACGACTTCTTGAACAGGCCGATCGTCAGAATCGTGAGGCCGACCGCAACGTTCTCGATCGAGATCCGTCTGCTATCCTCCGAGCCGAATTGCGGCATCATCTCGCGATGATGAAGGATGGGGCCTGCGATCAGATGCGGAAAATAGGTGACGAACAGCCCGTATTTGACAAAGCTACGTTCGCTGGAATAGCCGCCATAGACGTCTGCGAGATAGGCAATCTGCGTGAAAGTAAAGAACGAAATTCCCAGCGGGAGCACGATCGCGAGAAACGGGTATCTCGACGCGGTGAGCGCGTTCAGGATCTGGATGCCAAAGTTCGTGTATTTGTAGAACGCCAGCGCCGCGAGGTTGAGCGTGATCGCTGCTGCAAACAATCCGGTGCGCGCCTTGCCGGTCTGACCGGCGATCAAGAGACCCATCGTGTAATTGAAGACGATCGAGATCAGGATGATCGGAACGAAGTGAAGGTCCCAATAGCCGTAAAACGCCAGCGAGGCGGCCGCGAGCCAGCTGAGGCGAGCCACTGGAGATGCGAAAAGCCTTGCCAGCAGGAAATATCCGGCGAAGGTCACCGGCAGGAACAGGAACAGAAACTCAAACTGCGTGAAGAGCATAACGAAGTTTCTTGATGTTGCTGCGTGTAGCGTTGCTTTATCAATGATTGAGGGGGCTGCCAAGTTGGCGAACGCGGCCGGGCCGTGATCTCTCGGGGATTATCCTCTGGCGCGGAGCGGTGGCGATGGAGCCGAGAGGGAATGGAGCCGAGAGGGATGTTTGCCGACCTGTTCGCGCTTTCCGGCCGCGGATCCTTCTGTTATAGGTCCCGGTTATTCGACGGGCTTTCGCGCTCACTTGCGATCCGCCCGTCCGGTGCTCAATGCAGGCGCGGGCGGCGCGCGATATGACCGAGCTCAGGTTCGTTCCGATGCGATGGCTGCCAATTCCTCGCGCTTTCTCCAGGATGGCCTCGTTGCCGACCGCTGGCGCGCCCGGACCGGGGCGGCGGTGGGTGCCAGCAAGGATTTGACTGCATGTCCTTCGTGAGGAGGCTCCTGGGGCCGCGCTCCAGGCGTTTCATCTATTTCGGCTTCCTCATTGTAGGAATGTGCCTCAACGCCTTGCCGCCTCGCCTGGTGTTCCTGATGCTCGTCGTTTGCGACGCCATCGAGCTGAAGGGCCGTGGCCGGCTCTATCAGGCCTATTTTCCTTACGTCACCTCCCGCCTTGCAGAGGATCCGGCGTTTCGCTTTTCGAGCAGGCTCAGCTCCGGTTTCAAGCCGGCCACGGCGCGCGTGCTGCATGGGATCGGCGCATACCGCGAGGCCTGCGCATGGATCCTCGATAACAAGCTGGCAGCCGCGTCTGCCGACGTCGCGTTTGCGTTGCTGAGGTCACTGTTCGAGCTCGGCCAGTTCGAGCAAGCCTATGACGCCGTCCTCGGCATCAGACAGACGGACCCTGCGCCGACCGCCCACCTCGCTCACCTGATTGCGATGATCGAGATCATCGCCGGCGACGAGGTTGCCGCGTTGCGCAGCATGGAGGTCGCATGCAAGCTCGATCCGTCGATGCTGCGGCCGCATCAGAACATCGCCTCGCGGTCGCCTCGCCTCTATTCACCCAATCGGTTGGACGTCGCCTGCGGCGCGCCCGGACGCATGTTCGATCTATGCAACTTTGCTGGACAGCGTGTGACGCATGTGGGGCGCGGCGAAGTCGGTCCACGATTGTTCGAGCGTGCTTTGGATGCGCAGGACCGGTTGCGGCAGCAGGGCAGGCCGGACGTCTCCGCAGCGCTTGGGCAACTGCTCGCCGAACTCGATGTTTCGCTGGACGATTTGAAGCTGATCCCCGAGGAATGGTCGACGCAGATCGGTCATCTCGGCATGCTCGACATTCTCCTGCGCATGCAGGAGCTGGGCTGGTGGTCCGGGCAGCCTGTCATGGTGGTCAGGCCGCAACTGATTGCAAACGCCTCGTTCTTCCGATTGTTCGACGGCCGTTGCAAGGTCGTCATCGTCGGCGGCATGGTGACGGAGCCGTTGGCGGAGGAGCTCCTTTCGCTGCAGAGATGGTGCGGCTTGAACTTCAATGCCTTTCGACTGCCCCAAGGCCCGGTCGTTCCATGGCAGGAGGCTGGTGCGTTTGCACTCGATGCCTGGAAACGGCAAGGGCGCGGGCATCCGCTGCGCGATGCCTATGACCGGCAATGCACCCGGGACGAAAACGGAAGCGACCCGCTTCGGCTGTTGCGAGAGCGGTTCGGCATGCAGCCCGATGATTGGTATGTCTGCCTGCATACGCGGGATGCCGCACATTATTTCGAGTTCATGGGGACCGGCCAGACCCATCGCAACGCGCCGATCGAGGCGTCCTTGGATGCCATTCGTCTGATCACGGCGCGTGGCGGCTGGGTGATCAAGCTCGGCGGACCGAATTCACCGAAGCTCCCGCCGCTGCAGCGTACGATCGACTATGCGCTCAGCGAGTTCAGATCCGATCTGATGGACATCCATCTGATCCGGCACGCCAGGGCGTTCATCGGGACCACGTCCGGACTGACGAATGTGGCGGTCAGCTTCGGCATCCCTTGTGCAATCGTAAATGCGATCACCACCGACGCCCAATTGTGGAACGGGAATGTCCGCTTTGCTCTCAAACCGGTCCGGCTGGCCGACGGCACCATGCTGACGCAGCGCCAGCTGACGAGCACGCCGTGGCGCTGGCGCGTGTTCGATGCGGCCGTGCTTGGCCGGAGCGGGGCGCAACCGGAGAACAATTCCGCGGAGGAGATTCACGACACGGTGGAAGAGGTCTTGGCGATTGCGGATGGTCGCACGGCCGAGTTCGATGGCGATCACGATGCCGAACGATTGCTGTCTCGCTGGAGAAAGGCGCTCGCTTTGCCCTATTATTACGGGACGAGCCGCCCGAGCCTCGCATTCCTGGCGAGGCACGAGAAGGAGTTTCTGCTCGATGCGACGGACCTGAGCTGAGTCATGCGACGGCGTCTCAAGGCTGCGAGGAGGGCCTCATGTGCGGCATAGCGGGCCTTTTGAGACCCGGGGGGGCTGATGAGGGCCGGCTGAACGGAACCATCGAGCGGATGACGGCTGCGTTGGCCCACCGGGGACCTGATGCGTCCGGAGCATGGCGTGACGGGCGGCATGGCATTGCCCTCGGGCAGCGCCGGCTGGCGATCCTGGATCTCTCCGAGGCCGGGGCGCAGCCGATGCACAGCGCCTGCGGGCGCTACACGATCACGTTCAACGGCGAGATCTATAATCATCTCGAGGTCCGCGCCGAGCTCGAGAGGCAGGGCGGCGCGCCGAACTGGCGCGGCCATTCCGACACCGAAACGCTGCTCGCCGCGATCCGGCAATGGGGTGTCGCGCCGGCGCTGCAGCGCCTGATCGGCATGTTCGCCTTCGCGCTGTGGGATGCGGAGACGCGGCACCTGATTCTGGCGCGCGATCGCTTCGGCGAGAAGCCGCTGTTCTACGGCTGGAGCGGCGGCGATCTGGTGTTCGGCTCCGAGCTGAAGGCGCTCGCCGCTCATCCCGAATGGGCGCCTTCGCTCGATCGCGCAGCGCTCACCGCATTCATGCGCTACTCCTATGTGCCGGCGCCCGCCACGATCTGGACCGGCATCCGCAAATTGCCGCCGGCTTCGTTCGTGAGCTTCGCCGCCGATGCGGCACGGGAGAACTGGCCCGCGCCGCAACCCTATTGGTCGCTGCGCGACCGTGTCGTTGCGGCGCAGAGCGATCGCATCAGCAGCGAGGCGGAGGCCGTCGCGCGCCTGGAACAGCTGCTGTCGATCGCGGTCAAGCGGCAATGCCTGTCGGACGTGCCGCTCGGTGCGTTCCTGTCCGGCGGCGTCGACTCCTCGACCATCGTGGCGCTGATGCAGGCCCAGGCGGGGCAGCCGGTGCGCACCTTCAGCATCGGCTTTGCAGAGGGGGGCTACAACGAGTCCGAGGATGCGCGCCGGGTCGCGCAGCATCTTGGGACCGATCATACCGAGCTCTATGTCGACGCACGCACGGCAATGGACGTCGTGCCGAAGCTGCCGCGCATCTATGACGAGCCGTTCGCCGACTCCTCGCAGATCCCCACGCATCTGGTCGCGCAGCTCGCACGCCGGCACGTCACCGTCGCGCTGTCGGGCGATGCCGGCGACGAACTGTTCGGCGGCTACAACAGGCACGTCTGGGGCGGCGCTCTGCAGGCGCGTCTCGGACGCCTGCCGATGCCGCTCCGCCGTGCCATCGGCGCCGCGTTCAGCGCAATCGCGCCGGAGCCGGCGGATACAATTCTCAGGGCGCTCCAGCCCGTGCTGCCGGCCCGCCTGATGGTGCGGCATGCCGGCGACCAGGTTGCCAAGCTCGGCCGCATCATTGCAGCCGACGGCTTTGACGGCCTGTATCGGACACTTTGCTCGATCGATCAGGATCCGGCCGGTACGGTCGTGGCGGGGGAGGAGCGCGCGAGCTGGGCCGCAGAGCAGATGCGACAGCTCGCAACGGAGATCGAGCCGCTCGACCGGATGACGTTGGCCGATTCCTTGAGCTATCTCAGCGACGACATCCTGCAAAAGGTCGATCGCGCAGCCATGGCCGTGGCGCTGGAGACGCGCGTGCCCTTCCTCGACAAGGACGTTGTGGAGTTCTCGACCAGGGTTCCCGCTGCGATGAAGGTGCGTGATGGCCGCGGCAAATGGCTGGTACGCCAGGTGCTCTATCGCCATGTGCCCGCTGAGATGATCGACCGTCCGAAGACCGGCTTCAGCGTTCCGCTCGACGCCTGGCTGCGCGGGCCGCTGAGATCATGGGCCGCGGACCTGCTGTCGCCGGCACGGCTGAAGCGGCAGGGCCTGTTCGACCCGGCGCGGGTGACGCGCATGTTCGACGAGCATCTCAGCCGTCGCCACAATCATTCCTACTGGCTCTGGAACGTGCTGATGGCCGAGGCTTGGTACGACGAATGGGCCGGGGCCAGGTAGTCAGTCTTCGACCGTGGCCGGCACGGCCATGTTGCCTTTGCCCTTCTCGGCACTGAGGATCCACACCACGCCGCCCATGCCGCCGACGATGAAGTACACCGCGCCGAACAGGATCGAGACCACCGTGCCGTCGGCTGGCGCGAGCCCGGCATAGCCGAACGCCACCATCATCGTCGCTTCGCGCACGCCCCAGCCGGCGATCGAGATCGGCAGCATCGTGATGAGCATGATCGGCGGCGTCAGCAGGAACAATTGCTGGAATGCGGCGGGAGCAGCAATCGCGCGCACGGCGCACCACGCGATCACGACGGCGAGCACGTGGACCGATAGCGACAATACGGCGATCTTGGCCGCCGTGGTCCTGCCGAAGATGACCTTGCTAGCGATCACCGAGCAGGCATAGACGTGGCGCGTCGGCCACCACGCCTTCATCCAGGCCGCCGGAAGATAGCCCACGGTCAGAAAGCCGACACCGGCGGCCAGTGCGGCCGCATCGACCAGCACCAAGGCGAGCCGGCCGTGCTCGTCGGCGATCATGCCGTAGCTCCACGGCAGGCTGGCCACGATGATCAGTGCCAGCGCGATGAAACCGACGGCGCGGTCGGTCAGGATCGAGTAGCTCGCCGCGCGCCAGCCGGCGCCAGTGCGGCCGATCAGCCACAGCCGGACCGCATCGCCGCCGATCGATGAGGGCAGGGTCTGGTTGAAGAAGGCGCCGATCATGTTGTAGCGGAACGCCTTGAGGTCGGTCAGCGGCGCGCCGCACAGCGCGGAGATCTCGCGCCAGCGCAGCGCGCCGATGAAGATCTGCAGCAGTGTGATCGCCACCGCCAGCGCGATCCAGCCGATATTGATCTGACTGAGCCGCTCGCGGATGGCCGCAAAGTTGATCCCGCGCAGCGCCAGATAGAGCAGGGCGAGCGACACCACGATCCGAAGGAGGAGAATCAAAAACGCACGCATGCGAGAGTCGGCTTCGCTCTTGGTTGAAGGGTCCCAAGCCGAGTGCGAGACGCGCAACTCCCCGTCCTGGCAGGACCGGACCTCGGACAAGGTCCAGGCCGACACGGCGGCCGACCCCTTGCGGTCCTGATGCCCCGGTGGCTAAACAGTCGCAGGGGTGGCGTCAATGGCCTCCGAAACGACCGGAATATCAATTTATGTCTCATGGCCGGAAGATCGCGGTGATAGGCCTTGGTTACGTCGGCCTGCCGGTCGCCGCAGCGTTCGCGCGCGCAGGCTGCCCAGCGATCGGTTTCGACATCGATGCTGTCAGGGTCGCCGAGCTGAGGGACGGCAGGGACCGTACCTGTGAGGTCGACGCTGCCGATCTCGGGCGCCCCGGCCTGCGCTTCACCAGCGATCCAGGCGACATGCAGGCTGCCGATTTCTTCATCGTCACGGTGCCGACGCCGATCGACAGCGCTCGCCGGCCCGACCTGAGCGCCATGCTGGCCGCCACGCGCACCGTGGGCGCCGTGCTCAAGCGCGGCGACATCGTCGTGTACGAGTCCACCGTCTATCCGGGCGCCGTCGAGGAGGATTGCGTTCCGCTGCTGGAGAGCAACTCGGGACTGAAGGCCGGCGCCGATTTCAACGTCGGCTATTCGCCGGAGCGCATCAATCCCGGCGACAAGACGCATCGCTTCGAGACCATCACCAAGGTCGTCTCGGCGCAGAACCAGCAAACGCTCGGGATCGTCGCCGACGTCTACGGTTCGGTGGTCACGGCCGGGATCCACCGTGCGCCGTCGATCAAGGTGGCCGAAGCCGCCAAGGTGATCGAGAACACCCAGCGCGATCTCAACATCGCCTTCATGAACGAGCTGTCCCTGATCTTCCAGGCGCTGGAGATCGACACCGGCGACGTGCTGGCGGCGGCCGCGACCAAGTGGAACTTCCTGCCGTTCACGCCGGGCCTCGTCGGCGGGCACTGCATCGGCGTCGATCCGTATTACCTCACCTACCGCGCCGAGAAGGCGGGCTATCATCCCGAGGTCATTCTGGCGGGGCGGCGCATCAACGACGAGATGGGCCGGCGTATCGCGCGGGAATGCATTCGTGGTCTTCTGAAGCGCAGGGGCCGCAGCGGGATCGTCACCATCCTCGGCATGACCTTCAAGGAGAACGTGCCCGACATCCGCAATTCGCGGGTGATCGACATCATCAGCGAACTGCAGTCGTTCGGCGTCGAGGTGCAGGTCGCCGATCCGCTGGCCGATGCCGCGGCCGTGCATGAGGAATATGGTATCGGCCTGACCGCGATCGAGGCGTTGCGTCCTGCCGACGCCATCGTGCTCGCCGTATCGCACGATGCGTATCTCGCAGGAGGCTGGTCCCTGGTGCAGGGCCTGCTGCGCGAGGAGAGCGGCCTCGTGCTCGACGTGAAGATGAAGCTCGACCGCGCGAGCAAACCCGCCGCCATCGAACTGTGGCGACCCTGACGGAGCGACCATGGCAGATCATCCCATCCTCGTGACCGGCGCCGCCGGCTTCATCGGCTTTCATCTGGCGCAGCGGCTGCTCGCCGAAGGACGCGAGGTGATCGGTATCGACAACGTCAATGCCTACTACGATCCGAAGCTGAAGGAGGCGCGCCTTGATCTTCTGAAGGCGCAGCCCGGCTTCGCCTTTCACAAGCTCGATCTCGTCGACCGCGCCGGCATCAAGACGCTGTTTGCTCAGCATCGCTTTCCCGCGGTGGTGCATCTCGCCGCCCAGGCCGGCGTGCGCTATTCGCTGGAAAACCCGCACGCCTATGCCGATGCCAATCTCGAGGGCTTCATCAACGTCCTCGAAGGCTGCCGCCATCACGGCTGCGAGCACCTGCTGTTCGCCTCGTCCTCGTCGGTCTATGGCGCGAACACCAAGCTGCCGTTCTCGGTCAAGGACAATGTCGACCACCCGATCAGCCTCTATGCGGCCAGCAAGAAGGCCAACGAGCTGATGGCGCATTCCTACAGCCATCTGTACCGGCTTCCGGCCACGGGCCTGCGCTTCTTCACCGTCTATGGCCCCTGGGGCCGGCCCGACATGGCGATGTTCATCTTCGCCAAGGCCATCTTGGCCGGTCAGCCGGTCAGGCTGTTCAATCACGGCCGGATGCGGCGCGATTTTACCTATGTCGACGACATCGTGCAGGCGATCGTTCGTTTAATTGGCCGTCCGCCACAGGGAAACCCGGATTGGGACGGAAACAAGCCGGATCCCTCGAGCAGCCGGGCGCCATGGCGGATTTACAATATCGGCAACAATCATCCCGAGCAGCTGATGGACGTGATAACGCTGCTGGAGAAGGAGTTCGGGCGGCCGGCCATCAGGGAGATGCTGCCGATGCAGCCCGGAGACGTCGAGGCGACCTATGCCGACGTCAGCGATCTCGAGCGCGACATCGGCTTCCGGCCGGCGACGTCGATCGCCGACGGCATCGGACGTTTTGCAGAATGGTATCGCGACTATCATCGGATTTGACGGACTGATTGCATGACCGGACGTATCATTCCCCTCATCATGTGCGGCGGCGCCGGGACGCGGCTGTGGCCGGCATCGCGGGAGGTGCGCCCGAAGCAGTTCCTGCCGCTGTTCGGCGCCCGCTCGACGTTCCAGGACACGCTAATGCGCGTGTCCGACGCCGATCTGTTCGCGCGGCCGATCATCATCACCAATGCGGCCTACCGCTTCATGGTGCTCGAGCAACTGGCCGAGATCGGCATCGAGGCCGACGTGCTGCTGGAGCCGATGCGGCGTGACTCCGGCCCGGCCATCGCAGCGGGAGCCGCCTTCGCGCAATCGCGCGATCCGGATGCCGTGGTGCTGGCGCTCGCCGCGGATCATGTGGTGCGCGATACCGCGGCCTTTCTCGTGGCCTGCCGTGCCGGACTTGCCGCCGCAGAGGCCGGCCGTATCGTGACTTTCGGCGTCAATCCTGAACGCGCCGCCACCGAATACGGCTACATCAGCCCGGGGGCGCCGGTATCGGGAGAGGTTCGGGCGGTCGCGAAATTCGTCGAGAAGCCCGACCAGCCGACCGCCGAGCGCTACATCCGCGAGGGCTATCTCTGGAACAGCGGCAACTTCATGTTCCGCGCGTCCGTCCTGCTCGATGAATACCGCAGGTTCGATACGGCCAGCGTGCAGACGGTGACCGACGCGGTCGCCAAGGCCGGCCGCGACCTCAGCTTCATCATCCTGGACTCCGATGCCTTCGCCGCAGCCAAGCCGATCTCGATCGACTATGCCGTGATGGAGAAGACCGAGCGGGCTGCCGTGGCGCCGGTGTCGTGCGGCTGGTCGGACGTCGGCTCCTGGCACGCGGTCTGGGAGCTGTCCGAAAAGGACGGGCAGGGCAATGCCGCGCGCGGCGCCGCCGTGTTCGAGGACTCCCGCAACTGCAACGTCGTCACCGACAAGGCGCTGGTCGCGCTCGAAGGCGTCGACGATCTCGTCGTGGTGGCTGCGCAGGATGCCGTGCTGGTGTCGCGCCAGCGCGATGCCAACGGCTTGAAGCGGCTGGTAGCCAAGCTCAAGGCGGTCGCGCCGGAGGTGACCGAGGCGCACATCAAGGTGCACCGCCCTTGGGGCAGCTATCAGTCGGTCGACAACGGCGAGCGTCACCAGGTCAAGCGCATCGTCGTCAAGCCCGGTCAGCGGCTGTCGCTGCAGAAGCACTATCACCGGTCCGAGCACTGGATCGTGGTGCGCGGGGCGGCGCGGGTCACCGTCAATGAGACCGTGAAGACCGTGCACGAGAACGAATCGATCTACATCCCCATGGGCGCGGTGCACCGCCTGGAGAATCCCGGCAAGATTCTGCTGGAGCTGATCGAGGTTCAGACCGGGTCGTATCTCGGCGAGGACGACATCATCCGCATCGAGGACGATTACCGCCGCGAGTAAAGCGGGGGTCTCGCCTCGAATCAGGCGAGCCGTGCTAGACAGCCCCGGACGTCCTCCGCCGGAGAGCATCCTTGTCAAGCACGATCGGATCGCGCGCGTTCCAGAACGCGCGCCTGCAGAAGAAGAACCGCAAGCAGGCCGATGGCCTGCTGCCGAAGGCCGTCGAGGCCTACCGGGCCGGCCGGCATGCCGATGCCCAGGCCATCTGCGGGCAGGTGCTGAGCCTCGTCCCTGATCATTTCGATGCCCTACATCTTCTCGGCGCCTCTGCGCTCGACAGCGGCCGGCTCGACCTTGCCGAGCAGGCCTTGACCAGCGCCATCGCGGTGGAGCCGCGCAATGCCGAGGCTCTGGCCAATCTCGGCCTCGTCCTCTTCAGCCTGAAGCGCTACGAGGAGGCGCGCGCGGTGCAGGAGCGCGCCATCGCGCTGAAGCCCAATTTCGCCACGGCGCTGACGAGCCTCGGCAACACCTTGATGAACATGCAGCTGTTCGCGCAGGCCATCGAGATGCATGACCGCGCCATCGCGCTGAAGCCGGACTTCGCCGACGCCTATTGCAATCGCGGCATGGCGCAACTGCTCCTGCTGCGCAACCAGGAGGCCAGACAGAGCTTCGACCGCGCCTTGGCGCTGGCGCCGCGGCACATGCAGGCGACGTTCGGCAAGGGGCTCGTCAGCGTCAATCTGCGCCACCTGGAACAGGCGCTCGCAGCCTTCAACGCCGCGCTTGCGATGAAGCCGGGGACCGCGGCCATCGTCGCGCAGCGTGGCCGTCTCTACGTGCAGATGGGACGGTTCGACGAGGCCGAGGCCGATTTTGATGCCGCGCTCGCGACCGATCCCGCGCTGGAAGCGGCGCTGCTCGGCAAGGCGCATGTCTGCGTGCTCACCGAGCGGATCGCGCCGGCGATGCTGGCCTGCAAACGGGTGCTGGAGCAGAATCCGGCGTCGGAGGTGGCGCTGATCTGGCTCGGCACGTGCCTGGCGAAGCAGGGCGACACGGCCGGCGCCATCCAGCATTTCGACCGCGCCCTCGAGATCAAGCCGGACTTCGAGGACGCGATCCTGAAGAAGATCTTCGCGCTGGACTTCTATCCCGGGGCCGACGTCGCGGTGCATCAGGCGGTCCGGCGCGAATGGTGGGAGCGGATCGGCGCGCACATCCCGCAGCGCCAGCTTGCCGCCATCGATCGCGATCCGGAGCGCCGCATCACGGTCGGCTACGTGTCGTCCGACTTCCGCAGCCATTCGGCTGCGCTGACCTTCCTGCCGGTGCTGCGCCACCACGACCACGCCGCGTTCAAGGTCATCTGCTATTCGTGTTCGCCGCTGGTCGATTCTGTCACCGAGCAGTGCAAGGCTGCGGCCGATGGCTGGGTCGATGCAGCGCAGCTGTCCGACGATGAGCTCGCCGATCGCATCCAGGCCGATCAGGTCGACGTTCTCGTCGACCTCTCCGGTCATTCGGCCGGCAACCGGCTTACCGTATTCGCCCGCAAGCCCGCGCCGATCCAGGTCACCGCGTGGGGCAATGCGACCGGCACGGGATTGCCGACGATGGACTATTTCTTCGCCGATCCGGTCACCGTGCCATTGGCGGTGCGGCCGCTGTTCGCCGAGCAGGTCTACGACCTGCCGGCCTTGATCACGACGGATCCGCTGCCCGACGCGCAGCCGACGCCGCTGCCGATGCTGCGCAATGGCTACGTCACATTTGGGGTCTTCAACCGCGTCGACAAGATTTCCGACGAGGTGCTGACGGTCTGGTCGGCGCTCATGCAGGCTCTGCCCGAGGCCCGCATCGTCATCAAGAACGGTGCGCTCGAGGATCCATTCCTGCGCGACGGGCTGATCGCGCGTTTCGCCGCCTTCGGCATCGGCGAGGGCCGGGTGACCTGTCTCGGCGCATCGATGCGTCACGAGCACATTGCTGCCTTTGCCGATGTCGACATCTCGCTCGATCCTTTCCCGCAGAATGGCGGCGTCAGCACGTGGGAATCGCTGCAGGCCGGCGTGCCCGTGGTCGCCAAGCTGGGCAACAGCGCGGCATCGCGGGCCGGCGGCGCGATCGTCAAGGCGATCGGGCTCGACGATTGGGTGGCTGAGGACGACGAGGGCTATGTGACGATCGCTTTGAAGCACGCTGGACAACCGGCCGCGCTGGCCCAGCTCCGCGCTGAGCTGCCGGCGCGTGTCGCCGGCTCGGCCGCCGGCAATGTCGTGACCTATACGCGCAAGGTCGAGGAGGGGTACCGCCAGTTCTGGCGCCGCTATTGCGCGGCCGGCAGCTGAGTCCTTCGGCCCGGCGGGAAATCGTGCGGCGCATGAGCGCGCCCGATTCGTAGATCGACGCGTCAATTCTGGAGGCCGTCTTTGGCAAGCGATGTCGGTTCCCGTGCGTTTCAGAATGCGAGGCTGAACAAGAAGCTCCGCAAGCAGGCGGACGCACTGATGCCCACGGCCGTCGCCGCCTATCGCGGTGGACGGCGGGCTGAGGCCCAGGCGGTCTGCGGCCAGATCCTGGTGCTGCTGCCCGACCATTTCGATGCCTTGCACCTGCTCGGCGTGACGGCGCTCGACGGCGGCCAGATCGATCTCGCCGAGCAGGCGCTCACCAAGGCCGTCGAGATCGAGCCGCGGAATGCCGAGGCGCTCTCCAATCTCGGCCTCGCGCTGTTCAACCGCAAGCGTTTCGAGGAGGCGCGCAAATGCCAGGAGCGCGCAATCGCGCTGAAACCCAATCTCGTTGTCGCGCAGACCGGCCTCGGCAATAGTCTGATGCGTCTCGGCCTGCCAAGCGAGGCGATTGCCGCACATGACCGGGCGATCGCGCTGAAGGCTGACTACGCCGATGCCCATTGCAATCGCGGCATGGCGCTGCTGCCGCTCGGCCGCAACGCGGAGGCCAATGCGAGCTTCGACCGCGCTCTCTCTCTCAACCCGCGCCATATGGAGGCGATGTTCGGCAAGGGGCTCGCCAGCATCAATCTGAATCACGTCGACGACGCGGTCGCGGCGTTCGATGCGGCGCTCGCCGTCAAGCCCGGTGCGGCGCAGGTGCTGGCGCAGCGCGGCCGGCTGCATCAGATGGCCGGGCGGTTCGATCAGGCAAAGGCGGACTACGAGGCGGCGCTGGCCCGTGATCCGATGTTGGAGATGGCGCTGCTCGGCAAGGCCCAGCTCGGACATTTCAAGGACGTCGCGCAGTCCGTGGATGCCTGCCGCAAGGTGCTGGAGCAGAACCCGCGCTCCGAGGATGCCTGGCTGTGGCTCGGCGTCTGCTACGCCAAGCAAAGCGAGGTCGCTGCGGCCATCGCACATTTCGATCGTGCCCTGGAGATCAGGCCCGATTTTGCCGAGGCGATGACCGCCAAGATCTTCACGCTCGAATTCATGCCCGATGCCGACTTTGCGCTGCATCAGGCCGCTCGGCGCGAGTGGTGGGAGCGGATCGGCCGTCACATCCCGCAGAGATCGCTGCCGCCGCGCGACCTCGATCCGGAGCGGCGCCTCACCCTTGGCTACGTCTCCTCCGATTTCAGGAATCACTCGGCGGCGCTGACCTATCTGCCGGTGCTGAAGCACGCCGATCGTGAGGCCTTCCGGATCTGCTGCTACGCCTGCTCGCCGGTCCAGGATGCGGTGACCGCCCAGTTCCGCGCCTGCGCCGAAGTCTGGGTCGATGCCTCGCAGATGTCCGACGACGAACTGGCCGACCGCATCGAAGCCGACGGCGTCGACATCCTTGTCGATCTTTCCGGCCATTCCGCCGGCAATCGGCTGCCACTGTTCGCCCGCAAGCCGGCACCGGTTCAGGTCACGGCGTGGGGCAGCGGCACCGGCACGGGCCTGCCGACGATCGACTACTTCTTCGCCGATCCGGTGACGGTGCCCCAGGCCGCACGCCAACTGTTCGCCGAGCAGGTCTACGATCTGCCTGCTGTCATCACCACGGAAGCGCTGCCGGACGTGGAGCCGACGCCGCTGCCGATGCTGCTCAACGGCCACGTGACCTTCGGCGTGTTCAATCGGCTCGACAAGATCTCCGATCCGGCGCTCGCGCTGTGGTCGCGGCTGATGGCGGCGCTGCCTGACTCCCGCATCGTCATCAAGAGCGGCTCGCTCGATGATCCCTTGCTGCGCGACCGCCTGTTGGCGCGCTTTGCCGCCCATGGCCTCAGTCACGAGCGCGTCATTTGTCTCGGCTGGTCGACGCGCGAGCAGCAGATCGCGCAGTTTGCGCAGGTGGACATCTCGCTCGATCCGTTTCCGCAGAATGGCGGGGTCAGCACCTGGGAGTCGCTGCAGGCCGGCGTTCCCGTCATCGCCAAGCTCGGCCTGAGCGCGGCGTCGCGGGCCGCGGGCGCGATCGTCACCGCTGTCGGGCTCGGCGACTGGGTGGCCGAGGACGATGACGGCTACATTGCGATCGCCATCAAGCATGCGCGCCAACCGGCCGAGCTGGCGAAGCTCCGGGCCGCACTGCCGGCGCGGGTGGCCGCCTCCGCAGCCGGCAACGTCGAGACCTACGCCCGCAAGGTCGAAGAGGGGTATCGCCAGTTCTGGCGCCGTCATTGCGCCAGCCCCGGCTGAACGTCGTGGCGGCGGCGCAAGCCGACGCCACGCATGAGTTCGTCGCGTTCGTTGAAGTCCGCACGCCGCCACGTGGAGGCAGGTCCTTGGCTAGCAATGTCGGCTCTCGCGCGTTCCAGAACGCCAGGCTCCAGAAGAAGCACCGCAAGCAGGCCGACGAGCTGATGTCGCACGCGGTGGCGGCCTATCGCGCTGGGCGTCCGGCGGAGGCGCAGGCGATCTGCGGCCAGATCCTGGCGCTGTTGCCGGAGCATTTCGATGCCCTGCATCTGCTCGGCGTGGTGGCGCTGGACAGCGGTCAGCTCGACCTCGCCGAGCAGGCCTTGACGAAGGCGGTCGAGATCGAGCCGCGTCACGCCGAGGCGCTGTCCAATCTCGGGCTCGCGCTGTTCAATCGCAAGCGTTACGAGGAGGCGCGCAAATGCCAGGAGCGGGCGATCGCGCTGAAGCCGAATCTGCTCGTGGCGCTCACAGGCCTCGGCAATACGCTGATGCGCCTGGGGCGGCCGGAGGAGGCGATCGCCGCGCATGACCGGGCGATCGCGCTCAAGCCGGACTATGCCGATGCTCATTGCAATCGCGGCATGGCGCTGCTGCCGCTCGCGCGCAGCGAGGAGGCCAATGCGAGCTTCGCTCGCGCGCTCTCGCTCAACCCGCGCCACATGGAGGCGATGTTCGGCAAGGGGCTCGCCAGCATCAACCTGCGCCATTCCGACGACGCGCTGGCCGCATTCGATGCCGCGCTCGCGATCCGGCCGCGCGCGGCGCAGGTGTTGGCGCAGCGCGGCCGGCTGCACCAGCAGGCCGGCCGGTTCGACCAGGCGATGCCGGATTTCGAAGCCGCGCTGGCCATCGACCCGCTGCAGGACGTGGCGCTGCTGGGCTTCGCGCAGCTGAGCGTCATCAGGGACAACATCGCGCCGGCGATGGACGCCTGCCGCAAGGTGCTGGAGCAGAACCCGCGGTCGGAGGTCGCCTGGACCTGGCTCGGCGAATGCTTCTGCAAGCAGGGTGATCTCGCCACGGCCATGCAGCACTTCGAGCGGGCGCTCGAGATCAAGCCGGACTTCGGTGATGCGATCACCGCCAAGATCTTCCTGCTCGACTTCATGCCGGACACCGGCTTCGCCCAGCACCAGGCGGTACGCCGGGAATGGTGGACCAGGATCGGCAGCAAGATCACGCGCCGGCCGCCGCCGGTCCGCGACCGCGATCCGGAGCGGCGGCTCACCATCGGCTACGTCTCGTCCGATTTCAGGAATCACTCGGCGGCGCTGGTGTTCCTGCCGGTGCTGCGGCATCACGACCACCAGGCCTTCAAGGTCGTCTGCTACTCCTGCTCGCCGCTTCGGGATGGCATGACCGAGCGCTGCCGTTCCGCCGCCGACATCTGGGTCGACGCCTGGCAGATGTCCGACGAGGAACTGGCCGATCGCATCGAGTCCGATCAGGTCGACATCCTCGTCGATCTCTCCGGCCATTCCGCCGGCAACCGGCTGCCGGTGTTCGCGCGCAAGCCGGCGCCGGTGCAGGTCACGGCATGGGGCAGCGGCACGGGAACGGGACTTCCGACCATCGACTACTTCTTCGCCGATCCGGTGACCGTGCCGGAGGCCGCGCGTCCGCTGTTTGCCGAGCAGGTCTATGATCTGCCGGCGGTGATCACCACCGACCCCTTGCCGGGATGGCAGCCGACGCCGCTGCCGATGCTGCGCAACGGCCACGTCACCTTCGGCGTGTTCAACCGGATCGACAAGATCTCGGACCCTGCGCTCGCGCTGTGGTCGCGGCTGATGGCTGCGCTGCCGGATGCGCGGATCGTCATCAAGAACGGCGCACTCGACGATTCCCTGGTGCGCAACGCTCTCGTCGCCCGGTTCGTGGCGCATGGTGTCGCCGAGGAGCGCATCACCTGCCTTGGTCTGTCGACGCGCGACCAGCACATCGCGCAGTTCGCCGAGATCGACATGTCGCTCGATCCGTTCCCGCAGAATGGCGGCGTCAGCACCTGGGAATCGCTGCAGGCCGGCGTGCCCGTCATCGCCAAGCTCGGCTTTGGTGCGGCGGCGCGCGCAGCAGCCGCCATCAACACGGCGGTCGGGCTCGCCGCGTTCGTGGCGGCGGACGATGACGGCTACATCGCCATCGCCCTGAAGCATGCGGCGCAGCCTGCGGAGCTGGCGAAGCTGCGCGCTGAGCTGCCGGCGATGGTTGCTGGCTCCGCGGCGGGCAACGTGGAGACCTACACGCGCAAGGTGGAGGAGGGCTACCGCCGGTTCTGGCGCCTCGACTGCGCCTCCTCCTGACCTCGGCAGCTACAGCCGCGCAGCGCCGACGATGCGGCCGTCCGGCGCTTCGAGCAGGACCGCAACATCCTCGCCCTCCGGCATCGGCTCGGTCAGGCGGAGCGCGGCGCCGCTCCAATCTGCCAGCGTGCGGACCGATCGCACCACGTTGAGCTCCTCCAGCGTGCGGCCGCCATTCTCGCCGCGGCGGATCGCCGTTTCATGCCGGCGATCGAAGCCGACCAGCACGATGCGGCCGCGCCCTTCACCGGCGCCGACCTCGACGGTGAGCTTGTCGCCTTTGCGTGCGAGCGTCAGCGGCGTCGCGGCGCGCGCGGCCCTGGCGCGCTCGATCGCCGGTGCAATCTCGGCCCTGTTGGAGCCGACATGACTGGTTAGGCCGTCGATCACGATCTCCGGCGTGTAGGAGCCGTCGCCGAAGCGGCTGCCGTAGCGGGCCTGACGATCGGTCGCCGCCGGCAATGAGAACGGATCCTTCCAGCCGAGCCGGTCCCAATAGGTCACATGAAAGGCGAGCGGCAGCACGTCGCGCCGCTGGCGCACCAACTCGTTCAAATAGGCATTTGCAGGTGGGCACGACGAGCAGCCTTGCGACGTGAACAGCTCGATCACCACCGGTCGCTCCGCTGCGGCCGCGGCCGACGGCGACCAGGGTGCCAGGGAGGCGAGCAGGATGGCGAAGCGAGACGCGTAGCGAAGCGAGGCGAGGTGTTGGACCATGGGCGTTCTCCCGCGATGTGACATGACCTCCTTCGCAAGTTCGATCCATCGCGTTACCTCCGGGCGCTGCCAACACGCAGGCGTGATGCGGATCATCCGCCGTCCACTGCCTGTCCCAACACGTGAGCAGGGCGCGCGGCACACGCGAAGGCCATGCTACAGGTCCCTCAAAACACTCCGCTTTTTGTCTACCTCCGATGTAACTTTCTGAATCAAATCGTGTCCTGAAAAAGGTTTCCGCATTCGCCTCGCTGGAAGTGCCATGCTAGGAGAGCGTCGACCGGCTGATTTGCAGATCGTTAACTGTTGTGGCCGAACCGTGACATCGATGGGGTCGAGGACATGAGTTCCAAGGGGGCGGGCCACAAGGCCGAACTGAGGCAGGCGCTGCGGGTCGGCGTGATCGGAGCCGGCGTGATGGGCAGCAACCATGCCCGCGTGCTCGCCGGACTGCCCGACGTGCATCTCGTCGGCGTCGTCGATCCGCTCCAGGCGCATCGCACCCGCGTCACCGAGCTCGCCAACTGCCCGACCTTCGAAACGCTCGATCAGCTCGCCGCCGAAGGTGTCGACGCCGTCACCATCGCCGCTCCCACCCATCTGCATCATGAACTCGCGCTCGCCTGCATTGCGCGCAAAGTTCATCTCCTCGTCGAGAAGCCGATCGCCTCCACGGTCGAGGAGGGCAGGGAGATCGTCTCGGCTGCGCATCGCGCCGGCGTCACCCTGATGATCGGCCATGTCGAGCGCTTCAATCCGGCGGTCGCCGCGATCAAGAAGGCGATCGCCGGCGAGGACCTCCTCTCGATCGCCATCACCCGCGTCGGCCCGTTCCCGCCGCGCATGTCCAATGTCGGCGTCGTCATCGACCTCGCCGTGCACGACATCGACCTGATCCGCTGGTTCACCGAGTCCGATATCATCGAGGTGCAGCCGCAGCTGTCGAGCGCGGTGGCCGAGCGCGAGGACATCGCGCTGCTGCAATTCCGCACCGCCTCCGGCGTGCTGGCGCACATCAACACCAACTGGCTGACGCCGTTCAAGGCGCGCAACGTCACGGTGGCGACGCGCGGCAAGTACATCATGGGCGATCTGCTCACACGCCAGGTCACCGAATGCTTCGGCTTCAAGCCGGACGGCAGCTACTCGATGCGGCATCTGCCGGTCGGCCATGACGAGCCGCTGCGCGCCGAGCTGATCGCGTTCCTGCACGCGGTGCGCTCCGGCACCGCGCCGGCTGTCACCGGCGACGAGGGCGTCGCGAGCCTCGCGATCGCCACGCAGTGCCTGGAGACCTCGAGCCATCGTCCGGCCGAGACCGCCAAGCTCCGTGCGGCAGGCTAGTCGCGCTTCCGCTCCCCCCATTTCCAATTTCGAAACGTTGTAGAGCTCATGAACCAGCATTTGCGTCATCAGCCCATTCCGTTCATCGACACCGCCGCGCAGCGCCAGCGGCTCGGCAAGTCCCTCGATGACGCCGTCGCCCGCGTGCTCGCGCACTGCCAGTTTCTCGGCGGCCCCGAGGTGATCCAGCTCGAGAAGGAGCTGGCGGAGTTCTGCGGCGCCAAATACGCCGTGAGCTGCTCCAGCGGCACCGACGCGCTGCTGATGGTGCTGATGGCCCAGGGCATCGGCCCGGGCGATGCCGTGCTGTGCCCGTCCTTCACCTTCTGCGCCACCGGCGAGGCCGTGGCACTGACCGGCGCGACGCCGGTGTTCGTCGACGTGCTCGAGGACACCTTCAACATCGATCCGGCCTCGCTCCGCCGCGGCATTGCCACCGCCACGCGGCTCGGCCTGAAGCCGAAGGCCGTGATCCCGGTCGATCTGTTTGGGCAGAGCGCGGACCATGATTCGGTCGCCGCGATCGCCGAAGCCGAGGGCCTGTTCGTGCTCGACGACGCCGCGCAGGGTTTTGGTGCCAGCTACAAGGGCCGCCGCATCGGCACGTTTGGGCTTGCGACCGCCACCAGCTTCTATCCGGCCAAGCCGCTCGGCTGCTTCGGCGACGGCGGCGCCATCCTCACCGACGACGCCGGCCTCTTGGAGCGGCTGCGCAGCGTGCGCGCCCATGGCGGCGGCAGCGACAAATACGACAACGTCCGCCTCGGCCTCACCGCGCGGCTCGATACCATCCAGGCCGCGGTGCTGATCGAGAAGCTCAGGATCTTCGAGGACGAGATCGCCGCGCGCAACAAGGTGGCGGAGCGCTACACGGCGGCGCTGGCCGATGTGGTGAAGGTGCCGCGCCTCGTCGAGGGCTGCACCTCGGTCTGGGCGCAATACACCATCCGCCTGCCCAAGGGCGTCGACCGCGACACCTTCGCCGCCGCGCTGAAGGCGCAGGGCATTCCGACCGCGATCTACTATCCGAAGTCGATGCACCAGCAGACGGCGTACCGCATCTTCCCGAGCGCCGATGGTGGCCTGCCTGTCAGCGAGCAACTCTCCGCCGACGTCATCAGCCTGCCGATGCACGCCTATCTGGACGAAGCGACGCAGGCCCGCATCATCGACGTGGTGCGCGGCGCGCTGCGGGGCTGAGGTCGCGCGCGCTGAACTGATTTGCGTCCACCGGCAGCCAACACGCCAGTGTCGTCCCGGCGAACGCCGGGACTCATACCCCCAGGGAGCGGTTCGAGGCAGGCTGGTCATTGGCCTTTTGCCCAACACGTCCGCCACGGCGGATGGATCGCGGATCGGCGCCTGCCGCCGCTGCCCGCCGGCAGGCTTGTCCGGGATGACGGCGGTGGGTGAGGCGTCGTTCAAGTTTTGAACAGCAGAACGTAGGGCGGATTAGTACTACTGCGTCAGAAATGGGCTTTACTCCCTCCGTGTCGTTCCGGGGCGCCCGAAGGGCGAGCCCGGAACCCATACCCACAGGCAATAGTGTAAGGCAGGCTGGTTGTGGTCACTTTGTCGCCAAACATCTGTCTGTGGCTATGGATTCCGGGCTCGCCCTTCGGGCGCCCCGGAATGACGACGGATAGCGGGCAGTGTTTCTGACGCAGTAGTACTAATCCGCCCTACGGCAGCGTGGCTCAATTCCGATTTACATCTCAAACAGCGATCGACATAGGGGCGTGTTCTCGCGGCACGTGACGCCCGAGGCTTGCGATCAGTCCGCCCCTCGCAAACAGCGCAGAGGGCGCAGGGAATGCCGGGTGAAGGCCTCACCCATGGCCCGCCTGCGAACAAGAATGCAGGCGGCAGGTACCACAGGTTCAGCCGACATTCCGGCATTCCCTGCGCGATGGGTTGACGGCTGCTTCGCGATCTCCCCGGTGCGCCGGCTCGTTGGCCACCGTCATCAGCGCCGTGCATCCGCAGCAGCGCCAACTTGACCTCAGCTTCGGGAGGCCAGGACCACGCGACTTGACCGTCCGTGACAGCCCGTTCGTCCGCACGCCACAAGGACATGCTGCGAGCTCTCGCGGCCATCGCATCCCCGCCTCGCGTGTCGTGACGATCGCGCGCAACGCCCCTCTGCGGTGAGGCGGGATGCAGGGAGATGATCATGGTTTTCGAAAAAACGCAATAAGATTATTTTTATCGGAAGTTCGCGCATGTTGATGCCGCCGTTCCTGGGGAGGCGGCGCCACCTCAGTGGGTGAGGGCGCGTTGGGCTGATCTGCCTCGCTGGCCGCTCCACACACCATTGTCGTCCCGGCGAACGCCGGGACCCATACCGCGTGATGTCCGTAGCGGGCAGGCGGCTCGTCCCGCGCGTCCCATCGACGACACGGCGTATGGATCCCGGATCGGCGCCCGCCGCCGCTTCGCGTCGGCAGGCTGGTCCGGGATGACAGCGGAGTATGAGGCATGCAGCGTGTCTGCCGCACCGGCATGACATCAGTCTCACGCCACACTTTAGCCGCCAGCAGGCTAAACCCACGTTCCCCGCTTCAAACTCCGCGCCCAATCCTCTACAAGCCCCCCATGCTCGGACGCATCTTCACCGTCGGCGGCTATACCTTGCTGTCGCGCCTCACCGGCTTTGCCCGCGATATCATGCTGGCGGCGATTCTCGGCGCCGGGCCAATTGCCGATGCGTTCTTCATCGCGTTCCGGCTGCCGAACCATTTCCGGGCGATCTTCGCCGAGGGCGCGTTCAACGCGGCCTTCGTTCCCGCCTATGCGCATGTCCATGGCGCGAAGGGGCCGGCGTCCGCGAGCCTGTTTGCCGACCGCATCTTCACGCTGCTGCTGGCCTCGCAAATCGTGCTGCTGGTCCTAGCCTGGGTGTTCATGCCGCAGGCGATGACGATCCTGGCGCCCGGCTTCACCGACGATCCGGGGCAGCGGGACATGGCGATCACGCTGACGCGGATCACGTTCCCGTATCTGCTGCTGATCACGCTGGTGACGCTGTATGGCGGCATGCTCAACGTGATGCAGCGCTTTGCCAGCGCCGCGGCGGCGTCGATCTTCCTCAATCTGGCGATGATGGTCACGCTGGCGCTCGCGGCGTTCTTTCCGAATGCGGGCCATGCCGCGGCGTGGGGCGTGCTGATCTCCGGTTTCCTGCAGTATTTTCTGCTCGCCGGCGATCTCGCCCGTCATGGCGGCCTGCCGCGCTTTGCGCCGCTCAAGCTCGATGACGACATCCGCGCCTTCTTCAAGGCGCTGGGACCGGCGACACTCGGCTCAATGGGCACGCAGGTCGCGATGTTCGCCGACACCATCATCGCGACGTTCCTGCCGGCAGGCGCGATCTCGGCGCTGTATTACGCCGATCGGCTCAACCAGCTGCCGATCGGGGTGATCGGCATCGCCATCGGCACCGTGCTGCTGCCGGAGATGTCGCGGCGGCTGACGGCGGGTGATCACCAGGGCGCCATGGAGCAGCAGCGCCGCGCCTTCGAGTTCACGCTGTTGTTCTCGGTGCCGTTCGTCGCCGCCTTCCTCGCGGTGCCCGACGTCATCACGCGCGCGATGTTCGCCCGCGGCGCCTTCACAAAAGGCGACGCCGCCGCGGCCGGTGCGACGCTCGCCGCCTATGCCGTGGGCCTCATTCCCTTCGTGATGATCCGCAGCGCGGTCTCGACCTTCTATGCGCGCAAGGACACGGCGACGCCGGTGAAGGCCTCGCTGACCGGGCTGACCGTCAACGTCGTGCTGAAGGTGCTGCTGATGGGAGCGCTGGCCCAGGTCGGGCTGGCGCTGGCCACCGCCGTCGGGGCCTGGATCAATCTGCTGCTGGTGCTCGGCTTCGCCGTCCACAAGCGCTACCTCGTCGTCGATCGACGGCTGACCTTGTCACTGGTCAAGTTCGCCGCGACCGGGCTGGTGCTGGCCGCCGCGCTGTGGCTGACGGCCCATCTCGCCGCGATCCATCTCGCTTCGCTTGGCCGCGCGCAGGACGAGGCCACGCTCGGCCTGCTGGTCGCAGTCGGGACGGTCATTTATGCCGTCGCGATCCTGGCGCTGTTCGGCCCGCGCTGGCTCAAGGCGCTGGTCCGGCGCTAGATGTCATTGCATTGCAGCATTTCGGGCTGGAATACGGCGCGACAACATGCCAGCCAGATGGTTTTGCCAAGAGTTGACCACACCGCGGGCGAATGAGATTTGCGCGCTTTCGCGATCCACTGCAATATGGCGGCAATCATCGACAATGCAGTGGGACGTGAAACAAGATGGCAGCTCCAATCAAGTTCGGCATGGGTCAGAGCGTTCTCCGCAAGGAGGATGACGCGCTCATTCGCGGCAAGGGCCGCTATACCGACGATCTCGCGCCATCGGCCGCCCTGCATGCGCTGGTGCTGCGCTCGCCGCATGCCCATGCGAAGTTCACCGTCGATGTCGCCGCGGCGCGGCTGCTGCCGGGCGTGGCGCTGATTCTCACCGCCGAGGACACCGCGGAACTCGGCGGCCTGCCGTGCCTGTTCAACCTCGAGACCGATCCGTTCACCGCGCCGCCTTATCCGATCCTCGCCAAGGACGAGGTGCGTCATGTCGGCGACGCCGTCGCCTTCGTGGTCGCCGACACGCTCGACCATGCGCGCGATGCGATCGAGGCGATCAAGGTCGAGTGGACGACGCTGCCGGCCGTCACCGGCGTCGTCAATGCGATCAAGCCGGGCGCGCCGCAGGTGTGGGCCGATCACAAGGACAACGTGCTGTTCGACGTCTCGATCGGCGACAAGTCCGCGACCGAGGCGGCGTTCGCCAAGGCGCATGCGGTCGCCGAGATCCGCATCGTCAATCCGCGCGTGGTGGCGAGCTTCATGGAGACGCGCGCCGCCGTCTGCGAATACGACACCAAGCGCGATCATCTCACCTTGACGGCGGGCAGCCAGGGCAGCCACCGCCTGCGCGACATCCTGTGCCAGAACGTGCTGAAGATCCCGACCGAGAAGATGCGCGTGATCTGCCCGGATGTCGGCGGTGGCTTCGGCACCAAGCTGTTTCCGTACCGGGAATACGCGCTGCTCGCGGTCGCCGCGCAGCGGCTGCGCAAGTCGGTGCGCTGGGCCGCCGACCGCTCCGAGCATTTCATGGGCGACGCGCAGGGCCGCGACAACGTTACGACCGCGAAGATGGCGCTGGCCGAGGACGGCAAGTTCCTCGCGATGGACGTCGACCTGATGGGCGACATGGGCGCCTATCTCTCGACCTTCGCGCCCTACATCCCGCATGGCGGCGCCGGCATGCTGCCGGGCCTCTATGACATCCAGGCGTTCCACTGCCGCGTGCGCACGATCTTCACCCACACCGTGCCGGTCGATGCCTATCGCGGCGCCGGCCGTCCCGAGGCGGCCTATGTGGTCGAGCGCCTGGTCGATGCCTGCGCGCGCAAGCTCGACATGAGCGTCGATGCCATCCGGCGCAAGAACTTCATCCCGCCGCGCGCGCTGCCCTACAAGACCGCGACCGGCAAGGTCTACGATTCCGGTGATTTCAACGCGCATCTCAAGCGCGCGATGGAGATCGCGGAGTGGAAGGATTTTTCCAAGCGCGCCAAGGCCGCCAAGAAGCATGGCCTCATCCGCGGCATCGGGCTGGCGAGCTATGTCGAGGTCTGCGGCACCATGGGCGAGGAGACCGCCAATGTGCGGCTCGATCCCAATGGCGACGTCACGATCCTGATCGGCACCCAGTCGAGCGGGCAGGGCCACCAGACCGCCTATGCGCAGATCGTCGCCGAGCAGTTCGGCCTGCCGCCGGAGCGCGTCCACATCCATCAGGGCGACACGGCGGAGATCGCGACCGGCCTCGGCACCGGCGGCTCGGCCTCGATCCCCTCGGGCGGCGTCAGCGTGCAGCGTGCGACGCATGAGCTCGGCGACAAGCTCAAGCAGATCGCGGCCGAAGCGCTCGAAGCCGGCCTCGGCGACCTCGAGATCGCCGACGGCGTGATCCGCGTCGCCGGCACCGACCGCGCGATCAGCTTCGCCGATCTCGCCAAGCGCCCGGGCGTCGATCCCGCCAAGCTCAACGGCAGCGCCACCTTCGCCAGCGCCGACGGCACCTACCCGAACGGCACCCATGTGGCTGAGATCGAGCTCGATCCGGCCACCGGAATCATCAGGATCGTGAACTACGTGATCGTCGACGATTTCGGCGTGACGTTGAATCCGCTGCTGCTCGCCGGCCAGGTGCATGGCGGCGCGGTGCAGGGCATCGGCCAGGCGCTGATGGAGCAGGTGGTCTACAGCAACTCCGACGCTCAGCTCGTCACCGGCAGCTACATGGACTACGCGCTGCCGCGCGCGGCGGATGCGCCGACCTTCACCTTCGAGACCCACAACGTGCCCTGCAAGACCAACCCGATGGGCGTCAAGGGCGCGGGCGAGGCGGGCGCGATCGGCTCGTGCCCGGCGGTGGTCAATGCGATCGTCGAAGCACTGTGGCGTGAGTACAAGATCGACCACATCGACATGCCGGCGACCCCCGAGCGGGTCTGGATCGCGATCCGGGAGCAGCATCGCCGTCACAGTCTCTGAGTACCCTCTCCCAGCGTACCTCTCCGATATCCGCCTCAATTCCGGAATAACCCGCCGGGGCAGGGGTTGACCAAACAGGCGCGACCCGTCCGGGTGGGCTGGACGGGATTGTGACAACAAAGGAGCGAATTGATGAAGCGGACTGTCGTGGTGGCAGCAGCAGCGTTGCTGCTCGGGGCCGGCGCCGTGATGGCACAGGACAACCTGGTCAAGCAGAGCCAGGACATCATGAAGGCGAACGCCAAGAACCTCGGCGGTGTCCTGATCGCCATGGTCAAGGGCGAGAAGCCGTATGACCAGGCCGCCGTCAATGCCGCCCTGGCGCAGCTCGACGAGACTGCCAAGAAGCTGCCGACGATGTATCCGGCCAGCATGAAGGGCGCGAAGTTCGAGGGCGACTACAGCGCCTCGCCGAAGATCTGGGAAGACCAGGCCGGCTTCAAGGCCAAGATCGACAGCTTCGCCAAGGTCGTCACCGAGGCCAAGGCCAAGATCAAGGATCTCGACAGCCTGAAGGCGACGGCGCCTGCGATCGGCAAGGAATGTGGCGGCTGCCACGAGACCTTCCGTCTCAAGAACGGCTGATCTGTCGTGACATCGACGGGGGCGGACGCGGCAGCGCGTTCGCCCCCGTTCGTTTTTGCCGCACTGGCTTCTGGCCCGCGGGTTTGCCCGGCCCGTGCGTCTTGTCGTATCACGGCGCTCGCGGCGGATGACTGCCGGACGCTTATCTTCCTGCCTGTGACGGAGCGACCATGCCCAGACGCCTCCTGCTTGCTCTCTGCGCGCTCGGCGCCGCCGGCCTTGCGGTGTTCTGGTGGTTGACCCAGCCGTCCACGATCGCGCTCGCAGCGACGACGAGGGCGCCCGACCTCGCCAACGGCCAGGAGATGTTCAACATCGGCGGCTGCGCCTCCTGCCATCAGGTGCCGAACCAGCCGGATCGCTTGAAGCTCGGTGGCGGCCTGCCGCTGACGTCGCCGTTCGGCACCTTCTATGCGCCCAACATCTCGCCCGACCCCAATGACGGGATCGGGCGCTGGACCGAGGCGCAGTTCGTCAATGCGGTGGTCAAGGGTGTCTCGCCCGGCGGCAGTCACTATTACCCGGCGTTTCCCTATACCTCCTACGCCGGCGCCAAGGTCGACGACGTCCGCGATCTGTTCGCCTACATGAAGACGCTGCCGCCGGTGGCCGGCAAGTCGCGCGACCACGACATGCCGTTTCCTTTCAACATTCGCCGCACGCTCGGTATTTGGAAACTTCTGTTCTTCGACGACAAGCCGTTCGTGACGAACGCCTCGCGCTCGGCGGAATGGAATCGCGGCGCCTATCTGGTCAACACGTTCGGCCATTGCGCCGAATGCCACAGCCCGCGCAACCCTCTCGGCGGCATCGTTTCGGCACAGCGCCTCGCTGGCGGCCCCGATCCGGAGGGGCAGGGCTTCGTGCCGAACATCACCCAGAAGGGCCTGTCGGACTGGAGCGAGAGCGACATCAGCTATTTCCTCGAGACCGGGCAATTGCCCGACGGGGACAGCGCCGGAGGGTCGATGGCGCGGGTGATCCGCAATACGTCGCAGCTGACGCCCGAGGATCGCAAGGCGATGGCGGTCTATCTGAAATCCTTGCCGCCGGTCGAAGGCCCGCCGAAGCCGAAGAAGCCGGCGGGCTGACGAGACGAGCGTTTCCTTCGAACCGGTTGTTTCCGTCTCGGGATCCCGCCATCCCCACCGCCGTCATGCTCCGCGAAAGCGGGGCATCCAGTACTCCGCGGCAGAAGAGATTGACCGAGGTGTCACGGCGTACTGGATCGTCCGCTTTCGCGGACGATGACAGCGAGAGCTAAATGACCAACGTGCCAGGACTCCGGAAACCGTCTTCTAGATCGGCTTGAAGGTGCCGTCGCTCTGAATCACGGTCAGCGAGACAGGCGGCGGGTTCTCCTTGCGCGCATTGCCAAAGCTGACGACGAGGCCGCCGATGTCGAACTGGCCGACCTCGTTGATGATCCGCAGCAGCTCGGCCCGCGTCGGGTTGGGCCCGGTCATCGCCAGAGCGCGCGCCACCAGGCGGCCGGTGATGTAGCCCTCGAGGCCGATGAAGTCGGGCGTCTGGCTCGGATCGAGCGTCTTCATGGCCGCCTGATAGTCGGCGACGATGCGGCGATCCGTGTCCCACGGGAACGGCACCACCTCGGAGACGATGACGCCACGCCCTTCCGAGCCGAGCTCCTTGGCGAGCGCATTGCCGCCGACGAAGGACACCGCCGAGAAGGTCGGACTGAAGCCTGAGCGATGCGCCATCTTGATGAACTCCGCGCACGGGCCGTAGGTGCCGACCAGGATCACGGCCTCCGGCTCGGCGCGGCGGATCACCTTCAGCGCCGCACCGACGGCGCGCGTGTTGCGCTCGAACGTGCCCTCGGCGGCGAGCTCCAGCCCGCGCCGGTCGAGATGGGTCTTGACCCCGGCCAGCACGTCGCGGCCGAACGCGTCGTCCTGATAGAAGATGGCGATGCGGGTGAGACGCAGCTCCTCGGTGAGATGCTTGATCGAGGCTTCCGCCTCGGCCGCGTAGCTCGCGCGGATGTTGACGATGTTCTGGAATTCCGGCGCGCGCAGGAATTCGGCGCCGGACACCGGCCCGATGAAGGGCACGTCGTTCGAGGCTGCGATCGGCGCGGTGGCCATCGCGGTCGGAGTGCCGACGGCGCCGATCAGCGCGAACACCTTGTCCTCGTAGATCAGCTTGATGGTCTCGACCACGGAGCGGTCGGGGTCGTAGCCGTCATTTCGGCTCGCCAGCTTGAGCCGGCGGCCATAGACGCCGCCCTTGGCATTGAGCTCGCTGAACGCGGCCAGCAGGCCCTGGCGCGCGGCCTGGCCCAACGCTGCCGACGGGCCCTCCAGGGCTGCCACCTGGCCGAACAGGATCGAGTCGTTGGTCACGCCGAGCTCGTCGGCGCGGGCAGACCCGACCAGGAGCAGGCCCGCAACCAGGATGAGAACGATGGAGTTCCGGAAACTTGAGAACCAGTTCATTTGCGATCTTCGATTCACGCGTACGCCTGACGAGAAATCAGCCTACGCGCGTTGAATGAAGACCTCGCTAAAGACGTAGCTCGCGCTTGATCGCGTTTTGGGTGGCCCTGAAAAGCCAGTCGTTAACCAAGCCTCGGTTTCTGGTACTCCACAACTGATCATCTTTGACCGTCCTTAACTTAGCCGGCCGAGCATCGGTGCTCGTGTCGTGAGGGGCAGCCGTTTGGCGGGGGCCATATTGCAGGTTGAAGAGTACAGCGCACCGACGCTGCAGGAACATGATGGTGCTCGCATCGGTGGCGGGCGCGAGAGACTGCGCGCGTCGCTATCGCGATACCGCCTCTATCGTCCTGCGATCATCGCCGCATGCGTCGGCGTGGTGCTGTCGATTGCCGGAACGGTCGCCGTCGGCCGCTGGGAGAACCGGCTGGCGCGGACCGATTTCGAAGGTGTGGCCGAGGCGCAGGCGATCCTGGTCCAGAACGGCGTCAACGAATATGTCAGCCGGCTGACGGCGCTGCGCACCCGCTTCGAATCCGCCAACGACGACATCACGCGGAGCGAATACCAGACGTTCAGCACGCGCCTGTTCGAGGCGCATCGCGGCATGCTGCGTCTGGCCTGGCTGCCGCGGATCAAGCGCAAGGAGCGCGGCGAGTACGAAGCGGCCGCGATCACCGACGGCGTTCCCGCCTTCCGCATCAAGTCCTATCCGGACGGCACGGTGGCGCCGGAGAGCGACGAGTACTATCCGGTCTACTTCTCGACCGAGGCAAAGACCTCGCCGGTCTACGGCCTGGATTACTGGAGCATCCCCGATCATCGCGCCGTGCTGGAGCAGTCGCGCGACTACGACATGATCGGCGCGCTGCGGACCCGCCAGAACCTGATCAATCAGAACGAGCGCAACAACGCCGTGATGATCGGCATCCCCGTCTATGCCAAGGGCACGTCGCGCACCACCGTCGCCGACCGCCGCCGCAATCTCTCCGGCTTCATCGTCGGCGTTTTCGACCTGCCGATGCTGCTGCAGTCGGTGCGTGCGAACAATCCGAACAGCCCGGCGCTGCAGATCAACCTGCTGCCGCCGGAGCGCGTGATCAATGCTTCCGGCGTCGATCCGCAGCGCTGGCCCGCCGACCCCAACATCTGGTCGACCACCCTGCGCATCGGCGATGCCGACTGGGTGTTCCAGGCCGCGCCCGCCGGCGGCGGCCTGATGGCGACGCATAATCGCGCGCTGGCGCTGTACGCCGCGGGCATCGCGACGACGATCTTCCTCGCCGTCTATCTCGCTCTGTCGAGCCGCAACGCCCAGCAGCTCGCGCTCGCGAACCGCCGCGTGCTGGAGCTGGCGCAGACCGATGCGCTGACCGGGCTCGCGAACCGCGCCTTCTTCCTCGAGGAGATGGAGCGCATCAACGACGACAAGAACGGCCGCTTCACCGTCTTCCTGCTCGACCTCGACCGCTTCAAGAACGTCAACGACTCGCTCGGCCATGGCGCCGGCGACGAGCTGCTGATGCAGGTCGCGCAGCGGCTGCGCTCGCAGTTGCGCGACGAGGACGTGCTGGCGCGGCTCGGCGGCGACGAGTTCGCCCTGATCCAGGCCGGCTCCAGCGATCAGCGCGCCGCCGCGATCGAGCTGGCGCAGCGCATCACCAAGCTGATCGCCGAGCCGTTCCAGATCGGCGGCCAGCGCGTCGAGATCGGCACCAGCATCGGCATCTCGCTCGCGCCCCAGCACGGCCGTGACCAGGAGCATCTGCTCAAGAAGGCCGACCTTGCGCTCTACCGTTCGAAATCCGCCGGCCGCAGCTGCTACACGATGTACGACGATGCGATGTCGGCCGAGCTCGAGGCCCGCAACACGCTGGAAGGCGACCTCCGCGACGCCATCGCGCAGTGCCAGTTCGAGGTTCACTACCAGCCGTTCTACGATGCCGAGACGCGCGAGCGCCGCGGCGTCGAGGCGCTGGTGCGCTGGCGTCATCCGGTCAAGGGGCTGGTGCCGCCGGACAAGTTCATCCCGCTGGCGGAATCGACCGGCCTGATCGTGCCGCTCGGCGAGTGGATCATCGGGCGCGTGTGTGACGACGCGACGGCGTGGCCCGACGACGTCAAGGTCGCGGTCAACCTGTCGCCCGTGCAGTTCAAGCAGTCGGAGCTGTTCGACGTCATTCAGTCGGCGCTCGCGAGGTCCGGCCTCGATCCGAAGCGGCTCGAGATCGAGATCACCGAGTCGGTGCTGCTGGAGCGTGCGGCAGAGAACGAGAGCTTCATCGACCGGCTCAAGGGCCTTGGAATCTCGCTGGCGCTGGACGATTTCGGCACCGGCTACTCGTCGCTGCGCTCGCTGACCGCGTTCCCGTTCAACAAGATCAAGATCGACAAGTCCTTCGTCGCCAATCTGAGCGTGCGCGACGAAAGCGCCGCCGTGATCTCGTCGGTGGTGACGCTGGCGCGCGGGCTGGGGATTCAGATCACGGCCGAAGGCGTCGAGACCGAGGAGCAGCTGGCGCAGTTGCGCGCGCTCGGAGTCAACTTCGCACAGGGCTATCTGCTGGGCCGGCCGATGCCGGTCGAGCAGCTGGAGCAGCATCTGGACATCGCGCGGGCGTCGGATGAGACGGACGAGCCGGCGCCGCAGGAAGAAGGCACCCACGAGACCGATGCACGCTCGGCCGCGGTGGTCGCGCTCATTCCCCGGTCCGGGGCGCTGCTATCCCTCGCATCCAACGGCTGAGCGGCGAGGCGGCGTCCGCCTCGGCGGCGGCCGACAGCTGCGGCAGGCCGAGCATCGCCGCCTCGCGCGCGGCGCTCGGCGTGATGCCATAGGCCGCCTTGAACAGCCGCGTGAAATGCGCATCCGTGCCGAGCTGCCAGCGCCGCGCCACCTCGCTGACGCGCAAGCCGCGCGATCCGCTTCCCGCGAGATCGAAGAAGGCGCGGTGCAGGCGGCGGCTGCGGATGTAGTCGGCGATGCCGCCGATCGGTGCGAACAGCCGATACAGCGATGCCCGTGACAGGCCGAAATGCAGCGCGACGGCGTCGGCGCTGAGCTCGGGGCTGGACAGCTGCGATTCGATGTATTGCCGGATGCGGAGCAGCGAGGCATCCGCCGTCACGCTGCGATCGGCATCGCGGCGCTCGAGCTCGCCGCGCAGGCACGCCGAGATCAGCGAGATCGTCCCGTCGACGACGGCCTGGCACTCATCGAAGCTCATCCGCGGTGCGCAATCGAGCAGTGCGCCGAAATGCCGCGCCAGCAGCGGCGCCAAGGCCCCGCCGCGCGGCAGCACCAGCCCGTGCAGATCATCGACCTGCAGCAGGCGGGAATCGAACATCGGCCGCGGCACCACCATGGTGACGTTCTCGAACGGCGTGGCACGCGTCTCGAGTGTCTGGGCCAGATCGAGCACGCAGAGATCGCCGGCTTCGACCCGGATCGGGCGCTGGCCGGCAACGCCCTCATAGCCGCCGCTTACATAGAGCTGCAGGATGATGTGATCGACGCCGCTGCGCGCGATGGTCTCGGCCGATCGCCGGAAGCGCTGGCCGCTGGCCCGGGCCGATCCGAGCAGGACGGAGCCAAGCGCATAGGACAGGACATCCGCCCTGAAGGGGGCGGCCTCGCCGGCGGCGAGGTCATCGACGTCGAAGAACGTCGAGGTGGCCTCGCGCCAGGCGACGATATTGGTCTCGGTGTCCATCTGCTCGGCTGAGAAGCCGTAACTCGGCAGCAGGGACGAAACGGCTTTCATCTCACTCTTCACACGACGTCGCAGACTGTCTTGAGCTTTCGTCTCAACTTCTTGATCGATCGTATCCGGCCACTCGCCCGCATTGACCTCCCGCACCCCGCACCGGTTATAGGGGGCCTATCGCCAAGTTGCCCAGAAGGAAAGCCGGGCCGTTCGATGGTCCCCCCGATTGCCCCTCGCGATCGAAAGGCTCGGCTTTCCGAACTGCCGAAGCACTTGGCCCGAAAAATTCGGCCGGAGAGGGGACCACCCGCTCACCGTCTTTCATGACGAAACCATGCTTGTGCCATTTTCAAAGACCTCGGCGCTCGTCGGCAACGACGGGCGCCTTTGTCTATCGGCGAGGTCCAAAGGTCTCGCGACGATCCTTGCGGGAGCTGCCTGTCGTCAGGTGGCGCCGAAGGCCTTGAAGGTGATGATGGTGTGGGTGTCCTGGATGCCCGGCAGCACCTGGACCTTCTCGTTCACGAAGTGGCCGATGTCGGTGGCGTTATCGACGTAGAACTTCACCAGCAGATCGTAATTGCCGGCCGTGGAATAGATCTCGGACGCGATCTCGGCCTCTGCCAGCGCATTGGCGACCGTGTAGGACTGGCCGAGCTTGCACTTGATCTGGACGAAGAAGGGAACCATTGCGGACGGTCTCCAGAGGACGTTCCAAGCCTCAATATAGCGTTTTCGGACGAAGTCGAGACGCATTTCAGGGGACCCGGCCTGCTTGCCGGGCGTGTCGACGCCGCGCTAGGAAAGGCTATGAGCACGCCTGTCGCACTCACCATCGCCGGCTCGGACTCCTCGGGGGGAGCCGGCATTCAGGCCGACCTGAAGACCTTCGCGGCGCTGTCCGTCTATGGCGCCTCGGTGCTGACGGCGCTGACCGCCCAGAACACCACGGGCGTGACCGGGGTGCACCTGGTGCCGCCCGATTTCGTCGCGGCGCAGATCGACGCCGTCTTCGCCGATCTTACCGTCGGCGCGGTCAAGATCGGCATGGTGGCTCAGGCGCCGATCGCCGGGGCCATCAGCGACAGCCTGGGGCGCTGGCGGCCTGCTCACATCGTGCTCGATCCGGTGATGGTGGCGACCTCCGGGGCGCGGCTGTTGCCGGAGGACGCGATCGAGGCGTTGCGCAGCCGGCTGATCCCGCAGGCCTCGCTGATCACGCCGAACCTGCCGGAGGCGGCCGCGCTGCTCGGCGAGCCGATCGCCGATACGGACGAGGCCATCGCCGCGCAGGGGCGCCGGCTGCTGGCGCTCGGCTGTCCGGCCGTGCTGATCAAGGGCGGTCACGGGCAGGGGGCCGAGAGCACCGATTACCTGATCACCTCAGGAACCAGCATCGCGCTGTCAGCGCCGCGCGTCGCCACCAGGAATACGCACGGCACCGGCTGCTCGCTGTCATCGGCGGTGGCTGCGGGGCTTGCGAAGGGCGAGGAGCTGGAGACTGCCGTGCGCAATGCCAAGGCCTTCATTTCCGGCGCAATCGCCGCCGCCGACCGCTTCACGGTCGGTCACGGTCACGGCCCGGTGCATCATCTGCATCGGTTTTATTGACGTGGTGGTTCATGCGTCCGGTCCGGCCGCGCAAGCTTTTCCACTCAGGAGGACCTCGATGATGCGGCATGCCCTGATCCTGATGATGCTGGCTATGGTCGGAGTGCTCTCCACGCCGGTCCGGGCGGAGCGGGCCTATTCGGCGGAGGAAGAACGCAACAGGCAGATCGTTCTCGACTTCTATGAGCAGGGCCTCAACCGCAAGGACTTCGTGGCGGCCTCGAAATATCTCGGCACCTACATTCAGCACAATCCGAGCGCCGAGGACGGTCCGGAAGGATTCCGCAAGTTCATCGAATTCCTGAAGGCCAAGTATCCGCAATCCCGCAGCGAGATCACGAAGGTCCTGGTCGACGGCGACTTCGTCATTCTGCGTGTGCATGCGATCCGCGAGCCAGGCACCCGCGGCAGCGCGATCGTCGATATCTTCCGTCTGAAGGACGGCAAGATCGAGGAGCACTGGGATTCCGTACAGCCGATCCCCGAGCAGTCGGCCAACACCAACGGCATGTTCTGACCCGCAAGCGGAGCAGATCCCGCCGCTCACTTCTGCTGAGCGGCCTCGATCTCGCGTCGATGCCCGTTCATCACGCGCGATCGATATTCGCCCGGGGACTCGCCGAACCAGCGGTTGGAGGCGCGGAAGAACGTGCTCTGGTCGGCATAGCCGAGCAGATAGCCGATGTCGGTGAGCGTCATGCGAGAATCGGCGAGGTGGCGCTGCGCCAGCTCGCGCCTGACATCCTCGACGAGGTCGCTGAAGGAAATGCCTTCGTCGGCGAGCCTGCGCTGGAAAGTGCGATCGCTCAAGCCGAGCTCGGCCGCGATTGCCGAGCGCAGCGGGCTGCCGTCGGGCAGCAGCTTGGCGATCGCCGTGCGTGCCCGATGGGCCGTGTCGGTCTTGACGAGACGCTCCAGCGCCTCGTCGGCGATGCGGTCATGGATAGCGGCGAGCTCGGGCGCCGACGTGGTCAGCTTGCACGCGAGATCCTGCTCCGCGATGAGAAAGCCGTTGAACGGCGCGTCGAATTCGAGCGGCGACTGGAACGCCTTGTTGTAGGACGCGATCGACAGCGGCACCGCGTGTGAGAAGCGCGTGGAGAGCGGCGTCAGCCGCCGGTCCAGCATCCAGCGGCACAGATTGAGCAGATTGACCACGCCGTAATCATAGCGCTGGCGCGGAATCGGACACTCGCCACCATAGACGTCGGTGCGTACCCAGCGGCCCCCATCGCCGGGTTCGAGCGTGATGGTCACCGCGTCGCTGACAAGACACATATAGCGGATGAGACGGGTCAGTCCGGCGAGAAGCGTGGGGCTCGACATCATGGCGTAGCCCGCGACGCCGTAATTGTCAGGCCGCGGCGCATCGAGCTTCGCAAGGCCGATGTCCGGATTGCCCGAGCGCTCGGCCGCCAGCACCCATAATCGGCTCAGCGCCTCGGTCGGCCAGCGGCGATCGCAATCGTCGAGATCCTCAATCGCAAGTCCGACCTCGGCAAACAGCGCGGCCGCATCGAGGCCTTGCTCGGTCAGCGTGGTCGCGACTCCGCGCATCCAGGACGACGATGTGGTTCGGATCTGCTGAGCCATCCCCTTGGCCTTCTGGAGCCAGTGCTTTGGCGTCCTCGGATCATTGTGCAGGTGCACATGAGACTGCATAGCATCTGGGATTGGCGATCGCGATACGAAATTCGTCGTGGCGACCGCGTCCCCTCAAGGCCCAGGAGACAATCATGCCCGTCCTGAAAACCAACGATGGCACAGAGATTTACTACAAGGACTGGGGCTCCGGTCAGCCGATCGTGTTCAGCCATGGCTGGCCGTTGTCGTCGGATGATTGGGATGCGCAGATGATGTTCTTCCTCGATCGCGGCTATCGCGTCATCGCCCATGACCGCCGCGGCCATGGCCGCTCGGCGCAGGTCCCTGATGGTCATGACATGGACCACTATGCCGACGATCTCGCGGCGCTGACCGCGCATCTCGACCTGAAGAATGCCGTGCATGTCGGCCATTCCACCGGCGGCGGCGAGGTCGTGCACTATCTCGCACGTCACGGCGAGAGCCGCGCCGCGAAGGCCGCGATCATCGCCGCGGTGCCGCCCTTGATGGTGCAGACCGCGGCCAATCCGGGCGGCCTGCCGAAATCGGTGTTCGACGACTTCCAGACCCAGGTTGCAACCCGTCGCGCGGAATTCTACCGCGACGTCGCGGCCGGGCCGTTCTATGGCTTCAACAAGCCCGGCGCCAAGCCGTCCGAGGCCGTGATCCAGAACTGGTGGCGGCAGGGCATGATGGGCAGCGCCAAGGCGCACTACGACGGCGTCGTCGCGTTCTCGCAGACCGACTTCACCGAAGACCTCAAGAAGATCACCTTGCCGGTGCTGGTGATGCATAGCGAGGACGATCAGATCGTTCCCTACGCGGATTCCGCGCCACTGTCGGCCAAGCTGCTCAAGAACGGCACGCTCAAGACCTACAAGGGTTTTCCGCACGGCATGCCGACCACCGAAGCCGCGACCATCAACGCCGACCTGCTGGCCTTCATCAAGAGCTGATCAGAGGAGGCTGGCATGACTTGGGGAATCCCGACGACTCTGTTTCTTCAGATCCACGTGGTGCTGAGCCTGATCGGAATCGCGACCGGGCTCGTCATGCTCGCCGGCATGCTGGCAGCCCGCCATCTGGCGGTCTGGGCGGCGCTGTTCCTGGTCACGACCTTTCTCACGGGCGTGACCGGGTTTCCGCTGCCGCCATTCGGTCTCGACCCGCCGCGGATCATCGGCATCATCCTGCTGGCGCTGCTGACCGCGGCCGCTGCCGCGCTCTACGTGTTCGCGCTGTCGGGGTGGTGGCGACGGGTCTACGTCGTCGCTGCGCTGCTCTCGCTCTATCTCAACGTCTTCGTTGCGGTCGTGCAGTCGTTCCAGAAGATCGGCGTGCTCAACGCGCTCGCGCCCACGCAGAGCGAACTCCCGTTCGCGGTTGCTCAGCTCGTCACGCTCGCTCTGTTCATCGCGCTCGGAATTTTCTCGTGGCGGCGTTTCACGCCCGGTGCGGCTGCGCCGCGCGCATCGCTCGCCTGACTCATCTCGTTTTCAAGGAGACCCTCATGTCCAAGCTCGAAATGCTCACCCCGCAGAACTGCGCGGTGGCGCTGATCGACTACCAGCCGGCGATGTATCAGGGCGTGCAGTCGCACGACCGCCTCGGCGTCTTCAACAACATCCAGATCGTCGCCAAGGCGGCCAAGCTGTTCAAGCTCCCGACGGTGCTCACCACCGTCGCCAAGGATTCGTTCTCCGGTCCCTTCATGCCGGAGGTCACCGAGCTGTTTCCCAATCACGACATCGTCGACCGCACGGCGATGAACTCCTGGCTCGATGCCGGCTTCCGCAAGCAGGTTGCCGCGACCGGACGCAAGAAGTTCATCATCGCGGGACTGTGGACCGAGGCCTGCGTGCTGTTCCCGACGCTCGACATGCTGCGCGAGGGGTACGAGATCTACATTCCGGCCGATGCCTGCGGCGATCTGTCGCTGGAGGCGCATAACCGGGCGATGGATCGTGCGGTGCAGGCCGGCGCCGTGCCGATCACCTCGTGCCAGTTCGCCTTCGAACTGCAGCAGGACTGGGCACGGGCCGAGACCTATGACGGCATGATGGAGATCCTGAAGGCCCATTCCCCGTACGGCATCCAGATCCGCTTCTCGAAATGGGCGCTCGGCGAGCACGCTTCCGAGGGCGGTCCCAAGGCGGCCTGAGGCACGTCATGAAGCTCTATCTGTTCTCGCTCGGGGCAGGGTTGCTGGTCGGCGTCATCTACAGCCTGCTGCAGGTGCGCTCGCCGGCGCCGCCGCTGGTGGCGCTCGTCGGCCTGCTCGGCATCCTCGTTGGAGAGCAGGTGGTCCCCGTGGGCAGGCAGCTCCTCGACGGCACCACGCTTGCTGCCGCGTGGCAGAAGGCGGCCTGCGCCACGCACATCTTCGGCCTGCTGCCCGGCCATCATGGCCGGGCGGAGACGACGACCTCTGCTGCGCAAGACGAGAAGGCCTCATGAGCGATCTTCCCGACCTCATCCTGCATCGCGGCCTGTTCACGACGCTCGACCGCTCCAATCCGCAGGCGAATGCGGTGGCGATCAAGGACGGCGTGTTCACGGCCGTCGGCCATGAGCCGGACGTGATGAAGCTCGCCGGCCCGAATACCAAGCTGATCGACCTCAAGGGCCGGCGCGTGCTGCCGGGCCTGATCGACAATCACCTCCACATCATTCGCGGCGGGCTCAACTTCAACATGGAGCTGCGCTGGGACGGCGTGCGCTCGCTGGCGGATGCGATGGCGATGCTGAAGGCGCAGGTCGCGATCACGCCGCCGCCGCAATGGGTGCGCGTGGTCGGCGGCTTCACCGAGCATCAGTTCGCCGAGAAGCGGTTGCCGACCATCGACGAGCTCAATGCGGTGGCGCCGGATACGCCGGTGTTCCTGCTGCACCTCTACGACCGCGCCATCCTGAACGGGGCCGCCTTGCGCGCCGTCGGCTACGACAAGGACACGCCACAGCCGCCGGGCGGCGAGATCGTGCGTGACGCCCAGGGAAATCCGACCGGCCTGCTGCTCGCCAGGCCGAATGCCGCCATTCTCTATGCGACGCTCGCCAAAGGCCCAAAGCTGCCGTTCGATTATCAGCTCAACTCGACGCGCCACTTCATGCGCGAGCTGAACCGGCTCGGCGTCATCGGCGCGATCGATGCCGGCGGCGGCTTCCAGAATTATCCCGACGATTATGCCGTGATCCAGAAGCTGTCCGATGACGGCCAGCTCACGATCCGGCTCGCCTACAATCTGTTCACGCAGAAGCCGAAGGGCGAGAAGGACGATTTCCTGCGCTGGACGCAGAGCTCGTCCTACAAGCAGGGCAACGACTATTTCCGGCACAACGGCGCCGGCGAGATGCTGGTGTTCTCCGCCGCCGACTTCGAGGATTTTCGTGTGCCGCGGCCGGACATGCCGGCCGAAATGGAAGGCGAGCTTGAGGAGGTCGTACGCATCCTGGTGCAGAACAAATGGCCGTGGCGGCTGCACGCGACCTATGACGAGACCATCTCGCGCGCGCTCGACGTGTTCGAGACGGTCAATCAGGACATGCCGCTCGACGGCATCAACTGGTTCTTCGACCACGCCGAGACGATCTCGGACCAGTCAATCGACCGCATCGCCGCACTCGGCGGCGGCATCGCCGTACAGCACCGCATGGCCTATCAGGGCGAGTACTTCGTCGAGCGCTACGGTTTTGGCGCCGCAGAGGCGACGCCGCCGGTGAAGAAGATCCTGGGCAAGGGCGTCAAGGTCTCCGCCGGCACCGACGCGACGCGGGTCGCGTCCTACAATCCCTGGGTCTCGCTGTCGTGGCTCGTGACGGGGCGCACGGTCGGCGGCCTGCGGCTGTATCCGCAACGCAACTGCCTCGATCGCGAGACGGCGCTGCGGATGTGGACCGAGAACGTCACCTGGTTCTCCAATGAGGAGGGCAAAAAGGGCCGCATCGAAGTCGGCCAGTTCGCCGACCTGATCGTGCCGGACCGCGACTTCTTCACCTGCGCGGAAGCCGAGATCGCCGATATCACGAGCCACCTGACGATGGTCGGCGGCCGTGTGGTCTACGCAGCGTCCGACTTCAAGACGCTCGACGACGCCGCGCCGCCGCCTGCGATGCCGGACTGGTCGCCGGTGCGCCGCTTCGGCGGCTACGGCGCGTGGCTCGCGAAGGATGAGACCGGCGCGGTGCGTGCCCAGGCGATGCAGATGTGCGGCTGCGCCAACTCCTGCGGCGTGCACGGCCACGATCACGCACGCTCCTGGTCGAGCCAGTTGCCGGTCGCCGACCTCAAGAGCTTCTGGGGCGCGCTCGGCTGCGCCTGCTGGGCGGTGTGATGGCCACAATCCCGGACACGCCGCGGCCGGTTGCGGCGGTGCTCGCCTGGCCGTGGCTCTGGCCGGCGGCGCGGCTCGCGCTCGTCTCTGCCTATCTGATCGGCGGCGTCCAGAAACTCGCGGACTTCCCCGGCGCCATCGCCGAGCAGGCCCATTTCGGCCTGCAGCCGGCGGCGCTGTGGGCGGTCGCTGCGATCGCCGTCGAACTGATCGGCTCGCTGCTCGTCGTGGCCAACCGGTTGGTCTGGCTCGGCGCCGGCGGGCTCGGCGTGCTCACTTTTGTCGCCATGCTCACCGCCAACGACTTCTGGCACATGCAGGGCCATGACCGCTTCATGGCGCTCAACGCCTTCTTCGAGCATCTCGGACTGATCGCCGGTCTCGTGCTCGTCTCCGTCATGTCCTGGCGCGCGCGCCGCGCCTGATCCGCGTCTCCTGTCTGAGGTTGTCATGTCCCGTCATCTGCTCGGCGCACTCGTCGCTACCACGCTGCTCGCCGCTCCCGCGCTCGCCAAGGGCACCGCGCCGCTGGTCGGCGTCGGCGCGCAATACGATACGACGCATGTCTATGTCGCGCCCGACGACGTCGACAAGTTCGTGACGAGCTTCCTCGCCACCTTCGGCGGCCAGAGCACCAAGCAGGTGGTCGCCACGGTGACGCCGACGCCGAGCAGCACGACCTCGCAGCTGCTGCAGACGCCGGTCGGTACGGTGTCGCTGTTCGGCTTCAAGACTCCGATCCCATATCCGTTCGGCGCCGAGCGCACCGGCTATCTCGTCACCGACATGGACGCCGCCATCAAGGCGGCCAAAGCCGCCGGCGCCGATGTCGTGGTCGCGCCGTTTCCCGATCCGATCGGCCGGGATGCCGTGATCCAGTGGCCGGGCGGCGTCAACATGCAGCTCTACTGGCACACGACCAAGCCGTCTTATGCGGCGTTCGAGACGGCTCCGGAGAACCGCGTCTATGTCTCGGCCGATCGCGCCGAAGCGTTCACGCGCGCCTTCCTGCGCTTTGCGAAAGGCAAGGTCGTCTCCGACGAGGCCAGGGCGCCCGGCGTCGAGATCGGCCGCCCCAATGATCGTTACCGGCGCATCCGCATCGAGTCGGTGTTCGGCCGCATGACCGTGCTCGTCACCGACGGCCATCTGCCATATCCGTTCGGCCGCGAGATGACCGGCTACGAGGTCGCCGATCTCAAAGCCACGCTCGACAAGGCCAAGGGCGCGGGCGCGACCGTGCTGGTCGAGCCGTTTACGGCGGACAAGCGCGAGCAGGCGCTGGTGCAGTTTCCCGGCGGCTATGTCGCGGAAATCCACGCGCTGGTAAAGTAGCCCGATGGGGACACGCGTGCGGATGGGGCAGGCACTGACGAGGACGGCGGCCGCTGTTGCGATGATCGCAGCGTCGTGCGGCGTGGCCGACGCCGAAGACAGCCGTCCCGCCATCCGCACCAACCGCTGGCAGGAGGACTGGTCCGTTCTTGCCAACCCGGCGTTGCGCACGCAGGCGTTCGATCCGATCAAATACATCCCGCTGCAGGCCGGCGTGCCGCAGAGCTACGTCTCGTTCGGCATGACCCTGCGCGAGCGGTTCGAGAGCCTGGACGCGGCGAGCTTCGGCATCGGCGGCGCCAAGCCCGATCAGCACGTCCTGCAACGGCTGCAGATCCATGCCGACGCGCATTTCGACGAACACTGGCAGGCCTTCGTCCAGCTCGAAGACGCGAGAGCCTTCGGCAAGGCCAACATCACGTCGGTCGACCAGAACCCGCTCGATCTCCGGCTGGCTTTCCTCGCCTACGTCAATGCGACGGAGCAGGGCACGTTCAAGGCCCGTGTCGGCCGGCAGGATTTCGACTTCGACCTGCAGCGCTTCGTCTCCTCGCGCGACGGGCCGAACGTGCGCCAGTCCTTCGATGCGCTGTGGGGCGATTGGGAAAGCGGTCCCTGGCGCTTCATCGGCTTCGTCAGCCAGCCGGTGCAGTACAATCTGGTGCGGCCGTTCGACGATACGTCCAACGGCAAGTTCCTGTTCCACACCTTCCGCGTCGAACGCCAGGTGCTTGGCACCAACGAGCTGTCGGCGTATTATTCCTACTACCAGCGCGATAATGCCCGCTTTCTCGACGCCGCGGGTCTTGAGCAGCGCCACGTGCTGGACCTGCGCTTCGCCGGCAAGCTCGCCGGCTTCGATTGGGATCTCGAAGCGATGGGGCAGGCGGGCTCGGTCGGCGCCAAGCAGATCCGCGCCTGGGGTGCCGGCGCGCGCGTCGGCTACACCTTCGCCGACGTCGCCTGGCAGCCGCGCATCGGCCTCCAGCTCGACGGCGCCTCCGGCGACCGCCATCGCGGCGACGACAGGATCGAGACGTTCAATCCGCTGTTCCCGAACGGCTACTATTTCTCGCTCGCCGGCTTCACCGGCTACACCAACCTGATCCACCTCAAGCCCTCGCTGACGGTGAAGCCGACCGCGGCGCTGTCGTTTATGGCTGCGATCGGCCTGCAATGGCGCGCGACGACGGCGGACGCGATCTACGTCCAGCCCAACGTCGCCGTGGCTGGCACCGCCGGGCAGGGCAGTCTGTGGTCCGGCGCCTATGCGCAGCTGCGCGCCGACTATCGCTTCAATGCCAATCTCACCGGCGCGATCGAGGCCGTGCACTACGACATCGGCGATACGCTGCACCACGCCGGCGGCCACGACTCCGACTACATCGGCGTCGAGCTGAAATACGCGCTCTGATCAACGAAGGCAGACAACCCATGGCGACCACGGACTCGCGCATCGTCCCGCTGCTGCTCAGCGTCAATGCCGGCTATGTCGACACCGCCGGATTCCTGGCGCTGCAGGGCCTGTTTACCGCGCATGTTACCGGCAACTTCGTCACCTTCGGCGCGGCGCTCGCGCTTGGGACGTCCGGCGCAATCGCCAAGCTGCTGGCGCTGCCGGTGTTCTGCGTCGTCGTGATCGCGACGCGGCTGACCGGTACGCTGCTGTCGCGCAGATGGTCGCGCGCCTTCGAGATCCTGATCGCGGTCAAGCTGGTGCTGCTCGTGCTCGGGGCCGCGCTCGCCATCCATTTCGGCCCGTTCCACAACGGCGACAGCCACGAGGCGATCCTCACCGGCATGGTGCTGGTCGCTGCGATGGCGATCCAGAACGCCGTGCACCGGATCCATCTGCCGACGTCCCCGCCCTCCACCCTGATGACCGGCACCACCACGCAGGTGATGATCGACATCGCCGACAGGATCTATGTCGGCGACAAGGGCCAGGCGCCGCCGCCGGGACGGCTGGTGCAGATGGCGGTCAACGTCGCTGCTTTTGCGCTCGGCTGCGGCGCGGCGGCGCTGCTGTTCGTCAGGCTCGGGAGTTGGTGCTTCGTGATCCCGCCTGTTGTCGCTGCGCTGACGCTCGTCGCGCGCATGGCTGGTCCGCCGCCGGCGCGCTGAACTCCAGATCGTCATTGCGGCCAGCCGATCCGATCGTGCCTACGATTGGATGACGGAAATTTTAGGGTCCGCTCACGAAAAGTTATCGATCCCGAAGCGGCCCTTCCGGCTTGCCTAATGGGATCCGTTCTCTATTTAGAACGGAACAGTTTCGTTCTTTTCGGAGCGCCGCAATGGCCGTCCACTCGTCGTCCACCCCGGAGTCCACGCCGCCCGTCAGACCAGCCGATCAGACCGTCCCGGCGCGCGAGCGCGCGCTGAAGCAATGGCGTGGCGATGCCGTGAAGGAGCTCCGCCGCGAGGCCGATCGGGAAACGCATCAGCCGGATGAGACCAGCCCCGCCCTGGAGGGGCAAAGCGAGCAGGGCGCCAAGCCCCGCCGCAGCCTGCTGCGGCGGCATCCCGTCGGCGCGGCGGTCGGGCTCGTCGTGCTGCTGGCGGCCGCCGCCGGCGGTTATGTCTATTACGACGCGGCGAGCCATTTCGAGAGCACCGACGACGCCTTCATCGCGGCCCGCCAGTTCTCGATCGCCCCGAAGGTCTCGGGCTACATCACCGCGGTTCCGGTCACCGACAACCAGCACGTCAAGGCCGGCGACGTGATCGCCCGCATCGATGACCGCGACTACAAGACGGCGCTGGCGCAGGCCGAGGCGCAGGTGCGGTCGGCGGCGGCGGGGATCGACAACATCGATGCCCAGCTCGAGGTCCAGCAGGCGCAGATCACCGCGAGCCAAGCTCAGGTCGAGCAGGCCCAGGCGGCGCTGACCTTCGCCCAGCAGCAGGCCGACCGCTACCAGCAACTCGCCCGTAGCGGCTCCGGCACCGTACAGAGCGAGCAGCAATATACGTCGCAGCTTCAGCAGGCCAAGGCCGGGTTGACATCGGCGCAGGCCAATCTGCGCGTCGCGCAGCGTCAGCTGGAATCCTTGAAGGCGCAGCGCGAGAGCGCGCAAGCCAGTCTCGCCCAGGCACAAGCGCAGCGCGACCAGGCGCAGCTCAATCTGTCCTACACCACGGTCACGGCGGCGCAGTCCGGACGTGTCGTCAATCTCAGCGCCGCTGACGGCCAGTTCGTTGCCCAAGGCACGGCGCTGTCGATGTTCGTACCGGACGAGGTCTGGGTCACCGCCAACTTCAAGGAGACCCAGCTCGACCAGATGCGTCCCGGCCAGCCGGTGACACTGGAAATCGACGCCTATCCGGAGCGCGAGATCCGTGGCCATGTCGCGAGCGTGCAGTCCGGCTCGGGCCCGGCGTTCTCGCTGCTGCCGCCGCAGAACGCGACCGGCAACTACGTCAAGATCGTGCAGCGTGTTCCCGTGAAGATCGAGATGGACGATCCGCCGACGGATGTCGCGCTCGGGCCGGGCATGTCGGTGGTGCCGACCGTGCGCGTCGATCCCAAGCCCTCGCTCTACGAGCGTCTGAAAGCCGTGCTGTAAGAGGTTCGCGATGAGTGAGGCTGCTGCCCTCTCCGCGCCGCGCGCCGGCAGTCCGTGGATCATCGCGGTGCTGGTCGCGCTCGCGACCTTCATGGAGGTGCTCGACACCACCATTGCCAACGTCGCGCTGCCCTACATCGCGGGCGGCATGGGCGTGAGCCAGGACGAATCCTCCTGGGTGGTAACGACCTATCTGGTCTCCAACGCCATCATCCTGACGGCGTCGAGCTATTTGGCCAAGCGCTTCGGCCGCAAGGCGTTCTTCATCATGTGCCTCGGCCTGTTCACTACCAGCTCGGTGCTGTGCGGCTTTGCCTGGAATCTGCAGGTGCTGCTGCTGTTCCGCATCCTGCAGGGGCTCGGCGGTGGCGGCATGGTACCGGTGGCGCAATCGATCCTCGCCGACTCCTTCCCGCCGGAGAAGCGCGGCCAGGCGTTCGCGCTGTTCGGCGTCGCCGTCGTCGTCGCGCCGGTGGTCGGCCCGACGCTCGGCGGCTATCTCTCGGACAATGCCTCCTGGCACTGGTGCTTCCTGATCAACGGCCCTGTCGGCCTCGCCGCGATGCTGCTGATCGGGCTGATCCTCAAGGAACCTGAATCGGTCACGGAGGAGCGGCGCAAACAGGCGCACGGCTTCGACATCATAGGCTTCGTGCTGGTGGCGACCTTCCTCGGCGCGCTCGAGCTGATGCTCGACCGTGGCCTGGAGGACGACTGGTTCGACTCGCGCTTCATCGTGATCACCGCGGCGGTCTGTGTGACGGCCTTCATCGCCATGATCCCCTGGGAGATGAACCAGAAGAATCCGACCGTCGACGTGCGCATGCTGGCCTCGCGCCAGTTCGGTGCCTGCTTCCTGGTGATGCTGGCGACCGGCGCGATCCTGCTCGGCACCACGCAGATGCTGCCGCAGATGGTGCAGAAGGATTTCGGCTACACCGCCACCTGGGCCGGCCTCGTGCTGTCGCCGGGCGGGCTCGTGACGATGGGCATGATGTTCGTGGTCGGCAAGCTGTCCGGCAAGGTGCAGCCGAAATACATGATCATGACCGGCGCTGCTGTCGTGGCGTTCGCGATGTATGACCTGACACGGGTCTACGCCAATGTCGATTTCTGGTTCTTCGCCGAGTCCCGCATGCTGATCGGCATCGGCCTGCCGCTGATCTTCCTGTCGATCACGACCGCGTCCTACAACGGCATTCCGCCCGAGAGAACCGACCAGGCTTCGGCCCTGATCAACGCAGCGCGCAACACCGGCGGCTCGATCGGCGTGTCGCTGGCGGCCAATATCCTGGCGCATCGCGGCCAGTTCCACCAGAACCGCCTCATCGAGAACACCATCCCGTCGAACCCGGCCTACCAGGACACGCTGCATCAGGTGACCAACTACTTCGCCGCCCATGGCAGCTCGATGGTGCAGGCGAAGCAGCAGGCGCTGGCGTGGATCGGCCAGACCGTGCAGATGCAGTCCTCGCTGCTCGCCTATGTCGACGTCTATTGGGCGCTGATGCTGATCTCGCTGTCGGCCATCCCGCTGGCGCTGACCTTGCGCAAGGTGAAGCTCGGTGGCGGCCCGGCGATGGCGCATTGAGGGGGAGTTGGGTCTCCGCAGTCATTCCGGGGCATTCGCGCGCAAAATGGCGAAGCCATTTTGAAGCAGCGCGAATGAGCCCGGAATCCATACCCACAGGCCACTGTTGCGCGAGAACGGCAGTGGGTACACCGGTGGTACGCCATTGATGGTCGTGGTCATGGATTCCGGGCTCGCGCTGCGCCCGCCCCGGAATGACGTCGGAGAGACCGAGTGAGATCGCTGCAGGGCGAGCGAGCGGACTTAAACCGCCTCGTCCGCGATCCCATTCCGCAGCAGCCCGATCTTGTCGATCTCGACCTCCACCACATCCCCCGGCTTCATCCACAGCGGCGGTGTGCGGCGCGAGCCGACGCCGCCGGGGGTGCCGGTGGCGATGACGTCGCCGGGCTCGAGGCGGGTGAAGGACGAGCAATATTCGATCTGGCGCGGGATATCGAAGATCATCTGGCTGATCGTCGCCTCCTGCACGACCTCGCCGTTCAACCGCGTCTGCAGCTTGAGCGGGCCGAGATCGTCGATTTCGTCAGGCGTGACCAGCCACGGGCCGAACGCGCCGGTGTCAGGAAAATTCTTGCCCGGCGTGAACTGATGCGTGTGGCGCTGGAAGTCGCGGACGCTGCCCTCGTTGTAGCAAGCATAGCCGGCGATGTGCTGGAAGGCCTCGCTGCGTGGGATGTAGCGGCCGGGCTTGCCGATGATCACGGCGAGCTCGCCCTCGAAATCGAGATCGGTCGAGACGCGCGGGCGGATGATGTTGGCGAGATGCCCGGTCTGGCTGTTGGCGAAGCGGCCGAACACGGTGGGGTTCTCGACCTCGGAGCGGCCGGTCTCCTTGCGATGGGTCTCGTAGTTCAGGCCGATGCAGAGGATCTTGTCCGGATTCGGGATCACCGGAAGGAAGGTGATGGCGGACAGCGCATGCCGCTTGGCCTTCGCAGCCGCGGCCGCCGCCTCGTTCAGCGCGTCGGCTGCGATCGCCGATTTCAGGTCGGGGAAGCGGTCGCGCAGGATGGCGCCGAGATCGGCGATGTCGTCGCCTTCGACCAGTCCCCAGGACGGCGTGTCATGAATCGTGAAGCTTGCAAATTTCATCTGAGGTCCCTTGATCAGGTCGAGACCGCCGCGACGGCGGAGGAGGAAGACGGTGCCTGCGCCGTCCTCGCGAAGCGCGCAATCGTGCGCTCCGGGAAGATCAGCGCGAAGGCCGAGATGGCGCCCGTGATCAGCACGCCGGCGGTGAAGGTCATGGCATGGGCATAGCCCAGCGGCGCGTTGCTGCCGGCCTCCCCGACGATCCAGCCGGTGAGTGCGTTCGAGACCAGCGCGGAGGCAGCATTGCCGGAATAGATCACGACGATCAGCCGCCCGCGCTGCACGGCCGGCGCGATGGCGCCGAGCGCGACAGGACCGAAGATCGTCGTGAGGCTTGGCGCGGCGAAGGCGATCGCGACGCAGGCGAGCTGCAGCGGGCCCGTCGTGACGATGCTGAGCAGCAGCGCGCAGCCGGCAGCAAGCAGCGCGAGGCCGGAGGCGTGACCGAGGCAGGCGCGCAGGCTGAAGCCCTTGCGCTGCAGAACCTGCGTCAGCCAGGAGCCGCCTAGCAGCAGCGGCGACTGAAACAGGTAGATGGCCGAGATGATCCAGCCGACATCGACCTGCTTGTAGCCGAGCCCGAGCTGCAGATAAGGCGGCAGCCAGGTCGCGGACATGCCGACGATCCAGTATGACGCCGTCGACATGATGATCACGCCGATCACGGTGGCGTCGCCCCACAGGACGCGCGCGGGCAGCGCCTTGTCCTTGGCCACGACAGCTTCCGGCGCATGTGCGGCCGAGTAGGGGCCTTCGCCGCCGATGAAGAACCAGCCGAGCATCCAGGCCAGCCCGAGCAGGCCGCAGAACAGGAAGCCGGTGCGCCAACCGTAGTTCACGATGACATAGGTCAGGATCGGGCCGCCGGCGAGCAGGCCGACGCTGATGCCCTGCAGCACCACCGCGCTCGGGACACTGCGTTTGTCGGCGGGAAACCAGTTGTAGCAGGCGTGCAGCGCGGTCGGCAGGCCCGGGCCTTCACCGGCGCCGAGGATGATGCGGCAGATCACCAGTACCGCGATCGAGCCGGAAAAGAAGATCGGGATCTGCGTCGCCGACCAGACGCCGGCCATGATCAAGAGCAGCCATTTCACCGGGAAGCGGCCGACCACGAACATGCCGACGGCCATGCCGGACAGCGAGAACAGCAGGAAGAAGCTGCTGCCGATCAGGCCGAAATCCTTCGGGCTGAGCCCCAGCTCCTTCATCATCGGCACGGCCGAGAGGCCGAACACCAGCTTGTCGAAGAAATTCAGCGTCTGGAACAGGAACAGCATGATGAGGACGGCGATCGCGCGTCCTCCCGCTGATCCGCTCGCGGTCTCGGTCGTTGTCGTCATGGCGCTTCCCCTTTGATGTTTTTGTTTTGATTAGTTCAGTCGTTCGTGCAGCTCGGCCAGCAGCGCCGCGAGCTCCGGCGTGTCCGCGGCGACGCCGTAGACGTAGTGATCGGGCCGCACCAGTGCGGCGCTGCAGCCATGGCGCTCGAACCATCGCGCGACCACGCCGCTTTCTTCGGACAGGCCGCTGCCACCGATGGTGATCACATGGATGTGGACGTCCGCCTGCGCGCTTGGTGCGCGCCGTCCGTCGAGGACCAGCCGCCATCCGGTTCCTACGACCGCATCGAGCAGGACACGTTCCCCATCTCGCAGAATCCAGGGCTGCGGAAACAGCGTGCCGTTGGCGGCGTTCGCCTTCGTCGCCAGCAGGCCCGTGGTCAGCGGCGGCACGATCTCCTGCCGGGTGATGGTGCGCGGCGCGCCGCCGCCCTCGGCGAGGATGCGCGCGTCACGGGCTGCGGCAGCCACGGGGTCCTGCTCGCAGATGACGCGGCCGATCGCCTTGATGCGGGTGGTGAGCTCGCGGACATGGGTGCTGCGCTCGACCTCGTAGCTGTCGAGCAGCGCCGGCCCCGACTGGCCGCGCAGCACGCGGACGAGCTTCCAGCTGAGGTTGGCAGCATCGCGCAGGCCCTGGCACATGCCCTGGCCGATGAAGGGCGGCTGCTGATGTGCGGCATCGCCGGCCAGCAGCACGCGGCCGTCGCGCCAGCGGCCGGCGACCAGCGCATGGAAGCGGTAGCTCGCCGCGCGCCACAGCTGGCCATCCTCAGGCGAGAGCCAGGGTGAGAGCAGTTGCCAGACCTGCCCGGGCTGCTCCATCGCATGTCGGTCTTCGCCCGGGCGCAGCATGATCTCGAAGCGACGGTGGTTGCCGGGGCCGATGATGTAGGTGGTCGGCCGCGCCGGATCGCAGAATTGGGCCGCGGTCGCCGGCAGTCTGCTCATACCGCTGTCGTTGACCAGCAGGTCGACGACCAGCCAGGGCTCGTCGAAGTCGAGATCCTCGAAGCCGATGCCGAGCGTCTGGCGCACGGTGCTGGAGGCGCCGTCGCAGGCGATGACGTAGTCGGCCGTGACCTCGCGCGTGCTGCCGTCCTCGCGTTTCAAAACGACGCTCGCGGCGTTCGCATCCTGACGGATGTCGACCAGGGTCGTGCCGAGCTCGACCGTGACGGAGGGGCAGCCGGCGACGCGGTCGCGCATCACCTGTTCGACCGGCGGCTGGGTGAACACCATGCTCGGCGTGTAGCCGAGCGGGTAGGGCTCACCGACCATGTCGATGCGGCGGATCAGTTGTCCTTGTGCGCCGAAATGCTCCGAGGCCGGAAACGGCGCGACGTAGCGGCTGACTTGCGCGGCGATGCCGAGATTGTCGAACAGCCGCATGATCTCGTGATCGAGCGCGATCGCGCGCGGCTTGTCGTAGATCTCGCGGGCACGGTCGATCGCAAGCGCGGTGACGCCCTCGCGGCCGAGCAGGCTTGCCGCAAAGGCGCCGGTCGGCCCGAAGCCGATGATGACGACCTGATGGTGTTCTGTGTTCGACGTGGCGGACATGGCGCGCGGATCTCGGCGTTGGAAGAAGGTCAGGCGGCGAAGCCGACCGCGAGCTGCGCGGCCTTGACGTGCTCGGCCTTGGGCGGCGCGATGCCCCATTGATCGGTGCGGCCGGGCGGCCAGACCCAATGCTCGGGACCGCGCACGACGTAGTCGTCGTCGACCTGCAGCACCTCGGCGGTGTATTCGATGACGATGCCCTGCGGATCGATGAAATAGGCGAACACGTTGTCGCCGGGGCCGTGGCGGCCGACGCCCCAGGCGATCGGATAGCCGGCATCGATCATGCGGCCCGATCCGCGCATCACGCCTTCCCAGGTCGGCATCAGGAAGGCGACGTGGTTGAGGCCGTTCACCTTGGCGCTCGCGATGACGACGGCATGATGGTCGGAATTGCAGCGCACGAAGGCCATCGCCGCCGAGCGATCCGTGAGCTTGAAGCCAAGCGCGTGTTCGTAGAAGGCGGCGGTACGGTCGACATCGGTGCTGTTGAGATTGACGTGAGCGAGGCGCTCCGGAAGCTCCGGTCGCGATGGCCTGGCCTCGTGCGTGACGTCGCCATGCACGAAGCGCAGCGTGCAGCCCTCGGGGCTGCGCAGGCTCATGATCACGCCGCCATCAGGCGCCGGGTTCGACGCGGCGGCTGCGATCAAGGTCGCGCCCTGCTGAAGGGCGTTGCGTGCGATGGTGTCGAAATCAGTGGCTTCGGCGACACGGAAGGTCACGGCCTTCAGCTCGGTGCGATCGCTCCGGTGCAGCGCGACGACGTGATGGTCGCGTCCTGTGGCGCGCAGGTAGACGACGCCGTCCGCGGTGGCGACCCGCTCCAGCCCCCAGACGTCGCGATAGAACGCCTCGGACCGGCCAAGATCGGGCGTGCCGAGGTCGACGCTGCGTAGAGCCGTGACCGGAAATCGGGTCATGGACGAGTCCTCCGGCGCGCCCCCTGAGAGGAGCGCGCGATGTTTCTTGTCATCGGCCGGCGATCCGGCGACATTCTTTTATTACATAAAAAATCGAAATCAATCAGAATTTATAAATTTTGTGTTTCAGGGTGAAGCTCTATACAGGAGCGGCGATTCCGAGGGGAGATCGAACGTGGACGCGGTGATCGAGGTCGAGGGGCAGGGCCCGTCGACCCAGGCAAGCCATGTGTATGACCGGCTGCGGGAGGACCTGCTGTCCGGGCGGCTCGCGCCATCGCGCAAGCTGCAGATGCGCTTCCTGACCGAGACCTATCAGACCGGGCAGACGCCGCTGCGCGAGGCGCTGAACCGTCTCACGGCCGACGGCCTGGTCGAGGTGCGCGAGCAGCGCGGCTTCTACGTCAAGGACATCAGCCGCGCCGAGCTCGCCGAGCTGACCAAGACGCGCTGCTGGGTCGAGGCGCTGGCGCTGCGCGAGTCGATGGCGGCGGCGACGCCGCAATGGGAGGAGCAACTGGTGCTGGCGCAGCATCGCCTGAGCCGCGCGCCGCGCTCGCTGAGCGCGACGACGTTCGAGGACAATCCGGAATGGGAGAAGCTGCACCGGGTCTATCACCGGGTGCTGATCTCGAACTGCGGCTCGCAATCGCTGATCGGGTTTTGTGGTCAGCTCGCCGACCAGCTCTATCGCTATCGCAGGCTGTCGATCCGCAAGGCGTTTCCGTCACGCGCGGTGGGCGACGAGCATGCGGAGATCGTCGGCGCCGTGCTCAATGCGGACACGGAGCGCGCCGTCGCATTGCTGACCGCGCACTATCAGCGCACGGCCGACGTGATCCTGCAGGACGAGACGATCTTTCCGGAGCTGAAGGCAAAAAGCGCCGGCAAATAGCGTCATCTTGCGCGCGAATGCCCGGGAATGACGGCAGGCGGCGTCAGGTGCCGTTCGTGCAGGCCGAGGCCGGCTGCCAGCAGCGCTGCGCTCTCACGTCGTCGCCGACAGGAAGAAAGCGACACGTCCTTCGACGCAAGCCTGGAGCTCCTTCTTCAGCGCACGGATGTCCTCGCCGAGCAGTGCCCGCATCAGCATGGAGAACACCACCAGGTCGATGAAGATCCTGGCCGTGTCCTCGATCCGCTCCGCCGCGAAAGCGCCCTTGCCGGCCAGGCCTTCCGCCCGCGCCAGCTCGCCGAGAACGTGGCCGACGTTGAGGGTGGCGCGCTGGCGCGCCGAGGCCTGGATTTCCAGCGTAAGGTCCGGGAAGCGGGGGTTCTCGGCAATGGCGGTGCGCATCAGGCCGATGGTCTCGTCCTCGAAGGCGCGCTCGATCAGCGTCACGCCGAGGTTCACGAGCCTGGAACGGAAGCTGCGTCCTTGCGGAACGAGATTCTCATACTGCGTATTGCGCGCCGCCTGGCGGCCGATCACCGCCGCGAACAGCGCCGCCTTGCTGGGAAAGCGTGCATAGATCGTCGGCTTGCCGGCGCGCGCCGTCTGCGCGATCTCGTCGACGCTGGCGCCTTCGAAGCCGTTGGCGAGGAACACGGTCTTGGCGGCGTCCAGGATCCGCTCCTCGACCTCGCCGGCACGCTCGAGCGAGGGGCGCCCGACCTTGCCGCGGGCCATCCTGGAAGCAGCCATCCGTTCCGCCATTGCCTTCCGTCGAGCTCGTTGTCGCTTCATCCTGTTTGGCACAGCCGCCGGCATTGATCAATCAACGCCGCGGCCGCGGCTCCCCGCATGCGCATAGCGGAATATCGGCTTGCCTCCGGGGTCCTCAGACTCCAGACTGCAACCAACGACCGGGGGGAAGCCATGAATCGTAAGCTCGTTTTGGCGGTGCTCGTCTCGACATGCGTTGCGGCGCTGCCGTCGGCTCATGCCGAAACCGTCATCTTGAAGTCCGAGCTCAAGGCCGCCAACGAGGTCCCGCCGAATGCGAGCGCCGCGTCCGGCACGGCCGAAGCGAGCTTCGACACCACGACCAAGACGCTGGTCTGGAAGATCACCTTCTCCGGCCTGAGCGGCCCGCCGATCGGCGCGCATTTCCACGGACCCAGCGAGCCCGGCAAGAATGCCGGCATCGTGCTGCCGTTCAAGAGCCCGGAGTCGCCGATCACGGGGGCGTCCGCGCTCACCGATGCACAGGCGGCGGATCTGATCGCCGGCAAATGGTACGCCAACATCCACACCCAGGCCAATCCGGGCGGCGAGATCCGTGGACAGATGACGAAGCAGTGACCTCGGCCCTCAGGCCGCCAGCACCGGCGTCTTGGTCCGCTCCGCAGGGGCCGCGGCGCGGCGCACGTCGAGGAAGTGCTTGAAGCGATCGAGCGACATCGGCGGCGCGACCAGATAACCCTGGCCTTCCTCGACCCCGCAGGCGAGCAGCGCATCGACCTGCTCCTGATGCTCGATGCCCTCGGCGACCACCGACATCTCCAGCTCGCGCGCCAGCGCCACCAGCATCTGCACCACGACAACGGCGGATTGGTCGCGGGTGATCGCGTCGACGAAGAACTTGTCGATCTTCAGGATGCGCGCGCCGAGCCGCTGGATGGTGGACAGGCCGCTATGGCCGATACCGACGTCGTCGAGCGCGATGCGGAAGCCGAGATCGCTGAGCTCCTTCACGACATCGGTCGCCTTGTCGAGATCGGCGAGCTCCTCGCGTTCGGTCACCTCGAGCACGACCTGGCGGGTCGAGACCGACGAGGATGCGACCACCTTGCGCAGATCGTCGATGAAGCCGGCGCCGAGCAGATGCCGCGGCGTGATGTTGACGGACAGCTTGAACAGCTTGTCCTGCCGCATCTCGGGCTGCAGCTCGCGCAGCGCGGTCTTCAGGATCTGCCAGGTCAGCCTTTCGATGCGGCCGGAGCTTTCCGCCAGCGGGATGAAGCTCATCGGCGGAATCAGCCGGCCGTCCGGCTTCTCCCAGCGCGCCAGCATCTCGCAGCCGATGATGTCGCCGGTCTTCAGGCTGAAGGTCGGCTGCACATAGGGCTTGAACTCGTTGCCTGCGAGGGCGCGGTCGAGCTCGGCCACCGGATCGACAGGGCGGCTCAGATAGCTCGCCAGCAGCAGCCCGAACACGCCGCCGAGCATGCCCGCGGCGAGCATCGTCAGCAGATAGGACATGTCGTGGCGCGCACTGAGGCTGTTCGGCCGCACATGGATGGTGGCCTGCAGTGGATAGCGATCGGACACCGTGGTGAAGGCGACGCTCTGGGTCGGCGGCTTGGATGACGTGTCGGGATGATAGCCCGCGACCTGCTCGCCATCGGGCAGCGTGAGGGTGACGTGGCTCTCGGCGCGCAGGCCGGCCGGCATCACGTCGAGCAGATTGCCGTCGATGCGCAGGATCGCCGCCAATGAGCGTTGTGCGTCGATGTCGCGCAGCACGCCGAACGCGTCGCCCGTGAACTGCGCGACGCGGAACAGCCGCAGCTGGCCGTCGGCCGACTGGAACATCTCGTCCCGCCGCGCCCAGCCATTGTCGAATTCGAGCGTCTCGGAATAGGCCGCGCAGAGCACGGACCCCTCGCGGTCGACGGTGCGGATGTCCTTGACGATGGTGCCTTGGTAGACGTGCAGCCGCAGCGCCTGCAGCGCGATGGCGCTGCAATCCATCGGTCCCTTCGCGACGAGGCGATGCAGGATGGCGCCGGCCGAGTCGATCGCGGCTTCGGAGCGCCGCAGCGCCACCTTGCTGAGGTCGCTGAGCTGTCGCGCGGTCTGGTTGCCGATCAGTGCAGTCACGGCGAGATCGGCGCCGGCCAGGAAGATCCCGACACAGGCGACCACCGCCCCGACACGAAGCATGTGTTTGCGCTGCAATGCCATCGTGTCCGTGAACGCCCCCCGTGTGACCACGGAGCATCGTTCAGCCCAACCTTCAACTTTTCGTATATTCGCGACCTCGGGGCGGGCCGCAGCGGTCAGCGCAGCTGCGGCCGCCGAAAGCTGGTTAAAGAAGTGCTACCGAGGCAGCTCAGGCCGCCTTGTCGGGGGCGCTGCCCGGCACGGCGGTCTCGGCCCGTCCGGCCGACAGCAGCATCAAGGCCGCGAGCGCCGACAGGCTCAGGCTCGCCGAGACGATCAGCACGAAACGGCCGAGCGCGTCGATCAGCAGTCCGAACAGCAGCGGCGCAAAGGCCTGGCAAATCCGCGACGGCGCTCCGATCAGGCCGAGCCGGTAGGCGTAGTTGGCGGGGCCGAAGATCGCGAGCGGCAGCGTGCCGCGGGCAATCGTGAGAATGCCGTTGCCGGACCCGTGCAGCAGCGCGAAGGCCGCCGCGGCGCCGCCGCCGAACAAGCCGATCGTCAGCGCGCCGAGCGGATGGGTGATGCAGGCGAGCCTTGCCGAGGCGAGCGGATGGAAGCGGCTGAGGAAGCCGGCCTCGAACACCCGTGCGGCGACCTGCGCCGGCCCGATCATCATGCCGGCGAACAGCGCCTGCGCCGGCGTCGCGCCGAACGCCTCCATCAGCCGCGGCAGGTGCACGGCCATCGCCGCGGTCACGGTCCAGGCAGCCGCCATCGCAAAGGCGATCAGCACCATCGGGCGGTCGAGCGGAATGTTCGGTTTGCCCGTCGGCATCTCGCCGGGCGCCATCGCATTGGCGCGGGGCAGCGACAGGTTGAGCGGCAGGCCGATCACGAGATGCGCGATCGCCCAGGCGAAACAGGTCTCGCGCCAGCCGATCGTCGCGAGCCCCCAGGTGCTCAGCGGCCATCCGACCGTCGAGGCGAAACCGGCGAGCAGAGTGATGCCGGTGATGGCGCCGCGGGCATCACGGCCGTAGATGCGTCCGAGCGCGCCGAACGCGGCATCGTAGAGACCGAGCCCCATGCCGACGCCGAGCCACAGCCACGCGATCGCCATCACCCACAGCGAATGCGACAGGCCGAGCAGCGCGAGCCCGATCGCCAGCACGATGTTGGAGGCGCAGAGCACCTGACGGCCGCCGACGCGATCGATCTGGCGGCCGATGCGCGGGCCGAGCAGGCCGGAGATGATCAGCGAGGCGGAGAACGCGGCGAAGAACCAGTTGTTGGAGAGGCCGAGATCCCTTGCGATCGGGTCGGCGAGGATCGCCGGCAAGTAATAGCTCGATCCCCAGGCCAGGGTCTGGGCGGTGCCGAGAGCGATGACCACGCCCAGCCGTCGTGCCTGCATTCCGTTCGACCTCTCGTCAGTTCTGCGTCACGAGCAGCCGCAGCCCGTGCGCCCGGCCGCCTTGGCCTTGGCATCGTCGGCGCAACAACTGTCTACGCCGGACGGCGTCGGTCCGCCACAGCAGCCGGACAGGGCTGCAATGCTCTCGAGCCCGCCGCGGGTGCAGACGCCGGTTTCCGGCAGCTGCAGTTCGACGCGATGAGCCGCAGCCTTGTCACCTGCGATGTCGGCCGTGATCGAGCGGACCTGCTCGTAGCCCGTCATCATCAGGAAGGTCGGCGCGCGGCCATAGCTCTTCATGCCTGCGAGATAGAGCCCGGGCTCGTCGGCCTGCGCCAGCTCGCGCGCGCCATGCGGCCGGACGGTCCCGCAGGAATGCTCGTTGGGATCGATCAGCGGCGCCAGCGCTGCCGGCGCTTCGATCGCGGGATCGAGCCGCAGCCGCAGCTCCGACAGCCATGACAGATCCGGACGGAAGCCGGTGGCGACGATCAACTCGTCCGCGTCGATGCCGCGATCGCCGCCTGCGACGATCTGCAATCGGCCGTCCGCATCGTTGATCCCCGTGACATGAAATCCGGTCTCGACTCGGATGCGTCCCGAGCGGACCAGTGCGGCGAACGCCATGCCGAGCTCACCGCGTGCGGCGAGCTGGTCGGCGCTGCCGCCGCCGAACGCCTTGGCCGGATCGTTGCTGCGCAGCAGCCAGATCGCCTGCGTGCCGGGTTCGTCCTTGGCAAGCGCGGCGAGGTCGATCAAGGTGCCGATCGCCGAGTGGCCGGCGCCGAGCACGGCGACGGTCCTGCCGGCGTAGCGGCTGCGCTGCGCGCCTCGAACGTCCGGCATGCCGTAGGCGACGCGCGCGGCGTGCGCGGCCTCGCCGAGCGCGGGCAGGCCGTTGCCGCCGGCCGGATTGGGCGAGAACCAGGTGCCGGAGACGTCGATCACGGCATCGGCCTGCATCGTCGCCTCGCCCTTGCCGTTCCGGTAGCGGATCTCGAACGGCGCAGCGGCGCGGCCCCTCGATTTCGCCTTGTCGAAGCCGACGCGGCTGATCGCGGTCACCCGGTGCGACGTCTTGATGACGTCCCGCAGGGCCGTGCGGGTCGCCAGCGGCGCGAGGTAGGAGTCGATCAGCTCGCGCCCGGTCGGATAGACCTCCGGCTCGAGCGAATTCCACCCGGTGGCGGCAAGCAGCCGTGCCGCCGCCGTATCGACGTTGTATCGCCACGGCGAGAACAGCTGCACGTGCTGCCACTGCCGCACCGCATGCGCGGCCTCGGGACCTGCCTCCAGCACGAGCGGGCGCAGGCCGCGCTCCAGCGCATGCGCCGCGGCCGCGAGGCCGACCGGGCCGGCGCCGATGATCGCGACCGTCTTGGTGCTCGTCCTGGCTTCCGTCATCACGCACCTCCCATGCTTCTAGAATTATCGAATTAAAGGCCAGAGGATCATGCGGCCGGCCGCGCCGTGCCGCAGCCTTGCTCCTCGGCACAGCATTCCGAGACCAGAAAACCGAGCAGCGACCGCATCACGTCGTATTCGGCATGGCAGACCAGCGTCGTGCCCTCGCGCAGCTGCGAGATCAGCCCGACCGCGACCAACGCCTTGACGTGATGCGACAGCGTGGAGGCCGGAATCTTCAGCCGCTCCTGCAGCCGTCCAACCGGCATCCCGGCATGCCCGGCGCGCACCAGCGCGCGGTAGATCTTCAGGCGCGTGGTGTTGCCGAGGGCTTCCAGGCGGGCGGCGGCGTCGTCGAGCTTCATGGGACGCAGGATGCGGCGGAGGGCAACGGGAGTCAATCGATATTTCTAGTATATTCGAAATAATAGAGGGAGCTGCGGGAAGCTCCAGGAGGCGGCTGCACGGCTATCTAAGCCGGTAGCCGGCATGGCAGCCGACGCAGGCGGCCATGGTTTCCGCCAGTGCCGTCAGCGCCGGCTTGATCTCGCCCGTGACGCCGGCATTCTGCGCCTCGATGGCGAAGCGGCTTGCCGCCTTGTGCATGGCCGTGCCGGCCTCCTGCATGCCCCGCGGCATGAACCTGGCCACTTCGGCGGCGCCGTGCAGTCGCAGCGAGGTCATGCCGAGGCGCTGCTCCGCGATGCGGCCGGCCTGATCCATGTCGCCCGCCGCAAGCGCCTCGTTGATCTGCTGCAGTGCCAGCAGGTGGTCGCGCATGTTGGCGAGCGTGTGCTCGGCGAGCTCGGGGGGAAAGGCCACGCGCTCGCGCGCGTCGGCCGGAAGCGCTCCACCATGGCTGCCGTGGTCGTGGTGGCCGTGATGCTGCGCCGTGGCGATGCCAGCGGACGCAACCAAGGCCAGCATAATGGCGGCAAGACGCAGGCGCATGAGAACCTTCCATGTGATTGATCGCGTGATGTCCTCCCTAGACCTCGCGGCCGGGCTGCGCATATGATCCTGATCATATGCCGAGGACCGACCATTTCCCATCCGACGGCACCCGTCCGCTCGACTGGCGCCGCCTCGCGGTTCTGTTGCCATTGCTCGCCGCGATGCCCGCGGCTGCCAGGGTGCGGACGCGGCGCATCGAGGTGCCACGCCAGGGCGCGGTGTTCTGTCGGGGTGATCGCCCGCAGGCAATGTATTTCGTGCTGATGGGCGAGGTGAGACTGCTGCGCCGCTCGCGCGCCGGCGACGACATCATCCTGCAGCGGGCGCGGCAGGGCTTTCTCGCTGAGGCCAGCCTCGATCAGTCATCATATCATTGCGACGCCGTCGCAGCGCAGGATTCAGCACTGCTCGCGATCGACCGGCAGGCGTTCGCCGACGCGCTGCGCCGCCCGGAGATCCGGGACAAATGGAGCGACCATCTCGCCCGCGAGCTCCGCCAGGTCCGCGCGCAGTCGGAGCGGCTCAGCCTCAAGACCGCCCGCGAGCGGATCGTGCACTTCATCGAGACAGAAGGCGAGGGGAGCGAGCTCGCGCTCGACCGTTCCAAGAAGGACTGGGCGGCCGAGCTCGGCATCACCCACGAAGCGCTCTATCGCGCGCTGGCACGCATGGCGCAGGCCGGCGAGCTTGTCATCAATGGCGCCCACCTGCGCTTGTGCTGAGCGGATCAGCCGGATCATCGTTCGCGTCGGTATCTGGCCATCCGACTCGCGGCCGGCCTTGACGTGCGGATCATATATCGATAATTCTGGATATATGGAAAACGAGAGCGCAGTTCTGGCCCTGGCGGCACTGGCGCAGCCGACGCGGCTGCAGGCCTTCCGCACCCTGGTGCAGCACGAGCCCGAAGGGCTGCCCGCCGGCGAGCTCGCGCGCCTTCTCGAAGTGCCTCAGAACACGTTGTCGGCCCACCTGTCGGTGCTGGCGCGCGCCGGTCTCGTCAGCTCGATCAGGTACAGCCGCTCGATCGTCTATCGGGCCGACCTGGTGCAATTCCGGGAGGTCGCGCTGTTCCTGCTGCAGGACTGTTGCGGCGGCCGCCCCGAGGTCTGCGCGCCCGTCATCGAGAGCCTCACCCCATGCTGTCCGCCGAAGCGGAAGGAGAAGACCCGTGTCTGATCGCATCTACAACGTGCTGTTCCTGTGCACCGGAAATTCGGCGCGTTCGATCCTCGCCGAGTCCATCCTGCGCAAGGACGGCGCCGGCCGCTTCCGCGCCTTCTCCGCCGGCAGCACGCCGAAGGGCGCGGTGCACCCGTTGGCGCTCACGCTGCTCGCGCGCATGGACTATCCGGCCGACGATCTCAGCTCGAAGAGCTGGAGCGAGTTTGCCGTGGCGGGCGCGCCGGTCATGGATTTCGTGTTCACGGTCTGTGACAACGCGGCCGGCGAGGCCTGCCCGATCTGGCCGGGGCAGCCGATGACCGCGCATTGGGGGATCGAGGATCCGGCGGCGGCCGAGGGCACGGAGCTGCAGAAGCTCGCCGCGTTCACGACCGCCTTCCGCTATCTGAAGAACCGCATCGATGCCTTCATCAACCTGCCGCTGGACCGGATCGATGCGCTGTCGCTCGGCACGCGGCTGCGCGAGATCGGGGCCGGCGAGGGCGCGACGTCGTTCCGCTCCGACGTGGCCTGACCGATGACCGTCTTCGAGCGCTATCTGACGGTCTGGGTGCTGCTCTGCATCGTCGTGGGCATCGGTCTCGGCCATCTGATGCCTGGACTGTTCGCGGTCGTCGCATCGGCCGAGGTCGCCCGGGTCAATCTGCCGGTGGCGGCGCTGATCTGGCTGATGATCATTCCGATGCTGCTGAAGATCGATTTCGCCGCGCTCGGCGGCGTCAGAGCGCATTGGCGCGGCATCGGCGTCACCTTGTTCGTGAACTGGGCGGTCAAGCCGTTCTCCATGGCCTTGCTCGGCAGCATCTTCATCGGCCACGTGTTTGCGCCGCTGCTCCCCGCAGGGCAGCTGTCGTCCTACGTCGCCGGCCTCATCCTGCTGGCTGCCGCACCCTGCACGGCGATGGTGTTCGTGTGGTCCAACCTCTGCGAGGGCGAGCCGCACTACACGCTGAGCCAGGTCGCGCTCAACGACGTCATCATGGTGTTTCTGTTCGCGCCGCTCGTCGGTCTCCTGCTCGGCGTCGCGTCGATCTCGGTGCCCTGGACCACGCTGCTGCTGTCGGTGCTGCTCTACATCGTGGTGCCGGTGATCGTGTCGCAGCTGCTGCGTCGGGCGTTGCTGCGCGCCAAGGGCGGCGCCTTCGAGCGCGCCCTGCGCGTGCTGCAGCCGGTGTCGCTCGTGGCGCTGCTGGCGACGCTCGTGCTGCTGTTCGGCTTCCAGGGCGAGCAGATCCTGAAGCAGCCGGTCGTGATCGCGATCCTCGCCGTGCCGATCCTGATCCAGGTCTACCTCAATGCGGGCATCGCCTATTGGCTGAGCCGCCGGCTCGGCGTCGCCTGGTGCGTGGCCGCGCCCGCGGCCCTGATCGGCGCCAGCAATTTCTTCGAGCTGGCGGTCGCCGCCGCCATCAGCCTGTTCGGCCTCGACTCCGGCGCCGCGCTGGCAACCGTGGTCGGCGTTCTCGTCGAGGTCCCCGTGATGTTGTCGGTGGTGCGCATCGTCAAGGCGAGTCGCGACTGGTACGAAGCGGGACTGCCGGCATGAGCGCGTCGTGCGACGCGCGGCGCGGCGATCGGCATCACCGCCGCGGCTCGTCCTGCTCGTCGTCGTCGCCTTCGCGCTCCCGGCGGGACGGCTCGTAGCTCAGGAGCCGGCCATCGGCGCGCTCGGCCAGCGCCGCAAACTGCATCGGATGCGTTGCGGCCCCGTCATGGATGCGGGCCAACGGCACCAGCTCCGGCGCCGTCTCCCGGCTCGCCTGCGCCACCGCGAGAATGCCACCGAGCCCCGCCAGCAAGGTTGCCAGCATCACCGTTCTACGCATGCCTACACTCCGAAGTCGCTTGCGCCGGCCTGCTCGCGCGGCGCCTGCATGAGAGCATGTCGCAACCGTGCTGACGGCATCCCGTCGCGCGGCGTCAGCGAATTGTCAGCTTGGCTCGGGCAGGATGCGGCGATATGCGAGTCTCCACCCCCGCATTCGGTCCGAGCGCAATTCCGACACCGGAAGTTCAAACTAAAACCCTCAGCGGTTTCCTAGCATTTGCGAATGCCCCGCAATCCGAAACCGGCGCGACGAATGAACGCCAGCTTCGACAATCAGAGCGCCAGGTCCAGGGAAGATCATGCATTTGCCTCAAATAGGACGGTTCATGCGCGTCACGTCATTGGCGATGCTGATCTCGACGGCGGCGTCGGCGGCGACCGATGCGCGCGAGGACGATCGCGAGCGCCGCGATGCCGTACGCCACGCCGTGGAGGCGGGCGACGTGCTGCCGCTGTCGCAGATCCTGCCGAGGTTGCGCGGCCGGATCGCGGGGGATGTAACGGGGATCGACATCGAGCGTCAGCGCGGCCGCTGGCGCTATGAGTTTCGGGTGATCGGGCGCGACGGCCGTGTGCTCGAAGTCTATGTCGATGCGCGCAGCGGAGAGATCGAGCGGATCGACGAAAAGTAGGATGAGTAGATGCGTGTGCTGCTGGTCGAGGACGATCCGCGGCTGTCGTCCGACCTGTCGCGGACGCTGCTGGCGGCCGGGTATCTGGTCGAGAGCTCCGACGATGGCGAGCAGGCCTGGTTTCTCGGCGACACCGAGGATTATGGCGCCGTGATCCTCGACCTCGGCCTGCCCGGCATGGACGGCCTGTCGGTGCTCAAGCGCTGGCGCAGTGCGGGGCGCCACATGCCGGTGCTGATCCTGACGGCGCGCGCGAGCTGGGCCGAGCGGGTCGACGGCATCGACGCCGGTGCTGACGACTATCTGCCGAAGCCGTTTCGCAACGAGGAGCTGCTGGCGCGGCTGCGCGCGATCGTCAGACGCTCCGCCGGCCATGCCGCCCCGGTGCTCTCGTCGGGCGACCTGACGCTCGACGAGCGGCAGATGAAGGTCAGCCTGTCCGGCGTGCCGGTGGCGCTGTCGCAGCTCGAATACCGGCTGATCGCCTATCTGTTGCGGCAGAGCGGCCGCGTGGTGCCGCAGCATGAGCTGGAGGAGAACGTCTACGGCCTCGGCCACGATCACGATTCCAATGCGCTCGAGGTGCTGATCCGGCGCGTGCGCAAGAAGCTCGGCGCCGACATCATCGAGACCCGCCGCGGCTTCGGCTACATGATTGCGGAGACGGTCGAATGAGGCTGGGCTCGCTGCGGCTGCGGCTGGTAGCAGCGGGCACCATCGCGCTGCTGGTCGCGCTCGGCGTCGCCGGCTTCGGCATGGTCGTGCTGTTCGAGCGGCATGTCGCGCGCACGCTCGCCGCCGATCTCGACGTGCATCTGCGGCAATTGCTGAACGGCCTCGAGGTGGATCCCGAGGGGCGCATCGTCGTGTCGCGATCGCCGGCCGATCCCCGCTTCGTCGTGCCCCTGTCGGGCCTGTACTGGCAGATCTCGGACGATCACGGTCAGCTGCTCCGCTCGCGATCGTTGTGGGACACGATCCTGCCGCTTCCGATCGACGAGCCCGGACCCAGCGATGTGCATCAGCATGAGCTTGCCGGTCCCGATGGCGTCCGCGTGCTGGTTGCCGAGCGCGGCGTCGTGATGAATCCGGGCAGCCAGATCCGCGTGCGGGCCGCCGTCGCCTATGATCTCGACGGTGCCACCAGCGCGGTGCGCGCCTTCGCCAAGGATCTGTCGATCGCGCTTGCCGTGCTTGCAACCATCCTCGCGGTCGGTACGACCGTTCAGGTCAATCTCGGCCTCCGTCCGCTGGCGGTGCTGCGCCGGGGTGTTGCCGAGATCCGTGGCGGCAAGCGTCAGCACCTCCCCGTCGAAGTGCCGACCGAGGTGGCCCCGCTGGTCGAGGAGGTCAACGCGCTGCTGGACGCGCAGAGCCGCGAGATCCTGCGCTCGCGCAGCCGCGCGGCCGATCTCGCGCACGGCTTCAAGACGCCGCTCGCCGCACTCACCGCCGACGCCGCGCGGCTCAAGGAGCTTGGCCAGTTGGAGCTGGCGCGCAATGTCGAGGACGTCGCCGAGGCCATGAGCCGGCAGGTCGATCGCGAGCTGGCTCTGGCGCGGCTGCGCGGCAAGGTGCGCGGCGCGCCGGAGGCCGCCACCGAGCTGGCGCCGCTGGTGGAGGCGCTGCTCGGCACGCTCGGCCGCACGCCGGCCGCGGCGCATGTCAGCTTCGACGGCGAGGTGCCCGCGGGCTTGCGGGTCGCCATGGACCGCACCGATCTTGCCGAGGTGCTCGGCAATCTCCTGGAGAATGCCGCGCGCCATGCGGCCAGCACGGTGCGCATCGTCGCGCGCGCGACCCCTCTCAGCATGGTGGTCGAGGATGACGGTCCGGGCATTCCGGCAGCGCAGATCGGCCGCGTGCTCGAGCGCGGCGGCCGCCTGGACGAGCAGGGGCCGGGCAGCGGCCTGGGTCTCGCAATCGTGCAGGACGTGCTCGAGGCCTACCGCTGGCGGCTGCAGATCGGCAGCTCCGAGCTCGGCGGGGCGAAGATCACGATCGCACCGGCGATGGCGCCGGCCTTGGCGCAGGCCCCGGCGATGGTGGCGGAAGGTCGGCGATCGCCGGCGCGCGACGCCAGGGAGACGCGTTCCATCCTGACAGCGGGCTGACGGTCGACGTCAGCAGCGCGACGCCCGGGATCAGCTATTCGCTTTGGCCATGCCGCCCTCCGCCGGACCATCGGCCGCGAGGGCCCCACGTCCGAAGGATGCTGTCTCATGCGTATTCGAAACTCCGCCAAAACCTATGGCTCGATCGCAATCGGCCTGCACTGGATCGTCGCCGTGCTGGTGCCCGCGGCCTGGATCTCGGGCCATCTCGGCGACATGCTGCCGCGCAACGCCCACGACATGGGCCTGATGATGCATGCTTCGCTCGGGCTGTCGATGCTCGGCTTCGCGCTGGCCCGCTTGGCCTGGCGCCTCGCCGATCCGCCCCCGGTCCCCGAGGCGACGAAGTTCGGATCATGGACCGTTCATGCCGGCGAGATCGTGCATCTGCTGATCTACGGCATCATGTTCGCCATTCCGGTCCTCGGCATCCTCACCCAGTTCGCCCGCGGCTACGGCTTGCCGGTGTTCGGCCTGTTCGAGATCGCCTCGCCCTGGGTCGGCGACCGCGGCTTCGCCCACGACATGAAGGAGATGCACGAGGCGCTGGCCAACGGCCTTATGATCCTGATCGCCCTACATGCCGGCGCCGCGCTGCTGCATCACTACTGGCTGCACGACCGGACCTTGAAGCGCATGGTGCCGGGGCTGCGGTGATCGCTGCCGTCATCCCGGCCTGCTGGAAGGCCTCCGTCGATCACGCCGTCGGAGGCCGCCGTGCCGGCAACGCCGCACGACGAAGAGCCCTTCACCGCGTCGGAGATCGTCCGCAACGTCGTGGCACGGCGGATGGGCTGACCGCTCCGACGCCGAGCGCTACGCCGCCGAGCACCTGCGCGGCCGCGAGGTCGATGAGGCCGCGGCGATCTCCGCGGCAGCGGCGGCTTTGGGGCATCTATGCAGGGCGCGAAAGGATCATCGATACCTGTGATCGTTCGGCTTGCGGTGCACCAGCACTCTACTCGGATGTAGGCGCGCCCACGTCTGGTATCGCGCCCGCATACTCGCCTCTGGCTGGGTAGTTGTTCTTGATCACGAAATCCAACGCCTGGACCATTTCAGCGAAGCTGGGACGAACAAACGGCATGGACTGCACGGAGAGATAGTAGACCGTTTGATCCGCGCTGATCAGAAACACGCCGGGTTCAGAGAACAAAGCAGGTTCCTCGATGCCGATCGAGGTCTTGCCGCGAGAGCTCGAGATATAGAGCCCCCAACTGCGGGCATCGCTCAATCCCAGCCCATATGCCACACGCAGATTTTTGGCCTGGATCTTGTCGGCCATCTGGCGCGCCCGCTCCTCCCCGTCGGAGCTGATGGCAACAGTCGTTACGCCGCGCACGGCAAATTCCGGCGTCAGGCGGTCCAATTCCTTCAAGTAGTTGGCACAGATCGGGCAATGCAAGCCGCGATAGAAGCAGATGAGCGTCATGCGCTCGGGGCTTTCCGTGGCCAAATCGAAACGGCCATGATCGAGCGTTCTCAACGCAAGGGCCGGTGCCTTCTGACGGGGTGTAAGCATCGAGATTCCTTTTCACGAACTTGGGCAACACAGAAGAGTTGCGACGGCACCTCCCTCATGTCACACTCTCGGGCATGAATAGTTCAAAAAACATGACTGAGAGTCCTGCCGTCGGCAAGCTCGACCGGCTTTGCGCCTTCTTTGATGCCTTTGAACTGTCAGTGACGGTCGTGGCCCAAGACGAGCGAGATGCGGTTGCAAACCTCGTCATTCTGGGAGAAGGCGGCTGTGCAAGGAGCGTCACCTTCTGCCCCCATCGCGATGCAATGCCCGATCACCGCGGCGAGATCCTCGCTGCGGCCGCAGTTCGGTTCGGGGGTGTCACAAACCCGCTCATGAATGCGATGCCCGAGCGGATCGTGATCCCCCTCAGCGAGTCTCCGATTTTGCAGGCTCTGACTGCAGCCTTTGTGGCCGAGGCCTCAGACATGCGGTGCGGCAGGCAAGTCGCTCTCGACCGCCTGTGCGAGGTGATCATCCTGCTTGTCCTCCGGGCGGCAATCGATATCGGCTCGACGCAACCGGGACTTCTTGCCGGCCTATCCCATCCAGCGATCCATAAGTCCCTCGTCGCCATGCACGATCAACCTTCTCGCCAGTGGCATATCGAGGAACTTGCCAGCATTAGCGGACTCTCGCGAAGCCGATTTATGACGCTGTTTCCCAAAGTGACTGGCACTACACCGGCGGCCTATCTGAAGGCATGGCGACTGACTCTTGCCCAGCGTGAGCTTCAGCGCGGCGAGCGCATCAAATCGGTCGCCCGACGCGTGGGTTTTGGCAGCGCAGCAGCGTTCTCACGCGCCTACGCGTTGGCATTCGGCCATTCACCGATTTCTTTGCGTCACCCTGGTTCTTCATCTCGGAATGTTGCTGCCGACACCTGACGGGTCACGGCCAGGAGAGTATGAGGATCAGGCTGTTCAATGGGCCGACCCGCAAACTAAGTCATTTGCAGAGGATTTAGCGCGGCGTCCATCTGGCGCCTCCGGGAACGTCAATCAGATGGGCCCATTTGTCCGCAACCGGTCAAAAGCTGCTCTCCAGCTGTCGAGGAAGGCTGGCTGGCGGAGGCGTCCGATCAGCTGCAGGCCATCGGCGGGCTTATATGCACCGGAGCAAGAGATGATCACCTGACGACGCGGACACCGAAACCCGCCGCGCCTGCAGATCAAGCCCGCGAGGACGTCGCCGCGCCGGCAGACCCTTTCGGACGGCTCAGTCTCATGTCATGATGAGTGATGATGCGCGCGTTTCTCCTCATGACTTCCATCACTTTGCTTGCAACCGCTCCAGCCGCCGCTCAACGGTTTGGTGGCAATGATCCGGTGTGCCTCCAGACGTGGGAGTGGGGCGGGTCCAGCACGATCGCGTGCCAGTACAGGTCGTGGGAGGCGTGCAGAGCGGGGGCTGCGAGCCTGTCGGCCATGTGCTTGCCGAACCCATATGTGCAACGCCCGTCTGAGCCAAGCCGCCGCCGGCCTCCCCGCTAGGCGCCGATTGCGGCCTGACAAGATTCCAATCTTCGACGAAGCGGCCATCGTCGGCGCCGACCAGAAGGTCCGGGATGGGCCGATAGCTGGCGTCGTGCGCGCTCGCTTGAGTGGCAGTCGGCGAATGACCAAATCGCAAAGCATTGACGGTTGGTTCGGCCGCCGTGCGATCGGGTAGCTATCGGTATTTTCTCAATTTGTTGCGAAGGAATGCGAACAGGCCCGTAACATCTGCACTCAGTCAGACGTATTTTTGGGTCAATTTGGGAGAAGATCATGCCAACCCGTCGCTCAATACTGGCTCACCAAACTCACGACTGCATTCGAGAGTCGCCGATCTTGCTGTGTCGTCTTGCAAGACAACATCCGCGACGTTCCGAGCGAGCGGGCTTCGACATTTCTGGCTGGATTTTGAGGAAACGCTGATGCTTGTGCGTCGTACAATACCGGCCTTCTTGATTTTCGCGGGGCTTCCGCTGGCGTGCGCGACCGGCGCGCAACGCCTCCCTGATACCGAGGTGACGCGTGTTGGCGAATTCACCGCCTATCTCATCGATCCCACGACTCGTTACGACCACGGCGTGCTCGGAGACGCCATCGAGGCAGGCGGCTTTGTGGTCGAACGCGATGGCCGGCGGTTCACCTATCGCCTACCGAAGGATGCCGTGTTCGAAGATCGACGCGTGCGGTTCGCCGATCTCGACGGCGACGGTGTTCCCGAAGCAGTCATAGTGAAATCATACGTGCGCCGCGGTGCGGCCATTGCGGTCTTTACACTTCGCAACGGCATAGAGCCCTTGGCGGAAAGCCCGGCGATTGGTGCTGGCCACCGTTGGCTCAATCTGGTCGGCGTCGGGAATTTCACGGGGACCGGCGAGATGACCATCGCTGCGGTGTTGACGCCGCATCTTGAGGGCTCGATGCGGCTCTACCGGCTCGCATCCGGCAGCCTGGTCGAGATCGCGCGTATTGATGGTTTTACCAACCATATCCTTGGCACCCGCAATCTCGATCTCGCGCGACTCCATGACATTGATCGGGATGGGACGCCGGATGTCGTGCTGCCGTCGCTTGATCGTCGCGAGCTAGCCGCGGTGAGTTTCCGCGCTGGCAAGGCTGTACAAATCCGCCGGGTGTCATCCGTTGGGCCTATCGTCGCGGTCGACAGTGTCTCAGGCGGCGTCGCAACTGTGACTCTTGAGAACGGCACACGCGACACGATTGATCTCAACGCTGGAGGACGCTGAGTCGGGACTTTCTTTCGGCAGCGCGACGCAATGCAGTGATCGCCTCGATGCATAGCCGGCCCCTGTCAAAGGGACCTTATAGGTCCTGTCCTTTGACAGGGGCTGGGATGTTGGGGCTGGAAGTCCTGCTTTCCGCACCATGGCCGCTTCGGGCCCAAAAGCGGACGTGGCTTTGTCGCTCGTATTGGTGCTGACGTCCTGCATCCAAAACCCTTGAAGCACCGCACAAGTCGGAGTGCTCGGGTCAACTCCGGTCGCGGGCTCCCGCCTTTCGTTCGGCTGGCCGGTGCAAGGGCAGTCCGACCGGCTACCCCGTCGAACGCGTGCGACAAGGCGCCTGTCGTCGACTGAAGATTTCTATTTCGTGTTTCCAGAAAATGTGCTAGACCGTCGCCATCCCGTGCTCCTCGAGAGGGGCGCTTCGCGATCGTCACGGAACGTTGGGCGCGGGATGCGGTGGCTGCAGGATGCCGCAGCGTGGGGCGACCCGCGCGGACGAACGGCAGCTTGCGGACGTGAAGTCGCGTGGTCCTGGCGCCCCGATGCTGGCGCCAAGTCGTCGGGCGATGATCCCGAGGGCGACGGTGGCTACCAAGCCGGACACCGGGGAGATCGCGAAGTAAGCGTGAAAACCATCGCGCGGGGAATGCCGGGATGTCTCGGCTGAACCTGTGGTGACTGCCGCCTGCTTTTTTTCTGCAGGCGGGCCATGGGGGCGGCCAGCTCCCGGCATTCCCTGCGCCCTCTGCCCGATCAGGGGGCAACACCGATGACATCACTCGGGCGCGTGGCGCCGCGGGAGCAGTGACGCACGTCTTCATGGCGATGCCCAGGGGGAGGGAGCCCGTCGCGGGAACCAAATTCCGCAGCCAAGGTTAGCTGGCATGCAGGAGGACTCCCGATGCGCCGTCCGAAGATTCAGCCGTCCCGCAACAAGCTCGACATGACCGATCAGGCCCAGGTCCGCGTGGTGACCAGGCGGCTGAAGATGTCGCCCGGGGAATTGACCGAGATCGTCGAACGCATTGGCAACTCCATCGCAGCCATCACCAAGGAAGTCGCGCAGCAGCGGGCCGCGAAGGCAGCACCGGAGGGAGCCGTGATCGCCTCGGTGACGGTGATCGAGACCAAGGCGGAAGTCATCGTGCCGGACGAGACGCCAGCGGCAACCTAGCAATCGACGCTGATCATGCAGACCCCCGACAATCGATCTGGGGAATTGGACGAAGGGGGCAAAGGATGGACCAACGCACCGAACTCGGTGACGCTTTGACGCAGGCGGCGTTCAATCTGCGCAAGACCAGGATCAGCGAAGGCCGTCCGTTTCCTCTCGGCGCGACCTGGGACGGGCTCGGCGTCAACTTTGCGATCTTTTCCGCGCATGCGACCAAGGTCGAGCTGTGCCTGTTCGACGACACCGGCGAGACCGAGCTCGAGCGCATCGAGCTTCCCGAATACACCGACGAGGTCTGGCACGGCTACCTGCCGGCCGCGCGGCCCGGCACCGTCTACGGCTATCGCGTTCATGGACCTTACGAGCCGGACTCCGGTCACAGGTTCAATCCCAACAAGCTCGTGATCGACCCCTATGCCAAGCAGCTCGTCGGCAACCTGCGCTGGGGGCCGGAGCTGTTCGGCTATCAGCTCGATCACGCCGACAAGGACCTGTCGTTCGACGATCGCGACAGTGCGCCCTTGATGCTGAAGTGTCGGGTCATCGACCCCGCCTTCACCTGGGGCACCTCGCGCAAGCCGGAAATTCCGTGGGAGCGGACAATCTTCTACGAGATGCACGTCAAGGGCTTCACCAGGCTGCATCCGCTGGTGCCCGAAGCCGACCGCGGCACCTTCGCCGGTCTCGCGCATCAGGACATTCCGGCCTATCTACGCTCCCTGGGCATTACCTCGGCGGAGCTGCTGCCGATCCATGCCTTCATCGACGACAGCTATCTGGTCGAGAAGGGCCTGCGCAACTACTGGGGCTACAATTCCATCGGGTTCTTTGCGCCGGAGCCGCGCTATCTGAAGACGCCGTTCGCGACCGAATTCAAGACCATGGTCAACCAGTTCCACGCCAACGGCATCGAGGTCATCCTCGACGTGGTCTACAACCACACCGCCGAAGGCAACGAGCTCGGCCCGACCCTGTCGTTGAAGGGCATCGACAATGCCAGCTACTACCGGCTGATGCCCGACCAGAAGCGCTACTACATCAACGACACCGGCACCGGCAACACCGTGAACCTGTCGCATCAGCGCGTGCTGCAGCTGGTCGCCGATTCCCTGCGCTACTGGGCGACCGAGATGCGGGTCGACGGCTTTCGCTTCGACCTCGCCACCATCCTGGCGCGGGAGCCCTATGGCTTCGACGAAGGCGGCAGCTTTTTGGACGCCTGCCGTCAGGATCCGGTGCTGAACAGCGTCAAGCTGATCGCAGAGCCCTGGGACATCGGCCCGGGCGGCTACCAGGTCGGCCAGTTTCCGCCGGGTTGGGCGGAGTGGAACGACAAGTTTCGTGACACCGCGCGTGCGTTCTGGAAGGGGGACGGCGGCACGCTGGCCGACTTCGCCAAGCGCATCTCGGGCTCGGGTGATCTGTTCAACAAGCGCGGCCGCCGGCCGTGGGCCAGCGTGAACTTCATCACCGCCCATGATGGCTTCAATCTCAACGACCTCGTCTCCTATAACGAGAAGCACAACGAGGCCAACGGCGAGGACAATCGCGACGGCCACAGCAACAACCACTCCTGGAATTGCGGCGTCGAGGGACCGACCGACGATCCCGAGATCACGGCGTTGCGCGAGCGCCAGAAGCGCAATCTGCTGGCCACGATGCTGCTGTCGCACGGCACGCCGATGCTGCTCGCCGGCGACGAGTTCGGCCATACCCAGAACGGCACCAACAACGCCTATGCGCAGGACAACGAGACCACCTGGCTCGACTGGATGGGCATCACGCCGCAGGGGCGGGCGTTGCGCGAATTCACGCGCAAGCTGATCGCCATGCGCAAGGCGTTTCCGATCCTCTATCGCAGCCGCTTCCTGATCGGCTCGCACAATGAGGACCTCGGCGTCAACGACGTCACCTGGCTCGACCCGTCGGGCGAGGAGATGACGACGGAGCAGTGGACCGACGATCACGCGCGTTGCTTCGGCATGCTGCTCGACGGCCGCGCCCAGGAGACCGGCGTCAAGCGGCGTGGCTCGGATGCGACGCTCCTGCTGGTCTACAACGCGCATTTCGACGTCGTGAACTTCACGCTTCCGTCCGTGCCCGAAGGCCATAATTGGCTGGCGCTGCTCGACACCAATCAGCCGGACGCGCAGCCGCAGTCGTTTCCGTTCGGCCACGTCTACGCCGTGACGGGGCGATCGCTGCTCGCCTTCGGCCTGTCCTCGGAGCAGCAGCCGATGCGCGGCTTGCGCCACGGCCTCGGTGCCCTGCTCGACATCGCGGAGGCGCCGCTGGGGTAGGATGTTCGGCGGATTTTGCGGTCAGGCACCGCGGGCGTATCTCGCAAGCCTCGCGTCGAGCACGCCGAGCATGGCCTCGCGCGCCGGATCTCGCGAGCCGCGCAGCCAGGCCGCCGCCAGCGGCAGCCGGCCGGCGCTGCTGCCGCGCTTCAGCCGCAGCGGCACGAAGCGGACGCCGGAGACCGCCAGCCGCGCCGTCCAGCGCGGTACGATGGCGATGCCCAGGCGAGCCGCGACGAGATGCACGATGGTCTGCTTCTCGTCGGCGAACTGCGCCACGTCGGGCGACAGTCCGGCCTGCGCGAACAGCTTCATGGTGAGGTCATGGCTGTGCGGACGCGACCGCCTGTCCGGCACGATCAGCGGCTGGCCGGCGATGTCAGCCAGCGAGACCGAGGCCCGCGCCGCCAGCCGGTGCCGCTGCGGCAGCGCCACCACGGCGCTCTCGCTGAGCAAGGCGCGGAATTCGAGCCGCGGGTCGGTGCGTTCTGGCGGCCTGATGAAAGCAAGATCGAGCGCACCGGAGAGAATCTTCGGCAGCAGCCGTATCGTCTTGTCTTCCGTGAGCTGCACCGCGATCTCCGGATGTCCCTCGCGAAAATCGTGCAGCAGCTGCGGCAGCAGGCCGGCGGCGGCGCTGTCGATGGCGCCGACCCGCAGCCGCTGCGCCTTCGTGCCTCGGGCGCGGCGGCGGAAGCTGGTCTCCACAGACTCCACGCGGGCCAGGATCACGCGGGCGTCGCGCAACAGCGCCGTGCCATGCTCGGTCAGCGCCACCGCGCGGGTGGTGCGGGCGAACAAGGGTGTCGCGAGATCGTCCTCCAGCAGCTTGATCTGCCGTCCGAGCGCGGAGGGCAGCATCTGCAGCCGCTGCGCCGCCTTGCCGAAATGCAGCTCCTCGGCAGCGGCGACGAAGCAGCGGAGCTGGTGCAATTCCATGAAGCAGATCCCGTGAGGCGACGGCCGGATTATATGATTTTTTTGTATAATGATGCGAGCATTGAAGATCTCCCATACCACCGCCTACGGTGCTCCGATCAACCAAAACGGATGAGGGAGGTGGCGATGGCGGGAGAGCTGGAAACACGCGTGCTGCGCAAGATCACGTGGCGTATCGTCCCCTTCATCATGCTGCTCTACTTCGTGGCCTTCATCGATCGCGTCAATGTCGGTTTCGCGGCGCTCACCATGAACAAGGACATCGGTCTGTCGGCCTCGGCCTATGGCTTCGGCGCCGGCATCTTCTTCTGGGGCTATTTTCTGTTCGAGGTCCCCTCCAACCTCGCCCTCGACAGATTCGGCGCAAGGATCTGGATTGCGCGGGTGATGATCACCTGGGGCCTCGTCTCCGGCGCGATGGCCTTCGTGCAGGGTCCGGTGAGCTTCTATGTGCTGCGCTTCCTGCTCGGTGCGGCGGAGGCCGGTTTCTTTCCCGGCATCATCCTCTATCTGTCCTACTGGTTTCCCTTGCGTCAGCGCGCCGCCGTCACCGCGCTGTTCATGGCCGCCGCGCCGCTGTCGACCGTGCTCGGATCGCCGCTCTCCGGTGCGCTGCTGGAGATGGACGGGATCCTTGGCTTCAGGGGCTGGCAATGGCTGTTCCTGATCGAGGCGCTGCCGGCGGTGCTACTCGGCTTCGTCGTCCTCGCTTACATGACCGATCGCCCGGAGCAGGCGCGCTGGCTCGCCGGCGACGAGCGCGACTGGCTGGTGCGCACCATGAATGCCGAGGTGGCGAGCAAGGCGGCCACCGCCAGCCACAGCGTCTGGCGTGGGCTCGCCGACATCCGCGTGCTGGCGCTCGCGCTGGTCTATTTCGGGACCTCGGCCGGTCTGTATACGCTGGGCGTCTGGGCACCGCAGATCATCAAGCAGTTCGGCCTGTTGTCGTTCGCCGTCGGCTTTCTCAACGCGGTGCCGCCGACGATCGCAGTCGTCGTCATGATCTGGTGGGCGCGGCATTCCGACCGCACGGCCGAGCGCACCTGGCATGTCGTGCTGGCCTGTGTGGTTGCCGCCGTCGGTCTTTGGCTGGCCGGGCTCTCGACCAGCGTCGCCGCGGTGCTTGCCGCTCTGACCTTGGTCAATGTCGGCATCTCCTCGTCGAAGCCGCCGCTGTGGAGCATGCCGACCATGTTCCTATCCGGCTCGGCCGCTGCCGCCGGCATCGCCACCATCAACTCGATCGGCAATCTCGGCGGCTTCGTTGGTCCGGCCATGATCGGCTGGATCAAGGACCAGACCGGCAGCTTCAATGGCGGCCTCTATTTCGTCGCCGGGCTGCTGGTGATATCGGCGGTGCTGACGCTGTTGCTGTCCCGATCACAAGCCGCGAAGGCCGCGCCGGCCACGCAGTTCTAACGTTCACACGGAGCTCATTCCATGCGCACTCACTCCATCGCCGCCATTCCCGCCGACGGAATCGGCCCCGAAGTCATCTCCGCCGGCGTCCGCGTGCTCGAGGCGCTCGCCAAGCGAGCGGGCGACATCAGCTTCAACGTCAAGACATTCGACTGGGGCTCGGACTACTACAAGAAGCACGGCGTGATGATGCCGGCCGACGGTCTCGCCGAGCTGAAGAACTTCGATGCGATCTATTTCGGCGCGGTCGGCGCGCCCGACGTGCCCGACCACATCACGCTGTGGGGCCTACGGCTGCCGATCTGCCAGGGGTTCGATCAGTACGCCAATGTGCGCCCGACCAAGATCCTGCCGGGCGTCGCCTCGCCGCTGCGCAATGTCGGCGTCGGCGATCTCGACTGGGTGATCGTGCGCGAGAACTCCGAAGGCGAATATGCCGGCATGGGCGGCCGCGCGCATCGCGGCCTGCCGGAGGAGGTCGGGACGGAGGTTGCGGTGTTCACCCGCGTCGGCGTCGTCAGAATCATGCGCTATGCGTTCAAGCTGGCGCAGTCGCGGCCGCGCAAATTCCTCACCGTCGTCACCAAGTCGAACGCGCAGCGCCACGGCATGGTGATGTGGGACGAGATCGCCGCCGAAGTCGCGCGCGAGTTCCCTGACGTGACCTGGGACAAGATGCTGGTCGACGCGATGACCGTGCGCATGACCCTGCAGCCGAAGAGTCTCGACACCATCGTTGCGACCAACCTGCACGCCGACATTCTCTCCGATCTCGCTGGCGCGCTCGCCGGCAGCCTCGGCGTCGCGCCGACCGGCAACATTGATCCGGAGCGGCGCTTCCCGTCGATGTTCGAGCCGATCCACGGGTCGGCGTTCGACATCACCGGCAAGGGCATCGCCAATCCCGTCGCGACGTTCTGGACGGGCGCGCAGATGCTCGATCATCTCGGCGAGAAGGACGCGGCCGTCAGACTAATGGCGGCCGTGGAAAAGGTGTGTGCGGCCGGAATACTGACGCCGGATGTGGGCGGCAAGGCGACGACCAAGGAGGTGACGGACGCGGTGATCGACGCCATCCACGGCTCCAACGTCTGACGCGTGCTGCTTCCTCGCACAATTTCGGCGTGTTCCGCCGCACACTTGCAATGGACGCTGCGGGGCGTATACCAGCGCTTCCACGGCGTCTGCGCATGACAATCACATGCGTGTCATCAAGACGTGAAACGCGGGCTGGGGAGAAAGGACACATCATGCGTCGTCACCGTCGAGCCAAGATCGTCGCGACCGTCGGCCCCGCCAGCAATTCTCCGGAGATGCTGAAGGCGCTGTTTCTCGCCGGTGTCGATACGTTCCGACTCAATTTCAGCCACGGCACGCAGGCCGATCACGCCAAGGTGCATGCCGCGATCCGCGCGCTGGAGAAGGACGTGCAGCGACCGATCGGCATCCTGATGGATCTGCAGGGGCCGAAGATTCGCGTGGGCACCTTGCGCGACAAGAAGATCCAGGTCGACACGGGTGAGACGATCCGCTTCGTGTTGAATGGCACCGAGGGCGACAAGGATTCGATCCCGCTGCCGCATCCCGAGATCTTTGCAGCGGTCGCGCCCGGTCACGATCTCCTGATCGATGACGGCCGCGTGCGGGTGCGCGTCACCGGTCTCGGCGACGACTGGATCGAAGCCAAGGTGATCGTGAGCGGCGCGATCTCCAATCACAAGGGCGTCAATCTTCCAGGCACGATTCTCGAACTGTCGCCGCTGACGGCGAAGGATCGCTCCGATCTCGCTTTCGGCCTCGATCTCGGCGTCGACTGGGTGGCGCTGTCCTTCGTGCAGAAGCCGTCCGACGTGATCGAGGCGAGGGGGCTGATCAACGGCCGCGCCGGCATCATGTCGAAGATCGAGAAGCCGGCGGCGTTGGAACGGATCGACGACATCATCCAGCTGTCGGATGCCATCATGGTCGCGCGTGGCGATCTCGGCGTCGAGATTCCGAACGAGGACGTGCCGGGCAAGCAGAAGGAGCTGGTGCGCGCCTGCCGTCTCGCGGTGAAGCCGGTGATCGTGGCGACGCAGATGCTTGATTCCATGGTGGCGACGCCGACGCCGACGCGCGCCGAGGTCTCGGACGTCGCGACCGCGATCTATGACGGGGCCGATGCGGTGATGCTGTCGGCGGAGTCGGCCAGCGGGCAATATCCGCGCGAGGCGGTGGCGATGATGGACAGCATCATCAAGAGCACCGAGAAGCACAAGATGTACGGCTCGATCATTCAGGCCACCCAGCCCGACGAGGAGCAGACGCCGCCGCATGCGGTGGCGACCGCGGCGGCCGATCTTGCGTCGGCGATCCACGCCAAGGCGATCGTGGCCTACACGTCGAGCGGCACCTCGGCCTCGCGCGTCGCGCGCAAGCGGCCGAGCTTGCCGATCCTGGCGATCACGCCGAACGAGGACACCTCGCGACGGATGTGTTTGCTGTGGGGCGCGCACAGCGTGCTGTCGCAGGACGTGCAGAGCTACGAGGAAATGGTCGAGCGGGCGACGTTCTTCGCGGTCCAGGAGGAGTTCGCCGACAAGGGCGACCTGCTGGTCGTCGTCGCCGGCATTCCGTTCGCCCAGGCCGGCACCACCAACAATCTGCGCGTCGTCGCCGTGCCCAGATAGGAGGCAACCGAATTCCCTGTCTGCGCCGCCCGCTTGTCGCCTGATTGTCGCACCGCGCTGGTATCGCGGGAACGTGACGAGGACATCGCGAGTCGTGATGCGAATGGTGTCCGTCGCGGTCCGGCAGGATGGGTTCTGCCGGTGCGGCCGCTCGTCATCGCCGTGTCATCAGGGACTGTTAGGTGGGCGCGCATGGGACTCGAGACTGCTGGTGAAGAAAGCCCGACGAAGCGCTTTCGGACGTTGTTCATCTCCGACGTACATCTCGGAGCCCGCGGCTCGCAGGCCAATCTCCTCGTTGACTTCCTGCGCCACCATGATGCCGATACGATCTATCTGGTCGGTGACATCATCGACGGCTGGGCGCTGAAATCGAGCTGGCACTGGCCGCAGTCGCACAACGATCTCGTGCAGAAGATGCTGCGCAAGGCGCGCAAGGGCGCCAAGATCGTCTACGTACCGGGCAATCACGACGAGTTCCTGCGCGGCTATTACGGCACGCATTTCGGCGGCATCGACGTCGTCGAGAACATCGTCCACACCGGCACCGACGGCAAACGCTATCTGGTCATCCACGGCGACATCTTCGATCTGGTGGTGCAGAACGCGCGCTGGCTCGCCCATCTCGGCGACAAGGCGTACGACTTCGCGATCCAGATGAACCGCTTGGTCAACTTCTTCCGCCGGATGTTCGGCGTGCCCTATTGGTCGCTGTCGCAATGGGCCAAGCAGAAGGTCAAGAACGCCGTCAATTATATCGGCGCGTTCGAGACGGCGCTGGCCTCCGAGGCACGCCGGCATGGCGCTGACGGCGTGATCTGCGGCCACATCCATTGCGCCGTTATCCGCGACCAGGATGGCATTCGCTACATGAACTGCGGCGACTGGGTCGAGAGTTGCACGGCCCTCGTCGAGCACGAGGATGGCCGGTTCGAGATCCTGACCTGGACTGATCCGCAGCGACAACCTGCGCCGGTTCCGCAACTCGCAGCCCGCGCCGCCTGACGCTGGTCGACGCCGGCTCCCTTGCCTCTCGGCAATCGAGCGCGGTAAAATAGGCGCATGACAGCTCATGCCCCGATCCTGCCCGTCACCGTCGCCGACATCGAGGCCGCGGCCCACGTCCTCGCGCCGGTTGCGGTGCGGACGCCGCTCCTGCCGGCCCCCGTGCTCAGCGAGCGCTTGAACGCCAATGTGTTCGTGAAGCCGGAAGTGCTGCAGCGGACCGGCTCATTCAAGTTCCGCGGCGCCTACAACAAGCTGGCGTCGATCCCGCCGAATGACCGCGGCAAGGGTGTCGTTGCGTTCTCGTCGGGCAATCACGCGCAGGGCGTCGCCCACGCCGCGACGCTGCTGGGCATGGACGCCACCATCGTGATGCCCTCCGACGCGCCGGCCGCCAAGCGCGAGCGGACCAAGGCGTTTGGGGCCGATGTCGTGCTCTACGATCGCGACCGCGAGGACCGCGAGGCGATTGCGCGCGACATCGCCGGCAAGCGCGGTTCGACGGTGGTGCCGCCCTACGATGATCCCTACGTGATCGCGGGGCAGGGCACGGTCGGCCGCGAGATCGCCGAGGATCTCTCGGGCCTTGGCCTCACGCCGGATCTCGTGATCGTGCCGGCGTCAGGCGGCGGGTTGCTCGCGGGCGTCTCGACGGCGGTCAAGGCGCGCTTTCCGGAGACGCAGATGGTGGTCGCCGAGCCCAAGGGCTTCGACGACCATGCCCGCTCGCTGCGGGCCGGCCACCGCGAGGCCCATGACGCCAAGGGCCGCACCATCTGCGATGCCCTGATGGCTGCGATCCCTGGAGAGATCACCTTCGCCATCAACAGCCGGCTGTTGTCGGCGGCGGTGGAGGCCTCGGATGAAGAGGTGGGTCGCGCGGTCGGCTTCGCCTTCCGGGAGTTGAAGCTCGTCGTCGAGCCGGGTGGATCTGTCGGTCTGGCGGCCCTGCTGGCGGGCCGCCTCGACGTGACCGGCAAGACGGTCGTGATCGTTCTCTCCGGCGGCAACGTGGATGCCGAACTGTTTGCCAGGCTGATAGCCTGACGTTCCCTAGGCGTCAGTGAAAGCCGAGTCCGCCCCGACCGGATCCGCCACCGCCGATCCGCGGTCCAGACTGCGCGACATGCGGTGTGCCGGCACCGCGCATCGGCCCTTGGTCGCGGGTCAGCGATGGACGTGACCCGTTGAAACCCGGCTTGAACGGACCGGAATAGCCGGGCAAGGGACGGCGCACCTCGCGGGTGTCGAGCGGACGACCGGGCATCCGCTTGAACGGATCGCGCTGGATCTTGGCAGCCGGCAGCGTGTTCGACGACGGCACGACCTTGTCGCCGATCTTGTTCTGGCCGAGCGGCCGCGCGTCGAGCACCTTGCCTGGACGGGGATTGTTGATGGGAGCGCCCTTGGTGAGGACCGCCGGCGGCGGCGGGGTGTTGATCGGCTGCATTGGCACTGGTCCAGGACGCCCCTGCATGTGATTGCCGATGTTGAGCCGCCCTGCGGGGGCAAGCTGCGGCGGCACCATCAGCCGTGTCGGTTGCAGCACCGGCACGATCCGGGGCTGGACCTGCAGCCGCACCGCAATGGGGGCGTAGGGGCTGTCGGAGTAGGATTCGCTGAAGCTCTTATAGGCGGCAGGCGAATTCGCCAGCACCGTCTGATGCCACGCGGCAGCCTGCACCAGGCCCGCGAGCAGGGCGCGAATACGCTCGGCGAGCGGATCGCGCGGGTACATCTCGATGAACTCGCGATAATATTGCGGACGGTTCTCCGACAGCACGTAGTCATAGGCCTGCCGTACGGACCTGCTGGGAAGGTCGGCGGCCATCTGGACCACGGGCGCCTTTTCCGGCGGACGCGTCGCGGCGACGAGGGAGTCACCGAAGAAGGTGAAATCGCTGGTGAGCGACGAGCTTTCCCATGGGGTCTGCCGTCCCGCCGTCGTCTGGTTGACCTGCAGGCGGACGCGCTTGAACAACTGCTCGATCGGCAGGTTCGGCTGCCGCGCCAGGTTCAGGAAGGCCTGTGTATAGGGGCTGTGCTCGCCACGGCCGTCGAGCGCCTCTTCGCCTGGAGAGGTCGAATAGCCGACGATGGAGCCGTTCGGCGCGTCAACGATGGCGAGGCCGCGTCCAGCGTCATTGACCGCAGGAAACGGATTGTTGCGACAGGCATCGAGCACCACGATCCGCATCCGGCTCGGAATGGCATCGAGGGTGGCCATCAGATCGACCAGCCGGATCGTGCTGGTCGTGAGGTCCGACGGAGCGGAGATGCGGGCGTCGATCGGGATGAGATAGTTCTCGCCTGCGAGCTGAACGCCATGGCCGGCGTAATAGACCATCGCCACCGCGTTCGGCCCGTGGGCCGCGACCCGGCTGGAAAAATCCTGCACGACCTTGAGCATCTCGTTCTGCGTCAAATCGGTCGCGGTGATCACCTCGAAGCCGGCCGAGTTCAGCAGCTTCGCGACCGCATGGGCATCATTGTCGGGATTGTCGAGCGGGGGAGCATTCTGATAGGTCGCATTGCCGATCACGAGCGCGACGCGCGGCTCGGGCCCTTGCTGCGAAGCGGCGGCTACACCGTCTGCTGCGACCGGCGCTGGCGCGGCAAGTGCTCGCGGCGGCGTCTGCAGGCCGTCGATCTCACTGCTACCCGCAAAAGCCGAACCCGGGACGGCACAGGCCGTCAGGCCCAGTAACGCTGACGCGAGCAGGGATTTCCAAGCGAAACGGGAAGCGCGAATTAGCGGAGCGGACACGGCGTTCTCCTCGAGCATGCGCAAGAGCGAATGGCTTGAGGATGAGGCTAAGAGGGTCACGCGCCGCCGTCCGTGACCCGCATCACCCCCGAGCGGCGGTCAGCCGACCACGCTCGGGGTGCCGAAGATAGAGGCCGCGACGGGCGCGACTCCCGGATGCAACGACCCTCAAGAGAAGAAGGCGATCTTCTCGGGCTGGGTCATGCGTCGGATCGGCAGCAACGGATCGTTCGCCGGCGCCTGCGGACGCTGCAGAAGGCCGTTCGACAGCAGGGTCGAGCCGAGCGATGGTTCATATGCCGGCTTCGGCATCGCGTAGGCGCTCGTGCTCGAAGCCGGGGTGGCTGGGGCAGGGTCCTGCCGGATCGGCGGCGCCTCGGCCAGCGGTGGCGCGGGCGGCGGCTGAACCGCCACGGCGGCGGCCACGGCGGCCAGGGTCTCGGCGGCAATGGACTCCGGGAGCGGCGTCGGCATCGGCGCGCTGGGCACGGGAGCCGGCGCCATCGGTGGAGCTACCACCGGCTCGGCCACCGGAGTCACCATCGGGGGGGCGGCTGGAGCCACCGTCGGGGAGGCGGCCTCGGCCGCCGCCGTTTTCGCAACGGTCGTTTCTGTCGTGGTCAGCGCGAGCTGTGGCTCGGAGGGCGGGGGCTCGCTGAAGCTGGCCACGATGTCGTCATCGACCGAGGTCGGCTCCTCGATGTCGAAGCCGAGCGTTCGGGCTCGAGCGAACTCCTCCTCCTCGACCGGATCGGGAGCTCCCATCTCGGCCGCGACCAGCTCGAGGATCGCCTCGTCCTGCGCCTCTGCTGCTGCCGCATCCTCTGCATTCGCGGACGCCTGTTGCTCGATCTCGACCAGAACCTCGGCAATCGAAGGCTCGGCCACGATCTCGGTCGGCGCCACCGAAGCCGCAGGCTGCACCACGGCCTCGGTCGCCTCGCTTGTGATCATCGCGGCCGCCACGATCACCGCAGCGGACGGCGTCTCGATCGTCTCGATCGCGGCGACGGCCGCGACGAGCGAGCTGGTCACCGCAGGCTCGGGAACAGTCGCCTCCACGCGCGCTGGCGCGATCGGCTCCGGCGCGACGGGCGCGTGCTGCTCGCTCGGACGTTTGTCTCGAGCTTCCGGCATCACGGGTTCTGCAGCTGCGGCTGATGTGCCTTCCTGCGCGGGCGGAGCGACAGCGTCGGCTCCTGCGACAACCTCGGCAGCCGCTGACGAAGCCGCCGCTTGTCCGTCGTCCAGCTCCTTCAGCCGCGACCTGATGATCTCGAATGCCGCGAGCAACGCAACCTTGGGGTCCGCGCTCGCGAGCTGGTCACAGGCGGCCTCGATCGAGATCACCTGGGAATCAATCAGGTCGCAGATTCGGGAATCTGCGCCGATCTCGCGCCAGCGCCAGGAAATCTCCTTGATGATCCGGATGCCCTTGCGTACCGGCGCCAGGTTCTGCTCGAGGGCCATGCTGTCGACCGCAGAGGTCGCGGCCAACGCGGCGTCTTCGACAGTGGCACGGATCGCGGCCAGGGCTTCGGGCAGCGCCCTGCCGTCGGCCTGATCGAATTCCTGCTGCTGTTGGCGCTGCGACGCCAGCGCATGCTCGATGCGCGCCACCGCGTCGAGCACCATGCTGGTGTCGGCGTTGCGGTTGCGCTTGGCGTATTCGCCGAGGAACCAGCGCCCCCTGGACGTCTCCATGAAGGCGTCGCGGATCGCCTCGTAGTCGGCCTCGTTCGGCTGAGCCGCGCGGGCGGAAATCGGCGAGAGGGCGAAGACTTCATCGACCATGACAAACCCATCGCGCAAATTGCTGCGCGTTGCCATAACGATCACCATGATATTGATCGAATCGCAATTGAATTGATGCCACTGTCCCGACAAATCTCCACCACATCGCCGGTATTGTCGCGTCGATTCGCAGGCCGGCTGGGGCTGTTCTACGGCGCGGTGTTCGCGCTCTCGGGGACGCATCTGCCGTTTTTCCCCGTGTGGCTACGGGCGATTGGACTGGACGCCGCCTGGATCGGGGTCATCATAGCGGTTCCCGCGGTAACGCGGTTTACCGTGCTGCCGCTGATCACGGCCGGCGCCGAGCGCCGTCAAGCGCTTCGTGCCGCGATGCGGCTGGTGACCTTCGCAACCGCGTCCGGATTTGCCGTGCTGGCGTTCCAGCACGATGCCTGGCCCGTATTTCTGGTCTATGTGGCCACGTGCTGCCTGTGGACGCCACTGGTCCCGCTCACGGACGCGTACGCGCTGCGCGGCGTCATGAGCTATGGCTTGAACTACGGGCGACTCCGATTGTGGGGCTCCGCGGCGTTCATCGTCGGCACGCTGCTCTGCGGCGGCCTGGCGGATGTCGTTGCGGCAACCGAGCTGATCTGGATCATCGTGTCGGTCGGGCTGCTCGGCGCCGCGAGCGGCCTGCTGCTCCAGCGGCTGCCTCCGTTGCCTCGCAGCGCCGGCCCGGCGCAGGACGGGCGGCATCTGCTGAGCGATCCCGGCTTTCTCTGCGTCATCATGGCCTCGGCGCTGATCCAGGGCAGCCACGCGGCCTACTACACGTTCTCCGCGATCGAGTGGAAGGCGCAGGGGCTCAGCGGGCTGACCATCGCCTGGCTTTGGACCATGGGCGTACTCGCCGAAATCCTGGTGTTCGCACTCTCGCCAAGGTTCACGCTGGCGCCGTCGACGCTGGTGGTCATCGGCGCGATCGCGGCCGTGCTGCGCTGGACGCTCACTGCGACGGAGCCGCACGCTCTTGGGCTCACGGTGGTCCAGATCAGCCATGGCTTCACGTTCGGGCTGACACTGGTCGGGACCATGGGGCTGCTCGTCCGCCAGGTGCCGGCGCATGTGACGGCGCGGGGGCAGGGCTATTATTCAGCCGCCAGCGGCATCGTCGGCTCGGCGGCCTCGGCGCTGTCAGGTCCGATCTATGCGCAATATGGGCCGGGCGTCTATCTCGTCATGGCGGCGATGGCCGGGCTCGGCGGCCTCCTGATGTGGACCGCGCGCAACCGGTTCGCGGGTCATCCCCACAGCGCGGCGTCCGGCGGATAGACCAGGCTATCCTCGTAGTACAGGCCGTGGGTGCAATCCTCTGCCAGCAGCAGCGGACCGTCCAGGTCGACATAGCGGGCGAGCGGCGTCAGCAGCATGGCCGGCGCCATCGACAGCGAAGTCGCGACCATGCAGCCGACCATGATGTCGAAGCCGAGCGCTTGTGCGGCATCCGCCATGGCCAGGGCTTCCGTCAGCCCTCCGGTCTTGTCGAGCTTGATGTTGACGGCGTCGTAGCGGCCGCGCAGCGCTTCCAGCGAGCCGCGGTCGTGAACGCTCTCGTCGGCGCATACGGCGAGCGGGCGCGCGATGTTTGCGAGAGCCTCGTCCTTTTCCGCGGGCAGCGGCTGCTCGACGAGGGTGACACCGGCGGCGGCGCATGCCGCGAGATTGCCTTCCAGATTGGCGTCGGTCCAGGACTCATTGGCGTCGACGATCAGTTGCGACTGCGGTGCCGCCGCGCGTACCGCGGAGATCCGTGCCGGATCGCCTTCGCCACCCAGCTTGATCTTGAGCAGAGGCCGGTGCGCCGCCTTGGCTGCGGCCTTGGCCATCACGTCGGGCGTGCCGAGCGAGATCGTGTAGGCCGTGACGCAAGGCTCCGGCGCCCGGCGCCCGAGCAGATCCCAAATCCGGCGGCCATTCCGCTTGGCCTCGAGGTCGAGCAGCGCGCAGTCGAGCGCATTGCGCGCGGCGCCCGGCGGCATCGCCGTCTGCAGGGCCTCGCGATCGAGGCCGGAGGCGATCGCGTCGCGCATGGCGAGCAGGGCGCTCAGCGTGGCGTCGGGTGTTTCGCCATAGCGCGGATAAGGGACGCATTCGCCGCGGCCGACGATCGCTCCGTCTCGCAACTCCGCGATCACGGTGACGGCCTCGGTCTTGGCGCCGCGGCTGATCGTGAAGCTGCCGGCGATGGGCCAGTGGCCGATCTGGGCATCCAATATTGGGAAACCGGTGGAAGTCATTTGAAAGTCTGGCGATTTGTGAACCGGAATGGGGCGCTGGGGACTTGCGCGACGGGAGCGACTATGGCTGTTGATGGGGGTCTCCGGCAAGGTGGTGGCGACGCGGTGGGATTTCTCTCGTCAAGGAGCGGGCGTCCGAGGCTCCGAGGATGGTCGTCGTGAACGGCCGCCCCGATCTGCAGCGAAGCGGCGAGGGCAACGCGCTGCTGCTGCGCGCGACCGGCGCATGGACCGCGCCCTTTGCGCCGTCGCTCGAGCGGCTCGTCGCGGATGCCGAGAAGCTCGCCGGCAAGAAGGTCGATGTCTCGATCGACGTCTCGCAGGTGGTCAAGCTCGATACGTTCGGGGCCTGGCTGATCGAGCGGCTGCGCCGCAGCTTCACGACCGGAACCGCGGAGCCGAGGATCGACGGCCTGTCCGCCAACTACGCCAGCCTGGTCGATGAGGTGCGCCGGGTCAGCGTCGCCGCCGATGGCGATGCGACCGCGCTGACCGTCACCAGCATGCTCAGCCAGATCGGCCGCAGCGTCGCCGGCATCTTCGGCACGGTGGCGGCGCTGATCGACATGCTCGGGGCGGTCATCGTCGCCGGCGGCCGGGTGCTCATCCATCCCCGTAGCTTCCGCCTGACCTCGACCATCCATCATCTCGAGCAGGTGTGCTGGCGCGCGGTGCCGATTATCGTGCTGATCACGTTCTTGATCGGCTGCATCATCGCCCAGCAGGGCATCTTCCATTTCCGAAGGTTCGGCGCCGACATCTTCGTCGTCGACATGCTCGGCGTGCTGGTGCTGCGCGAGATCGGCGTTCTGCTGGTGGCGATCATGATCGCCGGCCGCTCGGGCAGCGCCTACACGGCCGAGCTCGGCTCGATGAAGATGCGTGAGGAGATCGACGCGCTGCGCACCATGGGCTTCGATCCGATCGAGGTCCTGATCCTGCCGCGGATGCTGGCGCTGGTGATCGCTCTGCCGATCCTGTCCTTCCTCGGCGATATCGCGGCGCTCTATGGCGGCGGGTTGGTGGCCTGGTTCTATGGCGGCGTCGATCCCGAAGCCTTCCTGCTGCGCCTGCGCGATGCGATCTCGATTGATCATTTCACCGTCGGCCTGCTCAAGGCGCCGGTCATGGCGGCGGTGATCGGGATCGTTGCCTGCGTCGAGGGCCTCGCCGTGCAGGGCAGCGCCGAGTCGCTCGGGCGCCACACGACGTCGTCGGTCGTGAAGGGGATCTTCTTCGTCATCGTCATGGATGGCGTGTTTGCGATCTTCTTCGCAGCAGTCGGGATGTGAGTCGAGATGATGCAGGCGGTGTCCGATCCGATCATCCGCGTCCGCGACGTCACCGTGCAGTTCGGCAAGACACGCGTGCTCGACGGCCTCGATCTCGACGTCAAGCGCGGCGAGATCCTCGGCTTCGTCGGTCCATCCGGTGCAGGCAAGTCGGTGCTGACCCGCACCATCATCGGCCTCGTGCCGAAATTGTCGGGCAACATCGAGGTGTTCGGCGTCGACCTCGACGCCGCCGATCGTGCCGGTCGCCGGGCCGTCGAGCGGCGCTGGGGCGTGCTGTTCCAGCAGGGCGCGCTGTTCTCCTCGCTCACGGTGCGGCAGAACATCCAGTTTCCGGTCCGGGAATATCTCAAGGTCTCGCAGCGGCTGCTCGACGAGATCATGGTCGCCAAGCTGGTGATGGTCGGATTGCGGCCCGATGTTGCGGATCGTTTCCCGAGCGAGCTGTCCGGCGGCATGATCAAGCGCGTCGCGTTGGCGCGGGCTCTCGCGCTCGATCCGGAACTGGTGTTTCTCGATGAGCCGACCTCGGGTCTCGACCCGATCGGTGCCGGCGATTTCGACGAGCTGGTGCGCACTCTGCAGCGCACTTTGGGACTGACGGTTTTCATGGTAACCCATGATCTCGACAGCCTTTACACGGCCTGCGACCGCATCGCCGTGCTGGGCAACGGCAAGATCATTGCCGCGGGATCGATGGCCGACATGCAGGCCTCGGAGCATCCGTGGCTCAGGCAGTATTTCCACGGCAAGCGTGCACGCGCCGTGATGGGGTAGTGCGACGCGCCCCAGGGATGATTTTTGTGAGCGGGAGTGGAGCCTCCCGCGACTAAGCAGATGGGGGGTGCCGCGGTCCGGCGCCAACCGAGAGCGCACGGGAGCGGGGGCTGGGATCTTCGCGGCCACGTGCCGGTACCGGAGTTTGTAATGGAAACGCGGGCGAATTACGTCCTGATCGGATCGTTCACGTTGGCGGTGATCGCCGCGGCGGTCGGATTCGTCCTCTGGTTCCAGAGCCTGCACACCACCAAGCAGCGCAGCCCGCTCAGGGTCGTGTTCGAAGGCCCGGCCGCCGGATTGCGCAATGGCGGCAGCGTCAATTTCAACGGTATCCGGGTCGGCGAGGTCATCTCGGTCAAGCTCGACAATCCGCGCCGCGTCGTGGCGCTGGCGATGGTCGAGAACAACGCCCCGATCCGCAAGGACACCCTGGTCGGCCTCGAGTTTCAGGGCCTCACCGGCGTTGCCGCGATCGCGCTGAAGGGCGGCGAGGAGGCCGCGCCGCCGCCGCCGCTCGACGAGGACGGCGTTCCGCTGCTGCGCGCCGATCCGACCCGGTTGCAGGATGTCACCGAGGCGATCCGCGCCACCCTGCAGAACATCAACAAGGTGGTCGCCGACAACCAGGACGCCGTGAAGAACTCGATCAAGAACCTCGAGGTCTTTACCCAGTCGCTGGCCCGCAACTCCGAGCGCATCGATGGCGTCATGTCCCGTGTCGACGGCATCATGGGCAAGGCGGACACCTTGATGCTCGGCCTCAATTCGCTGGCCGGCGGCAAGGACGGCGGCGAACTGTTCCTGACGGTGAAGTCGATCCGCGAGCTTGCCGAGGATTTCGACAAGCGCTCCGGCGCGCTGATGGCAGATGGACGGCGGACGCTGTCCGACATCAGCCGAGCCGTGAACAATTTCGACCGCAATCCGACCCGGGTCCTGTTCGGGGCCAGCAACTCCAGCCCGAGCAACGCCCAGGCCTCGCAGCCCGCGCCCGCACCGCCCGCGACCGGGCGGCGGTGAGGCTCTGGCGAATAGCGAATTGGGAGTAGCGAATAGGGGCGCTTGAACCCGGCGGCCGCAGTGTGCCGATGGCTGCTCGTCTCCTGGTTCGACACCGCTTAGCCCTGTCGGATGCCGGGCGATGTACGCGTCGCCGGCAAGGTCGAGCGCAGGATGCGGTGGCGATCTCCAAGTGGCAGGGGCCGGGCGTGCGGATGCCGGGCCGAAACGAGCAAAGCCGAACAAGGCTTCATTGGATCTACGAAAGCGAAACGGAGGCCTCGCGGCCTCCGTTCGTCTGAGTTGCTCTCGATCTGTCGGTGGTGGGCTCGTCGCCATCGGCTATTCGCCACTCCCCGTTCGCTACTCGCCTCCCGTCACGCCAGCCGGCCGGCGGCGTGGGCGAGCAGGGTGTAGACCAGGCCGGTCTCCGAGGTCAGCTGCGTGCGCAGCGCCTGCGGATTGCGGTCATCGCGGGCGACCTCGTCGAGCAGCCGCTCGAATTCGGTGATGTAGCGGTCGACCGTCTGCTTGAAGGTGCGGTCGGCGCGATACTTGCGGGCGACCTCGTCGAACGCCTTCTGACCCGCCGGCGTGTAGAGGCGCTTGGAGAACGCCTTGGTCTCGCCGCGCTGATAACGGTCCCACATCTCGGCCGCGAGGTTGCGGTCCATCAGCCGGGCGATGTCGAGCGACAGCGATTCCAGCGGATTGCCGGGCTGCTGCGCCGGTCCGCGGCCACGCGGAGCCGGAGCCTGGGGCTGTCCGGCGGTGCTGTTGTCGGCGCGGTTGAGCAGGTCGGACAGCCAGTTGTCGCTGCGCTGATCGGCGACCGGGCCCATCGGCGGTGCTTCGACCCGGCGCGGCTGCGGTGGGGGCGGGGCTGGCGGCTGCATGCCGAGATCCGGCGGCGGGAGATTGGTGACGCTGGTGGCCGCAGGCTCGCGCAGGCGCATGTCTGTTCGGCCGCCGACGGCGGCCACCACCGGCTCCTCCTGACGCATCACGGCGGCAGGCGGCGCGACTGCGGCAGGACGCGCCGTGCTGACCACGTCGAGACCCCGACCATGATGTGCGACGATCCGGTTGAGCTCGGCGAGGGCCTCGATCTGGTCGACGATGACCTTGCGCATCTGCGCTGTGCTCTCGGCCGCCTCCTGCGGCATCTCCAGCACGCCGCGGCGCAGCTCGTTGCGCGTCGCTTCGAGCTCGCGATGCATTTCGGCGGTCATCTGCTTCATGCTCGACACCAGCGTCGCGAACCTCTCGGCCGACTGCTTGAACATCGCATCGGCTTCCTGCGTGCTCTGCTGGTAGATCTCCTGCATCTGCGACGTCGTGAGGCGGCGTTCCTCCTCCGCATTGGCGCGGATGGCTTCGAACTGGCGGCTGAGCGCGGTCGAGCCGGCGCCGGCCGTTTCCGCCACGACCCGGGCGATGTCGCGGGCCCGCTCCTCGGCGGCCGCGAGCGACTCGTCGAGCAGGGTGGTGAAGCGGGTCAGGCGCTGGTCGAGATCGGCGGTGCGAAGATCGATGGTGGTGACCAGCGATTCCAGCGTCGTCTTGCGATCCGAGATCGAGACCGTCGCATCGCGGTTGCTCTGCTCGACGATGGCGGCAGCCTCGATCAGGGCCTTGCCGTGGGCATCGAACTGGCTCGACAGCGATCCGAGATCCTCGAGCGCACGGGACGTCTTGGCGTTGAAGACGTTGAGCTGATCTTCGAGGGTCTGCGTCGCCGTGCCATTGCGCGACGTCACGTCGTTCATCGCGGTGACGAAATCGGCCACGCGGGCGACCAGCGCACGCTCCAGCGAGTTGAGATTGTCGTGGGCGCCGGTCAGCACCTCCTGCAGCAGGATGTTGCCCTCGCGCAGACGCTCGAACAGAGCGACGGTGTCGGTGCGCAGGATCTTGCTGGTCTCCTGCATCTCGGTGACGGCCGCCACCGAGACCTGGCGCGACTGCTCGATCGCGGCGCGCGAGGCCTGCTCGAGATCCTTCAGCGACTTGGTGATCGCCGTGGTCGCGAGCTCGCCGGCCGAGGTGATGGTGCGGGCGACCTCGGAGCCGTTGCCGTTCACGGTCTGGGCGAACGCCTGGCCGCGCATCTCGATCTGCTTCAGCGCATCGGTGGTGACGCGATCGATCTCGATCGTGAGCTGGTTGGTCTTCGAGTTGAGCGTCTCGACCAGCGTGCCGCGCTTGCCGTCGAGGATCTGCGACAGCCGCTCGCTCTGCTGCTGCACATAGGTGACGATCTCGTCGGTCTTGCCGGTCATGGCCGAGCCGAACGAGTTGCCGGCGGCGAGCACCGAGCGCTCGATCTCGGTCGAGGTCGACTTCACCCGCGTCGAGACCTCGTTGGAGGCCGCGACCAGCGCGCTCTGGGCATTGAGGGCGCTGCTCTGGATCGCGTCCGTCGTGTTGGCGGCGACCGTGTTGATCGAACGTTCGATCTCGGTCGAGATCGCCTTGAGCTGGCCGGCCGTGTCGGTGGAGGTCGCCGTGAGCACGCTCTGCGCTTCGCGGGCGCCGCTGACGATCACCGCGACGGTCTCGGTCGTGGTCGTGGTCAGCACCGCCTGGGCCTCGCGTGCGCTGCCGATCAGGGCCGCAGCGGTGTCCGCCGAGGTCGAGGTCAGCGACATCTGCGCCTGGCGTGCGCTGTTGAGGATCGAGGTCGCTGTGTCGGCGCCGACCGACGACAGCGTCCGCTCGACGTCCACGGCGAGCGACTTGACGTGCTCCGCCGCCTCGGTCGAGCTTGAGATCAGCTTGGACTGGACCTCACGGGCGCTGTCGATGATGACGGTGGCCGTGGTGGTGCCGACCGCGGCCAGTGTCCGCTCGACGTCGATCGCCAGCGACTTGACGTGGTCGGCGGCTTCGGTCGAGGCGCTCACCAGCTTGGACTGCACATCCCGCGCGCTGTCGACGATGGTCGCCGCGGTGTTGGTGCCGACGGCAGCGAGCGTGCGCTCGACATCGGCGGCCAACGACTTGACGTGATTGGCCGCTTCCGAGGACGCGCTGATCAGCGTGCTCTGCGCCTCGCGCGCGCCGCCGGTGATCGCCTCGGCGGTGGTCGTTCCCGCGATCGAGAGCGAGCGCTGGACGTCGACGGTGAGCACCTTGACCTGCTCGGCGGCCTCGTGGGAGGCGGCGAGCAGGGCGCTCTGGGCCTCGCGGGCACCGGCCGTGATCGTCTCCGCGGTCTCCGTGCCGGCGCTGGTCAGCGAACGCTGCACATCCGCCGCGAGCGATTTCACGTGCTCGGCTGCGTTGGAGGAGGCCGAGACCAGCGTGTTCTGGACCTCGCGGGCACCGGCCAGGATCGAGGCTGCCGTGGCCGAGCCTGCGGCCGTCAGCGCCTGCTCGACATCGGTGGCGAGCGACTTCACGTGGATTGCGGCATCGGAGGAGGCCGAGACCAACGTGTTCTGGACCTCGCGGGCACCGGCGAGGATCGAGGCCGCGGTGGTCGAGCCCGCTGCCGTGAGCGTGCGCTCGACATCGGCCGACAGCGACTTGATCTGCTCGGCGGTCTCGCCGGAGGCCGTGACCAGGGCGGCCTGGGCCTCGCGTGCGCTGGTCAGGATGGAATTGGCGGCATTGCTGCCGGCGCCGGTGAGGGCACGCTCGACCTCGGCAGAGGTATTCTTCAATTGCGAGCCGACGTCCGTCGACACGTTGAGCAGCGCCTCCTGCGCCGTGCGGGCGCCGGTCTGGATGGTCTCGCTGGTGTTGACCACGAGGTTGGTCAGCGCGCGCTCGGCATCCTCGACATGCGACTTGATGCTGGCGGACAGCAGCTCGGCGCGGGTCATCAGTTCGTCGCTGGCCTGGCGGCCGCTGCTCTCGATGCGGCCGGCCACGGCCTCGACGCGTGAGCCGAGGAGGTCCTCGAACTGCGACACGCGATGGTCGATCTCGGTGGCGATCGAGCCGACCCGGGTCTCGATGCCCTGATGGATGTCCTGGAAGCGGGCGGTGACGGCTTCGGTCAGCTCGAAGCTGCGGCCGTCGATGATGTTCGACAGGCTGACGATGCGCTGATCGATCGCCTCCAGCGCCTTGTCGGTGCCGTCGGTGAGCGAGGAGGTCAGGATGTTGAGGCGGGAATCGATCGACTGGATCGCCTGGGCCGAGCCATCGGTCAGCGAGGAGGTCAGCACGGTCAGCCGCGAGTCGATGGCGTGCAGCACCTGCGCCGCACCGTCGGTCAGCGAGTTCGACAGCGTTCCGAGCCGGCCCTCGATGGTCGAAGTGACAGAGGTCGCCCGGCTGTCGAAGTTCTCCTCGAGCGACTTGAGGCGGCCCTCGACGCTGTCGTCGAAGGTCTTGATCTTCGAATCCAGCGAGGAATCGAATGTGGTGATGCGGGCCTGCAGATTGGTCTCGAACTGGCTCAGCCGCTGGTCCAGCGTCGCCGTGATCTCACCGCTGTTGGACGACAGACGGGTGTCGAAACTGTCGACATAGGTCTTGAGATTGTCGGAGATCTCCTGGGTCCGCTGGCCCATGCGCTCGACGATCTCGCCGCCATAGGTTTTCACGGTGCGATCGAACTCGGTGATGTGCCGGGTGATCAGCGCGCCCAGGGTCGAGCTGTCGCGGGCAAAACGTTCGGCGAGCTCGGTGCCCTGGTTCTTCACCAGCTCGTCGAAGGCGCTGATCTGCATCGACAGCGTGTCGTGCGTGCTCTCGGTCTGGCTGACGACCTTGGCGACCAGCGAGTTGACGGTCGCGTCGAGCGACTCGCTCGCCTTCTCGCCCGACGTGACGATGTGGCCCGACAGGCGCTGGCTCGCCTCGTCGATCTTGGTGACGAGGTCGCCGCTGCGCAGCTCGAGCTCCAGCAGCAGGGAGTCGCCGGACGCCTTGAGCGAATCGTGGACCTGCTCGGTGCGGACTGAAATGCCGTCGACGATCGCGGCCGTGCGCTGCTCGAACTCGTTGGTGATCCGGTCGATGCGCTCATTGAGCATCTCGTGGACGCGGTCGGACAGATCGGCGAACTCGTCGTGGACGTGGCCGGTCTTGAAATTGAGGCTGGTCGTCAGCCGCTCGGAGGCGTCGAGCACGGCGCGGGTGGTCTCGGCGCTCGCTTCTTCGAGACGGTCCAGGAGATCGCCGCCACGCTCGCCGAGCGCGAGGATCATGTTGTCGCCGGCATTGCTGAGCGCAGCCGTGATGTGGGCGCCGCGCTCCTCGAGCGCGCCGGTGATGCTCTTGGCGACCTCATCGACGCGCGAGGCGATCGCGTCCGAGATCAGTGCGATGTCGTGGCGCAGGTCGATCTGCACGCCGGAGATGGCGCTGCGGACCTGCTCGGCCTGGCCGACCAGGTTGTCGCGCTGATGGGCGATGTCCTGGAGGAGGGCGCGGATACGCACCTCGTTGTCGCTGTAGGCGCGTTCGAGCGCGGCGACCTCGTTGGCGACCAGCATCTCGAGCTCGCCGGCGCGCGCGATCGCGCGCTCGACGCCGTCGCCCATCGCCGCAACCTCGCGGCGGATGGCCTGGCCGACGGTCACGATGGAATCGCTGACGGCGCCCTCCGGCTCGGAGAAGCGGATCGCGACCTGCGCCATCGACTGCGCGATCATGCGCAGCTCCTGGCCGCGCCAGGCGAGACTCGCCAGGAAATAGAACAGCAGGACGGGGGCGAAGAACACCGCGGCAAGGCCGGCGAGCACCAGCACGCCGCCGCTCTGGCCGATCACGGCCTGCAACGACGGCAGGAAGCCGATCGTGAGCAGGGCACAGCCGACGATCCAGATGCCTGCAAACACGGTTGCCAGGGTATAGACGCCGCGCGAGGGGCGGCCCTTCTGGATCGCCTGCAGCAGCTGGCCGATGGTCTCGCGGTCGTCATTGGCCGGCCGGCGAGCGGCAAGCGGCGGCGGCTCGATCTCGTCCAGGCTGCGGTTGTCGACGCCCGGACGGGAGTCGAACGAATCGAAAGCGGATCCGCCGGTCGGCATGACCGGCGGCGCCCCGTCAGCGTGGACCGGGCCCTGCGAGTCCTGGGGCGCGGACGTATCGCTGATGTTCAAAGCCTCCTGAATGGCGGACAGCGCAACTTCAGTCGGGTCTTTGACCTTTTTGGGGGTGTTCGCCATGTTGAGTCCGAGCCCTCGTCTTAATTTCGTTCCGGCAAGCCGCGTACGAGTACCCCCTCGCCGCGCTCGAACCGGACGTCATCCCTCGCAGGCACCAGGGGTGGCAAATTCCGCCAGGTGACCCACTCCATCCGGGGATCATCCTATTGGCTGTGCCTGTTGAAAGAAATGGCCGTGGTTAAGAGATTCTTAATCATCGTTAACAGCAGCCGCCGTTAACACTTTAGAAGGTCTGCGAATTCCGGTTTCGGCCGTGATTGGGGCGGAGCCGGGTCAAAATCGCGGCAAACCCGCGGCAATTGGGACGGTAACAATGCATTAACCATTGTCGTGCTTGGGTTACCACAGGGGCGCGACGCGCGCCCGCCGGACCGGATGACTGCCATGATTCCCGACCTGTCACGGATCGAATGGATGCCCTCGCCCCCGCTGGTTCCCGACGACGGGCCGATCAGCCTCGACCTTCTCAGGCGCATGACCCTCGGCGACACCGACCTCGAGCGTGAAGTGCTCGCGATGTTCTCGACCCAGGCCGTCCGCCTGCTGGAGCGGCTGCAGGTGCTGCCCGAGGATGCCGCCTCTGTCGCCCACACCCTGAAGGGCTCCGCCCGGGCCATCGGCGCGCTCGATGTCGCCGACGCGGCCGAAGGGCTCGAAGCGGCGCTGCGGACAGGCGATCCGGCCGATGCGCTGGCCTGGCTCGGCACGGCCGTGGCACAGGCCCGAGCGGCCATTTCCGACATGCTCGGCGCGGCCTGACGGGCCGTCCACGGCACTAGCGCGGAGCGGAGCGGTCCGTTATAGGACAGCCCGACCTCATTCCCTGCGCAGCACGAGCACACATGGCCAAGATCACCTTTGTCGACCATACCGGCGAATCCCGAACCGTTGACATCGAGAACGGCGCGACCGTGATGGAAGCGGCGATCCGCAACGCCATTCCGGGCATCGAGGCCGAATGTGGCGGCGCCTGTGCCTGCGCGACCTGCCATGTCTATGTCGACGAAGCCTGGCGCGAGAAGGTCGGCCCGCCGACCCCGATGGAAGAGGACATGCTCGATTTCGGTTACGACGTGCGGCCGAATTCCAGGCTCTCCTGCCAGATCAAGGTCTCCGACGAGCTCGACGGTCTCGTCGTCGCGACGCCCGAGCGTCAGGCCTGATCGTCGGGGCGTCGCGCGCATCTTCTGCTGACATCTCCTTTGAAATTTCGCCGCGCGGTCTATGCCGCCGGCGTGAGTGTGACGCCATGGCGAGCCCAGGGCCGTAGCGCCGCGACGACCTGCTCGGTCAGCGGCGCCGGCTTGCGCGTCACCTCGTCGATCAGCACCATCACGGCGGTGGCCGAGGCCACGCAGCTCCCGTCCGAGAACACGACCTGCTCGCAGGTCACCGATGTCCGCCCCAGCTTCACGACACCCAGACCCAGCTCGATTGCGCCCGGCCAGCGCAGCTCGGCGCGGAAATGCATGTCGAGCCGCACCATGATCCAGGCAAGCCCCCGCTGGGTCAGGCCATGGCGCGGGTCCTTCATCAAGGTCACCCGGCCGGTCTCGAAATACGTCGCATAGACCGCGTTGTTGACGTGCTGGTTGGGATCGAGGTCGCCGAAGCGGACATTATCCGTGAGGCGATAGGGGAAGTCCTCGAGCCGTGGCGCGTGGTCGTGGCGGGCCGTCTCTGTCACCGATTGATCTCCATCATTCATGCTCCCTTCAAACCTCGCTACGCTTGCCGCCGCAAGCCGCGGGCGCGCGCGAGGGGCGGCTTTTGTGCCTTCCCTGCGACCGCCCCGTTGGCTACAAATTCGGAACCGCCACCTGCCGCCATCCTCCGAGCGGCGCCTCCAACGAGAAGAGCGACATGAGCGAAGCGATCAAGACCGATGTGCTGATCATTGGCGCGGGCCCCTGCGGACTGTTTGCCGTGTTTGAACTGGGGCTGCTCGACATCAAGGCGCATCTGATCGACATCCTCGACAAGGTCGGTGGCCAGTGCGCCGAGCTGTATCCGGAGAAGCCGATCTACGACATTCCCGGCGTGCCGATGGTGACGGGGCAGGGCCTCACCGATCAACTGATGGAACAGATCAAGCCGTTCAGCCCGACCTTCCACCTCGGCGAGATGGTCTTGAGCGTCGAGAAGATCGGCGATCCCGGTTTCCGCGTCACCACCGATGCCGGCAAGGTGTTCGAATGCAAGGTCGTGGTGATCGCCGCCGGCGGCGGCTCGTTCCAGCCGAAGCGTCCGCCGGTGCCGGGCATCGAGGCCTACGAAGGCACCTCGGTATTCTATGCCGTGCGCAAGATGGAACAGTTCCGCGACAAGCATGTCGTCATCGTCGGCGGCGGTGACTCCGCGCTCGACTGGACGCTCAATCTGCACCCGATCGCGAAGCGCATCACGCTCATTCACCGCCGCGACGACTTCCGTGCCGCGCCCCACAGCGTCGAGCAGATGCGCGCGCTCGTCGCTGCCGGCAAGATGGATCTGCGCATCGGCCAGGTGACCGCGCTCGAAGGCGCCAATGGTCAGCTCTCGGCGGCGACCATCAAGGGCAACGACAATGCCGTCGAGACCATTCCCTGCGAGATGATGCTGCCGTTCTTCGGCCTGACGATGAAGCTCGGCCCCGTCGCCGAGTGGGGCCTCGCGCTCGAGCACAATCTCATTCCCGTCGAGACCTCGGCATTCGAGACCTCCGTGCCCGGCATCTTCGCGATCGGCGACATCAATACCTATCCCGGCAAGATCAAGCTGATCCTGTGCGGCTTCCACGAGGGCGCGCTGATGGCGCAGAAGGCGCACCGCTACGTGTATCCGGAGAAGCGGCTGGTGTTCCAGTACACGACGTCGTCGTCGAGCCTGCAGAAGAAGCTCGGCGTCAACTAATTCGTTCGCGGAATGGAACCCGGCACCGTCACACCAACTCAAATGTGAAGAAATGTTTCCTGCGCGTGCCGGTTTCACCGGCGCGCCAGACCTGTTATGGGCTGGAAGGAGCTGCGAAACGGCCGTACTGTGCGGCCATTCATTTTGTGACTTGGTCAAGGTGAGATGATGATGCGCAATGCGTTTCCCCGACTTCGGCTGGTGCCTGGCGTAACGACGCTCGCGGTCGGCGCGCTCGTCATTGCCGGTGCGCTGCTGACGCGGCCGGCGCTCGCGGCGGAGCCGACCGCGGCCGGGCTGTGGCAGAAGGTCGAGGATGGCAGGCCCGTCGGCTGGTTTCTCTTCATCGACCACGACGGCGTGTTCGAAGGCGTGATCGCCAAGACGTTTCCGCGCCCCGGCGACAATCCGAACGAGGTCTGCGCCAAGTGCACCGACGACCGCAAGAATGCGCCGGTGCTCGGTATCTCCTTCGTGCGCGACATGAAGCGCGAAGGTTTGAAATACGAAGGCGGCAATGTTCTCAATCCGCGCGACGGTAACATCTGGAAGGCCAACATGAAGGTCAGCCCGGACGGCCAGTCGCTGACCTTGCGCGGCTATCTCGGTTTCTCGCTGCTCGGCAAGGACGAGACCTGGACGCGTCTGCCGGACACCAACATGGCGCAGATCGATCCCGCGATCCTCGCGAAGTATCTCCCGGCCCAGGCGACGACGGCGACCGCGCCAGGATCGAAGCAGGCACCGCCGATGATGAAGAAGCCGGCGCCGGCGAAGTAGTTTGCGGCTGGCCCGCATTTCATCTCCGCTCGCGATGGACATGCTGTCGCGATCTCGCGACGCAGGCGTCCGAGTTGCGAAGGCTGAGTTCGGCCCTCCGAAGTGAGAGGGCGCAGGGAATGCCGGGTGAGGGCCTCACCCATGGCCCGCCTGCTGAAAAAATGCAGGCGGCAGGAACCACAGGCAAAGCCGGTTCAACCGGCATTCCCTGCACGATGGCTTGACGGCTTATACGTACTCTCCCCGGGGACCGGGCTGTCTTGCCCCCGTCACGGGCGGATCATCGCCACCCGCTTGGCACCAGCGTCGGGATGCCAGGACCATACGACTTCACCGTGCGCCACCGCTCGTTCGTCGACGTGATCGGGATCACGCTGCGACCGGCGGCGCCCACCGCATCCCACGCTCTACGCTCGTGACGACCGCGAACCGCCCCTCTCATGAGCACGGGATGCGCCAAGAGAGCATGGTTTCTGGAAAAGAGAAATGAAATTCTTTCGTCCGGCGGGACTGGACAATGGTGATCTGTCTGAGACCGCACGCGAATTTAATGTCCTGGCGCAGCCCGTCGCAGCCTGATCAGGGTGCGCGACGGTCTGTTAGTTCGATCCGCGGTGGCGAAATCGCGCCCGACGGGCGACTCGCTGACATCAGCGACGAGATGCCGGTCCGACCGGCGCGCTACTGCCTGACCACGCCTGCCGGAGGCAGCGGCTGGATGGTCACGTTGGCTTCGACCGCATCGAGGTTGAGCACCTGTGCGGCGGCCGGAAACGCCGCATCGGCCATCGCCGCGTGGCCTTCCGCGGTCGGGTGCACGGCGCCGCCATAGACCGCGGACAGCACGCCCCAGCTCGCATCGTGGATGTCGGCAGGCTGCATCGCCGCCGGCAGCCCCTGCGGATAGGTCATGGCCGAGAAGTAGCTGTCATTGGCGTCGCGGATCCAGCGCGCGCGCGGCAGATAGGGACGATACTCGCTGGCGCCGCGGCCGCACAGCAGCGGCTCGTTGGCGGCGCTGACGATGTTCGAGTCGAAGCTCTCGCCATTGGCGGAGAAGCATTCGCGGTCGAACGGCGGATCCTGCGGCGAGCGGGCGCAGAAGCCATGATCGGCGAACGCGGCCTGATGCGCATCGACGAAGGTCATCCGGTCGGCACGCGGGTCGCGGCAGAGGATGCCGGCGGTGCACTGCGCGAGTCCGCGCAACGTCGGCAGGAATTCGTTCTCGACGAAGCCGGCCACGTTGGCGAGCCGCTGCGGATTGGCGTTGAAGGAGGGATGAACCTCGAAGCCGGCCGGACCGCCGCGACAGGGCGTGCCCGGGCCGCTCAGCGCCGGGTTGCCATAGGAGGTGTAGACGACGTGCGAGAGGTCGCCGACCAGCGGCTTGAGCGCCTCGCGCAGCTTGGCAAAGCCCTGCGGCAGGTCGCGCGCCAGCTCGCTGCGCGATTCCTCGACCGAGCCGATCACGCCGGAGCGCTTGAACAGCGTGCGCTCGGTGGGCGTATCGACGATGACGTCGGCGACGAGACCGGAGAAGTTGATGTCGTTGGCGCCGATCGACAGCAGCACCAGATCGAGCTTGCGGTCCGGCTGGCGGCGTTTGGCCGCGGTCAACGCATCGCGCAGCTCGCCGAGCTGGCCGTTGACGCCGCCGGCGCAGGTCGCCACCGAGCGGCCGGGAAGGCATTCGCGCGCGCGCTGGCTGCCGAACAGGCCGTCGGCGATGGTGGCGCCGGTGCAGGCGAGCGGCAGATAGGTGACGGCGACGTGCGGGTAGCGCACCGCAAGCGCCAGCGCGGTGCGGGTCTGGTAGCTGTACAGCGAGCGGTGGCAGGCGGCATTGAACCAGACCGCGCTGTGCTTCTGCCAGTTCTGCAGGGTGTCCGGCGCCTCGCAGGCGCGGCCACCCTTGAAGCCGGCGCGGCTCGGCCGATAATATTGCGCGGACGGACCGCCGAGATAGGAGCGGAAGCAGAAGCCTTCGTCGGCCAGCGCGATCGGACGGTCCGGATTGCCCTCGCCGGAGGCGATGCTGTCGCCGAGCCCGGCGATGAAGACGTCGCGCACCTGGATCCCGGTCGAGACCTGCCGCGTGCCTTCCGGGCTGGTGACGTCGACGGATGCGACGGTCTGCCTGCCATAGCGGACGCGCAGATTGACCGGCTCGGCGCAGTCGAAGGTCGAGGTCTGCGGCCCATCGCCGTCGTCGAACGACCACGCGCAGGTGGCGCCGACCGGCACCGGGCCGGTCAGGCGCACCGTGACCGGATGGTCGATCGGCGTCAGATAGCTTTCCTTGACGTTGTCACGTGTGCACGGCTCGTTGACGCGGCCTGCGAGGTCGATGCACAGCCGGTTGACGACGTTGCGCGCCCAGCCGCGGCCGTCGCTCTGGATGCTCAGTCCCTGCTCGGCGGAAAGGATGGAGCGGTCGCGCGTGCTCTCGACGTGGAGCAGGAAGTCGCGCTCCTCGCGGAACAGGCGGAAGCGGTTGCGGACCTCCCAGCTGATCTGCAGCGGTGCTGCGTCCAGCTGAGCGGCGGCCTCGGTCGCGGCGAGAGGCGCAAGCAGGCCGCCCAGGACGCAGGCGGCGAGCATCGGTCGAGAGAGAAATCGGGTCATGCGCCAGGATTCACGTGAGCGATGGGGCGGAAATAAGAGGGCGGCTGGCAACGTCAACCGCGCCATCACAAACGGTCGTTGGAAGCGCCGAGTCAACCTTGCGAGTGGCGCTTGATCCGTTGCGGAACCGGGGCGGTCGCCGTCGCGGCGGCGCGCTTGGCGGCGATCTCGTCCGAGACGGCCGCTTGCAGCCGGCGCCGCTCCTGCCATGGCTTGACGACGTTGAGCCAGAGTTCCCGGACCCCCATGATCGAGATCGCGATGGCGAACGGGATCACGAAATACAGGACGCGGAAGACCAGCAGGGTGGCGAGCAGTTGCTCGCGTCCGAACTGCGGCAGCGCCACCAGCATCGCGGCATCGAACACGCCGATGCTGCCGGGTGCGTGGCTGGCGAAGCCGAGCAGGGTCGCGAGGATGAACACCACCGACAGCGAGAGGAAGTCGATCGGCGGGTTGGCCGGGACGAGCAGGTACATCGCGAGCGCACAGAAGCCGAGATCGACGACGCCGATCAGGATCTGCACCAGTGTCAGCTGGGCGGAGGGCAGCACCACCTTCCAGCCGTTCTGGCCGAGCTGGCGGCGGTTCTTGCCGGCGGTCAGCCAGCCGAGATAGGCGAAGATCGCGCCGAGGATGCCGATCGCGATCAGCTGGTTCACCGCCGGCGGCAGCTGGTCCATCGATGTGGCGGCGGCCGGATGCAAGGTCATGCCGATGCCCAGCACGAACAGGTTGCCGAGCCAGAAGGTCAGACCCGACAGGAAGCAGATCTTGGCGACGTCGATCGCCGACAGGCCGTAATCCGAATAGATCCGGAAGCGGATGGCACCGCCGGTGAACACGGTGGCGCCGATGTTGTGGCCGATCGAATAGCTGGTGAAGGCGCTCATCGCCGCGATGCGATAAGGCACGTGTTTCTTGCCAATCGTTCGCAGCGCAAAATAGTCATAGAACGTCAGCGTGCAGAACGCGCCGACCACACACAAGGCGGCGAGCGCGATGTGACCGGGCGGGATCTCGGTCAGCGCCGTCAGGATGACGCTGCCGTCGACGCCCTTCAGGGTGCGCACGAGCGTGGTGATCGCGAAGGCGATGATCGCAAGGCTCGCTGCAATCCCCAGCCGCTTCCAGCCGATCCATTTCTTGAAGCCACGCGAGAGCGTGGTCAGCAGGCGCTGCATTCATCCTCCCGGCGGGGCGGCACTAGATCTTGGAGACGGGACAAAACCATTGAACGATGAGGGCGGGCAATCCGTGACAGCCTGTTCCTTAAGCTAAAACGCACGCTTTGTGCAGTCCTTGACACAGCGCAGCCCCGGCGTCGATCCGCGGGTCTGTCACACTCCAGTCACATAGCTGGGCCGCCTTAGTTCGGTCCCATTGGTTACCCGCCAGGAAAGTTCACGTCGCGAGGTTCCGGCGGTCGTGTCGCCGCGGGCCGGAACAACGGACGCGTCACCCGGTTAGCCGCCCGCGGGGGTAGCGAACATGGCCACGATCGGTCGGGGAAGGCAAGCCATGTTCCGAACCAAGAGGACAAGTGGCAAATGGGACTCTTCACCAAGGACATCAAGACGATGAACGACCTGTTCGTTCATCAGCTGCAGGACATCTATTACGCCGAGAACCAGCTGATCAAAGCGCTGCCCAAGATGGCCGACAAGGCGACCGATCAGCAGCTCAAGCAGGGCTTCCTCACGCATCTCGACGAGACGCGGACGCATGTAAAGCGGCTCGAGCAGGTGTTCGAGATGCACGGCATCGCGCCGAAGGCAGTCGACTGCCCGGCGATCGACGGCATCATCGAGGAGGCCGAGGAGGTCGCCGGCGAGGTGGCCGACAAGACCGTGCTCGACGCCGCCTTGATCAATGCCGGGCAGGCGGCCGAGCACTACGAGATCACCCGCTATGGCAGCCTGATCGCCTGGGCCAAGCAGCTCGGCCGCAGTGATTGCGCGGCCGTGCTGCAGAAGACGCTCGACGAGGAGAAGGCGACCGACATGAAGCTCACCAAGCTCGCCGAGACCACCGTCAATTTGCGTGCGGCCAGCTGATCGCGCCGCACGACTTGATGAGGCAAAACGCCGCGCGGAAGCACCGCGCGGCGTCGTCATTTCGGATGGGGTGATCAGCTCTTGCGCAGGGCGAAATTGGCGCCGCAGAACGCCATCAGGGCGCCGAGGCAGAGCGCGGCAAGACCCGCCAGCACACCGGAGGCCGACGGCACCGGGCTCGGTCCGGAGATCGCCTGGCCGATGCCGGCCAGCATCAGCACCCCGACCACGACGAGGAAGTTGCGTGCACGCTGCGGGATCTCGCCAGACACCGCGCTGTGCATGATGTTGGCGATGAAATAGCCGCTCGAGAAACCGACGGTCGCGATCAGCCACCAGGCGATCGCCGAGCCGGCCGGCATGAAGGCACCATCGCTCTGCCACAGGCCGCCGAGATCGAGCCCGTAGCGGGCGCCGAGCATGTGCACGGCCAGCGCCAGCAGCACGCCTGCGGCCATCGCGCCGGCCAGGATCAGGTGGCGCGGAAAATGGATCGTTTCGCTCATCGTTCGTTTGTAGGATAAGGCGCCTGACCCACGCAACAGGACCGCCCCATTTCCGTACCGACACCATCCGATGCGCCGATCGGCTACGCCTACAAGGCGTCTCTGATCGGCTCCGCCCAGGAGTTCGAGCTGACCGAGCAGGGCCTGTCGTGGCGGTTCGCCGGCCACGCCGGGGTATGGCCTTATGCCGACATCGCCGCGATCCGGCTGTCCTACCGGCCGGTGTCGATGCAGGCCAAGCGCTTCCGCGCCGAGATCACGCATCGTGACGGCCGGCGGCTGAACCTCATCTCGACCACCTGGCAGACCGTGACCCTGATGGTGCCGCAGAGCGAGGCCTACAGGACCTTCATCCTTGCCTTGCATGCGCGGCTCGCGGCCGCAGGCAGCACGGCGCGGCTGACCGGCGGCCTTGGCCGTACCGTCTATACCGCGTCGATGATGGTGATGGCGGTGTTGACTGCAGCCATGGCCGCGCTTCTGGTGCGCGCGCTCGCCATCGCCGAATGGTCGGGAGCGCTGTTCCTGATCGGCTTCGCCGCGCTGTTCGCCTGGCAGGTCGGCGGCTTCGTGATCCGCAACAAGCCGCAGACCTACAGCTTCGCCGACATTCCGCGGGCGCTGCTGCCCTGATCACGCGGCGTCATCGTCGGTGTTGGAAAGTGACCGTGCCACAGCGGCCGGTCATGCGAGGATGCGCTGCCGCTCCCGGAGACGCATGATGCAGGATCGCGCGCTGCGCTTGCCCAATGCCAGTGAGATTGCCGCCATCAACGCGCAGCATTTCGCCGACACGCCGCTGCGCTCCGCTGATCTCCTGTTCGTGTTCGGCACCCGCGTCGAGGAGGAATTGCGCGCCGAGACGGCAGCCAGCCTCTGGGAGCAGGGCTATTTCCGCCACGCCGTCGTCAGCGGCGGGATCACGCCGGGCGCCAAGCTGTCCGAGTGTACGCTGATCAAGGCCGCCATGGCGAAGCGCGGCGTACCGGCGGACCTCATCCTCGAAGAGCATCGCGCGATGAACACCGGCGAGAACGTCATGTTCTCGCTGCCGGTGATCGAGGCCACGCTCGGCCTCGCCAATGTCAGGACCGTCATCTGCCTCGGCAACAGCTGGACCGCGCGGCGTTATGCAATGACCATGCAGCGGCACTGGCCGCAGGTCGAGAAGATGCTGCTGACCGTGGACGGCTTCGGCGTGCCGCGCGATCTCTGGCACACCCATCCGGAATTCCGCCGCCGCGTGCTGAGCGAGTGGGACAAGATCGAGCCGTACAAGGAGAGGGGCTTCATTGCCGAGTGGCCGTAGCAACGCCTGTATCAGGACATTTCCATGACCGAAGCAGCTCATCGCATCGTCGCTCACTATGAGACCCATGCGTTGTCGTGGGACGCCGACCGCCGCGCAGCGGCGTGGACCGATAGACCTGCCATAGACCGCTTTGTCGCCCTCCTCAGACCGGGGGCGACCGTGCTCGATTTCGGTTGCGGAGGTGGCGTGCCGGTCGCAGCGCACATCGTGGCGCAGGGGTTTTCGGTCACCGGCGTCGACAGCTCTCCGACCATGATCAGCCTGTGCCGAACGCGGATGCCAGGGCAGGCGTGGATCGTCGCTGACATGCGCTCGTTCACCTCAGACCGGCGGTTCGACGGCGTGCTGGCATGGGACAGCTTCTTTCATCTCGCGCACGATGATCAGCGACGCATGTTTCCGATCTTCGCGGCCTGCACGGCGCCGGACGGCGTTCTGATGTTCAATGCGGGTCCCGCGCACGGCGAAGCGATGGGATCATATCGCGGCGATCCGCTGTATCACGCGAGCCTGGATCCGTCGGAATACGAGGCGTTGTTGCTCGACGGCGGTTTCGCGTTGATCACGCATGAGACGGGCGATCCTTCAACAGGCGGGCGGAGCTTCTGGCTCGCCCGGCGGCTCGCGCCGGCGCACGGAGGTGACCAGCGTCGCTCTGACGCCCAAGCACAGTGGTGATGTGCTCGATCGCTGCTACGGCCTCACCACCAGCACCGAGCATTTCGCATAACGCACCACATGCCCCGCGTTGCTGCCGAGGAAGTAGGTACGCATCGCCGGGCGATGCGAGGTCATGACGATCAGGTCGGCCTGCACCTTGGCGGCCTCCTCGAGGATCTCGTGATAGATGCCGCCCTGGCGCACCGTGTAGCTGATGCGCTCGGCCGGAATGCCGGATTCGCGGGCCACGATCGACAGCGCTTCCTCGGCGGTCTCGCGCTGCTGGGCGTCGAAATCGGCGGGGACGTATTCGGCGAGCATCACCGGGGTCATCGGCATCACGTTGAGGAGATGCACCGTGCCCTGCCATGTCTCCGCCAGCGTGGCGGCGGTCGCAATCGCCGGCTTGGCAAGGTCGGTATCGGCCAGATCGATGGGAACCAGAATCGATTTGAACATCGCGGCCTCCTTCACTTGGCGCGACCATTACGCGCTCCGCCACCGCGGCCTGTCAATCGGAGCCCTGCTTGAGCAGCTTCGGCGTGATGAACATCAGCAGGTTGCCGCGCGCGAAGCTCACATCCCCCCAATCGTCGGTGTCGAAGTCGAAGATGGCGAGGCCGGAGGTCGGCATGTTGCGCATCAGCTCCTGGCGCGCCTCGGGATCACCCTGGCCGGTCAGCGCCAGCGCCAGCTCGTGCAGGCCGGGATTGTGGCCGACCACCAGCAGCTGCTTCGGATCGAACGCCGCTGCGAGGCGGATCTGATGCAGGATCTGCATCGGCTCGGCGCCGTAGAGCTCCGGCACGGACTCGACCTGCGGAGAGACGACGCGATCCTTCATCGCCTCCAGCGCGAGCTCCCAGGTCTGCTGTGCCCGCACCGCCGTGGACACCAGCACCAGCTCCGGCGCGAGCGGATGGCCGGCGATGAAGTCGCCGATCATGGCGGCATCCTGGTGCCCGCGCTCGTCGAGACGGCGGTCCTGGTCACGGCCCGAGGGCGCGTCAGTCTCGGTCTTGGCGTGGCGCAGCAGCATCAATCGGCGCATGGAATCCGGTCTCGAATCGGTCAGGGTGTCTCAGCCTGTATCACGTCTCTTTATCGCCACTAAAAGCGGCATGACGTCAGGTGACAGACCGGCGTAGGGTTCGCTAAGAAAACGCCATGAGCGAGACTTTCACAAGCGCGATCGATGACGCGGATGCCGCAGGTGCGATCACCCGGACCCGGCTGAACTTCGACCTCGACGTCGATGTCTGCGTGGTCGGGGCGGGCCTGGCGGGGCTGACGACGGCGCTGTGCGCGGCGCGGCAGGGCGCCAGCGTCGCGGTGTTGGAAGGCCGCCAGGTCGGATGGAACGCCTCCGGCCACATGCTCGGCACGGTGCTGCCCGGATTCGACCTGCCGCTCCCCGACCTGATCGAGCGCGTCGGCCTGGAGCATGCGCGCGCGCTGTGGGCGCTGTCCTGGTCGGGCGCTGAGTTCATCCGGGCCCAGGCCACGGAGACCGCGATGCCCGGCATCGGTCTCAGCGAGGGCGCGCTCGAGGTCTCCAACGTCGACGCCGGCGATGCGCTGATCCGCCGCCTGCAGATGCTGCACGAGGATTTCGCCACCGAGGTCGAGGGCTGGCAGGTCGAGCGCGTCAGGAGCGAGCTCAAGACCAGCCGCTATTTTCATGGCGTCCATTACCCCCGGGCGTTCCAGCTCGACGGCCGGAAGTATGTCCACGCGCTGGCGCGGCTGGCGCACAAGGCCGGGGCGCGGATCTTCGAGGACACGCCCGTGGTCAGCATCGATGCGTCCGGCGTGCGCAAGCGCATCGTGACGCCGTCGGCGCGGATGCGGGCCTCCCACATCGTGCTCGCCGGCAACATCCATCTGGGCGCGCCTTTGCAGAAGCTGTCGGATACGCTGCTGCCGGTGTGGCGCTATGGCGGCGTCACCGCGCCGCTCGGCGAGGCGCTCGCCGAGGCGATCGCCTTCAAGGGCTCGGTCCACGACACCGACGGCATCGACCATTTCCGCGTCGTGGACGGAGACCGGCTGATGTGGGCGAGCCCGGAGACGACCTGGGACGCGCGTCCCAGCGGGTTCGCCTCGGCGCTGCAGCGCCGGATCCGCACCGTGTTTCCGCAACTCGGCCGCGTCGAGATTGCGGAGACCTTCGGCGGTGTGACCGGCCAGACGGTGCACGGCATGCCCCAGATCGGCCAGCTCCGCAAAGGCCTGTGGGTGGCGAGCGGTTTCGGCCGGCAGGGGATGAACACCTCCGCGATGGCCGGTCAGCTGATCGCGCAAGGCATCCTCGCCGGCGACGACCGCTGGAAATTGTTCTCGCCGTTCGAGCTGGTCTGGGCCGGCGGCGTCAGCGGCCGGGTCGCCGGCCACGTCGTCAATCTCTGGGTCCGAGGCCGCGCCGCGGCTGCAGGTACCCTGGCACGGCACCGCGAGCGGGCCCGGGCGCAGGAGCGCATCCGTGAGATCAGGGCCGCCGAGGCGCGCCGCCAGGCGGCGCAGCGCCCGGGCTCGCGCCTGCCACTGCGGCCGCAGCCGTCCGACCTGACCCGCCGTCCGGACGCCGGGGAGGGCGGATAGCTCGCAAGAAAGTGAGGCCTCGGACCCGCAGCCGACGTAACTTCGCGGGATCTCGTCCGTAGATCCGGTAACAAGCCGCCGTACGGAGACAACCATGATCGACCGCCGCATGATGTTCACCACCGCTGCCGGATTGTTCGGCTTCGCCGCCCTGCGCTGGTTCGGCGGCTCGGAGCCGGCGCGCGCCGCCGAGAAGTTCGAGATCGAGAAGACCGAGGCCGAGTGGCGCGCCCAGCTGACGCCGGAGCAGTTCGACATCCTGCGGAAAGAAGGCACCGAGCGGCCCTGGACCAGCCCGCTTTTGAAGGAGCACCGCAAGGGCACGTTCGCCTGCGCCGGTTGCGACCTGCCGCTGTTCTCCTCGGATACCAAGTTCGACAGCGGCACCGGCTGGCCGAGCTTCTTCAAGCCGCTCGACAATGCGGTCGGCACCCGGCAGGACAAGACCTACGGCATGGTCCGCACCGAGGTGCATTGCCGCCGTTGCGGCGGCCATCTCGGCCACGTGTTCGACGATGGCCCCAAGCCGACCGGCCTGCGCTATTGCATGGACGGCCTGTCGCTGGTGTTCCATCCGGCCAACCCGTCCTCGACCTGAGAAGATTCTCCGCCTGGATTGTCGACGGCGACCGTTGAAGACCTGAAAAGCGGGTCTTCGAGGACGCGCCGGCACCTGTGAGCAGCAGCCGAGCCGGAGCGCGATGGTGCGCGTCCGGCCCGGCAAGAACTGCCGGCTCGGCAATTGTTCACCACTTTCGACGCCGCTTTTTTGACGTTGTTATTTCCCAACTCGCTGATTTCGCAGCGAAATGCCATCTGGCACAGCGATTGCGATGCTCTCCACGAAAACGCGGCCATGGGCGGACCGGCCGCCGGGTCAATGTGGAGAGAATGGTATGGGTATCTTCGACGCGATGAACACCTCGGTGAGCGGCCTGTCCGCTCAATCATTCGCGCTGCAGAACATTTCCGGCAACATCGCGAACGCCTCGACCGTCGGCTACAAGGGCATCGGCACCAGCTTCGAAGACCTCATCCCCAACGCCACCAACCCGACCCGGCAGAACGCCGGCGGCGTCACCGCCTTCGCCAAGGCGACCATCACCACCCAGGGCACGGTCTCGACGTCCTCGGTCGCCACCAACATGGCGATCAACGGCGACGGCTTTTTCAACGTGCAGAAAGCCTCGTCGGTGGTCGACAACGTGCCGGTCTTCACCGGCGTCACCAACTACACCCGTCGCGGCGACTTCCAGCTCAACGCCAACGGCAATCTGATCAACGGCGCCGGCTATTATTTGATGGGCGTCGCGGTCGACGCCAAGACCGGCAACGCCACCGGCAACGTGCCGACGGTGCTGCAGTTCGCCAACAATTTCGTGCCGGCGCAGGCGACCACGGCGATCCAGTACGCCGCCAACCTGCCGACGCAGCCGAAGACCGGCGCCAGCGGCAATGCGGCGACCGGCACGCTGGTCGCGGCCGGCGGCCTCAACTCGGCCGATCTCTCCAACGTGCCGCTGCCGGTCGGCACAAATTTCTATGCCGACGCCACGGTCACCGGCGCCACGGCCAACAACAAGAACGCGGTGGGCATCACCACATCGACCCTGCTGTCCGGCGGCGCGGCCACCGACTCGATCACCACCGACTTTGCGGCCGGCGACACCATCACCCTGACCGGCAGCGCAGGCGACGTCGTCACCTTCACCTTCGTCGCCTCCGGCGCCTCGGGCAACCAGATCAATGTCGGCGATTCCGTCGGCACGCTGCTGGCCAAGATCGCCGCGGTGACGGGTGTGTCGCCGACCATCACCGCCGGCAAGATCACCCTGCATTCGGGCAGCGGCGAGGACTGGAGCCTGAGCAGCGCCGCGGGCGGCTTCGCGGCGCTTGGCCTGACGTCGCCGGTGGCCTTGACGCGAACGGCGAGCGCCGGCACCGGCATCGTGATCGGCAACGACCTCACCAACTTCAACAACGAGACGATCTCGGGCGGCGCGGTCACCACCTACAACTCGGCGGGCACGCCGGTGAACGTGCAGCTGCGCTGGGGCAAGGTCGACAGCTCGACGCTCGGCACCGGCCATCAGGACGTCTGGAACCTGTTCTATCAGACCGATTCCAACGCGACCGGCTCGACGGTGGCCTGGCAGAACGTCGGCACCAATTTCGTGTTCGGCTCCGACGGCTCGCTGACCTCGCCGACCTCCTCCAACATCTCGATCCCCAACGTCGTGGTCGACGGCACCACGCTCGGCACCGTCAGCCTCAACATCTCCTCGGGCGCGCTGACGCAATATGCCAGCACCGTCGGCTCCGCGACGATCAACCAGATCTCGCAGAACGGCTTCGCCGCCGGCCAGCTGCAATCCGTCGCCGTCAACAACAGCGGCATCGTCACCGGCACCTTCTCCAACGGCCAGACCATCAATCTGGCGCAGGTGACGCTGTCGCACTTCAACGGCACCAACTATCTGAAGGCGCTCGACGGCGGCGCCTATGAGGCGACCGACCAGTCGGGGCAGGCCATCATCGGCGCCTCCGGCAAGATCTCGGGCGGTTCGCTGGAAGGCTCGAACACCGACATCGCCGACGAGTTCACCAAGCTGATCGTGACCCAGCAGGCCTATTCCGCCAACACCAAGGTGATCACGACGGCCAATTCGATGGTGCAGGATCTTCTGAACGTGCTGCGCTAACAGCGCAGCGCGTGGCGGTTGAATTGACACAAGGCAAACGAACATGGGTTTGAGTTCCGCCCTCGCCACCGCGATGTCCGGCCTGCGCTCGACGCAGGCCGCGCTCTCGATCATCTCGTCGAACGTCGCCAACGCCAATACGCCCGGCTACGTTGTACAGAACCCGAACCAGATCGAGATCGCCAGCGGCGGCTTCGGCTCGACGGTGATGACGACGGGCGTCAACCGCCAGCTCGATCTGTTCGTGCAGAACCAGCTCCGCACCGAGACGTCGGGCGGAACCTATGCCAACCAGATGGCCAACATCCTGACGCAGCTGCAGAGCGTGTACGGCACGCCCGGCGGCAGCGGCACCATGGAGACGGCGCTCAACAACTTCACCACGGCGCTGCAGTCGCTATCGAACAATCCGAGCAACCAGTCGGCGCAAGCGGTGGCGCTGTCGGCCGCGCAAGGGCTGGCGCAGCAGCTCAACGCGACCACCAAGGGCATCCAGACGCTGCGCACCAATGTCGAGCAGGACATCGGCAACTCGGCGACGCAGGCCAACGCGGCGATCAAGCAGATCGCCACCTTGAACACCCAGTTGCAGGGTCTCAGCCCGTCCGATCCGCTGTCGGCGACGCTGCAGGATCAGCGCGACAATGCTATCGACACGCTGTCGAAATATGTCGACATCCGCGTGGTGTCGGACTCGACCAACGGCGTCAGCGTGTTCACCAATTCCGGCATTCAGCTGGTCGGCGCGGGGCTGACCTCGGAGTTCACCTTCTCCTCGCCCGGCACGCTCGACGCCACCTCGCTCTACAACAGCAATCCGACCAAGAGCGGCGTCGGGCAGCTCAACATCAAGCTGTCGAATGGCGTCTCGCTCGACGTCGTGGCCAACAATCTGCTGAACTCCGGCCAGATCGCGGCCGACCTCAAGCTGCGCGACCAGACCCTGGTGCAGGCGCAGACCCAGGTCGACCAGCTCGCCGCGACGATGGCCTCGGCGCTGTCGGACAAGACCACGGCCGGCACGGCTGTGGCAGGACCTCCGGCCGGCTTCGACGTCTCGACGACGGGGCTGCTCGCCGGCAACACGATCAACCTGACCTACACGGATTCGAGCAACGTCCAGCGCCAGGTCAAGATCGTCAACGTCAACGATCCCGCCGCGCTGCCGCTGCAGAACGCCACCGGCGCCAACCCGTCCTATGTCGGCGTCGATTTCTCGCTCGGCATGGCCTCGGTGGTGACGCAGCTCAACAGCGCGCTCGGCGGCGCGCATCTGCAGTTCGCCAATCCCTCCGGCACCACGCTGCGCATCACCGATGACGGCACCAGCCAGGCGACGGTGAAGTCGGCCTCGTCGACAGTGACGGTGCAGACGCTTGCCAGCGGCAACCCGCAGCTGCCAGTGTTCACCGATGGCAGCGGGTTGTACACCGGCGCGATCACCTCGACCGGCTCGCAGATGACCGGGCTCGCCGGGCGGCTCAACGTCAATCCGGCGCTGCTCAACGACGCCACCAAGCTGTCGACCTATTCGACCTCGCCGCAGACCCCCGCGGGCGACTCGACACGGCCGGACTTCCTGTTCGCGCAGCTGACATCGGCGACGTTCAGCTATTCGCCGACCACCGGACTCGGCTCGGCGGCGCAGCCGTTCCAGGGCACCGTGTCCGGCTATCTGCAGCAGTTCGTCAGCCAGCAGGGCAGCGCCTCGACACTGGCAACTCAGCTCAGCCAGGGGCAGAGCGTCGTCGTCAGCACGCTGAAGGAAAAGTTCAACTCGACCGCAGGGGTCAACATGGACAGCGAGATGTCCAACCTGATCCAGGTCCAGAACACCTACGCGGCCAACGCGCATATCATGTCGGTCGTGCAAAGCATGATGCAGAGTCTGATCCAGGCTTTCTAGTGAGGCGCGAGTAAGATGTCGATCAGCAGTATCAACTACGGAACCTCTCTGCTCGGTCTGTCCGTGCGGAACATCTCCAACCAGCTCGCGGACCTCTCGACGCAGCTGTCGAGCGGCGTCAAGGCGAACAACTATGCCGGCATGGGGCCGGACGAGGGGTTTGCGATCGCGGCGCGGGCGCAGCTGTCGAACATCGCCGGCTTCACCACGACGATGACGCACGTCAACACCGTCATCGGGGCGGTCAACACCTCGTTGCAGTCGTTGTCCAAGATCGCAAGCCAGGTCCAGAGCGGTGCCTCGGCCACGCCGCAGAACCTGACCAGCACCGGTCAGACCACGGGGCAGCTGACGGCGTCGTCCAACCTGTCGGCGATCACCGGCATCCTCAACACCCAGGTCGGCGATCGCTACATCTTCTCCGGCAGCGCCACCGACCGGCCGGCGATCGCCTCGGCCGACGACATCCTGAACGGGACCGCCACCCAGGCCGGGCTGAAGCAGGTGATCGCCGAGCGGCAGCAGGCCGATCTCGGCCTCAACGGTCTCGGCCGCCTCAATCTCTCCGCGTCGGCGACCATGCCGATCACGCTGGCGGAGGACGTCGCCGGCTCACCATTCGGCTTCAAGCTGAGCTCGGTGACCTCGTCGCTGACCAACGCGACCGTGACCGGACCGTCCGGGTCGCCGGCGGGGATCTCCGTCGACCTGACCGCGGGCAATCCCAACGCCGGTGACCAGATCAGCTTCGTCTTCAAGCTCCCGGACGGCACCTCGGAATCGATCAAGCTGACGGCGTCGACCACGACGCCGGCGCCCACCAACACGTTTGCGATCGGCGCGACTCCCGCCGCGACCTCGGCCAACCTGAATGCGGCGCTGAATACGGCGCTCACGACCTTGGCCAACACCTCGCTCGTTGCAGCCTCCGCCGTGACCGCGGGCGACAACTTCTTCAACACCGCCAGCTCGGTGTCGGGCACCGCGGTCAACAACAAGGCGGGGACGCCGGCGCCGATCACCGGGGCGACGCTGCTGTCGGGCATCGCCGGCACCGATTCGATCGCGACCGACTTCACCGCCGGCGACACCATCACCGTGAACGGGCAGACGCTGACCTTCGTCGCCTCGGGTGCCAACGGCAACAACCAGATCAACGTCGGCGACAGCGTGCAGACGCTGCTGTCGAAGATCGACGCGCTGAGCGGGACCTCGAAGGCCTCCACGGTCAGCGGCGGAGCCATCACCTTGCGCACCGACGATGCAGCGAGCTTCTCGGTCTCGAGCTCGAACGCGGGTGCTTTCGCCGCGCTCGGCTTCTCGGGCACCGTCACCGCCGCGACGCCGCCTTTGCGGGTCTCCGGCGTGCCCCTGGGATCGGCGACCAGCCTCGTCAACGGCTCGACCAGCACCGTGGCCTGGTACACCGGCAACAGCGGCCCGGGCTCGGCGCGGTCCAGCTCGACGATCCGCATCGACACGGCGCAGAGCATTCAGTTCGGCGCCCAGGGCAACGAGTTCGCGATCCGCAACCTCGTGCAGCAGACTGCGGTCTACGCCGCCGTCAACACGCCGCCGGCCGGCGCGAACGCGCCGCAGCAGATCGGCGCGCTCAGCGAGCGCATTGCCGCCAACCTGACGGCGCGGATCGGCCAGCAGTCGATCTCGGACATCCAGACCGAATTCGCCAACGCGCAAACCACGATGAAGGACGCCGCGGCCCGCCAGACCCAGGCCAAGGCGGCGATGCAGGCACTGGTCGACCAGACCGAGGGCATCTCGCAGCAGGAGGTGGCAGCCCAGCTCCTGCAGCTGCAGACCAATCTTCAGGCGTCCTACCAGACGACCTCGATGCTGTCGCAATTGTCGCTGGTGAAGTTCCTGTAAAGCAACGGGGGCGGCGGTTAGGTTTTCGTTAACCACGTCTCTTTAGCTTTTGTTCAGATCTGGGGCGAGAGCCTCTTTTTCTGGAGGCTGACGTGAGTAACCCGATCGACGAGCGGATCCACCTGGTGATCGCCACCCCCTGTTTCGGCGGCCAAGTGTCGAGCATCTATGCAAGCTCGATCTTCGCCCTGCAGCGCGAGCTGCGCGCCACGTCGAACGTCGACCTGACCGTCCACATGCGCGACGGCGATGCGCTGATCACCCGCGCCAGGGCCAATCTCGTCACCCTGTTCCTCAACGATCCCTCCGCCACGCATCTCCTGTTCATCGATGCGGATATCGGTTTCGCGCCGAAGCAGGTGTTCCGGCTGATCGAATCCGGCGGCGACATGGTCGCAGGCGTCTATCCGGTCAAGAAGGTCAATTGGAACAAGGCGCGGCGCGCCATCAACGCCAACCGCATGGACGTGCCGGCGGCCTCGCTCGACTATGTCCTGGAGATCGACAATCCGGACCACGTCGCGGTGGTCAACGGCTTCACGCGGGTGCGCTATGCCGGCACCGGCTTCCTGATGATCCGCCGCCGCGTCATCGAGGCGATGATCGCGCATCCCGCCTACGCTCCGCTGCAGTTCTTCCGCGAGCACTCGCAGGATGCGCTGGCCGGCAATCCGAACCGCTTCGCGCTGTTCGAATGCATGATCGACCCGGAGACGGGCACCTATCTCAGCGAGGATTTCGCCTTCTGCAGGCGTTGGACCGATCTCGGTGGCGAGATCTGGGCCGATCTCGATAGTCGGCTGGATCATGTCGGTCCGTCGGTGTTCCACGGCAATGTCGCCTCGCAGTTTGCGTCGGCGGTGGCGGTTCCCACCGCTGCTGCGGCAGACGCAGCCTGACGATCCGCACCATGACCCCGGCGGCAACCCGGTCGGAGCTTCTTCCTTCGTCCCGCAGCGAGCAGCGCGGGCAGCGCGCTGCGACCGGGCTGCGCGATCTCTTCGCCTTGCTCGGCGATCTCCTGATCGACGGCGGCGACACCCGTCTGGCGCTCGATCGGCCCTGGGGCCGCAACGCCTACGGCTGCTCGCCAGCGCCCGTGCCGGATCTGGTGTGCTTCGCCTCGAGCACGGCCTCGCCGATCTCGGAGCGTGCTTATGCGCGCGTCGAGCTGGCACGCGAACGATTGATGCATGCGGCGATCTCGCTCGGCGTCGACGAGGCGCTCGACCGCCGCACCGAGGAGATGCGCTGCGAATTGCGCGGTCATCTGCGTCTTGCCGACGATGTCGACATCGTGTTCTCGCCATCGGGCACCGACGCGCAGCTCCATGCGCTGGCGCTGGTGCGCGCGCTGCTCGGTGAGCACGTCACCAATGTCGTCGTCGCGAGCGATCAGACCGGCAGCGGCACGGCGGCGAGCGCTCGCGGATGTCATTTCAGCACGCGGACGGCGAACGGCCTTGCGGTGACCAGAGATGCGCCGATCCACGGCCTCGCGAGCGAGGCGGTGTTCCTGCCGCTGCTCGACGGCGCGTCGATGCGGCCGCGCGGCGATATCGCTCCGGCCGTGCTCGACACGGTCGAGGCGATCGTCCGCGGCGGCCGCAACGTCCTGCTGCAGGTGATGGACTCCTCCAAGCTCGGCTGGCGCGCGCCGGGACTCGCTTGCCTGGACGAGGTGATCAGGCGCTGGCCGGGCCGGGTCCAGATCGTCGTCGACGCCTGCCAGATGCGGCTCGGCCCGGGCCGGCTGCGCTGGCATCTCGACCGCGGCCATCTCGTGCTGATGTCGGGCTCCAAGTTCTATGGCGGGCCGGCCTTCAGCGGCGCGCTGCTCGTCCCGCGCCGCGTGGCGTCGGCTCTGGGCGAGGGTCACGCGGTCGCGCCCGGATTGTTCGACTACGTCAATCGCAGCGATTGGCCGCTGGCCTGGACCGATCTGCGGGCTCGCTCGGCGCCGCGCGCCAACATCGGACAATGGCTGCGCTGGGAAGCCGCGCTCGAGGAGATCGCGGCCTATCAGGCGGTGCCTGCGGCATTCCGCCGGATGGCGATCCGGCAACTCGGAGAGGCGATCGAAAGCCTGCTGCTGCTGTCGCCGGTGCTGCGCCCGTTCGCTCCCTATGCGAGCGCCGACGAGGACAATGACGAGTTCGGCCGTCCGACGATCTTCCCGTTCGCGCTTCAACGCGAGGGGCGGCCGCTCGATCTCGGCGAGACGCACGCGGTCTATCATGCCCTCCAATACGATTTCGGCAGCCGCTTCAGCGGTCGGACGGCGGCCGTTGCCGCGCGTCAGTGCCTGATTGGTCAGCCCGTCCGTATCGAGCGGCCCGGCGAGGCGCCGGCGGCCGCGCTGCGCCTGTGCATCGGCGCGCGCCAGCTGACGGAGACATGGTGCGACGACGTCACCACCGCGCGCGTCAATCTCGAAGCCGAAATCGACCGCATCGCCGACGTGGTCGCCAAAACGGAGCTGCTCGTATCGGATCTGGGCAGCCGCGATCTCAGGGACATCCACCATGCCAACTGATCTGCTCGCTTTGGCCGAAGCCGGCCGCACGGGATGTGCCGAGCGCACCGGCATGGCGAAGATCGCCAAGGCCGCCTTCGACGGCCAGGATCTCAAGCCGACATGGGCTGCGCTGCTCGGCAAGCTGCTCGACGGCAGCGCCACGCCGGGCGAAGGGCTCGATCTCGCGCTGATCGCACAGCTGCTGGGCGAGAAATCGTCCGGGCTCGCGATCCAGCACGACGTGCTGCAGTCGCAGCAGCTCTATCGCGTGGCCGGCAATCACCCGGCGCCGCGGCTGCGCGTGCTCGCGCTCGCGGCGGCAACCGACATGGGCAGCAATACGCCGATCGAGTTCCTGCTCGAGGACGCCGACATCGAGCTGGTCCTGCTCTACGTCGTGCCGGGCGCAGAGCTGCCTGCGCCGCTGCCGGCGCATGACGTTGCCATCGTCATCGCCTCCGATTCCGAGGATTGTCAGCACGCGCTGCATGAGATCGACGCCGTCGCGGCGCGCTGGCCGCGGCCGCTGCTCAACCCGCCGCAGCGGATCTGGCATCTCGACCGCGACAAGCTGCATGCGCTGCTCGCCGGCATCGAGGGGCTGACGATCCCGCCGACGGTGCCGGTCGACCGCGAGCGCCTGGTCGCGGTGGCGGACGAGTGCGAATGGATCGGCGACGTCGATGGCGCGCTGAGCTTTCCGCTGATTATCCGGCCGCGCGGCTCGCATGCCGGTGTCGGCCTGGAGAAGATCGAGGAGCCGATCGAGCTGTCGCTCTATCTCGACGAGCGCGACGAGCAGGAGTTCTTTCTCGCGCGCTTCGTCGACTATGCGAGCGAGGACGGCCAGTTCCGCAAGTACCGCATCGTGTTCGTCGACGGCGTGGCCTACGCCTGCCACATGGCGATCGCGCGGCGCTGGGACATCTGGTACCTCAATGCCGGCATGGCGGCCAGCGAGGGCAAGCGCCTGGAAGAGGCGACGTTCATGCAGACTTTCGACATCGGTTTCGGCCGGCGTCATCACAGCGTGCTCGCGGCGATCGCCGAGCGCATCGGTCTGGATTATTTCATCATCGACTGCGCCGAGACCAAGGACGGCTCATTGCTGGTGTTCGAGGCCGACAACACGGCGGTCGTGCACAACATGGATTCGCCTGACGTCTTCCCCTACAAGCCGCCGCAGATGCGGAAGATCTTCGCGGCCTTCGCGGACATGATCGCCAAGCGCGCGGCAGCGGCGGCGGAGCAGGCGGCGTGACCGCGGAGCTGCGCAGCGACGTCTCGTTGCGGCCGGCCGAGACGCTCGATCCGCAGGACTGGGGTGAGCTGCGCGCGCAAGGTCATCGCATGCTCGATGACATGTTCGACTACGTCGCCGGGATCCGCGACCGTCCGGTGTGGCAGCCGATGTCACAGCCGACCCGCGAGCGCTTTCGCAGCCGGCTGCCGCACGCGCCGACCGATCTCGCCGAGGTGTATCGCGACTTCAGCGAGCTCGTCGTTCCCCACGCCACCGGCAACGTGCATCCCGGCTTCATGGGCTGGGTGCATGGCGGCGGCACGGTGGTCGGCATGCTCGCCGAAATGCTCGCCGCCGGACTGAATGCCAATCTCGGCGGCCGCGATCATGCGCCGATCGAGATCGAGCGGCAGGTGGTCGACTGGACGCGGCAGCTGTTCGGCTTTCCGCAAGGCGCCAGCGGCATCTTCGTCACCGGCACCTCGATGGCCAATCTCATGGCGGTGCTGGTGGCTCGCCGCACTGCGCTCGGCGCATCGGTTCGCACGGCAGGCCTGGGTGAGACCGGCCGGCGCCTGCGCACCTACACCTCGAAAGCCGCGCATGGCTGCATCGCCAAGGCGATGGACATCTGCGGCTTCGGCAGCGATGCGCTGCTCGGCATCGACGTCGACGCGGCGCATCGCATCGACGTCGCCGCGCTGCGGGCAGCCATCGCGGCCGACCGCGCCGCGGGTCTGAAACCCTTCCTCGTCGTCGCTTCCGCAGGAACCGTCGATATCGGGGCGATCGACGATCTCACGGAGGTGGCCGAGCTGTGCCGCAGCGAGGGCCTGTGGTTTCACGTCGATGGCGCGTTCGGTGCGCTTGCCATGCTGTCGCCGGAGCTCGCACCAATGCTTGCGGGCATCGAGCGGGCGGATTCGATCGCGCTCGACTTCCACAAATGGGGGCAGGTGCCCTACGACGCGGGCTTCCTGCTGGTGCGCGACGGCGCCAAGCATCGCGACGCCTTCGCCGCGCCGGCCGCCTATCTGCGCCGTGAGACGCGGGGCCTTGCAGCCGGCGCGCAATGGCCGTGCGATCTCGGTCCAGATCTGTCGCGCGGCTTCAGGGCGCTGAAGACCTGGTTCACGCTGCGCACGTTCGGCACCGACGCGCTCGGCGCCGTGATCGCGCGAAGCTGCGCGCTTGCGCGCCATCTGGAGGCGCGGGTGCGCGCCGAGCCCGAGCTCGAGCTGCTGGCGCCGGTCAATCTCAACATCGTCTGCTTTCGCTATCGCTGTGAGGATGCCGATGCGCTCAATCGCGAGATCGTGGCAGACATCCACGAATCTGGCCTCGCGGCACCCTCGACCACGGTGCTCGACGGCCGGCTGGCGATTCGCGCCGCGATCGTCAATCATCGCACCGATGTGTGCGACATCGAGCAGCTGATTACAGCGGTCCTCACGTTCGGCCGTCAACGGGCGGCCGGCCTGACGCCGTTGATCGAGATCGAAGCGCCGCCGCTGGCGCTCTGATCGCAAACGGCCTGTCAGCTTCGCTCCGCTGGTCGACGAGTACCACCGGAGGGATGGCGCCTGCGCGTGTCGAACCGTTTCCAAAGGTGGTTGACGCGTAGTGAACGACACCCGCTTTTGGTGAATCTGCGAGGCTTTTCAAGGGACGGTTTTACGGGTCGCTGCGACGATCAGACGCGTCGATGCGCCTGTTCTGTTGATTGAAGCGAGGCCGCCCCACAACCGCTTCAGTGTTTGTTAGCCACCGCCATTCACCGTGACGCCCGTCGTCCGGGTCGCCAAGTCGAGCTGGACGTCACGCCGATCTCGAAGGGATCGGCGTCGATTTCACACCAGAAGGGTATGAAAATGTCAGGTATCGTCCTCTCGGCGTCGGTGCGCCAAAATCTGCTTTCGCTGCAATCGACAGCTCAACTCCTCGCCACCACGCAGAACAACCTCTCCACGGGCAAGAAGGTCAACTCGGCGCTCGACAATCCGACCAACTTCTTCACCGCCCAGGGTCTCGACAACCGCGCTTCCGACATCAACAATCTGCTCGACGGCATCGGCAATGGCGTGCAGGTGCTGCAGGCCGCCAACACCGGCATCACCTCCCTGCAGAAGCTCGTCGACAGCGCCAAGTCGATCGCCAACCAGGTTCTGCAGAGCGCGGTGGGTTACTCCACCAAGTCGAGCGTGACCTCGACGGCTCTGACCGGCGCGACCGCCACCGACCTGCTCGGCTCCAGCTCGACGGCTGTGACCGGCTCGGCCGTCAACAACGACAACACCTCGAGCGCGGTGGCGATCACCGGCTCGACCAAGCTGTCGGGCACGGCGGGCACTGCGTCGAACAACCTCGCCACCGGCATCACCTCGGGTGAGACGCTGGTCGTCAACGGCACCACCTTCACCTTCGTCACCGGCACGTCCTCGACGGGCACCAGCATCGGCATCGGCGACAGCGTCACCAACCTGCTGTCGGCGATCCAGACCCAGACCGGCGTCACTGCGTCGATCACCGCAGGTGCGATCACCCTGACGCCGCCGGCGGCGGGATTGACGCTCTCGGGCAGCAGCGGCACCCTGGCCAAGCTCGGGCTGACTGCCGTCGGCGACGGCCTGTCAGGACAGACGTTGACGGTCGGCGCCACAGGAGGAGGCACGGCGACCAGCATCACGTTCGGCCTGGGAACAGGACAGGTCAAGTCGCTGAACGATCTCAACGAGAAGCTCGCAGCCAACAACCTGCAAGCCTCGATCGACTCGTCGACCGGCAAGATCACCCTCACCACGACGAACGACGCGGCCTCGGCCACGATCGGCACGATCGGCGGCACGTCGGCAGCATCGAGCCAGGCCTTCAACGGTCTGACCGCGGCGGCTCCGGTGGCGGATACGACCGCCCAGACGCAACGGGCGAACCTGGTCTCGCAGTACAACAACGTGCTGACGCAGATCAACCTGACGGCGAGCGACGCATCGTTCAACGGCGTCAACCTGCTGAACGGCGACACGCTGAAGCTGACGTTCAACGAGAACGGCAAGTCGACGCTGTCGATCACCGGCGTGACCTTCAACTCGGCGGGTCTTGGGCTCACCACCCTGACCTCGGGCACCGACTTCCTCGACAACAACTCGGCGAACAAGGTGATCGGCGTGCTGACGACGGCGAGCTCCACGCTGCGCAACGAGGCCTCCACGCTGGGTTCGAACCTGTCGGTCGTGCAGGTCCGTCAGGACTTCAACAAGAACCTGATCAACGTGCTGCAGACCGGCTCGTCGAACCTGACCTTGGCCGCCACCAACGAGGAAGCGGCCAACAGCCAGGCGCTGTCGACCCGCCAGTCGATCGCGGTGTCCGCGCTGTCGCTCGCCAACCAGTCGCAGGCCAGCGTGCTGCAGCTGCTGCGCTGATCCGCAGGCATCGTCATATCGAGATCGAAGGCGGCGGGGGAAACCCCGCCGTTTTCGTGTCTGTGGAGCAGGCGTGCCGTTGCGTGTCTTGCGTCCATACGAAGAGCCCGGCTCCGCAGGCGCGGAACCGGGCTCTTCGTATGAGCGCTATCGCCGAGGTCAGGCGGCGGAGCTGACCGCCTTGCCGGCCTGCTCGGCCTGTTCAGCCTCGGCCTGCTCGAGCAGCTTCTTCTCGAAGGCGACCAGCTTCTTGGCTTCCTTCAGCGCCTGATAGAGATCGCCGTTGAGGATGTGGCCGTTGATGGCCTCGATGATGGGCCAGGCGCTCGGCACCGTCGTGATGATGTCGCGCAGCAGGTTGAAGTAGGTGCCGTGATCGGCATCCGCGCCGGGCGAGATGTACATCAGCTGGACGGCGAGATAGACGAGCTTGGCCGGTGTGTCGGCAGTCTCCGGCGTGAGGATGTCCTTTTCGCGCAGGATCGGGATGTTGTCGCCGTCGATCAGCAGCCGTGCCCGCTGGTCGGTGTTGGTGATCACGCACGAGCCGATGATGATGCGCTCATGCGGCTTCAGTTCGACTTTCAGGGCCATTCTCGTCCTCCGTTGCCGCGATCGGCGCGGTGCCGAATCTGCTTCGGCGAGGCCGGCACTCATGTGCTGCCAGTCTAAATCGCGCGAACAGTCTGCGCGCTCGATCGCTCGGCGCGCAGCGATCCTTTCCGAACATGGTTAATGATCGGTAAATGACCGGCGCGCTTGGTAAATGTTCGGTGTTTTCAATGTGATCGCCGGCGTGCTCCGCGAAGCTCGAGCGCCCGGGCGCGGTCCGAGGCTGCCCCCTGTGGCGGGTGGCTTCACCCTTTGTTAGCCAGTCCCATTTACCTTAACGCACGTCGCCCGGTTGCGAAGTCGATCCGGGCACAACCGATCCTGAAGGATCGGTCGTTTGTTTCACACCAGAAGGGTATGAAAATGTCAGGTATTGTTCTCTCGGCGTCGGTGCGTCAGAATCTGCTCTCGCTTCAGTCGACAGCTCAGCTCCTCGCCACCACCCAGAACAATCTCTCCACGGGCAAGAAGGTCAACTCGGCTCTCGACAATCCGACCAACTTCTTCACCGCCCAGGGTCTCGACAACCGCGCTTCCGACATCTCCAATCTGCTCGACGGCATCGGCAATGGCGTGCAGGTGCTGCAGGCCGCCAACACCGGCATCACCTCGCTGCAGAAGCTCGTCGACAGCGCCAAGTCGATCGCCAACCAGGTGCTGCAGAGCTCCGTGGGCTACTCCACCAAGTCCAGCGTGACCTCGACGGCTCTGACCGGCGCGACCGCCACCGACCTGCTCGGCTCCAGCTCGACGGCTGTGACCGGCTCGGTCGCGAACAACGACAACACCTCGAGCGCAGTGGCGATCACCGGCTCGACCAAGGTGTCGGGCACGGCGGGTACCGCGTCGAACAACCTCGCCACCGGCATCACCTCGGGTGAGACGCTGGTCGTCAACGGCACCACCTTCACCTTCGTGACCGGGACGTCCTCGACGGGCACCAGCATCGGCATCGGCGACAGCGTCACCAACCTGCTGTCGGCGATCCAGACCCAGACCGGCGTCACTGCGTCGATCACCGCAGGTGCGATCACCCTGACGCCGCCGGCGGCGGGATTGACGCTCTCGGGCAGCAGCGGCACCCTGGCCAAGCTCGGGCTGACTGCCGTCGGCGACGGCCTGTCAGGACAGACGTTGACGGTCGGCGCCACAGGAGGAGGCACGGCGACCAGCATTACGTTCGGCCTGGGGACAGGGCAGGTGAAATCGCTGAACGATCTGAATACGGCGCTTGCAGCCAACAACCTGCAGGCTTCGATCGATACGACCGGCAAGATCACGCTCACCACGACGAACGACGCGGCTTCGGCCACGATCGGCACGATCGGCGGCACGTCGGCAGCATCGAGCCAGGCCTTCAACGGTCTGACCGCGGCGGCTCCGGTGGCGGATACGACCGCCCAGACGCAGCGCTCGAGCCTGGTCTCGCAGTACAACAACGTGCTGGCGCAGATCAACACGACCGCGGCGGATGCCTCCTTCAACGGCGTCAACCTGCTGAACGGCGACACGCTGAAGCTGACGTTCAACGAGAACGGCAAGTCGACGCTGTCGATCACCGGCGTGACCTTCAACACCGGTGGTCTCGGCCTGTCGAACCTGACCTCGGGCACCGACTTCCTCGACAACAACTCGGCGAACAAGGTGATCACCTTGCTGAACTCGGCGAGCTCCACGCTGCGGTCCGAAGCCTCCACGTTGGGTTCGAACCTGTCGGTCGTGCAGATCCGTCAGGACTTCAACAAGAACCTGATCAACGTGCTGCAGACCGGCTCGTCGAACCTGACCTTGGCCGACACCAACGAGGAAGCGGCCAACAGCCAGGCGCTGTCGCCCCGCCAGTCGATCGCGGTGTCCGCGCTGTCGCTCGCCAACCAGTCGCAGGCCAGCGTGCTGCAGCTGCTGCGCTGATCCGCAGGCATCGTCATCTCGAGATCGAAGGCGGCGGGGGAAACCCCGCCGCTTTTTTTGCGCCTGGTTCGGTGCTGCCGTCCGTATCAATACTGGCTCCGAACGCGGGGCAGGGACCCGGGACGGAGCGTAACCAGACGTTAAGCAAGAAATTTAAAGCGCCATTAACCATGTTTTAAAAGTGGGTGGACTAGAACCTCCTGGTGAATAACTAGGAAGGTTTCACACACATGTCCGGTATCGTTCTCTCGGCTTCGGTTCGCCAAAACCTGCTGGCGCTGCAAAATACCGCATCGCTGCTGGCCACGACTCAAAACAACCTGGCCACCGGCAACAAGGTCAACACGGCGCTCGATAACCCCACCGAATTCTTCACTGCGCAATCGCTCAACAACCGTGCGAGCGACATTGCGAACCTGCTCGACAGCATCGGCAACGGCGTCCAGGTTCTGCAGGCAGCGAATACCGGTCTGACCTCGCTCCAGAAGCTGGTCGATAGCGCGAAGTCGATCGCGAGCCAGGTTCTTCAGGCGCCCACCGGCTATACCACCAAGTCGAGTGTGACCTCCGCAGTCATCCCGGGGGCGACCGCAAACAACCTGCTCGGCAGCTCCTCGAACAATTTCGTGGCCGGCAGCGTGGTCAACAACGACAATCTCAGCTCGGCCGTGGCGATCACCGGATCCACCAGGCTGTCGGGTACGGCGAGCTCCACCTCGAACGATCTGGCGAGCAGCGTCACCACCGGCGACACGCTGGTCGTCAACGGCGTGGTGTTCACCTTCGTGGCCGGGTCCGTCTCGGCAGGCACCAATATCGGCGTGGGCGACACCGTCAGCAACCTTCTCGCCGCGATCGATTCGGTGACCGGCGCAACCGCGACGCCATCCTCGGTGAGCGGCGGCCAGATTTCCATCGCCACAGGCACCGCGCAAGACCTGACGATATCGGGCACCGCCTTGGCCAAGCTCGGGCTGACAGCAGGCACGACGGCCCGAAATCCGCCGGCGTTGTCAGGGCAGACGCTGACCATCGCCTCGACAGGGGGCGGTGTCGCAACGAACATCACATTCGGCACAGGCGCCTCTCAGATATCGACTCTGGCCCAGCTCAACACCGCTCTTGCCGCGAACAATCTGCAGGCCAGCCTGAGCACGACCGGTCAGCTCACGATCCTCACCACGAACGAAGCGGCCTCGTCGACCATCGGCGCGGTCGCAGGCTCCTCGACCGCGGCAAGCCAGGCCTTCAACGGTGTGACCGCATCGACCCCGGTGGCGGACACGAACTCGCAGACGACGCGCGCCGGACTGATTGCTCAATACAACAACGTGCTGGCGCAGATCGACACCACCGCACAGGACGCATCGTTCAACGGCATCAACCTGCTGAACGGCGACACGTTGAAGCTGACTTTCAACGAGACCGGCAGGTCGACCCTGAACATCACGGGCGTGACGTTCAACAGCACCGGCCTCGGCCTGTCGGCGCTGGTGGTCGGAACCGACTTCCTCGACAGCAACTCGGCCAACAAGGTGTTGTCGACGTTGAACAGCGCATCGACGGCCATTCGCTCCGAAGCGTCGTCTCTCGGTTCGAACCTGTCGATCGTGCAGATCCGTCAGGACTTCAACAAGAACCTGATCAACGTGCTGCAGACCGGTTCGTCGAACCTGACGCTGGCCGACACCAACGAGGAGGCGGCCAACAGCCAGGCGCTGTCGACACGGCAGTCGATCGCTGTCTCCGCATTGGCGCTGGCCAATCAGTCGCAGGCGAGCGTTCTGCAGCTGCTCCGCTGAGCGCGACCGCACCGACATCTCCATCCAGCGAAGCGGCGGGCATGGCCCGCCGCTTCTTTTTTTGCGCCTCGGCCGCCGCGCTCACGCGCGGTTCGTCTGCTCCCCTGCGAAGCTTCGGTATGCGGCGCACGGTGTGCGCGCCGGCGGCGAACGACTCACGAATTTTTTCAAGCGATTTGAGCAATTGCGTTCGCACCAAATTAAGACGCCTCGCAGGTGCGGTTGTTTTCGACGTCTGGTGATATCGAGAAGCGAAATCCGCTAACAGCTGCTAACCATATTTTAAAGGCACGCAACGTACAAAACCTGAGCAGTTTGTTGGTGTCCCCGCGTCAGTCCGGAGTACTTGATGTCATATGCCGCTCAAGCCTATGCACGCACGTCGCAAACGACGGCATCACCACGGGAGATCGAAGCTCAAGCATTGTTGAAGGCTGCGCGGCAGTTGCAGGAAGTGCAGGCCAATTGGAGCGGCCCCGATCGCAACATGTACAAGGCGCTGCTCTTCAACCGTCGCCTCTGGACGATCTTCATGAGCGCGATGGAGATGGACGACAATCCGAACTCGCTCGATATCCGACAGAACATCGCCAATATCGGCGTGTTCGTCATGAAGCAGACGATCGAGATGCAGATGGATCCGGATCCGGCGAAGCTGAAGTCGCTGATCGACATCAACTGCCACATTGCGGCGGGGCTATCCGGACGCAGCTGACCTTCCGGACCGGACACCGGAAGGAAGCGCCTTGGCTGACGTCACCAGCATCTCGTCCATGTCCTAAACATCGAACGTTGGAGCGACGGGACGTATGAAGCCGTCGATCCGGCGCTCCATCAGCGCAGCTGGAGCAGGGCGCATCGGGCGAGACGGCCTCGACACCGCCAACGCCACGCAGAGCAACTGATCTTTCCAACGCTGATAACCGCCGCGGCGACCGGCCGGGACGGCTGGACGTCGATCGTCGGCGATGCGATCAGGCCGTGCGATCGGTGGGCACCACGCGCGGCACGTCTTCCTTCTGCAGATCCTTCTGCAGGTCGAGCGTGTTGAAGTAGGCGCGGCGGCGCAGCACGGCTTCATCCGGATATTGCGCCACGACCTGGTCGGTCCTGCGGTTCACCACCTGAAACACGAGCGCTGCGGCCGCTCGGTCGTAATAGGCCTGGTGCGAAACCGACAAGTCGTTCGCGGCCCTGAGCTGGACGTCGTTGCGCACGGGGGCGCCGGCCTCGGCCGCGGTCACGGTCTGGCTCGGAGGAAGGTCCGTCGGCACAGCGTTCACCACCGCCTGGCTCGACGGTTGAATGATCGGAACAGACGCTGGCGCGCCGACCGGTCTCACGCTGAAATCGGAACTCATGGCAGCCTCCTCATGGCCATCGAGTCAATTCCCAACCCATCCCGCTTGCAACTATGCCGATCACCAATCAACGTTATGTTAGGAAATAGGATGAACGGCGCGTTGTGATTGGCCGGGGCCTTTTAAGCTTGTTCGAACGTTAAACGGCGAGAGCCGCGCGACCCTTTCGGGCGGCGCGGCTCTGGAGAACCGATTCCTGTGCCAGGCTGGTGGCTCAGAGCGTCCGGCTGACGGCGAGCGGGGTCAGATGGCGGCTGCCCGGGGCGGCGCGGTGGCCACCCGCCGTATAGGTGCTCGGGATGTTCCTGCGCTGAACCTCGGCATTGACCCCCCGTACGATCTTCTCCGAGACCGCATGCGCCGTCGCCAGGACCGTCAGGTTGACCTGCAGCATCGCCCGGAACGTGTCGTGGTGGCGGTGCAGGCTGGCGAGCAGCTCCGGCGCAGTCTGCTTCATGAACGCCTGGCTGGCCTTGAGGCGGCCCACCGTCGTGACGTAGTGGCGCGAGAGCTCGGTCTTCCTCGGTCCGAACGCCATGCCCTCGCGCAGCTTGCCGGCGCGGACCAGCTCGGTCTCCTGCTCGATGACTGCAATCAGCTCGCTCATGACGCTGACCATCTCGTCAGCAAGCGCGCGCGCCTCCGCCGCGCTGGCGGCAGCCGTGTAGGTCGTTTTTCTCGCCTGGCCCTGTGCGGTCATCTCTTTACTCCTGTCGGCGTGGGGCGGTGCGGGCCCCCGCGATGTCTACGCTTACGGTTACGCTTTGCCGTTGCCGGCACTGCTGCTGGCAGTGCTACTCTTGGCCTGCTGCAGGATCAGAGTACGGAAGACGTCGGTGGAAATGCCGACGCCGCCGGCCTTGGCGAAGTTCTTCGAATATTCCTCGGTCAGCATCGAGCGCCAGACGCCGGTGCCGGGCGTGTTGCCGAACGGACCATCGCCCTTCACACCATTGGTCATCTGCGAGAACATCGAGTTCAGGAACATGGCCTCGAAATCGGTCGCGGTCGCCTTGGCCTTGGCCTGGGCCTTGGGAGACACCTTGGTGAGGGCCTCCGCGAGATCCAGATCGGTGCGCGGCGCGGCTGCGGCCGTCGCGTGGGGCGTGCTGAGCGGAACCCGGCCGGCGTAGGAGTCGACGAAGGACGTGGCCATTACATCACCTCGATGTCGGCTTCGATGGCGCCGGCGGCCTTGATCGCCTGCAGGATGCTGATCAGGTCGCGCGGGCCGATGCCGAGGCCGTTGAGGCCGTCGACCAGCTGCTGCAGCGACACGCCGTCCCGGACGATCGCGAACTTCTTGCCGTCCTCGGTGACGCCGACGCTGGTTCGCGGCGTGACCACGGTCCGCCCCCGCGACAGCGGGTTGGGCTGGCTGACCTGCGGGCTCTCCGAGATCGTGACCGTGAGGTTGCCCTGTGCGACGGCCACGGTGGCGACGCGGACATCGCGGCCCATGACGATGATGCCCGAGCGTTCGTCGATGACGATCTTCGCGGCCAGATCCGGATCGACCTGGAGCTGCTCGATCTCGGTCAGGAAGGCGACGACATTGCCCTTGAACTCCGATGGGACGCTCAACTGCACTGTCGACGGATCGATCGGCTCGGCGGTCTTGACGCCGAGGAAATCGTTGATGGCCGCCGCGATGCGCTTGGCGGTGGTGAAGTCGGCGTTGCGCAAGGCCAGCCGCACGTTCGGCAGCCGGTTCAGCGCGAACTCGATCTCGCGCTCGATGATGGCGCCGTTGGCGATGCGGCCGACCGTCGGCACGCCGCGCACGATCTTGGCGGCCTCGCCTTCGGCCTGGAAGCCAGAGATCGCGAGCGAGCCCTGCGCCACCGCATAGACGTTGCCGTCGGCGCCGAGCAGGGGGGTGACGAGCAGGGTGCCGCCCTGGAGGTTCTTGGCATCACCGAGCGCGGACACCGTGACGTCCATGCGCGTGCCTTGCGTCGCGAAGGGCGGCAGATTGCCGGTGACCATGACGGCGGCGACGTTGCCGGTGCGGATGGTGGCGCCGCGGATGTTGACGCCCATGCGCTCGAGCATCGCCTGCAGCGACTGCTTGGTGAACGGGATGTTGTTGAGCGTGTCGCCGGTGCCGTTCAGGCCGACCACGAGGCCGTAGCCGATCAGTTGGTTCTGGCGTACGCCTTCGATATTGGCGAGATCCTTGATCCGCGACGTCGCATGCGCGGGCATGACAATAGAGGCCAGCGCCAGCATGGCGGCGCAAGCGGCCTGAAACAGGCGCGTAAGTCGGACGCGTCGCATCCTATGCTCCCCTCGAACTCTGCAAGTGATCACTTGGCCACTCCCATGACCGCATGATCGGCATTAACTATGCGAGGGCCGTGCCAGGGTGATGCTCCCGGCTAACTCATTGAAAGAGTGTGAAATCGATCGCAGGCTTTGTTGCGAACCAGGGTTACTCCGGAGGAACGAAGCTGCCGCCCCGGCAGAATTTGCCGGGCCATTTACGCACCGTTAACCACGACGCGGCCAATCTCCGCTCCGACACGCAGAGCTTGCGGGGAGCCACCGATGCGCATCTATGGACCGAACGGCACGACGCTCACCACGTCGACCAGCTCCACGCGAAAGACCTCGTCCGGCGGCTTCAAGCTCCCCGACGTCGGCACCACGCAGGAGACGCGCGCGACGCTGGCGCCGAAGCAGACCGCCAACATCGACGCGCTGCTGGCGCTGCAGGGCATCGAGGAGGATCCGGCCGAACGCCGCAAGCGCTCGGTCCAGCGCGGCAAGCGCGCGTTGGACGTGCTCGACGATCTCAAGCTCTCGCTGCTGTCCGGCAAGCTCGACACCGCGATGGCGCTGCGGCTGCGCGATGCGGCGGCCGACCTGAAGCAGACGTCCGGCGAGCCGGGACTGGATGCGATCCTGTCCGAGATCGAGCTGCGGGTCGAGGTCGAGCTCGCCAAGGCGGGGCAGGGCTGAGCCGGATCGGGCGCTCAGGCGGCCTTCGAGGGCGCCTGCGCATCATAGCGCCGCTGCGCGGCGGTGACGTCCTTCAGATGCCGCTCCGCCCAGTCACGGAGCGGATCGACCGCCGCGGCGAGCGTCAGCCCCAGTGGCGTGATCGAATATTCGACCGTGACCGGCACGGTGGCGATCGCGCGCCGCCGCACCAGACCGTCGCGCTCCAGGCTCTTCAACACCTGCGAGAGCATCTTCTGCGAGATGCCTTCAATGGCGCGGCGCAACTGATTGAAGCGCAAGGGCTCGTTGCGCAGCAGGATCAGGATCAGCACGGCCCATTTGTCGCCGACACGATCGAGGATTTTTCGCGTTGGACACTCGGCCGAATAGACGTTCGGGGCTCGCATCGGTTACTCCGGCGTGACCTGGTGATCTCAAAGTGCGCTCTTAACACCAGCATTCGTTCCGCTATCTAGTCACTATCGGATACCAAGCGGGTCTCGTCCAGAGGCCCGATCCGAGCCAATGATCGCAAACGATGGAGTTGCAGCATGAAGATCGCCGTTGCCGGCGCGTCCGGCCGTGCCGGGTCGCGCATTACCGCCGAGCTGGCCAATCGCGGCCATCAGGTCACCGGCATTGCCCGGCATCCGGACAAGATCGAGAAGCACGCCAACGTCACCGCCGTGCGGGGTGATGCCAACGACCGCGCCGCGCTGGCGAAGCTCTGGGCTGGCCACGAGGTCGCGATCAGCTCGATCCATTTTTCGGCGAGTGACGTCGAGGCGCTGATCGGGGCGGCGAAAGATTCCGGCGTATCTCGTTACCTCGTTGTCGGCGGCGCCGGCTCGCTCGAGGTCGCGCCGGGCGTGCGGCTGGTGACGACGCCGGGCTTTCCGGCCGCCTACAAGGCCGAAGCGGAGAAGGGCGCCGCGTTCCTGGACCGGCTCCGCCAGGAGAAGGAGCTCGACTGGACCTTCCTGTCGCCCTCGGCCATGATCGATTTCGGCGCCAGGACGGGCAAGTTCCGGCTCGGAACGGACCAGCTGCTGGTCGATCCCGACGGTAAGAGCTTCATCACCTTCGAGGACTTCGCGGTCGCAATGGCCGACGAAATCGAGCGTCCGGCGCACCGCCGGGCCCGTTTCACGGTCGGTTATTGAGGCAGTCCTTTGGCGCCCCGCCGTCCGGTCGCGATTTTGGCTGGACAACGGCCGGATGGCGGGGCGCCCGTGTCGATGGAAATATTGTCTGTCACAAGAGGCCGCTATATAACGCGGCCGCGAACGGGCGTATTCCGTCCGCCGGTGCCGAAACCGGCGCCAGCACGTACAGATGGGCTGACCTTGGAAAAGTTGAAGAACTACAAACCTTCCGAAAAAGAGCCTTTCATGAACGAACGCCAGCGCGAGTACTTTCGCGCCAAGCTGCTGGCATGGAAGGAGGAGATCCTGCGCGAATCGAAGCTCACCCTGCAGGCTCTGCAGGAGGAGAACGTGAACCATCCCGACCTCGCCGACCGGGCGTCGTCGGAGACCGACCGGGCGATCGAGCTTCGCGCCCGTGACCGCCAGCGCAAGCTGATCTCCAAGATCGACGCGGCGCTCCAGCGCATCGAAGACAACACCTATGGCTATTGCGAGGAGACCGGTGAGCCGATTTCGCTGAAGCGGCTCGAGGCCCGTCCGATCGCGACGCTATCGGTGGAGGCGCAGGAACGCCACGAGAAACGCGAGAAGGTGTATCGCGACGAGTAGGTCGCGATGCTGACATGATCAGCCTTGCGGCCGCCTGCCGGGTGCGGCCGCAGGCCCGAACGACGGCTGAGTTCGCGCCTCCCCGCGGCGCGAAGGTCACTGCATTCTCGCGTTGTTATCTCCCTCGCGCGGACCGGTTTATCGGGACACGCCAGGAACCTTTTGGCCCTCACGGAATTGGAGTGGGTTCCGTCTTGGAACACGCCGTGGGGGATCATGCGCGCGCAGGAATCAATGCCGACGGGCTCGCTCGGTGGTGTGCTTGTCACGCTGCAGCGCTCGTATGGCGTTCTCAGCATCAAGGGACGCCTGCTTCTGCTCGCAGGGATCCTGTTCCTGCCCTGCGTCGGGCTGATCGCCTATGTCATCGTCTCGATGGCGCAGTCCGCGGATGCCTCGATCCGGCGGGGCCTGTCTTACGCAGCCCAGACGATCTCCGGAGCTGTCGACGCCGAGCTTCGGCGCTACATCGCGCTGGCGGAGGTGCTGGCAAAGTCACCCGATCTCGCCGCAGACGATCTCGGCCAGTTCGAGTCGGAGGCGCGCCGAGTCGGGCTGGTTAGCGGCGATGCCTGGATCATCGTCTCCGACCCCAGCGGCCGGCTGCTGCTCAACACCCTGGCAGCGCCCGGCAAGCCGCTCGGCGAGCGCACCCCGCAGGGCCAGCGCTCGCAGGATCTTGCGTTCAAGCTGGGGCGACCGCAGGTCTCCGACATCTTCACCGGCCCCAATTCCGGCGAATGGGTGGCGACGGTCGATATCCCCGTCTTCAAGGACGGCATGCCGTTCCGCTGTTTGTCGATCGCGATGCCCGCCGCCAACTACACACGGCTGCTCGCCCAGCAGCAACTGCCGGCCGACTGGCTGGTCGGCATCATGGATGGCAGCGGCCGGTACATCTCGCGCATCCCGAAGAACGCGACCTCGACGGGGCAGCCCGCGTCGGCCGGCTGGCGGGCGAGCGCCAAGGTCGCCGGCATTGCGGAGTTTCCCTCGATCGAAGGCGATCGCGTCATCAACGCCAATGCGCATCCTCAGCTGAGCGACTGGACCGTCGGCGTCGGCATCAAGCAGGGCGTGTTCGCCCAGGCGATCTCCTCGACGGTCCAGACCGCCACGATCGCGGCCACGACGATCTGCGCGCTGGCGCTGCTGCTTGCGGCCGGCATCGGCCGCAGCATTGCCCGGCCACTCGACAGCATCGCAGTCAAGAGCTCCACGCCCGGCGCGGCCGCTCCGTCCGATCCTCCGGAGGTGCGGGCGCTGAATGCACGACTTGCCGCCGCCGCCCGGGCTCAGGCCGAGAGCGCGCGCATCATCCAGGACAATTTCAGGCTGCTCGCCAAGGCCAGGGACGACTCCTCGCGCACCGCAGAGCAGCTCAAGCTCGCGGCCAAATACGGGCGGCTCGGGACGTTCTCCTGGGACGGCAACTCGAACACCAGCCAATGGTCCGATGAGATCGAGGAGCTCTATGGGTTGCAGCCCGGCACCTTCCCAGGGACCTATGACGCCTGGCTGGCGCTGGTGCATCCCGAGGATCAGGCCCGCGCCGACCGGGACAACAAGCAGGCGCTGATCACCGGCGAGCTCCATTCGGAATGGCGGGTACCGCTGCCGGACGGCTCGGTCCGCTGGATCGAGGCGCGGGCGCGCCTGTTGCGCGGCGAGGGCGACAGCGACCCTCAGATGATCGGCGTCAATATCGACGTGACTGCCGCCAAGGAAGCGGACCGCAAGCGCGAGTTGCTGGTCCATGAGCTCGCCCATCGCGTGAAGAACAGCCTCGCAGTGGTACAGTCGCTGGCCCACCAGCTGCTGCCGCGGCACGATGTCAAGGTTCGCGACTTCACATCACGGCTGCACGCGCTGGCCACGGTTCACACCAGCCTCTCGGAGAACGACTGGCAGGGTGCCGATCTCGCTTCGCTGGTCACCAGCCAGGTGGCGCCGTTCGCCAGCGCGCCCGATCAACTCTTGCTCGGCGGTCCAGATATCCTGGTCCCGGTCGAGTTGACCACCCAGCTCGCGCTCGTCATCCACGAGATGGCCTGCAATGCCAGCAAGTACGGCGCGCTGACGACACCGGGCGGTCGCGTCGAGGTCTCCTGGTCGCTCGGGCCCGACGCGTTGCACGTCCGCTGGCAGGAAAGCGGCGGTCCGCCGGCGCGCGAGCCTCCTGTGGTCGGCTTCGGCAGCCGCCTGTTGACCCGCACCGTGAGGCATCTGCAGCGTACCTTTTCCGAAGGTGGCCTGATCTGTCAGTTCGAGCTGCCGTGGCTCGAGACGCGCAGTCCGGGAGCCGACGCAACCCTCAGCGAAGCGAAGTAGCCGCGCGCCGGCCGGTTTGCCTCCCCGACCCGCAGTTGCGTGACGTCGAACCGCTGCTCGGACAGCGCCGTGCCGCTTCCCGCGAAACGGTATGGCAGCTGCTCGGCTGGAATCCACGACCGAATGATGAGATCATCGTCGCGACGGCCGGGAGCCTGCTGGACGCGGAACCGGTGCGGGCGTAAGGCGCGCTTGAAGCGCCGTCGGAATGGCCCGACGGCAGCTCCGTACGGGATGCGAGCCGCTGCGGCATCGCAGCGGAGAGCGTCAGAAGCGACGAAGTAACAGGCGGTTAACCATAATATTTGAGAGGCCGCTTCGAGCGGCTTGCAGCGGGAGTTGAACGACCATGGGAGCAGACGAGGTCCTTGCCGCCGCGCAACTGATCGTGGGCGCCCGCCGCGAGAGGACGCCACTGGCGCCTCTGCCGGCTCATCTTCAGCCGAAGGATGAAGCGGCCGGTTATGAGATCCAGCATGAGGTTCACTGGCTGCTCGCCGAGCATGCCGGCGATTTCGTCGGCTACAAGATCGGCTGCACCAGCAAGGTGATGCAGGATTACATTGGCATTCCGCATCCTTGCGCGGGCGGCGTGTTTGCGGGCGGCGTGCACGCCTCGGGCGCCGCGCTGCGCGCGGCCGATTTCGTTCGCGTCGGCGTCGAGTGCGAGATCGCGGTGCGGCTCGCGAAGGACCTGCTGCCGCTGGACGCGCCGTTCACCATCGCCCATGTCGGCGACGCGATCGGCGACTGCCACGCGGCAATCGAGATCGTCGACGACCGTTACGTGCAATGGGAGACCATGGGCGCCCCGACCCTGGTGGCGGACGATTTCTTTGCCGCAGGGTGCGTGCTGGGGCCTGCCGTCCCGCGCGATGCCGCCGGGGACCTTGCCGCGGTGCAGGGCCGCGCCTTCGTGAACGGCGCCTTGGCCGGGGAGGGCACCGGCGCCGACGTGCTCGGCCATCCGCTGCATGCCCTTGCCTGGCTCGCCAACCACCTCGCATCCCGCGGCGACGGGCTCGAGGCCGGGCAGCTGGTGCTGACCGGCAGCCTGGTCAAGACGGTCTGGCTCAAGCCGGGTGACCGGGTGCGGATGGAGCTGGATGGGCTGGGCGTCGTCGAGACGGGGATCGTGTGATCTCGTCCTCGAAAACGTGAAGCCTCGCCGATGGTCAGTTGGCAAGCTTGCCGGCCGGTGCGATTGATCATTTGATCCGGGTCTTGCGATCGAACCAGCGCCATGAGCAGGAGTCGTCCGCCGCCCGGGGAGGAGCCATCGTCAAGCGTTGTTGACGTTGTGCGATACGGTGCGATCCCAGACGCCGGATGGAGGCCAATCCGCGCGGTCTGAAGGTGGTTCGGCCCAGATCTGGCCCGAGCGGTGATTTCCCAGTTTGGACGGCAGGGTGCTCCCCTGGACCCGCGGCGGGCGACGTCCGACCGGCGCGATGACCGGTGGGACGTCGGATCCGTGGGCAAGGCCGGACCGATCTCAGGCGTTCAGTCCATTTCTCATCGCATCCGCGAACTGTCTCAGGGTGTAGGCACTGGGGATCTCGTCGGCCTTCCAGAGAAAACCGCCGGCCAGCGGGTGACGCTTGCTCCAATACGCAAACTTCTCACGTGCCTTCTCAGGTGTCTCCGCGCCGTAATTGATGCCGACCCCGGGAAAGACGAAGCTCTCCGCGTGGAAGCCGGGCGCCATCTTCCGTTCGATGGCATCGACCCAATCCTGGGGGTTGTTGCCTCCCCCGCCAGAGTAGCACTGCAGGTTGAATTCCGCGACGATCTGAGGATCCCGTTCGTGAACCTCCTGCAGGCTATCGCACCAGAAACTCGGATCGGTGTAGGTGCAGAAAGTGACCTGGTAGCCGAGCACACCCAGCATGCGGCTGAATGCGACAGTCGTTGGCGTGTCGTAGAGGCTCTCATTATCGAGATCGATGCCGTCGACTGCAGGCATTGCGGCCTTGAGAGCGCGGAAGTTTTCGTAGAGCGGGGTGCCGGGTCCTGTCTGTGGCTCGCCGGGGCCGTCGGCCCAGATCAAGTTCTGAATGTTGCTGAAAGTGCCCTCACCCCAGAGCGAGAACAGAATTCGTCTGACCGAAGATGTCGGGCCCTTGAGCGCGTGAAGGCGTTCGGCCCATTTGAGGTCGCCAACATACTTGCCGCCTTTGACGACCGTTCCCTCGTTGAAGATGCTGCCGTCGGCTTCGACGTGAAACGCCCAGGCGATCACCGTGTTGAAGTTCGACGACATGAGCGGCTCGATCCCTCCCGACGACTGATAGAACGGGCCGGGAACGTAGATCGCCAGCGTCTTGTACGCGTTCTTGAGGATGCCGTTGTCGTTCCAGAGATCCGCAGCCGGCACGTGGGTCAGATCGAAGGTGGCATCGATGTAGCTGCCATCGATCTTTTCGGCCTGGCAGGCCAACGTCACGTGAATATCCTTGCAGGTGAGCTTGTAGCTTCCTGCTGGAATGAAGCCTGTCGGAGGGGCGCTCTCGGGGGCCGGCTTGAGGACCCCGTTCTCATTGAGAAGCTGAACGTCTTCAGCGTTTGTCAGATCGAAGCTCGCCGGGACCCAATCGTCTCCGGCTGACCAGGCCTGGCAGGTCAGCTTCACGGTGATCTGGAAACATGAGCGAACGTAACTCCCGTTCGGAACAAAACTGCCCATTGTCTTCACCATTCGTTTGAGAACAAAAATTGCGTGCATGAAAAGCAGGCGGCTCGGTTCGGGAAAGGCCGTGAATGTGAACGGCTGCTTTCGCGACGCCAGAAGTGTTCAGGGCCAGAGCTGATGATCGCGTTTCGAACGGTCGAGCAACTCAACTATTGAATGACTCAATTGCGAGCGACATCGGCTCGAAACGAACACGGCCTCCGGCAGGGGAGCTACCGGAGGCCGCGTATACATCACCCGCCGCGCCTAGGTTCGCATTGGGCAATGTGGGAGCTCGTTTCCGGAGAGAGGCGGCGGCTGCGGGCCCCGTGATCTCGGGGCGTGATCTCGCGCTCGGCCAATCCTCGTCCGACCCTCCTGAGGTCAGGAGGGATTCTTGTCGCGTTTCGTCGTCCTCGTTGTCGGTTGCCGACTTGCTCGCCGGCGGCCTGGTTGAGCGACCGGGCGGGTCTCCGCCCGGTGCGTCGTGGTGTTCGCCTTAGAACGGCAGCAGGATGTCCATGACCTGCTGGCCGTAGCGCGGCTGCTGGACGTCGGTGATCTGGCCGCGGCCACCATAGGAGATGCGGGCCTGGGCGATCTTGGTGGAGTCGATCGTGTTGTCGCTCTGGATATCCTCCGGACGCACGATGCCGGCGACGATCAGCTCTCGGATCTCGTAGTTGACCCGGATCTCCTGCTTGCCCTCGACGACCAGATTGCCGTTCGGCAGCACCTGGGTCACGACCGCAGCGACGCTGGTGGTCAAGGATTCCGAGCGCTGAATGGTGCCCTTGCCGTCGGATGACGAGGTGCCGTCGGCGGTCAGGATGCGGCCGGGCAGCACCTTCTGCGCCTGGGCGCCGAGCGTCTGCGAGCCGATGAAGTCGGTGATCCCCGAATCTTCCTTGTTGGTGCGGCTGCGCTGGGTCTCGTTGGCGAAGTTGGCCTTGTCGGAGATGCTGACGGTAACGGTCAGGAGGTCGCCGACCTGGTGGGCGCGCTGGTCCTTGAAGAAGGCGCGCGAGCCATTGCGCCACAGCGAGTTCGGCGCATAGGACACCGCCTCCGGCTTCGGCATCGGCATCTGCACCGGCTTGTAGCCGGGCTGCGTGGTCGGATTGTCGATCTCGGTCAGCTTCGGCCGCTCGCCAATCTGGCTGAGCCGATCGATCGAGGAGCAGCCGCCCGCGACCGACAGCACCGCGAAGGACACCGAGATCAGCGCGACCCGCCGCAGACCCGAAACACCCTGACCATCGAACTTGAACTTGGACATGAAACTTACTCGGCTTTCGGGGTGGCGGAGGAGGGCAGGCGGCTGGCGACGGAGACCGGCGCCGGAATCTCGGCTTCGGAGGTCTGCAGAGGTTTGGCGACGGCGATGTCGACGGAGACCTGGCCGCGGCCCGAGACACGGCCGGTCACGGTGCGCTTGGACTGCAGGTTGAGCACGCTGACGACGTCGCCCTCGGTGCCGGATTCCAGCGCCTTGCCGCGCGTGGTGAGATAGATGCCGGCGGTCTGATAGATCAGCGTGACGGCCTGGTCGCGCTGCACGAGGTCCGGCTTGGCGAGATCGGTGGCCTTCAGCGGCTGGCCGGCGCGGACCGGTCGGCGCATCTGCATGCCCACCGCCAGCTCGCGCGAGGCGGGCTCGGCGCCGCCGAGGTCGGCGCGCGGCCGCCGCTCGGTCTGCAGGTCGCCGGATCGGATCATCTCGTTGCGATCCATGTTGCGGGTCAGCACCACCGCCTCGACAGTCTCGATCGCCGTGCCCGTGTAGCGCAGCTTGGTCGGGCTCGTTCCGTTGGCATGGCCGAGCTCGAAGCTGATGTCGAAGCGGCCGCTGCGCGGATCGAAGCGGACATTGGTCGGCGCCAGCGTGCCCGATGTGGACGCGTCGAATTTGAGGTCCTGCACCGGCTGGTCGAAGCTGACGTTGAGGCTTGCGGCGTCGCCGAGCCCGTTGCGGTGGTCGAGCGCCTGGGCCACCGCGGCGCTGATCTCCTTGGCATCGATGGCGCGGGCGAGCCGCGTCACCGCGACCTCCTTGATGTCGCGGACATCGACGCCGATGACCTGGTGGCTGCGCAGCGCCGCGACCACCTGTGCAGCCGGCAGCACGCCGGTGGTGCCGAGATCGGGCGCGCGGTAGACGGCGACGTTGGCGGCGACGCCGGCGTTTTCGATCAGGTCGCCGACGCGCACGATCTCGCCGGTGACGTTGACGGCCGCGCGCAGCACGGGCGCCTTGATCTGGTCGTCGGCCTCGCCGGCGAAGGCCGACAGCGCGGTCGAGGCGAGCAGGGCGGCAGCAAGCAGGAAGGGACGGGTGCGGGTCATCGTCGTGATCTCCCCTCAGGCCTCAGCGGAACAGCGCGGTCGTGGACTGCATCATCTGGTCGGCGGCGGAGATGACCTTGGCGTTCATCTCATAGGCGCGCTGGGCGGCGATCAGCTCGCTCATCTCGCTGACGACGTCGACGTTGGCCTGCTCGAGGCTGCCCTGGGTGATGCTGCCGTAGCCTTCCTGGTTGGCGACGCCATCCTGCGGCGCGCCGGAGGAGGGCGTGTCGGTGAACTGGTTGTTGCCGACCGGCTGCAGGCCGGCCTTGTTGATGAAGCGGGTGACCTGGATCTGGCCGATGATGTTCGAGGTGGTCGAGCCCGGCAGCGTCACCGAGACCTGGCCCTGGGCGTTGACCGTGATGCCCGAGGCGTTGTTCGGGATCGTGATGGTCGGCTGCACCGGGTTGCCCTGGGCGGTGACGATGCGGCCCTGGTTGTCCATCTGGAAGGTGCCGTCGCGGGTGTACTGATAGGTGCCGTCCGGCATCAGGACCTTGAAGAAGCCTTCGCCCGAGATCGCGAGGTCGAGATCGTTGCCGGTCTGCGACAGCGTGCCTTGCGTCATGGAGCGCGGCGTGCCGACGGTCTTGACGCCGCCGCCGATGTCGATGCCGACCGGCAGGATCGTGCCCTGGTCCGAGGACTGCGCGCCGACCCGGCGCATGTGCTCGTAGATCAGGTCCTGGAATGCCGCCGTCTGCTTCTTGAAGCCGGTCGTGCGGAGGTTGGCGATGTTGTTGGAGATCACCTGAACGTTGAGTTCCTGTGCCGCCATTCCGGTCGCAGCGGTATGAAGCGCCTGCATGTCACGTCTCCTTCAAAGTCTGTCGTGGTCAGGCCGGAACGTCGGCGAGTTTCTCGATCGCGTTCTTGCGCAGGTCGCTCTGGACCTGGAGCATGTTGGCGACCTGGGTGTAGGCACGCATCACTTCGACCATCTTGCTCATCTCGCCGACCGCGCTCACGTTCGACTTCTCGATGTAGCCCTGCTGCACGGTGGACTTGATGTCCTGCTGCGGGATGGCGCCGCCGACGGCGGCGTAGAGGTTGTTGCCCTGCTTCTGCGCCTGTTGCGGGTCGGCGAAGTTGACGAGGCGCAGCTTGCCGCGGATCGAGTCGGTGCGGTTGACGCCCTCGACCACCGTCACGGTGCCGTCGGGCGAGATGTTGATGTCGTGGTCGGTCGGCTGGAACACGATCGGACCGCCGGTGCCGAGCACCAGGTCACCTGCGGCCGTGACGAGCTGGCCGAGATTGTTCATGTGCAGGTTGCCGTCGCGGGTGTAGCGCTCGCCGGCTGCAGTCTGCACCGTCAGGAAGCCGTCTCCCGTGACGGCGACGTCGAGCGCATTGCCGGTGCGCTGCATCGAGCCCTGCGAGAAGTCGCGATAGGTGCCGCGGTCCTGGACGTAGGCGACCTTGCGGGCGGCGCCCGGAAAATTGTCTTCATGCGCGCCGGAGGAGAGATACTCCTCGAACAGCTGCTGATCGGCCTTGAAGCCGTTGGTGTTGACGTTGGCAACGTTGTTGGCAACGACGTCGAGTTGCCGCTCCAGCACCATCTGCCGCGACAATCCGATGAGAAGCGCATTCTCCACCGGTCGATCTCCCCTCTTAACGAATCCCGCAGCCGATGCCTCTCCCAAGGCGGTCTGAAGCGGGTCTTCTGTGAACCGTTCGGCTCTCCCAAGCCGGCGGGTTCGCAAGGGGTACAGCGAAAGCCGTGCCAACTCGAAAACGATATATATATCAACGAGTTGAATTTATGGCCGGGTCCGAAACACCCGGCAATAACGTCTCGCTAACCATATTTGCCCGGCAAGATTTTCCCACCTCCCCAACAAAAGAAAGCTTCCGTTAACCATTGTTACCGTAGCGTTGCCTCAACGAAGCGCAGATGCGCTGGGAGCGTTAGTTTCGCGTCATCAAGCTTTCTGGCGGCATCGGTTCGACTGTCCTAGAGGATCCGAAGGCCATGGCTGAGAATGAAGGCGGAGCAGGCGAAGGCGAGGAGCAACTCGGCTCGCCGAAGAGCAAGCTCAAGCTGATCATCATGGTCGTCGGTGCGTTGGCGCTGCTCGGAGTCGGCGGCGCGGCCTATTTCTTTTTCTTCAGCCACAAGGCCGACGAGCATCACGCCGAGGCGGCGCCGCCGCCGAAGCCGCCGGCCTTCGTCGAGGTGCCCGACCTGCTGGTCAACTTGGTCGGCAATCCCGGTGACCGCGTCCAATATCTGAAAGTGAAGATCGTGCTCGAGGTGAAGGAAGAGAAGCAGATCGAGGCGATCAAGCCGACCCTGCCGCGCGTCACCGACATCTTCCAGACCTATTTGCGCGAGCTCCGGCCGAGCGACCTCAACGGCTCGGCGGGCCTGTTCCGGCTCAAGGAGGAGCTCACCAAGCGGGTCAACGTCGCGCTGGCGCCCAACCAGGTCAACGCGGTGTTGTTCAAGGAAATCGTGGTCCAGTAAGGCAAAGAAGCTCAACGATCATGGCGGGCAACGATCAAGTCGACCAAGATGCGATAGCCGCGCAATGGGAGGCCTCGCTCGATTCGGAGGATCCCACAGAGGCCGCGGAAGCCGCAGCAGCCAATGAACTCACGGAATCGATGGCCCTGCAATGGGCCGCGATGGTCGAGGACGGCAGCCGCGATTTCGGCGCCACCAAGAACGGCGGCGAGCGGGTGCTGTCGCAGGAGGAGATCGACAATCTCCTCGGCTTCACCGCCGGCGAGGTCAATCTCGACGACCATTCCGGCATTCGCGCCATCATCGATTCGGCGATGGTGTCCTACGAGCGCCTGCCGATGCTCGAAATCGTCTTCGACCGCCTGGTGCGGCTGATGACGACCTCTCTGCGCAATTTCACCTCGGACAACGTCGAAGTCTCGCTCGACCGCATCACCTCGGTCCGCTTCGGCGACTACATGAACTCGATTCCGCTGCCGGCCGTGCTCAGCGTCTTCAAGGCGGAGGAGTGGGAGAATTTCGGGCTCGCCACCGTCGATTCGACGCTGATCTATTCGATCATCGACGTGCTGCTCGGCGGCCGCCGCGGCAACACCCAGCTGCGCGTCGAGGGCCGCCCCTACACGACCATCGAGACCAACCTGGTCAAGCGCCTGATCGAGGTGGTGCTGGCCGATGCCGAGCAGGCGTTCCGGCCGCTCTCGCCGGTGCGCTTCACGATCGACCGGCTCGAGACCAATCCGCGTTTCGCCGCGATCAGCCGGCCCGCCAATGCCGCGATCCTCGTGAAACTCCGGATCGACATGGAGGACCGCGGCGGCAATATCGAGTTGTTGCTGCCCTATGCGACCATCGAGCCGATCCGGCCCGTGCTGTTGCAGATGTTCATGGGTGAGAAGTTCGGCCGCGATCCCGTCTGGGAAGGCCACTTCGCCACCGAGATCACCAAGGCCGAGATCGCCGTCGATGCCGTGCTCTACGAGGCCGACGTGCCGCTGAAGCAGCTGATGAAGCTGAAGGTCGGCGACACCCTGCCGCTCGACATCAGGCCCGATGCGCTGGTCGCGGTCCGCTGCGGCAGCACCATGCTGACGGAAGGACGCATGGGTCGCGTCGGCGACCGCGTCGCGATCCGTGTCACCAAGAATTTGCGCAAGCCGAATACGACGCTTGCGATGTTCGAAGGCTCCGAAGGCCAGAACAAGTTGATGGAGGCCCAATGAACCATTCCCTCGGATTGATCATCGAAAGCCTGGTGGCGGTCCTTCTGGTGCTGACCATCGGCTATTGCATGCTGCTGAACTCCAGGCTGAAGCGGCTGAAGGCCGACGAGCATTCGCTGAAGGCCGTGATCGCGGAGCTGATCACCGCGACCGAGATCGCCGAGCGCGCGATCGGCGGCCTCAAGCTCGCGGTGCGCGACGTCAACGACAATCTCGGCAATCAGCTCGCTGCGGCGACGCAGATGTCCGATCAGCTCAGGAAGCAGCTCGCCGAGAGCGATGGCGTGGTGCGCCGGCTGTCGCGGATCGCGAGCGCTGCGCGGCCCATCACCTCGCCTGACGCCGTGCCCGAGCCGGCGGCCGCGCCTGCGCCGGCCGCGATGGCCGAGCCGGTGCGCGTCTCCGGCGCCAAGGCGGTTGCCGCCGCGGCCCAGGCATTCTCTGAACGTCGAAGGACCGGTGGCCTTGCCGCATGAATGCGTTCCGTAACATCCGCGTCATTCCCGTCGTCCTGATCGCGGTGGCTTGCCTCGCGGTCCTGAAGGTGGCCGGCCTCGTGATCGATGGCGGCTACGTGTTCGACTATGATCCGCAATCCTCGAAGCGGTCCTGGGCCCAGGAGAACCTCGGCTATCCGGGACGTGAGGACAATGACATCGTCACTGGCTCGACCCACGGCGCGCCGAAGGAGAAGAAGGAGGAGGCGCCGAAGCCTGCCGCTCCCGACACCAAGCCCGACGGCATCGTGATCAAGCCGGAGGAGAACCAGCAGCAGGTCTCCCCGACGGAGAAGGCAATCCTCGAGCGGTTGCAGTCGCGCCGCCAGGAGCTCGAGGCGCGCCAGCGCGAGATCGACATCCGCGAGAGCCTGTTGCGCGCCGCCGAGCAGCGCATCCAGTCGAAGACCGAGGAGATGAAGGCGATCGAGGGTCGTATCTCCGGCGCGCAAGCCGCCAAGGCCGAAGCCGACAACGCCCGCTTCAAGAGCATCGTCACAATGTATGAGGGCATGAAGCCCAAGGACGCCGCCAAGGTGTTCGACCGGCTCGACATGTCCGTCCTGATCGAGATCGCCTCGCAGATCGCGCCGCGGAAAATGTCCGACATTCTCGGCCTGATGACGCCGGAGGCGGCGGAGCGTCTCACCGTCGAGCTCGCCCGCCGGGCTGGCGCCGACCGGCCGGAAGCCAGCGCCGAGCTGCCGAAGATCGAGGGCAAGATCGTGCCTGTGAAAAGCAATTGAGCCGCATGTTTAATGCCCCCTTAAACGCCGGATCCTAGACTTCCGGCTTGGCGGGGCAGGCGTATCCGTCAAGTCAGCGGATGTCGAACTGGAAGCTTGTGACCATGGCGCGCACGTCTCCCATAGGATTGCGGTCGCAGGCCCGCGCGCGCATCCGCGCCGGCCTAGCCCTGCTGTCGGCCATCGTGATCGGGCTGATGCTGTCGACGGTCGCCGCCGGCGCCGCGCCGGTGCCGGGCGAGGCCAGCCTGTCCGCCCAGAACGGCTATGCCCGTCTGGTGCTGAAATTCTCCGAGGATGTCGGGGCCGACGTGACCACCGCCGGCTCGATCCTGCTGATCAAGTTCGATCGTCCCGCCAACGTGCCGATCGACCGCTGGGTCGACGCGGCGCCCGACTACATCTCCTCGGCGCGCGGCGATCCCGACGGTTCGGCGCTGCGGCTGTCGTTGTCGCGTAAGGTGCGAGTCAACACCATGACGGCCGGCGAGCGCGTCTTCATCGACCTGCTACCGGACAGTTGGACCGGCGCGCCGCCGCCGCTGCCGGCCGAGGTCGTGCGCGAGCTCGCCGAGCGCGCCCGCGCCGCCGAGAAGGCGCTGCGGCTGCAGCGCGCCGAGGCGGAGTCGAAGAAGCGGCCGCCGATTCGCGTGCGCGCGCTGGTGCAGCCGACCTTCGTGCGGTTCGTGTTCGAGATTCCCGACGGCGTCGGCATCTCCTCGGTGATGAACGACCAGAAGATGTCGCTGTTCTTCAACGCGCCGCTCAACTTCGATCTCGCCGACGCCAAGATCGTGTCGCCGCCGAACGTCGCGGCGATCAACCAGCGCATCGACGGCAGCAAGACCGTGGTCGAGATCGGCCTGATCGGCGAGGTCGACGTCCACGCCTTCCGCGAGGAGAAGAACTACAACATCGACATCGCCTATGTGCAACCGGACAAGAAGGTGGCCGCGGTCTCCTCCGACACGCTGCCGGGCGCCAAGGCGGCCGCCGCCGACAAGTCCAGCGGCGACAAGCCCAATGGCGAGAAGCCAAAGCAGGCTGCGCAGCCGGAGATCGTGCCGCCGACCTCCGAGACCATCGCCAAGGAGATGAAGGCGGAGGCCAAGCCCGCCGTCGCTGCTCCAGCGACCGAGCCCGCAGCCGAGCCGGCCCCCGCGGTTACGAGCAAGGCGGAAGCCGCTCCCGAGCCTGCCAAGCTCGAGGCTGCCAAGCCCGAGGCAGCCAAGCTTGAGGCGGCGAGGCCTGAGCCTGCCAAGTCCGAGCCGGCCAAGTCTGACGTTGTGAAGTCGGAGGCCGCCAAGGCCGAAGCTCCGAAGATGGAAGCGGCCCAGCCCGAAATGGCCGAGGCACCCAAGACGATGGAAAAGCCGGCGGAGAAGCCTGCGACCGGTGCCGCGACGCTCGAGGCGCTGCGCGACAGCGAGGGCCTGCGACTGACCTTCGGCTTCGGCCAGGTCACGCCCGCCGCGCTGTTCCGCCGTGGCGACACGGTGTGGATGGTGTTCGATTCGACCAAGCCCGTCGACGTCGAACCGATCAGGGCCAAGGGCGGCGCGATCATCGGCGAGGTCAACCGGGTCGCGCTCGACAAGGGCCAGGCGATCCGCATCCGCCTCAACCGGCCGCAGATGCATTCGCTCGGTAGCGACGATGGCGGCCGCAGCTGGACCTTGTCCTTCGCCGACAAGGGCCAGACCAATCAGCAGCCGCTGATGGTGATGCGCAACGTCACCGATCCCGCGCTCGCCAACGTCATGGTGCCGCTCGCCAACCCCGGAGCCGGGATGCTGCATCGCCTGACCGATCCCGACGCCGGCGATACGCTGCTGGTGGTGACGGCGCCGCCGCCGATCCGCGGCTTCATCAAGCGGCAGGATTTCGTCGATTTGTCGCTGCTGGATTCCATTCACGGCATCGCGGTGCGTCCGAACTCCGACGACGTTGCCGTCGAGATCGCGCCCGACAAGGTGATCCTGGGTCGGCCGGGCGGGCTGACGCTGTCCTCGATCGGCTTCTCGCCGGAGCGTGCGCCGACCGCGGTCAGGCCGATGTTCGACATCGATGAATGGCAGCAGAACCAGACGCAGCCCTTCGTGCCGCGCGAGGACCTGCTGATCAGGACTGCGGCCAACGCCGAGCCGGAGCGGCGTGCCCAGGCCCGCCTTGCGCTGGCGCGCTTCTACATGGCGCGCGGCATGTATCCCGAGGCGCGCGGCATCACCAATCTGATGATCTCGGACGACGATCCGCGCACCGACGAGACGGCGATGCTGATGATCCACGCCGTCGCCAGCATCCTGATGGGACGTCCGGACCAGGGGCTGAAGGATCTCGCCAATTCCTCGATCGGCAACAATTTCGACTCGCAGATGTGGAAGGGCCTCGCCTTCGCACGGCAGGGCAAGTTTGCCGACGCGCGCGAGAAGCTGAAGAACGTCGAATTCGCCATCGCCTCGCTGCCGCTCGACCTGCAGCGGATCGTGACCTCCGATGCGATGAAGGCCTCGCTCGAGATCAAGGATTTCGCAGGCGCCGCCAAGCGCCGCGCCGAGCTCGACGTGATCGGCGTGCCCGCGGACATGAAGCCCGATGTCGCCGTGCTGCGCGGCCGGCTCGCCGAGGCCATGGCGCAGGAGAAGGATGCGCTGGACGAGTACAGGTTCGCCATCAACTCGAACGATCGCCCGGCCGCCGCGGAAGCCAAGCTGTTCGAGATCAAGCTCCTGCAAAAGCGCGGCGAGATCAAGCCGGCGGATGCGTTGAAGGAGCTGGAGACCTTGCAGGCGACCTGGCGCGGCGACGCCATCGAGGTGCAGACCCTGCAGATGATGTCGCAGCTCTACGAGGAGGCGGGCCGCTATGCCGACTCGCTCGAGGCCGCGCGCATGGCGACCCGCCTGATGCCGAACTCGGACATGGCGCGGCAGGCGCAGGACGCCGCGCAGCGGCTGTTCTCGCAGCTGTTCCTGAGCGGCAAGGCCGACGAACTGCCGCCGGTCGACGCGCTCAGCATCTTCTACGGCTTTCGCGAGCTGACCCCGATCGGGCGTCGCGGCGACGAGATGATCCGCAAGCTCGCCGACCGCCTGGTCGGCATCGACCTGCTCGACCAGGCCGCCGAGCTCTTGCAGTATCAGGTCGATCACCGTCTCGAAGGCGCCGCGCGCGCCCAGGTCGCAGCCCGCCTCGCCATGGTGTACCTCACCAACCGCAAGCCGGACCGTGCCATCGAGGCGCTGCGCACCACCCGCATCGCCGATCTCTCCGGCGAACTGCGTCAGCAGCGGCTGCTGCTGGAGGCGCGTGCCAACAGCGATATCGGACGCCACGATCTCGGGCTCGACATCATCACCAATGTGGCGGGGCGCGAGGCTATCCGGCTGCGCTCCGACATCTACTGGGCGTCGCGGCGCTGGCGCGAGGCGTCGGAGCAGATCGAACTGTATTACGGCGACCGCTGGCGCGATTTCCGTCCGCTCAATCCGGCCGAGCGCGGCGACATCCTGCGCGCCGTGGTCGGCTATGCGCTGGCGGACGATGCGATCGGCCTCGCCCGCTTCCGCGAGAAATACGCACCGCTGATGACCGGTGAGGCCGACAAGCTCGCCTTCGACGTCGCCAGCAGGCCGGCCAGTGGATCGAGCGCGGAGTTCGCCCAGATCGCCAAGATGGCGGCGGGTGTCGATACGCTCGACGGCTTCCTGCGCGACATGAAGGCGCGGTTCCCCGACGCCACCGGCAAGGGCCCGGATGCCGGCAAGGATGCCGCCAAGCCCGGCCTCGAATCCACCGGCGCCCTGCCGCGCATCCAGGGCGTCAAGCAGGCGATCGCCGGCCGCTGATCACGGCGCCGCTGGATGTCGGCCTGAGGCGAAGGCGCCCTGCTACTTCTTCGGCCTGATCGCGTCGGCCGTCGCCTGGATGAAGGCCTGGATCTTCACGACATCCTCCTCCTTCAGCTTGCCGGTGAAATCAGGCATGCCGCGGTCGCGGAACGGTCCGTTGAAGACGATGTCCTTCAGCTTGGTGATCTCCTCGGCCGGCACGTAGCCGAGATTGCGGATGTTGCCGCCGCGGTCGACGCCGGGCACGCCATGGCAGGTGGCGCAGGCGGCGACATAGAGCGCGGTGCCCTCGGGCACGTCCTTGGGGTCGTATTTCACGCCCTGCAGCAGGCCCTCGGTCTGGTACTTCACGAACTCCGGCAGTTTCGCCTTGGCGCCGACCGCGAAGGTGTAGATGGTGCCGGGCGTGCGCAGCTCGGTGGCGCGGGCGGCAAGGCCGTAGACGCCGCCCCAGCCGACCGCGATCGAGACATATTGCACGCCGTCGATCATGTAGGTCGACGGCGCGGCGACGACGCCGGTGCCCGTCGGCGTCTCCCACAGCATCTTGCCGTTGCGGGCGTCATAGGCGACGAAGCGGCCGTCCGCGGTGCCCTGGAACACGAGATTGCCGGCCGTCGTCAGCGTGCCGCCGTTCCACGGCGAGGCGTGCTCGATCCGCCAGACCTCCTTCTGCTGTACCGGATCCCACGCGAGAAGCCGCCCGAATGCCGGCGCCTTCGGCGGCGTCGCGTTCAAGGCGAAGCCGAGATTCCACGCGGTGACGCCGCCGAACTTGCCGGGCGTCGGGGCGTTGTTGACGAAGTTCTTCTCCGGCGTGAGGTTCACCGGGATGTTCTGCGCTGGCAGATAGACGAGGCCGGTCTGCGGATTGAACGACATCGGGTGCCAGTTATGCGCACCATAGGGGCCCGGAATGGAGTCGTAGGGATCATCGCCGCGCGCGGCGGGCACCTCGATCGGACGGCCATTGGCATCATAGCCGGTCGCCCAGTTCACATCGACGAAGTTCTTGGCCGAGATGAACTTGCCGTTGGTGCGGTCGATCACGAAGAAGAAGCCGTTCTTCGGCGCGTGCAGGATCACCTTGCGCGGGGCGCCGTCGATGGTGATGTCGGCCAGGATCATCGGCTGGGTCGAGGTGTAGTCCCAGTGATCGCCGGGCGTCTCCTGATAGTGCCAGATGTATTTGCCGGTGTCGGCGTTCAGCGCCACGATGGAGGCGAGATAGAGGTTGTCGCCGCCGGACGGGCTGCGGATCTTGCGATTCCACGGCGCGCCGTTGCCGGTGCCGAGATAGACCATGTTCAGGTCGGGGTCGTAGGTGATCGTATCCCATGGCGTGCCGCCACCGCCATTGATCCAGTATTTGGTCGAGGGATCCCAGGTCTTCGCCGCCGCGGCCATCGACTCGTCCTCGAACGGCTTCGACGGATCGCCGGGGATGGTGAACCAGCGCCACAGCTGGTTGCCGGTCTCGGTGTCATAGGCGGTGATGTAGCCGCGCGCGCCATACTCAGCGCCGCCCTGGCCGATCACCACCTTGCCGTTGAACGCGCGCGGCGCACCGGTGATGGTGTAGGAGTGCTCGTGATCGATCAGCGTGTCCTTTTCCCAGACCTTCTGGCCGGTCGCGGCATCGAGCGCGATCAGCCGCCCGTCATAGGCACCGACGAACACCTTGCCCTTGTAGATGGCGACGCCGCGATTGACGACGTCGCAGCAGCCCTTGTAGCCGATCTCGCGCTTGACGCCGGGATCGAAGGTCCAGATCTTCTTGCTAGTGCGGGCATCGATCGCATGCACGACGCTCCACGATGCCGTCTGATACATGATGCCGTCGACCACGACGGGCGTCGCCTCGATGCCGCGCTCGGATTCGAGATTATAACTCCAGGCGAGCCCGAGCTCCTTGACGTTGTCGGTGTTGATCTTGTCGAGCTTGCTGAAGCGCGTCTCGCCATAGTCGAGGCCGATGGTCGGCCAATCCTTCGACGTCGCGGCATTGGCCTTGATCATGGCGCTGTCGACGGCGGACATCGTCGCCTTGATGCGATCCGGCGTCAATTCCTCGGCTGTCGTTCCGCCCGCGGGAATGGCGAGCGCCACGCAAAGAATGGCAGCCGCGCGAACAGCGGACCGAACTCTTGCTCGATGCACACCTTGTCTGACTTCCATATCGTTCCTCCCTGGATCTCTGTCGGATCCTTCTTGCATCGTAGGGGCGGATGAAAGTGAGCGTCAAGAAACGGAACCGACAAAGTCGCCGCTGCAGCGATCACAACAACTAATTGTCCTTGTTTGATAGTTGTCCCATCCAATTCTTCCTGCAGCGCCGTGGACAATTTCCCGATCTGACCGCGAGTTCTGTCCCGAAGCGCCGTCACAAATTTCAGGGTTCACACACCACGCGTCGCGAACTACGCTTCGTGCATTCATCATCTTTCCAGGATCCACCTTCGTCTCCGGCTTCCCAAGGGCCGGAGACTTTCTTTTGGCTCGGGCGCGGTGCCGCGCTTGCGGCGAGCGGATCAGCCTCTCGCCGGCGCGACCCGGCTCGCTGCGACGATTCCTTGTCGGTCAATCTCGGTGGCGACCCGCTCCCTGAGGAGCCGGCGGCAGGCGAGCATCTCGAAGGGCGAGCCTCGAACTGTGGCCTCATGGTTCGAGACGCGCGTGCGGCGCTCCTCACCATGAGGTCTTGGCACTCAAGGGTGGGGGCTGCACACCGACCATGAACGCGCCAACCGGCGCGTTCATGGAGAGGAGAAAGAGCTTGCCTCGGGAAGGGGAACGAGCTTGCCCCGGAGGAAAGCGTGCCGCGGTGATCGTCGTTGCGCCGCTACCCGCCGTAGCTCTGCACCAGGCTGCCTGCGACCAGCGACCAGCCGTCGACGAGCACGAAGAAGATCAGCTTGAACGGCAGCGACACCACCACGGGCGGCAGCATCATCATGCCCATCGACATCAGCACCGAGGCGACGACCAGGTCGATGATCAGGAACGGCAGGAACAGCAGGAAGCCGATCTCGAAAGCGCGCTTGAGTTCGGAGATCATGAAAGCCGGCACCAGGATGCGCAGCGACAGGTCGTCGGGCGTCGCCGGCGGCGCCTCGCCCGAGAGGTCGATGAACAGCTTGAGGTCCTTCTCACGCACGTTCTTCTGCATGAAGCCGCGCAACGGCACCGAGGCGCGCTGCAACGCGTCCTCGACGCCGATCTGGTTCTCGACCAGCGGCCGGATGCCGTCCTCGTAGGATTTCTGCAGTATCGGGCCCATGACGAACGCGGTCAGGAACATCGCGAGCGCGATGATGACGGAGTTGGGCGGCGCGGTCGCCGTGCCCATCGCCGTGCGCAGCAGCGACAGCACGACCACGATGCGCGTGAACGACGTCATCATGATCAGGATCGACGGTGCGATCGACAGCACCGTGAGCAGGGCGATCAACTGGACGGCGCGCTCGGTGACGCCGCCACCGCCGGCGCCGCCGAGATTGATGCTGATGTCCTGCGCAGCCGCGCTCCCCGCGAACGAGCCGGCGGCAATCAGGACAGCGATGAGGACAACTCTACGCGGGAAGCTGCGCGATCTCACTGAGAGGACTTCGGACGTCCGAGCAGCGAGGCCATCTCGTCCTCCAGATTCTCGAAGCTCGTCTTGGGCGCAGCAGGCGCCGCTGCCGGCTCGCTGCGCGCGGGGCGGAGCGCTGCGGGGCCGCCTGACGCCGCTTGCGGCTCGGACGTCGGGCGCCGCAACGCCGCCTCCAGACGCTGCGCCATCTCGGCCAGATTGGCCTCGGCGCTCTGATCCACCGGCGCTGGCGGCGGCGCCGCCGGGGGCGGCGCAGGCATCTGGGCGACCGGTGGAAGCGGCGGCGCGGCCACGCGCTCGGCCTGCTCGGCGCGTTCTACCCGTTCGGCTCGCTCGGCGCGAGCCGGCGGCAGCCGAGGGCCCTCGGGCGGGCGCTGTGCTTCGGCCTGGCGCGGCTCGGCTGGCCGCAGCGGTCGCGGCATCACCTGCTCGCCGCGGCCAGCAGCCCGCTCGGGGCGCGGTTCCAGGCGGGCCTCGTCGCCCCCGCGCGGCTCTGCGCGCATCTCGGGGCGCGGGGCAGGCCGGCGCGGCGGCAGCGGCGGCTCGGGCGGAAAGGGCGGCGGCGGCTCGCGCCGCTCGCCCGCTGCCGGTGCGGTGCGGCGAACCTCGTCGATGAACGAAGGACGCTGCGGACGGAGCGGCAACTCCGGAACCGGCACCTCCGCAAGCTCGGCGGCCTCGGGCTTCGGCTCGTTGTCGGTCCAGGACGGCGCGTCCTGCGCCGGCGCGATGCGCGCCGCCGGCTGTTCGGCATTGAGGCCCGGCCGTTGCGGCAACTGCTCGCGTGCCGGCATCGCCCGCACGATGTTGGATTCGACGACGATGTCGGTCGGCCCGCCGATCATCAGGAGATGCTCTATGTTATCACGACGCACCAGCACGAGCCGGCGGCGGCCGTCGACGGCAGCGGCATCGATCACGGCGAGCCGGGGCATGCGGCCGCGATTCGGGTTCGTGCCGAGGCGATTGCCGGCGAATCGACGAACCAGCCATGCGGCAAGGCCGATCAACGCCAGCACGGCTACGAAAGCAAAAAAGAACGTCAGCGCCTGCATCTCTGTCCCCGGCAAATACCGCGTCCTTTCGAAGTCTCTCCTGTGCCCGACGCAGTCGCGTCAGTGAACGAGGCCTTCAGAACCGGAACCAACCCGTTAACGCAAAACGGCAGGATCTGCCGCTCGGTATCTTAATAACCCATGAATCGGCCGGGCCAAAACGACTTCTTGGCGAGGTCCCCCGTCCCGAATTGATGCATCGATCAGCCGGCCGACCCGCACTTTCCTAAGAAAGTGTCAAAACCCCGGGATAGTCCCGGTGTCCGGCATACCGTTTCTTAACTCTCCGTTAACCATATGCACGGCAATTTCTACCTACCCAAACCGTCCGGTAGCCGGACACAACCGAGCAGCGCGATGTCCATCAACGATCTCCCCGTCCTGTCGGCGTTGCGGACGAAGATGCAATGGCATCAGGAGCGCCAGCGCGTGCTGTCCGAAAACGTGTCCAACTCGGACACGCCGAACTTCAAGCCCAAGGATCTGGTTGAGCCGAAGTTCAATTCAACCGGCCAGCCGGTGGGCGGCTTCGCCGCATTGACTCTGACGCGCACCAGCGCGGCGCACATTGCGCCGTCGTCGGGCGACAATGCGAGCTTCGACCAGAATCGGAAGGTGGGATTTCTGACGCGGCCGGCCGGCAATGCCGTCAGCCTCGAGGAGGAGATGCTCAAGGTCTCCGCCAACCAGATGGACTATGCAGCCGCGACCTCGCTCTACGGCAAGAGCCTGCGTTTGTTGAAGACGGCGATCGGCAAGGCCTGAGCCGGAGCTAAGGACGGAGACCGACAAGCATGGCAAACGACTCCAGCGATTTCCTGCGCTCGATGAGCATCGCGACGTCAGGCCTGCGTGCGCAGGCGGGGCGCATGCGCGTCATTTCCGAGAACATCGCCAATGCCGACTCGACCGCGGCGAAAGCGGGCGGCGATCCGTATCGCCGCAAGGTCCCGACCTTCAGTTCGGCGCTCGACCGCGCGCTGGACGCCAAGGTGGTGACGCTCGGCAAGGTGGTGCCCGATCAATCTTCGTTCCGCGTCAAATACGACCCCAGTAACCCGGCCGCGGACGCGTCCGGCAATGTCAAGTACCCCAACGTCAATCCGCTCATCGAGATGACCGACATGCGTGATGCTCAGCGGTCCTACGAGGCGAACTTGAACATCATCGGCGCCACGCGCCGCATGATCCAACGCACACTCGACATTCTGAAGACCTAGGACAGGAACGAAAGTCATGGCCTCCCCAATCTCCGCAGCAAATGCCTATGCGAACTCCGCCCGCGTGCTCGACACCAGCGGTTCGGGCAATGCCTTCGGCGGTCTTGCGCGCGTGCGCGACGTGCTCGGCAGTGGCGCCGTCGCCGACAAGGGTGGTCCGTCGTTCAGCGCGGTGCTGAAGGATGCGATCGGCAGCGTCGTGGAGGCCGGGCGCAAGTCCGACAGCCAGACGGTCGCGATGGCCTCGGGCAAGGCAAATGTGATGGACGTCGTCACCGCGGTCGCCGAGACCGACGTCGCGGTGTCGACGCTGGTCTCGGTGCGCGACCGCGTGATCCAAGCCTATGAGGACGTCATGAAGATGACGATCTGAGGCCGCCTGCGGGCGCTTGAACGACGTGACGCGCACAGGGCGTGTCACGTCGCATGATCTGCGGGGCCGGATGTGCCGGAGCCGTGCGCAATGCAAGGTCGCCCGATCAGGCGCCGACCGACGACGAGGGGCGAGAGGACATGACCGGAGCTGAAACGCTCGACGTGGCGCGCGATGCGATCTGGACGATCGTGCTGGTGTCGTCGCCGCTGATGGTGGTCGGCCTCGTGGTCGGCGTGGTGGTCTCGCTGTTCCAGGCGCTGACGCAGATTCAGGAGCAGACGCTGGTGTTCGTGCCGAAGATCATCGCGATCTTCGTGACGCTGCTGCTGGCGCTGCCGTTCATGGCCGATGCGCTGCATTCGCACATGATGCGGATCTCGTCGCGAATCATCGGCGGATGAGGCAATGTCCGGCGCGGCAGAGCTGTCCTGCTTGGAGGCGTTGCGACCGGTCGTGAAGGGCAGTCCGGGGGGCACTGCCGTTTTCGATCGGGCGCAAGCGGCCTTTCGGCCCGGCGCTCTGCAGGCCGGTTGCCAAGCTGTTTCCTGTCCGGTCTTTTCTTCGCAGACCGGCGTGCCGCAGCAGCTTGCGGTTGCCGGCGCCGGGACCGCGGACGATGCGCATCGACATCTCGTTTCTTCCGACCCTGGCGGCGGTGTTCATGCTGGCCTTCGCGCGTATCGGCGCGATGGTGATGCTGTTGCCGGGCCTCGGCGAGGTCAACATTCCCGTTCGCATCAAGCTCGCGACCGCGCTGCTGCTCACGATGGTCGTGCTGCCGCTGCACCGTCAGGCCTATCAGATCGACCTGCAGGCGATGGCGCCGCTGCTGGTGATGATGGTCCACGAGATCGTGATCGGCATCGTGCTCGGCGCGACCGCGCGGGTGACGCTGTCGGCGCTGCAGGTCGCCGGCTCGGTGATCGCGCAGCAGATGGGGCTCGGCTTCGTCACCGCGGTCGATCCGACGCAGGGCCAGCAGGGTGTCCTGATCGGCAACTTCCTGACCATGCTCGGCGTGACCCTGCTGTTCTCGACCGACAGCCATCATCTGGTCATTGCTGCGCTGAGCGACAGCTACAAGATCTTCGCGCCCGGCGAACTGATCCCGAGCGGCGACGTCGCTTCGCTGGCCACCAAGGCCTTTGCCGCCGCTTTCAAGATCGGGCTGCAATTGTCGGCGCCATTCCTGGTGTTCGGTCTCGTCTTCAATATCGGGCTTGGCGTGCTGGCGCGGCTGATGCCGCAGATGCAGGTGTATTTCGTCGGTGCGCCGCTCTCCATCCTGATCGGATTCATGATCTTCGCGCTGGTTCTCACCGCGATGATGGGATCGTTCATCGGCTATTTCGAAGGCGTCCTTCACGAGATGATGCCGCGGTGAGGGGAGCCTGATCGATGGCCGATGAAGCCGATTCCGAAGACAAAACAGAAGACCCGACGCAAAAACGCCTCGACCAGGCGCTCGAGCGCGGCGACGTCGTCAAGAGCCAGGAGCTCAACACCTGGTTCGTGATCGCCGCCGCGACGTTGGTGATGACGACTTTCTCGGGCTCGATCGGTGCCGCCGTGCTGGTGCCGATGCGGAACCTGATCGCCAATTCCTGGATGATCCACACCGACGGCGCGGGCCTGCTGGCGCTGGCGCGCAGCCTGTCGTTCACCGTGATCGCCGCCATCGGCGTGCCGATCCTGATGGTGATGCTGGCGGCGATCGCCGGCAACATGATGCAGCATCGCCTGGTCTGGTCGGGCGAGCCGATGAAGCCGAGCCTGAGCAAGATCTCGCCGCTGGCCGGAGCCAAGCGGTTGTTCGGCAAGCAGGCCGCGGCCAACTTCGCCAAGGGCATCTTCAAGCTGGTGCTGCTCGGCACCGTCATGGTGATGATCCTGTGGCCGGAGCGGCTGCGCCTGGAATCGCTGCTGCACATGGATATCAGCGAGCTGCTCGGCGTCACGATCTCGCTGACCACGCATCTGATGGGCTCGGTGGTGGCGCTGCTCGCCCTCGTCGCCATCGGCGACTACCTGTTCCAGTACCGGCAATGGTACGAGCGGCAGAAGATGTCGCTGCAGGAGATGAAGGAGGAGTTCAAGCAGTCCGAAGGCGACCCGCACGTCAAGGGCCGCATCCGGCAGATCCGTCAGCAGCGCATGAAGAAGCGCATGATGGCGGCGGTTCCCAAGGCCTCCGTCATCATCACCAACCCGACCCACTACTCGGTCGCGCTGTCCTATGAGCGCGGCATGTCCGCGCCGGTCTGCGTCGCCAAGGGCGTCGACAACATCGCCTTCAAGATCCGGGAAGTCGCCAAGGCGCACGACATCCCGATCGTCGAGAACGTGCCGCTGGCCCGCGCGCTCTATGCCACGGTCGAGATCGACGAGGAAATCCCGGTGGAACATTATCACGCGGTCGCGGAGATCATCGGCTACGTGATGGGGCTGCGGCGCAACCTGTCGGGGCGCCCGCGATGACAACCGATTCGCTCCAGGATCGGGCCGCAAAATACGGATAAATCATGGAATATCGGCTTGACGGGCTTGCGCTTGACCCGTCGATTCAGGCAGGTGGAAGCGGGGGCCGCACGAATGGGCTGAGGCTCCCAGCCGACAGGTCGCGTCCTTTTGCCATGAGCGCCGAACCCGACAACGAAGCGTCACCTGACCAGGTGAACCTGCCGGAGCGGCCGCGCCGCAGCGGCAGCATTCTGCTGATTCTGCTGGTGGCGTTCGGCCTCGTCGCGGTCGCGATCGCGCTGATGACGATCGGGCGCGCCCAGGCGCAGCCTTATATTCTGGGCCTGTTGTCGCTGCTCGCCACCGTCGGCCTGTTCAACCTGTTCGCCTTTGCCGCAGGCATCGTCCGCTTCGCCGACAAGGCGACCGACGATCCCGTCATGGGCGCGATCGCCGACCACGCCTTCGATGGCCTGGCGGTGACCGATCCGCGCGGCCACGTCGTTTACGCCAACGCCGCCTATCTCAGCATGACCGGTGCGGCGAGCCCGCAGGAGGCGCGCCCCGTCGAACGCGTCTTCATCGGCAATCCCGACGTCTCCGAAGCGGTGTTCCGGCTGCTCAAGGCGGCGCGCGAGGGCAAGCGGCAGCAGGAGGAGGTGCGCATCACCGCAGCCGAGGGCGGCCAGGGCCGCTGGCTGCGCATGCGCGTGCGGCCGCTCGGCCAGACCAAGCGCCACGCCCGCTACGCCGTGTGGTCGATCGCCGACATCACGCGCGACCGTGAGCGCCAGGAAGACGTGTTCCAGGAGTTGCAGCACGCGATCGAATATCTCGACCATGCGCCGTGCGGCTTCTTCTCTGTCAATCCCGAAGGCAGCCTAGTCTACGTCAACGCGACGCTCGCCAACTGGCTCGACTATGATCTCGCCGAGATCGGCTCGGGCGGGCTGAAGCTCGCCGACGTGGTCTCCGGCGACGGCGCCTCGCTGCTCACTTCGATCGTCGCGGTGCCCGGCGAGGTCCGCACCGAGGTGTTCGACATCGACCTGAAGATGCGCGGCGGCAAGACCATGCCGGCGCGGCTCTACCACAAGCTCGCCTTCGGCGCCGACGGCAAGCCGGGCGCCTCGCGCACCCTGGTCATCAGCCGCGCCCGCGACGAGCGCTCCGATCCCGACCGCGCCGCCGAGGTGCGCTTCATGCGCTTCTTCGACCACACGCCGATGGCGATCGCGACCGTCGATCGCGGCGGTGCGGTGGTGCGTGCCAATGCGCGCTTCGCCAAGCTGGCGCAGAGCGTCAGCGGCGATGCGGCGGCTGCCAAATCGATCTTCCGTGCCGTCAGCCAGCGCGACCGGCATCTGCTGATCGCTGCGATCAATCAGGCGGCCGAAGGGCAGGCGGACATTCCGCCGGTCGAGGTGATGCTGGACGGCGCCAAGGAGCGCTTCGGCCAGTTCTTCGTCACGGCGGTCGACGAGGACGAGCGCGAGACCGAGGCTGCGATCGTCTACATGCTCGAGACCACCGAGCGGCGCGCGCTGGAGAACCAGATCAACCAGTCGCAGAAGATGGAGATGGTCGGCCAACTCGCCGGCGGCATCGCCCACGACTTCAACAACGTGCTCTCGGCCATCATGATGGCCAACGACTTCCTGCTGAACGCCCACAAGCCGACCGATCCGTCGTTCCAGGACATCATGCAGATCAAGCAGAACGCGACGCGCGCCGCGACGCTCGTGCGCCAGCTGCTCGCCTTCTCGCGCCGCCAGACCCTGCGGCCGCAGGTGCTCGATCTCGGCGACGCGCTGTCCGATCTGACGATGCTGCTGCGCCGCCTGATCGGCGAGAAGGTCAAGCTCGATCTCGCCCATGGCCGCGACCTCTGGCCGGTCAAGGTCGACGTCTCGCAGTTCGAGCAGGTGGTGGTGAACCTCGCCGTCAATGCCCGCGATGCGATGCCTGACGGCGGCAAGCTGTCGGTCCGCACCGCCAATATCTCGGCCGACGAGGTCGCGCAGGCGGCCTACAAGGGCATGCCCGTGGCCGACTATGTGCGCATCGAGATCAGCGACACCGGCACCGGCATTCCGCCCGAGATTCGCGAGAAGATCTTCGAGCCGTTCTTCTCGACCAAGGAGGTCGGCAAGGGCACCGGCCTCGGCCTGTCCACGGTCTACGGCATCATCAAGCAGACCGGCGGGTTCATCTACGTCGACAGCGAGGTCGGCAAGGGGACTTCGTTCCAGATCTTCCTGCCGCGCCATGTCGTGGTGCCGGAGGCCCAGGCCGAGCCGCAGGCGGTCAACGGCGCAGCCAGGGATTCGGCCGCCGTCGAGCCGCCGAAGCCGCGCGCCGATCTGACCGGGCAGGGCACGATCCTGCTGGTGGAGGACGAGGAGGGCCTGCGGGCGCTGAATGCGCGCGGCCTGCGCTCGCGCGGCTACAGCGTCATCGAGGCCTCCAACGGCATCGAGGCGCTGGAGGCGCTGGAGGAGTGCAATGGCGAGCTCGATCTCGTGGTCTCCGACGTCGTGATGCCGGAGATGGACGGGCCGACGCTGCTGAAGGTGATGCGAGAGAAGAATCCGGAGATCAAGATCATCTTCGTCTCGGGCTATGCCGAGGACGCGTTCGAGAAGAGCCTGCCGGAGAACCAGCAGTTCGCGTTCCTGCCCAAACCCTTCACGCTCAGCCAGCTGGTCGCGGCGGTGAAGGAAACCATGGCGCCGCAATAGGTTACCAGGGTACCCTGGCACGGCGGCCGAGCGCGTTCATCCCGCGACCCAGCGCCGCAGCCGCGCGGCCTCGTGCCGCCTTCCTTTTTCGCCCGATGTGCCCATCTTAGGGGCATCCCCATTCCGGGGAGTTATGGGAAACGAAGATGAGCTTCATGCAGCGCAAAAGCGGCCTCCTCAAGGCGATGGCCGTGGCCCTTTCATTGGCGCTGCCGACGGTGCTCGCCGTCTCGGCGGCCGACGCCCGGATCGGCGGCGGCTCCAGCTCGGGCTCCCGCGGCACGCGGACCTTCTCCGCGCCGCCTCCGACATCGACCGCGCCGGGATCGGCGTCGCAGTTCAACCGCACCATGACCCAGCCGGGCCAGCCCGGCATGAACACGGCTGCGCCCGCGCGCGGCGGCCTGTTCGGCGGACGCGCCGGCGGCCTGCTCGGCGGCCTCGCCGCGGGCTTCCTCGGCGCAGGCCTGTTCGGCATGCTGTTCGGCGGCGGTCTGTTCTCCGGCCTCGGCGGCTTCGCCTCGATCATCGGCCTGATTCTCCAGGTGCTTCTGGTGGTGCTGGTGGTGCGGTTCGCGATGGCCTGGTGGCAGCGCCGCAACCAGCCGGCCTATGCCGCCGGTCCCACGCCGTCGTCGACCGACGGGCAGCAGAGCTTCCGTTCGGGCCTGAGCGGTCTGGGTGGTGGTTTCGGTGGCTTCGGCGGCGGCAGCCAGCCGCCGCTGCAGATCCAGCCGGCCGACTATGAGGCGTTCGAGCGGCTGCTCGGCGACATCCAGTCGGCGTGGTCGAGCGAGGACGTGGGCCGCCTGCGCCTGCTGTCGACGCCCGAGATGGCCTCGTATTTCGAGCGCGATCTCGAGCAGAACCAGGCCCGCGGCGTCGTCAACAAGGTCACGGGCGTCAAACTGCTGCAGGGCGATCTGGCCGAATCCTGGCGCGAGAACGGCGCCGACTACGCCACGGTGGCGATGCGGTTCACCTTGGCCGACAAGACCATCGAGCGCGCCTCGGGCCGCGTGGTCGACGGCTCCGACCAGCCGCAGGAGGTCACGGAGATCTGGACCTTCCTGCGTCACCCCGGCGCCGAATGGCAGCTGTCGGCGATCCAGCAGGTCGGCTGAGCCGATTGATAGGAACGAACTTCAGGCGCCGCGGAGCCATCCGCGGCGCTTTTGTTTTGCCCAGCCAGCGGCGGAATAATCCGGGGCAGGACGGGTTCCCAGGCATGAACGACATCGCAGGAAGCGATGCGCCGACGGTTTCCACGAGGGAGGACACCCATGACGTCGATTCGCACCATCATGATCAGCAGCGCGCTCCTTGCTGCGGCCTCCGCTGCTGCCGGCCTGATCGCGCCTGCCGCCGCGCAGAGCGGCGACATGAGCTTCTTCCTGACCAGCAACGGTCCCGGCAATGGCGGCAATCTCGGCGGCCTCGCCGGCGCCGACAAGCACTGCCAGTCGCTCGCCCAGGCAGCGGGCGCCGGCGCCAAGACCTGGCGCGCCTATCTCTCCACCCAGGCCGCCGATGGCCAGCCCGCGGTGAACGCGCGCGACCGCATCGGCAAGGGGCCGTGGCAGAACGCCAAGGGCGTGGTCATCGCCAAGGACGTCGCCGACCTGCACGGGGCCTCCAACAACCTCACCAAGCAGACGGCACTGAGCGAGAAGGGCGAGGTCATCAACGGCCGTGGCGACACGCCGAATCGCCACGACGTGCTGACCGGCTCGCAGGCGGACGGAACCGCATTCGCCGCTGGCGAGGACCGCACCTGCCGCAACTGGACCAGCGCGACGGCGGGCGCCGCCATGGTCGGTCATTCCGACCGCATCGGCCTGCGCGACGACGAGCCGTCGAAATCCTGGAACACCTCGCATCCGTCGCGCGGTCCCGACGGCGGCTGCTCCCAGGCCGATCTGAAGAGCACCGGCGGCGACGGGCTGCTATACTGCTTCGCGGCGAACTAACAACCTGCGTCCGTCTCCGCCGCATCGCGTATGGGCGCATCGCATCGAGGATGGCCCATGCGTTACGAGCTGTATTACTGGCCGATGATCCAGGGCCGTTGCGAATATGTGCGGCTGGCGCTGGAGGAGGCGGGTGCCAGCTATCGCGACGTCGCGCGCGAGGAGGGCATCGGCGCGATGACCGCGGTGCTGGAGGGGGCGGGCGACACGCCGCCCTTCGCGCCGCCGTTCCTCAAAGCCGGTCGCCGGATCATCGGCCAGACCGCCAATATCCTGCTCTTCCTCGGCAGCCGCCACGGGCTCGCGCCGAAGGCCGAGGCGGGCCAGTCCTGGGTGCATCAGCTGCAGCTCACGGTCACCGACTTCGTCGTCGAGATCCACGACACCCATCATCCGCTCGGGCCGACGCTGTATTACGAGGACCAGCGCGCGGCCGCGAAGAAGCGCACCGCCGAGTTCTGGAGCGAGCGGGTGCCGAAATTCCTCGGCTATTTCGAGCAGATCCTGGCAAAGAGCGGCGCCTATGTCACCGGGCGGCGGCTCACTTACGTCGACCTGTCGCTGTTCCAGATCGTCGCCGGCCTGCGCTATGCGTTTCCCCGCCGGATGGCGGCGTTCGAGCCTAACATCCCCGGCCTCGTCGCGCTGCACGACCGTGTCGCCATCAGGCCGAACGTCGCCGCCTATCTGCAAAGCGAGCGCCGCATTCCCTTCAACGAGGACGGCATCTTCCGCCGCTACAAGGCGCTGGATGTGTAGCACGTATGACGGCGGACGCCGAAGGCGCCGCCGTCATACGAAGTTGGCCTGAGGGTGTGGGGTCGTCAGGCGATGATGTCGACGCGCGTGCCCTGGCCGGGCGGCAGCGGCGGACGCGAAGCCTTGTTCTCGGCAGCGTTTTCGTCGCCGGTCTTGTCCGGCTTGAACGACTGCGTCTGTTGGCTCTGCGCCTGCTGCGTCTGAGGTTTGTTCGTCTCGATCGAGACCGGCGGCGGTGAGGGCGGCGCTGATGACGACGAAACGCTCGAAACGGACATGGTCCAGCTCCTCGCTTGGTGTTCGGCCAAGCGTGGCCATGTCCAACGAACGTTTCGTCAACCGGATCGGTCGAATTGTCTGCAACTGTGAGTGGCGGTCGCGAATAGTGAACGGGTCGCTGATCCCCTCGCAGAAACCGTCGGCACCCCGGTCATGCCAAGCTATTGATCCTTGCTGCGGCTGATCGTGATCGACGACTCGGTCTTGGTCCTGGCGCAGCGCATGTCGAGCCGGCGGTAGCGGCTGGGAACGTCGTCGCCGCGGAAGATGCCGAGCCGGCGGTAGCAGCGGTTGACGCCGCGCACCATGTCGTCCTTCGGCAGAGTGAACACGATCGCCGCGGCGCTTGCCATCAGTTCGACGAAGGCCGGCGGCGGCTTGCGGTCGGTTTTCCCGAACAGCTGGTTCGAGAAGTTCTTCGATGAGCAGCCGAGCGTGATCTCGCGCGCCTTGGGATGGGCGAGATAGACGGTACCCGCCGCGGTCTGGCCGATCTTGAGACCGTCGATGCCGTTCTTCAGTTCCTTGGCGACGTCGTCGCAGCGATCGGCCCGCGCCGCCTGCGGCGCGAGCACCGCGCCGAGCGCGATGATCATGGCAAATCCGGCCGAGCGGCCAAACGAACGGAAATAAGACTGCATTCCAAATACCCCCAATTCCATTGAAGCGTGCACGCGTGGGTCATGCAAGGTCCGATGGACCGGGCAGGGCAACAAGCCGTCGGGTGTGGCAAACCGGCGTCCGGTCCCTCGCGCGGTTCTTTTCGTCGCCCACCGAAGCTGTTACGTTCAACCCATGACCGAATTGCTCGAGCAGGCGCTGCAAGAGGTTCAGCGCTTGTCGGCCGACGATCAGAACGCCGCGGCCGGCGCTCTGCTCGACCATGTCAAGCACATGCGGGACGTTGGACTGACAGACGACCAGCTGGAGGAAGTTCTCCGGGAGGAGGTTCGATCCAAACCGGAAGATTGTCTCGCAGACAGAAACGCCAGATCGCATCAGCAAGTTTGTGTGCTGAACGCCTCCGGCGTGTGACGGGTTCACGACCGGTTCTGTCCGCCCATACTGCCCCGCCGATCTCCCACCATTCAGACCAAAGTAGGCATGGTCCGGCCCCGGAACCGCCATGCCGAACCATATGTTGCGCCCCAACACCAGGGTGATATCAGACCTGTCAAGACCGCTTTGGGCGGCCATCTTTAGAACCCCACGAGCTCGCCATGAACGCGCCGACCGCTTTCCCCGACCAGTCCAAGCCCGTCCCGCCCTACAAGCACACGCCGCTGTTTCCGCTCGGGCCGGACACCACGCCCTACAAGAAGATCACGGCCGAGGGCGTGCGGGTCGAGAAGGTGCTTGGCCGCGACATGCTGGTGGTGTCGCGCGAGGCGCTGCGCACCCTGTCGGAGGCGGCCTTCGGCGAGATCAACCACTTCCTGCGCCCTGGCCATCTGAAGCAGCTGCGCAGCATCCTGGACGACGCGGAGGCCAGCCCGAACGACAAGTTCGTCGCGCTCGACTTCCTGAAGAACGCCAACATCTCCGCCGGCGGCGTGCTGCCGATGTGCCAGGATACCGGCACTGCGATCATCATGGGCAAGAAGGGCTGCAACGTCATCACCGACGGTGACGACGAGGCTGCGCTCTCCGAAGGCGCGCGCGATGCGTATCTGCGCCGGAACCTGCGCTACTCGCAGGTCGCGCCGCTCTCGATGTACGAGGAGAAGAACACCGCCAACAACATGCCGGCGCAGACCGAGATCTATGCCGAGGGCGAGGACGCCTACAAGTTCATGTTCATGGCCAAGGGCGGCGGCTCGGCCAACAAGAGCTTCCTGTTCCAGGCGACGCCGTCGGTGCTGACGAAAGACCGGCTGCTGGCGTTCCTGAAGGAGAAGATCCTGACGCTCGGCACCGCCGCGTGCCCGCCTTATCATCTCGCCATCGTCATCGGCGGCACCTCGGCCGAGCTGTGCATGAAGACGGTGAAGCTGGCCTCCGCGCGCTATCTCGACGCGCTGCCGACGCAGGGCTCCGCTGATGGCAACGCCTTCCGCGATTTGGAGATGGAGCAGGAAATCCACAAGATGACGCAGAGCCTGGGAGTAGGGGCCCAGTTCGGCGGCAAGTATTTCTGCCACGACGTCCGCGTCATCCGCATGCCGCGCCATGGCGCCTCGCTGCCGATTGGCCTCGGCGTGTCGTGCTCGGCCGACCGCCAGGTGCTCGGCAAGATCACCAAGGACGGCGTCTATCTCGAGGAGCTCGAGCATCATCCGGCGCAGTACCTGCCGGAGGTCGAGCAGGCGCTCGGCGGCGAGGTCGTGAAGATCGACCTCAACCAGCCGATGAAGGACATCCTCGCCACGCTGTCGAAGAACCCGATCAAGACCCGGCTGTCCTTGACCGGCACCATGATCGTCGCTCGCGACGCCGCGCATGCCAAGCTGCGCGAGCGCCTCGACCGCGGCGAGCCGCTGCCGGACTACTTCAAGAACCACCCGGTCTACTACGCCGGTCCCGCCAAGACGCCCGACGGCTATGCCTCCGGCGCGTTCGGCCCGACCACCGCGGGCCGCATGGATTCCTTCGTCGACCAGTTCCAGGCCGCCGGCGGCTCGATGGTCATGGTCGCCAAGGGCAACCGCGCGCCGGCGGTGCGCGAGGCCTGCAAGAAGCACGGCGGCTTCTATCTCGGCTCGATCGGCGGTGCGGCCGCGAACCTCGCCGAGCACTGCATCAAGAAGGTCGAGGTCGTCGAATATCCCGAGCTCGGCATGGAAGCCATCTGGCGCATCGAGGTCGTCGACTTCCCGGCCTTCATCATCATCGACGACAAGGGCAACGACTTCTTCAAGGAGCTGAACCTCGGCTGAGGTGGTGCGTGCTTGATCTTCGTTGCAGCGGCCGGGAGCGATCCCGGCCGTTGGTGTATGGGCGGAGGTGGTGACCAAGTCTCGTCTTGCCACGGCGGCGGTGCACCCTCTCCCCTTGCGGGAGAGGGTGGTATGATCGCGCATTGGCGCGATCATACCGGGTGAGGGGTCTCTCTCCACGAAAACGGTACTTGCGGAGAGAACCCCTCACCCGAGCGAGTTGCGAGGCTACTATCGGTGTAGCCCTCTCCCACAAGGGGAGAGGGCGCAGTCATCGGCACTGTTTCATCCCGGACTAATAACGTGCCTGCTCAACGCTTCCTCGGTCTCGATGGCTTCTCGCGCGGCTGGGTCGCCGTGTCCATCGACGGCGATCAACGCGACATCAGCTTCCCTCCCGACATCTCCACCGGGCTCCTATTTCCCTTCACCCGCGCGGCGATCGACATTCCCATCGGCATGACCGACGACGGCAACCGCGCCTGCGACAGGCTCGCGCGCGACAAGCTCGCGCCGCATCGCTCCCGCGTCTTCACCGGCGCGCGGCGCTGGCTGTGGGAGGACTACACCGATCCGGACGAAGCGAATGCCGAGGCGTCGCGGCGTGGCCAGACGCGCGCCTCGCGCCAGCTCTGGCATCTCGGCCGCAAGATCATGGAGGTCGATGCCTACGTCCGCGCGCATCGCGACTTCGACATCCGCGAGGCCCATCCGGAGCTGGTGTTCCTGCGCCTCCACGGCGCGCCGCTGCCGTCGAAGAAGACGGCGCAGGGGACCAGGCTGCGGCGCGACCTGTTAGTTGCCGCGGGCTTTGCCGCCATCGACGACTGGCTGACCCGCGCCCGTATCGGCACCGCCGCCAAGTCCGACGATGTGCTCGACGCCTGCGCCGTCGCGCTGGCCGCCCGCGACTGCGCCGGCTGCGTGCCCGACGGCGATCCGCCACGCGATGCGCATGGCCTGGCGATGCAGATCTGGTTTTGAGAGCGCGTGAGCACTCCTGCGGCCACGAACTCCGCCGTCATTCCGGGGCGGCGCGCGCAGCGCGTCGAGCCCGGAATCCATCGGGCTGCGTGTGCTGCCGCCCGATGGATTCCGGGCTCGTGCTTCGCACGCCCCGGAATGACGGAGGAGAGAGTGTCGCCTCTCGCGAGATCCAGCGGTCAGGCGAGAATGCGTGTTCCGAAAAATAAAAATTCATTGCCATTTTCCGGAAATCATGATTATCTCCCCGCATCCCGTCCCACTGCGAAGGGGCGTAGCGCGCGATCGTCACGACACGCGGGGCGGGGAGCGATGGCCGCGATGGAGCCGCAGCGTGTCCTCAGCGGATGCGCGGACGAACGGCTCGGCGCGGACGTGAAGTCGCAGCGGCCTGACACCCCGAAGCTGGTGTCAACAGCGCAATGCGCAAGCATTGTCGCGGCATGGTGGCCAACAAGCCGGCGCACCAGGGCGACTGCGTATAAGCGTGAGACCGTCGCGCAGGGAAGGCCGGGTGTTCTCGGCTGCACCTGTGGTACCTGCCGCCTGCATTTTTTTAGCAGGCGGGCCGCAGGCGTCAGCCGACGCCTGGCCTTCNAGCAGGCGGGCCGCAGGCGTCAGCCGACGCCTGGCCTTCCCTGCGCCCTCTGCTTTCGAAGAGGGACCTGCCGGTGCATCACTCGGGCGTTATCAGCCGCGAGAATGCGAATGCTTGTCTGGGAGATGTGAAGCGGAATGCTGGCGGAAAAATAGGCGTCGTCCCGGCCTTGAGCCGGAACCCATACGCTCGGCGGATGTGAGGGGCAAAATGCCAATCGCCAGCGTGCCTCGAACCGCTCCCTGGGGGTATGGGTCCCCGCTTTCGCGGGGACGACAGCGGAGGGTGTCGAGGCGACGTGCTCACTACTCTAAAGAATAAGGATCAGCCGCGGGCGCCGGTGAAGGGGAAGCTGCCCATGAAGCCGATGCCCATCTCGCCGGAGATGGTGTCGCCGGTGACCTTGCCCTTGAAGTCGAGCGTCAGCGGCATCGGGCTGGTGATCGAGACCTTCCAGGCGACGTCGTCGCCATTGACGGTGCCGTCGAAGATCTCGGCGGAATCGCCCTCGGCGGCCTGGGTGCCGGTCAGCGTCGAGCCGGAGCTCTTCACGCTCAACGTCGCGCTGCGCTCGCCCATCGGCGTGTTCAAGGTCAGATTCCAGTTGCCGTCCACAGCCATCGATCGTTCTCCCTGGCGTTGCACATCCCGGATGCCGAAGTGGCCCCGCATGGATGCATTCGCGCGCCCCTATAGCGCATCTTTGATCGTAAGCCCATTGGGCGATCGACGGCTCCGGTCAGGCTCGTGCGGCCCGGAGGCGGTTGGCGACCACGAAGCGGAACGCGATGAACTGCAGGGCGAACGCTGCGACCTTGGCGCCGCCGGCGACCACGGTGATGTAGAGCACCCACAGCTTGATGTCGCCGGTCATGGCGACGGCGACCGTGCCGAGGCCGAGTGCGAACATCAGCGCCGCCCAGGCATAGCCCGCGACCGTGACGTATTCCGGAATCGTCTCGGAAACGATCGGCGGCACGTAGCGCAGCATCCAGCCGCGCCTGAGCATGATCAGGCCGATGGCGAAATGGCCGATCGCGGGCTTTGCGAACATGAAGCGCGGATCGTTGGTCAGCAGCGTGACGCCGCCGAGCACGATGACGAGGGCGACGCTGGCATAGGCCATGAAGCTGAGGCTGACGCCCTTGATGCGGGCCCAGACCACCTGGACGATGGCGACGCCGACCGCGGCGGAGGTGGCCAGCACGACGTCATCGGTGGCGATGTACAGGATGAAGAAGACGGCAGCGGAGAGAAAATCGGCAGTCAGTTTCGCAAACACGTCTTTCACGCACGTCTCCCTGGAGCCAACCCGTCACGAATCCTGACCGGACATTGCGGCGGCAGTCTGCGCGGCGATGTCCTTCGTCTTACGATACTCAGGATACCAGCGCGTGAAATAAAGTGCACTGTTGCGTGCAGCGAAGGCAATGGCGAGGCCGGTCCAGTAGGGCAGGCCGGGAACGTAGAGCGTCATGAGGTTACCGACGACCATTAGCAGCGCCGCCAGCGTCCAGGCGCCGGTGATGACGTAATTGGCGCGCAGAAAGCCGGGAATCGCCGCCGTTTCCGGCGGCACGTCCTCGAGCGCATATTGCAGGGTGAAGGGGGTGCGGAGCAGCATCGAGCCCAGCGACAGTGCGAAAATGCCGCAGTCGACGGCGATCCGCACTCCGGACGCGCTCAAGGTGGGATCGAAGAGCTGCAGGTAGGCGGCTACGCCGGCGAATATGATCGCCGAGCCGAGGCCCAGGATCTTGACCGACCGGCCGCGCACGACGTCCAGCCCAACCACCGCCAGGCACAGCGCGGCCGCCACCGCCAGGCTGAGCGTGGCCGAGGCCACCATCATCAGCGCAGCATAGACGCCGTAGGGCGCGAGGATGAGGAAGATCGTCATGGCGAGGTCCCGTCACGCTTATCTTTACATTGGAAAGATAAATACGGCCCGCTGCGGCGCGGGTCAAGGCGAACTTGACAGTGTAAACATATCGTGAGGCGAGAGGTTAGCGTCGTGTTGTCAATGGCTTGGTATTCAGAGGCTCGGATTTCAGGCGCTGACCCAGTTGCCGTGGAAGCCGTCCGGCACGCGGTGGCCGAGATGAACCAGCGCCACCGGTCCGCTGCCGATGTCGGTGGCGTTGAACACGGCGAGGTCGGATGTGTTGGTCGCGGCACGCCAGACCACGGTCAGCAGCCAGCCGTCGCCTTCGGCCGCGCCCGCGCTGCGCGGCACGAACACCGGCTCGGACAGGCTGTCGCCGTCCGGCAGAAGATGGGTCGCGCGCCGCGTGCCGGCGCCATCGACATGAGCGAGGCCGGAGAGTGCGCCGAACAGCGGGCCGTCCGGATTGGCGCAGGCGTACCAGCCATGATGGCTGGCAAGGCCGGCGCGGCGGTCGTCGACGCGGGGGAATTCGCCGGTGAGGTCGTCGAGATACATCTGCGTGAAGCGGTCGCTGTTGCCGGCGAGGTCGAAGCTCCAGCGGCACAGCCGCGCGCGCGACTTCCGCGGATCGGTCGGCCGACCGTCGGGGTGCGGAAACAACGGCGGCTCGTCGAACTGCATGACGTCGGCAATGATGCGGCTGCCGTCGTCCCAGGCGTTCATGATGTGGAAGACGTAGCAGGCGTCACCGCGAAACCAGACGATGTCCTTGATGTCGCCGCTCCGCTTCATCACACCGACGAAGGCGCCCTTGTCGGGCTCCCACGCATACGGCGGCTTGCCCGACATTGCGCGTTCCATGCTGCCGGTGAGCGGGAGGATCGGAAACAGGACGTGGTTGGCGGTGACGATGAAGTCATGCACCATGCTGGCATAGGGCGCCTCGAACCGATTGAAGCGCGTCAATTGGCCGGCGGCATCGATGGTGCCGTAGGTGAGCGCGGGCGTCAGCGGTCCGGCCGCGTTATAGCCGAAGAACAGCAACTCGCCGGTGACCGGGTCGGTCTTTGGATGCGCGGTGAAGGCCCCGCGCAGGCGGCCGCCGAAATCCTGATAGCCTGTCGTCGCCAGCGTGCCGGGCTCGATCTCGGTCGGCAGATGCGCCTCCTCCAGCGCGAGCAGCTTCCCCGCATGGGCGATGATGTTGGTGTTGGCGACGCCGCCATCGCTGACGTCGCTCGGCGCGTCCGGCAGCTTGCGGCCGAAGCCGCCGAACAGCGCGCGTCCCGCGCGGCGCTCGGCCTCGAATTTCGGCGTGCGGATCCAGCGGTTGCGATAGGAGGCGCGGCCGTTTTCGAGATGGAAGGCGTGCAGCATGCCGTCGCCGACGAACCAGTGCGAGCCGGGCGAGTCGAACTGCGGATTGGGACCGTTGCGATAGAGCGTGCCGTTGAGCTCGCGCGGCAGCTCGCCGGTGACCTTCAGGAACGGGGCATCACATTCGAACGGGATCGGCGCGAGATTGTTGCGCCTGGTCCAGTTGTGCTGGTCACTCGTCTGGAGAGTTTCGCTCACGACCGTTCCTCCACTTTATCTTTACGTTGTAAAGATAAACCTAGCGGTCGCGCAGGCGATGGTCAAGGCAAATCTTTACGGTGTCAAAATTGCTTGTATAAGGAGACTCATGACGAGCAAGACGGAACAGGTTCGGGCCCGGCCCCGCCGCACGCCTGCGCCAGCGGCACGCCTGGCGCGGCGACGTACCGGCGCAGCGGAGGCGGCGCCCTATCACCACGGTGCGCTACGCGATGCGCTGCTGCAAGCCGCCGAGCGCGTGCTGGAGCGGGACGGCCTCGCGGGCCTCACCTTGCGCGCGGTGGCGCGCGAGGCGGGCGTCTCGCATGCAGCGCCGACGCATCATTTCAAGGATCTCACCGGGCTCGTCAGCGAGCTCGCCGCGATCGGCTTCACGCGCTTCAACGCGGCGATGAAGGCCGCGGGAGAATCGCCGGGCACCCCGATCGAGCGCGCGATGGCCCGGGCGCATGCCTATGTCGCTTACGCGCAGGCCAATCCCGGCATGTACGGGCTGATGTTCCGCACCGAGCGCCTCGACTATTCACGCCCGTCGCTGCACGCCGCCGCCGAGGCCTCTTTTGCCGGTCTGGCGGGCTCGGTGGCGGCGCGCGAAGGCCTTGTCGGCGACGAGGAGCTGTCGCTGGATCAGGCCGCGGCGATCGCGCGCGCGTGGTCGCTGGTGCATGGCTATACGATGCTGCTGCTCGAAGGCCGGCTCGCCGACATTCTGCGCCGCTCGCCCGCGGGCACCACGGCCGAATCGCTGCTGGATGCGATGCTGCGCGCGACCGTGCCGAGGCTGCCGCCGGGGGCGTAGTTCGACGCAGCGGAAACCTGGTCGGGGATCATGCGTTGATGACGCATGGCACGATCACCACGCGCTCCCTGGAGCAAGGCCAATCCGCGCAAGCGCGCCGGCAAGGCCTCCAAGCCTCTCACCCCGGCACAAAAGGCGACGGCCAAGGCGCGCGCCCGCCGGGCGGGACGGCGCTATCCCAACCTCGTCGACAACATGCGCGTTGCGGCCAAGAAGGCCGCCAAGACCAAGACCAGCGGTCGCAAGCGGACGGCGAAGTCCAAGACCACGCCGCGCGCCGCCCCCTCTGCAAAGAAGCGACCGGCCAAGCGCGGCGCGGCTCGCTCTCGGAAGACGACAACCCAAGCGCCGGAGAAGGATCCGCGCGGCGGCCTCACCGCGGCGGGGCGCCGGGCGTTTGCCGAACGCGACGGCGCGCATTTGAAGCCGGGCGTCACCAAGAAGGTGTCGGAGATGACGCCGCTGGAGATGCGCCGCAAGGGCAGCTGGGCGGTGCGGTTCTACGGACGCAAGCGGTTGCCGCCGCTCGTCGACGCGAAAGGGCGTCCCACGCGGCTGGCGCTCTCGGCGCATGCCTGGGGCGAGCCGGTGCCGCGCACCGTGGCAGCTGCGCGCCGGATTGCTGCGAAAGGCGAGCGGCTGCTCGCACGCTATCATCGCATCAAGGACCGGGATGCCGGAGGCAGAAGAGGCTAGGGCGCTGGCAGAGCCAGATCGATCACGCGGCCGCGCGGGCCCATGATCTTCACCTTGTCCTTGCCGCAGGCAAAGCCCCGCGCCGCCTCGTCAGCGGCCTGCCGTGCCAGTTCGTTGGCGTTGGTGCCGGCGGCATCGACATAAGCGACGTGGCACACCGGCCCCGGCGGCAGCCGCGTCACCACCAGCATCGGCTTGTCCTTCGGCCCCTTCCTGCCCTGGTCGTCATTGTCGGCGATCTGCCAGCGCTGGATGATCGCGAACGGTTTGCCGTCGGCCATGCGCCATTCGACGATGGGACCGGCGGAGTTGAACGGACCGAACCAGGTCTGGGCTGCGGGCTCCTTCGCGGCGGTGCGGATGTTGCGGCCCACCGACACCGTCTGACGAAGATCGCCTTCATTCACGAGCAGGATCAGGCCGTCTCTGCCGGGGCAGGTTTGCGTAGAGCTGTCGCCCTCCGGCTTGCCGATGGTGCGGCAGTCCTTGGCGGCCGCCGACGTGTAGGCGCTGGCGATGGTCTCTGCAGCCGCCCGGCTGATCCACGGGATCAAGAGCACGAGCGCGACACTGATTCGCGAGACTGCGCCATTGATGAAGGATTTGGGCATGCAAGTGCGCCTGATATCCGGAACTCGTCCCGCGCAGGACGCTGCAAGCTGGGGACGGCGCGAAACGGCAGCGGGAAACACCTGACAGCGTGGCGAAATTATCCTAGAACGGCGGCCTCGCAAGGTCCATCTCTTCTCATCACTCATGCCTGTCATCCCAAAGACCAAACCCTATCGCGTCGGCCGCTCCAAGACGGGGCTCGGCCTGTTCGCCACGCAGCCGATCAAGAAGGGCACCAAGATCATCCGCTATTTCGGGCCGCTGCTGGATTCGAAGAAGGCGGAGGACGACGCGATCGAGAACAAATATCTGTTCGAGCTCGACAAGCGCTGGACCATCGACGGCTCGATCCGCGAGAACGTCGCCCGCTACATCAATCATTCCTGCAAGCCGAACGCCGAATCCGACGTCAAGCCGCGCAAGAAGAAGATCGTCATCCGCGCCATCAAGAACATCGCGCCGGGCGACGAGATCAACTACGATTACGGCACGGACTACTTCAAAGCCTATCTGAAGCCGATCGGATGCAAATGCGATGCCTGCGAGAAGAAGCGGGCGAAGAAGAAGGCGGAAGAGCGCGCCGAGCGGGCACGGGTGAAGGCCAAGGAGAACGCAAAGGACGCGCGCAAGGCCGAGAAGAAGGCGAACAAGAAGACCGACGAGCTCGCCAAGGAGACGGCGAAGGACAAGGCCAAGCAGCGCGCCAAGGCCAAGGCCAAGTCTACGTCCAAGTCCAGCGCCTCCGCGAAATCAGATCGTGCCGCGGCCAAGAGCCGCCGGCCTGCGGTCGGCAAGCGGGTCAAGACCAAGTCCAGTCCGGCCAAGACGCTGACGAGCCGCGCCAAGGCGGCTTGATCCGGCCCGCCTGCGGCGGTCGTCCGTCAGGGCTGTTTGGCAAAGGCCAGTGTCGTCCAGCTCACCCCCGCGGCCTGGTTATCGACGCGGGACGAAGGGCCGTGGCGGTTCAGCTCGAGCCGCAGGCCGAGCTGCCGCGCCGGCGCGATGATCGTCTCGGGATCGATCTCGAACATCCGGCGGCCTGGCGGGACCGGCCCATGCCGCAACGTCATGATGAGCTTGCCACCGGGCGCGACGCCGGCCGCGATGTTGGGAAGCGCGCGTTGCCGCTGCGCTTCGTCGAGATGCATGAGGACGGCGGTTATCATCACGAGGTCGAACGCTTCGTCACGCATCGCCAGCGCGGCGAGCTCTGGAAGGCTGTCATCGATCCAGGTGATGGCGGCGGAGGCATGAATCTGCATCGCGCGGAGGCGCAGTGCAGCTGTCGGCTCGACGGCGACCACCTGATGTCCGAGGCTGGCGAACCACGCCGCATCGCGCCCGGTACCGGCGCCGATGTCCAGCACGCGAGCGGGCGCTTTGGGCAGCAGGTGAAGCACGGCCGCATGGACCTGTTCCGGCGGGATGCTCTCGTAACGCACGAACAGCGTGTCGGCCTCGGCGGCGTAGCCCTCCGTTCCGCTGACATGCGGCTGCATCGGTGTGATCTCCCGTCGGCACGCGACTATGCCGGAGGTGCGCGCGCGATGCATGCCCTCGTTTCAGTTCGGATGCGAGCGCCCGTCCGTCCGATCTCGACGGACGGCGCCCGCCTTCAGGCGGCGTCAGGCCGTGACGGCACGGGAACTGCGGCGCAGCCCCATATATTGCAACTCGGCGAACACGCCGGTGCCGACCGCCTGCGCCGCAACGAAGATCTCTCCCAGCACATTGGGCGTGACGGAGCCGGAGAACAACAGTGCGATGCTGCCGACCGTCCACGCGGCATTGCCGGCGATCACGAGCATGACCAGCGGCTTCGGCGCCAGTTGTCGCGATCCCAGCCAGCCGACGAAGGCGGCATAGACGATCAGGAACATCCCGGTCTCGCGCAGCAGCGCGTCGGGGAGTTGCAGCCGTGCCGCGAGCGGCGATGCGGCGAAGGTGAGCGCAAGGCCTGCGACGCCGCTGAACACGGCATCGGCGATCAGGGCGCGGCGGAGCAGGGCGGACGAGGTGATCATGTCGGGTCTCCTTCGGTTGGGGTGAGGTTGGCTTCAGCGGAACCAGGCGAGGAGTTGACGTCGCAGGCGCGCCGGGCACAGCGAGCGTGCGGCCCGGAGCTCCATTTCATAGACCTGCGCGAAGACGAGGCTGCCCGTGGCGTGCAGCAGCGGCTCCGGCAGGTTGAGCGAGCGCGCCAGCAGCGAGGTTGCAAGCCCGGCCATCCAGCGGCTGACGGCTGCAAGTGGAGTAGTTGTCGGTGTCTGCGGCCTGCTCATGGTCATCTCCTGTGGTGACGACGATGGTCGGCAACGGGAGGCATTTCGATTACCTCGCACGTCATGGTGGCGCTGACGTCTGCGTGATAGGTCTTCCGCTCATGATGACCCAGCTCGCCTCGGCGCGCGCCGACCGCGCCAAACCCGTTCATGTCGGAGAGCATCTGCGGCAGTGGCGGCAGCGCCGGCATCTGTCGCAGCTCGACCTCGCGCTCGATGCCGAGATCTCGGCGCGCCATCTGAGCTTCGTGGAGACCGGCCGGGCCGCGCCGTCGCGCGACATGGTCCTCAAACTGGCGGAGCGGCTGGACGTGCCGCTGCGTGAGCGCAACGTCCTGCTGGTTGCGGCGGGCTACGCGCCTGCGTTCCAGCAGCGCCCACTCGATGACCCCGCGCTCAAGCCCGCGCGCGAGGCGATGAACCTGGTGCTCAAGGCGCATGAGCCCAATCCGGCGCTCGCGGTCGATCGGCATTGGAACCTGGTCGCGGCCAATCGGATGATCGCGCCGCTGCTGGCGGGCATCCCCGAACGGCTGCTGGCGCCGCCGCTCAACGTGCTGCGCGTCGCGTTCCATCCCGAGGGGCTCGCCGCGCGGACGGTGAACCTCGCCGAATGGTGCGGGCATCTGCTGGAGCGGTTGCACCGGCAATGCGAGGCCACTGCGGATGCCGACTTGCTGACGCTCTATCAGGAGCTGAAATCCTATCCGATTCCGGCGCGATCGGCCCCTATCGCAGCTGACAGCGTCGCGATTCCGCTGCGGCTGCGGGTGGGCGCCGATGTGCTGAGCTTCTTCTCGACGACGATGGTGTTCGGCACGCCGGTCGACATCACGCTGTCGGAGCTGGCGCTGGAGACCTTCTTCCCGGCTGACGAGCTCACGGCCGCGAGGCTGAAGGAGATGGTTACCTCGCTGTGACCTGAGCTTGTGTTGGCCGTTCACCGCTCTATCTTGGGCGTAGCCCGTTGGAACCTGGAGGCACGCGCATGAGCACCTTGAAGCCGCTGATCATCGACGTCGTCTCCGACGTCGTCTGTCCCTGGTGCTACATCGGCAAGCATCGCATCGAGGAGGCCCTGAAGCTGGTACCCGACGTGCCGGTCGAGGTGAACTTCCGGCCGTTCTTCCTCAATCCCTGGGTGCCGCGCGAGGGCATCAGCCGCGAGCAATATCTGACGACCAAGTTCGGCTCGGTCGAAGCCTATAAGGGCATCGCGGGTCGCGTGGTCGCGGCCGCGGAGCAGGAGGGACTGAACTACCGGCCCGACAAGGTGGCGCGCCAGCCCAACACGACCGATTGCCATCGCCTCATTCACTGGGCCGGCCAGATCGGCAAGGCGGCTGAGATGAAGCAGCGGCTGATGGAGCTGTATTTCCGCGACGGCGGCGATCTCACCGACACCGAGGTGCTGGTGCAGGCCGCCGCGGATTGCGGGCTCGATGCCGCTGTCGTCCGCAAGATGCTGGCGACCGACGAGGACGTCGCGCTGGTCTCGGGGCAGGCCCAGGAAGCCGCAGAGAAGGGCATCTCCGGCGTGCCGACCTACGTCTTCGCGCAAAAATACGCCGTGTCCGGCGCGCAGGATCCGCAGATGCTGGCGCGCGCCATTCGCCAGGTCTCGGCAGAGGTCAATGCGCAGGCCGCTGAGTAGTCGTCCGGTGTCTCCGCCAGTCGCGGATCGCGTGAACCGCGCGCCGCGCAAGGCCGAGGCCCTGGCGGCGGGCGATCAGCGCGGCGTGAATGATCTCGACGGCGGGATCGCGCGCATAGAGCGGGATCAGCACGTCACCGATCGCAAGGCGCCCGCGCCAGATCGGATTGATCATGGGATGGTCGGGACCCGCGGTGGAATCGGCGGAACTGATGGACGGATCGCTGCAGAGGTGCCGCGTCAGATCGAGCGTCAATTGCACGCCCGGCGAATATTTCGCGAACCGCTCGTCGACGCCGAGCTTGAAGAAGAAGGCGCGGCCGCGGTGGCGCAGCACGATGCCCGCAGCCACGGCCATGTCGCCGGCCAGGAGGCTGATGATCTCGCAGGCGTGGTCCTGCGCGAGCGCCGGCACTGCGCGCCGAATGAAGGTTGCATCGCCATCATGCTGGATCAGCGCGGTGCCCCGGCGTCCCTTCCAGCCGCTCGCCTCGAGCCGCAGGAAGGTCTCGAGCGCAGCTGCGACATCGCCGGGGGCGCGCGCGACCTCGATGCGGACCTCGCCATGCTCGGCCAGACGATGGCGCTGGCGGCGCAGCTCCTTCAGTTTCTTGGTGCCGAGCGCGTCGTGGAGCATCGTCTCGCCGTCGCCGGTCGCGTCGAGGCATGCTCGCTCGTAGGAGTGCACGATGCGTGGACGCAGCCCCGCGCTGCCGAGCACGGTGGCGAACGCCTGCATCACGGGACCCCTGACCGACATGTCGCGCAGCAGCACCGCGCGTGCACCCGTTCGCCTGGCCTCGTCGAGAAGTCGCGCCGCGGCCGGCTCCGCGCTGCCGGCATCGAGCAGAGGCGTGCACAACGTGCCGTAGGGGTGGCCGCTGGCGAGCACAGGCAGCGGCAGCTTGCAGGCGCGCCACAGCGAGGTGACGGGCATGAGGCCGACGAGGTGAGGGGACGGGTCGTCATTCCACGCGCACAACGCCGAGGTGCCGGTGCGGCCCTGGGCAGAGGCGTCGACGGCGAGCTCCCAACCCGGCAGGTAGTAGCCGTTCGGCTCCAGCGCCCGCTGGGCGAGAGCCTGCCAGGCCGGAACAGCGACCTCTCCGAGCGCAAGCAAGGGCGCCGCCGCCGCAACGGTGCGGCGCCCTGGTGCGCCCGCTGAAGCATGTGCAATCGAATGATCGATGATCTCGGCCACGTCCCATCGTCCCCTTGCTGCGCGAACCGCGCAGCCCGGCCGAACGGTATCGCAAAGCTGACAAGATAGGCCTTGCCGCTCGGTTAGGATTTGCGTGCCGGCCTTAACCGCCCATTCACCACGGCTCGATTGAGCCTCAGCGCATCAGCGCGACATCGCGGAAGGCGCCGATCAGCGGCTTCTCGAGCTTGCCTTCCATCCCCTGCAGAATCTCGTATGCCTTTTCGCGCGCCATCACCGGCTTGTAGCTGCGGTATTCGATCAAGGCCGAGAAGATGTCGGAGATGGTGAGGATGCGCGTCAGATCCGGGATGTTGTTGGCCATCAGCCCGTCCGGATAGCCGCTGCCGTCGAGAAATTCATGATGGTGGCGGACCGCGTTGAGCACCTCGGTCGTGATCGCCGCGTTGTCCTTCAGCGCATCGTATCCCGCCGCGGGGTGTGTTTCGACCAGCGCGCGCTCCTTGACGTCGAGCCGGCCCGGCTTGTCGAGGATGGTCAGCGGGATCTTGGCCTTGCCGATGTCGTGGAACATCGCGGCCATGTAGAGCCGCTCCAGATCGGAGCTGTGGACGCCGAGGCTCAGACCGAAATCGACGGTGATGCCGGTGACCAGCAGACAATGCTGATAGGTGCCTTCATGGTGGCGCCGAACGGTCGCGAGCCAGTCCGACAGGCCGTTTTCAGCGATACATTCCGCAATCCGCTTGCCGGCGCGACGCGTCTCCTCGATGTCGATCTCGGCCCCGCCGAGTACCGCAGCGAACATCGAGGCGATGCAGGCCGCGCCTGTGAATGCGGCCTGGCGATCGTCGACTGCAACGCTCTTGACCGCCGAGCTCGGCCGCGCATCCAGCAGCTTTCCCAGCAACTGATTGCGGCTCGGTGTGCTCGACAACACGCTCGTAGCACCGAGCGCATAGGCCTGAACCGTCGACAGACGGGACTTGTGGTTGGTCAGGAAGATGCGGCGTGGAATCCGCGCCAGCCGGTCGGAGATCCCTTTCAATGCCGTGATGTTGTCGACGTCGCGCAGATCCGCGGCGACGACGATGGCGTCGATGTCGCCGCCTTTGATATCGGCGGCACCGATCAGCTCCGATGTGAGCGAGCAGCGCTCGGCCAGCATGCCACGAAGCAGGGCGAGCTTGGCTGTGTCATCGCCGACGATATGAACGTTCATGGAGAACCAGATTCCAAGGGTCATTCCGCGCGTGTGTCGGAGATGATGTTCCCCAGGAATCGTTAAATTTGAGCCATTCGTTCGCTGGGCGGTCGCTGGTTTGCGTTAGCTAATAACTAACACTACGTTCCCGAGGTGGTAGCAGGTTCTTGCATGGAGCGGCTCGTAATCAGCTCCGGTCGTCCGGATTTAATACAATCGCCCTGTGGTTGAATCATTTCGTGGGCAGGATCGGTTTGTAATCATCAGACACGCAGTCGCGGCCTGGGACGGCGCGCCGCCGGTCGATGATCTCGTTTTGCCTGATCGTCAGCCGGTAGGTCTGGCGCCGGAGCCGAGCGCCGGCGACGGAGATGATCTGGGCGCGCACGCAGGCTGTCCATGCGTCGCCACGCTCCGTGCGCATGGCGGGTGTGGCCTCCAGATCGCGCGGCTGCGCCGTGGCGACGAAGATCATGTCGAGAGACTTGCGGACGAGAACCGCCACGTCGGGCGGGGATTCCGGCGGCGGCTCGGGGGCCCTGGCGCGCATGAAGGCGGGGAGGCGGGATTGACTGTCTGCGGCGCAGCCTGCAAGCGGCAGAGCCGCGAGCATTCCCGCAACTGACGCCATCAGTCGCATTTTCGAGCTACCCGCCATGCGGCGCGGACGCTAGGTCGCGATCGCGGCAATGCTGCGGGAATCTCGTGCTGCAAAGATGTCGACCAGGACGCCACGATCCGGCAGCATCTGCCGAGTGGAGCCGACCGTGCGGCATTTGCTCCCGGCAATGAACCGGGCCGCGAACCGGTCCGACCAACGGGCAAGTCACGTGCAGATTGGAGATTGCCATGTTCCGCCACGCCCTCAGGGCCGCCTTGCTGGCCGGCGGCCTGCTAGCCGGATTGTCGCCCGCATTGGCCGAAAGCAGCAGGCTGGCGCTGGTGATCGGGCAGTCGGCCTATCGTGCGGTGACCCCGTTGCCCAATCCGGCGAATGACGCCAACGCGATGGCCAAGATGCTGGCAGAGGCCGGCTTCGAGGTGACCCGGGCCGCCGACTTGTCGCAGCGCGACTTGAACCGCGAGGTCGGCGATTTTGCCGCAAAGATCGCGAGCAAGGGACCGGACACGGTGGCGCTGGTGTTCTATGCCGGCCACGGCCTGCAGATCGATGGCGAGAACTATCTGGTTCCGGTCGACGTCGATCCGCGACGTGAGGCCGACATTCCGCTTCAGGCGGTGCGTCTCAACGATCTTCTGAATACGCTCAACTCCGTGCCCAGCCGGATGCGCATCCTGCTGCTCGACGCCTGCCGCAACAATCCGTTTCCCGCGATCAATCAGAACGCGGGCCGCGGTCTCGCGCTGGTCGACACCAAGACCGGCGCGCCGGGCACCTTCCTGTCGTACTCGACCTCGCCCGGGGCGGAAGCCGAGGACGGCACCGGTGCCAACAGCCCATACACCACGGCCCTGCTACAGGCCGCGCGGGAGCCGGGCCTGCCGATCGAGCAGGCGTTCAAGCGGGTGCGCGTGGCAGTGAACAAGGTCACCGAAGGCCGCCAGACGCCCTGGGATTCATCGTCGCTGACGGAGGATTTTCGCTTCGTCGTCCCGGCAGATGCGAGCGCTGCCAATGCCGGCCCGCGGCCGGTGATTGCCAAGCGCAGCGTCGACGAATGGAAGCGCAGCCTGCAGGGCAAGCCGATCGAAGCCGCCAACGAGATCATCGTCGGCGACGGCAGCGTCGAAGCTTATGAGGCGTTCGTGGCCCTCTACACCGCGCCGCCCTACGGTCCGCAGGCGCGGGAATGGCTCGACCTCCACAACAGGATGGCGGCCTGGAACGAGGCGGTGCTGATCAACACGGTCGCCGCCTATCAAGGGTTTCTCGCGACCTATCCGGACAGCGATCTGACCCCGACCGCACGCAAGCTGATCGAGCGGCTGCGCAATCGGCCGGTGGTGGCGCCGGTCGTGGCGGCCGTCAATGCGGCGATCCCTGCCGCGGCCCCGGCGAGCCCCCCGGTCGTGCCGGCGGCCGCCACCGCAGGTCCCACCTGTCCGTGCTCGCAGACGCCGCCGCCGGCCCGCAAATCGGAGACGCCGAAGCGGGTCGAGGAGAAGCCGGCCCGGAAGCGCGACAATGATCCGCCCAGGCGCGCCAGCCGGACGCCTCGCCGCGATCCTGGCGATGACGTCGTGGTCTACGCGCCGCCGTCTCCTACGCGCGACTATTATGGTCCTCCGGTGCGCGTGGCGCCGCCGGTCAGTGTCGGGATCGGCGTCGGCGGGGGCTATCGTGGAGGCGGCTATGGTCGGGCTCCTCAGAGCTATCCGACGCGGCGCGGCTACGGTTACTGAAGCTCATCGACCCCCACGTCATCGAAGTGGCCGTCCGCAGGGGCGGCCGCTTCCATCTAGAGAAAGCTCCGTCCGGTCGTCCCTGGCGTCCGCCCTCCGCCATTGCGTTCAACCACTCGTCCCGCATCGGCTGCCAACTGTCCCATTCGACTGGATTTGCCCATGGGAGATGCTCTCATGGCTCACGCGTTGCTTCGGAGGCAGATTGCGGGGGAGGCGGAGGGGATGTCGTTGCGTCAATGTGGCGTTTGGGCGGCCGTCATCTGGAGCCAGCTGATGGGGGGGCCGGCCCATGGCTGGGAGCATTGGGGCGGCGACGCCGGCGGGACGCGGTTCTCGCCGCTGGCGCAGATCACGCCGGCGAACGTCGATCGGCTGGTGCCAGCCTGGGACTATCACACCGGTGATCTCCAGAGTCGGCCGCCGGCAGCAGCGCTTCGTACCAAGTTCGAGGCGACGCCGATCCTGGTCGAGGACAGCCTGGTGTTCTGCACCCCGTTCAACGAGGTCGTCGCGCTCGACCCCGGCACCGGCGTGCCGAGCTGGCGCTTCGATCCCAAGGTCGGCGACGGACGGCGTCCGGCCAATCGCTATGCCTGCCGCGGCGTCGCGCATTGGATCGACGCGCAGGCGCCGGCCGATGCGGCATGCCGCAGCCGGCTGTTCATGGGCACGGTCGATGCCCGATTGATCGCGCTGGACGCGCGGACCGGACGTCCCTGCGCCGGCTTCGGAGCCGATGGCGAAGTGCGGATCGACGTCGCCAGGGACCTGCTGTGGCCGGGAGAATTCCAGATCACGTCGGCACCGGTGGTTGGTCGTGGTGTCGTGGTGGTCGGCTCATCGATCGGCGACAATGTGCGGGTCGATGCGCCCCGAGGCACCGTGCGCGGCTTCGATGCGCGCAGCGGCGAGCTGCGCTGGAGCTTCGATCCGCTGATCCATGACGGCATCGTTGCCGGCCATGCCAATGTCTGGGCGCCGATGTCGGTCGACGAGCAGCGCGGCCTGGTCTTCCTTCCGACGTCCTCGCCCAGTCCGGATTTCTTCGGCGGCGCGCGCCCAGGCGACAATCGCCATTCCGATTCCGTCATCGCATTGCGGCTCGAGACCGGCGCGCCCGCCTGGTCGTTCCAGACCACGCATCACGACGTCTGGGACTATGACCTGCCGGCGCAGCCGACGCTGGCGCGGATCGAGACCGGGCAGGGCATGCGTGACGTCGTGATGCAGCCGACCAAGCAGGGTTTCGTGTTCGTGCTCGATCGCGACACCGGTCTGCCGATCTGGCCGGTCGAGGAGCGTGACGTGCCGCAAGGCGCGGTCGAGGGCGAGCATCTCTCTCCGACGCAGCCATTTCCGACGCACGTGCCGCCGCTGCTGGAGCAGCGTTTCGCACCGGCGGACATCTTCCGCATGTTGCCGCGCGTCGTGGACTCCTCCTGCGACGATCAGCTCGCGGGTCTGCGCAACGACGGCCTCTACACGCCGCCGACGACGCAAGGCACGCTGCTCTATCCGATGACCGGCGGCGGCGTGAACTGGGGCGGAGCGGCGTTCGATCCCGTCCACCGGATCCTCTATGCCAATGTCAGCCGCGCCGTTCACATCGTGAGGCTGATCCCGCGCGCCGAGGCTGACCATTTGACACCGCCGCGCGGCGTCGATTTCGGACTGCAACGCGGCGCGCCGTTCGCGGTGACGCGCGCGATTGCGATGTCCAGGCTCGGCCTGTTGTGCAATCGGCCGCCCTGGGGCGAGATGGTCGCGGTCGATCTCGAGGCCGGGAAAATCCTGTGGCGCGCGACGGTCGGGACCACGGAGGATCGTGCGCCGCTCGGGCTTGCGTTCAAATGGGGGACGCCGCTCGTCAACGGTGTCGCCGTGACGGCGGGCGGACTGGTCTTCACCGGCGCGATGGATGCCTATCTGCGCGCCTTCGATGCCGGCACGGGGCGAGAGCTGTGGCAGGGCCGGCTGCCGGCGCCGGGCGTCGCCAATCCCATGACCTATGAGTGGAAGGGCGAGCAATATATGGTGATCGCAGCCGGCGGCCATTCCGAGGCCGGCACATCGCTGGGCGACAGTGTCGTGGCATTCCGGCTGGCGCGGGCGGGCGAGGCGCCGTCTTGGTGGTCGCGAACGATCGACAGGCCTGGCGGACGGTTCGCCGGCGGTGCCCTCACGGCGAGCCTGGTGATGGCGGTGCTTGTCTCGGCCGGCTGGCGATGGCGGCTGCGGAGGCGGCGGCTCTAGCCGCCGGATCCGCTCAATCGAAGGCCACGCCGATCCGCTTGTCGTGGCTCCACACCGCGTGACAACGCCGCGTGAACTTGTCCGACGGGATCACCAGCGTGAACGCCTCGGGCAGGCCGACCGGGCTCACCACCTCGACCCGCGCACCCGTGTCGGACATGTTGCGGACCATGCAATCGACCGCGCCGCCGCCGTCGAACGCCAGCCTGCCCTGCTTGAGCACCCGATGCCGGGGTGCGATCCGCTTCTCATCCGTCTCGCTCATGGCCGTAACCCGATGCCGGCTGACGCCGCCTTTCGTGTCAAAAGCGCGTAAAATAAATCAGGCCCGGGTTTCATTGAGATAAATCCGGCCCGCGAAGGCCGGACCGTCGTCTTTACGTTTCATTAAGTTTCCGGAGCCACCCTTATCAGAGCATCGCGAAGGCGCTCGACACCATCGCCACCGGCTTGCCGTCGGCTGCGCTCGTCAGCGTGACTCGGCCGAAGCTCATGGTCCGCCCCATCCGAACGACACGTGCATCCGCGATCACGTCGGCGGAGGCGACGGCGCGCATGAAATGCGTGGTCTGGTCGACGGTGGTCATGGGCCGGTAGCCGCCGCTTGCCGTCACCATGGCGATCACCATCGCGGTGTCGGCAAAGGCCATCAAAGCCTGGCCGCAGACCACGCCGTTGTCACGACACAGGCGTGAGGTGAACGGCATCCGCAGGATGGCCCCGGGCTCGCCCAGCGCCGATGGGGCGATGTCCTCGACCGCCAGAGCGAGATCCTTGATCCAGGGTGCGAACACGTCATCCAGGATGCGTCGCGCCTGATCGAGGGTGAAATCCGGGGCGTCGTTCGGCACGGGCGGGGTCCTCCGAGGTGTTGTCGCCGGTACGCTCCGGCGCGCAGGCGGGAGTGGTCGGCCGATGGCCGCAGGCAGGCCGGCGGCTTGAAAAGGCCGGAGTTGAAATTCTATGATGAATGCCGGTGCGGCGACAGGTCCGGCAAGACGGCTGCAACGGGCCGGGTGTTCGCCTTACGTTGGCATCCCCAGACCGGCATCCCGAGTCCGGCATTCCCAGGTTTGGCCTGCGCAGACTTGGCTTGCGCTGACCTGCGCGGACTTGGCGAAGGACGAGGCAATGGTATAAGGCGGCTTATACCGGGGAGTAACCAATGAAGAAGCTGATCGTGACGATGACGGTCGCCTTGCTGACCGGCTGGGCCGTTCCGGCGATGGCGCAGATGCCGAACATCAATCTTCTCGCGGATGGTCCGTCCAAGACCCCCGAGGAGAAGGAGGCGGAGGCCGCGCGTGACAAGGCCTACAAGGACACCATGCGCAAGATCCCGGATGCCAAGACAAGCTCCGACCCCTGGGGCAATGTGCGCGCTGCGGAACAGCCGAAGACGACCCCTCCTGTGAAGACCACGGCGGCCAAGAAGCCGAAATCCGGCGCCAGCACCAACTGAAGCGCTTCAGCGGGCCAGACCCCTATCCTCCGGACTCGGATTCCACGCAGTCTCGTCTATATTGACGAGGTTGCAGCGTGTCGGGAGTTCATCGATGGGGTTGCGCCCGCGGGACATCGCCAGCCGGATGGCGGCCCGGCGCCGGAACGGCGACGGCCGCGAGGGCTACGTGCGCGATGGTTACGTGCGCGACACGTTCACCCTGCCGCGCGAGGAAGCGCGTGCCAAGGCGCGCGACTATCTGAGCCGCTACCCCAAGGCCGGCTATATGAGCGCCGTCGAAAGCTGGCGTGAGCTTCCCGATGGCGCCATCGAGTTCACGATGCGGCGATTGCCAAGCGCGGACTAGGCGCCGCTCATTCGCGCTCGCCGAGCAGCTTGCGGGTGTCGCGATTGATGAAGTGAAGCCGGGTGCAGGCCTTGCAAACCACGGTTTCGTAAGCGCATGCGGGGTCGCCTGGCTTCGGCTCTTCCAGCCAATGCTGCACGTTCATCCCGGTCCGCGGACATTTGAAGATCAGATTACCCATACAAGTTTAAGTGTCTGCCAGGAGCGCAACTGGCTACTTGATTTGGATCAAGGACGCCTGCCGAAATGGCAGGCATTTGCAACAACTTGCACAGCTTTTGGTTGTTGATTGTCGCAGTCGCCATGCAGGGTCGGCGCGACGCGCGGACCGCAAGCCGCCGTCACGCCTGATCGAGCGACTCGGCGACGATGCGGATGCGAAAGACCGGCTGCCGCGTCTCGTCGAGCAGCTCCATTTGCCACTCGGAATTTTCGGCGAGCTTGCGCGAGATGCTGCTGGCCATGTCGGCGCACACAGTCGTCATCTCTTTCCAGGCTGCATTGCGATCGGCACACTCGGTGCCGTACTCGGACGCGCCTGAGAAGTGGCCGTTACGGATACGAAAGAAATAGAGCGGCATTGCCAAAACCGGTGAGCCCTGACCGCCCCAGGCCGCTGGGTTTGATGAACGCAGCGTAAATGGAAGCGGAAACGCCCTGTGGATCAATTCCGGTAAAATACGGTCGCCAGTGGCGCCGCTCGCGATGGCCGCGAAGTGTCGTCGCTACGAAAGCGCGTGGCGTGGCGATCCCCGAGCCACCCGCGACGAATGAGCCTCGGATCGCCGCGATCCGAGGCTCGGGTCAACGTCGGAGCTTCCCGGCAGGGCAGTTCGGCAATGACAGAATCAATCTACTTCGTTACGCGCACGCTCACCTTGCGTCACATCAAGGTTGCAGGGCGAATGCGCGCCCTTTCGAGGGCGCGCATTGTTCGCGCGTCGAAGATCCGCTCCGGCACGACCATGAGACGGTAGACGACCTCCGTCGCGCCATCGACGGTTTCGAGCAGCGCGTCGCAGGCCGGGCAGCGGCGGTCTCCCGCAGCCCCTCGCTGCGAATGAAGCTCGATGCGCTGGAGGCCGGCTCTGCAGCAACGGCAGGTGAGATCATCGCGTGTCATCGGCATGATGATGCGCAACGGACGCGATCCGTTCCATTCGGGTGCGACAAAACGACAGTTGCGCTGCTGATCAGTCGCCACGCGGGGCGCGCAACGTCAAAGGCCCCGGACGCGGTCCGGGGCCTTCTTTCGGCGCGGATGGTTTCAGGGCCGTGCGCCTACAGGTGACAGAGCCTGCAGCCGTTGCTGGCAGATGGCATTCGAGGGTGACGGCACATCACGCGCCAGTATCAGCTTATGACATTCGCCAACCGTCATCGAAAACGAACAAACAAATTCGGGGCTGATCAATTCGTTGCGACGCCCGATGACCTGAATTTGGTATCACAACCAAAAGTTTATGACAATGCCCGTGGTTTGACGGTCACCCGGCCGCATATCGCGTAATCTCCATCACGTCCGGTCCGGGCGGCAGGGGTTGTCGCCCTCTGATTGTGTCGCGCATGCGGGGAACGGAAGCGCCGTTTCATCCTGGACGAGTTGCTCGTGCCGATGGAGTTCCTGTTGCCTGCCATGACCGCATGCACCGGCAACTCCAGGGCCCGCGGTATGATGATCAACAGATAAAGAATGCGGATCGTGTTGTCCGTGTCGATGATGTCGGCAGACCCGCAATCAATCATCGTCTTCGTGGTGCGCGAGAGGCCAGCTGCGGCCGCGATCCTGCTGTGGAACTTGCTGCGACCGAGTGAGGTCGCGCGAGATCGAAGGATCGGCGAGCGTGTCGCTGCACGAAATCAGTGCGCGTGCTCATGTGATGAGCCGAACAAAAGTAGAAGGGTTGGGGGAACTTCGTTCTCGTCAGGAGAACCACGGAGCGTGCGGTCTACGCACGCGTGCAGAAGTCTGTTTGTTTATCGTCTGCTTCAAGGAAAAGTTTTGACGAGCGCGATCGGCCCGACGATGGCGGCATTGAAGTCCGCGAGATGCTCGCTCGGAATCCAGTACTCGAGGTGGCCGCGCCCGCCGGCCTCGTGCACCGCGTAGCGATCGAGAAAATCTCGCCGCACCTCGAAACGCAGCACATGACCGCTGCCGCTGGCCGGCACGTTCCAGTCGCGCGCGATCTTCACCGCGTAGTCCTCGGTCAGCACGGGATAGAAGATGGGCTGTTCGGGCAGGCGCGGCGGAAATGCGCGCATGCCCGACGCTTCGATCAGCGCGAGTTCCTTGGGGCCGACGGGCCGCCACAGCGTAACGGTGGGCGCGGAATTGCTGTTCGACATGCGATGGGCGGGCGATGCGAGTTGCTGCGAGTTCAGGAGGAAGCAAACCATGAGCCGGATCGCAAGCTCCATGACGAATACAATTCTTGGTTGAATTCCGGTTCGTCGCAGTCGAGGGAAGCGAGGCTGGATCGTGGGGAGGGCCGGGTCGCAATCGGTGCCCCGGGTCGCGACTCGGCACGTCTGTCGCGATTTGCCTCGATCGCGCACCCGGATCCTGCGCAGTCGTCGCTCCGGCTTGCGATCGGCCGCCGATGCGACCGGGCCTCTTGTGGCCGTCTGCGAACAGTTGGAAAGCGCGCAAGAACATATTGCGAACAAAGAACAGATGGAGTACATTCACCTCAAGATTGCTGGCCGACCTCGTTAACCGTTTGTCCATCCCGCGAATCCCCGCCATAAGGAGCGCCAATGTCCGCCACCGCCCTGCGTATCGTCGAAGGTTCCTCCATGGATAAGAGTAAGGCGCTCTCCGCAGCGCTGTCCCAGATCGAGCGCCAGTTCGGCAAGGGCTCGGTGATGAAGCTGGGCAAGAACGATCGCTCGATGGATGTCGAGACGGTGTCGAGCGGCTCGCTCGGGCTCGACATCGCGCTCGGCATCGGCGGTCTGCCGAAGGGGCGCATCGTCGAGATCTACGGGCCAGAATCCTCGGGCAAGACCACGTTGGCGCTGCACACGGTGGCGGAAGCGCAGAAGAAGGGCGGCATCTGCGCCTTCATCGATGCCGAGCATGCGCTCGATCCGGTCTATGCGCGCAAGCTGGGCGTCAACATCGACGAGCTCCTGATCTCGCAGCCGGATACGGGCGAGCAGGCGCTGGAGATCTGCGACACCTTGGTGCGTTCCGGTGCGGTCGACGTGCTGGTCGTCGACTCCGTGGCGGCGCTGGTGCCCAAGGCCGAGCTTGAGGGCGAGATGGGCGAGTCGCTGCCGGGGCTGCAGGCCCGCCTGATGAGCCAGGCGCTGCGCAAGCTGACGGCATCGATCAACAAGTCCAACACGATGGTGATCTTCATCAACCAGATCCGCATGAAGATCGGTGTGATGTATGGCTCGCCGGAGACGACCACCGGCGGCAATGCGCTGAAATTCTATGCTTCGGTGCGCCTCGACATCCGCCGCATCGGCGCGATCAAGGAGCGCGACGAGGTGATCGGCAATTCCACCCGCGTAAAGGTGGTGAAGAACAAGCTGGCGCCGCCGTTCAAGCAGGTCGAGTTCGACATCATGTACGGCGAGGGCGTGTCCAAGATGGGCGAGATCCTCGATCTCGGCGTCAAGGCCGGCATCGTCGAGAAGTCCGGCGCCTGGTTCTCCTACGATAGCCAGCGTCTCGGGCAGGGACGTGAGAATTCGAAATCGTTCCTCAAGGCCAATCCGGACATGACCGCCAAGATCGAAGCCGCGATCCGCCAGAACTCCGGCCTGATCGCCGAGCAGATCCTGGCCGGCAACGCCGAGCGCGATGCCGACGGCGATGGCGAGGAGCCGGCGGAGGAATAGGCCTGCAGGTCACGTCGACGGGAAAACGCAACGGGCGCCTGTCGATCGACTTGGCGCCCGTTGTCGTTCTCGTCCGCTATTGGCGGCAGATTACTCCGCCGCCTGCGCGTAATCTTCGACTGGCGGGCACGAGCACACCAGGTTGCGGTCGCCATAGACGTTGTCGACGCGGCCGACCGGACACCAGTATTTGTCGGTGCGCGAAGTGCCCTCCGGGAAGCAGCCTTCGCTGCGCCGATAGGCCCTGGTCCAATCGTCTTCGGCGATGTCGTGCACCGTGTGCGGCGCGTGACGCAGTGGCGAGGCCTCGATATTGAAGCGGCCCTGCTCGACCTCGGCGATCTCCTTGCGGATCGCGATCATGGCGTCGCAGAAGCGGTCGAGCTCGGCCTTGGATTCCGATTCGGTCGGCTCGATCATCAAGGTGCCGGCGACCGGGAAGCTCATCGTCGGCGCATGGAAGCCGTAGTCGATGAGGCGCTTGGCGATGTCGTCGACGGTGACGCCGCTGGTCTGCTTGAGCGGCCTGGGATCGATGATGCATTCATGCGCGACGCGGCCGCGCTCGTTGCGGTACAGCACCGGGAAATGCGGATCGAGCCGGGCCGCGACGTAGTTGGCGTTGAGGATCGCGATCTCGGTGGCGTGCGTCAGGCCCTCGCCGCCCATCAGCAGCATATAAATGTAGGAGATGGTCAGGATCGAGGCCGAGCCGTAGGGTGCGGCCGACACCGGACCGACCGGATGCGCGCGGGCGCCGTCGGTCGCGGGATGACCGGGCAGGAAGGGCGCCAGATGCGCCTTGACCCCGATCGGGCCCATGCCAGGGCCGCCGCCGCCATGCGGGATGCAGAACGTCTTGTGCAGGTTGAAATGACTGACATCGGCGCCATAGTCGCCGGGGCGGGCGAGCCCGACCTGTGCGTTGAGGTTGGCGCCGTCGAGATAGACCTGGCCGCCATGGGCATGGACGATGTCGCAGATGTCCCGGATGTGCTCCTCGAACACGCCGTGCGTCGAGGGATAGGTGATCATGATCGCCGCGAGCTTGGCGCTGTGCATCTGCGCCTTGGCCTTGAGGTCGGCGAGATCGACATTGCCGTTGGTATCGCAGCCGACCACGACGACCTCCATGCCGACCATATGCGCGGAGGCCGGGTTGGTGCCGTGGGCAGAGGAGGGGATCAGGCAGATCGTGCGGTGGCTCTCGCCACGCGCGGCATGATAGCCGCGGATGGCCAGAAGTCCGGCATATTCGCCCTGCGCGCCGGAGTTCGGCTGCAGCGACACCGTGTCATAGCCGGAGATGCGGCACAGCCAGTCCGTCAGATCGGCGAACATCGCGTGATAGCCGGCCGCCTGGGCGCGCGGCGCGAACGGATGCAGGCTGGAAAATTCCGGCCAGGTCAGCGGAATCATCTCGGTGGTCGCGTTCAGCTTCATCGTGCAGGAGCCGAGCGGGATCATCGCGCGGTCGAGTGCGAGGTCGCGGTCGGCAAGCTTGCGCAGATAGCGCAGCATCTCGGTCTCGGAGCGATGTGCGTGGAACACCGGATGCGTCAGGTAGGGCCGCTGCCGCTTCAGCTCGGCCGGGACGGCGTCGCGCGCCTCGGCCTCGATCGCGGCGTAGGACAGCTCGCCACCGAAGGCGCGCCACACGGCTTCGACGACATCGGGCGTCGTGGTCTCGTCGAGCGCGATCCGCAGCCGGCTGCCGTCGCGGCCGAGATTGATCCGCTCGCCTACAGCGCGGGCGATGATCGAATCCGACGTGGCGCCAGCCTCGACGGTGATCGTATCGAAGAAGCTGTCACTTGCCGGAGCAAAGCCGAGCTTGCGCAGACCCGCCGCCAGCACTGCAGCGCGGCGATGCACATTGCGGGCGATCGCCTTCAACCCTTCAGGGCCGTGATAGACCGCGTACATCGCGGCGATCACCGCCAGCAGCACCTGCGCGGTGCAGATGTTCGACGTCGCCTTCTCGCGGCGGATATGCTGCTCGCGGGTCTGCAGCGCCAGCCGATAGGCGGGGGCTCCGCGCGAATCGACGGACAGTCCGACGATGCGGCCGGGCAGCGAGCGCTTCAGCGCATCGCGTACCGCCATATAGGCGGCATGCGGACCGCCATAGCCCATCGGCACGCCGAAGCGCTGCGCCGAGCCGATCGCGATGTCGGCGCCGAGCTCGCCCGGAGCCGCGATCAAGGTCAGCGCCAGCAGGTCGGCGGCGAGGATCGCCAGCGCACCCCTGTCGTGCAGCTTGGCAATGGCGGTGCGCGGATCGCGCAATGCGCCGGTCGTGTCGGGATATTGCAGCAGGCCGCCGAACACCTCGGCGCCCTCGAGATCCTTCGCCGGATCGCCGACGATCAGCTGCCAGCCCAGCGGTTCGGCGCGGGTGCGCAGCACCGCCAGAGTCTGCGGGTGCACATTCTGGTCGACAAAGAACGCCTTGGTCTTCGCCCGTGCCGACCGTTCGGCCAGCGCCATCGCCTCGGCCGCCGCGGTGCCCTCGTCGAGCAGCGAAGCGTTGGCGACGTCGAGCCCGGTGAGGTCGCAGATCATGGTCTGGAAGTTGAACAGCGCCTCCAGCCGGCCCTGGCTGATCTCGGGCTGGTAGGGCGTGTAGGCCGTGTACCAGGCCGGGTTCTCCAGGATGTTGCGCTGGATCACCGCCGGCATGATCGTGCCGGAATAGCCCTGGCCAATCAGCGAGGTGAAGACTTGGTTCTGCGCCGCCAGCGCGCGCATGTGCGACAGCGCCTCGGTCTCGCTCAGGGCGGGGCCGATGTCGAGCGGGGCGGACTGCCGGATCGTTCCGGGCAGGGTCTGCGCCATCAGCTCCGCGACGCTCTTTGCGTTCACGGTCTCCAGCATCGCCGCGACGTCACGCGGCGAGGGACCGATATGGCGGCGGGCGAAGCTGGCGGCGGCATCATCGAGCGGCTTGAGCGGCGTGGTCATGAGCAATCCTCTATGCCTCGTCATGCCCCGCGAAGGCGGGGCATCCAGTAAACGTTGCTGTCGAGATCAAGCGGAGGGGGCGCGGCGTACTGGATCGCCCGGTCGAGCCGGGCGATGACAGTGGTGGGTGTTGCCGCACCGCCTTGTCTCACGCCGTGTGCGCCTTGTACGCCGCCTCATCCATCAGGCCGCCGAGCTCGGCCTTGTCGGCGATCTTGAGCTTGAAGAACCAGGCCTTGCCGTCGGCATCGGTGTTGACCAGCGCGGGCTCGTCGACGATGGCCTGGTTGACCTCGACCACCTCGCCGGTGATCGGCGCGTAGACATCGGAGGCGGCCTTGACCGATTCGACCACGGCGGCGGCCTCGGTCTTCTTCAGCGCGCGGCCGACCTGCGGCAGCTCCACGAACACGACGTCGCCGAGCTGTGCCTGCGCGTAGTCGGTGATGCCGATGGTGGCGACATCGCCCTCGATGCTGAGCCATTCATGGTCGGAGGTGTAGAGCGTGGTCATGGACGTCCTTCAGCGCTTATGGTCAACGTTTGTAGGTGTTGGGAACGAAAGGCGTAGCGGCGACGCGCAGCGGCAGCCGCTGGCCGCGCACATCCGCGAACAGCTGTGTGTCCAGCGCGGCGAGGGCGGTCGGCACGTAGCCCATCGCGACCGGCGCATTCAGCGTGGGACCAAAGCCGCCGGAGGTGACCTTGCCGACCGGCTCCGACGCGTCGGCGGTCGCGAACAGCGTCGCGCCCTCGCGCACTGGTGCGCGACCCTCCGGCCTCAGGCCGACGCGGCGCCGGGCTGCGCCGGCGTCGAACTGCGGCAGGATCTTCGCGGCGCCCGGGAAACCGCCGGCGCGCGCGCCGCCGCTGCGGCGGATCTTCTGCACCGACCATTCCAGCGCGGCCTCCACCGGCGTCGTCGTGGTGTCGATGTCGTGGCCGTACAGACAAAGCCCGGCCTCGAGCCGCAGGCTGTCGCGCGCGCCGAGCCCGATCGGCAGCACGTCCTTGTCGGACAACAGCGCCTCGGCGAGCTGCTCGGCCTTGTCGGCAGGCACAGAAATCTCGTAGCCGTCCTCGCCGGTGTAGCCGGAGCGCGAGACGTAGCAGGTAATCCCGTCGACCATGCGCGGTCCCGAATCCATGAACCGCATCGCCCCGGCGTCTGCACAGAATTTCGCCAGTACGCTCACGGCCTTCGGCCCCTGCAGCGCCAGCAGCGCGCGGTCGATCAGCGGCTGCACCTCGCAGACGTCGGAGAGCCCGTCGCGCAGCAGCTGGATGTCGGCGTCCTTGCAGGCCGCGTTGACGACCAGCACGAGGTGCTCGCCGAAATTCGCCACCATCAGGTCGTCGAGGATGCCGCCCTCGGCAGTGGTGAACTGGGCGTAGCGCTGCCGGCCCGCGGGGATGCCGATGATGTCCTGCGGCACCAGCCGCTCCAGCGCCGCGGCGGCGTCGACGGCAGTGCCGGATTTCGGCACAAGCGCGACTTGGCCCATGTGGGAGACGTCGAACAGCCCCGCCGCAGCGCGGGTATGGAGGTGCTCCTTGAGCACGCCGGGCGCGTATTGGACGGGCATCTCATAGCCCGCGAACGGCACCATCTTGCCACCGAGGCTCACATGCAGCGCATGCAGCGGCGTTCGCTTTAAAGAGGAAGAAGAAGTTGCAGCAGCCGGTTCAGCCATCAGGGGTCCTCGCGCGGTTCCTCGGGACCAGTCCCGAAAAACGCTACCGAAGCCCCATCTGTCGCTGTGCCTGAGAGTATTATCCCGTCGGCGGACGCCTCCCGGGATCAGGCCCGGCCAGCGTCTCTTTCCAGATGCAGTTGAAGTCGCGAGGGTCCTTTTGCCTGAGAGTTTCCGGGGCGGTTGCTCCTTCGGCGCCGGCCCTCGAAGTTCAACCAGAACCTCAGAAGACCGGTCTCTCCCGACGCGACTGTCGTCAGTACTGGCGACAAAACACCAGCCCGCGGGAGCTGTCAACGCGTCACCATGGCTTTCAACCAGCTTTAGGAGCCGTGCAGCAACCCCATGATGTTTCTGCACAGTTTCTGGACACGCGATAGTCCCTTGTCTAAAAGCATTCCCGCAGAATTCCCGGACTTCTTCGATTGGATTGCTATGAGCGGCGTCAACGAGATCAGGTCGACCTTCCTCAATTTCTTCGCTGCGAACGGCCACGAGATCGTGCCGTCCTCGCCGCTCGTGCCGCGCAACGACCCGACCTTGATGTTCACGAACGCCGGCATGGTGCAGTTCAAGAACGTCTTCACCGGCGTCGAGAAGCGGCCGTACAACCGCGCCACCACGTCGCAGAAATGCGTCCGCGCCGGCGGCAAGCACAACGACCTCGACAATGTCGGCTATACCGCCCGGCACCACACCTTCTTCGAGATGCTCGGCAACTTCTCCTTCGGAGATTACTTCAAGGAGAATGCCATCGAGCTCGCCTGGAAGCTCGTCACCAAGGAATTCGGCCTCCCGAAGGACAAGCTGACCGCGACCGTCTACATCGACGACGACGAGGCGTTCGGGCTGTGGAAGAAGATCGCGGGCCTCCCTGAGTCGCGCATCATCCGCATCGCCGGCTCGGACAATTTCTGGCAGATGGGCGACACCGGCCCGTGCGGCCCGTGCTCGGAGATCTTCTACGACCACGGCGACAAGATCTGGGGCGGCCCTCCGGGCTCGCCGGAGGCGGATGGCGACCGCTTCATCGAGATCTGGAACCTCGTGTTCATGCAGTACGAGCAGCTCGAGGGCGGCGTCCGCAATCCCTTGCCGAAGCCCTCGATCGACACCGGCGCCGGCCTCGAGCGCGTCGCCGCGGTGCTGCAGGGCAAGCACGACAATTACGACATCGACCTGTTCGTCGCGCTGATCCGCGCCATCGCCGACCTCACCAACGCCGACCCGCAGGGCCCGCAGAAGGCATCCTTGCGCGTGATCGCCGATCACCTCCGCGCCTCGTCGTTCCTGATCTCGGACGGCGTGCTGCCGTCCAACGAAGGCCGCGGCTATGTGTTGCGCCGGATCATGCGCCGCGCGATGCGCCACGCCCAGCTGCTCGGCGCGCGCGAGCCGTTGATGCACAAGCTCGTCGGCGCGCTCACCCGCGAGATGGGTCAGGCCTATCCCGAGCTGATCCGCGCCGAGGCGCTGATCAAGGAGACCTTGCGGCTTGAGGAGACGCGCTTTCGCAAGACCCTGGAGCGCGGGCTTGCCATCCTCGACGAGAAATCGGCCTCGCTCACCAAGGGCGACATGTTCGACGGCGACGTCGCCTTCACGCTGTACGACACCTATGGCTTCCCGCTCGACCTCACCCAGGACGCGCTGAAGTCGCGCGGCATCAGCGTCGACCAGGCCTCCTTCACCGACGCCATGGAGCGGCAGAAGGCGAAGGCGCGCGCGGCCTGGGCCGGCTCGGGCGAGGCGGCCACCGAAACCGTCTGGTTCCCGCTGCGCGAGAAGCTCGGCGCCACCGAGTTCCTCGGCTATGAGACCGAGACCGCCGAGGGCGCCGTCACCGCGCTGGTCAAGGACGGCGCTGAGGTCGACAGCCTCAAGGCCGGCGAGAGCGGCGTGATCGTGCTGAACCAGACGCCGTTCTACGGCGAGTCCGGCGGTCAGGTCGGCGACACCGGCGTGCTGACCGGCGATGGCGTCCGCGTCCGCATCACCGACACCCAGAAGAAGGCCGGCGACCTGTTCGTGCATATCGGAACCGTGGAGCAGGGCACGCTCAAGCTCGGCACCGCGCTGCAGCTCGACGTCGATCACTCCAGGCGCTCCGCGATCCGCGCCAATCATTCGGCGACTCACATCCTGCACGAGGCGCTGCGTCAGGTGCTCGGCGACCACATCGCCCAGCGCGGCTCGCTGGTCTCGCCCGACCGCCTGCGCTTCGACTTCGTCCATCCGAAGCCGATCACGGCGGAGGAGCTCGCCCGCGTCGAGGACATCGCCAACGACGTCGTGCTGGAGAATGCCGAGGTCACGACCCGGCTGATGGGGCTCGACGACGCCCGCGAGGCCGGCGCCCGCGCTCTGTTCGGCGAGAAGTACGGCGACGAGGTCCGCGTCGTCTCGATGGGCAACGTTGCGCGCGACCATGGCAGCAACGCAATGGGCTGGTCGGTCGAGCTGTGCGGCGGCACCCATGTGAAGCGCACCGGCGACATCGGCCTGATCGCGGTGACCTCGGAGAGCGCGGTGGCCTCCGGCGTCCGCCGCATCGAGGCGCTGACGGCGCGCGGCGCCCGCGCCCACGCCAACCACAACCTCTCGCTCGCCAAGGCCGCCGCGGCCGAGTTGCGCACCACCGTCGACGAAGTGCCAGCGCGCATCACCGCGCTGATGGAGGAGCGCAAGAAGCTCGAGCGCGAGCTGTCGGACGCGCGCAAGAAGCTCGCGATGGGCGGCGGCGGCTCCGCGGGTGGCGCGGCGTCCGGCGTCCGCGAGGTCAACGGCGTCAAGCTGATGGCCCGCGCAGTCGAGGGCGTCGAGATGAAGGATCTCAAGTCGCTGGTCGACGAGGCCAAGAAGCAGGTCGGCTCCGGCATCGTCGCCATCGTCGGCCGTGCCGAGGATGGCAAGGCCGGCGTCGTGGTCGGCGTCACCGCCGATCTCACGTCGCGCTTCAACGCGGTCGAGCTCGTGCGCGCGGCGTCGGAGGCGCTGGGCGGCAAGGGCGGCGGCGGCCGTCCCGACATGGCCCAGGCCGGCGGTCCCGATGGAGCCAAGGCGGAGGCCGCGCTGGCCGCGATCGAGAGCGCGATCGGCCGGGACGGCTGATCGTGCCGACGCTCGGGCCGGGCGAGAGCATTCGCGATCCCGATCTGCGGGACCGGCTCTACGAGCTGCTCGAGCACGACCATCTGCCGCTGTCGGTCGGCGCGCGCATCGTGCGGGCCGTCGTCATCGTGATCTTCGCCGATGTGCTGGCGACGATCCTGGCCTCGGTGCCGCAGTTCGACGCCCGCTTCGGCCCGACCTTCACCGCGGTGAAGGTCATGGCCGTGCTGGTGTTCGGCTTCGAGTATGTCGCCCGGCTCTGGAGCGTCGCCGGCCATACGCCGCAGCACGTTTCGCCGCTGCGCGACCGCCTGCAATATGCACTCTCCGCGCTCGGAGTCATCGATCTCCTGGCTTTTCTGCCGGCCGCTGTCGTGCTTGCGTTCGGCGATCACGCCACGCTCGCGGTGCTGGTGGTGCTGCCGTTCCTCAAGCTGGTACGCTATTCGCCGGCGATGCGCTCGCTGCTCGCGGCGATCCAGGCCGAGCGCCGTACGCTCGTCGGCTGCATCGCGATCCTGGCCGGTGCCGTGCTGCTGTTCGCCTCGCTGCTCTATGCGGTCGAGCGCGACGTGCAGCCCGACAAGTTCGGCACCATTCCCGACGCGATGTGGTGGGCGATCGTGACGCTCGGCACCGTCGGCTATGGCGACGTCGTGCCGGTGACCTCGCTCGGCAAGGCGATCTCGGTGTTCACGATCGTCGGCGGCCTCGCGATGATCGCGCTGCCGGTCGCCATCATCTCCAATGCCTTTGCCGACGAGGTGAAGCGGCGCGACTTCGTCGTCACCTGGGGCATGCTGGCGCGGGTGCCGCTGTTCTCACATCTTTCCGCCTCGGAGATCGCCGACATCATGCGGCTGCTGCGCGCGCGCACGATCGAGACCGGCGAAATTCTCGTCCGCCGCGGCGACGTGGCGTCCTCGATGTATTTCATCACCGCCGGCGAGGTCGAGATCGAGCTGCCGACGCAATGTGTGCGGCTCGCCGACGGCACCTTCTTCGGCGAGATCGCGCTGCTGCACCGAACCAAGCGCTCCGGGACCGTGAAGGCCACCCGCAAGACGCGGCTGCTGGTACTCGACGCGCAGGATTTTCACGCCCTGATCGCGCGCATGCCAGCGCTCGCCGCCCATGTCACCACCACGGCAAAGGCCCGCATGGCCGATTCTGGCGACCTCGCCATCGCCGAGCTGTCGCAGGCCGAGCATGAAGAGGAGGGCGGGTAGGTAGGGCGATTGATCTCACCGCCCACGGTGACGGCGGTCGCTCTTAACCCATCCCTTCGGAGCGGTGATCATTGCTGCGGCGACAGCGTAGCCCGGATGAGCGAAGCGACATCCGGGTTCAAGCATGCCCGGAGTGTGTGGTGGCATCGGTCCCGCATGTCGCGTCCACCTGCGCCCTTCGGGCTCCGGCGTCCGCTCATGCGGGCTACGCGACGGCCCGCCTTACGCCTTCTCCTTCGCCACCGCCGCGTCCTTCAGCTTGCCGATTGCTTCCTTCACGGCCGGGTCGAGGCCGGCGCCGCCGGCATCGTGGTGCGCATAGATCGTCTTCAGCATGCGCGGGTCCCAGAACTTCTTGATGTGCTCGGCGACGCCGGCGACCTCTTTCTCCTGCCCCTGGCTCTGAAAGAACTTGCCGATCTGGTTGGCCATGTAGACGAGGCGTTCGGAAGGGTTATGCGACATGGGGCGTGTCCGTCTGTGTTGATCGCGTGCCGGTCTCGGCGCTCGCGACGATCCGTTCGGGATGGGTGAAGATTTCGAAGCCATCGTTGCGGGCGACGGCAATGAGGGTGATGCCGGCGGCCTCGGCCATGCGGATGGCGAGTGCGGTCGGCGCTGACACCGCGACCAGCACCGGCGCGCCCATGGCGGCGGCCTTCTGCACCAGCTCGACCGAGACGCGGCTCGTCATGATCACGAGGCCTTCGGTCGCCGTACTGTGAGTCTGCGCGAGATGACCGGCCAGCTTGTCGAGCGCGTTGTGGCGGCCGACATCCTCGCGCAGGGCGACGATGCCGCGGGCGGGTGTCCAGAACGCCGCGGCGTGCACGGCGCGGGTCTCGTGGTTGAGCTTCTGCAGCGGCTCGATGGCGACCAGCGCCGTCATGACGTCGCGCGGCGTGAAGCGCCGGCCCTGGGGCACATGCGCGGCCGGACGCACCGCTTCGGCGAGGGAGTCGATGCCGCACAGGCCGCAGCCGGTGGGGCCGGCAATGTTGCGGCGGCGCTCGGCGAGGCGTTCGGCGAACGCGTCGGGCAGCCACATCCTGAGCTCGATGCCGTCGTCCAGCTCGACGACGTCGAGCGAGACAATGTCGTCGCGGCTCGTGATCAGGCCTTCGTTCAGGCTGAAGCCGACGGCGAAGTCGCGGAGGTCCTGCGGCGTCGCCATCATGACGGCCTGGGTGCCGCCATTGTAGGTCAGCGCGACCGCGGTCTCCTCCGGCACGCGGCGGTGGCCCTCGGTGAGGGCTCCGTCGCGCCAGACCAGACGATCCGCGATGCGCACTGCATCTCGCATGCTACTCCGCCGCCTCCACGACCGGGGCGATGCGGCGCGAGTTGCGGGCCTGCTCGTCATAGGCCTTCTGCCAGTCCGACGGGCCGTTGGACTGCGACACCTGCACCGCCGTGACCTTGTACTCCGGACAGTTGGTCGCCCAATCCGAGTAGTCGGTGGTGATGACGTTGGCCTGCGTCAGCGGATGGTGGAACGTGGTGTAGACCACGCCCGGCGCCACGCGCTCGGAGATCAGCGCATGCAAGGTGGTCTCGCCGGCGCGGCTGGTCAGCCGCACCCAATCGCCGTCGCGGATGCCGCGCTGCTCGGCGTCGTGCGGATGGATCTCCAGCACGTCCTCGCCATGCCACACCACGTTCTCGGTGCGCCTTGTCTGCGCGCCGACATTGTACTGCGACAGGATGCGGCCGGTGGTGAGCAGGAGCGGGAAGCGCGGGCCGGTGCGCTCGTCGGTCGCGACGTACTCGGTGACCACGAACTTGCCCTTGCCGCGGACAAAGCCGTCGACATGCATGATCGGCGAGCCCTCGGGGAACTTCTCGTTGCAGGGCCACTGCACCGAGCCCATCTCCTCGAGCTTCTGGTAGGAGACGCCGGTGAAGGTCGGCGTCAGCGCCGCGATCTCGTCCATGATCTCCGACGGGTGGTTGTACTTCATCTCGAAGCCCATCGCCTTGGCCAGCCCGATCGTGACCTCCCAGTCGGCCATGCCGTTGAGCGGGCTCATCACCTTGCGGACGCGCTGGATGCGGCGCTCGGCGTTGGTGAAGGTGCCGTCCTTCTCCAGGAAGGTCGAGCCGGGCAGGAAGACGTGGGCGTAGTTGGCGGTCTCGTTCAGGAACAGGTCCTGGACGATGACGCATTCCATCGACGACAGCGCCTGCACGACATGCGTGGTGTTCGGATCGGACTGCAGGATGTCCTCGCCCTGCACGTAGAGGCCCTTGAACGTGCCTTCGATCGCGGAATCGAACATGTTGGGGATGCGAAGACCCGGCTCGGGGTTGAGCTTGACGTTCCACATCGCCTCGAACTGATCGCGCACCGCGTCGCCCGAGATGTGGCGGTAGCCCGGCAGCTCGTGCGGGAACGAGCCCATGTCGCAGGAGCCCTGCACGTTGTTCTGGCCGCGCAGTGGGTTCACGCCGACGCCGCGGCGACCGATGTTGCCGGTGGCCATCGCCAAATTGGCGATCGCGATCACCGTGGTCGAGCCCTGGCTGTGCTCGGTGACGCCCAGGCCGTAATAGATCGCGCCGTTGCCGCCCTTGGCGTAGAGCCGGGCCGCGCCGCGGATCGCTTCCGGATCGACGCCGGAAATGCCGGCGATCGCCTCAGGGCTGTTCTTCTCCAGCGCGACGAATTCCGCCCAGTCCTGGAACTCGCTCCAGTCGCAGCGCTCGCGCACGAAGGTCTCGTTGACGAGGCCCTCGGTGACGATCACATGCGCCAGCGCGGTCAGGATCGCGACGTTGGTGCCGGGCAGCAGCGGCAGATGATAGTCCGCCTTGATGTGCGCCGACTTCACGAGGTCGATCTTGCGCGGATCGACGACGATCAGCTTGGCGCCCTGGCGCAGCCGCTTCTTCATGCGCGAGCCGAACACCGGATGCGCATCGGTCGGGTTGGCGCCGATCACCATGATCACGTCGCTGTCCTCGACCGAGTCGAAGTCCTGGGTCCCGGCCGAGGTGCCGAAGGTGGTGGCGAGGCCGTAGCCGGTCGGCGAATGGCAGACGCGGGCGCAGGTGTCGACGTTGTTGTTGCCGAAGCCGGCACGGATCAGCTTCTGCACCAGATAGGTTTCTTCGTTGGTGCAGCGCGACGAGGTGATGCCGCCGATCGAGTCACGGCCGTGCTTGGCCTGGATGCCGCGCAGCTTCTGCGCGGCGAAGTTGAAGGCCTCGTCATAGGAGACCTCGCGCCAGGGCTGGTCGATGGTCTCGCGGATCATCGGCTTGAGGATGCGCTCCTTGTGGGTCGCATAGCCATAGGCGAAGCGGCCCTTGACGCAGGAATGGCCGCGATTGGCCTTGCCGTCCTTGTAGGGCACCATGCGCACGACTTCCTCGCCGCGCATCTCCGCCTTGAAGGCGCAGCCGACGCCGCAATAGGCGCAGGTGGTGACCGCCGAATGCTCGGGCTGGCCGATCTCGATCACGCTCTTCTCGGTCAGGGTCGCGGTCGGGCAGGCCTGCACGCAGGCGCCGCAGGAGACGCACTCTGAGCCCAGGAAGCTCTCGCTCATGCCCGGCGACACCCGGCTGTCGAAGCCACGGCCCGAGATGGTCAGCGCGAACGTGCCTTGCACCTCCTCGCAGGCGCGGACGCAGCGCGAGCAGACGATGCACTTCGAGGGATCGTAGGTGAAATAAGGGTTGGACTCGTCCTTCGGCAGCCAGGCCGGATTGGCCTCGCCGCAAGCGTCGGCGAACACGTGGTTCTCACCCTGGTTGCCGTAGCGCACGTCGCGCAGGCCGACGGCGCCGGCCATGTCCTGCAGCTCGCAATCGCCATTGGCGGCGCAGGTCAGACAGTCGAGCGGATGGTCGGAGATGTAGAGCTCCATCACGCCCTTGCGCAGCTTCTTCAGCCGCTCGGTCTGGGTGTGAACGACGAGGCCCGCGGCCACCGGTGTGGTGCACGACGCCGGCGTGCCGGCGCGGCCCTCGACCTCGACGAGGCAGAGGCGGCAGGAGCCGAATGCGTCGACCATGTCGGTCGCGCACAGCTTCGGGATCTGCGTGCCGGCCTCCATGGCCGCGCGCATGATCGAGGTGCCCTCGGGAACGGTGATGCTCTGGCCGTCGATGGTCAAGGTGACCATCTTCTCGGACTTGGAGAGCGGGGTGCCGTAATCGGTTTCGTGGATGAGCGACATGGCCGTGTCCTTATTCCCGAATGTCTATTCCGCAGCCTGCAGGCGCGGTTGCTGAGGACCGAAATCCTCGCGGAAGTGTTTCAGCGCCGAGAGCACAGGGTAGGGCGTGAAGCCGCCGAGTGCACAGAGCGATCCGAGCTTCATAGTGCCGCAGAGGTCCTCGACGAGAGCGATGTTCTCAGATACGCGCTCGCCGCGGCGGATCTTGTCGATGGTCTCGGCGCCGCGCGTCGAGCCGATGCGGCAGGGCGTGCACTTGCCGCAGGATTCGATGGCGCAGAACTCCATTGCGAAGCGCGCCTGCTTCGACATGTCGACGGTGTCGTCGAACACGACGATGCCGCCATGGCCGATCAGGCCCTCCTTGGCGGCGAACGCCTCGTAGTCGAACGGCGTATCGAACAGCGCGCGCGGGAAATAGGCGCCGAGCGGACCGCCGACCTGCACCGCGCGCACGGGACGGCCGGTGAACGTGCCGCCGCCGATGTCGTCGACGAGTTCGCCGAGCGTGATGCCGAACGCGGTCTCGAACAGGCCGCCGAACTTGACGTTGCCCGCGATCTGGATCGGCATCGTGCCGCGCGAGCGTCCCATGCCGAAATCCGCATAAGCCTTGGCGCCCTCATCGAGGATGAAGGGGATGGCCGCGAACGACAGGAGGTTGTTGACGACCGTCGGCTTGCCGAACAGGCCATGATGCGCCGGCAGCGGAGGCTTGGCGCGGACGATGCCGCGCTTGCCTTCGAGGCTCTCCATCAGCGCGGTCTCTTCGCCGCAGACATAGGCGCCGGCGCCGGTGCGGACCTCGAGATCGAAGGTATAGTTGGAGCCCGCGATCTTGTCACCGAGCAGGCCGGCCTTCCTGGCGATGTCGATCGCCTTGGTCATGGTCGCGATCGCGTGCGGATATTCCGAACGCGTGTAGATGTAGCCCTTGGTGGCGCCCACCGCGATGCCGCAGATGGTCATGCCCTCGATGAGAACGAAGGGATCGCCTTCCATCAGCATGCGGTCGGCGAAGGTGCCGCTGTCGCCCTCGTCGGCGTTGCAGATGACGTATTTGCGGTCGGCCGCCGTCTGCGACACCGTCTTCCACTTGATGCCGGTCGGAAAGCCTGCGCCGCCGCGGCCGCGCAGGCCCGACGTCGTGACCTCGGCAATGACGGCATCCAGCGACAAGGTCAGCGCACGCGTGAGACCCTTGTAGCCGCCGTGCGCGCGGTAGTCTTCCAGTGAAAGCGGATCGACGATGCCGCAGCGGGCGAAGGTGAGGCGGGTCTGCCGCTTCAGCCACGGGATCTCCTCGGTGAGACCGAGCGAGAGCTTGTGCGAGGTGTCGGCAAGGATCGCGTCGAGCAGCGACGGTACGTCTTCAGCGGTGACAGGACCGAAGCCGAAGCGGCCCTGCGCCGTCTCCAACTCGACCAGCGGCTCCAGCCAGTACAACCCACGCGAGCCGTTGCGCACGATTTCGACATCGACCTTGCGCTCCAGCGCCGCCTTGTGCAGCGCGTGGGCGACCTCATCGGCGCCGACGGCAAGCGCGCCGGCATCACACGGGACAAAAAGACGCACGCTCATCGCTGGGCCTCCGAGACGAGAGCATCGATCCGGGCTTCGTCGAGCCGGCCGAACAGCCGGCCGTCGAGCATCGCCGAGGGCGCGGTCGCGCACAGGCCGAGGCAGTAGATCGGCTCGAGCGTGACGCGCTCATCGGCGGTGGTGTTGCCCATCGCAATCCCTAGCTTAGCCTCGACACGAGCTGCGAGTGCATCGCCGCCGGCAGCCTGGCAGGCCTCGGCGCGACACAGCTTCAGCACGTGACGGCCGGCCTTTTTGGCCCGGAAATCATGGTAGAACGTGAATACGCCGTAAACCTCGGCGCGTGACAGGTTGAGGGCGGATGCGATCATCGGAATGGCATCCTCGGGGACGTAGCCGAACGTCTCCTGCAACGCATGGAGGATGGGCAAGGTTGCTCCCTCCATCTGGCTATGTTCGGCGATGATCTCGGCGCCGCGCGCCGCGTCCCAACTTTCGTACACCGGCGTCATCCTGATCCCGATTCTGCGTTGCAAGCGTTTCGCACATCCAAATTGGAATTGCTCAAGATATCAATAAAGCAGTCCCGTGCTGCGATAGCGAAACGCAATCGTGGGATAGCTAGAAGTTGACGAAAAACAGGCGCTCGCGCGACAGGGCTGCGGCGCGTTTTACCATGTCGGCGACACCCTTGCCGTGATAGAGTTTCACGGTGGCCGACGCGTCCGAAAACGTGCGGAACCAGGCCCATCAACCGCTGGAAGGCCGACCTCTTGATCGACAAGCTCGAACTGCTGCTGGCGCTGGCCAAGGAGCGTCATTTCGGCCGGGCGGCCGAGGCCTGCGGCGTCACCCAGCCGACGATGTCGACCAGCATCAAGCAGCTCGAGGAGATCCTCGGCGTCATGCTGGTGCAGCGCGGTTCGCGGTTCCAGGGGTTCACGCCGGAAGGCGAGCGCACGCTGGATTGGGCGCGCCGCATCGTCGGCGACTTCCGCGCGATGCGCCAGGAGATCAATGGCCTCAAGGACAAGCTTTCGGGCGAAATCCGGATCGCGGCGGTGCCGACCGTGCTGGGCATGGTGGCGTCGCTGACGACGCCGTTCCGCGCCAAGCATCCGGAGGTCCGGTTCCGCATCATGTCGTGCACGTCCGCCGACGTGCTCGGCCTGCTGGAGAATCTCGAGGTCGATGCCGGGCTGACCTACATCGAGAACGAGCCGATCGGCCGCGTGCGCACCATCCCGCTCTACAACGAGAGCTACCGGCTGCTGACCGCGCCCGACGCGATGTTCGGCGATCGCGAGCAGGTGACGTGGAAGGAGGTTGGGCAGGTGCCGCTGTGCCTGCTGACGCCCGACATGCAGAACCGCCGCATCATCGACCGCGCGCTGAAGGCCGCCGGCAACGAGGTGACGCCGACGCTGACCTCGAACTCGCTGCTGGTGCTCTACACCCATGTGAAGACCGGCCGCTGGGCGAGCGTGATGCCGGCCAAGCTCGCCGAGACGCTGGGGCTCGCCGACAAGGTGCGCTCGATCCCGATCGTCGATCCCGTGATCAACTACCAGATCGGCCTCGTTATCCCGCAGCGCGACCCCATGACCCCGCTGATCGCCTCGCTGGTGCAGATCGCCCGCGAGGTCGCGCCGAGCTTGCAGGCGTAGGCATTGGCTTCGTCGCTGCAGGTGGGCAAAGGCGCGTCCGCGCGGCCAGACGCAGCATCACGCGCGCCGCGCCCGCCGTCGGCGTCCATATCTGCCGACAGACGGTGGGCACACGCCGCCTGCGGCGCCGCTTCGCCCACCCTGCGTTCTTGCGGGCCGTTGCGGGCTCAGCCTGCCGTCGTCAATGGCACCCGGACATCGTAATGCGCGGACTGCGCGTCATAGCGACCGAGCAGCGCCTGCGCTGCGGCCGGCACGACGGCCTGCTCATGTGCGGCTCCTGCGAAGCGCTTGACGGCGTCCTCGTCGGTGAACGTCATGATCGTCATGAACTCCACCTCGGTCTCCAGCGGCCGGCGCAGCAGCTCGATGCCGGTGAACCCGACGATCGCTCGGTCCTTGATCGCCGGAAAGATCGTCGAGCGCAGCAGTTCCTCGTAGGCATCCGCATTCGCTGGGCTGGTCCAGCCGCGCCATATCCGCCTCAGCATCGTTGATCCCTTCGGGTGCCAAGATGTCCACCCGCTAGGGATCGCACAGCCTGCGGTCCCGGACTTGCTCAAAATTGCGATTCTGCGGCGTGGATCAAAGCGGCGTGCCGGGGAGGAGGGCACGCGGCTCTTCGATCCTTGATCCTCGTCCGTAGCGGGTCGCGCGCGGTCAATACGAGGCGAACCTGTCTCGCATGATCTTCTCCTCCTGCCGGATGCGCAGCGCCAGCGGCAGGGCATAGATCATCAGTCCAACGACGAGCGTGACATAGGCGTGCAGTGTCAACGCATAGCCGATCAGCTCGGGGACGATGTTGAGGAAGTAATTCGGATGGCGGACGATCCGGAACAACGGGTGCCTCACCAGCGCATGGTCGCGCGCGATCATCAGCTTGACCGTCCAGAACCGTCCGAGCAATTGCGACACGACCAGCAGCATGACCGCGCCGAACAGGTAGATGAGGAAGCCGGTGATGCTGATGGCATCGATCGGCGCGTCGCGGACGAGGCCCTCGGCCGTCGCGGCGAGATAAAAAGCCACATGGGCCATCGCGAGCCAGCGCGACACCGAGGCGCCGTATTCGGTGGCGCCGTCGGCGCGCAGCCGCTTCTCGTTGCGGATCGAGACCGCGAGCATGGCGAAGCGGTAGACGAAGGCGGCGACGATGAAGGCGATGATCACACCCGACACTCCCGTTTTCGGAGCGCTTGCCTTAGTTGTCGATCGGCAGGTGCGTCAATACCTCAGACGTCAGCATTTCCGTTCGCAAGCTGACGGCGACGCTCATCGGCGCAAAGGTGTCCGACGCGTCCACCCTCACGCCGCGACCGAGATGCTCGCCGTGGCCTTGTAGGCGTCGCGGGGGAGGGTGACGCGGACGACGGTGCCGCATTCGATGCGGGAGCGCAACCGCATCGAGCCGCCGTGGAGCTGGGCCAGCGAGCGGGCGATGGCGAGGCCGAGGCCGGAGCCGTGATAGGTCTTGGTCATCTGGCTCTCGACCTGCTCGAACGGCCGGCCGAGCCGCGCCAGCGATTGCGCGGGGATGCCGATGCCGGTGTCGGCGATGATCAGCACGACCTTGTCGTCGAACACGCGGCTGCGCATCGTGACGCGGCCGCCTTCGGGGGTGAACTTCACCGCGTTCGACAACAGGTTGACCATGATCTGCTTGGTGGCGCGGCGGTCGGCGACGACGGGGATGCTGCCCTCGATGTCGGCGTCGAGCACCAGGCTCTTGTCCTGGGCGCGGCCGGAGACGACGCGCAGCGACTCCGCCAGCGTCTTGGCGAGGTCGAGCGGCTCCATGTCGAGCTTCATGCGGCCAGCCTCGATCTTCGACATGTCGAGAATGTCGTTGATCACCTCGAGCAGGTACTGACCGGAGGTCAGGATGTCGTGGCAGTATTCCTGGTATTTCTCCGAGCCGAGCGAGCCGAACATGCCCGAGCCCATGATCTCGGAGAAGCCGATGATGGCGTTGAGCGGCGTGCGCAGCTCGTGGCTCATGTTGGCGAGGAACTTCGACTTGGTCTGGTTGGCCTCCTCGGCCCGGGTCTTCTCCTGCGAGTACTTCTCGGCGAGGTCGGCGAGCTCGATCGCCTGGCGCTCCAGCGCGGTCTGCGAGCGCTGCAGGTCGATCACGGTGGCACGCAGGCGCAGGTCGTTGTCGACCAGCTTCTGCTCGTGCTCCTTGATGCGGGTGATGTCGGTGCCGACCGAGACGTAGCCGCCGTCCTTGGTGCGGCGCTCGGAGATGTGCAGCCAGCTGCCGTCGTCGAGCTGCGCCTCGAAGGTGCGGCCGCCCGGCGCCTGCTGGCTGTTGTCGTGCAGGCGGGTGCGGATCTCCGGCATCTTGCCGACCTCGATGACGGTCTCGTAGGAGGTGCCCGGCGTCACGGCGGAGTCCGGCAGCTTGTGCAGCTTCTGGAAGTGCGAGTTGCACAGCACGAGGCGGTTGTTGGCGTCCCACAGCACAAAGGCTTCCGAGATCGTCTCAATCGCGTCGCGCAGCCGCAGATCCGCCTCGGCGGTCTTCTCGACCAGGCTCTTCTGCTCGGTCACGTCGACGGCGATGCCGATCAGGTGCAGGCCGGAATCGGTGGTGCCCTGGCTCAGCTCGCAGCGCACCCGCAGCCAGATCCAATGGCCTTCGGTGTGGCGCATGCGGAAGCTCTGGTCGATGTGGCGCAGCTCGCCGGCGACGAGCTGGTCGGCGATCGCGAACAGGTCGATGTCGTCGGAGTTCACCAGCGCGTTGACCTCGCCGAAGGTGAGCAGGTCGGTGCGGTTGTCGAGACCGAGCATCGCGAACATCGAGTTCGACCAGAAGATGCGGCCGCGCGACAGGTCCCAGTCCCACAGTCCGCAGCGGCCGCGGTTCAGTGCGGTGTCGATGCGGCCGCGCACGGCGTCGTTGATCAGGTCGCCTTCGCGGGCGCGGGTCGACTGCCAGTGGAAGGCAAAGCCAAGGATCAGGACGACGAAGCCCGTGGTTGCCGACAGCGTGATCGAGAGCGCGGCGTCCGAGCCCCAGATCGGCTCGATCTTCTCCTGGATCACGACGACGCGGCCGGGCAGGGCCTTGATCAATTGCGAGACGGCGAAGGCGGGACGGCCGTTCGGCAGCGTGATCTCGGTGACGGCGCCCTGCAGGCCGGGGGTGGCGAGCAGTTGCGCCGTCGAGATCAGGTCGAGGATACGGTCGTTCTCGCCGAGGGCGGCATCGACCGGGACGCGGGCGAGGATGCGGTGGTCGGCGCCGGTGATGATCACATGGCGGCCAGGCGCAACGCCCCAGGCGGGGATCAGGTCCGGCAGCAGGGTCTGAAGATGCTCAATGTTGGCCATGCGGTCGGGGCGCATCGCCAGATGACCGATGCGGTCCGCCAGCAGATCCGAGATCGCGGCGAGGTCGCGCTTGGTCGCGCCGCGCTTCTGCCGGCTGTGATCGAGCACCTGGACGAAGGCGCCGAGACAGATGGTGACGAGAAAGGCAATGATCAAAGTGGGGACAGCACGACGCAATACCGGCTCAGCAGTCAGCAGCCTTTGATAGGCCGGTTTCGCGATCGATTGCGCCAACCCCTTGATGGAATCAGAAGATTGGACGCACGCGTTCGCGGCATGCGCACGCGCCATGCTGTAGACCCCCGAAACTTTGCTTGGATACCCGAATTTCGAAAGAGCCCCAGCCGCTTCCGAATCAAGTCGATTTGAATCCAGATTTCTCGGGCTGTCGAGAGTCAACGATTTGGCAAAAGCTAATAAATCTTATCCAATGCGGATTTGCCATGGCGAAAAGCCGGCGAGATGAGTCCGAAGCGAGAACGCAGCGTGACGTCAGGGCTTCAGCCGTGCGGCGGCTCGGCGTGGCTGATGACGCGCTTCACGGTCGGGAAGGTGCGCCGTATCCCGCGCTCGATGTGGTCGACATTGTCGTGCACCTTGAGCACGCTCATCGACGGTGCGGCCCGGCAGTGGAAGTTGACGATCTCGCCGGCCTCGGTGTTGCGGACACGGACGTTGTGCACATCGTACATGTCGGTCTCGGCGGCGAAGCGCTGCAAGGCGTCGGCGATCAGCGCGATGCGCTCTGCGGGCGCGTCGATGCCGAACGGCAGCTCGGGCTCGAGCGGCTCGATATGGGTGTCGACCTCGACGTCGGCGCCGAACTCGTCGCGGATGCTGCGTTCCAGCTCGTGGGCGATCGCATGGGCGGCGACCAGTGTCATGTCGCCGTCGACCTCGAGGTCGATGGCGACGATCAGGCGGCCGCCGATATCGTGGACGGTGACGTGGTGGATCGCGAGCCCGGAATTGCGCGCGATCACCATGATGCGCTCGCGGACGCTCTCATTGCTGAGGGCGACCGGCACCGTGGTGAAGGTGACGTCGGCGCCGCCGAGGCTGGCGTCCACCGCCGCCTGCGCATCGCGCTTGATCTCGTGGACGCGGTCGATCGGATAGGTGCGCGGCACCGTGACGGTGGCGTCGACGAAATGCGTGGCGCCGACGAGTCGCACCCGCAGCCGCTCGACGCCGACGACGCCGGCGACCGAACGGATCGCGACGTCGGCTTTCTCCGCCGCGCCATCGGGCGCCCGGTCGAGCAGTGTTTCTACGGTCGAGCGTGCGAGCCGCAGGCCGAGCACCGAGATCATCACGGCGACGGCGACGGCGGCGGCGGAATCGCCCCACCAGAAGCCGAAGGCAGTGAGGACGAGCCCGGCGATGACCGCGATCGATCCGAGCACGTCGGAGGCGAAATGCAGCGCGTCGGCGGCGAGCGCCTGGCTGTGGGTTTCGTGCGCGGCCCGGTGCAGGGCGCGGGCGCGCCAGAAATTCACGGCGATGTCGATCAGCAGCACCACGAACGGGATCGCCGAGAGCTGTGGCGGCGGCGCGGCTTCCCGCAACCGGCTGACGGACTCGACCAGGACGCCGCCGGCCAGCACGTAGAGCAGGGCGATGACGCCGAGTGCCGACAGGCTCTCGAGCTTGCCATGGCCATAATGATGCTCGTCGTCGGCCGGCCGGTCCGATACCCGAACCACCATCCATGTGATGACGGTGGCGACGACGTCGACGGCGCTGTGCAGCGCCTCGGAGACGAGTGCGAGGCTGCCGATCAGGATGCCGACGACGAACTTCGCCGCGGCCATGCTGGCGCTCGCCGCGATCGAAATCGCAGCGACGCGGGCCTTGCCGGAATCGACATGAGAGACGGCGTCCTTCATGGGCGCGGATTTAGCAGCCGATGTCGCGCCGTGAAAGCCGGCATCGCGCGGCAAATTCGTCTTTGCCGCGCACTGTTTCGATTGCGTCTAAATGTCAGAACATTGGGCTCACAAGGTCACCACGATCTTGCCGAGATGCCTGTTCGCCTCCATGTGGGCGAACGCCGCGCCGATGTCGTCGAAGGCGAAGACGCGGTCGAGCGGCAGGCGCAGGGCCCGCGTTTCCACGGAACTCCAGATGTCCTGCTTCACCTCGTCGAAGATCGCGCGGATCTCCTCGATCGAGCGGGTGCGGAAGGTGACGCCGACATAGGTGATGCGGCGCGCCGCGTGCAGGTCGAAATTGAAATCGGCATGGGTGCCGCCGAGCCGGCCGACATTGACGATCCGGCCGAGCACCTTGGTGGCCGCGAGGTTCTGGTTGGCGACGGCGCCCGAGATCTGGTCGACGATGAGGTCGACGCCCTGGCCGCCCGTCGCCTTCAGCACCTGGTCGACCCAGCCGGGATCGCTGGAGTCGATCGCGAGATCGGCGCCGAACTCCTTCAGTCGCTCGCGGCGCGTGGCATCGGTGGAGGAGCCGATCACGAGCGATGCCCCCTTGAGCTTGGCAATCTGCATCGCCATCAGGCCGACGCCGGAGCTCGCGCCTTGTACCAGCACGCTGTGGCCGGGCTGCAGCGCGCCGTTGGTGACGACGGCGTTGTGCATCGTGGTCAGCGCGATCGGCAGCGTCGCGGCCTCGTCGAAGTTCATGTTCGACGGCGCGTGGAACAGGCGGCCGTGATCGGCGAGGGTGTATTCTGCGAACGCGGCGCCGCCCGAGCCCATGACCCGGTCACCGACCTTGAGACCCTTGGCGTCGGGTCCGAGCTCGGCGACCTCGCCGGCCCATTCCATGCCGAGCACGGTGCCGACACCGCCGGCGGCGCCGTGCGCATGTCCCTTGGTCATGCCGAGATCGGCACGATTGAGGCCGCAGGCACGGACGCGCACCAGCACTTGCGTGCCCTTCGGCGCGGGTTTGGCGACGTCGGTGATCGCGGCGCCCTGGGCGCCATACACATAGGCTTTCATCGCAAGCAGTCCTGTCGGGCCAAAGCGAGTGGCGGGATCGAGCCGCCGCTCTTCACTGCGCACCGCCTAACAGGCGGCGCGCAGCTCCGACAAGACCTCGTTTGCGGTAAGACCGTTCCGCTGACCGGCACAATGCGTCAGGCGGCGACCGGAGCTTCCGCTTCGTCGAAGGCCGAGGAGACGTCACGCATGCTGATGACGCCGGCGAGTGCGAAGTCGACGATGACGGGAAGGTGGCGGATGTGGTGCACGTTCATCAGGTGCCGCACATGCTCGAGCGTGTCCTCGGTGCTGCAGGAGATCAGCCGTTGCGGCGAGATCAGCTGTGAGACCTTCAGGTTGACGCCGGCGGCGCCATGCTCGGCGATGGCGCGAACGACGTCACGCTCGGTGAACATGCCGGCCGCGGTGTTGCCCTCGGTGCGGACGACATCCTTGACGACGAGGGCGCTGACATTGCTGGCGCGCATCAGCTGCGCCGCGACGCCGACGGTCTCGTTCATTCGCACCGTGATCACGCGCGCCGTCTTGTTGCGCAGGATGTCTCCGACTTTCATGGCACCCTCCCGTTTGTTTGGCTTCGATGGTTGGAAGTCTGGTATACGTTATGCCAGAAGTCAATGTCGTTCGATGGCTTTTTGTGCGCCGGGCCACCGGAAAAACACATCAGCAACGCTGTCCAGGACGGTGCTCCCTGGCATCTGGTGCTTCGTTTCGGGGCAGAAACAAAAAAAAGAGGCGCACGGGGGTGCGCCTCTCGAAGTCGCGGGAGGAAGAGGGGGCTCATGCCGTCCGGACATCCTGCGCGGCCGGCTCGGCGGCCGAAGCCTCCTTGCCGAGGATGAAGGCGCGGCGCAGCGGCTTGATCACGAACAGCGCCATCAACGCCGCCGTCGCGTTCAGGGCGACGCCGATGACGAACACGGCCTGCCAGCCATATTTGGCCGAGACGAGGCTCGCGAGCGGGACCAGCAGCGAGGCGGTGCCCTTCGCAGTGTAGAGCATGCCGTTGTTGGTCGCGGCATATTTGCTGCCGAAGGTGTCGCCTGAGGTTGCCGGAAACAGGCTGTAGATCTCGCCGAACACGCCGAAATAGACGGCGGTGGCGAGCACGAACACGATCGGGTTGTGCCCGTAATTCGCCAGCGTCAGCAGCATCAGCGCGGCGGTGCCGAAGGCGATGAACATGGTGTGCTCGCGGCCGATCGTATCCGAGATCCAGCCGAACACCGGGCGGCCGAAGCCGTCGAAGATGCGGTCGAGCGAGATCGCGAACGTCAGCGCCGCCATCTGGAAGCCGGCGAGCGTCACCGGCTCGTTGGCGATCTTGAAGTCGTGCGCGATCGGGGCGATCTGGGCTGCGGTCATCAGGCCGCCGGAGGCCACCATGACGAACACCAGATACATGATCCAGAAGATCGGCGTGCGCAGCACCTGCGGCGGGGTGTAGTCGATCTTGCTCTGCGGCAGGTTGAGCTGCTTCTTGCGGGCGGGCGCCGCCACGCTCGGCGGCCGCAGGAAGATCGCGAGCACGAACACGATCAGGCCCTGGCCGATGCCGAAGGTGAAGAACGCGCTCTGATAGCCGCTGGAGGCGATCATGCTGGCGATCGGCACCACGGTGAGCGCGGCACCGGCGCCGAAGCCGGCGGCGGTGGCGCCGGCGGCGAGGCCGCGGCGGTCCGGAAACCATTTCAGCGCATTGCCGACGCAGGTGCCGTACACGGCACCGGCACCGATGCCGCCGATCACGGCGCCGGCGTAGAGCAGAGTGAGGGAGTCGGCGTAGGAGTTCAGCACCCAGGCCAGCGAGATCATGACGCCGCCGAACATGATGACGACGCGCGGGCCGTATTTGTCGACGAACCAGGCTTCGACCGGCACCAGCCAGGTTTCGGTGACCACGAAGATCGTGAACGCCAGCTGGATGGCGGTGCGGCCCCAATGAAACTTCGCATCGATCGGGTCGACGAACAGTGTCCAGCCGTATTGCAGGTTGGCGATCATCGCCATGCAGACGATGCCCATCGCGAGTTGAACCCAGCGGAAGCTGCTGGACTGTGCCTGAACAGGCGGTGTTGCCTCAGTGCTGGAAACCATGTGTCCTCCCAAGACGGCGCTCTCTTTCGGCCTGTCGGGCCGGGCGGCGGGGCCGTCGTCCGTCTGTCTTGGTATACTGGTATAAGATATCCCAGACGGCAATATGGCCTGCGACACAGGGTGCGACATGTTGCTTTGCACACAAGCCGCGCCGGTGCACCAAGCAAAAGAAAACGCTCGGCAAACTGCCGAGCGTCCTCAATCTGGAATCGTTCTATTTTATTTTCGCTGCAGTGCGAAGCGCGCTCCTCAGAGCATCGACTTCTCCACCACGACCTTGCGCCACGGCTTGAGCACCGCGATCGACAGGATCGAGGCCAGGATGTTGGCGCCGGCCGCGATGATGAAGACGCGGTCCCAATCGCCCGACGACTGCTGCATGTAGTTCGCGATCGGCACCAGCAGCGCCGCCGTGCCTTTCGCGGTGTAGAGCAGGCCGGCATTGGTGGTCGCGAACTTGGTGCCGAACGTGTCGGTGCAGGTCGACGGGAAGAGCGAGTAGATCTCGCCCCAGGCGAAGAACACGAAGCCGGAGAGGATCACGAACCAGACCGGATCATGACCGAGCATGTACAGCGCCCAGATGCCGATGCCCTCCATGCCGAAGGCGATGAACATCGTATTCTCGCGGCCGATGTTGTCGGAGATCCAGCCGAAGAACGGACGGGTCAGGCCGTTGAGCACGCGGTCGATGGTGGCCGCGAAGGTCACCGCCGTCATGGTCATGCCGATCAGCGTCACCGGAACGTTGTCGACCTTCCAGTCGCCGGCGATCGGCTTGAGGTTGGCGGTGACCATCAGGCCGCCGGCGCCGACGATCACGAACATGAAGTACATCAGCCAGAAGATCGGCTGGCGCAGCACTTCGGTCGGATTGTAGTTGCGGCGGCTCTGCACCAGGTTCGCGTTCTGAACGACCGCGGGCACCTGGCCTTCCTTCGGTGCGAACAGGAAGAAGGCGAGGATGACGATGATGATGCCCTGTCCCAGGCCGAAATACAGGAAGGTGGTCTGGAAGCCGGAGTCGCGGATCATGGCCTGGATCGGCGCGACGGTCAGCGCCGAGCCGGCGCCGAAGCCGGCCGCCGTGATGCCGGCTGCGAGGCCGCGCTTGTCGGGGAACCACTTCAGCGCGTTGCCGACGCAGGTGCCGTAGACGCCGCCGGCGCCGATGCCCGCGATGATCATGCCGAGATAATAGCCGTTGAGCGAGGTCGCGTAGGCGTTGATCATCCAGCCGATCGCGCAGAGCACGCCGCCGACGAGCACGACGATGCGCGGACCGTATTTGTCGACGAACCAGCCCTCGACCGGCACCAGCCAGGTCTCGAACAGAACGAACAGCGTGAAGGCCCACTGGATCGAGGCCCGATCCCAGCCGAAGGTCTTTGCGATATCGGGGACGAAGAAGGTCCAGCCATACTGGTAGTTGGCGATCATCACCATCGCCAGAACGCCGACCGCGAGCTGCGTCCATCGATAGGCGTCACTTACTCTTGCAGATGCGGGCGCCCCCGCGTGAGCCAAGTCCGTCATGTTTCCTCCAGGCTGTCTATTTTGTCCTAACAGCTATGCGGAGTTTGGTATATGATATGCCAATAGACAAGCGGATTCATTGCGGCCGGGTTGGGCTGGTACGCCAGCCAGCGTAAAAAACCTCGCAGAAGCAAGGCAAATCGCTGCAGCGACAATACGACGCAGCAGGGGAAAATTGTAGCTCGACTATCGGAGTAAGGCGGGTTTAGGCGGTGGCTGCCCGCAGCCGGCTGTAGCCTTCCTGGATCGCCGACCAGAACAGCGCAATCAGTCCGAGCACCATGATGGTGCCGACCAGCCCATTCGAGAAGAACACGGCGAGCGAGCCCTGGGATCCCAGAAGCGATTGGCGGAAAGCCTCCTCGGCCTTGTCGCCGAGCACGATCGCCAGCACCAGGGGTGCGAGCGGATAGCCGCACTTCTTGAACAAATAGCCGAGCACGCCGAACACCAGCATCAGCACGACGTCGAACGTGCTGCTATGCACCGAATAGGCGCCGATGGCGCAGAGCACGAGAATCAAAGGTGCGATGATGCTGAAGGGAATGCGCAGGATCGCTGCGAAGATCGGGACGCAGGTCAGCACGACGAGCAGTCCGACGAGATTGCCGAGATACATCGAGGCGATCAGGCCCCACACGAATTCCTTCTGCTCGACGAACAGCATCGGGCCGGGCTGCAGGCCCCAGATCAGCAGGCCGCCGAGCAGCACGGCCGCCGTCGGCGAGCCCGGCACGCCGAGCGACAGCATCGGCAGCAATGCTGCGGTGCCCGCGGCATGGGCCGCGGTCTCCGGCGCGACGACGCCCTCGATCTCGCCATGGCCGAACTTCTTGCCGCGCTTGGACAGGCGCTTGGCGATGCCGTAGCTCATGAACGACGCCGGGGTGGCCCCCGCGGGTGTAATGCCCATCCAGCAGCCGATCAGGCAGGAGCGCAGCGACGTCAGCCAATAGGCCGGCATCTCCTTCCAGGTGTGCAGCACGACCCGCAGATTGATCTTGGCGTTGCCGCCGCGGAAGCTCAGGCCTTCCTCCATCGTCAGCAGGATCTCGCCGATGCCGAACAGGCCGATCACGGCGATCAGGAAGTCGAAGCCGTTGAGCAGCTCGGTGACGCCGAAGGTCAGCCGCAACTGGCCGGTGATGGAGTCGAGGCCCACTGCTGCGAGTGCGAAGCCGATCATCATCGCCGCGACGGTCTTGAACGGCGGCTCCTTGCTCAGGCCCACGAAGCTGCAGAAGGCGAGGAAGTACACGGCGAACTTCTCTGCCGGCCCGAATTGCAGCGCGAAGCTCGCGACCAGGGGCGCGACCAGCGTGATCATGATGACCGCAAACAGCGCGCCGACGAAGGAGGAGGTGAATGCGGCCGTGAGCGCCTCGCCGGCCTTGCCCTGTTGCGCCATCGGGTAGCCGTCGAAGGTGGTCGCGACCGACCATGGCTCACCGGGTATGTTGAATAAAATCGACGTAATGGCGCCGCCGAACAGGGCGCCCCAATAGATGCAGGACAGCATGATGATCGCCGAGGTCGGCGGCATGCTGAAGGTCAGCGGCAGCAGGATTGCGACGCCGTTGGCGCCGCCCAGGCCCGGCAGCACGCCGATGATCACCCCGAGCACGATGCCGAGGATCATCACCATGATGTTGAAGGGTTGCAGCGCGACGGCGAAGCCGTGAAAAAGGTTGGCGAGTTCTTCCATGCCAGCTGGTCCTGCAACCCGTAAGCCCAATGAAGTTTCTTGTTAGAGTCCGAGCCATTCCTCGACGGGCCCCTTGGGGAGGGGGACCATGAACCAGCGCTCGAAGATCAGATAGGTCACCACCGGCATCCCGATCGCGACCGCCGTGACGGTGAGCCAGCCATACTTGCCGAGCCATCGCATGAACCAGGCGATGAAGATCATGGAGGCGAGATAGATCCCGGTGAAGGGCAGGGCGCCAACATAGATCGCGGTCGGCACTACGACGCTCATGACCTGGCGAAGCTGGCCCCATTCGGCAAAGACTCCGCCGTCGTCCTCGCGCAGCGTATTGCGGAAATTCATCGCGCTCGCGGCGACGATGAGCAGGCCGACGTAGAACGGGAAGAACCCCGCGCGCGGCCCCTCGGCGCCCCAATTGATGCCCGCCTTCACGCTGCCGATGATCACGATGATCCCGAACAACGCGATGGCGAGCGTGACGCCGGCCTCGACCGCCTTGTGACTGGGGCCGGCGGATCCTCCGTGACTACTCATGCGAGCCGCTCAGTTCGAGGCCAGGAAGCCGGCTTCCTTCATCAGGAGCTCGTGCCGCTTCTCTTCGGTCTCGACCCATTTGGCGTAGTCCGCGCCCGTCATGAAGGTGGTGTTGAAGGCGCCGGTCTTCATGAAATCTTGCCATTCCGGCGTCTCCCGAACCTTCTTGAACAGGTCGACGTAGTATTCGATCTGGTCCTTGGTGGCCCGGGGCGACATGAAGATGCCGCGCAGCATCAGATATTCGATGTCGAGCCCCTGGGACTTGCAGGTCGGGATGTCCTTCCAGGCCTTGCCGTCGGTGATCGGCTCGTCATAGCCCATCGGCTTGTCGTCGAACACGCAGAGCGGCCTGACCTTGCCGCCGCGCCACTGCGCCACCGCCTCGATCGGATTGTTGACGGTGGAATCGATGTGATTGCCGACCAACTGGACGGCGACTTCGCCGCCGCCCTTGTAGGGGATGTAGGTGAACTTGGCGCCGGTGGCCTTCTCCATGGCCACGGTGATGATCTGGTCTTCCTGCTTCGATCCGGTGCCGCCCATCTTGAGGGTGCCGCCGGCCTGCTTGACCGCGTCGATGTAGTCCTTGGCGGTCGCGTAGGGTTTCTCGGCGTTGACCCAGAGCACGAACTCGTCGAGCGCGAGCATCGCGACCGGGGTGAGATCCTTCCAGTTGAAGGGGATGCCGGTGGCAAGCGGCGTGGTGAACAGGTTCGACAGCGTGATGATGATCTTGTGCGGATTGCCCGCGGAGGCCTTGACGTCGAGGAAGCCCTCGCCGCCGGCACCGCCGGACTTGTTGATCACCACCAGCGGCTGCTTCATCAAATTGTGCTTGGTCACGATGCCCTGGATCGTCCGGGCCATCTGGTCGGCACCGCCGCCGGTGCCGGCGGGAACGATGAACTCGACAGGGCGGACAGGCTCCCATCCCGCCAGGGCCGGGATCTGCCCCGCCACGAGGGCAATGCCAGCCGCTAAGGCCACGCGTACGGAACGCTTCATCGACGCTTTCTCCCCTTCATTCCCGGATCGCGACGGCTTCTTCCGGCCGTTCTATCCGCTCAAACCACGACTCTATCTTGATACCAGTCCTTGCCATTGTTCAACCACGACGCGCTTCAGGCCATTCCGCGCCGCAGCAGGCGCGGCCGTCGAAACGCAACGCAGTCATCGCCGCAGCATATCGATCGATTTGATTTTGGTATGAGAAACCGACCGACCGCAATGAGGAGATCGGCTGGGATGCCTCGGAGGCCAATTTGTCGCAGCCGTGGGGTCGCCAAAAAGCAAAAGCCCCGGAAGGTCCGGGGCTCTTGATTGGTCTTCGAGGGGGAGGCGCGCTGGCAGCGCGCTCTGGCCTCAGAGTCCGAAATAAGGCAGGTCGCCGTTGCGGTTAGCGGCGCGAGCACTGGTCATCAGCACGCGGTCGAGGGCGGCCAGGAAGCGGCCGAACAGGGACACGGGCTGAACGAGGGGGAGGGCAACGGTCTTGGCCATGGTTTGTCTCCTTCAGTGAGGCGGTATGACGTTCTGACTGAGGAGAATTTACGTATACCAGATGCCAGATACAATGATGGATATTGCATAGCGGTATGAGCATTTTGCGATGCAGCAGGAATGTTACAATTGGGATTTCTTATTGAAACCGGCATTCTCATACTGAAACTGCCGCCCAAAGCAGGATCAAAACGGTACCGAGAGATGGATGTGGCGCGGAAGGTACAATCCAACAATCGCCGACACGGGCGGGAACCCTGCACAATGGAACGCCGTTGATGCGTCAAAGCTGGACGGCGAGAAGAATGCTCATGGATCCGTCGCGCCGTTTCAGGATGGAACAAATTATCGGCAGATTTGCGGGCGAAGGAGGGACCATGCGCGCCTTGATCCTGGCAATGTCCATCCTGACGGTCGTCGCGAGCGCCGGTGTCGCGAACGCCGGCCTGAGCAGCTCACCCCGTACAGCAACGGCACCCGCCGATCCCGCGACCGCCACCCAGGACGCCGATCAGCAGGACGCCAACCAGCAGACCGAGAAGCAGATCGGCCTCACCAAGACGAAGCGACGTGCTGTCCAGCGCGGACTGACTCGGCTCGGGTTCGACACCAGGCCCAACGGGACGTTCGATGACCAGACGCGTGCCGCCCTCTCACGTTGGCAGCAGGAGCGCGGCTATCCCGCGACCGGCTTTCTCGATGCCGCCCAATACAAGGTTCTGATGGCCGCGGCCAAGGAGGCTGCAAAATCCGACCGCCAAGCCCGCCGCAGCGCGGGGAGCCGTACGCGGCAGTCGCGAAGTGCGGGAGGTCCGATCGGCGCGATCGGCGGGGCGATGCATCGGGTGGTGGGCGGAATCTTCGGCAGGTAGCTCGTCCAACCGCGAACAGTTGCAAGACGTCCCGAGCAACCTGGAACGCCGTGTCCGGCGTCCTGGCAGATCGATCATGTCAACCCGCTGGATCGTCCGCGAAAGCGGACGATCCAGGACGCGGTGACCTCGGTTCGATATCGTCTGCCGCGGCTTACTGGATGCTCCGCCTTCGCGGAGCATACCGCAGTGGAGACGGCTCAAGCTCAACCCGGAGTTTTGTGCACTGGCATCGTATTCCAGGCAGGGCTATCGCATATGGCGATGCGGAGCTGTACTGGCGAACGATCCTGCTCACTTGGTAATCCGTCATGCCCGGCCTTGTCCCGACTGCGCGGCCGAAGCCGCTTCTGCGCGGGGAAGGCCGTGTGCGTCGCCCTTTATCGGGCAAATCCATTCGGGATCGTGGTGAGAGACAATCTCGCCTTCGCCTACCGGGATGGCAAGATGCGCAGCATTCTTCTCGCGACGGAGTCCTGCAGCGACCTTTCCGATTTCACCGAGCTGAAGCGTTCATGATGAAGATCATCAAGGGAGATCTGATCAAGCTCGCGCTCGACGGGCATTTCGATGTGATCGTGCATGGCTGCAATTGCCAGTGCACGATGGGGGCGGGCATCGCGAAGACCATCAAAGAAGTCTTCCCCGAGGCCTATGCGGCCGATCTGTCGACGCCGAAAGGCAGCCGCGAGAAGCTCGGCTCCATATCGGCCGCGACCGTCACGCGCGCCGGCCAACAAATCACGATCGTCAACGGCTATACGCAATTCCACTGGCGCGGGGCTGGCGTTCTCGTCGACTACGCGGCCGTCAGGACGGTCATGAAGCAAGTGAAGCTCCGATTTGCCGAGCGCCGCATCGGCTATCCCAGGATCGGTGCCGGCTTGGCCAAGGGCGACTGGACACTGATCGCGCAGATCATCGATGCCGAACTCGAGGAGGAGGATCACACTCTGGTGGAATATCTCGCCTGAAAACGCTCGGTGGACTCGGCTCGATACCTCGCGCCAAGCCAGGCTTGTTGGGGCACTGCGGTTGCCTATCGAAACATCCAGAAATCGCCAACTGGTCCAGCCGGTTCTCTTTTGGGCGGCCCCAGCACGTCGCCCAGACCTGGGTTGCCCGGCTGCGCGATCGCGCAGACTCTGGTCTGCAAGGTCTCGGTTTTCTTGTGGCCAGCCTTGAGCATATCCGCGACGTCAGGCGGAATTCTGCAATCGGTCGAATGAGCTTCGACATATTCGATCATCTTGAGTTCGGCCTGAGAGAAACTGCGAATGAGTTCACAGGCGTCTTCCGGCGTTGCGCGGCGCTCGGCGGCGGCCTTGATCAGCCGGCCGCGCCGCTCTGCCTCTGCGCGCAAGGGAAAAAATCCGTTGCAGACATCCGAAGCGCCGTCGGCAACCGCTGGCGCGCTGTCGCCCTGCGGAGGGGGGGCGGTCTGCCCGGGCAGCGGCGCTGCAGATGCGCCCTGCGCGAAGGCGTGGCCAACGATCGGGGTCATCGCGGCTACGACGAGGCGTAAAATCAGGTGTCCTGCTGTCCGTGTGATCACGATCCGCGCTCCGTCCGCATTCACCTCAAAAGCTCCAGCCATTTGGCGCTATCCCGTTCGGCTTGTAAAGGCGCTGAGCAGACGACAGCTTTCCATCACCCGGGGGAGGTCTCAGGAGGCCAGCCCGTAGTAGCGCCGATAGCGGATTCGGTCCAGCACTGTCCCCGAATCCTGAGTGCTCTCCGATCTCGGGGCCCTCAGCCGTTCAAATGTTAGATGCAACTACTCGTAGTTCTTTCCTGCGATCAGGAAGTCAGCGAAGCGGCGCCAGAGATTGTTTGCGGCGAGCCCCTGCTCGACTCCGAAGTCGGTGGCTTCTGCCCAAGCGGCTGCAGCTTCGAGGTAGGTTTCGATTCTGATATTCTCCCAACCACCTGCATCGGGCCCCCAGGGTGAAGTCGGCTCCGCCTTCTCGCGCTTCATAGCAGACTCGCGGTCGGCCACCAGAGCGTGAACGAACGCCAGCAGTGAGCTGGCGTCTGTCACCGCTTCCAACTTCATCCTCAGTTGTTCGTCTGTGCTAGATCCCGACAAATCACCACCCGCATGTTCGAGTTCGGCCCGATTGCATTTGCACGTCATTCTTGGCCAGCAAAGCACCTGGCTCAATACGAAAAGCCGCCGGACGATGTCCGGCGGCTTGATGTCGAGAGGGCAGTTGCGGCGAAGCTTGTGCCGCGCCTTGTCTTGTCCGGCTCCAGCCTTACTCCGCCGCTTCCTTGCGCGGCGGATCGAGCGCGCCGGAGTCGTGGATCTCCGCGACCTGGTGGTCGCTGAAGCCGAGGACCTGGCGGAGGATCTCGTCGGTGTGCTCGCCGAGCAGCGGCGAGCGCGTGACGTCGGCCGGGCTGTCCGACAGCTTGATCGGGTTGCCGACCGAGAGATACTTGCCGCGGGTCGGGTGGTCGACCTCGACCAGCGTGCCGGTCTTGCGCAGCGACTCGTCCTCGGCGATCTCCTTCATCGACAGGATCGGGCCGCAGGGGATGTCGAACTCGTTCAGGATGTCCATGGCCTCGAACTTGGTCTTGGTCATGGTCCACTGCTCGATGCGGCCGAAGATCTCGTTCAGGCGCGGCAGGCGGGCGGCGGGCTTGGCGTAGTTCGGATCGGTCTTCCAGGTCGGTTCGCCGATGACGTCGCAGATCTTCTCCCAGACCGGGGCCTGGGTGATGAAGTAGATGTAGGCGTTCGGGTCGGTCTCCCAGCCCTTGCACTTCAGGATGCGGCCGGGCTGGCCGCCACCGGAATCGTTGCCGGCGCGCGGCACGGCGTCGCCGAACGGCACGCCCTCGCCGAACTGGCTGTATTCCTTCAGCGGGCCGTGGTCGAGGCGCTGCTGGTCGCGCAGCTTGACGCGGCAGAGGTTGAGCACGCCGTCCTGCATCGCGGCCGTGACGCGCTGGCCCTTGCCGGTGTGGGTGCGCTGATAGAGCGCGGTGACGATGCCGAGCGCCAGATGCAGGCCGGTGCCGGAATCGCCGATCTGCGCGCCGGTCACCAGCGGCAGGCCGTCACGGAAGCCGGTGGTCGAGGCGGCGCCGCCGGTGCACTGGGCGACGTTCTCGTAGACCTTGCAGTCCTCGTAGGGGCCGGGGCCAAAGCCCTTGATCGAGGCGACGATCATCTTGGGGTTGATCGCCTGGATCTTCTCCCAGGGGAAGCCCATGCGGTCGAGCACGCCGGGGCCGAAATTCTCGACCAGCACGTCGCACTTCTTGATCAGCTCGGTCAGGACTTCCTTGCCCTTCGGGTTCTTGGTGTCGAGGGTGATCGACCGCTTGTTGTGGTTCAGCATCGTGAAATAGAGGCTGTCCACGTTCGGAATGTCCTGCAGCTGGCCGCGGGTGATGTCACCCACGCCCGGACGCTCGACCTTGATCACGTCGGCGCCGAACCAGGCCAGCAGCTGGGTACAGGTCGGTCCGGACTGGACGTGGGTGAAGTCGAGAATGCGAACGCCCTCGAGCGCCTTGGTCATGTTGTTCCTCTCCGTATCGAATGGTCATCCCGCATCGGCGGGCAGGTGATGTGGGTGGCCTTACTTCTTCTTGGTCAGCACGCTCTGCGGATTGAGGTTGCCGATGCGGCCGCTCTCAGATCCCGCTGCGGGATCGATCACGGCATTGATCAGGGTCGGCTTGCCGGAATCCATCGCCTCGTTGACGGCGCGCTTCAGCTCGTCCGGCGAGGTCGCGTTGACGCCGACGCCGCCGAAGGCCTCCATCATCTTGTCGTAGCGCGCGCCCTTGACGAACACGGTGGTCGCCGGATCGGTGCCCGCCGCGTTCTGATCGGTGCCGCGATAGATGCCGTCATTGTTGAAGATGACGACGCAGATCGGCAGATTGTAGCGGCAGATGGTCTCGACTTCCATGCCGGAGAAGCCGAAGGCGCTATCGCCCTCGATCGCCAGCACCGGCTTACCGGTCTCGACGGCGGCGGCGATCGCCGAGCCCATGCCGATGCCCATCACGCCCCAGGTGCCGACGTCGAGCCGCTTGCGCGGCTGGTACATGTCGATCACGCCGCGGGCGAGGTCGAGCGTGTTGGCGCCCTCGTTGACGAGGATCGCGTCGGGGCGCTCCTTGATGATGGTGCGGAGCACGCCAAGCGCGCCGTGATAGTCCATCGGCGAGTTGTTGTTCATCAGCCGCGGCGCCATCTTGGCGACGTTGTCCTCGCGCTTCTTCTGCACCGCGCTCAGCCACTCGGCCGGCGCCTTGGTCCAGCTGCCGCCCATCGCGTCGGAGAAGGCCGTCACGACCGAGCCGATGTCGCCGACCACGGGGGCCGCGATCTCGACGTTGGAGTCCATCTCCTTCGGCTCGATGTCGACCTGGATGAACTTCTTCGGGGCATCGCCCCAGCTCTTGCCCTTGCCGTGCGACAGCAGCCAGTTGAGGCGGGCGCCGATCAGCATCACGACGTCGGAATCCTTCAGCACCGTCGAGCGCGCCGCGCCGGCGCACTGCGGATGCAGGTCGGGCAGGAGGCCCTTGGCCATGCTCATCGGCAGGAACGGCACGCCGCTCTTCTCGACGAAGGTCTTGATCGCCTCGTCGGCCTGGGCATAGGCCGCGCCCTTGCCGAGGATGATCAGCGGGCGTTTCGCGTTCTTCAACAGATCGAGCGCGCGCTTGACGGAGTCGGGGGAGGGGATCTGCGCCGGGGCCGGATCGATCACCTTGACAAGCGAGGCTGTGCCGGCCTGCGCGTTCATCACCTGGCCGAACAGCTTGGCCGGAAGATCGAGATAGACGCCACCGGGACGGCCGGAGACAGCGGCGCGGATCGCGCGGGCGAAGCCGATGCCGATGTCCTGGGCGTGCAGCACGCGGAACGCCGCCTTGCACAGCGGCTTGGCGATCGCGAGCTGATCCATCTCCTCATAGTCGCCCTGCTGCAGGTCGACGATCTCGCGCTCGGAGGAGCCCGAGACCAGGATCATCGGAAAGCAGTTGGTCGTGGCATGCGCCAGCGCCGTGAGACCGTTGAGGAAGCCCGGGGCCGAGACGGTGAGGCAGACGCCCGGCTTCTTGGTCAGGAAGCCGGCGATCGCGGCGGCGTAGCCGGCGTTCTGTTCATGACGGAAGGAGAGCACGCGGATGCCTTCAGCCTGCGCCATGCGGCCGAGGTCGGTGATCGGAATCCCCGGGACGTTGTAGATCGTGTCGATCCCGTTCAGCTTCATCGCGTCGATGACGAGATGGAAGCCGTCCGTGAGCTCCTCGTGGATGTCCGCCTCGGTCTTCATGGCAGTCTGCGGCATGCGCCTCTCTCCCTGGTCTTCGTCGAAGGCGCATTCCGCGTCTTCTTCTGTTTGAACTTGTTAGCTGAATAATTCCTGGCCGTGCGTCTCGACATAGGTCGCGAGGCCCAGCGTATGATCACGGGCGCGCTTCTCGGCGAGCTCGGTGTTGCGCTCCTCCAGCGCCTCGATGATCGCGAGGTGCTCGGGCAGGGAGGCTGCGATACGGTCGGTGCGGCCGATCGTGAGCTGGCGATAGCCGCGCACGTGGAGCAGGATGTCGTTGGTCATGTCGACCAGCACCGGCGATTCCGACAGCGAGATCAGCGCCTGATGAAACGCGATGTTCGCCTTGGAATATTCCTCGATGTGCTCCTGCGGCGGGCGGTCCTTGCCGAAATCCTTGAAGTAGTCGCGCAGCGCCGAGATGTCCTTCTTGCGCGCGATCGTCGTGATCATGCGCGCGGCCATGCTTTCCAGCGCTGCCCAGGCGCGGATCATGTCGACGATCTCGCTCTTCGTTCGACGTACGACGACGATGCCACGGCGCGGCACGGTCTTCACGAAGCCGTCCTGCTCGAGCATTGCGATGGCTTCGCGGATCGGCGTGCGGCTGACACCGAGGCGCTCGGAAAGAGCGCGCTCGTCGAGCATCACCGGCTCGGGCGAGGCGTAGATGTCCATCTTCAGAATGGCTTCTTTCAAGGCCTCATAGGCCTTATTCTTGAAGCTCGTCTCCGGGGCGATGCGAGCGATCGCGATGTCGGCCTCGGCCATGATGGGCAATGCCTTGTTTGTTTTCTCTGTCGACAAGACCGATCTCCTCTCCTTGGGAGATCCTTGTTTACAGCATTTTGCGTCCAAGATTTTTGGCATACCAGATGCCAGACTGTCAAGCTGCGTGCTTTTTCAGCGTTTCCACATCTTCGTGGCGCTTGACAAAATTGGCTTCTGGCATACCAAATGCCATAAAGACGACTAATCCCTCAGGAGGAAGCCCCAATGTCTGACGCCATCCCGAATGCCAAGGCCACGATCCGAGACGTCCTCGATCGCGTGAAGGCGGATAAACGCACCAGCCTCACCGCGCCCGAAGGCAAGATCGTGTGCGACGCCTACGGCATTCCGGTGCCGAAGGAGGGACTGGCGAAGTCCGCCGCCGAAGCGGCCAAGCTCGCGGGCGATATGGGTTTTCCGGTCGTGATGAAGATCGTCTCGCCGGACATCCTGCACAAGACGGAAGCCGGTGGCGTCATCATCGGCGTCAAGACGGCGGACGATGCAAAGGCGGCGTATGAGACCATTCTCGCGAATGCGAAGAAGTACAAGGCGGACGCCAAGATCGAAGGCATCCAGGTCCAGCAGATGCTGACCGGCGGTACCGAGGTGATCGTCGGTTCGATCACCGACGGCTCGTTCGGCAAGCTGGTGGCCTTCGGTCTCGGCGGCGTGCTGGTCGAGGTGCTGAAGGATGTGACATTCCGTCTCGCCCCCGCCACCAAGGACGATGCCCTGTCGATGCTCGACGGCATCCAGGCGCACGAGATGCTGAAGGGCGTGCGCGGTGGCGATGCCGTCAGCCGCGAGGCGCTGGCGGACGTCATCGTCAAGGTGTCGAAGCTGGTCAGCGATTTCCCTGAGATCGTCGAGCTCGACCTCAACCCGGTGTTCGCGACCAAGAACGGCGCCATCGCCGCCGACGTCCGCATCGTCGTCGATTTCGACTACAAGCCCCGTCCGGCGCCGCGCTCGAACGAGGAAATCGTCACCGCGATGAACCGCATCATGAAGCCTCAGGCGGTCGCCGTGATCGGCGCCTCCGCCGAGGACGGCAAGATCGGCAACTCCGTGATGAAGAACCTGATCAACGGCGGCTACAAGGGCCAGATCTATCCGATCCACCCCAAGGCCTCCGAGATTCTCGGCTACAAGGCCTATAAGAGCGTCAAGGACGTGCCGGGCGTGATCGACACCGCGGTGTTCGCGATCCCCGCCAAGTTCGTCGCCGGCGCGCTGACCGAATGCGGCGAGAAGCAGATCCCGGGCGCTGTGCTGATTCCGTCGGGCTTCGCCGAAGCCAACGAGCCGGAGCTGCAGGCCGAGATCGTCGAGATCGGCAAGAAGTACAATGTCCGCCTGATGGGGCCGAACATCTACGGCTTCTACTACACGCCGGCCAATCTCTGCGCGACCTTCTGCACCGCCTATGACGTCAAGGGCCACGCGGCGCTGTCGTCGCAGTCGGGCGGCATCGGCATGGCCATCATCGGCTTCTCGCGCTCGGCCAAGATGGGCGTCTCCGCGATCGTCGGCCTCGGCAACAAGTCTGACATCGACGAGGACGATCTGCTCGCCTTCTTCGAGCAGGATCCGAACACCAACCTGATCGCGCAGCACTGCGAGGACCTCAAGGACGGCCGCGCCTTCGCGGAAGCCGCCAAGCGCGTCTCCAAGAAGAAGCCGGTCATCGTGCTCAAGGCCGGCCGCACCTCGGCTGGCGCGAAGGCCGCCTCGTCGCACACCGGCGCGCTCGCCGGCAACGACAAGATCTATGAGGACGTGCTGAAGCAGTCCGGCGTCATCCGCGCCCGGAGCCTGCGCCAGCTGCTCGAATTCGCCCGCGGCGTGCCGGTGCTGCCGACGCCGAAGGGTGAGAACGTCCTCATCATCACCGGCGCCGGCGGTTCGGGCGTGCTCTTGTCCGACGCGGTCGTCGACAACGGCCTGTCGCTGATGAGCATGCCGCCGGATCTCGATGCCGCGTTCCGCAAGTTCATCCCGCCGTTCGGTGCCGCCGGCAACCCGGTCGACATCACCGGCGGCGAGCCGCCGATCACCTATGTGAACACGGTCAAGCTCGGCCTGTCGGACGAGCGCATCCATGCGCTGATCCTCGGCTACTGGCACACGATCGTGACCCCGCCGATGGTGTTCGCGCGCAACATGGTCGAGGTGAAGAAGGAGATGGAGGCCAAGGGCTTCGTCAAGCCGATGGTCGCCTCCCTTGCCGGCGACGTCGAAGTCGAGGAAGCCGCCGAATATCTCTACCAGAACGGCATCCCGGCCTACGCCTATTCCACCGAGCTGCCGGTCGAGGTGCTCGGTGCGAAGTACAAGTGGGCGCGCGGCGCGGGCCTGCTCTAAGTAATAGTGACGCGAATGCCGCTCCGGCCTGCCGGGGCGGCACTTTATTTGATAGCGTGACGAAGCAAGATCCGTCCGTCCTGCAACGACGCCACCGCTGATGGCGGTGCAGAGAGGCGCCACGTGATCCGTCGCAAGACGATCGAGCCACGCGCGGATGCCGCGGCCGAGCCCCGCGACGGCGGCGTGCAATCCGTCGGCCGCGCGCTACAGATCCTGGAAATTCTCGCCGAGGACGACGAAGGCTATCGCCTCAGCGATCTCGCCGTGCGCGCGGGCCTGTCGACATCCACCGTGCATCGATTGCTGACGACGCTGGAAAAGCGCCGCTTCGTGCAGTTCGACCGCATGGAGTCGAAATGGCATGTCGGCGCGCAGAGCTTCGCCGTCGGCGCGACCTTCACCCGCCGGCGCAATTTCGTGGCGCTCGCGATTCCCTATCTACGCAGGCTGCGCGACCAGTCGCGCGAAACCGCCAATCTCGCCGTTGTCGACGACGAATCGCTGATGGTGCTGATGCGGCTGGAGAGCCGCGAGATCATGCGCTCGCTGACCAAGGTCGGCGGCCGCCTGCCGATGGTCGCCTCCGGCATGGGCAAGGCCGTGCTCGCGACCTATTCCGACGACGACGTCAACGGCATCATTCACCGCCAGGGCATGCCGCGCCTAACCGAGAAATCCATCATCCGCGCCAGCGACCTGTTCCGCGAGCTCGAGAGCATCCGCCGCCAGGGCTACGCCGTCGACGACGAGGAGGCCAGGCTCGGCCTGCGCTGCATCGCCGCCGTCGTCCACGATTCCTGCCGCGAGCCGGTGGCGGCGATCTCGGTGTCGGGTTTGGCGAGCCGGCTGACGGAGGAGCGGGTGCTGGTGGTCGGCGGAATGGTGCGGGACATTGCGGCGGAGCTGACGGCGGCGCTGGGTGGGGTAGGGCCAGCCAGCGGCAATGGGGTTCGACAGACTGACTGACGACGACCCAGGACGTGGTGGCTAGTCTGCGCGATGATTTGCGCGACTGAGATGGCAGCTTGCGCAGTCCAGCCCTGTTACCGATATGAGGAGCCGGCGTCGTAGGGAGACGATCATTGATGTCCGACATCGTAACGCGGTTGCGCAGCCTCGCAAATGACATGACGGACTGGGATGGCTCCATCATGACCAATTGGGACAGATGGCGCGCGGAGTTTGCAAACGGGAACAAGGCATCGTGGCCGCGCGATGCATTCCAGGGCTTCTTGACTGACTACGCGGAAGCCATGACAGCCGCGGCTGACGAAATTGAGCGGCTGAGAACGGCAAACAAAGCGCCTCGGGCCTTGCTGTAGGGTGGACAAAGCAGCCGCCGCAGGCGGCAGCGTGCCCATCGTCCATCAGCGAACTCAGCGGCCAGACGGTGGGCACGGCGCCACGACGATATCGCGTGAGGAGGGGGCAGGACCGCGCCTTTGCCCACCGTACAAGGGCTGAGTGTCGCTCCCCAGATCCTTGTCAGCGCGACGCGGTCGGGCGCAGGAGCGAGTTCAATAGTGCTTCAACCGCCAGATCAAGTGTGTCATAGCAAGTGACGACGCCATCTGCGACGTGCAGGTGCTCCCAGCATCCGTCCGGCCTTGGATACAGGTAGCAGCAGTCTGGGAAGACAATGATGCCGTCAGCTTCCTGGGGCTCTCCGAAAGGCACAGCGATGCTGGCCCCCAGGGCCCAATCGCGCTTGGTCGCATTCAGATTGCCCAAACGCAGCCGCCGGATGGCTTCTTCCCTGTCCAAGGGACCTCCTTCGTCCGAAGCGAGCGGTGGATTAGGCCTCGTTCGAGCGAGGTGAAATCATCAGTGTCCGAGCCTGAGCGCCGATCCGTTGATCAAAGCTAGGCTCGGTTGCTCGGCTGCACAAGCCGCAATCAGACCGCTGACCTGTTTGGGCTTGCCCTTGCCTCTCAAGGAAATTTCGGTGCTCATAACTCCCCAAAAGGCCGACGGTCAAATGCACTGAAATTTCACCAAAATTCCGTCAATGAGATTCACCGAAATGCTTCATCCGACCGAGCTTGGCACCGGGGTGCCAGGCCCCGACGCTTCGACTGTAGAGCGAGCGGACCAGCATCGGATGGCGGATCAGCCGGACCAGGGGCGGTGAGGGCAGCGATGAGTCGGCGGGCATCTCGGCGCCGGCCGACGCAGCGAGCACCAGTTCCAACGCAGCAAGCGCCACGCCAGCGATGAAGCGGCGTCGAGAGAGATGGTCTGCGGTGAACCCTCCTGTGCGGCCGCCACGGCGGTCGCGGTCGCCGATTTGACGCGCAGTTTCTGCCGAACCCAGTCAGGTCAAGCGGATGCGGACTTCATCTCGCGGTGTGTCGCTGCGCAAGGCGTTGTCGGCTTTCGGCGAAACGCGTCGTTCACATTCCCCGCGTCGCCAGCATCGTCTTGATCACGGCAGCGTAAGCCGCGAACGTCAGGACATAGGCGGCCGCCAGCGCGACGCCGCCCCGGAGCGAGAGTGGCTTCAACTGGATCGCCTGATGGCCGCCCAGATAGCGCTGCAGCGCGAACAGCAGAAACGGAATGCCCATCAGCCAGGAGTGGAAATGCAGCGCCAGCGTGAGGCCAGCCACGACGCCGATCCAGCCGGCGAGCAGGGCGGCCTTCCGGCTCGCCGAGCCGATCAGCGCGTTGAGAACGAGGCCGCCGTCGAGCGGATAGATCGGCAGCAGGTTGGCCGCGTTGATCACCGCGAACATCTCCATCGCCAGGCGCAGGTCGGATTTGCCGGCCGGCATGATCGCAAATAGCGCGAGCGTCGGGATCAGGCTCATCGCCGGCCCCATCAGCGCAATGAAGCCGAGCCGGCCTTCGCTGCCATAGGCGGTCTTCGGCACGATGGCGCCGCCGAAGAAGGGGACGAGGTAGATGGCGTGGATGCCGACGCCGGCCATCAGCATCGCGGCGGCGTGGCCGGCCTCATGGATGGCGAGGACGATCGCCAGCAGCACCGCCTCCTTCAGGCTGAACATGTACCAGAAGCTGGCGAAGGCCAGCGCCGAGAGCACCAGACCATGATTGGCGAGGTCGGCGAGACGGCTGTGCGTGCCGGCCTCCCGCTCGCATTCGGCCTTGATCAGTTGCGTCAGCCTGCGCACGCTGAGCGGATAGATGATGCGGTCGCGAAAGCTGCGGATCGTCAGCTCGTTGAAGATGGTCAGCAGCGTCCCTTGCGCGGTGGCGGTGACGCTCACGCCCGCCTGCGCATCGCGTCCGCCCTCCGGCGGCACGCTCAGCTCATGCGCCACGTTCTGGGACCGGATGATCCCGTTGGCATCGTCGCGCTCGATCTCGCGGTAGACGCCTTGCGTTCGCGGCTGTCCGCTCACGGCGACGCGGCCGAGCCAGAGGTCGGGGCTTCCGGGCAGGGGTTCGCGGGTGATCTCAAGCACCGGTGGCCCGTTCAGCACCATCCGCTCGGCGACGTTGAAGCGCCACACCGCGTCGCGCGGGGCGTTGATCAGGATCTGGGCCTCGTAGCGCTGCCGTTGGCGGCCCCTGACGGCGTCGACCATCGCCTGCAGGACGCAGATGACGAGGCGCAGCAACTCGATCGGAACAGCCAGCAATCTGAGCAAGGGACCCTTCACAGGTGACGCATTCGTGATCTCTCGCCCCTAGGGTGCGCAGCCGATGTCGTCAAGATCAGGGACGGTGAAGGAGCCCCCCACTGCCCAAGGCGTAATCAAATCCGCCGCCCTATTTGGGCTTGCCGTCGCCTGCATCGCGCGCAACGATCGTGGCGGATCACCTGAACACGTCCAGCGAGTTGTGCCATGTCCAAACTCACCCGCTTCTCGGTCGCTCCTCTGCACAGCATGACGCGGCGGCTCGCCGATGTCGCGTCGGGCCGGGTCGCGCCCGATCTCGTCATCACCGGGGCGCGGGTGCTGTCGACCTATTCGGAACGTATTCTTCCGAGCCGCGAGCTCTGGATCACCGGCGGACGCGTCGCCGCGGTGAAGCCTGCGGGCGCGCACAAGGCGCTCGCGAGCGGCTTCGCGATCTACGACGCCGCAGGCGGCATCATCGCGCCCGGCCTCGTCGATCCGCACATCCATATCGAATCCTCGATGGTGACCGCCTGCGCCTATGCGGAAGCCGCACTGCTCAACGGCACCACGACGATCTTTTGCGACAGCCACGAGATCGGCAACGTGATGGATGTCGCCGGCGTCGAGGCGATGCTGGAGGATGCGCGGCAGGCGCCGCTGTCGATCTTCCTCACCGTGCCCTCGACGGTGCCGGCCACGTCGGCGGCGCTGGAGACCGCCGGCGGCGATCTCACGCCGGACAAGATCGCCGGCCTGTTCGATCGCTGGCCGGAGGCGGTGGCGCTCGGCGAGAAGATGGATTTCGTGCCGGTCTGCATGGGCGACGAGCGCAGCCATGCCATCCTCGCAGCCGCGCTGCAGCGCGGGCGGCCGGTGTCAGGCCATGTCTATGGCCGCGAGTTCGTCGCCGCCTATGCGGCGAGCGGCGTCACCGATACGCATGAGGCGATCGACCGCGACATCGCCGACGACCTGCTCGATGCCGGCGTCTGGATCTTCCTGCGCGGCGGTCCGCCGACGACGCCGTGGCACAGCCTGCCGCAGGCGATCCGCACCATCACCGAGCTCGGTGCGTCACACAAGCGCACGGCCGTCTGCACCGACGATCGCGACGCCGACGATCTCATGCTGTTTGGCCTCGACTGGGTGGTGCGCGAGGCGGTGAAGGCCGGGATGTCGCCAGAGCAGGCGTGGTCGATGGGCTCGCTGCACGGCGCGACGCGGTTCGCGATGGACGGCGAGATCGGCGGCCTCGGCGGCGGCCGCCGCGCCGATCTCGTGCTGCTCGACGACGGTCTCAAGCCGCAATCGACCTGGTATGGCGGCGAGCTCGTCGTCGACAAGGGCCGGATCACGCCGCGTCTCGATCAGGCGCTGTCGCAGCGCTATCAGTACCCGAAGGCGGCCTATGCCACGGTGAAGCTGCCGGCGCAGGTCAAGCTGACGCCGGAGCTGCCGACCAAGGCCTGCACCGTCAATGCGATCAAGACCGCGCTGCCGGGCATCACGCTGATCCATGAGAAGGTCGCGATCGAGCCGGCCAACGATTGGGAGACGCTGTTCGCGCGCCACGGCCTGTGCTTCGTCGCCGTGATCGAGCGTCACGGCAAGTCGGCCGGCAATGTTGCGCACGGCCTGCTGAAGGACTTCGGCCTCAAGCGCGGCGCCGTCGCTTCGAGCGTCGGCCATGACAGCCACAACATCATCGTCGCCGGCACCAATGAGGCGGACATGCAAACGGCCGTCGCCGCGATCGGCGCGCAGCAGGGCGGGGTGTGCGTCGTGGCCGACGGCAAGGTGGGGGCGATGGTTCCCTTGCCGATCGCCGGCCTGTTGTCGGACAAGCGCGTCACCGAGGTGGCCGAGGAGGTGAAGCTCCTCAAGAAAGAGTGGGCCGAGGCCGGTTGCACCATTCCCTACATGGGCTTCAATCTGATTCCTCTATCGGTCATTCCGGAAATTCGTATCACCGACAAGGGCCTCGTGCTGGTGCCGCAGATGGAGCTGGCGCCGCTGTTCGAGTAGCACGATCGCGTTGCAGAGTTGTTAGGACATGTCAGCTGTTTGCCGTCCTAACTAACTGAGGCTGCCGGTGTTTTGCCGAGCGTGCCGCATCGTGGGAAAAATCGACGACTGAATTGAGATCGACGCTCTCAGCAGCGATCCTCGCGCATCAACCAGACGGGAGACGCGAGATGGCGAAGATGCGGGCGATCGATGCTGCGGTGCGGATCTTGGAGAAGGAGGGCGTCACCTGCGCCTTCGGCGTTCCCGGTGCGGCCATCAATCCGCTCTATTCCGCGCTGCAACGACGCGGCTCGATCCGCCACATTCTCGCCCGCCACGTCGAGGGCGCCTCGCACATGGCCGAGGGCTACACCCGCGCCAAGGCCGGCAATATCGGCGTGTGCATCGGCACGTCGGGCCCGGCCGGCACCGACATGATCACCGGGCTGTATTCGGCGATCGCGGATTCGATTCCGATCCTCTGCATCACCGGCCAGGCGCCGCGCGCCCGGCTGTACAAGGAGGATTTCCAGGCCGTCGACATCGAGCAGATCGCAAAGCCCGTGACGAAATGGGCGGTGACGGTGCGCGAGCCGGGCCTGGTGCCGCGCGTGTTCAGCCAGGCGTTCCACATCATGCGCTCGGGCCGCCCGGGCCCAGTGCTGATCGACCTGCCGCTCGACGTGCAACTCGCCGAGATCGAGTTCGACGACGAGACCTACACGCCGCTGCCGGTGTACAAGCCCGCGGCGAGCCGCAAGCAGATCGAGAAGGCGCTGGAGATGCTCAATGCCGCCGAGCGGCCGCTGATCGTTGCCGGCGGCGGCATCATCAACGCCGATGCCAGCGATCTGCTCGTCACCTTCGCCGAGATCGTCAACGTGCCGGTCGTGCCGACCCTGATGGGGTGGGGCGCCATTCCCGACGATCACGTGCTGATGGCCGGCATGGTCGGTCTGCAGACCAGCCACCGCTACGGCAACGCCAATTTCCTAGAGTCCGATTTCGTCCTCGGCATCGGCAACCGCTGGGCCAACCGCCACACCGGCTCCTTGGAGACCTACACCAAGGGCCGGACTTTCGTGCATGTCGACATCGAGCCGACCCAGATCGGCCGCGTCTTCAATCCCGATCTCGGCATCGTCTCCGATGCCAAGGCCGCGCTCGAGCTGTTCATCACCGTCGCGCGCGAATGGCGCAAGGCCGGCAGACTGCGCGAGCGGCAGGCGTGGCCGGCGGCCTGCCAGGACCGCAAGCGCACGATGCTCCGGCGAAGCGATTTCGACCAGGTGCCGATCAAGCCGCAGCGCGTCTATCACGAGATGAACAAGGCGTTCGGCCGCGACACCTGTTATGTCAGCGTCATCGGCCTGTCGCAGATCGGCGGCGCACAGTTCCTCAGCGTCAACCATCCGCGCCACTGGATCAATGCGGGGCAGGCGGGCCCGCTCGGCTGGACCCTGCCGGCCGCGCTCGGCGTCCGCGCCGCCGATCCCAAGCGCGAGATCGTCGCGCTGTCCGGCGACTACGACTTCCAGTTCCTGATCGAGGAGCTCGCGGTCGGCGCCCAGTTCAATCTGCCTTACATCCACGTCGTCGTGAACAACGCCTATCTCGGCCTGATCCGCCAGGCGCAGCGCGGCTTCTCGATGGACTATCAGGTCCAGCTGTCGTTCGAGAACATCAATGCGCCGGAGGTCGGCGGCTACGGCGTCGACCACGTCGCGGTCGCGCAAGGGCTCGGCTGCAAGGCGATCCGCGTCACCGATCCGCGCGACGCGCAGGCGGCGTTCGCCACCGCGCGCGAATGGATGGCGGAGTATCAGGTGCCGGTCGTCGTCGAGTTCGTGCTCGAACGCGTCACCAACATCGCGATGGGGACGGAGATCGACAACGTCATGGAGTTCGAGGAGGTGCTCGATCTGCCGGTGGACGAGACCCCGGCCGAGCCGCAACGCACATTGCTGCCGGCTTGATCTCAGCACACCCCCGATCATCGAGGACCACGACATGCCGCGCTTTGCCGCCAATCTCACCATGCTCTTCAACGAGCTGCCGTTCATCGATCGCTTCGCCGCCGCCAAGGCGGCCGGCTTCAGCGGGGTCGAGTATCTGTTTCCCTACGACTTCGACAAGGCGGAGCTGCGCGAGCAGCTCGCGCGCCATGGCCTGACCCAGGTGCTGCACAATCTGCCCGCCGGCAACTGGGCCGCCGGCGAGCGCGGCATCGCCATCCTGCCCGACCGCGTCGACGACTTCCGCGACGGCGTCCGCCGCGCCATCGAGTATGCCAAGGCGCTCGACTGCCGCCAGCTCAACTGCCTCGTCGGCATCGCGCCCGACGACGCCGATGCGCGCGAGCTCAACCAGGTGCTGGTCCGCAACCTGCGCTTCGCCGCGACCGCGCTGAGAGCGCAGGGGATCAAGCTCTTGATCGAGCCGATCAACACGCTCGACATCCCCGGCTTCTTCTTGAGCCGCACCGCCCAGGCGCTGCAGCTGATCTCCGAGGTCGAGTCCGACAATCTGTTCGTGCAGTACGACATCTACCACATGCAGATCATGGAGGGCGATCTCGCCCGCACCATGCAGAAGCACCTCGCCCGCATCGCCCACATCCAGCTCGCCGACAATCCCGGCCGCCACGAGCCGGGAACGGGCGAGATCAACTACCCCTTCCTGTTCCGCCATCTCGACGCCATCGGCTATGCGGGCTGGGTGGGCTGCGAGTACAAGCCGCGGGCAGCGACGACGGATGGGCTGGGCTGGCTGATGGACGGTACGCTCACCCCGGCGAGCTGAGCTGAACAAGGGGCCATGCGGCCCGGATGATCGCGCAACACCACGTCAGGCGATTGCGCCGGCACCGAACCGCGCTCCCTCGTCATTCCGGGGCAGCCGCGCAGCGGCTGAGCCGGGAATCCATAGCCACGAACGGCAGATGCAGGACGAGGTGAGGCCACGCGCAGCGCGCGTCATCGCAGACAGGCGTGGCTATGGATTCCGGGCTCGCGCTGGCGCGCGCCCCGGAATGACGGCGGGAGAGCACTTTCGGCTGACGAAACAGTCATTTGCATTCGGCACCGCTCCCGGACAGATGAAGAGCACTGGAAGCCACGCTAGGTCCTCGATGTCGTCTGCCGCAACCGTGTTTGCCCAATCCTTCTTCCACGGAACACGCGCCGATCTGCGGCCGGGCGACCTGATCGCCGTTGGATATCCGTCCAACTTCACCGAGGCGGAGCCGCTGTCCTGGGTCTACTTCACGGCGACGCTGGATGCGGCGATCTGGGGCGCCGAGCTGGCTGCCGGTGACGGACGGGGACGGATCTACGTCGTCGAGCCGACCGGTCCGTTCGTCGACGACCCGAACCTGACGGACAAGAAGTTCCCGGGCAATCCGACGCGGTCTCATCGATCCCGCGCGCCGCTGCGCGTCATTGCCGAGGTCGTCCTGTGGCAGGGGCACGCGCCGGAGGCGGTGAGGCAGATGAAGGAGGGCGTTGCGCGCGCGATGACCGAAGGGCCGGGCATCATCGACTGAACGGCGCGGCGGCATCGCAATGGCGTCGACCGTTGCGCCCGATGGCTGATTGCGGACGCTGCGACGCGCTCGCCACGCCGGCGTCCGCCGTCCAGAACATCGAAAAAGTCTGGTGGCGGGGTTCGAACGCGTGTCGACGCACGAATTTTCGTCCTCATGAGCCGAGCCTATCGCCGAGAGGCGATGGTCGGACCCGTCGTCCATGATTGATCGGGGGCGCCGCTCGCCAGCGTCGCTCGCCGTTCGGCGACGGCATGGTTGAAGAGTTCGAGGACCAGGCCGAATGCCGCCAGGTCCTCCTGTTCGATGGCGCCATCGTCATAGTCCTTGAGGGTCTCGGCGATGATCCCGTCGACCTCCCGCTGCCAGGTCAGAAGATCGTTTTCCGAGCCGGCATTGCGCACCTCCGACACCGCGGCCAGAACGCGGTTGCGGCCGCTGGTGTCGTCCTCCGGTTCATCCCGGTTCAGATAGCGGCGCAGCCATTCGGCGGCCGAACCGATGCCGGACAGGACGAGCAACGCGAACCAGAAGTAGTCGCTGTATTTGTCCAGGAAGGTTCGCTCGGTGCCGTTGATCACCGCCGCGGCGCCGCGATGCACGGACGGCTCGGTCTCCTTCTCGGTGTCGGGCTTCATGATGTGCGACGCGCCGGCGAGGCCTTGCGTGATCGTGTCGCGGACCGCGAAAAGCTGCCGGTAGAACGCCGCCGCCTTGGCTTCGGACAGTTCCTTCTTCGCTAGGATCAAATGATTGACGCTGATCGTGTCGACCTTGTCCTCCGGCCAGGCCGGCTTCGCGCTGAAGACGCTGGCTGGAATCTCCTCGGCCTCGTAGCGCGGATGCTTCAGGGCAATGGCCTCCGATGCGTCGATCGGAAGAAACGTCGGAGCTCCGCGTGCCCGGGAGGTCGCGGTGATCGCGTCCACCGTGATCTTGCTGTCGAGCGGACCGACGGCGAGATACGCATCGAGGGTGGGGTCTTGCGCAAGCTTCTCGATCTCGTCCGTCCCGAATTGAGCCGTGGCAACCTTATCGGGTGGCACGCCGGACCCCTCCAGAATGGCCTGGAGCACCGCGACGTTTGCTCCGGTCCGGCCGATGATGCCGACCTTGCGACCCGCCAGATGGGCGATATCGGCGATCTTGCCGCTGCCCTTCGGCTTGGATTCGCTGCCGCGTCGTCCGGAGGGCGACCACAGCACGACATAGTTCTTGCGCAGGACGGCCAATGTCTGCGCATCGGGGGGCATGCCGAGGTCGCCGCGGCCGACCGCCAGATCGGTCTTGTCGGCGGCGAGCAGGGCCAGGGATTCCGCCGCTCCCCCCGTCGTGATCGGGGACAGCCGGACGGTCCTGCTTTCCTCACTGAATGCGTCGGCCATCGCCTGGACCACCTTGTGGTCGTCGCTCCCTGCCGGCCCGACGGCGATCCGGAGAGTCTCGGGCTGCAACACGTAGACCAGGCCGGCCGCAGCTGCGCCAAAGGCCACAAATCCCAAGGCCAGCACGATCAGCAGCCTTCGTTGGCGGCGATCGTGAGCGCTCCTGACCACATCGGACGATGACATCAGCGGACCCTCTGAGAACAATGCGTGTTGGCACCAAACGCGCTGGAACTTGGGCGAACCGGTGTCCCCCCGGGATGTTCCGCCGCGGCTGGCGAGAGTTGATGAAAGCAAGCCTTGCTGGGTCGCTTTGGATCAAAAGTGGCCTTGAGGCACTCCGCCGCCTACTTTCGATCGGGCCCGAGAGCGGACATTCTCAGCGCCACTCCGCAAGTCCGGACGAGCCAGAAGCGGTCTATGGGCTTCGGTTCCGAGCGGCCTCGCAGCGGAAACTGGTGCCGTCTGCGTAGCCGGGTGCGCGGTGTGGACTGAAGGATTGGGACAATGTCGCGCAGCCCGGCGCTTACAGCCATGGGTTGGATCCTGAATGGTTGAATCGGAACCCCGCTAGGGCCATCGGTGACGAGGGAAAGAAGGGATCAGACCTGGCTTTGACCGGGAGACGAAAGGGCGCCGCCAGCCGGTTGAACGCGTTCATAGCCGCAATCGTGATCGTGGAGTCCACGAGATCCTTTGGCCCGAAAGCCGCGCTTGCGTCCGCATAGGCCTCGTCGGAGGCGTGCGTCTCGCTGACGAACGTGACTCCCTCCGCCCAAGCGAGGACAGCGCGGCAAACACTGAAGCGGTCGCGCTTCCCTATCTCGCTTGCACAAGCCGTGCGGAACGGACGCCCGGCAATCACTCATCCTGACCGAGCGTCCGTCAACTGCTCACCGACTTAACCGGCGTGGTTGCCGTTTCAGCTTTGTGCGGCCATGCTGCGAGCAACGGCAGCGGCGCTGATCCCTTCGAGAGCAAGCCCGTACGCGCTCCCCTCATCGATGAGACGACGGAGCTGCTGGGTGAGTGCAATGCGTGTATACCGGCCGGTAAGCGGCGGCAGCGCGGCGATCCCATCGGCAATTTCGTGAGCACGTATGAGCAGGCGGTCGGCGGGAACGATCTCGTTGACCGCGCCATAGTCCTTGGCCGTTTGAGCGTCGAGCACCTGCCGCGTCAGCAGGAAGTACCGGCCGCGGATCGATCCGATCACATGCGGCCACAGGATATGTACGCCGTCACCCGGTACGATGCCGAACTCGAAATGCGGCTTGTCTTGAAACACGGTCTGAGGAGTCGCGAGCACGATGTCGGTCAGCAGCGCATATTCACTATGCAGCAGCACCGGCCCATTCAAGGCAGTGATCATCGGCACCTCGATGTCGAGGATGTTCGAAAGCACCTTGCGGCCCTCGCGCAGGATCTTGTCGTAACCCTGGGGGGTGAAGAAGTCGAAGCCCTCGGGATTGATTGCGTCCATGAAGGCATCACCTGTGCCGGTGAGGATCACCGCACGATTGTCGCGATCCTCGCCGATATGGTGAAACAAGTCGACGAACTGCTCGTGCGTATGACCGTTGAAGACGAGCTTGCCGCCATTGGTATGTAGCGCGACTTCCAACACGCCATTGTCCTTGCGCGTCAGGCGGGCGTTCGGAAAGGCGTCGCGGTAGGTCTTGAAATTGGCCATGATACTGATCCTTGATCTCGGGCCGTCGGGGAGCGGCGTCACGATCAGTTACGCGGTTGCTGGCCCGAACGGAGCGTGGCTCGGGGTGATATGCCTTATGCCCCTCGGGAATAGGCTCTCGCCATCACCCCTTCCACGAAGCTTGCGAACTCGCGCGCTTTGGCGCTGGCCATGCGACCTGCAGGAAACACCGCCCAAAGGTCGAGCGGCGGCAGCGTCCAGTCTTGTAGCACCCGGCGCACGGCGCCGCTCGCCAGTTCAGGGGCGAACATCCAGTCCGACGCGATGGTCAGCCCCATGTCGGCAAGCACCGCGGCGCGCAGGCCCTCGGCCGCGCTCACCCGGACGCGGCCGCGCACGGACACGGAGGCTTCTGCGCCGTCGCGGGTGAATGACCACACATTGGGAAGCTGGCTGTAGATCACGGCCTCATGTCCAGCGAGGTCAGCCGGGCCATGCGGCTCGCCCGCCCGTTCGAGATAGGCGGGTGTTGCCAGCACCGAACGGCCGCCGGTTGCCAGCTTGCGAGCGACCGCAGAAGAATCGGATAACTCCCCCATGCGAAGCGACACGTCGATCCCTTCGACGACCAGGTCGATGATGCGGTCGTCGAGGATCACGTCGATCTCGAGTCCGGGATGCTGGGCCAGAAAGCGCGGCAGCATCGGTACGATATGTAACCGGGCGAATGTCGTCGCTGCCGACACGCGGAGGCAACCGGACAGGCCCGCGCCCGCCCCGCGCGCTGCAAGCTCGGCTTCATCGGCTTCCTGGATGGCCGCCCTGGCCCGCTCATAGAAGCGCTGCCCGGCCTCGGTCGGCGTCAGTCCGTGCGTGGAGCGGATCAGCAGGCTGACCTGCAGGCGGCCCTCCAGCTGTGCGATCGTCTTCGACACCGCAGGTTGGCCGACATTGAGATGGCGAGCGGCGGCCGAGAAGGAGCCGGTCTCCACCACCCGCACGAAGGTCGCCATCGCTTGATATCTGTCCACCGTCATTCCTCTCAGGAATGAGCGTTATCGCCGGGAGACGGCTGCCTTGTCGAGCGGCAGAGGCGCATAGGTCCGTCACGGCACCGTTCGCACCACGCCATCCCCTAGCATCCTCAAGGAGCAGATCATGAGCCTCCAGGCCAAGCTCGACGCTTTCAAAGCCGAGTTCCAAGCCGGCAAACCGCCCTACAATGTGCCCCCCGCCGTCATCGAGACGATGCGACGTGCAACGTCCGAGCTGATCGCCAGTGGCGCCGCCAGCCACGCGCGCAAGGCGGGCGACAAAGCACCCGCTTTCACGTTGAACGACCCCGACGGCCAGCCGGTGTCCTCGGCGGACCTGCTCGCCCGGGGACCGCTGGTGCTGAGTTTCTATCGCGGCGTCTGGTGTCCCTATTGCAACATGGAGCTGCAGGCGCTGCAGGCCGCTTTGCCGGAGTTTCAGAAGCTCGACGCAACGCTCATTGCGATCTCGCCGCAGACCGCAGCGAACAGCCGCAAATCGGTGCGTCAGAACGCGCTGGGCTTCCCGATCCTGTCGGACCCCCGCAACGACGTGGCGGCGGCGTTCGGGCTTCGTTTCGCGCTGCCCGACTATCTCGTCGACCTCTACAAGAGCCTCAAGAATGACCTGCCGAGCTTCAATGGCGACCCGAGTTGGACGCTGCCGATGCCGGCCCGCTACGTGATCGGACCGGACGCAACGATCCTCTATGCCGAGGTCAACCCGGACTACACGAAGCGTCCCGAGCCGGAGGATATGCTGCCCGCGCTTCGTCGTCGTGCGGCGGCCATCGCCTCGTGACCTGCCCCCGTTGAAAACCGTTGCGGAGTGTTCCATGTCTCGCACGTTCCTCATCACAGGCGCCAGCAAGGGCATTGGCCTGGCGCTCGCCCGTCGCCTGATCCGTGACGGCCACGCGGTCGTCGGCCTCGCGCGCCACGCCACGCCGGACTTCCCAGGCACGCTCGTCTCCGTCGATCTCGCCGACGCCGGCGCGACCGAAGCCGTGCTCGCGGAGCTCTCGACGCGCTTCCGCTTCGATGGCGTGGTCAACAATGTCGGCCTGGTCCGCCCGCAACGACTCGGCGCCCTCGAGTTGCAGGCGTTCGACGACGTGATGCGTGTCAACCTGCATCCGGCGCTCCAGGCAGTGCAGGCTCTGCTTCCGGGCATGACGGAGCGCGGCTGGGGACGGATCGTCAACATTTCCAGCCTGACGGTGCTCGGTTCGGTCGAACGCACCGCCTATGCTGCGGCGAAAGCAGCACTGGTGAGCTTCAGCCGGAGTTGGGCGCTCGAACTTGCCAGCACCGGGATATCCGTCAATGCGGTCTCGCCGGGACCGACCGAGACGGAGCTGTTCCGTGCCAACAATCCGCCCGGGAGCGACGGCGAGCGCCGCTACCTCGCGGGCGTCCCGATGGGACGATTCGGCCAACCGGATGAGATCGCCGCAGCGATCGCTTTCCTGCTGTCCGACGAGGCGGCCTTCATCACCGGCCAGACCATCCACGTCGATGGTGGTGCCTCGATCGGCAAAGCGGCGTTCTAGTCTTCAACCTGTCCTAAGGAGATCATGATGGTGCAACAAACTGCCCTTGTCCTGGGTGCCTCGCGTGGGCTCGGCTTTGCACTCGTCGAGGAATGGCTGACTCGCGGTGGCACGTGATTGCCGCCGTTCGAAGCCATCACGTGAGCTCGACAAGTTCGGAAGCCGCTTCTCCGGCAGGCTCGAGAGGTTGAGACGGTCCGCGCGCTCCGGAAGCGGCTCGGTGGACGACGTCTCGACGTTCTGTTCGTCAACGCGGGATTGCGCGCGCCGTCCCCGAAAGCCCGCTCAGCGCAGCGAGACGGACTTCCTCGACATGATGCTCACAAATGCATTCTCGCCGGTGCGCGCAGCGGAGTTGCTGCAGGATCCAGTCCCGCCAGGCGGCACAATCGCGATCATGAGTTCCGAGCTCGGAAGCATCGAGAACGCCACGGGTTCCTGACAACTCTATTCCTCCAGCAAAGCGGCCCTCAACATGCTGATGAAGGGCTATGCGGCCAAGCATCCGAGCGATGGACATGCGCTGCTGCTGGTCGCCTCCCGGCTGGGTGCGAACCGAGATGGGCGGCGGCTCCTTTCGATCGATGAGAGCATACCGCTCGTCGTCGACATGGATTGCTGACCAGGGAGTGCGCCAGGATGAAGAGGGAAGAAGCGGATCAGGCCTCTGCCTTGACCGGGAGCCGAAAGGGCGCCCCCAGCCGATTGAAGGCGTTCATTGCAGCAATCGTGATGGTGAGGTCGACGAGATCCTTAGGCGCGAACACCGCGCTTGCGGCTGCATAGGCCTCGTCGGAGGCGTGCGTCTCGCTGACGAGAGTGACTTCCTCCGCCCACGCGAGCGCAGCTCGGTACTTGTCGGGAAAGAGGCGCGGTACTTCGGCCCAGACCGGAACGAGGGCGACCTTTTCGATTGGCATCGTGGCCAGGAGGTCCCGGGTGTGCAGATCGATGCAGTGCGCGCAGCCGTTTATCTGCGAAACTCGTAGGAAGACGAGGTGGATCAATTCGCGGGGCAGGTCGGTTCCCGTGGTGATGTAATGATGGATAGCGAAGAGGGCCTTCGCACCCTGCGGCGCCACCTCGTTCCAGACCAATCGCTTGTTCTCGCTCATGACGTGTCTCAATGTTCGGAACGCCGGAAATCGACATTCGGAACCATGACGGGCCAAGCATTCCGGGTGTGACATGCCCAATCAACATTTCCATTCGAAGCGGCCGATGTCACATCCGGGCTCGTCCAATCGTCTTCTCCTCGCGCCTTGATGCGCGAGCGATGGAAAAGCGGATATGACCTGCGAGGAAGCGGGGCGGATGAAGGCGATGAACGATCAGCGGACCACCGAGTTCGAAGCGGAGCGAAGACGCCTGACACGCCTGGCCTATCGGATGATGGGCTCGCTCACGGAGGCGGAGGACGTCGTTCAGGACGCATGGCTGCGGTGGGTGGGGGTGGAGGGTGGCGTCGATTCGCCTCCCGCCTATCTGACCCGCATCGTCACACGCCTGTGCATCGACCGACGCCGCTCCGCGCGGGCGCGCCGGGAAACCTACGTCGGACCCTGGCTGCCAGATCCTCTCGTGGGTTTGGTGGAACCGGACGAGACGGTCGCCGACGACGTCACGGTCACGTTGATGCTGGCCCTTGAGCGTTTGTCGCCTCTGGAGCGGGCCGCTTTCCTTCTCCACGACGTCTTTGACGTGCCGCTGACCGAAGTGGCCATCACCCTCGACCGCGAGCCGGCCGCGGTTCGTCAGCTCGCGGCGCGCGCCCGCAAGCACGTGCAGGCCGCTCGTCCCCGCTTTGACGTCGAACCCGCGGATGCGGATCGGATCACCCGTGCCTTCTTCGCCGCGGCACGCGACGGGGACGTGGCGGCGCTTTCGGCCCTGCTGGCAAGGGATGTCGAGATCCATACCGATGGCGGCGGCAAGGTCCGTGCCTTTCGCAACGTCATTTGGGGCGTCGAGCGGGCCCTGCGCCTTTTTGCCGGGCAGCGCCGCAAACATGTCGTGCTGCCGACGCTGCTTCGTGTCGTCACCATCGACGGCCTGCCAGGCTACGTCAGCCTCGATGCAGGGGGCATGCTTCAGACAACCGCGCTCGACATTCGCGAGGACGGGATCACCGCGATCTACATCGTCAAAAACCCGGACAAGCTGTCTCACTTGGCGGCAGAAATGGACTTTTCAAAAGGCGTTTCGCCGATCCGACCAGCTTGATGAATTGCCTCAGTGACTGCGGCAACGCGGAGAATCATTCGATAGGCTGCACACATGGCTCGCTCACGGTCGAACGTCCGCTACGGGCCGATGCTGTCGAAAAAAGGCTTGAGAGCCTCGGCGAACACTGATTCCTTCATCTGATCGAGCTTCGGTGACGGAGAACGGTGATGATGGGACGGCGGAAGCGGGATCAGGGCAGCCTGTTCTATGAGTTTCGCTTGGAGGATCGTATCCCCGAGAACCATCTGCTCAGGCGGATGAACGCGTTCGTCGCCGTGGCACTCGCCGATCTACACAAGGAGCTTGAGCCGCACTATTCCGAGATCGGGCGACCGTCGATTGATCCCGAACTCATGATCCGGATGCTGCTCGTGGGGTACTGCTACGGCATCCGCTCAGAGCGCCGGCTTTGCCAGGAAGTGGAACTGCATCTCGCCTACCGCTGGTTCTGCCAGCTCGATCTCGATGACGCTCTCCCGCATCACTCGACATTTTCGGTCAACCGGCTCGGCCGCTTTCGCGAGAGCGACGTGCTGCGCCACATCTTCGAGCGTGTCGTCTGGTCGGCGATGGCGACCGGGCTGGTAAAGGGCGAAGGCTTCGCGGTCGATGCCAGCGTGCTGGAGGCCAACGCCAGTCGCTACCACGGCAAGCCGCCGGCCGAACTCGACTGGACCGACGCACAACGTCAGCGGCGCGCCGTTGCTGAGTATCTTGCTTCGATCGAAGCTGCCGCGCAGCCCACCGAGGCGGCGGATGGCGCCGACGACACCGACAATGATCCTGAGACGCCGCGGCACCGGCGCAGCGAACGCAAGGCGCCGAAGGTGATCTCGCTGTCCGATCCATCTTCTGCGTGGACGGCAAAAGCCAACAAGCGCGTCCAGTTCGGCTATGGTCTAAATTACCTGATCGACGTCGAACATGCGGTCATCGTCGACGTGGAAGCAACGCCAGCGCGGACCTACGACGAAGTCGTCGCGACCAAGACGATGATCGATCGCACAGCGCGATGCTTCGATCTGAAGCCGAAGCGACTGATCGCCGATACAGCCTATGGCACAGGCAAGTTCCTCGGTTGGCTCGTCAAGGAGAAACAGATCACGCCGCACATCCCCGTGTGGGATAAAAGTAAACGCGAAGATGGCACCTTCTCGCGTGCAGACTTCAAATGGGATAGCCGCGCCAATGTGTATGTCTGTCCCAGTGGGAAGGTGCTTCGCACCACCGGCAAAGTTCACGATGGAACGATGCTACGGTTCCGCGCCAGCAAACACGATTGCTCCATCTGTCCTGAAGGCGCAGTGTTGCCCAAACATGCCCGCCCGGCAGATCCCGCGCGATCTCCACGAAGACGCCCGAGATGTCGCGCGCCGGAAAATGACGACGAAAGCGTTCCTCAAATCACGCGACGAGCGCAAGCGGGTCGAGATGCGGTTCGCACATTTGAAGACCCACCATGGGTTCGAGCGGTTGCGCCTGAGAGGTCTGTCCGGCGCCCGCGACGAATTCCATCTCGCCGCCATCGTGCAGAACCTGAAGACAATGGCGCTGAAGCTGCTCAAGCCGCCAGAGCCGGCGCGGGTATGAGTTGTATGCGTGTGAGCAATTATGCGCCAGCGTCGCAGCCAGCGATCGGCCGGCGCAGCGGATACTCGATCCATAAATGGCCTCGCCGTCGAACCAGACCAGGAGAAGCAGTCCCGCGCGGCGAAAAAGACTTTTTCGACAGCATCGGCCACCAGCAGACATTCACAGTCTCTTAAGCCCGTAAGGACCAGCGCCGATTGGGCGTATTCACAAGATAGTGCCACTTTGATACTCCTCGCGGCATTGAGCAACTCCATAGGGATCTGACTTCGTTCTCTGCCTGCGGGTGCAAATGTGGTTCAGAAGAAAGTCGCCCCTCGTCTTTTTGTGATATTTGCGTGTGAAGCACATGAAGCCGTCATCTTCCGTCGGGGTCCGTCGGACTGGTTTCATATCGTTCGCTGGGACACCAAGAACGATACGTTCCATCCGGGCGCCTGGCTAAAAGGACGCATCTATCCTGAGAAATGCGATTTGTCGCCTGACGGCAAATTGCTTCTGTCGTTCATCCATCAAGGACGCAAACTGAAAACTGACTACAGGTCGGCGTGGAGCGCTATCAGCCGGAGTCCCTGGCTTCATGCTCTTGGGCTGTGGCCCCAGGGTACGACGTATGGCGGAGGCGGACGCTTTACAGACGATCGAAGCGCCGTCCTCAGATTTTATCCGGTAGCAGCACATCCAGATCACCCGGGAGCTGGGCTCAATGTCAGCTTCATTGCCTTCGACACGAGTTTTGAGAGAAAATACGATCTTGCTCCCTTACATCAGTCGACCCAGGAAATTGAGGGAGCTGAGTGGACCGGTCGAGATCAACGCGGCAGATTAATCTACGCGGCTGATGGCAAGCTCATCTGCGCGGCTACAAAGACACGGGAAGCGATCTGCCTCGCCGACTTCAACAATCTCGTTCCGGACCCGCAACCGCCCCCTTTCTCCGCAACTGTGCCGCTCGGAGCGAAAAAGCTTCAGCGACGTGTCGAACGTAAACAAAGATAGCAGCATCATCTGGACTTGAGATTGTATATCAACGCGGATGGATTCTCTTTTCTCTTTTGGTAGACGGCGCAACCCAGTAGCTCGTTCGCCAATATCCGCTCTGGGGTCAGTAGGCGACTTGGGTGCTCTCGTCTACAATGACGCTGACGTTAAATCCGGTTGAGCTTGGAGCCGGTCCATGATGTTGCTGAGATGCCGCTCGCTACTGATTGTGGTCACCAGCCTTTTGTTTATGTCAGGATGCATTGCGGGTGACCACGTGGTTGTGCTCACCGGCGCGACAGTAGGTCGCGACGAGAGAACAGGAAGGCCAATCCTGAACCTGATCTTTGCGGAGAAATCCAAGGAAACATTACGCATTATTAGCAACAGCAATCTTGGTCGGCCGCTCGAGATTCGTGTTGCGGGACGTACGTTTCTGACCCCGGTACTTCGAGAGCCAATAGGAGGTGCGACTTGGCAGATCAGTGACCGCGATTGGACCGATCAAGAAGTGAATGGTCTGGCGGAGCAACTTAACAATGCTCCAAAAGGCGAGATCGAGTTTCGAACGGCGCAACCACCGAAGTAGTCTGTTTCGGGTCAAGGGCGGCTGTAAGCTGCAGTCGGACGGCACAGCCGGACTTCCCCCAGCTCCGGAAGTGCCCCGTGCGGCCCAGCACTTGCGTTCCGGGCCGGAAGCGGAAGGTGCAGGTAGACGAACTCGTTAATGGTCTGCAAACCTGTTCTGAGCAAGCGGGCAATACGGGAAACTAGCGTATGCTATGGTGATGAGCATATGAGTGGAGCTCCCAGCGTGAAAGTCCGAGCGCAGGCGGTCATCGTTACTTATCTAACGATCTGGACCACCGCTGTGGCCTCGCTGGCCATTCTTATGATCCGGCCTCTCTATCCCGAGCTTTTTACGTCCGTGGTGCGCATCGAGCGCGACCTGATGAATGCGCTTCCGGGATTTGCTCCGTTCATCGTCGCCCCAGTCGCATTTGGCGAAGCAATGAGCGCTATAAGAAAGCGGAATGCCATCGACGTAGGCATGCTAGTACGTTATTTTATTGGCGCTCCCGTTTGCATCTACTTCACGCTTCTCATCATTGTTTCCCTTATCACCGTAATCTTCGCTCCTATTACGTTTTTGCTGGGTTTGATCTATGGCACCATTCCTCTTTTGGTTGGAATAGCCATTCACTGTTTGGGAATGGTGCCATTGTTCTTCTTGGACAGATGGCTGCAATCGCCAGCACGGGTGAGCAAGTCGGCTTAGGGTCCGAAGCAGATATGGCAGCTTCACGAGGTGAGCCCGTAATATCGCCGATAAAACGCAAGCTGCCGTTGAGGCGTAAAGCCGTCAAAATCACCGGCGCGCTTACAGTCCTCAAGCAATTCAAGAAGCGGCTCGGCTTCAGGGTCGGTACTTGAACCCAAGAAACTCTTGGGTGGCCTCGAGCCCGGCCGCTGCGGGGCCACCTCGTCATGGCGACCCGGCGCAACACCATCCGTTGGCCTTGGCTACCGTGGCTGGCCGCGTCCACCTTCGACATCGGTGGCGCAGGACCGATACAGCGCCTGGAGTTGCCGGCCGCGAAGGTAGATCGCGCGCGCGGTCATGCCGCCGTGCCGCGTAATCCATTGCCTGACCGCGGGTGGGTAACGATCATAGAGCATCTGCGTGGCTTCAGGGTTGGGAATAGCCTTCCCGTCGGGCCCAGGATTGTCGGCGACCCTGAAGCCGAAGACGGCTCTCGGGGTCACGCAGATGCTGTCGTGGGGAATGTACGCCAGCACGAGCGTGCAGGCGCCGGCGCAGACGCCGTCGATGATGACGGACGCGCCGAAGTCGCGCAAAAGTTTGAACCTGTCGACATAGTTTCCGATCCGTCCGCCCTGATCAAAAACGATGCGCACGGCAGCATCACTCGGTTGCATGCTCCCAAGCATGAACGCCACGACCAGCGTCACCTTCACCAGCTTCATCTGTCCATCATCCGATCGACCGAACTCCATCGCCTTGCACCATAACGGCTGCCGGTTCCGCTTTGGTCAAGAGCTGTCTGCCGACCATTCCACGATTTGCTTCGATGCGGCCTTCAGCGCGGATGTCGCCGGCATCGAGCGGGAAGGCGCGTGACGGGGCAGAAGCGATCAGAAGGACAAGGGCTGCGCTCGTCGGGCAAATCAGTCCGCGCACTTTGCGCGCAAATGGTTGAAATGCGCGCCGCCGTGGCTAAGACACGCCGCATCGGACGAATCGAATTCGTCCACGAAATCAAGCTGATCTCGCGCACATCGCCGCGCAGCCGAGAAATCGCTTTCCATTTTTCAGAAATCATGCATGATGTGCGCATCCTGCCTCGATGAGAGGGACGTTGCGCGCGATCGTCACGACACGTGGGGCAGGGATGCGGTGGCCGTGAGATGTCGCAGCATGTGCTTACGTGCATGTGGACGAACGATGCATCACGGACGTGAAGTCGTGTGGTCCTGGCCTCCCGGTGCCGAGGTCAAGCGCGCGACGAGAGCTCATGCTCTCGTGCGAGCGACGGGGTCAATCAGCCGGTCCCCGAGGAGAGCGCGAAGGAAGCGTTAAAACCGCCGCGCAGGGAATGCCGGTTGATCGGCTTTGCCTGTGGTACCTGCCGCCTGCATTTTTTTCAGCAGGCGGGCCATGGGTGAGGCCTTCACCCGGCATTCCCTGCGCCCTCTCGATGTCATCGAAGGGCGATCGATCGCAGGACTCGGGCGTGATCCGCCGCGAGATCGCGAACCTGCGCCGCTGTTTGAAACGTGGATAGACCTCGAGCGACCCTTGTCATGTCCAGGTGCCGAGCTTCGGTTTCCGTTCCCGGGGGAATGATGAAGTTTCGGCCATTTGGAACCGGAACCGCGGGCGTTCTCTCGGTGTTGAGCGGGCACCTTGAACGCACTGGAGGAGAGAATGATGAGAACCCGTCTTGCCGTTTCGCTGATCGCCACCTCGCTGCTGGCGTCGACCGCCGCGTTCGCCCAGTCCACCACCGTCGAAGGCGCCGCCAATGGCGCGGCCGCGGGCGGTGCCGTCGCCGGTCCGGTCGGTGCCATGGTCGGTGGCACGGTCGGTGCGGCCGTCGGCGCAGCCGTCGAGATTCCGAACGCGGTGATCACCTCGATCGAGGGCGAGCGCGCGCCGTCGGTCGTGGTGCGTGAGCGCGTCGTGGTCGGCGAGCCGCTGCCCGACACGGTCGAGCTGCGCCCCGTGCCGCGCTACACCGAGTATCGCTATGCGGTCGTCAACGATCGTCGCGTGATCGTCGATCCGCGCACCCGTCGCGTGATCAAGATCATCGAGTGATCTGACGTCTCCGAATGCGGAGGGCCCCGCTGCATCAGCGGGGCCTTCCGTGCATCAAGTGGTCTGCGGACGGATCTGGCGAGCCAGCCAATCCAGTGCGGCGGCCAGACCGAAGCCTGCGCAGGCCGCAGCGGCGTCGACGATGAAATCTTCCAGCCGTGCGTGGCGCCCGGGCGCCAGGAACTGCGCCAGCTCGAGTGCGCCGATCAGGGCCACCGCGATTGCCGTCGTCAGCAAGCGGTGGCTGCGATAGGCGAGGCCGAAAGCAAGGCCGATCAGGACGAAGGCGAGCGCATGCTCGCCATCCTGTCCGAGATGGGAGTGCGGCCGGTAGTTCGGCGGGCCAAGCGTGGCAAAGGCAACGGCCGCGGCGAGCAGCCAGGCAGAGAGTCGGAATACGAGTTTCATGCATCCTGCTTAGCATGATCCGGGCCAGAAGCCGGGCTCACGGCTGCTCGAGCCGCTGGTGTAGTTAATGGCGCTGAAGCCCGCGCCGTCCGATTGTACCGCGGGCTTCGACCGCCCGTCAGATCGGCTGCCGCACGCCGAGGCCCTGCATGAACCGCTCGCGGATCTGCGCCGGATCGCGTTTGGTGGCCCCGACGCCCGGTCTGTCGTCGATCCGCGCCGCAATCAGCATCGGCCCTGGCGTCGCGAGCGCGACGTCGACCAGGCGTTCGAAATCCTCCTCGTCCACGGCCCAATGGCTGGCCGCAATGCCGCAGCCGGCGGCGATCGCGACGATGTCGGCCTGCCGGGCCGGCGTCGGCTGGCATCCGGTGATCTGATAGATGCCGTTGTCCATGACGATGATGGCCAAATTTGATGGCGCCAGCGTCGCAATCGTGGTCAGACAGCCGAGCTGCATCAGCAGCGAACCGTCGCCTTCGATCGCGAACACCCGGCGCGGCGGCTGCGCCAGTGCGACGCCGAGCGCGATCGGGCAGGCCAGCCCCATGCTGCCGAGCATGTAGAAATTCTGCGGCCGCTGGCCTGCCGCCCACAGGTCGAAATTGGTGTTGCCGATGCCGCCGATCACGGCTTCCCCATGCGTCAGCCTGCCGACCAGCCGGCAGGTGAGATCGGTGCGGTTCATGACCTTGGTATTGCGCAGCGGCGCGCTCATGCGAACACCTTCCCGCCTGTGAGCAAAGGCGACAGGATCAGCGCCACCGGCGCCTGCGTCGCAACCGCCTGCTTGATCGAGCGGTCGACGATGAATTCGAGCTCGTCGAGGCGCGTCATGGTGTGATGCTCCATCGCCAGCGCATCGAGCACCGGCCGCATCGTCCGGCACACCAGTGACTGGCCGACATTGAACTCGCCGAGCGTGCCGCGTTCCGACACGAACATGATCAGCGGAATCTGGCTGGGCACGACCAGCGAGGCCAGCACGTTTGCCAACGTCGCGAAGCCCGAGGTCTGCATCAGCAGCGCGCCGCGCCGGCCGCCCATCCAGGCGCCGGCGAGAATGCCGACCGCTTCCTCCTCGCGCGCCGTGGCGAAGGTCGTGAAGAACGGGTCGGCATGCAGGCCGGCGATCAGCGGGGTCAGGACGCGGTCGGGAACGTAGGGGACGAGGTTCACCTCGTTGCGCTTGAGCGTGGCCTGCACGATCTCGTGCCAGTGCGGCAAGTCCGGTGATATGCCCGGTGATCGCGCCGCATCGGCATCGGCGGCCATGGTTCGTCCTCCCGCGCCTCCGTCCCGAGGCATTGCGTTGAGCTTGACGTGGTCCGGACGATTGTCAACATGCCGCCCCGGCCGGTCAGGCATCTGCCTTGCGCGTCCGAATCAAGAAACGAGAACCAGGAGGTCGCCCGCTCATGGCCGCAAACTCGAAGCGCGTCTTCTACGTCAAATATCTCGCGCACCCGATCTTCAGCGAGCTGCTCGCGGCCCGCCCCGACGTCCGGCTCGACCGGCTGGAAAACGAGGGCGCCGAGGCCGAGACCGCGCCGATCCTCGCGGCCGCCCACGCCTATCAGATCGGTGCGGCCCGCGACGAGCTTGCCCCGCGCTTCCATGTCGATGCCGACCTGCTGCGCCGCGCGCCAAATCTCCTGATCGTCTCCAGCAACGGCGCGGGCTACGATCCCGTCGACGTCGAGGCCTGCACCCAGGCCGGCGTCCTGGTCGTGAACCAGTCCGGCGGCAACGCCCATTCGGTCGCCGAGCACACGCTCGGCATGATGCTGACCTTGTCGAAACGCATCATCCAGTCCGACCGGAGGCTGCGCCGGGAGCGCGACGTCAACCGCAACGACCTGATCGGCCACGAGGTGCAGGGCCGCACGGTCGGCATCGTCGGGCTCGGCAATGTCGGCCGCCGCGTCGCCGAGCTATGCCGGGGCATTCTCGGCATGACAGTGCTGGCCTACGACCCCTATCTCTCGGCCGAGGAGATCGCCGCGCGCGGGGCGGAGAAGGTGGAGCTGCACGATCTGATGCGGCGCTCCGACTTCGTCTCGGTCAATTGTCCGCTGACGCGGGAAAGCCGGGGCATGATCGGTGCGGCCGAGTTCGCGCTGATGCAGCCGAATGCCTATTTCGTCACCACCGCGCGCGGCTTCATCCATGACGAGGAGGCGCTGCTCGCGGCGCTCACCGAGAGGCGGATCGCCGGGGCCGGGCTCGACGTCTGGGCCAAGGAGCCGCCGCCGCCGGAGCATCCGCTGCTGCTGCTCGACAACGTCCTGGCGAGCCCCCACACGGCCGGCGTGACCCGGGAGGCGCGGCAGAACATGGGCCGCATCGCCGCCGAGCAGCTGCTCGCCGCGCTCGACGGGAGCCGGCCGCCGCGGCTGATCAACCCGGAGGCTTGGCCGCGCTACAGCGCCCGGTTCCGCGAGGCGTTCGGGGTGAGCCCGGGCTGAGGGGGGCGAGGGCCGCATTCGGGGGGAAGATTTCATGCGTCCCAAGCTGCAATGCAGCAACAAATCTTCTCTCCGGAGCGGCTTCGACGACGCAGACATTGCTATTTTCCCGCCGGTCTCGACAGCCCGACGGTGCCCCATCATTTTCCGAGGTGCGCCATGAGCTTGAGCACCGCCTTTCGCTCGGCGCCGAAGGGAAATGGATCCAATGCGCCAGTTGCACGCGATCTTGAAGTCGACCCCTCGTCGGGTGCGGCGTGCCGTCTCGACCTTCGTGGCGATCGCCGCCGCGAGCCTGCCCTCCGTCGGCGCCTGAGCGACGGTTCCATTGCTGCATCAAATATTTGCGTCGGCCGCTTGATATCGGTCAACAGCCCGACCGCAAGCGCGGTAACATCTCCCTCAAGCACTGCTTGAGAGGCGGGAGGTTGTATGTCGCGCTATGTCATCCATTTCATGAAGGACGTGCTGGGCGAGAACGGCCGGCAGTGCGAGATCTGCCAGAGCACGCTGGAGGTTGAGGCCGACAGCGAAGGCGAAGCGGCAGAGATCGCCAAACAGGAATTCTGCAAGACGCAGAACCTGCGCGATTGGTCGCTGCATGCCGACCGGATGCAGGTCAAGGCGGCCGACTTCCCGTCCTGATGCAGCACGCCGGCAGCGCTTGTCATCGGCATGGTGCGATGGCAATCGTGGCGCCCGTCGTTCCCCTCACGAAAGATCTTGCGTGCTTCCTGAATGGACCAGCCTCGATTGTGCGCCCCCGTCCGAGACTCATCGGCAGGCGGCTCTCGAACGTCAGGCGCAGTTGACCAAGCCGCTCGGTGCCCTCGGCCGGCTAGAGCAGGTGGCGGTCGAGATCGCGGCGCTCCAGGCTTCCGAGCGGCCTTCGGCCGACCGGGTCCCGGTGGTGCTGTTCGCAGGCGATCACGGCATAGCGGCGCAGGGTGTCTCGGCCTATCCGCCCGAAGTCACCGTCCAGATGCTGCATAATTTCGCAGCCGGCGGTGCGGCGATCTCGGTGCTGGCACGCGGCCTCGGTTGTCCGCTCGAGGTGGTCGATGTCGGCACGCTGGCGAGCGCGCCGGTGCCGGGCGTCCTGGTCGACAAGCCGCGCCGCGGCACGCGTGATTTCAGCGTCGAGGCGGCCCTGGCGCCTGCGGAGGTCGCGTTCGCGGTCGAGGCTGGACGGCGCGCCGTGGCGCGGCAGGCGGACCATGCGCCGCAGCTCGTGATCTTCGGCGAAATGGGGATCGGCAATACGACATCTGCGGCCGCAATCGCCGCCGCGCTGTTGCGTTGCGCGCCGGCCGAGATCGTCGGCAGCGGCACGGGTCTCGATGCCGACGGGCGGGCTCGAAAGGCCGCGATCATCGCCGCCGCCTTGGCGCGGCATGGGCTGACATCAGGCGCGGGCGTTGCCGACATTCTCGCCGCGGTCGGTGGTCTGGAGATCATCGCGATCGCCGGCGCGATCATCGCGGCCGCGCAGCGCCGCTGGCCGGTGCTGGTCGACGGCTTCATCGTCTCGGTCGCGGCGCTCGTGGCCGTCAGGCTCAATTCCTCCTGCCGTTCCTGGCTGCTGTTCTCGCACCGCTCGGCCGAGCGCGGCCATGCCCTGGTGCTCGAAGCGCTCGGCGCGCATCCTCTGATCGATCTGGACCTGCGGCTGGGCGAAGCTTCGGGGGCCGCCACTGCGCTCCCCATCCTCCGCCTGGCCTGCGCGCTTCACAACGGCATGGCGACCTTTGCGGAGGCTGCCGTCTCCGGCCGCGGGTCCTGATGCGGATCGATCTCCTGCGGCACGGCACGACCGGTCGCGACGGTCATCTCGACGGCCGCACCGATCCGCCGCTCAGCGAACTCGGCTGGGATCAATTCCGGCGGCAGACGCAAAGCCGCATCTGGCGGCGCGTCGTGAGCTCGCCATTGATGCGCGCGCATGCGGCGGCGGCGGAGTTCGCGCGGCAAACCGGCTGTGCGCTGGCCATCGATCCCGACTGGAGCGAACTCGACTTCGGCCGATGGGATGGGCGCACGCGCGCCGACATCGCGGGGGAGGCCGGCGGAGCTGCCTTGCTGGATGCCTTCTACTCCGATGCTGCGGTTCCCGCGCCCGACGGCGAGAGCTGGGCCGACCTGCAGGCCCGGATTGCGCGAGCGTTGGATCGCATTCTCTCCAGCCCGGAGGCCGCGCCGGCTCTGGTCGTCAGCCATGGCGGTGCCATTCGCGCCGCGCTGGCGCATCTGCTCGGCTGGCGGCTGCGCCAGCTGTGGAGCCTGCGCATTCGTCCGGGGACGCGCATCGCGGTCGAAGCCGGACGGGCGGAGAGTGGCACGTCCTGGGGCGAAATCATCGAGATCATCCAGCCATGAGCACACGTGAATTCTGGATCGCGCTGCAATTCCTGACGCGGCTGCCGACGCCGCGCGTCGCGGAGGCGCGTGCGGATGATCTCGCGCGAGCCTCGGTCTGGTTCCCGGCCGCGGGACTGGTCATCGGCGTATGTCTGGCGGTCGTGGCCCGGCTTCTGCACGGCGCCGACCCTTGGATCGTCGCGCTCGCCGTTCTGGTCGCCTGGATCTGGATCACCGGCGCGCTTCACCTCGATGGTCTCGGCGACGTCGCCGATGCCTTCGGTGCCGCGCATGGCAAGCCCGAGCGCTTCATTGCCGTGCTCGGCGATCCCCATGCCGGCAGCTTCGCCGTCGTTGCCATCGCCCTGCAGATCGCAGCCAAGCTGGTGCTGATCGCCGAGCTGGCGACCGGACCGACCGCCTGGGCGCTCGTGCTGATCCCGGCCTGGGCGCGTCTGGGGACCTTGGTCTGCAACAAGACGCTGCTGTCGCTGAAGCCGGGTCTGGGCGCGAGCATCTCCAACAGCGTCGGCTGGAACGTGATCGTCGGCTGGGGCGGCGTGCTCGCGCTCGGCGCACTGGCCGGCGCACCTCCGACGCTGATCGCCATCATCCTCATTCCGGCGGTCGCCTTCTATTGGCAATGGCGGCTCGGCGGCATCACCGGCGATTGTCATGGCGCCAGCATCGAGGTCACGGAGACGCTGCTGCTTGCGGCCTGCGTGCTGGGCTAGGACGAACTGCCGAGCGCCTGCGCCAGCCGCTCCCAGTCGCCCTCATGGCTTGGCAGGCCGAAGCGTAGCCAGGTCGGCTGAGCCGGAAAGCGTCGGACATGAATGCCGTGGCGGGCGAGCCGGTCGGCGATCCCGGCCGCGATCGGCGATGCGATCAGGCGGAACAGGGGCGTGATGCCGATGACGGCGCAACCGGCGTTCTCCAGCAGCGCCTCGATGCGCTGGCCATCCCGGGCGAGGCGCGCGCCTGTCTGCGCGAGCCAGGCGTCATCGGCCAACGCGGCCGTTCCCACCGCGAGCGCCGGCCCCGATACCGCCCAGGGTCCGAGTTCCCCGCGGAGGCGCGTTGCAATGTCCGCCGAGCTGATCGCAAATCCCAGCCGCACGCCGGCGAGGCCATAGACCTTGCCGAATGAGCGCAGCACGATCGTCGCCGGCGGCAGGTCGGCCGCAAGGCTCGCATTGGCGGGATACAGATCGACGAACGCTTCATCGACGATCAACAGACCGTCGCGCCGGCGCTGTGCTGCGGCCAGCCGGACCAGGACGTCGCGCGGCAGCAGGCGGCCGGTTGGATTGTTCGGGTTCACCACGACGGCGATGTCGGCGTGGGCGAGCGCGTCGGCGTCGTCGACCAGATGCACTTGATGGCCGCAGCGCCGCCAGCACAGCGCGTGCTCCTCATAGGTTGGCGCGAGCACCGCGACGGTCGATCGCGGCCGCAGCCGCGGCAGACTCTGCAGCAGCGCCTGGGTGCCTGGCGCGGCGACGATCGTGTCCCGGGAGGCCACGCGATAGCGCGCCGCCGCCGCGGTGAGCAGGATGCGCTCCTCGGACTTGGCCGGCAATCGCTGCCAGGCGGAGGGCGGGATTTCCGGGACCGGGTAGGGCACTGCATTGATGCCGGTCGACAGATCGATCCACGGCTGCGGCGCATCCGGGTAACGACCGCTGACCGCGTGGAGATCGCCGCCGTGAAGGATTGCTTCCGGCGTTTCCGATCGCGTGCTAGTCGCTCTGTCGTCGTTCATGTCTGTCCTTCAGCGGAGATCGATGTTCGTCTCTCTCGCGCTCGCGGCGCTCCTCATCGAAGCTGCGGTCGGTTATCCCCAGATGCTGGTGCAGCGGATCGGTCATCCCGTGATGTGGATGGGCGCGCTGATAGCATGGGCGGACCGCCACTGGAACGGGGCCGGCGACAGCTTCGCCGCGCGACGGGCGCGCGGCCTGCGCCTCGTGATGCTGCTCGCCGCAGGCATGTTGGCCGTCGGCCTGGGCGCAACCTGGATCGTGCAGGCCGTGGCGGGCGAATGGGCCGCAACGATCATCCTTGGAGGCTTAGCGAGCAGCCTGCTTGCTCAGCGCAGCCTCGACGCGCATGTCGCCGCCGTCGCGGACGGCTTGGAGAACGAGGGGCTCGACGGCGGCCGCCGTGCGGTGGCGATGATCGTCGGGCGCGATCCCGAGCGGCTCGATGAATCCGGCGTGTCGCGCGCGGCCATCGAAAGTCTGGCCGAGAACTTCTCCGACGGTGTGGTCGCGCCCCTGTTCTGGCTCGTGATGGGCGGTCTGCCGGGCATCCTGATCTACAAGGCTCTCAACACGGCCGACAGCATGATCGGCCATCTCTCGGAACGTCACCGCGCGTTTGGCTGGGCGGCGGCGCGGCTCGACGATCTCATCAACCTGCCGGCCTCACGGCTCTCGGCACTGTGGATTGCAGCCGCCGCCTGCATCGTCCCCGCAGCGTCCTCGGCATCGGCCCTGCAAATCGTTGCACGCGATGCCGCGAGGCATCGGTCGCCGAACGCCGGCTGGCCGGAGGCCGCCATGGCGGGGGCGTTGGGACTGCGCCTGGCCGGGCCGCGCGTCTATGACGGCCATCTCGTCACCGATGCCTGGATGGGGGATGGGCGTGCTGATCTCGATGCCTCGGACATCCGGCGCGCATTGCGGCTCTACCGGCTGGCGTGTGTTGTTCAGGCTCTCGTGGTTGCCGCACTCGTCGTGGTCAGGATGGTCTAGCCTAGCCGCGCGGCTCGGTGGCCAGTGCTAGGACACGATCGACGTCGATGTGTTGCTCCAGATGTGCTGCAAGCGCATCGAGGGTTGTCTCGACGTCGCTCTCGTAAGCGAGCCCGCTCGCGGCTGCGCCGAGGCCGCGCAGCCAATGATTGCGCAGACCGTCATCTGCGAACAGGCCGTGCACGTAGCAGCCGGCGATCCGGCCGTCGGCTGCGACAGCGCCATCGCGGTGACCGTCGGAGAAGGTGAGGAATGGGGTCTGCGTTGCCGGCCCGTCGGTGCGGCCAATGTGCATCTCGTAACCGCGGAAGGGCCGCTGATCATCCATCAGCTTGCCATGGACCTCCCGCAGCGCCTTGTCATCGGTCAGCGTGGTTTCAACGTCGAGCAGGCCAAGTCCTGCGACGGAACCCGGTGCTCCTTCGTGTCCATCGGGATCGCTGATGATGCGCCCCAGCATCTGATAGCCGCCGCAGATGCCGAGCACGCGCCCGCCGCGACGCAGATGCGCGGCGAGGTCGATGTCCCAGCCGGCGTCGCGCAGGGCGGCGAGATCGGCGATCGTGGCCTTCGAGCCCGGCAGGATCACAATCGAAGCGTCGCCGGGAATCGGCGTGCCAGACCGCAAAAACTGCAGATCGATTCCATCTTCCAGCCGCAACGGATCGAACTCGTCGAAATTGGAAATACGCGGGTAGGCGAGGATGACGATCTTCGGCCGCTGTCCTCCCGATGATCCGCGTTCAGCCAGGCCAAGCGCGTCCTCCGCCGGCAGGCGGCGCGCATCCGGAAAATGTGGAATGAGCCCGAGCGACGTCCACCCTGTCCGCTGCGCGATCTCGTTCATGCCTGATGCAAACAAGGCGGGGTCGCCGCGGAACTTGTTCACGAGGAAACCCGCCACACGCGCGGCGTCGTCGGGCGCGATCACCGTCTTGGTGCCGACCACGCTCGCAATCACGCCGCCCCGATCGATGTCGCCGATCAGCACCACGGGAATCTGCGCCGCTTGCGCAAAGCCCATGTTGGCAATGTCGCCGGCGCGCAGGTTGATCTCGGACGCCGAGCCCGCGCCTTCCACCAGCACAATATCGGCATCGGCCGCCAATTGATGAAAGCTGTCGAGCACGGCATGCATCAATTGCGGCTTCATCGCCTGATAGGCGGATGCCTTGGCATTGCCGACGACGCGGCCCTGCACCACCACCTGCGAGCCGATCTCGCTCTGCGGCTTCAGCAGCACCGGGTTCATATGCACCGTCATCGGCCGCCGCGCTGCGCGCGCCTGCAGCGCTTGGGCCCGGCCGATCTCGCCGCCATCCGCGGTGACGGCGGCGTTGTTCGACATGTTCTGCGGCTTGAACGGCGCCACCTTCAAGCCGCGCAGTGTCAGCGCGCGCGCAAGGCCTGCAACGATCAGCGACTTGCCGACGTCGGAGCCGGTGCCCTGGAACATGATGGCGCGCGCGCTCATGAGCCTAGTACTCGATGCCTTCCTGCGCCTTCACGCCGGCTGCGAAGTGGTGCTTGACGAGGTTCATCTCGGTGACGAGATCGGCCGCCTCGATCAGCTCCGGCTTCGCGTTGCGGCCGGTCACCACGACGTGGAGATCGGGACGGCGCGCCGCGAGCGCTGCCACGACGTCGCCAATCGGCAGGTGATCATAGCGTAGCGCGATGTTGAGCTCGTCGAGGACCAGCAGCCGGATCGCGGGATCCGCCATCAGTTCCTTTGCCTTGGCCCAGGCGCGCTCGGCCGCGGCCACGTCGCGCGCACGATCCTGCGTTTCCCAGGTAAAGCCTTCGCCGAGCGTGTGCCACGAGACCTGATCACCGAACGCGGCGATCGCCTTGCGCTCACCGGTCTCCCATGCACCCTTGCCGAACTGCACAACGCCGATGCGAAAGCCGCGGCCGATCGCACGCAGCATCAGGCCCCACGCTGCCGTCGACTTGCCCTTGCCCTTGCCGGTGTGGACGATCAGCAGGCCCTTCTCGACGGTCTTCGAAGCGACCTCGGCATCCTGCACCGCCTTGCGGTTCTCCATCTTGGCCTTGTGGCGGGCATCGTCGGCGCTTTCGGTCATCGGTTCGTCCTCTTCGTCATTTCAAGCTGAGCGGCAGCCCGGCCGCCATCAGGATCACGCGATCCGCCAATGCCGCCACGTCCTGGTTCAGCCGCCCCTGCGCGTCGCGAAACGCACGCGCCAGCGCGTTGTCCGGCACGATGCCGAGACCGACCTCGTTGGAGACGGCGACGATCGGCCCGCGTGCGGCGCGGAGCGCATCGATGAGCTCGGCGCAAGCCGCCTGCACGTTCATGTCGGCGAGCATGACATTGCTGAGCCACAGCGTGAGGCAATCGATCAGCACTGGCGCAGGCTGGTACGCGTGTTCGCGAATCAGGCCGGCCAGATCATGCGTCGTCTCCAGCGTCTGCCATCCGTCTGCGCGCCGCGCCTTGTGCTGCGCAATTCGTTCGGTCATTTCCTCGTCGAACGCCTGCGCGGTCGCAACATACGTCCAGGGCGGCGCGCTCGTCGTGACCAGCGCCTCCGCGTGGCGGCTCTTGCCCGAGCGCGCTCCGCCGAGCACCAGGGTCAGGCGCGGCAGGGCGGGAGGCGGCGGGGCAGGGACCATGGGGACGATTCCGATTGACGGGCTTTGGCGCGACCCGTATCTAACAGATGACGGTTCTCCGAAAGGAGAGATTTAGGGAACATGGTGCGGGATCACACCCAAGGCCGTGGCTGCCCCCGCAACTGTAATCGGCGAGTGTGAGGCCAAAGCACCACTGGGAAACCGGGAAGGTGGTTTCACGCAGCGACCCGAGAGCCAGGAGACCTGCCGTCGACATTGCTGTTGGCCGACCCGTCGCGCGGGGAGTCGCGATGCTGGTTCTGATCCCGCCGGGATGGGCGGGATGCCGTCGGATGCAGCGCATCGTCCGGTCCTCTGGGGGAGCCGGCAAGCGACGGAGACGGCCATGAAGTTCACCCGCACGACGACTTTCACGATTGCGAGCCTGCTTCTGCTCGCCGCCCAGCCCGCTTTCGCGCATCACATGATGGATGGCAAGCTGCCGCAGACCTTCGCGCAGGGCATGCTGTCCGGGCTCGCCCATCCCATCATCGGCATCGATCATCTGGCGGCCATCGTGGGTGCCGGCATCGTTGCGGCGTTGCTCGGCCGCGGCTTCGCCCCGGTGCTGGCGTTCACGACGGCGATGATCGCCGGTGTCGGCCTTCACGTGGCGAAGGCCAACATCCCGGCGGCCGAGCTGCTGGTCGGCCTCACGACCGTCGTGGTCGGCCTCGTGGTGGTGGTGCGCGGCCGTTTCGGCGTGCTGCCGGTCGCCGGTCTGTTTGCTCTGACGGGCCTCGTGCACGGTTATGCGCTGGGTGAGTCGATCGTCGGTGCGGAGACTGCGCCGCTCGGCGCCTATCTCGCCGGCCTGCTCGTGATCCAGACGGTGATCGCTGCTTGTGCGTTCCTCGGCACCAAGCTGCTGTCGGCCAAGGCCAATGCCATTGCGCCGCTGGCGCTGCGCCTGGCCGGCGCTGCGATCGTGCTGGCCGGCGGCGTCGCTGCGGCCACGGCAGCCGGAATGATCGGCTGATTGATGTCCACACCTGAAATTGGCGCAACGACGCTGTTCGTCTGCGTCACCTGTCGCACGCAGGCGGCTGAAGCTGCGCCGCCTGATCAGCCGCGGGCCGGGGCCCGCCTGCTCGCAGCGATCGAGACCGTGCCGGCCGAGCAGCGCGCCGGTGTGTCGGTGGTCGGCGTCGAGTGCCTGTCCAACTGCAACCGGGCCTGCACGGTTGCCGTGACGGCGCCGGGCAAATGGACCTATGTGCTCGGGGCGCTCGATCCAGATCTTCATGCTCAGGATGTGCTGAGCTTCGCGCAGCTGCATCAGCGCCATGAAGCTGGCCTGCCGGCCTGGCGCGAGCGTCCCGAATACATCCGCAAGAACACCGTTGCGCGCGTGCCTGCTCTGGCAGTGCCGCGCTGAAGACGAGAGATCGTATCACCATGACGAAGTCGTTCGCCAAGACGCCTTGCACCATCGTCACCGGCTTTCTCGGGGCCGGGAAAACCACGCTGGTGCGCAATCTGATCGAGACGGCGAATGGCCGCCGGCTCGCCATCATCGTCAACGAGTTCGGTGATGTCGGCATCGACGGCGATATCCTCAGGGGGTGTGGTGTGCCGGACTGTCCGGAGGATCGTATCGTCGAGCTGTCCAATGGCTGCCTTTGCTGCACGGTGGCCGATGATTTCGTACCCGCGCTCAAGAGCCTGCTCGACCAGAAGGACCCGCCCGAGCACATCGTGATCGAGACGTCGGGCCTCGCGCTGCCGAAGCCGCTGGTGCAGGCCTTCAACTGGCCGGAGATCGCAACCCGCGTCACGGTGGATGGTGTCGTCGCAGTGGTCGATGGCCCGGCGGTGGTGGCTGGCCGCTTCGCCGACGATCCCAAGGCGCTCGCCGCGCAACGCGCAGCGGACGCTTCGCTCGATCATGACAACCCGCTCGAGGAGGTTTACGAGGATCAGCTGCTCTGCGCCGACCTCGTCGTGATGAACAAGAGCGACCTGATGAGCGACGAGCAGCGCAAGATCGTGGCCTCCGAGATCGCGACCAAGGTGCAGCGCGCCGTCAAGGTGATCGCGACCGAGCATGGCAGGCTGTCGGCCTCCGTGCTGCTCGGGCTTGGTGCCGCCGCCGAGGACGATCTCGCTGCGCGTCCCTCACATCACGACAACGAGGCGGAGCATGATCACGACGATTTCGAAAGCTTCGTGCTCGACGTCCCGGCGCAGACCTCTCCCGATGCACTCGTCGACCGCATCGCGGCTGCCGTCGAAGCGCATGACGTGTTGCGGGTGAAGGGATTCGTGGAAGTGGCCGGCAAGCCGCTGCGCCTTCTGGTGCAGGCCGTCGGCAACCGCATCCAGCATCAGTTCGAGCGCCCCTGGCAATCCGGCGAGTCGCGGCAGGGACGGCTGGTGATCATCGGCGAGCGCGGTCTCGATGCGGCCGCGATCCAAAGCCTGATCGCGGGCTAGGCGAGGGACATGCATCTCCTGGCGACATCGGGCGCTGATCTCGACGACCTCGAACAGGCCGTGGATCTCGCGCAGTCGCCCGCCGAGATCGTCGTGTTGTCGTTCTCCGACAGCGACCTGTCAGCCCTGGCCGAGGCTTGGACGGGGGCGTCGGACGAGCTGCCCGGCCTGCGCCTCGCGAGCCTGAAACGACTGAAGCACCCGATGTCAGTCGACCTCTACATCGACCGCGTCGTGCTTGGCGCACGCGCGGTGGTCGTGCGCTGTCTCGGCGGGCTCGACTATTGGCGCTACGGGATGGAGCGCATTGCCGCGGTGTGCCGCAGCCGCAACATCGCGTTCGCGGCGCTGCCGGGCGATGATCGCGCCGACGATCGGCTCGACGCGCTCTCGACGCTGCCGCACGACGCCACGTCGCGGCTCTATGGCTATCTGCACGAAGGCGGGGTCGGGAATGCGCGGGAGGCGCTGCGTTACCTCGCTGCGCTTCTCGGCCGTCGCACGGATTTTGCCGCGCCGGTTGCGATCGGCTCGATCGTGGGCTTCGTGCCGGATCGCGGCGCCGTCGCCATCGAGGAACTCTTCCGTCACGGTGATACGCGGCCGACCGCGCTGACCGTGTTCTATCGCGCCAGTCTGCTGGCCGCCGACACGGCGGGGATCGCCGAACTGATGCGGGGGATCGAACGCGAAGGGCTCGCCGCATTGGCGGTCGCGGTCACCAGCCTGAAGGATCCCAGCATCGCGGCTGCGCTGGAGCAACTGATCGTGACGCGGCGTCCCGCGATCATCCTGAACGCGACCGCGTTCTCGGCGCTGCGCGATGACGGCTCGACGGTGCTGGATGTCGCAGACGCGCCAGTCCTGCAGATCATCCAGGCGCAGAGCACGGAAGCGAGCTGGGCCTCGTCCGGTCGCGGATTGTCGCCGACGGATCTTGCGATGAACGTCGTGCTGCCGGAGCTCGACGGTCGACTGCTGGCGCGCCCGATCGCCTTCAAGGGCGAGATGCCGGCGGACGACCGCCTGCAATTCGGCACCGTACGCTACGTTCCGCGGGCGGATCGCATATGCTATGTCGCGCAGCTCGCCGCGCGATGGGCGCGGTTGCGCTCGCTGCCCGCGCAGGAGCGCCGCATCGCGCTCGTGCTATCGGATTATCCGGCCCGCGGCGGGCGCCGCGGCTATGCGGTCGGACTCGACACCAGCGAGAGCGCCGCGGCGATCACCCTGACGTTGGCGGAGGCCGGATACGATGTCGGTGGTCAGCTCCCGGCGTCGCGACAGGTTGAAGCGCTGCTGCGCGACGAGGCGGATGAGCTCGTCGTGCCGCTTGCGGACCATCGGCGCGCTCTCGCGCTGTTGCCGCCCGATCTGCAGCGCGCCCTGCATGACAATTGGGGCGAGGCGGAAGCCGACCCGGCGTTTCGCGATGGCGCGTTTCGCTTTCAGGTGCTGCGCGCGGGCAAGCTCGCGATTCTGCTGCAACCGGATCGCGGCAGCCGCGCCGATCGCAAGTCCGGCTACCACGACACCAGCGTGCCGCCGCGGCATGCCTATGTTGCGCTCTATGCCCATTTGCGCGATGTCGAAAAGATCGACGCGCTAATCCATCTCGGCGCGCACGGCACGCTGGAATGGTTGCCGGGCAAGGCGCTGGCGCTGTCGAGCAATTGTTGGCCGGAAGCCGTGCTCGGCCCGCTGCCGATGATCTATCCCTTCATCGTCAACAATCCCGGCGAGGCGATGCAGGCCAAGCGGCGGTTGTCCGCCGTGACGCTCGGGCATCTGACGCCGCCATTGTCGCAGGCCGGTCTGCATGGACCGTTGCTGGAGCTGGAGGGGCTGGTCGAGGAATATGCCGAGGCCGACGGTCTCGACAAACGACGCCTGACGCTCCTGGAGGACGAAATCATCGCCCGGGCCTGGCAGAGCGGGCTTGCCGCCGATTGCGGCCTCGAGCGCACGATGAGCAACCGCGAGGCGATCGCGCAGCTCGACGCCCAATTGTGCGACATCAAGGAGCTCGCGGTGCGTGACCGCCTGCACGTGTTCGGCCAGGCGCCCGACGTCGCAGCGACCAGTCTCCTCGCCGATGCGATCACGGCAGCGGCGGAGCTGGCGGGTGGCACCGTCGATCGGACGGCCGTCGAGGCCCGCATCGCCGAGAGCGCTGCGGCCGAAGGCAGCGCGCTGCTCGCGGCGCTCGACGGCCGCCGCGTGGCCGCTGGTCCCGCCGGTGCGCCGAGCCGTGGCCGCCTCGACGTGCTGCCGACCGGGCGCAATCTGACCGCGATTGATCCGCGCGCCATCCCGACCCGCACGGCCGCGCTGGTCGGCGTCCGCGCGGCCGACGAGGTGATCCGGCGCTATTTGCAGGACCATGGCGACTATCCGCGGTCGCTGATGCTCGATCTCTGGGCCTCCGCTTCGCTGCGCACGGGCGGTGACGATCTGGCTCAAGCGCTCGCCTATCTCGGCGTGCGGCCGCGCTGGGATCTCAATTCGAACCGCGTGACGGGCGTCGACGTGCTGCCGCTGGCGATGCTCGACCGTCCCCGCATCGATGCGACGCTGCGGATCTCGGGGCTGTTTCGCGACCTGTTCGAGGCGCAGATTGCGCTGTTCGATCTCGCCGTGCAGAAGGTGGCATCGCTCGACGAGGACGATGCCGACAATCCGCTGGCTGCGGCGCGGCGCCGCGGCGAGAGTCTCGCGCGCGTGTTCGGCGGCGCGCCGGGCAGCTACGGCGCCGTTGCCGCCGACCTGGCGTTGGGGATGAACTGGGAGAGCCGGTCGCAGCTCGGCGAAGCCTATCTCGACAGCACCGGTTTCAGCTTCGGGGGAGCGCATGACGGCGTCGCGGCCTCCGACACGTTCCGCGCGCGCGTGCGCAGCGCCGATGCGCTGGTGCATCCGCAGGACGATCGCGAGCGCGATCTGCTCGATGGCGAGGAGGTTGCCGACTTTGCCGGAGGCTTCGCGGCTGCTGCCGCGTCGCTCGGCGCGTCGCCCGCGCTGCTGCATCTCGACACCAGCCGTCCCGAAGCGCCAAAGGCACGGACTTTCAGCGAGGAGATTGCGCGCGTGGTGCGCGGCCGCCTCGCCAATCCGCGCTGGATCGCGGGAATGCTCGGCCATGGCCATCGCGGCGTCGCCGAGATCGCGCAAGCCGTCGACGCGCTGTATGCCTTTGCCGCCACGTCGGACACGGTTGCCGAGCACCTGTTTGATCTGGCGCATGGGGCGCTGCTGCGTGACGAGGCAGTGTTGGACGCCATGGTCGCACGCAATCCGGCGGCTGTTGCGGCGATGACGTCGCGATTCGAGGATGCGCTGCGCCGGCAGCTGTGGGTGCCGCGCCGGAATGCCGTCGCGGACGAGCTTGCACTTGCCCGCCGCCGTCTGGCGCAAACGGAGAGGGCGTCGTGACGGCCGCGGTCGACATCAAGGGCTGGTGTCCCGGCGCGCGCCGGCCGATGCCGAGCGGCGACGGGCTGATCGTGCGCGTCCGGCCACATGGCGGTGCATTGCAGGTTGCAGCCTTGCGCGACCTTGCCGAGGCCGCGCAGCGCTTCGGCAGCGGCCAGATCGATCTCACCCGCCGCGCCAATCTTCAGATCCGAGGTGTGGCCGCCGAAGGGCTGGCGCCGCTGTGGGAGCTGATGGCCTCGCTCGCGCTGCTCGACGACAGCGCCGAGCAGGAGGCGATCCGCAACATCGTTATCACCCCGCTGGCGGGCCTCGACCCGGCCGAGCTCCTCGACATGCGTCCCATCGCCGCGACGTTGGAGACGCTGCTCGCGGCCGATCGATCGCTGCATGCGCTGCCGGCCAAGTTCGGCTTTGCGCTCGACGGCGGCGGCGTGCTGACGCTTGCGGATCTCGCCGCCGACATTCGTCTGGTCGCCTGTGTCCAACGTGATCAGGCTTGCGTCGCCGTCGGCGTTGCCGGTCGCGACGGCGTCGTCTGGCTCGGCACGACCGCCGTCGCCGATGCTGCTGCCGTCGCGATGCAGCTCGCGCGAAGTATGTTGCAGCATAGCCCCACGCGCCGTGCCGCCGCGTTGCCGCCCGAGGCAATCGCCGCTCTGCGCGCCGGACCGGGTCTCGATGCATTGGATGCGATCGCGATGGTCTCGGCAGCCGCGGAGCCGCAGCAACGACGCGGCGCCTTCGCCTTGACCGAGCAGGCCTGCGCAGTCGGCTTCGGCGCTCCGTTCGGCCGTGTCGACAGCGACATGCTGGTGCGGCTCGCGGCACTCCTGGAGACCTATGCGGTCTCCGAGGTCCGGCTGTCACCCTGGCGCACGCTCTATGTCGCTGCGGACCACGGCCATGCCGAGCCGCTCGTTGCAGGAGCAGCCCGGTTGGGCCTGATCGTCGACGACGCCGATCCGCTGATGCGCATCGATGCCTGCTCCGGCGCCGGCGGCTGCCCGTCGACATCGCTGGCTGTGCGCGTGCACGCCCGCTTGCTGGCCGGCGCGATGGCTCGCGCGCGCTTCGCAGGCACCTTGCATGTCTCGGGCTGTGCTAAGGGCTGCGCGCGCTCGGCTGCTGCCGACCTCGTGCTGATCGGTGATGGTCGACGTTATCGCATCGTCCGCAACGGAACGGTGAAGAGCGAGCCGTCCGGCAGCCTCGATCCGGCCGATCTCGACATGGCCGGCGCTGGGCTGTTCGAAGCAAGAGAGAAGGCCGATGTCTGATCTGCGCGACTACATCAAGGATGGCGCGGAGATCTATCGGCGCTCGTTCGCGACCATCCGCGCCGAGGCCGACCTCTCGCGCTTCCATGGACTCGAAGAGAAGATCGCGGTGCGCATCATCCACGCCTGCGGCATGGTCGAGATCACCTCCGACATCGAGATGTCCGATCAGTTCGCCGCTGCAGCGCGGGCCGCGCTCGATCGCGGCGCACCGATCCTGTGCGATGCCAAGATGGTGGCGCAAGGCATCACGCGAGCGCGATTGCCCGCCGGGAATGAGATCATCTGCACGCTCGACGACGTGAAAGTTCCGGCTTTGGCGGCGCAGCTCGGCACGACGCGCTCAGCGGCGGCGTTGGAGCTGTGGCGACCGCATCTCGGCGGTGCGCTGGTGGCGATCGGCAATGCGCCGACCTCGCTGTTTCATCTGCTCGACATGCTCGATCAGGGCGCGCCGCGGCCGGCAGCCGTGATCGGAACGGCGGTCGGCTTCGTCGGGGCGCGTGAGTCCAAGGAGGCGCTCGCGGCCGACGGCCGCGTGCCGTATCTCATCGTGAAGGGCCGCAAGGGTGGCAGCGCGATGGCCGTTGCGGCCGTCAATGCCGTTGCGAGTGACGTCGAATGAGTCTGCTCGACACCATCGCAGGCTCGGCAGATCCGGGCACGCTCTACGGCATCGGCGTCGGCCCGGGCGACGTACGCTATCTCACGCTGCGCGCGGCCGGCCTCGTCAGATCCGTCGATGTCGTGGCGTTCTTTGCCAAGCGCGGCATCGAGGGCAATGCCCGGCGAATCGTGGCGCCATTGATGGACCCGCGCCGCCACGAGCTACGGCTGGAATATCCCGTCACCGAGGAGGTGCCTGTCGGTGATCCGTCCTATCAGGCGCAGATCGGCGATTTCTATCATCGCGCAGCCGACAGCATCGCGGCCCATCTTGCCGCGGGCCGATCGGTCGGCCTGTTGTCAGAAGGCGATCCCTTCTTCTACGGCTCCTTCATGCACATGTGGCGACGGCTCGAACAGGATCACCCGGTCGAGGTGGTTCCCGGCGTGACCGGCATGTCCGGATGCTGGACCAAGGCCAATGCTCCGATCACCTGGGGCGACGACGTGCTCTCGGTCCTACCGGGCACCCTGGCGGAGGACATTCTGCATGACCGGCTGACCCGCTGCGAGGCCGCCGTCATCATGAAGGTCGGGCGCAATCTCGCCAAGGTGAAGCGCGCCATCACTCAGGCCGGGCTGCTCGATCGCGCCATCTACGTCGAGCGTGGCACCATGGAGGCGCAGCGCGTCTCGCCGCTGGCCGAAGTGGTGTCGGATCGCGGCCCGTATTTCTCGATGATCCTGATCCCCGGACAGGGGCGTCGGCTGTGACGGGCACGCTGACCATCGTCGGTGTCGGCCCCGGGCGTCCCGAGTTGATCACGCCGGCGGCGTCGGCGGCGATCGCGGACGCAACCGATCTGATCGGCTACGGACCTTATCTCGACAGGGTGACGACGCTTCGCGCAGGACAGACCCGCCACGCCAGCGACAATCGCGTCGAGCTCGACCGCGCGCGTCACGCGCTGGCACTTGCCTGCGCCGGCAAGCAGGTCGCCGTGGTCTCAGGCGGCGATCCCGGCGTGTTCGCGATGGCCGCCGCCGTGTTCGAGGCGGTCGAGGCGGGCCCGTCGGCGTGGCGCGATCTGGACATCCGCGTCGAGCCCGGCGTCACCGCGATGCTGGCTGCTGCAGCCGAGGTCGGGGCGCCGCTGGGCGGCGATTTCTGCGCGATCTCGCTGTCCGACAATCTCAAGAGCTGGGCCACCATCAGGCGCCGGCTGGAGGCTGCGGCTGCGGCCGACTTCGTCATCGCGCTGTACAACCCGCTCTCCAGGGCGCGGCCGCATCAGCTCGGCGACGCCTTTGCGCTGCTGCGGCAGATCAAGCCATCGTCGACCGTGGTCGTGATGGTGCGCGCCGCGGGCAGCGGCGACGTCAGGCAGATCATCACGACGCTGGGCGACGTCGATCCCGACAACGCCGACATGCGCACGCTGGTCCTGATCGGATCGACCGCAACGCGCCTGATTGAGCGGGAGGGCAAGGCGCCGTTCGTCTACACGCTGCGCCGAGAAGTCGAGGGCGGCGCATGAGCAAGCGCGGTCTCCAGCCAGAGCAGGGCGGCCCCTGCGCTGTCCAGCGCCACGCCACGCGGCTTGTCGGGCCGCGCGATCATCACCACGGGAAGATCGAGCCGCCGTGCTGCCGCGATCTTCGGATAGGTCGCGGCTCCGCCGGAGTTCTTCGAGACGAGGAAGGCAATGCGCTCACGCGTGAGAAAGTCATGCTCTTTCGCATCGTCGAACGGTCCGCGATCGTAGACGAAGCGGATGTCAGGCGGCAGCTGGATGTCACCGGGCGGATCGATCGTGCGGGCGACGTAGTGGTGTTGCGGAGCTGCGGCAAACGCCGCCAGCTCCAGCCGGCCCAGGCTGAGGAACACGCGCGCAGCAGTGGCCCCGAGTGCGCGAGCGGCGGCGTCCGCACTCTCGGCCTCGATCCAGCGATCGTCTTCTTGGCGCTGCCACGCTGGGCGCAGGATCGATGCCAGCGGCAGCGAGAGCGCATGGCAGGCCGCGACCGCATGCCGGGAGATCTGGTCGGCATAGGGATGGGTCGCATCGATCACCGCTTCGACAGCATGATCGCGCAACCACGCTTGCAGTCCGACAATGCCACCGAAGCCGCCGATGCGCGTCGGCAGCGGCTGCGGCTTGGGCGAGATGGTGCGGCCGGCGAGCGACAGCGTCGCCTCGAACCGGCTGTCGTCGGCCAGCAGCCGCGCCAGCTCCGAGGCCTCGGTCGTCCCGCCGAGAATGAGGATGCGCATGCGGGGCAGGGTCCATGGTGAATCCGGGCGCAACTTGCAACGTGGCACGCTGGCTGTCCATCGTCGGCATCGGCGAGGACGGTGTGGAGGGTCTTTCGGAGCCCGCGCGGCGTCTCATCGCGCAGGCGGAATTGGTGGTCGGCGGCGTGCGTCATCTGGATCTCGCGGCCCAGCTTGTGAGAGGCGAGCGGCTGGCTTGGCCGAGCCCGCTGCAACTGGCGTTCGAGCAGATCGCGGTGCGCCGGGGAACGCCGGTCGCCGTGCTGGCGAGCGGCGATCCCTTCAACTACGGCGTCGGCAAGCAGCTGATGCAGCGCTTCGATGCGAACGAGATGCTGTGCGTCCCGCAGCCCTCGGCGTTCAGCCTTGCAGCTGCGCGACTCGGCTGGCCGCTCCAGGAGGTGGCCCAGGTCACGCTGCATGGCCGCGCCCTCGAAGGCATCATCCGCCATCTCACGCCGGGAGCTCGCATCCTGGCGCTGGCCTGGGACGGGTCGACCGCCGAAAAGCTTGCTGCATTGTTGACGTCCCGGCGCATGGGGCGCTCGCGCTTGACGGTTCTGGAGGCGATCGGAGGACCGCAGGAGCGGGTGCGCGGCGTGACGGCGGATGAGTTCGATCTGTCGGACATCCATCCGCTGACCACGCTTGCCATCGAGGTCGAAGCCGGTTCTGATGCGCGGGTGATCCCGCTGACGTCGGGCCTTGCCGACGATATGTTCGAGCATGACGGTCAGATCACCAAGCGCGACGTCCGTGCAGTCACCTTGGCCGCGCTTGCGCCGCGACCAGGCGAATTGCTCTGGGACGTCGGTTTGGGGTCGGGCTCCGTTGCGATCGAATGGCTGCTGCGCCACGGCGCGCTGCGCGCGGTCGGCATCGAGGCGCGGCAGGATCGCGGCGACCGCGCCATGCGCAACGCGCTTGCGCTCGGTGCTCCCGATCTGAAAGTCGTCATCGGGCGCGCGCCGGCGGTGCTCGCCGATATCGAGCCTCCGGACGCGGTGTTCATCGGCGGCGGCATTTCGGAGCCGGGTGTGTTCGAGGCGGTCTGGTCGAAGTTGAGATCTGGCGGCCGCCTCGTCGCCAATGTCATTTCGCTCGAAGGCGAGGGCCGGCTGTCGGATCTATTCGGCAAGCATGGCGGTGAGCTCATCCGCGTCGCGGTGTCGCGAATAGAGCCGGTCGGCCGCATGCATGGCTGGCGGCAGGCGATGCCCGTGACGCAATGGCGAGTCACCAAGCCATGATCGCGCTCGGGATCGGTTGCCGTCGCAACGTCAGCGCCGACGACGTCGATGCGGTCGTCGCGCAGGCCTTGGCTGCTGCGGGTCTGGCCCCCGGTGATATTGCCGTGGTCGCGACGGCGGCGGACAAGAGGGACGAGTCCGGCGTGATCGAAGCAGCGATGCGGCTGCGGCGGCCGCTACGGGGCATCGGCATCGCAGACCTCGCGGCCGTCGCTGAGCTCGCCGTCACCCGAAGCGATCTCGTGCAGCGCCTCAAGGGTGTTCCGTCCGTGGCCGAGACCGCAGCGCTGGCGGCGGCCGGCCGTAATGCGCGCCTCATTCTGCCGAGGCTGGCCAACGCCTGCGCGACTTGTGCAATTGCGCAAGGCGATGGCCCGGTGGAGCCGGCAACATGACGGTGCATTTCATCGGCGCCGGGCCCGGCGCGCCCGATCTGATCACCGTGCGCGGTCGCGACCTGATCGCGCGCTGTCCCGTCTGTCTCTATGCCGGCTCGCTGGTTCCGGCAGCCCTCCTCGCGCATTGCCCGCCAGGCGCCCGCATCATCGACACCGCGCCGCTGGCGCTCGACGAGATCATAGCCGAGATGGCTCAGGCCACGGCCGCTGGCGAAGACGTGGCGCGGCTGCACTCCGGCGATCTCTCGATCTGGAGCGCGCTCGGCGAGCAGTTGCGGCGGCTCGATGCGTTGAAGATTCCCTACACGGTCACGCCGGGGGTGCCGTCGTTCTCTGCGGCCGCGGCCGCGTTGGAGCGTGAGCTCACGCTTCCGGGTCTCGCACAATCGGTCGTGCTGACACGCACGTCCGGCCGCGCTTCCGCAATGCCGGAGACGGAGCAGCTGTCGCTGTTCGCGCAATCGCGCGCCACGCTCGCCATCCATCTGTCGATCCATGTGCTCGACAAGGTCGTCGACGAGCTGCGTCCGCATTACGGCGAGGATTGCCCCGTCGCGATCGTCTATCGCGCGAGCTGGCCGGAGCAGCGTATCGTGACCGGCACGCTGGCGTCGATCGTCGGCCAGGTCGCGAGCGCGGCCATGGAGCGCACTGCGTTGATTCTGGTTGGCCGCGCGCTCGGCTCGGAGGATTTTCGCAACAGCGCACTTTACGACGCCGACTATCAGCGGCGCTTCCGCGGGAGGGGCGAATGAGCCGGTCCGCTGCTCTGCCCGACCAGCCGTCCGTCGCGGTCGAACACGGCGACATCGAGCGCGATGTCATTGTCGCCGAGGGCGCGGCGGGCCGTCTGCCAGGCGGCCCGCGCGACGATCTCGCCCGCCGGGAATCCGATCCGCTCGGCCTCCTGCAGCACCTGCAGCGCGGTGTTGGCGCCACGCGCAAGTGCGACCAGCGCGTCCGGCGCCTCCGCATCGCGCAGCGTGTCCGCGAGCCAGCCGAGATCGACCTCACCGGCGCGCGAATGCAGGTCGAGCAGGCCCTGGCCGAGCTTGGTCATCTTGGCGAAGCCGCCGGCCACGGTGATGCGCGGCACCGGATGCCGGCGCAGATATTTCAGCATGCCGCCCGCGAAGTCTCCCATGTCGATCAGTCCAGCCTCCGGCAGGCCGTAGAGCTGCTGCACGGCCTTCTCGGAGGTGCTTCCCGTCGCGCCGGCGATATGCGGCAGGCCGGCCGCGCGTGCGACGTCGATGCCGCGATAGATCGAGTGGATCCAGGCGGCGCAGCTGAACGGCACCACGATCCCGGTGGTGCCGAGAATCGACAGGCCGCCGATGATGCCGAGCCGCGGGTTCAGTGTCTTCCTGGCCAGTTCCTCACCGCCGGGAATGGAGATCTCCACGACGACATCGCCGTTCGCGCGGAGCGCTGTGGCGGCTTCGTCGATCGCGGCCGTGATCATCTGGCGAGGTACGGGATTGATCGCGGGCTCTCCCGGCGGCAGCGGCAATCCCGGCCGCGTCACGGTGCCGACACCCGCGCCCGCGCGGAACGTCACGCCGGTCTTCTCGGCACCGCGCTGCACCATTGCCTTGATCAGCGCGCCGTGTGTGACATCGGGATCGTCGCCGGCGTCCTTCACCACGGCAGCGGTCGCGCTCGCCGTGCTGGTCTCGTGCATCGCGACGGCGAAGCTGACGCGGCGGCCGCCGGGCAGGGCGATCTCGACCGTGGCCGGACAGCTGCCGGTGATCAGCAGCTCATAGGCCGCGCGTGCGGCTGCCGTGGCGCAGCTGCCGGTGGTCCAGCCACGTTTCAGCGGTCGGCGCGGAGTGCCAGTGGTTCCCGTCATGGCTCCTCGCATAGCACATTTTCCTGGGACACGGCGGTGCGCGGGCCATGACCACGACGGTGCCTCGGGGGATCATCATTGCAGCGCCGCGTTCCGGCGCCGGCAAGACCACCGTCACGCTCGGACTGCTGCGGGCGCTGGTCCGGCGTGGCACGCATGTGCAGCCGTTCAAATGCGGCCCCGACTACATCGATCTCGCATTTCACACGGTTGCGGCACAACGGACGAGCTACAATCTCGACGGCTGGGCGATGTCCGTGCCGCAATTGATGGAGCTCGTCGGCGGTGTCGCTGCCGACGCCGATATTGCCGTCGTCGAGGGCGTCATGGGCCTGTTCGATGGCGCGCCGCAGCCCGGCCGTTCGGGGCGCGGCTCGGCTGCGGATCTCGCTGCTTTGCTCGGCTGGCCCGTGGTGCTCGTTCTCGATGTCAGCGGTCAGACCGAGACGGCTGCGGCCGTTGCGCTCGGTTGCGCGCGCTTTCGCGACGATATCGCCGTCGCCGGGGTGATCCTGAATCGGATCGCGAGCGAACGGCATCGCGCATTGATTGAGCCAGCTTTTGCAACGGTCGGCATCAAGGTGCTGGGCGCGCTTCCGCGCGATCAGCAAGTGTCACTGCCGGAGCGGCATCTCGGACTCGTCCAGGCGCAGGAAATCGCGGCGATCGAGGCGTATCTCGATCGTCTCGCGACGTCCGTCTCCGCATCGGTCGACCTGGATGCGGTGCTCGCATGCGCGCAGCGCGTGCGTGCGATCGGCCATCCTGCGCCGACATCCGGATTCGGCATCAGGCCGCCGGGGCAGCGCATCGCCCTCGCATCCGATGCCGCGTTCTCGTTCAGCTATCCGCATCTGCTGCGGCAATGGCGTGCTGAGGGCGCGGAGATCGTGCCGTTCTCGCCGTTGAACGATGAGGCGCCAGATCCGGCAGCGGACGCGGTCTGGCTGCCGGGCGGCTATCCCGAACTCCATGCAGGACGATTGGCTTCGGCGTCGTCGTTCCTCGGCAGCCTGCGCGCGATGGCCGCGCGTGGCGTGGCCATTCACGGCGAATGCGGTGGCTACATGACGCTGGGAACGGGTCTGGAGGATGCCGGGGGCACGCGGCATGCGATGGCCGGACTGCTGTCGCTCGAGACCTCCTTCGCCAAGCGACGCCTGCATCTCGGCTATCGCTGCGCAACCCTGTTGGCAGACTGCAGCCTCGGCCGGAAGGGCGCCTGCGTTTACGGCCACGAATTCCACTACGCGACAATCCTGAGCGAAGCTGATGATCCCCTGATCGACTGTCGCGATGCCGCCGGCCGCGCGATCGCCGAGCGTGGTGCGAGGCGGACGACCGTGACGGGATCGTTCCTGCACGTCCTGAGCGGGGAAGACGCATGAGCGCTACGAAGCGAGAGCCGCCGCAATTCGATGCAGCGTTCAAGGCTCGCTTTGCCGAGCTCGTGCGTTGGCGCCGCGACGTCCGCCGCTTCCGCAGCGATGCCGTAAGTCCTGAGCTGATCACACAGCTGCTGTCCCTCGCATCCCATGCGCCGTCGGTCGGCTTCTGTCAGCCCTGGCGTTTCGTGCTGGTCGAGAGCGCCGGCCGGCGTGCCGCAATCATCGAGAATTTCCGGCGCGCCAACCAGGCCGCGCTTGCGGGCTATGATGGCGAGCGGCGCGCGCTCTATGCGAGCCTGAAGCTCGAGGGGCTGGCGCGGGCGCCGGTGCACCTCGCCGTCTGCGCCGACGAAGGCGCCGCGACCGGTCATCGACTCGGCCGCGCGACGATGCCGGAAACGCTGCGCTACTCCGTCGTCGCGGCGATCCAGACGTTCTGGCTGGCGGCGCGTGCCGAAGGTCTCGGCGTCGGCTGGGTGTCGATCGTCGATCCTGCCGAGGTCTGTCGGGAACTCGAGCTGCAGCCCGACTGGACGCTGATCGCCTATCTCTGCGTGGGATGGCCGGAAGAGGAGCATGACGATCCCGAGCTGGAGCGTCACGGCTGGGAAACGCGGCTCGATCGAACGGCGACCGAGCCGCTGAAGCGCTAGGTCAGATCAAGACGCCATCGCTAGCGCAGGCGCGTCCAGGATGACAGGCTGAGCGGCCGCCGGCGCTGCGGGCGTCAGCTGAAACCGCGCGCCGTGCAGCGTGACCGTGAGCGGAATGCCGCGGAAATTGTCGTGGAACGCGTGGATGCGGCGCTGCATCTCGGCCGGGCCGATGTCGGCGGGCATGTTGCACATCTCGGCATACATCTTTCGGGTGCTCCGGATTCCGCTCCACTCGATGGGAAGAACCGGGAGCGGACCGGAGTGGCAGGCGAGATCACGCGACATGCGCCAGAACAGATAGGCCAGCCGCACGAACGTCATCTGCTCCAGCCCTCGGACATTCACGCCGTTCGGGATGTCGAACGTCTCGACGCCGATGATCGCCCCGCAGTCGACGCGGGCCTCCATCACATGGGCCGTGGCGCCGAAACGCGTCGCGCCGTCGTACATCGCAAAATGAGCGGGCGCCCAGCCCGGATAGTCCGGCGGCGCCGGATGAAAATTGTAGGCGCCATGGCCGAGCGCCTGAAGGATGTCGACAGGAACGATCACGCCGGTGGTGAAGGCCAGCAGGCGGGCCGTGGCGAGCACGTCATGCTCGATCGCCTGCAGGTCCTGCAAGGTGACGGCGCAACGGAACGCGAGCGCCGGATTATGCGCCTTGAGAAGCTCGGTCAGGGCAAGCTGCTGATCGCGGCTGCCGGTCAGGAGGATGATCGTGTCGAGCATGGTTGGGGATTCCTTGTTGAGCTCAGTGTCCGCGGCCATCGATGCCGATCGGTTGGCGCGTGGCGTCTCCAGCAGTGAGTGAGCGGAACATGTCGGGAGGCAGCTGCTGCCCGGGTACGACCTCGAGTACCCTGTTGTCGGCGAGAAACGCGGCCTCCCTGGCGACCCGCACGTCCCGTTGCCAGGAGCAGAGTGAAAGCTCGAGACGGGAGAAGCCGCCATTGTCGTTGGTGAATGCGCTGGTCAGCGCCTGAATGCTCGCCGCCGTCTCACGCGCATTGCTGCCTTCGACGTCGTGCAGGATCACGGTGATGGCCCGTTCGCAGGCCTGGTCCGATTGAACGATGAGCAGGGGATCGCGAGCACCGGCGCGGCCTGCCCGCCGCGCCGATCGAACCATCTCGGCAAACTCCGGATCCGGACCGAGATCGGCGGTGGTCGGTCTCAGATCATGAACGATCGCGGCGTCTCTCGCTCCAGTCTCACCGGCGAGCGCGTGATACGAGCGCGGCAGCCAGACCGTATCGAGCGGCATCTGCGACACAGCCAGGCTCCAGGCCTGATCGATGAGATAGCCGTCCCACACATCCGGGTGGGACGACGCGATCTCACGCCAGATCGTCAGCAGCTGTTCGGCGGCTTGCGACCGTCCGAAGTAGAGCGTGCGCGCCGACATCTCCCAGCCGTTCCACTTGTGAACGGCGAAGTCGCAACCGGCGTGGAGCGGCAGCGACGGGACGGATTGCAGCATCACGCCTGCGTCCACGAAGAGCAGCGGAGCACCATGCCGCCGCCTCATGCGCAGAATGAAATCCGCCTTCTCCGCCGCGCTGACGACATCGCGCTGACGCGTCTCGACCGGCTCGATCTCGAACGGCAGCCCGAGGCGCTCCAGCGATCTCCTGAGATGATAGACGTGCAGGTCGCCCACGCTCTTGGGATGACAGGAGACGATGCGCATCGTATCCGCTGCGCGCGCAGGGGAGGGCAGGCGCCAGTCGCGGCCGCCCCACCATAATTCGTGCGGACCGTCCGTCGACGTCCCCACCGTGCCGAATTCCGTCAACTTCGATTTCAGGAAATCGAATGCGGGATTTTCGCCGAACGGGATCGCGACGGCGTCACGAGCCGTCAGCGTGCGGCAGAGCAGCTCGGCCCCGGCGCCCGTCGGCGGGTCGATGACGACGACGGTGCGTCCGTCGCGCGGCGACGGGAGGTTGCTCCAGGGAACGAGAGGGCCGAACGTTCGCGACAGCCATTTCAGGCGGCGTCCCTGTTCGTTGCCGAGCCTGACGCCGTGCCTCCGCAGGGCTTGCACCGGATCATTATCAATGGCGTTCGGGTCTGGTCGCGACATGCCGGGTCCTCCTGCACAGTAGAACGGATCACGGCAGCCAATCAGGCGCACCGATCGCAAGGTCGTCGGCGCTGAAAGCGGAAGGTGTGATCTATTAGTGCGACACGGAGCGCGCGCGTTTCGTTTCCGAATGTTGCAGAGAGCCTGATCGACATTGCGGCGGACAGCAAGATGCTGCGTTCAGCCCGAGCATGGATTGATCATGCCTTACGATGCATGACCTCGTTCGACGACTAAACCGCCTGTCTAAAAGGCTGAAAAGTAACGTGCAGCGCGGGCCATCGTCCTTGCACGGCGCCGCGACAGGATCGCTTGCTGAATCGTTGCGATACCATTCCGAAACATTCAGCAATGCGCGCGCAAAATTCGGCGCGCGACGCATCACGTCGAGCGCTTTCAATCTCATTGCTGCCTGCAACTACAACGTATGAGCCTGCAAGATCAGGCGCACAAAGCTGCAAATAATCGTCGTGAGAGTCAGAATCTGCATCGTGACAACTGACAGAGTCGAAAAATGCGATAATTTCGTCGATGTGATTCGGAAAAATTTGCCGGGGTGTGACGAGCGCTGCGGGAGTTTCGAGTCCCACGCAATGACGTGCCTTGTGAACCCGCAGGATGCGTCATCGATCGTGTTAGTAAGCGTTGCAGCTGCGTTTTCTGCTGAATTCGTCTTCCGGAATGAATCCCAGCCATGCCGACCAGCGGCTTCCCGTCCTCCATGATCCTCCAGCGCGTCAGTCTCGTGCGGCAGATTTTGCCCGGCTCCCGGCAAAATATTCCAGCTAAGAGTTTGAAAAATAACGAAAATACTCCGCCTGTTTGCTCCGGTCGCAGCGTTCAACGATCGGAAGCCGTCTGCGAGCTGCGCTTTCGGCATTGCGGGTTGGAGAGTCGGATATGAGCTACGCGCTGGACGTCTGGGCCCCGGCCGATGGCATGTCTTCGAAGGAGCCGGCACCAGTTGATGGTGCGACGGTGCCATGGAGCGAGTCGGCCAGCACCGTCCCGGATTGCGCGCCGGGCGGCGAGGCCGCTGTGTTCGACGAGGACAAGGAGTTGCTGGATCGCCTTGCGACCGGCGACGAAATTGCGTTCCGTCTCCTCGTCGAGCGTCACATCGACCGCGCCTACGCCATTGCCCTGCGGATCGTCGGCAATGCCGCCGATGCCGAGGATGTCGTGCAGGACACGATGTTGAAGGTGTGGACCCATCGCGGACGCTGGCAGCATGGCCGCGCGAAATTCTCGACCTGGCTGTATCGCGTCGTCAGCAACCGCTGCATCGACCTCCGCCGCAAGCCACGCACCGAGAATGTCGATGTCGTTCCCGAAGTGGCGGACGGCCAGCCCGATGCGGCAAGCGTGATCGAGCGTGCCGAGATGAGCAGCATTCTCGAAGCTGCAATGCAGCGTCTGCCCGAGCAGCAGCGGATCGCCGTGATCTTCTCCTATCATGAGAACATGAGCAACGGCGAGATCGCCGAGGTGATGGATACGACGGTCGCCGCAGTGGAATCGCTGCTGAAGCGTGGACGGCAGCAACTGCGCGAGATGCTGCGCCGTCATGAGCGCGACATCCGCGGCGCCTTTACCGATTGCTAACCATAAAATTCCCGGCGCAAGAGAATTCCCGCCTGATTCCCGCAGGCGCTTCCGTTTGATCGGTCAGACGGGGCCGATCCGCACCGTCAGTCCTTCCACGATGCGGCGTGTCTTGCCGATCACCCAGGAGTCCTCACCGTGCCCGCAATTTCGACCAACGTCGCCGCCAACTCGGCCGTCCGCTACCTGAACATCAACTCCGCACAGGAGACGAGCTCGCTTTCGAAGCTGTCGAGCGGCTCCCGCATCACGTCCGCATCCGACGACGCTGCGGGCCTCGCGATCTCCACCCGCATCTCCTCGGACATCACCACGCTGCAGCAGGCCGCGACGAACGCATCGCAGGCCACATCGATCCTGCAGACCGCGGATGGCGGCGCCTCCAACATCAGCGACATCCTGGCGCGCATGAAGTCGCTGGCCTCGGAGTCGGCGTCGGGCACCACGGTCGGGACCAGCCGCACCTACATCCAGTCGGAATTCTCGCAGCTCATCAGCGAAATCACCTCGATCGCGACCGGCACGCGCTACAGCGGCCAGAGCCTGCTCGACGGCACCAGCACCTTCTCGGCCGGCGTCTCGGTGCTGGTCGGCTCGTCCGCCACCGACACCATCGACATCAAGCTGTCGGACCTCACCGCCAGCACGCTCGGCGTCTCCGCCCTCGACGTCAGCACGCAGACCGGAGCGACCGCCGCTCTGACGGCCCTGGACACGGCGATCGACACCGTATCGAAGGCCCGCGCCGACATCGGCGCGCAGGAGTCGCGCTTCAACTTCTCCGCCGATTCCATCTCGACGCAGACGCAGAACCTGCAGGCCGCCAATTCGGCGATCAAGGACGTGGATATCGCATCCGAGCAGGCGAAGCTGTCGTCGGCCCAGGTCAAGACCCAGGCCGCCGTGTCGGCGGAAGCCGCGGCGAACCAGATCCCGCAGTACCTCTTGAAGCTGCTGGGCTGAGCCGCGATCTGCCGGACCGGCGTCATGCCGGTCCGGCGCCTCGTTCAAAGGATGTCGACGAATGACCGTGAGCAGCGCCACCTCGAGCACGAGCAGCACGACGACGTCGTCATCCTCATCATCGACGAGTTCGAGCAGTTCGCTCACGACGTCGGGAACGAGCACCACGAGCACCATCGACTGGACGGCTCTGATCGAGTCCGCGGTGAATGCCAAGCTCACCCAGGCGACCCAGATTTCCACCAAGATCACGGCCAACGAGGCCAAGATCACCGCCTATGAGACGCTGCAGACGGCGCTGAAGACGCTCTCATCGGGACTGTCGTCACTGGCGACGTCGATGGTGAACTCGCTCGCAACCAACGCCTTTGCGACGCGGGCGGCCACGATCAGCACCACCGGCGACGTCAGCGCCTCATCCGCTCTGTCGATGTCGGTGAGCAACGGCGCGGCGACCGGCAGCCACACGCTGACCATCAGCCAGATCGCCACCGCCCACAAGGTGACGGGGACCGCGCAGTCCAGCCAAACCACGGCGCTCGGCTATTCCGGCACATTCTCGCTCGGCCTGTCCGGCGGCAGCACGGCCGACATCACGATCACGAGCGGCATGTCCTTGCAGGACATGGTCGACGCCATCAATGCGCAGACCTCCACCACGAATGTCGAGGCATCGATCGTTCAGGTCTCCAGCAATTCCTACCAGCTCGTGCTGACCGGCACGCAGGACGCAGCCGACATCACCTATTCCAGCTCGTCCGGCGACGACATCCTCAACCAGCTCGGAGTGACCGACAGCTCGGGTGCCTTCGCCACCGTGCTTCAGACTGCGCAGGCGGCGGAGTTCACGCTCGATGGGATCAGCCTGACCCGGAACACCAACGACATCACCGATGTTCTCAGCGGCGTCACTTTCGACCTTCTGCAGGCGACCCCGTCGGGAGCCTCGCTGAACATCACCATCGGCACGGACACGAGCCAGATCTCGTCTGCACTCCAGACCTTCGTCACCGACTACAACGCATTCCGTGATGCCGTTCTGGCGCAGCAGACGACCAACTCGGATGGGACGGCCTCGTCCAGCTCGGTTCTGTTCGGCGACGGCACGATGCGCGACATCATGAACACGCTGCAATCCGTGCTCGGATCCTCGGTCGGCGGCCTGACGATGGCTGACCTCGGCCTGTCCTTCAACGAGAAGAACGAACTCGAGCTCGACACCGGCACGCTGTCGACGATCCTCAGCACCAATCTCAGCGGCGTGACGACTCTGCTGTCGGCTCAGACGAAGACATCGTCGAGCCAGCTCAGCGTGGTCAATACCGGAACCTCGCCGCAATCCTTTACCCTCGATCTCACGGTGGATTCGTCCGGCAATCTGTCGGCCGCGTCGGTCGGCGGCGACAGCTCGTTGTTCACGATCAGCGGCAACACCATCGTTGGCAACTCCGGGACGATCTACGCCGGCATGGCCTTCACCTATACCGGCTCGACCTCGCAATCGATCACGGTCACGTCGACGCAGGGGCTTGCCACCCAGATCTACCAGCTCGCGAAGACCGCCTCATCCAGCACCGGATCCTTGCAGACGCTGATCGACAATCTGACGTCCCGCGACGAGACGCTGCAGGCGAAGGTCAACGACATCAAGAGTGCGGCGGCGACGTTTCAGACCCAGCTCACGGCGCAATATGCGAAATACCAGGCCGCCATCGAGAGCGCCAACAACATGCTGACCTACCTCAAAGCTCTCCTCAACGCGAGTTCCAGTAACTGATGACCCAGAGTTCAATGGCCCAATTTGCAAGTCAGGCTTATCGCGGCGCCGCCGTGGCGGTGCCTCCGCTGCGGGCCGTCGTCATGCTCCTCAACGGAGCCGTGAGCTGTCTCCAGAAGTCGCTGCAGGCGCAGGAAGCGCGCCGCTTCGAGGAGGGGCACGGGCACCTGACCCGCGCGATTGCCATCCTGCGCGGATTGAGTCTGCATCTCGATCCCAATCGCGGCGGGGCGGTCGCCGACCAGCTGTTCGCGACCTACAACGCTCTGATCCTCGCCGCCTTGCGGGCCTACGGTCGCCCTCACATGCGCGAGAACTTCCAGCGGATCACGGCCGGTCTGCTGGAGCTTCGCGATTCGTGGGACGCCGTCGACGCCGCTGCACGCGGGGCGCGCATGTCGGGTGATTCGGCCAGCCGCCGATAGCAGCCGCCGAATCACGTAACTGTTGCGCTGCAGAAATCTCGCGAAACCGAACGGAAACAGCCGGCATTGTCTCAAGGCCGCGGTATTCGGTGCAGCCTTTCATGCATACACCTCCCGGAACTTACGGGTTTTGCCCGGCCTGCTTGCGGTCGTTCGTCACAATTGGCCAATATCAATTTCGTTCGCCGGGTGAATGCTTTAAGAGGGACGGAGGAACGCTGGACCGAGCGGACGATGGACGTCAGGGAATTCGAGGATCTGATCGACCGCCTGGGAGAGGACATCTCCCGATGGCCCGCCGAGCGGCGTCAGGCGGCGGCCGAGTTGCTCGCGTCCTCGCCCGAAGCCGGCCAATTGATCTCCGAGGCCCGCCTTGTCCGCGAGGCGTTGTCGTCACCCCCGGTTCGCGCGCCCGCCGGTCTTGCCGCCCGTATCGCGGCAGCGGCCAACCGGGAAACGCCGGAGGAGGCTACGGCTGTCTCCGCGGACGCTCATCAGGCCGGTTGAGCCGCCTGCCGGGCACGTTGTCCTGATCGCCGCGCCCGCGTCATCCTCTCACTGATCGAACTTGCTCAGGTCTGCCGCATCCGGCGCGTTGCGCTCGACGCGATGATCGCGGCGACGCGACGTCGTTCATGCCGTGACCGCGCAGCCAGCTGGGCGCTCCAGAGCAGCCGGGCGGTCCGACATTCCCGATTCCGTCGCTTCCAGGCGATCGCTCGGATGAGCCGCGCTGCCTATCACCACGACGCGCCGCACCAGGCGATTCTTGCCGCCTCTGCCCAATGGCGCGGCGGCAAATTCTGCCGCCATATCAACTAATTCGTCCAACTAATTGTGCGCCTGAATTCGGCACTCCAGCCGTTTGATCAGCAGACGCCTTCACCACCATCGGAGGCGCTGTGTCCCGCCGTTTGTCACGGCGAGAGCCGGAGTTCTGCCATGACCGTTTCCGCGACGAGCTCGTCGACCACGACCACCTCATCAACTTCATCCTCCAGCGACTCGCGCACGACGCTCAGCTCGAGCGACTTCCTTCAGCTGCTGGTTAGCGAGCTGCAGAACCAGGATCCGATGAACGCAACGAGCGTCACCGATTTCATCAACCAGATGACCTCGTATGCGAACTTCTCGTCGCAGCAATCCATCAACAGCAGCTTGACTTCGCTGGCCGGCTCCTTCTCGAGCCTGGTGACGCTGAACTCCGTCAACTACATCGGTCATACCGTAGAGGCGAAGAGCGATACCGCCGTCCTTTCGAACGGCTCCGCGACGTTCGGCTACTCGCTCTCGTCGGCTGCGTCGACTGTCTCCATCTCGGTCAAGGACTCCTCGGGAAGCACGGTCTGGACCGGCACCGGCACGGGCAACAAGGGGAGCAACTCCTTCAGCTGGGACGGCACCGATTCCAGCGGCAACCAGCTCAGCGACGGCGGCCAGTACACCATCTCCGTGACGGCCACCGACTCGGCCGGAAATTCGGTCCTCAACTACACGACGGTCACCGGGACAGTGACCGGCATCGACACCTCGACCAGCACGCCGTCGCTCACTGTCGGCGGCGTACCGGTCAGCGCCAGCAACATTATCGGCGTCACCTCCTGACCGCACCATTCGGAGTATAATCATGAGTCTTTCTGGAGCCCTTTCATCGGCGATCTCGGCGCTCAATGCGCAGAGCTCGTCGCTCGCCATGATCAGCGACAACATCTCAAACGCCGATACGACCGGATACAAGACCACATCGGGCCTGTTCGAGCAGCTGGTGACGGCGTCGAGCAGCTCCAAGGCCTATTCGTCTGGCGGTGTGTCGGTTTCCGGCCGCTCCAACATCACCCAGCAGGGGCTGCTGGCTGCCACGACCAACGCGACCGACGTCGCAATCCAGGGATCGGGATTCTTCGTCGCCACCAACTCGACCTCGGCCGGCGGCGAGACGTTCTACACGCGCAATGGCGCCTTCTCGACCGACAATGCCGGCTATCTCCAGAACAACGGCTATTATCTGGAGGGCTGGCGCACCGACGCCAGCGGCAACGTGGTCGGCAACGGCCTCGAGCCGGTCAACACCAAGGTGGCGCTGACGAATGGCGGGGCCACCACCAAGACCTCGCTTGCCGCCAATCTGCCGGCGGATGCCGCGAGCGGCGACACCTTCAGCAGCTCGATGACGGTATACGACTCGCTGGGGCAGGCACACACGCTCAATGTCAACTGGACCAAGTCGGCGACGGCGAACGAGTGGACCGCCGATATCGCCCCCGCCACCACCTCGGACGGCACCGTGACCAGCGGCACCTATACGATTGATTTCAATTCGGACGGATCGCTCAGCACCGTCTCCTCGACCAATCTCGGCATCACCTGGAACAACGGTGCTGCTGCCAGCTCGATCACGCTCAGCTTCGGAACCACCGGCGGCGGCACCGATGGTCTGACCCAGCTGGCGTCCGGAAGCACGACCCCGAGCGTTTCGAATTTCAGTGCCAACTCGGACGGCATCTCCTTCGGCACGCTGAGCAGCATCGCGGTCGGCAAGGACGGTCTGGTCGAGGCGACTTATTCCAACGGCCAGACCGTTCCCATCTATAAGCTCGCGGTCGCCACCTTCTCCGATCCGAACGGGCTCGTGGCGCACTCCAGCGGCATGTACACCGCCACGGCGACGTCGGGCAACGCGACCTTGCAGGCGTCGGGCGAGAATGGTGCGGGCACCATCTACGGCAGCGAGCTCGAGTCGAGCACGACGGATACGACCGGCCAGTTCAGCAACATGATCTCGGCACAACAGGCGTATTCGGCGGCCTCGCAGGTGATTTCGGCCGTCAACAAGATGTACGACACCCTGATCTCGTCGATGAGGTGAGCATGGCCGATCTGAAAAAGGAGCGGCTCGGCGAGGGCGAGATCCTGCTGAAGAAGCTGCGGCGGCTGAGGCTGCGCGCCGCAGGTGCCCGCAGGGATGATCGTGCGCGACTACTGGCGCTGATGGACGACATCGAGACGGTCCGCCGGAAGCTCCTGCGCGAATGCGCGCTGCTCGAGGAGGAGTTCCGAGTCGCTGCGGTCCGGGTGACGGCATTGAACACCTATGCGCGGGTCGCGCAGACGAGCGGCCGGCCGCCGCGTGAAAACTAGGATTGGGAGCGACAGGATGAAACAGGCAATCCAGCCCGACCGACGGCCGGCAAGCGAAAGCGAGGTGCGGACCTTGATCGCGCTGATCGACGAGCTGATCGCGGTGGTGTCGGAGGAGAATGCAGAACTCGCCAAGGGTCTGCCGGCCTCCCGCTCCAAGCAGCTCGACGACAAGAACCGGCTCGCCGGGCTGTTCGAGCAGCGGGTGGCCGACTGCGCCAGGCAGACGGCGAGCCTTGATGTGCGGGACCGCGTCCTGCGCGAGCAGCTGATGGAGCACATTCTCGATCTGCGCAGCGCAATGGACGAAAACCTGGTGCGGCTGCGGGCTGCGATCGAGGCGAGCAATCGCAGGATCGAGGCGGTGATGCAGGCGATCCGCGAGCAGATCGCAAATGCCTCGCCCTATGGCGTCAGCGGACGCCGCGTTGCGCCTGCGACCTCGTGCGGGACCAATGTCAGGGCGTGACGACCATCCAGCAGCGGGAGTAGGGCGATGTCGCTCGATATAGCACGTCTGGTCGCGTTCAGTGGCATCTCGACGACCGAGTTGCAGATCAGCGTGGCGTCGTCGAACATTTCGAACGCCGACACCAAGGGCTACACACAGAAGTCCGCGAACCAGATCGCCAACGTCACTGCGGGCGTTGGAACCGGGGTGTCGATCACGGGCATCTCGAGCAATGTCGACAAGCTGCTGCTGAAGTCCCTGATCGGCGCCAATTCGGAGCTCGGCGCGGCCGACACCACGAACAACTACCTGACGCAGTTGCAGCAGCTGTTCGGCAGCGCCTCGTCCTCCGGCACGTCGACAACGGGCACGTCGCTGGCAAACTCGCTGGCGTCGCTGGAATCGGCACTGTCGTCGCTGGCGAGCTCGCCGAGCAGCGTCTCTCTGCAATCGGCCGTCGTCAGTGCGCTCGACGACTTTGCGAGCCAGCTGCGCAGCACGTCCAGCGGCGTGCAGGCGTTGCGGGCCGATGCCGACAAGGACATCGCCTCGTCGATCCAGAGCGTCAACGACGATCTCCAGCAGATCGCGGATCTCAACGTCGAGATCCGCAAGATGGCCGCGTCCGGCCAGTCGACCGCCGATCTCGAGGACGAGCGCAACACTGCGCTGCAGGATCTGTCGTCCTACATGAACGTCAGCTACTACACGGCGTCGAACGGGGATCTTCAGGTCTACACCTCGTCCGGGCGCGCGCTTGTCGACAGCTCGGCCCATACGCTGAGCTATACCGCGTCGGCCAATGTCTCGGCGTCGTCCAGCTATGCATCCGGTGGCTTCAGCGGCATCTTGGTCGACGGCGTCGACGTCACGTCCCAGATCACATCAGGTGAGATCGGCTCGCTGATCACGCTGCGCGACGAGACCCTCCCGGCTGTGCAGACGCAGCTCGATCAGCTCGCCTCGCAGTTGAAATCGGCGCTCAATTCGATCACCAACGGCGCATCGGCGGTGCCGCCGCCAACCAGCCTGACGGGATCGGCGAGCGTCAGCAGCACGACGGCGCTGTCGGGGTCGGGTACGGTCCGGATCGCCGTGGCCGATCAGAGCGGCAGCCTCGTCTCCTACCAGGATCTCGATCTGTCGTCCTACGCGACCGTGGGCGATCTGGTCACGGCGCTCAACGGCATTTCCGGCGTATCGGCCTCGATCGATGGAAGCGGTCATCTGTCGATCAGCGCGACGTCGTCGGCCAACGGCATCTCGATCAACGACATGACGGGCGCGATCGGCGGCGGCGGCTTTTCCGATTATTTCGGCATGAACGATCTCGTCACGGGCTCGGGTGCTGCCGATTTCGCCGTGAACAGCAGCATTCTCAGCGGTGCTGCCGGCCTGCCGACCGGGACGCTCGACAGCTCGGCGACATTGGCGGCCGGCAGCCAGGTGCTCACGGCAGGCTCGGCGACGGTCATCAGTCGGCTCTATGACAAGCTGACCGGCTCGACCAGCTTCTCGTCCGCCGGAGGCTTGAGCGCGACCACCGGAACCTTTGCCGATTACGCGGCATCGATCGTTGCCAACGTGGCCAGCAAGGCCTCGCAGGCGGCGAGCGCCTACACCGCGAAATCCACCGCCCAGTCGAGCTATGCCAGCTCGCTGTCGTCGCAGTCGGGCGTCAATATCGATGAGGAGACGGCCCGGCTGAGCTCGCTGCAGAACAAATACGCGGCCGCCTCGCAGCTGATCTCCGTCATCAACAGCATGTTCTCGTCGCTGCTCAGCGCCGTGCAGTCGACCTAGTTCGGAGCATTCATCATGACGATGCGGGTTGCGACCTTCGCGAACTCCGACCAGATGATCGCCAGCGCACTTCGGACGCAGGCGACGATGGCCAAGCTGCAGGTGCAGGAAGCGTCGGGGCTGAAGTCGGGATACCTGGCCGACTACGGCGCGGATACCCAGCATGTGGTCAATCTGCAGGTGTCGGTCACGCGGGCGCAATCCTATATCGATGCCGCGACGCTGGCCGACAGCAAGGTGCAGGTCATGTATTCCGCGGTCGGTCAGGTGTCCGACATCGTCAGCCAGCTGCGTACCGCCTTGAGCGCCGCGAGCTCCGGCAGCAGCACGGGAACAACGTCCGCGATCAGCTCGGCGCAACAATTGTTGGAGCAGATGGCAGGCATTCTGAACACCCAGTATGACGGGCAATACCTGTTTGGCGGGGCTCGAACGTCGACGGCAGCCGTCGACACCTCGGCCTTCGCTTCTGGAACCGGCTCGCTGACCACCGTCGACACCGGCTACTACCAGGGTGACGGCGAGCTTGCCACCGTGCGGGTCTCCGATGGTCAGTCGGTCACCTATGGCGTGACGGCGGACAATTCCGCCTTCGAGGAGGTCATGCGGGTGCTGAAATTCGTCGCGAACAGCTCGACCCTGTCCGGTAGCGATATCACCTCGGCACTGACGCTTGCAGATCAGGCGGTGGACGATGTGGCCACCGTCCAGGCGAAGCTGTCCGATGCCGCTTCCCGGATCGAGACCGCAAAGTCGCAGCAGACCGATTTCAAGAGCTACGCCGAGAGCTTGGCGACCGATCTCACCAGCGTCGACGTCGCCGCGGTGACCGCGCAATTGTCGACCTATCAGGCGCAGCTCACGGCGTCGTATACGGCGATCTCCAAGATCCAAAGTCTCAATCTGGCAAGCTATCTCCGGTGAGCCGGCAGGTTGGGGGGCTGCGGGGCCGGGCGCGGAACGGGGGGCGGCCGGACGACGCCGGCCGGATTCCAAGGCGGGCGCGCGATCCGGGGAACCTTGGCACAGCGCGATTGCAACCATGCCGCCTCCAGGAGGTTTGTTGACGGGCAACTCGTCGGCGGACCTCTCATGGATCAACCAACTCAGCCACGAACGATCGGCCATGGCCTGCGGCCGGTCGCGGACAACCTCTGGATCATCGATGCCGGCCGCATCAGCGCCGCCGGCCTTCCGCTGCCGGTTCGCATGACCGTGATCCGCCTGTCGAGCGGCGACCTGCTGCTGCACTCCCCGACGCGCTTCTCTCACGCGCTGCGCGAGGAGCTGGAACAGCTTGGGCCGATCAAATATCTGCTCGCGCCCAACGTGGCGCATTGGATGTTCCTGCCGGATTGGCAGGCGGCTCTGCCGAACGCACGCCTTTATGCAGCCCCAGGCCTTGCCGACCGCCGCCAGATCCGGCGCAGCCGCTTGCGTATCGACCGCGAGCTGACAGATGTCACGCCGGACGAATGGTCCCAGGATCTTCAGCTGGTATTGATCTCCGCGCCGATGTTCACCGAGGTCGAGCTGTTCCATCGACCAAGCCGTACGCTCATCCTGACTGATCTGGTGCAAAACCTTGCGCCGGAAGGGTTGGGGATTCTGCCGCGCACAGCGGCTCACATGCTCGGGATTACGGCGCCGGACGGCAAGGCGCCGGCCCATCTGCGGCTGCTGCTTCGCCTGGGAGGCCGGGCCGTCCGGCTCGCTGCCGCGCGGTTGATCGCGCTGGCACCCGAGCGCGTCGTCTTTGCTCATGGCCGGTGGTTCGAGAGCGGCGGGACGCAGCAGCTGCGCCGATCGCTCGGCTGGCTTCTCGATGCGTCGCCCGAGGCACGGCGGCTGATGCGCGACCTGCGGGGAACCCGTATCGTGATCACCGGTGCCTCAAGCGGGATCGGACGCGCCACGGCGCAGGCCCTGGCTCGGGAAGGGGCCAGCATCGTGCTGGCGGCCCGGCGCGAAGATGTCCTCAAGGACGTTGCAGCCGAATGCGAGACGCTGGGCGGCCGCGCGATCGCGGTTGCGACGGACGTCACGCGCCCGGAAGCGGTCCAGCGCCTGGCCGAGCAGGCTGTACAGACATTCGGTGGCATCGACGTCTGGATCAACAATGCCGGCACCGGTGTGTTCGGTGCCTATCAGGACGCGGACATCGCGCTCCACCGCAAGACGATCGAGGTCAATCTGCTTGGCACGATGAATGGCGCCTACGCTGTGCTACCGATTTTTCTGCGGCAGCGGCGAGGGACCTTGATCAACAACATTTCGTTGGGCGGCTGGGCTCCGACTCCGTTCGCGGCCGCCTATACAGCCAGCAAGTTCGGCATGCGCGGCTTTTCGGCCAGCCTGCGCCAGGAGCTCGCAGCCCACGCGCACATTCATGTCTGCAGCGTGTTCCCGGCCATGGTCGACACGCCGGGGTTCGTTCACGGCGCCAACATGTCCGGCCGCAACCTGGAGCCCGGTCCGCTGTTGTATCGTTCCGAGGACGTCGCCGAGACGTTCGTGCAGCTCATTCGTGCGCCGCGCGACGAGGTTGCCGTCGGATGGCCGGCGCGGCTTGGCCAGATCTCCTACGCGCTGGCACGCCGCCCGACGGAGCGCCTCATGAGCACGGCGTTCCGGTTCCTGCTCGCGCGCGCCAAGGGCGCGTCGCGCACCGCTGGTGCCGTGCTTGCGCCGATTCCGGCGGGGACTGCGGTGAGCGGCGATTGGCTTCGGCGCAAGAAGCTTCCGCCTGCCGGGCAGCTCAGCAAGATCGGGCTGGCCATCGGACTCGGGGGCATCGCGTTGCTTGTCATCGCGCGTGCAGGCCGGCCCGCGCGGCCCTCTCATCGTCGCAGCCAGCGTTGATCTGGAGGCGCCATGCTCGGCAAGCTCGATTGGTCGGCTATTCCGCTTGGCCAGCCCATTCCGCTCGCGGCCGCAGGCCTTGTGCTGGTCGCGATCCTTGGCGTTCTCGGCTGGGTGCTCGCGAAGGGGCATTTTCCATACCTCTGGCGTGAGTGGATCACGAGCGTCGATCACAAGCGGATCGGCGTCATGTACATCCTGCTCGCCTTCTTGATGCTGCTGCGCGGCGGCACCGATGCGATCATGATGCGGACGCAGCAGGCGGTGGCGTTCCATTCCAACGGCTATCTTCCGCCAGAGCATTACAACCAGATCTTCTCCGCCCACGGCACGATCATGATCTTCTTCGTGGCGATGCCGTTCGTGATCGGATTGATGAACCTTGTGGTGCCCTTGCAGCTCGGCGTGCGCGACGTTGCGTTTCCGACGCTGAACTCGGTCGGCTTCTGGCTCACGGCCTCGGGCGCGCTGTTGGTCAACGTCTCGCTCGTCGTCGGCGAGTTCGCCCGCACCGGCTGGCTGCCGTTTCCACCGCTGTCGGAGCTCACTTATTCGCCGGGCGTCGGCGTCGACTATTACATCTGGGCGCTCGAGATCTCGGGAGTGGGGACGCTCGTCAGCGGCATCAACCTGGTCACCACCGTGCTCAAGCTGCGAACGACAGGGATGAGCTATCTGCGCATGCCGATGTTCTGCTGGACCACGCTGGCGTCGAATCTGCTGATCGTTGCGGCCTTCCCGATCCTGACCGCGACGCTGACGATGCTGATGCTGGACCGCTATTTCGGCTTCCATTTCTTCACCAACGAAGCCGGCGGCAACATGATGATGTTCATGAACCTGATCTGGGCCTGGGGGCACCCCGAGGTCTACATCCTGGTTCTGCCGGCGTTCGGCATCTACTCGGAGGTGGTCGCGACATTCTCGAGCAAGTCGCTGTTCGGCTATCGCTCGATGGTGCTGGCAACGATGGCGATCTGCGTCGTCTCCTTCATGGTCTGGCTGCACCATTTCTTCACGATGGGCGCGGGCCCCGACGTGAACGCCATCTTCGGTATCGCCAGCATGATCATCGCGGTGCCCACGGGCGTCAAGATCTACAACTGGCTGTTCACGATGTATGGCGGGCGGGTGCGGTTCACGACGCCAATGCTGTGGTCGGTCGGCTTCATGATCACCTTCATGATCGGCGGCCTGACGGGCGTGCTGGTCGCGGTGCCGCCGGCGGACTTCCTGCTGCACAACAGCCTGTTCCTGGTCGCCCACTTCCACAACGTGATCATCGGCGGGGTGCTGTTCGGCGTGTTCGCGGGCGTCACCTACTGGTTTCCAAAGGCCTTTGGATTCCGTCTGTACGAGAGCTGGGGCAAGGCGGCGTTCTGGTTCACGCTGATCGGCTTCTACGTCACCTTCATGCCGCTCTACGTTGTCGGTCTGCTCGGCATGACCCGGCGCATGCAGCACTATGACGTCGCCGAGTGGCGTCCCTGGCTGGCCGCGGCGACGTTTGGCACGGCGCTGCTCGCAATCGGTGTCATCCTGCAGATCCTCCAGCTCGTCTTCAGCATCCGCGACCGCGAGCAGCTTCGCGACACCACCGGTGATCCCTGGGACGGCCGCTCTCTGGAGTGGGCGACGTCGTCGCCTCCGCCGGTGTTCAACTTTGCCGTGCTGCCGAATGTGACGGGGCAGGATGCGTATTGGCGGATCAAGGAAAACGCCAAGGACCAGCAGCTCCACAACCGGACGACAGACTATCGGGATATCGAGCTGCCAAGGAATTCCCCCACTGGGTTCGTCTGCGCGTTCTTCGCCACCATCACGGGATTTGCGCTGATCTGGCACATCTGGTGGATGGTCGCGCTCGGCGCAATGGGGGCGTTCGCGACATTCGTCGTGTTTGCCTGGCGCGATCACGACGAATACGTGATCCCGGCTTCGGAGGTGGCGCGGATCGATCGGAGCATCATCGAGGCGAGGCAAGGGCCCTCACAGGCGACGGGCGGAGCCTGACGGGCGATCGGTGCGATCGGCGCGAGCGGCCGAGCCGCCCGCACCGACGTCATCATCGCATCACCAGCGGTGATGCACGCCGATCACGCCACCACGGCCGTGGCGGTGGCCGAAATGGCGGCCGCCATGCCAGCCATGATGGCCAAAGCCGGGACCGCGGTAGTAGCCGTAGCTGTGCCGCCACGGACGCTGGTGGTGATAATAGCCGTAGCTGCGATAGACCGGGCGCGGCGCGTAGCCGTAGCCATAGCCGCCGTAATAGGGGCGATAGGCGTAAGCAGGGTAATACCCGCCATAACCGTACGGATAGCTCGCATAGCGATAGCCGCCGTAGCCATAGGGCGCATAGCCGCCGTAATAGCTCGGTGCGGCAATTGCCGACCCGATCACGGCACCGGCCAGGAGGCCGGCTCCGATCGCCGCACCGCCGCCCCAGCCACCATGATGCCAGCCACGATAGCCGACCTGGACGACGTTCGAGGTCTCGGTCGGCTTCGCCGCCGACAGCGACATCAGCGGCGCTGCGGAGGCCGATTGCAGCGTGGACAATGAGATCGCGCCGGCGATGGCCAGGGTCGCGGCGGCCTTGAAGGTCATCATTCTGATTTCTCCCGGAGTGTCTGGGTCTTGCTCAAACTAAACGACCGAGGCTTGGTTGCAGTTTTCGCGGAGGACGGATTGTCGCGCCACATTCGTCGTAGGAACGCGCGATGCCCGACCTCCGGCATTGCGCGGAACTTCAGCGACGGCCACAGGGATGGCGGCGGCCATCCTTGCCGCGATAGGTGCCGGAGCGCGCGTCGTAGGACCGGTGACGCAGCGAGCAGGAGATCTCCGACGGGCTGGCCTGCGCACGACTGTTGGCGATTGCGCCGCCGGCGGCGAGGCTCCCGAGAACGGCCGGGCCCTTACTCTCGTGATGGGGCCGGTAGCCGTATTGATAGCCGTGACGACGGCCGAGGCCGGGGTGCCAGTCGTGGCCGCCACGCCAGTGGCGGTACGCGATTCCCTGGGGTTCACTCGGATGCGATGCCGATGACGGGGCTGGATGGGTCGGCAGCAGGGGAGCCGCAGCTACGGGGGGCGCAAGCGACAGCACGACGGCTCCGAGAATGGCGGCCGCGAGACGGTTTCGCAGTTCCATCTGCATTGCTCCTTTCGGTCGACCACATAGGAGGAGCAACGTTTCGCCACAACTGCCCGGCCCGCGTCACGGCGCCGCCCGATCGAGGGCACAACGTCGCAGCGGCGCCATGTTGTCGCAGCGGCCTCTGTCCTCCAGGGCCACTGCGGTTCGTCTCAAGCATCAGCTTGCCTGCATCAGCGCTGCGGTGCGACGCCGTTCGACGGCGGCGGGGTTTCATTGCGCATTCCGGGCGGGCTCGATGCACCCTGGCCAAGCGAACTAATCGATCAGTGCGTCGAGCAGCGCGTCCGGGCATTCCGCCATCATCGTATGTCCCGCGCCCGGCAGCACGATCGTGCGCGCCGACGCGATCGCGGCGGCCAGCGTCCTGCCGGCTTTCACAGGCGTCATCATGTCCTTCTCGCCGAGGATCAGGCGGGTCGGCACCGTGATCTTGGCCGCCGACGCCAGTGCATCCTGATAGTTGTTGCAGGCGGAGAGATCAGTGAACAGAACGCCCGGTGCGCAGCGCTCCAACGTCGCCTGCGCTCCGCCATGCATCCACAGGCCCGGCGCGCGACTGCCGCCGAGCTCGGCGGCAAAACCGAGCCCCCAGATCGAGACCATGTCGATCGCGGCGTGATCGTTCGCTTCCGCCGCCTTCAGGAGATCCGGCCCGACCGTCATCGTCGCTGCGGTACCGATCAGGCTGAGCGCCGAAACCCGGTCGGGATGACGGGACGCCGCGTCGAGCGCGATCAGCGAGCCCATCGAATGGCCGATCAGATGCGCCGGCTTCGCGTTCACGGCCTGCAAGAGCGCAACCACCCAATCGGCCATGTCGGCGATGGTCGGCAGCGCCGGTCCGGCGGAACGGCCATGGCCCGGCAGGTCGGGCGCCAGCACCGCAAAGCCGTGATGTGCGAACCAGCGGCTGTGCAGCGCCCAGACCGAATGATCGAATCCGGCGCCATGCACGAGCACCACGGCGGGAAGGGACGGATCGAAGTCGCGACCGCCGGTGGCGGCGAAGACCTCGCGATCACTGATGCTCAGCTGCATGGCTCACACCTTCTGCGAGGCGCGCAGCGCCTGTGCGAGATCGTCGATGATGTCGGACACCGCCTCGATGCCGACCGAGAGCCGGATCAGCTCCTCGCCGATCCCGGCGGCCGCGAGCTGGGCCGCGTCCATCTGCTGATGCGTCGTCGATGCGGGGTGGATCACCAGCGTCTTGGCGTCGCCGACGTTGGCAAGATGGCTGATGAGCTTCAGGCTCTCGATGAATTTGCGCCCCGCCGGACGTCCGCCCTTGATGCCGAACGAGACGATCGAGCCGGCGCCGCGCGGCAAGAGCTCGCTCGCCAGCGCGTGGTCAGGATGCGACTCGAGCGAGGGATGCAACACCCAGTCGACGGCCTTGTTGGCCGTGAGCACGTCCAGCACCGCGCGGGTATTGGCGACATGGCGCTCCATCCGCAGATGCAGCGTCTCGACGCCCTGCAGCAGATGAAAGGCGTTGGTCGGCGACAGGCAGGCGCCGAAATCGCGCAGGCCTTCGGTGCGCGCGCGCATGATGAAGGCGGCCGGGCCGAACTGCTCGTCGAAGACGATGCCGTGATAGCCGGCATAGGGCTCGGTGAGCTGCGGGAACTTGCCTGAGCCGCGCCAATCGAAGCGGCCGCCATCGATGATCGCGCCGCCGATCGCGATGCCGTGGCCGCCGAGCCACTTCGTTGCCGAGTGCATCACGATGTCGGCGCCTTGCGCGATCGGCTGGCTGAGATAGGGCGTCGCGAAAGTGTTGTCGATCAAAAGCGGCACGCCTGCATCGTGCGCGATCACTGCAACCTCGGGGATGTCGAGCACTTCCAGGCCGGGATTGCCGAGCGTCTCGCCGATCAGAAGGCGTGTATTGGGCTTGATGGCGGCACGGAAGCCGTCGTGATCCCTGGGCTTGACGAAGCTCGTGGTGATGCCGAAGCGCGGCAGCGTGTGCGCGAGCAGGTTGATGGTGCCGCCGTAGAGCGAGGAGGAGGCGACGATGTGATCGCCGGCATTCAAAAGCGTGGCGATTGCGAGATGCAGGGCGGCCTGGCCGCTCGCGGTGCAGACAGCGCCGACGCCGCCTTCGAGCGCCGCCAATCGCTCCTCAAGCACGGCCGTGGTCGGATTGGAGATGCGGGTGTAGATGTGGCCGGCGCGTTCGAGATTGAACAGCGCGGCGGCGTGCTCGGTGTCGTCGAACACGTAGGACGTGGTCTGATAGATCGGCACCGCGCGGGCGCCGGTCGCGGGATCGGGATGCTGGCCGGCATGCAGGCTCAGGGTCTCGAAGGCGGGCGGTTTGGGCGGCGGCATGCGGGCTATGCTCTCGTCTGACTGCAGGTTCTGCTTTCTGCCACAGATTTGATCGGACGTCAGGGAGGGCGTCGGTTTGCGCTGCGCGCCGGTGGCGGGCGTCTCGAAGGATGGCCGCGAGCACGGATCCTTCTCGACGATCATTCGCCAGGGGCGGCGCGGTGACGCCGCCCCTGGGCACTCAGGTCTTCAGCCGCCAAAACGCTTCGGGAACAGGCCGGGCGCGGCGATCTCGGCGATGGCGAGGCGCGGACTCGGCTTCTCGCGCTCCTTGAGCATCGCCGGCAGCTTTTCGCCGTCGCCCTTGCGGCCGACCGCGATCGCGATCTCGACGGCGAAGCCATCGGGTACGCCGAGCGCTTTCTGCGCGGCGGCGACATCGAAGCCGCTCATGCCGTGCGTGGCCCAGCCGGACAGCGAAGCCTGGTTGGCGAAATTGGCCCAGGCGGCGCCAGCGTCAAAGGAATGCGTGCGCGTCGGCGCCGGCTCGGTCTTGCCGGCCGGGATGAAGGTTTTCTTCGACAGCACATAGACGAGCGCTGCGGCATGCTGCGCCCAGCCGCGGTTGAACTCGATCAGCGGCGCCAGGAAGGTGTCGAACTCGGCGGAGCCGCGCAGCGCGTAGAGGAAGCGCCAGGGCTGCGAATTGTAGGAGGAAGGCGCCCAGCGTGCCGCCTCGATGAAGGTGAGGAGCTCGGTCTCGGGCAGCGCCTCGTCGGTGAAGCCGCGCGGCGACCAGCGGTCGACGAAGAGGCGATGCGCCGGATGCTCGGTGGCGCGGTCGGTCGGCGGGGGAAGGTGGGCAGTCACGGGGAGGTCTCCTTCATTCAGGCTCGTCATCGGGCCTCGGGCTCCACTTCACTGTAGAGCGCGGTTCCATGGCGCTCTGTGGCTCACGACGCCTTCGGAGTCCAGATCGCCAACGCAGATGTGTCCACGTTCACCACGATCAGGCGGCTTCTCGGTCAGCCGCTCGCGCGCTCGCGGCGCCGGAGCGTCCGAGATGTGTCTGCCGTTCGTCCCCCCTCGTCGAGAGAGGGCGCAGGGAAGGCCGGGCGTCGACTGACACCCATGGCCCGCGTGCAAAAAGGAAAGCACGCGGCGGTCACCACAGGATCAGCCGGACATCCGGCCTTCCCTGCGCGATGGGCTTACGGCTTATACGCGATCTCCCCGGTGCGCCGGGCTTTCTGGCCACCGTAGCGCATGATGCTTGCGCATCAGCGCGTGATACTAGCGTCGGAGTATCAGGACCACGCGACTTCGCCGTCCGGCTCCCCTCGTTCGTCCGCGCGCATCATGCACGCTGCGACGAGAACCGGCCACCGCATCCCACCCAACGCTTCGTGACGTTCGCGACAGCGCCCCTCGATCGGGCGGGATGCGCAGATATGATCATGATTTCGGTAAAAAAGAAATAGGAATATTTTTCGCCGCGGGACTGGACAGGGCAAATCAGCTTGAGATCGCTGGGGATTATCGGGTGTTCGCGCATGCGGGTGCGGGAATGCTTGTCATGCCGTCGCCTCCCCACCGCTGCGCAATGCAGTGCCCTCGCCCCTTGTGGGAGAGGGCATGCAGGAAAGTGCGGCAAGCTCGGTTGGGTGAGGGGTATGTCTCCAAGAGTTCGGCTCGCGGAGACATACCCCTCACCCAACCGCATGCGCGGATGGGCCACACATGCCCTCTCCCACAAGGGGCGAGGGCGCAGTCATCGGCGACCGCGTTTGCTGCGGCCAGCGCGTAGGGCGGAGTCGCCGAAGGCGTAATCCGCCCTTGTAGTCGGGATATCACGCATGCCGCCAACTGAATCCAGAGTGGCGGATTACGCTCCGCTAATACTACTGCGTCAGAAACACTGCCAGTTATCCGTCGTCATTCCGGGGCGCCCGAAGGGCGAGCCCGGAATCCATAGCCACATACAGAAGTTTGGCGGCAAAATGCCCACGACCAGCCTGCCTCACACTATTGCCTGTGGGTATGGGTTCCGGGCTCGCCCTTCGGGCGCCCCGGAACGACACGTGGAGAGATTGAAGTCCTCTTCTGACGCAGTAGTATTAGCCGCAGGCGTCATCCGCCGCTTTTGTCAGGACATCACGTATGCTGAAATCCGGATAGGCGGATTGCGCTCCGTCCATCCGCCCCACGAACTGCGGACCCTCCGGGGGCGCGAAGGTCAGGCAGTGTCGGCCTTAGCGAGACAGGCCCCACTTGGCCCGCTCGAAAATCTCCGCCGGCGGCATGACTTCGGACAGCTCGACCGGGCGTCGCTGCCACTCGACCACGGTCCAGTTTTCAGGATTGGCCACGCGACCGCCACTTTCCTCCTCTTTCAGAATAATGCCGTCGTGCGTGCGCCATTCAGTGCGTCTGCGCTCGCTCCTCGCGTCCGTCGTGATCCTGCACCATTCCCCCAGGAATATCCCGCGTTCGACGACGACGTCCTTCTGTTCCGCATCACGTCCGGCGCCGCTCCACACGTACTCGGGCCCTGGCTGATATTCGCCGATCCACAGGCTCTCGAACGCGCCTTGCACCGTGGCGCGAAACGTGAGTGCGGCGTGGGTTCGTTCGTTGACGATCTCGATGATCCGCTCACCATTGGCGAATGTCGTGTCTGTTCTCACCCACGGAAAGTGTCGCTTCCTGTACCTGACGCCTGCACCGGAGGAGTCGATCCTGCCATTCATTTTCGCGGCGAAATCCGGTTGCGTTTTGGTGTCCAAGGAGGGCGTTTGCGCATCAAAACCCGTAAAGTTCCTCCAATCAAACAGATCTGCGGGCGGCGAGGTCTCTTCCTCGGAGACTGGCGTGCGTCTCAAACTCGTCAGCTGCCAATCCGGCGGCTCCATGAGTGCGCCGTCTTTGGCCGCCCAGCCACGCGCGATCGGAATGCCGTCGTGCGTGATGCAATCACGGAAGGACGTGCTCCTTCGTCCCTTGGGGTCCGCGGGACCAACAAAGTCCCAGATCGTGCAGGTCTCTCCAAGAAAAGTCTGCAGCTTCTCAGTCTTCACGCTTTCCGGCCGCGTCTTATCGTCGCCAACCGCTTGTGTGACATGGAGTGACTCGTAGCGGTTGCCATCCGGCGTCCGCGTCAATGAGACAAAGCGTCCCGGGCCCTGGAAATAGCTTCTTCGTTCGTCTTGTCGGTCAACGCGCAGCCACCCATTGTGATGGCGTAGAGTCTCCTGTTGCGTGGGGCGGCCGCTGTACTCTCTTGTCGCGACGTAATCGGGAGCCTTGTTTGCTGCCCGCCGGTCCTCCTGCGCTTGCCCCGAAGATGCAAGGAGGGAAGCCGTCATCGCCAGCATGGCGGGAATGGGAGCTCTCCGCCCTCGGCGACCGGACGTAGTTAACTGTCCTGAATGAGTGTCCATGAACTCGCACCGCTTCATTGCCAATCCGGCTCCATGCTACGCTCAATCGGAGCGTAAGCGATTTCCGGCTGCAGGTCCAAGAAAGGGATCGGATATCCGATTTGGGTCACGAAACGGAGCGTCGCTGCTATCAGGGATAGGCCGCTTCGCTCCAGAAATTTGCCGCTCTCTCACCGTTGCCACATCGGCGGCATCAGGTGTCCCCGGCGGATCGCGAGCAGCAGAAGGATCACGCCGGCCGTGGTACAGACCACCAGCGCGACCACCGAATGCTCCATCCCGAACGCGCCGCCGGTCAGCAACTCCGGTCCTTCGATAGTGGCCTTCAGCAGGCCGGGATCGCTGACGGCGCCGGAGACGACGCCGGAGAAGACCGCCGACTGGAAGTAGTTCCAGGCCATGTGGAAGCCCATGCAGATCCACAGGCGACGGGTGACGAGATAGGCCGCGGACAGCAGCAGCCCGGCCTCGATGCTGATGTAGATGGCGCCGCCCAGCGTCGCCCCCGGGTTCGTCAGATGAAGGAGCCCGAACGCGAGGGATGAGACCAGGATTCCGACCCAGCTTCCGAACATGTCCTCGACCGATCGGAACAGGACGCCGCGGAACAGCAGCTCTTCGAACACGCCCGACTTGATCGCCATCGAAAGGTTGGGAAGCAGGAACAGCACGGGATTGAATCCCTCGACCTTGTAGATGCCGAGCAGCATCAGGACTGTTGCGCTCGCGGCGTAGAGTCCCGCGCCACACAGCGCGCCGATGGCCCATTCGCGGCCGAGTCCGGGCGTCGCAAGCTCGGTCGCCTCGCGGCGGTCGATGAAGGTCTGATAGGCCACGTACACGCCGATCGCCGCAACACCCAGCACGATCTGGATGACCGCGTTCAGCACGGGTGAATCGTGGAATTGCTCAAGGCGAGCCTGAGCCCATCCCATGAAGTAGAACAGGGCAGTTCCCAGGACGATGAGGCGGGTCAGCGGAAACTGCAGAATGCGCTGCCAGAGCGGCTGACCGGAAAGGCTGATATCCGTCATGTGAAAAACGTCTCCCCCAGATTTGAACCTGCTCGCTCCAGACGCGCCTCGCGGCGACAATTGCGACGAGTTAGTCCATCGTCCCCGCGCGCATGTCGGTGCTGCCGCACCGGCGTATCATCCCGCCAGATCCAAGCGGCTTTCGGGTCTGACGGTCTCTCGGTATCGGTCTTTGGCTTGCTTGGCAGGTGACCGCACGCAGAGCCCCGGCAAGCAGGGTGCCGCATCTCCTCTCTCATTTGATATGAGGCGCAGGGTCATGCCGCAATCCACTTTGCGACCCAGGACCTGCTGGCGCGGCGTGTTTGCGGACATTGGCTCGCTCATATGCTGCTTATCAGGCACAGATGCCGGGACGAGCCGCGCGTGTCGGAGACGCGCCGGTTGCAGGACTACCGGGCCTTGCGCCTCGGAGGCTTGTTTGCGGTGGAGAGGTACGCGCAAAACATGTCCGCCATCGCGTCGGCATAGGCCGATATCTCGGCGCGGCTGCGCGGCGTCTCCGAGAAGTGCTTGCCGACTTGGGCGAGCGTCGTCTTGATCAAATCGGTGGCGCGCGCACGCTCGGGCGGACTGGCCTCGGGCAGTGCCTCGCGCATGAAGGCCTGCATGGCGCGGCGGCCGCTCGCCTGGGCGGCTTTCGATTCCGGCGCATCGCGATACAGCGGAGCGGCGTCGTCGAGTGCGCCGCGGACCGCGGCCTCGTCGCATTCCGATTGCAGGAAGGCGTGGACCAGCGCGCGCAGCCGCACGAGCGGTGGACGGCTGGTGTCCTCCAGGATGCCGGTGAGCAGTGCGGTGGTCTGCCGCCACTCGTCGCTCTGCAGCCGGAACAGGATCGCAGCCTTGTTGGGGAAGTACTGATACAGCGAGCCGACGCTGACGCCGGCCTTCTCGGCGACGCGGGCGGTGGTGAAGCGCTGCGCGCCTTCGGTCGTCAAAACCTGAACAGCGGCCTGCAGAATCGCCGAGACGAGATCCGCGGAGCGCGCCTGTTGCGGCTGTTTTCTCGCGGCAATCGAGGCTTTTCGAGCTGGCGCCATGACACGTTCCGGAATGCGATTAGCGAACGCGAATGATTAGTCGTATTTTGACGGGGAGGCAAACACCCACGCGAAACACGGAGACGATCATGATCACCCTCACCACCGCGCCCGCGGCGCCGCTGCTGGATCGCCTGCTGGCCGAGGCGGCGCGGCTGCGCCCGGAAACCAGCCCGGTCTTTGCCGGCATGGCTGAGCGCGGCGAAGAGTTGATGCGCAGCAAGTCCGGCCATGTCGAGCTCTACGCGCAGCTGAAGGATTTTCCGCTGCCGGTGTCGCGCGACACGGGCACGCTGCTCTACATGCTGGCGCGCAGCTTCGGCGCGAAATCGATCGTCGAGTTCGGCACCTCGTTCGGCATCTCGACGCTGTTCCTGGCCGCGGCGTTGCGCGACAATGGCGGCGGCCGGCTGATCACCACCGAGTTCGAAGCCTCGAAGGTTGCGCGGGCCCGCGCCAACCTTGCCGAAGGCGGCCTGGCCGACCTGGTCGAGTTTCGACAGGGTGATGCGTTGCAGACGCTGCGCGCCGATCTGCCGGAGACGATCGACCTGGTGCTGCTCGACGGCGCCAAGCCGCTGTATGGCGACATCCTCGCGCTGCTCGAGAGCCGGCTCAGCGCGGGCGCGTTCATCGTGGCTGACAATGCCGATTATTGTCCCGAGTATCTCGCTCATGTCCGTTTGCCGGCGAACGGCTATCTCTCGGTGCCGTTCGGCGACGAGGTCGAATTGTCGATGCGGATCGCACGATGCCCGTAGCCCGCATGAGCGCCAGCGACATGCGGGCTACGGGACCGGGCCTCGGTCCCGCTGATCGGCACCCACGTTCGGAGCCCGGGAGTTGACGGACGGGCGGCGATTGGTCAGGAGGAGAGTCCCGTCATCATGCGCGACCCAGCCTGCATGCCTCGCATTCTCCTGATCAATCCGAACAGCTCGGCTGCGACCACCGCAATGATGGTGTCGATTGCGGCGGCCTGCTGTGCCGGCCGTGCCGAGGTGGTCGGCGCAACCGCGACGCGGGCGCCGGCCATGATCGTCGATGCCGAGGCGCTGGCGGCCTCGGCGGCAGAGGTCGTTGAGATGGCGCGCGGGCATCTCGATGCCTGCGACGGCATCATCGTTGCGGCGTTCGGCGATCCCGGCGCTGCTGAGATCGGACAAACCTGTTCACTGCCGGTGATCGGCATCGGCGAGGCCGCCATGCGCGAGGCCGGGCAAAGTGGGCGGCGCTTCGGCGTCGCCACGGTGACGCCGGCGCTGGTCGCGAGCATCGCGGCGCTGGCAGACCGGCTGGGTCTGTCGGCGCAGTTTACGGGAACGCGTCTCACGCCGGGCGACCCGGCGGCGCTCGCTGCTGATCCGGTGCGGCTTGTGTCGGCACTTGCCGAGGCCACGCGCGGCTGTATCGCAGAGGATGGCGCAGACGCCGTGATCATCGGCGGCGGGCCGCTGGCGCAGGCCGCCGATCAGCTTCAGCCGCAATTCGCGGTGCCGATCATCAAGCCGATCGCGGCGGCGGTGGCCCAGCTGCTGCAGAGGCTATCGGGATGAGCGGCGGCGGGCGCCCGGCTCAGGGTCGATAGCCGGCCGCCGGATGCGGTGCCGCGAGCCTCGCGCGGCCGAACATCTTTTCGCGCAACGTGCCCGGCTGATAGGCCTGCTTGTAGCGGCCGCGCTTCGTCAGCTCCGGCACCAGCATGTCGGCGACGTCGGCAAAGCTCTCCGGCGACAGCGCGAACGCCAGGTTAAGGCCGTCGACGCCGGTCTGCTCGACCCAGCTCTCGATGAGATCGGCGACCTTCGCCGGCGAGCCGACGAACACCGGGCCGATGCCGCCGATGCCGACATGCTCGGCAACTTCGCGCACGGTCCAGACACGGTCGGGATCGGCGCGCGTGACATTGTCCATCGCGCTGCGGCCGGCGTCGTTGAGCACGTGGCGGACCTGCTGGTCGAGGTCGTAGGTCGAGAAGTCGACACCGGTCCAGCCCGACATCAGCGTCAGCGAGGCCTCGTGGTCGATGTAGCGGCGATAGTCCGCGAACTTCGCTTCCGCTGCCGCATCCGTTTCGCCGAGCACGACGGTGGCGATGCTGAAGATCACGATGTCGCTGGCCGCGCGGCCGGCCTCGACTGCGGCCTGGCGGATGGCGGCGACGCGCGGCGCGATGATCTTGGCCGAAGGACCGGACATGAACACGCATTCGGCATGCCGGCCTGCGAACACGCGGCCGCGCGGCGAGGTGCCGGCCTGGTACAGCACCGGCGTTCGCTGCGGCGACGGCTCGCAGAGATGGATCGCGTCGATCTGGTAGTTTTCGCCCTGGTGGCTGACGCGGTGGACCTTGGATGGGTCGGTGAAGATGCCGCTGGCGCGGTCGCGCTTGACGGCGTCGTCCTCCCAGCTGCCTTCCCAGAGCTTGTAGACGACCTCCATGTACTCGTCGGCGACGTCGTAGCGATCGTCATGTGCGGTCTGGCGCTCCTTGCCCATGCCGCGCGCAGCGCTGTCGAGATAGCCGGTGACGATGTTCCAGCCGATGCGGCCCTCGGTCAGATGATCGAGCGTCGACATGCGCCGCGCGAACGGATAGGGCGGCTCGTAGGACAGCGTGCAGGTCACGCCGAAGCCGAGATGCTCGGTGACGGCGGCCATCGCCGAGATCAGCATCATCGGATCGTTCACCGGCACCTGGATGGCGTGGCGCAGCGCGGCGTCCGGATTGCCGCCATAGACGTCGTAGACGCCGAGCACGTCGGCGAGGAACAGCCCATCGAAGCGGCCGCGCTCCAGGGTCTTTGCGAGGTCGAGCCAATAGGGCAGGCGGTTGTATGCGGAGGAGCGGTCGCGCGGATGCCGCCACAGGCCGGGCGACTGGTGGCCAACGCAGTTCATCGCAAACGCATTCAACCGGATGTCCGCAGCCATGATGTCCCTCGACGCTTCATCGCCGTCCAGATGGCACGCTTCCGCAGTGATTTTCAATTGCGTCCATGCTCACGGCCGCTTGCGAGCCGCGCAGGCATGGCTATGGTCTCGAGGTGATCAAGGCGCGCTGCGATGCAATGACGGCGCGAGGCGGGCATGAGCCCGCGTGCGGGGAGGACGAGACTGATGCAGATCCGGACGATGGCGCTGGCCGCTGTGGTGCTGACGCGCGCGGCAATTCCATCGGCGCATGCCGAGGATTTCAAGGCGGGCTGCGCCGCGCTGGCGCAAGGCTTTTCCGGCAGCGGTCGCATCGTCACGGCGGAGTTCGTCGCCGCCGGCGGCGTGCAGCTGGCGCCGCCGGCGCCTGCGGGCGTCACGAGTCCCGCACCGGATCATTGCCTGATCCGCGGCAAGATCAACGAGCGCACCGGCATCGATGGCAAGCCCTACGCTATCGGCTACGAGCTGCGATTGCCCGCGACGTGGAATGGCAAGTTCGTCTTCCAGGGCGGCGGCGGCGTCGATGGCGTGCTGCGGCCGGCGCTCGGCCTGGTCACCGGCGCGACCCCGCCGAACGGCCTGTCCAACGGCTATGCGGTGGCCTCGACCGACTCCGGTCATCTCGAGGAGCCCGGTCCGCTCGGTCCGTATCAGTTCGGGCTCGATCCGCAGGCGCGGCGCGACAAGGGCTATGGCTCGATCCCGCCGGTCGCCGCTGCAGCCAAGGCGGCGAGCGAGAAGCTCTATGGCAACGCGCCGCGCCGCTCCTATTTCGCCGGCTGCTCCAATGGCGGTCGCCAGGCGATGATGGTGACACAGCGCTTTCCCGAGCTGTTCGACGGCGTCATCGCCGGCGCGCCCGCCTACCGCGTGCCGCTGGCCGGCATCGACGTGATCGTGCAGGAGCAGGCGCTGCTCGCGATCGCGCCGCCCGGCCCCGACGGCAAGGCCGATGTCGGCAGCGCGCTGACGGATGACGATCTGAAGCTGGTCGCCGACGGTGTGACCGCGGCGTGCGACGGCACCGATGGCGCCAAGGACGGCATGGTGCAGGACGTTATGGCCTGCCGCTTCGACGCGGCCGTGCTCGCCTGCAAGGACGGCGAGAGCGCGCAATGCCTGCCCGCTCCCAAGCTGAAAGCCGTCAAGCTGATGTTCGACGGCAGCCGCAACGCGATGGGCGGGCTGATCTATTCCCGCTGGCCCTACGACCCCGGCCTCGCCGCGCCGGGCTGGCGAGCCTGGAAGCTCGGCACGCCCAAGGCCAGCCCGCCGAATGCGCGCAATCTCACGCTGATCGCCGGTGGCGTGCCCTATGATTTCATGAGCCCGCCGGAGACGCCGGCTGATCTCGTCGCCTGGGTGCGCAATTTCGACATCGACCGCGACGCGCCCAAGGTCATGAAGGGCGCCGGCGGCTTCGACGCCGGCATGGAATATGAAGCCGCGACCTCCACTGACCTCGATACGTTCAAAGGCAAGGGCGGCAAGATGCTGTTCTATCACGGCGTTGCCGACCCGATCTTCTCCGCGCTGGATACGGTCGACTATGTCGAGCAGCTGAAGAAGAAATACACTGACGCGGACGGCTTCGCGCGGCTGTTCCTGGTTCCCGGCATGAACCATTGCGGTGGCGGACCTGCGACCGACCAGTTCGATCTCCTGATCGCGCTGGATAATTGGGTGGAGGGCAGGGCGGCCGCTCCGGCGACGATCCGCGCCACGGCGCGGCGCGCCCCCGATGTGCCGTGGCCGGGCCGCACGCGCGATCTCTGTGCGTTCCCGAAGGTTTCCACCTACAAGGGCAGCGGCAGTCTGGAGGATGCGGCGAATTTCGAGTGTCGTTGAACGGCTCGTGTGCGTCGTTGGTGCGGCGTGCACGATCGCTTGATGGGCGGTTGACCCGGGATGAGGACGTGCCGATCTACCGGCCAGCGCCGGCCTGCCTCCGCAGCGTAGCGGCTCCCATCAGCCACACATCGTTCCCTCATGGTTGCCGTCAAGACGCGAGCCTTCACCATCTTGTACGAGTTCGAGCACGCCCAGACGGAGCTGATCGGGAAGTGCGTGGCGTTGAGCGACGGCAAGGCGGGAACCGTGGAGCAGGTCTATCTCGACGAACTGCATGGCCTGCGTATCACGATCAGCGGCCATGACGGGCGGTGGCCGGTGTCGACCATCAAGTTCGCGCAGCGCTGAGCGGCGCCGCCGCTCCGGCGTCTTTGCACCCTTCAGACGATGCGGGGGATCGATGGTGTGTCGCATGGTCACATGCGGCGCGACAGGCGACTATCAGCCGCTGCGATGCCGCAACGACATGCTGGCGTATCTGGGGACGAGACCGTTCTGGTACGGCCCAATCTCGCGCGTGAGCCGTGGAAGGAGTGGGATGGCAGGACGATCGCCTGCTTCCACGCAGCATCGCTGCGCTCAGCGCCGCTTGGCGTACCGGCTGGCGAAGCTCTCGATCAGGCGGCGCAGCTTGGCCCGGTGCACGCGACGTGCGGCTTCCGCGGCGGGCAGCCAGACCAGCTCGCGTTGGCCGCGCTCGGGATAGCGTCCATGCTGCTTCTTGACCTTGAGCGGATACAGCTCGACGTCGCAGAGGATCTTGCGCTTGCCCTTGCGCTTGGCGTGCTTGAATTGGCCGAGCGACTGGCGGCCGATCTTGCCGCGCAGGCCGGCCTCCTCATAGGCCTCGATGGCAGCGACGCGATGCGGGCCCTTGCGCAGCATCGGCGAGCCCTTGGGCACCGACCATCGCTGCTTGCGCCGCGTGGTGATGAGCAGAATGCTGAGCTGTGTGGCCTCGATACGAAAGGGCAGCGCGGCAAATTGCTTGTTCTTCATGGGACCCCCTTTCGTGGCTTGGATTGAACCGGACACCCTGTTGATTGGTTCCTGAAGCGGCGGCTGTTAAACCTCCGAGATGAATATCAAATGATACGTGATGGAGCCATCGCAGCGACTAGCATCAACTGTCCCGGCGCCGCCATCCGCTCGCGCCCTGCGAGCGCTGACGGCGTGGTTCGACGCCGATTCACTTATGTTGATGCGCGGTTCATGACCTCATTTAAGGTTGTGATGCGTATCGACGAAACCGGATCCGATCTCGCATGGAAGTAGAAGTTCAGAAGAAACGGCGCCGGCGCGTCAAGCAGACGATGACGTTGGCCGAGCGGTTGCAACAGACGGCGCGCGAGGCGCGCGATATGGCGAAACGGCTGCCGCCCGGAATCGAGCAGGCCAGGCAGCTGCGCCGCGCCCGCGAGGCCGAAGCGATCGTCGAGCTCGACCGCTTCCTGACCGCCCCAGCACGCAGCACTCCGAGGCGATCGCGCTGACCCGCGACGACCGGCCGCGCAGGGCGACGCCGGATGTCACAGGCAACATCGTCGCAGCTGCATCTTTTTACTGCAAGCGGGCACGAATTGATGCAGCCATCGCTGCAACAACGCGCTTGACAGGATGGATGTCCTAAGCGACCGTAATGTCCACGCGTTGGGCACAGCAGCCCATTGGACGCGAGCACGATCAAACCATTTCCAACGCCGCGCTGATCGAAGCGTGTTTGGTTGGTGGCGAGGGCGCCCTCGGCTTGACAGCCGACGGGCGCTTTTTTGTTTTGGGACGCGGGATGACACGGACGACGTTTCGCATCGGGGTGATGTTCTCGACGACGGGCTCGTACAGCGTCGTCGCGCGCTCGATGCTGAACGGAGCGCAGCTCGCGCTCGCAGAGGTCAACGCCGCGGATGGGCCGATCACGCTGGAGCCGGTCGTGGTCAACCCGTCCGGCGATCTCGCGCAGTACCGCGCGCTGGCGCGCGAGCTCCTGAGCTCCGGCATCCGCCAGGTCGTCGGCTGCTACACCTCGTCGAGCCGCAAGGAGGTGATTCCCTGCTTCGAGAAGTTCGACGGGCTGCTCTGGTATCCGTCGCATTACGAAGGCTTCGAGAGCTCGGACAACGTCATCTACACCGGTGCGGCGCCGAACCAGCATGTGCTGCCGCTGGTCGACTATCTGGCCTCGCGCGTGGGCGCGCGCGCCTTCTGCGTCGGCTCGAACTACATCTGGGCCTGGGAGAACAACCGCATCTTCCGCGAGGCGCTCAGCGCGCGCGGCGGCACGGTGCTGGCCGAGCGCTATCTGACCGTGGGAGATACCGAGTTCGACCAGGTGATCGCGGCGATTCTCGATCAGCGGCCGGACGTCGTGTTCAACAACCTGATCGGCACCAGCGCCTACGCCTTCTTCCGGGCCTTCCGTGCCGCCTGCCGCGCCCAAGGCATCGACCAGGCGAAGGAGATTCCAGTCGCGAGCTGCACGCTGTCCGAGCCGGAGCTGAAGGAAATCGGCGAAGAGGCCGTCGATGGACACCTGTCGTCGAGCGTGTACTTCTCGTCGCTGAGCTCGCCGGAGAACTCGGCCTTCCTGCAGTCTTATACGGCCGCATTCCCCGATGGCCCGGTGGTCTCCGCGGATGCCGAAGCCTCCTACATCGCCGTCAAGCTGCTCGCCGCCACCTTGGCGCAGGCCGGCAGTGACGAGTCGCGGCTGGTGCGCTGCGCCGTCGCCAACCAGCGTCTGCTCGCGCCACAAGGCGAGGTGCGGATCGATCCGCAGACCTATCACGCCTGGCTGACGCCGCGGATCGGCCGCTCCTCGACCGACGGCCAGTTCGAGCTGCTGCTGGAAGCGCGGCAGCCGATCGCGCCCGATCCGTACCTCGTGCAGTCGTCGCCGCGCTTTGCGACATCCATGCGTCCACCGCTGCTCCGAATGGTGAAGTCATGACCTTCCGATTGCTGCAGAACTTCAAGGGTGGCCGCGCGCTGGTGATCACCCGGCGGGCAGGGTGGGAGACGACCCTGGAGACGACGCTCGCCAAGCTCGGCGTCGCCTGCGACTACCCCGAGATCATCGACGGCCGCGCGCAGCTCGACGTCAGCGCCTTGCAGCCCGAGCGCGACATCCTCTTCATCGACGGCGACCTCGAAGGCGCGCTCGCGCTGGAAGTCAATCCGGCCTCGAAGCTGCCGCCGGTGCCGGTGATCGGCCTCGTCGGCGTCGAGGCGCCGAGCCGGCTCAAGGCGCTGGTCAATCTCGGCGCGACCTCGTTCCTGCGCAAGCCGGTGCACGGCGGCGCCGTCTACACCGCACTGTTCCTCGGCATCAACCAGTTCCTGCTGCGCACCGACATGTACGAGAAGCTGCAGGATCTGGAAAGCCGCAGGCGCGGCCGGAGGGCCGTGATCCGCGCGGTCGTGTCCCTGATGCAGGAGGCCGGTCTCAACGACGACGATGCCTATTCCGCGCTTCGCCGCGACAGCATGCGGGCGCGGCAAAGTCTGGAGCTCTATTGCGAGGAGTTCCTGAAGAGACGGGCGATGCCGCCCGATACGCCGGACCGCACGAGCAGCGTCACGCTGCGAGGCGGCAACAAGCAAGCGATGTAGGAGCATCACATGACCAGATCTGGAATGCGGGGGCTGCGTGCCGCAGCCCTCACGGGGACGCTTGTCTTCGCGTCAGGCGCATTTGCTGCGGAAAACCCGATCAAGCTCGGCGTGCTGGAAGATCAGTCCGGCGACTTCGCCGCCGCCACGATCGGCAAGGTGCACGCCATCCAGTTGGCGGCCGAGGAGATCAACAAGGCCGGCGGCATCATGGGCCGTCCGCTGGAGCTCGTGACCTACGACACCCAGTCGGACAACACCCGCTATCAGGAGTTCATGCGCCGCGTGCTGCAGCGGGACAAGGTCGACGTCGTGTTCGCCGGCTTCTCCTCGGCCTCGCGCGAGGCTTACCGGCCGATCGTCGACCAGTTCAACGGCTTCGCCTTCTACAACAACCAGTATGAAGGCGGCGTCTGCGACGGCCACATGGTGGTGACCGGCGCGGTGCCGGAGCAGCAGTTCTCGACCTTGATCCCCTACATGATGCAGACCTACGGCAAGAAGGTCTACACGCTCGCCGCCGACTACAATTTCGGCCAGATCTCGGCCGAATGGGTGCGCAAGATCGTCAAGGAGAACGGCGGCGAGATGGCTGGGGAGGAGTTCATCCCGCTCGGCGTGTCGCAGTTCTCGCAGAGCATCCAGAACATCCAGAAGGCCAAGCCCGACTTCGTGGTGACCCTGCTGGTCGGCACCGCCCAGGCGTCCTATTACGAGCAGGCGGCGTCCGCCAACGTCAATCTGCCGATGGCATCGTCCGTCAACGTCGGCCAGGGCTATGAGCACAAGCGCTTCAAGCCGCCGAGCCTCAAGGACATGTACGTCACCACCAACTACATCGAGGAAATCGATACCCCGAAGAGCAAGGCGTTCCTGGCCAAGTTCAAGGCCAAGTTCCCCAACGAGCCCTATGTGAACCAGGAGGCCGAGAACTCCTACCTCGCGCTCTATCTCTACAAGCAGATGGTGGAGCGGGCGAAGTCGACCAACCGCGACGAGATCCGCAAGGTGATCGCGATGGGCGATGTCTGCATGGATGCGCCGGAAGGCAAGGTCTGCATCGACCCCAAGAGCCAGCACATGTCGCACACCATCTATCTCGCCAAGGTCGGCGCCGACCACTCGATCTCCTTCCCGAAGGTCTGGGAGGACATCAAGCCGTATTGGTTGGGTGAGGCCGGCTGCGACCTGACCAAGAAGGATCCGATGGCGCAATACACGCCGTCGAATCCGCCGCCGAAGCCCTGATCGGCGGACGCGGCCGCTCCGGCGTCCCCTCACGCCGGAGCGGCCCGCTGTCTCATCACCTCGCCCATTCGAACCCCACATCGATCGAAGACATGGATATCGCAACCCTGGCATTCTCTGCGCTCTACCAGTTCGGTGACGCATTCGCCTTCCTGGTGCTGTCGGCCTGCGGGCTTGCGGTGATCTTCGGCATGATGGGCGTGATCAATCTCGCCCATGGCGAGTTCATCATGTGCGGCGCCTATGTCACGGCGGCGACGGTGCACGCCGGCCTGCCGCTGCCGCTCGGCATTCTCTGCGGCACGCTCGCCTCAGCCTTCGTCGGCGTGCTCGTCGAACTGCTGGTGATCCGCCATCTCTACGAGCGGCCGCTCGACACCATCGTCGCCACCTGGGGCCTCAGCCTGATCGCGACGCAAGGCACCTTGATCCTGGTCGGCTCGACCATGGCCGGCGTCGGCACGCCGTTCGGCAGTTTTCAGGTCGGCGCCTATTCCTATTCGATCTACCGCATCGTGCTGTTCGTGGCCGCGCTCGCCGTGCTGGCTGCGCTGTACGCGCTGTTCAACTGGACCCGGTTCGGCGTGCTCGCGCGCGCCACCATCCAGGTGCCGCACATGGCGGCCGCGCTCGGCGTCGACACAAGGCTGATCTACAGTCTCACCTTCGCCTGCGGCGCGGGGCTCGCAGGCCTTGCCGGCGGGCTCTATGCGCCGACCATGACCTTGGTGCCCACGATGGGCGCGACCTTCATCATGGAGGCGTTCGTCACCGTGGTGATCGGCGGCGCCGATGTGTTCCTCGGCACCGCGCCGGCCGGCGGCCTCCTTGCCATCGTGAAATCCGGGATGACCTCCTGGCAGGGACAGTTGTTCGGCCAGATCGGGCTCCTGATTGCCGTCATCATCGTCGTCCGGGTTCTGCCGAAGGGCATCTCCGGCTTCGTGCTGCGCGAGCGGACCTGAGGAGCGGCGCCATGGCTGGATTTCTATCCCTGTTCCGCCGGCTCGAAGGACCGCAGACGCTCGGCCGCGGCCCAGCGTTCTGGGCGTTGTTCGCACTCGTGCTGGCCGGCGCGCTGGCCTATCCGCTGTTCAGCGACGGCTACACCGTGGGCAACACCGTCTACTTCTTCGTCTGGGTGTTCATCGCGCTCAGCCTCAGCCTGATCTGGGGCTATGGCGGCTCGCTGTCGTTCGGCCAGACCGCGTTCTTCGGCATCGCCGGCTATGGCTACGGCATTCTCACCATCAATTTCGGCGCGGCTTACGGCTTCACCTGGATCGCGCTGCTGCTCGCGGTCGGCATGGCGGCGCTGGTGGCAGCGCTGCTCGGCTACTTCATGTTCTTCGGCCGCATCGCCGGCGTGTTCCTCGGCATCGTCACGCTTGCGGTGACCCTGATGCTCGAGCGCTTCATGGCGCAGACGGCCGGACCCGAATGGCGCATCGGTGCGGCCCGGCTGAACGGGTTCAACGGCATGAGCGCGATGCCGCCGCTGACCATTCCCTGGTTCGGCGGCCCGATCGTGCTGTTCGCCGATGTCGGGCTCTACTATGTCGTGCTCGCGATGCTCGTGCTGGTCTATCTCGGCTTGCGCATCCTGATGAACTCCGCCTTCGGCAACGTCATCGTCGCCATCCGGGAGAACCCCGAGCGTGCGGAGATGCTGGGCTACGACATCCGCAAATATCAGCTCATCACATTCGTGATTGGCGCTGCGCTCGCCGGCCTCTCCGGCGTGCTCTACACGGTGTGGGGCCAGTACATCACGCCGTCCAGCATGGGCATGACGGCGGCGTCGCTGCCGCTGATCTGGGTCGCCGTCGGCGGCCGCAGCGATCTGACGGCCACCATCATCGGTACCTTGGCGGTGCTCTCCGGCTTCCAGGCGCTGACGATCTACGGCAGCCAATATGCGCTGGTGTTCATGGGCGTGCTGCTGGTGCTGACCGTGCTGATCGCGCCGAACGGCCTCGTGCTCGGCGTGATCAACTGGATCACGAAGCTCGTCACGCGGCGCAAATCGGAGGCGGCGTGATGGCGCTGCTGCAATTGCGCGACGTCAACAAGCATTTCGGCGGTCTGCACGTGACGAATTCCGTCAATCTCGTGCTGGAGCAGGGCGAGATCCACTGCCTGATCGGGCCGAACGGTGCCGGCAAGAGCACCTTGTTCCGGCTGATCCTCGGCGAGCATCATCCCGGCAGCGGCCAGATCTATTTTGCCGGCGAGGACATCACGACGCTGAAATCCTTCGCGCGCATCCGCCGCGGGCTGTCGGTCAAGTTTCAGGTGCCCGGCGTGTTCAAGGGTCTGTCGGTGCGGCAGAACCTGGAAATCGCGCTGCAAAGCCGGCTGCACGGGGCCGCGCTCGACCAGGAGATCGAGCGGCTGCTCGCCTTTCTGAACCTTGAAGCCGAGCAGGCGCAGCTCGCCGGCAATCTCAGCCACGGCCAGAAGCAGTGGCTGGAGATCGGCATGGCAATCGCGCTGAAGCCGCGGCTCCTGCTGCTCGACGAGCCGACCGCCGGCATGTCGCCGGAGGAGACGCACATGACCGGCGAGATGGTGCGGCGGCTGAACGCGGCCGGCATGACCGTGCTCGCCATCGAGCACGACATGGCCTTCGTGCGCCAGGTCGCGCAGCGCGTCACCGTGCTGCATCTCGGCCAGGTGTTCGCGCAGGGCTCGATCGACGAGATCGTGGCCGACGAGCGCGTCGCGGCGATCTATCTGGGGCAGGCGCATGCGTAAGGAAGTCATCCTCACCACCGTCGGGCTTCGCGCCGGCTATGGCGGCAAGCCGGTGCTGCAGGGGCTGGAGATCGAGGTCCGCGAAGGCGAAATCGTCGCGGTGATCGGCCGCAACGGCGTCGGCAAGTCGACCCTGATGAAGAGTCTGATCGGACTTGTGCCAGCTATGTCCGGCTCGATCGTCTATCGCGGCGAGGCCGTCGAGCATCTGCCGGCGCACAAGCGGGCGCGGCTCGGCATGGGCTATGTGCCGCAGGGCCGCGACGTGTTTCCGCGGCTGACGGTCGGCGAGAACATCGCGGTGGGCGCGGCGATCAAGGGCGGCGGCATTCCGGAAGAGGGGAAGCAGCGCGTCATCGGCGCGTTTCCCATCCTGCAGGAGCGCTGGAGTCAGCGCGCCGGCACGATGTCCGGCGGCCAGCAGCAGCAGCTCGCGATCGGCCGCGTGCTGATCGCGGATCCCAATCTGATCCTGCTCGACGAGCCCTCGGAGGGCATCCAGCCGAACATCGTCCAGGACATCGCCCGCAACATGGTCGAGCTCAACCGCCGGACCGGGGTCACCATCATCCTCGTCGAGCAGAATCTCGACATGATCCGCGCCATGGCGCAGCGCGCCTATGTCATGGACAAGGGCCGCATCACCGCTGCTATCGCGCGCGAGGCGCTCGACGACGCCGCCGAGATGCGCCGCCACCTCGCAGTCTGAAGAAACTTGAAACGAGCACAAGGAGAACGAGCATGGCCTGGCAGTCGGAATCGATCATGGCCCGCAAGGGCGTGGCCAAGGGCGTGCGCGGCGCGCACCATCTCATCACCGAACAGGACCAGGGCAAGTATCACTACGTCTACGGCCCCTATGTCGATCCGGTGCTGATCATCGACCCCGGCGCCGTCGTCTCGGCCGAAACGCATGACGCGTTCGAGGGTGCGATCAAGCATGAGACCGACAGCCCGTCGAAGATCCTGAACTTCCCGTTCCTCAACCCGCAGAACGGACCGATCTACGTCAACGGCGCCGAGAAGGGCGATACGCTCGCGGTGTACATCGAGAGCATCGTCCCGCGCGGGCCGCAGCCGCGCGGCACCACCGTGATCATGCCGGAGTTCGGAGGGCTGGTCGGAACCGGGAATACGGCGCTGCTGAATCCGGCGCTGCCCGAGCGGGTCAAGAAGCTGGAGATCACAGCGGAGAAGGGCACGGTGTGGAACGACAAGATCACGCTGCCCTATGAGCCGTTCATCGGCACCATCGGCACCTCGCCGGAAATCGAGGCGATCTCCTCGCTCGTGCCCGACTACTACGGCGGCAACATGGACCTGCCGGATGTCGGCACCGGCGCGATCATCTATCTGCCGGTGAATACCAAGGGGGCGCTGCTCTATCTCGGCGACTGCCACGCTGCGCAGGGCGACGGCGAACTGTGCGGCGTCGCGATCGAGCATCCGACGGTCACGACCGTGCAGGTCGACCTGATCAAGGGCTGGCACATCGCCTGGCCGCGGCTGGAGACGAAGGACTTCATCATGACCATCGGCTCTGCCAGGCCGATGGAGGACGCGGCACGCATCGCCTATCGGGAGCTGTGCCGCTGGATGGCGGCCGACTACGGTTTCGAGGAGATCGACGCCTACATGCTGCTGACGCAGGCCGGCCGCGTCCGGCTCGGCAACATGGTCGATCCGAAATACACGCTCGGCGCCTCCATCAAGAAGCATTTCCTGGTCTGAGGCCGCAGACGATGACGTTGGAAGTCAAGGTCGCGACCGTCCAGTTCGAGCCTGTTCTCGCCGAGAAGGAGCGCAATATCGAAAGCCTGCTTGCACTCTGCGAGCAGGCGGCGTCGTCGGGCGCGAAGCTGATCGTCACGCCGGAGATGGGCACGACCGGTTATTGCTGGTACGACCGCGCAGAGGTGGCGCCCTACGTCGAGAAAGTGCCGGGCTCGACCACGCACCGCTTCGCGGCGCTGACCAGGCGGCATGATTGTTACATCGTCATCGGCATGCCCGAGGTCGATGACGACGACATCTACTACAACAGCGCGGTGCTGATCGGCCCCGACGGCGTGATCGGCCGGCACCGCAAGACGCACCCCTACATCTCCGAGCCGAAATGGGCGGCGGCCGGCGACCTGCACAACCAGGTGTTCGAGACGCCGATCGGCCGCATCGCGCTCTTGATCTGCATGGACATCCATTTCGTCGAGACGGCGCGGCTGATGGCGCTCGGCGGCGCCGACATCATCTGCCACATCTCGAACTGGCTCGCCGAGCGGACGCCGGCGCCGTACTGGATCAGCCGCGCCTTCGAGAACTCCTGCTACGTCATCGAGAGCAACCGCTGGGGACTGGAGCGCACGGTGCAATTCTCCGGCGGCAGCTGCGTCATAGCGCCCGATGGCAGCCTGCCGGCTGTGATCGACAAGGGCGATGGTGTCGCCTTTGCCGAGATCGATCTCGCATGGGCCCGGGCACGCCGCGTACTCGGCGAGCCGGTGTTCGCGCAGCGCCGGCCGGAACTGTACCCGGAGCTGCTCACCAATACCTACAGCTGGAACCCGCGCGACTTCTTCGGCCTCTACGGCCGTCAGCCGTGGCCGGTGGGCAAACGCTCGCGCGTCAGCGTCGCGCAGTTCGCACCGACCTCTGACGTCGCCGCCAATCTCGCCCGCATTGCCGAGCTCGCGGCTGTGGCGAAGGGGGAGGGCTCCGAGCTCCTGGTGTTCCCGGAACTGGCGGCAACGGGGCTGACCAACCCGGCCGAAGCGGCGGAGCGGGTCCCCGGCCGCATCACGGGGGCGCTGACCCAGATCGCGGCGGAGCAGGGGCTCACGCTGGTCTGCGGCCTTGCAGAACGAGACGGGAACACCATCTATAATTCAGCCGTCCTGGTGACCCCCGACGGTAAAATCAGCACCTACCGCAAGACGCACCTGACCACGGCCGAGCGCAGCTGGGCCACGGCGGGAGATCAATGGACGGTGGTCGATACGCCAATGGGGCGGATCGGCATCCTGATCGGCCATGACGCGGCGTTTCCGGAAGCAGGCCGGGTGCTTGCATTGCGCGGCTGCGATCTGATCGTGTGTCCTTCGGCAGTGAAGGGCACCTTCAGTGCGGCGCATGTGGGGACCGAGGTGGGGCAGCCGGCGCCGATCCCGACCGGGGCCGATCCGCATCACTGGCATCACTTCCGGGTTCGCGGTGGCGAGAACAACGCCTACTTCGCATTCGCGAATGTGTGCGACGCCGCGAACGCGTATCGCGGGCTCAGCGGCGTGTTCGGTCCGGATACATTTGCGTTTCCGCGCCGCGAGGCGATCGTCGCAGGCGGGGAAGGGATCGCGACGCTCGAGATCGACACCAGCAATCTCGACAGCGTCTATCCGACCAACGTCGTCCGGCGCAAAGATCTCGTCTGCATGCGCATGCCGCACTCCTATCGTGCGCTGGTGCAATCGAAGGCGAGCAATTTCTGAGCTTGCGCGCGCGTTCCGTTCCAAAATGGAACGGAAACCGCGTGTGACAGCGCGCAGAGCGGCGTGCGACCGCGCTGTCCACATTTCTTCACAGCCGTCGCAAAAAGTTCTTGCGCGGGCTGCGGCATCGCACTATCTCACCACCACGCCAGCCGGACATCACTGATGACTGAGGCCCCCGACTTTCGGGACCGACGTTGTTTTCCTTGATGTTTCTTCTTCCGACTGGCTCTTGAGTTTTTCTTCAGAAAAGCTCTTGACGGTCTCGGAAAATCAGCTATTTGAAGCGCCCCGGCAACGGAGACTTCGACGGCGAAAGAGACCGAAGAAGGTGCGCTAATTAGTTCGGAGCGACTTAGTTCGCGAACTAACAAGTGCGGGCTGTTTGACAAGTGAAGATGAAGAAAGAGAAACGTGGACGGCGGAGTCCTTGCGGGTCTCGGG
>NZ_JABFDM010000050.1 GCF_013178945.1 Bradyrhizobium aeschynomenes
CCATGTACCAGCACATCCAGTCCCAAACGTTCCTGCTCAACAATGGCCTGCTTGATATGTTCCGCAATGCCTGTGCGGTAGTTGTTGGCGTCGAGATTACCCTTTTTGAAATCCAGACGCAGGGTACGAATCTCCGTGGTTTGCGGGAAGGAACCAATCGTGGTGGTCGGCCACGCGGGCAGTTTAAAACGCGCACGCTGGGCTTCAGCACGCACTTCATAGACATTCGCACGCTGACTGTCCTGAGCGGTGATCGCCGCCAGACGCTTTTCTACTGCCGGATTATGTACACGAGTAGAGTGACGACGCGCCTGAATC
>NZ_JABFDM010000051.1 GCF_013178945.1 Bradyrhizobium aeschynomenes
CCAACGTCTACACTCATATTCAGACTACTTAAGGTTTCACTGCCCAACTTGCCGCCTGTCAGGGCCCACATGAACAGCTAACCTGATTTTTCTCTTCTAACGTACTTCAGGTGGGAGTCGTTAGCGTAAGTCCGTTAAATTTAGGACCCAGATCTAGACCACGGACAAGCCTAGGAGGATCTACGTTAAGCGCCTATTAAGCAGCTAAAGCGTAAGAATTGTTATTATTTTTTGCAGTTATAATTAAACTGGACCTTTTAACGTAGATGCCGCTACGGAGTGCAGTTGGGGCGCAACCTATACCAGTCGAATCCAG
>NZ_JABFDM010000052.1 GCF_013178945.1 Bradyrhizobium aeschynomenes
AAAATCTCAAAAAGTAGTTATTTAGGAGGTAACTAAAATGGAAAAGTTAATGGTATTAAATGAAGAAAAATTGAGTTATGTAATTGGTGGAGGAAATCCTAAAGTAGCACATTGTGCTAGTCAAATTGGTAGATCAACGGCTTGGGGTGCAGTTAGCGGTGCAGCTACTGGAACTGCAGTTGGTCAGGCAGTTGGTGCATTGGGTGGTGCTCTTTTCGGTGGGAGTATGGGCGTTATCAAAGGCTCAGCAGCATGTGTAAGTTATTTAACGCGTCATAGACATCATTAATTGTTTTTGAGTAAAATGTGAAAGGC
>NZ_JABFDM010000053.1 GCF_013178945.1 Bradyrhizobium aeschynomenes
AATTATCCGTTAACTTATCTCAACGGACTTCTTGCAAATTTACAGGAGGGTCATTTTAATGGCAGAAAAAGAACATTACGTTAGAACTAAGCCACACGTAAACATTGGTACTATCGGTCACGTTGACCACGGTAAGACCACTTTAACTGCGGCTATTACTACTGTTTTAGCTGAAAAGGGATTAGCTAAGGCTGAAGATTACTCACAAATCGATGCTGCACCTGAAGAAAAGGAACGTGGTATCACTATTAACACCGCCCACGTAGAATACGAAACTGAAAATCGTCACTACGCTCACATGGACG
>NZ_JABFDM010000054.1 GCF_013178945.1 Bradyrhizobium aeschynomenes
ACCGAAGCTGCGGCAGCGACACTATGTGTTGTTGGGTAGGGGAGCGTTCTGTAAGCCTGTGAAGGTGGCCTGTGAGGGTTGCTGGAGGTATCAGAAGTGCGAATGCTGACATAAGTAACGATAAAGCGGGTGAAAAGCCCGCTCGCCGGAAGACCAAGGGTTCCTGTCCAACGTTAATCGGGGCAGGGTGAGTCGACCCCTAAGGCGAGGCCGAAAGGCGTAGTCGATGGGAAACAGGTTAATATTCCTGTACTTGGTGTTACTGCGAAGGGGGGACGGAGAAGGCTATGTTGGCCGGGCGACG
>NZ_JABFDM010000055.1 GCF_013178945.1 Bradyrhizobium aeschynomenes
CGAGCCCGGCGTGCGCGACAGCGTCGTGGTGGCGCAGGAGCTCGGCGGCAGCCGGCAACTGGTCGGCTATGTCAGCGGCGATGATGCGCTCGACGGCGCGGGCCTGCGTGCGGCGCTCGGCGCGGTGCTGCCGGACTACATGGTGCCGTCACGGGTCATGGTGCTGCCGCAACTGCCGCTGACGCCCAACGGCAAGATCGATCGCAAGGCGCTGCCGCAACCGGATGCGCACCCTGCGGATGCGCAACGCGTCGCGCCGCGCAATCCGACCGAGGCCGCGCTCGCAACGATCTGGGCCGAGCTG
>NZ_JABFDM010000056.1 GCF_013178945.1 Bradyrhizobium aeschynomenes
ATTTACCGGGGCTAAGCATGTTACCGAAATTGTGGATTCGACCGTAAGGTCGAGTGATAGGAGAGCGTTCTAAGGGCAACGAAGCAAGATCGCAAGGACTTGTGGAGCGCTTAGAAGTGAGAATGCCGGTATGAGTAGCGAAAGATCAGTGAGAATCTGATCCACCGAATGACTAAGGTTTCCTGGGGAAGGCTCGTCCTCCCAGGGTTAGTCGGGACCTAAGCCGAGGCCGTAAGGCGTAGGCGATGGATAACAGGTTGATATTCCTGTACTAGTTAATCATGTTTGAACGATGGAGGGACG
>NZ_JABFDM010000057.1 GCF_013178945.1 Bradyrhizobium aeschynomenes
GAGCAGCTCACGTCGCTGCTGGTGTTCCGCGCCGGCACGGCGCAGCCCAAGGCGGTGCCGCTGGCGCTGGTCACGCGTCTCGAGGAGATCGCGGCCGACAAGATCGAGATCTCCAATGGCCGCTACATGGTGCAGTACCGCGATCAGCTGATGCCGCTGGTGCAGATGGAAGGCGTGTCGGTGCAGACCACGGGATCGCAGCCGATCCTGGTGTTCGCCGACGAAACCCGCGCGATGGGCCTCGTCGTCGACGAGATCATCGACATCGTCGAAGAGCGGCTCAACATCCAGGTCTCCGGCGC
>NZ_JABFDM010000058.1 GCF_013178945.1 Bradyrhizobium aeschynomenes
CTGTCCAAACGCATCTCGTCATTAACCTCTACGATCATAGTTATATTACTTAAACTTCACTAGTTCAAAACGCCATATAACAGGGCTAGTATGAACCAGCTAACCTGTTAAGACTCTTTTTAACTATTCAGGTGAGGTAGTTAAACGTAACTCGCTAAAGTTGATACTCGAAAACCAGTCACGAGTAAACTGGTCAAGAGCAACGCATGCGCTAAATTAAGCAGCTAATGCGTAAGAATTTTTGTTATTTGCAGTTATATTTAACTGTAACGTTTTTACGTAGACGTAACCTACGAATCGC
>NZ_JABFDM010000006.1 GCF_013178945.1 Bradyrhizobium aeschynomenes
ACTTTCTCGCGGCAGTCGCACTCGGCTCAACCCGCCTCTGGGCCAAGGCTTATGAGTCCACGCCCTAATCATCCCGCCGTCAGCAGCGGGATCGCCTCGTCGCGTTCGTAGAGATACAGCAGGCAGCGCAGCGCGTCGCTGCGCGGGCCCTTCAGCTTGGGATCTTCTTTCAGGATGCGCAGCGCCTCGTCGCGGGCCTGGGTGATCAACTGGGCATGCACCTCGGGGCGGGCGATCCGATAGCCGGGCAGGCCGCTCTGGCGGATGCCGAGCACGTCGCCTTCGCCGCGCAGCTTGAGGTCCTCCTCGGCGATGCGGAAGCCGTCGGTGGTCTCGCGGATGACGGCGAGCCGCGCCTTCGACATCGGCCCCAGCGGCTCGTGATAGAGCAGGATGCAGGTCGAGGCCTCCGCGCCGCGGCCGATGCGGCCGCGCAGCTGGTGCAGCTGGGCCAGGCCGAAGCGCTCGGCGTTCTCGATCACCATGATGCTCGCCGCGGGCACGTCGACGCCGACCTCGACGACCGTCGTGGCCACGAGCAGCCGCAGCTCATGCGCCGCGAAGCGGTTCATGACCTCGTCCTTCTCGCTGCCTTTCATCTTGCCGTGGACCAGGCCGACGCGCTCGCCGAAGCGCTCGCGCAGGCTCTCGTAGCGGTCGGTGGCGTTGGTCAGATGATCAATGCCCTCGGCCTCGGATTCCTCGACCAGCGGGCAGATCCAGTACACCAGCTTGCCGGCGTCGAGCGCGCGGCCGACGGCGTCGATGACCTCTGTGCGGCGAGTGTCGGCGACGGCGCGGGTGTCGATCGGCTGGCGGCCGGCAGGCTTCTCGCGCAGCTCGGAAATGTCCATGTCGCCGAAATAGGTCAGCACCAGCGTCCGCGGGATCGGCGTTGCCGACAGCACCAGCACGTCGACGGCCTCGCCTTTCGACGTCAGCGCCAGCCGTTCGCGCACGCCGAAGCGGTGCTGCTCGTCGACGATGGCAAGCGCCAGCGACGTGAAGACGACGTCGTCCTGGATCAGCGCGTGCGTGCCGATCAGCAGGTCGATCTCGCGGGCTTCGAGCCGGGCGAGGATGTCGCGGCGTTCCTTGCCCTTCTCGCGTCCCGTGAGAATGGCGATGGTCATGCCGGCGCGCTCGGCCAGCGGCGTGATGGTCTTGGCGTGCTGGCGCGCCAAAATCTCGGTCGGCGCCATCAGCGCGGCCTGCTTGCCGGCTTCGGCCACGGCGGCCGCCGCGAGCAGCGCCACGACCGTCTTGCCGGAGCCGACGTCGCCCTGCAGCAGCCTGAGCATGCGCACCGGCTTTTCGAGATCGGCCGCAATGGCGTCCATCGCCAGGCCTTGCGAGTTCGTCAACGCATAGGGCAGGGCGTCGATGATCCTGCGGCGCAGGTGGCCGTCCCCGGCATGGCGGTTGCCCGCGGGGCGGCGCAATTGCGCCCGCACCAGCGCCAGCGCCAATTGGCCGGCGAGCAGCTCGTCGAAGGCGAGCCGCGACCAGAACGGATTTTCGGGCAGGATGTCCGTCAGCTCCTGCGGAACATGCACCCGATGCAGCGCGTCCTTCAGCGACGGGAAGCGGCAGCGCCGGAGCACCTCGGGGCTGATCCATTCCGGCAAATCGGGCAGCTTCGTCAGCGCCAATGCGATCGCGCGCCGCAGGGAGCCCAGGGCGAGGCCTTCGGTCAGCGGATAGACCGGGTCGATCCCGGACAGCTTGGCAAACCCCGCTTCATCGAGGATGCGGTCGGGATGCACGATCTGCGGAATGCCGTCATACAGCTGCACCGTGCCGGAGACGTAGCGCTTGGCGCCCACCGGCAGGATCTTCTCGATGTAGTCGCCCTTGGGACGGAAGAAGGTGAGGACGACGTCGCCGGTCTCGTCGCTGGCATAGACCAGATAGGGCGCGCGGGCGTTGCGCGACGGGCGGTGGCGGTCGACCGTCACCTCCAGCGTCACCACGGTTCCGACCTCGGCGTCGCGCACCTTCGGCCGGTTGCGGCGGTCGATGACGCTGGCCGGCAGGTGCAGCAAGAGGTCGACGACGCGCGGCGTCTCGCTGCAGCTGAGCAGATAGCGCAGCAGCTTGTCCTGCTTCGGCCCGACTCCCGACAGGGTGGTGACCGGCGCGAACAGGGGATTGAGGACGCTTGGGCGCATGGACCGAACACTTAAAGCCGTTTGACGGTCGGAATAGCCGTGAATTCCGAGACATCCACCTCTTTTTTCGCCGGTTTCCGGCGAAGCCGGCATGCCGGTTCTGCGGCGGGGAGGGCTGACATAAGCCCCGCGCACCGCTATATCGAGCCGCGCCCGGCACAGTCCGGGCTTTCGGCGTTGTACTGCAGGGATACCGCGATGACAGGGACCACCCGATCGAGCCAAGGCCTCGACGACCGCCGCAAGCGGCTCTTGTTCCGTTGCTGGCATCGCGGCACCCGTGAGATGGATCTGATCCTCGGGCGCTTTGCGGACGCCGAGATCGGCACGCTCAGCGAGAGCGAACTGGCCGAACTGGAGCAGCTCCTGGAGGTCCCAGACCCGGATTTCTATGCTGCCATCACCGGCGCCCGGCCGTTGCCGCCGGAGCAGACGCCGGCACTGTTCGCGCGCATCAAGGCGTTCCGCGCGGTGGACGCCGACTGATGAAGAGCCCGGTCAAGTCGCCTGCCGAGCACCTCGCGCCGGGGCGCGCGCTTACGCTCGCCAATGTCGCCGAGGGCGCCGAAGGCCTCGTCGTCTCCGATCTGGCGCGTGCGATCGCCGCCCGGCCGAAGCCGCCGGCGGTCAGCCTTGCCGTGGTCTGCCGCGACGGCAATCGGATGCAGCAGCTGGCGCGGGCGCTCGATTTCTTCGCGCCGGATCTGCCGGTGATGCAGTTCCCAGCTTGGGACTGCCAGCCCTATGACCGCGTCTCGCCGCATGGCGGCATCCTGGCCCAGCGCGTGACCACGCTCGCCCGGCTGTCGCGCCTCGCCGGCAGCGACAAGCCGCTGATCGTGCTGACCACGGTCAATGCCATCGTTCAGCGCGTGCCGTCGCGTGACACCATGGCGGGGCAGGCGCTGTCAGTCGCGCCGGGCCATGTCGTGCCGATGGATTCCGTCGTCGCGTGGCTGGAGCACAATGGCTATGTCCGGGCCTCCACCGTGCGCGAGAGCGGCGAATATGCCGTGCGCGGCGGCATCCTCGATCTGTTTCCCGCCGGGCTCGATCAGCCCGTCCGGTTCGACTATTTCGGCGACAGCCTGGAATCGATCCGCACCTTCGACGCCGAGACGCAGCGCACCCTGCTCGACATGCGTTCGCTCGATCTCGTGCCGGTCTCGGAATTCCAGCTGGTCACCGACACCATCCGCCGTTTCCGCATGGGCTATGTCGCCGAGTTCGGCGCGCCGGAACGTGACGACGCGCTGTATGAGGCGGTCAGCGAAGGCCGCCGCTATCCCGGCATGGAGCACTGGCTGCCGCTGTTCCACGACAGGATGGAGACATTGTTCGACTATCTGCCGAACACGCCCATCGTGATCGAGCCGCAGGGCGAGGACGCCGCGCGCGAGCGCTTCAAGCAGATCATCGACTATTACGACGCGCGCCGCGAGGCGATGGAGCATCCCGGCGGCGGCGCGATCTACAAGCCGCTGACGGTCGACCGTCTCTATCTGACGTCGACGGAGTGGGCTGAGAGGCTCGCCGCCGTGCCACTGGCGCGGGTGACGCCGTTCGCCGTGCCCGAGGGCGCCGGTGTCGTCGACATCGGCGCGCGGGCCGGCCGCAACTTCGCGCCCGAGCGCAACGACGCCTCGGTCAACGTGTTCGAGGCCGTGGTCGCGCATGTGCAGGCGCTGCAATCGGTGCGCAAGAAGGTGGTGATCGCGCTGTGGAGCGAAGGCTCGCGCGATCGCATGGCCAGCATGCTGAAGGATCACAAGCTGATCCACGTCACCAGCGTCAACACCTGGCGCGTCGTGCAGGCGACGCCGCGCAACGAGACCATGCTTGCGCTGCTCGGGCTGGAATCCGGCTTCGAGACTGACCAGATCGCGGTGATCTCCGAGCAGGACATTCTCGGCGACCGCCTGGTGCGGCCGCGCCGGGCCAGCCGCAAGCTCGACAATTTCATCTCGGAGGTGACGAGCCTCGCCATCGGCGACATCGTCGTGCACGTCGATCACGGCATCGGCCGCTTCGTGGGCCTGCAGACGCTGGAGGTCGCCGGCGCGCCGCATGACTGTCTCGAGCTGCGTTATGCCGGCGAGACCAAGCTGTATCTGCCGGTCGAGAACATCGAGCTGTTGTCGCGCTACGGCTCCGATCAGACGAATGTCGAGCTCGACAAGCTCGGCGGCTCGGGCTGGCAGACCCGCAAGGCCAAGCTGAAGAACCGGATCCGCGAGATGGCCGGCGAGCTGATCAAGATCGCCGCCGAGCGCATGCTGCACGAGGCGCCGAAACTGCCGGTGCAGGCCGGCCTCTATGACGAGTTCTGCGCCCGCTTCCCCTATGACGAGACCGAGGATCAGCTCGCTGCGATCCAGGCGACGCTCGCCGATCTCGAAGCGGGCCGGCCGATGGACCGGCTGGTCTGCGGCGACGTCGGCTTCGGCAAGACCGAGGTGGCGCTACGCGCCGCCTTTGCCGTCGCGCTCGACGGCAAGCAGGTCGCCGTCGTCGTGCCGACCACCTTGCTCGCGCGCCAGCATGCAAAGACGTTTGCTGAGCGCTTCAAGGGCTTTCCGGTCAACGTCGCGCAGGCCTCGCGCCTCGTCTCGACCAAGGAGCTCAATCAGGTCAAGAAGGGCCTCGCCGACGGCTCGGTCGACATCGTCGTCGGCACCCACGCGCTGCTCGGCAAGGCGATCAAGTTCCGCGATCTCGGCCTCGTCATCGTCGACGAGGAGCAGCATTTCGGCGTCAGCCACAAGGAGCGGCTGAAGCAGCTGCGCGCCGAGGTGCATGTGCTGACCCTGTCGGCAACGCCGATCCCGCGCACCTTGCAGCTCGCTCTCACCGGCGTGCGCGAGTTGTCGATCATCGCCTCGCCGCCAGTCGATCGGCTCGCCGTTCGCACCTTCGTCGCGCCGCACGACCCCGTGATGATCCGCGAGGCCCTGCTGCGTGAACGCTATCGCGGCGGTCAGGCGTTCTACGTCGTGCCGCGTATCGACGATCTCGCCGAGGTCAAGGAGTTCCTCGACAAGACCGTGCCGGAGATGAAGGTCGCCGTCGCGCACGGCCAGATGGCGCCGACCGTGATCGAGGACATCATCGGGGCGTTCTACGACGGCAAGTTCGACATCCTGCTGTCGACCACGATCGTCGAATCCGGCCTCGACATTCCCCGCGCCAACACGCTGATCGTGCACCGCGCCGACATGTTCGGCCTCGCCCAGCTCTATCAGCTGCGCGGCCGCGTCGGCCGCTCCAAGCTGCGCGCTTATGCGCTGTTCACCCTGCCGTCGACGCACAAGATCAGCCCACTGGCCGAAAAGCGCCTGGGCGTGCTGCAGTCGCTGGAGACGCTGGGGGCCGGCTTCCAGCTCGCCAGCCACGACCTCGACATCCGCGGTGCCGGCAATCTGCTGGGCGACGAACAGTCCGGCCACATCAGGGAGGTCGGCTTCGAGCTCTATCAGTCGATGCTGGAGGAGGCGATCGAGAACCTCAAGGCGGGGATCACCGAGCCGACAGTCGACCGCTGGTCGCCGCAGATCACCATCGGCATGCCCGTGCTGATCCCCGAAGACTACGTCTCCGACCTCTCCGTGCGGCTGTCGCTGTACCGAAGGCTTGCCGATCTCGAGACCGACGAGGAGATCGAGAATTTTGCGGCCGAGCTGCGCGACCGCTTCGGCAAGCTGCCGGACGAGACGCGCTATCTGTTCAAGGTCGCCGCGATCAAGAACTACTGCCGCCGCGCCAATGTCGAGAAGGTCGACGCCGGCCCGAAGGGCGCCGTCATCGCCTTCCGCGACAACAGCTTCGCCTATCCCGAGCGCCTGGTGGCCTTCATCAAGCGCCACGGCCAGGCCGCCAAGGTGCGCCCCGACATGAAGGTGGTGTTCCTGCAGGTCTGGGAGACGCCGGAGGAGCGGCTGGCAGGGACCACGGATATCCTGAAGGAGCTGGCTGAGCTCGCGGAGAAGAAGAAGGCGGCATGAGGCGCCGCCGGGTGAGCATCATCGAAGTTGCCAGCCGAAATGTAGCGCGAAGCTCGCGATGAGAAACACCGAGACGATTGCAACGACGCTGACCCAATCGGTCTCGTCGCGGGATTGCCGGTTGTGCATGATGCCTGCTCCGCCTCGTCAGATGCCCTGAGCGATTGGCGGATTTCAGCAGACGAGTGGGGCGAATGCGCGCTCTCAAGATGTACGCGGTTGGCTGAGACCGTGATCAATTCAACCAACGTCATTGCGGGCGCAGCCATCAATGAGCTGCGGTACGGGGGGCAAAGCGGCCGCCGTCAGGCGGCAGCGTGCCCACCGTCGCGCGTCGCGTCGTGCCGTCAGATGGCGGGCACGGCGCCATCTGATGGCTCGCATGCGGCAAGACCTTGCATGCGCCTTTGCCCGCCCTACGCAGCACAACGGCTCGACAATTCGGATCAACCTTGTCTATCGTGAACCTGGGTAATCCCTGCACAGCTTGAGCGATGAGATGCTGTCTCTCGTCAAAGAACTCATGGCGTTCCTTGTGAGCACGGTCGAACAGCAGGACCTCGCGGTGAGAGGGACCGTCGTGGAAGGCAGAAGGACACGCCGCCTCATCATCGAACTTTGCCGTGGCCCCGAGATCAGGCTAGAGGCGGAGTTCGGCTTTCACATCCAAAAACGCGGCGCGCTGCTCGTGACGTGGACGACGTGGTTTCGCTGGCCGAAGCCTGAGGAGATGCTTCGCGACCTCCGGCCGCCGTCGCCCTATGATGGTCCCGACGTGCCCGAGATCCGCAAGGCGCGAACCCAGCTGTATCCGATCGCTGTGCTACGGGTCGTAAATGATCACAAATCCAATCATGTATATTTTTTTCCTCCGGAGGCTGACGCCATCCGTTGTCATCTCGTAGACGTCGTCGATACCCTGCTGCAAAAGGTCTTGCCGGACTTTCAGCCATACTGCGACGTCGACATATTCAGCCGGGCGGCAACGGAGCCCATGGCAAAATCCCGGCTTGAAATGAGGGAGATCGTTGTCGCAGCAATCCTGGCTGCAGCTGGCAAGCGCCGCGAGTTTGAAGCTTGGCGCGAGGCCTGCAGAAACGGCTTTGTCGGACCGGGTCGGCGAAACGCGACAGGAACCCAGGCCTCTGCCGTCGCATATCAGGAGAAATACATGCTGGCGCTGGAAAACCGTCTGCTTGACTCGGACTAACGCGAGATCACCGCCGGGAATTCATCCGGCGGCTGCCCCGCCTCACGACGCCGCGCGCTGCGCCTCGCCATAGGCGCGGGCCAGCAGCGTGCGCGCCGTGTCATTGGGCTGCAACGCGGCGACGGTGATCGACGGCTCAGTGCGGGTGTCACGCTTGCCGTGCGAGGTGTGGCGCATCACGCTGGAGAGGCGGCGGGCGATGGCGTGGGCCGAGCGCAGGTCGGTCTCGGCGAACACGACGACGACGGAGCCGTTGTCCTCGTGGGTGCCGAAATCCATCCGCCGCATCAGGCGGCTGATGATGCGGGCGCCGTCATATTGCGCGCGCGGATTGACCGGATCGAAGGCGAAGCGGGCGACCGCCAGGCTGCCGCCGCTCTTCTGGGTCTGGCTGACGGCGGTGGCGAAGTCGCGGGCAAAGGCATTACGGGTGAGCAGGCCGGTCTGAGGATCGAGCATGCCGCCGGCTTCGATCGCGCGCAGCGTGCGGTTGAGGCGGGCTTCGAAGGCGTGCTGCCGGATCAGCGGCAGAGCGTGGGCCGCAATGCGCTGCGGGTCGCCGGCGATGATCTCGAGATTGGCGAGTTCCTGCAGCGGCGCCGGCTGGTTGGCGGTGACGACGACGCCGAGATTGCGGAAGCGGGTGTCCTCGGCGAGCACGGCAAGGAACGCATCGACCACGCGCGGCGAAAAGCCTTCGCCGAGCACGATGCCGTCGATGTCGCGGCTCGACAGGTGCTTGGCGGCGGCCTCGATGCTGAGCGCGCCGACCACGGCCATGCGCTCGCCGAGCGCGACCGACAGCCCGGGAAGCGATCCGCCGCGGCCGAGCAGCAGCACGGTCGCGTCATTGAGCGGATCGGTGTCGGGCAGCGTCGCTTCCGGCGTCCTCTTTTCGTCGAGGCGGCGCAGCACCGTGGTGTGCAGGGTGCGGACGCGCAGCGCGGCGCGCAGCCGCGCCAGCAGCCGCTCATGATTGTCGCTGCCGTGCAGGGGAATGGCATTGTCGGGCAGGGCGGTGTCGCCCGGCTCGATCGCGATCATCGGGATGTAGGGTTTGCGTGCGTTCACATGGCGCGACAGCGCGGCGATGTCAGACGCGTCAGAGCCCTCCATCACGGCGAGAACGGCGGCAGGTTGAACCCGCGCAATCGCGCTAGTCGCATCGGCCCAGCGGGCTTCCGTCGTCGGGAGAATTTGCGCCGCCGCGAGGGCCGCCGTCAGCGAAGGCCGCGTGGACTTGGAGACGATGAGAAGCGGGCCTTGTTGGGACATCCAGGGAACTCAGGATACGCTGACGACACTGTCGCGATCCTAGGTCTCTCCCGTTAACGCGGCGTCAACACTGTTCCGAACACGTGCGCTCCGCATTCGCCCGGACGGCAGCTTCAGCCGCCCGAACTTGCACGGTCGCGAAACGCCTCGACCATCAGCGGATTGAGTCCGAGTTCCGCGAGCGCTTCCCGTGCGCGCGCATTGTCCATCGCGCGGCCCGCGAGACGGTGACCGCTGAGACGGTCGGGCAGAGCGGTCAGCAGCGCGCCCTGGCCGAGCCGCCGCGACCATTCGTGCAGGTCCTGCGCAAGGAAGCGGTAGCCGCCAACGGCCATCACGCCGGCCGGCGGCGCCGTGATCGAGATCGTGTCCTGGGCGCGGTCGAGGCGCACGGCGTATTCGGTGTCGACGTAGTCGCGCGGCGCTGCCGGCATCAGCGAGTCGCTCGGCGGCGGCGGTGGCGCGTAGGCCGCGAGCACGACCATCGGCCCCCGCAGTCCGAGCGTGCCCTTCGGCGTCACCAGGACCTCGCCGGCGATCGACGAGCCCGGCTGTTCGCGCGGCGCGCCCTGGCGGCCCGGCTTGACCGGCCCGGGACTGCCATCGGCCGCGGTGCGGCGCACGGCGAACAACCCGGCTTCGCCGAACAGATAGACGTCGGTCATCTCGATGTCGCGCGTCTTCCACGATGCGCTCGACGCGACCTGCTCGGGCGCGCGCCACATGCCGAGCACGTAACGCAGGTTCGGCAGCCGCGAGGCGAGGTCGCCCTCGTCGAGACGCAACGCGAGTTGGGCCGGCGCGATCAGCGTATCGCAGGCGAACTCCGCGAGCTGCTGTTCCAGCGCGTCGGCGTCGAACGGGTGGTGCAGCGCAAGGGTGCCGCCGGACAACAGCCATGTCACGACCGTGGCGGCAAGGCCGGCGAATGACGACGGCAGGAAGGCCGACATCATGTTCACGCCCTGCGGTAGATCGCTCTCGAGCGAGATGGCGAGTCCGCCGGCGATCAGGCTCAGATGGGTGCGCGGGACGGCGCGGAAGCCGTCGGCGGTCACGTCGAACGAGACGATCGCGGCCTTGCGGCCGTCCGGCATGAGCCCGCGCGTCGAGCGCGAGGGTTTTGCGATCGACTGGTCCAGCGAATACATCCCCTCGGGCAGGTCGGAGCCGAAGCCGCAGACGTGGCGGATCGAGAATGCCTCCGCCGCCGCGTTCATCGCGAGATCGGAATGGATCACGCCGTCGATCTTCGACATCGTGACGATGGCGCGGGCGCTGGTGCGGTTCAGCGCCGCCACGAGCTCCGACTGACGCCACAGCAGTGGGAACACCGCGACGACGAGGCCGGCGCGATGCGCCGCCAGCACCGTCAGCACGAATTCGATCGTGTTGGGCAGTTGGACCGCGATCACCGAATGAGCGGGCAGGCCGGCGTCGATGAAGTGCGCCGCCAACGCCGAGATCACGCGATCGGCTTCGGCATAGGTCAGGCGCATCGGCGGCCGCCCGGTGACGCGCTGCTTGTTGATCGGATCGACCAGCGCAACCGCATCCGGCTTGCGCGCCAGGATGCGTTGAAACAACGCGTCGAGCGTCGGCGACGTATTGGCCTGATTCACCTGTTGCCCCGTACTTTCACGGACCCGGTCACGACCAACTGCCCCGGTTGGTCATTTCGATGCCGGCTCCGGCCGCTGCCACCAGCTCTCCGGGAGCGCTCCCGTCAAAGCTGTCCTCTTGGGCCGTTCTATACGATTCCACCGAGCGATCCATTCCTCGGCGGCATTGAGCACTGGAATAGCGTAGAACCCGGCCATCAGGGTACGGTCCAATGCGCGAACGGTCGAGATAAATTCCGTCCTGTCGCGGGCCCGCAACAGCGCGGCGATCATGGCATCGATGGCGGGATCCTTGGCACCCATGTAGTTCCGGGTTCCGGTCCGGTCCGCCGCCTCGCTGCCCCAGTAGAAGGCCTGCTCGTTGCCCGGCGACAGCGACTGGTCCCAGCGGTTCTGGATCATGTCGAACTCGAAGCTCAGGCGACGCTGGTCGAACTGCACGGGATCGACCACCCGGATCGATGCGTCGATGCCGGCGCGCTTGAGACTGCCGGCATAGGCCAGCGCGATGCGCTCCTGATCGCGCGTCGTGACCAGGATTTCGAACGCGAGTGGTGCCTGCGTGGTCCGGTGCCGCAGCACCGTCCCGTCGAGATGGTAGCCGGCCTCGGCAAGCAGATCGAGCGCGGCCTTCAGCGCATTGCGATCGCGCCCCGAGCCGTCGGTCACCGGCAGGCGATAGCTGCCATCCATGATGTCGACAGGGATTTGCGCCGTGAACGGCCTCAGCAGCGCGCGCTCGGTCGCATCCGCTGCGCGGCCATAGGCCGACAGCTCGGAGCCTGCAAAATAGCCGCCGCTGCGACGGTACAGGCCGAAGAAGTAGTTGCGGTTGATCCATTCGAAATCGAACAGCAAGGTCAGGGCACGGCGCACCCTGATGTCGGCGAACACCGCGCGCCTGGTGTTGAACACCAGGAACTGCGACGGCTGCGGCATGCCCGAGGTGAAGCTGTCGCGGACGACCTCGCCATTGCGTGCCGCCGGGAAGTCGTAGCCGTCGTGCCAGCGCAGCGGTTCGGTCTCGACGCGGAAGTCGTAGAGCCCGCGTTTGAAAGCTTCGAACTGGCCATTGGCCTCGCGATAATAATCGAGCCTGATCTCGTCGAAGTTCCACAATCCGCGGTTGACCGGCAGGTCGCGGCCCCAATAGTCGGGATTGCGGGTCAGGGTGACGCTCGCTCCCGGCCGCACCGCGGTGACACGGTAGGGTCCGGACCCCAGCGGCGGCGCCATCGTGGTGTCCTCGAAGGTCGCGACGTCGACGGCATGCTTCGGCAGGATCGGCATCAGCCCGAGGATCAGCGGCAGCTCGCGATCCTCCATGCCGCCGAAATCGAACCGGATCGTCAGCGGATCGAGCACCTCGGTCCTGGCGACCTTGCCGTAGAACTGCCGGTGGTTGGGACGGCCATGGTCGCGCAACAGCGCCAAGGAGAACGCCACGTCTTCGGCCAGCACCGGGCGGCCGTCCGAGAACCGCGCGCGGGAGTCGAGATGGAACGTGACATAGGTCCGGCGGTCGTCGGTCTCGACACTACGAGCCAGCAGCCCATACAGCGTGAAAGCCTCGTCATTTCCGCGGGTGAGCAGACTTTCCACTACATGGCCGCGGATTTGCTGCACCGCAGCGCCGCGAACGATGAACGGATTCAGGCTGTCGAACGTGCCGAGCAGGCCCCACACGAGGCGGCCGCCTTTGGGGGCGGCCGGATTCACGTAGGGCATATGGTCGAAATCGGCCGGCAGGGCCGGATCGCCGTGCATCGCGATTGCGGCGGTATCGGCGGCGTTTGCGCGGCCAGTGTAGATCGGCTGCAACAGCGCCAGGATCACGCCGCTCCATCCCGCCGCGGCGCGCAACATGCGCTGCAGCATCAGCATCGGGGTGCAAGCATTTGATTCGGAACGGGCCACGAAGGGCTTTTACCACAGGCTCGCCCGCGCTAGACCGCGGCTTCGACATGGTCTCGCGGCATTGATTCTTCCGCGCACCGCGTTATGAAAGCGGGCGATTAAGCAGGGGCGGCAACGCCTGTCACTTAACCGCCTCATTTCCTGAGGAGACAGCCGCTTCAACGGCTTGGTGTGGCGCCTTTGGCGGTCTCGGGCGCTGCCGTTCAGAAAGGGTTTTCCGCAATGAATTTCCGTGACTTGGCCTCGTCGGTTGGGCCGCGTGGGCGGCTCGTCGCCCTGCTGGCGGTCACCGCGCTGGCCGTTTCCTTTGCTTCTGCTGCGCAAGCTCAGGCGCCTGCTGCACCGAAGGCGAAGGCTCCGGCTGCCGCTCCCAAAGCTCCCGCTCCTGCCGCCCAGGCCCCTGCCAGTCCCCCGGCCGGCGGCCAGCCGCAGCAGGCCCAGCAGGAGATGCCGCAGCTGATCTACGCGCCCTGGACCAAGTTCTGCCTCAAGGGGCAGGACGCCAACGCCAAGCAGGTCTGCTTCATCGGCAAGGACGGCCGCATCGAGTCCGGTCAACCGGTGGTGGCGGCCGTGATCATCGAGCCGGAAGGCGAGCCGAAGAAGATCCTGCGCGTGACCCTGCCGCTCGGCATGCAACTGCAGCCCGGCACCCGCATCGTGGTCGACAACAACCAGCCGCTGCAGAGCGGCTACGTCATCTGCTTCCAGAACGGCTGCATGTCGGACTACGAAGCGACCCCGGATTTTGTGGCCAGCCTGAAGAAGGGCCAGAACCTGTTCGTCCAGGCCATCAACTCCAACGGCACCGCGCTGACGCTGCCCTTGCCGCTGCAGGAAGGCGGCAGCAGCTTCGCCAAGGCCTATGACGGCCCGCCGACCGATCCGAAGGAGTTCGAAAAGACCCAGCAGAAGCTGCAGGAAGAGCTGCAAAAGCGCGCCGAGGAGCAGCGCAAGAAGCTGGAGCAGACCCAAGGCGGTCAGCCGCAGGCGAAGCAATAGCGCCGGCAACGCCCGAGACATTCACGAAGCAAAAGGCGCCCCGAAAGGAGCGCCTTTTTTGTCAGTCGCTGTGTTGTTGGCGATCAGATCAAGCCCGCCTCAGGTACGGCTGGCGGCAAGCGCGAGACGGGCGGCAGCCGCCGTCAGTTCAATAGCGGGTTGCGCGGACGGTAGCCGCCGGACTTGTCCTTGATGAAGATCTCTGCAACCTGGGAGTGCCGGATCGGTTCACCCGTGTCGTCGGGAACGAGGTTCTGCTCGGAGACGTAGGCGACGTATTCGGACTCGGCGTTCTCGGCCAGCAGATGGTAGAACGGCTGGTCCTTGTGCGGCCGGACTTCCTCGGGGATCGAGAGCCACCATTCCTCGGTGTTGTTGAACTCGGGGTCGATGTCGAAGATCACGCCCCGGAACGAGAACACTCGATGCCGGACGATCTGGCCGATCTGAAACTTGGCAGTTCGCGCTTTGATCATTCTAGTCGAATAGACCAGGATTGAGGCCGATGCTAGTGCCCCGGCCGCGGATTTAATCTAGACATCGGCGATTCGCGCCGTGCCGCGACCTCCTGCATTCCGGGCCCGCTTCGGGTCATCTGCAAAACCGATGTTCGACATTCTCAACCTGGCCCTGCCGTATTTCGGGGTCGTTTTCATAGGCTTCGCCTGCGGTAAATGGAAAGGGCTGCCCGAGGCCGGGCTGTCCTGGATGAACTTCTTCCTGCTCTACGTGTCGCTGCCGGCCCTGATGTTCAACCTCATCGCCCGCACGCCGTTTGCGGAGCTGAGCAACCCTCCCTTCCTGGTTGCAACGACGCTTGCGACGATGCTCACCTTCACCCTGGCGCTGCTGCTCGGCAAGGTGATCGGGCGCCTGTCCCTGCGCGAAGCGACCATGGCCGGGCTCGCGGGCGGCTATGGCAACATCGGCTACATGGGGCCGGGCCTTGCGCTGTCGGTGCTCGGGGCCAAGGCGGCGGCGCCGACGGCGCTGATCTTCTGCTGCGACAGCATCTTCCTCTTTTCGATCGTGCCGCTGCTGGTGGAACTCACCGAGCGCGATCACGCCTCGCTGGCGCATGCCTTGCGCACCGTGTTGCGTCAGATCGTGCAGAACCCGTTGATCATGGCGACCGCGGCCGGCATCCTGGCGGCTGCGCTCCAGCTCCATCCCCCGACCGTCGTCGATCGCACCCTGCAGTTCCTGCAGAACGCCGCAGCGCCAACCGCTTTGTTCGCGCTCGGCGTCACCGTGGCGCTGCGGCCGTTCGAGCGGCTGCCCTGGGAGGTGCCGGTCCTGACCGTGGTGAAGCTCGTGATCCACCCGCTGATCTCGTTCGGACTGATGCTGCTGTTCGGACCGTTCGCGCAGCCCTGGGCGGCGACGGCGGTGCTGATGGCGGCGCTGCCGCCAGCGCTCAACGTGTTCGTGATCGCGCGTCAGCACGACAGCTGGATCGAGCCGGCCTCATCAGCGGTGCTGATCGGCACCTTCGCGTCCGTGGTCACACTCACCAGCGTGATGTGGCTGATCCAGAGTGGCCGGCTCGTGTTCCCGTGACATCCGGTCAGCCCGCCTTGCGCGTCATACGCCAGGAGGGCGCCAGGCCTTCACGCATCGCCAGCCGCCGCAGGGGGCCGAAGCCGCCGATCAGGTGCATGCCGACGGCGCGCAGCGATTGCATCGGCAGGAGGTCGCTGAGCAGCGAGCGATTGGCCATGTCGATCGCGAAGGTGCGGCTGAGAATGTCGGCGCGACGGGCCGCGCCGTAGCGGGCGATGACCTGGGAAGCGCCGAGATCCTCGCCGGCGGCCTTGGCCTTCTGCACGACGGCAGCAATGTCGATGCCGTCGCGCAGGCCGAGATTCAGTCCCTGCGCGCCGATCGGCGGCACCACGTGCGCTGCCTCGCCGATCAGGGCGACGCGGTTCTGGGCGTAGCGCTGCGGCCGCTCGATCGCGAGCGGGAACACGTGGCGGCCGGGCTCGACACGGACGCGGCCGAAGATCGAATGCGATTGCCGCTCGGCGGCGGCGGACAGCGCGTCATCATCGAGAGCGAACAGCCGCTCGGCTTCCTTCGGCGCGGCGACCCAGACGACGCTGCAGCGGTCGCCGGGCAGCGGCACGAACACGCATGGTCCCTGCGGCGTATGGAATTCCGTCGACACGCCGTGATGGGGACGCGCGTGGGTGATGTTGAACGTCAGCGCCGATTGCTGCAGCGTCCGGCGGCTGACACCGATGCCGGCGGCCTCGCGGCACAACGAATGCCGGCCATCGGCGCCGACGACGAGCTGGGCGGTCAGCACCCGGCCGGATGCGCTGGTGACCGTGACGGCATCGGCGCCGCTGTGGACGCTCTCCGCATCCTCGGCGATCCGCACCAATCCCTCGATCTCGCCGGCGCGCTTCTCCAGCGCCTCGACCAGCACGGCATTGGCGACGTTGTAGCCGAACAGTTCGAGCCCGATCTCGTCGGCGTCGAAGCGCACCTCGGGAGCCCGGATCAACCGGCCGGTGTCGTCGACCAGGCGCATCGTCTTCAGGCCGGCGGCGCGGTCGCGGCAGGCTGCCCAAACGCCAAGCTGATCGAGGAAGTCGACCGAGCCGCCGAGCAGGGCCGTGGTGCGATTATCGGCATACGGCGCCTTGCGAGCCACGAGCGCCGTCCGGGCGCCGGTCTGCGACAGGGCGATGGCGGCGGCGAGCCCCGCGGGGCCGCCGCCGACGACGATGACATCGAAGCTGGTGTCTGCGTGGGTCATGCCGGAACATTTGACGTTCCTTCCGGCATTTTCAAGTGTGATCCGCACGCCTGCGCGGCGCATCGTCGCAATCGCCGATATGCAATTCACTTCGATTCCTGATAGCACTGGACCGGAATGGATCAGCTCAGACCAGACAGCATCGCATCTGCCACGCCGCTGCGCCGCGCCGCTGCGTTCTCGGTGCACGTCTTCACGGCGCTCGGCGCCGGGGTCGCGCTGCTGGCGATGCTCGAGGCGGTGCGCGAGCATTGGGCCGCGATGTTCTGGTGGCTCGGGGTCGCACTGGTCATCGACGGCATCGACGGGCCGCTGGCGCGCTGGCTCGACGTCCTCAACGTGCAGCCGGACTGGTCCGGCGACGTGCTCGATCTCGTGGTGGACTTCACGACCTACGTCTTCGTGCCGGCCTATGCGATCACCGCGAGCGGCATGTTGTTGCCGCTGGCCGCGCCGGTGATCGGCATCGGCATCGCCGTGACCGGCGCGCTGTACTTCGCCGACCGCCGCATGAAGAGCGACGACAACCACTTCCGCGGCTTTCCCGGCCTGTGGAACATTGCAGCGTTCTATCTGTTCATGCTGCACCCGACGCCGCTGCTGGCGACGCTCGGCCTCGCGATCCTGATCGCGCTGACCTTCGTCCCGTTTCACGTCATCCATCCAGTCCGTGTCCAGCGGCTGCGCTGGCTGACGCTGCCGCTCGTCGCGCTCTGGGGTGTGCTCGTCATTCACGTGCTCCGCCAGAATTTTGCCGTGGGCCCGATCGTCACAGCGCTGCTGTGCGCCATCGGCCTCTACATCGTCGCGAGCGACTCCGCGATCCGCCTGTTGAGATCCTTGAAATCATGATCGACCTTCTGACAAGTCCCGAAGCCTGGGCCGCGCTGCTGACCCTGACGGCGCTCGAAATCGTTCTCGGCATCGACAACGTCATCTTCCTGTCGGTGATCACCTCGCGCATCCCCGAGCCGCAGTCGACGCGCGCCCGGCAGATCGGACTGGCGCTGGCGCTGATCTTCCGCATCATGCTGCTCAGCGTGCTGGTCTGGTTGATCGGGCTGACCCAGCCGGTGTTCTCGGTCGGCAAGCTCGGCTTCTCCTGGCGCGACATCATCCTGATCGCCGGCGGCCTGTTCCTGATCGCCAAGGCGACGCATGAGATTCACGCCGAGGTCGAGGCCCGCGAGGAGGATGGGCCGCAGGCCGGCGGCGGCGGCAGCAGCTTCTTCTGGGTGATCCTGCAGATCATCGTCATCGATCTCGTGTTCTCGCTGGACTCCATCATCACCGCGATCGGCATGGCGCAGGATCTGGAGATCATGATCGCCGCCGTGATCATTGCCGTGATCATCATGTACGTCTCATCCGGGCCGGTCGCGCGCTTCGTCGCCAACCATCCGACCACCAAGATGCTGGCACTCGCCTTCTTGGTGCTGATCGGTGTCGCGCTGGTGGCGGACGGTTTCGAGTTCCACATTCCGCGCGGCTACATCTACTTCGCAATCGTGTTTGCGCTGGCGGTCGAAGCCTTCAACGTGATGGCCTCGCGCAACCGCAGGAAGCGCGCGGGCTGAATTGTTGACAAGACCGTCGTGATCGCCTTGGCTTTTGCCAGGCCGCGCTTGCGGGAGTGACCCGCTCGTCCGGCGAAACCGGATGTCTGCCGAGAATCAGATAAGCGTCCGGATGTGTTGGATCGGATCGTCCGATCCGGTCACACAGGTTCTGCAGGGAGGGGCCCCGATGGCCAAGGCGGTGCGCGTGCACAAGGTGGGAGGGCCGGAGGCGCTCGTCTATGAGCCGGTCGAAATCGCCGCGCCCGGACCCGGCGAGGTCCGTATCCGCCAGCACGCGATCGGCCTGAACTTCATCGACGTGTACTATCGCACCGGCCTGTACAAGGCGCCGGGGCTGCCGTTCATCGCCGGCAACGAGGCTGCCGGCGAGGTGATCGCGGTCGGGCCTGGCGTCACCCATTTTCATCCCGGCGACCGCGTGGCCTACTACGAGAATCTCGGTGGCTACGCTACCGAGCGCAACATCGGCTGGCAGCGCCTCGTCAAGCTGCCCGACCACATCACCTATGAGCAGGGCGCCGTGCTGATGCTCAAGGGGCTGACGGTGTGGTACCTGCTGCACAAGACGTTCAAGGTCGAGGCGCATCACCGCGTGTTGATTCACGCGGCCGCCGGCGGCATCGGCCTGCTGGCCTGCCAGTGGGCGCGGGCGCTCGGGGCGCATGTCATCGGCACCGTCGGCTCGAAGGCCAAGGCCGACCTCGCGCTCGCCAATGGCTGCGACCACGTCATCATCTACAGCGAAGAGGACTTCGTCGCGCGTGTGAAGCAGATCAGTCGCGGCGAGCTGTGCGACGTGGTTTATGACGGCGTCGGCAAGTCGACCTTCCCAGGCTCGCTGTCATGCCTGAAGCCGCGCGGCCTGTTCGTGAGCTTCGGCAACGCCTCGGGCCCGGTGCCGCCGTTCTCGATCGCCGAGTTGAACAGTCACGGCTCGCTGTTTGCGACCCGGCCGAAGCTCAACGACTATGTCGGCAAGCGCTCGGAACTGCTCGAAGGCGCCGACACGCTGTTCTCGGCCGTGATCAGCGGCAAGCTGCATGTTCCGATCAATCACGCCTATGCGCTGAAGGATGCGGGCCGGGCGCACGCCGATCTCGAAAGCCGCGCCACCACCGGAGCCTCGATCCTCAAGCCGTGACGGTTCGCTAGCTTTGATCGTCGGCTTTTGCCGCGCGATCGGCGGCGCGACTCCACAGCATCGCGTTGCTCTGGCCCGTCTTGGCTTGCTCGATCCTGGCAGGCGCCAGACTGTCCTGCCCCTCGAGCCAGGCACGCTCGCGCTGCGGATCATCCAGCGCCAGCGCGAGCCCCTGGTTCAACTCGTACAGGTCGGCGGCGAGACCGGACTCCGCGAGCGCCGACATCAGCGCGTCCTGGATCAGTCCCCGCAGTGCGACATGAGGCCCAGAGATCGGGACCTCGACATCGCGTCCAGCCACCGCCTGGGTGCAGGCGCGCCGATCGAAGGATGCGTGCCCGCGGCAGGCAAGGGGACGGGCAGGATGGATGATGCAGGCGCCGCGCACCACGAAGGGGCAGGGCTGGCGCAGCTTCATCCGCTCGGTCTCGCCCATGCCACGCGTCGCCCGGTTGGCGAGCTTGACCCGGCGCGACAGCAGGCCGAGCGCCGTCGACGGCATCCGCTGGTCGATCTGGCGGATGTAGCGGGCGAGCAGAAATATCTCGGGTGCAGTTGCCGTGACACGGAGCGCGCAGCACGAGGGACAGCCCTTCTCGCAGGCGAGCGCCGGCAGATGCGCCGACTGGGCGCCGATATTGGCCTCGAACAAATCGAAGGCCTGATCGGTGAGGCTCTCGACGGTCGCGCTTGAGCCGGGCCAGTCGGCGAGCAGGGCGCGGAAACTCTGTTGCAACTCTCTGAACACCGATTGCGCCACTGCCGTTCTCCTGCGCAGCCCGTGACATCACGATCGACCGCGGCGGACCCGGCCCACCGCGGTCGACGGGGATGAGGCAGAGAGGACGCTCACGGCCTCATCCAAACGGAGGCGAGATGTCAGGCTGCGACATCCTTCAGGATCGCGTCGAAGCAGGGGCGCGGGATGCGGAAGAAGCCACGGCCGCCCGCGAAGGTCTGGTAGTGCGGACGAGCCATATCGAGCAGCCGCTCGTACCATTGGTCGGCGGTCAGGCCGGCCGGCTTCTCGCCAATGGAGTTGATGGCCGAGTTCGGGAAGAAGCGGACATGGATCAACACCTCTTCCGTCGCGGCCGCGGCGGCGATGTGGCTCCTGGTGTCTTCCACGGGCAGCACCCGAGCCAGATTGTCTTTCGCCATTCGTGCGTCTCCTTGTGTCGTGCCGACCTCGTTGTCGGCGGAATGAACATCAGCTTGGTTCCGGCAAGCCTTGCCCCCTCCGAGCTGATCACATCCCGTGCAACGCTATATCCATACAAATATAGCGTATGTCATCGGATCGCAGGCGTCTGGCCCCGACAGCATCGTTGCTCACGGGACGCGTTGTCTTTGATCCAGGTCAATCGACTGGAAAGGGCGGGGCAATGCCGATAGATTTCGACATCATGACCACCCATCTCCGCATCGGCATCTTCTGCCCCTACGACAATCACGGTGACAGCCATCACGCGGCTATTCAGGCTGAAACCGACCTGGTGCTCAAAGCCGAGGCACTCGGGTTCGACGAGGCCTGGATCTCCGAACATCATTTCGATGCCGGCAGTTCGAGTCCCTCGATCTTCGCGCTGCTCGGCTTTCTCGCGGCCCGCACGACGCGCATTCGTCTCGGCACTGCAGCCGTGCTGCTGCCGTTTCGCCCTCCGATCGAAGTCGCCGAGGACATTGCCACCATCGACATTCTCAGCGGCGGCCGGCTCGATTTCGGCATCGCACGAGGCGGACCGTTCCCGGAGCAGAACCGGAATTTCGCTGTCTCGTCCGATGAAGCGCGGCCGCGGATGCTGGAGGCGCTGCATCTGATCCAGCGTCTCCTGACGGAGGATGAGGTGTCGCATCGGGGCAGTTACTACCACGTCGATCGCCTGTGGCTGACGCCACGGCCGCTGCAGCGGCCGATCCCGACCTGGATTGCATCGGCCAGCGAAGCCGCGCTCGACGACGCAGCCACGCATGGCCACGGACTGATGGCCGGCCTGACCTCGACGCTCGACGACATCAAGCGGATGCTGCGGAGCTATCGGGAGCGCAACACGGGGGCAGACGCGCGGCTCGTGGTATCGCGGTTCTATTGCAGCGCGCCGACCCGGGAGGCCGCGATCGCCGAGGCGGCGCCGTTCCTGCAGCAGTTCTTCGATCGTAGGCGGCAGGTGTCCGCGGGGCCTCGTGCATGGGTGTCGCCGACCAGCATCGAGGGCTTCCTCGCACGGTCCCTGATCGGCAGCCATGACGAGGTCCGGTCCAAGCTGGCAGAGCTCGCGAACGCCGGGCCGCGCAGCGTGCTGCTGCTCCCGACCAGCATCGACGCCGGCCGGCGCTGTGACCTGCTTGCAACGTTCCGGACGCACATCTTGGCCGGCCGGCCCGGCGCATAGACATCGCGCCGGCCCTGGCACGACCTCAGCCGCTACGCAACGCAGCGCGCGGCGCCAACCTTGGTAAGGAGGCCATCCAGCACGTCGATCATCGCTGCGATCTCGTCCCGGGTCACGTTGAGTGCCGGCATGAAGCGCAGCGTGTCGGGCCGAGGCGCATTCAAGAGCAGGCCTAGCTCGAAGGCGTGCGCCACCAGCGCTGGTGCGATCGGTCTGACGACATCGAGTGCGAGCAGGAGCCCGCGTCCGCGCACATCGCCGAGCCCGTGCCGCGCCGAGATGCGTTGCAGCTCGCTCTCGAGATAGATCCCGTTGTCCACGACGGCTTTGAGAAACTCCGGCTTCTCGACGAGATCGAGCACCGCAAGCCCGGCCGCACACATCAGCGGATTGCCGTTGAACGTGCCGCCCTGATCGCCATGTTCGAAGCACGCAGCCTCGTCCGTTGCCAGCAGGGCCGCGAGCGGCACACCGCCGCCGATGCCCTTGCCGAGCGTCATGATATCGGGGAGGACGTCGGCATGCTCATAGCCGAACAGCTTTCCAGTCCGTCCCATGCCGGTCTGGATCTCGTCGACGATCAGCAGCAGTCCGTGCCTGGTCGTCAGCGCCTGCAATTGCTGCAGGAACTTGTCCGTCGCGGGCCATACGCCAGCCTCGCCCTGGATCGGCTCCAGCATGATCGCAACCGTGTTGCCCGAGATCAGCGCCTCGACCGAGGCGATGTCGTTCAGCCGCGCCTTGGGAAAGCCCTGCACCTTGGGCTCGAACAAGGGCTCGAACGCTTTCTTGCCGGAAGCCGACATCGTCGCCAGCGTGCGGCCGTGGAAGCCGCCTTCGAAGGTGATGATCTCGTAGGCGCCGTTCTTGCGCAGTGTGCCGTATTTGCGCGCCAGTTTGATGGCGCCTTCATTGGCTTCGGCTCCGGAGTTGGTGAAGAACACCTGGTCGAAGCAGGAGCGATCGACCAGCGCCTTGGCGAGCTTCAGGCTGGTGTCGTTGAAATAGGCCGGGCTCGGCGTGATCAGCCGCGTAGCCTGGTCGGCGAGCGCTTGGGCCAGTTCGGGCGGCGCATGGCCGAGCGAGTTCACGGCCCAGCCCTGGATGAAATCCAGATAGCGCTTGCCGCTGTCGTCCCACAGCCAGGAGCCCTTGCCCTGGACGAAGACCGTGCGCGGACGCGCCGTGATGTCCATCAGAGCCTCATAAGGATGGGGGGCGGTCAGCATGTTCAATCTCCTATGCTCAGGGGGGAAACCACGGGCCGAAAAGCGAGAAGGCCGCTCCTTTGCGGGAGCGGCCTTCTCGAAAACCTGAAGCTGATGAGTTGGTCGATCAGCAACGTCTTCGGACATGGCGCGCCCCGGCATCGTCACGGCGGTGACGACGGCAAACGACGGCGCGGCGGTTGGTCCGGTTGAAGATCATGCGCGGGCCATACAGGCAAATTGCGAGAAGTGTCAAGGGCTCCGGCGAACTCCGGGGATCGCACTGGCGCAGCAAAACGGGGGGCGACCGCAGGTCCTGTTCGCGCGGAACTGTTTAGTTCAATTTTTACCAAACATTTAGCGGCAGGATTTACCGTGTTGCCCAGCTCGCAACTCAAGCGCTCAGGACGAGCGATGTCGAACCCCCACAACACCATCGTCGAAGACGTGCAGGCGGCGATTGCCACCGGCTCGGCGGAACGCTGCTCCAGCGTGGCGGAGCGCGTTGCCTCGCTGTTCATTGCCTCGGCAGGCAATCTGGATATCGAGCAGCACGCCCTGTTCGCCGACGTCTTCGAGCGCCTCGTCAACACGATCGAGCTGCGTGCGCTGGCCGATGTCGGCGCCCGGATCGCGCTCGCCGAGCTCAGCGCCCAGCTCGCTCCCGTCCCTCAGACCCCCATCGCTGTGATCCGGCGGCTCGCGCATCACGACGACATCGCCGTGGCCGGGCCGGTGCTCTCGGAGTCGCCACGGCTGAACGCCGAGGATCTGATCGAGATCGCCAATACCCGCAGCGAGAAGCACCTGATTGCCATCGCGGGGCGCTGGTGGCTGCAGGAGATCGTCACCGACGCGCTTCTGATCCGACGTTTTCCCAGCGTCAGCCGGAAGCTGATGAAGAATCCCGGTGCACGGATTTCGGCGGCCGGCTTCTCGATCATCCTGGCGCAGGCGATCGCCGACCCGGAACTGGCCATTGCCACGGGCATTCGCGCCGATCTGCCGTCCGCGTTGCGCAGGACGTTGCTGCAGAATGCAACCGAAGCGGTGAAGGCCAGGCTGCTCGCGTCGGCGCCGCCGCATCTCTACGAGGAAATCCGCAGCGCGATCGCAGCCGCGACGGCGGACGCCGAGCAGGGCATGTCGCGTTGTCGCGACTTCGGTGGCGCCAAGCTGACGGTCGGGCAGTTGAAGCAGGCCGGCAAGCTGAACGAGGCCGCGCTGCTCGATTTCGCGCGTCAGCGCCGCTATACCGAAACCATCGCGGCCATCGCGGAGCTGGCAAAATGCAGCATCGAGCTGGTGCGGCCGCTGATGCAGAGCCTGCGCAGCGACGGCATTCTCGTGCCGTGCAAGGCCGCGGGTCTGAGCTGGACCACGGTTGCAGCGATCCTCGACAGCCGGTTCGTGTCAGGCGCGACCAAGCCCGATGAGCTCACCAAGCTGAAGAACAGGTATCTCGAGCTGACGCTGGATGAGGCGCAGCGCCTGCTCAAGCTCTGGAACGTGAGGGCTGGCGCGTCAGCGAACTGAGCCGACGTCCGGCTCAGAACCCCGAGACGATGCCGTGCAGGTCGTATTCGTCGGCGCGCTCGATCTTGGCCGTGACGATCTCGCCGACCCGCAGCGGACGGCGGCTGGAAAGGTAGACGGCGCCATCGATCTCCGGCGCATCCGCCTTGGAACGGCCCTTGGCAACCGTCGGGCCGACCTCGTCGATGATGATCTGCTGACGGGTTCCCACCTTTCGCTTCAACCGGCGAGCCGAAATCTTCTGCTGGCGCGCCATCAGCGCGTTCCAGCGCTCCTGCTTGACCTCGTCCGGCACCTGGTCGGGCAGGGCGTTGGAGGTCGCGCCGGCCACCGGCTCGTATTTGAAGCAGCCGAGCCGGTCGATCTCGGCCTCGTCCAGCCAGTCCAGCAGATAAGCGAAGTCTTCGTCGGTTTCTCCGGGGAAACCGACGATGAAGGTCGAGCGCAGCGCCAGGTCGGGGCAGGCCGCCCGCCATCGCTTGATCCGGTCCAGCGTCCTGTCCTGCGCGGCCGGCCGTCGCATCGCCTTGAGCACGTTCGGGCTGGCATGCTGGAACGGGATGTCGAGGTAGGGCAGCACCTTGCCTTCGGACATGAGGCCGATGACATCGTCGACATGGGGGTAGGGGTAGACGTAATGCAGCCGGACCCAGGCGCCGAGATCGCCGAGCTCCCGGGCGAGGTCGAGGAAGCGGGCCCTGACGCTGCGGTCCTTCCAAGAGCTCTCGGCGTATTTCAGGTCGAGCCCGTAGGCGGACGTATCCTGGGAGATGACCAGGAGTTCCTTGACGCCGGCCGCGACCAGCCGCTCGGCCTCGCGCAGCACGTCGGCCGCCGGCCGCGACACCAGATCGCCGCGGAGCTTCGGAATGATGCAAAAGCTGCACCTGTTATTGCAGCCCTCGGAGATCTTCAGATAGGCGTAGTGTCGGGGCGTCAGCTTGATGCCCTGGGGAGGGACGAGATCCAGATGCGGGTTGTGCACCGGCGGCGACGCCCGATGGACGGCGTCCAGCACGCTTTCATATTGCTGGGGCCCCGTAATCGACAGCACGCCGGGATAGGCCTGCTCGATCTGCTCGGGCTCGGCGCCCATGCAGCCGGTCACGATCACCTTGCCGTTCTCGGCCATCGCCGAGCCGATCGCCGACAGCGATTCCTGCTTGGCGCTGTCGAGGAAGCCGCAGGTATTGACGATGACGAGGTCGGCGCCGTCATGCTGGCGGGCGAGCTCATAGCCCTCGGCGCGCAGCCGCGTGATGATGCGCTCGGAATCGACCAGCGCCTTCGGACATCCGAGCGAAACAAAGCTGATCTTGGGCGCGGAACCCTGCTGCATCTTGGAACTGCCTGATGGGATAAGCGTCAGCTAGTCCGAATTACTCAGAAAGACAAGGCTTTAAGGCGGTCGCGTCCATGCTATGGATGACCGCCCGGACACCCTGGTGATCGATGAGCGCCGAGCAATCGCCCAAAATCGTGATCGTCGACGAAAGCCCGATCCGCGCGGCCATCCTGGAGGAAGGCCTGCGGGAAGCGGGTTTTACCGGCGTGGTGCATGTCAGCGAGATGCAGGGCCTGCTGGCGCGAATCTATGCCCTGGACCCCGACGTCATCGTCATCGACCTGGAGAACCCGAGTCGCGACGTGCTCGAGCAGATGTTCCAGGTCAGCCGCGCCGTTCGCCGGCCGATTGCCATGTTCGTCGACCAGAGCGATGCGGCCTCGATCCAGGCTTCGGTCGAAGCCGGCGTGTCGGCCTATATCGTCGACGGTCTGAAGAAAGAGCGGATCAAGCCGATCCTCGACCTCTGCATCTCCCGCTTCAATGCGTTCTCCAAGCTGCAGGACGAGCTCGAGCGCACCAAATCGGCGCTGGAGGATCGCAAGGTGATCGACCGCGCCAAGGGAATTCTGATGAAGATGAAGGGCTTCACCGAAGAAGAAGCCTACGTGCTGTTGCGATCCACGGCGATGCGCGAAAAGAAGAAGATCGGCGAGATCGCTCAGTCGATCCTGACCGCCTCGGAGATGCTGAAATGAGCGGGCCGCTTCGCATTGGCTTCATTCCGCTGGTCGATGCTGCGGCGCTGATCGTCGCGGTCGACAAGGGCTTCACCGCCGCGGAGGGGCTCGACGTCACCCTGGTCCGCGAGGTCTCCTGGTCGAATGTGCGCGACAAGCTGAACATCGGGTTGTTCGATGCCGCGCATCTGCTGGCGCCGGTCGCGATCGCCTCCAGTCTCGGCATCGGCCATGTGAAGGTCCCGATCGTCGCGCCGTTCAATCTCGGCGTGAACGGCAATGCCATCACGGTCACGCCGGCCCTGCATGCCGAGCTCATGGCGAATCTCGAGGGCGACCGTTTCGACCCGATGGCGACGGCGCTGGCCTTGTCGCGCGTCGTCGCCGCCCGCCGCAAGGCTGGCGTCGAGCCGCTGACCTTCGGCATGACGTTTCCGTTCTCCACCCACAATTATCAACTCCGGTTCTGGATGGCCGCTGGCGGCGTCGATCCCGATGAGGATGTTCGTCTCGTGGTGCTGCCGCCGCCTTATATGGTCGAGAGCATCGCGAGCGGTCATGTCGACGCCTTCTGCGTGGGCGCTCCCTGGAACTCGATCGCTGTCGATCTGGGCATCGGCCACATCCTGCACTTCGTGTCGGACGTCCTGGTGCGGGCGGCCGAGAAGGTGCTCGCGGTCCGGCAGAGCTGGGCCGACAAGCATCCGGATGCGCTGGCGGCGCTAGTCAGGGCCTGCGGCCGGGGCGCCGATTTCATCGAGCAGAACCATGCCGAGGCGTCGCTGATCCTGGCGCAGCCCGAGCGGATCGGCGTCGATGCCGAAGTGCTCCAGCGCACGCTTGATGGGCGGCTCAAGATCTCGCCTGACGGCACGTTCCGCGAAAGCCCGCGCTATTTATTGGTGGGGCGCGAAGGGGCGGCTCGTCCCGAGCCGATCCAGGCGGCCTGGCTTTATGCGCAGATGGTGCGCTGGGGTCAGACGGCGCTGAGCGACGACGCGCTGCGTACGGCAATCGGCGTGTTCAGGCCGGACATCTACGACGCCGCGCTCGGTGTGGCCGGGCAGGTCCAGGACGCCGCCATCGGCGCATTCGCTGGTCCGCCATTCGCGGCCGACGACGTCATGGGTCACCTCAAGGCCTTCAAGATCGGCCGCTGGACCGCCTGATCCACCTCTCCCGATCATGCCATGAGCATCTCGGCCGCCCGACCATTTTTTGGGCGGAGTGCGCCTATTTCAGGGCTTGAGCCTACGATCGCGCCTTCGCCAATTCGCACAGCCTCTTGTTTTGTCCTGCATTTCTTCGCGTTCGAAGCTGGCACGCAACTTGAATGTTGCAGTGCAGTCAGCCGCCGCAGATGCCGCTGACTGCAATCCGTGCAGGATTTCCGCAGCAACGAAGCTGGTCGGACCGCTGATCTGAACGACGCCAAAGCCGGCCGTTCGGACCACGCGATCCTCATCCCATCCCCCGAAAGCCAATCGCCGTGGCCGCTGGAGCTTCGTCCGCCATCATGAAAATCGAAACTTTGTCAGTCGACTTCAACGACGAGCAGAAGCGCTACCTGGAAGGATTGGCTGCCGGCCTCAAGGTCAATCTGGGCGGCCGCGTCCAGGCCGCAGCCGTCACGGCCTCCGAGCCGACCGGGCCGGACGCCATCCATATCAAGGCGCAGGACAAAGTCATCGCGGCAGGCCGCAAACTCGCCGACCAGGAGAAGGTCAAGCGCGAGTTGCATCCGTTCGACGCCTACGAGCGGCTGAAGCAGCAGGCCCGCAGCAACGCGGCGCCCTCGGCCGCCGACAATTTCCGCTGGCGCTATTTCGGCCTGTTCCATGTTGCGCCGGCGCAGGACTCCTACATGTGCCGGCTGCGCATTCCCAACGGCATCATGAAGCATTGGCAGCTGACCGGCCTGGCCGATCTCGCCGATCAACTCTGCGGTCCCTACAGCCACGTCACAACGCGCGCCAATCTGCAGCTGCGCGAGATCCCGCCCAGGCATGCCGTGCTGCTGCTGGAGGGACTTTCGGATCTCGGCCTGACCGCGCGCGGCTCCGGCGCCGACAACATCCGCAACGTGACGGGCACGCCGACCGCCGGCATCGATCCGCAGGAGCTCTTGGATACGCGACCCTATGCGCGCGAATGGCACTTCCACATCCTCAACGACCGCTCGCTATATGGCCTGCCGCGCAAGTTCAACGTCGCCTTCGACGGCGCCGGCAGGATCGCGGCGCTGGAGGACACCAATGATATCGCTTTCTCGGCGGTCGAGGTGAAGGACGGCTTCGGCGTGACGCCGGGCGTGTGGTTCAGACTCGGCCTCGGCGGCATCACCGGCCACAAGGATTTCGCAAAGCCGACGGGAATCATCGTCGAGCCGGAGCGCGCCACCGAAGTGGCGGACGCCATCGTGCGGCTGTTCATCGAGACCGGCGATCGCACCAATCGGCTGAAGTCGCGGCTCAAATACGTGCTCGACAGCATGGGCCATGACAAGTTCATGGAAGCCGTCGAGGCAAGGCTCGGCCGCAAGCTCGCGCGCGTGCCGGACGAGGCGCTTGCGCCGCGGCCGGAGTCCGATCGCATGGCGCATGTCGGGGTGCACCCGCAGAAGCAGCCGGGGCTGAACTGGATCGGCGTGGTGCTGCCGCTGGGCAAGCTGACGACCGATCAGATGCGGGCGCTCGCCAAGATCGCGGCCGATCTCGGCGACGGCGAGATCCGGCTGACCGTGTGGCAGAACTTGTTGTTGTCGGGTGTGAGCGACGACAAGGTCGCATTGGCCTGCGCGGCGATCGAGCAGATCGGGCTCTCGACGAAGGCTTCGCACATCCGCGCGGGCTTGATCGCGTGCACCGGCAATGCCGGGTGCAAGTTCGCGGCAGCGAACACCAAGAAGCATGCGGCGGAGATTGGCGATTGGTGCGAGAGCAGAGTCGACATCGACACGCCCCTCAACATCCATCTCACCGGCTGCCATCACTCCTGCGCCCAGCACTACATCAGCGACATCGGCATGATCGCAGCGAAGGTGCCCGTCGGCGAAGGCGACGACACTGTCGAGGGCTATCATCTGTTCGCCGGCGGAGGCTTCGGCCCGCAGGCCGATATCGGCCGCGAGGTCTATCGCGACCTCAAGGCGGCGGACGCGCCGCGCTTCGTCGAGAAACTGCTCAAGGCCTATCTCGCCCACCGCGCTTCGCCCGAAGAGACCTTCCTGTCCTTCGCCCGTCGCCACGATGGCGACGCGCTGCGCCAGCTCGCCGAAGCCCAGACGACGTCCGAGGTGTCAGCATGAACCAGATCACCCCCATGTCGAAGATCGAGCCGAAGATCGAGATCATTCCCGCGACGGCGCCGTTCTCCGAGGCCCAGCGTTCCTGGCTCAACGGCTTCCTCGCCGGTGCCCTCGGTCTTGATGGATCGACGGCATTGCCGCCTGCGCAGAACGGCGCGGTGCTGGCGCCCGCAGGCGATGCCGATGACGGCGAGGCGCCATGGCACGACCAGACCATGCCGATCGCCGAACGCATGAAGCTCGCCGAGGGACGTCCGCTGCGCCGCCGCCTGATGGCAGCGATGGCGCAGCAGGACTGCGGCCAATGTGGCTACAATTGCAGCGACTATTCGGATGCGATCGCCAATCGCAGCGAAGCGCGTCTCAATCTCTGCGTCCCCGGCGGCAAGGAAACCGCGCGGATGGTCAAGGCGCTGTATGAGGAGATCGACAAAGCGCCAGCGGCGGCCAAGCCCGTTGCCGCGACACCGGCCACCGTCTCCGTCGTCGTCAGCGCGCCCGGCCGCTCGCGCGACAATCCGGTGGCGGCGACGTTCCTGTCGCGGCGCCTGCTCAACAAGCCCGGCTCGGAGAAGGAGACCTGGCACATCGAGTTCGACCTCGGCGAGTCCGGGCTCGACTATGTCGTCGGCGATTCCTTCGGCATCTTCGCCAAGAACGATCTTGGCCTCGTCGATCAGATCATCGCGCTGCTGGGCGCCTCGCATATGACCGAGGTCAACGGCAAGCCGCTGCGGCAGTGCCTGCTCGAGGACGTCTCGCTGGCGCCGGCGCCGGATTCGCTGTTCGAACTGATCTCCTTCATCACCGGCGGCGCGACCCGCGAGAAGGCACGGCAGCTGGCGCAGGGCGAGGATCCCGATGGCGACGCGGCGACGCTCGATGTGATGGCGGTGCTGCAGAAGTTCTCCGGCGTGCGGCCGCATCCCGAGGCTTTCGTCGAGGCGCTGGAGCCGCTGCAGCCGCGGCTGTACTCGATCTCCTCGTCGCACAACGCGACGCCCGGAAAACTGTCGCTGACCGTCGACTGCGTCCGCTACGTCGTCGGCAAGCGCAAGCGCCTCGGTCTCGCCTCGACGTTCCTGGCGGAACGGATCAATCCCGGCGACAAGCTCCGCGTCTACGTCCAGAAGGCGCATGGCTTCGCGCTGCCGGCCGACCCGAAGACGCCGATCATCATGGTCGGCCCCGGCACCGGCATCGCGCCGTTCCGCGCCTTCCTGCACGATCGCAGGGCGACCGGCGCGCCGGGCAAGAACTGGCTGTTCTTCGGCCATCAACGCAGCGACTGCGACTTCTTCTACGCCGACGAGCTCAACGCGATGAAGACCGCTGGCCTGCTGACCCGGTTGTCGCTGGCGTGGTCGCGCGACGGCGACAAGAAGTTCTACGTCCAGGACCGCATGCGCGAGGTCGGCCGCGAGGTGTGGACATGGCTCGCCGACGGCGCGCATCTCTACATCTGTGGCGACGCCAAGCGCATGGCCAAGGACGTCGAGCGCGCCCTGGTGGACATCGTCGCCCAGTTCGGCGCGCGATCGACCGACGAGGCCGTCAGCTTCGTCGCCGACCTCAAGAAGAAGGGCCGGTTCCAGCTCGACGTTTATTAACGCATTCACCGGGGCTGGAACCCCGCGGATAAAATTCTCGGCCGGGGCAGCGGCCGAGAATTTTTTGGTTCCAAGCGGACCCGAAACGGGGGGCTTGTCGTTATTTGCGCGGTTGCCTTGCATCGGCCTGTGAGAGCGCTTTTCTCCTGGCCGGAACTTCAGGAGACCGGCCATGCGGACGCTTTCGACGCCCCTGCGACAGATGCCTCAGGCTCGCGCCATTCGCGAGCGCGGCGCCACGGTGGCACTGGTCGCCCTCTACGGCGCACTCGCGCTGATCGGGGCCATCACGCTGGGCATGCCCTTCACCCATCCGTTCTGATCAGACTCCTTCGTTCACGGCGCCGTCTTGAACGGCGCCACCCTGATGCCGGCCGCGTCGAGCGCCTTGCGCACCTCGCGGGCGATCTCGACGGCGCCAGCGGTGTCGCCGTGAATGCAGACGGTGTCGGTGCGCATCTTCATCACCTTGCCCGTCACTGAGACGACCGCTCCGTCTTGCACCATGCGCACGACGCGATCGGCAATCACCTTGGGATCGTGCAGCACCGCGCCCGGCTTGCTGCGCGACACCAGGAGGCCGTTGTCGTCATAGGCGCGGTCGGCGAACACCTCGTGCGCCATCGACAGATTGGCTTTTTCTCCAGCGGTCACCAGCTTCGAGTTCGCGAGCACCACGAAGATCAGGCTGGGATCGACGGCCTTGATTGCCTTGGCGATCGCGTTGGCCGTCATGTCGTCCTCGCAGGCGACGTTGGACAGCGCGCCATGCGCCTTGACATGCGTGACCTTGTGGCCGGCCGCGGTGGCGATCGCCTGCAACGCACCGATCTGATAGGCGACGAGGTTCTCGACCTCCGATGATGTCAGCCCCGGCACCGGGCGTCGGCCAAAGCCGTGGAGGTCGCGATAACCGGGATGCGCGCCGACGCTAACGCCTTTCGCTTTCGCCATCTCCACCGTCCGGCGCATGATGTCGGCATCGCCGGCGTGAAAGCCGCAGGCGACGTTCACGGAGGTCGCCAGCTCGATCATCGCGGCGTCATTACCCATCTCCCACGGGCCAAAGCTTTCTCCGAGGTCGCAGTTCAGGTCGACGGTGCTGGTCATGTGATGGTCCGCTCGTTGATGAGGTACGATCGTTAGTCGGGCGTCGCTCCGGGCCAGGTCGTGACGTCGGTCGCACTGACGGCATGCCCCGCCACATTGGCGGTGAACAGCGCATCGATGTTGAAATCACTGCTCACAAGCTCGGTGACGCGGCCGGGCAGGCTGCGCATCAGGTCCTTGTAGCGGCGCAGCTCGGCCTGCGCCTCGGCCATGCCGACCGCCTTGAAGCGGAACGGCGTGCCGGCCGGCGTCTGCGCCAAGCGACCGAAATCAGCCGTGATGACGGTCGCAATCTTCGGATAGCCGCCGCTGGTGCCGCGATCCGACATCAGCACGATCGGCGAACCGTTGCCGGGCACCTGGATGCTGCCCTCGACGGTGCCGTCCGAGACGATGTTGTGGCCGTGCAGATGGCTGATGACGGGGCCCTCGAGCCGATAACCCATGCGGTCGCTGGTCGCCGAGACCATCCAGTTGCTGCGGAGGAACAGCGCCTTCATCTCGTCGCTGAACTCGTCGTCCTGTGGACCCATCACCACCCTGATCGGGCCGCTCAGCTTCGGCACATCGATCTGCATCTCCGGCGTCTGGCCGGCTGGCGCGACGTCGAACACGTCGCCGGCCTGCAGCGGCCGCGGGTAGGGGCTGCCAAGGCCGGCGCGGGCATTGACCGAGAGGCTGTTGAACATCGGCTCGCCCGGTATGCCGCCTTCGATCGCGAGATAGCTGAACGAGCCGCCGCGCGCAAAACCGAGCGCGAGCTTCTCGCCCTCGTTCAGCGTCACCGATGTGTTCATGTCGACCTGGCGCTTGGCGACCTCAACCGGCCGCGGCGCGCCGCACAACGCGACGCGCACCGCGCCGCCCTTCGCCGTGAACGTCGCGCCGAACGGCCCGATCTCGATCGCAGCCGCCATCAGCGCATTGCCGACCAGGCTGTTCGCCGCGGCCAGCGACAGCTTGTCCATCGCGCCCGACGGCGTCAGCCCATAGCGTTGCGCACCGAAGCGTCCGCCATCCTGGACGGAACTTGCCGGGCCGATCTGCGAGACGATGAGCGTGCTCATGCGGCGATCCGCTCGGCGATCAGCTCGCCGTGTTCCGCCGCACGCTCCTGCTCGGCAAACGTCTTCTCATCCACGGCGTAGAAGCTGACCTCGTCGCCGGGCTCGAGCAGAAAGGTCGGTTCGCGGTGCAGCTGGAAGGTCCGCATCGCGGTGCGGCCGAGCAGGTGCCAGCCGCAGGGACCGGCGAGGCACTGGATGCCGGTCTGGATGCCGCCGATCGCGACGATGCCCGCCGGGGTCGCCAGACGCGGGTTTTGCCGGCGCGACATCTGCAGCGACGGATCGAGGCCGGAGAGATAGGACCAGCCCGGCGTGAAGCCGATCATCGCGACGCGATAGGTGCCGGCGACGTGGCGCGCGACGACCTCGTCCGGCGTGATGCCGAGCGCCCTGGCGACGTCCTCGAGGTCGATGCCATTCTCGCCGCCATAGCAGACCGGAACCCGCCAGCGCCTGACCTCGGTGTCCGGTGCGAGCGACCCGGCCGAGAGCGCAAGCAGCCTTGCGCTGAGCGTCTCGTGGTCGATGACGCCGGGATCGTAATGCACCAGCAGCGAGCGATAGGTCGGCACGGTCTCGGTGATGCCGTCGATCGCAGCCGCCGCCAGTGCGTGATCGAGCGCGAGGACGCGCCGGTTCGCGGTCTCGTCGATGGTCCGGCTGAACTCGACGGTCAGAGCGCTGTCGCCGCTGGGCAGCAGGCGAGGAGGGAGAAAAGGGTCGGCCATTGGTCCGAAGTGATCCGCGTTGCTGGTCCCTGATCTAGCCGTTTTCAGTTGCGAGTGGAATTGGGTGAAAGGCAAAAAGTCTCGAAAATTCAATAAATTAATCGGATGTTCTGCGATAAGAGAACTTTATCGGGCCGCGCAACCCCGCATGCAGCGGGCGCACGCCGCGAGGCCTTGACGCGGCGACCGCCGCTCGCAAGATGCGCCTGCCTTTTTAGCCAGCCTGTTGGAGCGCCAGTCTCAAGATGTCCCTCACTCCCGAAGCCATCGCCACCCTCTCTCAAGTCACCACCGCGACCATCACCACGGTCCTGCTGAAGAAGGGGTTGCGCAATGTCTGGCTGCGCGGCGCGAAGCCGCTGCGCCCGGGACAGAAGCGGCTGGTCGGTCCCGCCTTCACCTTGCGCTTCGTGCCGGCGCGCGAGGATCTGGCGACGCCGGAATCCTGGTCGTCGCCGATCTCCACCCGCACCGCGATCGAGGCCATGCCCGAGGGCTGCATCGCGGTGGTCGATGCGATGGGCGTCAAGGATGCCGGCATCTTCGGCGACATCCTGTGCGCCCGCATGGTCAAGCGCGGCGTGACCGCGCTGATCACCGACGGCGTGGTGCGTGACCTCGAAGGGGTGATGGGCACCGGGCTTCCGGTGTGGTGCGACGGCTATGCCGCGCCGCCGTCGGTCGCGGGCCTGACCTTCGTCGGCTGGGGCGAGGCGATCGGCTGCGGCGGCGTCGCCGTGTTCCCGAACGACGTCATCGTGGCCGACCAGGACGGCGCCGTGCTGATCCCGCAGGCGATGCTCGATCACGTGCTGGCCGAAGGTCCCGAGCAGGAGCGCATGGAGGCCTGGATCGTCGACGAGGTGAACAAGGGAGCCGTGCTGCCGGGCCTCTATCCGATGAATGCCGAGACCAAGGCGCGCTACGTGGCGTCGAAGAAGTAAGCTCACACGCGAGCGACAGCTCCAGAAAGGCACATCATGGACTTCCATCCCGCCGGCTCGCGCGCCACGCGCAAGGCCCCCGCCGAGTACTTCACCGGCAACGTGCTGCAGGACCCGCTGATCATGGCGCCGGCGCCTGCGCGCCTCAACGCCTCGCGCGTCTCGTTCGCGCCGGGCGCGCGCACCGCCTGGCACACCCATCCGCTGGGGCAAACGCTCTATGTGGTCTCCGGCATCGGCCGCATCCAGGCCAAGGGCGGCCCGGTGCGCGAGATCCGGCCGGGCGACGTCATCTTCATCCCGCCGGGCGAGAAGCACTGGCACGGCGCTTCGCCCGACAACGAGATGACGCACATCGCCATGCAGGAGGCGCTCGACGGCGTCTACTCCAACTGGATGGAGCACGTCACCGACGAGGAATACGCGACGCCGGTCGGCTGATCCTCGACTGATGAAACGTGCAGCGCGCGGTCGAGAGGCCGCGCGCTTTTGTCTTGAAGCCGCAACGCTCAGTTCACCCGCGTCCAGGTCTGGCCGCCGCAGAACATGCCGCCGAAGGCGCAGCCCTGCACGCGCAAACTGTCCGATCCCTTCAGCGCGATGGTCGAGTCGTAGGTGCTGCCGCTGTTCGGATCGAAGATGCGGCCACTCCACTTCTTCTCCTGCGTCTTGTCGCTCGGACGCATGTTGATCAGGATCTGCTCGCCGTTCTGGTTGGTCTTGGCGTCGACGGCGTAGCCGCAAAGATTGCTCCCGCACGGCTCGATGCGGATCTTGCCTTCCTTCTCCTCGGTCAGCCAGATCCCGACGGGAGAGTTCGGATCGCGCATAGCGGGTGGTGCTGCCGTCGGCGGCGCTGCGGCGGTCGTCACGGCGGGCGTGGCCTGGGCCGGTCGCGGTGAGACCGCGACAGGTGCTGGAGCCGCTGCAGGAGCGGCAGCGGTCGACGCAGCCGCAGGAGGCGCAGCGGGAGCTGCCGTCTTGGCGGCTTGTTCGGCTGGTGCGACGGGGGCCGCTGGCGGCGGCGCAGCCGCTTGGACGGGGGCAGGCGCAACCGGAGCAGGAGCAGGTGGCGGGCTCGCAGGGGCGACGGCCGTCGGGGCAGGGGCCACCATCGCCGGAGCCTGCGCGGGCGGAGCCGGCGTGACGGCCGCTTCGGCTGGCGCCTGCTTGTCCGAACCCGGCTGCGGTTTGGCCGCGCTGTCCTGATCGCGCTTGGTGCGCTTGGTCTTCTTCTGCTCGGTATTGTCGTAGACGCCCGGGATCTGCACGGTGCCGCGGTCGGGATCGATGCGGATCGTCTTGCCGCCGTACTCGATGACGTATTGCGCATGGGCGGCACTGCTGGCCAGAACCACGGCAGCAACGGCCAACAGCCTCTTCATCAGGATCTCCGCGATTCCGGTTGCTGATGTGAGCGAGCTCACGCGCAGTTAAGTCGCTGATGCCGCGACCTCGGTTCAATGCAGCACCTGCTCAGAAATCGAGCGGCGCATTGTCGACAACCTCCTTCATCACGAAGAAAGTGCGCGTCTGTCGCACGCCGGGCAGCGAGATCAACTGGTCGCCATGCATGCGGTTGAAGTCCTGCATGTCTCTGACGCGGATCTTGAGGAAGAAGTCGAAATCGCCCGCGACGAGATGGCAATCGAGCACGAATTTCAGCTTGCGGATCGCGGCCTCGAAGGTGCGGAAGCTCTCAGGCGTGGAGCGATCGAGTACGACGCCGACCAGCACCAGCGCGCTGCGCTCGACCTTCTCGGGCGCGATCTGCGCGCGCACGCTCTTGATGTAGCCCGCCTCGAACAGCCGCTGGGTGCGGCGATGGCAGGTCGCAGGGCTGACATGGACGGCTGCGGCCAGCTCGGCATTGCTCATGCGGCCGTCCTTCTGCAGCAGCTGCAGAATGCGACGGTCGACGCGGTCGAGATCGGCTTCGGAAGTTTCTTTCATCAATTACTGATCCATTGATGGAATATACCGCAATATCGGCTCGTCCTCGACGTAAGCACGAAAGAACGGACCAATAAAGAGAGCACCTTTCGTCGGCTTTCTCGTATGTTTCGCTTGATCCATTTCACCATCCACGGAGAGATCCCGTGCTTCGGCTCGACAAGTTCAAGAAGTATCCGCTGACCTTCGGTGCCACGCCCATCGAGCATCTGCCGCGCCTGACCGCAGCGCTCGGCGGCAAGGTGCAGATCTATGCCAAGCGCGACGATTGCAATTCCGGCCTCGCGATGGGCGGCAACAAGCTGCGCAAGCTCGAATACATCGTGCCCGACGCGATCGAATCCAATGCCGACACGCTGGTCTCGATCGGCGGCGTGCAGTCGAATCACACCCGCATGGTAGCGGCGACCGCGGCCAAGATCGGCATGAAGTGCGTCGTGGTGCAGGAGAGCTGGGTGCCGCACGAGGACGCCGTCTATGACCGCGTCGGCAACATCCTGATGACCCGCCTGATGGGCGCCGACAGCCGCATCGTCGAGGACGGCTTCGACATCGGCATCCGCAAGAGCTGGGAGAACGCGATCCAGTCGGTGAAGGATGCCGGCGGCAAGCCCTACGGCATTCCGGCCGGCGCCTCCGTGCACAAGTTCGGCGGTCTCGGCTATGTCGGCTTCGCCGAGGAGGTGAGGGCGCAGGAAGCCGAGATGGGCATCAAGTTCGACTACATCATCGTCTGCGTCGTCACCGGCTCGACCCAGGCCGGCATGATCGTCGGCTTCGCCGCCGACGGCCGCGCCGACCGCGTCATCGGCATCGACGCCTCCGGCACGCCGGAGCAGACCCGCAGCCAGGTGCGGCAGATCGTCGACAACACCGCGGAGCTGGTCGAGCTCGGCCGCAAGGTGCGCGACGACGAGATCGTCATCCTCAACGACTACGCCTATCCGGCCTATGGCGTGCCGAGCGCCGAAACCAACGAGGCCATCCGCTTGGCCGCCCGCACCGAGGCGATGATCACCGACCCGGTCTACGAGGGCAAGTCGATGCAGGGCATGATCGACCTCGTCAAGAAGGGCTACTTCCCGGAAGGGTCGAAGGTGCTCTACGCCCATCTCGGCGGTGCTCCGGCGATCAACGGCTACAGCTACACGTATCGCAACGGCTGAGGGCGGCGCAGGCTGCCGCTGCCTCGTCGCGATGAGCCGAGGTGCAGCAACACACACAACTGTCGTCCTGGCCTTCGAGCCGGGACCCATCGCCACCGGCGGCGCTGCTCTGCTCCGCTGCATCTCCGCCCTACCACAAACTTCGGCCTGTGAGTCTGGGTCCCGGCTCGGAGGCCGGGACGACACTGAATCTGTTGCGCGAGCGATCCATACAGCGCCGTCATTCCGGGGCGCGCGCAGCGCGAGCCTGCAATCCATAGCCACGAGCGCTCGTGTTGGGCACGCTGGTCTCTCCATCGCGTTCCCAAGGCTTCGTCACGGAGTATGGATTCCGGGCTCGCGCTGCGCGCGCCCCGGAATGACGGCGGGTGTGTTGAGAGAGCGACCAAAACAAGACACCGCGTTCTCGCGACGCATGACGTCCGAGTGATCCATCAGTCGGCTCCCTCTGTAGAAGAAGAGGGCGCAGGGAATGCCGGGTGAGGGCCTCACCCATGGCCCGCCTGCGTAAAAAATGCAGGCGGCAGGTACCACAGGTGCTGCCGATCAACCGGCATTCCCTGCGCGACGGTCTTAACGCTTATACGCAGTCTCCCTGGTGCGCCGGGCTTGTTGGCCACCATGCCGCGACAATGCTTGCGCATTGCGCGGGTGATACCAGCGTCGGGGTATCAGGACCCTGCGACTTCACGTCCGCAAGCTGCCGTCCGTCCGCGTGCAAGCACGCTTTCGGCATCTCGCGGCCATCGCCTCCCCACCTCGCGTGTCGTGACGATCGCGCGCAACGCCCCTCTCGTTGAGGCGGGATGCGCGCAGTGAACTATGTATTTCGGAAAAACGCAACAAAAATATTTGCTTACCTGACCTGACGATGGTCTTCCCGTTGGAATGGCTCAGAAATATTCGGTCTTAGCGTAGATCAGGTCGGCGGCTTTTCGAGCCGCGTCCGGTGCCTGGCAAGAATGGCACGAACGAACGGCGTAGCCCAGAACTGCTGCTCCGGGTCGCTGAAGTCCGCGGCGTCGAGCAGGGACCAATACCAGACCGTATGGGCATGGAGATCGATGTTGCGGTCGAGAATGACGAGGACACGTTGCCACCGTTGATCAGGATCAGGATGCTTCTCGAGCCTTTGCAGGTCCTCGAACGACTGAATGATCGTTTCCATCAAGACGAAGCGCTCGTCTTCGCTCAATTCGCCGCTCTCATATGCGGAGAGAAACTCATCGATCCTGGTGGGATCTGCTACTTCCCACTCCCAGTCCTGCATACCCGGCTCGTTGGGAAAGCCAAACCGGCGGCATAGCGAATGCATGGCTTCCCGCGTTGAATATCGCCAGAGATGCCCTGGTACATCAGACATGCCCCTGCCTCATTCAGCAACCTTGCGCTTCCAAGACCATCGCTGTCACGCGCTCACGAACGCCATCGAGACGACGTTCCCATAGCGGCCGTCGATACGTACGGCGTTGCGGTGAAGCCCTTCGGTTTCGAAGCCGACGCTCTTGTACAAGGCGATCGCATTTGCGTTCTGCTCGCGCACGGTCAGCTCGATGCGAGTGAGCCCGAAAGCGAGTGCTGCATCCATCGCTCTTCGGATCAGAGCACGGCCAAGTCCGCGGCCGCGATATGGCGGCAGGACGCCCATGCCGAGCGTGCCACAATGGGCTTGCACCGTGCGGCGCGTGTTGGTCAGGATGTCGCACCAGCCCACCATCTGTGCGCCGTCGAGCGCGACGAACTCTGGCAGGCCATCTTCGATATTCTTCAGGACAAAGGTCCTGATCTGATCGAGCGGCGGCGCCTCGAGGAAGGAGAGAAATCGCCGTTCGCGCGCCACGCTGTCCAGCACGGCGTGGAATGCGGCGATGTCGCGCTCTGCTATAGCCCTGATCTCGAAGGACATGATCTGTTGTCTCTGCCCGGGAGGTACCTCGGTCTCGTGCTGTCGGCCGCTCAGCCGCTGGTTTCGTCACCAGGAGCTACGATGCGCCCGGACAGCCAGAATGAACCGGATATCACGCCTCCGACACGGGGGACATCGGGCAACAGGTTCTCGTCCATGACGACGTCATATGTGCCTCCATAGGTCTCAACCAGAGCCCAATAGAAGGCGCCTCGCGTCAGCGAGTTGACCTTCTTGTCCGCCGCAATCACGTGACCCACGAACATTGCGCGGGCTTGCGGCGGAACGGCAGACTCCCCTGACGGAGTAAAGAGACCAGAAGGGATGAACGATCGCGACGCAAACTTCACATCGTCGGTCTCGCTTGCGTCGTATGCAGCAACCGTCTCGAAGAAGCGGACGTCGTGAGCGAAAGCCGCGACCTGCACCGTCAGGCAAATGGGTAACTTCAGACCGTCGTGACAGCGAAAGTCGGGCGCATCGAACATGAACGGATAGCAGCCCATATCGGCCTCGCCGCCTGAGGGGTCGGCCCACCCTTGGAAAGCCCCGTCGAGGCTGCTTGGCGCCGCGGCCGGAAGCCGGGCCGTGAGCCCGACGTTGATGTTCGAGAGGCCAGCGTAATGGGGGCTAAACCCGGTGAGTTCGTTGCCTCCGTCGACCTGAATCCAGAGCTCCGCGCCGCTCGGGTCTGACCAGCGAAGATATGCACCGGCCGGGGTAGGCAGTCGCTCGGCGAGGGGGGTGACCCGTTTCAGGAGCGCCTCCATGTCCTTCATGGAGTCGATGGCCAAGCCGATCGTCGAGAAGTTCGAGGCCATTGCGGGCTCCTCAAGACGTCCGATCCGTTGCACTGGGTTTCAGACCGACGGTGTACCGCAGCACGAGTGCCAGGAGAGTTCTTTCCGATCTCAATCACGACGCGTGTCGGCCCGAAGGCCACGGTATCGCCGGCCCGATCGGGAATGTCGGGATGTGTCTTTTTTGACCTCTTCCATACAAGGGCCAGCCCACAGGGCTGGCCCGAGGGCGCGCCGGATCAGGTCATCCCTCAATCGAACCAGGCCTTGTAGATCGCCTGATAGCTGCCGTTCTCGGTCGAGATGTGCAGCCACTGGTCCACGAACGCCTTGAGCGCCACGTCGCGCTGCAGCCAGTAGGCTTTCTCCGAAAAGTCGAACGGCTTCTCCGGGTGCACGGCGCAGAGCACGCCGGGATGCAGCTTCTGCTGGTAGCGGGTCTCGGAGGCGTCGGTCATCATCAAATCGGCGTCGCCCTTGGCGATCTCCTCGAAGATCGTGGTGTTGTCGGGGTGGACGCGGACGTCGGCGGCCTTGATGTTGGCGCGGGCGAAGCGCTCGTTGGTGCCGCCGGGGTTGACGACGACGCGGGTGCCGGGCTTGTCGATATCGGCGAGCGTCTGGTACTTCGAGGTGTCGCTGCAGCGGGTGATCGGGGTCTTGCCCTCGCGCATGATCGGCGTCGAGAAGTAGCCCTTCTTCTGGCGGTCGAGCGTGATCGACACGCCGCCCATGGCGACGTCGAACTTGTCGGCCTCGAAATCCTTCATCAGCTGCGGCCAACTCGTCGGCACGAACTCGACCTTGACGCCCAGCGCCTTGCCGAGCGACTCGGCCATGTCGACGTCGAAGCCGGAGAACTTGGCCGTGGCCTTGTCGAGATAGGTGAAGGGCTTGTAGTCGCCGGTCATGCCGACCCGCAGGCTGCCGCGCTGCACGATCTCGTCGAGGCGCGAGGCCTGGTCCGCGGCCGCGGGAGCGGCGAGGCTGCAGACGAGAACGAGCCCGGTCAGGACGGATAGCGGACGATCGAAGAACCCCATGATGCGACACCTCGGCTTGGATTGGACGAGGCTATTCTTATACGAGGCGATATCGCCGGACGAGGGGAGAGAGCGTCGACCGCAGCCGGGCCACATGGCGCGATCGCCATGGTCCATACCTGCACGTGGAAAGCGATGGAGACGCCCGGCTTCCACTGCACCGAGGCAGCTTCAGCCGCTGGGGCAGCCTGAATCCAGCCGTGACGACAAAGGGGCCGGCGATCACCGGGCCGGTCGATATCTGGGGAGCCGCGGCTAGCGCTCGCCGGGGCCCGTCGGCGCGGTCGGGCCTTTGCCGGTCATCTCGTTCTTCAGGGCCTCGAAACGCTCGATCGCCTCACGCGCACGGGTATCGACGGTCTTGACGGCGGCCTCGGCGCTCATCGGACCGCTGCTTACAGCGATCGAGGTGGGCCCCACCGTCTCATCGACGTAGTAGCCATCTTCGCCGCGCCTCGCCGTCCAGCGGAAACGGATCGCCGAGATCGGGCCCGGTCCGATCTTGGTATAGCCATCAGCCTGATCGAAGGACACGACCGTCGCGGCCGCCTTCTTCGAAGGCGAGCCCGCTCTGTCCGCGGGCTTCGCGGCTTCAGGCTGATCCAGAATGCTCGCTATCGTTGCGAGCGCGTGCTCGGTCGCAACACTCATGGCCGCCCCTGTTCCTACCGGCGCGCGCAAACATCCGCACCGATAGTTACAGTTGTAGCGAGATTTGGCCGGGTTGCAAGATTGCGTTGAAAATTGGGCAACAAAGCGGTGGAGAAAGATCCTGACATTCACGTGATGCAGCCCGGCTCCTGCCTCATTGCCGATGAGGCAGGGCCATTGCCTGAGCCGGACGACTACAGCACGTCCTGGTTGATCACGTTCTGGCGAATCGGCGCGCCGTCCAGCACGCTGAGAATGTTGCGCGCGGTCTGCTCGCTCATGCGGTCCACGGCCTCGCGGGTCACGCCGGCGACGTGGGGAGCCATGATCACGTTGGGCAGCGCATGCAGCGCATGGCCGACCGGTGGCGGCTCCTGCTCGAACACGTCGAGGCCGGCGCCGGCCAGCCGGCCTGATACCAGTGCATCATAGAGCGCAGCCTCGTCGATCAGGCCACCGCGGGCGGTGTTGATCAGATACGCGGTCGGCTTCATCAGCCGCAGACGCGCGGCGTTAAACAGGCCGATGGTCTCGGGCGTCTTCGGGCAGTGGATGCTGACGAAGTCGGCGCGCGGCAGTGCGGCATCGAGGTCGGCGACCGGCTCGCAGCCGGCGGCGGTGATCTCGGCGGCGGGCTTGTAGGGGTCATAGACCAGCACCTGCATCTCCATCGCGAGGCAGCGCTTGGCGGTGCGGGTGCCGATGCGGCCGAAGCCGATGATCAGCACGGTCTTGCCGTAGAGGTCGAACGGAAGCACGCCGAGGCGCGAGCCCCAGGTGCCGTCCCTGACCATCGCATGCATCTCGTTGGCGCGCTTGGCGAGCGTCAGCATCATGAACAGCGCCTGCTCGGCGACCGACGGCGAGTTCGCGGTGCCCGCGACCATCAGCGGCACCTTGTGCTTGCTCAGCGCAGGCACATCGACGGCGTCGAAGCCGACGCCGATCCGGGTCACCACCTTCATGTCGCCGGCGGCGACGAGCTCCGGCTCGCCGAAACGGGTGGCGCCGAGGGCCACGCCATGCACGGGCGCGTGGGAGGTGAGCAGCGCAGAAAAGTCGGCCGCCGAGATCATGTTGGGGAACTCGATCATCTCGACGTCGTCGCGCGCCGCGAGCAGCGCGCGTCCCTTGGCCGAGAACGATTCCGTGACGAGGATCTTGTTCTTGTTGGTTGCCGTCCTGGTGCTCATGTCCTGCCCTTGAACCACGTTTCTTGGTGGCCTCGTCAGATGACGAGGCCCGTGGTCTCGTTTAGCAGGTGCATGTTGTTGAGGTCCATTGCCATGCGCAGGGGGCTGCCATCCCGCGCGCCCGCATTGGGACTGACCCGACCGCAGACCGGCGTCTCGTTGAGGGTGAAGTAGACCAGGGTCTCCATCCCCATCGGCTCGGTGACCTCGAGCAGCGCTTCGAACGGCTCGATTCCGGGCTCGGCATGCGGCTTGGTTTCGGTGATGTGCTCCGGCCTGATGCCCAGCTGCAGCGGTTCATTCCGCGACACGGATTGATAGCGCGCCGCCCGCGCCGGCGGCAACGGAAACGAGATCCGGTCCGTGAGACGCAGATGGAGCCGGCCCTCGGCCTCCTCGAGGCGGCACGGCACGAAGTTCATCGCGGGTGAGCCGATGAAGCCGGCGACGAAGCGCGTCGCAGGATTATGATACAGCTCGTTCGGCGTGCCGATCTGCTCGATGCGGCCCTTGTTCATGACCACGACGCGGTCGGCCAGGGTCATCGCCTCGACCTGGTCGTGGGTGACGTACACCGTCGTGGTGCGGACCTTCTGATGCACCTTCTTGATCTCGATGCGCATCTGCACGCGCAGCTTGGCGTCGAGGTTGGACAGCGGTTCGTCGAACAGGAACACCTTGGGATTGCGCACGATGGCGCGGCCCATCGCCACGCGCTGCCGCTGGCCGCCGGACAGCTGCTTCGGCTTGCGGTCGACGAGGTCGGCGATGTCCAGCATGCGCGCGGCCTCCGCCACCCGGCTCTTGATCTCGGCCTTCGGATAGTGCTTCAGGCGCAGCCCGAACGACATGTTCTCCGCGACCGTCATGTGCGGATAGAGGGCGTAGTTCTGGAACACCATCGCGATGTCGCGATCCTTGGGCGGCACGTCGTTGACGACGTCGCCGCCGATCGAGATGTCGCCGTCGGAGATGTCCTCGAGCCCCGCGATCATCCGCAAGGTCGTCGACTTGCCGCAGCCGGACGGGCCGACCAGGACCACGAACTCGTGGTCGGCGATGTCGAGGTCGATCCCCCGGACGGCCTCGACGTCGTCGTAACGCTTCACGACCTTGCGCAAGTTCACTTCAGCCATGTCAGATCAACCCCTGTCTCAGCCTTTGGTCGCGCCGGCGGTCAATCCGGCAATGTAGTAGTCCATCAGGAACGCATAGATGATCAGCGGTGGTGCCGCGCCGAGCAGCGCGCCGGTCATGATCTGTCCCCAGTTGAAGACGTCGCCCTTGATCAGGGTGGTGACGATGCCGACCGGCAGCACCAATTGGTCGGCCGATGTCGTGAACACCAGGGGATACAGGAACTGCGCCCAGGAGACGGTGAAGGCGAAGATCGTCGCCGCGATCAGGCCGGGCAGGGCGACGGGAATGAAGATCCGCGTCAGCGTCTGCAGCCAGGACGCGCCATCGATGATCGCGGCCTCGTCGAGCTCCTTCGGGATCGAGGCGAAATAGCCGATCATGATCCAGGTGCAGAACGGCACCGTCAGCGTCGGATAAATGAACAGCAGCACATACCAGCGGTTGATGAGCTGGATTCCCGTGACGTCGCCGATCAGGGCGAACATCTTGAACAGCGGGATGAACAGGAGGCTGTCCGGAATGAGGTAGGTGAGGAACACGCCGGTGGCGAGCGTCGCCGATCCCCAGAACTTCATCCGCGACAACGCGAAGGCGGCGGGAATGCTGATCAGCATGGTGATGATCACGACCACGATCGAGACCATGGCGGAGTTGAAGAAGAAGCGCTGGAACTGATTCGAGGTCAGCAACCCGACATAGTTCTCCAGCGTCGGGTGGAACACCCACCACGGATTGGTCGCCGCCGAGATCTCGGCGCTGCCCTTCAGCGAGGTGATCAGCATGTAGAGGGGCGGCACCAGCGAGAAGATCGCGAACAGGGTCAGGAAGAAATACGACCAGCGCAGCGCCCAGGCGCGGTCGCGGCTCATCGAGCCGTATTTGACGTTGCGGGTCGGGCCGGCCTTGTCGACGGTGAGCGTGCTCATCAGGATTCGTTCCCCCGCTTGTTGACGTCGCGCAGGATGAAGATCGCGGCGACCGCCAGGATCGGCACCATGAACAGCGAGACGCTGGCGCCGAGCGGAATGTCGCTGCCCTCGATGCCGACGCGGAACGCCCAGGTCGCGAAGATGTGCGTCTTGTCGAGCGGGCCGCCGGCGGTGAGGATGCGGACGATGTCGAAATTGGCGAAGGTGACGATCAGCGAGAACAGCGTCGTGATCGCGATGATGTTGCGCATCATCGGCAAGGTCACGTACCAGATCCGCTGCCACCAATTGGCGCCGTCGATGGCGGCCGCTTCGTAGAGCTGGTCGGGCACCGATTTCAGCGACGCCAGATACATGATCATGAAGAACGGCGCGCCGTACCAGATGTTGACCAGGATCACGGAGAAACGCGCCCAGCCCGCATCGCCGGTCCACGGGATCGGGCCGATGCCGAAGAATGCGAGCGTGTAATTGAAGGCGCTATAGGACGGATCGAACAGCCACAGCCAGGCGAGCGTGCTCATCGCCGGCGGGATGACCCACGGCACCAACAGCATGCCGCGCCATTTGCGTTGGCCCTTGGCCGGGATGTTGTGGACGAAATGCGCGACGATGAAGCCGATCAGCGCCTTGAACACGACGGCCGTGATCGCGAAGATGCAGGACTGCTTGACGACCAGCCAGAACGTGTCGCGCTTGGACAGGAACTCGAAATTGCCGAAGCCGACGAAGCGCTGCATCGACTTGTTCAGCGTCGCCAGATGCACCGAATAGATGGCGGGATAGACCACCAGCAACGTGATCAGCAGGATCAGTGGCAGCGTCAGAAGAAAAGCGACGGTCGACTTGCGCTTCAGCGCATGGCGCAGGCCCTTGCGGCCGGCGGCCCTGCGCGGGCGGACGACGGAATCTTCGCCGATGGCGGCATCAACCATGAGAAAGAGCTCCTCGTGATGGTCCCGGCTGCGGCCGGGTTTCACTGGGCGGGCAAGGAGACGGCGCAGAGAGGACGGCCCGCGGGATGCGGACCGTCCATGTGCGAACGAAGCCGGCTCAGCTGCGCATGAAGCCTTCGCACTCGCCCTCGGCCCAGGCCAAGGTTGCGTCCATCTTCTCGCCCTGGGCGTAGCGCAGGCACATCTTGGTCATGGTCGCCTGCGCGTAGATCTGCTGCGCGATCTTCGGCGGAGCAGGGGATGCCGCGATCGACAGCGTCTGGTGATTATAGGGATTGGGATAGTGATAGAGCGTGCCCTTGGGCGGTCCCTGCTCCTGCCAGACCTTGAGCGTGGTCAGCTTTTCGTAGGCGGGCAGGTCATAGCCGCCGCTCGCCACCACCATCTTCTCGATCGAGGCCGGCTTCGACAGATGCACGATCAGGCTCTTGGCCGCCTCCTTGTTCTTGGAGAACGACCAGATGCTCCAGAAATAGGGCAGGAACGGTGCGAAGCGGCCCTTCGGCCCGGCCGGGAAGCCGTGGGTCCAGCACTGCTCGGCGATCTGCGGCGCGTCGCGCTTGGCCACCGCCCAGGCGCTCGGCGGATTCATGATCATCGCGCCCTTGCCGGACACCAGCCATTTGTTGTTCGACGCGTCGTCCCACGAGGCGACATCCGGCGGCAGCGCCGCGATCAGCCGCTTGTAGAACTCCAGCGCCTGGCGCACCGCGTCGGTCTTCACCGTGACGTCGCCCTTGGCATTCACGAGCTCGGCGCCGAACGCCTGGAAGAAGGCGCCGGCGGAGTCGACGCTGTCGGTGGTCTCACCGAGGCCGATGCCGAAGGGAACGCCGGCCTTCTGGCAGGCTTCCGCCGCCTTCAGGAACGTCTCCGTCGTCCAGCCGTCCGCCTTCGGCGGGCCGCCGGCGGGATACAGTTCTTGCACGTCGATCCCGGCATGCTTCTTCATCAGGTCGATGCGGGTGCACGGGCCCTTGATCTGGCTGCCGACGCAAGCGGGCACCGCGAGCCACTTCCCGCCGGATTGTCCGAGATATTTGACGGTGCCGTTGACCTCGCCGTTCTCCTTGATGATCGGCTCCATGATGTCGTTGACCGGCTCCAGCAGCTCGGCATTCGCATGCGGCCACCAGGTCGGCATCGCCATCAGGTCATGTCCGGATTTTGCGGCTCCTTCGGCGGCGATCGTCAGCTCGATCTTCTTGCCCTGGCTGGTGATGTAGTCGATCTGGACTTCGACCTTCTCCTTGGCGGCCCATTCGTTGACGAGATCGGTCGAAGCCTGATTGGCGCCGGGAACCCAATGGTCCCAGAACCCCATCGAGAGCTTGCCGGCGGCATAGGCGCCGCGCACATAGGGCGCGGCGATCATGACCGCCGAAGTGGCAGCGGTCGCGGCAACGAATTGTCGGCGGTTCAGCTTCCTCCGTGACATGGCGTTCCCTCCCTGGTGAGCCAAGCATTCTGTTGATGCGAATCCAGCTTGTTAGTTATTGCGTCGCGTCATGCGCGCATGGATTTCGCTTGAGTGCAATCAGAGCAGAATTGCGCGCGGCTGTCGAGAAAGCAGGTGAGGAGAAACTTAGAACTAATGGCGTGCACAATTCGTCGCAGAGGGCGCAACTGATTGCATCGCAACGATGGACGCTGCGCTGCAAAGCGAGACCTGATCGAAGCAGGATTCAAATGGAGCTGGGCGGCGGTCGATACGTCACACTCCATACGGCAGATGGACTTGCGCGTTGCGGCAACGATAGAATTCGGTGGAATCATGGCCGTCGCGACGGCAGCGCCGCGAGACGGTTGGACGTGTTGCATGGAGCCTGAACGGATGATGGCGAGCCTCGCCGGCAGTTGGCGCCGGTCTTTCGGATGCATTGCAATAGGAGCGGCGGTCGGCCTCATCGTGCTCGCGGGCCTGCCGCGTCAGCTTGACGCGCAGGGCCTGTTCAAGGGAGTCGAGCAGGGCGCGCGCGAAGGCAACAGGGCGGCGGGCCCGGTCGGCGGCGTGCTCGGCGGCGCGATCGGCGGCGTCGTCGGCGTGGTCACCGGCGTCACGGGAGCATTCACCGGCAACAGCGAGCAGCAGAATGCGCAGCCCGCGGCACCGCCGGCCGACGGCAGGAAGGCGAAGCCTTCCAAGGCGGCGAAGACGAGCAAGGTGGCCAGGGCGACGCCGATGCTGACGCAGCCGGGCGCGCCGGAGCTCACAGCCGAGCAGATCGTCGCCAACAGCGACGCCAATGTCGAGCGTCTGAAGACCGGACTGAATCTGACCGAGGAGCAGGCGAAGAGCTGGGGTCCGTTCGCCGACGCCATGCACGCACTCGGCCGCAACGGCGCCGACCGGCTCAATCTGCGCATCGCACGGGCGAAGCGCGATCCGCCTGACGACATCGTCGAGCAGATGCGCAACGAGGCGCAGTTCCTGGTCGACCGTGCGGCCGACCAGCGCGCGGTGGCGGACGCCTCCGAGCCGCTCTTCACCAGCCTCGACGACAGGCAGAAGCAGATCTTCATCGACGAGATGGTGCGCCTCAGCCGCGAACGCGGGCTGGATTAGTTCAGCGCGCCGCGCCCTGGCCTGCTGCGACTGCGTCAACCAGCCAGCATCGCGCCGCGGTATTTGGCGGCGAGCAACGCCGCCAGCTCGACTCTCGCATCGGCCAGCGGAATGGCGTCCTGGCGGGCCTTGGCCATCGCCATCGCCCCGGAATAGGCGGCGATCACCAGCGTCGCGAGGCTGTCGGGATGCAGGTCGCGGGCACGGCCGGCGAGCACGTCGGCATAGAGCTTCGCGCGCAGGGCGTCGTGCCAGGCCGCGAAGATGGCATTGAGCGCGCGGCGCATGTCGGCGTCATGCGCCGAAATTTCCATCGCCATGTTGTTCAGCGGGCAGCCGGACACCGCGCGCTTGCCGGTCAGCTCGGTGATGATGGCCGCGAAGATGGCGTCGATGGCGGAGGGCGCGTCGGCATGAGCCTCCAGTGGCGCGATCCAGGTCTGCGCGACCGCCTGCGCCACGCGATCCTGAATCACCGCCAGGCCGAGATCGCGCTTGGCCGGGAAATGGTGCGCCATGGCGCCGCCCGACACGGACGCCTTCTCGCGGATCTCGAGCATCCCCGTGGCGAGATAGCCGTGGCGGACGAACGTGTCGTAGGCGACGTCGACGATGCGCCGCCGCACGCCCTCGGGATCGTTGGTTCGCCGGGATGCCTTCATTTCGGCCGGAGAATAGCGGCTTGACAAAACGGGTCAATCGTCCTGTTGTGCAAAACAGGACGATTGACCTGTTGGAGCACGGCCATGCAACGTCATGCGATCTTCGAGCTGCGCCGCTACCGCATGCGCCCTGGCGGGCGGGACACACTGATCGACCTGTTCGACACCGCGTTCGTCGAGCCTCAGGAGGCGCTGGGGATGCGCATCGAGGGGGAGTTCAGGGATTGCGACGATCCCAATGCCTTCGTCTGGGTGCGCTCCTTTGCCGACATGGACGCGAGAGCGCAGGCGCTGCAGTCGTTCTATGGCGGCAATGTCTGGGCCGCGCATCGCGCCGCGGCGAATGCGACGATGCTCAATTCCGACAACGTGCTGCTGCTGAAGCCGGCCGGGGCCGAGCCGCCGTTCGCGCGCAATCTGCGGCGCGCCGAGGAAGGAAACCGCTCGTTGCCGGCCAGCGGCATCGTGGTCGTGAGCACCTGCTCACTGGCGCCGGGCAAGGAGACCGCTCTGGCCGGCTTCTTCTCCGAGCACGCCCGGCCGATCCTGCGCGAGGCGGGCGCGCGCATCGAGGCCATGCTCATCAGCGAGCACAGTCCAAACAGCTTTCCGAGGCTGCCGGTCCGGGAGGGAGAGACGGTGTTCGTGTGGCTCGAATGTCACCAGGACGAGGCAAGCCTGTTGCGCTGTCGCGAGCGCCTTTCGCGCAATTCCGACTGGACGGATCATGTCCAGCCCTCCATCGACGCCCAGTGCTGGCGGCCGATCGAGGTGTCATACCTGACCCCAAGCTCACGATCGCTCTGCGCCTGGTGATCCCGGCGGCGCGAGGTTCCGTCTCCAGCGTCCGTTGTCCCTGCGTCCATTTGGTCGCGTTGACCGGGCGGCCCGCGGCGGCTATGCCGCGTCATGACGTGCGCGCCGCGAGTTGCACAACTTTCACAATAGCACCATCACAGCCGCTGAGCTGAAATATATGTTAACGTGCGTTGCAAGCAATTCGCATATATAGAGTTGAGACGCAGACGCCCTGCGGCGGCGTCTGGATTGCACTGAGGTCATTGATGAGCCCGTGCCCGAAGCCTTACCGCCGGCGGGCGGCTTCCGGCTGGTGTGGAGAGCCATTTTGTTGTCGAGAGTGCGCGTGCGCCGATGGATTGAATCTCGGTTGGGTCTTGGCAAAGCGAGCACCGCCGAGAGGCTCGATGCGGATGCGAAACGCTTCATCGAAGCTGTGCAGGCGGAGTTGAAGGCTGCGAAGGATGACTCGCAGCGCTACAAGCGCATCACCGAGGAGATGGGCGTGATCATGGGCCGGCTGCGCGATGAGCGCGACGGCTACCGGCTCGAGTGGGAAGCCGCATCCGCGGAGCTTCGCCGGCTGACCCGACCGCGCGCGACGCCGGCCTCCGGCAATGGGTCGCCGCGCCGCGCCGGCAACGGCCATGACGGGTCCGCCTTGAAGAACACCCCGCGGTCCGCGCTTCGCGTGCTGTGCGTGGGCACGGGGCGCGACGGCACGACGTCGCTCACACGGATGATGCAGGAGGTCTTCGACAACCAGGGCAACGGCGACCGTGCGGTGCACGAGTGGGCGTCGGGCGAGCTCAATGAGCTGTTCTGCCAGCTCAAGGAAACCAACGATTCCGGCTTCGAGGATCAGATCCGCCAGACGATACTCGATTGCCCCCATGCGTGCGTCGTCGGCAATGGATATGCGGCCGTGCTGCCGATCATCGCCGAACTGCTCGGCGACCAGGTCACGCTGGTGCATCTGCGCCGCCGCGACCGCGCGGCCTGCATCGCAAGCCTGGCCGAGAACGCCGAGGTTGCGCCGGAGAACCACTTCTACTACGCAAACTCGCCGGCCGCGCACCGCAAGCGGCCGACGGCTTTCCACTTCGGCGAGATGTCCAAGCAGCAATGGCTGGATCTGCCGCTGACCGACAAGTTCGGCTGGTACTACGACAAGACCCACGCTCTGATCGAGAAATCCAAGGGCCTGTTTCCGAATACGCTGTCGGTCGATACCGAGGACCTCGCTCTGGACAGCGTGCGCGCGGCGCTGGCCCATGCGGCCGGCAGCAGCGAAGCGCCGCGAGCTTTCCACGTCAACCGCTTCGTCGATCTGCGCCACGTGCCGGCCGAACGCCGCAGCTTCGTGCAGCGCCTGCTGGGCCAGCTCGACGTCCAGAAGCTCGCCCATGACGATCTCTACGGCGTGCGGCAGGTGCTGAACGAGCTCATCTATCATCTCGCGCATTTTCCGGACGAGGCGCCGGGCGCGCTGGATGAGCTGCGCTGGACGTTGAGCGAGACCTATCGGCTTCTCGACCACCGCATCAGCGACGTTCGCGAACTGATGGAGCGGGTCGGGGTCACGCCGGAGACGGCAGCGCCGCCGACTGAGCATGGCGCTCCGCGCCCGCACGAAGGGGCGCGCCTGAACAGTTGAGCGGTCTGGTCCCAGGGCCGACAAGCTCGGTCCCCCGAAGCGTCGTCGACCGGCTGCCTGCAGCAAAGGAGCGATTGGATTTGCTCGCCACTGCCTCGCGCAGCCAAGAGTCAACGAAACCGATCCAGCCGACGCTCCCATCCCCACCCGCGTGGCGCGCCCCGGCGACCACTCAACGCTGACGAGCCGAGCATTGCAGCATTGCGCGTCGGCCAAGTCTATTCGCCTCTGCCCAAGAGTTTTTCAGGCGCGGACGATGTAGCAGCGACAACCGCGATCGAATCGGCCGTCGCGAACAGACCGGCGCTGGCGCAAAGAGCGCGTGCAGCGTCCGCATGCGACGTCAAAGTGGAATCGAACATGAAAGTGGAATTGGCGGAAGGGGTGGGATTCGAACCCACGGTGCCCTTGCGGGCACGCCGGTTTTCAAGACCGGTGCCTTAAACCACTCGGCCACCCTTCCATCCGGCGCTCGTCGGAACGCCGGCGAAGCCACGCAGGCGAGGGCGTGGCAACTTCGCGACACTTGTTTAGGGTGCTGGCTTGCGGCTCGTCAACGGCGCTTTCGCGGGGCGCCGGATCTCATCGGCAAAAGGCCGGCGTTCACATGAATGCGAAAATCATCAGGCCCGAGCACAACACCACTGTGCTCACTGCTGCCAGGGCGAGAAAGCCGCCCGAAAGCAAGTCTTGATGTCGCAAGGGTCACCTGCTGCGGCTGGATTGCCCGTCCGAGCTGGCCCGGATTGGAGGCCTGCTGGTCGAAGGCCTGCTCGTCGAAACTGCAGCTTCAGGCCAATCCTGAAGTATCGCTCTCGAAGCGGACGAAAGCCGACCGGAATGCCGGCTGTCCGACTTGCCTGGAGTCAGGCCCGCGACCGGACCCCTTCAAACGCATGAGCGAGGAAGATGCCGGCGCCAACCAAGCCCATCACCGCTGTCATTGCTTCGATCATCGTGAACACACCCTTGTTGCGCCCCGTGTGAAGCAAACGACGTGCAGCCCTGCACAGTCAAAATGATTCAGGCTCCGAAAAATGAGAACCATCCTAAGTGAGGTTTTCACGCAACATATGTGTCCAAAAAGGTGCACTCGCAACGTCGCTGTGTGACGACGTGCACGCACGGGCAGCTATTGCACCCCGCGGACAACCGCTGGAAAGCTCCGGTTAACCACGGCGGGGGCCACCCCATTTCCGCCGTGTTCGGGTTGCGTTATCCTTATCCAATGAGTTGCGGGAAACGCGACTCGGGGAGGCCGGGACGTGCGAGCCGAGGGTGGGGCTCGGGCGGCGACTGGCGAACTGGTATTTGGGGTCGATGGGGATTGGTCAAACAGATCCGGTCGAGAGAGCGGTGCGGAGCGCCGTTGCCATTCTCGCCTGCCTGATGGTCGCGAACTGCGCCTCGTCGAACAAATTTGCCAGCAAGGTCGATCCGAAATACGGCGTGTCGTCGAGCCCGCGCGTGGTCGGCTTCGGTGAGCCGGTGCCGAAGGGCGGCGGGGTCTACCGAATCGGCAAGCCGTATACCGTGGCAGGCAAGACCTACGTTCCGGAAGAGGACGCGAACTATCGTGCCGAGGGCATGGCGTCCTGGTACGGCGATGATTTCCACGGCCGCCTGACCGCCAATGGCGAGGTCTTCGACATGACGTCGCTGACCGCCGCCCATCCGACCCTGCCGCTGCCGAGCTACGCCCGGGTCACCAATCTCGCCAACGGCAAATCGCTGATCGTCCGCATCAATGATCGCGGGCCGTACCACGGCAACCGGCTGATCGACGTCTCCAACAAGGCGGCCGATCTGCTCGAGTTCAAGGGCAACGGCATCGCCAAGGTCCGGGTCGAATATGTCGGCCGCGCGCCGCTCGAGGGCTCCGACGACACCCAGCTGATGGCGACCTTGCGCACCGGCATCCCTGCGCCGGCGCCGTCGCTGGTCCGTGTCGCCTCGGCCAAGCCGTTCGTACCCGACATGGGCGCGAGCCGTCCGATTCGCGGCGAGATCCCGCTGCCCGAGGGCCGTCCGTATACGCTCGGCAACAGCTCGGCCGACATGGCCTCGATCAACGCGACCTCGGAGTTGTCGGCATCGAGCCGGACGCGGGGACGCAGCCTCGATAATCCGCGCGCGGTGTCCTACGATCAAGCCGGCCGCACCGTGCCTCCCACCAGGGCAGCGGCACGCGAATCGGCGGATGGGGCTGATGAAGCGCGCGACATCATGGGCGGCCGCGGGCTGTACTGATCTCTCGGCTACGGATCTATCTACTGCGCTCAGCCCGTTGCAAGGAACCGTCCCTGATGGGGCGGCTTCGATTCCCGCGGTGAGTGTGAGCAAGGCGCTACTGGGCTGAGAACGGCACCCGCGCCTTTGCCGAGTAGGTCCAGACACGGGTGTTGCCGCCGATCCCGCCGAGCTCGGCGCCGAGCCCGACGCTGGCCCCGCCCGAGGTCCTGATGCCGAGACCGCCGGTGGCGCGCGCCGACCAGCCCTGCAGCAGCGGGGTCGAGGCCAGACCAGTGCCGGCGAGCGTGTTGGCATCCTCCTTGTTGAAGTAATAGTCGCCATACATGCCGAGGAACGGCGTGAGCACGATGCCGCTGTCGAACCAGGCCACGGGGTAGGCGGCCCGCAGACCGCCGGAGGCGCGCCCGCTGGCGAAGTCATTGGTGGCCTGCCGGGTGCCCAGCGAGTCGGTATAGGCGTTCTGGTGCTCCCACAGCGCGTAGACCTTCGCCGAGGGCTCGAGCAGCAGGCCGGCCCAGTTGTAGGTGCCGGTCAGGCCGGTCGAGACCATCCAGCGCTGGCCGTTGAAGCTGCCCTGCGCGGTCCCGGCCGTGCCGTTGTAGCCGATGCCCGAATAGGCCACCGCGGCATCGAAGCGGAGCGTCGGAACGATCTTCCAGCCGAAATAGGCGCCCGTGGTCCAGCCGTCCCCCTTCAGCCGGCCATTGATGTCCTGCTGGGTGTAGCTGAACGTCTCATAGCCGCCGACGACGCCGACCAGGAAGTTTGGCGCCGCGCGGTAGGTCAGGCCCATCAGCGCATTGAGCTGCTGGCCGTAGAGCGAGGCCTGGCTGGCCTGCGCGACGCCACCGACGCTCGTGGTGCCCCAACGGTCGACGCCGGTGCCGCGGACGTCGGCCCACAGCAGCCACTCCTTCTGTTCGTGCCATTTCGGCGCGGCCTGCTTCCTGTCGCCGCGGTCGATGGCCGCGAAGGCATCGTCGATTCGGCCGGGGCTGCGGGCACGCGGCGCTGACGCACCGGGCAGCGCGGAGGAATAGGCGCGGCTGTTGCTGTCGCCGGCTCCGCTCGTGCTCTGAGAGCGACCGTCCTGATCACGCGGATCGGCCGAGAAATTGAAGCGCATGCGCCCGGCGCCCGGCGTCACGAAGCTGCCGCCGTCGTTGAAGCCGTCGGCGATGGCGTCATCCACCGCACCGGAGATCGCCTGCCCGGAGTTCTGCGCCACCAGCTTGCTGACGGTCTGCTGGAGGGAGCGCAGACGCACGCTGTCCACGGGCACGTTGACGGTCTGCGCGAGGCCGGGCGAGGTGCTCGCCAGGTAGAGAGCGTTGCCGCCATAGCTCGCCGTGATGGTGTGGCCGCCGACCGCGAGCGCCGTCGTCGAGAACGTGGCCACGCCTCCGGCCAGCGTCCCGGTGCCGATCGGCGCGCCATTGTCGTTGAACGTCACCGTGCCTGTCGCCGTCGTCGGGGTCACCGTCGCGGTGAAGGTCACGGACTGACCGAACTGGCTCGGGTTCTGCGACGAGGTCAGTCCGACGGTCGTGGCGAGCTGGCCGACGGACAGGTTGAAGGTCGCGCTCGCGGAAGCGCTGTTGGTGTCGGTCACGGTGACCGTAAAGGTGGTCGCCGCCGCTGGCACCGTCGGCGTGCCGCTGACGAGGCCATTCGTGGTGTTGAAGTTCAGGCCGGTCGGCAGCGCCGGCGAGATCGCGAAAGCCAGCACGCCGGTTCCGCCCGATCCCGTGACCGGCGTGAACGGCGTCACTGCCTGGTTGATCGGCAGCGCGCTGGACGGCACGGCCGTCGTCGCCGTCACCGCACCGTTGACGGTCAGGCTGAACGTGTTCGTGGCCGTGGCGTTGGCGGCGTCGGTCACGGTGACCGTGTAGGTCGTGGCGCCGCTGGTGGCGGTCGGCGTGCCCGTGATGCTGCCGTCCGAGGTGTTGAGCGTCAGTCCCGTCGGCAGCGCGGGTGAGACGCTGAACCCGAGCGGCGCGGTGCCGCCGCTGCCGGTCACCGGCGTGAACGCCGTCGCCGCCTGGTTGGCGGTGAGAACCTTCGAGGCGATCGCCTGCGTCGCCGAGACGGCGCCGTTCACGGTCAGACTGAACGTGGCGGTGGCGGTCGCGCTATTGGCGTCGGTGACGGTGACCGTGTAGGTCGTGGCGCCGCTCGTGGCGGTCGGCGTGCCCGTGATTGCGCCGGTCGAGGTGTTGAAGCTCAGGCCGGTCGGCAAAGCCGGCGCGACACCATAGCTGAGCGGCGATGTGCCGCCTGCACCGGTGACCGGAGTGAACGGCGTCGCTGCGACGTTGACGGTCAAGCCCTTCGACGGAATGGCCTGCGTCGCCGAGACGGCGCCGTTCACGGTCAGGCTGAACGTGTTGCTCGCGGTGGCGCTGTTGGCGTCCGTGACGGTCACCGTGTACGTCGCGGTCGCGGTGATCGCGGTCGGCGTGCCCGTGATCGCGCCGGTCGAGGTGTTGAAGCTCAGGCCGGCGGGCAGCGTCGGCGACACGCCATAGGTCAGCGGCGCGGTTCCGTTGCTGCCGGTGACGGGGGTGAACGAGGTCGCGGCGACGTTCACCGACAGCGATTTGGACGCGACCGATTGGGTGGCGGTGACGGCGCCGTTGACCGTCAGGCTGAACGTGTTGCTCGCCGTCGCAGTGTTGGAATCGGTGACGGTGACCGTGTAGGTCGTGGCGCCGCTGGTGGCGGTCGGAGTGCCCGTGATCGCTCCCGTCGAGGTGTTGAAGCTCAGACCGGTCGGGAGGCTCGGCGAAACCGCGTAGGCCAAGGTCCCCGTACCGCCACCGCCCGTCACGGGCGTGAAGGTGGTGGCGGCATGGTTGGCGGTCAACACCTTGGACGCAACGGCCTGCGTCGCCGTCACGGCGCCGTTGACCGTCAGGCTGAACGTGTTCGATGCGGTCGCGCTGTTGGCATCGGTGACCGTGACCGTGTAGGTCGTGGCGCCGCTCGTGACGGTCGGCGTTCCCGTGATCGCGCCGGTCGAGGTGTTCAACGACAGGCCGGTCGGCAGGGGGGGAGAGATGCCGTACGACAAGGGCGAGGTGCCCCCCGATCCGGTGACCGGCGTGAACGAGGCAGCGGAGGCATTCTGCGTCAGCGACTGGGTCGCCACAGACTGTGTCGCGCTGACGGCCTGGTTGACCGTCAGACTGAACGTATTGCTGGCCGTCGCGCTATTGGCGTCCGTGATGGTCACGGTGTAGGTGGTCGCGCCGCTGATCGCCGTCGGCGTGCCGGTAATCGCGCCGGTCGATGTGTTGAACGACAAGCCGGCGGGGAGCGACGGCGAGACCCCATAGCTGAGCGGTGCCGCGCCGCCTGAACCAGTGACGGGCGTGAACGACGTGGCCGCGAAGTTCTGTGTCAACGCTTTCGAGGCGATCGATTGTGTCGCCGTAGGGCCGACCACGCTCAAAGGCGTCGGGGTGGTCGCGGTACTGCCGGAGACGGAGCCCGGTCCGGTCGCCGATACGATACCCGTCGTGTAGGAATACGAGCCCGGCGTCGACGACGACACGGTCAGCGTCACGGTACAGCTCGAGCTGGCATTCACCGTGGCGCCACTCAGGCTGAGGCTGCTGCCCGCGAGCGTCGCCGTGCCGCCGCTACATGTTGTCCCTGCACCGGACCCCGCCAGGCCAGCCGGCAGCGCACTCGCGGCCACCGCGACGCCGGTCAAGGCAAAGCCAGAATTGGGGTTGTTGATCGTCAACGTGAGGGTCGCGGCCGACCCCGACGGAATTGATGTTGGCGAGAACGCTGCCGAGATGGTCGGCGCAACGATGTTGGCCGGGAGATTGGTGATGTTGACCGTGAAAGGGGTTGTGGCGTTGCCGTAGATATTGCTGTTCGTGTCAGAACCGGGTGCGTAGTACATTGTGAAGGAGTCGGCGCCGCCGGTCTCACCCACAGCCAGCGACGTGATCGTCACCTTGTAGTCGACGACGTAGCCCGAGATACCGTTGATGCCGGTTGGGCCGATGACCACTTGATAGGTGGCTTTCGAGGTGGAGAACGTACCCGCGTCGCCGCTGGCCGTGATTCCACCCGATCCCGAAACCGGAACGTTGTTACCAATGTCGGCGCCGTTCTGCTGATACAAACCGCTCTTGATGGCAGCGCAGTTGCCGGCCACGGAGAAGGTGACGCCCGACCCGTTGGCCACCTGCCCGTTCATGTCCACGCTTGAGCTGGGTGTGCACGACTGAGCCTGTGCCGCCGTCGGCAGCGAGGCTGCGGCTGCGAGCACGATGATCGCGATCAGAGCGTCCAAAGATGATTTCGACCAGCGCTGCAACTGCGCGTGCAGACGCTGAACAACTCGGTCGCCGAGTCTGGCTGCCAGTCTCACAATGCCCCCTCACGGCATCTCCTGATTCGGGAGCGCCGCCCTAAAAAACTTGATTCCAAATTAAGATAACTGAGGATTCAGCTTGGAGGCCCGTTCTCTCCCGGGCAAGTTATTTCACCGCGAAGGCATTGCTGTTTCTCTGTCAAGTTGCAGGACTGCCACAACCTCATCTGCCCGAAGCACTGCCCTTGACCAACGTCCTGCTCTCGACATACAATCTTTGCTTGAGTTTCTGATTTTCACAGTCGAAGATATATGGTGTGCGTGGAACGTGTTTCGGCGCGGTGGCCACGTTGACTCAATTAAGAAGCAGCCGTTTTGGGAGATAACGCATGCCATTGCAGCCCATCCTCGGGCAGATCATGCCTTTTGCCGGACCGCAGCCACCCAAGGGATGGGCGTTTTGCAACGGCGCGCTGCTGGCCGTTCAGACCAACCAGGCCTTGTTCTCGCTGCTCGGAACGTATTACGGCGGCAACGGCGTCACGACGTTCGCGCTGCCCGATCTCCGCGGCCGGGCCATCCTCGGGTCGACGGGAAGCGCTGGCCAGTATCCCGCCGGAATGATGAGCGGCTCTGAGACGGTGACGCTGACCCCTCCGCAGCTGCCCTCTCACAATCATCTGCTTTCGGCGAGGACCGACACCGGATCTGGGCGCGGGGCGAGCCCGTTGAACAATCTGTTCGCCACCAACACGCTGCCGACCGACAATCCCGGGCTGATCTTCACCGTTGCGGGGGCAGGCGAGGTGCCGCTGGCGCCCGATACCAACGTCGGCTCGTCCGGGGGCGGCCAGGCCCACAATAACATGCAGCCTTATCTGGCGATCAGCTACGTGATCGCGCTCAACGGCGTCTATCCCTCGCGGAACTGAGCGTTTCGTCGGAGCCTTCGGGGGTCTCGATCAGTTGCGTCGACACCGCCCATTTTCAACGAACGACGTCTTCAACGTATGACGTCCGTGCTCGGGCCGCGAAGCGAGGTCCGTGCTCGCCAAATGAAAGGAGCCCGGGATGTCTGACCCGTTTATCGCCGAGATCAGGTTATTCGCATTTCCACGCGTTCCAGACGGGTGGCTGTTGTGCGACGGAAAGTCTCTACCGATCTCGGAATACGAGACGCTGTATACGATCATTGGCACCACGTATGGCGGCGATGGCGTCCAGACCTTCAATACACCTGATTTGCGCGGCCGCGTTCCGATCGGACAAGGCACGGGGACCGGCTTGCAGACCTACGTGATCGGCCAGGCCGCGGGAGAAGACGAGCACAGCTTGAATAGCAACGAGATTCCGTCGCACAGCCATTCACTGCTGGCGTCAACGCAGCCCGCAAGCACGGCGACACCTGGCGAATCCGTTATTCTCGGGACGGCATCCGTCGACAATCTGTATGCGCCGGTCGCCAATGCGGCCCCTTATACGACGATGTCGACCCAAGCCGTCACGACCGCGGGGCAGGGCCTTGGCCACAACAACCTGATGCCAACCGTCGTTGGCAACTACTGCATCTGCTACGCGGGCGTTTTTCCTTCTCCCGGTTGAGCGGCTGCGCTTCGATCGACGTGATGGCGCATTCCAAGGAGACACAGCTTGTCAGATCCCTATATCGGCGAAATCCAGGCCTTTCCTTTCACTTTCGCGACCGATGGCTTCAACAATGCCTGGCTGCCTTGTTTCGGTCAGTTGCTCCCGATCCAGCGCTTTACGCCGCTATTCGCGCTGATCGGCACCTACTATGGCGGCAACGGCACCAGCAATTTCCAGCTGCCCAACCTGAGCGGCAGCATCACCAACGGCCAGGGTGACGGACCCGGCCTGCAGCCGCGCGTGATCGGCCAGACGATGGGCAGCAGCACCGTGAGCCTCACGACCGCCGAATTGGCGGGGCACACCCACGTGCTCCAGCTTGGCAACAAGGCTGCGGAGGGTGGCGCACTCGGCCCCGGCACCGGCAACGCCATCGCGGCCATCGATCCCGCATTCAACGGTTTCCTGCCGCCGCCCGCTCAGGTCACGCTCTCACCGCAGGCGATGACATTCACCGGGCAGAACATCCCGCACGACAACATGCAGCCGACCCAGGCGCTGATCTGGTGCATCGCCTATGCCGGCGTCTTCCCGTCGTTCAACAATTCCTGACCGAGCGTGACGACGATCGCAAGCGAGATCGTCTCGCAGGATGCCCGCTTGCGGCTAAGGCTTGCCGAAGCCGATGACGAGCCGTTCCTGCGCGACCTCTTCAAATCCGTCAAAGGCGCGCAGCTTTCCGCGGCCAATCTGCCGGAAGCGATGCTCGATCTTGTGGTGGCGCAACAATATCGCGCGCAGGTCGCGGGCCATGCGGCGCAGTGTCCTCAAGCGCAATCTCTGATCATCCTACGTGATGGGTCGCCGGTCGGGCGGCTGCTGCTCGATCGCGCGGCGTTGCGATGGCACGTGGTCGATCTCGCGCTGCTGCCGGGCACGCGCAACGCCGGCGTCGGGCGCGAGATCATGCAGTCGGTCGCCACGGCGGCCCGGGAGCAGGGCGCCGATGTGCTCTCGCTCGCGGTCGCCACCACGAACGACGATGCGTTGCGGTTCTATGCCCGATTGGGCTTCTGCGAGATCGCGGATGAGGCAAGCGCCTCGCATCGCTCGATGGAACTCGCGCTCGCGCGCTAGCGAACCGGGGCCACCTCGCGCAGGAACGCGATCAGCGCCGCATTCACCTCGTCGGCGCATTCCTGCTGGATCCAGTGACCCGCGCCGTCGATGATCAGCTTGCGCGTCAGGTTCGGCAGCACGCGCTCCATGTCCTGCAGGCGCTTGGCGCCGATAATGCCCTTGATCACGGCATCGTCGCTGCCGGCGACGAACAGTGAAGGCTGGCGGATCTGCGCATCCTGCCACGGCGCGGTCAGCTCCCAGTTGCGATCGATGTTGCGGTACCAGTTGAGGCCGCCGCGGAAGCCGGAGGCGCGGTAGGCGGCGATGAAGTCGGCAAAATCGGATTCGCTGAGCCATGCCGGTAAGGGCAAATTGGGATTCGTCTCCCCGAGGAAGCCCTTGCCGGGCGCGACGAACAGCGACTGCGGATCGGAGAAGCCGCGCGCCAGCATCGTGCGCATGGTCAGCGCGACGTCGCGCTCGAGCTCCGCCTCGGCAATCCCGGGTGTCTGAAAGTACTGCCAGTAGAAGTTCTCGACGCCGCCGGCGCGGAGCGTGTCGAGCGGCCGAGCGCGGCCGCGGAACGGCGGCGGCACGCTCAAGCCCGCGACGGCGGTGAACATGTCGGGGCGGAACAGCGCCGCGTGCCAGGCCACCGGCGCACCCCAATCATGGCCGATGATCACGGCCCTGTCTGCGCCGAGCGCTGAGACCAGCGCGACCATGTCGCCGACGTTGTCAAAGATGGAGTAGGCGGCGACATCGCGAGGTGCCTGCGAGCGGCCGAAGCCACGCATGTCGGGCGCTGCGACCCGATAGCCAGCCTCGGCCAGCGCCAGGATCTGATGCCGCCACGAATAGGACAGTTCAGGCCAGCCGTGGCAGAGCAGAACGAGCGGACCTTCGCCCTGTTCGCGCACGAACAGCTCGATCCCGTTGGCTTTGACGATCCGCCCCTGTGACACCGCGTCCTCCCTGTCGATTGTTCGTTCTTGGTCCAACGGTATCGCATCGCGCGCAGGGTGGTGCAAATCGCGGGACAGCCGCCTTTAGCGGCGGACTGCCGAGTTGTTTGCGCACCGCCCAGATGCTAGATTCCGAGCGCGCTCCAGAGCTTAGCCGATGAATCTCATGCCTTTACCGTTCCGCCGCGCCGGCACCACGTCCGGGCGGACGACGCGTGCCATCATCGCCCTGGCGGCCGCGCTGGCCGTCGGCTGGAGCGGCATGCTCTACGCCGCCAATCAGAGCGTCCAGGGCGCGAAGAAGGATGACGGCGGCTTCGACGGCGACGCGCCGACGGCGATTTTGATCGAGGCGAACAGCGGCAGCGTGCTGTTCGAGAAGAACGCGGATGAGCTGCGCGCGCCCTCCAGCATGATGAAGCTGATGACCGCCGAGGTGGTCTTCAACGCCGTCAAGCAGGGCACCATCAAGCTCAACGACGAATACCGGATCAGCGAGAATGCCTGGCGCAAGGGCGGGGCACCGTCGGGCACCTCGACGATGTTCGCCGCGCTCAACAGCAAGGTGTCGGTCAGCGACCTCCTGCACGGCGCGATCATCCAGAGCGGCAACGACGCCTGTATCGCACTCGCCGAGGGCATGGCCGGCAATGAGAAGATCTTTGCGGCCGATTACATGACCAAGCGGGCGCGCGAGCTCGGCCTGACCAAATCGACCTTCGCCAATTCGAACGGGCTGCCCGATCCCGGCAACAAGATGACGGTGCGCGAGCTGTCGATGCTCGCCCGCCACATCATCCTGGACTTCCCCGAATTCTATAAGCTGTTCGGGGAGAAGGAATTCACCTGGAACAAGATCCGGCAGCAGAATCGCAATCCCTTGCTCAATGCGATGGAAGGCGCCGACGGGCTGAAGACCGGCTACACCAAGGAGGGCGGCTACGGCATGGTCGGCTCGGCCGTGCAGAACGGCACGCGGCTGATCGTCGTGGTCAACGGCCTGGAGGATCCCGAGGATCGCGCCACCGAGGCCAAGAAGATGCTGGAATGGGGGTTCCGCAACTTCGAGACCCGCACTCTGTTCGCGGCGGGGCAGCCGGTCGGGTACGCCAAGGTGTTCGGCGGCGAGAGCCGTTCCGTCAAGCTGTCGAGCCCGGTGCCGCTCAAGGTGATGGTGCAGAAGAACGGCGGCGACAAGCTGATCGCGCGCATCGTCTACAGCGGCCCAGTCAAGGCTCCGATCGAGCCGGGGCAGAAGGTCGGGGTTGTCAGGGTCTGGCGCGGCCCCAATATCGCCATGGAGGCCCCCGTCTATGCGGCGGAGGCGGTGGGCAGGGGGTCCACGATGCGGCGCGCGATCGATGGGGCCAGCGAGCTCGTGATCGGGATGTTCCGCGCCGGAGCCGAGAAGCTCTAGAGACATGGCGGAAGCAGCTTTGAAACGTGGTCCGGGCCGCGGCCGATTCGTCACCTTCGAGGGCGGCGAGGGCGCCGGAAAATCCACGCAGATCAAGATGTTGGCAGACCGTCTGGAGAAAGAGGGTGTGCGCGTCGTCCTGACCCGCGAGCCCGGCGGCTCGCCCGGCGCCGAGATCATGCGCCACCTGGTGCTCTCCGGGATGGGCAAGCTGCTCGGCGCGGAAGCAGAGACGCTGCTGTTCGCCGCCGCCCGCGATGACCACGTCCGCAACGTGATTCTGCCGGCGCTGAACCAGGGCAGCTGGGTGCTGTGCGACCGCTTCTTCGATTCGACCAGGGCCTATCAGGGCAGCCAGGGTAAGGTCGCGCCCGACGTGCTCAATGCGATGCAGCGGGTGACGATCGGCGACCTCAAGCCGGACCTGACGCTCATCCTCGACGTGCCCGTCGAGGTCGGCCTGCAGCGCGCCTCGGCGCGGCGTGGCGGCGGCACGCCGGACCGCTTCGAGGGCGAGGATATCAAGTTCCACAAGGGCTTGCGCGACGCCTTTCACAAGATCGCGGCCGACGAGCCGCGGCGTTGCGTGTTGATCGATGCCACGGCGAACGCCGAGACCGTCTCGCTCATCGTGTGGGATGCCGTACGCGAGCGCCTGTTCACGGCGGTGGCGGCGGCATCATGAGCGCGCGCAAGGTCGAGCCGGAGATCACGGTCCGCCATCCGCGCGAGACCACGGCGCTGTTCGGGCATCGCGAGGCGGAGGCGGCGCTGCTAGCCGCCTATCGCAGCGGACGGATGGCCCATGCCTGGCTGATCGGCGGCCCGCAGGGCATCGGCAAGGCGACGCTGGCCTATCGCATGGCGCGCTTCGTGCTGACCCATCGTGATCCCCAATCGTCCGAGGTGCGCGCAGCCGAGTCGCTCCATGTCGATGCCGACGACCACGTCGCGCGGCTGATCGCCTCCGAAGCGCATGGCGGCTTGCTGACGCTCGAGCGCTCGGCCAACGACAAGGGCGTGTTGCGCACCGTCATCACAGTGGACGAGACGCGCGAGACGATCTCGTTCTTCGGCTCGACCGCGGCCGTCGAGGGCTGGCGGGTGTGCATCGTCGACACGGTCGACGAGCTCAATCCCAACGCGGCGAATGCGCTGCTCAAGATCCTCGAGGAGCCGCCGCAGCAATCGCTGTTCCTGCTCGTCAGCCACGCGCCGGCGCGGGTGCTCGCCACGATCAAATCGCGCTGCCGAAGGCTCTCGCTGCGGGCGCTGTCGACCGAGGACGTCATCAGCGCCGCGGCCGAGGCGACCGGCATGGACGGTGGCGATCCGGCGCTGCGCGAGGCCGCCAAGGCGTCCGAGGGCAGCGTCGCCCGGACCCTGATGCTGATGGGCGGTGACGGGCTGCAGCTGCAGACCCGCACCGCGGCGCTGCTCGCGAGCCTGCCCCGGATCGATCCAGGCGAGTTGCACGCACTGGGAGACGCGCTGGGCACCAGCGACCGCGTCGCCCTGGCAAGTTTCCTCGACAGCATCGAGCGCTGGGTGGCGGACCGGCTGCGGGCCGCCGATCCCAACGCGGAACTGCCGCGCCTTGCACGGCTGGCGGAGGTATGGGAAAAGATCGTCCGCGCCGCGCGCGACACCGAATCCTATAATCTGGAGCGAAAACCGCTGGTTTTCTCGGTGTTCGGGATGCTCGCCGAAGCCACGCGGTAACGCGCCGACCATCATCCCGGGATCATCAGGATCAATCCGTCGACCGACGACGTCAAAGAGGACTCTGCCGTGGCCAAGGCCAGCAAGACAACCGCGAAAAAGGGCAAGCCGGCGACCAAGGGCGCCACGAAGAAGGCTGTTGCCAAGAAGGCCACCAAGAAAGCTGCCAAGGCGCCTGCGAAGGCCAAGGCCGGCAAGTCCAAAGCCGCGGCGGACAAGGACGCAAAGGCCAAAGCCGCGAAAGCCAAGACGTCACCGGCGCCCGCCAAGAGCAGAGCTCCGAAGGCAGCCAAAAAGGGTGCTGGCAAAGGGGCTGCCAATAAGGCCGTGAAGGCGCCTGCCAAGAAGGCCGCGGCCAAGCCTGCAGCACCGGCCAAGAAGACCGCCACCAAGGCCGCCGCCAACAAGCCTGCGCCCTCGAAGAAGCCCGCAGCATCGAAGCCGGCGCCTGCTCCGAAGCAGGCTGCGCCAGCGGTCGCCGAGAGCCCTAAGCCGCCGCGCGCTGCAAAGCCGAAGGCGGCGCGCAAGCCGAAGGTTGAAGTCGTGGCAATTCCCGAGGTCGAAACGGCCGAGGTGGTTGATATCGTCGAGGTCGAGATTGCCGAAATCGAGGTGACCGAGGTCGAAGAGGCCGCCGCGCCCGTCGCGGCCGCGCCGGCCGACGCCAACACCTTCTACGTCACGACCGCGATCGCCTATCCCAATGGCAGCCCGCATATCGGCCACGCCTATGAGGCGATCGCGACAGATGCCATCGCGCGATTTGCGCGCCTCGACGGCAAGGACGTGTTCTTCCTGACCGGCACTGACGAGCACGGCCTTAAGATGGTTCAGACCGCGCAGAACGAGGGAATGACGCCGTCCGAGCTCGCGACCCGCAACGCCGGCCGCTTCCGCGAGATGGACGAGCGGCTCAATGTGTCGTTCGACCGCTTCATCCGCACCACCGAGCCCGCCCACCACAAATCGGTGCAGGCGATCTGGACGCGCATGCTCGAGAACGGCGACATCTACGCCGACGCCTATTCCGGCTGGTACTCGGTCCGCGATGAGGCCTATTACGCCGAGGACGAGACCACAGTCGGCGAGGACAACGTTCGCCGCGGGCCGCAGGGTACGCCGGTCGAGTGGGTCGAGGAAAAGAGCTACTTCTTCCGCCTCTCCGCCTATCAGGACAGGCTGCTGGCGCTGTATGAGAGCCAGCCCGATTTCATCGGGCCGGACGCGCGGCGCAATGAGATCACGAGCTTCGTCAAGGGCGGACTGAAGGACCTCTCGATCTCGCGCACCACCTTCGACTGGGGCGTCCGCGTGCCGCATGACGACGAGCACGTGATGTATGTCTGGGTCGATGCGCTGACCAACTACATCACCGGTGTCGGCTTCCCCGACGAGACCGATGCGAACTGGAAATATTGGCCAGCCGACGTGCACGTCATCGGCAAGGACATCATCCGCTTCCACGCGGTGTACTGGCCGGCGTTCCTGATGTCGGCCGGCGTGCCCGTGCCGAAGCGCGTCTATGCGCACGGCTTCCTGTTCAACAGGGGCGAGAAGATGTCGAAGTCGGTCGGCAACGTCGTCGATCCGTTCAATCTCGCCGACCAGTATGGCGTCGACCAATTGCGCTATTTCTTCCTGCGCGAGGTGCCGTTCGGCCAGGACGGCAACTACAATCACGAGGCGATCGTCGCGCGTATCAACGCCGATCTCGCCAACGACCTCGGCAACCTCGCGCAGCGCTCGCTGTCGATGATCACCAAGCAGCTCGGCGGCGTGCTGCCGGAGCCCGGCGAGTTCTCGGCCAACGACAAGGCGATCCTCGCCGAGGCCGATGCGATGATCGGCGCGGCGCGAAAGGCCATGGCGACGCAGCAGATTCATCAATGGCTCAACGCCGTGTGGTCGGTCGTGGCCGAGGCCAACCGCTATTTCGCGGGCGAGGCGCCGTGGGCGCTGGCGAAGACCGATCCGAAGCGCCAGCACACCGTGCTCTACGTCACCGCCGAGGTGATCCGCCAGGTCGCGATCCTGACCCAGCCGGTGATGCCCGCAGCGTCCGCAAAACTGCTCGACAGCCTGGGGATCCCCGAGGGTGAGCGGAGCTTCGCGCAGCTCGGGGGCGAGGTTCGCATCGCAGCCGGCACACAGCTGCCGGCGCCGCAGGCGGTGTTCCCGCGCTACATCGAGCCGACGGCGGCGTGATGCTGGTCGACAGCCACTGCCATCTGGATTTTCCGGATTTCGCCGAGGATCTGGACGGCATCGTCACGCGTGCCGCCGCCGCCGGCGTCGGCCGCCTGGTGACGATATCGACGCGCGTGCGCAGGCTGCCCGAGCTGCTGGCCATCGCCGAGCGGTTCGACAACGTCTACTGCTCGGTCGGCACGCATCCTCACAATGCGGACGAGGAGGACGGCATCCCCGCCGAGGAGCTGATCGCGCTGACGAAGCACCCGAAGGTGGTCGCGCTGGGCGAGGCCGGGCTCGACAATTTCTACGACCATGGCTCCAAGGACGCCCAGGAACGCGGGTTCCGCGCGCATATCGCGGCGGCCCGCGAAACCGGCCTGCCGCTCGTCATCCACACCCGCGAGGCCGACGAGCATTGCGGCCGCATCCTCGACGAGGAAATGGCGCGCGGACCTTTCAAGGCCGTGCTGCATTGCTACACCGGCGGACGCGAGCTGGCGATGAAGGCGATCGATCTCGGACTGCACATCTCGTTCACGGGCATCGTGACGTTCAAAAAGTCCGACACGCTGCGGGCGCTCGCCGCCGAGGTGCCGGCCGACCGCATCATGGTCGAGACCGACGCGCCGTATCTCGCGCCCGGCAAGTTCCGCGGCAAGCGCAACGAGCCGGCCTATGTCGTGGAGACCGCCAAGGTGCTGGCGGAGACGCGCGGCGTCTCGTTCGAGGATTTCTCGCGCCAGACCTCGGACACGTTCTTCAAGCTGTTCTCCAAGGTGCCGCGACCCGAGGTGCCAGCATGACCCTGACGCTCACCATTCTCGGCTGCGGCTCCTCGGCCGGCGTGCCGCGTCCGGCGCTGGGTTGGGGCGCCTGCGATCCAAACAATCCCAAGAATCGCCGGCGGCGCTGTTCGCTGCTGGCCGAGCGCCGCGGGCCGCATGGCGTGACGCGCGTCGTGATCGACACCTCGCCCGACCTGCGCGAGCAGTTGATCGATACGCAAGTCGATCACATCGACGCGGTGTTTCTCACGCATGAGCACGCCGACCAGACACATGGCATCGACGACCTGCGCTCCGTGGTGATGCATCAGCGTCGGCGCATTCCGGTCTACCTGAACCAGTCGACCGCCAAGGACATCATGCACCGGTTCTCGTATTGCTTCATTTCGCCTGCGGGGAGCGACTATCCGCCAATCCTGACGCAGCATTCCATCGAGGCCGGCGAGACCCAGGCAGTGGAAGGGAAGGGCGGCGAGTTGAATCTGACCGCGTTCCTGGTCCAGCACGGCAACATCCCCGCGCTCGGCTACCGCATCGGCAATGCCGCCTACACGCCGGATCTCAACGACATTCCTGAAGAGAGCTGGGGCGCGCTGGAGGACCTCGACCTCTGGATCGTCGACGGCCTGCGCCCGGCCTCGCATCCGAGCCATTTTTCGGTCAACGACGCGCTGGCCTGGATCGAGCGCTTCAAGCCGAAGCGCGCCGTCATCACCAACATGACCGCCGATCTCGACTACGAGGTGCTGCGCCAGAGCCTGCCGGCCGGTGTGGTGCCGGCGTATGACGGTATGCGGCTGGAGCTGACGGCGTAGGCCACCACGGCCGTCATTGCGAGGAGCCGAAGGCGACGAAGCAATCCAGAGCCGTTGCGGGACTCTGGATTGCTTCGCTTCGCTCGCAATGACGGTTTTGGCCAGCCACGAGGTTTCAAGCTCGGCCAATACCAGGGACATGGAGGCGCTACATGCTGTCGCTGTTCTTCGAGGTCGAGGTCAAGCCCGGCCATCTCGACCAGTATCTGCAGCTCGCAGCCGCGCTGCGGCCGGAGCTCGACGCGCTCGGCGGCTGCCTCTTTCTCGACCGCTTCAAGAGCCTGTCGCGCGCCAACCTGATCCTGTCCTACCAGATCTGGCAGGACGAGGGCGCCATGACCGCCTGGCGCGTCCACGCGCATCACCACGACATCCAGACGCTCGGCCGCGACAAGGTGTTTTCCGACTACCGCCTGCGCGTCGCGGAGCTGGTCCATGAGGCGAGGCCGGGGCAGGCGGCGTGGGTGCCGGAGCGGCGAGGGACGTACAACGATCCGAAGCGGCGTGCACCGACCTATGTGCTGGTGTTGGAGACGTCAGAGCCGGAGCTGAGCGCCGCTACAAACCTATCGGTCGAGAGCTTTTCCAGCGTCTATCGCGAAGGCCGCTTCGCGCATTTGATCGAGCTGCCGGACGAAGCCACCGGCATTGCGCTGAGCACGCAGCTGCTTGCCGAACCCGGCGCCGACAACATTCGCATCGTTGAAGTCAGCAGAGACTACGGCATGTACGACCGCCGCGAGGCGCCGCAGTATTATCCCGCGAAGAGTAGGGGCGGCTGAATCATGGTTCGCCTTTCCCTGGAAAATCAATCGCCGCCACCCGTCTGCCAATTTCGGTGTATCAGGACCGGCGAGCCCAAAGTATGCATGGTCGACGATGACAATGCGCAACAGAGAACTGGTTCTGGGCACACCTCGCGGAAGAGTGAGGGTGTTGGATGAGCCGACCTACACGTTTGGATCGGCCGACAATTTGCGTCGCTACGAAAGTGAAATCCATCTGGATGCCTCCAAACCTCATTCGATCCACGGGGTCAGCATCGACGAGAAGTGGTCGGTCGTTTTCGGTGCGGGTGGAGGGCCGACGACCGTACATCAACATTCTGCCGTCGAATTCGACGGTCGGTTGTTCCTTGCAGTCGGCAACCAGGTTGTGTGCCTCGACATGCAGACCGCGAGGATGGAATGGTCATTGGAGGTCGATTGGGCATCGTGTTTCGGTTTGTATTGGGACAACCGGCATCACGCGCTCATCTCCCACGGCGAACTCCAGATCTCGCGGCTATCCCTCAAGGGGGAAAAGATCTGGGCCACGGACGGTCGCGATATCTTCACCGAGGGATTTCGGTGCCTCCCAATGGCGATTGAAGTGATCGACTTCAATCACGAGGTTTATCTGCTGGACTACCTGACGGGCAGGGTGCTGAACCGGCGATAGGCCGCGCTGGTCTGGACCGATCCCTCAGCCACGCCATCCTGACGAGGAGCAAACGAGAGTTAGGACACCAAAGAAGCCGGCGGCAGCCGCAGCCGTGATGGCCCTGACTGTGCCCTCGCCCCTTGTGGGAGAGGGCTCAATGGTGCTCGCTGCGGACTCACTCGGGTGAGGGGTTCGTGCCTCAAACTCCGCTCCGAGTTCGTGGCAACCCCTCACCCGGTTTCGATGCTTTGCATCGAAACCACCCTCTCCCACAAGGGGCTAGTTTCAGCACACATCTTGGCCGCGACGAAATTTACCTCGCCCGCTTGCGGGGAGAGGTCGGATTGCATCGCGAGATGCAATCCGGGTGAGGGGGGCTTTCCGCATGGTCGGTGGGTGCGGCTGCCCCTCACCCCAACCCTCTCCCCGCAAGCGGGGCGAGGGAGCCTACCGTCCGTGCATTGAAGTGACTGGATCCGACTTCGAGATGTGTGCTCACGCTAGCCCACAAGGGGAGAGGGTGCACCGTCCGTGTCGATGCAGCTCATCAGCTCAGCTGATAGTTCGGCAGTCCTACGCCGAGATCGCCTTGGCCGAGTTCACCTCGTTCCGCAGCAGGAATTTCTGGATCTTCCCCGTCGACGTCTTGGGGATCGGGCCGAACACCACGACCTTCGGCGTCTTGAAGCCGGACATGTGGCTGCGGCAATAGGCGATGATCTCGGCTTCGGTGGCCTGGGCGCCGTCCTTCAGCTCGATGAAGGCGCAGGGGACCTCGCCCCATTTCGGATCGGGCTTGGCGACCACGGCCGCGAACAGCACGGCCGGGTGCTTGTAGAGGATGTCCTCGACCTCGACGGAGGAGATGTTCTCGCCGCCGGAGATGATGATGTCCTTGGAGCGGTCCTTGATGATGACGTAGCCGTGCTCGTCGAGCACGCCGAGATCGCCGGTGTGAAACCAGCCGCCGGCAAACGCCTCCTGGGTTGCCGTCTCGTTCTTCAGATAACCCTTCATGACGATGTTGCCGCGGAACATGACCTCGCCGATGGTCTCGCCGTCGCGTGGCACCTCCTGCATCGTCTCCGGATCGAGCACGGTGACGGCTTCCTGCAGCGGATACGGCACGCCCTGGCGGCGCTTCAGCCGAGCGCGCTCGGGCGCCGGCAAGTCGTCCCAACCCGGCTGCTCGGCGCAGACGGAGGCGGGGCCGTAGACCTCGGTGAGGCCGTAGACATGGGTCAGCTTGATGCCGATGCTCTCGGCGCCCTCGAGCACCGCGACCGGCGGTGCGGCGCCGGCGATCAGGCCGACCACCGGCTTGTCGCGCTTGGCCTTGGGTGCGTCGGGGGCGTTGATCAGCACGTTGTAGACGATCGGCGCACCGCACATGTGGGTGACGCCGTGGGTCTTGATCAGTTCGAAGATCTTCGTCGGTTCGACCTTGCGCAGGCAGACATTGACGCCGGCGGCCGCCGCCATGGTCCACGGGAAGCACCAGCCGTTGCAGTGGAACATCGGCAGCGTCCAGAGATAGACCGGATGCTGGCCGAGCCCGCCCGCAAGGATGTTGCTCACGGCGTTGAGATAGGCGCCGCGATGATGGGTGACGACGCCCTTGGGATTGCCTGTTGTCCCCGACGTGTAGCTCATCGCGATCGCGTCCCATTCGTCCGTGGGACGGCGCGGCTCGAAGGAGGGATCGCCCGCGGCGACGGCTTCCTCGTACTCGATCTCGCCGATGCGGCTGCCGCCGGCATAGGAGGCATCGTCGACGTCGATGACGAACGGCTTCGCGCCGCTCATCAGCTTCAGCGCCTCGCTGATCACGCCCGAGAATTCAGGGTCGACCAGGATGATCTTGGCCAGCCCGTGATCGAGCTGGAACGCGATCGACGGCGCGTCGAGCCGGATGTTCAGCGTATTGAGCACCGCGCCGGCCATCGGCACGGCGAAATGGACCTCGTTCATCGCCGGGATGTTCGGCAGCATCGCCGCGACCGTGTCGCCCTCACCGATGCCACGGCCCGCGAGATACGACGCGAAGCGCCGGCAGCGCTCATAGGTCTGGCGCCAGGTGAAGCTGCGGCCCTCATAGACCGTGCTGACATGGTCGGGATAGACGGCCGCGCTGCGGGCCAGGAAGCTGAGCGGGGTCAGAGGCACGTAGTTGGCCGGCGTCTTGTCCAGGCCGATCTGATACTGGTTCGTGCTCATCGCTGTCCTCCCTCGTCACCTCAAGAGTTTACAGGAACCCGGTCGAAATCCACGGAAAAATCGCAACGATGATCAGGCCGATGAGAAGCGCCAGCATGTAGCCCCAGATCGGCCGGATGCCCTCGGCAGGATCGACCCGGCCGATCGCGCAGGCGGCGTAATATCCGACCCCGAACGGCGGCGCGAACAGGCCGATTCCCATCGCCAGGATGACGATCATGGCATAATGCACCTCGTGAACGCCGACGGCGCGCGCGATCGGAAACAGCAAGGGACCGAACAGCACGATCGCCGGGATGCCCTCGAGCACGCTGCCGAGGATCGTGAAGGCCACGATCGAGACTGCGATGAAGGTCGCAGGCCCGCCCGGCAGCCCGGTCATCGCGGCCGCCAGCGAGCGCGAGAAGCCAGACTGCGTCAGGCCCCAGGCCATGCCGGTGGCCGTGCCGATGATCAGCAGGATGGCACCGGACAGCGCCGCGGTCTCGATCAGCATCGGCATCAGCCGGCGCCAGTCGAAGCGACGATAGATCAGCAGGCCGGCGAGCACGCCATAGACGATGCCGATGGTCGAGACTTCTGTGGCTGTGGCGATGCCCTCGACCACAGCGGCGCGGATCACGAAGGGCAGGGCCAGGGCAGGGACCGAGACGACGAACGCCTTGCCGATCTCGGCGCCGGTGGCGCGGCGCACGCCGCTCATGTCCTCGCCCCGATAGCGCCACCACACCAGCGCGCACAGCGTGGCTGCCAGCACCACGCCCGGCAGCAGGCCGCCGGTGAACAGCGCCGCGATCGAGACGCCGGTGACCGAGCCGATGGTGATCAGCACCAGGCTCGGCGGAATGGTCTCGGTCTGCGCGCCGGTCGCGGCGAGCAGGGCGACGAGATCGCCCGGCTTGGCGCCGCGCGCCTTCATCTCCGGAAACAGCACCGGCGCGACCGCCGCCATATCAGCGGCTTTGGCACCGGAGATGCCGGACACGAGATACATCGCGCCGACCAGCACGTAATGCAGTCCGCCGCGGACGTGGCCGAGCAGGCTCGCGAGGAACGCCACCATGGCGCGGGCCATGCCGGTCATTTCGATCAAGAGGCCGAGGAAGACGAACAGCGGCACGGAGAGCAGGATCAGGTGGCTCATGCCCTCGTCCATGCGGCCGACCAGCACCATCAGCGGCGTGCGCGTCGTCAGCGCCAGATAGCCGAAGATCGCGAGCCCGAACGCGAACGCGATCGGCACGCCGGCGAAGACGCAGAAGCCGACCACGCCGACGAAGAAGATCACGAGGTTGAGGTTGCCGAGCGGCTTCAGGACCGGCTGCGCCAGCCAGAACAGCGCCAGGATTGCCGCGATGGACACGACGGCCAGCAGCATCGTCCTGGCGTTTGCCGCGCGCGCCAGGCGGATCAGCGCGAACAGCGCCATCAGGCCGATGCCGACCGGCAGCGCCGCCGCGCGGCAGATGTTGGAGATCTGCAGCGCCGGCGTGGTGATGTAGCTTTCCTCGTAGGCGTATTCCCAGGCCGGCCAGGCGATCATGACCAGGAACGCCAGCGCGGCGGACGTTGCGACGAGATCGAGATAGGCACGCAAGCTCGGGCTTGCGCGCGCCACCATGGCCGTCATGCGCATGTGCTCGCCGCGACGGAACGCCACTGCGGCGCCGAGCATCGCGAGCCACAGGAACAGGATCGAGGCCAGCTCGTCCGACCAGATCAGCGGCTGGTGCAGGACGTAGCGCGCGACCACGCCAGCGAACAGGATGACGATCTCGGCCACGACGAGCAGCGCAGCCGGGATCTCGACCAGGAGGCCGAGCAGGGCCTCCAGCCGGTCGAGCCAGGACCACCGGCGAGGGGTCTCGATGACCACCTCGCTGATGGCTATTTCCGTGAACTCGGCATGCGCCATGACGTCACCCGAACGCGCGCAACTGAGACCAGCCTACGACAGCTTGCCGACCGCCTTTTCCAGCAAACCCCAGGCCTCGTCGCCATACTTGCCCTTCCATTCGGCGTAGAAGCCGGCGGTGCGCAGCTTGTCGCGGAACGGCGCGACGTTGGGCTGATTGAACGTCAGGCCCTTGGCCGCAAGGTCCGCCTGCAGGCCCGCATTGAGCTTGGCGACGTCCTCGCGCTCCTTCACCGCGGCGGCGTTGATGTGCTTGGCGACGGTCGCGCGCATATCGGCCGGCACGGCCTCCCAGGCGCGGCGATTGGCCAGGAACCAGAAGCCGTCCCACATGTGGTTGGTCAGCGAGCAGTATTTCTGGACCTCGTACAGCTTGGCCGTCGAGATGATCGCCAGCGGATTCTCCTGGCCTTCGACGACCTTGGTCTGCAGCGCCGAATAGACCTCGCTGAAATTGATCGAGGCGGGCGCCGCCTCGAACGCCTTGAACATCGAGGTCCACAGCGGCGACACCGGCACGCGGATCTTGAAGCCCTTGAGATCGTCCGGACCGTTGATCGCCTTGGTCGACGATGTCGTCTGGCGGAAGCCGTTGTCCCAGATCTTGTCCATGACCATCAGACCGGCCTTGTTGATCTGGCCGCGCACATAGGCGCCGAGATCGCCGTCCATGGCCTTCCAGACCGTATCGTAGTCCGGAAACGCAAAGCCGATGCCGTTGATGGATGCTGCCGGCACCAGGGTCGCCAGGATCAGGCCGGACAACGTGAAAAACTCGACGCCGCCGGAACGGATCTGGCTCAGCATGTCGGTGTCGGAGCCGAGCTGGTTGTTCGGGAAGATCTGCAGGTCGAACTTGCCGTTGGTCTCGGCCTTGATCGCCGCCGCCATCTCCTTGGCGCGGACGTTGAGCGGATGCGTGTCGGGCAGGTTGTTGGCGTATTTGTAGGTGAACTCGGCGCTCTCAGCGCGCGCGACATGCGGGGCCGCAATCCCACCCAGAACGGCCGAGGCCGCCGTGGCCTTCAACAGCGCGCGTCGTGACAGGCTCATTCTCGTTTCTCCCTGAAGAAGCTTCTTCTTGTTGCATCGCGCCGCGGGCGACGCCGGACGAATCCGGCGACGTCAGCGACATCATCTGCGCTTATTGCAGCGATGGGCCGCAGCAGCAATATCGGCGTTCGCAGCGGGCCATGCGCGGTGCGATTCCCGCCTGTCTGCAAGGTGCGGAAGATCGAGCTGCCGAGGCGTGCCGGAGCGTCCGCCGCGGCCGAAATATGAGGCTTTGGCGCCAAGCCCTTGATCTGTCGCGACATATAAATATTCCATAATATACCTTATGCGAATTGGTCATCTGGGGCTTGGCCAGCGCCCTCTATGGGTCCTCGTCTTCGCTTAGCATCGGGTCTCTCGCTATTTTGGGATTCAGGGCCCGCGTCCCCGCGCGAGCTGTCGCGACCGGACCATGACCAGATCACATGAGCCTCAGGGACCCAGACAGTGATACAACGGAGAATACTGAGCATCGTCAGGCGCGGGAATCCAGTCCATCGGATGGGCACAGAAGCCGCGCGCTTCGGCCAGCATGAGAAAGTCACGAAGCGAGCCGTTGCCGAACGGCGTTTCGTAGTCGAGAATGGCACGAAAGGCCATGCGCGCCCCATCGTTCATGCACGCGAGGCCGAGCTTCGGCAGATGCGACGTCAGTTGGGCGTCGGCGGCGCGGGTGACGGCATGGCGTCGTTTGATCTTCCGCAGCTGGCCAATGGACATCCGTTCATCCTTCGACCGTGTGGCGTTTGCCGCCAATTGATTTGTCTGCTTGTGCGCCCGGCCCTTTGACGCGGCACCCTAGCGGCCAGAGATTGAGGTTCGGCTAAGATCCATGCCCGGTCATCGAAACTGCACGTGGTCTTGTTTCCCTGTGCGAAATCGCCCCTCGTTGGTCACCCCTCAGTCTTCGTTTGGTCAAAGCCCTTGGCCAAATCGCTGGCGGGATTGGGCACGGGCGCATCGCGTACAGGACCCGAGGACATGTCAGTTCAGTCGACGCCGAAGGAAGTTGATCCGGGCGATGTCGCCGCGCTGCCGCCCGAGAAGGACATTTGCGAGGATATCTATCAGCGTGTCCTGGCCGAGGTCCGCGTCCGCATCGATCAGAGGATCGCGGCGATCGAGGCACGGGCGGCAGCTGACGCGGTCGAAGCCGGCGTCATTCCTGCAGACGACGAAGCTGCAGATGTGGAAGCTGTAGATGCGCCTCCGCCCCCACGCCGCCGGCCGCTGTTGCGAGCCGCCGTCACGCTGCTGGCCTCGGCCGGACTGGTCGGCGCTGTCGTCACCTTGGCGCGTGATCATACCGAGGCCATCACATCGGTCACGGACCGGATCGACGCAGCCATTCAGTCCGTCCGCGAGAACCTGCCGAAGACGGCGTCGACCGGCGCGTCCGACACGGTGACCAGTCAACCGCGTGCCGACGATCACGCGCAGATGGACCTTGCCTCAGCACCGCAGCCGGCCATCCCGTTGCCGGATGCCTCCCCCTCGCCCGATACGTCGGCTGGACGATCCAGCGACCCATCCTCGGCGATGGCCGAGGCCACGCCCGAACGGGACATGCCCCCAGCCGGCGATCGCGATATCGCTCCTCTGATCGAGAAGATCGCCCATGATGTCGCCGAGCTGCAGAGCGGGCTCCAGAACCTGAAGGCGAGCCAGGAGCAGGCGAGCCGCGATCACACCAGGGCGATCGAGCAGTTGCAGGCGAGCCAAGACCAGCTCGCGCGCGCATTCCGCGCCTCGAAGGCCGAGCCGGCGACCGTCGGCGCCGCTGCGCGGCTGGCGCCCCGACCGCCGCAGGCGCGCCCTCCCCGGTTTCCATGACGGCAGACCCAGCCGCCCGATTCCGATCGTTCGCGGCGGCTCGGATCTCCGCAGGCATCGCGTGCTCGACAGCATTGAAACGAGCCGGACGATCCCTGCTCTCCGCTCAAAACCTCACAGATAGTTCGCCGCGGCTTCGGCCTCGAATCGACCAGGCGGACCTTCCCAGACGATCCTGGCGTGATCGAGCACATAGACACGGTCGGCGTGCGGCAGCGCGAAGGTGACGTTCTGCTCGCCGAGCAGCACCGTGATGTTCGTCGTCTCGCGCAAGCGATCCAGCGCCTTCGACAGCGTTTCCAGGATGACCGGCGCGAGCCCGAGCGTCGGCTCGTCGAGGATCAGGAGCTTGGGCCTCATCATCAGCGCGCGGGCAATCGCCAGCATCTGCTGCTCGCCGCCGGACAACGTGCGTGCGAGCTGCGGCTGTCGCGACTTGAGAATGGGGAAGAGCCCGAACAGCCATTCGAGGCGGGCGCTGCGCTCCGCGTCTTCCAATGCATTGCCGCCGAGCTCGAGATTTTCGCGTACGGTCATGTCGCCGAACAGCTCGCGCGTTTCTGGGCATTGCACGATGCCGGAGCGCGCGATCTGCGCCGCCGAGCTGCCCAAAAGGCTGCGCCCTGCCCATTTCACCTCCCCGGAATACGGCACGAGACCTGAGATCGCGTTGAACAGCGTCGTCTTGCCGGCGCCGTTGAGGCCGACGACAGAGACGAACTCGCCCTCATGGACGTGCAGCGAGACGTCCTGCAGCGCCTGCGCCTTGCCATAGAGCACGCCGACATTGTCGACCTGCAGTGCGGGCAACACATCCTTGAAGCTCGCCTCCGGCCGCGCAGTCGAGACCAGCGCGCCGCCGAGATAGACGCGCCGGACGGTCTCGTCCTGCATCACGTCGGTCGCCCGTCCCTCGGCGATCCTCTCGCCGAGATACATCGCCAGCACGCGGTCGACCAGCGCCGAGACGCTCTTGACGTTGTGATCGACCAGCAGCACGGCCCTGCCGTCGTCGCGAAACTCGCGGATCAGATTGGAGAAGTCGGCGACCTCGGACGCGGTCAGGCCGGCAAAAGGCTCGTCCACCAGCACCAGCTTGGGGCTGCGCGCCACGGCCTTCGCAAGCTCCAGACGGCGCAGATCGGCAAAGGCGAGTGTCGGCGGCCGCCGGTCGATGACGCCACCGAGCCCGACGCGCTCGGCGATCGATCGCGCCCTGTGGTCCACGTCCTTGTCGGCGAACAGCCGCGTCAGCTTGTCGGGCAGCAGCGCGACCTTGATGTTCTCCAGCACGGTCTGGCGCGCGAGTGGACGGGAATGCTGAAACACCAGCCCGACGCCCATGCGCGCGATGCGGTGCGACGGCAACCCGGCCAGCTCGACGCCATCGAGCTTGACCGAGCCCGCGGTCGGCCGCTCGACGCCCATGACGCTTTTCATCGCGGTCGACTTGCCCGAGCCGTTCGGCCCGATCAGCCCGAGGATCTCACCGGGTCGGATCGAGAAGCTCAGGTTCTTGACGGCGACGAGGCCGCCGAAGCGCTTGGTGAGACCGCTGACCTCCAGCATCGGCGCACTCATGCTCTGGCCCCTCCCCTGATGATGCCGAGGAAACCGTCGGGAAAGAACAGGATGACCGCGAGCGCGATGACCGAGACGATCAGCGTGGCGAGCTCACCAAGCGGCCGCAGCAGCTCGCCCATGCCGATCAGGAAGACCGCACCGATCGCGGCGCCGATCACCGTGCGCCGGCCGCCGAGCACGGCGGCAATGATGATCTGCACGCCGACGCCGACATCGACGAAGGTCGAGACTGACGCCGTCCCCATGTAGAACACCATCAGCGCGCCGGCGAGCCCGGAGAAGAACGCGCTGACGACGAAGGCGGCGAGCTTGTGCTTGGTGACGTTGAAGCCGAGTGCGCCGGCCTGGACCTTGTCCTGGCCGCTCGCCTGCAGGATCAGGCCGATGGCGCTGCGCGACAAGCCGAACAGGATCGCGCCTGAGACCAGCATGAAGCCGAGCGCGATCCAGTAGTTGGTCCTGGCATCGATCGAGATCACGTCGGGCACGGCCAGGCCGATCTCACCGCCGGTGAGCCCCGCCGCGACGACGATGAAGTTCTGCAGCATCAGCACCGCCACCAGCGTGGTCAGGCCGAAATACGGCCCGCTGACGCGCAAGGCCGGCAGCGCCAGCACGACGCCGCCGATCACGGCCGCCAGCGCGCCGGCCGCGATGCACAGCCAGATCGACAGGCCTGGCGAAAAATGCGCATCGAGAATGCCCGCCGTATAGGCGCCGACGCCGATCAGGAAGGTCGGGCCGAAATTCACCTCGCCGGCAAAGCCGAACAGCAGGTCCCAGGACATTGCGAACACGGCCGTGTAGTACGCGACCGTCAACAGCCCGAGGACGTAGCCGGAGACGTAGGTCGGCAGCACCAGCGCGACGAGGACGGTGACCAGGCCGATCCAGAACAGTCGTGATGAAACGAATGCCGGCATGCTCACCTCCGTCCGAACAGCCCTTGCGGGCGCAGATACATGACGACGACGAGCAGCAGCAGCGCCGGGATGGTCCGGTAGGCCGGCGAGATCAGATAGGCCGTCCCCGTCTCCAGATAGCCGACGACATAGGCCGCGATCAGCGAGCCGGAGACGCTGCCGAGGCCGCCGAGCACCACGATCGAGAACGCGCTCGCCGTCAGCGGACCGACGCTGTAGGAGCTGACGCCCAAGAACATGCCGAGCAGGATGCCGGCCACCCCCGCCAGCAGGCCGTAGATGGCCCAGACGGTTAGGTAGATCGACGATAGTTCGATGCCCAGCAAGGTGACGCCGCGCGGATTCATCGACGCCGCCATGACAGCCTTGCCGCGCCTGGTGCGGTTGACCAGGAACCACAACAGCCCGATGGCGACCCAGCAGATCACGGCGGTGAAGTATTCGTTGCGTGGCGTGCGCACGCCGAGCACCGTAGTGACCCCCTCGACGATCGGCAGCACGGTCTTGGCATTGTTGGTGAAAAGATACGCGATCGCCTCCTGGATGATGATGCCCCACAGCAGCGTCGCGGTCAGGATGAAGATCTCCTTCTCCGATTCAGCAATCACCTTGGAGCGCTGGATCGGCCTGACGGCGATGAAGTAGGTGGCGAAGGCCAAAATGAAGCCGGCGAGGACTCCGATCAGCGCGCCGGTGTAGGGCCCGACACCGAATTCGCTGGCGGCAGCCCAGGCTGCAACCGCGGCGCCGACCATGATGGCGCCGTGGGAAAGGTTGAGCACACCCGAGACACCGAAGATCAGTGTGAAGCCGGTCGCGCCAAGGGCATACAGCGCGCTGATGGCAAAGCCATCGATCAAGATCTGCCAGAAAAGCATTGAAAATCGACCTGCAACGTCAGACTGAGGCACCAAGAAAATGGGCCGCTCCTTGAAGGAGCGGCCCCGCGATGCGTCAGTTGCTGGCCGCCTTGAGCTTGATGAAGGACGGCCAGGTGGCGGTGCCGGCGGCGAGCTCCTTGGGCCAGACGTTGACCTGCTTGCCGCTCTGCCATTGCAGCATCAGCCCGGTGATGTAGCCCTTTCCGGTCCGCAGCGCGTGCGGGTTCGGGTCGCCCTTCGGCTTGAAGGCGATGCGGCCGATCGTCCCGACATAGTCGGTCGCTTCCATCGCCTCGACCATCTTGTCGGGATCGGTGCCGCCGGCCCGATGGATCGCATCCGCGATCATGTAGACGTCGTCATAGGAGGTATAGCCGGCATAGGACGGGAAGTTTCCGAACTTCTTCTGATAGGCCTCCACGAACGGCAGCGTCTTCGGCGTCACCGCGACGCCCGGTCCCGACACGGCATTGTACATGACGCCCTCGACGGCGCCGTTGGTGTCTTTCCAGAACGTCGAGTTTGTCGCCTGCGAGGAGATGCCGAACATCGGGATCGGCACCTGCTGGCTCTTCCACTGCACCGTCGGCTGGGTGCCGACATGGGAGATGCCGGTGATCATCACATCCGGCTTCAGGCCTTCGATCTTGTTGAAGATCGGCGTGAAGTCGGTCGTGTCGGGCGACATGCGGATGTGGTCGACGACCTTCAGTCCGATCTCCGGCAGGCACTTCTCGTAGCCGGCATCGAGCGGCGTCGTCCACGCCGCGTCCTCGCTCATGATCACCGCCGTCTTCATCTTGTACGGCTCGACCAGCAGATCCTTGGCGGCGTCGCAGACCAGGCCCGCCAGCGAGGTCGATGTCAGATAGCCGTGGAAGGTGTATTTGAGCTGGTCGTAGTTCTTGGCAATGTTCTGGGTGATGACGTCGGAGGCGGCGCCGGGCGTGATCATCACGGTCTTGAGGCGCCCTGCCCACGGCTCGAGCGCGAGCACGACCTCGGAGATATAGCTCGCAATGACAGCGTTGACCTTGTCCTCACTGACCGCGCGCTGAAAGGCGCGTACCGACTCGGCTGACGACGAATGATTGTCGTAGACGACGATCTCGATCTTGCGCCCGTCGATGCCGCCCTTGGCGTTGATTTCTTCGGCCGCGAGCTGCGCGGCGGGTGCGATCGAGGAGCCGGCGACGGCTTGCGCTTCGGCGATGACGCCGATCTTGATCGGATCTGCGGCCCAGGCCGCCGACGACATGAGCGCAGTTGCGCAGCTCGCAAGCAAGAATGACTTGAGCGAAACCATGAGACCTCCCGAACTTTCTGGTGCGCCTCTGACGGGCGCTCGAGACATATGTGCGCGGACGCGCGACGGCCGCGAACTCGCAACGCTCTGTAAGCCTCTCAGCGTGAATTTGTTCCTCGCGAGCTGCACGGCATGTCACTGGGCAACCATGATGCAATGCAACGTCACGGGCTGCGAGCGGGCGGGAGGGAAGGTCGGGAGCGAAATGGAACTTCTGATCTTGGTTTTCGGCGCGGTTCAAGCGAACGTCCGCCACGCGCCCAGCATCTGGTGGACGTCATGGGTCATGCCGGCGGGAAGCGCCGCCGGCAGCAGCGTCTTCACGGACGACCGCTTGCGCTGTCGTTCCGCCGCTTGCGGCGCACAAAGCTCATGACCGCAGCTCCGACGCCGATGACGGCGAAGACGATGATCTTTGCGAACTTCAGGATGAAGGCGCCGGCCAGGGCCAGCAGGCCGAGCTTCTTGGCGGCGACGCCGCCGACCAGCGCCAGCAATCCATATTCGGCGACCCGGTCCGTGCCAGCGCTGAAATCCTCATAGCGCTTTCCGGCATTGTAGGAGAGATCGGACAGCAGCTCGTGCGCGACCGCCTTGTCGCCCGCGATCCGCTCCGAGCCGGACAGGAGGTTCAGGCTGAAATAGCCGTCGCGTCCGAGCGCGTAGGTGTTGTAGTTGACGTTCTTCGGCGCATCGTCGGGCTGGCCCTTCTCCTTCGCCAGGAGCGACCAGACGAGACGATGCGTCGTCGCGTCGTAGGCGGGTGGCTCGACCCAGCCGACGACAGCCATCTCCGGAAATCCGCGCGCAAGCCGATCCTTGTTCGCCTCCTCCGCGCCGGCGCGCAGATTGCTCAGGAGCTCGTCGGCATTCCAGTTCTTGGCATCGTCGTCTCTGATGTAGCCGTCCTTGATGTGCTTGAGCACCACCATCCAGTCGTCGTTCTGGCGTCTGCCGACGACCAGCCCGACGAAGGTCGCATCGTTGACGACGTTGCCGAGGGCGCGCAGCACACGCAGTCCCTCGCCCTTCGGAACGTAGAAGTAGTCTGGGGGGAGCTTCAGCACGCCCTGATCAGTCAGTGCGACGTCGCTCGGTCCGTCCGTACCGGCCTGGCTCGCGGCCTGCCAGGCCGCCATCAGCTCCGCCTTGCGCGTCGCCTCATCCGCCGGTGCGGCCTGCACGACCGCCGTCAGGCCCACGAATGCCGCGCACAGCACAGCGCACGCGACGGCAACCAAGATTCTCACAAGCGTCGATCCTTCAACCTCAGGACGATCCGCCGAATGCTACCTTGACCGTGCGCATCGATGCAAGGAACCCGGGCTTTTTCCGCGGCTCACCGTCGTTTCGAGGCACCGCTGCGGGGGTGAAGATTGTCCGAAAAGGCCCCCTCCTCGTCACGACGCTGTCTTGCTTTCGGCCAAAGCGGCGGGTCGAGTCACGTTTGAAAATTCAAAGAGAAATCGGCGTCGGCGGCGGGCGTTCAGGGTTTGGGGATCACCAATGCAGTCCACACAGAATGTGCAACAGATCGATCCGAGCGAGATCGGCCTCGCCCCGGAGAAGCCGGAGAAGACCAGCTACGATCAGTTGTATCGGCGGGTCCTGCGCGAGGTGCTGACGCGGATCGACACGCGGCTGGCGGCGATCGAGAAACCGGGCGTGGCGGCGGATGCTGCCGCAGCCGCCAGTACCCGCGACGCTGCAGGTCCTGCGGGCAGCCGCTGGACGCGCATCAAGGCACCGCTCGGCAAGTTGCGCGGCCGCAACGCCGTGGGGCTCGCGCTGCTGGTCGTCCTGGTCGGCGGATCCGTCGCCTGGTCGCAGCGCGACGCCGGCTCGTCGTTGATGGACCGCTGGATGCCTGGCGCGACCGAGGGGACACAGGACGAGGCGTCGGCCCAGCCGGGCAATGAGGACGCCATGATGTCGAACGCCTCGTTGAGAGGATCGGAAGACGGCGCCCGTGAGCCGGGAACGTTGATGCAGCGGATGGCGCGCGACATCGCCGAGCTGCAGCAGGGCATCGAGCAGATCAAGTCCACGCAGGATCAGGCCAGCCGCGATCATACCCGGGCCATCGAGCAGTTGCAGGCCGGCCAGGACCAGCTGATGCGCCTGGTGTCACGGATGTCGAACCAGGCAGCCCAGGCGCGCGGCGCAGGCGCGCCCCCGGCTCCGCCGCAGCAGATCGTGGTGACGCCGCAGCCGCGCACCACGACGGGGCTGGCGCGAAACCAGCCGCCGCAGCAGGGCTCGACGTTCGGGACGTTCCTGACCCGCAACAATTCGGGCATTCAATCGCCGATGCCGCGCTGATCCTGGATCAGCAGCGGCCGCCGGCACGATCCCAGCAATCGCGGTCAGGAGCAGGCGTGGAATTGCCCATCATAGCCGCGATAGGTGCCCTTCGCCGCATCATAGGTGCGGAAGGTCTTGCAGCTGACGCTGCCCCCCTTCGCCTCCCGCTTCAACTCGCTCTTCTTGCCGGCGTTGCGCTTTCGCTTGGCGGGCTTGTCCTGATCGCCATTGGCATGGTGATGGTGCGCGTGACCCTGGCGTTCGGGCTTGGCTGACGGGCTCGCAACGTCCTGCTTGGCGGCAGGCTTGTCCTGAGCGGCCGTCGGCTGCGCGGCCACGGCCGCAGACGGCAATTCGGGCTTGTTGGTCTCGGCTGCAGCAGGCGTTGGCTTCGCCTCCGCAGCGGCGGCAGGCTTCTCGGCAGGCGCTGAGACGGCGGGCTTGCTGTCAGCCTTTTCCTCAGGCTTGTCTTGGGCCGGGGCGGCGGCGTCCTTGGCGACGGCCGGCTGAACGACCGGCTCCGCCGGCTTGACCTCGGTGACGGCGGGCTTGGAAGCGGCATCGGCCTCCGGCTTGGATTCAGCCTTGGACTCGTCGGCCTTCGGCTCTCCGGGTTTGCTGGCTGCCGTTTCCGTCGGCGCCTCGGCGGCAGCCGCCGGCGGTGCGGGTTGGGCGGGCTTTTCGGCCGCCACCTTCTCCGGCTCAGCCGCACCCGCCGGCCGATCCGCGGCCTGCTCCACGGACTTGCCGTCGGTGCCCGCAGGTTTCGCGTCGGCCTCTACGAGCTTGTCGGACGGCGCGGTCGCGGAGCTTTCGGTGGCGGCCTTGGCCGCATCACCCGCCGAGCTCTGCGCCCAGGCGCCGGAGTTCGCGACCGCCCCCACGATGCACGACAACACGGCAGCGCGCAGGATCAGCGCGGGCGAACGAATGACAAAGATTTGCATGCAGGAATTCTCTGTTGAGGAGCCGACAGTCAGCGGTTTACGTCAAATTTCTCGTCCTTTCGCCCCGAAAACCTCGCATACGCAAAAGAGTCGCACGCGGTGTGCTTTCCAGATCATCGATCTGCAATCAGCACGTGAAAATTGCCGCTGATCAATCGACGCCGTGCGCGGCCCACCTGCTCACGCGCTCACGGCGTTGCGCGTGATGACGTGGCGATAATAGGACGCGCTGAGCTTGGGCGTGCGCACCTGGGTGTCGAAGTCGACGTGATAGACGCCGAAACGCTGCTTGTAGCCGAACACCCACTCGAAATTGTCCATCAGGCTCCACAGGAAATAGCCCTTCACCGGCACCCCTTCGGACGTCGCGCGCTGCAACTGGGCGAGATAGTTGCGCAAGTACATCACGCGATCGAGGTCGTGGACCTTGCCGTCGGCCGTGATCATGTCGTCCGACGAGGTGCCGTTCTCGGTAATGTAGATGGTCTTGAGATTCCAGATCTTGGCGGCGAGCTTCGGCACCCAATAGGCCGTCTCGGGCCCGACCAAGAGCCACGGCGAGCTCATATGGGGAAATGAAGCCGGCATCGGCAGCACTTCGAATCCCGCCGGCCGGTCCGAGGCCACGACATAGGCCTGCGGCGCGTAGATGTTGAGCCCGACGAAATCGACCGGCGCGGCGATCGTCTTCAGCTCGTCCGCCGTGAAGACCGGCGCATCCTTGCCCGACCAGGCCAGGAAGCCGTCGGTGTAGCGGCCCTCCAGGATGACGTTGAGGAATCCGGCATTCATCTCGCGCGTCGCGATCTCGGCGGCGCGGATGTTCTCCGGCGTATCGATCGCCGGCAGGCAGGCGGTGATGTTCTCGGCCATGCCGACACGCGTGCCCGCCCGTCCCTGGGCGCGGATCGCCTGGACGGCAAGACCGTGCGCCAGCGCCACGTGATGGCGCGCCTGATTGACCTCCTGCGGCGGCAGCTTCAGGCCGGGCGCATCGACGCCGAGGCCGTAGCCGAACGGGATGAAGCGGCCGCATTCGTTGATGGTGAAGATGGTCTTGACCCGGTCGCTCAGATGCTGCGCGACGTAGCCGGCGTAATGCGCAAAGGCCTTGGCGGTGTCGGCCGAGCGCCAGCCGCCGATGCGGTCCTGCAGCGCCTGCGGCAGGTCCCAATGGTACAGCGTCGCGTACGGCTCGATGCCGTTGGCCAGGAGCTCGTCGACCAGGCGGCTGTAGAAGTCGAGTCCCTTCGGATTGGGCGTCAGCCCGCCATCCGGAAACAACCGCGGCCAGGCGATCGAGAAGCGATAGGCGCGGCAGCCCAGCTCCCTGATGAGCCGTACGTCATCCTTGTAGCGGTTGTAGTGATCGCAAGCGACGTCGCCGGTGCTGGCGTCCTCGATGTTGCCCTGAATGCGCGTGAACACGTCCCAGATCGAGGGGCCGCGGCCATCGGCAGTGGCGCCGCCCTCGATCTGATAGGACGAGGTCGCCGTGCCCCAGACGAAATCGGCGGGGAAACGACGGCTGGCATCTTCCCTCACGGCGGCCTCCTCGGCTTGCGCCGGCCCGTTCGCCGCCCCAAGGGCAGCCAGTCCGGCCAGCTTCGCAAGATCACGGCGGGAGACGTCGTTCGGCATTGATGAACCTCAATCCTCTGGTCGTTTTGCCCCCTGCCCGGCAGGCATCGTCCAACAGGAAGCATAACTCGGCGCCGATTTGAACCTGTGGAACCCGCCGAAATGAAGTTACATTTTCAGCGTGCCTTCGCTACGCCTCACCACCAGGGAAACGCCTTGCTCGACAGTGCAGCGGGATCGCCCTATTTTCACGCCATGACCGATCACGATCACCCCCACGACCATCACCACGATCACTCGGAATTGTCCGAGACCGAGCTGCGTGTCCGGGCACTCGAGAGCATCCTTACCGAGAAGGGCTATATCGACCCGGCCGCGCTGGATGTGCTCATCGAGACCTATGAGAGCAAGGTCGGCCCCCGCAACGGCGCCCAGGTCGTGGCGCGGGCCTGGACCGACCCGGCCTTTCGCGACCGCCTGCTGTCGGATGCCACGCCGGCAATCGGCGAGCTCGGCTATGCCGGGCGGCAGGGCGAGCACATCGTGACCGTCGAGAACACGCCCGAGCTGCACAACATGGTGGTGTGCACCTTGTGCTCCTGCTATCCCTGGCCCGTGCTCGGCCTGCCGCCGGTCTGGTACAAGTCCGCCCCCTATCGCGCCAAGGCGGTCAAGGATCCGCGCGGCGTGCTCAAGGATTTCGGCTTCGAGCTGCCGCCGACGACCAGGATCCGGGTCTGGGATTCGACCGCGGAAATCCGCTATTTCGTGTTGCCGATGCGCCCCGCCGGCACCGACGGCTGGAGCGAGGAGCAGCTTGCGGAGCTCGTCACGCGCGACAGCATGATCGGCACCGGCCTGCCGAAGCGACCCGATGAGGTGCAGCGCTCCGAGGGGCGATCCTGATGGATGGCGCGCATGACATGGGCGGCGCGTCCGGCTTCGGCCCGGTCCGCCCCGAGCCGAACGAGCCGGTGTTTCACGCCCCGTGGGAGCGTCGCGCGCTCGCCATCACGTTGGCGATGGCGATGCCGGGCGGCTGGAACATCGACATGTCGCGCTTTGCGCGCGAGAACCGGCCGGCCGACGATTACCTCGGCATGAGCTACTACCAGATCTGGCTCGCCGGTCTCGCGCGCCTCATGCAGGAGCGCCATCTCGTCGAAGCCGACGAGCTCGCCGCCGGCAAGGTCCTGCATCCGCCGAAGCCCGTCGCGCGCATCCTCACGGCCGACGAGGTTGCTGGCACACTGCGTCGGGGTGGCCCGACGGAGCGCCCGGCAACCAGGCCCGCGCTGTTTGCGGTCGGCGACCGCGTGCGCGCCAAGGACATGCATCCGCCGACCCATACCCGCCTGCCGCGCTACGTCCGCGGCCATCTCGGCCGCATCGAGGCGGTCAGAGGGACGCACGTCTTCCCGGACAGCAACGCACATGGCGGCGGTGAGGATCCGCAATGGCTCTATACGGTGTCGTTCAGCGGCGCCGAGTTGTGGGCCGATGCGCCCGACCCGCTGCTCGAGGTGACCGTCGACGCCTTCGAGCCGTATCTGGAGCGCGCATGACGGGCCCCGATCATCACGCCGCGCTGGCGGCGACGCATGCCTTGCCCGGCATTCCCGTCGATGCCGACGGGCCGGTGTTTCGCGAGCCGTGGGAGGCCCACGCCTTCGCGATGGCGGTGACCTTGCACGCGCGCGGGCTGTTCACCTGGCCCGAATGGGCCGCAGCGCTCGCCGAGGAGATTGCGCGCGCGCAGGCCGAAGGCGATTCCGATTGCGGTGACACTTATTACCGGCATTGGCTCGCGACTCTGGAGCGCCTGGTCGCGGACAAGGGCGTGACCACGTCGGCCAACCTTGCCCGTTACCGCGACGCCTGGGATCACGCTGCCGACCGCACGCCCCACGGCAAGCCGATCGAGCTCTCGCCCGAAGATTTCGCCGGCTGAGCAGCGTTAAGCGCTGGTGACCAGCTTGCACGGCATTTGACGATCATGTCTTAACGGGCCGGTATTCATGACGCGAAGAGCCGTATTTGCGCGAAATTGAACGTTCACGAGTGTGTCCGTAGCGTCCTGCGCATCTTCTGTGCTGAAGTTGAGGGGGACGCCGACATGCCCGCGCCTGAGTCTTTCGCCACCGTCATCGACACGCTCATGAGCGTGCGCCGCGACTATCACGAAAAGCTGAAATCGATCCCGCAATACGAGGCCTTCCTGCTGATCGAGGACTCGACCGAGAAGGCGGCCGGCGCGCTGCATGGCACGGAGGCCTCTGGTTCGTCGATCGCGACCGACGTGATCGACTCGCTGCAATATGCGCGCACCCGGTTCGAGCAGCACATGACCTCGATCCCGCAATATCGCGTGCTCGTGGCGATCGACAGGGTGATCAAGGAAATCTCGCAGCATCTCGGCCTCACCGCGCAAGACGATGCGGCGGACGCGCCGAGTGTGGCTGCAGCCGCCGATCATGCGAAGCCCGAGACCGCCGCTGTGGACGCGGAGGCTGCGAGCACGACCGCGGAGACCGTCGCCGCCGAGGCGGAGGTCGAGCAGGACAATGCCGAGAACGAGGCGGTCGAGCCCGAGGTCGCAGAACGGCCCGCCGCCGAGCCCGCGGAAGCCGAGGTCGAAGCAGAGCCGGACACTCCCGCGCTGCGCGTCGTCGAGGCCAAATCGCCGTCGATCGTGCCCGCGGATCATGAGGCCGATGCCGGCCATGACGACGACATCGTCGTGCTCAACGCGCCAGCCTGGGAGAAGAGCGGCAAGGATGCGAAGGACGACATCACCGCCCGTCTCGCGGCCCAGGCGGCCTCCGCTGCCGTCAACCAGGCCGACGACAGCCATGACGAGGCCGACACCGATCTCGTCGTCGTCAGCAAGCGCGAGCCGTCCGACCACGAAGCGGCCTGACCTCGATCACGTCAATCTGCGCCTGAGGCGGGGCCCGATGGCCCCGCTTTCGTATCAGGACCCGCCGCCGACATACGCGTGCCAGCCATTGGCGCGCAGCTCGCAGGCGGGACATTGACCGCAGCCGTGCCCCCAATCGTGCCGTGCGCCGCGCTCGCCGAGGTAGCAGGTGTGCGACTGGTCGCGGATGAGATCGACGAGGCCCCTGCCCCCGAGATCATGGGCAAGCTGCCAGGTCGCCGCCTTCGACAGCCACATCAGCGGTGTATGCAGTTCGAAGGAACGGGCCATGCCGAGGCTCAGCGCCGTCTGCAGCGCCTTGATGGTCTCATCGCGGCAGTCCGGATAGCCGGAATAGTCGGTCTCGCACATGCCGCCGACGATGTGGCGGATGCCGCGCCGATAGGCCAAGGCCGCAGCAAAGGTCAGGAACACGAGGTTGCGGCCCGGCACGAAGGTGTTGGGCAGGCCGTCGGCGCCGATCTCGATGGCGACGTCGCGCGTCAGCGCTGTCTCCGAGATCGCCGCCAGCGTCGGAATGTCCAGCGTATGCTCGCAGCCGAGTTTGGCCGCCCAGTCGGGGCGCATGTGCGCAAGGCCTTCGAGCAGCCGGGCGCGGCAATCGAGCTCGATCGCATGGCGCTGTCCATAAGCGAATCCGATCGTCTCAACGCGGGCGAAGCGATCGAGCGCCCATGCGAGGCAGGTCGTCGAATCCTGCCCGCCCGAGAACAGCACCAGGGCCGTGTCATCCTGTTCACTCATGCCTCTCCGCTTAGCATCATCATCAGATCCGGCCAACCCGCTGCTCGATGCGCTCTCCGGCCGTTTTTGCTGGGACCAGCGCGTGGCTTGGGGCATACAGGAGCCGATCGAAAGACGCCGTCAGGACCTGCCATGATCCCTTCCCGCGACATCTCACGCCTGATCGAAATCATGGCAGCGCTGCGGACGCCCGTCACCGGCTGTCCTTGGGACGTCGAGCAGACCTTCCAGACGATCGCGCCCTATACGATCGAGGAAGCCTATGAGGTGGCGGATGCGATCACGCGCGAGGATCTCGACGACCTGCGCGAGGAGCTCGGCGATCTCCTGCTGCAGGTGGTGTATCACGCCCGCATCGCCGAGGAGCAAGGCGCGTTCGCGTTCGGTGACGTCGTCGAAGGCATCACGAAAAAGATGATCCGCCGCCATCCCCATGTGTTTCCCGATGCGGACGGCAAGGTCGCCAAGCCCAACAAGGGCAATTGGGATCGCATCAAGGCCGAGGAAAAGGCCGAGCGCGCCGCGCGGCGGCCGGCCGAGGAGCACACCAGCAAGTCCCCGCTGCTATCGGGCGTCAAGGCCGGGCAGCCGGCGCTGGTGCGCGCGATGGAGCTGCAGAAGAAGGCTGCCACCGTCGGCTTCGACTGGAACGATCCACGCGCGGTGTTGCAGAAGATCCGCGAGGAGGCCGACGAGATCGAAGCCGCGCTCGACAAGAGGGACGCGACCGAGCTGACTGCCGAGACCGGCGACCTGCTGTTCGCGCTGGTCAACCTCGCCCGCCACGCCCAAGTCGATCCCGAGACTGCGCTGCGCAGCACCAACGCCAAGTTCGAGCGTCGCTTCGCTCACATCGAGCACGCCCTCGCCGCCAAGGGACGCACGCTTGCGGAGGCCTCTCTCGACGAGATGGACGAGCTGTGGAACGAGGCGAAGCGGTTGGAGAAGTAGTAGAGCAAGCCGAATGGCGGCGGCCGTTCGGCTCCTCGGCGAACTCAGATCGACGACATTCTCGACATCGACGTCATAATAGCAGATCGTCAACGGCTCGAAGCGGTGTTTGAATCCATGCCCCATCTCGAGGGCGCAGGTCTCGACAGTCAATCCCAGGTAAAGCGCCGGAACTCGAATGGGATTGAACCGCCCACCCGGGCTCCTTCCCCTGACGTTGGCGAGAAAGCCCAACTCGGATCGTGCGCCCGATAGGCTAACCCAGCAAACCTCAAGCGAGTCCGCCAAGCGCCACGTAATCGAGAAAGTCCCTCACGGTCTCAGCCATTACCCCGTCCAGTTGGCGTTGGTGCCGCGGGTGTCGACGTGCACGAAGGACCGGTACACACCGATGCCTCCAGAGAAGACGCCGCGTGACCGGTACTCCTTCAGCTTGGCGGCCCAGATCGCCGGCGAGCCGGTGTCACAGCTGAAGTCGATCGCCTTGAACTGCATGTGGAAGCTGTTGACGGCCGATCCGTCGATGCACCTGTTGTAGAGCGGCGAGCGGTAGATGCTGAGGATGCGAATGGGGACGCCGAGGTCCTCCCGCAGCTTGTCGAGCACGGCCGCCGTCGGCGCAATGTTGGGCCACAGCGCTTCCGCCGGATAGGTGTTGAGGCCCTTGCAGGACCCTCCCGTATTCTGGCTTCCGAGGAACAGCAGCTCGTCGGCATCGAAGTGACGGAGGCCGAGTTGCGCGACGAAAGCGGCAAACCTGGCATAGAGCGGCCAGCCGGCATGGGGACTGGTGCCGGCCGCGGCTTCGACCAGCGGCGCCGAGCCACCTACCATCGCGGCTTCGCCCGATTCATCGGTTGGCGCCGTGATCTCGTCCTGCGACGACGTCGCCACGGAGCTGACGAGATCGATGATGGCCGAAGGCGCTGCGAGATCATCTGCGCTCGCCGCGGCAGAGCCGATGCCCCAGCACTCCAGCGAATATTGCGAGTCATGCACGGTGCCGGAGCCGTCGACGAACGTCATCTTGCGCGACAACACGTCCCGGCGCCATTTCGGGCTGCTGCCGTCGGCGATGATCGTCGCGAAGGCCCGCCGCAGCTCGTTGCCTGTCGCCGCGGAATGGCTCGCCTCCAGCAGCAACTCCCGCTCCTCGTTGTCGAGGGAGTTCTGAACGGCCGCGTCGAACCAGAACGCGGCATCCTCGACCGTCACCGGCTTTCCCGACATGAAGTCGGACATGCGAGACCGGGCGGTCTTCCAATAGACTTCATAGGCATGCTCGATCTGGGCGCGCCTGGCCTGCGGATAGGCGCCGACCCGCTTGAAGGCATCCTGCCAGGGCCTCGCCACATCGTACTTCTTCGCGCCGAGCGAGATGCTGTCGGCCCATGCGATCCGCTCGGTCCTGGAGGCGGACAGGATGGACATCAGCTGCGGATAGAGCGCGCCGAACGCCGTTGCAATCGAGCCGGGGCGCAGCGCCTCGATCCTGGTCAGCAGGCGGCCGATCTCGCCGTTTGCGAGCGTGAAGCCGATCAGTCCGAACGTGATGCCGGCGCCGTCGAAATTGCCGACCACACGATCGAACGAGGTGCCTTCGTAGTCGGCGGTGATGTTGAGACAGATATCGAACAATGCGGGAGCGCGTTCGCTGCGCGTGAGCTTCTTCCACTGCGCTTCGTCGATGCCGTCATGCTCCTCGAAGCCATTCGCCCTCTGCCAGCGGCGCAGCGCACCCGCGGTGATCTTGCCGAAGGAGCCGTCGGGCTCCAAGGCCTGGCCGGCCCGGATCAGGGCCGCCTGGAGTGCCATCACCAGCGGGCCATTTGGATCGCGGCAGCCGGCCGGCGCGCGGCCGAGCAGCAGGCGCCCGACCGGCGCGTGCGCGATCGGCGGCGGTGGCGGTGGCGGCGGTACCACGACGTTGGCCGGTCCACCGCCAAGATGGGGCGATGCCGGACCTGCCGGTGTCTTTCCGGCCTTCCGGTCGATCTTGTCCTTGAGCTCGTTGAGATCATCCAGGAAGAAGTTCGCGATGTTGTGCTTGATGCTCTCGATGGCCGTTTCGAGAATGGCACTGAGCCGATTGAGGACCGCGGCCCTTCTGAGCAGCTCGCCGAGCGCGATGTCTTCCTGGAGATCGGCCAGCGCGATGAGCTGCTCACGGATGTCCTGCTGGACCTCGGCGTTGTCCTTCGCTTCGGCAAACGCCGCGCGCAGGCTGTCTCTGGTCTCGTCGATCAGATCGTCCAGCTCGGCCATGAGTGCGTCCCCCTCGAGGGTTGGCGGCTATTTGGTTGCCAGCTCCGCCAGATGCTTGCGGGCGGCCTGGGATGCGGTTTCGAGCTCGGTTGCGACGGTGGTCAGTCCGGTGATCGATCCGCTCAGGGTGGGTGCCGCTTCCGCTGCCGCTCTTGCAAGATCGATCGACTTGATCGTCGCGTCGATCAGGATGACCCAGTCGGCGAGCAGCTTGCGATAGCCCTCGAGCTTCTCGATCTCCTGCTGTGTGAGCTTGCCATCCGCCACGCCCGTTGCGTCGCGCGACCGTCTCAATGTCGCTGCCGTCAGGACAGGGAAGATCGCCTCCGTGCCCTGTCGGAGCTCGACGAGAATGGCCCGCACCGGCTCGTGATACTCGATGACATAGCGGCGGAATTCCTCGCGCGACTGATAGGTCAGCCCCATCTGAACGAACGGCTGCGCCTGGGTGAAGGCCGCCTTCAAGAGTCCGCCGAGAACCTGAATCTTCGCCTGGTTCGCGATCCCGAGCAGCGCTCCGGCTTCACCCGCGGCATCGACGATCTTGCTGTTGAGCTGTCCCACCTTCGCGGTCAGGGTCGCTGCGGTCTGTCCCGTCGCCAGTCCATAGAGGAGTTCGTTGTACGCCTTGACGAGATCGATGGAATGACGGAACGCGGCCGTTCCAGGCGGATCGACGGCATCGGTGTAGTAGCGAGCGAGAGAGGGATCGAACCTCTGCGAGCTCGTCCTGCCGTTGATCGGATGCCGCCGCAAGAAAAGCGCCCGCTCCTGAACGGCGAGCTGATCGAGAATGGCCGTCGAGGCACCATACGTCTTGTCGAATGCTGCCCGGTAAGCTTCGAACTGCTCGACGCCCTGAATGCCGGCGCAGGAAGAGACGGCTAAGCCGACCATCACAATGGCCAGGACTCGCAACCGTCCAACGAACGTCGAATACGCCCTCGCCACGCCCGCCCCCACAAACGAGGTCCAGCTCTGTTGTTGTTATGAGCTCCGACGGTCTTCGCTGTGTCGCTATGAGCTCTGCTGGCCACCCCAAAAGCAATATGGCGAGAGTAAGTCATAATTGGGCACAGTGCAACTCGAAGCTGTCTCAGGGCGCCGCACGACGTTGGTCTCATTCCCGCAGCTGGCGGTGCTCGACCAGTTCACGCCACGCGCGGCACACCATGGTAGCGCTCCACCACGATGTCGCGCTTGGTAGCGTCGACGCGCACGGTCATGTCGTAGTGGCCCTCGTGCAGTTCCTTGGCGAGCACCTCGGCATTGCGATGCAGCCAGGAGATGCCGGCGCCGTCGGCGGCATCGATGGTGAGATCGAGTGTGGTTCGCGCCGCGGCGAGGCGATCCTCGATCGCTTGCAGCAGCGCGTCGACGCCCTCCCCGGTCTCGGCCGAGACCATCAGGCACGGCCGCTCCGGCGGCCGCCGGCTGGCGATGTTGGCAAGGTTCTCGCGCGCCGCGTCGTCGAGCCGGTCGATCTTGTTCCAGACCTCGATGAGGCTGTCGGTCGCCTCGGGATCGATGCCGAGCTGGCTGAGCACCAGCTCGACATCGTGCTGCTGCGCCTCGGCGTCCTCATGCGACATGTCGCGGACGTGCAGAATGACATCCGCCTCCAGCACCTCCTCCAGCGTGGCGCGGAACGCTGCGACGAGTTGCGTCGGCAGGTTGGAGATGAAGCCGACGGTATCGGACAGCATGGCCTTGCCACCATGCGGCAGACTGATTGCACGCAAGGTCGGATCGAGCGTTGCGAACAGCATGTCGGCCGCCTGCACGTCGGCGCGGGTCAGGCGATTGAACAGTGTCGACTTGCCCGCATTGGTGTAACCGACCAGCGCGACCACGCGATAAGGCACGCGCTGGCGGCCCGCGCGATGCAGCCGCCGCGTCGCCTGGACCTTCTTCAGCTCGTTTTCGAGTCGCGTGATGCGATCGCCGATCAATCGCCGATCCGCTTCGATCTGCGTCTCGCCGGGGCCCCCCATGAAGCCGAAGCCGCCGCGCTGGCGCTCGAGGTGGGTCCAGGACCGCACCAGACGGCTGCGTTGATAGTTGAGATGCGCGAGCTCGACCTGCAGCGCGCCTTCCTTGGTCTTGGCGCGGCGGCCGAAGATTTCGAGAATGAGCCCGGTGCGATCGAGCACCTTGGTGTTCCACGCCTTTTCGAGGTTGCGTTGCTGGATCGGCGACAGCGCGCAATCCATCACCACGAGCTCGGCATCCTGGCTGGCGATGACGCCGGCGATCTCGTCGACCTTGCCCTTGCCGAGATAGGTCGCAGGACGAATCTGACCGATCAGTGCGAGGATGGACTCGGCCACGGTGAGATTGATGGCGCGCGCCAGCCCCGCGGCCTCGTCGATCCGCGCCTCGACGTCACGCATTTCGGATTGGCTGGCCGACGCGCCGTCGTCACCGCGTCGTGTCCGCAAATACGGGCCGACCACGATGACTCGGCCCGTTGTCTTGACGTCATCCGGCCTCGCAAGGCCGATGGTCCCTTCGCGATCCCTGGGTTCCAATCAGGTTACTCTCACGCAGAGGCGTCCTCGCCGCCTTCGAACAGCTGGATCGGCGCGCCAGGCATGATGGTGGAGATCGCATGCTTGTAGACGAGCTGCGAATGACCGTCGCGCCGGAGCAACAGGCAGAAATTGTCGAACCATGTGACAATCCCCTGCAGTTTCACGCCATTGACCAGAAAGATCGTCAGCGGAGTCTTGGTTTTGCGGACATGGTTGAGAAAGGTGTCTTGTAGGTTTTGTGCGCGGTCTGCCGCCATTGTTGTTATCTCGCAGTCTTGTGCTTTTTCTTATTGAACCTCCGACGATCCGATCGCAGGCCCCGGATTCGTCGAGGTGGCCCATGGTCCATTGAGATCCCCCTCGAGGGACCATGGGATGCCGGATTAGAAGACAGGCGAGCATATTAGGCAAGCCGCTTGCAGCGAAGCCGGTTCCAAAAGAACCGGATTCGCCCGTAAAATTCCGGAACTGGACGAATTTTCCAATGTAAATTCGTCCAGCTCGGCAATTTTGGCCGGCCCGCGCGGATCACCCCACCCCGAGCGCCTTGAGCTTGCGATGCAGAGCCGAGCGCTCCATGCCGACGAACTCCGCGGTGCGCGAGATGTTGCCGGAGAAGCGGCTGATCTGCGCGATCAGATAATCGCGCTCGAACACCTCGCGGGCCTCGCGCAGCGGCAGCCCCATGATGTGCTCGCCATTGTTGCTGGTCGGCATCGCCGGCACCATCGAGCCGACGTCGGGCGGCAGCATGTCGGCGGTGATGATCACCTCCGGCCCGCCGGCGGCGAGAATCATCACGCGCTCGACGTTGTTGCGGAGCTGGCGGACGTTGCCGGGCCAGACGTGCGACTGCAGCACCGCCATTGCGTCCTGGCCGATCTGCCGCTTCGGCAGACCGGTCGTGACCGAGATCTGGTCCATGAAATAGTCGATCAGCTCGGGAATGTCCTCGCGCCGCTCCGACAGCGGCGGCACGCGGATCGGAACCACCGAGAGACGATGATAGAGATCCTCGCGGAAGCGGCCGCTGGCGATCTCCTCCTCCAGGTTCCGCGCCGTCGACGAGATGATGCGCACGTCAACGTGCACCTTGGTGGTGCCGCCGGCGCGCTGGAAGGTCTGATCGACCAGCACACGCAGAATCTTGTTCTGCGTCTCCCGCGGCATGTCGGCGATCTCGTCCACGAACAAGGTGCCGCCATGCGCCTCTTCGAGCGCGCCGGTCTTGCGCGACTGCTCGCCGTTGGACTGCTCGATGCCGAACAGCTCCTCTTCCATCCGTTCCGGCGTGATCGCGGCGGCGTTGATGACGACGAACGGTCCTTCGGCGCGCGGCGATTGCGCGTGCAGCGTGCGCGCGGCAAGCTCCTTGCCGGAGCCGGGAGGACCGACGATCAGGATGCGACTGTTGGCCTTGGCGGCGCGCTCGATGGTCTGGCGCAGCTGATTCATCGACGGCGAGCGGCCGGTCATCGCGCTTGCGGTCGGCGCCAGCTGCTTGAGCTCGCGTACCTCGCGCTTCAACCGGGAGGTCTCCAGCGCCCGCGTCGCGACCAGGATCAGGCGGTCCGACTTGAATGGCTTCTCGATGAAGTCGTAGGCGCCACGCTTGATCGCCGCGACCGCGGTCTCGATGTTGCCGTGGCCGGAGATCATCACGACCGGCAGATCCGGGTGATCCTTCTTGATCTGCTCGAGCAGCTGCAGGCCATCGAGCTTCGAGCCCTGCAGCCAGATGTCGAGAAACACGAGATTCGGCCGGCGGCCCGCGATCTCGGCGAGCGCCGAATCGCTGTCGCGAGCCGTTCGAGTCGTGAAGCCTTCGTCGTCCAGGATGCCGGCCACCAGCTCCCGGATATCGGCCTCGTCGTCGACAATCAGAATATCACTCGCCATGGGTCACGCCTGTCTCGTCAGCTGCCGGTTGCGGCTTGGATTTTTGGTTGATCATTGGTCGCTTGAACGGTGCCCGCGGTTTCCCCGCTGGCCTCGGTCGTCTGCGTATTGCTCGAAGCGGCCGCGAGCTCCTTCGACCCGGGCTGCTGCGCGGCCTGGCCGGACACCGCAAAGCGCAGCCGCATCCAGGCCCCGCGCTGACCGGAACGGAAGTCGGACGCGTCTTTCAGCTCCAGCTTGCCGCCATGGTCTTCCAGCACACGGCCGACGATCGCGAGCCCGAGGCCGGTGCCCTTGGCGCGCGTGGTGACGTACGGCTCGAGCAGCCGCTGCCGTGCCACCTTCGGCAGGCCGATGCCATTGTCGATCACGTCGATCAGCACGTCGTCGCCTTCGCGCGAGGCCACGACGTCGATGCGCCCCTTGCCGAGCTCCGCCTCGGGCACCACCTCGATCGCTTCGGTCGCGTTCTTGATGATGTTGGTCAGCGCCTGCGAGATCAGCCGGCGATCGAACTGCGCGCGCAGCGGGTCCTGCTTGATCTCGGTCTCGATATCGATCTCGGGATGCGCGACCTTCATCAGGAACACGGCCTGACGCACCGTGTCGGCGACGTCCTCGCCTTCCATCACCGGCTTCGGCATCCGCGCAAAGCGCGAGAACTCGTCGACCATTCGCCTGATGTCGTCGACCTGCCGCACGATCGTCTCGGTACATTGCTCAAATACGGCCTTGTCCTCGGTGATGACCTTGCCGAATTTGCGGCGGATTCGCTCGGCCGAGAGTTGAATAGGCGTCAGCGGATTCTTGATCTCATGCGCGATGCGGCGCGCGACGTCGCCCCAGGCCGAGGTGCGCTGCGCCGACACCAGTTCGGTGATGTCGTCGAGCGTGATGATGTAGCTGTCGCGTGCCTGGTTGGTCTGCTCGGCGGTGACGCGCACCGAGAGATTGCGCTCATGTCCGTCGCGCTGGATCGTGATCTGCCCCTGCACCAGGCGCTGCTTGCCCTCGCGCGCGGTCTTCATCATGTCGTCGAGCTCGGGCAGCACGTCCGACAGCGGATGATCGAGCACCTCCTGCTCGGCATGACCGATCAGCTTCTCGGCGGAGCGGTTGAGGATGCCGACGCTGCCGGACGCATCGACGCCGATGATGCCGGCGGAGGCCGACGACAGCACCGCCTCGATGAAGCGCCGCCGGCTGTCGATGAGTTCGCTGGCGCTGACCAGCTCGTCGCGCTGGGTGCGCAGCTCCTGCGTCATCTTGTTGAAGGTGTGGCCGAGCTGGGCGAGATCGCCTTCGGAGCGATGCTCTGGGACCCGGACGTTGAGATCGCCGGTCGCAACCGTGTGCGCGGCGTTCATCAGCTGCCGGATCGGCGACACCAACCAGTTGGCGAAGTTCAATCCGATCAGCACCGAGGCCATCAGGATGGTCAGCGCGATCACCGCGAACATCAGGGCGAAGGCGACCTGGATGCCGAGGCGGCGCGACTCGACCTGGGCGTATTCGGCGACCGAGGTCTCGGTCTGCTTGAGCTGCGCGATCACCCGCGGATCGAGCAGCCGCGCGACGTAGAGGAAGGTGTCGTTGAAGGCGCGCAGGCGGATCACGGCGGCGACGTAATTGGCGTCGGGGAACACCGCGATCTGCGGCTCGGTCTCGTTGACGTTGCTGAGGAAGTCGGCCGGCGGCGTCTGGAAGGTCTGCTGGATGCCGGTCTCGGCGGTCTCCAGGACGTTGCGGTCCTTGTCGATCAGCATCGCGCCCGGCAGATTGCGCGAGGCGGCGCTGGCGGTGAGCAGCTCGCGGAACGTGCCGCGGTCCTGGTCGTAGAGCGGCCGGGCGTGCGCGATGTCGTTGGCCATGCCGAGGATATCGCCGCGGATCAGCTGGGCATGCTCATAGGTGTAGGCGCGGGCCACCGTCAGCGAGTTCTGGATTGCCTCCTTGGCGGGCCCCGAGAACAGCCGGTCGAGACCGCGGTCGATGGTGACGTTGGCGACCAGCGACACCAGAACGGCCGGCAGCACCGCGATCACCGAGAACAGGCTGACGATCTGGACATGCAGGCGCGCCGCGGCCCGGCCCCGCCGCCGCGCCTGGACCATCTGCCAGACCTCGCGGATGATGATCCCGACCAGGATCAGGATCGTTCCGGCGTCGATCAGCAGGAAGGTGCTGACGACCTCGGGCGTCGGCTCGATCGGGCTCAGGCCCACCAGCACGATGAAGGTCAAAAAGGCCGACAGCAGTGCGAGCCCGACCGCCACCGGCGCCAGCCAGGTGCGCCAGGTCCAGCGCCGGCCATCGGCGGACGAGGAGTCGAAGGGGGTGGCCGAGGCCTCTGCGCTGGTCATTCCGGCAATTGGTGTGATGCTGAACGCGGCACGTCCGGGAATCGGACTGATGCATTCCTACCACGCTGTTGCCAAATTGCGACAAATCCGCGGCGCGGGAGGGCGTCGCGGATTTGTCTACAATATTTCTCATCTGCGGCCGTCCCGGCCGGGCCGGTATGGTATTATTTAACCGTCATCAACCGCCGCTGCGGTAGACCTGGATGTCGAGGTCACGGATCTTCTTGCGCAGCGTGTTGCGGTTGAGGCCGAGCAAATCGGCCGCGCGGATCTGATTTCCCCGTGTCGCCGCCAGCGCGGCGGTGAGCAACGGGATCTCGATTTCCTTCAGGATGCGGTGATACAGGCCCGGCGGCGGCACGCCGTTCGGAAATCCCTGGAAATGCGACGACAGGTAGGCCTCTACCGCGCCGCCGAGATTGTCGATCGAAGTCGGCGTGTTGGAGCCGGTGGTCACCGCCGGCGGCGCCAGCTCGCCATCGATCACCGACGCGGTGATGACGTCCTGCGGATACAGCGCGGCGAGGCGGCGGGCGAGATTCTCCAGCTCGCGGACGTTGCCCGGCCAGCGGTGCTGCTTGAGCCGTTCGAGCGCGGCGGCATCGAGCTTCTTTGGCGGCAGCCCGTCCTTCTCGGCCAGCGCAAAGAAGTGGCGGACGAGATCCGGCAAATCCTCGATGCGCTCGCGCAGCGGCGGCAGCCGCAGCGGCACGACGTTGAGGCGGAAGAACAGATCTTCCCGGAACAGACCCTGCTGGATCAGGATGCGCAGGTCCTTGTTCGACGCCGCGACGATACGCACGTCGGTCTTGATCGGGGTGCGGCCGCCGACGGTGGTGTACTCGCCCTGCTGCAGCACGCGCAAAAGCCGCGTCTGCGCCTCCATCGGCATGTCGCCGATCTCGTCGAGGAACAAGGTGCCGCCCTCGGCCTGCTCGAACCGGCCGGAGGCGCGGGTGTTGGCGCCGGTGAACGCGCCGCGCTCGTGGCCGAACAATTCCGATTCGATCAGGTCGCGCGGGATCGCCGCCATGTTGACGGCGACGAACGGGCCGTTGCGGCGCTTGCCGTAATCGTGCAGCGCGCGCGCCACCAGCTCCTTGCCGGTGCCGCTCTCGCCGGAGATCATCACCGTGAGGTCGGTCTGCATCAGACGCGCCAGCACGCGGTAGATGTCCTGCATCGCCGGCGAGCGGCCGACCAGCGGGATCGATTCGAACTCGCTGTCATCGGGCTGGCTCGCCGCCCGCTCCTTCGGCTCGGCCAGCGCGCGGCCGACGATCGCGATCAGCTCCTTCAGGTCGAACGGCTTCGGCAGATACTCATAGGCGCCGCGCTCGGAGGCCTTGATCGCGGTCATGAAGGTGTTCTGCGCGCTCATCACGATGACCGGCAGGTTCGGCCGCATCTTCTTGATCCGCGGCAAGAGGTCGAACGCGTTCTCGTCGGGCATCACCACGTCGGTGATGACGAGATCACCCTCGCCCTGGCTCACCCAGCGCCACAGCGTCGCGGCATTGCCGGTCAGCCGCACCTCGTAGCCGGCGCGTGACAGCGCCTGGTTCAGGACCGTGCGGATGGCCGTATCGTCGTCGGCAACGAGAATGCTACCTGCAGGCATAGGTGGTCCTCAATTTGATCCCTGAGAGGCATGCAACGGCGTCCCCGAAACGTCATCGCGATTGCTTTGGTCTGGTTGTTTGCTTGCGCTGTACATCGGCATCAGCACCCGGAAGGTCGTCTTGCGCGGCTGCGACTCGCACTCGATGATCCCGCCATGGTCGCCGATGATCTTGGCGACCAATGCAAGACCGAGGCCGCTTCCTGTCGGCTTGGTGGTCACGAACGGATCGAACAAATTGGGCATCAGGTCTTCCGGCACGCCGGGGCCGTTGTCCTTGACGCAGAACTCCAGCGGCAGCGACACGCGCGACTTCTTGCCGGGTACCGACAGCCGCACGCCCGGGCGGAACGCGGTGGTCAGCTGGATCTCGGCATCCGAACCGAGGTCGACGACCGCCTCGGCGGCGTTCTTGACCAGGTTCAGGAATACCTGGATCAGCTGATCCTGGTTGGCCAGCACGGGCGGCAGCGACGGGTCGTAGTCCTCGATGAAGCGGATGTTGCGGGCAAAGCCCGACTGCGCCAGCCGCTTCACGTGGTCGAGCACGGAGTGGATGTTGACCGGCCCGCGCGCCACCGGGCGGTCGTCGCCGAACACCTCCATGCGGTCGACCAAAGTGACGATGCGGTCGGCCTCGTCGCAGATCAGCCGGGTCAGCATGCGGTCCTCGGACGAGGCCTGCTGCTCCAGGAGCTGCGCAGCGCCGCGGATGCCCGACAGCGGGTTCTTGATCTCATGCGCTAGCATCGCGGCCAGCGCGATCACCGAGCGCGCGGCGCTGCGGTGGGTGAGCTGGCGGTCCATCTTGTCGGCGATGGTGCGCTCCTGCAGCATCACCACGATATGGCCCGGCCGCTCCGGCAATGGGGCGACGTGAAGATCGACGAGCCGGTCTGCGCCGGTGCGCGGCGTGCCCAGATCGACCTTGTACTCGTTGACCGGCGCGCTGGTCGTCCGCACCTGGTCGATCAGCGCCAGCAAGGGACTACCGAATGGCACAAGCTTCTTCAGCGACTGCCGCTGCAGAAACTGCGTCGAGGAATCGAAGAACGATTCCGCCGCCATGTTGGCGTCCATGATCATGCCGTCCGGGCCGATGACGAGCACCGGATTCGGCAGAGCGTTGAGGATGGCGTCGCCATCCGAGGGAAGGCGCTTGCGCTGTTCTGCGGCTGAGCTCATGCGGCTGCACTCCAGGCAAAATCGTCGAAGGCGTCACGCAGCGCCCGATGCACCAGGGACGGCTGCTCGGATGTCAGGATACGCTCGCGCCACGCCTTCAGTTTTTCGGCAGGCGCGTCGGCGTGCCGGGCGGCGACGTCGAGCCCCCAGCCGAGATGCTTGCGGGCGTGGCGCAGGCCGACACGCTCGCCATAGTGGCGGCAGATCTCGTCATAGAGCGCCGTGAGAAGTGCGAGCTGCTGCGCCAGCTCCGGCGCTCCCTCCTCCGCGCCGCCGTCGAGGCGGCGGCCGATCTGGCCCGGCAGCCAGGGGGCGCCCTGCGCGCCCCGGCCGATCATCACGGCATCGGCGCCGGAGGCGTCGAGCGCCTCGCGCGCATCCGCGTAGGTGGTGATGTCGCCGTTGACGACGACCGGCAGGTCGACGGCATCCTTCACCGCGCGCACCGCGCTCCAGTCCGCCTCGCCCTTGTAGAACTGCTGCCGCGTGCGGCCGTGCACGGTGATCAGCTTTACGCCGGCGGCTTCGGCGCGGCGCGCCAGCTCCGGCGCATTGAGGCTGCGCTCGTCCCAGCCGAGTCGCATCTTCAGGGTGACCGGCACGTCGACAGCTTCGACCGTCGCCTCGATCAGGGTCAGCGCATGGTCGAGATCGCGCATCAGCGCCGAGCCGGACTGGCCGCCGGTGACATGCCGCGCCGGGCAGCCCATGTTGATGTCGATGATGTCGGCGCCGCCATCCTCGGCGACCTTGGCGCCCTCGGCCATCCAGTGCGCCTCGCAGCCGGCGAGTTGCACCACATGCGGCCCGATGCCGCTGGCCTCGCAGCGCAACCGGGATATCCACCGCCCGCGCACCAGATCGTCGCTTGCGGTCATCTCGGACACCACCAGCCCGGCACCGAGCTCGGCCGCGAGTCGGCGAAACGGCGCGTCGGTGATGCCCGACATTGGCGCGAGAATGGCCCGGTTCGCGAGCGAAACGTCGCCTATCTTCAAAGCGTTGGCGGGTGTATTGGCCGGACCGGTCACGAACGACTCTTAAAGCTCTTCCGACGCATCATTGCGTCTGCCTGCACTGTTGAGCACAATTCTTGGGCAGTCAAGCGTCATGCCTACACTTTAGCCAAAACCCCCAGCATTTCAAGTGCAGTGCAGCAAATTATGCTTGTTCGGCAGTCATGGTAAACCCTTGAGCCGCCGGATTTTTGCATGGCTCGCGGGCGACTTCCGCGAGCCGGTCGTCGGACCCACGATGCGTCCTGCACCTGCGTCGGGATTGCAGCCGCCGCTCATGCAATGTGTGATCCTGCTCGCTTAACATCCTCTGCAGATGTAAGAAGCCGCGACCATTCACCGCTTCCTCATCTCCTCAGCACCGATACCCTGTTCCCATGACGACTTCTCAGCGGACTGCAGCCATTCTCGTCGCGGCCGGACGCGGCCTGCGTGCCGGCGCCGGCGGTCCGAAGCAATACCGCACGATCGGCGGCCGCACCGTCATCCATCGCGCGCTCGCGGCGTTCGCGGATCATCCCGACGTGGCCGTCGTGCAGCCGGTGGTGAACCCCGATGACATCGACGTCTTCAATGCCGCGGTATCGGGCCTGCGCCACGAGGCGCCCGCGCATGGCGGCGCGACGCGCCAGGCCTCGGTGCTATCAGGACTCGAAGCGCTGGTGCCGCACAAGCCGGAGATCGTGCTGATCCACGACGCCGCCCGCCCCTTCGTGACGCCGGCGGTGATCTCGCGCGCGATTCAAGCTGCGAACAAGACCGGCGCCGCGATCCCCGTCGTGCCGGTCACCGACACGATCAAGGAGGTCGGCGCCGGCGGTGACATCACCGCGACGCCGGAGCGCGCCAAGCTGCGCATTGCGCAGACTCCGCAGACCTTCAAGTTCGAGGCGATCCTCGAGGCGCATCGCCGCGCCGCGCGCGAGGGCCTCACCGAGTTCACAGATGATGCGGCGATTGCCGAATGGGCGGGATTGACCGTCGCGACCTTTGAGGGCGATGTTGCCAACATGAAGCTCACCACACCGGAAGATTTCGTGCGCGAGGAAGCGCGGCTGGCAGCCTCGCTCGGCGACATCAGGACCGGCACCGGCTACGACGTCCACGCCTTCGGCGAAGGCGACCATGTCTGGCTGTGCGGCCTGCGTGTGCCGCATAGCAAGGGCTTCCTGGCCCACTCCGACGGCGACGTCGGCCTGCACGCTCTGGTTGATGCAATTTTGGGCGCCCTGGCCGACGGCGACATCGGCTCGCACTTCCCACCCTCCGACATGAAGTGGAAGGGCGCCTCCTCCGACCAGTTCCTGAAATACGCCATCGAGCGCGTCACCGCCCGCGGCGGCCGCGTCGCCAATCTCGAGGTCACGATGATCTGCGAGCGCCCGAAGATCGGCCCTCTCCGCGACCAGATGCGCGCCCGCATCGCCGAGATCTCCGGCGTCGACATCTCCCGCATCGCGGTGAAAGCCACCACCAGCGAACGCCTCGGCTTCACCGGCCGCGAGGAAGGCATTGCAGCGACCGCCAGCGCGACGATCAGGTTGCCGTGGGGTGGGTAGCGAGTGGGACTGGATCGATCTGACTGGTTGGTGGAGACCTCCGCCACCGACATTGACCTACGAGATCGATCCAATCCGAGTTTGAGTCGAGCTATCACCGCGACAGCGGTGCGCCCCCTCGCCCCGTTCTTACGGGGAGAGGGTTGGGGTGAGGGGCAGCCGCACGGGAAGTGTGTGCGGATAGCCCCTCACCCGAGCCCATGGAAGCGTCTCGAATCCATCGGGGCACTCTATTTTCGGCGCGGTGTTGTTGAAGTAGCTATCGCTTCGAGGATGAGCGGGGACATGGCGAGCGAACGTCAAATCGGCTCCACCAGCGCGCTGGCCCGCTCGCTGCTCGACCTCTGCCGGTCGCGCAAGCTGATGATCGCGACCGCCGAGTCCTGCACTGGCGGCCTGGTCGCCGCGGCGCTGACCGAGATCCCCGGCTCCTCCGACGTCATCGACCGCGGCTTCGTCACCTACTCCAACGAGGCCAAGCGCGCGATGCTCGGCGTCGAGGCCTCGACCCTGCAGACCTTCGGCGCCGTCTCCAAGGAGACCGCGATCCAGATGGCCGTCGGCGCGCTCGAACGCGCCGACGTCGACCTCGCGGTGGCCATCACCGGCATCGCCGGCCCCGGCGGTGCCACCCCCGGCAAGCCGGTCGGCCTCGTGCATTTCGCCGTCGCCGCCCGCGACGGCCGCATCACCCACCGCGAACACCGTTTTGGTGCCATCGGCCGCAGCACGGTGCGGACACGGTCGGTGATCGAGGCGCTGCGGATGCTGATGGAACTGGCAAGGCCGCAGGTGCCGGCGAAGCCGAAGCGCGCGGCGGCGACCCGGCTGCGTCCACGCGTGGCACGGGCGCCGCGGCTGCATCCGGTGAAGCGGCCGAGACGGCCGCGGACTTAACTGGCCACAGGATGCGGGCCGCACGAGTCGTGAAGCGAAGCCTCAGAGACCGTGCTTGGCCCATATGGCCTTGATCTCGTCTGCCGCCTCAACCTCCGTCGTCATCCCCGCGAAAGCGGGGATCCATAGCCACAGAATCCCGTGTGGCGGCACGTCGGTGGCTCAGATCTCATTCCACCACACCTGCTGCGGCGTATGGATTCCGGGTCGGCGCCTCCACGGCGCTTCGCGCCGTTCCGGCTTGCCCGGGATGACAATTGTGGGTGGGCCGCCACTTCGGTCTCAGCTCGAAGTCCTCATGCGCGCCAGAACGGCCGCCGGCACAGCCGCCGCGCTTCGTCGCGCGTCAGGCCGTAGTCCTCCAGCACCTCGTCGGCGAGCCAGGGCAGCTCCCTGACGAAGCGGCGCCGCTCGCGCCAGCGTGCCCACCAGAGCCGAAGCAGCGATTTTGACTCGGGCTCAGCGCGGGCGGGGTCGGCAACCACATGCGGCAAGTAGTAGACGTTGCCTCCAGGCTTCGGCGAAGCAGGACGTCGCGCGGAGCGATCGCGACCGCGCTCGAAGATCCGCGGCCCATGCGCGACACCACGAAATCCGCGCGTGCCGATGGCGCTGAGGCTCGGATCGTCGGTCGTGCTCTGCATGGCGGACTCCCTTGAAAAGAAGAACCTGCCGGCAACAAAAAAGCCGCCAGGTTCCTGGCGGCTGTTCGGATCAAAAACTGCAATTCATCAGATTGCGCGTGATCCTCCCGCCGCCCGCGAGCTACGGTGCGTCCAACGACCGAAACGATGGGTGGCGACGGTGATCATGGTTGGCTCTATAGCTGATCGATCTGAGGTTGTCATCTGCCGGTCCGGCCAAAGATCGGCACCCGCCCTGTCCAATCCGTCAGGCCGGAAAAGCGTCCACCGTCCGCGCAAGCTGCCGCGCCAACGGTCCCGGCAACACCTGATCGAAGATCCCGCTCAGCGTGCGGTAGTACCAGATCGTCCCATCTTTTCCGCCGCTGAAGCGCTGCCACACAGCGTCGCCGACCTCGGCGAAGTCGCACGCGATCGCCTCGGCATTGTCGACCTTGTCCGCGAGAGAGACCAAGAGCGATGACGCGGGCTTGTGCGGCAGCTTCGCGAGATAGGCTTCCTTTCGGGGACGCCATTCCGGCTTCGGCTCTACCCAGGAATCCGTACAGTCCGCGACGATGTCGGCGACGCCATCACCGAACCGCCGGCGGATCTCGTCCAGAATCGGCTGGCCGCCCTGGTCTTCGGCGGCGTCGTGCAGCAGGCCGGCGATCGCCTGCACCTCGCTGCCGCCGGCGGACAGCACACGGCTGGAGACGCTCAGCAGATGCGCGATGTAGGGCACGTTGCTGCCCTTGCGGAATTGGCTGCGATGCAGCTGCGCTGCATAGACCAGCGCGTCGTCGTAGATTGTCGAGAGTGACATCGGTTCGCTTTCTTCTCCTCGTGATCGCAGATCATCGTCGCAGACGTGAGATGTAGCCAGTCGCCCCAGGGGACATCGTGCGCCAGCATAGCCCGCCCGTCGGGCAAATCAGCAATGCTCCCGGCTTGCGGCGGTCGCCGTTTCCACCCTGCAGCGGCCGGAAAGCGAAGCAGAAGCCGTGCGTCGCGCGGCGAATTTCTCCTGTGCATTCAACACCCGACTCACTGTCCAGTCCTCACAGCAAAAATATCCTACTTTCATTTTTCCGAATTTCATGTTTTCTCCCCTCATCCCGCCTCGACACGAGGGACGTATCGCGATCGTCACGAGACGCGAGGTGGGGAGGCGATGGCCGCCGGTGAGCCGCAGCGCGTCCAAGGACGTGCCGACGAACGGCTCTGGGCGGACGTGAAGTCGCAGCGTCCTGACACCCCGATGCTGGTGTCACGCCGGCGGTGATGATCCGCCGGTCACGGGGGCAAGACAGCCGGTCCCCGGGGAGACTGCGTATAAGCGTGAAGACCATCGCGCAGGGAATGCCGGATGTCGGCTGAACCTGTGGTGACTGCCGCCTGCTTTTTTGTTGCAGGCGGGCCATGGGTTGCGGCCAGCGCCCGGCATTCCCTGCGCCCTCGTGATTGTCCGAGGGTGATCGACGAGCACAGCCCGGGCGTTATCGCGCCGCGGAAGACGCGGCTGCACGCCCGCAGCCACTCACACCCGTATTTGTCCGGACCGCGCCCCTCCCGATGAATATCGCTCACCGGCCGTGCGCCGAAAGGTTTTGGTTAATTTTGTCCTGCTAGCTCTCGCTCATTCTTCTCTGACAGTGGATTCGGTATCCCCATGGCTTTCTTCTCCGGCAAGTCGGCTGATCGCGTGCACAACCTCCTGATGGCCGAGCTGTTCGAACGCCATCGCGACGCCATCCTGGTGATGTCCGAGGGCAAGATCATCGCCTGCAACGAAAGTGCGGTGCGCTTCGGCGGTTTCCGCAGCAAGCAGGATCTGCTGTCGCGCTCGCCGGCGGCGATGGCGCCGGAAGTCCAGCCCAACGGCAAGAAATCCGCCGACATGGTGCGCGAGATGGACGCCAAGGCCAAGCGCGAGGGCCACGCCAGCTTCGAATGGACCACCAAGCGCGCTGACGGCAGCCCGGCGCTGGTGCAGATCACGCTGGTGCCGACCACGATCGAGGGCCAGACCTACGTCTTCAGCTTCCGCCGCGATCTCTCCGACCTCGTCGCCGCGCGCGAGGAGAAAAAGCGTGCGCTGGACCGGATCGCCAAGGATTTCGAGGCTAGCGTCGGCGCGATCGCCAATGCCATCTCCGGCGCCTCGCGGGAGGTCGAGACCACGGCGGCCTCGCTGACCACGACGGCGGATCAGGCCGCGCAGCGTGTGGCGCTGGTGGCCTCGGCTTCGAGCTCGGCGTCGTCCAACGTCCAGTCGGTGGCCGGCGCGACTGAGGAGCTGTCGACCTCGGTCAGCGAGATCAACCGCCAGGTCGCGACCTCCTCGACCATCGCCGCCGAGGCGGTCGAGGCGTCCTCGCGCACCAATGATCTCGTCAACAGCCTCGCGGACGCCGCCGCCAAGATCGGCGCGGTCACCGACATGATCAACGCGATCGCGAGCCAGACCAACCTGCTGGCGTTGAACGCGACCATCGAGGCAGCACGCGCCGGCGATGCCGGTCGCGGCTTCGCCGTCGTGGCCTCCGAGGTGAAGAGCCTGTCGAGCCAGACAGCCAAGGCGACCGACGAGATCTCGGCCCACATCAGCGCGATGCAGCGCGCCACCAGCGACACGGTCGCGGCGATCCAGGGCATCGGCGGCACCATCGGCCAGATCAGCGAGATCGCCAAAACGATTGCGACCGCGGTCGATCAGCAGGGCCACGCGACGCAGGAGATCGCGCGCTCGGTGAGCCAGGCCGCCAGCGGCACCCGCGAGGTCGCCACCAACATCGGCTCGGTCAGCCAGACGGTGGAATCCGCCGGCGGCGCCGCGCGGCAGATGCTGGGAGCTGCGGGTCAGCTCTCCAAGCATGCCGACGAGCTGCGCGGCAAGGTGAAGGACTTTTTGACCGCCGTGCAGGCGGCGTAGGGTTCGGTCGTCCACGGCTGACGTCGGCGCTCAGGACGGCTCCGCGGGTTTAGCTCGCGGAGCAGCTGTTTGAAGACGTGGATAGGATTTTGAAGCCAAGTCGCGCTGGCAGCGGCTCGGCCGGTGCAGCTCTGCTCTGAGTTGGCACGCGGCCAACCCCACCCTCCGCTGTCGTCCCGGGCAAGCCGCAGCGGCGCAAAGCGCCGCGGAGGCGGTGACCCGGGATCCATACTCCGCGGCGGATGTGGTGAGACGAGTTGGAAACGACGGGCGTGCCGCCACACGGCACCCTGTGGTTATGGGTCACGGCGTTCGCCGGGACGACAGCGGAGACTGGGGCGCGGCCGGAGATCGATCGCTGGCGGCGATCAACGAGCCTTACGTCGACGACACCGCCGCCTTACGCCCATAGATCGCGTCGGCGCGCTTCTCGAACGCCGCAGACATCCGTGCGAACACCGTGTCGAACATCGAGCCCATCAGCATCGACAGCATCCGGCTCTTGAATTCATAGGCGATGAAGAACGACACGTCGCAGGCGCCCTCGCCGCTCGGCTCGAAGCTCCAGCGGTTCTCCAGGCTCGAGAACGGCCCGTTGACATACTCGACCAGGATCTTACGGCCCGCGCGATCGAGCGTGACGCGGCTGGTGAAGGTCTCGCGTACCAGCTTGAACGACACCGTCATGTCGGCGACGATCATCTCGGTGCCGTCGGGCCGCTGGGTGCGCTGGCGCACCACCAGCCGCTGGCACAGCGGCACGAACTCGGGATAGCGCTCGACATCGGCGACCAGGTCGAACATCTGGTCGGCCGTATGCGGCACGCGGCGCTTGTTGGAAAATCTCGGCATCTGGTCTCGATCAGCGCGCGAGCGCGTCGCGCGCGGCCTTCAGCTTGGCGAAATCCTCGCCGGCATGGTGCGAGGAGCGCGTGAGCGGGCTCGCCGACACCATCAGGAAGCCCTTGGTGTAGGCGACGGTCTCGTAGCTCGAGAACTCCTCCGGCGTGACGTAGTTCATCACGGCGTGGTGCTTCCTGGTCGGCTGCAGATACTGCCCGATGGTGAGGAAGTCGACCTCGGCCGAGCGCAAATCGTCCATCACCTGCAGCACCTCGTGGCGCTGCTCGCCGAGGCCGACCATGATGCCGGACTTGGTGAAGATGGTGGGATCGATCTCCTTGACCCGCTGCAGCAGCCGGATCGAGTGGAAATAGCGTGCACCGGGACGCACCGACAGGTAGCGCGACGGCACGGTCTCGAGATTGTGGTTGAAGACGTCGGGCTTCGCGGCGACGACCTGCTCCAATGCGCCATCCTTGCGCAGGAAGTCGGGCGTGAGCACCTCGATCGTCGTGGTCGGGCACTTCGCGCGGATAGCGCGGATGGTCGCGGCGATATGCGCGGCGCCGCCGTCGGCGAGATCGTCGCGGTCGACCGAGGTGACGACGACATGGGTCAGGCCGAGCTTGAAGGTCGCCTCCGCGACGTGCTCGGGCTCACCGGCATCGAGCGCGGCCGGCAGGCCGGTCTTGACGTTGCAGAAGGCGCAGGCCCGCGTGCAGGTGTCGCCCATGATCATGAAGGTGGCGTGCTTCTTGTCCCAGCACTCGCCGATGTTCGGGCAGCCGGCCTCCTCGCACACCGTGACGAGGCCGTTCTCGCGGACGATGTTGCGGGTGTCGGCATAGCCGCGCGTGGTGGGCGCCTTGACCCGGATCCAGGACGGCTTGGCCGGCGAGACCGAGTCCGGGCGGTTCGCCTTCTCCGGGTGGCGCGGGCGCAGCGGCGTGTTCGCGTTGATGTCGACGATGGTGACCATGATGCCCAGCAAATCTCTGTTGCGCCCTAGCTATTCCGTGTCGGCCCGCGCCGCAACCGGCTGGCCGAGGATACCAAGGCATGGCAGATATGGGCAGCGCGGAACAGCGCTGATCCCGGCGGAATTCTTCGAGAATGGCGCAAAAACCGGCAAGAACCACCGGAGTTTCACGGCCGCGGCGCGTCGCGCCGGGCAAGCGGCTCACGCGGGCGTTCTTCGCCCGTGACGTGCTCGTGGTGGCGCCGGAGCTGATCGGGGCGACGTTCCTGGTCGACGGCGTCGGCGGGGTGATCGTCGAGGTCGAGGCGTATCACCACACCGACCCGGCGGCGCATTCGTTCCGGGGGCCGACGCCGCGCAACCAGGTGATGTTCGGTCCGCCCGGCTTTGCCTATGTCTACCGTTCCTACGGCATCCACTGGTGCGTGAACTTCGTGTGCGAGCCGGAGGGCTCGGCCAGCGCGGTGCTGATCCGGGCGATCGAGCCGACGCTGGGGATCGGGGAGATGAAGCGGCGGCGCGGGATCGAGGATGTTAGGGCGCTGTGCTCCGGGCCGGGCAAGCTGACGGAGGCGATGGGCGTGACGATCGCGCACAACGCGCTGCCCCTCGATGCTCCGCCGATCGAGCTGTTTGCCCGCCCCGATGATGTCGAGGTGGTCACCGGCGTCCGCATCGGCATCACCAAGGCTGTCGAGAAGCCCTGGCGCTTCGGCCTAAAGGGCTCGCGGTTCGTGAGCAAGCCGTTTCCGCCGTCATCGCGAGGAGCATAAGCGACGAAGCGATCCAGGGGGCTGCGCGTGGGACCCTGGATTGCTTCGCTGCGCCGCTGCGCTCGCAATACGCGGAGGGCGCGTCGCGTCAGACGCCCTGAAGCCGCGACAGCGCGTCCTGGAACTTGGCCTTGCGGGCCAGCGCCGCCTCGCGCTTCTCCTTCTCCTCCTCGACGAGTTCCTCGGGCGCGTTGGCGACGAACTTCTCGTTGCCGAGCTTCTTGTCGACGCGCTCGATGTCCGCCTCGGCCTTGGCGATTTCTTTTCCGAGCCGGGTGCGCTCGGCAGCGAGATCGACGACGCCCTTGAGCGGCAGCGCGGCCACCTCGCCGCGAACCACCAGCTGGGCGGAGCCTTCGGGTGCCGTGTCAGCGAAGGTGATGTCCGACAGCCTGGCGAGGCGCTTGATCACCTCGCTCCAGCGCGGCGCGCGGTCACGGGTCTCCGCGGAGGCACCGACCAGCGCGAGCGGCATCAGAGTCGCCGGCGGGATGTTCATCTCCGCGCGGACCGAGCGGATCGCGGTGACGAGATCGACCACCCAGCCGATCTCGGCCTCGGCCGCCTCGTCCTTGAAGCTGGCGGCGTCGAACGACACCAGCACCGGCGGCACCAGCGGATCGCCGAAGCTGGCAGCGGACAGCGCGGCGATCTTGGCGACGGTCGGCGTGTCGACGCGATGCGGCCACGGCGAGAGCGTGAGAAGGCTGTCGCGCTTCGCCGTCGACTCCCACAGCGCCTCGGTGATGAAGGGCATGAAGGGATGCAGGAGCTTGAGAATCTCGTCGCGCGCCCAGGCGACCATCGCCTTGGTCTCGTTCTTGGCCGGTCCCTCGTCGCCGAGCAAGGTCGGCTTGGAGAGCTCGACATACCAGTCGCAATAGACGTCCCAGACGAAGCGGTAGATCGCGTTGGCCGCATCGTTGAAGCGATAGGCCTCGAGCGCCTCGGTGACCTCGCGCGTGGCAGCGGCCGCCTCATGGGCGATCCAGCGGTTGAGCGTCTCCTTGGCCGAGGCCGGATCGAAGCCCTCGGGCACGGTGCAGCCGTTCATCTCGGCGAAGCGGCTGGCGTTCCAGAGCTTGTTGGCGAACTTGCGATAGCCCTCGACGCGCTGCGTCGACAGCTTGATGTCGCGGCCCTGGGCGGCCATCGCGGCCAAGGTGAAGCGCAGCGCGTCCGCGCCGTGCTCGTCGATCAGCGCGAGGGGGTCGATGACGTTGCCCTTCGACTTCGACATCTTGGCGCCCTTCTCGTCGCGGACGAGCGCGTGGATGTAGACAGTCGAGAACGGCACCTCCTTCATGAAATGGATGCCCATCATCATCATGCGGGCGACCCAGAAGAAGATGATGTCGAAGCCGGTGACCAGCACGTTGGTCGGGTAGTAGCGCTTCACCTCCGGCGTATCGTCGGGCCAGCCGAGCGTCGAGAAAGGCCACAGCGCCGAGGAGAACCAGGTGTCGAGCACGTCCTCGTCACGCGTGATGAAGCCCTCGCGCTTGTTGCGGTCGAGCGCCATCTCGCGGCCCTGCTCCGCCGTGATGACCTCCTGCTCGACGTAGTAGCCGATGGCGTGGCCGACGGCCTCCTCCTCGGTCTCGGCGACGAACACCTTGCCGTCGGGGCCGTACCAGGCCGGGATCTGATGGCCCCACCACAGCTGGCGCGAGATGCACCAGGGCTGGATGTTCTCCATCCACTCGAAATAGGTCTTCTCCCAGTTGCGCGGCACGAATGTCGTCGCGCCCGAACGCACCGCGGCGATCGCCGGCTGCGCCAGGGTCTTGGCGTCGACATACCACTGGTCAGTCAGATAGGGCTCGATGACGACGCCGGAGCGATCGCCATGCGGCACCATGTGCGTGTTGGGCTCGACCCTCTCCAGGAAGCCGAAGGTCTCCAGCCGCTCCAGGATCTTCTTGCGCGCGGCAAAGCGCTCGACGCCGTGGAACTCCCTGGCGAACTCTTCCGAACCCTCGGGAAGGCCGTGCAAATAATCCTCGTTGTCGACCAGCGCGATGCAGCCCTCGCGGTCGAGGATGCTGATCTGCGGCAGGCCGTGGCGGCGGCCGACCTCGAAGTCGTTGAAGTCGTGCGCCGGCGTGATCTTGACCGCGCCGGTGCCCTTCTCCGGATCCGAATACGTATCGGCGACGATCGGGATCTCGCGCCCGACCAGCGGCAGGATCACCCGCTTGCCGACGAGATGCTGATAGCGCTCGTCGTCCGGGTGCACGGCGACCGCGCTGTCGCCGAGCATGGTCTCGGGACGCGTCGTGGCGACGACGATGAAGCTCGTGGGGTCCTCCGGGCTGAATGTCTTGCCCTCGATCGGATAGCGCAGGTACCAGAGGTTGCCCTTGACCTCGATCTGCTGGACCTCGAGGTCGGAGATCGCGGTCAAGAGCTTCGGGTCCCAGTTGACGAGCCGCTTGTCCTTGTAGATCAGGCCGGCGCGGTGCAGCTCGACGAACACCTTCACGACGGCCTTGGACAGGCCCTCGTCCATGGTGAAGCGCTCGCGGCCCCAGTCGCAGGACGCGCCGAGGCGCTTGAGCTGGTTGATGATGGTGCCGCCGCTCTCGTCCTTCCACTGCCAGACGCGTTCGAGAAACTTCTCGCGGCCCATCTCGCGGCGGCCGGGCTGCTGGCGCTCCATCAGCTGGCGCTCCACGACCATCTGGGTGGCGATGCCGGCATGGTCGGTGCCGGGCTGCCACAGCACGTCCCGGCCGCGCATGCGCTCGAACCGGCACAGGATGTCCTGCAGCGTGTTGTTGAGCGCGTGCCCCATGTGCAGCGAGCCGGTAACGTTCGGCGGCGGGATCACGATGGTGAAGGGATCGGCGCCGCGGCGATCGGGGCGGCCGGCGGAGAACGCGCGGGCATCCTCCCAGATCAGGGACATGCGTCCCTCGAGGTCGGCGGGCTGATAATTCTTCTCGATCATGACACTTCCAGCGGGCGCAAGGCCGCCGTCCAATTCGGGATGGCGCGGCTCGTCCGGGTCTTCATGCGACCTGAAAAAGCTCGCGCAAGCTATTGGGGCTTGGGCTCTTTTCGGACCGACGTCCGGCCACCTTTCGCGCTCTCGGAGAGCTCTCTCCGATCCGCCCGGCCGGCATCAGCTTGAACAGGCTAGAAAGCCGCCGCGGGCCGCCAAGTCAACAGCGGCGGCCAACATTGACGGCAGCGTGAGAGCCCTGCCCTGTCCTCAGCGGCCCCGCGAGACCCGTTCGATTTCGGCCTTGACGATGCGCTCGACCAGGGCCGGAAGATTGTCGTCCAGCCAGGATTTGAGCATCGGGCGCAGCATCTCCTTGACGAGATCCTCCAGCGTCCGGGCATTGTTGCTCAGCACCGTGTTGGCCAGCGCGTTGAACGCGGACTCGACGGCGTTGACCGTGGATGGCGCCATGATCGGCTGCTTCGGCGAGACCTGCTCGAACGAGGATTCGAAGCTGGCGGCCTTGTGGTTGAGCCGCCCGGACTCGATGAACTCGATGTCGTCCTGCGGATCCACCTTGCGGAAGGAGGCCGCGGCGGGGGCCGGAGCGGGGGTCGGTGGTGCCACTGCCATGTCGTCCGTCAACTCGAGTACTTCTGGTTCGGGATCAGGCTCGGGTTCCGCCGGCCTGGCCTCCGCGACCGGAGTCGTTTCATCCAAACCCGCCAGCAATGCGTCAATGTCGTCCTGATTGTTCGTCGCAGCCGGCGCAGGCGGCGGCGCCGGTGGCGCAGGCTTGGCGGGAGCCGCCGCAATCTTCGACGGCGGGATGTCGTTCATCACGGGCTTGGGGGCTGGAGCGGGCGCAGCAGCAGGCTTCTCGGCCTTCACGGGCTCCGGGGCAGCCGCCTTCTCGGCTGCCGGCGGCTTGGCTTCGTCGTCGGCAATGATACGCCGGATCGACGCCAGAATCTCCTCCATGGAGGGTTCTTGGACCTTCGCAGGCTGCGTCATTTCCGACTCCAAATCAGCGATGCCGCCGCACGCGTCGGCTTAGCGCAAAAGTCCCAGGCGCCGGATCCAATTGGCTTGGACTTCTCAACGGACATGCCAAACTGTCTCCAGACGAGGCCCGATTGATACAAAACAACAGAACGATACTGCTCATCTCGGAGTCTATTCTTGGAACAACATCCGACGTAGTCCGAATCGTTCGGCGGCCATTTTGAGGCTATGTCATGGCAACAAATGAAAGCAAGCAACGCCCGCCGCGAACCGGTGGAGCACGGAGTTCGCCGGGCAAGCGTCGCGCAATCATCACAACCACAGCATGTGCCATAAAAAAATCCCCCGGCCAAGGACCGAGGGATCAGCACCGATATTAAGATTTCACTAACGACCATCGGGGGTCCGTGCACCCGCCCAACTGTCCCGAACCTGGTGGTAGTGCACGCTCGGATCGTAGGTGGTCGTCGGCAGGTTCAGCACCTGCGGCGAAAGGCGTCCGACGGTCTGAAGGACCGAATAGGATGCAACCACGCGGTCGTGCTGAGCGGTCACGAGCGAGACCCGCGCGTTGACGAGCGCCTGCTGGGCGTTCAGGACGTCGAGAGTGGTGCGCTGGCCGGCCTTGGCCTCCTCGCGGACGCCATTCAAGGCGATCTCCGAGGCCGAGACCTGGGCCTGCGCCGACTGCACCTGGGCCTTGCCGGCGAGCAGCTTGCCCCAGGCAGATACCACATCGGAGCGAGCCTGATCACGCGTCTGCTCAAGGACCAGACGCTGCTGCGACAACGACTCCTTGGATTGACGGATAAGCGCATATTCCGCGCCTCCGTTGTAGATCGGGACGTTCACCGAGGCGACGGCCGAAGCGGTGAAGCCACGGTAGGACTGCAGGCTCGACTCATAGCCTTGCTGAGCTTGAGCCTGGAGGTTGACCGTCGGCAGCAACGCACCTTCGTTGATCCTGACCTGCAGGTATTGGACGTCGATGCCGTACATCGCCGAGGTCACGCTCGGGCTTTCCGTCAGCGCCGTTTCGATCGACTGCTGCAGAGACGGCGGCAAGTACCGGTCGACAGGAGAGCCCGGCGCCAAGTTCTCGGGATCGTTGCCGATGATGCGGCGAAAATTCGAGCGCGTCGCAGTCAGGTTGGCTTCGGCCGTGAGCTGCTGGGTGCGGCCCGCGGCGAGCTGCGCTTCGGATTGTGCGACGTCGGTTCGGGTCACCTCGCCAACGTTGAAACGATCGCGGGTCTGCTTGAGTGTCTGCTCCAGCACCCGCGTGTTGCTGCGCTGGACCTCGACGATCGCCGCGTCGCGCAGATAGTCCATGTAGATAGTGGCCGCCTGCAGCAGGACCTGCTGCTCCAGCACGCGGAGGGCCTCGCGTTGCGCCGAGACGTTCGCCTCGGCCCTGCGCACGCCGTTTGCCGTCTGCTGGCCGTTGTAGAGATTCTGGTTGACGGTCAGACCGACGCTGCGGGGCCTTTGTACGCCGTTAGCGGCCGGTGCCCCCGGCGCTGCCTGCAAGTCCGTATATTGAATGCCCGCTGTCGCAGTCAGATTGACCTTCGGCCGATACCCGGAGAGCGCCTGAGGGACGCCTTCGTCGACCGCACGCGCCTGCGCCCGCGACGCGTTCAGTTGCGGGTTGTTCTGATAAGCGCGCACCAGCGCAGCCTCGATCGTGTCGGCAAGCGCAGGCGCCGGGCCCGCACAAGCCATCACGAGAACCGCAGCCGCCGCCGCGGTGACGAGCTTCACCCCAAACATCCCTGTTCCATTCATTTTGTTACCGGCTCGAACGCCAGAGCCGGGCCGTAACTTGTTGAAGAGACTCCCGCGCACCTCGCACCTTATTCCCCATGCAAGCGCAACGGAACCACCCTCCCCTGGAACTCCTGCGGAAATCTCCCCACGTGCAGCATCCGAGCCACACTTCTGATTTGAAACAGAATTTTGCCTGAGCGGAGCCGCCAAGACGACTCAACGACGTCCCATTGCACGACCGGAATTGCACGACCGGATGACCGCGCGCCCGAGCGAATCGAGAGGGAACGTCGACGAACGTCTAGAACACGAACTCGGGGACCCGTTCGAGACCGGGAATGACCGGTGCCGCGGCATCGAAGAGGACCCTGCTGCCGATGTCACCATGCGATCGCGTAAAGATCATGGCACGGGCGGGCCTGGTTTTGGCGAAGACGCCGACGAGCCGTCCGGCGTCCTTGAGCTGGCGACAGAGGCCGTCGACAGCGATCTCGGTGGCCCCATTGAGCAGAATCACGTCGAACCGGCCGTCGGCCGGATCGCCCTGCACGGCAGGCGCCACGCGAATCGTAACAGGGCACCCTTCGGCCGCGCCGAGCAACTGCTTGGCACGGCCTTCCAAGGCGGGATCGATCTCGGTGGCGGTCACGCTGCCGGCCAGCCTGGCGGCCAGGGCGGCGAGATAGCCGGTCGCGCAGCCCACGACCAGGACGCTGTCGGTCGGCTTGATCTCGGCAGCCTGAAGCAGCTTTCCTGTCAGCATCGGCTTCATCAGAAACCGCTTCGTGCCAGCAGTTTCAGACACGTCGAGATCGAGATCCAGATAGGCCAGCGCCTGTCGGTCGGCGGGAGCATAAGCCTCCCGCGGCACGGTCAACATGGCGTCCAGCACGCGGTGGTCGGTAACGTCGTTGGTCCGTACCTGACCATCGACCATTTTCTGGCGCGCCGTCGCGAATGAAGACATGAGCAGACCTGCAAGCAAAGCGGATGGACCGCGAACGATCTGCGCAATCTTTTGGTACAAGGCTCCCGAAAAGGCAACACGCGGTTCGAACGGATCCGCCGCGATGTCCGGTGATCGTCGACGGGACTACTCGATCACCACAGCCAGCCGGCCGATCAGTTGCACGATCTCGTCCAGATGCTCCGATTCGCCGCGCGTCACGGCGTCGGCCAATCGCGTGAGGCACTCGTCATCGCTGAGACGCTCGAGCGGGTCGGGAATCAGCGAGGGCGCAGCGACAGCCTGGGTAAACTGGATGATGGTGTTCGGCATCTGACAACACTCCCCTGACCCGGTGACTGGCAAGTTCCAGCAACTATCGGTGCCGGTTTGCCGCCGTCCAAGTGAAATTCTTGTCATCCAACTGTGGGCGCCAGCTGCCCACCAACCGTTCAAAATCAGAGTAAGCTGCTGAAAAATCATGAAATTGGCTGCGCAACCGTAATTGTCATCGAGATGCGATTTCGTTCTATGCAAGGCGAAAGGGCTTTGTTATACGCACCCCGCTCGCGAACATTGCTTCGCCTGTTCCTCGGTAGCTCAGCGGTAGAGCATTCGACTGTTAATCGAATGGTCGCTGGTTCGAATCCAGCCCGGGGAGCCATTCTGGCCATGCCGAATGGTTCTTCTTCACCCCCATCTCTTCACCCCGTGAATGATCCCTCTCGGCGTTCGGTGCGGACCGATGCGCTGCCACATGGGCAGCCCGCACGATCACCGGCCGAATCCAGCCGGGATCTGCTCGCGGAGGGCCCGTCTTGACGGCGCCCGAGGGCTCGGGCAAGCGGGGCCCGACCTCCTGCGAGTGACGACCAGAGATGCCCATTTCCGATCATCTGAAAGCCATCCGCAGCAAGATCGGCCACGATCTCCTGGCGACGACGGCGGTCTCGATCTCCATTTTCGACGACCAAGGCCGAATCCTGCTGGGGCGCGACGCCGAAACCAACCTTTGGACCTTGCCCGGCGGCGCCATCGATCCGAACGAGCATCCGGCCGACGCAGCCAGCCGAGAATGCTTCGAGGAGACTGGGCTCATCGTGCGGCCGCGGCGCCTGCTCGGCGTCTTCGGCGGCCCCGAATTTCTCATCCGCTACCCCAATGGCGACCTGACCTATTACACCGTGATCGCCTTTGAAGCCGTGATCGTCGGCGGCGCGCTCGTGCCCGACGGCGAGGAGATCGCGACCCTGCGATTCGTCGATCGCGAGGAATGGGAACAGCTCCCAGTGTCGCCGTCGAGCCGAATCATCTCTCGCCAGGCGTTTGACCACGAGGTGGCACCGTATTTTGCTGCAGCAGGCTGGCAGCCCGAGAACTGATCTCCGAGCCCCGATACACCAAGGCCCTGCAACGTTGGACCCTGTCGCTGCCATTCTGATGCTGCTGGCTGGTCTGTTGCATGCGACCTGGCATGCGATCGTCAAGACCGGCAGCGGGCTGTCCATCCTGGCCGGCATGGGTCTGGTGAGCAGCGTGCTGACGATGCCCTTCATGTTCGTCGTTCCAATGCCATCCGGATCGACATGGCCTATCATTCTCGCTTCGCTCGTTTTGCACGCCGGATACAAGACAAGTCTGGCAACGGCCTACCGCTCGGCCGAGTTCGGGCGCTCCTACCCGATCGCCCGCGGCACCGTGCCACTGTTCGCGACGCTGTTCGCCTATGTCGGGCTGCAGCAACGGCCCGGCCTCGAGCAGCTCGTCGGCGTCCTCATCGTCGTCCTTGGCATCCTCGGCCTTGCACGTGACCGCATCCATGGTCCGATCGACCGCCGTGCGTTCTGGGCTGCAGTCTCTGCCGCGGCCATGGTCGCCGCCTACTCTGTCGTTGATGGCGCGGGCACCAGGCAGATCGAGGGATGGGCGTCATTCACGGTCTGGCTGATCGTGCTCGACAGCGTCGTCTTCTTCGGTGTCGCGACAGCACTGCAAGGCCCGGCAATCCTGTCGGATATTCGTAACGCCCTGCTCCCGGTTCTCGTCGCGGGAGCATTGGGCGTCATCTCGTTCGCCGTTTTCCTGTGGGCCCTGAGCCGAAATCCGATCGCCAGCGTCGTCGCCTTTCGCGAATGCAGCGTCTTGTTTGCGACGTTGATCGGCGTGCTGTTTCTGAAAGAGCGTCCAACACCACGACGGCTCTGCTGCGCAGCACTGATCGCAGGAGGCCTGGTCGTCATCGCATTGCTCAAGCCGGCCTGAGCTATCCTGTCGCTGCACCCTGCGGAGGAACGCTGCCGAACGCCATAGTTCCATGTTCATCGCAGTGTGCATAGATGTGCCGCGATGATGCACGAGAACGAAACTTCCGTAAAACTCCTGGTTGCAAATCGGAGGCAACTAATTCAGTGTTAATCACTTTGTCATTTTTGAGTCCCGGCCCCATTGTCCTTGTAGCGTGAGAGTCCTTCAGTCCAGCTGATACTGAGGTGGCCCATGCCTACTGTCCTCATTATTGATGATGATTATGCCACGCGCGCTGCGCTGGAAACGTTGTTGAAGAAGAAGCGATTCTGCGTGTTTCTTGCGCCGGACGGACCAACCGGCATTCGGCTGATCGGCAGCGTCTCGTTCGATGCCGTCGTGATCGACATGTTCATGCCGGGCATGGACGGAATCGCGACCATTCGCGAGCTTATCAAGATTGATCCCACGGTGCCGTTCATCGCGATCTCCGGCTACGCCTTCACCGACAAGAAGCAGGGAGCTCCGGACTTCCTCGGCATGGCGATCAAGCTCGGAGCGACGGCGGCTCTGCAGAAGCCGTTCGACATTCTTGACCTGCTCGAGGCCGTGGATCGCGCGATCGAGGTCCGTCAACAGCTGCTGGTCGAAGCCCGGCAACCCGGCTCTGCAGCCACATCTGTCAGGAAAGCCTCATGACGAACATCCTGGTTGTCGATGACGAGGTTGGCGTCTGCTGTGTCATCCAACACCTTCTGGTTCGCGAAGGCTATGCTGTCACCGCTGTCACGGACGGTCGACTGGCGATGGACGCCGTGGCACGCGACGATTTCGCCGCCGCCCTGATCGATCTCAACTTGGCCGATATGGACGGTAACGAGGTCATTCGGGCCGCGCGAGCAGCGCGGCCGCACATGCCGATCGTGATGATGTCGGGCATGGTACTGGAGTCCGGACATGGCACGCCCGACTTCCTCGGACTCTCGGCCCGGGTGGTCGGCCTGCATCGTCTGGCAAAGCCGTTCAAGCCACGCGATCTGTCGCAGCTGATGCGAGACATTCTCGCGCACGACGCCGAGCCCCTTGCCGTCGCGACGATGACCCGGCAGTAGGATGACGCGGACGTGAGTCGTTGACGCGCGCGCCGGCTCCGCCGTTCGTTACGGGACGGCATGCGTCGCCGACAGTCGGGGCCGCCGCGCGCGAGTCGCCGAATTGCAGCGGTGCACATTCATGCCGGAACGCGCGCTCGCGAGGTTGACTCGTCAGCCCCGGGCGATCGCGAATCGCCTGAACGGCCGGCGCCGGACTGATGCGAGAAGGAACAGGTTCAGAAAGAGCTTGAGCGTCGAGCTTGGCGAAGCTCGATAGCCTGCGACAAAGCGTCGTCCGAATCGCGGCTTCATCTTTTTCATCCCATTCTATCCGGACACGCGCTGTCCTGGAGCCATTGAGGAACGATTAAGTTCGATGGGATGTGACCTCGTTCACACCAGACGGCTCGCAGACTGAGATACCTATCGCTGGAACGAAAGGCACCGGTAACCAATTAGGTCTTTCGCTCCGGATCGATAGAATTTGAGTGATCCGCTCAATTTGAACAAAGTGAAGCTTTGCGATCTTGCTCGCAGTTGCGCGAGGTCACGATGAGCGAAGCCGAATACGAGTTGTTGATGGACGTTGTAAGAACGGCTATTGCGCCAGAGCTTGAGATCGATTCCATGGCCCGCTTGTTTTCAATTTCAACCTTCCCGAAGGCTGCCAACGACAATCAGGGCGCTTGGCCGCTGATCCCGTTTCCGGATGGCTGGTTCGCGGCCTGCTGATTGCTGCCGGTCCTGCCTGCGTCCGGTTAGCCTCGAGATCCGATCAACGGCCACCATCTGACTTGGCGCGTCGCCGATTGCCGTCGATTCAATGGCGACGGCTCCGAGGCCGCCGCCATGCTGATCCCGCCGGCTACTTCTTGATGGCGAAGACCCAGACCACGCCGCCTTGCGGCACGTTGTCCTCCAGCCCCGTGTTCCCCTTGGCGAGCGCATCCTGAATGCGCTGCGCATCGACGCCCCAGCCGGACTGCACGGCGATGTACTGGGTACCGTCGACCTCATAGGCAACCGGCATGCCCATGATTCCCGAGTTGGTCTTCTGCTCCCACAGCAGCTCACCGGTCTTGGCGTGGAAGGCGCGGAACATCCGGTCGTTGGTACCGCCAACCAGGACGAGATCGCCCGCGGTCGCCGTCACCGAGCCGAACAATTGCGACTTCGGGAAGTTGTGCGACCAGACCTTCTTGCCTGACGCCGGATCCCAGGCCTGCAGCTCGCCGAAATGATCCGCGCCGGGCCGCACCGTCAACCCGATGTCCTCGGCCTTGGTGCCGAGCCAGAGCTGCCCGGGAACGAGCGGCAGCTTCTCGCCGGTAAAGCCGCCGCAGAAGTTCTCGTTGGCCGGCACGTAGACGAAGCGCGTCTTCTGGCTGTACGCCGCCGACGGCCAATCCTTACCGCCCCAGAGCGATGGACAGAAATCGACGCGCTTGCCGAGCGTCGGCTTGTGCGCGGGATCGACGATCGGCCGCCCCGTCTCCGGCTCGATGCCCTTCCAGACGTCGGTGTGAACGAAGTTCCAGCCGTTGACGTATTTGATGCGCTCCGGCGTGCTCTCGAGCACCCAGAAGATCGCATCGCGTCCGGGATGGATCAGGCTCTTGAAGGTGCGGCCGTCGCGCTGCAGATCGATCAGCATGGGTGCATCGACCTCATCCCAATCCCATGAATCGTTCTGGTGATATTGGAAGTGCGTCTTGATCTTGCCGGTCGACGGATCGAGCGCGATGACCGAGCTGGTATAGAGATTGTCACCGGGATGCAGGTTCCCCGGCCATGGTGCGGCGTTGCCCACGCCCCAATACACCGTCTTCGTGTCCTTGTCGTAGGTGCCGGTCATCCAGGCAGAACCACCGCCGTTCTTCCAATCGTCGCCACTCCAGGTGTCATGCCCGGGCTCGCCCTCGGCCGGGATCGTGAAGGTGCGCCACAGCTCCTTGCCGTCCTCGGCATCGTAAGCGGCGACATAGCCGCGCACGCCGAACTCTCCGCCCGAGCCGCCGACCATGACCTTGCCGTCGACGACGAGCGGCATCAGCGTGAGATATTGTCCCTTCTTGTAGTCCTGGACCTTCTTGTCCCACAGCACCTTGCCGGTCTTGGCGTCGAGCGCGACGAGATGATCGTCCGTGGTGGCGAGATAGAGCTTGTCCTGCCACAACCCGACGCCGCGGTTGGTCGGATGCAGCTGGAACAGATCCTCGGGCAGCTCGCGCTTGTAGCGCCAGTACTGATCGCCGGTCTTGGCATTGAGCGCGATCACCTGCCCCATCGGCGTCGTGATGAACATGACGCCGTTGTTCACCAGCGGCGGCGCCTCGTGCCCCTCGACCACGCCAGTAGCGAAGGTCCAGACCGGCACCATGCTCTTGACGTTGGCGGTATTGATCTGGTCGAGCGGGCTGTAGCCATGGCCATCATAGGTGCGGCGATAGAGCATCCAGTTGCCGGGCTCCGGATTTTCGAGCCGCGCCGGCGTAACCGGACTGTAATTGTCGATCGGACCGGCGATGGCCGCCGGTGCGGCGAGACAGCTGAACGCGACGGCGCTCGATAGCAGCCATTGTTTGATCGTGGTGGACGTGATGGACATGGACAAACCTCCCCTGCTTCGTTTTTCGCTTCAATTGTCGTGACAGTAATTTGTCGTGACAGTCGTCCTGAGGACGCGAGTTCCGATAGGCACACGAGATCTCATCAGCCCTGCTGGCCACCTACCTTTCCGATGAAAGGCGCGGCGATCACGAGCACGCCGTCCTTGATCACGAGGGGCAACGCGGCAAGCCGCCGCGGCGCGGGACCGAACACGACCTGCGCCCCGCGCCGTGGGTCGTATTCGGAGTTGTGGCACATGCATTTGAAGACATCGTCGTTGCCTTCGCTGGCCTTGATCCAGGCGGTCACCGGGCATCCCGCATGCGAGCAGATCGCCGAATAGGCGACGATGCCCTCCGCTGCGCGCGGACGCGTGGTCTCGTCGAGCTCGTTCGGATCCAGCCTGACGAGAAGCACTTCGTTCAGCCGCGAACCGTCGCGCACGATCGCATCCATCGGATCCTTCGGCCATGCATGAACCGGAGGCTCTCCGACCTTCATGTCGCTGAGCGTGATCGTCTGTCCTTCGCGCGCCCCTTCCGAGAAGACGAGCAGGTCGCCTTTTTGTGGCCGCTTCTCCTTACGAGGATCATCGTCATCGGCCGCTGCGCCTGCGACCGACGCGCAAGCAGCAAGCGTGCCGAGAACCACCGAACGACGTGTCGGATGCTCGTCCATGATAGATCTTTGCATGTGATGTTGTGTGTGAGTTCTGGGAATGCTGCCTTACACCCGCCGTCCCGCAGCGCACCCTGACATAGAATGATTAGAACAATACAACCCGACGAAATCAAGGCGCGCAGCGCGATTTCGCCGCGATGTTTTCAAATATCGTCGCTGCTTCGCGTCATCGCGGCCGCAGCAGCCGGCGAACGCAGCGGTTGCAGGGCGTGCGCTCACGCACTACGATTGTGTCATGGATCGCGCTTGAGCATCCTGCAGCAAGGATCCGACAGTCGCAGCGCGGGGCCCTTCATTTTGCGGCGGCCGATCACACGGATATGCAGGAAATCGAACTCGATGCGAGGAACTGGAGAACGCCTGACGATTTCCGATCGGCGCTGAAAAGTGCGATTGGAGCGCCGATATGGCACGGCGACAGCTTAGGTGCGTTCTTGGATTCTATTTTTGGAGGCGGCTTGAACACGCTCAAGCCGCCCTACATCATCAAGGTCGTGAACACGGCGGGCCAATCAACCGAACTGAAGGCATTGATCCAAGATTTGTCCTCCGCAATTGATGACACGCGAACTCGGAGGCTTGCACGGACAGGCGAGGATGTTGTGGTTGGTCTCACCATCGCGGAATGAACGCCGCAACGTCATGTTGGAAGCCATGATCAGATCTCGCCGGACGATCGGCGATGTAGCTTGAAACGTACACGGAACGTGACATCCGGCGGGTGCGTGACGATAGCGCCTCCGCTCGGCCAACCGTTACACTTGCGACATGCGACGGAAAAGTCTAAGGCATGCGCCATGGGGCCACGTGGCGGAGTGGTTACGCAGCGGTCTGCAAAACCGTTTACACCAGTTCAATTCTGGTCGTGGCCTCCACTCAATCAAATCAAGCGGTTGGACCACCCGTCGCATCGAGATCGGCGCTAGATGGGCAGATCGTCGATGCCGCCGGGATAGCTGACCTGAGCACGCGGCCAGGTCAGGACCGCCCCTCGCTCGCCAGCCGAGACACCGGCCCGTTCGGAGCCGGACCTGCCGGCCCGCCGGGGCGCATAGTCTCGGAACTGCACCACGTTGGATTTTTCTGCTTCCTGCATGGCTCTCATCCTCGTTCCATGCTGCAATGCAAGAAGCGTACCTAGGGTTCCTAAACCCGGCGTTTACGGCTACGCCAGTCGGGCTTGCGGGGCTTGGGCCGCGGCGTGAGTTCGGGGTGCGCCTTCTCCACCTCCCGATACCTTGCCAGCATCCGCTCGAAGCTGGCGTCGAGGGTCGTGGCAATCTCCGGCCGGCGCTCCAGCGCCGCCATCAGCAGGCCCGCCGCCTCGATGGTCGACAGACCGTCGCGGCGCGGCTCGCGGCGCAGATGCCCATAGCGGGAGGGGCGGCGCGGTCCGAGAATGACGCGCTGGCATTTCAGCATCCACGGATTGCGCCACCACAGCGCCTTGGCCTGGCTCCAGGTGCCGTCGAGCAGGATCACGCCCTCGATCGATTTGAGGATGGCGCGCTGGTTCTCGGCCATCTCGCCCTTGCGGGTCAGCGCCATCACCTCGCTCTCGGGATCCAACTCGGCCGCCTTGGCCGAGCCGAGATAGAGGATCGCCCAGCGGGCCGGGTCCGCAACCGGCCGGCCCAGCGCCTTGGCAAGGCTCGGCCAGGACAGCCCGACCTTGACCACCGCGTTCTTGAAATGCTGCGCGGCCAGCCGCGCGGTGCCGAGCGCGCGGTTCTGCTCCTGCGGGTGCTGCAGAATCAGGAGCCCCAGCCGGCTCTCCAGCGGGATGACGCTGTCGCAGACGCACAGCGGCAACGGCTTCTGGCAGCGCGGACAGTCGGGCGGCGGCTCGGCGGCGAGCGGCGGATGGTGGTGAGACTGGTCGGACATATCGCGCCTATACGCGCCCGCAGGCAGCGCGACAATCGCTCATTCCGCGGGCGCGGCCAGCGGCTCCGGCGCGGAGCGGCGGCGCAGCCGGTCGATCAGCAGATAGATCACCGGCGTGGTGTAGAGCGTCAGGATCTGCGACACCAGCAGACCGCCGATGATGGTGATGCCGAGCGGCCGGCGCAGCTCGGTGCCGGGGCCGGTCGCGATCACCAGCGGCAGGCCGGCGAACAGCGCCGCCAGCGTCGTCATCAGGATCGGCCGAAAACGGACCCGGCACGCCTCGAAGATCGCGTCCGCCGAAGACATGCCCCGCTGGCGCTCGGCCTCGAGCGCGAAGTCGACCAGCATGATGCCGTTCTTTTTGACGATGCCGATCAGGAGGATGATGCCGACGAAGGCGATCACGGTGAGCGGCGTATTGGTGATCTGCAAGGCGAGCAGCGCGCCGAGCCCGGCCGACGGCAGGGTCGAGATGATGGTCAACGGATGCGCCAGGCTCTCATAGAGCACGCCGAGCACGATATACATCGCGACCAGCGCGGAGAGGATCAGCAGCGGCTGCCGTCCGCTGCTCTTGTTGAAATCGCCGGCATTGCCGTCGAAGCTGCCGCGGATGCCCTCGGGCATATGCAACTCGTCGACGGCGCGCTGGATGTTCGTCGTTGCCGCCTGCAGCGGCACGTCGGGCAGCAGGTTGAACGATACGGTGGTCGAGGGGAACGACTGCGAGTGATAGACCGCGAGCGGCGACAAGCCGCGCTCGGCCTTCACCAGCGCCGAGAGCGGGACCTGCGCGTCCCCTGCCCCGGCCACATAGATGCGGTCGAGATTCGACGGATCGGTCTGAAGCTTCGGATCGATCTCCAGCACCACCATGTACTGGTTGCGCTGGCTGTAGACGATCGAGACCTGGCGTTGCGCGAACGCGTTGTTGAGCGCGTTGTCGATGTCCTGGACGCGCACGCCCATGCTCGCCGCCTTCTGCCGATCGATCTTCAGCGCCAGCTGCAGGCCGCCGGGATCGCGGTCGCTGGAGATGTCGGTGATGCCCTCGACCGTCTCCAGCCGCTTGGCCACGATCGGCGCCCATTTCTGCAACAGGTCCAGATCGGGGCTGCTCAGCGTGTATTGATAGTCGGAATCGCTCTGCCGACCGCCCGTGCGCACGTCCTGGGCGGCGAACATGAAGAGACGGATGCCGGGAACCATGAACAGGCTCCGCCGCAGACGGTCGATCACGGCCTGCGTCGAGACGCCCCCCCGCTCCTCCGGCGGCTTGAGATTGATGAACATCGTGCCCCGGTTCGACGTCGCGCCGCCCGGCCCGCCGCCGCCTCCGATCGTCGAGCCGAGACCCGCCACGGCGGGATCGGCCATCACGATGTCGGCGAGGCGCTGCTGCAGGCTCAGCATCGACTGGAACGAGATGTCGGCGGAGGCGCGCGTCGCGCCGATGATGAAGCCGGAATCATCGGTCGGAAAATAGCCCTTGGGCACCTTGATGTAGAGCGTCACCGTGAGCGCGATCGTGGCGAAGAACACGAGCAGGGTCAGGAACGGAAACATCAGCACGGTACGGAGAGTCCACGTGTAGAAGCCGACCATGCCCGAAAGCGTGCCTTCAACGATGCGGTCGAACCAGGTGGCACGGTCGGACGGCGTCTCCTTGATGTAATGCGCGCAGATCATCGGCGTGACCGTCAGCGACACCAGGGTCGACACCACGATCGCAAAGGTCAGCGTCAGGGAGAACTCGCGCAGGAGACGGCCGACCACGCCATCCATGAAGATCAGCGGCACGAAGGCGGCAATCAACGAGAGACTGATCGACAGCACGGTGAAGCCGATCTGGCGCGCGCCGTCGAGCGCCGCGCGCATCGGCGACAGGCCATGCTCGAGATTGCGGAACATGTTCTCGATCATCACGATGGCGTCGTCGACCACGAAGCCGACGGAGATCGCAAGCGCCATCAGCGACAGATTGTCGATCGAGAAGCCGGCGAGCCACATCGCGGCACAGGTGCCGGCCAGCGCCAGCGGCACCGAGACGCCGGCCGCGACCGTCGGCACCAAGCGGCGCAGGAACAGGAACACGACCACCATCACCAGCACGGCGGTCGCGAGCAGGGTCCACTGCATGTCCTCGACCGAGGCGCGGATGGTGCCGGTGCGGTCGACCAGAGTGGCGATCTCGATGCCCGCCGGCAGCCATTGCTTGAGCTCCGGGATCAGCGCCTTCACGCGGTCGACGGTCTCGATCACGTTCGCATCGCCCTGCTTGGCGATCTGGATCAGCACCGCCGGCTGCTTGTTGAACCAGGCGATCGAGCGCACGTTGCGCACGGAATCCTCGACATCGGCGACATCCGACAGCCGTACGAAGCTGCCATTGCTGCTCTTGATCAGAATGTCGCGGAATTCCGCGGCGGTGCGCATCTGCTTGTTGACCGCGATAGTCTCGCTCTGCCGTCCGCCCTCGAAGATCCCGACCGGCCCGATCGGATTGGCGTTGACGATGGCGGTCCTGACGTCGTCGGTCGAAATCCCGGCATTGGCGAGTGACACCGGATTGAGCGCGATGCGCACCGCCGGCTGATCGGCGCCGCTGACCGTGACATTGCCGACGCCCGGCACCTGGAACAGGCGCTGCGCCAGAACGGTGTCGGCGACGTCGTACATCGTGCTCGGCGTCAGCGTCTTCGAGGTCAGCGCCAGCACGAACACGGGAGCAGCCGCCGTGTTGGCCTTGCGGAAGCGCGGCAGCGCCGGCAGGTCGCTCGGCAGGTCCGACAGCGAAGCGTTGATCGCCGCCTGCACGTCGCGCGCCGCCTTGTCGATGTCGCGGCCGATCGAGAACTGGATCTGGATGTTGGTGGTGCCGAGCGAACTCGTCGAGGTGATCTGGTCGACGCCGGCGATCTCGCCGAGCCGCCGCTCCAGCGGTGCTGCGACCGTCGCCGCCATGACCGAGGGATCGGCGCCCGGCCGCGATGCGCTCACGAAGATCGACGGGAAATCGACATTCGGAACCGGCGCGACCGGCAGGAAAATGTAGGCCACGATGCCGAGCAGGAACAGGCCGATCGACAGCAGCGTGGTGCCGACCGGCCGGCGAATGAACGGCTCGGAGATCGAGGCCATCACTGGATGCCTTCGGTGGCACCCGCGATCGGCGGCGATGGCAGGTCGGGCGCAGGCGGCAAGGCGCGCTCGAAGCGGCGATTGATCCGGTCGAGCGCAAGATAGATAACCGGCGTCGTGTACAGTGTCAGCAGCTGGCTGAGCAGCAGGCCGCCGATGATGGAGATGCCGAGCGGAAAGCGCAGCTCCGAGCCGGTGCCGCTTTCGATCGCCAGCGGCAGCGCGCCGAACAGCGCGGCGAGCGTCGTCATCATGATCGGCCGGAAGCGCAGCAGGCAGGCCTGCACGATCGCGTCGTAAGGCGTGCGGCTGTCGTGCCGCTCGGCCTCGAGCGCGAAGTCGATCATCATGATCGCGTTCTTCTTGACGATGCCCATCAACAGGATGATGCCGATCAGCCCGATCACGGAGAGATCCTGGCCAAACAGCATCAAGGCGAGGATGGCGCCGACGCCGGCCGACGGCAATGTCGAAAGGATCGTGATGGGATGGATGTAGCTCTCATAGAGCACGCCGAGCACGATGTAGATCGTAATGACGGCGGCCAGCAGCAGCCAGGGCTGGCCGGCCAGCGATTTGGCGAATTCGGCAGCATCGCCCGAGTACACGCCGATGATGCTGCCGGGCATGCCGATACGGTTCTCCGTGGCGTGGAGCGCGTCCACCGCTTCGCTCAGCGCCACACCGGGCGCGAGGTTGAAGCTCAAGGAGACCGCCGGGAATTGCGCCTGATGCGAGATCGCCAGCGGCGCCGTGGTGCGCTTCAGGCTGGCCACCGCCGACAGCGGCACCTGGCCGCCGGCGCCGGGCAGGTAGAGCTTGGACAGGATCGACGGATCGCGCTGATACATCGGCAGCGCCTCCAGCACCACGCGGTACTGGTTGGCCTGACCGTAGATGGTCGAGATCTGCCGCTGCGCGAAGGCGTCGTTGAGCGTATCCGTGACGCCCTGCAGGCTGACGCCGAGTTGGCCGGCGCGCTGGCGATCGATCGTCAGCTCCGCGCGCAGGCCCCCCTCTTGTGCCTCTGAGGAGACGTCGCGGAACAGCGGATCGCGCCGCATCTCCGCCACCAACTGCCGCGCCCATTTCGACACGTCGCCGGCATCGGCGCCGGTCAGCGTGTACTGGTATTGCGAGCGGCTCGCCTGCGTCGAGATCTGCACGTCCTGGACCGGCTGGAAGTACACGGTCATGCCGGGGACGCCCGACGTTTTCTGCTTGAGCCGGTCGATGACCTCGGAGACGCCATCATGGCGTTCGCCGAGCGGCTTCAAGGTCATGACCAGGCGGCCGACATTGGTGGTCGGGTTGACCGATCCGGCGCCGATCACCGAGACCACGCCGATCACATCGGGATCGGCCTGGATGGCGGCCGCGACCTCCGCCTGCCGCTTCTTCATCTCGGTAAACGAGACATCGGGACCTGCCTCGGTCACCGCGGTGATCGAGCCGGTGTCCTGCAGCGGCAGGAACCCCTTGGGCGCGGCGACATAAAGCGCCAGCGTCGCGGCCAGGGTCGCGAAGGTGACGACCAGAGTCTCGGTCTGGCGGTCCAGCACCCAAAGCAGGCTGCGGTGATAGACGGCCACCGTGCGGTCGATGAAGCGGCTGATCGCGTTCAGCCCGGGCAGCACCCATTCCTCGCTGGCATGCTTGAGCAGCCTCGAGCACATCATTGGCGTCAGCGTCAGCGACACCACCGCCGAGGTCACCACCGCGATCGTCAGCGTCAGCGCAAATTCGCGGAACATGCGGCCGACCAGTCCGGACATGAACAGCAGCGGAATAAAGACCGCGATCAGCGACACCGTCAGCGAGATCACGGTGAAGCCGATCTCACGCGCGCCGCGCAGCGAGGCATTCATCGCGCTCTCGCCGTTCTCCATGTGGCGCACGATGTTCTCGATCATGACGATCGCATCGTCGACCACGAAGCCGGTCCCGATCGTCAGCGCCATCAGCGAGAGATTGTCGAGGCTGAAGCCGGCGAAATACATCACGCCGAAGCTCGTGATCAGCGACAGCGGCAATGCGACGCCGGCGATGATCGTGGCGCGCAGCGAACGCAGGAACAGCAGCACGACGAGCGTCACCAGCACCACGCTCAGCACCAGGGTGAACTGCACGTCGTGCACCGAGGCGCGGATCGTGACCGTACGGTCGCTGACAATGGCGAGCTTCACGCCGGCGGGGATCGTGCGCTGCAGCTTGGGAATCTCGGCGCGGATCTGCCGGACGACCTCGATGACATTGGCGCCGGGCTGGCGCTGAATATCGAGGATCACGGCCGGCACGCCCTGGTACCAGCCGCCGGTGCGGTCGTTTTCGAGTCCATCGACGATGGTGGCGACGTCGCCGATCGTGACCGGCGAGCCGTTGCGGTAGGCGATAATGATCGGCTTGTAGGCGTCGGCGGCCGCAATCTGATCGTTGGCCGTAATCAGATAGGCCTGCTGGGCGCCGTCCAGCGAGCCCTTGGGACCAGAGACGTTGGCGCCGGCGATGGCGGCGCGCAGATCCTCCATCGAGATGCCGTAGGCCGCGAGCCGCGCCAGATCAGCCTGAACACGGACCGCCGGCTTCAGCCCGCCGAGCACCGACACGCGGCCGACGCCGGACACCTGACTTAGCCGCTGCGCCAGGATCGTATCGGCCATGTCGCTCATCGCACGCAGCGAGATCGTGTCCGAGGTCAGCGCGAGCGTCATCACGGGGGCGTCGGCCGGATTGACCTTGGCGTAGGTCGGCGGATAGGGCAGCGACTTCGGCAGCACGCCGGCAGCGGCGTTGATCGCGGCCTGCACGTCCTGCGTGGCGCCGTCAATGTCGCGTCCGAGATCGAACTGCAGCGAGATCTGGCTGACGCCGAACGAACTCGTCGAGTTCATCGCCGAGAGCGAGGGGATCTGACCGAGCTGACGCTCCAGCGGCGCAGTAATCAGCGAGGCGATCACGTCAGGGCTGCCGCCCGGCAGCTGTGTCGTCACCTGCACCGTCGGGAAGTCGACCTGCGGCAGCGCCGAGACCGGCAGCGCGAGATAGCCGAGCAGGCCGCCGATCAGCAGCGCGACGCCGAGCAGCGACGTTGCGATCGGACGGCGGATGAAGGGTTCTGAGACGCTCATCGCGACCTGCTCGTCAGCCTCTCATTCGGGTCATGGCTGCGCCCTCGTGCCGCGCCCCTGCTCACCACCTCCCTGGGATGGCGCACCGCCGGTGTCGTTCTGACCATCGGCTTGCGGTCTGCGACGGCGCTCGCCATCCTTCGGCGCGCCTTCGCGCAGAGCGCCCTCCTTCGCCTGATCCTTGCCCTGCGGGTTGCGGCTACGCTTGCGCGGCGCGAGATCCGCCTGCGGCGTCTGCTCGGCGCGTCCGACCACGACCTTCACACCATCGGCAAGATTGGCGAAGCCCGTCGTGACAACCCGATCCGAGGGGCTCAAGCCGCTCGCGATCACCGCCTCACTCTCGTTCTGCTGAACGACAGTCACCGGATGCGCCGAGGCGATGTCGCCTTCCCCGATCACATAGCTGAAGGTGCCCGCGGGCCCGCGCTGCACGGCCGACGTCGGCACCGTGATCGCCTGGGACAAGGTCTCCACCTTCAGGCGGACATTGACGAACTGGCCGGGCCAGAGCTGAAACTTGGCATTGGGGAACTCCGCCTTCAGCTTCAGCGTGCCGGTGGTCTGATCGACCTGATTGTCGATGCCCCTCAACGTTCCGGTGTCGATGACGGTCGCGCCGTCATTGCCGAACACATCGACCGCGAGCGGTCCTTTCGCCGAGGCCGCGTTGACCCGCATGATCTGCTGCTGCGGCAGGCTGAACTGGACCGCGATCGGCTGCAATTGCGTGATCACGACGAGGCCGGTCGTATCCGACGCGCGGATGATGTTGCCCTGGTCGACCTGGCGCAGACCAGCGCGGCCCGAGATCGGCGCCACGATCTTGGTGTAGCTCAGCGTTGCCGCGGCATTGTCGATCGCGGCCTGATCGGCCTTGATCAGCGCCTGCTGCTGCGCCACGACGGCGCGCTGCGTGTCGGCCTGCTGTTTGGAGCCGGCACTGCTGGCGGCGAGTTGCTCATAACGGGCGAGGTCGAGCTTCTGGTTGGCGAGCTGCGCCTCGTCCTGCGCCTTCTTGGCGACGGCCTGGTCGTACTGGGCCTGATAGATCGCCGGATCGATCTCGGCGAGCACGTCGCCCTGTTTGACGTCCTGCCCTTCGACGAAATTCACCGCGATCAGCTTGCCGTCGACCTGCGAGCGCACCGTCACCGTGTTGAGCGCGCGCACCGAGCCGACGCCGTCGAGATAGACCGGCACGTCCTTGATCGCCGGCGACGCCGCCAGGACGGGTACGGGAAGGTCGGGCCGGGCGAAGCGGTTGTTGGCCTGCTGCTTCTGCTGCATCGCCATCCAGCCGACATAGCCGAGGCCGCCGACGATCAGCAGCGTGATCGTGATCGACACCAGCCGCCGGGCAACGCTCGACCGCGCCCGCTTCACCGCGCCTGCCCCGCCTTCGTCAGGTTTAAAGAGCATCGGCCGACTTCTCCATGCGCGGCTCCCAGCCGCCGCCGAGCGCCTGATAGAGGCTGACGAACGCCTGCAGGCGGGCCAGCTGCGCCTGCCATAGCGCGTCCTCGGCCTGGAACAGCGTCAATTGCGTATTCAAGACGGTCACGATGTCGGCAGTTCCAGCACGCAGCTGCTGCTCCGAAAGCTCGAACGCGCGGCGCGAGGCGGCCACGACCTGGCGCTGCAATTGCAGCCTCAGCGTGGTCTGCTTGATCGAAAACAGCGCATTGTTGACGTCAGTGAAGGCCTGGATGACGGTCTTGCGATAGGTCTGCAACAGCTCGTCCTGGCGCGCCCTCGCATTCTCGAAATTGCCCAGGATCCGGCCGCCGTCGAAGATCGGCTGGGTGAGGCTGCCGGCCAGGCTGAAGAATGCCGCATGCGGCTGAAACAGCGAGACGAGTGCAGCACTCTGATAGCCGCCGTTGCTCGTCAGTTGGATGCTCGGGAAGAACTGCGCGCGCGCGCTGCCGACGTTGGCGGTGGCCGATGCGAGCTGTGCCTCCTGGCGGCGGATGTCCGGCCGCTGCGTCAGGAGCTCCGACGGCAGCCCTGGCGTGACGCGGGGCGTCCTGATCTGATCCAGCGATCCGCCTGAAATGCGGATGCCCTCGGGCGAGCGCGCCACCAGCACGGCGAGCGCGTTGACGTTCTGATCGAGCGTCTGGCGAAGCGGTGGCACCGCGGCCTTCTGGTTGGCGAGCACGCTTTCCTGTTGGGCGACGTCGAGATCGTTGCCGGTGCCCGCTTTCTGCCGCTCGCGGATCGCATCGAGCACGCGCGTGGCGCTTGCGATGTTGCGCTCGGCGGTGCGAATGCGATCCTGCGCCGCCAACACCTGGAAATAGGCGTTCGCAACGGTCGCGAGCGTCGTCAGCTGGGTGACGTCGCGGTCGAAGCGGTTTGCGACCGCGGTTTCCTCGGCCGCCTGCAGCGCATCGCGATTCTGGCCAAAGAAGTCGAGCTGATAGCTGGCCGAGAGCGAGGCCTGGTAATTGACGACCTCGCGGCCGCCATTGGTGAGCCCGCTCGAGCTCGAGCCCGACGTGCGCGAGTATGTCTCCTGCCCCGTCGTCGACAGGCTCGGCAGCAGCGCGGCACCGGCCTGGCGGGCCAACGCATCGGCCTGCCTGAACCTTGCCACAGCGGCGGCGATATCGAGGTTCACGCTCTGCGCTTCCTCCATCAGCTGCGTCAGCTCGCGCGAACCGAAGCCGCGCCACCAGTCGAGGGGCGGAGGTGCCTCGAGGTCGGCTCCCGAAGCAGACTTGTAGCGCCTTGGGAGGTCCAGGGCCGGATCGGGGATGTCCTGCGTCAGGAGGCAGCCGGCCGAGCTGGCCGCCAGTCCGACCGCTGCGATCCAGCGGGCGAAATGTCGCAGGCCCGCCCGGTTGCGGCTCTCGCGCTTTCCCGCGACAGTCCGCGTGTGAGCTGACGCGCGGCAAGGCTCGTCGACGGCGATTCCCACTGGTGACACTGGCGTGATGCTTCCCTGTAGTCTTGGGAATCATTCTAGCCGCAGCCCATGGCGGCGGACAGCCCTGCAGCAGCCCTGTCCCCGGTGCACGAGACCGCCGTCATCGGCCCGCAAACCAACGAATTTCCCGTAATTCAGCGGGTTTTCGAGCCACAAAGGCCACAGGCCTCCCCCCATAGCCTTACCAAGATTTCATCTGCCGACGGCCGTTTTGGGCGTGGTGTGACGCGGGGAGCGCGCTCTGAAACCCTTTGCGGGGGGAGCCGTAACTTGCACGTGAACTTCAGGGGGGAATACATGCGAGTTGCGGTGGTCGGAACGGGTATTGCGGGAAATGCCGCAGCCTGGTCCCTGGCGAAGCGTTATCCGATCACCGTCTATGAGCGCGATATCCGTCCGGGCGGCCACAGCCACACCGTGACCATCGACTATGACGGCGCGCCAGTCTCGGTCGATATCGGCTTCATCGTCTACAATGAGCTGAATTATCCGGATCTGACTGCATTATTCGATCATCTCGGGGTCGAGACGGTCCAGAGCAGCATGAGCTTCGCGGTGACGGCGGATGCCGGCCGCTTCGAGTGGAAAGGCGGCGGCGACAACTGGCTCGACACCGCGAGAGGACTGTTTGCTCAGCCAAGCAACCTGCTGTCGACATCCTATCTCTGGATGCTCAGGGACATCCTCACCTTCAACGAGCAGAGCATCGCCGATTTCAAGGCCGGCCGGCTGGGGGGGCTGACGCTCGGGGACTATTTCCGGCGCAACCATTTCGCGCCAAGGCTCCTGACCGACTATCTGGCCCCGATGGGCGCCGCGATCTGGTCTGCCCCGGCGTCCGAGATGCTGGAGTTTCCGGCCGAGAACTTCGTGGCGTTCTTCAGCAACCACCGGCTGCTGCAGTATGACCGCCCGATCTGGCGCACCGTGAAGGGCGGCAGCCGCCGCTATGTCGATAAGCTGACGTCCAGCTTCCGCAACCATGTCAGGCTTGGCAGCGCGGTGACCAACATCGAGCGCACGCCCCAAGGGGTTGTGGTCGAGGACAGCAGCGGCCATCGGGACTCCTATGATCATGTGGTGATCGCCGCCCACAGCGATCAGGCCCTCGCGATGCTCGGCGATGCGGACGAGCATGAGCGCAGCGTGCTCGGCGCGATCAAATACTCGCCCAATACAATCTATCTGCACCGCGACACCAGGCTGATGCCGAAGCGGCGCCGCGCCTGGGCTTCCTGGAATTTTCTGCGCTGGCAGCGCGAGGGTGTTCCAATGAACGACGTTGCGGTGACCTATTGGATGAACAATCTGCAGGGCATCGACCATCACAGGCCGCTGTTCGTCAGCCTCAACCCACCCTTCGCTCCGGCTCCGGAGCTGACCTTCGGCAAATATGTCTGTGAGCACCCACAATACACCGCTGCCGCCTTTGCGGCGCAGAAGCGTCTGGCAACGATTCAGGGGCACCGCCATACCTGGTTCTGCGGGGCATGGACCGGCTATGGTTTTCACGAGGACGGGCTGCGCTCGGGCCTCGCTGTGGCGGAGGCGCTCGGCGCCGGCGTGCCATGGCGCGGGCTTCCTGCCGGGCTCGCCGAGGCCGCGGAATAGACGCGAGATGGATACGGACCCAAGCGCACAGCACCACCAGCGAGAAGCGGCTGCGCTCTATGTCGGCGAGGTCATGCATGCCCGCATGCGGCCGACCACGCACCGCTTCCAGTATCGCGTGATGAGCCTGCTGGTCGATCTCGGTCGGCTCGACGAGGCGGACCGGCAGTCGGTGCTGTTCGGGATCAACCGCCGCGCGCTCTACAGCTTTCACGAGCGCGACCATGGCCGGCGCGACGGCTCCTCGCTGCTGGCCTATGCGCAGCACTGTGCAGCCGAGCACGGCATCGATCTCGCCGGAGGCCGCGTCCTGCTGCTGTGCTATCCGCGGCTGCTCGGCTACGTCTTCAATCCGCTCTCGGTTTATTTCTGTTATCGCAGCGAGGGCACCCTGGCGCTGATGATCTACGAGGTCCGCAACACTTTCGGCGAGATCAAGCCCTATGTGCTGCCGGTCAAGCCGGGCGAGTTCACGGACGCCGGACTGCGCCAGGAGCAGGACAAGACATTCTACGTCTCCCCCTTCATCGACATGGCGATGCGCTACCATTTCCGGGTCACGCCGCCCGGCGACAATGTGAAGTTGCGGATTCTCGAAACCAGTGGCGACGGCCCCCTGCTCGCCGCCACCTTCTTCGGCCGCCGCCGTGCCCTCACCTCGCGGTCCTTGCTGGCGGCGTTCGCCTCCCTGCCCCTGGTCACCCTCAAGATCTTCGGTGCCATTCACTGGGAGGCGCTACGGCTCTGGACCAAGGGCGTCCGCCTCGTTCCGCGGGGCGAACCCGCCGCAAGCCCTGGAACCAATACTGGCTTGGCGGGAAACGGCAGCCACGCTTATATATCTCGGCGCTGACCATCAGCGGCCAGCGCGCTCTCGTCCGATCAGTCGAGCCCGACCAGGTGTCCATCGCGCGCCGTCCGGGAGACTGGGACGCCGAGCTGTTTGCGTGAATGGACCTGCCATGCCGGACGTCATTGCCGTCACTCCTGACAACATCGACGAGGTGCTCGCCGACCTGCCCCGCCTGCCCAGGCTGGCGCTCGGCTTCGGCTCGCGGTTGCGCAAGGGAACGCTCGACGTCACGCTGCCCGACGGCCGCATCGTCCGGCTCGGCGGCGTCGAGCCGGGGCCGGCGGCGGAGATGATCCTGGCCAATTACGGCTTCGCCTCCGGCATCATCAACGGCGGCGATATCGGCATTGCCGAGGCCTATTTGAACGGGGACTGGGATACCCCCGATCTTACGCAGTTTCTTTATCTGTTCTGCGTGAACCAGCATCTGCTGCAGTCGATGCTGGAGGACAAGCCGCTGATCCGGTTTGCCCAGCTGGTACGACACTGGTTCAACCGCAACACCAAGCGCCAGGCGAAGCGCAACATCTATGCCCATTACGACATCGGCAACGCGTTCTATTCGCGCTGGCTCGATCCCAGCATGACCTATTCCTCGGCCCTGTTCGAGGAGCACACGACCGACCTCACTGCGGCGCAGACCAACAAGTACAAGCGGCTCGCCGAAGCGATCGATCTGAAGCCCGGCCAGACGCTGCTCGAGATCGGCTGCGGCTGGGGCGGCTTTGCCGAATATGCGGCCAGGACGTACGGCGCGAAGGTCGTCGGGCTGACGATCAGCGAGCAGCAGCGCGACTTCGCCCAGCGCCGCATCCAGGAGGCGGGGCTGGCCGACAAGGTCGAGATCCGTTTGCAGGACTATCGTGACGAACGCGACCGCTACGATCGCATCGCGTCGATCGAGATGATCGAGGCCGTCGGCGAGCAGTTCTGGCCGAAATATTTCTCGCAGCTGCGAGACCGGCTGCTGCCGGGCGGACTGGCCGGTGTCCAGGCGATCACCATCCAGGACAGCCTGTTCCAGCACTATCGGCGCGAGGTCGACTTCATCCAGCGCTATGTATTCCCCGGCGGCATGCTGCCGACGCCGCAGATCCTGAAGTCGCTTGGCGAACGCTTTGGAATACCCGTTATCCGCGAGCGCATCTTCGGGGAAGATTATGCTAAGACGCTCGCCATCTGGCGAAGTAATTTCCGCGCGGCCTGGCCGGACCTGACGCCTGCGGGATTCGACGAGCGCTTCCGCCGGCTGTGGGAATACTATCTGTCCTATTGCGAAGCAGGTTTCCTCTCCGGGAACATCGACGTCAGGCAGGTCGTTTTTGCCAAGTCGGGGTCCTGACGCGGCGGCTTACGCTGCTCTGGATATCGGGCTAGGGTCCTCTTAAGTGTGATCGAGGAAACTCCTACGGTAACTGCAAAATGACCATTCATAACGACGTCGTCGCGGCGATCGGCAACACGCCCCTGATCAAGCTCAAGCGCGCCTCGGAAGCGACCGGCTGCACCATTCTCGGCAAGGCCGAGTTCATGAATCCCGGCCAATCGGTCAAGGACCGCGCAGGCAAGTGGATGATCCTGGAAGCCGAGAAGCGCGGCGACCTCAAGCCGGGCGGCCTCGTGGTGGAAGCCACGGCCGGCAACACCGGCATCGGGCTCGCAGTGGTCGCCAGCGCACGCGGCTATCGCACCCTGATCGTGATTCCGGAGACGCAGAGCCAGGAAAAGAAGGACACGCTGCGGCTGTGCGGCGCGGAGCTGGTCGAGGTGCCGGCGTTGCCGTTCAGCAACCCCAACAACTACCAGCATGTCGGCCGCAGGCTCGCCGACGAGTTGCGCAGGACCGAGCCGAATGGCGTCCTGTTCGCCGACCAGTGGAATAACCTCGACAATGCCAAGGCTCATTACGAGTCGACGGGTCCGGAGATCTGGGAGCAGACCGGCGGCAAGGTCGACGGCTTCATCTGCGCGCTCGGGACCGGCGGCACGATCGCCGGAACGAGCCGGTATCTGAAGGACAGGAACAAGAACATCGTGATCGCCTGCGCCGACCCGCATGGCTTTGCGATGTACGAATGGTTCAAGAACGGCGTGGTCAAATCCACGCCGGGCGACTCCATCACCGAAGGCATCGGCATCGGCCGGGTGACGCCGGTGATCGAAACCGCGAAGGTCGACACGGCCTTCCTGATCTCGGACGAGGTCGCCATCAACACGATCTACGACCTGGTGCAGCACGAGGGCCTGTGCCTGGGCGGGTCGAGCGGCGTCAATGTCGCCGGCGCGGTGGAGCTGGCAAAGCATCTCGGCCCGGGCCACACGATCGTGACCATCCTGTGCGACTCCGGCAACCGCTATCAGTCGAAACTGTACAATCCGGCCTTCATGCGCTCGAAGAACCTGCCAGTGCCGGAATGGCTGGAGCGCCGCAGCGGAATCAAGCCGCCCTTCGTGTGAGCGCGAGTAGCGAGTAGCGAGTAGCGAGTAGCGAGTAGCGAGTAGCGAGTAGCGAACGGATCGTTCCTCGAATCGAGGCTCGCAATCCCTATTCGCTATTCGCCCTGGTCAATGCCGCAGGATCTGGCTCAGGAACAGCTTGCTGCGCGCATGCTGCGGATTGGCGAAGAACTCCTGCGGCGTGTTGGATTCGATGATCTGGCCGGCGTCCATGAACACGACGCGGTTGGCGACCTCGCGGGCGAAGCCCATCTCGTGGGTGACGACCAGCATGGTCATGCCCTCCTTGGCGAGGTCCACCATCGTGTCGAGCACCTCCTTGACCATCTCGGGATCCAGCGCCGACGTCGGCTCGTCGAACAACATGACCTTCGGGTTCATCGTCAGCGCGCGGGCGATGGCGACGCGCTGCTGCTGACCGCCAGACATCTGCCCCGGATATTTCTGCGCCTGGTGCGGGATCTTGACCCGCTCCAGGAACTTCATCGCGGTCGCCTCGGCTTCCTTCTGGGGGATGTTGCGCACCCAGATCGGCGCCAGCGTGCAGTTCTCCAGCACGGTCAGATGCGGGAACAGGTTGAAGCTCTGGAACACCATGCCGACCTCGCGGCGGACCTCGTCGACCCGCTTGAGGTTGGGACCGAGATCGATGCCGTCGACATTGATCTCGCCCTCCTGGAATTCCTCCAGCGCATTGATGCAGCGGATCAAGGTCGACTTGCCCGAGCCCGAGGGCCCGCAGATCACGATGCGCTCCCCCTTGGCGACGGACATGTTGATGTCCCGCAGGACGTGGAACTCACCATACCATTTGTTGAGGGCGGAAATGCTGACGATCGAATTTGCAGCCATTGATCTGTTACTCGATGATCTCTGTTCAATTGCGCCGGTGCGCGTTGAGGCGGCGCTCGACCGACAGGGAGTAGCGTGACATGCCGAAGCAGAAGGCGAAGTAGATCAGTCCGGTGAAGGCAAAGCCGGTGAAGGCCGTCGTCGGGGTCGCCCACACCGGATCGGCGAACGAGGCCTTGAGGCTGCCGAGCAGGTCGAACAGCGCCACGATCGACACCAGCGAGGTGTCCTTGAACAGCGAGATGAAGCTGTTGACGATGCCGGGAATGACATGGCGCAGCGCCTGCGGCAGCACGATGAAGCTCGTGGTCTTCCACCAGGACAGGCCGAGCGCGCTCGCCGCTTCCGCCTGGCCGCGTGGAATGGCCTGCAGGCCGCCACGGATCACCTCTGCCATGTAGGCGCCGGAGAACAGCGCGACGCCGATCAGCGCGCGCACCAGGCCGTCGACGCGCACATTGCCGGGCAGGAACAGCGGCAGCATGTAGGTGGCGAAGAACAGCACCGTGATCAGCGGCACGCCGCGCACGAGCTCGATGAAGGCGATCGAAAAGATCCGGATCAGCGGAATCGTCGAACGCCGGCCGAGCGCCAGCGCGATTCCGATCGGCATCGAGGCGACGATGCCGATCACCGAGACGACCAGCGTCACCAGCATGCCGCCCCACAGCCGGGTGTCGACGATCGGAAGGCCGCCGCGATCGAGACCCATGACGGCAATGACGATCGCGATGCCGACGAAGGTCGCGGCCGTCGCGATCACGCTGCGCAGCGCCCTGCTGCCGCCGCCGACCACGAATACGAGCGCGGTGACGGCGATGGCCGTGAGCGCGAGATCATTCCACACCGGCTGGTGGGATTGCTGCAGCTCATGGCGGATCCAGACCAGCGGCCAGATCACCAGGGATGCGAGGGTTCCGATCAGCAAGACGAGCTTGCCGAGCAGCCACAACAGCATGCCGACGACCGGCACGTTGGCGCCGGCGCGGATAAGCGCATTGCCGGCCGTATCGATGCTCTCCACGAACAACTGCAACGTGCTCGTCGTCCAGCTCACGCCGAAGCCCGACAGGCCGCCGCCATACAGCAGAAAGAATGCGACCACCGGCAGCGCGACAAAGAACAGACCCGCATTCAGGCCCTTGGCCGGCAAACGGGGGATCAGCAGCGGCACCAGCAGCACCACCGCGAGCGCGTAGGTCAGATTGACCCGCCAGCGCTCGGCGTCCGGATAGAAGCCGTACATGAACTGGCCGAACTTGGCCGTGACATAAGGCCAGCAGGCGCCGACCGCACGGCCGGCGTTATCCGCGAGACAGGCATCGCGATCCTTGCCGACCCAGACCGCATCCACCAGCATGAACTTCAAGGCGGGGATGACGGTGAACCAGATCAGCAGCGCGCTCACCAGCGTGAGCAGGATGTTGGTCGGCGAGTTCAGGAGCCGGGTGCGGACGAAACCGACGAAGCCCGTCGTCTTGACCGGCGCCGGCCGCTCCCCGGCCATGTCCTGACGAATGAAGGTCGAAGCGGTGATATCGGTCATGCGCCCATTCTCGTCATGCGCCAAATCTTCGTGCGCCAAATCGTCATGCGCCAAGCGTTCATGCACCAAGCCTCTTGCCGAGCCGCCAGCTGTAGAAGCTCATCATCGCGCTCGTGATGAGCGACAGCGCCAGATAGACACCCATGGTGATGCCGATGATCTCGATGGCCTGTCCGGTCTGGCTCATGGTCGTGCCGGCGAACACCGAGACGAGGTCGGGATAGCCGATCGCGACCGCGAGCGACGAGTTCTTGGTCAGGTTCAGATACTGGTTGGTCAGCGGCGGTAGGATGACGCGCAGCGCCTGCGGCACGACGATCAGGCGCAGCACGGTGCCGCGGCTCAGCCCAAGCGAAAGCCCCGCTTCCATCTGTCCCTTGTGGACCGATAGAATGCCGGCGCGCACGACCTCGGCGATGAACGAGGCCGTGTACATGGTGAGCGCCAATGTCAGCGCGACGAGCTCGGGAATGATCCGGGAGCCGCCGGCGAAGTTGAAGCCCTTGAGCGCCGGCACTTCGAACGCGATGGGCGCGCCGAACACCACGATCGCAACGACCGGCAATCCGACCAAGAGCCCCACCACATAGGGCCAGATCCGCATCGCGTGGCCGCGCACGAACAGCTCGTGCCGCGCATAGTAGTGCAGACCAATGGAGCCGACGATCGCGACACCGAGCGCGATCAGGAACGGCATCAGGCCGGGCTCCTCGACCGGGCGCGGAACGATGAAGCCGCGATTGTTGAGGAAGAAGGTCGAGAACAGCGAGATGCTCTGGCGCGGTCCGGGCAGCGCCGCCAGCACCGCAAGGTACCAGAACAGGATCTGGAACAGCAGCGGCAGGTTGCGGATCAACTCGACATAGGCGCCGGAGACACGCGACAGCAGCGCGTTCGGCGACAGGCGGCCCAGCGCCACCAGGAAGCCGAGGATGGTCGCCAGCACGATGCCGATGACCGAGACCAGCAGCGTGTTCAGGACGCCGACGATCAGCACGCGGCTATAGGTGTCGGACCCGGAATAGCTGATCAGAGTCTGGTTGACGTCGAAACCGGCCGTGTTGTTGAGGAACCCGAAGCCCGACGTGATGCGCTGGGCTGCGAGGTTGCTGCGTGCGTTGGCGACGATCTCATAACCAACCCACACCAGGACTGCGACGAACAGGATCTGCAGGATGATGCCGTTCCATCCTGCCTTGCCTCCGAGCATGCGCTTCAGACGAAGCCCATATTGCGGAGGCGGTAGCCTCGCTTCGATACTCATTCGCCGCAGCCCCGATATCGTGCAGGTCTTAGCGGATCGGCGGTGCGTATTGCAGGCCGCCCTTGTTCCAGAGCTGGTTCAGACCGCGCGCGATCTGCAGCTTGGAGCCGGCGCCGACGTTGCGATCATACATCTCGCCGTAGTTGCCGACCGCCTTGACGATCCGCGAGAACCAGTCCTTGGTGAGGCCGAGCTGCTCGCCGAGATTGCCGTCGGTGCCGAAGGCGCGCTTGAACTCGGGCTTGTCGGACTTGGCCATCTCGTCGGCGTTCGCCTGGGTGACGCCGAGCTCCTCGGCCGTGATCAGCCCGAACAGCGTCCACTTGACGATATCGAACCACTGGTCGTCGCCGTGGCGGACCATCGGACCCAGCGGCTCCTTCGAGATCACCTCGGGCAGCACGACGTGATCGGCCGGATTGGAGAGCTTCAGGCGCTCGGCGTACAGACCCGAGACGTCGGTGGTGAACACGTCGCAGCGGCCGGACTCATAGGCCTTCACGGTCTCGTCGGCGCCGGCGAACGCGATCACCTCGTACTTCATCTTGTTGGCCTTGAAGTAGTCGGCGAGGTTCTGCTCGGTCGTGGTGCCGGTCTGCACGCAGACCGAGGCGCTGTTGAGCTCGAGCGCCGAATTGACCTTGAGGGCCTTCTTCACCATGAAGCCCTGGCCGTCATAGTAGGTCACGCCGGCGAAATTGGCGCCCAGCGAGGTGTCGCGCGAAAGGGTCCAGGTGGTGTTGCGCGACAGCACGTCGACTTCACCCGACTGCAGCGCGGTAAAGCGGTCCTTGGCGGAGAGCGGAACGAACTTGACCTTGGTCGGATCGTTGAAGATCGCAGCGGCGATGGCGCGGCAGACGTCGACGTCGAGCCCGGTCCAGTTGCCCTTGTCGTCGGGCGACGAGAAGCCCGGGAGGCCCTGGCTGACGCCGCAGGCGAGCATGCCGCGATCCTTGACGGTCTTCAGCGTTTCGGCCTGAGCGCCGACGCTCGCCAGCACCGGGGCGAGAGCAAGAGTGAGAGCCAGAGTGACGCATTTCATAATACAGCCTTTCGCAAGTCGTCCTTGGGGAGCGATGAAATCTCAGCGCGTGGATGGGCCGACCTGAATCCGCGTCTGCAAACGCCGTACCAACAATATGGCGTTCGCCATGCACAACGAAGCCGTGCATGCTTGATCGAGCGGAAATCGCGGCAAGCCCCTCAACGTGCAGCGATCGAATTGCGCCGGCATCACAGAACGACTGGCGGTCCGGGTCAAGGGGTTGACGGCCCTCTTCTGCATTCTGTTATTAACCACCGCAGTCCGGCCCGATTTCAGCTATCCTTGCAGACCGAAAAGAGAAAAGACACGCGAATGGCATCATCGAACGACCCCGCTGCGGCGGTGCGACAAAACGTCGAGACACGGCTGGTGACGGCGGGACGGGACACGAAGGCGCAGCACGGTTTCGTGAATCCTCCGGTCGTTCATGGCTCGACCGTTCTGTATCCGACCGCAGAGGACCTGCACGCGCACCGCGGCGAATTCCAATATGGCCGTCACGGCACGCCGACGACGAAGGCGCTGCAGCAGGTGCTGATGGCGCTGGAGGGGCCGCAATGCGCCGGCGTCGGCATCGCGCCGTCGGGCCTGGGAGCCATTTCAACGACCCTGTTGTCGGTGCTCAAGGCCGGCGACCATGTGCTCGTCTGCGACAGCATCTACCGCCCGACCCGCAATTTCTCCAACGGCATGCTGGCGCGCTACGGCGTCGAGACGACTTATTTCGACCCATTGATCGGCACAGGAATTGAGCAACTGCTCAAACCGAATACACGCGCGGTGGTTGTCGAGGCGCCCGGCTCGCAGTCGTTCGAAATGCCGGACATCCCGGCCATTGCGGCGGTCGCACACGCTCATGGCGCGCTCGTCATCGACGACAACACCTGGGCCACGCCGCTGTACCACCGCTCGCTCGACCAGGGCGTCGACATCAGCATGCAGGCGGCCACCAAATACATCGGCGGCCACTCCGACATCATGTTCGGTACGATTTCGGCCAATGCGAAGGCTTGGCCTCTGATCTCCGAGGGCATCCGCCTGCTCGGTGTCTGCGCCGGCCCGGACGACGTGTTCCTCGCGTTGCGCGGCGTGCGGACGCTCGGGGTGCGCCTGGCCCAGCATCACCGGTCCGGCCTCGAGATGGCACGCTGGCTCGCCGCACGCCCCGAAGTGATCACGGTGCTGCACCCGGCGCTTGAGAGCCATCCCGGGCACGCGATCTGGAAGCGCGACTTCACCGGCGCCTCCGGCCTGTTCAGCATCGTGTTGCAACCGAAGCCGCAGGTGGCCGTTGATGCCATGCTCGATTCGCTGACCCTGTTCGGCATGGGCTACTCCTGGGGCGGCTTCGAGAGCCTGGCAATCCCGTTCGACTGCGCCAGCTACCGCACCGCGACGACCTGGTCCCCCGGTGGTCCGACGCTGCGGCTGCACATCGGCCTTGAGAATACCGACGACCTCAAGGCCGATCTCGATCGCGGCTTTGCCGCGTTCAACGCGGCCTGACCATACCGCCTGCAGGACAGAGCGCCGCCGGATCGAGCAACCGTGGCCGACAAATTGGCGTTGATCCCCCACCAATTGGGCGTAGCCTTCGCCTGAACACACGTGGGAATGAACGCGAATCATGGTTCTGCTCGATCTGATGGGCGGCGTAGCGCTGCTGCTGTGGGGCCTGCACATGGTCCACAGCGGCATCCTGCGCGCCTTTGGCCCGGATCTGCGGCTGCTGCTGTCACGTGCGCTACGAAACCGGTTCACCGCGCTCGCCGCCGGGCTCGGCCTCACCGCGCTGCTCCAGAGCAGCACGGCGACCGCGCTGATCACCACGTCCTTCGCAGCGGAAGGTCTGGTCGGGCTGGTCCCGGCGCTGGCCATCATGCTCGGCGCCAATATCGGCACCACGCTGATCGTCCAGGTGCTGTCCTTCAACGTGGCGGCGGTCGCACCGATCCTGTTCGTACTCGGGCTGGTGGCGTTCCGCAGCGGACCCAGGTCACGAATCAAGGACATCGGCCGGGTATCGATCGGCCTCGGCCTGATGCTGCTCTCGCTCCACATCCTGATCGACACGCTGGCGCCGGCCGAGGAAGCGCCGGCCATGCGCGTGTTCATGCAGGCCATCACCGCCGACGCGACGCTGTGCATCATCTTCGGTGCGGTCGTGACCTGGATCGTGCATTCGAGCGTCGCCAGCGTGCTGCTGGTCATGTCGCTGGCCTATGCGCATTTCATCACGGCCGATGCGGCGCTGGCGCTGGTGCTCGGCGCCAATCTCGGCAGCGCGGTCAATCCCGTGTTCGAGGGGGCGCGCCGAGACAATCCCGCGAGCTATCGTCTGCCCGTCGGCAATCTCCTCAACCGCATCATCGGCGTGGCGCTGATTGCGCCTTTCCTGCATCCGCTGGCCGCACAACTGCAGCTCTGGCAGCCGGATCTGTCGAAGCTGACCGCACAGTTTCACATGGCCTTCAACCTCGGGACGGCGGTGGTCTTCATCGGCCTGCTCGGCGGCATGGAGAAGCTGCTCGTCAGACTGTTTCCGGACCGTCCGGCGGAAATCGATCCGGCCAAGCCGCGCTATCTCGACGAGACCGCGCTGGAAACCCCGTCGCTGGCGCTCGCCGATGCGGCGCGCGAGGCGTTGCGCATGGGCGACCTGGTCGAGACCATGTTGCGCAACGTGATGACCGCGATGATGACCAATGATCGCGGCCTCGTCGATCAGGTCTCGCGTACGGACAACATCGTCGATCGGCTCGATGAGGCGATCAAGCTCTACATCACCAAGCTGACCCGCGGCAGCCTGGACGAGCGCGAGGGCAAGCGCGCGATGGAGATCATCTCCTTCGCGATCAACCTCGAGCACATCGGCGACATCATCGACAAGAACCTCAGCGAGCTCGCGACCAAGAAGATCAAGCGCCGATTCCAGTTCTCGATCGAAGGCGCCGAGGAGTTGCAGGCGTTCCACCGCCAGATCATGGAATCGCTGCGCATCGCCTTCGGCATCTTCATGTCGGGCGATGCCCAGCCGGCCCATCGACTGCTCGACCAGAAGGCCGAGCTCCGCAACGCCGAGCTCGCCGCCACCGAGCGGCATCTGGAGCGCCTGCGCGAGGGCCGCTCGGAAACGCTGGAGACCACCTCATTGCATCTCGACGTGCTGCGCGATCTCCGGCGCATCCACTCGCACATCTGCTCGGTCGCTTATCCGGTGCTGGATGCGGCCGGCGAGCTCGCAAGCCGCCGCGGCGAAACGACCGACAGCGTTCCAACCGTCGCCGTGCCCGCCTCGTCCGCGCAGCCGCTGCCGCGCTGAGCGTCCCGCCATCGGCATCTGCTATCTTCCCGTCATTCCGGGGCAATGGTCGAAGGGTATACGCAACGCGGCTGCGATTCGGCGATTGAACCCGGAATCTGCTTGTCGTTGAAAACTGACGCAAGCCGATCTCGAGATTCCGGGTTCAAGGCCTGCGGCCTTGCCCCGGAATGACGTAGTGGCGCGAGGCCCCCGCCCCGCTCAATTGCTCAGCGTCTGCGATTCCCGCTGGCGGTTCTTGAAGATCAGCATCACGTTGCGGACGTAGATGATGTTCGACAGCAGCTGGCCGAAGATGATCACCGGCTCGCGCTTCACGAGGCCGTAGATCAGCGTCATCAACCCGCCACCGATCGAGAAGAACCAGAACGCGAGCGGCACGACGCTCTTGCCCGCGCGCTCGCTCGCGATCCACTGCACCAGGAAGCGCGCCGCAAAGGCGAGCTGCGCGGCGAGGCCGAACACCAGCCAGAAATCGAACTTGGCGATGAAGATGTCGTAGAGATAGTTGCTGAAAGCCTGCCCGAATTGAATCAGCATCATGTCACCTCGATCGCGACCGGCGTCGGCTTCTTGCGGCGGATCAGCCACCACACGCCGGCGAGATCCATGATCCCGATCCACAGCCGGTCGAAGAAGCCGTAGTTCGATACGCCCGAATGCCGGGGACGATCGATCACGTCGATATAGGCGATGTCATAGCCCTCGCGCCGCACCAAAGCCGGCAAAAAGCGGTGCAGACCATCGAAATACGGCATCATCAGGAACACGTCGCGGCGAACCGCCTTGAGGCCGCAGCCGGTGTCCCGGGTGCCGTCCTTAAGCACCGCGTTGCGAATCTTGTTGGCGATCCGCGACTGCAGCTTCTTGAAGCCGGTGTCCTTGCGGCCGACGCGCTGGCCGGCGACGAGACCGACGCGCGCGCCGCCCTTTTCCAGGGCCGCGATCAGCTCGGGAAGAAAGGCCGGATTGTTCTGTCCGTCGCCATCGAGCGTCGCAACCATGCCGCCATGTGCGGCGCGGATGCCGCTGCGGACCGCAGCCGATTGCCCCGACGACTTCTCATGGCGCAGGACGCGCAAGTTCGGCCGGCGTGCCATCTCCTCGGACAGCCGCTGCGCGGTGTCGTCGGTCGACCCGTCATTGACGTAGATGATCTCGTACGGCCACAGACCGTCGAGCGCAGCCGCGATCTCGGTGATCAGAGGCGTGATGTTGCCGGCCTCGTTGCGCACGGGAACGACGATGGAGACGGCAACGGGGGTTTCGGTCGACAAAATGGGACTCGTGATGGCTTGATCGGACCGGTTCCTGCCCCGGGCGCTGCGGCGGAGGCTTATTATGGGGCTTGGAGCCGGCTATCAACCCCCTTAGCGCGGTACGATTTGGCCGTCCTTGGCCAGGCGAAAACCGAGCCGCCGGGCTGCGAACCAGTAGCGGACCAGCATGGCGCAGGCGAGGCCCACCACGGCGCCGGCGACGACGTCACTCGGATGGTGGGCCAGCAGAACGAGCCGGCTGAAGGCGATCACGACGGCATAGATGAACATGGGAACACGCAATCGCGGCCAGACGGCAGCCATGGCAAAGGCGAGCGCGAAAGCCGTCACTGCATGCGCGGAGGGCATGCTGAAATAGGCAGGCGTGCCGTTGAACGGATCGAAGTTGAAGGCGTTCGCCTTGCCGCCGACGAACGGCCGGCCGCGGCCGATGATGTATTTCAGCGCTTGGGCTGATAGCACCGAGGTCAGCACCGCGAAGAAGAAGAACTGAACATGCGTCGCGAAATTCAGCAGGCGGCTGCGCGTGGCCTCGGGCCACAGCGGCGCGACCAGGATCGTGACGACGACGCCAATCGCCAGCAGGCCCAGCACGTATTCATCCTGGCCGAACTCGGTGACGATTCGCCACGGCCACAGGCTGGGCGTGCCGCGCGGGGGCATCAGCCCGATCTCGTAGGCATCGAAAGTGACCATCAGCACCAGGATGGTCCCGATGCCGATGGCACCGACCAGTATCAGCTCACGCCACAGGCGCCGCCGGCTCGATGCATCCGGCGCGGTCTGTGGTCGCCGCAGCAACCGCCCCAACGAGAATTTCCCGACCAGCGCGAGCTGAGAAAGATAGCCGGACGAGGACGATGGGGTCTCGGCCGACATCTACTCGGTCCCTTCCGACCGGTAGATCGCGATCGAGACCGGACGGCCCTGCGAGATGTTGTAGCCGTCGATGCGCTTGGCGACGTTGTAGCGCAACCCGATGGCTTCGGCGCGCTGCACGAAGGCGCGTTCGGTGCGCTGCTCGATCAGGGCAAAACGGCAGGTGCCCTGGCTCAGGAAGTCGGCGGCGCCGGAGCCGTCCGTCAGTTGCGTCGACGTTCCCGTCATGAAGACGAGGCTCGGTTCGTGAAACCCTGCAGCGGCCGCCTTGGGCCCGACGCAGACGACGTTGCGCAAGGCGCGCGCAATCTCGGCGCTGGGAAACAGCGGCGTCAGTGCCGGCAGCACCACGCCGTAGACCACGAACGCCAGGAACATTGCCGCCACGCCGGCATTCAGCAGGGAGCGCTCGGCGCGGCCGTCGTCATAGAGCCACCACGCGAACAGGCCGAAGATCAGTGATGCAGCCACGAATGGCCATGCCAGGAACACCGGCTGATGCGTCACGATGATGGCGCCGATCACCGCGACCACCGAGGTGATGGCCGGAATTGCGAACCACCAGGCGGCGCCGCGCCGCAGCCAGGAGCGTGACAGCACGCGCCGCTCCAGCGCGCCCGCGGTGAGGATGGCGATCGCCGGATACAGCGGCAGCACGTAGTGCGGCAGTTTGGTAAGCACGGCCTCGAATACGACCCACGACGGCAGTAGCCAGGCCAGCAGGAACTGCGCGCCCGGCTCGCGCCGCGCCCGCCACACCGCAGGCGCGGCCATCGCGGCCAGTGGCGCGCCGGGCCAGAAGGTGATGAACAAGAGGAGCAGATAAAGGCCGGGCGGCGCGCCGTGCGACTCCTGTGCACCGATCTTGCTCAGCATGTCGCCGCCGACGGAGTCCGCAAAGAAGGTATCGCCGGCGCGCAGGAAGATCAGCACGAACCAGGGCAGCACCAGCACGAGCATCCACATCAGCCCCCAGACTGGCCGTAGACGCCACAGCCACGCCGCGCCGCGATCCATGATCGCGAGCGCAACGATCGTGAGGCCCGCGAACATCAGGATCAGCGGGCCCTTGATCAGGATGCCGCCTGCCAGCGCCGTCCAGAAGATCGCCGGCGGGCCCCACGGCGGATGCTCCGGATCCTCGCCCCGCTGCCAGGACAGATAGACGCGCGCCAGCGCGCCCATCGCGGCCACGACGGTGAACAGCAGCATGGCGTCGGTCTTGGCGAGCCGCGCCTCGACGCCGAGCAGCACCGAGCAACACATCAGGAGCGCCGCGAATACGGCGCCGCGCCGCGTGACGAAGGCGAGCGCGGTCCAATAGGTCAGCAGCACCGCGCCGATGGCGCCGATCAGCGAGGGAATGCGATAGACCCAGATGCGCAGCTGCGCACGCGGCAGCCCGATCGCGGACGCGGTCTCAACGACAGCCGATTGCAACCAGTAGATGCCGACCGGCTTCTTGTAGCGCACGTCGTCCTGGAAGCGGATGTCGACATAGTCGCCGCTCTCGACCATCTGCTTGGTCGCCTGCGCGAAGCGCGCCTCGTCGCGATCGATCGGCGGAATCGTGAAGAAGCCGGGCAGAAACAGCAGCAAGCCGCAGACGAGCAGGAACGCAACCGCCCTGGCATGGCTCACGGTGACGGCATCGATCATCCGCACCAGCCGATTGCCCGGATTCACCAGGTTCTTCGGCTCGCGCGGCTCTCCAAAACGGGGGCGGGCATAGGTCTCGACCATGGGGTTCCGAATACGCTGAAACCGCCATGCCGACAACCGCTTAGCGAACGGTCACTGGATTCTGACCACAACTGTGTCCGCAGCGCCCGTGGCGTCGATGACGGTGAGGCGGGCAAAGCCCGGCCCAGGCGGGTCGATCAGCCGCTGGCGCCGGCTGTCGATCTCGCCGACCGGCAGGCCGTTCACCAGCATCGTCAGCGGCAGCACGCCGCCCGAGACCTTCACAGGCATCACGGACGCTTCGGGCCCTGCGGAACGGTCGACGTCAATGCGCGAGCCGTTCAGCGGGAACTGGATGTGCGGCGCCTGCTCCGCGCCCGTGCGCACGAGTTCGCCGACCGGCCGGAACCGGCGCAGCGGCAGCGGCAACTTGGAATTGCTGGCGACCAGTGCGCCCTTGGGCGGCTTCGGCAGCGCCGCCGGCAGCTTGCCCGAGCGCGCGAACGCGTCGAACAGGATCGGCGCCGCCGCCACGCGGCCGATCAGGCCGGGCACCGGCGCGCCGTCGGGACGGCCGACCCAGACGCCGATGGTGACGCGCCCGTCGAAGCCGACCGACCAGGCGTCGCGATAGCCGTAGCTGGTGCCGGTCTTGAAGGCGATGCGGTTGCGCGCGGCGTTCTCCGGCGGCGGCGTCCCCAGCAGCACATTGCCGACCTGCCAGGCGGCTGCCGGATCCATCAGCCGCATCGGCTCACGCGCATCGCCCTTCTCGTCGGCGGTCATGATCTCGCGCAGTGGCCGGGTGGTGCCGAGCCGCGGGAAGCCGGCATAGAGCTGCGCGAGATCCTGGAGGGTCACGCCGACGCCGCCAAGGCCCATCGCGAGGCCCGGAGCTTCGTCCTTCGGTAGCACCAGATTGCCGCCCGCCTGCTTCAGCCGCGACGACAACCGGCTGGCGCCGACACGGTCGAGCAACACGATGGCCGGCACGTTCAGGGACAGTTGCAGCGCCTTGCGCACCGGCACCGTGCCCTGGAACGTCATGTCGAAATTCTCCGGCGCGTAGGAGCCGAAGCGCACCGGGCGGTCCTCGATCAGGCTCTCCGGATGCACGAAGCCGTCCTCGAAGGCGAGGCCGTAGATGAACGGCTTCAAGGTCGAGCCCGGCGAGCGCACCGCGCGGGTCATGTCGACCTGCCCTGCCCGCTTCTCGTCGAAATAATCCGCCGAACCCACATGCGCGAGCACGTCGCCGCTGTCATTGTCGATGACGATCATGCCGACCGAGACGCTCGGTCCCAATGCGATGGCGCGGTCGCGCGCCAGCGGCTCCAGCACCTTCTGCAAGGAGGCATCCAGCGTCAGCCGGATGATCGGCTGGTCCTTCACGATGGCCGTGGCCTGGTCGGCGGCATGCGGCGCCAGGATCGGCATGGGTTTGCGGAACGCCGGCACGGCTTGCGCCTTCGCCTGGGCGGCCTCCTCGGCCGAGATCACGTTCTCCGAGACCATGCGGTCGAGCACGCGGTCGCGGCCGCGACGCGCGGCCTCCGGGTGCCGATCGAGCCGTCGCGTCTCCGGCGACTGCGGCAGCGCCACCAGCAGCGCGGCCTCGGCGAGCGACAGGCGCTTCGGCTCCTTGCCGAAATAGGCGATGGACGCCGCACGGATGCCCTCGAGATTGCCTCCGTAAGGCGCGAGCGTCAGATAAAGATCGAGGATCTCGTCCTTGCCAAGCTTTTGCTCGAGCTCGAGCGCGCGCACGATCTGCCTGAGCTTGGCATGCAGCGAGCGCTGCCGCCTCGGCTCCAGCAGCCGCGCGAGTTGCATCGTGATGGTCGAACCACCGGAGACGATATGGCCATGCGAGCCGAGCTGGATCGCAGCGCGGGCCAGCGCGCGCGGGTCGACGCCGTGATGGTCGAAGAAGCGCTGATCCTCATAGGCAAACAGTAGCTTCAGATAGGTCGGATCGACGTCCTTCTTCGCGCTGACCGGCAGCCGCCACCGCCCATCCGCCATCGCATAGGCGCGCAGCAGCTTGCCGTGGCGATCGACGACCGTGGTGGAGACGGCTCTTGCCTCGCGCAGCGGCAGCGGGCCTAGGGAGATGGTGTAGACGGTGAGGGCCGTCGTTATGACCAAGATCAGCAGGAGCGCAAGTGCCACCAGACGTTTTGCGACGCGCCCTCCCCTCTCGTCATGCCCGGGCTTGACCCGGGCATCCACGCCGTCCTCGCGCGCGGCCGTGGATGGCCGGGTCAAGCCCGGCCATGACGACGGAGAGTGGAGCTCCGTCGTGCGTCCATCACCGCTGGTTCCACCCTCGCTCATTTCGCCGCGCGGACCTCCACCGAGCCCGTCCCGGTGCGACCATAGCGCGAGGGATTGTACATGTCCTCGACATAGGCCTGCGGCAGCACGTACTTGCCGGGCGACACCGCGCGGACGATGTAGGCGACCGTGAACACCGCCTTGGAATCGGCGGCACGGTCGAGCGCGGCCGTGAAGCGGTCGTCGCGGAACTCGGTGTTCACCGGTTCCTGGCCGTCCTCTATCCAGTCGAGCGTGCCGCTGTCACCCGACGACACCAGGCGCGGATTGTCGATCTCGAGCCCCGCCGGCAGATAGTCCGACACCATGATGTGCCCATATTCCGGCTTGGCCTCGGTGACCTTCAGCACCACGGCGAAGCGGTCGTTCTGCTTGGCCGTCTTGATGTCGGCCGGCTTGCCGTCGAGCGTGTAGTAGCCGCGCTCGATCTTGAAGCCGTTCGACGCCGCCGGCTCCGGCGTCAGCGGCGAGCCGGACACCGAGACCACCGCCTGCACCGGCGCCTCGCCGGTGTTGGTGATCTTCAGCGGCTGGCCCGACAGCTCGGCCGCCTTGTAGCTGCGGTACAGCGCCTGCTTCACCGCCTGGCCGTTGACATCCAGCGTCAGCGTCTCCTTGGCGAGCGCGCGCGCCGCCAGCACCATCCACGCATTCTCCTGCGTCGAGGTGTACGGCGTCAGGCCCCGTGCCGCTTCGACACGGGCCACCGCCTGCGTCAAGGTCGCGCGCGGCGCATTGCCTTCGCCCGCCAGCGAGACCAGCGCGGCGGCATCGCGCAGGTCCGAGCCGTAGTCGGTGCGGCCGAACACCAGCACCGGCTTTGGCGCGAGGCTGTCGGCCGCGGCGCCATAGACCCGCTCGGCGCGGGCGCGGTCGCCGACCAGCGCGAGCGCGGCGGCGAGCTGCGCCTTGGCGATCGGCGTTGCGAGATTGCCGAGCTTGGTGTCGGCGAGGTAGCGCAGGTCGCCGATCGGCGCCGCGCCATTGCGCGCCAGCACGTAGAGGCCATAGGCGAGATCGCGGCCGCCCGTCTTCTCCGGCTCCTCGGCATTGACCACCGAGTTCCTGACGCGGTCGAGCGCGCTCTTGAACAGCACGTCCGGCACCGCAAAGCCCTTTTCGCGGGCGCGGGTCAGGAAGTCCGTCACATAGGCGTCGAGCCAGGGATCGTCACCGCCGGCCGACCACAGCCCGAACGAGCCGTTCGAGCCCTGCCGCGCCAGCAACCGGTCGATCGAGTCGCGGATGCGCTGGTCGACCTCGGTGTCCATGGCGAGATGCGCTCCCGCTGCCAACTCGTTGACATAGAGCAGCGGCATCGCGCGGCTGGTGATCTGCTCCGAGCAGCCATGCGGATAGCGATCGAGCGCCTTTAGGATCGTCGCCGCGTCGAGCGCGGTCGACAGCCCCGCCGACAGCGACACCGTGCCGGTGCCGGCCACGAGATCTGAGAACATGTCCGACGTCAGCGTCAGGCTCTCGCCCTTCGCCAAGGTGCGGATCGAACGCCGCGCCAGCACCTGTGTCGCCGGCTTGACGTCGAGCTGATAGTGCCGTGCCAGCGTCAGGCCATTCGGCCCCTTGATGTCGACATCGAGCTGCGCCTTGCCCGTGCCAGAGGCCTCCAGCGGCAAGGTCGACGACGCCCGCTGCTTGGCCGCGAGCTTCAAGGTGACGCTGGCATTGCCGGACACCTTGACCGGCCCGCTCGCCTTGATGCTGACGACATAGTCGCCGGGCGCGCCCTCGACATTGTCGACGTCGAACGACAGCGTGCCGCGGTCGCCAGACAGCAGGAAGCGTGGCAAGGTCGCGGTCAGCACCACGGGATCGCGCACGGTGACGTCGACATTGGCGCGGCCGACCTTGGTCGCGCTCCACGCCACCGCCATGACGCGCGCCGTGCCGGCGAACTCCGGAATGTCGAAGCTCACCTCAGCGTTGCCGTCGGGCCCGACGGTGACGATGCCCGAATACAGCGCCAGCGGCTTCTGCGTCGGCGGCGAGCCCTGCAGCTCGGCTCCGCCACTGTCACCGCCGGAGCGGATCTGGCCGCGCGAGCCCTGCATGCCGTCGATCAGCTGGCCATAGAGGTCGCGGACCTCCGCCGAGAGCTGGCGCTGGCCGAGATAATAATCGTCCGGCGCCGGCGGCTTGTAGTTGGTGAGATTGAGAATGCCGACATCGACCGCGGCGATCACGATCTTGGCGTCCTCGCCGGGATTGAGCCCGCCGACCTTCACCGGGATCTTCAGCGCCGAACCCGGCCGCACCAGCGCCGGCGGGCTCAGCGCGACATTCAACGTGCGCGCGGATTTGTCGATGCCGAACCAGGCCAACCCGAGCGCGCGGCCCGGCATGCGCTGCGCGGCCGCATCGAGCGGACGGCGGAGCGTCGTCACGACATAGGCGCCCGTGCCCCAATCCTTGCCGACGGCAAGCTTGACCTGGTTGGTGCCCTCCTTGACGTCCGTGGTCTGCGTCGTCAGCAGCCGGTCGCCGAGCACGTTGACCGTGAGCTTGCCGGCGGTGCGCGCATTCACCGTGACGACCATCGTGTCGCCCGACTGATACTGCGGCTTGTCGATCGAAGTCTCCAGCAGGTCCGGCGTATCGGCGCTGCCCTCGGTGTACCAGCCGACGTCGAACTGTAGCGAGGTCACTGGCCCGTCGGCCTCCGCCGATTTCACATCGAGCCGGTAGCGCCCGGCCTCCGGCTGGAAGCTCAGCCGCGCCGGCTTGTTCGCCGCGATCGTAACGTCGCCGTCGCCGACGCGTTTGGTCGACTTCACCGGCTCATACGCCCAATAGGAATTCTGCCGGTACCACTGATAACGCGACTCGATCTTCAAGAGCTCATAGCGCAAGCCGTTGCGCGCCAGCGTCTTGCCCTCGGGCGAGACGAACACGATGTCGAACTCGGCCTTGTCGCCCTCGCCGACGCTCCTGCCGGAGAAGGACGGCTTGATGCCGATCTGCGCCGCCTTCGGCGCCACCGGCAAGGTCAGCTTGCGCTCGACGGCGCGGCCGCCGGTCTCGGCCATGCGCACATAGATCTGCGCCTCCTGCGGCCGGCTGGAGGATGGCGGCTTCGGCAGGCTGACCGGGAAGGTTGCCGCCCCCTTGTCGTCGGTCTCCGGCATCCCCTCGATCGGCGTGCGCTCGTTGGAGGCGCTCTCCTCGTCGGCGACGCCGAACTGATAGCCCGGAAAACCCGGCCGCTCGGCGGCGGTGGTGACCAGCAGATCGCCCTCGAGCTGGAGGCTCGATGCCGGCGCGCCATAGAGGAAATGGCCGTCGACCTTCACCTCTACCGGAACATCAGCCTTGATCTGCTTGTCCTTGGAGGACAAGTCGAATTCCAGCCGCTCGGGAACGTAGTCCTCGACCATGAAAGTGGTCTCGCCGACCGCCGCGCCCTTCGGATCGGTGAAGGCGCGCACGCGGTAGGTGCCGGTCGGCACCGCCGAGTTCAACGCCACCGCGAAGGAGCGCCCACCCGCGCCCTGGTCGGGGAGCACGGCCCGGCGGAATTCGACGCCGTCGGGACGCTCGACCACCAGGGTCAGCGGCGTGCCGGTCATGGCATTGCCCTTGCCGTCGCGCAGCAGCGCCGTGAGATAGACGGTCTCGCTGGACCGATAGACCCCGCGCTCGGAATAGACGAACGCGTCCGGCCCGCTGGGCGCTTCGCGCCCGGACACGCCGCGATCGGACAGATCGAACGCCGTCGTCTTCAGGCTGAGGAAGGCATAGTCGGCCTTCTCGCCGGACACCGTCAGCATCGCCGGCGACAGCCCGCCCTCGCCGCGCGCCAGCCCCGTCTCGAACAGCACGTGGCCGGCCTCGTCGGTCTTGCGCGTTGCCAGGATCTCGTTGTTGCGCGCCACCAGCCGCACCTCGGCACGCGCCACCGGATCGGTCGACGCCAGCGAGTTCACGAACACGTGGATGCCGTCATTGCCGGAGAACGCGGCGACGCCGAGGTCGGAGACGATGAACCATTGCGTGGCGAGCTGGCCGCTGTCCTCGTCGCTGTTGCCGCTGGCCGGGCCCTTCGGCGCCGCCGTCATCACATAGACGCCGGGCTGCATGTCGCTGATCGCCTGGTCGACCGGGAACGCGGTGGTGACGTCCTGGTTCAAGGTCATCGCGGTCGAGAGCTCGCCGCTCCACACCTTCATGCCGCGCTGGTCGCCGAGCTCGCTGAGCTGGTAGCTCGACAGCGGCCGCTGGAAATCGCTGTCGATGACCGTGTTGATCAGGTTGCGGTCGCCGATCCGGAACACGTTGACGTTCACCGCCGGCGTGTTGACGCTGACCAGCGGAATGCCCTTCTGCCCGGTGCGCGGCAGCACATAGGCCTTGCCGGTGAAGCGCACGAACGGCTTGCGGTCGCGGACATAGATGTTGAACTCGGCCGATTTCGGCAGGCTCTCCTTGACGCCAGAGGGCAGGCCGGCGCGCAGATTGATGTTGTAGCGCTCGCCATGTTTGAGGCCCTCGACGCAGAGCTGCTTCTCCTCCGAGGTCAGCGCCGGCTTGTCATTGCCGGCCTGCGCCACGAAGGGCGAGAAGTCGGTGCGCTTGGCGAGATCCTCGGAGAACTGGAAGCAGGCGCGCGGGCTCGCCGAGTCCGAATCCACGGTGTAGTCGAGCAGCTTGAAGCCGTGCTCGTCGCGCATCCGCTCATATTGCCCACGGACATCCGCGACCTCGCGCAGATCGAGTGACATCCGCAGCGTATCCAGCGCCGGCCGCCACAGCTTGCGCTCGGCCATGGTCCTGCCGAGCACGGCGAGCGCATCCGCCTCCTCGCCGGCATTGCCGGCGCGCTGATAGGCGATATAGGCCGCCGTCGAGGCCCGCTCCAGCAGGAAGGTCTGCTCGGACGTGTTGATCGGCTTGATCTGGTTAAGCACGGTGCGCGCCAGCCGCAGCCAGTTGCCGGAATCATCCGGCGCCGCGGTCGCGATCTGGCCGAGGATCTGCAAGCCCGTGCGCAGGTCGTTCCGCCGCAGCGCCGCGTCGGCATCGGTGCGCAAGGTCGACAGCGGCTTGTTGACCGCCCCCGCCTCGCTCTTGATCTGCGCCTCCAGCTTGATGGCGGCGTCCGCCAGATCGTCGCGCTTGAACGCCTTGTCGGCCGCGTCGGCCGAACCGGCGGCAAAGACGAGACCGAGCGCCATGATGGCGCAGAGGACGGCGGCGCGAACCAGACCGATCATGGGACAGCTCCTTGGACGGATCTTTTGGGCGGCTCTTCGGCACGAGCGGAAGGCCGCCCGTGTTTGGCCGATTCGTGGCGAGAATGGACGCGAAATGGTGACGGACTGATGGCAGCGGTTGTAGCGCCAGAATAGCGCCCCGCCGTGGGGGCGGCCATCGGCGGGCGCGTCCGGCCGTAAAAATCTGTTCATCAACGGCAATTCACAGGACATGGCATACCGGCAAGGCCCGTAGCGGCCGTCAACCGGCGCCACGAACACGGGAAACGAGGGCGCGCGCCCTCCTCCGCCTCCGCTTGGTCGCGCCTCGCGCCGTTCCGGTTCGGCCGGACTTGGCGAAACCGAAGATTTTTCATATGACCCGTGCTATGGATGCCGCGCCGGCCGGGCCTCCCGGCCCGCAAGCGTTCATCCCGTGACGCCCTCGCCGACGCTCACGCCGTGACGACGGTCCCATAGCTCAACTGGATAGAGTAGCGGATTTCTACTCCGCGGGTTGCAGGTTCGAGTCCTGCTGGGATCGCCACGCGGGCATCAGGCCGATGACGTCATGCAACGGCGTCCCTCAATCAGACATCGGGTCGCCGATCTCCGTCTGTACGTACGGCGAGCCCTCGCTGGCGGCACCACCATTTCGGTCGAACGCCGGCCTGAGCCGCAAGAGCCTTGAAATTCAGAAGCCCGGCGGAATTGCCCGGCCGGGCTCGTCCACTCGCGGTTTCGCTGCGCGCCGCTCGCTCAGGTGTCCGGCGCCAGCTGAAACACGCCCGCCTCCTCCACGCGCTTCACGCCGGGACGGCCCGCAACGTCGACAGCTGGGACGGATCGATCGAACCGGTCACGATCGCCAGCCGGGGCAGGACGCGATCGACCGTGACCCCTGCGGGGCTGAGCTTGCCAAGCAGAACGGCGTCGTCGCCGGACACCGGCTCGCCCATCAGGATCGTCACATTCAGTTTCATCGCGTTTCGCCTCCTCAAGGGAGAGTGGATCACCCCCTGGCATCTGCCGCAACTCCTACGACCTGCGGTAGTCTCCGAAAGGGAAAAGATTAGGACAGTACCGCACGATTGCCGGGCCCAAGACCGCTGGCGGACGGGGCCACAAGCCTATGCGCAGCAGCGAGCATCCAACCAGGGCATCGGCGCCGTCTTCCGCAAACGCCACGCGGCGCCGCCTTGGCGCCATGCTGCCGCCGCGGCCGGCCTTCATGTCTGAATGTTGCGGTAACGGCGGGGAAGGCCTAGGCATCCGGTCCCAGAATCATTGGCGGGACCGACTCGTGGTCGGAGGGTTGATTGGCGACGCATGAAGCACTGCGGTTCCTGGTGAGGGTCTTGCGATCCAGGTATCGCGACCACCGGACCGAGCTGGCCGAGCTGCGGCGAAACATCAGGCCCGGCGACATCGTCTGCGACATCGGCGCCAACAAGGGCAGCTTTCTTTATTGGCTTGCGCAATGGTCCGCGCCGGGGCGTGTCATCGCCTTCGAGCCGCAGCCGGAGCTCGCCGCAGGATTGTCCCGGCTCTGCCGCAGGTTTTCGCTCGACAACGTCGTCGTGGAGCCACGGGCCGTATATTCGTCGTCGAGCAGGAAGACACTGTTCGTGCCCGAGGGACACCAGCCCGGCGCCTCGCTGCTGCAGCCCGCGGAGACTTCGACGGCGATCGAGGTGCAGACGATCTCGCTGGACGATTACCTTCCTGCAAGCGGCAACGTCTCCGCGCTCAAGATCGACGTCGAGGGCGCCGAGCTCGACGTGCTGCGCGGCGCCGAGCGCACCTTGCGCCGCTGCCGGCCGCTGATCGTCATCGAATGCGATCGCCGTCTCGCCACGCTGGATCGGGTCAAGGAGACCTTTTCGCTGCTGCGCGGCCTCGGCTATGCCGGGGAGTTTCTCAGCAAGGGCCGGCTGCTCCCCTTGTCTGCGTTCGATCCGGAGATTCACCAGCGCGCCGACGGTGAATGGTTCTGGAAGCGGAAGGATTATTGCAACAACTTCATCTTCGGGAATGCGGAAGCGCGGGCGTCGTAGCGGGACGGCGCGAAACCGGGCCGCGGCCGGACGAAACCGTTTCCCCTGCCCCACGACAATGTCCGGAAACAGGAGGCCGGCATCCTCCACCCACTTGATCAACCGGTGGGGCGACCGATGTCCGCATTGCTGAATTTCATTTTCGAATCCTACTGCCTGAGCTGCCGGGCGATGTTCCCGGAGCTGGATGCGGATCGTCCGGCCGTTGCGGAGTAATCGTTGCGGCCTCGGATGGCCGCCGAAGTTGCCGCCGAGACGTCACTTGCGCACGCGCCACACCGCGATCTTGGCGGACGGGCCGACATCCACCGGCTCGAGAAATCCGGGCGTTTCGCCTCGAAACAGCATTGCCTCCAGGCCGTTGGGAGCGCGCCCCATCACGAGCCGGTTCGGCGCGGTCCGGCAGGTGACGACGTAGTCGACCTGCCGGTCCAACAGGATCTGATGCGCCAGCAGACCTGGCGCGAGCATCAGCTGGAAGAATGCGAGATTGCCGTCATTGTTGCGATGATACGGGGCGGCAAAGACCTCGTGGTCGGTCTCGACGAGAATGGCGGGCCCGATATCGGTCGGCGCCATGACGCGTCCCTTGGGAAGTCGCCGCATCGGCGTGGCATCCGAAACGCTCCGGCACATCGTCGCCGGGTCGTCGAACACCAACGGCTCCCATTTGAACGCCGCAGCAATCAGCGGCTTGGCCGTGCCGGACAGCGTCGCAAACATCGCCGGCGAGACGACGAAGGCCAACAGCACGAGATTGCCTCCGATCGCGAGCGATGGCCAGAGCACCGCGACGCCTGCCGCGAAGACCGGCGCAGCGACCATCGCAGCCCCGGCCGCCCCGCGCATCTCCCACAGGCTGACCCCGAGCAGTGAGGCGAGCGTCAGGATCACGATCACCCAGCGGAACCGATCCGACGGATCGGAGCGCAGCAACGCCGCAACGGCGACCCCCAGCGCAATCACAGGACAGGCATAGAAGCCGAGCGCCTCTTCCGGACCGAGCCGGAGCATCTTCGGCAGCGAGATCGTCTCCTGCACGTTGTCGAGCCATAACGAGACGACCAGCGGATCGAGCTGCGCGTACGGAAACATCAGGGACTTTCCGAACAGCAGATAGGATGCCGCCAGCAGAGCGGCCGCAACTCCCATTGCAGCGACGAGGCGCAGCGGCGGGCTCGAGCGAAGACGATCGAGCCCGACCATGAGGATCAAGCCGGCGCCGCCGCCGACCGTCAACAGCAGCAGCGGCCCGCCGAGCGCGTCCATGACCGGCGCCGCGAGCGTGGACAGCGGGAGCAGAAGCAGTGCGAAACCCAGGGACGACGCCGCGAGCGCGCCGGCGAACGCCGAGACCTGTGGCGCGACCGGCGCCCCTCGCCAGATGAAGAGACCGGCCACGGCAACGCTCACCGTCGCGATCGCCGGCAGCATCTCGACGCCGACGGCCAGCGATGCCGACGCCGCAATGCCGGCACATGCGGCCTTGAACGCGCTGCGCTCGATCTGCAGCGCGAACAACATCATGGCCAGCACCAGGACGATCTGCGCGTTGTGATGATCGATGCTGCCCGGCCGAAAATGCGCCAGGGCCGGCATTGCCAGCATTGCCAGCACGAGGGCTCCCAGCATCGCCGTCGGCGCGCCGCCGCTCATCTGCCGGGCGATTGCAGCAACCAGCGCGAGCGCGACCGCAAACAGCAACAGCGGCCATAGGGTCAGCGTCACCAGCTCGGCCTGGTGCGTTCCTAGCAGAGGTTTCAGCAGCAGGATCGAGAGGGCCAGCGGCAGATCGATCAGCCGCGACCAGTGCATCAGGAGGCCGGGCGGATCCAGCCGGTATTGGTGGAGGTCGGACCAGGCCTGGCCATTGATCAGATCGCGAACCTCAACCAGTCGCATGGCGTCGTCGGTCGACATGGCATCCAGCACGCCGGTCTTGATCCAGAGCACCTTGATCGCGAACGCGGCCGCAAGTCCGAGCACTGCGACCAGGAGGCCGGCACTCCACCGTCGCCGCTCCTTTGGAAGAAAGCTCGAAGCTGAAACGAGATCTGACATGCGGAGCCCATCAATCTGCGAGGCGATGACGACCGACGTGCACCTCGTTGGCGGCACCTGTGGCGGTGGTCCACGCAAGGTCCGTGGCGATCAGGTCGTGCTCGACGGCCGTCGGGCCGGCCCCCCGACCAAGCCGTCCTCGCTCGCGTCAGCGCGCCATCCACCCCACGCAACGTTCGCCCCCATGACTACGGCTCATTGCCTAAGGTAGCGTGAACGGTAGCCGGTCCGGCATCGGGCTCCCCGCGACCATCGGGGGGCCAATCGCCCTCTCTGCCGCACCGGAACGTCCGAAAAGCCCCCTGCAGACCGCGGTGAACGCCGCGCGGCCAGCCTGCGCGGGACCCGCCGGACCATTCGGTCATGGTGTTAAGCTTTCCTCTTCAGCTTAACGGCGGCTTCCGTTTGACGCCTGCGGCTGCATCCGCCACGTCGTCACTGGTGGAGCTTTTGACATGTTCGAACTGGCCATTTTCAGCGCATTTTGTTTGATTGCCGCCGTTGCCCTCGTCACGATCTACCAGCGACGGCAGGACGTCCTTTACGGACCCTATATCGAGGACGTCTCCTGGCCTCCGGCTCGACCTGACGACAGCATCGGGGCATCGTCCTGAGCCAGGTGATCTCCAGGTGATCTGATGATGAGGACCGGACCTGTGAGCAGGCTCGACACCGTCATGCCCAAGCGCCCGCACCGGGCTGGCATCACAGGCCGACGCGGCCTCCGGAATCGCTGAGCAACGCGTCCAGCCGGTCTGGACTGATGCTCTGGCCGCCGGGCGTCTCGATGCTGACGCAGGCGGCGCCCAGGCGCAGATAGGTGTTGGCCGTGAGCAGCGCATCCTGCGCGCTGCGGCACCTGATGGTGGCGATCGCGCTGACACTCTCGGCCCGGACGGTGAAGGAGGCAGCAGCCATGAAGGAGAAGCCCGTTTGCCAGCGGCGGCTGAAAGGAAGCCGGAGCTTATGCAACGGGACCCGACGGCCTCATTGAGCTGGATCAAACCGCACGGGCGATGGTGGCCGCGCCGTCCTCAGCCTCGGCTGAGCGACAGGCTGATCCGGGTCACCAGGCCGTCCCAATCGCGCTCCCAGGCCCGGGGATAGTTGATGAGAACGCAGTGCACGTAACGGCCGACGAAGTTGCAGCGGTTGTACCAGACGTAATCGCCCTTGTAGCTCGACACGGCGAAGAAGCGTGCGGTGATGCGCTTGTACTGGATGTTCGGTGGAGGGTTCTTCCTGGCAAGGAACCGCGCCGGCGAATCCCCGGTGTCGTTCGCCATCGACTGCACCGTGAGATTGGCGCGGCCGTCGGCGGTCTGGAAGCGTTGGCCGTAGCCATCGGGTCGACCGGCCATGTCGCTGAAGACCGAGACGGGAATGTCGACCGAGGTGCCGGTCTCCGGGATGCGATAGGTGCTCCAGCGTACCGGCTCGGCCTGTGCGCCGGCGCTCCAGCAGACGGCGCATGCGAGCGCGGAAAGAGCCTTGATGATCGATGTCATGTCTGTCGTTCCGAACAGCCTGGGAAAGCCGCGACGTTAGCTCAGCTTCGCGGCCCTGCGAAGGCACCGCTATAGTCTCGCCGGACGAACGCACGGCAACGCCCAAGGTTCATGGCGCGCCCCGAACATCCAGCGGACTCGCCGCTCGGCGCGGCCAAACGCGGTGTCCGGCACGAAGGGCTCGCTCGCGCGAAACCACCCGGCCCTGCCCGTCGGCCAAATCGCCCTCCATCGCGCGCGCCATGCCCCGCCGATTTCAATGCAACGCGGACCATTGATGCCTGCGCGCGGAACGTCATTTCACGAGCGCGCTCAAGGTGATTTGGGCTGTCCAGTCGTCCGCGGAAAAATATCGTTGTTTCCTTTTTTCGGAATTCGTGTTGACTGTCTTCGTCCCGCCTCGCAGCAGAGGGGCGCATCGCGATCGTCACGAGCGTTGGGTGCGGGATATGATGGGCGCAGCGGACTGCAGCATGCTGGTCATGCGGACGAACAGTTCATTGCGCACGGTCAAGTCGCGCGGTCCTGATATCCCGACGCTGATATCAAGGTCGTGAGCTCGACGAGGGCTCCGACCGATGGTGGCCAGAAGCCGGCGCACCAGGGAGAACGCGAAGCAGCCGTTAAAGCCATTGTGCAGGGGAGGCTGGGAGTGTCCGGCTGCGCCTGTGGTTCCTGCCCCGTGCAATCTTTCCGCACGGGGGCCGCGGGTGTCAGTGGATGCCCGGCCTTCCCTGCGCCCTCCTCCTCGAACGAGGGCGAAGCGACTGCCATGACTCGGGCATGCGGTGCCGCGAGAGCGCCAGCGCTCGGCCGGTGCAACGTCCCCGCCATGCCGACGCCTCACCTGGGCTCAACGCGAGACGCGCGTGGGATACGACCTCGATGAATATGCGGCTGTTGTTGGATGAGCACATCGAGAGAGAGAATTCCGAAGCGGCCTTCCGTCGGCGTCATTCACATGATACCAGTCATGCCACAGATGCTGGCGACCTCGTGGCGACAACGCCACAGGGGTTAATGCCTCGCCACATATTGGCCGAGCGCGCGACATGCCGGCCCTATACTTCGAGTTGCTTTTGCAACCCGCACGACGGGCGGGCTCACTTGGCCGTTCGCAACGATCCGGCCGGGCAGGCCAGGATCGCTCAGAATGCTTTTCCGACAAGAATTAAGCTTACCAACGTGCGCGGCTGCGCCTTGGCAACCTGGCAACTTCATTCAGCAGCCAAGACGTGCAACAATACTATGCGCAACTAATATCAACCTGAGATTTAATTTACCGAACATTTACTTTCCTCAACTTTGCCCCAAAAACTGCACGATGCTGGGTTCCTCTTTCACAATTAGAACTCTTCTGGAGCCCTACAAAAACACCGCCCCAGAACGGGTTCTAACAAGCCTCGAATATTCTTTCATCACTCACTCTCCGTCTTCGTTTCGCGTACAGAGGTCCCACCATGACGACACTGACCAAGGCTCTCCCGACCCATCTCGAAGAGACGCGCATCGACTCCGAGAAGCTGCGGACGATTCTGATGCTTTGCGGCGCAACGGCGTTCGGCTTCATTCTTCACGCCACCTACGGCCTCGATCTCAGCTACGCCTTCTTCTGATTGGATCAGCCTTCCGGCCGCGGCTGGCGGGCTCTTCATTGCCGGACGCGATCGTCGTCCTTCCCGGCTCGCGGGGTTCTGGAATCAGCCCCGCGCGCCGTTTCGTCGAAGCGCGACGCGTGTCACGCGAGGATTTTTGGCAGATGCCGCCACCACAGGCCGGTCGCAATTTTGCACAGCCTGGACGCGCAACTCCCACAATTCCGCCTTGACCACGGGACACGCTGAGGGTGTCGAGACTTGCGGTTGCTTGAGGACGAGTAGCGTCATGCGTTCGCCAGTATATGATCTGTATCAGATGAAGCAGGACCGATTGCCGAAGGGAGCCCGTTCGGCATGGCTGAGAACGCGGCCGAACGAGCCGCCAGCCTCGGCGGATGATTGGGTCTTCGTCGGCAAGGAGCGCCATCCGAGCCGATGGACCATTGCCGAGATGAACGAGAAGGGCACCTGCTATCGTGAGATTCCGATCTGGCTGTCGAGCCGGCGGAGCATGATGGCCGGATCAGCCGCCGACAGCAGCGTGCAGACGCCGGCGGCCTGAGCGCGGAGCGCAGTCGGGACGCGGGGGCGTCAGGCGAGCCGGACCCCGTAATAGTCGTCGACCTTGCGGCCGGTCGCGAGATCACCCCAGTCCCACTCGCGCTCGTCGGAATATCGCGGCGCTCCTCGAAGCTGATCCTCGGTGACTCCCGTGACGTAGCCGCCGAGCCGCGTGTCGTATTTCAGCGACTGCCACGGCAGCGGATAGTGGTCGTTGCCGAGACCGAGAAAGCCGCCGAACGCGAGCACGACATAGGACACGCGACCGCTCAACTTGTCGATCATCACGCGCTCGATGGTGCCGATCTTGTTGTCGTCGGCGCCATAGACTGACGTGCCCTCGACCTTGTCGCTCCCGATCAGATTGCCATATTCACGCTGCTCGAGCATCGCTGAATCAACCATGGATGTCATTTCGGTCTCCACTCCTGCAAGGAAAAACGTCAACCCGCGCCGGACGTTCCCATTCGCGCGGGGTCAGCGGGATCCCGGCGCCTTGCGGTCCTTCTCCTCAGGACGCCCCGTCGCCTCACGGCTCGGCGAGTTGGGCGACGTCGTCTGATGTGCGAGCTGCGCCCGATCCTTGTCGGCGGGCTGCTCCTCGCCACGACCTGTTTTGACGATGCCTTGGCTCGTCTGATCCATCGCAGACCTCCTCCATTTTCCTGTCAATGCAGCACATCCAGCGGAACACGGCAGATCTCGTCGCCTTCCTCGTTGGTGACCAGAACCGCATAGTTCTGATTGCGCAACTCGGGATGATCCGAAACCAGCTGTCGCGCGATCACGTCAGCCGAGTCCATTGCCTCGACGTCGCCGGGCAACTCGACGTAACGATCTCCGGCGATCGATTCGCTGTTCGTCAAATCAAAATGATAGAACGGCATGATCCCACCCGTGCCCTGAATCGCGACGATCCAACCGCGCGACAATCCGCAATCGAGATTTCCCTGACACGACGCGTGCTGGCGGCATTTGTTCCCAACTGAGCCAATACGTCTCAGTCACATCAGAGCGCAGAAGCGATCGCGACGGCGTGCATTTTGCGACCTCGTGAACGAACGTTCACAGCGGTCGCCGGTTGGTGATCACCATCATGAGGAGAACCCGAATGGCCGACGAAGGCAGACATTCGATGTCACGCCGTCAAATGGTTGGAGGCACTGCGACACTCGCAGCCGCCTCATTGACATCAGCAACGGCGAAAGGACGCGAAACGATGGCAGCCGACTCGATGAGACCGGAGCAGTTGGTGGATCCCACGCAGAACTACCCGAAGCCGCCGTTCGACAAGCAGTCCCAACCCTGGCCCGGCCTCGCCAGCAAGATGTCGCCGCGTCCCGATCACGGCGAAACCACCTACAAGGGGTCGGGACGTCTCGCCGGCCGCAAGGCACTGATCACCGGAGGCGACTCCGGGATGGGCCGCGCGGCAGCGATCGCCTATGCGCGCGAGGGCGCCGACGTCGCCATCAACTACTATCCGACCGAAGAGCCCGATGCGCAGGAGGTGGTTGCACTCATCAGGGCCGAAGGACGACAGGCGGTCGCCATTCCCGGCGATCTGCGCGACGAACGCTTCTGTCAGCAGCTGGTCGCACAAGCCCTCGACGCGCTCGGCGGTCTCGACATCATCGTCAACAACGCGGCGCGTCAGCAGACCCGCCAATCAATACTTGACGTGTCATCCGAGGATTTCGACGCGACGATGAAGACCAACATCTACGCCCCGTTCTGGATCATCAAGGCCGCCCTGCCCCACCTCAAGCCCGGCTCAGCGATCATCGGCACCTCGTCCGAACAGGCCTATGATCCGTCGCCAGACCTCTACGACTATGCGCAGACCAAGGCCGCGACGATGAACTACGTGAAATCCCTCGCCAAGCAGCTTGGCCCCAAGGGCATTCGGGTCAATGCCGTTGCACCTGGCCCGATCTGGACGCCCCTGCAAGTCTCGGGCGGGGCGACGATGGAGAAGCTCGAGAAGTTCGGCGGGCAGACGCCGCTTGGTCGGCCAGGGCAGCCCGCGGAGCTTGGATCGATTTATGTTCAGCTGGCAGCAGCAGACGCAAGCTACGCCAACGGGCAGGTCTACGGATCGTCCGGAGGGGCGGGACAGCCGTGAGCCTGTCCCCTCACCGTCAGATGCGGGTCACGGGTTGAGGAAGCGAATAGGCTTCCGTATGGACCTGGCGAATTGTGGTGAGCGCCGCGGCCGCGGAGGCCACGCTGAAGGCGGTGAGCAGCGCGATGAGAACGATACGGGGGGCCATCGTGAAGTCCTCCATTCCCAGTTGGGTCTTCCATGTCTATTCGTGGAGCGGCTCGCCCCTCCCTGGAAATACCGGAGTGACCTCGCCGTCGAGCCAATCCTGCTCGTTCGCCAATGCGTGCCAGCCCTGGGCCATGCGCGTATAGCGACGGAATGCCGGGTCACTCTCGGCTCGCTCGGCGAGGTTAAGGCAGTTGTCCGCGTTTTCTCTGAAGAGATCTGACTGTTTCATTCGGACTACCTGGGAGCCCCGCCGATCTGACGCAACTGCGTTACGTGATATTAATGTTGCGTGGAACCGAGACGGCTTCGCATGGCGCCTCGGCCGCTGCAGCGCCCACGGCCTCGCCGCTGATCGCGAAATTGAACGAGTTCAACGCATTTCAGAAGAACGCGTATGATCGTACTGCGTCGCTCGACCGGTCGGATCGGAGAAGTGCCGCATGAATGCGGGCGGAAGCTGCGGCACGACGCGCCCGTGCGCTTGCCGCGCTCGAGACCAGCACCGGAGTGAGCGCTGAACCGGCGTCAAAGCAGTCGGTCGGAAGAGAAGCCATGCTGGCCGACGTGAGCCCCACCGACGGGACGGATTTCGTCCGCCAGTTCTATTCAGCAGAAATTGCGGAGTATCAAACCACGATCGCCGTTCTGGAAAGCTATCTCGCCGTGCCTGACAATCAGGAGGTCAGGCGCTTCGCGATGGTGGAGCTCACAGGTCTGCAGATCGAGCTGAGCGACATCAAGAGCGAGCTGGCAGCGAAATAGCTAACCCGCGTTCAGCGCCGGCTTTGGTTCTGCTGGGCGGTTGGCCTGACGCTGCCATTGCTCTCCGGCATCTTGTCCGGCACTGATCTCCGTTGTCGTCACGGCCGCACAAGGACGACGTCCCGCTTCCGCCGGGATTGTCTCTGGCCTCCCCGGAGGTTGGCGCGGACTATGGGGTTGCGGAGCTTGCGGCGGGGTCGCTCGTCACGGAACCAGGTCCGCTCAGCTTCTCATTGCCCACCCCAAAGCCATTGCGCTCCCTCGGTTCCGCCGATGTAGCGCGGCGTGCCGCGTAGGGAAAATTATATGGAACGATTGGCGATGGAGCGCGTTGAGCCGCTTATGCCATCTCCGACGGGTTCCAATTGTTGCGAGAAAAGGCATCCGGCTTGATTTGAGATGTTGCCGCGGCTTGTATGCCGGCCGCAAATGAGACTCGGATTCTTGCCGGCACGCATACTGCCTCGGGGGAACTTGATGAGCGATCTCGATCCTGCTGATAGTCCGCTGCCGGCCCGGCAAGGCTTCAGTCGTCCGGGTACTGGCGCGGAGGGACCAGATGCGAGCCAGGATCTGCTTCGCGCGCTCCAGGCCATGCGTTCAGGCGACTTCTCCGTCCGAATGAGCGGCGACTATCTCGGCATCGACGGCAAGATTGCCGATACGTTCAACGACATCATTGCCGCCAACGAGCGCATGGCGCAGCAGCTCGAACGTGTCGGCCAGGTCGTCGGCCGCGAGGGCAAGACCCGGCAGCGCGTGAGGTTCGGCATCGCCAGCGGTTCCTGGGCCGACATGGAGAGTTCGATCAACACCCTGATCGACGATCTCTTATGGCCGACCCGCGAGGTCACGCGCGCCGTCGCCGCGGTGGCGCAGGGCGATCTGCTACAGACCGTGAAGCTGGACGTCGACGGCCGGCCGCTGGGAGGCGAGTTCCTGCAATCGGCCACCATCGTCAACACGATGATCAAGCAGCTCAGCGTCTTCACTTCGGAGGTGACGCGCGTCGCCCGCGAGGTCGGCACAGAGGGCAAGCTCGGCGGCCAGGCCCAGGTTCCGGAAGTCACCGGCGTGTGGAAGGACCTGACCGAGAGCGTCAACTCGATGGCCAACAATCTGACCGGCCAGGTCCGCAACATCGCCGAGGTGACCATCGCGGTCGCCAATGGCGACCTGTCCAAGAAGATCACGGTCGACGTGCGCGGCGAAATTCTGCAGTTGAAGGAGGCCATCAACACGATGGTCGATCAGCTGCGCTCGTTCGCCTCCGAAGTGACGCGCGTGGCCCGTGAGGTCGGAACCGACGGCAAGCTCGGCGGTCAGGCGATCGTGCCGGGTGTGGCCGGCACCTGGAAGGACCTCACCGACTCCGTCAACGCCATGTGCGGCAACCTGACCGCGCAGGTCCGCAACATCGCCAACGTGACCACGGCGGTGGCGCGCGGCGATCTCTCGCGCAAGATCACCGTCGACGTGCGTGGCGAAATCCTGGAGCTGAAGGACACCATCAATACGATGGTCGATCAGCTCAATGCATTCGCCTCGGAAGTGACGCGCGTGGCGCGCGAGGTCGGCACCGAGGGCAAGCTCGGAGGTCAGGCGCAGGTGCCCGGCGTCGCCGGCACCTGGAAGGACCTGACCGACAACGTCAACTTCATGGCCTCCAACCTCACCGCCCAGGTCCGCAACATCGCCGACGTCGCGACGGCGATCGCGAGCGGAGACCTGTCGAAGAAGATCACGGTCAACGTCTCCGGCGAGATCCTTCAGCTGAAGGAGACGCTGAACACCATGGTCGACCAGCTCAATGCCTTTGCCGGCGAGGTCACGCGCGTCGCGCGCGAGGTCGGCACCGACGGACGGCTCGGCGGCCAGGCCAACGTGCTCGGCGTCGCCGGCACCTGGAAGGACCTGACCGAGAGCGTCAACTCGATGGCGTCGAACCTGACCGCACAGGTGCGTAACATCGCCGAGGTGACGACCGCGGTGGCGAACGGTGATCTGTCGAAGAAGATCACGGTCGATGTTCGTGGCGAGATCCTCGAGCTGAAGGACACCATCAACACGATGGTCGACCAGCTCAACGCCTTTGCCGGCGAGGTGACGCGCGTCGCCCGCGAGGTCGGCACCGAAGGCAAGCTCGGCGGCCAGGCCATGGTGCGCGGCGTCGCCGGCACTTGGAAGGATCTCACCGACAGCGTCAACTCGATGGCCTCCAACCTCACGGGACAAGTCCGCAACATCGCGGAGGTCGCGACCGCCGTCGCCAAAGGCGACCTCTCCAAGAAGATCACCGTCAACGTTTCCGGCGAGATCCTTCAATTGAAGGAAACGCTGAACACGATGGTCGATCAGCTCAATGCCTTCGCGGGAGAAGTGACGCGCGTGGCGCGCGAGGTCGGCACGGATGGCAAGCTCGGCGGCCAAGCCGAGGTTCCCGGCGTTGCCGGAACCTGGAAGGACCTGACCGACAGCGTCAACTCGATGGCCGGCAATCTGACCGCCCAGGTCCGCAACATCGCCGAAGTGGCTACGGCGATCGCCGGCGGCGACCTGTCGCGCAAGATCACGGTGGACGTTCGCGGCGAGATCCTAAGCCTGAAGGAAACGCTGAACACGATGGTGGATCAGCTCAACCGCTTCGCGGGCGAGGTGACGCGCGTCGCACGCGAGGTCGGCACCGAAGGTCGGCTTGGCGGTCAGGCCAACGTCCCAGGCGTCGCCGGAACCTGGAAGGATCTCACCGACAGCGTCAACTCGATGGCCGGCAATCTCACCGCCCAGGTCCGCAACATCGCCGAGGTAACCACGGCGGTGGCGCGCGGCGACCTGTCGCGCAAGATCACCGTCGATGTGAAGGGCGAGATCCTGGAGCTGAAGAACACCATCAACACGATGGTCGACCAGCTCAACGCGTTCGCCTCCGAGGTGACGCGCGTCGCGCGCGAGGTCGGCACCGAAGGCAAGCTCGGGGGCCAGGCCGAGGTGCCGGAAGTCGCCGGCACCTGGAAGGACCTGACGGACAGCGTCAACTTCATGGCGTCGAACCTGACGGCACAGGTGCGCAACATCGCGGAAGTCGCCACCGCGATCGCCGGTGGCGACCTGTCGAAGAAGATCACGGTCGACGTGCGCGGCGAGATCCTGTTGCTCAAGGACACCCTCAACACGATGGTCGAGCAGTTGCGCTCGTTTGCGGCCGAGGTGACGCGCGTCGCGCGTGAGGTCGGCACCGAGGGCCGGCTTGGCGGACAGGCCGTGGTGCCGGGCGTCGGCGGCACCTGGAAGGACCTCACCGATAACGTCAACCTGCTCGCGGCCAATCTGACGACGCAGGTCCGCAACATCGCCGAGGTGACCACGGCCGTGGCGCGCGGCGATCTCTCGCGCAAGATCACGGTGGACGTGAAGGGCGAGATCCTGGAGCTCAAGAACACGATCAACACCATGGTCGACCAGCTCAACGCGTTCGCCGGCGAGGTCACGCGCGTCGCGCGCGAAGTGGGTACCGAAGGCAAGCTGGGTGGCCAGGCCCAGGTGCCGGGCGTCGCCGGCACCTGGAAGGACCTCACCGATACCGTGAACTTCATGGCCGCCAACCTCACCGAGCAGGTGCGCGGCATCGTGAAGGTGGTCACCGCGGTGGCCAACGGAGATCTCAAGCAGAACTTGACGGTGAAATCGAAGGGCGAGGTTGCTGCGCTCGCCGACACCATCAACAACATGACGGAGACGCTCGCCACCTTCGCCGATCAGGTCACCAGCGTCGCCCGCGAGGTGGGCGTCGAGGGTCGTCTCGGCGGCCAGGCCAACGTGCCCGGTGCCGCCGGCACCTGGAAGGACCTGACCGGCAACGTCAACCTGCTCGCGGCCAACCTGACCTCACAGGTCCGCGCCATCGCCGAGGTCGCGACCGCCGTGACGAAGGGCGACCTCACCCGTTCGATTCAGGTCGATGCGCGCGGCGAGGTCGCCGAGCTCAAAGACAACATCAATACGATGATCACCAATCTGAGGCTCACAACCGACCTCAACACCGAGCAGGACTGGCTCAAGACCAACCTCGCAAAGTTCACCAACATGCTGCAGGGCCAGCGCGACCTGACCACCGTCGGCCGCCTGCTGCTGACCGAGCTGACGCCGCTGGTGAACGCCCACCGTGGCGTGATCTATCAGGTCGAAACCGAGTCGACACCGCAGCTGCGCCTGCTCGCCTCCTATGCCGATGACGGCGTGTATCCGCACCGGCAGCATGTCCAGTTCGGCGAAGGCCTGATCGGACAGTGCGTCTTCGACAAGCGCCAACGGCTGGTCTCGGAGATTCCGTCCGACGTCATTCCCGTGGGCTCCGCCCTGCTCCGGGCCGTCCCGAAGAACCTGGTGGTGCTGCCGGTGTTGTTCGAAAACCAGGTCAAGGCCGTGATAGAATTGGCATCGCTCAGTCCGTTCACGACCTCGCAGATGACGTTCCTCGAACAGCTGACCGACTCCATCGGCATCGTGCTCAACTCGATCGAGGCCACAATGCAGACCGAGGGGCTGTTGAAGCAGTCGCAACAGCTCGCCGCCGAGCTGCAGGCACAGCAGCGCGAGCTGCAGCAGACCAATGAGCAGCTCGAGCAGAAGGCGCAGCAGCTTGCCGAGCGCAACGTCGAGGTGGAGCGGAAGAACCAGGAAATCGAACAGGCACGCCGCGCGCTCGAGGAGAAGGCGACCGAGCTCGCCTTGACCTCCAAGTACAAGTCCGAGTTCCTGGCCAACATGTCGCACGAGCTGCGCACGCCGCTCAACAGCATCCTGATCCTCGGCCAGCAGCTCACCGAAAACCCCGATGGCAACCTTACCCTCAAACAGGTCGAGTTTGCCCGCACCATCCATGGTGCCGGCACGGACCTGCTGAATCTCATCAGCGACATTCTCGATCTTTCCAAGATCGAGTCCGGTACCGTGACCGTCGATGCCGAGGAGATTCTCACCGCGAACCTGTTGGAAACCGTCGGGCGTCCGTTCCGCCACGAGGCCGAAAACCGCCTCCTCTCCTTCAACATCGATGTCGATCCGACGCTGGCGCGCAGCATCGTCACGGACTCCAAGCGCCTGCAGCAGGTGCTGAAGAACCTGCTCTCGAATGCCTTCAAATTCACCGCCGAAGGCGGCGTCCGCTTGAAAGTGTTCGCAGCGCTGGGGGGCTGGAGCACCGAACACCCGGTGCTCAACAATGCGCCGGCCGTGATCGCCTTCGAGGTGTCGGACACCGGCATCGGCATTCCTCAGGACAAGCAGAAGCTGATCTTCGAGGCATTCCAGCAGGCCGACGCGGGCACGAGCCGCAAATATGGCGGCACCGGACTTGGACTTGCGATCAGCCGGGAGCTCGCCAACCTTCTGGGCGGCGAGATCCATCTCAAGAGCGCGCCGAGCAAGGGCAGCACCTTCACGCTGTATCTGCCCCTCAAATATTCGGGGCCCGCGACGGCCCCGCGCGTCAGCCCCGCCGCGCCCGTTCCCTATCTCCAGACCCCTGCCCTGCAGGCTCCGGTGCCCGAGCGCGCCATCGAGCAGTTGGCGGATGATCGGCTGCACCTCGAGCCGGGAGACACGATCCTGCTGGTCGTCGAAGACGATCCGCACTATGCCCGCGTCCTGATCGATCTTGCGCGCGACAAGGGCTTCAAGGTTCTGGTCGCCGGCCGCGGCGCGGAAGCGCTGGATCTGGCCAAGCAGTATCAGCCGGCCGCGATCTCGCTCGACGTGTTCCTTCCGGACATGCTCGGATGGACCGTTCTCAGCCAGCTCAAGCACAATCCGTTGACGCGGCACATCCCGGTGCAGATCATCACGCTCGACGAGGACCGTCAGCACGCTCTGGCGCGCGGCGCCTTCTCCTTCGTGAGCAAGCCCACCACGACGGAAGGCGTCAGCGCGGCGCTGTCTCAGATCAAGGAATACGCCAAGCCGCGGCGCAAGCGATTGCTGATCGTGGAGGACAATGCCGCAGAGCAGATGAGCATTCGCCAACTGCTCGATCACGACGACATCGAGATCGTCGCGGCGGAGACGGGCGCGGCCGCGCTCGATGAGCTCCGCAACGCGCCTTGCGACTGCGTCGTGCTGGACCTTCGTCTCCCCGACATGAGTGGCTTCGACGTGCTCGACCAGCTGCGCTCCGACGATACGCTCTCCGGCGTTCCCGTCGTCGTGTTCACCGGACGCGAATTGTCGGCCGAGGAGGACGCCGAGCTGCACACGATGGCCCGCAGCATCGTCGTGAAGGGCGTGGAGTCCCCCGAGCGGCTGCTCGACGAGACCTCGCTGTTCCTCCATCGTGTGATCACGGAACTGCCGGTCCAGAAGCAACGCATGCTGGAGAAGCTGAACAGCTCCGACGATGATCTGATCGGGAAGACGGTGCTGCTGGTCGACGATGACGCACGCAACATCTTCGCCTTGTCGAGCGTGCTGGAACGCCGCGGCATGCGCGTGCTCACCGCAACCACCGGCCGGGAGGCGATCGAGCTCGTCCAACGAAGTCCCGAGATCGCGATCGTTCTGATGGACATCATGATGCCCCAGATGGACGGTTACCAGACCATCGGGGTCATCAGGCAGACTCCAGCCTTCGCCCGGCTGCCGATCATCGCGTTGACCGCGAAAGCCATGAAGGGAGATCGCGAAAAGTGCCTCGAAGCAGGCGCGTCCGATTACCTGGCGAAACCCGTCAACACCGAGCAGCTGCTTCTTGCGATCCGCATGTGGCTGCACCGCTGAACGGTTGATCATGATGGAACATGAGAAGGTCAATATTCTTCTGGTTGACGATCAGCCGGCGAAGCTGCTCGCCTACGAAGTCATCCTGAAGGAGCTCGGCGAGCATCTGGTGGTGGCCACTTCCGGCCGGGAAGCGCTCGAGATCCTGCTGAAGAACGAGATCGCGGTGATCCTCGTCGACGTCTGCATGCCCGAGCTCGACGGCTTCGAGCTGGCGCAGATGATCCGCGAGCATCCGCGGTTTCAGAAGATCGCCATCATCTTCATCTCGGCGATTCAGGTCAGCGACTTCGATCGGTTGCGCGGCTACGAGATGGGGGCCGTCGACTACGTGCCGGTCCCCGTGGTCCCGGAGGTGCTGCGCGCGAAGATCAAGGTGTTCGCCGAGCTCTATCGCAAGACACGCGAGCTGGAGCACTTGAATCGCGAGCTGGAAAACCGTGTTCGCGCGCGCACGGCCGAGCTTGAGAGATCCACGGCTCAGCTGATCGAAAGCGAGCAGCGCCGCAGCATGGCCATCGCCGCCGGCAGGATGGGCTCCTGGGACTGGGATGGGGTGAATGGCGACTGGATGTGGGACGAGGGGCAATATCGCATCTTCGGAGTGACACCGCAGGGCTTCGAGCTCAACAGCGTGAACATCATGGGCCTGCTGCATCCTGAGGATGCGGCCCGCGCTAGCCAGGTGATCGCGGAGTTTGGACTCGGCACGACGTCCTACGAGACGGAGTTCCGCATAATCCGACCGGATGGCGAGGAGCGCTGGTGCTTCGGAACGGCGGCCGCGACCACGGACAGGACCGGTCGGATGATCCGCGTCAGCGGCGTCACCATCGACATCACCGAACGCAAGCGCGCGGAGGAGCGCCAGAACCTGTTGACCCGCGAGGTCGATCACCGTGCCAAGAACGCGCTGACCTTGGCGCAATCGATCGTTCGATTGACCAAGGCCGACAGCGTCGGGACGTATGTCAGCGCCGTCGAGGGCCGCATCAGCGCCCTCGCGCGCGTTCACACCATCCTCTCTCTATCGAGCTGGCAGGGCGCAGAGATGAGCCGGCTCGTGGCCGAGGAGCTCGCGCCCTATGCGACCGGCGGACAAGTGGACTTCGGCGGCGCCGAACTTCAGCTTCAGCCCGCGACGGCGCAGACGCTGGCGTTGGCGTTGCACGAATTGGTGACGAACTCTGCCAAATACGGTGCTCTGTCGGTCCGGTCGGGGCAACTGTCGGTGAAGTGGACGATCGAGCATGATCGCCTTGATCTGGTCTGGATCGAGACCGGCGGGCCCCTGGTCCACGTCCCGACCTCCCGCGGCTTCGGCACCCGCAGCCTGATGGCCAGCGTCGAGAGCCAGCTGGGCGGACGTGCGGTGTTCGACTGGCGTCCCGAGGGCCTGGTCTGCCGTCTGCTCGTTCCGCTTCGCCCTGGAGTCACCCCGCCGGAGGCGACCAATGCGTTCGCGGTGCCCGTCGCCGAGGGTGCACGACAGCGCGCCACCGGCTGACGGCTGCGGCGCGGCTCAGCCGGATGTGTCCCTGGTGATCCGCACCGGCACCGATTTGGCGGCAGGTACCTTGCTGCCCTCGGCATAGTGCCAGAGCGGGATCAATCCGTTGCACTCCGGATAGTAGGCCGCGACGCTGAATCTCGGAATGTCGAACGCAACGCTCTGCAATCCTCCGAGCGAGCGCTCGATCCCGTCATGGGCAACCGTCGACAGACGGACCAGATCGCCCTGCACGATGCCGAGATCGGCCATGTCGCTTGCATTCATGAAGATGACCTGACGGCCGCCCGTGACGCCACGAAAGCGGTCGTCCTCGTTGTAGATCGTCGTGTTGAACTGGCCGTCCGCACGCAGCGTCATCAACTGGAACACGCCATTGCCCTCCTCGGGCGGATTCAAGGCCGCCTTCGGGACCGTGAAGTTCGCCTTGCCGGTCGGCGTCTTCCAGTTGCGCTGGCGGGCGCCGAGCGGCCGCGGAAACCCGCCGGGCTGAAACAGACGCTCGTTGAAATCCTTGAACTGATCGGGATAGGTGCGCTCGATCGCGTCCCTGACCAGCGCGTAGTTGCCAACCCATGCGTCCCAGTCGACGTGCGGATTCGGCGCCAGGGTTGCCTTTGCAAGACCGGCAACGATGGCCGGCTCCGATAGCAATCCCTCGGCAACGGGCTGGCGCTGTCCGCGCGAGCCATGAATGCAGGTGGTGGAGTCCTCCATCGACACCGCCTGCTCTCCGCCTGCCTGCCGATCGATTTCGATCCGACCCAGGCACGGCAGCAGGTACGTGACCGCGCCGGGAACGAGGTGGCTTCGATTGAGCTTGGTCGCGATCTGCACCGAGAGCCGCAACCCTGACCAGGCGGGCTCCATGAGGGACCGCTCCGGTACCGCGCGCAGGAAGTTGCCGCCGAGACTGACGAACCCCTTCACGTCGCCCCTGATGATCGCCTCGCAGGCATCGACCGTGCTAAGTCCGTCCCAGCGTGGCGGCTCGAACGCGTAGAGTTCAGCCAGCTTGTCGAGCGGCACCAGCTTGGTCTTCTCGGAAATCCCGACCGTACGCTGCCCCTGTACGTTCGAATGTCCGCGAACGGGGGAAATGCCTGCACCTGGCTTGCCGATGTTGCCGCGTAGCAGGAGCAGGTTCACGATCATCTTGGCGGTCTCGACGCCATGACGATGCTGTGTGATTCCCATCCCGTAATTGGCGATCACGGCGTGCGCCGACGCATAGACCTTGGCTGCCTCGAGAATGTCGGCCCTACCGAGACCGGATGCACGTTCGATATCGCTCCACGACGCTTGACGGCAATAGTTCGCAAACTGCTCGAACCCAGACGTATGCTGCTCGATGAAGGCCGCATCCAGAACGCGCGGGCTTTTCGTTGCGACCGCTGCGTCATCCGCCTCGATCACGGCCTTGCACATGCCGAGTAGCGCGGCCCCGTCGCCCCCGACCCTGAGCTGATGGTATTGCGTGCTGATCCGCGTGCCGCCGGTCAGCACCATCTGGATGGGATTCTGCGGATTCGTGAAGCGCTCCAATCCGCGTTCGCGCAACGGATTGAACGTGATGATGGGGACACCGCGCTGCGCGGCACGCTGCAGCGGATGCAGCATGCGCGGCGAGTTCGTCGTCGTGTTTTGGCCAAAGAAGAGAATGCAGTCGGCCTTGTCGAAATCCTCCAGAAGTACTGTGCCCACCGGCACGCCGATGACCTCCGGCAGCGCGACCGAGGTCGACTCGTGGCACATGTTGGAGCTGTCCGGAAAATTGTTCGTCCCGTACATCCGGCCGAACAGCTGGTACATGTAGCTCGTCTCGAGCGACGCCCGGCCGGACGTGTACATCACCACGGCGCGGGGATCGAGACCGTTCAGCTGAGCGCCGATGTCGCGAAACGCGTCGTCCCAGCTCGCGGCCACATATCGATCAGTTGCCGCGTCGTAGCGCATCGGATGCGTCAGGCGCCCCTGCTCTTCCAGCTGGTGATCCGACCATGTCCGCAATTCGGCGAGCGTGTGCCGCGAGAAGAACTCCGGCCCGACCGTCTTGCCGGTGATTTCCCACGCCGTAGCCTTGGCGCCATTCTCACAGAATTCGAAGAGATGCGGCTTTGCCGGTTTGGCCCAGGAGCAGCTGACGCACATGAAGCCGCCCGGCTTGTTCTGCTTGAGAAGAATCTCGCTACCGAGCAGCGTGACCTCCTCCTGTGTCAAGATTCCTGCGACAGCTTGAACCGAGCCCCACCCGCCCGCAGGTGCCTTGTAGTCTTGAATCTTCGCCTTCTCACTCACGGCACATCTCCGCGGCCCGAAAACCCGCCAACCCGTGATCGAGGCGCAAGTTCCCTCCGTTCACGGGAGCTTGCGACCGGGTGCGCGGCAGCGGCAAGAGATGCGAAAGAGAGTGAGGCGTGCGCTGCCATATCTGACGGAGTTAGGAACGACACGACATACCAGACGTCTTCTCCGAGTCTCCAGCGGCGTTCCCCCATCTCGCTGGAGGCACTCCGTGTGGACTGCGGCCCAGCGTTCGACCCCTCGGGCGCTGGGCCCGTCCATGCGGGAAACCGGTCACGCGGATCCGGCTCCCTCGCCCGCTCGTCTCAAGCAGCACTGCGTTGGAGATGGCGGCCTTCCCTGACCTCTTCGATGATCTTGGCGCTGAAAGCCTCGAGGTCGCCGGGATTGCGCGAGGTGATGACGCCCTGATCGACGACGACCTCGGCGTCCTGCCACTGGGCTCCGGCATTGGCGACGTCGGTCTTGATCGATTTGTAGGACGTCATCTTGCGCCCCTTTGCAATGCCCGTCTCGATCAGGAGCCAGGGGGCGTGGCACACCGCCGCCACGATCTTCTTGGCGTCGAAGACGTCCTTGATGAACTTCAACGCCTTCGGCTCCACCCGCAGCAGATCGGGATTGATCTGTCCCCCGGGCAGCACGATCGCGTCATAGTCGGACGCAGTGGCTTGGTCGAGCGTCTTGTCGACCTTTACGGGCCGCCCCCAATCCTTCTGATCCCAGCCCTTGATCTCGCCTGACGCCAGCGAGACGATCTCGACGGTGGCGCCAGCCTGCTTCAGGCGATCACGCGGCACTTCGAGCTCGGATTGCTCGAACCCGTTGGTCGCGAGGATTGCGATCCTCTTTCCTTTGATGTCCATCGTCTTCTCCGGTTTGAATTGACACTGCGGGCAACCTTGCGCATGGGACCATCGTTCCCGACGCAACCCCGACCGATCGTCACAACTGGTCGATCAGCGGCCTGGATTCTTCGTGGAACAGCCCGCGGCGGCCGCTGTTTGTAGAGAGCGAGCAGACTTGGCCGTCCCCGCGCGACGCGGGGGCCCGGCAGCTCTGTCGACGGATGCGATCTGGAGTCCCCTCGTGCCTTACGCATTATTTGAGAACGACGAACGATTGACGCGTCCGTTTCGAACCGAGCGCGAGGTCTGGGAGGCCGCCGAACAGGCTGACCTGGTTACGTTGGACGCGCATGGTGAGAAGGTTCTCGACAACAGTTTCGAGATCAAGCCGTGCGACGCAGCCCCCGACGAACTGGTGGGTTCCGGACAGGACATCGTGATCCCGCGCGCGCGCGGTGCCGACACCTCACGCGAGAACGGCTCACAGCTCTCGCCTTCGCGTCAGAAGAATACGACGCAGAGGTCCTCATGAGCCAAGCAGATTGGCCGTTATGTGTCCGGCGAGCCAAGCCCTCACATCTCGGAACCGCTCTCGGCCTGCGATGCGGACAACTCAGCCGTGTCTGGCCGCTCTGCGACGTGGAACCCCATCAGAGTTTTCCAGCTTGAGCCGCTCACGTTGCTCGCGCAGGTCGTCGAGCGTCATCAGCATGCGCTCGAGCAACGCCTTCGCCGCTTCTGTGGCAACTCCGGCGCGCTGCAACTGCACGATTTCACGTCGCTGCCGGCCGACCTGAACACGCATCCGGTCGATTTCCGCTCGAATGAAGCTGAGGTCGCGCATCGATCCACCATGCCGAGGTTGAATCACTCTAGAACAAATCAGGAACAATTTGCAAGCCAGAAGTGTTCAAGCTGTCAGCGAGGGGCATCAACGGAGGTCGATCATGACCGGGAAGATAGAAAAAAATCCGAGGAACTGGACTTCGGGAGACGATCCGATGACGGACGCGCAAGCCTCCTACTTGAAGACGCTTGGCGAACGGACAGGTCGGCTTGATCCGACACAGGACGTGCGGACCAAGGCGCAAGCTTCGGAACTCATCGATGAGTTGAGACGGGCCGCAGAGTTGGAGTGAGCCGCGATCCAGGGACGAGCCGACACGGATTGGTATCGGAGTGCTTCGGACCTCAGGCCGGAGCGGTCGCGAATCAAGTGCCGGTTGTTTAATCTTTGCGGTATTCCTCGGGAGTGCACCATGGTTGCGGACAGTGACAGCAAGGTCGCCTGGCATCGCGCTCAGCTCAAGAAGAACCGCGCGGCGCTCAAGCAGATCGAAACGGCGCGGTTCACCATCGGCGAGAGCGCCGATGCCAGGGCGATCGAGCGGAGCAAACGGCAGGTCGCGGAGCTGCTGCTCAAGATCCGCGAGTCGGAACAGGTCGTCGGTCAACACGACAAGCAGACCCGACGACCATTGGCGACGGATCTGCGCAGCCTCTCCAACGTCGCCTGGCGCAACTGGACCGGCAACGGTCCGCGCTGACGAACGAGCAATCCTCATCGATTCACTCTCGTCTCAGTCGACGTGCCTCCGGAGGCAGAGCTTTCCGAAACGTTCGCCGCCAGAGATCTATCGTCCCCTTGCAGCCAGCGCGTGAGCCGCTCGTCGCTCCTTCGAAGCGCATCCAAGTCGATCCGTCCCTGCGCCAGCGCCCGCTTGGCGCAGGCCAGCACCCGATGGAACTGCGTGCCGTCATACGCGACGAGCAGGAGGTCAGCGCCGCCATTGAGGGCCTCCACGACGGCTCTGCAGAGGTCGCGGCCGTAGATCGCTCCCATCACGAGATCATCGGTCACGATCACGCCGTTGTACTTCCAGCTGTCGCGGATGAGGCCTTGGAGCACGGCCTTGGAGTGTGAGGCTGGCCGCTCTCCATCGATCGCGTCGACGACGACGTGACCCACCATCATCGCCGCGTGCGAATTGTCCAACACCTGACGAAACGGTCGCCAATCCGACTGCTCCAACACATCCGCTGGCGTATCGAGATGCGCCGAGAAGTGATGGGTATCGGCCTCGACGCGGCCAAGGCCAGGAAAGTGCTTGACCGCAGCGCGGACACCGCTTGCCTCCAGACCGCGGACATAACCGAGCGCGATATCGCCCACCGCAGCCGGATCGTCGGAAATCGCCCGCTGTCCTATCAGCGTGTGGAAGTCCAAGCGGTTGCGCTTCCAGCGCGGACGTAGATCGACGACCGGCGCCAGGTTGAAGGTGATGCCCGCTGCGGCCAGCGCCTGTCCTTGAGCGCGCCCCATCTCGAAGGCGTCATGCGCGCGACGCGGCGCAGGCAGATCGGCCAGCGTCGCAAGCCCGGGCATGTTCGGCACCGTCGGCGACAGGTGCGCGACGCGGCCTCCTTCCTGATCTGCCGACACCAGCAGCGGTGCCAGCCCGGCATTCAGGCGCTCGGCCTGCAATCGCGCGATCTCGGCGCGCAGCTGAGCCGTGGTCCGTCCGCGCACGTTGCGGTGGGTCACATAGACGCCGGCGATCAAGCCCCGCCGTGCCAGCGCCGCGGCATCCTCCGGGACCGTATAGCCGACCATGAAGTGCCGCCCGAGCAGACGGGCCGCGTCCGGGTCTGTGCGAAATGTCTCGTACTTGCGCCAGGCGAACGTGAATTGCGTCGACGTCAACGCGAACAGCGGGATGCACCATATCAGCACCAACAGCCGCCCCGCGGGACCTCGTCCCCAACTGCCGTTGAGCAAAAGCAGCAGCGGAGCTGCCAGGCCGATGACGAGCAAGGCTGCGTGGCCGGTTCCGCGCAGGCGGACCAGATACGGCTCGTTGCTGTTGAACGTGATGAAGATGAAGAGCAGAGCAAGGGTCCAGAGAACCAGCGTCCTGATACGCCCGAGCATGTGTGAGGCCGATCATTGCAAGCAGACAACGACCCTTGCGTAACAATGACGATCCGCCTGCGCCAGCCGCGGAATCGCCTCTGCACGATATCTGCAAACAAATCCTGAAATGCTGCAGACCTCTTCGTGAGCCCCTGCACCCGGCCGCGTCATGTTGGCTCATCGGCTGGCAAGCGCCGGCCGCATCGCGACTCGTTCGAGGATCCCGCAATGACCAGCTCCGCAGAGCTGACGGCTGCTCCGGCCGTCTCTCTCCCCATGTGGCACAAATTCGCCGTCGCCTTCGGCCTGCTCGGGCTTGCCGACGTGCTGTTCTATGACCAGATCGTTGGGCTCTCTTTTCCGATCTTTGCCATGGCCCTCGTCGCGGCCAGCATGCTCGTGAATCATGCTGGCACCGACCGCCGGCGCGGGATCCTTGCGGCCATAGTACTCGTCGTTGGCCTAATTCCGGCGATCGAGGATTTCACCCTGCCGTCGCTGTCGATCGTCGTCGTCACGACGATCTCGGCCGTCGCCCTTTCGACCAATCGGGCCGTCAAGGGACTTCGCCTGCCGCTCACCGCCGCAAGGCAGTTGCTGCTGATCGGGCCGTTCCGGCTGATACCCGACATGATCACAACGTTCCGCAGCCATGATTTGACGCGGCTGCTCTTGACCTGGAGCATCCCGCTCGCGTTCGGACTCGTCTTCAGCCTGTTGTTCGCCGCCGCCAACCCCGTGATCGAGCAGTGGCTCGATCAACTCCGCCCCCAGCGCCTCGTGTCCAGCATGAGCTTCGGACGTCCCCTCTTCTGGCTGCTGATGCTGTCTCTGATCTGGCCGTTCATCAATTTGCGTTGGAGGCAGCGGACGACGCCGCCGAGCCAGCCGGTCGAACCCGGGGCCAACCAGATGCCGCCGGCCGTAGTGCCCCTGCTCAGCCCGCAGACCGTCGTGCGCTCCTTGCTCCTGTTCAACCTGTTGTTTGCGATTCAGACTGCGCTGGATGGTGCGTATCTGTGGGGACACGCGGCCCTTCCGGACGGGGTGACCTACGCTACCTATGCCCATCGCGGCGCCTATCCGCTGATCGTCACGGCGCTATTAGCCGCGGCCTTCGTCGTCGCCGCCGTCCGCTCCGGCCAGGAAGATGAGCCGCGGCTGATCCGTCCCCTGGTCTACCTCTGGGTCGGCCAGAACCTTCTGCTGGTGCTCTCCTCGATCCAGCGGGTCCATATCTACATCGAGACCTACCTCCTGACGCACTGGCGCATCGCGGCACTGATCTGGATGGGGTTGGTTGCCATCGGTCTGGTCCTGATCGTGATCCGGATCATTCTGAACCGCCCGACTGCGTGGCTCGTCCGCATGAACCTGATGACGCTCGCCGCGACCCTCTATGCCTGCACGCTCGTCAACTTCTCTGGGCTGATCGCCGACTACAACGTCGCCCACAGCCGTGAGGCAGGACGGAGCGGTGCCGCGATCGACGTGCAGCATCTCTCGATCCTCGGTCCGCAGGCCCTGCCAGCGGTCCGGCGGAGCTTGCTACTGTCGCCCGGGGAGGCCGGACTGTCCCGGGTGCACGACCGGCTCATGGAGCAGCAGGCAAGCGACATGGCGAACTGGCGCTCCTGGACCTTCCGCGGCTGGCGCTTGCAGCGCTATCTCGATACACATCCCCTGGCGCAGAAGCCAAACTGATGTCCCGCCGCGGAGGCTCCATTTTGTCCCCTCGAATTCTCATCGTCGACGACGATCCGCACATCCGCGAGGTGCTGCGCGTCGCGTTGAGCAAAGCGGGCATGACGGTGACGGAGGCGGCCGACGGCCGCGCCGCCCTCGCCAGATCCACCGAGGACCGGCCGGATCTGATCGTGCTCGACGTCGGCATGCCGGAGTTCGACGGCCTCGAGGTCTGCCGGCGCATCCGCCGCACCTCGCAGGTGCCGATCCTGTTCCTGTCGGCCCGCGACGAGGAGATCGATCGCATTCTCGGATTGGAGATCGGCGGCGATGACTACGTGACCAAGCCGTTCAGTCCGCGCGAGCTCGTCGCTCGCGTCAATGTCATCCTCCGGCGTGCCACGAACGGCGGAGGTGATCGCTCGGCCGAGCCGGAGGAGCTCGTCCATGGCCGGCTCCGGCTCGACCCGCAGCAGCATCTCGCCCGTTACGGCGACACGCCGCTGACCCTGACCGCGCTCGAGTTCAGCATCCTGCGCACGCTGATGACGCGCCCGACGGTCGTGTTCAGCCGCGACCAGATCATGAGCGCCGCCTATCAGCTCAACATCCAGGTCTCCGACCGCACGATCGACAGCCATATCCGCAACATCCGCGCCAAGCTCGCCGCCGCGCGCTGCGAGGACGCCATCGAGACGGTGCACGGCGTCGGCTTCAGGCTCGGTCGCTGCGGGGCCGCATGATCGCGCCGAAGCCGAAGAAGAAATGGCGGCCGTCGCTTGGACAGATCGTGTTCGGCGTCCTGGCGCTGGTCGCGACCCTGCCGCTGGTCGGGCTGTTCTTCTTTCGCATCTACGACAACCAGCTGATCCGCCAGACCCAGGCCGAGTTGATCGCACAGAGCCGCGTGCTGGCGGCGGTCTATGCCGAGGAGGTCACGGCGCGCCTCGCCTCCGGCATTGCGCTGGGCGCCGAGATCCCGCCGGAAGCCCGGCCCGACGCCTCCGACGAGGTGACGCCGATCCGTCCCCTGCTCGATCTGCTGGCCAACGATCTCTTCGTCCGCCGTCCCGATGCCCGCGAGGCCGTCCGGCCTGCGGACCCCGCTTATGTCGCGATCGGCGCCCGTCTCCTGCCGGTCATCCGCGAGACGCAGAAGGTGACGCTGGCCGGGTTTCGCGTGCTCGATCCGCAGGGTGTGGTCATCGCCGGCCGCGACGAGATGGGTAGATCGCTCGCCCATATCGAAGAGGTCGCCGCCGCGCTGAAGGGAAAATACAGCGCCGCGCTCCGCATCCGCATTCCCGACAAGGCGCCGCCGCCGATCTACTCGATCAGCCGCGGCGTCGGCGTCCACGTGTTTTCGGCCATGCCGGTGGTCGTCGACGATCACGTCGCCGGCGTCATCTACACATCGCGAACGCCCCGCAACATCTTCGAGCATCTCTATGTCGAACGCGGCAAGTTCATCGCCGCGGGATCCGCCATCATTCTCACGACATTACTGGTCGGCCTCATCGTCTCGCGCACGATCACCCGGCCGATGCGCGAGCTTGTCGACCGCGCCGGCAGGATCGGCCGCAACGATCCCCAGGGCTTCCGGCCCCTCGCCCATTACGGCACGCGCGACTTCGCCGAGCTGGCCGAGCACTTCTTCGCCATGGCCGCGCAGCTCGCGCGGCGCTCGAACTACATCAGAAACTTTTCCGCTCATCTGACGCATGAGCTCAAATCGCCGCTGACCTCGATCAAGGGCGCCGCCGAGCTGATGCTGGATTCGCTCCACGCATCTTCAGCTCGTCTCACCCCCGCGGAGCAGGAAAGGTTTCTCAGCAACATCCTGGGCGATGCGGAGCGGCTCGATCGGATGGCGCAGCGCCTGCGCGAGCTCGCCCGCGCCGAAGCCGTTCAGCAGAGCGAGACAAGCAGCCTGATCGATGTCATTCCCCAGCTGCGCGAGCGGTTTCCCACGCTCCAGATCGAGACGCGCGGCGTGCTGGAGCGACAAGTCGCACTATCGAGCGAGACGCTTCTGATCGTCCTCACCCACCTCGCCGACAACGCCGCGCGCCACGACGCCCGGACCATCAGCCTGGAGGCGGCGGACCATGCGGACCAGCTGGTCCTGAAGGTCGGCAACGACGGCAGTCCGATCTCGCCTGCAAATCGCGAGCGGATCTTCGACGCGTTCTTCACCACCCGGCGCGACAGCGGCGGCACCGGAATGGGACTGGCCATCGTGCGCGCTATCATGATGAGCCATGGCGGAGAGATCAGTCTTCTGCCGGCCGAGCACGACGTCCGTTTCGAGCTGCGTCTGCCGGCCCGCGGAGAACCACGACAGACCCACCTGAAATAGCAACACACCTCTCCCCTTCTCCGAGGTTGCCGGCCGGGTGCAAATCTGTCTGTGGAGGACGCCAGGCGCGGGGCGACTGGGGATCCGTGCGCCGTCGCCAGCGGCAGCACACCATTTCCCTGCCCCTCGCCGCCAAAGCCTGGCCATGCTGCCGAACGTTCGTATACGAGCAATCCATCTTGCCTCAGCGATTCCGGACCATTGCAGCTGCGACGGTTCGGCCGCGCAATTGGGAATGACTTGGCCGCGCGATCCGCGTAAGCTCAAGGGCTATTGCACCATCGGCCAGCCTTGCTGCTGCGTCCTTCGGGAGACCTTGATGAATTCGAGCCGTTTCGAAATCAATCGCCGCACCGCGCTTCTGACCTCCGCTGCGATTGCCGCCAACGTCGTCAATCCGTTTCGTGCCTTTGCCCAGGAGACGCCGCGCAAGGGCGGCGTGTTCAACGTGCATTATGGCGCCGAGCAGCGTCAGCTGAATCCGAGCCTGCAGGCCTCGACCGGCGTCTACATCATCGGCGGAAAGATCCAGGAGAACCTCGTCGACCTCGATGCCAACGGCCAGCCGGTCGGCGTGCTCGCCGAGAGCTGGGAGGCCGCCCCCGACGGCAAGACCATTACCTTCAAGCTGCGCAAAGGTATCAGCTGGCACGACGGCAAGCCGTTCACGTCCGCGGATGTGGCCTTCACGGCCATGAACATGTGGAAGAAGATCCTCAACTACGGATCGACCCTGCAACTGTTCCTGACGGCGGTGGATACGCCGGATCCGCAGACCGCGATCTTCCGCTATGAGCGTCCGATGCCGCTCAATCTTCTGCTGCGCGCCCTGCCCGATCTCGGCTACGTCTCGGCCAAGCACATCTATGAGACCGGTGACATCCGCCAGAACCCGGCCAACCTCGCGCCCGTCGGCACCGGCCCGTTCAAGTTCGTCAAATACGAGCGCGGTCAATACGTCATTGCTGAGCGCAATGCCGACTATTGGCGCGCGAACGCCCCCTACCTCGATCGCATCGTCTGGAAGGTCATCACCGATCGCTCCGCTGCGGCGGCTCAGCTCGAGGCGGGTGAGTTGCATTACAGCCCCTTCTCGGGGCTGACCATCTCCGATATGGCGCGGCTCGGAAAGGACAAGCGCTTCATCGTCTCGACCAAGGGCAACGAAGGCAACGCCCGCACCAATACGCTCGAGTTCAATGTCCGGCGCAAGGAGCTGTCGGACGTCAAGGTCCGCCGCGCTATTGCGCATGCGATCAACGTGCCCTTCTTCATCGAGAACTTCCTCGGCGATTTCGCCAAGCTGGGCACCGGTCCGATCCCGTCGACCTCGACGGACTTCTATCCCGGCGCGAACACGCCGCAATATCCCTACGACAAGGCCAAGGCGGCAGCGCTGCTCGACGAGGCCGGTTATAAGCCCGGCGCCGGCGGCACGCGCTTCGCGCTGAAGCTGCTGCCTGCCCCGTGGGGCGAGGACATCTCGCTGTGGTCGACCTTCATCCAGCAGTCGCTCGGCGAGGTCGGCATCGCAATCGAGATCGTACGCAACGACGGCGGCGGCTTCCTGAAGCAGGTCTACGACGAGCATGCGTTCGATCTGGCGACCGGCTGGCACCAGTATCGCAACGACCCGGCCGTCTCGACCACGGTCTGGTACCGCTCCGGCCAGCCGAAGGGCGCGCCCTGGACCAACCAGTGGGGCTGGGACGACGCCAAGATCGACAAGATCATCGACGATGCCGCCACCGAGGTCGATCCGGCCAAGCGCAAGGCGCTCTATGCCGATTTCGTGCGCGAGGCCAACTCCGAGCTGCCGGTCTGGATGCCGATCGAGCAGATCTTCGTCACCGTGATCACCGCGAAGGCGCGCAACCATTCCAATACGCCGCGCTGGGGATCGTCGAGCTGGCACGATCTCTGGCTTTCCGCCTGAGCCGGAATCCGTCAGGATAGATAGGCCATGCGCATCTTGAGCCTTGCGGGGCGGCGTCTCGCCGCCTCGATCCCCACTTTGTTCCTGATCCTGATCGGCGTCTTCCTCCTGCTGCAGCTCGCACCGGGCGACACGGTGGACGCCATGATGGCGCAGATGGGCGGCGGCGATGCGGCCACCGCACGCGAGCTGCGCCGCTTCTATGGCCTCGACGTTTCGGTGCCGGTGCAGCTCGCCAACTATCTATGGCGGCTGGTGCGGCTCGATCTCGGCTTCTCCGCGATCTACGGCAAGCCGGTCGCCGCCGTGATTCTGGAGCGTCTGCCGCCGACCCTGCTGCTGATGACCTCTGCTCTCTCCTTTGCGTTCTTCTTCGGCCTCCTGTTCGGCGTCATCGCCGCGCGCAGCGTCAACCGCTGGCCGGATACGCTGATCTCCACGGTCGGCCTGATCTTCTACGCCACGCCCTCGTTCTGGTTCGGCCTGATGGCCATCGTGGTGTTCTCGATCTATCTGCAATGGCTGCCCGCCGGCGGCTTCGAGGACATCGGCGCCGTCAGCACCGGGGTCTGGCGCGTGCTCGACATTGCGAGTCATCTCGTGCTGCCGTCGCTGACGCTCGGCCTGATCTTCCTGGCGATCTATCTGCGCATCATGCGGGCCTCGATGCTCGAGGTCCTGAACCTCGACTTCGTCCGCACCGCACGCGCCAAGGGCCTCGACGAGACCCGCATCGTCACCCGCCACGTGCTGCGCAACGCCCTGCTGCCGATGGTGACACTGATCGGACTGCAGGCTGGAACGATGCTCGGCGGATCGGTGGTCGTCGAAACCGTGTTCTCGCTGCCCGGTCTCGGGCGCCTTGCCTACGAGTCGGTGGTCCAGCGCGACCTGAACACGCTGCTCGGCATCGTCTTCGTGTCCGCATTGCTCGTGATCCTGGTCAACTTCGTCACCGATCTGCTCTACGCGCGGCTTGATCCGCGCATCACGGCGGAGAGCTGAACATGGACGCCGCGAAGCGCTACTTTCGCAGTCCGGCCGCGGTGCTGGGCCTGATCCTGCTGCTGATCGTCGTGGGCATGGCGATCAGCGCGGGTTATCTGTACCCGCGCGACCCGCTCGCGCTCGCCGGCCGGCCGCTGATCTGGCCGTTCGCCAATCCGCGCTTCCTGCTCGGCACCGATAATTCCGGCCGCGATATTGCGGCCCAGATCTTCCACGGCGCTCGCATCTCGCTTTTGATCGGCGGCGTTGCGACGCTCATTGCCGTGACGATCGGAATCATGGTCGGCGCGCTCGCCGGCTACTATGGCGGCTGGATCGACAACATCTTGATGCGGATCACCGAGGCCTTTCAGACGCTGCCGAACTTCGTTCTGCTTCTGGTGCTGGTGGCCGTGTTCGGCTCGACATTGACGACGGTGACGATCGCAGTCGGCATCGTGTCCTGGCCCGCGCCGGCGCGGCTCACACGGGCGGAGTTCCTCTCGTTGCGCAGCCGCGAATTCGTCCAGGCCGGCCGCACCCTCGGCATGCGCGACACGCAACTGATCCTGCGCGAGATCCTGCCCAATGCACTGCCGCCCGTCATCGTCTATGCCGGCGTCGTGATGGCGGTTGCGATCCTCCTGGAAAGCGCGCTCGCCTTCCTGCGGCTGTCCGACGCCAATGTCGCCTCCTGGGGCAATCTGATCGGCCTTGGGCGCGACGTGCTACGCGTGCAATGGTACGTCTCGGCCATTCCCGGCGTCGCCATCCTGACCACCGTGCTGGCGGTGTCGCTGGTCGGCCAGGGTCTCAACGATGCACTGAACCCGCGGCTGAAGCAACGATGAGTGCGACAGCCACGATTCTCACCGTCGACCGCCTCAGCGTCCGCTTGCCCAAGGGCGCCGACCGGCCTCACGCCATCTCGGAGGTCTCGCTTTCGATCGCCGAAAACGAGATCGTCTGCATCGTCGGCGAGTCCGGCTCCGGCAAGTCGATGATGGCCAACACGATCATGCGGCTGCTGCCGGACGGCGTGACCACCGACGGCGGCCGCATCCTGTTCGCCGGCCACGATCTCTGCACCGCGACGGCGGCCGAGATGCGCCGCATCCGCGGCGCCGACATCGCGATGGTGTTCCAGGAGCCGATGACGGCGCTCAATCCATTGCGTACGATCGGCGACCAGATCGGCGAGGTCCTGGACATCCATACCGATCTGTCGAAAGCCGAGATCCGATCGCGCGTGCTATCGCTGCTGACGGACGTCAACATTCCCGATCCGCCGCGCGCGGCGAAGGCCTATCCCCATGAGCTGTCCGGCGGCCAACGCCAGCGCGCAATGATCGCAATGGCCTTGGCGCTCGATCCGAAGCTGCTGATCGCCGACGAGCCGACCACGGCACTCGACGTCACGACGCAGGCCCAGATCCTCAAGCTGATCCGTGAGCTGCAACAGCGCCGCAAGACCGCCGTGCTCTTCATCACCCACGACTTCGGCGTCGTCGCCGAGATCGCCGACCGCGTGGTGGTGATGCAGCATGGCGTCGTGGTCGAGCACGGTCCCGCCATGGATGTGCTGCGTCATCCGCAGCACGCCTACACCAAGCAGCTGATCGCCGCGGTGCCGCCGGTCGCGGCGCCGCCACCGCGTCCGCTGTCGGACAACGCCATTCTCACGCTCTCCGGCGTGGTCAAGACCTATCGTACCGGCGGCTTTCTCGGTCGCGGCGAGCGTGTGACGCATGCGGTGAAGGACGTCTCGCTCACACTGCCCAAGGGGGCGACGCTCGGCATCGTCGGCGAATCCGGCTCCGGCAAATCCACCCTCGCGCGTTGCATCATCCGCCTGATCGATCCGGATGCGGGATCGATCCTGCTCAACGGTCAAGACTGGGCCCGGCTGTCACGCGGCGACATCCGTGAGCGCACACAGCAGATGCAGATGGTGTTTCAGGATCCGTTCGCCTCGCTGAACCCGCGCCGCAAGGCCGTCGAGCTGGTGGCGCAGGGCCCGATCGTGCACGGCACGCCGCGGAACCAGGCGCTCGCCGAAGCACGTGAGCTGTTCGACCTGGTAGGGCTCGATCCGTCAGCGGCCGATCGCTTTCCGCATGAATTCTCGGGCGGCCAGCGGCAGCGCATCGGACTTGCGCGGGCACTCGCGCTGAGGCCTGCCGTGCTTGTGGCCGACGAGCCGGTGTCGGCGCTCGACGTCTCGGTGCAGGCGCAGGTGCTGAAGCTGCTCACCGATTTGCGCGAGCGGCTCGGCCTGTCGATCATCTTCATCACGCACGATCTGCGCGTTGCCGCCCAGATCTGCGATCTCGTCGCCGTCATGAAGGACGGCGTGGTGGTCGAGCACGGCCTCACCCGCGATGTGTTCGGCAGCCCGCAGCACCCCTACACCCAGGCGCTGCTCGAGGCGATTCCGGGCGGCGACTTCGCCCGGACGGCGCATGGCTGAACGCTAAAGCATGATCCGGAAAAGTGCGCAGCGGTTTTCCGAAAAGATCATGCGCAAACAACAACCTAAAGCGCGATGACTATTCATCCTGATCTCATCGCGCTTTAGGCAATCTCGCGAGCGTCGCGATAGCGGTACAGCAGCAGCATCAGCGGCGCGAACGGACGCAGCAGCGCGTGCGCCGGAATGGTGACCGGCTCCGTGAACGGCAAGGCCAGCTGGTTCGCGGGCACGCCGCGCACCGCCTTGGCAAGCTCCGCACCGAGCGGGATCGTGAGCGCGACCGCGCGACCGTTGCAGCCGGTCCAGCCGTAGGCATCCGGGCCGAGGCGATGAATGCGCGGCATGTAATCCGTGGTCATGCCGACATAGCCGTTCCAGACGTAGTCGAACCTGACCTCGCCGATCTGCGGCCACAGCCGCTGCAGGCGTTCGGCGACCCGCGCCTTCAGCCGCTCGGCCTTGTTGCCGGGCCCGATCACGGCGCCGCCGGTGACCAGACGGTTGCGGGCATCGTATCGGGCGAAATAGAGCTCGCCATGGGTGTCCGACATGGCCTGCCGCGCCGGGATGATGGTCTTGCGGATATTGTCCGACAGCGGCTGCGTCGCCATCTGCCACGACAGCACCGGCATCACCTCGTGCGCGAGGTCGGGTGCGAGCGCCTTGGAGAACTCGCCGCTATAGGCGTTGCTCGCCAGCACCAGGGCGCGCGCCGACAGCTCTCCCCGGGCCGTGCGCACGACCCACCGATCTCCCTGGCGAGCGAAATCGATCACCGGCGAGCGCGCATAGATCCGGCCGCCCAGGCTCAACACGGTCCGCGCCAGGCCGCGCGCCAGCGCAAGCGGATTGATGTGGCCGCCGGTCTTGTTCCAGAAGCCGCCATGCCAGGCGTCCGAACCGAGCATGTCGCGCGCCTGATCGCGCGACAGCAGCTCGACGGGCGCGCCGAACTTCGACCATTGCTTGAACCTGCGCTCGGCAATCTTGATGCGGCCGGGGGTGTGCACCGGCTGGACCCAGCCAGTCTGCTCGTGCTCGGCGTCGATGTTGTACCGTCTCACGGTGTCGAACAGATTCGATGCGCTGTCGCGCAACATCGCCACGAAGCGCTCGCCCGCGGCGCCATGACGCGCGACGAGGTCGTCCGGATCGGGACGCGACAGCGTCGGAATGACCTGGCCGTTGTTCCGGCCGGACGCGCCCCAGCCCGGCTCCATCGCCTCGACGATGGCGACATCCGTCCCCGCCTCGCGCAGATGCAGCGCCGTCGACAGCCCAGTGAAGCCGCCGCCGATGATGACCACGTCGGCCTGCACGCTGCCCTGGAGGTCGGGCAGCTCAGGTCCGGGCGGGGTCTGCGCCGCCCACAGGGATGGCGGCCATTGAACGGAATTCGTGAGGGTGCTCATCGCGGACAGCTCATCCTTGCTGGTCGACCGCCCTGCCGGAGATCGATCTTGCCTTGCGCCCGGCGCCCGGCTGCGCCGGTTGCGGCGCATGGGTCGATTGGGCATAGTTCGGCCGCCAATATGCCAAGTTCGCTGCAAGGAGACAAACGCGTGGCCCTCAAGAATGTCATCGGTATCGATCACGCGGTTGTCGTGGTGAAGGATCTGGACACAGCGGCCCAGACCTGGAAGCAGCTCGGCTTCACATTGTCGCCGCGCGGGACCCACAGCGCCAAGATGGGGTCGGGCAACTACACGATCATGCTCGATCCCGACTACATCGAGCTGCTTGGCATTCTCGCCGAGACCGACCACAACGTTCCAACGCGCAATTTCCTTGCGCAGCGCGGCGAAGGCATCGAGCGCATCGCCTTCACGGCGATCGATTCCGCGGCTGGCGCCGAGGAAATCCGCAGCCGTGGCTTCGAGCCGATCGGGCCCATCGACTTCGAGCGCCCCGTGCCGCTGCCCGACGGCACCATCTCGGCGGCGAAATTCCGTGTCTTCCAGTGGCCCGTTGCCGAGGCGCCGGGCGGCCTGCGCATCTTCGCCTGCCAGCACAAGACGCGTGAGACGGTTTGGATTCCGGAATTGATGACCCATGCCAACGGCGCCAAGCAGCTGAAGCAGGCGCTGATCGTCACGCCCGATCCAGCCAAGGATGCCGCGCATATGTCGCGCCTGATCGACCGCGAAGGCCGCAGTGAAGCGGATGGCGCCGTGACGGTCGCCTCGGGCGGCGACCGTGCCGATTTCGTGTTCCTGACCCGAGACCAGCTGGCGGCGCGCTATCCCGCCGTTTCACTCGCGGGATTGCCCGAGCGCGGCGGCGCCGGCCTGGTGCTGGCCTCGCATGATCTGGCCGTCACCGAGAAGGCGCTGGGGACGCAGGCTGTCCGCAGCGGCGCCAGCCTCGTGGTGGCCCCGGCATCCGCGACGGGGACGCTGCTCGCCTTCATCGCCGGCTGATCGGGACGACGCGGCGGCCGCGCGTTCCGCGGCCGCTGCGAGCTTACTCCGCCGGCTGGAACATGGCCGGACGGCCACGCTGGCTGTCGAGCCAGCCCACGAGCCGATCCATCAGTCCGCCGCTCGACTCTGACGGCTGCGCCGACGACACGAACGGATCACAGTGACACTTGGCGCCGGCCGCACGTGACATCTTGGCGACCGCATCGGTCATTGCCGGCGCGCCGCAGGTGTAGACGACGTCATTCGGCGTGAGCTCCGGCATGTGCTCGGTCGGGCGGCCGCTGCGAATCGCCGGCGAGACATTCTGCGGCTCCGACACGATCGGAATGATCTTGACGTTCGGAAACCGCGCCAGCCGGCACAGCGCCTGATGCATGTAGAACGATTGCAGCGTGCGCGACACGACGATGAAGACGATCTCGCGCTTCGGATTCTCGGTGATGGCCGCGACCGCAATCGCCCACATCGGCGCGAAGCCGGTGCCGCTCGCCACCAGGATGATCCGGCCGCGATGCTTCTGACGGAAGAACGCGGTACCGAGCGGAGCCGTCAGCTTGACGCGATGGCCGACCTGAATGTCGCGGCCGAGCGCCGACGACACCAAGCCATCCTTCAAGATGCGGATGTGCAGATACAGCAGATGGCTGTCGGGCGCGCCGACCATCGGATAGGTCGGGCTGTAGCAGCGCGTCGGAAAACCGCGGTACTGGACCTTGGCATACTGTCCGGGGAAGAACCGCAGCGGCTTCGGCATTTCGATGGTCACGCCGACGACGTCGGGTGCGAGCCGCACCAGATCACCCACCTCGCAATTCATCGTCACCGTATCGGGCACGGGCTCGGTGATGATCTTGAGGTCGGATACGACACGCGCCTGGCATGCGTGCGCCATGTCGCCTTCCATGCCGCCGAACAGCTTGCCGTCGACGACCGTCACTTTGCACGAACCGCAGATTCCACTGCGGCAGTCATGGGGCAAATCCACGCCACTGTTGATGGCACCGTCGAGCAGGATATCGCCCACATTCGCGTAGAACGTTTCCCTGTTGTACTGGATTTTGCAAATCTTACCCATCACTGCACCTCAAGTCGCATCGGCCGGATCTGCCTCGTATGTCTGATCTGGGTATGGTCGAACGCTGCGACACGCATGAACACGCCATTCTTGATGGCAACGTCGTATTTGCTTTTCGTGTCTATTTTGCGGGCGATTTCGAGCGTCCAGTGGCCCGCGGCCCAACGTGCGGCACAACGGATGTCGGCGCGGTCGCCGGTGAACTCGCCGCTGACGAGAACGCCGGGCACCACCGTCCCGATCGGCGTCTGCGCGTCGGCTTCGGCCGAATACGGCACCGATTCGGCCTCCGTCATGAACCAGCGCGCGCCTTCGCTCTCGCCGATGTTGGGATCGAGATTGATCTCGCCCATCGCCGCGGTCATGGCCGCGACGTCCTTCGGAAGGCGCTTCGGTCTCACGCCCCGATTTCCAAGCCTTGCAGCCTCCCTGTCGATCACGAAATTGTCCGAATAGTTCGCTGTGCCCGGATCGGCGGCGAAGCCGCCTTTATAGGGGGCGAGGCCCTTGACCTGATCCGGCGTCGCCTCGGCCGGCGGTCCGAAATGATCGTCGTCCATCCAGCCGGTCGGGCCGCCGCTGGTCGCCTTCCACAGCCACGCGTCGGCATAGAGATTCGGCGCCGGCGTGTAGTGAATGCCGCGTCCCGACAGGGTCGCGGGCTTGTCGGGCATCGGCTGCGAGCTCATGTGGAACGTTCGGTCTGCGGCCAGCGTGATCGGCAGCGTCGTAAACAGCAGCGAGAACTTGTCCTCGTTGAAGTCGTTTTCGTCGCCCTTCTCGAAGCCGTTGTGCAACAGATGCCAGCCATCGGCCTTCTTGATCATCGGCAGCTGCTTCAGCGAACGGGTCGGATCCTCCCAGATGACGAGGAAGTAGACCCACGTGCCGTCATGCGCGGCCTTGATCCACACGCGTGATTCGCCGGTGCCGTCGAAATTGTCGCCCTGGTTGGTCGTGACCATGTGCGGCTGGATATTGCGCCAGACACGATCGGATGAATCGCCGTCGAGCGTCGGCGCATCGGAGGACGCGATGCGGTACACCGTGACGCTGTCCTCGGCGTAGTAGTCGGCTGCAAACATCGCCGAGCCGATCACGATGGCTGCGGCCGTTGCGACCATGAACGGGTTGGCCTGGAAGCTCGGGTTGCGGCGACGCGAGTTGCCCTTCGCGGGCGCCGGCGGTGGGCGCATCCGTCCCGGCGGCATGCGCTGCTCGGCGCGGCCGCGCATCGGCTCCTCCATGCGTCGCGGCGCCGGCATCGGGTCACGCGCGGCGGGTCGCGCAGCCGGCACAGGTTTCCTCGGCGGCGCCTCGGCCTCCTCCAGCTTCTCCGACTGCTCCACCAGCATTGTGAGGAGTTCAACGGGGTCGAGTTTCGGCGGCGGCGGCGGCAAGGGCGCCGGCCGGAACACGCGATAGAGCTGCATCTTTCCGCCGATGCTGAAGTGAACCAGGACGTGCAGCACCACGAACGCCGGAATGACCCAGGTCGCGTACCAGTGGATCATCATGGTCACGTAACCGGATGCCACGCCGAAGAACAGCATTCCGCCGGTCACGATCAGTGTCGCCATGGAGATGAAGAGCGTCCAGTGCAGCAGCACGCTGATCGAGCCGAGCCGCGCCGGCCGTTTTCCGAGCAGGCCCTTGAACCGCATCTTGTCGACGGTGACGCGACGGCCGAGCCCGGACTTCGCGATATAGATCATGTAGGCGACGGCAACGCTCGCCAGAACGACTCCGGCTGGCATGTGCCAGGTCCAGGTCCGGTGCCGTGGCAGCAACCAGTCGAGGTTGTTTGCGATCCAGGCGTGCCCCGGCGCTTCGGTCGCCATGCGAAGCCCCGTCAGGAATGCGATCACGGTGGCCCCGACGAGGGTCCAGTGCAGAATGATCGTTCCGTAATCGGTCTTGCGAATCTTCATGCGTGCGCCTCCCGACCTGCGCGCACGCGATCGGCGCGACCCACCGCCGATTCGGTGACCGAATTTCGTTTCGGCAGATGAATCTGGCGCGGGATGGCCTGATACGCTGGCCTGGCCCATTCTTGGCTCAAATCCATTCCCGCATCACGCGTCCCGATGATGGTGATGTAGTCCAACTTGTCGTCCCCCGGATACTCTCAGTGAGCAACTGCTTCGTCTGATTTCGGCGAAACCGCGCCGCCCTCCATGCCGATCGTTGCCACGTTACGTTTCAACGCGACCGCGTGGATCACGTCTGTGGTTGGTCAGTTGTTGCGGACCGAGCCGGTGACGGGTTGCTCGGATCGCATGGGAACTGGCCCGCTTCGTCCTCCCCTGATCTGTTCTGACTGTCATCATGCGACCGATTGCCTGGCCCATCGCGATGGCGCGTTCGCTGACAGAACGTACTACCAACTACGATAGCCGACAGTTTTGATCGTGCACCTCAGGCTGATGCGCGAAGCGCGAGTGTCCATGTGTTGCCGCCGTCGCCATGGTCAGTTCTCCGCACCGCCGTCGAGTGACAACGCATGTGCGTTGCACCGCAGGAAGATTTATTCGCCTTCGTGGCGTCAATCGGCCCGGACCACGGCCAATGAGTGCAGAAGCAAGGTGATAGGCCGACGAATGTGTGACGCACGCCTTGCGTGTTGGTCGTGATCACTGCGCAACCTTCGAAGATCGTAAGCGGATTCCGGATCGTCCTCATTGCCGCGAACGACCTCGTGGTCCTGCGGCCGGCATGGCGACTTGCCGTGCCCCGGAGAATTCGTCCCCGCACGGCTGCGACAGAAAGGGCTGCATGTCTAATTGTTGCCGGAAAATCGTCGGCATCGACTGTCAAGAGCGCTGATTGAAGCACTAGCCTTTGGGAGACGCGCCTGGATGAGTCTGGCTCAAGACCGCCCGCGAACGAAAGCAGCGGCTGCCCTCACTGACCTTCTCTCGGGCAGCGATGATCCGGTGACGCGCGGATTGCGGCAGGCCGTCAAGCGCATGGCCGGCATCGGCGTGTTCAGCGGCGTCATCAACGTCCTGATGCTCTCCGGCTCCGTCTACATGATGCAGGTCAACGACCGCGTGGTTCCGAGCAAGAACTTGGCGACGCTGGTCGGCCTCTCGGTCATGATTCTGGCCGTCTACGTCATCCAGGGCTATTTCGACGCGTTACGCACGCGCATGCTGTGCCGTGTCGCGACCGTGTTCGACGCAAGCTTGCAGGACGCCATCCACCACGCGCTGGCCACGCTGCCCCTGCGCGGCACCAAGCCGATGCTCATGCAGCAGCCGCTGCGCGATCTCGACCAGCTTCGCGCCTTCATGTCGAGCATGGGACCGACTGCCTTTCTCGACATGCCCTGGATTCCGATCTTCCTGATCGGCATGTTCCTGTTTCATCCGCTGATCGGCATCACTGCCGTTCTCGGCACGGTGGCGATCGTCTCGATGACGCTCGTGACGGAGCGATTGTCGCGGCAGGCGAGCAAATCCGCCAGCGACACCAGCGCCGCGCGACAGGTTCTCGCCGATGCCACCCAGCGCAATGCCGAGGTGATTCGCGCGCTCGGAATGCTGGATCGCTTCTCGGCGCGCTGGAACGCCGTCAACGAGCGCTATCTCAAGGACAATATTCGCGCGAGCGACGTCTACGCCAATCTCGGCGCGGCCGCGAAGGTGCTGCGTTTCATGTTGCAGTCGGGCATGCTCGGGATCGGCGCCGCGCTCGTCGTCTCCGAGCAGGCGTCCGGCGGCGTCATGATGGCGTCGTCGATCCTGATGGGCCGCGCGCTTGCGCCGGTGGAGATCGCGCTCGGCAGCTGGAAGCAGCTGGTTGCCGCGCGTCAGGGCATCGTACGCCTGCGCGACATCTGCAGAGCGACCGCAAGGCCGGAAGCGCCGCCGGTGGCGCTGCCACGACCGTTCCGCGAACTGGCCGTCCAGGAGCTGACCGTTGCAGCACCGGGCACGGATCGCCCGATCGTTCACAACGTGTCGTTCTCCATCAAGGCGGGCACGGGCCTCGCGCTGCTCGGGGCGAGCGCCTCCGGGAAGACCTCGCTGTCGAAGGCGCTTGTCGGCATCTGGCCGGCTGTGCAGGGAACGGTCCGGCTTGATGGTGCCGCGCTGGACCAGTGGAGCAACGAGGATCTCGGTCGCCACATCGGCTATCTGCCGCAGGACGTCGCCCTGTTCGACGGCAGCATTGCCGACAATATCTGCCGCTTCGACGAGAATGCGAGCTCGGATGCCATTCTGAAGGCGGCACAGATCGCCGGCGTGCACGACATCATCCTGCGGCTGCCGGAAGGCTATTCGACGCGAATCGGCCAGGGCGGCATGTCGCTATCGGCCGGTCAGCGCCAGCGCGTCGGTCTTGCCCGCGCGGTGTATGGCGATCCGTTCCTGATCGTCCTCGACGAGCCGAATGCGAATCTGGACACCGACGGCGAGAATGCGCTCAGCCGCGCCATTCAGATCATGCGACAGCAGAACCAGAGCATCGTCATCGTCATCTCGCATCGCCCGAGCGCTCTGAATGCGCTCAACATGGCGCTGGTGCTCTTCGAGGGCAAGGCGATCGCATTCGGTCCCTGTCAGGAAATCTTTGCGCGCGTCGCCGGTGCCAAGGCCCCTGCTGGACCAGCGGTCACGCACGCCACCGCTGCCCCCAGGGTTGCCGCCCCGGTCGCAGCGCCAAATCCAAACGCCCGAACGCTTCGTCGCGCCGCCCCAGCAGAAAGCGCTTGATCCATGAAACACATCAACGACTTCAGGCCCTTTGACGACGAAGACTATGTGCGACCCAAGACCCGCGCCGTCGGTCCGCAGGGCGACGCTCTGATCCTCGAGCTGCAACGGCTGCAAGGCGCGTTCGACGACGGCTCGGACGAAGACCCGCGGCAGCGCCGCGGCTCGCGCGACGGCAAGAAGCGTCGGCGTCCGCCGCCATCGCAAGTCAGGCCCAAGCCGCGCAAGAAGAAAGGCAGCACGATGGGCCGCGCCATCGGTGCGTCGTTGTCGCTATTCGGTCTCGGCGGCCAAGCGCCGAGGGCGCGCCGGGGTGAAGGCATCCGCGAGATGGACTGGCAGCAGCCGGTACCGACGCGCGGCTACGGGCCGGAGTTGTCACCGCCGCCACGCCATGCGCCCGCGCGGATGCCGGGCAACAACAATTCCGCCGCCCTCGTCGATCTCAGGGATGCGCGGCGCGAGAGCGACTTCGGCGGTGCTCAGCGCGCGATGGGACAGCAGAATCTGCCTGCCCGTCTCGCACATGCGCCTGCCGTTCCGCAAACCGGCGTCCGCCGCCTCGTCGGCACCGCCGGCACGGCCTTGACGACCGGCATGACCTTCATCGCCACGCAGGGAACGGCGGCGGATCTCGACGACGGCTCGGACGAATCACTCGTTCCGCGTGTCGGCCGCATGTTCGAGAACGAATTGCGGCTCGGCCTGCGTGTGCTGCTCGTCGCGGGGGTCCTCGGCGGAGGCTGGCTCACCCTGGTTCCGCTGGCCGGCGCGATCGTGGTGCCCGGCAATCTCGTGGTGCAATCCAACGTAAAGGCGATCCAGCATCCCACCGGCGGCATCGTCGCGGAGATCAAGGTCGACAATGGCAAGCGCGTGGCTGCCGGCGATCTGCTCGTGCGGCTCGACGCGACTCAGAGCCAGGCCCAATTGCAGTCGATCACCAAGCAGCTGAACGAGCAGCGTGCCAAGATTGCCCGCCTCTCCGCCGAACGCGACGGTCTCGATCAGCCGGACTACCCGACCACGCTGACGTCGCGCCCGGACGATCCTCACGTTCGTGCGGTGATCGCCTCGGAGAACGCGCTGTTCAAGGCCCGTGCGGTCACGCGCAGGAGCCAGAAGGAGTTGCTGCAGGGGCGCATCGTCCAGCTCAACAACGAGATCAGCGGTATGGAAGCCCAGCTCGATTCGAAGGGCAAGCAGATCGACCTGATCAAGGGCGAGCTCGCCGGCGTGCAGGATCTCTATGACAAGCGCCTCGTTCCGCTGACGCGATTGACGACGCTGCAGCGCGAAGCCGCCCGGATCGATGGCGAGCGCGGCCAGCTCGTGTCGAGCGTCGCCGAGACCAGGTCAAAGATCAGCGAAGCCGAGCTGCAGACGGTCAAGATCGACCAGGATTTCCGCAGCGAGGTGGTCAAGGATCTCAGCGAGGCGCAGGCCAAGGAAGGCGATCTGGTCGAGAAGGGCGTGGCCGCGCGCGACCAGCTGGACCGCATCGAGATGCGCGCACCGAACTCCGGCACCATCCATCAGCTCGCCGTTCACACCATCGGCGGCGTGATCAAGCCGGGCGAGACGATCATGGAGCTGGTTCCGGACTCCGACGAGCTGCAGGTCGAGGGGCACGTGCAGCCCAAGGATATCGATCACGTCCACACCGGACAGGATGCGATGGTGCACTTCAATGCCTTCAACCAACGCACCACACCGCAGCTGAGCGGCCAGGTCTCGTTCGTGTCGCCTGACATCACCAACGACCCGCGAACGGGCTCCACCTTCTACACGGTCAGAATCACCCTATCGGACGAGGAACGGAAGCGGCTCGGCAGCGTGAATCTGATGCCCGGCATGCAGGCCGAAGTCTATGTCCAGACCGGCAGCCGGACGATGCTCAGCTATCTGATGAAGCCGGTTCTCGATCAGTGGCGCCGCGCTTTCGTGGAGTAATAAGGCCGAACAGCCGCGGTCCGCGACCTCCCTCGAGGCCTGCAGACCGCGTCAGCCAGTCAAAATGAACGTTGCAAATTTTCCCCGCACCTCGGATCCGACGATGGTGCCGACAATTGCGATGCCGTCAGCCGGCGCCCGACCGGGCGTACGAACAGACGCGGCCGGTCGCCTGGACCGACCTCGGCTGCCGCCGCCATCGATGGTGCCGACCCAAGAGGGGCCGCAGGGACTTCGATTCGATTTCAACGACGGCTGCCGCGTCATGCTGCCCGACAACGGGCCGGCCTGGCGCGTCCGTCTGAGCGATCTCGAAACCGCCAACGTCCTGTTCGACATCGATCTGCGTTCGGGGCACGTCAACAGCAGCAAGCGCTATTTCATCCCGTTCAGGCTCGAGGTCTGGTCGGAGGACGAGCTTCTGCTGCGCCATGACTACGACGCCAGCGGGCGCGACGTCCTGATCCAGTTTCCCGTCGGCACGATCGGCGACGTCATCGGCTGGATGAGCTATGCAGTGAAGTTCAAGGCGCTGCATCAGTGCCGTCTCACTTGCGCGATGGGCGAGGCGCTGATCCCGCTGTTCCGCAGCGCCTACCCTGACATCACCTTCGTCACCCACGAAATGATCCAGGCGGAACGCTATTACGCCACCTACTCCGTCGGCCTGTTCTTCGACGATGCCGACCTGGTCTATCATCCCTGCGACTTCCGCGAGGTCGGCCTGCATCGCGTCGCAGCCCATATTCTCGGCGTCGATCCCACCGAACGGCCGCCGCGCGTCGCGCTCAGCGAGGACAGCCGTCCGATCGCGGAGCCCTATGTCTGCATCGCGGTACAAGCGACGACTCAATGCAAGCACTGGAACAATCCGGATGGCTGGGACAGCATCGTCGCCTTCCTCAGGACCGCCGGCTACCGCGTCATCTGCATTGACCAGAAAGCGGAAAGCAGTCGTGGCGCCTACCGGACCCGAATTCCCGAGGAGGCTGAGGATCAGACCGGTGACCGTCCGCTTACGGAGCGCGCCCGCTGGATGAGGCACGCTGCGTGCTTCATCGGTCTCTCCTCCGGCCTGTCGTGGCTCGCCTGGGCCGTCGGCACGCCGGTCGTGCTGATCAGCGGCTTCACCGATCCTTCCAACGAATTCGCGACGCCCTATCGCATCATCAACCGTCACGCCTGCAACAGCTGCTGGAATGACGCGCGTCATCGCTTCGATCATGAAGACGCGCTCTGGTGCCCGCGATGGAAGGGCACGCCGCGGCAGTTCGAATGCACCCGCCTGATCAAGGCCGAGCACGTCGAGGCGATCTTGCGCAGCATCCCCGGCTTCGGACAAGGATTGAGCCAGCAAACGCGCCCGCAAGCCTCGGCCGCTCAGCAGGCCGCGCCGGCCCGGCCGGACGATCCGGCTTTTGCAGCAGGCTCTCAGGCGGCTTCAGCCGGCGGTGACGAGCCGATCGCGCTCGCGGCGCTGTTGGCTCGGCCGCGCGGTGACGTTGTCCGTGGCGGCCTTGCAATTGGCGTGACGGTCGCCGCAGGACGGCTGTTGGACCAGGCCGCCGCTCAGATCGCAGAAGGTGACCGCAGCGCAACGGCCGGCGATCTGATCAGCGCGATGCAGAACTACCGGCAGAGCATCGACATCGTCAGGCACCTGACCCAGGCCGAACCGGACAATGGCGGCTTTCAGCGCAACCTCTCGGTCGCGTTGAACCGGATCGGCGCCGTGCTGTTCGTTCAGCGAAATCTTCCGGGTGCATATGCCGCCTATTCCGCCGGCCTCGCCATCATCCAGAAGCTGACCGCCGCCCATCGCGGCCATCTCGGCTTTCAGCGCGATCTCGCCTGGTGCCACGCGCTGCTCGCAGACGTGCTCGCGGCCCAGGGCCGCCATGCCGAAGCTTTCGAGCATCGCCGCTCCAACGCGGCGCTGGTCACCCAACTCGCCAACACCGCTCCAGACGATTCGTCACTGCAGCAGTCGCTCGCCACGTCCTACCAGAGCCTGGGCGATGCCTTCGTTCCTCTCGGCAACATCGATGGCGCGCTGACCGTCTACCGGGTCAGCCTCGGCCTGACCAAGCGCGGGCTCGACTCGAACGGGCAGGATCCGGCCTGGAATCAGCTCTACAATACCCTGCTGCAGAAGATCCGGACCGCTTTGTTGGCGCAGCGGAAGACCCCCACGCCGTCGTGAGACGGCATCGTGACGGCATCGTATCGTCGATAGACATCATCCCCACCTGCTCGTGCGGTCGCACAGGCAACGCGCTTTCGCGTCGAACAGGCTTCACGCCGAACAGGACGTGAGCGCGACGCGACGGCCGCTGCCGCACTCGCTTTCCTGACGGCTTCGCAACCGGGGCATCGCCGGCAAGATACAGGCGACATCTTGACTGGAAGATGCAAAAGGCGTCAGATTGACGCACCCAGCATTTGCCCTTGACCCAATGCTTCAAGGACTTGGCGGCTGGTCCGGGCTGCACGACAACACACGTGCCTTGCCACAACATCACCAGATTTGCGGACGGCCACACGCCTCTTTTGGCCCGATTGCTGCGACCAAATAGCACAGTGCGACATAACGGCGCATGCCTCGCGCCCATGACGCCGCGCGGCACACGGCCTCAGCAACGACGATGCCGACCGTATCGTCCAGCCAGTCTCGTATCGGGGCCATCGGGCGTCGGATGAATTTGGAGAGATGATCCATGGCGAATAACACCTTCAATCCGACGGCGCTGGCCAACGGAACGTCGAACCTGCTGGTGCGCGCCTCAGCGCTCAACATGTCGACCGACCTCGTCCAGGCCGGTGTGGTGTTCAACGATGCGGTTCGCGCATCACTCGGCCTGTTCACGCAGGCCGGCAGTGGCAACTCCAATCCATTCCTGGGCAGCTATACGACCGACCTGCACGCGGTGCAGAACGACATCGCGGCGATGCTTGCCAATGCTGGACAGGTGACGCTCGGCGGCCAAGCCTTCACGCTGAACGCCACCGACACCGCCGTTCTCACCAACGTGCAGGCTCAGATCTCGACATTGCTCACGGCCGCCCAGCAGACCACGAACGCCGCCACGATCTCCGCGGCAGACCAGACGCTGCACGCGGTCCAGCAAGAGATCCTGCAGGAGATCAATGGCGACGCGCATCTCTCCGGCGCGCTGAACAAGGTGAACTTCCTCGCCAACACCGGCGGCCAGGACGTCGCCTTCCAGAATTCGCCGGCCGGCGCCGACGATGCGGCGACCCTGGCCGCCGCGACGGCAGGCAACACGCTCAAGGACGTGGGCCTCGTTTTCAACAAGGTGGTCGAACTGGCGTCCGGCGGAATCCACACCGGCAACCTGCAGGAGGTCACGACCGACCTGACCGCGATCTCGCAGGGCCTGACCAACATCCTGAACAACAAGACCCAGCTCGCGCAGATCGAAAATGGCGAGACGGCCAACGCGGCTGCGCTGACCACGATTCATCTGCAGACCGTGCTCGGACAGATCAACCTCGAGCTCAATCAGTATGCCAAGGCCGAGACGACCGGCAATCAGGCGGCGCTGCGCGGCACGGCCGACAATCTGCTCGACAGCATCGACATCATCCAGGGCGATGCCAATCTCAACATGGCCGCCGGGGGCAACGGCATGCCGGGCCATGCCGGCGGCTTCGCCGAGGATCCGGGCGGATTGACCGGCACCGTCACCAAGTTTCAGGACAATCAGGCGCAGACCAATTTCTGGGCCGCATTCCTGGCCGAGGCCAACACGATCAACGCCACGCTCCAGAAGATTTCGACCGGCGGCGCGCAGGCCAGCGCGGCTTTCCTCACGCAGATTCAGAACTATCAGCAGTTCGGTGCCAATTTCGACGCGGCCCAGGGCAACGTCTTTCGCGGACGCTTCGACAATGAGCTGCTCAGCGGCACGCTGGAAGCCGACTCGGCGGCTGCAGTGAAGGGCTTGCAGGGCATTCTCAACGGCGACACCGGCGCGGCGCTGGCTGCCGACAAGGCGATGCTCGCCGCGGCCGGCCAGGGCTTTGCGGCTGACGCCATGGACGTGTCCGGCAACAACATCGCGATCGGCGGCGCGACCTATGTCGGCTCGGCGACGACGGTATCGACGGCAACATCGGTCCACGGCCTCGCGCAGGGCACGATCCCTGTGACAGCAACTCCCAACATCGCCAACGGGACCGGCGGAACGACCACCACGCCGCCATCGACCGGCGGCGGGACCGGCACGGGCGGAATGCACACGACGCCCGTCAATTTCAGTCCGACCGCGCTCGCCAACGGCACGTCGAATCTGCTGACGCGCGCGACGGCCATTCAGCATTCGACCGACCTGGTCCAGGCTGGCGTCGTGTTCAACGACGCGGTCCGCGCCTCGCTCGGCCTGTTCAGCCTCGCGGGCAGCGGCAACTCGCCGGCCTTCCTCAGCAGCTACCAGGCCGACATCACGGCGGTGCAGACCGACATCGCGGCGATGCTGGCCAATCCCGGCCAGGTCACGCTCGGCGGACAGACCTTCGCGTTGAATGCGACCGACACCGCGGTCCTCACCAATGTCGAGGCACAGCTGGGCACGCTGCTGCAGGCCGCTGGCCAGTTCGCCAACGCGACCACGCAGGCCGCGGCCAGCCAGACGATCCACGCCCTCCAGCAGGAGATCCTCGGTGAGATCCACAACGACGCGCATCTGGCGAACGCCTTGAACAACGTGCCCTTCCTCGCCAACACCGGCGGGCAGGACATCGCCTTCCAGACATCGCCAGCCGGCGCCGACGATCCCGCCAGTCTCGCGGCGGCGACTGCGGGCAACAGCCTGAAGGACGTCGGTCTGGTGTTCAACAAGGCGGTCGAGCTCGCCTCCGGCGGAATCGACACGGCGCATCTGCAGGAGATCAACGCCGACTTCACGGCCGTGTCTCAGGGCCTCACGGCGATCCTCAACAACAAGACGCAGCTTGCGCAGATTGAGGCCGGTGAGACCGCGAACGCAGCCGCGCTGACCACGATCCATCTGCAGACCGTGCTCGGGCAGGTCAACCTGCAGCTGACGAAGTATGATCAGGCCTCCACCACAGGCAATCAGGCGGCGCTGCGCGGCACCGCCGACAACCTGCTCGACAGCATCGACATCATCCAGGGCGACGCCAACCTGAACATGGCGGCAGGCGGCAACGGCAATGCCGGCCATGCCGGCGGCTTCGCCGAGGATCCGGGTGGATTGACCGGCACGGTCACCAAGTTCCAGGACAATCAGGCGCAGACGAACTTCTGGGCGGCGTTCCTGGCCGAGGCCAACACCATCAACGCGACCCTGCAGAAGATCTCGACCGGCGGGGCGCAGGCCAGCGCGGCGCTGATCACGCAGATCCAGAACTATCAGCAGTTCGGTGCCAATTTCGACGCCGCGCAGGGCGCCGTGTTCCAGGGCCGCTTCGACAACGAGCTGCTCAGCGGCACGCTGGAGGCCGATACGTCCGCTGCGGTGAAGGGCCTGCAAGGCATCCTCAACGGCGATACGGGCGCTGCGCTCGCCGCTGACAAGGCGATGCTCGCCGCGGCCGGCCAGGGCTTCGCGGCCGACGCGATGGACGTGTCAGGCAACAACATCCCCGTCAATGGCGGCACCTATGTGGGGACCGCAACGACGGTCTCGGCAGCGACCTCGATCAAGGGTACCGCGCACGGCACGATCCCGGTCACGGCCACACCGAACCTCGCCAACGGCACCGGGGGCACGGCGGCGGCAGGAACGACCGCGGCGGGCGGCGCTGCCGGTGGAACGGCAGCGAACGGAGGCACGTCTACCGGCGCAACTGCGGGACAGACCGGCGGCACATCGACGGGCACCACCACGGCAAACAACGGCAGCAACAACGCGCACCACGGCGATCATCATCACCATCACGACCACCTCAGCCAGGCCACGCATACGAGCCAGGCCGCAGCTGTCGGTCCCGACATGTCGCATCTCCACGCGATGCATCACATGTGGGCCTGACGCAGCCGGATGGATCAACCGCACCCGCAAGCGGCGACGACATCCCTGGAAGCACCAGATCGAGCCTGTCACTCGCTGGTGCTCCCGGTGGAAAGCGAGCGCCAACGCACAGAGGAAGTTCGACCCACAGGCGTCCGAGGGAGCCCGCAAGATTCGCGAAGATGCATGTTCCATTCCGCGCTGAGTGCGCACGTCACGTTGGAACTTTTCTAAGGAGAGCCGGGACGACAGTCGCAAGATCGGGGCAACTTCTTGTCTGGACGGTGCGTCGAAGCGTCGCCCGATGAGAACGTTGCAGAGATGCCACGACGGAAATCAAGGAGTTAGAATGTTTCCAAGCGTTGCCGTGACGCGCCTGCGACACTGAGCGCGTGCCCGAACAACATCATATTTGGGGACTCTGCGGCGCTTCTTTTGGCCCCATTGGAGCAAATAATTCCCAGGTGCTCTGAGGCTGCGACATTTCGCCCGCTCCGCGAAGGGGTGAACGAGACATCGCAGCCCGATCAACGCCCGCGTGCTGCCGAACCGCCAAGCAGCAGACGCCGGGTTGAAACTTGGGGAGATGATCTGATGGCAGCCAATACCTTCAACCCGACGGCGCTGGCGAATGGCACGTCCAACCTGCTGGTTCGCGCCTCGGCGCTCAATCTGTCGACCGACCTCGTACAGGCCGGCGTCGTGTTCAACGACGCGGTCCGTATTTCGGCCGGCCTGTTCTCAACGCCGCAGAACAGCGGCAACTCCAACCCGTTCCTCGGCAGCTACACCACCGATTTGCATGCCGTGCAGAATGACATCAACGCGATGCTGGCCAATCCCGGGCAGGTCACGGTTGGCGGCCAGTCGTTCACGCTCAACGCCACCGACACCGCGGTGCTTACGCAAGTGTCGAACGAGATCACGACACTGATCAACACGGCGCCGCTCACGGCCAATCCAGCGACACTCGCCGAGGCCGACCAGACCCTTCACAACGTGCAGATGCAGATCCTGTCGCAGATCCAGGGTGACGCACATCTTTCTGCCGCGCTCAACAACGTTCCCTTCCTGGCCAACACGGGTGCCATGGACGTGGCGTTCCAGACTCTTCCTGCCGGCAACGACAGCGCCACCAATCTTGCTGCAGCCGCAACGGGCGACCTGACCGCCATCGGAACGGTGTTCAATGCCGTCGCCGACCTCTCGCTGGGCGGCATGAGCGCCAACAACATCAACCAGATCCAGGCTGACTTCACGGCCATCACGCAGGGTCTGCAAAACATCCTGAATGACCCGGCGAAGCTCGCCGCGATTGAAGCCGGTGAGACGTCTGTCGCCGCGCAGACGACGACGCTTCACCTGATGACGATCCTCAGCCAGGCCAACCTGCAGCTGAACAACTACAATGTCGCCGAGACGATGGCCAATCCGACGGCGCTGCGCGGCTCGGCCGACAATATCGTCGACATGATCGACGTGTTTCAGAACGACGAGGCGCTCAACAAGGCGGCGGGCGGCACCGGCGCGCCCGGTCACATTGGCGGGTTCTCCGAAATGCCGGGCGGCCTGACCGGAACCGTCACGAGGTTCCAGGACAATCAGGCGCAGACCAATTTCTGGGCCAACTTCCTCGCCGAGGGTAACACGCTTGGTGCGAAGCTGGTTGCGGTCGCCAACGGAACGATGACGGCATCGCAGGCCCTGATCGACCAGATCACGAACTATCAGAACTTCGGCGCCGCCTTCGATATGGCGCAGGGGGCGGTGTTCAAGGGACGGTTCGACGACGAGCTCGTCGCCGGAGCGCTGCAGTCCGACACCACCATGGCCACGAAGGCGCTGATGGGAATCATGAACGGCGACACGGGCGCGGCCCTGGCGACGGATCAGGCGATGTTGAAGGCTGCGGCCGCGAACTACATCGGCAATGCCGGAGACATTGCGGGCAACAACATCGCGATCGGCGGCTCGGACTACGTGACGTCAGCGACGAGCTTCGTGACGGCGACTGCGGTCAATGGCATCGCCCAGGGCACCGGTATGCCCGCCGGCGCCAATCCGAACATCGCCAACGGCACCGGCGGAGCGGCCGCCGCCCCGACCACGCCGGCGCCGACGACACCCGCCCCGACCACCCCTGCCCCAACCACCCCTGCCCCGACGACGCCGGCACCCACCACACCGGCCCCGACCACCGGGGGCGGAACGAACACCAACACGACGCATCACCACCACTGCCACAACAGCCACCACACGGCGACCGCGGCGACGGCAGGCACGGCTGCTGCTGCAGCGGCGGGCACGGCAGCCGCGGCCACCACGCTTCCCGACATGTCGCATCACCACGCGATGCATCATATGTGGGGCTGACGCTCCAACACCACGAGCAATCAAAGCCGGTGCAGACCCTTCGGTCTGCGCCGGCTTCGTTGTTTCCCGGCGGGAGCCGGCGATTGCGCGAAAGACCCTCGCAACTCCAGGCGTCACGTGATCGCGAAAGAGCTCCGACCGATCGGGACCGACGCCCCACCAAGCCTCCGTTTCGCTTCATTCCGCCACGACAACTGCTTCCGTCGAACAATCAGTAAGTTGTGATCATGAACGAGCCAGCACTCGCCTTCCGTCCCCGACTCGTCTCCGCATCGATCAACTCCGGCGCACCACTGCCGTCCCCGATCGATGGTCGCGCTCTGCAGGTTGCCGAGGAGGCCTATCGCAAGGTGCTTGCTCTTCAGCCCAAGCATTTCCGCACCCTGTGCAGCCTTGCGACCGTCCGCCTGCAACTCGGTGACGCGCAGGAGGCACGAACCCTGCTGGACCGAGCCGCCGACACCGCCGGCGACTCGGCAGACCTGCACGTGATGCTCGGAAAGGCGTTCGCCGGCCTGGGCGATCTGGCCAAGGCGACATCGCATTTCGCGCGTGCCGCCGCGCTCGATGAGTCCTCGATCGAACCCCGCCTGCTGCTGGGCGGCGCACTGTACGGCCTCGGAGATCCCGCAGCAGCCGTCCGGCACCTCGAAGCCGCGCTTGCCATCGACGGCACGAACCCGGATCTCCACCAGGCGCTCGGCCTCGCCCTGCAACGGCTCGGCCAGTTCGAGAGGGCGATCTCGCATCATGAGGCGGCGCTTGCGGCGAGGCCGCAATTTGCCGCAGCAGCCAGCAGCCTCGGTGATGCCTGCCGGCAGCTCGGCCGCCATTCCGAAGCGATCGCGCACTATACTCGCGCGCTCGCCATCGAGCCCAACGTGCCGACGGTGCTGCTCAATCTCGGCGGCTGTCATCAGGCGATGGGCGAAACGAGCGCCGCCATTCGTAGCCTGCAGCAGGCGCTCGCATTGAGTCCTCATCTCGCCGAGGCGCACTATAATCTCGGCAATATCCATCTCGACATGAAGAGCTGGCCGGGCGCGATCTTCCACTACGAGCGCGCCGTCACCGAGCGGCCGGACTTCCCGGAAGCGCATAACAATCTCGCCAATGCGCTGGAATCGTCGGGCCGGCACGAAGAGGCCCTCTCCCACTACGACGAGGCGCTGCGGCTGCGGCCCGACTACGCCATCGCCCACCGCAATCGCGCCGACTCGCTGCGGAACGTGCAGCGATATGACGAGGCGATCGCCGGGTATCAGGCCGCTCTTGCGCACGATCCCCGCGACACGACGACCATGAACCATCTCGCCGGCGTCCTGACGATCGTGGGCCGGCTCGATGAAGCGGGACGCGCCTATGAATCTGCCCTGGCAGTCAACCCGCGCAGCATCGGCACTCACCTCAATTACAGCGTGGTCAAGCCGTTCGCGGTCGACGATGCCCGCTGGGCGCCGCTGCAGGAGCTGGCCGCAAGCGCAGAGACACTCACCGAGGACGCTCGCATCGCCCTGCATTTCACGTTGGGGCGCGCCTATGCCGACGTCAAGGACGGTGAACGGTCGCTGCTGCATCTCAACGCCGGCAACAGCCTCGAGCGCCGCCGCATCAACTATGACGAGAACCAGGCGCTGCGCCAGATCGAGCGCGTTCGCGCGGTATTCTCCAAGGCCATGCTGCAGGCGCGTGCCGGTCACGGCGATCCGTCGGACGCGCCCGTCTTCGTGATCGGCATGCCGCGTTCAGGAACCAGCCTGGTCGAGCAGCTCCTGGCCAGCCATCCGGCCGTGCATGGCGCAGGCGAGGTCAACTACTTCGCAGCGGCTGCCGGGCTGTTCACCGACCGTGCCCGCGGCGACTACCCGGAGATGCTCGCCAAACTGTCCGATGCCGATATCGCGAGCCTCGCACGCGCCTATCAGGAGCGGTTCACGAGCCTGCCGGCCGGCAGCCGGCGCGTCGTCGACAAGATGCCGTCGAACTTCCTGTTCGCAGGGCTCATCCATCTGGCGCTGCCGAATGCACACATCATTCACGTCAAGCGCAATCCGATCGACACCTGCCTGTCCTGCTACACCCAGCTGTTCGCCGAGCCGCAGCCCTTCGCCTACGACCTCGGCGAGCTCGGCCGCTACTACCGGGCCTACGATGCGCTAATGAGCCATTGGCGCGCGGTGCTGCCGGAGGGCGTCATGCTCGAGGTGACCTACGAGGACATGGTGCGCGACTTCGACGCACATGCCCGCAAGATCGTCGCGCATTGCGGGCTCGACTGGGATGACGCCTGCCTGGCGTTTCACGAGAACGGGCGTCCGGTGAACACCGCAAGCTTGGTCCAGGTCCGCAAGCCGCTGTTCTCCGGCTCGGTCGGCCGCTGGCGGATGTATGGCGACCGGCTGAAGCCGCTACTCGATGCGCTCGGCACCGAGGCGCTGCGGCCGACGATTGCCGAGGCCATCGCCGGCATGAGGCAGCCGCAGCCCGCCAACGTCGCCCCACCGGTGGTCACGCCGACGACGGACTCGCGCCCGTTCGACGCCACGCGGCTGGCGTCGCTTCAGACGCTGGCCGACGGCGTGGTCGCCGTCGCCAAGAAGCTGCAGAGCCGCGGCGAATTCGGCGATGCCGAGCAGATCTTCAAGCTCATCCTGGCCGGCCAGCCGACCAATTTCGACGCCCTCGTCGGCCTCGGAATGATCTCGACCACGGCCAACCGGCTCGATGAGGCCAAGGACTACTTCGAACGCGCGGTGGCGGTGAACGACAAATCCGCCGAGGCCCGTGGCAGCATCGGCGCCGTCGAGGCCTCGGCAGGCCGCTATGAGATCGCAGTGCAGCATTACGAGGCCGCGCTCGCGCTGGCGCCGAGCCATCCCGGCATCCTCTACGCCTTCGCGATGGTCCGGCAGAACCAGGGGCTGATCGACGAGGCGATAGCTCTCCTCAGGCGGGCGATCGACAACAAGCCGCAGCATCTCGACGCGCATTTCGCGCTCGGCAATCTGCTGTATACGGCCGGCAAGGACATCGAGGCGGCACGCTGCTACTTGAAGGTCCTCGACTTCAGCCCGGAGCACGCCGAGACCCACAATAACATCGCCAACGTGCTGCTGCGCCAGGGCCACCGCGAACGCGCCATCGAGCACTACAAGCGGGCGATTGCGAGCCGGCCGGACTATGCCGACGCCTACGGCAACCTCGGCAATGCCTATCTCGAGCTCAACAGGCTCGAGGAATCGATCGAACAGAACCTCCTGGCCATCAAGATCAAGCCGGAGCGCTTCGGCTCCTACAACAATCTCGGCGTCGCCTATCAGGCGCTCGGCCGTTTCGAGGAGGCGACCGCAGCCTTCCAGAAGGCGCTGGGGCTGGCTCCGGACGACGCGTCGATCCACCTCAATCTCGCGAACATGTCGAAGTTCAAGCCGGACGACAGCCGGCTGCCGAGCCTGCAGCGGCTGCTCGAACGCGCCGATCAGCTCGACCAGGAGAAGCAGATCGCCGCGCATTTCGCGATGGGCAAGGCGCTGTCCGATCTGAAGGACTACGACGGATCCTTCTCGCATCTGCACAAGGCCAATACGCTCAAGCGCAAGAGCATGGACTACGACCATGAGCAGCGGCTCGGCATGATGCGCAACGTCGCCAGCCGTTTCACGCCGGAGTTCTTCCGCTCGGTGGCAGGCCAAGGCGACGAGTCCTGGGCTCCCATCTTCATCGTCGGCATGCCGCGCTCCGGAACGACACTGATGGAGCAGGTGCTGGCCAGCCATTCCAAGGTCTTTGGCGCGGGCGAGCTCGAGACGTTCAAGGAACTGGTCGGAGAATCCGCCAGCCGGCAGAAGCTCGTTCCCGCCTATCCCGATCTGGTTGCGCTGCTGCCGCCCGAGGAGATGACCAGGCTCGGACAGGACTACACGACCCGCGTGCGGCCCCTGGCGCCCACGGCCGAGCGCATCGTCGACAAAATGCCGCTGAATTTCCTGTTCGTCGGACTGATCCACGCCGCGTTCCCGCGCGCCAGGATCATCAATACCAGGCGCGACCCGCTCGACAATTGCGTGTCCTGCTATCAGCTGCTGTTCACCGGAGCCCAGCCCTTCGCCTACGACCTCACCGAGCTCGGCCAGTACTACCGCGGCTATGAGGGCGTGATGGAGCATTGGCACAAGGTGCTGCCGCCCGGCATCCTGATGGACGTCCAGTATGAGGATCTGGTCGATGATCTCGAAGGCGTCTCACGCCGCGTGCTCGACCATTGCGGCCTCGACTGGGAGGATGCCTGCCTCGACTTCCATCGCACCGAGCGCACGGTGCGCACCGCCAGCCTGATGCAGGTGCGCGAGCCGATCTACCGCCGCTCGATCGGAAGCTGGCGGCGCTACGAGAAGCATCTCGGGCCATTGTGCGAGGCGCTCGGGATCGAGGTCCCGCCGCAGCCGGCGGAAGCGACCTGACCGCCGGCAAATAACCGGGTGCTGTTGCCCAGGGATCGGTGACAGGCGCGGCACCCGGCTATCCGGCCGCGCGGCGGAGCGGCATGCACATTGTGCGCGATCGGCTTTAAGAAATTATATTCGTCATATGCCAAGGCGTCAGTTTTACTACGCACGTGGGACAGCTAATTACACAATCGAAAGTTGCGCCCATCTCCACAGCTCAGGTTCACGCGAGTTGCGTTCGCAGACCGGTCAGATCGCACTACGGCGCCCGCGATTGATCCGCGCGAGAGATGAGACTGGTAGTTCGGCTCATTAGTTCGAGCGGCCCCGGCGAGTTGAGGGCGCGAGATGTCACGGCCCGACATCAACGCGATCGACCGGCAACCGAAACAGGTGCGCCATCGCGACCGGCCAAGGAACTTCCGCCGACCAGCCGCGGCCGGTCGGGATCCTTTCGCCGAACTGCCGCCGACATCGAAGGCGAGATCTGCTGTCTTGCGAGCGCGAAACCCGCTCGGGCGCGCATTCTGGCGGCGATTCGGGGCCGCCCCGGGTTGTGAGGAACGATCAGCCGGCGCTTGACCTGGACGCCAAGGCTTGGTTTGACCCGATTTCGTCCGCCCGCCCCAACCGTGGAAGATCCCTGATCATGCGTATCACCCTCGTCGGCTCCCGCCATTTCGGTGTCGCCACGCTGAACATGTTGCGCGAGAGAGGAATCGAGATCGCGCGCGTGGTCGTGCACGATGGCGAGGACCGGCTTGCGGCGGCGGCACGCGCGGCCGGGATCGAGGTCGTGGTCCAGGCCGATCCGAAGGTGGTTCCGGCCGGCGAGATCGCCCCCGGCACGGATCTGATCGTCACGGCGCACAGCCACGCCCGCGTCACGCAGGAGGCGGTCGCCGCCGCCAGGCTCGGCGGCATCGGCTACCATCCCTCGCTGCTGCCGCGGCATCGGGGTATCGCCGCCGTGGAGTGGACGATCAAGGAAGGCGATCCGGTCGCAGGCGGCACCATCTATCACTTGGCCGAGCGCATGGACGCGGGCGCCATCGCCGCCCAGGATTGGTGCTTCGTCCGCAAGGGGGAGACGGCCCGAGAATTGTGGGAGCGCGCGCTGGCGCCGCTCGGCCTCAAGCTGCTCGGTGATGTCGTCGAATCAGCCAAGGCGACCGGCACGATTCCCGCCAAGCCGCAGGACGAGCAGTTCGCCACCAAGGCTCCGAGCATCGTCCCGCATTGAGCGACAAACCGCGTCGGTCGCTGCAAGCCCATCCATGCGGCCGAGAGCCGGCATGCGCCCTGCTCCGAACCGTCGCTGCGAACAACCGTGCAGTCAACGCAAGGCTGTGGCCCCGGTCTGCTCATGCTGTGCGCGAAGGCGCAGTTTGCCCACAATGCCGCCCCGTTGGTTGAAGAGCGGGTTCCGCATTAATCCTTAACAGGCTGAAACGGCTCGATAAAATCCAGTTTCGGCATTGCGGCAAACTTTCGTCACAATTTCTCCAAATAAGGTTCGTCATCAAAGACATTGAGGGACAACGATTCATGCGTCTCGACCGCATTGGAATGGCATTCGCCGCGTCGATCCTGGCCGGCACCGCAGCCGCGCCGGCTTTCGCCCAGTCGCCCTATGACGGCCAGTGGCAAGTCACCATCGTCACCAGCAGCGGCAGCTGCGAGCCTACGGCTAGCTCGACCCTGATCGTCGCAGACGGTAAGGTTTCTGCGGCCGGCGCCAATGTCACGGGTTCGATTGGGCGCGAAGGCCTGGTTAAGGTCTCCATCAATGGCGCATTCGCGAATGGTCAGCTCAACGGCAATTCCGGCTCGGGAAAATGGAACGGCGCGTCGGCAGGGATTCCTTGCAGCGGACGCTGGCAGGCATCCCGCATGTAATGACCGGCCCGGTCTGAACGTGTCCAGGCGGCGGCTCGCGGTAGCCGCCGTTTTGATGTCGACGCTCCTGACAGCGTCGTCCGGGCGGGCCGATCCCGGTCCCTTCACCGGCATGGCCGGAACCTGGGGCGGCAGCGGCACCGTTGCCCTCGAGGACGGGTCGACCGAGCGCATCCGCTGCCGGGCAAGCTACAGCGTGTCCGGACCAAGGATGAACCTGGTCCTGACCTGTGCGAGCGACGCCTACAAATTCGGTCTGCAGGCCGACGTCATTGCCGAAGGCGGCACCATTTCAGGCAGCTGGACCGAGACCAGCCGCGGCATCAGCGGGGTGCTGCAGGGACGCGGCGGCAACGGCAACTTCCAGCTCGTCGCAACCACGGCCGGCTTCAACGCCAACATCGCGCTGGCGACCCGAGGCAACCGGCAATCGGTGTCGATCCGCGCCGACAGCCAGTTCCGCGCAGCCAACATCTCCCTGTCGCGGTGACGGCGCTCAAGCGCGCTTGACGCCGGGGACCGGACCGCCGCTCGGAGCCGGAGCCAGTTGGGCTGCGGTTCGCTTGATGGTCTTGGCGACCAGCAGCGCCTGCTCGCGGGTCATGGCAAAATCCTGCACACCCTTTTGGGTGGTCAGCGAAAGCACCATGAGGTGAGGCTCGCGCTCCGGCCAGCCGGTGGCGAAGGCGGTCAGGAAGTCGGCTGAGGCGGCACGGTCGGTCATGTGTGAAAGCTGCCCTTGCTGTTTCGCGGCGGTCGCTTTAGGACGAAACGCCGTCACACTCCATGTTTTTCTCGGCGCATCGTCCGCGGCCTTCCACGGCGGCGTTGATGCACTGCACCGTTGATTTCATTTGCATTGCTCTGCACGCGAGGTGATACAGCCGCTCTCGCCTGTGTTGCCCGCCCCCCATTCGGCCTCATGCATCGTCCCGCTTCGAAACTGATGGCCGCGCTGTGGATGACCGGCTGGCTCAGCCTCATGCTGGTGATGGCGGTGGCCGGGCGCGAAGCCATGCGCGAGCTCAACGTCTTCGAGCTGATGGAGCTGCGCTGCCTCATCGGCCTGGTGATGCTGTCGCCCGTCATCGCCCTCAGCGGCGGCTTTGCAACGCTGCGCACGACGCGGCTGAAGCAACATGCCGCGCGCAACCTGATCCACTATGGCGCGCAGCTCGGTTGGTTCTTCGCACTCACGCTGATCCCGATCGGTCAGGTCGTCGCGATCGAATTCACCATGCCGATCTGGACCGCCCTGCTCGCCGCGACCTTCCTCGGCGAGCGGATCACCCTGTTCAAGCTGGCGGCGATCGTGCTCGGACTGGTCGGCGTGGTGGTGATCGTGCGCCCCGATACCGGTGCGATCAATCCGGGCCAGCTGATTGCGCTGGCCGCCGCCGTCGGCTTCGGCATCTCGATCGCGCTGGTCAAGTTCCTGACCCGCACCGAGCCGACCGTGTCGATCATCTTCTGGATGCTGGCGGTGCAGTCGGTTGCCGGCCTCATTCCCACGCTGGTATGGTGGAGCTGGCCATCGGCGACCGGCTGGGGATGGATCGTCCTGGTCGCGCTCTGCGGTACCTTCTCGCACTTCTGCATGGCGCGCGCGATGCTCTACGCCGACGCCACGATCGTGATACCGATGGACTTCCTGCGCGTGCCGCTGACGGCGACGGTCGGCTGGCTGGTGTATTCGGAGCGCCTGGACGGTTTCACGGTGCTGGGCGCCGCGCTGATTCTGGCCGGGAACCTGTTGAACCTCCGGCCACCGCAGCCTCAACCCGTGCCGGTCAACACCCCGACGCAAAGCTGATCCAAGGTATTCAGCGTCGTGCACGGCTGAATGTCTGTGATGTCTCTCACGGAACCGGTGAGATACACGTGTTCGGCGTTGGCTGCGCGCAACACTCGCGATCTGCTTTGTGGCGAAAGCGAGATTTTTTGTTTGGGAACAAGACTTTTCGGCTCGAACGGCGACAAATGCTGCAGTGATCGCTTCGCTGGATCGTTAGGGGATCTCCTGATGCGCTTTCTCACCATCACCTTGTCGCTGCTCTGCATGGCGCTGACGGCCGGGGCCGCCAAGGCGGACCGTCGCGTCGCCTTCGTCGTCGGCAACGGCGCCTACAAGAGCGTGGCTCAATTGCCAAACCCGCCGGTCGACGCCAAGGCCATGGCGGCCACCCTGCGCAATGTCGGCTTCGACGTCGTCGAAGGCACCAACCTCACACGCGACAGGATGACCGAGAAGCTGCTCGACTTCGGTCGCAAGGCGCAGGGCGCCGACATTGCGGTGTTCTATTACGCCGGCCACGGTATCGCGATCGCCGGCACCAACTATCTGCTGCCGGTCGATGCCGACCTGAAATCGGAGATGGACGTCAAGCTCGGCTCGGCGATCAACATCGACGTGACGCTCGACCAGACCATGGGCGATGCCAAGGTCAAGCTGGTGTTCCTCGACGCCTGCCGTGACAATCCGTTCGCAGCCAAGATCAAGTCGAACTCACCGACGCGCAGCGTGTCGGTGCAGACGGGTCTCGCCGAGATGAAATCGGGCGAAGGCACGCTGATCGCGTTCGCGACGGGGCCCGGCCAGACGGCGCTCGACGGAGACGCCGGCGGCAACAGCCCGTTCACGCGCGCGCTGATCTCGCACATCGCTCAGCCCGGCGTCGAGATCCAGCAGGCCATGACCTCGGTACGCGCGCAGGTCAACGAGGAGACCAGCAAGGGCCAGCTGCCCTGGGGCCACACCAACCTGATCGGCGCGGTCTATCTCAATCCGGCCGCAGCACCTGCTGCGACGGCCGCCACGGCCGGAACCACGCCGGTTGCTGCCGCAGCGAGCCCGACCGCTGCCGAGGCCGAGCTCGAGTTCTGGCGCTCGGTGAAGGACTCCAACAAGCCCGAGGAGCTCAACGCCTACCTCTCGACCTATCCGAACGGACAGTTCAAATCGCTGGCGATGGCGCGTATCGCCTCGATCGAGAGCGGCGCCATCAACACCGCGACCCGCAACGTCGCCAAGGGCGTGGACCCCGCGACCTTCACCGAGGAAGGCACCCAGGTCAGCGAGGATCAGATCGGCCTCGACAAGACCAAGCGTCGCGACGTGCAGCGCCGCCTGACCGGTCTCGGCTTCGATACCAAGATGACCGGCGTGTTCGACGACGAGACCCGTGGCGTGATGAAGCGCTGGCAGGCCGCGCGCGGCTACCCCTCGACCGGCTTCCTGACCAAGCTGCAGCACAAGGCTTTGCTCGCCGAGCCGCAGCCGGCGCCCGCGACTGCCGCGGTCGGTGACGAGGCCAAGCCCCGCCGCGCCAAGCCGGCCGGCAATGTTGCCGCCGGCGGCCCGCCGCCCCAGGGTGCGCCGGTCTATCGCAACCCGCCGCCGCAGGATAACGCGGGCAACGCTGCCGGAGCCGCCTTCATCGGCGGCATGATGGGCGGCGTGCTCGGCAGTGCCCTGCGCCGGTAAGCTGCAGCATCCCTGACATGGGCGAGCCCGTGCCGTGATCGGCACGGGCTTTTTGCTGTCTCGTGGGCGCGACCACCTGCGCTGCAACCATCGATTTGGCTTGGGCAAATCACGGCTTTTTGGTGTAGACATGACGGCGGATTTCAGTCGTCCATCATGCTTTGGCCTGGGGGATTTCAGATGCGGGGGATCAGCCTCATAGCGGCGGTGGTGTTGTCGCTCGTCGTGTCAGCGCTCGGCGTCGACGCCGCCCGGGCCGACCGGCGCGTCGCCTTCGTGGTCGGCAACGGCGCGTACAAGAACGTGGCCCAGCTGCCCAATCCGCCGGTCGATGCCAAGGCCATGGCGGTCACCTTGCGCAATGTCGGCTTCGACGTCGTCGAGGGCACCAATCTGAATCGCGAGCAGATGACCGAGAAGCTGCTCGAGTTCGGCCGCCGCAGCCAGGGCGCCGACGTCGCCCTGTTCTACTATGCCGGCCATGGCATCGCGATCTCCGGCACAAACTACCTGCTACCCGTCGATGCCGACATCAAGTCCGAGATGGACGCCAAGCTGGGCGCCGCGATCAATGTCGACGTCACGCTCGACCAGACGCTGGGCGATGCCAAGGTCAAGCTGGTGTTCCTCGATGCCTGCCGCGACAACCCGTTCGTCGCCAAGATCAGGTCCGCTGCGTCGACGCGCAGCGTCTCGGTGCAGACCGGCCTTGCCGAGATGAAGTCCGGCGAAGGCACCCTGATCGCGTTCGCCACCGGCCCGGGCCAGACCGCGCTCGACGGCGAGGCCGGCACCAACAGCCCGTTCACCCGCGCCCTGATCGCACACATCACCCAGCCGGGCCTCGAGATCCAGCAGGCGATGACCCAGGTCCGCGCCCAGGTGAACGAGGAGACCGCCAAGGGCCAGCTGCCCTGGGGTCATACCAACCTGATCGGCGCCGTCTATCTCAATCCCGCGGCCGGCAGCGTCGCTGCGGCCGGCACTGTCCCGGCGGCCGTCACCACCCTGCAGCCGGCGAACGACGTCGAGCTGGAATTCTGGCGCTCGGTAAAGGACACCAACAAGGCCGAGGAGCTGAAAGCCTATCTGACCAACTATCCGAACGGTCAGTTCAGGTCGCTGGCGCTGGCGCGGGTGGCCTCACTGGAGAATGCTCCCTCCTCGACCACCACGCGCAACCTGACCACCGGCATCGACCCCGCCACGTTCACCGAGCAGGGCACGCAGGTCACCGAGGATCAGATCGGCCTCGACAAGGGCCTGCGCCGCGACGTGCAGCGCCGCCTCACGGGTCTCGGCTTCGACACCAAGGCCACCGGCAAGTTCGACGAGCCGACGCGCGCGGTGCTCAAGCGCTGGCAGGCCGCGCGCGGCTATCCGTCGAGCGGCTATCTCACGAAGCTGCAGCACAAGGCCCTGCTCGCCGAGATCGTCCCGGCCGCTGCAACGGCCAGCGCGACTGATGAAGAACGTCCGGCGCGCCGGGCCCAGCGCAGCGGCGGCGGTGGCGGCGGCTATCACCGCGGCGGCGGCCCGGATGCCGGCGCGGCCTTCATTGGCGGCGTGATGGGCGGCATGCTCGGCGGCGCGTTCCGGCGCTGAGCGGTCGGCCCAGACGAATCAGCAAGACAGTCGCTGCCAAAACAGGCGCTGCCGAGAGAGCGCCGCCGAGAGAGCACGCCAGTAGCGATGTCCCGCGCAGCCCCTGAAGCGGCGGAGACACGTCCGCCGCTTCCTCGCTTCAATCTCGCTCAGAGCCCGGCGGCCTTGCGCAAGGCCGCATTCATTCGCTCCTGCCACCCCGGCCCTTCGGACTGAAAGTGCTCGAGCACGTCCTGGTCGATCCGCAAAGTCACCTGCTCGCGGACACCGGGGACCGCCGCCTTCTTCGGCGGCGCCTCCACCGGCTTGGTGGTCACCTTCTTGAACGCGGCCTCGGCCTCGGTGCGGGCGTCGGCCAGGGTCCGTGGACGCCGCGGCTGGTCGGCCATGATCAGATCCCCTCGAACAGCGCCGTGGACAGATAGCGCTCGGAGAACGACGGTACGATCGCCAGGATCGTCTTGCCGGCGTTCTCCGGCCGCTTGCCGAGCTCGATCGCCGCCGCGATCGCAGCGCCCGACGAGATGCCGCCGGGGATGCCCTCGTTGCGCGCCAGCGCCCGCGAGGTCTCGATCGCGGTCGTGCTGTTGATCTTGACGATCTCATCGATGACCGAGCGGTCGAGAATATCGGGCACGAAGCCCGCGCCGATGCCCTGGATCTTGTGCGGCGAGTGCTGGCCGCCCGACAGCACCGGGCTCTCCTCCGGCTCTACCGCCACCACCTTGAGACCAGGCTTGCGTGATTTCAGCACCTGACCGACGCCTGTGATCGTGCCGCCGGTCCCGACGCCGGCGACGAACACGTCGATATTGCCGGCGGTGTCGTTCCAGATCTCCTCAGCCGTGGTACGGCGATGGATGTCGGGATTGGCGAGGTTCTTGAACTGCTGCGGCATCACCGAGTTCGGTGTGGTTCGCAGCAGCTCCTCGGCGGTCGCGATCGCGCCCTTCATGCCCTGCGACGCCGGCGTGAGCACGATCTCCGCGCCGAGGAAGGCGAGCATCTTGCGCCGTTCGACCGACATCGACTCGGGCATCACCAGCTTCAGCTTGTAGCCGCGCGCCGCCGCCACGAAGGCGAGCGCAATGCCGGTATTGCCGGAGGTCGGCTCGATCAGCACGGTATCCGGCTTCAGCACCCCGGCCTGCTCCATCGCCAGGATCATGCCCACACCGATGCGATCCTTCACGCTTGCCGCAGGATTGAAGTATTCCAGCTTGGCGAGAATGGTCGCCTTCACGCCGTGCTGCTCCGGTAGTTTTCGCAGTCGCACAATCGGCGTGTTGCCGAACGCCTCGACAATTGAATCAAATACGCGTCCGCGTCCGGGACGCTGTGTCGCAGCTGACGACTCCATCAAATCACTCCTTTGCGCGCTTCCGGCGCGACGTTGACCATGGTCCTCGCCATCTTCAGCGAGCCTGTTGCGCTGCGCAAGCACGTTTGCGCGATCGCAAGATGACCGCGGCGCACAACAAGTCGTCGCTAAATTGCGAAAAACCAACGCATTTGTGTTGCGACAAGGTCAACACACCCAGTGTATGTTCGGACGGAGATTCACGGTTCGGCGTCGATCGCGGCCCGAGCGGGCATCAGCAAAATGTCATCTTCGGAATGATACAAGCAGGATGTTCCCAGCGATCGACATCGCCGCCGTAGAATGAACCGCCTACGAACAGACCACATAAGAACAGACCATCCAGACAAACTCTTTGTGTGACGGACTCGATATCCGCGAAAGTTGGACTCGTCGGAAACAGACTCGTTCGAAATTGCACCGTTCGAAATTGACGTCGTTCAAGCAGAGATCACCAACAAAGAGATCGCCCAGGAGGTCCCTATGTCAGCACTCGCTGATCTCATGTCGACCGCATCCCCCCGTCCGGATCCGCGCGGCTGTGATCTACCGACCTGTCCGGTCTGCGCCGACTCCATGATAGCTGCGGAGGCATCGGCGTACCTGGCCGACAATGCGATCAGCTATCTCTGGACCTGCGACACCTGCGGCTACGGCTTCGTCACCAAGCATTCCGTGAAGAGCCGCTTCGTCTGCAACTGAACGGCATCGCGGCCAAAGCGTTCCATGGCGTGACGCCCCAGCCGTCACGCCGTGATGAGTCCCCGAGGCGGCGGTCTGCCAGGTCCATCCAGCCCATCTGATGCCAAGAGGCGTACTGAGCGGGCCCCGTGAGGGAGCCGTCAGCCGGCGCGTGCGGGAATGTCGCCGCGCGCCCAATCCGCCTTGGTGCGCTCGTAGAATTCCGTGAAGCGCCCCTGTGCGATTGCCTCGCGCATCCCGGCCATCAGCTGCTGGAAATAGGCGATGTTGATCTCCGACAGCAGCGTCGCGCCGAGCGCCTCCCCGGCCTTGATCAGGTGATGCAGATAGGCCCTGGAATAGCTGCGCGTCGGCGGCCACGGGCTCTCTTCATCCAGCGGGCGCGGGTCGTCGGCATGACGCGCATTGCGCAGATTCACCGGACCAAGGCGCGTGTAGGCAACGCCATGGCGGCCGTTGCGGGTCGGCAGCACGCAGTCGAACATGTCGATGCCGCGCTTCACCGATTCCAGGAGATCATCGGGCGTTCCGACGCCCATCAGATAACGCGGCCGGTCGCCGGGTAGCACCGGCACGGTGGCCTCGATCATCTCCAGCATGACGGCCTGCGGCTCGCCCACCGCAAGGCCGCCGATCGCATAGCCATGAAAGCCGATCTCGGCGAGCGCCTCCGCGCTGGCAACCCGCAAAGCCGGCACGTCGCCGCCCTGCACGATGCCGAACAGCATGTAGCCGGCGGGCGCGCTCTCGAAGGCCCGGCGGCAGCGCTCGGCCCAGCGCAGCGACAGCCGCATCGCGCGCTCGATGTCGTCAGGCTCGGCCGGCAGCCGCACGCATTCGTCGAGCTGCATCGCGATGTCGGAGTTGAGCAGGCGCTGCACCTCGATGGCGCGCTCCGGTGACAGCTCGATCTTCGCGCCGTCGATGTGCGAGCGGAACGTCACCGCCTGCTCGGTCACCTTGCGCAGGCCCGACAGCGACATCACCTGGAAGCCGCCGGAATCCGTCAGCATCGGCCCGCCCCAGCCGGTGAAGCGCTGCAGGCCGCCGAGCGCGGCGATGCGCTCCGCCGTGGGCCGCAGCATCAGGTGATAGGTGTTGCCGAGCACGATGTCGGCGCCGGCCTCGCGGACGTCGCGCCAGTGGATGCCCTTCATGGCCCCGGCAGTGCCGACCGGCATGAAGGCCGGGGTGCGCACCACGCCATGCGGCGTCGTCAGCCGGCCGGTGCGGGCCGCGCCGTCATTGCCGAGCAGTTCGAAATGGTTGGGAAGGTCGCTAGCCGAGGAGCTCATGGCCGGCTTATTGCGTCAGGACGGCCCCCGATTCAACCGCGATGGCGATGTTTTCGCCTGTTTCGGCCGTTGACGGCGGTTCCGCCACTCCCTATGGTCCCTGATCATGTCGACCTCGACCAAACGCACGACGAAAACCACCAAGCCCACGAGGGCCTCGGGAGGCGTGCGCGCGTAGTCGAACTCGACCAGCGACCATCTTCGAACCGAAGCCCCGCCTGATGAAGGTCCGGGGCTTTTTTATTGCCCAGATTTCAACCGGAGACTTGAAGACGTGCCCCAAGATTCTACCCGAGATCCCACCATTGCCATCGTCGGCGTTACCGGCGCCGTCGGCGCCGAGTTCATCGCTACGCTCGACCGCCGCAATGTCCGCGTCGGCAAGCTGAAGGCGCTGGCGAGCGCCCGCTCGGCCGGCCAGACCGTGAGCTTCCGCGGCCAGACCATCGTGATCGAGGAGCTCAATGAGCGCTCCTTCGAGGGCGTGGACATCGCGCTGTTCTCGGCCGGCAGCGGCATCTCCAAGACGTTCGCTCCGATCGCGGTCCGCTCCGGCGCCGTCGTGGTCGACAATTCCTCGGCGTTCCGCATGGACCCGAACGTGCCCCTGGTGATCCCCGAGATCAACGCCCGCCGTATCCGCGACCACAAGGGCATCATCGCCAATCCGAACTGCGCGGCGATCACCGCCCTGGTGCCGCTGTGGCCGATCCACCAGCAGAATCGCATCAAGCGCGTGATCATCTCGACCTATCAGGCCGCCAGCGGCGCCGGTGCGGCGGCGATGGACGAGCTGGTGCAGTCGACCCGCGCGAACCTCAACGGCCAGGTCTATGCACCCAAGGTGATGCCGCATCCGTTCGCCTTCAACCTGTTCAGCCACAACACCGCGATCGATCCCGACACCGGCTACAACGACGAAGAGACCAAGGTCATCAAGGAGACCCGCAAGATCTTCGAGGACGAGGGCATCGCGATCGGCGTCACCTGCGTCCGCGTGCCGGTGCTGCGCGCGCATTGCGAGGCGATCACCTTCGAGTGCGAGAAGCCGATCACGGAAGACGAAGTCCGCCGCATCCTCGCCACCGCGCCGGGCGTGCGCGTGGTCGACGATCGCGCCAAGAACTACTTCCCGATGCCGGTCGACGCCTCCGGCCAGGACGACGTGCTGGTGGGGCGCATCAGGAAGGACCTGTCGGATCCGTCCGGCCATTCGATCGCGATGTTCGTCGCCGCCGACCAGTTGCTGAAGGGCGCGGCGCTGAATGCGGTGCAGATCGCCGAGCTGCTGCCGGAACGGGCGATGGCGTAAGGCGTGCACGCGCGCGCCCCCAAACTGTCATCACCCGCGAAAGCGGGTGATCCAGTACTCACCGGCACCTGTGATCAGCCGAGCCGCCGCGGCGTACTGGATTCCCCGCCTTCGCGGGGAATGACGGCGGAGGGTGCGTTGGCAGATCGACTCACACGAGCATCAATGCGCCTCTCTCCTCGCGTCATTCCGGGGCGCGCGAGAGCGCGAGCCCGGAATCCATAGCCACAGGCGGTCATAGGACGCGAGATTGATGTGGCGCTAGTCTTCAAGACAACGCCCGCTCGTGGATATGGATTCCGGGCTCATCGCTGCGCGATGCCCCGGAATGACGGGCCGATGGATGCTACGGCTCGACGATCCGCTCGTCCGGTTGCCGGAACAACAAACACGCATCGCCATACGAATAGAAGCGGTAGCCGCTCTCGATCGCATGTTTGTACGCCGCCTGCATCGTCTCCAACCCGGCGAAGGCCGAGACCAGCATGAAGAGGGTCGAGCGCGGCAGATGGAAGTTGGTCATCAGGATGTCGACCGCGCGGAAGCGATAGCCGGGCGTGATGAAGATCGCGGTCTCCGCCTCGAACGGCGCGATGGTGCCGTCGGGCTGCGCCGCGCTCTCGAGAAGCCGCAGCGACGTGGTGCCGACGGCGACGATGCGGCCGCCTTGGGCGCGGGCATCGTTCAGCGCAGCGGCGGTGTCCGGCGTGAGGCTTCCCCACTCCGCATGCATGCGGTGGCCTTCGGTGTCCTCGACCTTCACCGGAAGAAACGTGCCGGCCCCGACATGCAGCGTCACGCGCTGCAGCCCGACACCGCGCTCGCGCAGGCGCCGCTCCAGCGTCGGCGTGAAATGCAGCCCGGCCGTGGGCGCAGCCACGGCGCCCTCCCTGGCCGCGAACATCGTCTGATAGTCGGCGGCGTCCTGCTCATCGGCGGGGCGCTTGCCGGCGATGTAGGGCGGCAGCGGCGGGCGGCCGAGATCGGCGATCGCCTGGTCGAGCGCCGGCCCGTGAAATACGAAGGAGAGCGTCACCTCGCCCTCCTCGCCCTTGGCCTCGACGAGGGCATCGAGATGGCCGAGCAGGCAGACCTTGCCCTCGTTGCCGAACCGGATCGTATCCCCCGGCGCGAGCTTCTTGGCGGGCCGCACCAGCGCCTGCCAGCGCGAGCCGTCGAGCCGTTTGATCAAGGTCGCCTCGATCTTCGCCTCGGTCTCGCGGCTGATGCGGCGGCCGGAAAGCTGGGCCGCGATCACCTTGGTGTCGTTGACGACGAGTTGGTCGCCGGGCTCGAGCCAGTCCGGCAGATCGCCGACGGTGCGGTCGCGCAGCACGCCGTCGCCCTGCACCACGAGCATGCGCGCGGATTCGCGCGGGTTCGCCGGGCGGAGCGCGATGTTCTCGGGGGGGAGATGGAAATCGAACAGGTCGGTGCGCATCGTCGTTCTGGAACGACCATCGGCCCCTCATCCTGAGGAGCGTGCGTAGCACGCGTCTCGAAGGATGAGGCCCGACTGTGGCCTCATGGTTCGAGACGCGTGCTGCGCACGCTCCTCACCATGAGGGTTGAGCGCCGTAGCCGGCGCTGCACATGAGACCATGAACACGCCGAGAGGCGGGTTCATGGAGAGCGTCTCGAAGTTTACGCGGCGTCGGCGGCCATGTAGGCCTTGACGATCTTGTCGGGATTCTGGACCGGCTCGCCGCGCTTGATCTTGTCGACGTTCTCCATGCCGTCGGTGACCTTGCCCCAGACCGTGTACTGCTTGTCCAGGAAGCGGGCGTCGTCGAAGCAGATGAAGAACTGGCTGTCGCCGGAATCCGGGTTGGCGGCGCGGGCCATCGAGGCGGTGCCGCGGACGTGCGGCTCGGCGTTGAACTCGGCCTTCAGCTTCTTGCCGGAGCCGCCGGTGCCGGTGCCCTGCGGGCAGCCGGTCTGGGCCATGAAGCCGTCGATCACGCGGTGGAAGACGATGCCGTCATAGAAGCCCTCGCGGACAAGCTCCTTGATGCGCGCGACATGGCCGGGGGCGAGATCGGGACGCATCTCGATGGTGACGGGGCCCTGGGTGGTCTCGAGGATCAAGGTATTTTCGGTCACAGCCATGCTGGTCTCTCGGTTCTGGTTGGAATTGATGAGGGGCAGGACAACGGACAGTTCGGGGTCTGAAATGTCGCGGCGCCTTCTCATGTGCGGCCGCCACCCTCCTGACGGCCCTCCGAGCACAACGGGGCCCGGGCGATGCGGGTCCAGATTAGACCCAACGCGCTTAAAGCTGAAGCCGCCCGTCCTGTCGATGCAACGGGCGATGCGTGGCAAAAGGTTCCTTAAGGCCTAGGGAACCCGGACGTGAGTCCGGGTGCCCCCGCCCTTCGAGCCTACTTGATATCGGAGGCGACCTGGACCTTGACCATCTTGTCCGGGTCGGTGACGGCGCCGCCTGCCGAGCCCGGAGGCGCTTTCTTCAGCTTGTCGACCACGTCCATGCCCTGCACGACCTCGCCGATCACGGTGTACTGGCCGTTGAGGAAGGAGGCATCGCCGAAGCAGATGAAGAACTGCGAGTTGGCGGAATCGACGCTGTCGCCGCGTCGCGCCATGCCGACGGTGCCGCGCTTGAACGGCGTCTGGGAAAACTCCTGCTTCAGGTTCGGATATTTCGAGCCGCCGGTGCCGTTGAAGTTCTGGCCGTCGCCGGTCTGCGCCATGAAGCCGTCCATGACGCGATGGAACGGCACGTTGTTGTAGAAGCCTTCGCGCGCCAGCGTCTTCAGCCGTTCGGCGTGCTGCGGCGCCAGGTCCGTGCGCAGCTTGATAACGATGCGGCCCTTGGTGGTGTCGATGACCAGCGCATTCTGCTTGTCGAGTCCGGCGGGCAGCGATTGCGCCAGCGCGGGCAGCGCGAACACGAGAGCGAAGACGAAGGCGAGAGCGCGGATCATGGCAACTCCGAAATCAGGATGAGAGGAAACGCTCGAGAAGGCCGTCCGGCACAGGGAGCTGCCGGACTCCGGAACGTCAGGCAAACTTGGCTTTCAGGGGAGCCACCACCGACGACGGGACGAAATGCGAGATCTCGCCACCCATCGCAGCGATCTGCCGCACGAGGCTGGCGGTAATCGGGCGGACCGGCACGGACGCTGGCACGAACACCGTCTGGATCGCCGGTGCCATGGTCTGGTTCATGCCCGCCAATTGCATCTCGTAGTCGAGATCGGTGCCGTCGCGCAGGCCGCGGATCATCATGATCGCACCGGCCTTCGCAGCGGCCGTGACCGTCAGATTGTCATAGGTCGAAGCATCGAAGGCACAGCCGGCGGCGGCCGCGATTGGGCCGAACACCTCGTGAGCCATTGCCAGCCGCTCCTCGGTCGAGAACAGCGGCTTCTTGCCGTGATGCACCCCGACCGCGACGATAAGCTTGTCGCAGAGGTGAACGGCCTGCCGGACCACGTCGAGATGGCCGTTGGTGACGGGATCGAACGAGCCCGGATAGAGCGCAATGCGTTGCATGCGCCCGTCCTATACCGCCCGGAACAGGCGGGCAAGCCGCCGCCGCCCGGACTAGCGCGGCTGTGACGGCCACAGCAGCCTTTTTGCGCTGCGACGACGCCCGCCGGAACTACAGCCCCTTACCGCGATTGTTTCCTCGGAACCTCGGCCACGAAACAGACGGCCGGTGGCACGAAACCAAATCGTTCGTGGCGCGAAAGCGTCTCGAAACCGGGGCCGGTTAATAAATCCTTAACGAACGACGGGCCGAACGGCCCAACCACAGGGGACCGTCATGATCAAAGCGCTTTCTGCCGTCGCCGCAGCCGGCCTCGTGGCTGCCGCCCTCACCGTCGTGCCCGGTCTTGCTCCCGAGGTGAACGCCAGCGTGCCGCAGCCGCTGGCCAAGGGTGATCGCCTGGACTTCCGCCCGATCGGCCGCGACTGCTCGCAGCAGGCCTGGCCGAACTTCGAAGCCTCCTGCCTGCGCAGCGCCGGAACGAAGACGACGATCCGGGAGGCCCGCATCGTCGGTGTCGATCGGACGCAATGAAAGATAGCGAGTAGCGAGTAGGTGAGATCCGATTCGTCCTCCCCTATTCGTCATTCGCCTCTTCATTCGCCATTGCCGCCCTCAGTCCCATTCCCGCCATTGCCATTCTCCGTCTCCTCACCGATGTGCTCGACAGAGACGACGTGCTCGTCGTCGGCGGTGTTGAACACGATGACGCCCTGAGTGGAACGGCCGGCAATGCGGATGCCGTCGACCGGACAACGGATCAGCTGGCCCTTGTCGGTCACGAGCATGATCTGGTCGCCGTCCTCGACCGGGAATGACGCGACCAGCTTGCCGTTCCGGTTGTTGACCGACATCGCGACGATGCCTTTGCCGCCGCGGCCGGTGGTGCGGTACTCGTAGGACGAGGTGCGCTTGCCGTAGCCGTTGACGGACACGGTCAGCACCACCTGCTCCTGCGCCGACATCTCGACGTAGCGCTCCTGCGACAGCTGGATGGAGCCGGCGGCCGCCTCCTCGCTTTCGCTCTCGACCGGCTCCTCGGCCGTCGTCTCACCTGCCATGGCACGACGCATCTTCAAATACGCCGTGCGCTCGTCGGATGTGGTCTCGACATGGCGCAGGATCGACAGCGAGATCACCTTGTCGGCCTCGGCCAGCGCGATGCCGCGCACGCCCATCGAGGTGCGCCCCGTGAACACGCGCACGTCGGTGACCGGGAAGCGGATGCACTGGCCGCCGGAGGCCGTGAGCAGCACGTCGTCCCGCTCGGTGCAGATCTGCACGTTGACGATCTCCTCGCCCTCGTCGAGCTTCATCGCGATGATGCCGGAGCGCCTGACGTCGACGAAGTCCGACAGCTTGTTGCGCCGGACGTTGCCGCCCGTGGTGGCGAACATCACATCGAGATTGGCCCAGGAGGATTCATCCTCCGGAAGCGGCATGATGGTGGTGATGCGCTCGCCCTGCTCCAGCGGCAGGATGTTGATCAGCGCCTTGCCGCGCGCGTTGGGAGCTGCCATCGGCAGCCGCCACACCTTCTCCTTGTAGACCTGGCCGCGCGACGAGAAGAACAGCACCGGCGTGTGCGTGGAGGCCACGAACAGCCGGCTGACGAAATCCTCCTCGCGGGTCTGCATGCCCGAGCGGCCCTTGCCGCCACGGCGCTGCGCCCGATAGGCCGACAGCGGCACGCGCTTGGTATAGCCGGCGTGGGACACGGTCACGACCATGTCCTCGCGCTGGATCAGGTCCTCGTCCTCGACCTCGCCTTCCTGCTCGGCGATCAGGGTCCGGCGGGGGGTGCCGAACTCGGCCTTGATGGCGGTCAGCTCGTCCTTGATGATTCCCTGCACCCGCGCCCGCGAGCGCAGGATGTCGAGATAGTCGTTGATCTCGATCTTGAGCTTGTCGAGCTCGTCGGAAATCTCCTCGCGGCCGAGCGCGGTCAGGCGCTGCAGACGCAGGTCGAGGATCGCCTTGGCCTGCTCGAACGACAGCCGGATCGTACCGTCCTCGGCCAGGCGGTGGCGCGGATCGTCGATCAGCGTGATGATGGCTTCGACGTCGCGCGCCGGCCAGTCGCGCGACATCAGCGCCTCGCGCGCGGTCGCGGGATCGGGCGAGGTCCTGATCACCCGGATGACCTCGTCGATATTGGCCACGGCCACCGCGAGGCCGACCAAGATGTGGGCGCGGTCACGCGCCTTGTTCAGCAGATACTTGGTCCTGCGCGTGACGACACGCTCGCGGAACGCGACGAAGATCGTCAGCAGGTCCTTCAAGGTCATCGTCTGCGGGCGGCCGCCGTCCAGTGCCAGCATGTTGGCCGCGAAGCTCGTTTGCAGCGGCGTGAACTTGTAGAGCTGGTTGAGCACGACGTCCGGCACGGCGTCGCGCTTCAGCTCGACGACGACGCGGTAGCCCTCGCGGTCGCTCTCGTCGCGCAGGTCGGAGACGCCTTCGATCTTCTTCTCGCGCACCAGCTCGGCGATGCGCTCGACCATGGTGGCCTTGTTCACCTGGTAGGGAATCTCGGAGATGATGATCGCCTCGCGATCCCGACGGATCGTGTCGATCGTCACCTTGCCGCGCATCATGATCGAGCCGCGGCCGAGTTGATAGGCCGAGCGGATGCCGGCGCGGCCCAGGATGATGCCGCCGGTTGGAAAATCCGGCCCCGGGATGATGTTGATGAGATCATCGATCGTGAGCGCAGGATTGTCGATCAGCGCGATGCAGGCATCGATCACCTCGCCGAGATTGTGCGGCGGGATGTTGGTGGCCATGCCGACCGCGATGCCGCCGGCGCCGTTGACGAGCAGGTTCGGGAACTTGGCCGGAAGAACCGACGGTTCCTTGTCGGAATTGTCGTAGTTGGCCTGGAAGTCGACGGTGTCCTTGTCGATGTCGTCGAGCAGCGGGATCGCCGACTTGGCAAGCTTGGCTTCGGTGTATCGATACGCCGCCGGCGGGTCGCCATCGACGGAGCCGAAATTGCCCTGGCCGTCGATCAACGGCACCCGCATCGAGAAGTCCTGCGCCATGCGCACCATGGCGTCGTAGATCGACTGGTCGCCATGCGGATGGTATTTACCGATGACGTCACCGACCACGCGCGCGGACTTGACGTATTTCTTGTCGGGCGTGTGCCCCTGCTCGTACATCGAGTACAGGATGCGCCGGTGCACGGGCTTCAGGCCGTCGCGCGCATCGGGCAGCGCTCGCGACACGATCACGCTCATCGCGTAATCGAGGTAGGAGCGTTTCATCTCGTCGAGGATGGAAACGGGACGAATGTCGGAAGGTCCGCCCGGCTCGCCGGGCTTCTCATCTTCTTTATCGGACAAAGGGGATACCGGTCGGTTCTGACACGCGAAAATCGCTTGGAATCATATAGCCCAGGAGCGTGCCGCAGGCCACCCCCAAGGCGATCCGAAGCGCGCTTTTTCTGCTCGCCTTTCCAGTCACTTAACCGAACGGCACAGCCGCTAGGCGCACGCGGCGGCAGCCCTGTTGCTAGACCCCGAAGACCACCCTGTGCATGATCCGTCCCGGCAGCAGCGTGAACAGTCCGGCAATCACCAGCGCGCCGGAAAACAGCATGATCATGGCCCGGCGATGCGCCGCCACCCGATGGCGGTGTGCGGCCCATATCGCGAGCGGCAGCATGGCCAGCGTGTAGAGCGACAGCAGGTGGATCGGGCTGAATGGACCGACCAGCCGGATGGTGTGAATCCAGAACGAGCTGACCGCCACCGCGGCCATGAGGGCAACCCAGATCCAGCCGATCGTTCGATGCGGCAAGGTGCCCTTCGGCGCGGCGAACTGAACCACCCCCAGCGCGAATGCCGTCATCGCCGCAAGGGCATGCAGAACGACGGCGGGCTCGGCGTCGAGCAACGGTGCGAAGCTCATGATCACCCCCATCACCCCCGGTGGCCAGCGGCCGGGCGTCACGAAGGCCGCGCTGACGTCGCTCCCGATCGCGCCAGCAAACACGGCTCTTCGCTGCGACTCGCCGTTTCGCGCCTCCCGCACAACGACCAGCAGGACATCGGCCTGGCGTGATCGCGCGCGGGGGTCACATCACTCCGGCTGCCGTCCCGGACGGGACGGAAGCCGTCTCACGTCGCCCATGAATACGCGTGCGCCTCAGAACGGAATGTCGTCGTCCATGTCGCTGTTGCTGCGTCCGCCACCGCCGGCCGAAGCGACCGCGCGGCGCGGCGGCGCCATCGACGGTCCGCTGCTGCCGAAATCGCCGCCACCCATGTCGTCGGAGAAGCTGCCGCCGCCCCCGCCGCCGCGGCCGTCGAGCATCGTCAGGGTGGAGTTGAAGCCCTGCAGAACCACCTCGGTCGAATACTTCTCGACGCCGCTCTGATCGGTCCATTTGCGGGTCTGCAGCGCGCCCTCGATGTAAACCTTGGCGCCCTTCTTCAGATACTGCTCGGCGACCTTGCAGAGACCTTCATTGAAGATCACCACGCGGTGCCACTCGGTCTTCTCCTTGCGCTCGCCCGTCCCTTTGTCGCGCCACGTTTCCGACGTCGCGATGCTCAGATTGGCGATCGGCCGACCGTCCTGCGTGCGCCGGATCTCCGGGTCTTTCCCGAGATTGCCGACCAGAATCACCTTGTTCACGCTACCCGCCATCACACTCTCCCGCGGTTTTCAGATCACCGGACCGGTCGTCTCCACCGGCCTGTCCGGCACAAGGTGGCTAACCTTCCTCTCGCGCCGGACCCTATACGGTTGCCGCGCGAGCCACCCGATTTCTCGCTGCTTATCCACATATAGCACTTTGGGCGCGATTGTTCCAGTTTTGTTCGCAATCTTATGCCCACAACCAGGCGGCGAGTTCCATGGAACCCGAGGGAACCCAACGGAACCCAAAGTTCCCGAAATGGAACCCGATAAAAGTTCCCTCAATCACGAAAAAGCGATTAACTTTCATTAAGTTAGCTCGCCTCACATCCTCCCCGCCTGTGGCTTTTGGGAGACGGTATCCAGGGTTGAATCGCGTATATTTGCGGATGGATTGAGGCCGCCAAGGCGGTCGCGCCACCTCACAGAAGTGCGCCTCCGGGGACGAATGTCGGGGCGCCCAACGCGGGAGACTTGGGATGAAAAGAATTTTTCTTGGAGCTGTCAGCTTGATGGTTTTGGGGGCGCTGACGCCGGCGGGAGCCGCCGATCTCGCCGCCCGCCCGTACACGAAGGCCCCGGTGATGGCGCCGGCTCCGCTTCCGACATGGGCCGGCTTCTATCTCGGTCTGCAGGGCGGTGGCGGCTGGGGCCGCAGCGATGAGACCTTCTTCGGCGCGCCGAACGCGGTCGGCTTTGCCGGCACGCAGCGCTATGACATCAACGGCGGCTTCGCCGGTGGCGTGATCGGCTACAATTGGCAGGTCAATAACGTCGTGTTCGGTCTCGAAGGCGACTACCACTGGGCTGACATCGACGGCCGCTCGGGCGTGATCAACGCCGGCGTGGGTGACACCTACTTCACCAAGCTGCGCGGCTTCGGCGACATCAAGGGCCGGCTCGGTTGGGCTGCCGGTCCTGCGCTGTTCTTCGTCAGCGGCGGTGCCGCCGTCGGCGATCTGCAGCACCGCTACGATGGCGTTCCCGGCAACTCGTTCGTGACCAACGACTGGCGTTGGGGTTGGACGATCGGCGCCGGTGCCGAGTACATGTTCGCTCAGAACTGGTCGGCCAAGGTCGAGTACAACTACCTCGACTTCGGAAAGAGCTCGATCCAGTACTCGCCGGTCGCGACCAACCGCTCGGAGTGGAACGACACCATCCACACCGTCAAGGCTGGCATCTCCTACCACTTCGGTGGTCCGGGCGTGTCCCGCTACTGATTGCACGCGAAGCGCGAATATGTCGAAAGGCCGGCCTCGCGCCGGCCTTTTTTTGCGTGCCGAAACCGGCACTTGCTGGGCCGCTGTGTCGTTTGGGTGACGGCTTTTTACCACGGAAGGGTCTATCAAGACGGCGCGGGTGGGCGTTGGTGAGAGCGTGCGTGCGGGCGTCGGACTTGGTTTGGGGAATGCGATGAGAAGGCTGTTGCTGGGGGCGACAACTTCGCTGGCGCTGGGGATTGCGCCGGCCATCGCTGCCGACTTGCCCGCGCGCACCTTCACCAAGGCGCCCGCGATGATCACGACGATCTACGATTGGAGCGGCTTTTATCTCGGCCTGAACGCCGGTGGCGGCTCGGCACGCACCTGCTGGACCAACAATGTGGCGTTCGGCGGGGTCGCGGCGACCAATGCCGAAGGCTGCCATGATGCGGCCGGTGCACTGGCCGGCGGCCAGATCGGCTATCGCTGGCAGACCGGCAGCTGGGTGTTCGGCGTCGAAGGCCAGGGCAACTGGGCCAACCTCAAGGGCAGCAACACCAGCCAGCTGGCTCCGGCCGTGACCAACCAGACCAAGGTCAACGGCGTCGGCCTGCTCACTGGCCAGATCGGCTATGCCTGGAACAACGTGCTCTGGTACGTGAAGGGCGGCGCCGCGGTCGCAAACGAAAAGTACAACGGTCTCACAACCGCGACTGGGGCGACATTCGACCAATCGAGCGCCACGAGGTGGGGCGCCACGGTGGGCACCGGTGTCGAAGTCGGCTTTGGCAAGAACTGGTCGGTCGGCGCCGAGTACGAGCACATCTTCATGGGCAACAAGGCCCTGAACTTCTCAGGCGTTCCGGCCGGTGCGGCGACCCGGACCGATACGGTCGGCCAGGACGTCGACATGGCCACGGTCCGCGTCAACTACCGCTGGGGCGGCCCGGTCGTCTCCAAGCACTGACCTCCGGATCACCGATCTCGTCCTCTCTTCCAATTGATGCTCGGGCGCGCGCATTTGCCTTGGCGCGCAGGTGTGGCCTTCGGCGCGAAGCTCGAAGTCCGGCGACAAACGAACAGGCATGACTCCCTGCCACCACGGATTGGTCGGCGCCGCGTGATTTACATCTGCTTAAGCACGATCGACACATCTCGCCCTTCCCGGCCCGCCCGTCTCAGTTTTTAGAAATCAGTCTCTCCTACAACCAGCGACAGGCCACAATCGGGCCGGATCGGAGGGATCCGGCGACAGCCATTCTGGGACTGGGGAGAGACACATGGACAAGACCACTCTGATCACGACTGCGGGCGTCGCATTGCTGGGGCTGGCCCCGGCATCGGCCGCCGACTTTGCTGCGCGCCCCTATGGCAAGGCGCCGCCGCCGGCCTATGTCACGCCGCTGCCGAGCTGGGCCGGGTTCTATCTCGGCGTCAACGGCGGCGCCGATTGGAGCCGCAATTGCTGGACGCTGAACAACATCGGCGGCGTGCCCGTCGCTCCGACGCAGTCCGAGGGCTGCCACAATGCGAGCAGCGGCCTGATCGGCGGTCAGGTCGGCTACCGCTGGCAGGCCGCCAGCTGGGTGTTCGGCTTGGAAGCTCAGGGCAACTGGACCGATCTCAAATCATCGAACGCCAGCACGGCCGCACTGGCAGCCGGAATCACCAACACCACCAAGACCGACGCCATCGGCCTGTTCACCGGCCAGGTCGGCTACGCCTGGGGCAACGTGCTCTGGTACGTGAAGGGCGGTGCGGCGGTCACGCACAACAAGTACACCGGCACCGCCAACGCCGCCGCTCCCTTCCCCGTCGGCACGCTGCTGGACTCCGCCAGCGAGACCCGCTGGGGCGGCACCGTCGGCACCGGCGTCGAGTTCGGCTTTGCGCCGAACTGGTCGGTCGCGGTCGAGTACGACCACCTCTTCATGGGCTCGCGTGACATCAGCTTCCCGGCCACGGCAACCGTGAACTCACGCGTCGACACCATCAAGCAGGACATCGACATGGCCACGGTCCGCGTGAACTACCGATTCGGCGCTCCGGTCACGCGCTACTGACGCTGAAGACGTCTCATCCGACGGGATTGGAAAAGGCCGGCGACCACGCCGGCCTTTTTCGTGTCCAGAGCTCGGCACCGAAACGGCCGTTTTGTGTTAAATATTTGATTTATCACGCTTTTTCATCGTTGTGGCGCACGCGTTACAGCATCTCCGGGACGCCCCGTGTATGAACGTTTCCATCGCTTGTCATTCCAACTCCCGGGGGAGAATTTGATGAAGAAGTTGCTTGTGATCACGACGGCCCTCGTCGGCATCGCAACCGCCACGTCCGCTTCGGCGGCCGACATGGCTGCCCGCCCGTACACGAAGGCGCCCCCGATGATGGTCGCCATCAACGACTGGAGCGGCTTCTACCTTGGCATCAACGGCGGCTATGGCACGAGCCGCAATTGCTGGACGCTCGTGAATGGCCCCGCCGAGGGCTGCCACAACGCCACCGGCGGCACGATCGGCGGCCAGTTCGGCTATCGCTGGCAGATGGGCTCTGTCGTGTTCGGGCTCGAGGCGCAGGGCAACTGGGCTGACCTCACCGGCAACAACGTCAGCCCGGTGTTTGCGCCCGACCGCAACCGTACCAAGCTCAACGCCTTCGGCCTGTTCACCGGCCAGATCGGCTATTCCTTCGACAACGTCCTGCTCTACGCCAAGGGCGGCGCGGCCGTCACCGACACCAAGTACGAGATCTTTTCCGGCGTGATCAACAGCGTGCTGGCCACCACGACCGTGACCAAGTGGGGCGCGTCGGTCGGCGCCGGCGTCGAATACGCCTTCTCGCCGGGCTGGTCGGTCGGCTTCGAGTACGACCACCTGTTCATGGGCAACACGAACGTCCCGTTCCGCGGCGCGGTCTTCACCCAGACCGACAACATCAAGCAGGATGTCGACCTGTTCACGGCGCGGTTGAACTACCGGTTCGGCGGCCCGGTCGTCGCGAAGTATTGATCGGCCGTTATCAAGTTGTGTTTTCTGAAAGGCCGGCGCAAGCCGGCCTTTTTTTGTTGCCCGTACGACACCCCCGACGCATCGGTCACACCTGGAACCAAGCCATTGTGTGGCCTTATGTTTTGGGAACCGTCCCGTAAATGTCCGGTTTCGTCCCGAGTGTGGCTTCCGGGTGACGGCAATCCGCTAGGAACCCGGCTATAGGATGATCGTCAACTTGAACGGGTGAGTCTGTTTCGTGCGTAAGACTTTCGGTGCGACGCGGACTTCAAGGACTAAACTGGAGACAAGAATGAAGAAGATCCTGCTCGCGACCGTGGCCCTGGCCGCCCTGGCCGCTCCCGCTGCCGCCGCTGATCTCGCTGCGCGCCCGACCTACACCAAGGCCCCGGTTCTCGCGCCGGTCATGACCTGGACCGGTTTCTACATCGGTGCGATGGGTGGCTATGCCAACGAGGACGCCGACTTCGCCGCGATGAAGGGTGGCTTCGCAGGTGGCACCATCGGCTACAACTGGCAGCAGGGCGCTGTCGTGTTCGGCCTCGAGGCTGACGCTGCTTGGGCTGACATCTCCGCGTCGGCGACCGCGCTCGGCGTGACCGCCAACTCGAAGATCCGTGATTGGGGCACCGTTCGTGGCCGTCTCGGCTACGCCTTCGGCCCGACCCTGCTGTACGTCACCGGCGGTTACGCCTGGGCCGACAACCGCATCACCCTGTCGGCTCCTGGCATCAGCCTGTCGGACAGCAAGATCCACTCCGGCTGGACGGTCGGTGCCGGCGCAGAATGGATGTTCGCTCCGCAGTGGTCGCTCAAGGGCGAATACCTCTACAAGAGCTTCGGCGGTGAGAGCTACACCTTCACCGGTCTGGGCACTCTGGCCACCGGCACGCTCAACGTGCACTCGGGTCAGGTCGGCATCAACTACCACTTCTAAGATTTTCGCCTTCGGGCGGGATCTCGGCCTCCGGGCCAACGCACAAGGCCTCCGCTCCTCAAGAGCGGAGGCTTTTTCTTTGCCGCTTCTTCCCGCTGATTGCGCATTCTTCGCCGCGAGTCCGCCCGCTCGATCGCCGAACCGGTTCCGCTCCTGCCATTCGCTGCCATTCCTCGAGCGCATTGTTGATGATTCGCTGACGGCACTGGAAATCCAGCCCCGTTCTTCCTACGTTCCGACGATACCTTTCCCCCTCTGGCGTCCGATGGCCGGCTTCCGGCGAACGCGCCTGCAACGATGGCGCAGCCTTGCGCCGTGGGACGATCGTCATGGATGAAGTGCTCAAGGCCAAGCAGCGCGCGCAGGCCAATCAGTCGAGCCTGCGGGCCATCACCATCCGCGGCGCTCGCGAGCACAACCTCAAGAACATCGACGTCGAGATTCCGCGCGACAAGCTCGTCGTGTTCACCGGGCTGTCCGGCTCCGGCAAATCCTCGCTGGCGTTCGATACGATCTACGCCGAGGGCCAGCGCCGCTACGTCGAATCGCTGTCGGCCTATGCGCGCCAGTTCCTCGAGATGATGCAGAAGCCGGACGTCGACCAGATCGACGGCCTGTCGCCGGCGATCTCGATCGAGCAGAAGACCACCTCGAAGAATCCGCGCTCGACCGTCGGCACCGTCACCGAGATCTACGACTACATGCGCCTGCTGTGGGCGCGCGTCGGCGTGCCCTATTCGCCGGCGACCGGCCTGCCGATCGAGAGCCAGACCGTGTCGCAGATGGTCGACCGCGTGCTGGCGCTGCCCGAGGGCACGCGCCTGTATCTGCTGGCGCCGGTCGTGCGCGGCCGCAAGGGCGAATACAAGAAGGAGCTCGCCGAGTACCTCAAGAAGGGCTTTCAGCGCGTCAAGATCGACGGCACCTTTCACGAGCTTGCCGAGGCGCCCACGCTGGATAAAAAGTTTCCGCACGACATCGACGTCGTCGTCGACCGCATCGTGGTGCGCCCCGACATCGGCCAGCGCCTCGCCGAAAGCTTTGAGACCGCGCTGAAGCTCGCCGAGGGCCTCGCCGTAATCGAGTTCGCCGACACCCCTCCCTCGTCATCACCGGGCCGCGCCGAAGGCGCGAGACCCGGTGATCCATCCTCTTCGAAGGAGATGGATGGCCGGGTCAAGCCCGGCCATGACGAGAAGAAGAAGGTGGCCAAGATCCACGACAAGAGCGGGCCCGAGCGCATCCTGTTCTCGGAGAAGTTCGCCTGCCCGGTCTCCGGCTTCACCATTCCCGAGATCGAGCCGCGGCTGTTCTCGTTCAACAACCCCTATGGCGCCTGCCCGGAATGCGGCGGCCTGGGGGTCGAGCAGCATGTCGATGCCGACCTCGTCATTCCCGACAAGGACGTCACCCTGCGCAAGGGCGCGATCGCGCCCTGGGCCAAGTCGTCGTCGCCCTATTATTTGCAGACGCTGACCGCGCTCGGCAAGTTCTACAAGTTCACCTTGGACACCAAGTGGAAGGACCTGCCGAAGAAGACGCAGAACGCGCTGCTGCACGGCTCCGGCGACGACGAGATCAAGTTCACCTATGAGGACGGCCTCCGCTCCTACGACACCAAGAAGCCGTTCGGGGGCGTGATCACCAACATCGAGCGCCGCTTCCGCGAGACCGAGAGCGAGTGGGCGCGCGAGGAGCTCGGCAAATATTTCAACGACGTGCCCTGCGCCGGCTGCAAGGGTTTCCGGCTGAAGCCCGAGGCGCTGTGCGTCAAGGTCGGCGGCAAGCATATCGGCGAGATCTCCGATCTCAGCGTCAAGGCGGCCGGCGAATGGTTCGCCGAGGTGCCGGCACAGCTCAACGCGCAGCAGACCGAGATCGCGACCCGCATCCTCAAGGAGATCCGCGACCGCCTCACCTTCCTGCTCGACGTCGGCCTGAACTACCTGACCCTCGCCCGCTCCTCCGGCACCCTGTCCGGCGGCGAGAGCCAGCGCATCCGCCTGGCCTCGCAGATCGGCTCGGGCCTGACCGGCGTGCTCTACGTGCTCGACGAGCCGTCGATCGGCCTGCACCAACGCGACAACTCCCGCCTGCTCGACACCTTGAAGCGGCTGCGCGACCTCGGCAACACCGTGATCGTCGTCGAGCATGACGAGGACGCCATTCGGCTCGCCGACTACGTGCTCGACATCGGCCCCGGCGCCGGCACCCATGGCGGCCATATCGTCGCCGAGGGCACGCCGGCCGAGATCATGCGCAATCCGAAATCGCTGACCGGCAAATATCTCACCGGCGAGCTCGAGGTCGAGGTGCCGGAGCGGCGGCCGCCGAACCATCGCCGTACCATCAAGGTCGTCAACGCCCGCGGCAACAATCTCAAGAACGTCTCGGCGGAGATTCCGCTCGGCCTGTTCACGGCCATCACCGGCGTCTCCGGCGGCGGCAAGTCGACCTTGCTGATCGATACGCTCTACAAGGCGATCGCGCGCAAGCTCAACGGCGCCAACGAGGCGGCCGCGCCGCACGACCGCATCGAGGGCCTGGAGCATATCGACAAGATCATCGACATCGACCAGTCGCCGATCGGCCGCACCCCGCGCTCCAACCCCGCGACCTATACCGGCGCCTTCACGCCGATCCGCGAATGGTTCGCCGGCCTTCCCGAATCCAAGGCGCGCGGCTACGAGCCGGGCCGGTTCTCCTTCAACGTCAAGGGCGGCCGCTGCGAGGCGTGCCAGGGCGACGGCGTCATCAAGATCGAGATGCACTTTTTGCCCGACGTCTACGTCACCTGCGACGTCTGCAAGGGCAAGCGCTACAACCGCGAGACGCTCGACGTGCTGTTCAAGGGCAAGTCGATCGCCGACGTGCTCGACATGACCGTCGAGGAGGCCGCCGAGTTCTTCAAGGCGGTGCCGCGCGTGCGCGACACCTTCGAGACCCTGCGCCGCGTCGGCCTCGACTACATCCATGTCGGTCAGCAGGCCACCACGCTGTCGGGCGGCGAGGCGCAGCGCGTCAAGCTCGCCAAGGAGCTGTCGAAGCGCGCCACCGGCCGCACGCTCTACATCCTGGACGAGCCCACCACGGGCCTGCACTTTCACGACGTCAAGAAGCTGCTGGAGGTGCTGCACGAGCTGGTCGCGCAGGGCAATTCGGTCGTGGTCATCGAGCACAATCTCGAGGTCATCAAGACCGCCGACTGGGTGATCGACTTAGGCCCCGAAGGCGGCGACGGCGGCGGCGAGATCGTCGCCTGGGGCCCGCCCGAGGACATCGTCAAGGCGCCGCGCAGCTACACGGGCCAGTTCTTGAAGCCGGTACTGGAGAAATCAGCCAAGCCGAAGAAGCGCGGTCGTGGGGCAGCGAGCGAGGCGGCGGAGTAGCATCGTGGCCCGGCCGCGACTCTGAAGTGCGTCGTCGCTCCGCTGCGCGTAATGACGCTGAACTTGGCGACCCCGTCCATCAGAACGAAAGCCCGCCGCTCAGCCAAGAGCGACGGGCTCGATTGTGGTTCTACGAACTCAACTCACCAGCGGTAATACCCACTCCGCGTGCCGTTGTTGTTGCCCCACGGGCCGACGTCGCCCTGGGTCGAGCTCGGGGTCGGGTGGTTGGTGCCGTTGTAGCCGGCGCCCCATCCCGGGCCCGCATACGGGCCCGGCGCGACGGCGACGTAGCCTTCCTCATAGACCGGGCCCGGCGCCCAGGCGTACGAGTCGCGATAGGCATAGGTGCTGGTGACCTGGCCGCCATAGCCGTAGCCGCCCGGGCCGTACTCTCCGGCCGAGGCACCGACGGTGCCGGCCACCAGCGTGACGGCGGTCAGCGCGGCCAATCCAAACGTGCGTGTCATGAGCTTGCTCCCTTGTTCCCAATTCATCGGGGAACAAACACCATCGATGCGGCAGCGGTTCCGACGGTGCTCACAAGATTTGTGCGACACAACGCGGCGCTCACGTTCCCGCGATGACATGATCCAAGCCGCAATCGGCGTCAGCGGCCGTATGGCCTCAAACGACGAACCCGCCGCTCGTGTCGAGCGACGGGTTTGCTGAACTCACACCAACTCAAACTATCGTGTGACGGCATTCACCACTGCCGATAGACGCCTGTCAGCGTGCCGTTGTTGTTGCCGGACGGGCCGACATCGCCCTGGGTCGAGCCGGGGGTCGGATGATGGGTGCCGTTGTAGCCGCGGCTCCAGGTCACCGGCCCCGCCGCCGGACCCGGTGCGTAGGCCTGCGCGCCATAGACCGGCTCAGAGTCGTAGCCCTGTGCCGGCGGCACCCAGGCCATCGTGTCGCCGTAGCGGGCATAGCCCTGCGCCGACGCGGCGGCGGTGCCAATCACCAGGGTTGCTGCGGCCAGTGCAGCCATCTTGATCGTGCGTTGCATGGAAGTCTCCTTGCTTCTGTCGGGAGTCAACCACCGCAATGCAGCACCGTTCCTGCAACGCACGCTCACATCGATCGTGATGCAATCGTGATCCTGCCGGAGAGGGCAGCGCCTTGCAGACTTGCGAGGCGCAGTCCAGCAATCATCGGAACCAGAGATCGCCCGGGCTGCCGGACCGCTCACGCCGCGGCAGCAGCCGCGCGCGGACGCGCCACGCCTGTCTTGGTAATTCCCGGCAGCACCGGCGCCGTGGTGCCGGTCGCGTGCGGAAAGTACTGCAGCTGCATCGAATGCATATACCCCGCCTCCGCAGTCCAGGAATCGTTCGGCTCCGCGACGGGCGCGATCGTGAACGCATCCGGATTGCTCGGCGTGATCTGCGTATAGGTCGGGATGGTGCTGCTGAGCGCCTTCAGCGGCAAATAGATCGAGAAATAGTTGGTGTCCTTCAGCACCGGGCCTGGCGCCGCATAGGTGCCGAGAATGCTCTTCAGATTAGCCCAGCCCATCGGCACGATGTCGTTGCCGTTGACGGCGGCGTAGTACGTGTAGGACTTGGCGAACGTGGTCGCGAAGCCGGCGTTCCACATCGTCGGTGCGGCGAAGCTGTGCGGCCACAGCGTGAAGGTCATCGACGAATTCAGCTTCGGCAGCTGATCCTGCAGCCACGCCGTTGCGACGACGGCAAGCGCGCCGCCCAGGCTGTGCCCGGTCACCATCAATTGCAGATTTTGTTTGGCGGCAAGTCCGCGCAGATAGTCCAGCAGCGACAGGTCCGTCGTGGGGTCGGTCATCGCGATCGCCAGCGCCAGCGCATCGTTGATGCCGGCGCTGACCTGCTGCGGCGCTCCGGTCTGCTGCGGATACAGCCAGGGCACCAGAAAGAACGCATCGGCATCGGCCAGCACGTTCTCGAACGCGCCTGCGACCGAGCCATCGACATCGGTGCCGCGGAACGCCAGCGCGTAGCTGCCGTCATTGCCCTGCGCCACGTAAGCGAGCACGCCGTTGTTGACCGCCGGCCCCCAGCACAGCGACCACGGACCGTTCGCCGCCCCCGACGGCACAGCACTGAGCAGCTTGGTGAAATCGCCCGGCTGGACGGTGTCCAGCGCATCGTCGATATAGGCGAAGTAGGACAGATAGGCGGCAGCAACCTTGTTGAGGGCCATGTGAAATCTCTCTGCTCGCAAATGAGAAAATGAATCAAATTGTGCAGGCCGAGCGAACGCGGGCCCTGCATGCCATCAGCATAGCCGCGGCGCATCCGGCGTGCACATCACAACCTGTTCAATCTCAAGTTATCTTCGTCGACCGCCCGGCGCGGACCGGACGCCGGCCTCATCACGTTGCGCCGTGCTCGTGCCGTTGCTATGGCGCATGCTGTCGTAACAACACGCCCCCGTCGTCCCGCCCACCGTTTCAGGTCCGATGCCCTATTCTCTCGTCATCTTCGATCTCGACGGTACCTTGGCCGACAGCCTTCCCTGGTTTCGGCGCAACGTGAACACGGTGGCGGCGCGCTATCGCTTCCGCCCCGTCGTCGACGAGGACGTCGAGCTGCTGCGCCATTCCTCGACCGCCGAGGTGCTGAACCATCTCGGCGTCTCGCGCTGGAAGCTGCCGCTGATCGCGCGGCACATCCGCCGCCTCAAGACCGAGCAGGCCGCCAGCATTCCACTGTTCGCCGGGGTCGAGGCCATGCTGGCGACACTGGCAGCGGCGGACATCCGCCTGGCGCTGGTGTCGTCGGACACCGAGGCCAATGCGCGCCAGAAGCTCGGAGCGTCGGCGCAGCTGTTCACCGCTTTCGACTGCTCGGCGTCGCTGTACGGCAAGGCGAAGAAGTTCAAGCGCGTCGTCAAGCGCATCGGCGCCAACCCGGCCGAGGTGATTGCGATCGGCGACGAGACCCGCGACATCGAAGCGGCGCGCACCGCCGGCATCGCGTTCGGCGCCGTGACGTGGGGCTATGCCGCGGAGAAGGCGCTGCGCGACCGGCAGCCGGAGCTGGTGTTCACGCGGATGGAGGAGATCGTGGAGCGGCTGGTGGTGACCCAGGCCGCCGCCTCGTAGCCGGGATGGGCGCAGCGATATCCGGGTTCATCGCTGATGTCGGAGCAGCACCCGGATGTCGTTCACGCTCATCCGGGCTACGCCAACGCCTCACCGCCGCAGGAACGCGCCGAACGCGCGTGGGCCGTTGCCGACCTTGATCTCGCTTGTCACCTTCAACGCGGCCACGTCGATGACGCTCAGGATGTTGCTCTCCCAATTGGCGACGATGATCCGCTGGCCGTCCGCGGTCGCCTCGATGCCTTCGGGATAGTCGCCGACATTGATGCGCTTGAGCGGCTGCAGGCTCGCGATGTCGAACACGCTCACCGTTCCGTCATACTGGTCGGTCACGAAGCCCCGGCCCTGCGCCAGCGCGACGGCATAGGGCCGCAGGCCGGTCTTGATGCGACCGATTTCACGGCCATCGGCGAGATCGATCACCGAGACGTCGTTCGAGCCGACATTGGCGGTGTAGGCGCGCCGGCCCTCGGCATCGATGGTGATGCCGAACGGCCGCGTGCCCACCTTGATGGTCTTGAGCCGCTGCCGGGTCGCGGTGTCGATCACCGACACCATGTCATCGTCACGATCGGCCGACAGCAGCAGCTTGCCGTCTTGTGTCACCGCGAGCCCCGAGGGCGAGGCGCCGACAGCGATGCTGCCGGTCACCGCGCGGGCTTTCGCATCGATCACGCGGATCGCGGCATTGTACCAGTCGGCAACATAGACCGTCGCGCCATCCGGCGTCACGGCGATGCCGAGCGGCCCACCGCCGACGTCGATACGTCCGACCACCTTGCGCGCGACGGCGTCGAGGACGCTGACGGATTTATCGTCGGGGCTCGCCACGTAGGCGAAGCGCCCGTCCGCGGCGACGGCCACGCCCGCCGGCTTGCCGCCGATCGGAATGGTGGCGACGGGCTTCGAGGTGGCGAGGTCGACGATCGTTAGATCATCGCTGAGCTGATTGGTGACGAAGGCTTCCTCGGCGTGGGCGGTGATGGCGATGCAGGCGAGGAAAGAACCGACTAAAAGAACTCGATACCAGACCGCGCGAATTTGAAAGCTGCCGAAGTGACCCTGGTCCTTATCTCTGCGCGGCTGCGTGGGCGCGACGAATTGCGCGCGCACTGATTGCACCGTCAGATCCGATCCGGATGAAAGGATGCGGGTCTCCCCACGTACACTCCCCGTGCGGCTGCCCCTCACCCCAACCCTCTCCCCGTAAGAACGGGGAGAGGGAGCGCAGCGCGCGCTGAGCCACATGAGCGATCCCTCAACCGCAATCCTTAGCTCCCGCTCTCCACCTTCTTCTTCAAGCCTTCCAGTCCGCCCTTATAGAGCCCGGTCACCGCGTTGACCGCGGCCTCGTCGCTCAGCTCCGGCGGCGGGTCGTTGTTCGGGAAGCCGCGGTAGAAGGCGCCGGTCCATTCGACCACGCTGCCCTTGCCGTCTGCGCTCGGCGTCACCGCGATCGTCGACGAGTAGTTCGTCACCGGCAGCACCTTCACGTCAACCGCGGTGATGCGGTACGAATAGCTCATCTTCTCGGCGTCGTATTTGTAGAGCTCCTCATCGACGGTGGCGCCGCCCTTCAGGGTCAGCTTGCGCGTGGCGCCGATCTCGTTGCCCTTGTCGCCTGCGGTCTTCTCGACCGGACCGAGCCAGCTCATGTCCTGAAAGTTGCCGATCACGGCCCACACCTTGGCGGGTGCGGCATTGATCTCGACATGCTCCTGCACCTTGCGCCGGGTCGGACCATGCGCTTCCGCCGTGGTCAGAGCCGTGATTGTCAGGGCCGTTGCGATCGCGAGCGCCGCCGTCACGGCCGGCGCCTTGCCGAACACCATCCTCATGTCGTTTCCTCAACCAGTCTCATTGGCCCGCGCATCCGGCGCGGGCAGCACCATATTTGCACCGCACCGGATTGTTGCAACAAAAAAGACCGTGTCGTGGCGGTCGTGGCCGCCTCAATTCGCGCCGCAGCAGCGCTTGTATTTCTGGCCGGAACCGCAGGGACACGGATCGTTGCGGCCGATCTTGCCGAATGACGCGAACGGATTGGGCTGCTCGGTGAAGGCGGGTGCGCCGGGCACGGTCGCGCCGCTGCGACGATGACGGTTCAAGGTCAGCACGGCGTCGCGGATGTCAGCCGGCGCCGCGCGGTCGAGCTGGGGATTGGCGACGCGATCGCCGTTTTCGTCCAGCGCCAGCTCGATCGCCACCGTCAGCATCAGCGCCGCCTCGCCGACGTCACCGTCGACCTGCCGATAGGCGGCGAACCGCGCGCCACGCAGGTCCACCGCCGCAGCAAAGCCGTCGATCCACAGCTCCCAGATCACGTCGCCGTTCACGGGATCGACCGGAAAGCGCGGCTGATACAGCTCCGGCTCGCGCGTCAGCGTCCGTGCGATCTCGTCGTAGTATGCCATCACCAGATCGAGCACCGCGTTGGCATGGTCGATGCTCGCGAACACCGAGCGCTTCCCCTTGCCGAACCCGAACGCCGCCGCGAACCATTCGCCGGGTGGGACCTGCTCGGGCAGAACCAGCAGACCGGCGATGAAGCCGTCGAGCTCCTCCAGCACCATGGCCCGGTCATCGAGCGCGAGCAGCGCCTGCTCGAGCTCGGCGTGAGAATTGGCGCGCTCCGGCATCTGCAACCCTGCTCTTCCCTGCCCGCGTCGCGACCTGATTTGCCCGACGCCCACGCCGCGACATCGCCGTTTGACACCAAAACAGGCCCGCGCGCAAAATCTAAATTTCGACAAGGGATCAGCGGCATCACCCCTGTCCAGTCGTGCCGCGAAAAATATTCCGCTTTCGTCTTTGCAGAATTTCGGTTTTCCTGTCGCCGTCCTGCTCTCACGAGAGGGGCGCTTCGCGGTCGTCACGGGCGTGGAGGGCGGGATGCGATGGACGTCACGGACCCGGTGCTTTTGCGCAGACGACGGGTTTTGGGGCGGACGGCGAAATCGTGTGGTCCTGACCTCCCGACGCTGAGGTCAAGTGGGTGTCGATGTCTTCAGGGCGTCACGCCGATGACGGTGGCCAGAAAGCCCGGTGCACCGAGGAGAGCGCGTATAAGTCGTAAACCGTCGCGCAGGGAAGGCCGGTTGCTCGGCCAATCCTGTGGTTCCTACCGCCTGCATTTTTTTCGCAGGCGGGCCATGGGTGCGGCCTGCACCCGGCCTTCCCTGCGCCCTCTCACTTCCGGAGGGCGACATGAATGGCAAAGCTCGGATGCAGAGGCATCGCGAGACCGGTGCTTCATGCCAACTTATTGCGCGACACCACAGCCCCACACTCCCCTGTCATCGCCCGGCTTGACCGGGCGATCGAGTATTCCAGAGGCGGTCGTTGTTGACCGATGGGCCGCGCCGAAATGGATCGCCCGGTCAAGCCGGGCGATGACAGCTGTGATTGTCGTCCCGAGCGGCGCAAAGCCACGCAGACGACCAGAGCGCTCGTGCCCTCACTCCGCGAGCACGCCCTGCACGAACCCATCAGGATCGGTGCAGAACTCGCGCAGCGCCTTGAAATGATCCGTGTCCTGCACCCGCACGGGCTCAAGACCATTCTTGCTCAGGCGCAACAGCGTCGCGCCAGGATAGGCCATCAGCACCGGCGAATGTGTCGCCATCAGCACCTGACAGTGCCCGGCCTCGTCCATCCGCCGCATCAGCTTCAGAAACTCGATCTGCCGCGCCGGCGACAGCGCCGATTCCGGCTCGTCGAAGATGTAAAGGCCCTGGCGCTGGCAGCGCTCCTCGAAGAAGCGCAGGAAGCCTTCGCCGTGCGAATGCGACAGGAAGTCGGGCGGCGGCCCGCCGAGCGGATCGTCAAGCGCAGCCTCGTCGAGATACCGCGCCACCGAGAAGAAGCTTTCGGCACGGAAGAACCAGCCTTGCGTGATCCTGGGCAGCCAGGCGGCGCGGAAGGCCTTGCCGAGCGCGCCACCCATGCGCTCCACCGCGCGGGCGTGATTCACCGGCATGTATCCCTTGCCGCCGCCGGCCTCGTCATAGCCTGCGAGCGCCGCGATGCCTTCGAGCAACGTCGACTTCCCGGTGCCGTTCTCGCCGACAATGATGGTGATCGCGCTGGTGAAGCTCAGCTCGAAGTCGTCGCGGAGAAACGGCAGGCAGAACGGATAGGCGGTCCGGTCATCGACCTTTGCCGGATCGAGCCACAGCCGCTTCAGATAGGGTGCGCGCAGCCGGATCTCACGCTGCTTCCTCGCCATGCCGTCTACACAACCTCAGTGACCTCACGGGCAATCTCGCACATCAAGGCGCCGCCCGCCACCACGGCCATCGATCTATGCCACGACCTCCAGCACCAGCTCCATGGTCATCAGCACCGGATTGTCACCGCGCACCAGACGGCCCTGCGCCAGCGCTCCGGTGTAGTCGACCAGCGCGACGTCGAGCGTGGCTTGGAGACCGTCGGCGCTGGGCGCGATCGCGCCCGACGTGATGGTCAGTTCGGTCGCGAACGGCTCGACGACGCCGCCGTCGTCGAAGCGCGCGCCGATGGTCGAACCGACGCCGCCGCGGATGCGGACCTCACGGACGCCCTGCGCCTTGCAGAACGCTTCGAGGCAGCCGGCGAAATCCTGGTTCGGCCGCAGCCGCAGCGCGAAGGCGCGGCGATCCGTCGTCGCGCCGCGCGGTACGGCAGGAACCGGTCCGAACAGCTTGAAGCCGGTCTCGGGATCAGGCTCGGCCGCGAAGATCGCCCCATCGACGCCAAACGCCGCGACCTCGAACGGCTCGGCGACGACGGTTTCCTCCGGCAGGATGTGCCCGCCTCCAGCGCGGCCGCCCGCCTCCGTCCACAGCGCGTGGCAATGGAAGAATGGCGCGCCGTCGCGCATGCCGAGCGTCATCGTCGCGGTCGAGAGCCGCGTCACGCCGGCGGGACGATAGGTCTCGCTGTAGAACGCGGCGTGATCCGCGGTCTTCGACAGCGCCGGCATCACATAGGCGAACGGTCCGAGCGCACCGCCTTTGATCTCGAGTACGCCGCCGGCAAATCCGTGCGCCGCAAAGCCGCGGCGCGCAGCCTCCAGCAGCGGCTGCCCTTGCTCCATGGTGAACGTGAAAGCGCGGCCGCGCGCCTCGACCCATTGGATTCGCTCGGCGACCGGCAAGCCGGGTTGCGTGATCGATCTCATCGACTTTCAACCCTGCTTGGTGAGGTCGAGCAGGCCGCGCGCCTCGAGCTCGTCGCGCACCAAGCGCTTCGGGATCTTGCCATAGCCCGACTTCGGCAAGGCATCCCAGAAAAAGAAACGCTTCGGCATCTTGTAGCGCGGCAGCTTGGTGGCGAGATAGCCGGCGATGGCGCTTTCGCTCGGTGCCGCCGCGCCGTCGCGCGCCACGCAGACGGCGACGCCGACCTCACCCCACACCGGATCGGGCACGCCGAGCACGGCGACCTCGCCGATATCCGGATGGGTCAGGATCTTTTCCTCGACCTCGCGCGGGTAGATGTTGGAGCCGCCGGAGATGTACATGTCGGACGCGCGGCCGGTGATGTAGACGAAGCCCTGCGCGTCCATGTGACCGAGATCGCCGGTGCGGAACCAGCCGTCGCGGAATGCCTTCGCATTGGCTTCGGGATTGTCGTAGTAGCCCGCGAACACCGCCGGCCCGATGACGCAGATCTCGCCGGTCTCGCCCGAGTTCAGCTCGCGGCCTTGATCGTCCTGGATCGAGACCTGCATGCCCGTGCGCTCATAGCCGCAGCTGCCGATCCGCGCGTCGGGTCCGTCCTCCTCCTCATGCGCGGCGGCCGGCAGCACGGTGATGTTGCCGGTGACCTCGCCGAGCCCGAAATACTGCACGATGACCTTGCCGAGCCGCGCCAGCGCGCGCTTCTGGTCCTCGCGGTACATCGGTGCACCGGCATAAATGACGTGGCGCAGCGAGGAATGATCGAACTGCTCGACCGCAGGATGCTCGACCATCATCTTCAGGATCGTCGGCACGGTGAACAGATTGCTGACGCGATGCCTCTCGATCAGCCGGAAGGCCTCGGCGATATCGAACTTCTCGCTCGGCAGCAGCACGGTCTTGGCGCCGCGCGCGCTCTGCATCAGCTGGTGCACGCCCGCGCCATGCGACAGCGGCGCAACCACCAGCGACGCGTCGTGCTCGGTCGTGCCCGGCGTCAGGTCGGCGAGATGGTTGGTGATGACGAAGGCCATCTGGCCATGGGTGAGCACTGCAGCTTTCGAGCGGCCCGTCGTGCCGGAGGTGAAGAAGAACCAGCAGGGATCGTCGTGCTCCACCGCTGCGTTCGCGACGTCCGCCCCCGCATGCGCCTTCATCACCTCGGCGACCGAGCGGGTGCCGAGATCGCCACTCTCGCCGACGCGCCAGGTCAATGCTGCCGTCGTCACCGCCGCGGCATGCTCGGGAAAATCGCCATGGCAGAGAAACGCCTTTGCTCCCGAGGCGGTGGCGAGATAGGCGACCTCGTCCGGCATCAGGCGGAAATTGGTGGGCACCCAGACCGCGCCGAGCCGGAACGCGGCGAACATCGAGACGAACATCTCCTCGCAATTCTTGGAATGCACCAGGATGCGGTCGCCCTTGGCGATCCCTTGCGCGGCGAGCCCCGCAGCCAGCGCCGAGACCATCGCGTCGATCTCGCGCCAGGTCCACGAACGTTCCCCCCACACGAAGCCGATGCGGTCTGCGAGCCGACGGCCGTTCTGGGTCACGATATGCGCGAGGTTCATCACCCGCCGCGACATGCGCAGGGATCCGGTGGTCATCGAGGGGCCCTCGCTTGCTTGCAGCTGATGAACAAAACCATTGGCGGCGTCCCCTCGATCGATCCCGGGGCGATCTCGGCCGCCCTGCTCCGTGCCTGTTTATCGTGGTACCGCAAGCCGTCGCAAGATCACCCGGGCCATCGCACCCATGCAGCCGCCTCATTCGAACGAATGCAGGCGCCGTGCGACAAAACCCTGCCGGCCGCGCTGTCGTCCATCCCGAATTCCTGCATCCCCGGCGCACCGAATCTGATTTGAGGACACCATGATCGATCGCCGTCTCCTGCTGCTCAGCCTCGCCAGCATGCTGGCCATCTCGCCGCTGCACGCGCAGACCCCCGCCAACGATCCCGTGGGCATCATGACCGCGATCTACACCCGCGTCGCCAAGGGCAAGGGCGAGGACGGCGGCAATTTCGTCATCGAGACCAAGGCAGCACGCGCCAAATATCTGTCGAAGTCGCTGGCGGCTCAATGGGCGACGATGGATGCCCGCACGCCCAAGGGCGAGGTCGGCGCAGTCGACTTCGATCCGATCACCAATTCCCAGGATCCCGACGTCGCATCGTTCAAGGTGACACCCGAAAGGCAGGACGCCGACAAGGCGACCATCGCCGTTACCATCGCCGGCCACCGCGACGATCGCAAGGAACAGGCCGACAACGTCATCCGTTATGACTTCGTGCGCGATGCCGGCCAATGGAAGATCGACGACATCCGCGGCGCCATTGATGGCAAGCCGTGGTCGATCCGCGAGATGCTGGCCGAGTTCATCAAGCTGACCGACAAACCGAAACGAAGGTAGAGCATCATGACCACCGTCCGCGACAACAAGGCCGAGAGCCGCTTCGAGCTCGACATCGAAGGCAGCATCGCGTTCGCCAATTATCGCGCGACACCGCAGGCGGTGATCATCACCCACACCGAGACGCCGCGTCCGCTCCGCGGGCGGGGCATCGCGTCCGAGCTGGTCAAGGGGGCGCTGGAGCTGATCCGCAGCGAGGGACGCAAGGTCGCCGCAGGCTGCAGCTTCGTCGCCGATTACCTCAGGGATCACCCGGAGAACCGCGACCTCATGGCCTGACGGCCCGTAGAACTACCGAGCGCGACCATTGGAGCGGGCCTTTTAACCCCATGGCTACCTGGATGGATCAGCAATTCCCGGCCGTCCAAACAACCAGACGAATGGGGAGAGGCTCATGTTTATCACGGCCGTTTTCGACGTTCTCAAGCGCTACGTCCACTATCGCACCCAGCTCGCTTATGTCGACCAGCTCGACGAGCGTACGCTGCACGATATCGGCTTTACCCGCGACCAGCTGCATGCCGAAGCCTGGGCGCGTGCCGCGCTCGTGCGCGCCTGAGGCGTTCACGCATCGTCGTTCAACACGCGATCAAAGACGACAAAGGCCCGCACGATGGCGGGCCTTTCGCTTTTTGAACGAGAACAGCACAGGCTCAGTGCTTGATCTCCGGCGGCAGCTTGCCGCCATTGGCCGCGAGCTTGCTCATGACCTGCTTGTGCAGCCAGACATTCATGCTGGCGGAGTCGTTGGTGTCGCCGCTGTAGCCGAGCTCCTTGGCCAGCTCCTTGCGCGCTGCCAGGCTCGAATCGATGTCGAGCGCCTTCATCAGGTCGACGATCGAGGTGCGCCACTCCAGCTTCTCATGCTTGGCCGCCGCGGCCTTGTCGACGATCGCAGCCACGTCGACGTTTTGCGGCGCAGCAGGGGACGCTGTCGGAGCCGCTGCGGTGCCGCCCGCTGGCGCGCTGCCGCCCGTGGCAGGCGCACTGCCGCCGGCCGGCGCGGCCTCGGCATGATGACCGAAAATCGCGCCCATGATCTTTCCGAAAACGCTCATCAATGGCTCCCAATGGATAGTGATCGAATGAAGAACTCGGCCGGCAGTGTTCCGTTGCGGAGCTGCCCGTCACAGCCCTCTTCGCCCCCGGTCGCCTGCCAAGCGAACACGGCGACGATTGTGAAGCTTACCGAAGGCGGAATGACGGCGGAATGACTTTGTCTGGAGAATGCTCAGCTTCATGGATGGGGAACGTGGCTCTAATGCACCGCGGCATTCACAACACTCACCGAGGCGTGAGTAGGCGCGGCCGCGATCACCATTATGCTCTTCGCTTCCGTTCGCGAATGGCCGTCCTGAGGTTCGTCGCGTCTGGCCATCCGCGAAACCGTCCAGCGACGAGCGCAGCCCGGCCTGCGTGGTTGGGAAGCGCCCCACACGAGATGAGGGAGCGAATGACGATGGCCACCTATCACAGCAATGCCGCGGCACATCTGCGGCCCGCCGACGAGGTCGCAGCGGAGATCACGATCCGCACGATCGACTTTTCGAGCCTGACGCGCGCGCTGCGGCTCGGCTGGGACGATTTCAAGGCTGTTCCCAGCCATGCCGTGATGCTGTGCGCGATCTATCCCGTGCTCGGTCTGGTGCTGGCGCGCGCCGTATTCGGCTATGCGGTGCTGCCGTTGCTGTTCCCGCTCGCGGCCGGTTTCGCCCTGCTCGGCCCATTCGCGGCGCTCGGGCTCTATGAGCTCAGCAGCCGCCGCGATCGCGGCGAGGAAGCCAGCGCATGGGATGCGTTCGACGTGCTGCGCTCGCCCTCGTTCGGTGCGATGCTGGGACTCGGCACATTGCTGCTCGCCCTGTTCGTCACCTGGGTGGCGACGGCGCAGGCGATCTACGTCGCGGTGTTCGGCTATGGCGGCGCAGCCACTGCAAGCGAGTTCCTTCAGCGCGTATTCACCACGCCGCAAGGATGGTGGCTGATCGCGGTCGGCTGCGGTGCCGGCTTCCTGTTTGCGCTGCTCGCGCTGTGCCTCAGCATCGTCTCGTTCCCCCTGATGCTCGACCGACATGCCGGCGCACTCGAGGCGGTGGTGACCTCGCTGCGCGTCGCGGCACAGAACCCGATCCCGGTCGCCACCTGGGGCCTGATCGTCGCGGTGCTGCTGGTGGCCGGCACGATCCCGTTCTTCCTCGGCCTCGCGGTGGTGATCCCGGTGCTCGGCCACGCCACCTGGCATCTCTATCGCGAGGCGATCGCGATCCACCCCGACGCCGCGCCGGTCGTGCGGCCGGCTCCGCGCGGGTCGAAGCCAGCGGCGGATTTTCCCGCGAACCTCTTCCCATGGCGCTCGCGTGACTCGATGTGAGGGCGCACCGATGAGTTGTCATTGCCGCCGGCCCACGGGCCGGCGGCGTCTTGCAGGCCGGCGGTAATGGACGATAGCGGCGCAGTCACGAAAACCGACATCAATGTGATCGGCAGGCCTTGTTGCTGCCGCGGTTGCGCCCGACATGGAGCATGTCCCCACGTCCTATTTTGAGTCCATTGCCGTCCAGGTGTTTCGATGATTGCTCGCGTTCTCACTGCCCCAGCCTTCGCCTGTCTCGCTGTCCTATTGGCCCTCACCTCACCGGCCAGGGCGGCCGTTCCCTGCGGCACCGGCAATTTCGATGCGTGGCTTGCCGAACTCAAGACGGAGGCCGCGGCCAAGGGCATCTCGCAGAATGCAATCAACGCTGCGCTGACGGGCGTGACGCCCGATCAGAGCGTGCTCAATCGCGACCGCGGTCAGAAGGTGTTCAGCCAGACCTTCGAGGAGTTCTCCGCGCGCATGGTGCCGCCGCGCCTGACCCGCGGCTCCAACATGCTCAAGCAATACGGCTCGGTGCTGTCGCGGATCGAGCAGAGCTACGGCGTGCCGGGCGAGGTGCTGGTCGCGATCTGGGGGCTGGAGACCGATTTCGGCGTCAATGTCGGCAAGTTTCCGACCATCCGGGCGCTGGCGACCCTGGCTCATGATTGCCGGCGGGCCGAGCAGTTCCGCGGCGAGTTGATGGACGCCCTGCGCATCGTCGACCGCGGCGATCTCCAGCCTGCCGAGATGCGCGGCGCGTGGGCCGGCGAGATCGGGCAGACGCAATTCATGCCGTCGTCCTGGATGAAATACGCGGTCGATTTCGACGGCAACGGCCGCCGTGACCTGATCCGCAACGTGCCCGACGTGCTCGCCTCCACCGCGAACTATCTGAAGGGCTATGGCTGGCAGAAGGGCAAGGATTGGGAGCCCGGCAGCCCGAATTTCGCGATCATTCAGCAGTGGAACAAGAGCGAGGTCTATGCGCGGACGATCGCGACCTTTGCGACCCAGCTGGCGCGGGCGCCGTAGACTGCGCCGCGGAAAAGGCCGATCGCGGTGACGCGACCGGCCGTGGGTTCGACGATGCGAACGACTGACGCGCTACTTGATCATCCCGGCCTGCATAGCCTTCGTCAGATGAACGCTGCAGGCGCCCATCTTGCCGCTCAGCAGCGCATCCTGGGCCGCCGCGATCTCCCGCTGCGCCGTGTATCTGGCATCACCATCGGCCATCGCCTCGATCGCGGTCTCGGTCTTCTCCAGATTGGCCCCGCTGCAGCCGGAGCCGTGCATCCTCGCCGCCTGCGCCGGCCCGAAGGTTGTCGTCGCCGCGACGACGAGCGCGGCCCCCAACAGTTTGCTGTTCATTGTTTTTCCTCGCTGGTGCGACGGCGTCGGCATCATTGCCGGACACCGAGACACTTTGTCGCATCGCCCGGACATTCCAGCGAAATGAACTCCTTGCGAGCGGGACGTGAAGGCGCCCGTAGCGCCGGGGGTCGCTGCATCAATTAATGAATTACAATTCACAACTCTCGACCCATGCAATCCGACGCCTCCCGTGGGACGATCGACGCCTGGCAGCTTTTCAGTCGCAAGGACAGTCGATCGATTGAGCAGTTCAAACGAACGATCGAAAAACCGCATAATTACGGAGGTTTTCGATGGGCGCTCACCCGCTGAGCGCCCTGCCCGATTCTTACTCAAGCGTTACACAAGCTATGCGCCGACGGTTTAGCTGCATCGCAACATCAGCGCTTCCGCATCGCAACAATCTCTTCTATGTTCATTTCAACGATGAGGTTCACATGAAGAACTGAATCGCGAACTTAAGGAGAATTTTCATGTTGCTCTCGCTCATCCGCATGGTCCAGGCGTTCCGTGAGTATCAGCGCAACGTTGCCGAGCTGTCGCAGCTCAGCGATCGCGAACTCGCCGACATCGGTCTCGATCGTTCGGACATTCCGCGCGTTGCCGCTGGCCAATACAACGGCTGATCAAGCCCTCTTCCGATATCGACCGGACATCGCCCGCCTCGCTGCGGGCGTTGCCGTTTTCAGGCCTTCCCGCACGTGACACACGCGCCCGGTTTCTCGCACTGAACCGCACTGGCGCATTTGCAGCGGTGAGGAAAAGCGCTACCTGTCCCGCGCATGACAGGCACCAAATCACCTTCCAATACCGTCCACGTCGTTGGCGCCGGCCTCGCCGGCTCTGAAGCCGCTTGGCAGCTCGCCGAGGCTGGAGTCGACGTGGTGCTGCACGAGATGCGCCCCGACCGCATGACCGAGGCGCATCGGACCGCCACGCCGGCGGAGCTCGTGTGCTCCAACTCATTCCGCTCCGACGATGCCGCCAACAACGCCGTCGGCCTGCTCCATGCGGAGATGCGCCGGCTCGGCTCGCTGATCATGCGCGCCGCCGACGCCAACCAGGTCCCGGCCGGTGGTGCGCTGGCGGTCGACCGTGATGGCTTCTCGGCGGCCGTCGCTGCGGCTCTGGAAGGGCATCCCCGCATCGAGCTGAGCCGCGGCGAGATCTCCGGCCTTCCGCCCGTCGATTGGAGCAGCGTCATCGTCGCGACCGGTCCCCTCACCGCGCAACCGCTGGCCGAGGCGATCCGTGACCTCACCGACGAGACGGCGCTCGCCTTCTTCGATGCCATTGCGCCGATCGTCCACAAGGACACGATCGACATGTCGAAGGCCTGGTTCCAGTCGCGCTACGACAAGGTTGGTCCAGGCGGCACCGGAGCCGATTACATCAACTGCCCGATGACGAAGGAGCAGTACGATGCCTTCGTCGCCGCCTTGCTCGCAGGTGAAAAGACCGACTTCAAGGAGTGGGAGACCAACACGCCCTATTTCGACGGCTGCCTGCCGATCGAGGTCATGGCGGAGCGCGGCCACGAGACGCTGCGGCATGGCCCGATGAAGCCGGTCGGGTTGACCAATCCGCACGACCCGACGGTCAAGCCGTACGCGATCGTGCAGCTGCGCCAGGACAACAAGCTCGGCACGCTCTACAACATGGTCGGTTTCCAGACGAAGCTGAAATACGGGCCGCAGCAGCAGATCTTCCGCACCATTCCCGGCCTCGAAAACGCGGAGTTCGCCCGCCTCGGCGGCCTGCACCGCAACACGTTTCTGAACTCGCCAAAGCTGCTCGATCAGCAGTTGCGCCTGCGCGTGCAGCCGAGGCTGCGCTTTGCCGGCCAGATGACCGGCTGCGAGGGCTATGTGGAGTCGGCGAGCATCGGATTGATCGCAGGGCTATACGCCGCTGCGGAGGTGCGTGGTGCCAATCTGCTGCCGCCGCCCCCGACGACGGCGCTCGGCGCGCTGCTCGGGCACATCACCGGCGGCCATATCGAGACGGTCGACGGTCCGACCCGCTCGTTCCAACCGATGAACATCAATTTCGGCCTGTTCCCGCCGTTGGCGACCGCTCCGACGCGAAAGCCGGATGGGACACGGCTGAAGGGCAACGAGAAGACGATCGCAAAGAAGCAGGCGATGAGCGCCCGCGCGTTGGCGGATCTCGACCGCTGGATCGCCGAGCATCTGCGCGTTGCGGCCGCTGCGTGAGAGTCCGATGAGCTTGCCGAAGACCGACTCTGCCTTGCTGGCGGCGCGCTGGAGCGAAGGCGTGCTGCTCAAGCGCGATGTGTTCTCGACCGTGGAGCGTGGCCGCTTCAAGACCGAGGCCGGCGATGTCGATGCGGTGCTACGCCGGCTCGACGAGGTGCCGTGGTGGTCGTTCGTGCTGGCGCGTCATCTGTTCGCGCGCGAGCGCAAGGCGCTGACGCTCGCCAAGGGACTCAGCGCCGGGCCCGATCTGTTGTGGGCGGGAGATCGCGCGCTGGTGCGCGGCTTCATCAATGGCGTGGCTCTGCATCTGGCCAAGCCGCACGGCAGCGTCGCCTATTTCCGCTCGGCCAAGCAGATGATGCGCCGGCTGCATCGCGCCGGGATCACGCACAACGACCTCGCCAAGGAGCAGAACTGGCTGGTCGGCCACGACGGCCATTGCTACGTGACGGACTTCCAGCTCGCCGCATGCTTCTCGCGTCGCAGCCGGCTGTTCCGGATCGCGGCCTATGAGGATCTGCGCCACCTGCTCAAGCACAAGCGCACCTACGCGCCCGACGCGCTGACGCCGAAAGAGCGCAAGATCCTGGCGCGGAAATCGCTGTTCGCACGCATCTGGCTGATGACGGGCAAGAAGGTCTACCGCGCAATCACTCGCGGCATCTTCAACTTCACCGACCGCGAAGGTGGTGGCCGGCGGCTGGTGAACGACGCGCCGGTGCTCATGGAGCTGATCCGCAGGAATCCCGGCGTGCGCGACGCAGCGATCGTCGCCTTCGCCGATCGCCGCACCGGCGTCGGCCTCTATGCTTTCGTCGAGGCGGAGCAGTCTGCGCTTGAAACTCAGTTGCAAGACGAGCTCGCGGCCGCCAGGGGCCCAAAGCCGCCGGAGCACATCCAGGTCGTCCACGCTCTGCCGCGCGACGCCAGCGGCCGGCCCCGCACCGAGCTGCTGCAACTCGTGGCGATGAACCAGATCGACCTGATCGAGCCGATGCTCACCAGCGACAGCGATCGCGCGTTCCTGAAGGACATCCTCGATTCGCGGAAAAACCTGCGCGACCGGTTCAATTTCGAGGCGGACCTGAAGTTGCCCTCGGCCTGAGCAGACGAGACTTCGCAGGCCGCCGGCTGTATCCTGCAAAGCTGCGATGTCGTTGGGGAGGATTGGACCATGAACGTCGAAACCCGCGCGGACACGGCCTCCCAGTCATCCCGCATGGAAATCGTTCCGACGGGCAGGCAGCTCGGTGCCGAGGTCCGGCACGTCGACCTCAAACATCTGGACGACGCGGGGTTCAGCGCCCTGCTCCGCGCCTTCCACCAACATTCCGTGCTGCTGGTGCGCGGCCAAAATCTGTCGGACCAGGATCTGATCGCCTTCAGCCGCCGCTTCGGCGATCTCGACTGGGCGCCGGTGCAGGAGAATGGACGCCGCTTCGTCGACGGACTGCCCGAGATCTACATCGTCTCGAATGTGAAGGTGAATGGCGAGGCCATCGGCAGCCTCGGCGCGGGCGAAGCGGTGTGGCACACCGACATGTCATATCTCGACAGGCCGCCGATCGCGAGTGCGCTCTATGCGCTGGAGATTCCGCCCGTGGGCGGCAACACCTCGTTCTGCAGCATGTACGCCGTCTATGACGCGCTTCCATCCGAGCTGAAGCGCCGTATCGCGGATCTCGAGATCAAGCATGACGGCACCTACAACAGCGGCGGCTTCGTCCGTCAGGGCGTCACGCCGACGGATGATCCGCGGACCTCGCCCGGCGCCATTCATCCGCTGGTCTGCACGCATCCCGAGTCCGGCCGGCAGATGCTGTATCTCGGACGCCGTCGCAACGCGTATCTGATCGGCCTGGAGCTTGCCGAGTCGGAGACGCTGCTCGACGAATTGTGGACCTACGTCGCGCGCCCGGACGTCGCTTGGCAACATGTGTGGAAGGTCGGCGATCTCGTCATCTGGGACAATCGCTCGACGATGCATCGGCGCGATCCGTTCGATGATCATGCGCGGCGAATCATGCATCGGACCCAGATCAAGGGAATGCAGCGGCCGCGCTGATTCGCTCGCGCAGCTGATGCGCCCGCTGAAGCATCAGATGCCTGCGAATGAGTTGCAGGTTGCTTGATATTTCCTCGCGCGCCGCCTTGAAGCGTCCAATTTCCGACTCAGAGCGGCAGAGTGTGCCGACAATCGGCAGATCGTGCCGCGATCCTTCCGCGAATTGCCTCCGAGCCGAAACACCCCCGACAAATTACGATGGTTGATTCCAAGCGCTGGTGAAACTTGGGAGATGACGCACGTGAGTCTCAGAAGCAACGTTGCTCGAAGCGCTGAAAGCAGCCTCGTCCAGGTCCTCCCGACGGGAAAGGCGCTCGGCGCCGAGGTCTGCAACGTCGATCTCAGATCCTTCGACGACTGGGCATTCGCCTCCTTCATGCGCGCGCTGCTCAAGCACCAGGTGCTGCTGGTGCGCGGCCAGCGCCTCGGCGAGCGCGACATCTCCGCCTTCAGCAGGCGCTTCGGCCACGCCGATCTGATCTACACGTCCCCCGGCACCACGTTCGGCGACAGGCTGTCGTTCTGCAGCCTCTACGCCGCCTATGACGCGCTCTCGCCCGCGTTGCGCAGCCGGGTCGCTCATCTGAAGATTCGCCATCTCACCACCGACACCGCCGACGACGGTCGCCGCACCACCATCGCAGGTCCGGTGCATCCGTTGGTCGGCATTCATGCCGATACGGGCCGCTCGATGCTGGCACTCGGACAGCGCCGGCGTTCCTCCGTCGTCGGGCTCGACGGGTGCGAGTCCGATGCCCTGCTCGATGATCTCTGGCAGCTTGCCGAGCGGCCCGAGGTCAGCTGGACCCACAGCTGCGAGCCCGGCGATCTCGTCGTCTGGGATACCCGCTGCACGATCCACCGCCACGAGGCGCGCGACATGCCGCGCCTCCTGCATAGCCCGCCGCTCTGGAACGCGATGCCTACGGCGTGAGCCCGCGAAAGGCGTCAACGTCCGCGGTAGCTTGCCGTCCTCGCTGCGCGCCACAGCGTCCAAAGCGTCGCGAGGCGTGAGCGGGGATGCGGCTGGAACGGATCGTCGTTGCGGCGCTCAGCCCACATCAGGTCGCGACGAACCAACGCCAGCGGCAATAGAGCCGGCCGCACGGCGGGCGGAGCCTCCCGCGCCAGCTCCATCGTGTGATCCAGATGCTGCCGGGCCTGCACGCGCAGATCGGCCAGCAGGGCCAGGATCGCTGGCGTCGGCTTGCCGGCGAAGATCTCTTCCTGGCCGACGCCATGCTGGGAAAGGAGATCAAGCGGCACATAGAGCTGCCTGTGAGCGGCATCCCGCGGCAGCGATGCAATCACCTGCATGACTCCGAGTGCGATTCCCGCGTGATGCGCCAGATGATCCGCGTCGGCGAAGGGCGGCGCGATAATTTGCGCGGCGAGCGCGAACAGCGTCCCGCGCGTATCGCCGAGATGGCCGTCGAGCGCGGCCATGGTCGGCATGGGATCGTTGTAGAGATCGAACTGATGCTCGTCGACCAGACGCGTCAGCCGCTCGATCGGAAGAGCGTACCGCTCTACGGTGTGCAGAAGTTCAGCGGCAACGGGATTGCCTTCGACGCCGCCATGCTCATGACCGGTCAAGGTGTCGCGCCACCATTGCTGGCGAACCTCGCCCGGCAGCGGCTGCGTTACCAGATCGCGAATCCGGGTGACCTCGACGTTGAACGCATAGAGCGACAGCAATGCCCGTCGGATCTCCGGCCCGACGAACAAGGTCGAGGCGTAGCGGTCGAAATCATGCTCCCGCACGAGGCCGGCACAGAACGCGGCATCGCTGTCAGCGCTGGTCTGGCTCATGGGACGGCAATGAGCGCCGCCGCAACCCGGCGCCGCTCGCCGATCATGACGTTGTAGGTGCGGATGGCCGGTCCGGTCTGCATCGCATCGAGTACGACGTTCACGCTGCGCAGCGCCGAGCGCAACGGCGTCGGCGGGATCCAGACCTCGGTCCCGGTCCCGACGATCAGCGTGTCGATCTTGTTCGCGGCATCGAACACGCGCTGCAGCGCATAGCGGTCGATCTGACTCGGCTGGGTGACGTCCCAGGCCCAGATCGAATCCGGCAGGCACAGCAGCGAGCCGCGATGCGACATGTCGGCAAAGGCGAAGCCGCCTTTGCCATAGCCGTCGATCGGCGCGGACCGCGGGAAATGTGGCGTGTCAGCTGACATGCGAGACCAACCTCTCAACCCCGATCCGGGTCCAATGGCTGATCAGGGCTTCTTCTTCGGCTCGTCGACCTGGTCACCCCGGATCGTCCCAACGCCGAGATAAATCAGGATCGGTGCAGCGATGAAGATCGAGGTGTAGGTGCCGACCAGCACGACGCCGAACATCATCACAGCGGTGAAGCTGTGGATCGCCGGGCCGCCGAACAGCAGCAGCGCGAGCAGCGCCAGGGTGACGGTGACGTGGGTGATGATCGAGCGCGACAGCGTCGAATTGATCGACTCGTTGAGCAGCTGAGGCATCGGCATCTTCTTGTAGCGCCTGAGCATCTCGCGGATACGGTCGTAGATGACGACGGTGTCGTTGAGCGAGTAGCCGAGAATGGTCAGCAGCGCCGCGATGCTGGTGAGGTCGAAATCGACCTGGCTGATCGACATGAAGCCGATCGTCAGCACGATGTCGTGGACGTTGGCGATCATGGCGCCGAGCGCGAACTGCCACTCGAACCGGAACCAGAGATAGATCAGGATCGAGACGATCGCGAGCATCAGGCCGAGCATGCCGACGGCCAGGAACTCACCGGAGACGCGCGGACCGACGACCTCGACCCGGCGATACTCGACGGAATCGCCGATCGCCGCCTTCACCTTGTTGGCGGCTTCCTGCTGCGCGGCGTCGCCGCCGGGCTGCTCGGCCACGCGGATCAGCACGCCCTCCGGCCCGCCGAACTGCTGCAGTTGCACCTCGCCGAGCTCGAGCTTGGCCAGCGTCGCGCGCATGCCCGCGATGTCGGCGGGACCCGACTTGGATCGCACCTCCAGCAAGCTGCCGCCGCGGAAGTCGATGCCGAGGTTCAGACCGTGGGTGAAGAACAGCACGATCGCGAGGATCGACAGCGCCGCGGAGATCGGAAAGCTGATGCGCCGGAACTGCGTGAAATCGAAATGCGTGTCGTCGGGAACGATGCGCAGCGACGGCAGCAGGCCGAGCGCGCTGACCACCGTCAGCACCGCGATCAGGATGCCAAGCCCGATGAGAACCCAGTGTGTCACTTTAGCTCCTAGATTGGCACGCTTTGCGGCCGCTTCCACCGCACCCACGCCGCGACGATCAGACGGGTCAGCGTGAAGGCGGTGAAGACCGTGGTGAGGATGCCGATGCCGAGAGTCACGGCAAAGCCGCGCACAGGACCAGTGCCGATGTAGAACAGCACGGCGGCGGCGATGAAGGTGGTGATGTTAGAGTCGAGAATGGTCGCCAGCGCCCGCTTGAAGCCGGCGTCGATCGCCGAGATCGCGTTGCGGCCGCCGCGCAGCTCCTCGCGGATGCGCTCGTAGATCAGCACGTTGGAATCGACCGCGATGCCGACGGTGAGCACGATGCCGGCGATGCCGGGCAGCGTCAGCGTGGCATTGAGCAGCGACAGCACGCCGAAGATCATCGCGACGTTGACCATCACGGCAATGTTGGCGAACACGCCGAACAGCCGGTAGGTCACCAGCATGAACACGATGACCAGGATCGAGCCGACGTAGGAGGCGAGCTCGCCCTTGGCGATCGAGTCGGCGCCGAGTCCGGGACCGACAGTGCGCTCCTCGATGACCGTCAGCGGCGCCGGCAGCGCGCCGGCGCGCAGCAGGATCGCCAGTTCGTTGGCCGACTGCACGGTGAAATTGCCGGAGATCTGGCCCGAACCGCCGGTGATCGGCTCGCGAATGACCGGTGCCGAGATCACCTTGTTGTCGAGGACGATTGCAAACGGTTGGCCGACATTCTCGGTCGTCGCCTGCGCGAATTTGCGGGCGCCGGCCGAGTTGAAGCGGAACGAGACGATCGGCTCGTTGGTGCGCTGGTCGAAACCGGTCTGCGCGTCGGACAGATCACCGCCGGAAACCAGCACCTGCTTCTTCACGACATAAGGCTGGTTCGGCGGCGAGGCACTCTGCAGCACTTCGGAATCCGACGGCACCCGCCCTTGCAGCGCCTGCTCGGGCGACACCGTGGTGTCGACCATGCGGAATTCCATTTTCGCGGTCCGGCCGAGCAGGTTCTTCAGCTGGGTCGGATCCTGCAGACCGGGCACCTGCACCAGGATGCGGTCGGTGCCTTGGCGCTGGATCACCGGCTCGACGGTGCCGAGCTCGTTGATGCGGCGCTCGACGATCTGGATCGACTGCTCGATCGTCTGGCGGACGCGCTCGGTGATTGCGGCCTGCGGGATCACCAGCCTGATCACGCTGCCGCCGGCGTCGCTGACTTCGAGGCTGCGCTGGCCGCTCGATCCCAGCAGGCCGCCAAGTGGCTGGGAGAGATCGCGCAGCTTGGACAGCGCGGTCGGGACGTCGGCATCCTTCGTGATACGGACCTCGACGCCGTCACCCTTGCTCGCCAATCCGGTGTAGCCGATCTTGGCATCGCGGAGCGTCCGGCGCACGTCATCGCGCACGGAATCGAGCCGTTCCTTCTTGACGTAGTTGGAGTCGACTTCGAGCAGCAGATAGGAGCCGCCCTGCAGGTCGAGACCCAGGACGATATGACGCTGCGCCCAGGCGGGCCAGGTCTTCACCGTCGCTTCGGGAAAGAAGTTGGGCACCGCGCACAGGCACACCACGAGCGCCGTGAGGATGATGCCCAGCGCCTTCCACCGCGTGAAATACAACATCGAGGTTGTCCGTAGGGGCCGAAAGCCGGCCCGGAAAATCAGAACATCGGAGGACGACCGGCCCGGCGCCGGCCAAGCCGAAATCAGCTCGCGGCCTTCTCGTCCTTCTTGTCGTCCTTCGCATCCGCCTTGGCGGGCTCGCCCTTGGTGCGGACGCCCGTGATCATCTGGCGCATCTGGCGCACGCGGATGCCGTCTGCGATCTCGAACTCGACCTGGTCGTCATCGACGACCTTGGTGACTTTGCCGACCAGGCCGCCCTGGGTCACGATGGTGTCGCCGCGGCGGACGTTCTTGACGAGATCGGCGTGCTCTTTGACCTTCTTCTGCTGCGGCCGCAGGATCAGGAAGTACATGATCACGAAGATCAGCGCGAACGGCAGCAGCGACATCAGCATGCTGTTGGTGTCGCCAGCGCCGGCGGCCTGGGCATAGGCAGGGGTAATCAGCATGCGGTCGATCCTCGAGGGCCAGTGCCCGGTGAGACGGAAATAGCCGGCGAACCACGCTGCTCTCGGCGCGGGCCGGCCTCTTGCGAATTTCGCGCGGAATATAACGGCCGCGGTCCCAATAGCAAGGCGCCCGGCCCTTCATTTCGCCCCGCTTGCGGCCGCCCGCGAGGCCCGATATGGCTGCCTCATCAGGAACTTGCAGCATGTCGAAAAAACCAGTCAAAGCCCCGCCCCGCGGCCCCGCCAAAACGATCGCCAGACCCGTCGCCAAGCCCCCCCGTTCAGCGGTGCAAGAGCCGTCGAAGGTCGCGGCAAAACGTCCCGCCGGCGCGGCTGCCGACGACACGCCGGAGCGGATCGCCCGCGCGCTGGAAGCGATCGCGGCGCATCTGGCCGCAACTCATGCGGGTGCCGCACCTGCGCTCGACCTGAATGCCGCCGACGCCTTCGTCTGGCATCCGGACGGCCGGCTCTCGACCGTGCCGCGCGTCAGCCGCGTCGAGATCGATCTGCTCAAGGGTATCGACCGGATGCGCGACATCCTGATCGAGAACACCGAGCGCTTCGCCAACGGCCTGCCCGCCAACAACGCCCTGTTGTGGGGCGCGCGCGGCATGGGCAAGTCGTCGCTGGTGAAGGCCGCCCATGCCAGCATCAACGTCGCGCGCAAGCCGGCCGACCGCCTGAAGCTGATCGAGATCCACCGCGAGGACATCGAGAGCCTGCCGGCGCTGATGGACATCCTGCGTGCCGCTCCGTTCCACTTCATCGTGTTCTGCGACGACCTGTCGTTCGACGGCAATGATGCATCCTACAAGTCGCTGAAGGCGGTGCTCGAAGGCGGCATCGAGGGCCGGCCCGAGAATGTCATTCTCTACGCAACCTCGAATCGCCGCCACCTGCTTGCCCGCGACATGATCGAGAACGAGCGCTCGACCGCGATCAATCCGGGCGAAGCGGTCGAGGAGAAGGTCTCGCTGTCGGACCGCTTCGGCCTGTGGCTTGGTTTCCACCGCTGCAGCCAGGACGAGTACCTCGCGATGGTCCGAGGCTATTGCAGCCATTTCGACATCGCGGTCGCCGAGGATCAGTTGGAGCGCGAGGCGCTGGAATGGGCCACGACGCGCGGCTCGCGCTCGGGCCGCGTTGCCTGGCAATTCACACAGGACCTCGCCGGCCGGCTCGGCGTGCGGCTGAGCGCGAGGTAACGGCGAACTTCGCCAGCCCTCGCGGGCGACGACGTCTGGATGCGTGGCACTCAGCCAGCCTCAGCCACCGTGATTGCGGCGATCTCCCCGCCCAAACTAGCCCAAACTAGAAGGGCTCGCCGAAAGGCGAGCCCTAGCACCGGACGGCGGCAGGCGCTCTCGCCTATGCCCCATTGAGGAATTGCAGCGGGTCAACCGGGGACGAACCCTTGCGGATCTCGAAGTGGAGCTGCGGCGATCCGACTTCACCCGATTGACCCGACTTGGCAATGACCTGGCCGCGCTTGATCGGATCACCGCGCTTCACCATCAGCTCACTCGCATGGGCATATGCGGTGACATAGCCGTTGGAATGCCGCACCAGGACCAGGTTGCCGTAACCCTTCAATTCATTGCCGGCGTAAGCCACGACGCCATCCTCGGCAGCCTTCACCGGGGTGCCCTCGGGCACGGCGATATTGATGCCGTCATTGGATTTGCCATTGGTCTTGGCGCCATAGCTCGTGATCACCTTGCCGCGCGCCGGCCAGCGAAACGTCGGCAGCGAGCTCGTGGTCTCGGCCGGGCGCGCCGGCTCCTCCTCCTTCTCGGGCGCCGGATTGGCCTGGGCCAGCCGGGCGCTCTGCACCGGACCCGCCGTCGCCACCCGCGTGGTCGGGACCGGGGCGGGCACGGTCGCAACGGCCTGGGGAACGGTTGCGACCGGAGCCACGGGCGCAGCAACCGCTGCGACCTTGCCAGGGACGGTCAGCCTGGCACCGAGCTTCAGGGGCGAAGCCTGATCGAGATTGTTGGCACGCGCGAGCTCCGCGGCCGAGAGGTGATTCTGGCGCGCGATGCTGGCAAGCGTGTCGCCGCGATTGACGAAGTGGACGGTGGACGGCGTGGCGGGCGCCGCGACCGCCATGTGCCGCGGCGCCGTCGGAGCCGCAGCAACCGGCGTTGCGACCGGCTGCACCGCTGGCGCAGCCGCGACGGTGCCGGGATGCGGAATGATCAGTTGCTGTCCCGGCGACAACGCACGCGGCCCCTTGTAGCCGTTGGCGGCCAGGATCTCAGCCGGCGTGACGCGATAGCGCCGGGCAAGGATATCGAGCGTATCGCTGGTGCCGACGATGATCTTCGTGCCGGCCGGGGGACGCGCAGCAGCGACCGAGCGCGGCGGCACCGTACCGGTGGTCTCGAGCTGCGGGCGGGCCGGAGCGGCGTAAGAATGGGCCGGCGGCGCATAGGCCTGAGGCGCCGGGACCGACGCAGGCGGCGCGTAGGACGCCACGCCGCGACCGCCGGACGCGACGCCTCCCGGGCTACCGCCGGACGGATAAGATTGCGGCGCCCCGACGGCCGGTGGCGGCAGCGCCGAAGACGAATAGGTCGGCACCGGCGCGGGCGCCGGGGTGTATTGCTGGTGCTGCCGGGCCGGCTGCGCCTGAACCGAGCCGGTGGAGTCGGAAGCAAAGGGGTTTGAAAAGGGATTTTGCGTCTGCGACAGCCGCGTCGACATATCGGCGCTGCAGCCGGCAACGCCGAACGACATCAGCGCCAACGCCGCAACCTGCGGCAGGCGGCGCGAGCGAGGCAACTCGACGATAGCGGGCATGGTTACTCACTCGTACGCAACAAACAACGAATTCGAGTAAACACAGCCGCGGTAAATAAGCGCTTAAGCCGCGAATAAAGCGTTGTGCAGATTGCTGATCCGCTCCTTTAGAGTTCGCGCGCAATCCCCGGAATTGCCGGCACAAATCGGACGTCGACAAGCTCTTTGCGATCGAAACGATCGCCGTCTCGCGTGACCCTGACGAGGGTCTGGACGCCATGCTGGGGCCCGACAGGCGCGATCAGGATACCGTCCGGCTCCAGCCGGTCGAGCAGAACCTGGGGAATCTCGTCCATCGCAGCAGTGACGATGATGCGGTCGAACAGGCCAGCCCCCGGCGGCAGGGCGTAGCCGTCGCCCAGCATCACCTCGACATTGAAGCAGTTCAGCTTCTCCAGCCGCTCCCGCGCCTTGTCGGCCAGGGTTCGGAATCGCTCGACCGTCAGGACGCTCGCGGTCAGCCGGGAGAGGATCGCGGCCTGGTATCCGGATCCGGCGCCGATTTCGAGCACGCGGTGAGACTTCTGCAGCTTCAACTGCTCGGTCATATAGGCGACGACGAAGGGTTGGCTGATCGTCTGCCCGCAGGCGATCGCCATCGCGCTGTCGCGATAGGCGTCGGGACGGTCGGCCGGCAGGACGAACTCCTCCCGCGGCACCTCTTCCATCGCACGCAAGACAGCCTGGTCGCTGATCCCGCGACGGCGCAGGGTCAGCTGAAACATCATCTTTTCGGGCGGAGGGGTCGGGGGCATCGCGCCGTTTCGGGTTGTTCGCCTGGCTCCAATTTAGAGCATCCTCCGCCTGTTGCGCAGCGAATTCGACCGCACCCGCGATCACCCCGCAGCTCATTCTTGCGCAGACACATCGATCGGCTCGGCGAGGAACCATCGGCGGTCGAGTTCGTTCACCTTCCGGGCGATTTTGCCCGCGCGGCAAGGTCACGGTTTGACGACGTGGTTGACGTTGCGCCACGAGCCGTTATTTGCGAGCGTCACATCGGGTATGGGCAAGGACTGACATCATGACTGCACCGCGGCCGCCACGCGGCTCTGTGTTTCTGGTTGAAGACGAGGTCATGATCAGGATGATGGTCGCCGACATGCTCGAAGAGCTCGGCTACACCGTCGCGGCCGAGGCCGGCGAGATCGGCGAGGCGATGCGGCTCGCGGAGAGCACTTATTTCGACGTCGCCATCCTCGACGTCAACGTCAACGGCAAGGTCATCTCGCCGGTGGCCGATCTCATCAAGGCCCGCAATCGCCCCTTCATCTTCGCAACCGGCTATGGTTCGTCCGGCCTTCCGGAGGAGTATCGCGACCGGCCGGCGCTGCAGAAGCCGTTCCAGCTCGAGACGCTCAGCAAGGCGATCGAGCACGCCCTGCGCGGGGCGGAGTCGCAGGGTTAGCGACCCGGCTCAGCCGAGAATGTCGCTGAGCTTGCCCGAGAACGCCTCATCGGTGCGATCCAGCCGCAACGGCGTCACCGACACGTAACGCGCCGCCAGCGCGGCAAGATCCGTCCCCTCGTCGGGCACGTCCAGCGCCGCAGCGCGGTCGAAGCCGATCCAGAAATAGGGATTGCCGCGGCCATCGCGGCGCTCGTCGACCTTCAGGAAGCCGAGATTGCGCTTGCCCTGGCGGGTCACCACAATGCCTCGGACATCGTCGGGCGCGCAGGACGGAAAGTTGACGTTGATCACGGTGTTCTTCGGCACGCCGGCTTCGAGCACCTTGCGCACGATCTGAGGGCCGAATTTGAGCGCGGTATCCCACGACGGCTTGTCGCGGGTGGCGATGCTGAACTCCTGTGACAGCGCAAACGACGGCAGGCCCAGGATGGTGCCTTCGAGCGCGCCGGCGATGGTGCCGGAATAGACGACATCCTCGGCGACGTTGCGGCCCTTGTTCACCCCGGACAGCACGAGGTCCGGAAGCTTCTCCCCGAGAATGTGCCGCGCGCCCATGATGACGCAGTCGGTCGGCGTACCGCGCACGGCGAAGTGGCGCGGGCCGACCTCGCGCAGCCGCAGGGGATCGTTGAGCGAGAGCGAATGCGAGACGCCGCTCTGGTCGAGTTCGGGCGCCACGATCCAGACGTCGTCCGACAATGCGCGTGCGATCTCCTCGACCACCTTCAGACCCGGCGCATGGATCCCGTCGTCATTGGTGCAGAGAATCCGCATGTCGCCCTTCCATCCCGTTCAAGCCGATTGCGAGGGTGTCTTATCTGCTGCGCAGCATCGAGGCAAACCCGCCTCTTCGCCCGCGCCGAGCGGCTCAAGGCCGGATTCGCCACTGCGGCAGGAACCGGGCGAGCTTCCCTCGCGCGTCCAGCCGGAGCGAGACGTTGGGTACGGCAGAGGCATCGACCGCCTTCGCGGAGGACGGCGCCGGCGCCGCGGCCGTCGTTGGCGGCTCGGCAGGAAACCGGCCGCGCGCGACACCCAGCGCCTTCTCGAAATCGGCGGCGTTGAACCAGGTCTGGTCACGCAGGGACTCGATCAGGCCGTCCTTCCACACCGCAGCGCGGTCGATGTCGAACGCACCCTTGAGGCGCTGATCGACCGCCTGGATGCCGGAGCCAGTGACGGCCCATTGCCGTCCGATCCAGAAAATATCCCGATGCAGTGCCATGGCGCCCGTTCTGACAAGCTGTCGCTGAACGGCATCGAGCATACGATTTGGCGGACGCTGCGCAAGCGCCGCCGGCCGGCCGCGGTTCTCCTCCCGCCTACTCCGCCACCACCACCTTGAGGCCGCCCATATAAGGCTGCAGCACGTCGGGAACCGCGATCGAGCCGTCCGCCTGCTGATAGGTCTCCATGACGGCGATCAGCGCGCGGCCGACCGCGGTGCCGGAGCCGTTCAAGGTGTGCACGAAGCGCGGCTTGCCATCGCCGGCGCGGTAGCGCGCATCCATCCGGCGGGCCTGGAAGTCGCCGCAGACCGAACAGCTGGAGATCTCGCGGAAGGCGCCGCCGTCGCCCTGCCCCGGCATCCAGACCTCGATGTCGTAGGTCTTCTGCGACGAGAAGCCCATATCGCCGGTGCACAGCGTGATGACGCGATAATGCAGATCGAGCCGGCGCAGCACCTCCTCGGCACAGGCGAGCATGCGCTCATGCTCGTCCTTGCTCGTCTCCGGCGTCGTGATCGACACCAGCTCGACCTTGGTGAACTGGTGCTGGCGGATCATGCCGCGGGTGTCGCGTCCGGCAGCGCCGGCCTCGGCGCGGAAGCACGGCGTGAGCGCCGTGAGCCGCATCGGCAGCTCCTTCTCGTCCACGATGGATTCGCGGACCAGGTTGGTCAAAGCGACCTCGGCCGTCGGAATGAGGCCGAGGCGATCGGTCTTGAGCCGCTCATCCGGCGCGATCAGCAGTTCGCCCCGCACCGCCCAGAACTGGTCGTCCTCGAACTTCGGCAGCTGCCCGGTGCCGAACATGACATCGTTGCGCACCAGCAGCGGCGGATTGATCTCGGTGTAGCCGTGCTCGGTGGTGTGCAGGTCGAGCATGAACTGCCCGATCGCGCGCTCCAGCCGCGCCAGCCCCTTCTTCAGCACGACGAAGCGCGCACCGGACAGCTTTGCCGCCGATTCGAAGTCCATGCCAAGAGCCGCGCCGATCTCGTCGTGCGGCTTTGGCGCGAAGGCGTAGTTGCGCTTCGCGCCGAACACATGACGCTCGATATTGTCGTGCTCGTCCTTGCCGTCGGGCACCTCGTCGAGCGGCAGGTTGGGAATCGCCGAGAGCTCGCGCGCGAGCTCGTCGTCGGCCTGCTTGGCGGCGGCCTCGAGCTCAGGCATCGTCGTCTTGAGCTTGGCGACCTCCTCCATCAGCGCGGATGCGCGCGCGTCGTCCTTGGCCTTCTTGGCCTCGCCGATCTCCTTGGAGGCCGCGTTGCGCCGCGCCTGCGCCTGCTCGGAGGCCAGGATGGCCGCGCGACGCCGCTCGTCGATGGCCAGGAGCTGCGACGACAAGGGCGACAGACCCCGGCGCGTCAGCGCCGCATCGAAACCTTGCGGATTGTCGCGGATCGATTTGATGTCGTGCATGGTCGTTCGGTCCCTGGAACGAAAAGATGTCGGCGAGTCGCCCTGGGTCACAGGCCGGCCTGCACTACCGCGAATGGCAGCGGATGGGAACAGGCAAGCCCGGGACAGGCCCGGGCGGCAGACCGCCTATTCGGACGGATTGGCCGGCAGATTGCCCGATCCTGACGACGAGCCGGACTTGGCCGCAGCCGCCCGCTTCTCGACGATGCTGACCGCGATGATCGCGCCCTCGTAGAGCGCCAGCAACGGCAGCGCCAGCGAGGCCTGGCTGAGCACGTCGGGCGGGGTCAGCACGGCCGCGATGATGAAGGCGATCACGATGAAATAGCGCCGCTTCTCCCGCAGCATCTGCGAGGTGACGATGCCGATCCGGCCGAGCAGGGTCAGGATGACCGGCAGCTGGAAGGCGATGCCGAACGCGAAGATCAGCGACATCATCAGCGACAGATATTCGCCGACCTTCGGCAACAACGCGATCTGTGCAGTATCCGGACCGCCCAGCTGCTGCATGCCGAGCGAGAACCGGACCAGCATCGGCAGCACGATGAAATACACCAGCGCCGCTCCGAGCACGAAGAACACGGGCGTCGCCACCAGATAGGGAAGGAACGCGTTGCGCTCGTGCCGATAGAGACCGGGCGCGACGAATTTGTAGACCTGCGTCGCCACGATCGGGAACGAGATGAAGCCGGCGCCGAACATCGCGAGCTTCAGCTGCGTGATGAAGTATTCGAGCAGCTGCGTGTAGATGAACTTGCTGTTCTCCGCGCCCGCCACCCAGACGAACGGCAGCACCAGGATATTGTAGATCTGCTTGGCGAAGAAGAAGCAGAAGATGAAGGCAATGCCAAAGCCGAGCAGCGCCTTGATCAGCCGCGACCGCAACTCGATCAGGTGATCCATCAACGGGGCCTTGCTGGCCTCGATATCTTCGACGGTCATGACGCTTTGGCGTCCTTCAGACGTTCGGCCTCAGCCGGCGCAGCCGCATCGGCAGGGTGCGGCTGCGGCTCGGGCTTGATCTCGCGCACGATGGCCAGCGGTTCGCCTACGGCCTGATGGGCCTCGGCTTCAACGAAGGTCTCGGCGGTTGGAGGCTCAGGTGTGGTGGGGGTCACCGGCGTCTCAGGTAAGACGGCAACCGCGTCCGATGCCGGTGCCGCCGGCTCTGCCGGCTTGTCGATGCCCTCGATGTCCAGCGCCTTGTCGACGTCGCGTTGCAGCGACGACATCATGCCGCTGGGGGAGAAACCGCTCGCGGCTTCCTTGACCTCGTCAAAACTCTTCTTGAGGTCGGCCATCTCGGCCTCGCGCATGGCCTCCTGGAACTGCCCCTGGAACTCCGAGGCCATCCGGCGGGCCTTGCCGATCCACTGCCCGACCATGCGCAGGACGCCGGGAAGCTCCTTGGGGCCGATCGCAATCAGCGCGACGACCCCAATGACGAGCAGCTCACTCCACCCGATATCGAACATGTAACATTCCGCCTACGCGACGACGCCTCTGTTCCCGCCCTGCCCGTCCGAGCAGGTCCGCCCCTTGCGGGAGCGCGCGCCGCCCGCGCCTTTCACGCGCAGATCAAACGGCTTTGCTGCCGACATCCGTGCGGGTGGCCGAAGGCGTGGTGCCATGGTCGATCGACTTGACCGGCTCGGTCTTCTCCGGCGCCTTGTCGTCGTCCTGCATGCCCTTCTTGAAGGCCTTGATGCCTTGCGCGACGTCGCCCATCAGATCGGAGATCTTGCCGCGCCCGAACAGGAGCAGGACGACCGCGATCACCACGATCCAGTGCCAAATGCTAAGCGAACCCATCCTGCAACCCTCCAAACACCGGCGCAGCCTTCACCCGACTGCCCGTCGACGCTACCGCCGAAATCGCGCCATATCCATGGACTTGCCCGCGACACTTCGCTTCTAGCATTCGATTGCGAAACAGCAACCTGAACCATGGCGGCAATCAGCCGAAAGCGGCGCGCGGAGAGCCCGATCTGGCCGGAAGGTAGGCGTCAGCGCCCCCAAAAACAAGCGCTTAAGGTCCGCCAAATCGGGGGCGGACCTACGTAATAACGCGAGTGTTAACGGCGCCCAGGGAGCCGTTCCTTTCCGCTACTCCCGGTGCGACGAACCGTCCTCGTCGGTATCGCGGTCGTCTTCGTCATCCGCCGCGTCGATATCGCGTTCGGCATCGGTTGCTTCCTCGCCCCGAGCTTCCGTCTCATCCACGGTATCGGCCGAAAGATCGACCAGTTCGGCAACGGGCGCATCATCCTGCTCGCCGACGAGTTCCTCGGCATCGAGCTCCTCGACGAGAGACTCCTGGATCTCGTTGCTCGTCTCAACGACCTCGCCCTCCGCGTCTGAAGTCGAGATCTCCAGATCACCGACGGCGAGTTGCGACGTCGCCTCATCGTCCAGAACGGCCATCTCGGCCTCTGCCGCTGCCGCCTCTGCTGTTTCGGTCAGCGTGTCGATGACAGCGGTCTCGACGAGGCCAGCTTCGGCAACAGCCGTTTCCGCCTCTGACGATTCCGCTTCCGCGCCATCGGCGTCGCGAGGCTCGGCCTCGACCGCCGGCGCGAGCGCCAGATCGAGATCGCCCGGGTCCAGCGGCTCCTCGTCCTCGCGGAGCGTCGGATCATCGGACGGCGTCGGAACGGTAAAGCCGGTGGGCAGGCGCGAATCCAACAGGCCCGTGCCCTTCAACTCTTCCAGGCCCGGCAGATCGCCGAGCGTCTCCAGGCTGAACTGCGCCAGGAACGCGTCGGTGGTGCCGAACGTCAGAGGCCGGCCCGGGGTCTTGCGGCGGCCACGCGGCTTGATCCAGCCGGTCTCCAGCAGAACGTCCAGCGTCCCCTTGGAGGTGACAACGCCGCGGATCTCTTCGATCTCGGCCCGCGTCACCGGCTGATGATAGGCGACGATGGCCAGCACCTCGATCGCGGCACGCGACAATTTGCGCGTTTCGGTGCTCTCGCGCGTCATCAGCCAAGCGAGATCGCCAGCGGTGCGGAAGGTCCATTTGTTGGCGACGCGCACGAGGTTGACGCCGCGGGTGGCGTATTCCGCCTGCAGCTGCGCCAGCGCGGCCTTGATGTCGACACCTTCGGGCATGCGCTTGGCGAGCGTGGCCTGCTCGAGCGGCTCGGCCGCGGCGAACAGCAGTGCCTCGAGGATGCGCAACTCTTCGGGGCGCACCTCAGGCTCGCTCGTCGCGATCTCGTCGGGCTCTTCCATGCGCAGTTCCGCCAAGCTTGCCATGGCAGGGTCTCCTTCTTCGTTACTCAACCGTCAAGTCCGGCGCAGCCATGGCGCCGGGCTGGTTCGGTGGACGCTTACGAAAATACAGCGGCGCGAACGCCTGCTTCTGGTTCAGCTCGAGCTTGCCTTCGCGGACCAGCTCGAGGACGGCCGCAAAGCTCGATGCGAAGACGGTGGCCTTCTGTGCAGGCTCGACGACATAGTCCAGCAGGTAGTCGTCGAGACATCCCCAATCGTCCGAGACCTCGGTCATGCCGACCAGACGCTCGAGCGAAGCACGCGCCTCCGCCAGCGACCACACGGTTCGCTTGGCCATATGCACCGAAGTGACGACGCGCGACTGCCGTTGAATGGCGTAGGCCGACAGCAGGTCGAACAGGGTCGCGGTGAACTTGGGGTGGCGGACCTCGGCGATCTGTTCGGGATTGCCGCGCGGGAACACGTCGCGCTGGAACTGCGGCCGGTTCATCAAACGATTCGCAGCTTCGCGGATCGCCTCCAGCCGCCGCAGCCGATTGGCCAGCGCCGTCGCCATCTCCTCGGCGCTCGGCCCTTCCTGCGCCGGCGGCTCCGGCAATAGCAGGCGCGACTTCAGAAACGCGAGCCAGGCCGCCATCACGAGATAGTCGGCGGCGAGCTCGAGCCGAATCTTCCGCGCGGCCTCGATGAACTGGAGATACTGATCGGCCAGCGCCAGGATCGAGATCTTAGCGAGGTCCACCTTCTGCTGGCGCGCCAGCGCGAGCAGAAGGTCGAGCGGGCCTTCATAGCCTTCGACGTCGACGACCAACGCCGGTTCGGCCTCGGCCAGCTCCGTTGTGGGCCGGCCGGTTTCAAACGACAGAATTTCCGCGGTCATGCGCTCGCTGGTCCCAGCCGGTTGATCAGGGCGTCGAGCTCGGCGCGCGCCGCGCCGCGATCGAAGCTTGCGGGTGCCTTGCGCGCCGCGAGCGCGCGATCGGCCCGTGCCAAAGCCTGTCCCGCAAGCTCCGGCGTTTCGGCGGCGACGGCCTGCATCTCGTCCAGTCTGCCGTTGCAATGCAGAACCATGTCGCAGCCCGCCGCGACGATCGCGCGCGTGCGCTCGGCGATCGATCCCGCCAGTGCGTTCATGGAAACGTCATCACTCATCAACAAACCCTGGAACCCGATCCGCTCGCGAATCACCCGCTGAATCATTGTCGCAGAAGTCGTGGCCGGATGGGCGGCGTCGATTGCGCTAAACACAACATGTGCAGTCATCGCCATCGGCAGGTCGGATAGCGGTCGGAAGGCGGCGAAATCGGTTGCGTCGAGCTCCGCTTCCGGGGTGTCGACCGTCGGCAGCCGGAAATGGGTGTCGGCGGTGGCGCGGCCGTGCCCGGGGATGTGCTTGAGCACCGGCAGCACGCCGCCCTGCTCCAGCCCCTCCGTCACCGCCCGGGCGATCGCCGCCACCTTGGCCGGTGTCGTGCCATAGGCGCGATCGCCAATGACGGCATCGGCGCCGGCGACCGGCACGTCGGCCAGTGGCAAGCAGTCCACGGTAATCCCCAACTGATTCAGATCGTCGGCGATCAGGCGGGCGCTGAGCCAGGCGGCGCGAAGGCTCGCGGCCGAATCAAGGTCGTAGAGCCGATCGAACACCACGCCGGCGGGATAGGCCGGCCAGTGTGGCGGGCCAAGCCGCTGCACCCGGCCGCCTTCCTGGTCGATCAGCACGGGGGCGTCGGTGCGATCCGCGCAATTCCTTAATTCCTCAACGAGCGCAGTCACTTGAGCGGGTGACTGGACGTTGCGTTTGAACAGGATGAAGCCCCAAGGCTTCGCATCGCGGATGAACGCGCGCTCGGCGTCGGTGAGGTCCAGCCCGGCGACGCCGGTAATGAAAGCCCGCATGGTCATGCGGGCCGCATAGACCCCGCCTTCCGGGCGGTCAAGCGAGCCTTAATTGTTGCTAAACGGGAAACACTGACCGCCGGCAGTTTTCAACGTTCCGCACATCTTGTTGGCCTCTTCCTTCGTCGCGAAGGGGCCGACGGCGGCGCGGTACTTGACGCCGCCCTTCTCGCCCAGGTCCATGCGCTTGATGATCGGCTCATATTTGCCGAGCACGGCGCCGTATTTGTCCTGCACGGCCTTGTAGGATGTCATCGCCTCGGCCTCGCTGGCCTGCGACGAGATCGAAACGAGATAACCACCGGTTCGCTCCGGCTGGGTCTGTTCGGTGACCGGCACGGCCGCCGCGATGCGCGCGGGCGCCGGCGTGGCCGGTTGCGGCGTCAGCGGCATCGGGCTCTCGGCCGCCGACGCATTGGCATTGGCCGGTGACTTGCGGCCCTTCGGCGTCGCCGGGGGCTTTGTCGCAGGCGCCGCCGGCATCGCCGCGCCGCCGGGATCTGCCGCCGCCTGGTTGCCGCCGGTCACGGACAGCGTCTTGATCGGACGCGGATCAGAGTTGGGCAGGATGCCGTTGGCGTTGGCCATTTGCGACATCGGAGCCGCTCCGGCGCTCGGCGGCGGGGCTCCGTTCTGGCTCATCTGCGGGAAAACGACACGGGGGTTGCCGCCGCCGCGCGTATTCAGATCCATCGGCGTCTCCTCGCGGGACACAAGCTTCTCGCCGCCGTCATTGCCCAGCAGCCGATCCGGCACCTTCGGCGTCAGGTCCTGCTGCGCCATGATCTTGGTCGGGCTGTTGTCGGCGCGAATGATCGGCGGCTCGCCGGTGCGGCCGGACGAGATGTAGGTCTTGTAGCCATAGGCGCCGCCGGTTCCGACCACCGCGAGGGTCAGCACCGCGAGCACCGTGCTCATACCGCTGCGGCGGCGGGGCCGTTCCTCTTCCTCGCCCTCGTCATAGCCGTCCTGATAGCCGTACTGGCCGTCCTGGAAGTCGTTGTCGCCCTGAAACCCCTGTTGACCGGATCCCATCTGGCCAAACAGCGCGTCGTCGTAGCGCGATGAGTCCTGCTCGTTGTCGTCAAAGCCGTTGCCGCGGTCGTAGTCGCGGTCATTCTCAGCAAAGCCGTGGCGCGACTCGCCGACGCTGTAATCCAGCTTGGACAGCTGGTCGGCGAACTCGGCGTTGGGATAACCCTGCGGCTGCCGGGGAGCGGCGGCTGCGGGCGCGAAATCCGGCTCGGGGAAGCCCGGCTGGCCGCGTGGATCCTGATAGCCGGCGGGAAATGCCGGCGGCGCTGGCGCCGGCTGCTGCGGCTCGCGCCCCATGTCGGCGAACGGATTGGCCGCGGCGGGCTGGGCGCGCTGCATCCAGGCCGGAGCGCCGGCCGGAGGCATGCCGGCGGCCGGCTGCTCGGGAGCAGGTGCGGCAGGCCGGGCCATCGGACGCGGCTGGGACTGAGGTGTGGCCCGACCGGAAGCTGCGAAAGGATCGTTTTGCCCGATCAGACGGGCGAGCTCGGCGAGCGGATCAGCATCAGCCGACTGGTTTCCACCGCGGCCAAAACCATCAGCGGGAAAGGGTCTGTCCTGGTAACGATCAGCCATCGTTTTGAAGCGTCCCTGCGGGTGAGCCGCATATGCGTCCTAAGGCGGACCCTGCCAGATTGAGGCCCCCAACTGAAGTCGCGTGTTTCCCCCAATCAGCGCATTGCATCAGGAGCATTAACGCCCAAGATGGCAAGTCCCGACGCCAGAACCGAGACGACGCCCTGAACCATGGCCAAACGTGCCTTGGTCAATTCTGCATCATCATCGATAATGAAGCGTAAATAGGGCAAATCCCGCCCCCGCGTCCAGAGGGCGTGAAATTCGCTTGCAAGTTCATAGAGGTAGAAGGCGACCCGGTGCGGCTCATGCGCCAGGGCAGCGGCTTCGACCGTACGTGGGTACAGCGCGAGACGTTTCAAGAGGTCGATCTCGGCCGGATCCGACAGTTTTTCCAGCTTCGCCTGGCGGAGATAGGCGAGTCGCGCCCCCTCCTCCTCCGGCAGGTCCCGGACGCTCTCCCGGGCATTGCGGAAGATCGAATGCCCCCTCGCGTGGCCATACTGGACGTAGAACACGGGATTGTCGCGTGACTGCTCGATGACTTTCGCGAGGTCGAAATCGAGCACGGCGTCGTTCTTGCGGTAGAGCATCATGAAACGGACCGCATCGCGCCCCACTTCATCAACAACTTCCCGCAAGGTGACGAAGTCGCCGGAGCGCTTCGACATCTTCACCGGCTCGCCATCGCGCAAAAGCTTGACCAGATTCACGATCTTCACATCAAGAACCGCTTGTCCGGCACTCACTGCCTTCACGGCTGCTTGCATGCGCTTGATGTAGCCTTTGTGATCCTCACCAAAGACGTCGATGAGGTCCGCGAAGCCGCGCTCGAACTTGTGCCGGTGATTGGCGATGTCGGAGGCGAAATAGGTGTAGCTGCCGTCCGACTTGATCAGCGGACGATCGACATCATCTCCATAGGCTGTGGCGCGGAACAGCGTCTGGACTCTGTCTTCGTAATCTTCGACGGGCTTACCTTTGGGCGGCGGGAGACTTCCCTCGTAGATGTCGCCGCGCTCGCGCAGGAAATCGATGGTCTCGGCGACCTTGTTGGTGCCCTGGGTGATCAGCGAGCGCTCGGAAAAGAACACATCATGCCGGATGTTGAGCGCGGCGAGATCGTCCTTGATCTCGGCCATCATCATCGCGATCGCCTTGTCGCGCACGACCGGCAGCCACTCGGCTTCAGGCATCGCCTTCAGCCTGTCGCCGTACTCGGCCTTGAGTGCCTGCCCGACCGGCTTCAGATAGTCGCCGGGATACAGCCCGTCCGGGATGGCGCCGATGTCTTCGCCGAGCGCCTCGCGATATCTGAGGAACGCGGACCGCGCGAGCACGTCGACCTGCGCGCCGGCATCGTTGATGTAGTACTCGCGGGTGACGTCGCGGCCGGCGAACTGCAACAGGCTGCACAGCGCGTCGCCGAATACGGCGCCGCGGCAATGTCCGACATGCATCGGACCGGTCGGATTGGCGGAGACGTATTCGACGTTCGCCTTCGGTGCGCCCGGCACCGGCGCAACGCGACCGTAGTCGGCGCCTTCGCGCAGGATGGTGCCGAGCGCCTTTGCCCACACCACCGGCTGCAAAGTGAGGTTGATGAAACCGGGCCCCGCGACATCGACCTTGGCGACGAGTTCGTCGGCACGCAGCCGTTCGGCGATCTGTTCGGCCAGATCGCGCGGCTTGGCCTTCGCCTCCTTGGCGAGCACCATCGCGGCGTTGGTGGCCATGTCGCCGTGGCTCGGATCGCGCGGCGGCTCGACGACCACGCGCGAGACATCGATGCCCGCGGGCCAGCCGCCCTGCTCGGCGAGCGCGGCGCAGATCGCGTGCACGCGGGCCAGCATGTCGGCAAAAAGATAGGGGGTGGACGCTTGTTCAACCATGCCGCCGCCTAACGCAAATCCGGAGTCGAGTCAAAAAGCCGGTGGTGCTCGGTTAACGCAAACCGGTCCGTCATTCCGGCGATAAAGTGGCTAATGCGGCGGGCGCGATCGCTCTCGCCCGCGCAGCCGTCCAGCCACCCCGCGGGCAGCGTCGCGCCGTCCTCCTGGTAACGGCCGAACAGGTCGGCGACGATGCGCTCGGCGTCGCGCATCACCCGCATCACCCGCTCGTGCCGATACATCCGCTGCCAGAGAAACGCCTTGATGGTGGCCTCGTGCGCGGCGACATCGGCCGGAAACGCCACCAGCGGTCCACTCTGGCGCCGCACGTCGAGCGGCGACATCGGCTGCGCCTGCTCGATCCGGCGCTCGGCTTCAGTCGCGACGGCCGCAATCAGGTAGGAGATCAGCTCGCGGACCAGCTCGGCCCCGCGCCGGATGTCGTCGAGACCAGGATAGTGCCGGTCGATCTCGTCGATCATCGCCGCGAGCAGCGGGACCTCCTTGAGGTCGTTCACCGTGAACAGGCCCGCACGCAGGCCGTCGTCGATATCGTGCGCATCATAGGCGATGTCGTCGGCGAGCGCTGCGACCTGGGCCTCCAGCGAGGCGTAGCTCCACAACTCCAGATCGAAGCGGGCGTTGAACTCGGCAATGCCCGCGGGGATCGGCTCCTGCAACGGCCCGTTGTGCTTGACGATGCCTTCGAGCGATTCCCAGCTCAGATTGAGGCCGTCGAAATCGGGGTAGCGCTGCTCGAACGAGGTGACGATGCGCAGAGTCTGCGCATTGTGGTCGAAGCCGCCATGGTCCGCCATGCAGCGGTTGAGCGCCCGCTCCCCGGCATGGCCGAACGGCGGATGTCCCAGATCGTGCGCCAAGGCGAGCGTCTCCGTCAGATCCTCGTCGAGGCCGAGCTGGCGGGCCAGCGCGCGGGCGATCTGGGCGACTTCCAAGGAATGGGTCAAACGGGTGCGGTAGTGGTCGCCTTCGTGGAAGACGAACACCTGGGTCTTGTGCTTCAGCCTTCGAAAGGCGGTCGAATGGATCACCCGGTCGCAATCCCGCCGGAACGGGCTGCGGGTGCGCGAGGGCGGCTCGGCGAACAGCCGGCCCCGGCTGCGATCCGGATCGCAGGAATAAGGGGCGCGGGGGGCAGCCATTCCGACCGACACGAGCGATTGTTTCCTTTGCGATTTGATTCCAGGCCGGAGCCCACTTAACTATGGGGAGTGCCCGGCACCAAATGAATAGGGCATGACGAGCATTCCGGAGACCATTTGCCATGACTGATGCCCTGACCGGCCCCGTCACCATCAGCGAACGCGCCGCCCGCCGCATCGGCGAGATTCTCGGCAAGGAGACGGCCGGCGCGATGCTGCGCATCTCGGTCGAAGGTGGCGGCTGCTCCGGCTTCCAGTACAAGTTCGACATCGACCGCGCCAAGGCGGACGACGATCTGGTCATCGCGCGCGACCGCGCTGTGGTGCTGGTCGATCCCGCCTCGGTACCGTTCCTCGCTGGCTCCGAGGTCGACTTCGTCGACGATCTGATGGGCGCCTCGTTCCGGATCAACAACCCCAACGCCACCGCCTCCTGCGGCTGCGGGACCAGCTTCTCGGTCTGACCCCCCTTCTCGCGGCTCAGGCCTCCGCCGTCGCCGCGGGGCCGTCGGCCGGCGCAAGACTCGGCGCCTCCACGCGGAGCGCGGGCGTGCCGATCGCCTTCAGGATCGCCGCCACCATCGCCGGCTTGCGCAGCGGCTTGGCCAGGAAGTCGGTCATGCCCGCCTCGCGGCACTGCTTGATGTCGTCGGGAAAGGCGTTCGCGGTGAGCGCGATGATCGGCAGCTCGGCGAGCCGGCCGCCCCTGGCGCGAATGGTCCGCGTCGCCGTGATGCCGTCCATCTCGGGCATGCGGACGTCCATCAGCACCAGGTCGAACTCCTGCTCGGAGGCCGCCTTCACCGCCTGCAGGCCGTCCGGCACGATGCATTTGTCGACACCGAACTCCTGCAGCATCTTCGACACCACCATGCGGTTGGTGGCATCGTCCTCGGCGATCAGCACACGCAGCGGCCGGCCGAGCTGCTCGATCCGCGCCTTGAGATCGCCGGCGCCGACCCGGTCGCCGCGCTGATCCGACACCTGCTTGTCGCTCCACGGCAGGGTCAGGCTGAAGCGGAAGGTCGAGCCCTCGCCCTGCACCGACGACACCGCGATCGACCCGCCCATCTGCTCGATGATGCGGCGGGAGATCGCCAGCCCGAGCCCGGTGCCGCCGAAGCGGCGGTTGATCGAGGCATCGGCCTGGGCAAAATCGGTGAACAGCTTGCCGACGCGGTCGGCGGGAATGCCGATGCCGGTGTCGGAGACGCGCCACTCGATCGTCGCCTTGTGGTCGTCGCGCGACCGGCACGCGACCGCGATGGTGACGCCGCCGCGCTCCGTGAACTTCACGGCGTTGGAGGCCAGGTTGATCAGCACCTGGCGGATGCGCGCGACGTCGCCCTTCAGCGCCGGCGGCAGCTTCGGATCGATGTCGGCATTGACCAGCAGGCTCTTCGATTTCGCGTTGACTCCCATAATCGCAGTGACCGCCTCGACCAGCACCGACGGCGAGAAATCAACGGTCTCGAACTCGAGCTTGCCGGCGTTGAGCTTCGACAGATCGAGAATGTCATTGAGGATGCGCTGCAGGTTGTCGCCGGACTCGCGGATGGTCATCACGGCATGGCGCTGCTCGTCATCGAGCTTGGTCTCCAGCAAGGTCGAGGCAAGGCCGAGCACGCCGTTCATCGGGGTGCGGATCTCGTGACTCATCATCGCCAGGAAGTCGGATTTCGCCCTGCTCTCCGCCTCCGCCTGTTCGGCGCGCCAACGCTCGGTGACGTCGCGGCCGAAGCCGCGATAGCCGGCGAACTTGCCCTCATAATCGCGCGCCGGCCGTGCGGTCAGCGCCCAGCGGCGGCGCTCGCCGCCGGCGACCACGACATGGATCAGGATCTCCGGGATCGACAGCCGCTGCGCCATGCGGTCGGCGAAGGTCTTGAGCGTCGCGGTATCCGTCGGACACAGATATTTCAGCGTATCAATCAGTCGCTCGCCCTTGAGCTGGTCGAGCGGCAACTGAGCCACGTCGGCGAAACGTTGCGGCGCATCGATCAGGCGCCCCTCGGCGTCGGTCTGCCACAGCCAGCTCGCGGCATTCTCCTGGAATTCCTTCAGCAGCAGCGAGATCGTCTCGTTCTGCCGCTCGTGCCGGATCTGCGCCTTCAGGTTCTCCAGGAACACGTTGCCGTGCGACACCAGGTGGCGCACCATGAAGGACGTATAGAGTCCCAGGAACACCACCAGCACGAGAAAGGTCGTGCCGCCGCACAGGAACAGCGAGACGACCGAGCACAGCATCAGGGTCCATGTGTAGGCAAGGCCCGCCCGTGGCACGCTCGACATCGCAAACGCACCGCCCGAGATCATCCCGGTCATCAGCGATCCGACGATGATCTGCAGATGCGGATCGACCTGCGGCATCACGATCAGCGGCAGCGAACCCCAGATGCTGGCGAGGAAGAACGCCTGCAGGGTCATGCGATTGATGGCGCGCTCCGATGCCTCCTGCGGCCGCGACTTGCGCGCACGCCACCAGCCGCGCAGCGCCAGGGCGCCGGCCACGCCGATCGCCGCGCCCCATGCGGTGAGGAAGAGATTGGAGACGGTATTCCAGAACACGCCGAGAATGATCGCGGCATTGGCGAAGTTGATGCCGATCGTGACCGGCACGAGGCGCGCCACGGCATCGATCTGCCGCGCCCGGATGCGACGGCGATCGCGCTCCGTGAGAGCTTCGTCATCGAGACCTTCGATGGCGCCGAAGCCGCCGATCCAAAGGAAGAAAGCACCCAGCGGGCTGCCGCCGGCAGATCGCTTCGCGCTCGTGAGATCCCCAGGCCAATTCATGAGGGCGCAGTACTTTCCTTGTGATCCCCTTGCCATGCCTGATCGGCTGCTTCAGCCACGTTAATTGTCCCGCCCGTAGAATTACGGAACTATGACTTTCGCCGCGAAATCGCGGCGTCCGCCGGTCATTTTCGACGGAGCTGGCAGTTCTGGAACGCGGCGCGTCGTTCTCGCGGCATGATCTGCCCGAGCCTTGCATCTGGTTTTCACCCTCTCGGAACCGAGGGCGCAGGGAATGCCGGGTGCTGGCCGCAACCCATGGCCCGCCTGCAGAAAAAAAGCAGGCGGCAGTCACCACAGGTCCAGCCGGTCAACCGGCATTCCCTGCGCGATGGCCTTACGCCTTATACGCACTCTCCCCGGGGACCGGCTGTCTTGCCCCCGTGACCGGCGGATCATCGTCACCACCGGCGTGGCCTCAGCGTCGGGAGGCCAGGACCATGCGATTTCGGCGTGCGCCGGAGCCGTTCGTCCGCACGGCATCAGCCATGCTGCAGCTCCAAGCGCCCATCGCATCCCGCCCCGCGTGTCGTGACGATCGCGATACGCCCCTCGTGCCGGGGCGGGACGGCCTGAATGAAGCACGATTTCTGATAAAAAGAAACACCAAAATGTCCCGCCGCGCCACTGGTCGGACCGATCAGCTTGACGGGATTGCTAAAATTAGTTCCTGCGCGCAGAGGATTTTAGCCCCCCTCGCCCCGGTTTGACGCGAACAAACAAGTCTCACCGCGCACATTGATTTGCCCGACGGCCGCGAGCGGCGCGCAAGTTTGGCAACGATCAGAGCTTGAATACCCGCGCGGCATTACCGCCGAGAAACAGCTCGCGCGCCTCGGCATCGAGCCCGAGTTCCTCGAGCCCTTCGAGCGCCTTGGCCGGCGTGATCATCGGATAGTTCGTACCGAACAGCACCTTCCGCCGGCCGTTCGTCTTCATGTACTGCACGATCTCCGGCGGATAGCGCTTCACCGTGTAGGCGGACGTGTCGATGTAGACGTTCGCGTGCTTGGTCGCGACCGCGATCATCTCCTGCGTCCAGGGATAGCCGATGTGGCCGGCGACGATAACCAGTTCGGGGAAGTCCAGCGCCACCTCGTCGATATAGGGAATCGGCCGCCCCGTCTCCGACGGTCGCAACGGCCCGGTGTGGCCGACCTGCGTGCAGAAGGGCACGCCGAGCTCGACGCATTCGGCGAACAGCGGATAGAACCGCCGGTCGGTCGGCGGCACGCCCCACAGCCATGGCAGCACTCGCAGGCCCTTGAAGCCGAGGTTGCGGACCGCGCGTCTGAGCTCGCGCACCGCTTCCATCGGGCGAGCGAGATCCGCGCTGGCGACGCCAACGATGCGGCCGGGATGGCTGCTCGCCACCTCCGCAACCTCGTCGTTGGAGATCATCCAGCCGTGTGGCGCGCACCACGCCGATGCGAGGCTCACGGACACCCCGCCCTCATCCATCGCGGCGATCGTCATGTCCGGGGTGATGACGTCCGGGCGCGGCGTCTTGGCCGTCCAGCGCCGGAGCGAGGTAAACATCGGATCGGCCGAGTGGCGCGGGGTTGGATGCTGCATCCAGGCATCGACGATCCGTGACATCAGCGCATCCCCCCGAAAATACGATTAGAGTTTTACTCTAGAGTTTTACTCTACGTACGGGTCGGCTATGTTGTCAAACTTCAAGCGCGCTGACGGCGGAGGAGACGGACGCGGATGACGCGAAAGACCAGCCGGGCGCGCATCATCGATGCGGCGCTGGCGGAGTTCGACCAGAGTGGATACGAGGCAGCCACGGTCGCGGCCATCTGCGATCGCGCCGGCGTCTCCAATGGAAGCTTCTTCCATGCCTTTCCGTCGAAGGATGCGGTTGCCGGCGCCGTGTTCCTGTCGGCGCTCGACGCCTATCATGACGCGCTGGTCGGCGCGGTTGCGGGAGATCTCTCGGCGCGCGACGGGGTCGCGGCGCTGGTGACGGCGCATATGCGCTGGGTCCTCGACCATCGCGCACCAGCACGCTTCATGTTCGTTCACGCGCCGAGCGCCCACACGGCGGCGATCCGCGACGTGCAGGCATCCAGCAATGAGCAGTTCCGCGCTGGCCTCGCCCGCTGGTACGAGCCGAACCAGGCGCGCGGCACGCTCGCCACACTGTCCCCGGAAGTCCTGATCAGCCAGATCATCGGGCCGGCCCAGATGTTCTGCAGGGCCTGGCTGGCCGGCCGCAGCCGGGGCAAGCCGGACGTCCATCTGCCGGACCTGATCGCCTGCGCCGTTCGCGCCGTCGTGACCGGCGCGGCGAGGAGCGATTGAGCGTCAGAGCACGGCGCCCGAGGCATAAGCGCTCGCCCACTGCGGAAAGCCGTTCTCGGCGGCGCGCGCCGCGGCGCGATCCCAGTCGTAGGTGAGCGCGAACAGCTCCGCCTGCCAATGTCCGCGCCGCTCCGTCAGCACGGCATAGCGCGCGTGCGGCGAGCGATATTCGAGCTGGGCAGCGACGGGGATGTCGCCGAATACAGGGCAGCCGACGCTGCCGGGATTGATGACCAGGGGTCCGCGGGGCACCTGCACCACCGCCTGGCGATGGCTGTGGCCACACAGCACGAGCGTGGCGCCGCCGAGATTGACGAGACGCGCGGCCAGCACGTCGCGACGCGCTGCCACGTAACGGCCGTCGTCGAGCATCTCTTCGAGCAGGCAGGTGCTGTCGTCGTCCGGCGTGCCGTGCACGGCAAGAATGCCCTGCTCCAGCGCGATCCGCGCCGGCAAGGCATGCAACTGGCGTCGCTGCTCAGGCGTGACCGCCGCCCGCGCGAAGCGGCCGGCCGGCGACAGCTTCTCCTCCGGCCATTCCTCGATCCAGCGGTCATGATTGCCGCGCACCGTCGGCAGCGCCAGCGACTGCAGCAGCTCGAAGGTTTCCTGCGGCCATAGCGGGCTCGTGACGCAGTCGCCGAGATTGACGGTGGCATCGACGCTGCGGGTCGCGATGTCGGCGAGCAAGGCCTCCAGTGCCGGAAGATTGCCATGCACATCGGAAATCACGGCCAGTCGCATTGTCGTTTCCTCGCGTCGCAATTCGTAGTGATTACTTGAGACAGAGCCATAGCATGATCGTCATTGCGAGCGAAGCGAAGCAATCCAGGGCGACGCGAAGATTCTCGACGGCTTCGCTCGCTCGCAATGACGGCGCAAACGTAGGGTGGGCAAAGCGTCGCCGAAGGCGGCGCGTGCCCACCGTCTTTCGCCCGGCAACGCCTTGAACGGTGGGCACGCCGCTTGCGCGGCTTTGCCCACCCTACGTATTGCCCCTCGCCCGCAAGGGCGGCGTCACACACTGGTCGCCGGAGTATAGCGCAGCAGCAGCCGGTGCGTCGGATAGAAGATCACGAGCGGCAAGCCGATCAGCAGCAGTGCGAACCACGCCGCGCCCGGCATGTAGCTCTGCGCCGACATATCGCTCAGCCCGTAGACGTAATTGATGTTGACGGGAAGATTGCCCGCGGCAGGCGGCGGCGGCATCAGGAAGTAGCACACCGACAGCAGCGCCCAGGCCGCCACGGTCCAGACCGCGAAGGCGCGACGGTCATAGCCGAGCCGCCACACCAGCCAGGCGAGCACGAAAGGCAGCCAGAAGTGGAAGAACGACAGGCTGCGGGTGAACAGCGGCAGCTTGGCGTCGAACATGTAGGCGGTCATGCCGGTGATCGGCAGGCCCGCGGCGGTGCCGAGGAAATCGACCACCCACAGCGCCTGCGGCAGCAGGATGCCCACAGCCGGCGCCGACGCCAGTAATGGGCTCTCCAGCCAGACCGCGGCCAGCGTGGTCAGCAGCGCGACGTCGCAGAAATAGAGGAAGTTGGTCGGGCCATAGGCCGTCAGATAGGTCGGCACCAGCACCGCGCAGAAGGCGGTGTAGGCGAGCTTGAACCACAGCGGAATGCCCGGCTTCGCAACATTGTCCATCGATTCCCTGCCCCTGCAATATCAATGCTTCGCAATCGCGCGCAGATTGTGGGAGGAGAAGCCGTCGCGTCAATTCGAACTGCCGGCGTTTTCATGCTCAGCGTTAATGAGGCTTTGACCGAAGCACCGCACGCGCCGTTGAAGCGGATCCTCCGAGCATCTATCATGCAAGCCGCGTTCGATGAGGCCTGCTCGCACAGGCAGGGAGACCCGGGCATGGCAGCTGCATTTGCCGACCCCGCTGCTTTCACGGTCACGCTGCTGGGCCTGTTCCTGCTGTTTCCGCTCGGCCTTGGCGTCTATTGGCTCTTCAACAAGCAAGCCAGACTGCGCGATATCGCTGAGCTGCGAATTCGGATGGCTCAGCTCGCTCCCAACGATCCCGAATATGGCTCGGTGCGCGCGCTCTACACGTCGATGGTGATCGATGCCGAGCGCTGGCGCTTTTTTCATGCCGATGCCCCGTCGCGCGGTGATAGCGGTAGTGATCATCACGTCGGCAGCGATTCTGCTGCCGGAGGCAGCGACCATCACTGATCGATCGTCGGTCTCAACATGCCGTCCGCGAGATGGGCAACGCGAGCGCAGTTGGCGATCGCGTGCTCACCATCTTGCGCCACGCCAGTCGCGGTGGGCACGGCGCTCGCGACGCGCAGGCATCGCTTGATAGCTCGAGCGGTGTCAGTGAATGCGCCCTCTCCCCTTGTGGGAGAGGGCATGTCGGAAAGCACCGCGAACTCGGTCGGGTGAGGGGTCTCTCTCAACAGGCATCGCTCGCGGAGAAATGCCCCTCACCCAACCGCGTCTGCGGATACGCCGTACATGCCCTCTCCCACAAGGGGAGAGGGCGCTGTATCGCACAGCGCGCGGCGTGGCCGATGAGTTAGTTCGCAGGGTGGGCAAAGCGAGCGCCGCAGGCGAACGCGTGGCCCACCATCGGTGTCCGCGTAAGACGCCGGTGGGCACGGCGCTCGCGACGCTGGCGCGTCGCTGCGCCCTTTGCCCACTCTACGGTTCCCTCACTGCAGCGCAGTCATCGCGAACACATCCGCGCGCTCGATGATGAGGTCGCGAAACAATCGCGCCCGATGGGACATCCATTGCGGGTCGGGATAGACGACGTGCAGCGGCAGCGAGGGGACGTCGTAGTCGGGCAGCAGATGGATGAGTTTGCCGGATGCAATGTGAGCCACCGCGCACCAGTCCGGCAGCACGGCGGCGCCGAGACCCTCCAGCGTGGCCAGGGTCATGATGTCGGCGTCGTCGCAGGTCAGCGACGGCGTGATGCCGACGACGTGGCGGCCGGTCTCGGACTCGAAGCTCCATTCGTTCTTCGGCGACAGCCGCGAATAGGTGACGCAGGGCAGCTGGCGCAGATCGTTCGGCAGTCGCGGTACGCGGTGCCGTGTCAGCAGCGCGGGTGCCGCGACCAGCAGCCGCTTCACGGTGCCGACGCGGCGCGCGACCAGCGAGCTGGAGCTGAGCACGCCGATGCGGATGGCGAGCTCCGTGCCGGTCTCGACGAGGTCGACGAACTGTTCGGTGAAGCGGATGTCGAGCCGCACCTCGGGATAGCGGCGGCCGTATTCGGCGAAGATGTCGCTGAAGAAATAGCGGCCGAACGAGGTCGGCACCGTCATCCGCAAGGTGCCGGAGGGCGCCCCGACCCGTTTCGGCGACGGCACGCCGGCGCTCTCGAACAAAGTGACGATGTCCTTGGCGAGCTTCAGGACCCGGTCGGCATCGGGCGTGGGACGCAACTTGCGCGTGGTGCGGACGAACAGCCGGCAGCCGAACTGCTCCTCCAGCAGCGCGATGCGCTTGGTGATCGCGGGCTGGCCCAGGCCGAGATCGGCCGCGGCTTGGGTGAAGCTGCCGGCCTCCATGACCCGGATGAAGGTCTGCAGCGCGTCGATCCGGTCCATCCATTCCTCTCCGGAATGAGTTTTATTCTCGTCATTCCGTATACGGCATTGGGAGGACTGGTCTAGCCTCTCAAAAAAATCAAACGGAGGGAGACCCATGGAGAAGTCGATTGGCATCGTCGGCGCGGGCATCGGCGGACTGCATCTCGCACTCTATCTGCAGAAGCACGGCATTCAGGCCACCGTCCTGACCGACCGCGAGCCCGAGCAATATGCTGCAACGCGGCTGATGAACACCGTGGCGCATCACGGCATCACGGTGGCGCGCGAGACCGAGCTGGGCGTGAACCACTGGGACGATCCCGAATTCGTCTATCACCACCACGATCACTTCTTCAATTTCCCGGGCAGCCCCCTACTCTTTCGCGGCGCGTTCAAGCAACCGAGCCGCGCGGTCGACTACCGGATCTATTTGCCGGCGCTGATGAAGGATTTCGAGGATCGCGGCGGCTCCATCGAATATGCCAGCATCCAGGACGACGACATTCCGGCGCTGGTGGCACGGTTCGATCTGCTGGTGGTGTCGACCGGCAAGGGTGCGCTCGGGCGGATGTTCAGCCACCGGCCGGAGCTGTCGCCCTACAACCAGCCGCAACGCCTGCTCTGCGTCGGCCTCTATGACGGCGTCGATCACGGCAGCCCGGACGGCGACGATCCGCGCGGCGTGACGCTGTCGGTCTCGCCCGGGCATGGCGAGATGATCGTGATCCCGACGCTGACATTCGGCGGCATGAAGACGGCGCTGCTGATGGAGAACATTCCCGGCGGCGACATGGCCGATCTCGTGTCGCTCAACTACGATGCCGATCCCACAGCGTTCCGGCAGACGATGCTCGACAAGCTCGAGAAGCATCATCCGCACACCTATAACAAAATCGACACGCACCGCTTCGACCTGCAGCCGCTGGACCTGTTGCAGGGCGCGGTCGTGCCGACGGTGCGGCGCTCGTCGGTCAGCTTCGACGACGGCAAGATCGCGCTCGCGCTCGGCGACGTGCATTCGGTGGTCGATCCGATGATGGGCCAGGGCGCCAACATGGCCTCCTATGCGGCGTTCGAGCTCGGCAAGGCGATCGTGGACGCCGTGGCGTTCGATGACCGCTTCGTCGAGACGGTCGATCGCGCCCGCGAGAACCGCGTGCTCGCCGCGGCGCGCTGGACCAATCTGATGCTGCAGCCGCCGTCGGAGGCGATGGGTCGCCTGATCTTCACGATGGCGCAGAACCGCGCGCTGTGCGACGAGTTCACCGACAATTTCAACTATCCGGAGCGGCAATGGGACCGGCTCGCGAGCGACCGGCGCATTCATGCCTGGATCGACGAGCGAACGCCGCTCGCAGCGTGACATCGCAGCGGAGCAGCTGACATGAGCCATCATGCCGACCCGGCCAGTTTTCGCGCAGCCGCCTCGCGGTTCTCCACCGGAGTGACCGTGGTGACGAGCAGCGATCCCGACGGTGCGCCGGTCGGCATGACCGCCAACAGCTTCACCACCGTCTCGATGCAACCGCCGACGGTGCTGGTGTCGCTGAAGCGAGGCCGCACCTGGCAGGCGGTGAGCACGTCGGGCCGATACGCGGTCAACGTGCTCGCGGCAAGCGATGTCGCGATATGCCGGCATTTCGCAGGGGCGCCACTGGCACAAGGCGCGCTCGCCTTGGATGAACGCGGCGGCTTCTTCCTGCTGCCGCAGGCCATCGCGCAATTCGGCTGCGAGGTGGTCAATGCGGTCGAGATCGCCGACCACACGCTGTTCATCGGCGAGGTGCGCTGGTGCCGGCACCAGGACGGCCTGCCGCTGGCGTTCTACGCCAGCTGCTTCCGCAACGGACTGGGTGCGGAGATCAGGCCAAGCGAAGCACTGGCGTATCCGGCGGAGGGATGGACGCTTTGAGCGCTGCGCCCTTGCCGCACGACGCAGCGGCTACGCCGCCCGTTTCAACATATATGCATCATGCCGCACGAGGAACGCGCGAAGCAGATCCGGATAGTCGGCGCTGACCGCGGTCCTCACGCTGGGACGCCGCGCGAGCTGATCGCGCCACGTCCGAACCTTGGGCGTCCCGGCAAAGATGCCGAGATCGCCAACCGCATCGAACACATCGAAGTAGCGGAAGATCGGCGCGAACACCGCATCGACCAGGCTGAACTGCGCGCCGGCAAAATGAGGCCCCTCGCCCAACGCGGCCTCGACGCGCGCGAATTTGGCCGCCAGCGCCTCGCGCTTGGCGGCGAACACCGCCGCGTCCTGCGTCGTCTCCAGGCCCCAGAGATCGCCAAGGATCGCCGAGCCGAACTCCATCCAGGCGCGGTGCTGCGCGCGGGCGAGCGCGTCCTCCGGATGCAGCCTGGCGCCGGTCCGGGTGTCCTCGATGTACTCGCAGATCACGTTGCTCTCGAACAGCGCCACCTCGCCTTGCGCCGTGGGCACGACCAGCACCGGCACCTTGCCGAGCGGCGAGAGCTTCAGGAACCAGTCGGGCTTGTCGGCGAGATCGATATCGATCCGCTCGAATTCTATGCCCTTCTCGGTCAGCGCGATCACCGCGCGTTGCACATAGGGGCAGAGCTTGTGGCTGATCAGCTTCAGGACGGGCGCCATGACATCCTCGGCAGTTTAATGCAGATGCATTAAACTAGATGCAAATGCATGAAGCTGTCAAGGTGAATGCAGATGCATCGATCAGGGCCGTGCGATCACCCCGCCGGTCATCGGGAATGGCACGCCCGTGGTGGTGGGATAGCTCAGCGGCAGGCCCTTCATGCCGCGCACGGCAAGGAAACCGAACGCCTGGGCCTCGATCGCATCCGCCGACCAGCCGAGCGCATCGGCCGATTCGACGCTGGCCGGCGCCACGCGCTGCCGCAGCATCCGCATCATGGTGTGGTTGCGGGCGCCGCCGCCACAGACGATCCAGCTCGCCGGCGGCTTCGGCAACAGGGGAGCGATGCGGGCGATGGCCGCGGCCGTGAACGCGGTCAAGGTCGCCGCCCCGTCGGCCGGCGACGCGTCGCCCAGCCGCAGGGCGGCGAAGTCGTTGCGGTCGAGCGATTTCGGCGGCGGCAACGCGAAGAAGGGCAACGCCAGCGCGCCGGCAATCCACGCCTCGTCCGGGGTGCCCTGCTCCGCCACGCGGCCGTCCTGGTCGAAGGCCTGACCGGTCGTGCGGTGCATGAAGTCGTCGAGCAGTGCATTGCCCGGACCGGTGTCGCAGGCGATCAGCACGTCGTCGCCGTCGATATAGGTGATGTTGGAGACGCCGCCGATATTGACGACGGCGATCGGCCCCGGGCGGGACAGCGACTGCGCCAGGGCACGGTGATAGACCGGCACCAGCGGCGCGCCCTGCCCGCCGAAATCGACGTCCGCGGCGCGGAAATCATGCATCACCGGGATGTGGACGGCCTTGGCGAGGGCAGCCGCGTCGCCGATCTGCACGGTCAGGCGGCGCTCGGGGCGGTGCAGCACGGTCTGGCCATGAAAGCCGACGATGTCGATGTCCTCCGGCATGAGCCGGTTCTGGGCGAGGAAGGCCGCGATCGCCTCGGCATGCGCCGCCGTCACCACATGCTCCGCGTCACGCACCCGGCCGGGCCGCGCCTCGCGCTGCTCGATCTGCACCGCGTCCGCAAGCGCCTCGCGCAGCAGGCTCCGCTCGGCGGCCGTGTAGGCCCGGTAACCCGACGGGCCGAGCGCCTTGATCTGCCGCCCGTCGGTCTCGATCATGGCCACGTCCACCCCGTCGAGCGAGGTGCCACTCATGAGGCCAAGTGCGGTCAGAATCATTGCAGTCGAACCCGAAAATCCTGGCCTCGCCTGGAAGTGCGGCTGATTTGAGGTCCCGCCGACGCCTTGCACATGACCTTGTACAAGCCCGGCGCGTCCTATAATGCCACAACGCCCGGACCGGCGGCAGCCGCTGTCCCGCACCCGGCCGCGACAAGCGGCCAATACCGTAAACAAATGCTCAGAGTCGCGGACAATGACTGGCTTCAAGTCTGATTTCCTGAACGTGCTGCAGAGCCGCGGGTTCATTCATCAGTGCTCGGATTTCGAGGGCCTGGATGCCCTCGCCGCCAAGGGCCAGGCGACCGCCTATGTCGGCTATGACTGCACCGCGCGCTCGCTGCACATCGGCAACTTCCTGACCATGATGATGCTGTACTGGCTGCAACAGACCGGGAACAAGCCGATCACCCTGATGGGCGGCGGCACCACGATGGTCGGCGACCCCTCCGGCAAGGACGAGACCCGCGCCATGCGCACGGTCGAGGAGATCGAGGCCAACAAGGCCTCGATCCGCGGCGTGTTCGCCAAGGTGCTGCGCTATGGCGACGGCGCCACCGACGCCATCATGCTCGACAATGCCGAATGGCTGACCAAGCTCAACTGGATCGAGATGCTGCGCGACATCGGCCGGCACTTCTCGGTCAACCGCATGCTGACCATGGACTCCGTCCGCCTGCGCCTGGAGCGCGAGCAGGAGATGAGCTTCATCGAGTTCAACTACATGGTCTGCCAGGCCTACGACTTCGTCGAGCTGGCGCGCCGCACCGGCTGCCGGCTGCAGATGGGCGGCTCCGACCAGTGGGGCAACATCGTCAACGGTGTCGAGCTCGGCCGCCGCATGGGCACCGAGCAGCTGTTCGCGCTGACCACGCCGCTCCTGACCACCGCCTCCGGCGCCAAGATGGGCAAGACCGCGCAGGGCGCGATCTGGCTCAATGCCGACCAGTGCAGCCCGTATGATTTCTGGCAGTACTGGCGCAACACCGAGGACGCCGACGTCAGCAAGTTTCTCAAGCTGTTCACGACCCTGCCGCTGGCCGAGATCGAGAAACTCGGCGCGCTTGAGGGAGCCGAGATCAACGAGGCCAAGAAGGCGCTCGCGGATGCAGCGACGACCTTGCTGCACGGCGAGGAAGCCGCGCGCATGGCGGCGGAGACGGCGCGTCGCACCTTCGAGGAAGGCGCCATCGCCGAGAACCTGCCGACGGTCGAGGTCACCAAGGCCGAGCTCGACGCCGGCCTCGGCGTGCTCAACGCCTTCGTCAAGGCCGGCCTCGTCGCCTCCAACGGCGAGGCACGGCGCCAGATCAAGGGCGGCGGCCTGCGCGTCAATGACGTCGCCGTCACCGACGAGAAGATGGCGCTGACGGCGACAGAGCTGACCAGCGAGGGCGTGATCAAGCTGTCGCTCGGCAAGAAGCGCCACGTGCTGGTCAAGCCTGCATAGCCGCATTCGGTTTTGCCCGCTTGTCAGGGAACGCCGGAAGGCGCTCCCTGGCGGGCATGACGACCAGCGCGCCGCCAGAGCCTGCGCAAACCGAGGAGACGCCGACCCCGTCGCCCAAGGCGGGGCGCACGGCGTTCGTCGTGCTCGGCCTGTGCTTTGCGCTGTCAGTGCTCGGGCGCGGGCTCGGCGAGAGCTTCACCGTCTTTCTCAAGCCAATCTCCGACGGCTTTGGCTGGGACCGCTCTGAGATCGTCTCGATCTATTCGCTGACAGCGCTCGCCGGCGGCCTCGCTGCGCCGCTGATCGGGCGGCTGTTCGATCACTCCGGACCACGCGCCGTCTTTGCGCTCGGCCTGCTGCTGCTGGGCTCGGCCTTCACCGCGGCCGCGCATGCGCAGGCGCTGTGGCAGTTCCAGCTCAGCATCGGCCTGTGCGTCGGCATCGGCATCGCGCTGATCGGCAACGTGCCCAACTCGATCCTGCTGGGGCGCTGGTTCGGCAAGAAGCTGCCGACAGCGATGGCGGTGATCTATTCAGCGACCGGCGCCGGCGTGCTGATCCTGCTGCCGGGCTCTCAGCTCCTGATCGAGGCCATCGGCTGGCGCAGCGCCTATCAACTGTTCGGCGCCGTCGTGTTCATCCTGCTGGTGCCGCTGGCGCTGCTACCATGGCGGCTGTTTGCCGCCGGCGCGCCTCACATCACCAAGCCGATCGCCGACGAGTTCGCCGAGGACGTCTGGACCTTGTCACGTGCGCTGCGTCACCACGCCTTCTGGGCGCTGTTCTCGACCTTCTTCTTCACCGCCGTCGGCATGTATGCGATCGCGCCGCAGGTCGTCGCCTACCTGATCGATGCCGGCTTTGCGCCGCTGCAGGCCGCGACCGCCTGGGGCTTCTCCGGCGTCGTGCTGCTGTTCGGCATGCTCGGGGTCTCCGCGCTCGACGGCCTGATCGGACGCAGGCCGTCGGTGCTGTTCTCCTACGCGGTCTCGATCGCGGGCATCCTGATGCTGTGGGCGCTGCAATTCTGGCCTAACATCTATCTGCTCACCGGCTTCGTCGTCTGCTTCGGCAGCATGATCGGCTCGCGCGGGCCGCTGCTGTCGGCGACGGCGATGAAGATCTTCCGCGGCAAGCGGCTGGGGACGATCTATGGCACCATCACGATCGGCAGCGGGCTCGGCTCCGCGCTCGGCTCGTGGAGCGGCGGCGTCATCCACGATCTCACGCACGGCTATGACGCGGTCATTGTCTTGGCGCTGATCAGCGTCGTGATCGGGATGATTCCGTTCCTCGTCGTCCCCGCACTTCGCACGTAGCTGCAATCGGCAGCGTTCTGGGGGAACCTCAGCACTTGCTCGTCCACATAGTGGACATCGCCGAGCGATCACGCATTCATGATTAGTAAGCAGCTTGGTGGTAGTTGTTCGGACAACAAGAACGATGAGGACGCCGTGACATTGCTCAGCCACATGAAGTTCCGCACCAAGCTTGCAAGCATGGTGATCCTGGCCATCGCGACGGTCATCGCCATCGTCGCCGTCGCAGGCTGGCTCAGCCGGGAGCGCATGCTGGAAGACCGCATCACCCAGATGCACACAGCGGTGGACCTCATCTACGGTCTCGCCGAGACGCTGCAGACCGAGGTCGCGGCAGGAAAACTATCGGTTGACGAGGCCAAGAACAAGTTCCGCTACCTCGCGCGGCGAATGACGTTCAACAACGGCCAGGGCTATCCGATCGCCTACAACGCCGCCGACTCGGCGCTGCTGTTGAACGCTGCCAATGAAAAGCTCGAAGGCAAGATCCTCGGTACCAAGGACGCCAATGGCGTGCTGATCGCCGATGCGCAGATCAAGGCTGCGCAGCAGAAACCCGAAGGCAGCACGACATCCTATCTCTATCCGCGGCCTGGCCAGACCGAGCCGCTTCGCAAGGTCGTCTTTGTCCGCGCCTTCGCGCCCTGGAACATCGTCATGAGCTACGGGCTCTACGTCGACGACATCGAGGCGGACGTCTATGCCCTGCTGGTCCGGCTCGCCGGGATCGGCGCGGCGCTGCTCGTGCTGCTCGGCATCCTGTCCTTCATGATCTCGCAGAACGTCGTCGGGGGCCTGCACCGGCTGAAGGACCGGATGCAGGACATCGCCGGCGGCCGGCTCGAGCAGCCGGTGGCCGAGACGGAACGTGGCGACGAGATCGGTCGCATGGCCGAGACCTTGGAGGTGCTGCGCAGGACGGCGATCACCGCGCGCACGCTGGAGCAGGAACAGGCAGCCATTAAGCAGCACAGCGAAGCGGAAAAGCGCGCGGCGCTGGTTGCGATGGCGGACAGCTTCGACGCCTCCGTCGGCCAGCTCGTTGCGCTGATGGCGTCCGGTGCCGGAGAGCTCGAGGCGACGGCGAAGTCGATGACCGGCACCGCCGAGAGCACCAATGCGCGCGCCACCGCCGTGAACTCGGCCGCGACGGAGGCGAGCTCGCGTGTTCAGACGGTCGCCACCGCCGCCGAGGAATTGACCTCGTCGATCACGGAGATCAGCCGTCAGGTCGCCCAGTCCGCCGAGGTCACTGGACGTGCGGTCGAAAGCGCGCGTCATACCGACGGGATCGTCCGCGCGCTGGCGGACGGCGCCAAGCAGATCGAGCACGTCGCCGAGTTAATCTCGAGCATCGCTGGCCAGACCAACCTGCTGGCGCTCAACGCCACGATCGAAGCCGCACGCGCCGGCGAAGCCGGACGCGGCTTTGCCGTGGTCGCGGCGGAGGTGAAGAGCCTGGCCAGCCAGACGGCGCAGGCCACGCAGGAGATCGGCGACCGCATCGCCCAGATCCAGAACGCGACGCGGGAAGCAGTCGGTGCGCTCGACGGCATCACCCTGACCATCGAGGAGGTGTCCGCGATCGCGGCCACGATCGGATCGGCGATCGAGGAACAGGGAACGGCGACCGCGGAGATCGCGCGCAACGTCACCCAGACGGCGCAGGCCACCCGCGAAGTCACCGCCAACATCGGCGGCGTCTCGACCGCGGCCCATGAGACCGGGAGCGCCGCCGGCCACGTCCTGATCGCCGCCGGCAATCTCTCCAAGCAGGCCGAGCAACTCTCCCGCGAGGTCGACACCTTCCTTGCGGGCGTCAGAGCGGCCTGATTGCTTCGATCCGCTCTAGTGGGCGTCGCCGAACCCCGACGGCCTGCGCGCCTCAATTGTTCGGCGGCAGCTCTCCTGGCGGGTACTGCTGCTTGCCGGTGTTGAAGTCCATGATCTTGCGCGTCACGCCCGGCAGCATCGCCGAGATCGGATTGATGCGCACCACCGGCTGGCTCGGCGTGCCGACAACCTCGTAGGTCACGCCGAACAGACCTTCATTGCTGCCGCCGAGGAACAGGCCGACGATCGGGATCTGGTTGAACATGTTGTTCAGCCCATAGAGCGGCACGATCGTGCCGGATGCCCGGACCTGGTTGACGTTGTAGTCGATACTGCCTTCGATGGTCAGGCCGAGCGTCGGCCCCTTGACCACGCCGTCGCGGATCGAGAGCAGCCCGTTCTGCCGGGTGAACTCGGCGCGCAGCATCGTGAAGGCAATGCCTTGCGAGGCGCCCTGCGCGGCGCCGGAGGCGGCGCGATCCAGCGCCTGCTCACCCCTGACGGTGAAGTTGCGAACGATCGCCAGCCCTTCCTTGGGGCTGGTGTCGGCGGTCGGCGGCTCCATCGCGAGCTCGAGGTCGCCGCCCGACATCTTCGAATAGGTGTCGGCGAAGCGCAGCAGCGCGCCGGCATCGCTGGTCACGAGATAGATCACCTCGCGGCCCTGACGGCGCGCACGCGGATCGGAGCTGGGCGCCTCGCGGCCGACACGGATGTCGGCCGTGACGGGCGTGTCGCGGCCGACCTTGCCGCTCAGATTGAAGCTCTTGAAGGCGCCGCCGCGCCTGGAGAGCTTGACGTCGACGCTGCGCAGCGCCTCGCCGTTGAAGCCGGCGACAGCGCCGAGCTTGACCTCGGCGTCGAAATCGAGATTGGAGCGCGCCTTGTTCTTGTCGGCGTCCTTGTTGGTGCCCGAGATCGCCGACTTCAGGAAGCCGCGGCCGTCGAACACGTCGCCGCGCATCGACAGCTTCAGCACGCCGTCCTGGCCACGCTCGGCCTTGAGCTGCGTCTTGTCGCCTTCCGACGGCGAATAGGTCGGGAAGTTCGCATTCATCAGGTCGCCGTTCTGGTCGACCTCCAGCGAGCCCTTGATCGAGACGCCGCCGCCTTCGATGTTGATGTCCTCGAAGCGCGTCGATTGCGGTTTCGCCACCACGAGGAAGGTCGCTTTGCCCGATTTGCCGGGGTTCTTCACCCAGCCCGGCAGCAGATTGTCGAGCTTCAGCTGCGTCAGATCGGCTTCGACGCCGATTCGGCTGTCACGATCGCTGGCGCCGGCGATCTTGCCGTTGAGCTTCAGTGGGACGTTGCCGGTGATCGCGGTGCCCAGGTCCATGCCGAGTCGCGCCCGGCTGGCATCGTCGAGGATCGCCTGCATCCTGATGTCGGCATCGCCTTCGGTCGGCTTGCGATAGTCGAGGGTCGCCGGCTGGCCGTTGATCTTGACGTCGCCCTTGACCTGATAGCCGCCCGTGTTGGCGACGATCTTGAGCGTATTGGCCTCGAGCTTCTGGTTCATCACCAGTTTGTCGGCGGCAAAACCGTTGAGATCGGCCGTTACCGTGTAGCTGGTGTCGGCCTTGGTGAGCTCGCCCTTGACCGGCATCGCGAGATTGACGTTGGCTTGGAACGTGCCCTTGGTCTGGTTGGGGTCGATCGGCATCGAGGAGAGGTCGCTCAGCCGATCGGACGCGAGAATCTCGGCGGCGGCGGCGACCGGGCCGTCGACCCGCATCCGCACCCGCGACGGCGACGGCTTCGGCGCCATGTCCGGCACCTCGAACACGACGTCGGAGAAGTTGAGCTTGCGGCCTGCCGGCGTATCGGCGACGCCCTGTCCCAACGTCACCGTCGCGGTGCGCCCGGTCACATGCGCCTTCATGTCGGCATCGCGCACCGACGGCAGGCCGTCGACGGGATGAACCGTCACGTTGTTGGCCACGATGTTGACGTCGAGGCCGTCATCGGGGATCGGCGGGCCCTTGCGCGGCAGGTTGCGGGTGGGCGAGTTGACCGCGATGTCCATGCGCTGCACCGAACCGCGATCGATGCGTTCGATGATCCAGGCGCGCACCTCCGGCACGATCAGAGCCGGCCAGATCCGCTTCATGGCGAGCACCGGCATCGGCGTGGTCGCGAAGCCGAGCTTCAGACGCGGCTCGCCGGCATATTCGACGCTGCCGGTGCCGGCGACGCCGATCTCGCCATTGGAGATCTCGGCCTGCGTCAGCAGCACGCGCTTGCCTTCGGTGTCGAAGCGGACGTTGATCGAAATGCGGTTGAAGATCAGCGGCGGATCGTTGGCGATGGCTCCGAGCAGGATCGTGCCGCCGCTGAGGCCGAGCCGCCAGTCGTTGACGCCGTCGTTCGGCGGCTCCAGATGGGCGTTGAGCGTGATACGGTTGGCGCCCGAGATCACCTTGAACGGCGCCACCAGTGCGCGACGGCTGGCGTCCCACTCCATGTTGATCTCGGCGGAGTCGATCGCCATCGGATAGTCAGGCGTGTCGGTGTCGATGATGCTGCCGGCGCCGATGTTGAGCTTGCCGCGCATATAGGTCGGCAATCCGTCGCGACCGAGCTCGCCCTTGATCTCACCGGTGAGCGGCAGGTCCGCCATATAGGTCAGATCCTTCAGCCTGAGCGCCAGCAGGATATTGCTGGTGGAGACCTTGTCGGCCTTGATGTCGATCGAGCGCACGCCGTTGGCCGGCGGCCCGACCAGGACGCGCAGCAGCCAGGGCTTGGCGCCCTCCTCGCCGAGGCTGAGCGCGACGCCGCCGCCCGAGGGACGGCGCAGGCTGAGGCTGATGTTCTCGAACGTCCATTTATTGCCGCGCTGCTGGTCGTCGACGACCAGCACGCCGTTCTTCAGGCCAATCTCGTTCAGGTTCTGACCGTCGAGGCCGGTCAGGCTCAGGCTGTCGAGCCAGTCGAGCCCGGCGAGCAGCCCGTTCTGCGGCGGCGGCACCACAGCCGTCCCGGATGCAGCCGGCGGGTTTGCTGCCTGCGGCTGGGAGGCTTGGGGCATACCGGAGGCCGGTCCGGCGGACTGTCCCGGCCGCGGGAAGGTCGGCGGCAGCCCGGCATCGCGCTTGGAGGCGACGCCGGTGGCCAGCGGCTTGCTGGTCTCGCCGGTCGAAACGGTCACGGTGCCGTCAGGGGTGATGCGGATCGCGAGCTCGGCGTCGACCAGCTTGAGGCTCTCGGCGCGCAGCTGGCCCATCAGGAGCGCGGCACCCGACAGCCGCACTTCAGCCTTGGGCGCGCTGGCGACGACGGCGCGATCCTGATCGCGCACGACGATGTCGCGGATCCGGACCGCAATCCGGATCCGGCCGGCGCGCTCGATCTGCGTGCCGCCGACCTCGACCGTATTGCCGTGGCCGATATTGTCCTCGATCGCGGCCGCAAGCCATGGCGTTGCCAGATCGAGGCTGATCGGCCCGACACCGAGCCGCAGCCACAGCCCGCCGAAGCCGACGCCCAGAATCAGGACAAGGACCACCAGCGAGACCACGCAGCGCCGCAACAACCGGCCGCCCGGCCGGCGCCGCGGACTGGACTCGCCCGACCGGCCCGAATCGGCACGCGACAGCAGACGGCGCGCCCGTTGCCCGGCGGCCTCGTCGTGCTCCGCTGCATCTTCGGACTGGTCGGTCACGTCCCAGTCGGCGTCATCCCACTGTTGGCCCTGGGTGTCCGCTTGCAGATGGGGCCGGTGGGGTGATGTCTGTCTTGCCATTGCCTCTCGGTGCTGGCCCCTGGTGTCCGATATGGTGGTGACAATCTGGCTTCGGCCAGATTGGTCGCCGATGGTGCCCCGACCGTTCACGAGGCGCGCGCCCCGCTGGTCGGCATGGCCGCTTCCCGTCGATCCCCGTCACGCTCAACGGGCGCTCCCGAGTCGCCTGCTGTCGTCACGTCCGACACGCGGGCCGGACGAAGCGCGACATCCCCGTCACTATAACCCGCCGCCGTCAGGTTTGCCCACCCGCTCGTGCCGCTCCACCCGCGCCTCGCCACGGCGACGCGAAATTTGTGGCGGGGAGGTCTGATCCGGGGACGGTACGAGAGTCGTCATTGCTTTGGTACTCACGCATGCTGGTACCCGTGATGTCCAGCGCGTCGCAAGAGGCGCCTCCCGTACGCCGAAGCACGGATGCAAGATCGATCCCGGGACACCGGACAAGAACCGAGATAGTTTCATTCTTGAGCCGCCGAAAGCGACGAAAGGAAGGCGTATGTCAAAGGAATCACGGAAGAAATCCTCTAACCCGGCGTCCTACGGGGCAACGACCGGGAACCGGGCCGCCGCCGCCGCCAAGACGGCCGCCAAAAAGACCTCCAAGCCGGCAACGACCAAGGCCGCGAAGAAGACCACCGCAAAGGCCGGAAACGCCGCCGGCAAGTCCGTGGTCGCCAAGTCGGCTCCCGTAACGGCCAAAGCCGCCAAGCCCGTCGCGACCGCTTCGGCTGGAACCGGGCTTGCCGAAGGTGCCAAGGCTCCTGCCTTCAAGCTGCCCCGCGACGGCGGTGGAACCGCTTCGCTCGCCGACTACGCCGGCAAAAAGCTCGTGCTGTTCTTCTATCCCAAGGCCAATACGCCCGGCTGCACCAAGGAGGCGATCGACTTCACCCGACTGTCGAAGGATTTCGCCGCCGCCGGCACCGCCGTGCTCGGCGTGTCGGCCGATTCGGTCAAGGCGCAGGACAATTTCCGCGACAAGCACGAGCTCGCGGTGCCGCTGATCTCGGACGAGACGCACGAGATGCTCGAGGCCTACGGCGCCTGGGGCGAGAAGTCGCTCTATGGCCGCAAGTTTCTCGGCATCATCCGGAGCACGGTGCTGATCGGCCCCGACGGCCGCGTCGCCAAGGTGTGGCGCAACGTCAAGGTCGATGGCCATGCCGACGTCGTGCTGGCAGCCGCGCGCGACCTGTAGAACCAGGCGATGGGGCGTTGGGGGAAAATTAACCATGCAGGGGTCAAATCCCTCCCGTAAATGACGCCGCTGGACGTAACGAGCTCCAGCCGGCGCGGGAGTGCCGATGTCGCATCGTTCCGGCCATCACGCCGAATATCCCCAGCACCATCCTCATGACCGCGGGCACGCCCATTCCCATCGGCGCGCTCCGGCCAGCCATCCGGCACCCGCTGCGGCATCGGCCGCCTCGCAGAGCGACTACACGCTGGTGCATGCGGGCAAGCAGGTGCGAATCGGCCCGGTCGTATTCTGGATCGTTGTCGGCACCGTCAGCCTGCTCGGCGCGTGGTCGGCCGCGACAGCCACCTATTTCGCGTTTCGCGACGACGTGCTGACGCGCCTGATCGCGCGCCAGGCCGAGATGCAATACGCCTACGAGGACCGCATCGCCGAACTGCGTGCCAAGGTCGACCGGGCCACCAGCCGCCAGCTGCTCGACCAGGAGCAGTTCGACCAGAAGCTCGACCAGATCCTCAAGCGCCAGACTGCGCTGGAGGGCCGCGCCACCGCGCTCGGCAGCATGCCCGACATCACCGGCTCGATCCGCGCGCCGGCGCGGGCGCCGGTCGCGATCGAGCCGCCATCGGCGCCGTCGACGCCCAAACCGTCGCCGATCAGCGACACCGTGATCTTCACCGCGCCGCCGGACCGCGAGGCACGCCTCGAATCGCGCAGCCCGGTGATGGCCAATGTGCAGCCGAGCCAGGCCACCAAGCTCGCAGGCGTCGACAACGTGCTGACGCGGCTGACACGTTCGCTCGACCAGGTCGAGGCGCGCCAGATCGCGATGCTGTCCTCCGCCGAGGAGACGCTGGAATCGAAGCTGCGCCGAATGCGCGGCGTGATCACCGATCTCGGCCTCGACATGGGCCATCTCGAAGCGGCCGCGCCGAAGGGCGGCATGGGTGGCCCGTTCGTGCCGGTCAAGCTCGGCGCCGAGTCCGGCCCGTTCGAGCGCCAACTCTACCGCATCAGCATCACCCGCGCGCAGGTCGAGAAGATGAACCGCACGCTGGCGCTGGTGCCCTATCGCAAGCCGGTCATCGGCGAGGTCGAGTTCACCTCGGGTTTCGGCGTGCGCTCCGATCCCTTCCTCGGCCGTCCCGCCATGCACACCGGCCTCGATTTCCGCGCCGCGACCGGCGATCCCGTCCGCGTCACCGCCAACGGCAAGGTGGTCAACGCCGGCTGGGCCGGCGGCTATGGCCGCATGGTCGAGGTCGACCATGGCAACGGCCTTTCCACACGCTATGGCCATCTGTCCGAGATCAACGTCAAGATCGGCCAGCAGGTGAAGATTGGCGACATTATCGGCGAGGTCGGCTCGACCGGCCGCTCCACCGGTCCGCACCTGCACTACGAGACCCGCATCGACGGCGAAGCCGTCGACCCGCAGAAATTCCTGCGCGCGGGCGTACGGTTGAGCGCAGGCTAGAGACCTCGTCCAGATACGAGGGAGTCGCGCGACGGCGTTGCGCGATCGCAATTGGTGCCGCTCCGCAGTTATGCTAATCATGCTGCGGGGATTTCGGGACCGTGCGTCGCCTTTCATCACACAGGACACATCTGACGGGCGTCGTCGCCTGTGCGATGGCCTATGTGCTCGCGCTGCAGGTCACGCTCGCGGTGAGCCTGAACGCCTGGCTGCCGCCGAGCTTCGCCTTTGCTTTCGGCGAGATCTGCCATGAGCGGATCGACAGCGATCCCCGCCCGGCCGACCGCGCCGACACGTCGGAGGCGCCGACCACGGCGCCGGCGGCGCATTGTCCGCTCTGCGTCACACCCGCTTTCGCGTTGCTGCCGCCGCCCGACGCGCCTGCCGTCACGCTGCGGCCCGTGCTCGGCATTGCGTTCGAAGCGATCGCGCCCTTGCGGCTCGCGGTCGCCGAGGTCGACGCTGCCCACCGGGCGCGAGCGCCGCCTCTGCTCGCCTGAGCGGCGGTCGCCACTCTTTCCAGACACATCGCTGTGCCACATGCCGCCTCCGCTCTCGCGGAGCCGCAGCATGATGGCACGCATATCTCGGCATCATCGCCGGGCGCCGTCGGCGCGCGCCCGGCTCCCAATCTCCCGCGCAAAATATCTGCGCGACATCCTCCAGAGTTCTCCATGTCGAACGTCCTGCCGGGCCCACAGCGGCCCACCTCCTCTGCACCTCCACGACCGGTGTCGTCCGCGCTGCTCGCGGCGACGGCCTTGCTCTGCTCCGCCGCAGCGCCGGCCGCCGCCGCGCGCCCCGCGGCGTTGCTGCCGACCGTCACCGTCGACCCCGCGCGTCCGCGCACGGCCAGGCCGCGGCCAGCGGTGAACCATCAGACCCACACACCGGCCACGCGCCCGGCCGAACCGGCCGCGCGCAAGGATACGGCGCCGGCCGCTGCGAGCCGCACGCTGCCGGCGCAGGCGGCCTTCGATCGGGGCCTGTCATCGAGCGACTCGGCAGGTCTCGTCGGCGATCTGCCGGGCGGCACGACGTGGGGCGCAGGCGGCGTCTCCAGCCTGCCGGCGATCAACGGCATGGGGGCCGACCGCCTGCAAGTCGCGATCAACTCGATGCTGATCTCGCCGGCGTGTCCCAACGAGATGAATCCGCCGCTGTCCTTCGTTAATCCGGCGATGATCGCGAAGATGCGCGCCTATCTCGGCATCGGTCCGGTGTCGGTCGGCGGCGACTACATCGGCAGCCGCATCGACGTCACCACCGCGCCGCCCGCCTTTGCGGCGACCGACGGCTGGATGGCGAGCACGCGGCTGTCCAGCTTCTTCCGCAGCAACGGCAATGCCTATGGCGTCGATGCCACCGCCACCGTCGCCAATCGCGACACCAGCGTGACCTATGCCGGGGGCTGGGTGCGGTCGGGCAACTACAAGGCCGGCGACGGCACGACCGTGAAGTCGACGCTCTACGAGACGCAGAACCACGCCATCAGCATCTCCAGGCGGAGCTTCGGCAACCTGTTCACGTTCCAGGTCGGCGGCCAGTTCATTCCCTATCAGGGCTATGTGAACCAGTACATGGACATGGTCTACAATCGCGGCCTGTTCGCGAACGGCCGCTACGAAGGCACATTCGACTGGGGCTCGCTCGAGGCCTCGGCCTTCGTGCACCAGATCCGGCACACGATGGGCTTCATCGCGCCGGACAAGATCGCAACCATGCCGATGGACACCAAGGGCCTCGACGGCGGCTATGCGATCAAGGCCACGGTCCCCCTGTCAGGCGCGGACCTGCTGCGCGTCGGCAACGAGCTCGCGATGAACCGGCTCGACGACTGGTGGAATCCGGTGGCCGGCTCGATGATGATGGGCCCGAACAGCTTCATCAACATCAATGGCGGACAGCGCAACCGCGTCGGCACCTTCATCGAATGGGAGCGGCGCTGGGACCGGCAATGGACGTCGATCGTCGGCCTGCGCAACGACGTCGTCTGGATGAACACCGGCAATGTCGCCGGCTACAACGCGATGATGTACGGCGCCGACGCGGCCGCCTTCAACGCGGCCGACCGGGCGCGGACCGACGTGCATCTCGACGGTTCGGCGCTGGTGCGCTACGAGCCAGACGCGATCAGCCAGTTCGAGCTCGGCTTCGCGCGCAAGACACGCTCGCCGAACCTGTATGAGCGCTACGCCTGGTCGACCAACACGATGGCGATGCAGATGATCGGCTGGTTCGGCGACGGCAACGGCTATGTCGGCAATCTCGACCTCAAGCCGGAGAAGGCGCACACCGTGAGCTTCACAGCCGGCTGGCACGATCCGGCCGAGAGGCTCTGGGACATCAAGATCACACCCTATGCCAGCTACGTGCAGGACTACATCGACGTCGACCGCTGCAAAACGGCGAGCTGCCTCGCCAGCAATCCCGCCAATCTGACGGCGAGCACCGGCTTCGTCTATCTGCAGTTCGCCAATCACGACGCGACGCTGTACGGCGTCAATGTCGAGGGGCGCCTGACGATCTGGGACGACCTGAGCTACGGCCAAGGTCAGATTCGCGGCCTGATCGGATATGTCCGGGGGCGCCGCACCGACGGCGTCGATCTCTATCACATGATGCCGGTCAACGCGAAGCTGGCGCTCGACCATCATCTGGGCGGCTGGACCAATTCGGTCGAGCTGCAGCTCGTCGGAGCAAAGGACGTCGTCAGCCACGTCCGCAACGAGCTGACTACGCCGTCCTACGCGCTGGTCAACCTGCGCACCGGCTATCAATGGCAACATGTTCGGCTCGATCTCGGCGTCGACAACCTGTTCAACCGGACCTACTATCTGCCGCTCGGCGGCGCCGATCTGGTCGACTACAAGGTCGTATCGATGATGGGCTCATCGGCCGCCTACGGCTATTCCGTCAAAGGCCCGGGCCGGTCGCTGAATGCACGGCTGAGCGTGAGCTTCTGACGATCGCGCCGGCTCACGCCTCGGAAACCGTGGGCCGGCGCACGACAATAAGGAAATGCTGAGCTCTCAGGAGGCATCGAGCGCCGCGAGGAAGCGCGACAGGTCCTCCCACAGCTCGCCCGGTTCTTCGAGGCCGATGCTTAGCCGCACCAGGCCCTCCGCCGGATTCCAAGGCCGCACGGTGCGATCCGCCGCGACATCCATCGGCGCGATCAGGCTGTGGGTGCCGCCCCAGGAGGCGCCGATCGCGAACAGGCTGAGATGACCGAGCGCCGGAGTGATCCGCGCGGTGAACTCCGGCTTGATGACGAGGCTGAACACCGCGCTCGCGCCTTTGAAGTCGCGCAGAAACACCTCGTGACCGGGACAGGACGGCAGCGCCGGATGCAGCACGCGCGCAACCGCCGGCGCGTCCTGCAGCCGCTCGGCAAACTCGCGCGCAACACGGCCGCTGTGCGCCATGCGCACGCCCATGGTCTCGATGCCGCGCAGCGCCAGCGCCGCCTCGTCCGGCGACACGCCGATGCCGAGCACGCCCAGCACGTCCTTGAGCGCCTTGCGCAGGCCGAAATCATTCACCGTGATCGAGCCGAGCAGCAGGTCGGAATGACCGCCGACATACTTCGTCAGCGCCTCCACCGCGACGTCGACGCCATGCGCCAACGGCTTGAACAGCAGCGGGCTCGCCCAGGTGTTGTCGCACCCCGTAAGCACGCCCCTCGCCTGCGCCGCACGCGCGATCGCCGGAACGTCCTGCACCTCCATCGTGCCCGAGCCCGGCGACTCCAGCCAGATGAGCCTGGTGCTGGCGTCGATCAGATCGGCGATACCGCCGCCGATCAGCGGATCGTAGACGTCATGCGCGATGCCGCGCTCCGCGAGAAAACCGGCGCACAGGCTCCGCACCGGCGGATAGACGTGATCCGGGATCAGCACCTTGTCGCCGGGCTTGAGCACCGCGAGCATCGTGATCGCGACCGCGGCCTGCCCCGACGGCACCAGCATGGTGCGCGCGCCGCCGTGCAACGCCGTCAACTGCGCCTCCAGGGTGCGCGTCGTCGGCGTGCCGTGCAGGCCGTAGGTGTAGCCGTCGAGCCCACGCTCGGCGCGCCGCGCGAAATCCTGCGGATCATCATAGACGATCGTCGAGGCGCGATAGGTCGGGACCGCCAGCGACTTGAAGCCGTCCTGGGACACGGCAGGATGCTGAACGCAGCGGGTGAGATCGTGCATGAGACCCTCGTTTGGGAACGCTTGCAACCATCGTAGCGCAACCGAGCGAGCGGCGCGCTCACAACGTCTCAAGACCGGACCGCTGATCGAGGACGACATCTACGGCGACATCCGTTCTGGCGAGGACCGACCACGCCCGTTCGCCGCCCTCAGCGCGGAGGCCGACATCATCCTGTGCAGCTCGTTGTCGAAGACCATCGCGCCAGGTTATCGCATCGGCTGGCTCGCCGCCAATCGCCGCCACGACCAGATCCTCGCGGCGAAGTTCGCGCTCTCACTGAGCTGAGCAGCATTGCCGCAGAAGGCGATGGCGGATTTCCTGAAGTCCGGCGGCTACGACGCTGCGGCGCATCCGCAAGGTGTTCGCCGACAACATCGACCGCATGCGCCGCACCGTCGAGCTGCAGCCATGACTGGGATGCGCGGATCGAGCGCAGCGTCGAGCCGGTCGGGGGAGCTGGCGGGCGGATGCTCGCGTAGCCCGCTGCGACCGCGCGCGCAGCAACTCGCCGCTCAGCGCTTCGCCGGCAGGACGAACACCTGGCCGGGATAGATCAGATCCGGACGGCGGATCTGCTCGCGGTTGGCGCGGTAGATGACGGCATAGCGCGTGCCCTCGCCGAGCAGACGGCGACTGATGTGCCACAGGCTGTCGCCGCGCGAGACGGTGATCGTCCTGGCGCCGCCACCGCGGCCGGGTGACGACGCCATGTCCTTGAGGTCGGCCGGCGATGCCGCCGCAAGCTGCGTGCGCGCGCCTGATACGCCGCCGTTCGCCTGCCCCTGGCCGGCGGCCGCAGGCAGCGCGGCCGTGGTCAGCGTCTCCGGCACGTTCAACGGCACCTCCGCGCGCGCCTGAACGGCGCCCGTCTTGGCGTCGACCTCGTCGAGCCGCAGCCGGTCCTTGCCGGCCCAGGCGGCATCCTTGATCACCACAGCGACACGCCCATCGGCCGTGGCCGTCGCCGTGCTGACGAGGCGGTCGTTGAGATAGATCCGCACGGTCGCCCCGGGTCGGGCGAGGCCGCTGACCCGCAGGTTGCCGTTCGGCTCGAAATCGACGGCCTCGACCGCGACGGCGAGCGGCGCCGATGCAGCCGGCTTCGACAGCACGCGCGTCGGCTGGTCCGGCGCGACCACCGCGACCGTGGGCGGCCGCTTGCCGGCCTCCACCACCACGGCCACGCTCTGCTTGGACGACATCTCCCGGCCATCGGGCAGCTTGGCCCGCAGTGTCAGCTCGAATGTTCCGGCGCGCAGTGGTGGCGGCACCATGGAGAACTGCCCCGCGCGGTCGGCCACCGCCTGCGCGTGGGGCTCGCCATTGCGCAACAGCTCGACGGTGGCGCCCGGCGCGGCCCGGCCGGCGACCACAGTCTCGCCTGTGGGCTCCACGCTGACCACGTCGAATGACGGCCCATCGCTCTCGGCCGCCGGCGGCACGACCGGTGCCAGCAGCGCAGCCAGACCGCTGGCCTGCTGCTGCGCGGTCGCGAGCGCGGAGGCGGCCTGGGTCGGAGCAGCCTTGTCGGCCGCGCCCGGCTCGACCGCCGCAGCGCGCGGCGGAGCGGAGGGCGCTCCGGCCGACGGAGGACTCGGCGCGACGGCGCCATTCTGGCTCGCGGACGTCCACTCACGCGTGAAGATCGGGAGGTCGAGACCGAGTCGCGACGCAACGACGACCCCAATTCCCGCGAACGCGAGCGCCGCAACGGCGCCTCCCGCCCAGATCAGTCGCCGGCCGCTTGCGGTGCTCATCGATCGATCGGTCCCCGTTCATGGCGAACACGGAGACCACGGCTCCGTCGGCAGGAATCTCGATCCGCCTCATACCACCATGCGGGCCGAAAAGCCATCGCGGGCCGCCGCGGGGCCGAGGTCAGCGATCGGCCGCGATCTGCCTCGCGCATTCTTCGAACACGCCGCGCAAAAAGCGGTGGCTGGGATCCTGGTCGCGAAACGAGGGCCAGATCATCGACTCCTTCAGTTTCGGAATCTCGAACGGGAAATCGACGTACTTGACCGCATAGTGCCGCGCCAGGTCCTGCGCGAGCAGCCGATGCACCGTCGCGATCCGGTCGGTTCCGCACAGCATCTTGGGGAGCACGCAGAATGAGTCGACGGTGGCAGCCACGTTGCGCTGCCGGCCCGCGCGCGGGAAGAAGAGTTCTTCGAAGGAATGCGTCCCGGCCTCGCCGAGACGGACGCTGACGTGACCGGCTGCGAAGTAGTCGTCTTCGGTCAGCCTGCCGCGCCTCAGCTTTCGCGCCTGATCCATCAGGCAGACATGGTCGTCCGAGAGCAGGTGCATCTGCGGATGCGGAATGCGCGACGCATAGAGCTCCGGCAGAATCATCAGATCGATGTCACCGAGCTGAAACACCTGCTCCACATGCTTGGGCAGATGCGAGATCTCGAGCTGGAAGCCGGCGGCCCGTCGCGCCAGCTCGATCGCGACGCGGGACACCAGGACATACGTCACATAGTCGGAGGCGCAGATCCTGAAGGTGCGATTGACCTTCGCAGGATCGAAATCCGGCTTCGTGCTGATCGCAGCCCGTGCGCGAATGAGAGTGTCCTTGACCGGCTCGATCAGCGCCTGGGCGAGCGGCGTCAGTTCGAACTGGCGCCCCACCGGCGTGAGCAACTCGTCGGCGAAGAATTCGCGCAGTCGCGCGAGCGCCGCGCTGGTCGCCGACTGGCCGAGACGCAGGCGGTCTGCGGCGCGCGTGACGTTGCGCTCGTCGAGCAACACATCGAGCGCGACAAGGAGATTGAGGTCGAACCTGTCCAGCCGCATCGGCGCAAATCCTCCCATTCCCCGTCATGTATCGATCCTATCGATGCCCAGACACATTACAATCGATTTTGGCGAAACACCGCTCCGGCGTAGCGTGACGTCGGATCAGCGTCGGCAAGGGCAAGAAGCCTGGGCCATGGAGCCCGCGACCGATCCGGAACGGGGAGGGAAATATGGGCCGTTGGAGCTCTGGCGGAGCCGTGCTCGGCATCTGCCACGTGGCCGGAATGCTGGACCTGGTGGCACTGCCGGTCTGGGTTGGAACGTTCATCGCATTCTATGGTCTGTCACCGGCCCAGGCCGGCGCGACCGTCACGAGCTTCCTGGCGGGCATCGTGATCGCGAGCCTCGTGACCGCGCGGCTGCTGACCCGGCTCGACCCGCGTACGGTCGTCGTCGCCGGGTTCGTCGTGGCAGCGGCAGCGTTCGGCTATCTCGCGAGCCGGCCCGTCGAAGCGGTGCCGTTCGCGATGCTTCCGGTCATCCACGCCATTGCCGGGCTTGCAGCGGGAGCGGCCCTGTCGATGACGCACGGCACGATCGGCCGGACGGAGAATCCGCACCGCCTGTTCGGCCTCGCCAACGTCGCCCTTGCCGTGTTCAGCGTCGGCTTTTTCGCTGTGGTGCCTGCCCTGGTCCATTCGGTCAGTCCGATGCTGCTGTTCGCCGTGTTCGCCGGCAGCATGAGCCTTGCGGCCCTGGCGGCGTCGACCAGCTTCCCGCGCGCCCTCGGCGCCGGCGCGAGCGGCAGCGCCTCATCGCAGGCCGTCCCGAGACCGGCGTGGCTGATCATCGCCGCCGTGATCTGCCTCGCGTTCAACCAGTCGCTGGTGTTTTCCTTCCTGGAGCGCATCGGCGATTACAAGGGCTTCTCGCATGCCGATGTCACGACGGTCCTGGTCGCCGTGGGTCTCGTCAACCTCGTCCCGGGAGCGCTTGCCGCGCTGACGCAGAGGCGGCTGTCGCCCGTCGCCGTTGGCATCGCCGGTCCCCTGGTGCAGGCGGTTCTGGCGCTGGTCATCGTCAACGCCACGGGCTTTGCGGCCTTCGCAGCCTTCGCGATCCCCTACGTGTCGGTCGTGATCTTCACGCACACCTTCCTGTTCGGCCTGCTGTCGCAGATCGACCCGAGCCGGCGCGCAGTCGCGGCGACTCCGGCGATGATGATGATCGGCTCGGCCGCCGGGCCTGCCGTTGCCGGCGCAATCGTGGAGACCTCGGGCTATGGCGGCCTGAGCTACACGGCCGTGATCATCTCCGGGCTCGCCATTGTCCTGATGCTGACCTTCAGGGTGCGTACCGCTGCATCGTCTCAAATTCTGCGCTCGGCGTGAGCGCGGCGCCAATATCCCATTGTCGAGGAGAGTGCTTCCAATGAACAAACATGTGACCAGCACGGGCGGCCTGCAGTTTCCGCAGGACATCGTCTTCTCGGGCTACGCCGCTCCCGTGCGGATCGAGGGCGAGGTGCACGATCTCGAGGTGATCGGCCGCATCCCGCCCGGGCTCGAAGGCGCCTACTACCGCAACAGCGCCGACCACGCCTATCCGCCCTTGCTCGGCAAAGACATCTTCCTCAACGGCGATGGCATGGTGCACATGGTCCGCATCCAGAACGGCCACGCCGATCTCTCGATGCGCTACGTCCGCACCCGTAAGTTCATGGTCGAGCGGCAGGCCCGCAAGGCATTGTTCGGCGCCTACCGCAATCCGTTCACCGACTCTCCTGAGGTCGCCGGCGAGGATGCCAACACCGCCAACACCTCGGTGATGTGGCATCACGGCAAGCTCTACGCGCTGAAGGAATCCGGCCGCCCCTATGAGCTCGATCCGGTCACGCTGGAGACCCGCGGCGAGACCGATTTCGGCGGCCAGCTCGCGAGCCGGACCTTCACCGCCCATCCGAAGATGGATCCGCTGACCGGCGAGTGCATCGCCTTCGCCTATAATTGCGAGGGCACTGCCAGCAACGACATCGAGCTCTACACCATCGCTCCGGACGGCGAGTTCACCCGCAACGAGCGTTTCACCGCGCCTTATTGCTCGATGGTCCACGACTTTCTGGTGTCGCGCAACTTCATCGCCTTCGTGATCTGCCCGATGGTCTGCGATTGGGACCGCGTCAAGAAGGGCGAGCCCTATTGGCATTGGGACAGCCGCAAGCAGACCCATGTGGCTGTGATCCCGCGCAGGCAGGGCGTCGCGGGCATCCGCTGGTTCACGGCGCCGAAGCTCGCGATGCAGACGCACACCTTCAACGCCTGGGAGGACGGCCACCGCCTCGTGCTCGACCAGTTCGTCACAGAATCCGGCTGGCTCAGCCAGTTTCCCGACATCCACAATCCCGAGGCCCGGGAGCTGCCCCCCTTCGGCGAGCGCTGGACGATCGATCTGTCCAGCCCGGACGCCGCGATCGAGATCAAGCGCTTCATCGGCCACATCGGCGAAATGCCGGTCATCGACCAACGCTTCGCCATGAGCCGTGTCAGGCACTTCTGGTTTGGCACCAACAATCCCAAGCTCGGCCCGATGCTGCCGTTCGGACCCAAGGGGCCGCCCTTCACCTGCCTTGGACATTTCGACGAGGAGACCGGCAAGCTCGACTTCTACTACGCCGGCCCCGACAGCTCGCCGGAGGAGCCCTGCTTCGTGCCGCGCACCGCCGATGCACCCGAGGGCGACGGCTGGCTGCTGAGCATCGTCGGGCGACGGGCCGAGAACCGCACCGATCTCGTCATCCTCGACGCCCGCAATCTGTCTGCAGGACCGGTCGCCACGATCCGCTTCCCATGCCGCGTCCATGAAGGCTTCCACGGCATCTGGGTCAATTCGGACGTCCTTTAGTCCAACGCTCACCCGACGCCATTACGCCTCGTATAAGGCCAACAACCGGAGGACACCCATGAGCCGCCTGTACGGTTCACTGCACTCGCGCGCGCATCGCTGTGCGTGGATGCTCAAGGAATTGAATCTGTCATTCGAACATGTGGCGACCAACTTCACCGATGGCAGCACCCACAAGCCCGACTTCCTGAAGATCAATCCCAACGGGCGGGTGCCTGCCTTCGTCTCCGATGAGGTCTGCCTGTTCGAATCGCTTGCAATCAATCTGCATCTGGCGCGTCGCCATCCGAGCGACCTCTCGCCGGCCACGCTCGTGGAGGAGGCCCTCGTCACGCAATGGAGTTTCTGGGTCGTGACCGAGATCGAGAAGCCGCTTCTGCTCGCTGCGGCGAACAGCATCCTGTTCGATGCGGACAAGCGTAATCCGAGCGAGCTCAAGGTGGCGCTGACCAAGCTCGGCCGTCCATTCAGCGTACTTGATCGTCATCTGTCCGAGCATGCCTACCTGCTCGGCGACCGCTTCACGGTTGCCGATCTGAACGTCGCTGCGGTCTTGACGCTGGCGCGGCTCGGCTCCCTCGATCTGTCGGAGTGGCCACGTCTCGACGAATGGCTCGGAAGCTGCCTGGAGCGTCCCGCCGCCGCAGATTGGAAGACGATCAGCTTTCGGGTGCCGCGGCCGGAGACTGACCTCGGCATGCTCGCCATGTTCGTATGAGAGCTACGCCCGCTCTGTCCTGAAGGATGCCGAACTCATGCTGAAACGCGACGACGCCGTGACCATCATCGATGCAGCGCTGCACGAAGGGCGCGCGCGAAATCTTGCGCCGCTCGCGGTGGCTGTGCTTGATCCCGGCGGACACCTCATCGCCTATCAGCGGGAGGACGGCGCTGGCATCATCCGCTTCGACATCGCCTTCGGCAAGGCCTGGGGCTCGCTCGGCATGGGCTTCGGCTCACGCGAGCTGAGCCGCCGCGCCGGCACTCTGCCGACCTTCTTCACGATGCTCTCAGCGACCAGCGGCGGCCGTCTCGTCGCATCGCCCGGCGGCGTTCTCGTGCGCGGCCGGCACCGTGAAGTGCTCGGCGCGGTAGGCATCTCAGGCGACCTCGGTGACAATGATGAGGCTTGCGCGATCGCCGGCATCGTCGCGGCGGGCTTCCAGACGGACGAGACAAGCCAGGCCTGAGCTGGACATTCACGCAACCAACGAGCCCTGCTCAGCAGAAACATCCCGAGAGCCAAGAGCGACGGCAAAGATTTCTATTTCTTTTTTCCAGAAAATATGTATGATCCGCCCGTCCCGCCTCGTTGCGAGGGGCGTACGCGTCGTCACGGACGTTGAGGCGGGATGCGGTGGACGCGGTGGCGATGCACGACGGGCAGCGCTGGCGCGTACGGTGAAGTCGCGTGGTCCTGACCTCCCGAAGCTGAGGCCAAGTCGGCGCTGGTGCAAGATGCATCGCGCTGATGACGGGGGCAACAAAGCCCGGTCCCCGGGGAGATCGCGTATAATCCGTAAAGCCATCGCGCAGGGAATGCCGGAGTGCTCGGCTGAACCTGTGGTTCCTGCCGCCTGCATTTTTTTCGCAGGCGGGCCATGGGTGAGGCCTTCACCCGGCATTCCCTGCGCCCTCCTGACCGAGGGTTCTTTCGGCTCAGAACCTGAGCGCCTGGGCGCGCGGCGGGACGTCTTCGACGCGCCTCCGTCGTCCACACGCACGAAAGCGTGCATTTTATTAAAATTGCAGCTTTTGTGTGCAATGCGTAATCGTACGGTGCACAGATTTTACGCAACATTTAGGCGATCCCGGCCCTTTAGACGCTGAGCTGAAGCTCTGCATTCAACGTCTGCATGCAGGGGACAATGGAGTCCGTATCTTGCGCAAGAACCTGCCCGTCACCCAAAACGAATACCCCATTACCGACGAGACGCTGATCGTCTCGCGCACCGATCTCAAGGGCAAGCTGACCTATTTCAACGACCAGTTCGTCGATGCCGCAGGCTTCACGCCCGACGAACTGATGGGTCAGCCGCACAACATCATCCGCCACCCCGACATGCCGGAAGCGGCGTTCGCCAATCTCTGGGACACGCTGAAGCAGGGCAAGCCGTGGGCCGGTGCGGTCAAGAACCGCCGCAAGAACGGCGACTTCTACTGGGTGCTGGCGAGCGCCTCCGCCATTCGCGAGAACGGCGAGATCACCGGCTATACGTCGATCCGCACCAAGCTGCCGGCCGACCAGCGCGCCGAGGCCGAGAAGGTCTATGGCCTGCTCAACCAGAACAAGGCGCAGGACTATGCGATCAGCGCCGGCATCATCCGCCGCCGTTCGGTGTTCGACCCGCTGTCGTTCTTCACGGGGACGCTGCGGGCGAGGCTGACGACCTTCGCCGCGGTGCTCAGCGCTTTCATGCTGATCATCGGCGCGGCCGGTCTGCTGTCGACCCGCGCGAGCAACGCCGGCCTGAGGTCGATCTACGAGGACCGCACAGTGCCGCTCGCCCAGCTGTTCGAGATCAACGACCGAACCCTGCAGAACATGTCGTCGCAACAGTCGGCTGCGACGAACGGCAAGGCCGGTAAATCCATCGACGGGATCGGCCCTCTCGTCGACGAGAACAGCGCCCGGATTTCCAAGCTCTGGGCCGACTACATGGCAAGCTATCTGACTCCGGAAGAGAAGATCGTAGCCGACGCTTATGCGGGCAAGCGCAAGGCCTATCTCGAGGAAGGGATCAGGCCGGCGCTGGCGCTGCTGCAGCAGCGAAAGTTCGACGAGGCGAGCCAGCATATCGCCACCAAGGGACATGACCTGTTCGAGGCCGCCAAGCATGAGCTCGACAAGCTCGTCGCGATCCAGGTCAAGGAGGCCAAGGGGCTCTACGAGGACGCCGAAAATCAGTATCACGTCGTGCTCGCGCTGGTGGCACTGATGATCCTTGGCGGTGTCGGTCTCGGTGCGATGTTCAGCGTGCAGACCATCCGTGCGGTGCTGAAGCCGGTCAAGGTCCTCAACGATTCGATGCAGAGCATCACGGCCGGCAAGCTCGACAACCGTATCCCGGTCGAGCGCGACGACGAGATCGGCGAGGCGCTGCGCAACCTGCAGACCGTGCAGTCGATCGTCCGCTTCAACAGCGAGGAGGTGAAGGCGGTTCAGCGCTCGGCCGAGGTCAAGCGCAAGGCCGAGATGGACAAGCTCGCCCGCGAGTTCGAAGGCGCGATCGGCGGCATCGTGCAGACGGTGTCGTCGGCCTCGTCCGAGCTGGAGAGCTCGGCGGGCACGCTGTCCTCGACCGCGACGCGCTCGCAGGAGCTGGCCACCACCGTGGCGGCGGCCTCAGAGCAGGCCTCCACGAACGTGCAGTCGGTCGCCTCGGCCACCGAGGAGCTGACTTCGTCGGTCACCGAGATCAGCCGGCAGGTGCAGGAATCGGCGCGGATCGCCACCGGCGCCGTCGACCAAGCGCGCACCACCAACGACCGCGTCAACGAGCTGTCGAAGGCGGCCGCGCGGATCGGCGACGTCGTCGAGCTCATCAACACCATCGCCGGGCAGACCAATCTGCTGGCGCTCAACGCGACCATCGAGGCGGCGCGTGCCGGCGACGCCGGCCGCGGCTTCGCCGTGGTGGCGTCCGAGGTCAAGGCGCTGGCCGAGCAGACCTCGAAGGCCACCGGCGAGATCGCCCAGCAGATCTCGGGCATCCAGGCCGCCACCCAGGAATCGGTGACGTCGATCCGGGAGATCAGCACCACCATCGAGCGGCTGTCGGAGATCTCCTCCACCATTGCGGCAGCCGTCGAGCAGCAGGGCGCGGCCACGCAGGAAATCTCGCGCAACATTCAGGAGGCTTCGCGCGGCACGACCGAGGTCAACACCACCATCGTCGACGTCCAGCGTGGAGCCTCGCAGACCGGCTCCGCCTCGGGCGGCGTGCTGTCGGCGGCGCAGTCGCTGTCGCATGAGAGCGACCGGCTGCGCCAGGAGGTCGGCAGGTTCCTCAGCAACGTGCGGGCGGCCTAGTCCGCCCGCGACCATCGCCCGGTCAGCCGGATCGGGCGGTCCCGAATGGTGAAGGCCTCATGGCCGGCGCCGCCTTCGAGCAACAACGCGAGAACAGCCGTCCCGATGTGACAGATTGCGGGTTTCCTTGCGCGGCGTCGCGACATAAGTTGCCGCCCCGGGGGTTGCTTCATGCATGAACTGATCGGCGACATCACGCTCTGCATCCTGTTTGCGTGGGTGCTGGGACTGGCGGCACATTACTGGCGCCAGCCCTCGATTCTCGCCTATCTGGTCGCGGGCTTCGCCATCGGCCCCTTCGGCACCGGCTGGGTCAAGTCCCAGGAATCCATCTCGGTGATCTCCGAGCTCGGCCTGATCTTCATGCTGTTCATGATCGGGCTGGAGATCGACCTGAAGAAAATCATCCGCGCCGGACCGGTGATTCTGATCGCCGGCGGCGTCCAGCTGCTCGGCGGCGCCGCGCTCGGCATCCTGTTCTTCGTCGCGATCGGCATGCGGATGGGCGCCGAGAGCTATGACGCGCTGTATCTCTGCGTCGCCTGTGCGCTGTCCTCGACCGTGATCATCGTCAAGGTGCTGTACGAGAAGCGCGAGCTCGACACCCTGCCCGGCCGCATCACGCTCGGCATGCTGGTGCTCCAGGACGTGTTCGCGATCCTGTTCCTGGCGGTGCAGCCGAGCCTCGACGACCTCCATGTCAGCGTCATCCTGCTGTCCTTCGCCCGCGCCGGTGCGCTGGTCGCGATCGCGCTGCTGCTCAGCCGCTACGTGCTTCCGACGCTGTTCCACCGTATCGCCCGGACCCCCGAGCTGATCCTGCTGGGCGCGCTGGCCTGGTGCTTCCTGATCGGCGAGATCGCCGAGCGGCTGCACCTGTCGCGCGAGATGGGCTCCCTGATCGCCGGCGTGTCGCTGTCCACATTCCCCTATGCGCTCGACGTGACAGCCAAGATCACCACCTTGCGCGATTTCTTCATCACGCTGTTCTTCGTCGCGCTCGGCATGACCATCCCGATTCCGACGATGTCCGTGGTCGGGCTGGCGCTGGTGATCGCGCTGTTCACGGTGGCGAGCCGGCTGCTCACGACTTTCACGCCGCTCTACATGATGCGGCAAGGCCTTCGGGCAAGCCTGCTGCCGGCGCTCAACCTCGCCCAGATCAGCGAATTCTCGCTGGTCGTGATCCAGACCGGCGCCGCCGCCGGGCACCTGAAGAACGGCACATCGGCCGCGGCCTCCTTCGCCTTCGTGCTGCTCGCAGTGCTCTCGACTTTCGTCATCGTGCGCTCCGATCCGATCGCGCGCCGGGGCATCCCGCTGCTCAAGCGGATCGGCCTGCGCGACCTCGACGCCGGCAAGGACGGCGAGGCCGGCCATGACGGCGGCCACGGCGCAGGCCGGCCGATCGTGCTGCTCGGCTTCTTCCGTACCGCCAGCGCGCTCCTCAGCGAGATCGAGCGCAACCAGCCGGCCCTGCTGGAGCAGATCGGCGTGGTCGACTTCAATCCGGTTGTGTTCCGCACCCTGTCCGATCGCGGCATCCAGGTGACCTATGGCGACATCAGCAATGTCGATACGCTGGTCCATGCCGGCGTCGGCCAGGCCGAGCTGATCATCCTGAGCATCCCCGACTCGCTGCTCAAGGGCGCCAACAACGAGAAGCTGGTGCGGCACGTCCGCAGCATCAACGCCACCGCCAAGATCGTCGCCACGGCCGACCTGCTCGCCGACGTCAACGACCTCTACAATGCCGGCGCGGACTACGTGACCGTGCCGCGGCTGAGCGATGCCCAGGTGCTGCTCAACCTGATCCAGGACGCCAGCGCCGGCCTGCTGTCAGAGCGCCGACACGAGGCGGAGACCATGCTGGCCGATCGCCGCGAGGTGCTGCCGTGAGCCACGCGCCCATCTGGAACATCCCCTCCGATCCCGCTAGACCCGTACCATGACAAACAGCCGCGTCCATGTCGTCGATCACCCGCTGGTCCAGCACAAGCTCACCTTGATGCGCGAGCGCGACCGCTCCACCAAGGGGTTTCGCGAGCTCCTCAACGAGATCGGAATGCTGCTGGCCTACGAGGTCACGCGCGATTTGCCGATCGAGCTGGTCGACATCGACACGCCGATCGCGCCGATGAAGGCGCCGAAGATTGCAGGCAAGAAGCTCACGCTGGCGCCGATCCTGCGCGCCGGGGTCGGCTTCCTCGACGGCATGCTGGCCTTGATGCCGTCGGCGCGCATCGCCCATATCGGGCTGTACCGCGATCCCAATACGCTGCAGGCCGTCGAGTACTACTTCAAGGCGCCGCAGGATCTGTCCGATCGCACCGTGATCCTGATGGATCCGATGCTGGCAACCGGCAATTCCGCCTGCGCGGCAGCCGAGCTGCTCAAGGCGCGCGGTGCCCGCGACATCCGCTTCGTCTGCCTGCTCGCGGCGCCGGAAGGCATCGCGCAGTTCGAAAGGGAGCACCCGGACATCCCGATCTGGACCGCCGCGATCGACGAGAAGCTGAACGACCACGCCTATATCGTCCCCGGTCTCGGCGACGCCGGCGACCGGATGTTCGGCACGAAGTAGGACGCCCTGATCGGAGCCGCCAGAGTCTCCGATTCACGGCGAACGATCATGAGCCACGCGGCGCAAGGCGCAGAAGATCGAAGATTCGTCCGTCGATCACCAGCAGCGCGCTCCCGATCACCAGCGCGCCCACGATCTCCCGCAACGAAACGGACTCGCCGAGCACCAGATATCCGAGCAGAATCGTCGTCAGCGGGATCAGCAGCGTCACCAAGGTCACATTGGTTGCACCGGAGCGGCGCAGGACCTGAAAGAACACGATGTAGGCGAAAGCCGTCGACAGCGCCGCGAGGGCGATGATCGCAAGCCAGGTCTGAAGCCCGGGCATCGGCAGGCGCCAGGGCTGGTCGACCACCCCCGCGACGACGAGCATCATCGCGCTCGATGCGGACAGCTGGAAGGTGGCGGTCGCAAGCGGCGGCGAGTTGGCCAGGTGACGCCGCACCAGCAAGGCGGCAACGCCATAGCTGAACGATGCACCGAGACCGAACAGAATGCCGTAGCCGCCACCGACTGACGACCCTCCCCTCAGGACCACGACGCCGACGAGGCCAACGATGAGACCGGCGACCCGGCGCGCCGAGAGCCCTTCCTCTCCGGCCGCGGCCATCACCGCGATCGTGAACAGCGGCGTGGTGGCGTTGAGAACCGCAGCAAGACCGGACGTGATGTACGTCTGGCCGATGACGATCAGGCAGAACGGCACGACATTGTTGAACAGCGCGACCGCAAAATAGGGCCGCCACCCGGCAATCCCCTTGGGGAGGCCGAGCCCCCGCAGGCGCAGGATGGGCAGCAGGATCGCAGCCGCCAGGGCGATGCGCAACAGCACCAGCGTCAGCGGCGGCAGCTCCTTCAGGGCCAGGCCATTGAAGATGAACGAGCCACTCCACAGCAGCGACAGCAGACCGAGCAGCGACCAGTCCCGAGGATCCATCCTGTCATTGGGAAATGCCATCGAAGCCCGCCGCTGTCCGAATGTCGGCGATCGTTGCAGTGGCCGCCAAGAACTGTCCACCCGCTTTCCGTCGGTGCAGAGGCTCGCCGCCGAGGTCAGGCCTTCGGCCGCGAGACCAGCTCGATCATGCGGCCCTCGTCCTCATCGGGCATCGCCGCCTTGGCCTGCGCATAGGCCTCGACTGCGGCCTGCGCCATCACGGGACGCGCGCCGAGCAGTTCATCGGCGAGCCGCAAGGCATAGGCCGCGTCCTTGTGGCGGAGAGCGGCGGTGAAGCTGGCGTCGGCGAAGTTGCGGGCGACCATGCGCGGGGCGTGGCGCAGCACCTGCGGGCTCGCCGCCACGCCGCTCTGGATCGCCTCCAGCACCAGGCCCATGTCGAGCCCGGCCTGCTCAGCGATCGCGAGCCCCTCGGCCAGCCCTGCGATCTGCATCGCGCCCAGCAAGTTGTTGATCAGCTTGTAGACCGTGCCCGCCCCTACCGGCCCGAAATGCCGGATGGTCGAGCCGATCGGTGCCAGATATGGCCGCGCGCGCTCGAGGTCGGCGGCGTCGGCGCCAACCAGCAAGGTCAGCTTGCCGCCGGCTGCCGCATCCGGCAGCCCCGTGACCGGACAATCGAGATAGATCGCGCCGCGCGCATTCAGCTCGCGCGAGAGGCGCAGCGCGTGGTCGCGGGATACGGTCGAGCATTCGATGGCGATCGTGCCCACCCGCATGGTGGCCGCAGCACCATCGGGGCCGAGCCAGACCGTGCGCGAGGCATTGTCATCGGCCACCATCGTCACGACGGCATCGGCATCGATCGCTGCGTCGGCCGGCGACGTCGACCAGCGCGCACCGCGCGCGATCAGATCGTCGGCCTTGGCCCTGCTGCGGTTCCAAACCGCAACGGAATGGCCGGCATCGAGATAGCGCCCGGCCATGCCATGGCCCATGCGTCCGAGCCCGATGAAGGCAATTCGGGCCGCGGTCAATCGACGTCCTCGATCGCGGCACCCGGCGTCGTGCCGAACGCCCGCTGCGCCAGGGTCGCCGCCATGAACTCGTCGAGATCGCCGTCGAGCACGCCGGACGTGTCGGAGGTCTGCACGCCCGTGCGCAGATCCTTCACCATCTGATAGGGCTGCAGCACGTAGGAGCGGATCTGGTGACCCCAGCCGATCTCGGTCTTGGCCGCCTGGTCGGCCGCCGCCTTCTCCTCGCGCTTCTTCAGCTCGATCTCGTAGAGACGGGCACGCAGCATGTCCCACGCCTGGGCGCGATTCTTGTGCTGGGAGCGGCCGGCCTGGCAGACCACCGCAACACCGGTCGGGATATGCGTCAGCCGCACCGCCGATTCGGTCTTGTTGACATGCTGACCGCCGGCACCGCCCGACCGCATCGTGTCGACGCGGACATCGGACTCCTTGATGTCGATCTTGATGCTGTCGTCGATCACCGGAAAGATCTGCACCGACGAGAACGAGGTGTGGCGCCGCGCATTGGAATCGAAGGGCGAGATGCGGACCAGCCGATGCACGCCTGCTTCCGTCTTCAGCCAGCCATAGGCATTGTGGCCGGAGATCTGGATGGTCGCCGATTTGATGCCGGCCTCTTCGCCGAGCGATTCTTCGAGATACTCGACCTTGAAGCCGTGGGTCTCGGCCCAGCGCGTGTACATGCGCAGCAGCATCTGGGCCCAGTCCTGGCTCTCGGTGCCGCCGGCACCGGCATGGACCTCCAGATAGGTGTCGAACTTGTCGGCCTCGCCGGACAGGAGCGCCTCGAGCTCGCGCCGCGCGACGTCCTTCTTCAGCTCCTTGAGCGCGTTCTCGGCTTCCGTGACCACACCGGCATCGTTCTCGGCCTCGCCGAGCTCGATCATCTCGATATTGTCGCTGAGTTCACGCTCGACCTTGCCGATGCCGGTCAGCGAATCCTCGAGCGAGGTCCGCTCCTGCATCAACCTCTGAGCTTTCTGGGGGTCGTTCCAGAGATTGGGATCCTCGGCGAGCTTGTTCAGCTCCGCCAGCCTTGCCGTCGATGTGTCGACGTCAAAGATGCCTCCTCAGCAGCCCGACAGACTGCTTGATCTCTTCTACGATTTTTTCGATCTCGGCGCGCATGTCGCTCTCTTCGGGCCGCGGCGGACAACGCCGCGGCAATCACGTCTGACAGGGGATGTAGCGGCGCGCGGCGCAAAGCGCAATCGCCTTGCACCGCGTCAGCGCCAGTTTCACCCGTCTGATCCTAGTAGAGGCTTCCCGTTCCCGGACGGATGATGAAGCTGCCGGTGTCGGGCTGGCCGCCACTCTGCGACGGCATCATGCGCCCATCGGCATCGGCAACGCCGATGACGGAGTAGTTGTCCGGCGGCGCCGTGCCCGGCTTGAACGCCTCCATGATCGTGCGGCCGCCGTCACCGGGGCTCGCGCGCATGCCGGTCTTGGAGTCGACGCGCACCAGCTTGATCCCGGCCGGGATCTTGAACGGTGTGGCAGGCTTGTCCGCGAGCGCGAGCTTCATGAAGTCCTTGGCGATCGGCGCGGCGAGATGGCCGCCGGTCGCGGCATTGCCTTTGCCAAGCGGGCGCGGCTTGTCGTAGCCCATGTAGATGGCGACCGCGAGATCCGGCGAGAAGCCGACGAACCACGCGTCCTTGGCCTCGTTGGTGGTGCCGGTCTTGCCGGCAATCGGCTTGCCGACCTCCCTCAGCACGGTCGCCGTACCGGCCTGCACCACGCCCTCGAGCATCGAGGTGATCTGGTACGCCGTCATCGTATCCAGCACCTGCTCGCGGCGATCGACCAGCTGCGGCTCGCTCTGGTTCTTCCAGCCATCCGGCGCGTCGCAGCCGCGGCACTCGCGGGCATCGTGCTTGAAGATGGTGTGGCCGTAGCGGTCCTGGATTCGGTCGATCAAGGTGGGCTTCACGCGGCGGCCGCCATTGGCGATCATCGAATACGCCGTGACCATGCGCATCGCCGTGGTCTCGCCCGCGCCGAGTGCGTAGGACAGATAGTTCGGCAGCTCGTCATAGACGCCGAAGCGGCGTGCATATTCGGAGATCAGCGGCATGCCGACGTCCTGCGCGAGCCGCACGGTCACCGTGTTGAGCGACAGCCGCAACGCGTTGCGCAGGGTCGTGGGTCCGAGATACTTGCCGTTGGAGAAGTTGTCGGGGCGCCAGACCTGGCCGCCCTGCCCCTGGTCGATCTCGATCGGCGCGTCGACGACCTGCGTCGATGGCGTGTAGCCGTTGTCGAGCGCCGACGAATAGACGATCGGCTTGAACGACGATCCGGGCTGCCGGTAGGCCTGCGTCGCGCGGTTGAACTGGCTCTGGTCGAACGAGAAGCCGCCGACCATCGCGAGCACGCGCCCGGTGTTCGGATCCATCGCGACCATCGCTCCGGACACTTCTGGCAGCTGCTCGAGGCGATACTGGCCTTCGACCGGATTGCCTTCCTTGAACAGCGGGTCAGCATAGATCACGTCACCCGGCTGCAGAACCTGGGCAACCGAAGTCGGCACCTTGCCGCGGCCGTTGGGTGTCGCCGCGCGCGCCCACTTCACGCCGTCGAGCGTGATCAGGCCGGTCTGCCGTTCCTTGCTGACGGCGCCGCCCAGCTCGCGCGGCGGCTGAAAGCCGATGCGTGCCGACTGGTCGCTGGTCTCCAGCACCACGGCCATCCGCCACGGCGAGATGTCGGAGAGCGACTTGATCTCCGCGAGCTTGAGGCCCCAGTCGCCGGAAATATCGAGCTTGGAGACGGGTCCGCGATAGCCCTGCTCCTGGTCATAGCGTACCAGGCCCGCGACCATGGCCTTGCGCGCCATCACCTGGATCTTCGGATCGAGCGTCGTGCGGACGGACAGGCCGCCCTCGTAGAGCTTCTTCTCGCCGTAGCGCTCGAAGATGTCGCGGCGGACTTCCTCGGCGAAATATTCGCCGGCGAAGATGTGCGCGCCGGTGTTGCGGCTCGCGATGGTCAGCGGATCCTTGCGCGCCTTGTCGGCGTCGGCCTGCTTGATCCAGCCGTTCTCCAGGAGACGATCGACCACGTAGTTGCGGCGCTCGATGGCGCGGTCGCGATTGCGGATCGGATGCAGGCTGCCCGGCATCTTCGGCAGAGCCGCCAGATAGGCCGCCTCGGCCACCGTGAGCTCGTTGACCGACTTGTCGAAATAGACCAGCGACGCCGCAGCGATGCCGTAAGCGCCCGAGCCGAGATAGATCTCGTTCAGATAGAGCTCGAGAATCTTGTCCTTCGAATAGGTGCGCTCGATGCGCATCGCCAGCAGCGCTTCCTTGATCTTGCGCGCGAACGACACTTCGTTGGTCAGCAGGAAGTTCTTGGCGACCTGCTGGGTGATCGTGGAGGCGCCCTGCGGACGGCGATTCGAGCCGAAGTTCTGGGCATAGACGACGGCGGCGCGGGCCATGCCCGTGAAGTCGATGCCGCCATGCTCGTAGAAATTCTTGTCCTCGGCCGCGAGGAACGCGTTGATGACGAGCTTCGGCACCGCCTGGATCGGCAGATAGAGCCGCCGCTCCCTGGCATATTCGCCCACCAGCGAGCCGTCGACCGCGTGCACGCGCGTCATCACCGGCGGCTCGTAATCCTGCAGCTGTGAATAATCAGGCAAGTCCTTGGAAAAATGCCAGATCAGGCCTGCCGCCGCCGCCACACCGACCAGGAAGACAACGGTGCCGGCCGCGAACAGGAAGCCCAAAAACCGCACGAGAAAGCGCATCGGCGAATATCCGTTCCAACTCTTGTTCGTCTCTTGGCTTGGACGCGGCGCGCCGCAAAAGACGCGGCCGCCAAATCACGAGGTCGGCTGCGATGCCACGTGACCCATGCCAGAGCAACGCACGGTCAAGCCTATCAGCGGTCAAGCCTATCACAACTCTGCGGAGAAGGAATCCTCACGTGATTCCGGGTGCCTCGCAGCACGTTTATACGGATGTTGCTGTGGCCAAACTAGGGCTTTGCACGTGGCGGAGCGGGCTTGTCCGGCTTCTCGGCGCCCGCATTGGCGACGCGCTTGGCCAGAAAGGCGTCGATCGCCTTGGCCATCGCGTCCGCTGTGCGCGACCGCCACGCCTCGGAAACCAGGTTCCCCATGTCGCCCTTGTTGGAGACGTAGCCGAGCTCAACCAGGACCGATGGAACGTCGGGAGCCTTGAGGACCCGGAAACCAGCCGATTTGAGCGGCCGCTTATGCATATGCACCGCGGTCTTCATGTCGTTCATCAAAAGTCGGGCAAACCTATTGGAAAACGTGCGCGTTTCCCTCCTCGCCAGATCGAACAGGATGTCGGCGACGTCGGCCGGCTCCTCGGTGAGGTTGACGCCACCGATCTGGTCGGCGCGGTTCTCCGCCTCCGCCAGCCGCTCGGCCTCGACGTCGGAGGCCTTATCGGCCAACGTATAGATGGTGGCGCCCTGCGCGGTGCCCTCACCTCGCGGCAGCGCGTCAGCATGGATCGAGACAAAAAGCGCCGCCGACTGCTTCTGGGCGATCCGCACCCGGTCTCCGAGCGGGATGAAGGTGTCGTCATCACGGGTCATGACCACGCGGAATTTGCCGGATCGCTCCAGCCGGTCACGCAGCGCCTGGCCGAAGGCGAGCACCAGGTTCTTCTCCGGCACCTCGCCACCCTGAGTTCCGTAATCGATACCGCCATGGCCGGGGTCTATCACGACCACGGGCCGGTTGTCCGGCGGGCCGCCAGCGGGCGGGGCTGCGACGGCGACCGTCGTCGGCGGCGGCCTGACGGTGGGAGGCGCAACGCCGCCCGTTGCGGTAACGGGTAACGCCGAATCGGCGCCCCTGGACGGCGTACGGCCGTCGACGCCGATCGCACGCGCGAAAGTGGCCTCGTCCACCTCCTCGAGTTCCAGCACCAGCCGTGGCGGCTGGCCGTTGGCGGCATCAAGGACGGTGGAGTTCGCGATTCGGGCGGGACCGGTGAGGTCAAACACGATTCGGGAGCCGCCGGGCATGACCATGCCATAGCGAAACGCCTTCACCAGCCCGCGGCCGCCGGTTCCCGCCCCTGTCGGCAGATGAAAGCTCACCTGAGGCAGATCGACCACCACCCTATAGGGGTCGCTGAGCAGGAACGCCCGATACGGCACCGTCTTGTCGAGATCGAGCACAAACCGGGTCTGGCGGGCATCGCCGGCCAGCCGCGCATCCGTCGCGATCGGGAACCCGGGACCGACCACGGCAGGCGGGACCTGACCGACCGGTCCGCTCTGGGCGCGGGCCGGCGCCAATGCCGCGCATAACATTTGCGTGACGCAGAGCGTCGCGCATCCCAGCAAAGAAAGGTAATTTGCCCGGCGAGCTGCCAATTCCGTGCCTCCGCGGGACCGTCTTACCGCAACCAATCCCAGGGGTTAACCGCCTAATTTTGTCATTTTCGTTAAAGGCCACCGATTGTTGCGGTTCCGCGACGCTTCCCTTGCACCGCCTGTCCATTCCTCGTATGTACGAATGGCTGAAGGCTATTCCTTACTGCCGGTTGTGTCGCGTTCAACCTCCCGGTGAAACGCCGGAAGCTTCGTGATCGGGTTCCTCTTGGTTCGTCGATCGTTGCGGAGATTCCTGCGCCTTTCCGACGCTCCATGAAGCCTGCGCGCCCCCCGCGCGGCTGCGACGGAGAGCTGGTCACGAGCCGAGTAGCGCCGTTACAGGCGTCGTCTGGCCGAGACCATCCGGGCACGAGGTCAGATATGGCCAAGGTCAGACATGGCGTAGCCTGATACCACATTCCTAACGGAATGGGTGTTGATCCAGGGCAAGCGTCTCGGCGCGATCTGGCTTTCGGCAAAGAGCAAGGCGGCACCCGCTGCCGCCCACATATTCCAGACGGGCCGACGCTTGATGCGCCAGACTGAGTTGCCAACCATGACCAGCGGACGATCCGCGCCGATGCGGGGCCCGACCCCCGCCCGGCAGATCACCCCGCCGGCCTCACGGTTGGCGCGGCGCGACCAGCTGCGTTTAGGCCTTCCCCTCACCCCCGAATCAGGTGGACCGTCGCGTCGTCCGACAGCGCGCCACGCGCTCGCGGCCAATCGCGTCCGTCGCCTCCAAGAGTTCCAATATGCCCAACAAGATGTTGATCGATGCTACCCACCCGGAAGAGACCCGGGTCGTTGTCGTCCGCGGCAACCGCGTCGAGGAATTTGATTTCGAGACGGCCCAACGCAAGCAACTGCGGGGCAACATCTACCTGGCCAAGGTCACCCGCGTTGAGCCTTCGCTGCAGGCCGCCTTTGTCGAGTATGGCGGCAATCGCCACGGCTTCCTGGCCTTCAGCGAAATCCATCCCGACTACTACCAAATCCCGGTCGCCGACCGTCAGGCGCTGATCGAGGCCGAGGAGCGCGCGCACCGCGAAGCCGAGGAAGAGAGCGAGAACCGCTCCAACCGCCGACGCAACCGTCACCGCAGCTCCCGGCGCCGCGGCAGCGGCGAGCGCGTGCAGAGCGAGATCGTCGAGGCGGCCGAGGCGGGTCATCCCGCCCCGGCCGGAGACCATGAGGCCGGGCACGACACGCACGAACACGACACGCACGAACAGGACAGCTACGCGCAGCACGCCTACGCGCACGACGATCATTCCGATCAGCCGCATCCCGATCACGCCGAGGCCCAGGGCTTTTCCGAGGCTGCGGTCGAGACCTCCGGCCACGAGGCCGCGTACCAGGCTGAGCAAAGTCCGGCGACGGAGCCGCGCGGCGATGCCGACGCGCATCATGATGCCGTCGCGACCCTCGACCAGGCCGAGCACAGCGCGGCTGCAGAGCAGCAGTCCGGCGAGGCTGCCGAGGCTGCGGTCGCTGCGGCCGGTGACGCCCCCGCGGTCGAGGCGGCCAGTGCCGCCGCCGCAGCGGACGAGCATCACGACGACCAGCATGACCACGAGACCCACGATCGCGATGAGCATGATCATGACGAGCATGAGCATGATCACGATGGGCACGAGCATGATCACGATGGGCACGAGCACGACGATGATGTCGCGCCGGTCGCCGAGCATGAAGGCAATGGCGTCACGATCGTCCCGGGCGACGACATCGATGCAGAGGCCGTTGCCGGCGACCACGAGGATGACGACGAGGACGGCGACGAGATCGAGGAAGAGGTCGTCGAATCCGTCGGCGGCGACGATGTGCTCGAGGAGGTGCCGGAGCGCACGTTCCGTCCGCGCCGCCAGTACAAGATCCAGGAAGTCATCAAGCGCCGCCAGGTGATGCTGGTGCAGGTCGTCAAGGAAGAGCGCGGCAACAAGGGTGCGGCGCTGACGACCTATTTGTCGCTCGCCGGCCGCTATGCCGTGCTGATGCCCAACACCGCACGCGGTGGCGGCATCAGCCGCAAGATCACCTCGGCGCAAGACCGCTCGCGCCTGAAGGAAGTGGTGCAGGATCTCGACGTGCCAGAGGGCATGGGCGTCATCCTGCGCACCGCCGGCGCCAACCGCACCAAGCCCGAGATCAAGCGCGACTTCGAATATCTGCTGCGGCTGTGGGAAACCGTCCGCGACATGACCTTGAAGTCGCAGGCGCCGACCCTGGTCTACGAGGAAGGATCGCTGATCAAGCGCTCGCTGCGCGACCTCTACAACAAGGAGATCGACGAGATCCTGGTGGCCGGCGAAGCCGGCTATCGCGAGGCGCACGACTTCATGAAGATGCTGATGCCGACCAACGTCCGGGCGGTGAAGCAGTATCGTGACGGCCAGCCGCTGTTCTCGCGCATGGGGGTCGAAAGCCAGCTCGACGCGATGTTCTCGCCGACCGTTCAGCTGCGCTCGGGCGGCTATATCGTGCTCAACCAGACCGAGGCGCTGGTCTCGATCGACGTGAACTCCGGCCGCGCCACGCGCGAGCATCACATCGAGGACACCGCCCTCAAGACCAACATGGAGGCCGCGGAGGAAGTGGCGCGCCAGCTCCGGCTGCGCGACCTCGCCGGACTGATCGTCATCGACTTCATCGACATGGACGAGAAGCGCAACAACCGCTCCGTCGAACGCAAGCTGTCGGACTGCCTGCGGCAGGATCGCGCGCGCATCCAGGTCGGCCGCATCTCGCATTTCGGCCTGCTGGAGATGTCGCGCCAGCGCATCCGCGCCAGCGTGCTGGAGAGTTCGACCGAGCCATGTGCGCATTGCGGCGGCACGGGACATGTGCGGTCGGTGTCGTCGGTGGCGCTGCAGCTGCTGCGCAGCCTCGAAGAGACGCTGATGAAGGGCGCGACCCACAATCTGGTGGTCCGCACCCGCACGGAGGTGGCGCTCTACGTGCTCAACCACAAGCGCGGTCATCTGCGCGACCTCGAGAACGGCTTCAAGGTCTCGCTCGCCGTGATTGCCGATCCGAATGTCAGCGGCCAGCAATCGTTCATCATCGATCGGGGCGAGCAGGTTCATACGCTCGAGGCCGCCAAGGCGCTGCTCGTGGCGCAAGCGTCCGCCCCGTCCCTCGTGGCCGAGGACGTCTACGACGAGGAGGAGCCGTTCGACATCGAGACGGAGTCCGAAGTCGAGACCGAGGAGACCGAAGGCCTGTCGGAAGATGGGCCGGATGGCGCGGCGAGCGATGGCGAGCGCGAAGGCACCCGCCGCAAGCGGCGTCGGCGCCGGCGCGGCCGCGGCAGCGAGGCCCGCGAGGGCACGTTGCCGGAAGGCGCTTCCGAATCATCGTCTGCCGAGCCCGCCCTCGCCGCCGATCAGCCGGCTGAGGATGGCGAGGCGGAGGACGATGAGGCTGATGAACAGCCTGCTTTCGCACAAGGCGAGGCATCCGATCAGGCCGGCGGCGAGCGGCGTCCCCGCCGCCGCGGCCGTCGCGGCGGCCGCCGTCGGCGTGGTGGTGCAGATGATGGTCTCGCCGCATCGATCGGCGATGAACTGGCCCCGCCTCAGGCTTCGGAGGCGGAAGCCGCCGTTGCCGATTTCGACGGCAACGGTGCGCCGCATCACGACGACGAGCCGGCAGAGCAGGCCACGCCGGAGCTTGCCACAGCCGCCGCCGAGGTCGATCAGGCAGCCACCCCCGCCGTGACGGCTGCGTCGCAGCCCCCTGCCGCCGAAGTTCAGGTGCAGGAGACCGAGGCGCCCAAGTCTGAGACGCCCAAGACTGAGGCGCCCAAGTCTGAGACCGAAAAGGCCCCGCGCCGCTCGACGGTCCGCGAAAAGGTCAGCTTCGCCACCGAGCCCAAGTCGGACAACGCGGTCTCGGCCGTGAGCGTTGCCGAGAGCAGTCCGACCGCACCGGCGGCTGACGGCGCGGCACCTGAGCCGGTCGCAACCGAACCGGCGGATTCGACGACACCATCGGCTCCGCGCCGAGCCGGCTGGTGGTCACGCCGCTTCGGCGGGCAGTAATCGCCAACGGCTCCAGGGCCGCCCATCGGCGGAACCTCACCGACGCAAAACGCCCGGCCAGATGGCCGGGCGTTTTTGTTGGACCGGCATGTCGGATCGGGCGTGCCGACGTCGGCTCAGCCGCTCGTGACCTCGGGCTTGACGTCGGGCGGACCGACCTGCCGATCGAGCCGCTTCTGCGGGAGATCGTGATCAAGCCCGCCGCCCCGCCATGTCGCGAACACGGCGGCGATGGTCGTGAGATCAATGACGATGATGGTAGCGGTGCTCCTGGCTCAGTCCGCCGAAGCCGTAGGCATCCGCCTTGACCTCGTCGACATGCAGATAGGTCTCATGATGCAGCGGGCCGATCAGTTCGGCCATGCGCGCGAACACCGCGTCAAGATAGGCGGCCTTTTCGTCCTTGGTGTTTGTACCTTCCGTCACGTGGACGTCGATCCAGTAGCTGGCGAGCTCCTGCTCCGCGAGCGAGGCACCGCCGGCGAACCAGTCCGCCGGATCGGCTTCGGAGACAATGACTGCCGTGACTTTGGGATCCTTGTGCAGGATGCCTGCCGTCAGTGCGGTAATGGCGGCTGCGATGTCCTTCTTCAGCGACGGCGCGTGACGCTGGCTGGCATAGACGATGTTGATCAGAGGCATGAGAAAGCTCCTTCCAATGAGGCGGCGACGCCGCCGCACGCCAAAGAAACTAGCGTCGCCCCCGTCATTTCGATATGCTATCGCTATTGATATCAATGATAAGCATATCTAATGCAAACCACGCTCGACATCGCCGCCGTCCGCGCCTTCCTCCTGGTCTCCGACCTGGAGAGCTTCACGCGAACGGCCGAAGCGCTGGGGACCACGCAGGCCGCGATCAGCCTGAAGCTGCAACGGTTGGAAGCCGCGTTGGGAAAACGCCTGCTGGAGCGGTCGCCGCGAGCGGTGCGGCTGAGCGCGGACGGTGCGGCCTTCATCGACAACGCCCGCGCGCTGGTGGCCGCGCACGATCTCGCGCTGACGGCAGCGCCGAAGATCCGCCCGCGTCTGTCGCTCGGCATCAGCGATCATGCCGCCGGCCCAGAGCTGGTGCCGATGCTGCAGAAATTTCAGGCCATGACGTTGGAGCTGACACTGTCCGTCGGCATCGGGCTCTCGCGCGACCTGCTCGATCGTTATGATGCAGGCTCGCTCGATGCGGTCATCGTGCGGCAGGAGGCGTCCCGCCGCGGCGGCGAGACCTTGGCCGACGACGATTTCGGTTGGTTCGCCAGCCCGCGGTTTCGCGCGCCCGCAGGCGGTCCGTTACCGCTCGCGGTGCTGGCCGCGCCCTGCGGCGTGCGTGCCATTGCGATCCGCGCCCTCGACAAGGCCAGACTGCCCTATGCAGAGGCATTCGTCGGCGGCGGCGTTGCAGCCGTCACCGCCGCAGCGCAGGCCGGCCTCGCGATCGCGCCATTGGCGCGCCGAATCGCGCCGGCCAGTCTCGTCGAGATCGGATCCGCGCTTGGCCTGCCGAAGCTCGCGCGCTCGAAGGTCGTCCTCCACGCCAATGTCGGTGACTCCGCCAAACGAACCGCGTTGCGTGCATTGGCCGCGGCATTCCGAAGTGCGTCGGCCTCGAAGTAATTGACGTCGACCGGCGGTGATGTAGCATGTGTTAATGATCGGAGCTCAGGAGCAGCGGCTTGAACCGTCTCTTGACCGCAGCTGACATCGTCAGCGCTTCCCCCAAGCCGGGCCCGGCAACGACGGGCACACTCGGCCTTGCATCGGGCGGCGTCGAGCCACTGCACCGTCACGCGCTGCTTCGAACCTCCAATGCCGACGTTTTGCGCGACCTCGCGGGCCGCCGGCTCGGCGCTGAGCGCGTCGACTTTCGAAATGCCGAGCGCTTCGAGGCCGTCGTCAATCTGATCGAGCTCGAGACGATCGGCCTCGCCTACGGTACCACGACCTGCGACATGGTTTCCGACCATCGGCCGGCCGATTTCATCAGGGTCCAGATGGCGCTCAAAGGCCGCGCGGTCAGCTGCGTCGGGGGTGAGGCGACCGACGTCAACGAGCATCAATTCGCGGTGGCGGCAGCAGGTGTCCCCTGGCAGATGGCCTGTCAGGGCGGTCATCAACGGCTCACCTTGCGGCTCGATCCACAGGCGCTGCGGCGGCGGCTGACGGCGCTGGTCGGCGTGCAGCCGCGCGCCGATTTTGCCATCGACCCAGCCATTCCGGCTGCCGAGCCGCAGGCCCGCAGCCTGCTGCGGCTGCTCGACTTCCTGGCGACCCAACTCAACACGCAGGACTCCGCCTTCCCGGCCGCGGTCTATCGCGAGCTGGAGGATGCGGTCCACGTCGCCTTCCTCTGCGCCAGCCGCCATCGCTTCCACGACATGCTCGTCGACCCCGCTCCGCTGCCCGAGTTCGGGCTCGTGAAGCGGCTCGAGGATTACATCGAGGCTCATTGGCGCGAGCCGATCACGATCGAGCGCCTCGCGCGCGAGGCCGGCGTCAGCGCCCGCTCGATCTTCCGCCTGTTCGAGCGCGTCCGCGGCTATTCGCCGATCGCCTTTGCAAAGTCGGTCCGCCTGCGCCGCGCCCATGAGATGCTGCGCTCGGGCGATCCGGCGGTGACGGTGGCGACGGCGGCTGCCGCCTGCAACTTCGCCAATGCCGGTCACTTCGCGCGCTACTACCGCGCCACGTTCGGCGAGTTGCCGTCGACGACGATCGCGCGCGCCGCGCGGTCGTGATCTGGCATCCCCTGCTTCTCACAGGATGGCCTCGAGCGCACTGCGCAGGTTCTGGTGGCGAAAGACGAAGCCGCTCGACAGCGCCTTGTTGGGCACCACGCGCTGACCGCCGAGCAGCAGCTCCTCGGCGAAGTCGCCGCCGATCCGGCGCAGCAGGCCGGCCGGAACGCGCAAAAGCGCCGGGCGCCGCAGGCAGCGCGCCAGCTCGGCCGTGAACGTGACGTTCCGCACCGGCAGCGGTGCGGTCGCGTTGACGGGGCCCGCGATGGCGTCGGTCGCAATCACATGCGCGATCAGCCTGATCAGGTCGTCCCGCTCGATCCAGGACATCCATTGCCGGCCGGAGCCGAGCGGGCCGCCGAGGCCGAACTCGAACGGCGTCAGCATGCGCGACAGGAAGCCGCCGTCGCGGCCGACGACGAGACCGATGCGCAGCAGCGCGACACGCACGCCATGCGACTCGGCGCGACAGGCCGCCTGCTCCCAGGCCTCGCACAGGTCGTGGCTGAAGCAGTCGTGCGACTTGGCCGTTTCCGTCAGCGGCTGGTCCTGCCACAGGCCGTACCAGCCGATCGCCGAGCCGTTGACCAGCACCTTCGGCCTGTGGTCGAGCCGCGCGATCAGGGCAACGACGGCATCGGTGGTCGTCAGCCGCGACTGCAGGATCGCCGCGCGCTTCGCGGTGGTCCAGACGGCGTTGCCGATCGGCTCGCCGGCGAGATTGACGATGGCGTCGATGCGGGTGTCGGAGGCAAGCTGGTCCAGACGGGTGACCAGGGTCAGCGGCGACGGCAGAGCAGCCGCCCTGCCCGGATCGCGCACCAGGGCGATCACGTGATGGCCGGCCGCCGTCAGACTCGCCACCAGCCGCGCGCCGATGAAGCCAGTGGCGCCGGTGACGAGAATGGTCTGCGCCGGCGGCAGCGCCGCGACCAGCACGCCTGCATCAGGCAGCGACATCCGCGCAAGCCGCCGCGCCGCGGTGAAATCGCGCAAACCGCACAGAGCCGCGCCGATTGCGGCCGCGGCGGCAATCCAGCTCAGCAGGCCTGCAAAGGCCGGCACGATCGCCGAAGGCCGCATCGCCCAGCCGATGAGGAGCGGCACCAGCAGCATCAGGATGGCGCCGTAGTTGATGGCGAGCAGCGTGTGGTTGATGCGCTCGCTCGGCGGCAGCTTGCGCGTCAGGTCCTCCTCGACGAAATCGGTCAGGGTGATCGCAATCTCGGCGACCAGCACCGCGAGCACGAACAGCGCAAAAATTCCGTGCACTTCGCACCAGCCGAGCGTGGCGAACAGCAGCGCATAGAGCAGATTGCGCGCCCCGTGCAGCCTGAGCTCGCTCCGCTGCGACGGCCGCCACGCCAGGCGCTCGGTGAACTCGTGATGATAGAAGGTGTCGAACACGCCCATCACGACCTGAACGGCAATCAGGGACCACAGCAGCGGCGTCATGGCGCGGACTCCCGGAATGTTGCGCTCTGGCGGATGAGCCGGCCAAAGCGCGGATGGACGATCTCGAGCGCGAAGCGAAAGGCGCCGCCGCCGAGATCGGAATGGGTGACGGTGAGATTGCCGGGCGTGAGCCAGGACGGCAGCGGCCAGCGCCGGCCGGCAAAGGCGAAGGTGTAGCCGGCGCTGTGGAAGACGAGCGCGCCATCCGCCACACAGACACGCAGGCTCATGCTCAGGCCCCAGCCGAGATATTCCTCGAGCCCGGTGGGGCCGGCGAAGCGCTTGGCCGAATGGATCACCTGCGGAAAGCCGTGCGGACGACCGCAGATGCGGGTCCAGATCTGCCCGCCGCTCGCGGCATCCTCCGTCACGGCGACGATCATCGGCACGCCGAGACTTGCGCTCGTCGGCAGCGGCCCGCCGATCAGCCGCGCGGCTTGCGCGAACCAGAAGCCGGCACGGCTGAGCTCGGCCCGGTCGATCTCGCCGACATAGACCACCGTCGCGCCGTCGAGGAGACGCTTGGAGAAGCGGCGCCAGATCGACACCGGCAGTCGCCCCCAATCCTCGGGCGACAGCAGCGCGCGAAACCGGTGGTCGTCATGGAGCCTTATCGTGGACGGAGCTGAAGCTCCGAGATGCCGCAGGCTGATCATGACGCACCCTCCACTCGATCTAATCGCTGCCGGACCGGGATCGTCCTAACGGCAGCAGGTTTGCGACCTTCTCGCCGAGCTTGATCAGCGCCACCAGGCGCGGCCTCGGCACCCTCAGCATCTGCGCGTACCAGCGGTCGACCAGCTCGGTGAACGCCAGCATGTCCTTCAGCCGCTTGGCTGCGACGGCGCTGATCGTGGGATCGCCGGTCGCCTCCGCCACGCAGGCGCGCAGCGCCGCGATGGCAGGGTCGATCTCGCGCTGCTTGCGGCCGGCGGCGATGCGCTGCGCGACCTCCCAGATGTCGGTCTCGGCCTCGAAATGATCGCGGCGGTCGCCGAGGATCGGCACGCGCCTGATGAGATCCCAGGCCAGCAGCTCCTTCAGCGAGTTCGACACGTTGGAGCGCGCCATGCCGAGCGTGTCGGCGATGTCCTCCGCTGTCATCGGCTTCTCCGAGAGATACAGCAGGCCGTGGATCTGGCTCACCGAGCGGTTCACGCCCCACTGGTCGCCCATGTCGCCCCAGTTGAGGATGAAGCGTTCGACCGCGGGCGGAAGTTTCTTTTTACCTGTTATTTCTGTCATGACAGAAATATCTGACTGGCGAGAGTGAATGTCAAGAGCCATCCGGGGTGAACCGGGCAGGCGATCGGCAAGACGCAAGAAGAGGGCGCAAAGCCGCCGCAACGCGCTGACCGCCTGATCGCCCCCTGCCCTTCTGGAACAGGAGCAAGCCATGACGGCGTCCGACAAGGCCTTCACCGGATCGATTGCGCAGATCTACGATCGATTGCTGGTTCCGCTGATCTTCGCGTCCTATGCACAGGACCTCGCGCAGCGCATCGGCGCTCGGCAGCCACGAGATGTCCTGGAGACGGCTGCCGGAACGGGCATCGTCACGAGGGCGCTGCATGCGAAGCTGCCGCCCGACGTTCCCATCACGGCGACCGATCTCAACGAGCCGATGCTGATGCAGGCGAGAACGCATCTCGCCGGCGCCGCTCGTGTCCGATGGCAGCAGGCCGATGCGTTGGCGCTGCCCTTTGCCGATCGGAGCTTCGATGTGATCGTGTGCCAGTTCGGCGCGATGTTCTTTCCCGACCGCGTCAAAGGTTATGCCGAAGCGCGCCGCGCCCTGCGACCGGGGGGCCGTTTCGTCTTCAACGTCTGGGACCGGATCGAGGACAACGCCTTTCCCCACGTGGTCCATGAGACGCTGCAGCAGCTGTTTCCCGATGATCCGCCGCAGTTCTTCACGCGTACGCCGCACGGCTACTACGACACCGAGCGGATCAAGGCCGATCTGACCGCGGCCGGCTTCGCCGACATCGTGATCGAGACGGTCACCCATCGCAGCCGCGCGGCCTCGGCGCATGAGCCGGCGATGGCATTCTGCCAGGGCACGCCGATGCGCGGCGAGATCGAGGCGCGCGGGACGCCGGGACTCGAGGCCGCGACACAGGCGGTCGCGGAGGCGCTCGAACGACGGTTCGGAGCCGGTCCGATCGAGGGGGCGATTCAGGCGCTGGTGATTTCGGCCGCCTGAGCGGCGCGTTCCGTGCGAACGGCTAAGAGGTCGGCAGCACCGAGAACGACTCGCCGGACCGGCGCAGCTTAATCTGATCGGCCGTCCCTGCCGCGTCGATCACATCATCAACTCGCGCCGCCGGAGGTCCCTTGCGACAGGCTGAGACCATCGCCGCGACATCATCGGCAGGACCGGCGAATACCGCCTCGACACTGCCGTCGGCCCGGTTGCGGACCCAGCCTTCGAGGCCGTTCAGGATGGCCTGATCCTCGACCCAGGCGCGATAGCCGACGCCCTGGACGCGGCCGCGCACCGTGACGTGAACGATCGCGCGATTGCTCATGATCCGAGCCCCAGAAAATCGCGCAGACGCGTCTTGACGTCGGCGTCGCGCATGACACGCGCAGTCAACTCGGCGGACGGCAGCCCCTTCAGCTGCTCCGGCGAGGCACCCTCGCGCAGCGCCTTCAGCGTCTCGTAGACCGCCTGTGTCGCCGCAGCGATCGGAGCATGGCCCTGCAGCGCGACGCGAACGCGGCGTGCGGCGAGATAGCCGAGGTCGGACATCTCCTTCGGCGCGCCGCCGAGCACGATCGGCAACGTGGTCGCTGCGGCGATCGCATCGAGCTGAGCGCGCGCGGTGATGCCGGTGAAGAACAGTCCGTCGACGCCGCATGCCTCGTAGGCCTTGGCCCGCGCAATCGCGTCATCGAGCGAGGTGATGGCGACGGCGCCGGTCCGCCCCAGGACGACCAGCGAGGGATCGCTGCGGCCGAGAAGCGCAGCCTTGATCTTGCCGACTCCTTCATCCAGCGAGATCAGCTGCGGCTTGGCCGCACCGAACGCCTGCGGCAGCAGCGTATCCTCGATGGTGACACCGGCGGCCCCCGCGGCTTCCAGCTCCTGCACGGTGCGCCGCACGTTCATCGCATTGCCATAGCCGTGATCGGCATCGACCAGCACCGGCAGCGCCGCGGCGCGCGACATCCGCCGCATCTGCTCGGCGAGTTCGGTGAGCGTAATCAGCGCAATGTCGGGATCGCCGAGCACGGCAAGCGACGCGGCCGAGCCGCCGAACATGCCGAGCTCGAAGCCGAGATCCTCGGCGATGCGGATCGAGATCGCGTCGTGGACCGAGCCGGGATGGATGCAGCGGTCGCCGGCAAGGATGGAGCGTAACGCTTCTCGACGTGCACGGAAGGTCATCCCAGGCTCCTCTCTCGTCATTGCAAGGAGCCAACCGGTCTGCGCAAAGCACGACCGGTGACGGGCTCCGCGACGAAGCAATCCAGAGTCATCCGCCGAGCCCTGGATTGCGTCGCTGCGCTCGCAAGGACGACGGTTAGACTTACGCGAACTCCAGGATCAGCGCGTCGACGGCCAGCGTCGCTCCCGCCGAGGCGTGGACCTTCTTCACGGTGCCGTCCTGCTCGGCGCGCAGCACGTTCTGCATCTTCATGGCCTCGACCACGGCCAAGGTCTCGCCGGCCTTGACCTCCTGCCCTTCGGTCACGGCGATCGAGACCACGAGGCCGGGCATCGGGCACAGCAGCTTCTTGCCGCTATCGCCGGCGGTGACGACCGGCATCAGCCGCGCCGCCGCCGCCTCGGCTTCGGTGTAGACATAGACGGGAGCTTCGACACCCTGATGCGCAAGCCGCATGCCATTCGGGATCGGGCGCGTCTGCACGGCGATCTCAGCGCCGTCGATGGTGCCGTGCCACACCGCGTCACCCGGCTTCCAATCGGACACGAGCTGATGCGCCGGACCGACCTTGCCGTCGGCGGCGACGAAGCGGACCGTGATCGCGCCATGATCCCTGGTGATGTCGAGCAGGATCTCGTCGCGGCCGAGCCACACCGCGCGGCGGCCCTGGCGCTTCACCGGACGGCCGATCATCTGCTGCGAGATCTGCCGCTTGCGCTCGCCGAGCACGTGATCGATCGCAGCCCCCACCGCCGCCAGCCGTCGCGCGATCTCGCCTTCCGGCGCACGTGCGGCAAAGCCCTTGGGAAACTCCTCGGCGATGAAGCCGGTCGACAGCCGCCCTTCGCGCCAGCGCGGATGGTTCATCAGCGCCGACAGGAACGGGATGTTGTGGCGGATGCCATCGACGTAGAACGCATCGAGCGCGGTCGACTGCGCCTCGATCGCCGCGGCGCGCGACGGCGCGTGGGTGACGAGCTTGGCGATCATCGGATCGTAGTAGATCGAGATCTCGCCGCCCTCCTGCACGCCGGTGTCGTTGCGCACGGTGATGCCATCCGCCTTGCTCTCCGCCGGCGGGCGATACTTCACCAGGCGGCCGATGGACGGCAGGAAGCTGCGGAACGGGTCCTCGGCATAGACGCGCGATTCTACCGCCCAGCCGGTCAGGCTGACATCCTTCTGCGCCAGCGCGAGCTTCTCGCCGGCAGCGACGCGGATCATCTGTTCGACGAGGTCGATTCCGGTGACGAGTTCGGTCACGGGATGCTCGACCTGGAGGCGCGTGTTCATCTCCAGGAAGTAGAAGCTCTTGTCCTGGCCGGCGACGAACTCGACGGTGCCCGCGGAATCGTAGTTCACGGCCTTGGCGAGCGCGACCGCCTGCTCGCCCATCTTGCGCCGTGTCTCCTCGTCGAGCAGCGGCGACGGCGCCTCCTCGATGACCTTCTGGTTACGGCGCTGGATCGAGCATTCGCGCTCGCCGAGATAGATCACGTTGCCATGCTTGTCGCCGAGCACCTGGATCTCGATGTGGCGCGGATCGACGATGAACTTCTCGACGAAGACCCGGTCGTCGCCGAACGAGGCCTTCGCCTCGGCCTTGGCGAGATTGAAGCCTTCCGCCACCTCCGCGGTCGAGTGCGCAATGCGCATGCCCTTGCCGCCGCCGCCGGCGGAAGCCTTGATCATGACAGGATAACCGATCTCGTCGGCAATGCGCACGGCGTGCTTGTCGTCCTCGATGACGCCAAGGAAGCCGGGCACGGTCGAGACCTTGGCCTTGGCCGCAGCCTTCTTCGATTCGATCTTGTCGCCCATCGCGGCGATGGCACCGGGATTGGGGCCGATGAAGACGATGCCGGCCTCGGCCAGCGCGCGCGGGAATGCCTCGCGCTCGGACAGGAAGCCATAGCCGGGATGCACCGCCTCGGCGCCGGTCTTCTTGCAGGCCTCGACGATGCGGTCGATGAGGAGATAGCTCTCGGCGGCGGCCGGCGGCCCGATCAGCACGGCATCGTCGGCCATCTCGACATGCAGCGCGTCACGATCGGCTTCCGAATAGACCGCAACGGTCCTGATTCCCATGCGGCGGGCGGTCTTGATGACCCGGCAGGCGATCTCGCCGCGGTTCGCGATCAGAATGGTCTTGAACATGTTTTTTCTTGATACCTTTGGGCGGGCTCCCCGCTCACGGCACAGGCGCGACCACCGCGAGCTCCGCGGTTCGTCTATAGCAAAATCGCCCGCGCGCAACCCGCCTGTCGGTGCGATCCCTGCGCATCTCGCAGGCATGCCAGAGACCAGCTCTCCCGTCACCCGGAATAGCTGTGGAAACGTCCTCGCGCATAGGCGTGGGAGACCGCCTTCATCAGCTCGGTGACCTCGGTCTCGAGATAATCATTTGCAACAATCAGCGCGCGAATGGTCGCCCTGAGGTCACCACCGCAGGCTGCGATCGCCTGATCCACGGCTTCATCGAGTGCGCCATCGGCGGGCTCCCCGGCTTTGGCATGCAATTCAGACGGCATGGCGTGATGGCGATCCTCGCTCAAGTCGCCCCATGTTCACATTATGTTCTCTCGAGTCAAGGCTGATCACGCCGCCCCGACCTCCTCCTGGTCCTGCTGCGGCTCAATCTCCGGCGCCAGTGCTGCCTGCTTGTCCGGCCCCCCCTCGCGCACCAGCTCGTGAATGAAAGCGAGCTTGGCGATGACCGGAGGCGTCAGGATGAAGGGATAGAGGTCGCGCGCGCCCATCGCCCGGGCGACGCTGTTCATGGCGAAGGTGAAGGGCAGCCAGGCATGGACGATCGTGTCGAAATCCTCGGCGACATAGGGATCGAACGTAACACGCGCGGTCAGCCCGCCGATCTGATCGGCCGGCGGATCGATCTCGATGCCGAATTCGGAGGCCATCTCCAGCGTGTCGACGATGTGCAGATAATGCGCCCAGGTCTCGGCGAAGTCCTCCCACGGATGGGTGGTCGCATAGGCCGAGACGTAGTTGTCCTGCCAGTCCGGCGGCGCGCCCGCATCGTAGTGACGCTTGAGCGCCTCGCCATAATCCAGGCTGTCGTCGCCGAACACGGCGCGGCAGTCGTCGAGCCTGCCGGCGTCGCGGACCAGCACGTCCCAGAAATAGTGCCCGACCTCGTGGCGGAAATGACCGAGCAGCGTCCGGTACGGCTCGTCCATCTCCAGCCGGCGCCGCTCGCGCTCGAACTCGTCGGCCTCGGCCAGCGCGATGGTGATCAGCCCGTTGTCGTGGCCGGTCAGAACCTTTTGCTGGCCGGCGGGATCATCGGCCAGGAAGTTGAAGATCAGCCCGTGCTGAGGATCCTCTGTCCGGGTTTTGACCGGCAGCTGCCAGCGGATCAGGGAATAGAACAGCCGGTGCTTGGCCACCTCCAGCTCGCGCCAGCCGGCCAGCTGCACCGCATCCGACAGATTGGGAATGGTGCCGTTGTGACGGCAGGCGCGACAAAACCCGGCGGTCTCACCGGCCTCCAGCAGCCAGTTGCAGGCGTCGTGCTCGGCATTGGCGCAGAAGAATCGCCCCTCGCCCCCATCCGCCAGCGTCCGAAAGCCCTCACCGACCGGCTCGATCGCCGACAGGGTCTGCCGCTCCGGCATGAACGCGAGCTGGTGGCCGCAGCGGCCGCAGCTGCGATTCTCGAAATGCAGGATGTTCTTGCAGGCCTGGCAGACGAAGAGCTTCACGGGGAGGACCTACGCGTTGCATTGTTCAGCGCCTGACGACGCGCGACAGTAACAGTCCGTTCCGGGGATGCGGAACTTTTTATCTGCCCCGGCGTTCCCGTCATGCAGGCGTTTGCCTGCCTCAATCGCTGGCCAGTTTGCTTTTCGTGACCCTAATGTCGCCACGCTTCCGAACAGCCGCAGTGGAATCCTGCGGCGACCGTTCGTCCACCCAGTGCAGGTCAGCATGAGCAGCGCGGATGCGCCCAGACACGACGCGCTTCCCGAGGCCACCGGCGCAATCGAGCTGCGGCAGCACATCGAGGAGATCGCACGCGACCGCGACCAGGCCTATCGGGCCCTGCAGGAGCGCGAGGCGGAGCTGGCGCGGATCCAGCGCATCGCGCGGGTCGGCGGCGTCGAGGTCGATCTGCGTGAAGGCTTTCGCAACCGCCGCTCGCCCGAATATCTGATCATTCACGGCCTGCCGCCCGAGGCGGCCAACGAGACGCACGAAGATTGGGTCAAGCGGGTCCACCCTGACGATCGCGTCAAGGCCGAGCAGGACTTCATCGCTGCGGTCAAGAGCAAGCAGGAGGACTACACCACCGAATACCGCATCATCCGTCCCAGCGATGGCGAGATCCGCTGGATCCGCGTCATTGCGCGCATCGAGCGCGACTGGAACGGCCGCGCGATCCGCCTGGTGGGAGCGCATATCGACGTCACCGACCAGATGCTCGCGCAGGCCAAGCTGCGCGAAAGCGAGCAGCGCTTCCGGCTGATTGCCGACAGCGCGCCGGTGCCGATCTGGGTAACGAAGCTCGATCGCACCCGCTCCTTCGTCAATCGCGCCTATGTCGATTTCCTCGGCGTGTCCGCCGAGGAGGCCCTCGCCTTCGACTGGCGCAAGGCGCTGCATCCCGAGGACCTGCCGCGCATCCTCGCGCAGCAGCAATCGGGCGAGTGCTCGCTGAAGCCGTTCTTCCTCGAAGCGCGCTATCGCCGTGCCGATGGACAATGGCGCTGGCTGCGTTCGGAATCGCAACCGCGCTGGGATGCGAACGGCAAGCACATCGGCTTCATCGGCGTCGCCCACGACGTGACGGCCGCCAAGCAGGCTGAGATCGAGCTCCGCCGCCTCAACGAGACCCTGGAGGAGCGCATCCGGGAGCGCACCGCCCAGCTCGCGGCCAACGAGGCGCGCATGCGCGCGATCTTCGACACCAGCAATCAGTACCAGGGCATTCTGGACATCGAGGGCCGCGTCACCCATGCGAACCGCATCGCGCTCGCCGGCATGCGCGCCGGCGACGTCGACGTGATCGGCGTCAGGCTGTGGGAGGCGCCGTGGTTCACCCAGACCCCAGGTGTGACGGAGATGGTGCGCAAGGCGTTTGCGCGCGTACTCGAGGGGGACAGCTTCAGCACCGAGGTGCGGCTGGATTTCGCCAGCGGCGAGCGGCATTTCGAGCTGTCGATGCGGCCTCTGCTCGACCAGCACGATGCGATCATGGGCGCCGTGGCCGAGGCCGTCGACATCACCGAGCGCATCCAGGGCGAGGAGCTGCTGCGCCAGTCGCAGAAGATGGAGGCTGTCGGCCAGCTCACCGGCGGCGTGGCGCACGACTTCAACAATCTGCTGACGATCATTCGCTCGGCGACGGATTTCCTGCGCCGCCGCGATCTGCCGGAGGAGCGGCGCAGGCGCTATGTCGACGCCATCTCCGAGACGGTCGAGCGCGCCTCGAAGCTGACGGCGCAACTGCTGGCGTTCGCGCGGCGGCAGCCATTGACCCCGCAGGTGTTCAATGTCGGCGAGCAGGTCGACAGCGTGGTGCAGCTGATCCGCCCGCTCGTCGGCAGCCGCATCCAGATCCAGCTTGCCGTCCCCGACAGCAGCCTGTTCACCCTGGCCGACGTCGCGCAATTCCAGACCGCCCTGATCAACCTCGCGGTGAACGCGCGCGACGCCATGAACGGCGAAGGACGGCTGACGATCAGCGTGCAGAGCACCGAGGCCATCCCCGCGTTGCGCGGCCAGAGCGCGCGACCCGGCGCCTTCATCGCCATTTCGGTCGCCGACACCGGAGGCGGCATCGCGCCTCAGCATCTCAACGCGATCTTCGAACCGTTCTTCACCACGAAGGAAGTGGGCAAAGGCACCGGCCTCGGCCTCAGCCAGGCGTTCGGCTTCGCCAAGCAGTCGGAAGGCGACATCGCCGTGGATAGCAGGCTGGGCCATGGCGCGAGCTTCACGATCTATCTGCCGCAGGCATCGGCGCCGCAGACCGGCCCGGATGCGAGCTTGGCCCGCATCGAGCCGGCCACCATCGGTCGCGGCTACCGCGTGCTGGTGGTCGAGGACAATGACGAGGTCGGGCAGTTCTCGACCGAGCTGCTCGAGGACCTCGGCTATGTCACGCGCCGCGTCGCCAATGGCCAGGACGCCCTGGCGATCCTGGCCGACAACGAGTTCGCCGTCGATCTCGTCTTCTCCGACGTGATCATGCCCGGCATCAACGGCCTCGAGCTCGCCGGCATCATCCGCGAACGCTACCCCGGCCTGCCGGTCGTACTCACCTCCGGCTACAGCCACGTTCTGGCGGAGAATGCCCATCATGGCTTCGAGCTGATCAAGAAGCCCTATTCGGTGGAGTCGCTGTCGCGCATCCTGCGCAAGGCGATGGCGGAGAAGGCACCGCTGCCGCGCTGACCCCGCATGCGGCCGCGGGAACCAACATTGCCGATCGGGCGTTCTGTTCCGCGAACGAGCTGCAGCAATCAGCGTCCCGCGCATTTGCGATGCATGCTCAGCCATCCCAAGTCAGTGCGGACCATTCGATGCGCTCCCTTCGCTCGCGGCTGTCGGCGCTCTGGCTCATGCTGGCAGTTTCGGGCGCGGCAACCGCTTATCTGCTGGTCGAATCCTTTCAGCAGTCGACGAATGCCCGCGTGGCGCGTGCGCAGGATCTGGTCATCAGCGGCTGCCGCGACATCGCCGACCGCTATCAATTCTTCGTCTCCGGCTGGCGGGGCGCGCCGGTCGACGACAGGCTCAAGCAGGACCTGCTCGCCGTCGTGCAGTCCGCCTTGACGGCGAAGCCCGGCGTCGAAGGCGGCATCTGGCAGGCCGGAAGCGGCTCGCTCGCTTACGCCTATCCGACCTATGAGGGCACCGGACCCAAGACCGACCTGCCGGCCGCCGAGCTCAGCGTCATTCAAAGCGTCAATGCCGAGACCCAGCGCAGCGGCCGGCCGGATACGATCAGGACCGCGGGGCGCTCACAAACCTTGATCGTCCATGGCTGCCCGTTGCGCGGACCACTCGAGAACATCACCGCCTGGACGATGACGCGGGCCGCGACGGCCGAAGGTCCGGCCTACACGCATCTGCTTGCCGGGTTGCTCGTGCTGGCGCTGACGCTGCTGGGATCGGCGCTCTGGCTGAGCTGGATCCTGGTCTCATGGTCACGGCGCATCGCCCTGATCGAAACGGCGCTCGGCGGTGCGACGATGTCCGCCGATCTGCCGCATCTGCCCCATACCGGCGCACACGAGCTCGACCGTCTCGTCGACGCCGTGAACGATGCCGGTCATCGCCTCTCGGCCGAGCGCAGCCGGGCCGCGGCGGCCGAACGACTCGCGGCGGTCGGACGTCTCTCGGCCAACCTCGCCCACGAGATCCGCAATCCGATCGCCGCGATGCGCCTGAAGGCCGAGAACGCCCTCGCCTCCTCCGACCCCGCCCGCAAGAGCAGCGCGCTCGAAGCCATCCTGCAGCAGGTGGCGCGGCTCGACGCACTGTTGCGCGATCTGCTCGCGATGACTCACGCCAGCCGGCCGGCGGCGCGCCCCGTCGATCTCGCCAGCTTCCTGCAATCGACGATCGAGACGCACCGCGAGCTTGCGGCGCGCCGCGGCCTGCAACTCCGGACCGTCGTGCCGGCCGCAGAACGAGCCCCGTGCTTCGACCCTTCACAGATGCAGCGCGCCCTCGACAACCTGATCATCAACGCGGTCCAGAGCACCACTGCCGGCGGCGAGATCCTGGTTGCGGCCGAGATCGGCAACGGACGCCTTCTGTTTCGCGTCACCGACAGCGGGCCGGGCATCGACGCCAGCATCAGGGATCGCCTGTTCGAGCCGTTCGTCAGCAGCCGCGCCGACGGCACCGGCCTCGGTCTCGCCATCGTGCGCGAGATCGCGCGCGCCCATCGCGGCGAGGCGCGGCTCGGACAGAGCAGCAACGGCACCGCCTTCGAGATTTCCTTGCCATGTCAACCATCCTGATCGTCGACGACGACGCCGCACTGCGCGACGGTCTCGCGGAAACGTTGACCGATCTCGGTCACGATGCGCTCACAGCCATGTCCGGCCGCGAGGCCATCGGCATGCTCTCGCCTGCGATCGACGCCATCCTGCTCGATCTGCGCATGCCCGGGATCGACGGCATCGAGACCCTGCGCCGCATCCGCGCCGATGGCGATGCGCCGCCGGTGATCGTGCTGACGGCCTATGCGAGCCCGGAGAACACCATCGAGGCGATGCGGCTCGGGGCCTTCGACCATCTCGTCAAGCCGATCGGCCGCGACGCGCTGCGCGAGTTGATCGAGCGGCTGCCGCCGCGTCCACGCCGGCAGCAGGACAAGGAAAGCGTGGATGACGGTGGCCTGATCGGCACCAGCGAGGCGATGCGCCGGGTGCAGAAGATGATCGGACTTGCCGCCGATGCGGATGCGACGATCATGATCCGCGGCGAGACCGGCACCGGCAAGGAGCTCGTCGCACGTGCATTGCACGTCCACAGCCGTCGCAGCTCGAGTCCCTTCATCGCCGTCAACTGCGCCGCCATCCCGCAGGACCTGCTCGAAAGCGAATTGTTCGGCCATGTGAAGGGGTCTTTCACCGGTGCGAGCTCCGACCGCTCGGGCGCCTTCCGCGACGCCGGCTCGGGCACGCTCTTCCTCGATGAGATCGGCGACATGCCGCAGCCCATGCAGGCGAAGATCCTGCGCGCCCTGCAGGAGCGCATCATCACGCCGGTCGGCGGCAAGCCGGTCAAGGTGGCGGCACGGGTCGTCGCCGCGACGCACCGCGATCTCGCCGGGCTGGTTGCAAGCGGCACCTTCCGCGAAGACCTCTATTATCGCCTGAACGTGATCCCGATCGAGCTGCCGCCGCTGCGCGAGCGCGTGGAGGACATCCTGCCGCTCGCCAATCATTTCCTCGCGCTGGCCACGAACGGCCGCGCACGCCCGCACCTGAGCAAAGCGGCGGGCGCCAAGCTCGCCCATGCGCCCTGGCCCGGCAATGTGCGCGAGCTGCGCAACGTCATCGAACGCGCCTGCGTGCTGACGCGCGGCGCGCTGGTCGATGCGGATGACATCGACATCCCCGAGGCACCAGGGGATGAGGAGACCGAGCCCTCGACCGACCTCCCGGCAGCAGTGGCCCGCCTGGAGGAACGCCTCATCCGGCGCGCGCTCGCGGCCTGCGGCGGCAATCGCACCGAGGCGGCGCGGCAGCTCAACATCAACCGGCAGCTGCTCTACACCAAGATGCAGCGCTACGGTCTCGGCGAAGAGGCGTCAGGAAATCTGACAGGCGCCGTCGGAAAAGACGACGCCTAGTCGTTCGCATCCTCATGCAACCCATTGATTTCTCGTCGCTCGGCGACTGGCACGGCCGTTGCGAAACCAATCGCGTCACCAACCTCGACAAGGAGTTCCAGGATGACGCGAAAGATGACGCCGATCGTGACCGTGCTCGCCCTCGCCGCCGCAGGCATCGGCACCTCCATCGCCGACGCTCAGGCCCCGCTGTCCGCGCCCGGCACGACATGGGATGCATCGCAGCTCCCCGAGACGCGCGGCATCGTCAAGCAGTACACGCTGACGTCGCGCGGTGACGTCGACGGGCTGATCCTCAATGACGGCACCGAGGTGAAGCTGCCGCCACATCTGACCCCGCAGATCGTGTTTGCGATCCGCCCCGGCGATGGGGTGTCCGTCCGCGGCCTGCGCGCCCGCGCGCTGCCGCTGGTCGACGCGACCGCGATCACCAACATCGCGACCGGCAAGAGCGTCGTCGATAATGGCCCGCCCGATGGCCCCGGACGTCCCGGCAGTGATCAGACCGTCAACGGACGGATCACGACGCTGCTGCATGGCAAGCGCGGCGAGGTCAACGGCGCGGTCCTCGAGGACGGCACATCGCTCCGCCTGCCGCCGCCGGAGGCCGAACGCCTCGCCGACACGCTGCGTCCGGGGCAGACCATCTCGGTCCGCGGCGATCTGCTCGAGACCGCGCTCGGCAAGCTCGTCGACGTGAGGGCGATCGGCACCTCGCCGGATCAGCTGACCGAGATCGAAGGCCCGCGCCCGCCGCGCGGCCCGAAGGGCGGGCCCGATCGCCTCGGCCCGCCGCCGCCCCCGCCGCGCGGCTGAGGCCCTTCAAGTTCGACGAACACATCCGAGGAGACAAACATGCATTGGATCGACCCTGACAGCCTGCCAGCCGTGACCGGCGTTCTCGAACGCTTTGTGCTCAATCCTCATGGCGAGGTCGACGGATTCGTGATGCGCGCGAGCGACGAGGACGTCCTCGTTCACACCCCGCCGCATATGGAGACAGAGCTCACGCGCCACATCAAGGCCGGCGATACCGTCGGCGTGCACGCGGTCAGGCCGCGCGGCGCCGCGCTACTGTCCGCGGTCGCGGTGACCGGCGCGAATGGACGCCGGATCATCGACCATGGACCGGACGAGGCGCGTGAGCATCCCAACCACAAGGCTCACAAGAGGGATGCCGACGGCACGGTGCGGCTGTCGCTATTCGGCCCCAAGGGCGAGCTGCGCGGGGCCCTGCTGACGGACGGCACCGTGGTGAGGATCGGGCCGAAGGAGGCTACCGAAATTGCCGAGCTGCTTGCGCCGAAGGCCACCTTGGCGGTCCGCGGCGACGGCATCGACACGCGCTTCGGCCGCGTCATCCACGCCCGCGAGGCCGGTCCGAGCCTGAAGGAGATCACGCCGCTCAAGCACGGCAAGCCCGAGCCCAAGCATGGTCCGGGTCCCAAGCACGGGTCGAAGCACAAGCATGGGCGGAAGCACGGACCGAAGCACGATCACGCCCACGCGTGATCGCATGCACCCATGACGCATTGAGCAGCCGAGGCCGAGAGCATGTCACCGGACGAGACCACCACGCGCCGAGCGAGCCGTGCGCTCGACGCCGCCAATTTCTTCCTGGCCGACGTGCGCGACGGCCTCGGCCCGTATCTGGCGATCTATCTGCTCACCGAGCAGAAATGGGACGAGGCTTCGATCGGCGTCGTGATGTCCTTGGCGACGATCGCGGGCATCGTCGCGCAGACGCCGGCCGGCGCGCTGGTCGATACTGTCAGGGCCAAGCGCATGATCATGATCGCGGCTGCGATCGTCGTCACGGCATCGTCATTGGCGCTGCCGCTGATGTCGAGCTTCTGGCCGGTTGCGGTCTCGCAGAGCATCGCCAATGGTGCCGGCGTGATCTTCGCGCCGGCCATCGCCGCAGTATCGCTCGGCATCGTTGGAGCCCGCGCGTTCACGGCGCGGATCGGCCGCAACGAGACCTTCAACCATGCGGGCAACGCGGTCGGCGCGGTCATTGCCGGCGCGGCCGCCTATGCGCTCGGACCATCGGCGGTGTTCTATCTGATGGCGGTGACGTCGGCCGGCAGCCTGATCAGCGTGCTCGCCATTCCCGAGCGCGCCATCGATCACGACGCGGCGCGCGGCCTGTCGCATCAGAAACAAGGCGCTGCGAGCGAACAAGGTGGGCAGCCTTCAGGTCTCGGCATTCTCCTGACCTGCCGTCCCCTTCTCATCTTCGCGATCTGCGTCGCGCTGTTTCACCTCGCCAATGCGGCGATGCTGCCGTTGGTCGGCCAGAAGCTCGCATTGCAGGACAAGAACCTCGGCACGAGCCTGATGTCGGCCTGTATCGCGGCGGCGCAGCTCGTGATGGTGCCGATGGCGCTGCTGGTCGGCGCCCGCGCCGACCGCTGGGGCCACAAGCGCTTCTTCCTGGCGGCGCTGCTGATCCTGCCGCTGCGCGCCGTGCTCTACACGCTGTCGGACGACAAGGCCTGGCTGGTCGGCGTACAGCTGCTCGACGGCGTCGGCGCCGGCATCTTCGGCGCGATCATGCCGGTGATCGTCGCGGACCTGATGCGCGGCACCGGCAGGTTCAACGTCGCGCAAGGCGCCGTCATCACGGCGCAGAGCATCGGCGCTGCACTTTCCACCGCAATGGCCGGACTCGTGGTAGTCCATGGCGGCTACAGCGCCGCGTTTCTCACGCTGGGCGGGACAGCTGCCCTCGCCGTGGTCGTGTGCTGGCTGCTGCTGCCGGAGACCGGTGGAACGGAGGCCGCACATCCGAACGCGACCGCCGCGCCCGCTATCCCCGCCGAATGATTTGCTCTATCGATCCTCGATCATGTTCGCACACAGCCCTTGGCTTCCCTACGCCATCATCATCCTCGCCACCGCTGGCGTCATCGTCCGCCCCTTCCGGCTGCCCGAAGCGATCTGGGCCGTCACGGGCGCGGTGCTGCTGGTCGCGCTCGGTCTGTTGCCGGCCGCCGATGCGCTGGCTGGCATCCGCAAGGGCGTCGACGTCTATCTGTTCCTGATCGGCATGATGCTGATCGCCGAGCTCGCCCGCCGCGAAGGTCTGTTCGACTATCTCGCGGCCTATGCGGTGGAGCATGCCCGCGGCTCGCCGCAGCTCCTGTTCCTGCTGGTCTACGCGGTCGGCACGCTGGTCACCGTGCTGCTCTCGAATGACGCCACCGCGATCGTGTTGACGCCGGCCGTGTATGCCGCGACGCGCGCCGCCGGCGCCTCGCCGCTGCCGTATCTGTATGTCTGTGCCTTCATCGCCAATGCCGCTAGCTTCGTGCTGCCGATCTCCAATCCGGCCAATCTCGTGGTGTTCGGCGAGCGCATGCCGCATCTGACGGAATGGCTGCGGCAGTTCACGCTTCCCTCGATCGCAGCCATCGCCCTCACCTATGTCGCGCTCTGGCTGACCCAGCGGCACGCGCTGCGCGCGGAAACGCTGCGCACCGATGTCGAGAAGCCGCATCTCAGCCGCGAGGGACGGCTCGCGGCAATGGGCATCGTCGCCATTGCAGCCGTGCTGCTGACCGCGTCCGCGCTCGACGTGCAACTCGGCCTGCCGACCTTCGTCTGCGGCGCGGTCACGGCGGCCGCGATCCTGCTGGTCAGCCGGCAGTCGCCATGGCCGATCATCAAGGGCGTGTCCTGGGGCGTGCTGCCGCTGGTCGGCGGCCTGTTCGTGATGGTGGAGGGTTTGAGCCGGTTCGGCGCCATCGGCCAGCTCAGCGCGTGGCTTCATCAGGGCGTCAGCCAATCACCGGCGGGAACGGCCTGGGCCGCGGGCCTGGTCACGGCTGTCGCCGACAACATCGCCAACAACCTGCCGGTCGGACTGGTCGCAGGCTCGGTCGCGGCCAGCGATCACCTGCCTCACGAGGTGATCCGGGCGATCCTGATCGGGGTCGATCTCGGCCCCAACCTCTCGGTCACCGGCTCACTTGCGACCATTCTCTGGCTTACCGCGCTGCGCCGCGAGAAGATCGAGGTGACGGCCTGGCAGTTTCTGAAGATCGGACTCGTGACGACGCCGCCAGCGCTGGTGGCAGCGCTGGCGGCGGCAATCCATTGATCAGTGCAGACTGGGATCAGGCGGCGGCTTCGTAGTTGACCGCGGTCTCCGCGATCTTGGTCAGGCTCTCGTCCGTCTTGCGCTCTTCGTTGAGCGTCTGGTCGAGCAGCTTCGCCACCTTGGGCAGGTTGAGCTTGAGGGCCCAGGCCTTCAAGGTGCCGTAGCGCGACATCTCGTAGTGCTCGACCGCCTGCGCCGCAGCAAGGAGGCCGGCATCGAGCGCCTGCGTCCCCTTGTACTCGTCCATGATCTCCTTGCCCTCGTCGATGATGCCCTCGATCGCATCGCACTTCTTGCCGCGCGCCGGCTTGCCAATCATCTCGAACACCTGCTCGAGGCGCTCGATCTGGCCCTCGGTCTCATCCTGGTGCTTGAGGAAGGCAGCCTGCAGCTTGTCCGACTGCGCAGCCTTGGCCATCTTCGGCAGCGTCTTCAGGATCTGCTTCTCGGCGTAGTAGATGTCCTTGAGGGTATCGAGGAAGAGTTCGTTGAGATCTTTTTCGGCAGCCATGGTGTGCTCCTGGTTGTGTCAGCCGACAACCGGAAAGCCACACCCTGGTTCCTGCCGCGGACCGACCGGTCCATGAAAATCTTACCGCAGAGCCGCGCGATCCTCCTGCTTGCCCCCTTGTAACAAAACCGTCACGCGGCAAAACTAAAGCTCTTGCCTGCGGCGAGACGCCGCGATTCTGCCGATTGCTTTCAGGAGTTTTCAATGCGCCGCTCGCTCGTGCTGCTGTGCGCCGGACTGACCCTGTTGTCGTCCAGCGCTGCATTTGCAGAGAACGCCACGCCCCGTAACCTCATCCTGTTCATTCCCGACGGCCTGCGGGCGGCGAAGGTCACGCCTGAGACCGCGCCGGCCATGGCGGCCGTCCGCGACAAGGGCGTCAACTTCAAGAACTCGCACTCACTGTTTCCGACCTTCACCATGGCCAACGGCTCGGCGATGGCGACCGGCCACTATCTCGGCGACACCGGCACGTTCTCGAACACCATCTTCACCGGGTACACCTCGGTCCCGGCCGGCGAGACCGTCGTGCCCTTCATCGAGAACGACGCCGTGCTCGGCGACATCGACGAGCATTTCAACGGCGACTATCTCAACGAGGACACGATCCTGAAGCTCGCCCGCAAGGCCGGCTATTCCACGGCTGCGATCGGCAAGCTCGGTCCGACCTACCTGTTCGACCACACCGGCTGCCCCTGCAAGCCCGGCGCGAGCTCCTCGATCGTGATCGACGACAGTACCGGCAACAAGAATGGCGTGCCCTTGACCGACGAGGTCAAGGACGCCATGACCGAGGCGGGCCTCGCGCTGGCGACGCCGTCGCGCGGCGACAACGGTAAGGCCGGGAACGCCAAGACGCCGGGCACGACCTCGGCCAACGTCGCCCAGCAGGCCTACATGGTCGACGTCGCCACCAAGGTGGTGCTGCCGATGTTCAAGGCGCGCAACAAGCCGTTCGTTCTGGTGTTCTGGTCGCGCGATCCCGACGGCAGCCAGCACAATCACGGCGACAGCCTCAACACCATCACCCCGGGCATCAACGGCCCGACCTCGATGGCCGGCATCAAGAACGCCGACGACAATCTCGCCGCGCTGCGCAAGGCGCTCGACGATCTCGGGCTTTCCGCCTCGACCAACATCATGGTGCAGGCCGACCACGGCTTCTCGACCATCTCCAAGGAGAGCAAGACCTCGCCCTCGGCCAAGGTCAGCTATGACGACACGCCGAAGGACTTCCTGCCGATGGGCTTTTTGGCGCTCGACCTCGCCAAGGCGCTCGACCTGCCGCTGTTCGATCCGAACGACAAGAACGCCGCCGTGCCCGCCGGCAAGCACCCGAAGGCCGGCAACGGCGTGCTCGGCAAGGATCCGACCAAGCCGGATCTCATCGTCGCCACCAATGGCGGCTCCGACCTGATCTACCTGCCGAACAACGACAGGAAGCTCGCCCGCCGCACCGTCAAGGCACTGCTCGAGCAGGACTACGTCTCCGGCCTCTTCGTCGACGACAAGCTCGGCGAGATCCCCGGCACGCTGCCGCTGTCGGTCGTCAATCTCGACGGCAAGGCGGTGACGCCGCATCCGGCGATCGTCGTCAACTTCCGCTCCTATGTCGCACTTGGCTGCGACGTGCCGAGCAACTGCTCGGTCGAGGTGGCCGACACCGTGTTGCGCCAGGGCCAGGGCATGCACGGCTCGTTCAGCCGCGGCGACACCTACAACTTCATGGCCGCCATCGGTCCGGACTTCAAAGCGGGCTTCGTCGATCCTCTCCCCGTCAGCAACGCCGACGTCGGCATCACCGCGGCCAAGCTGCTCGACCTCAAGGTCGCGCCGAAGGGCAAGCTGATCGGCCGCGTCATGACGGAAGCGATGCCGAACGGCGCAACGCCGAAGGCGACCTCCGACGTCATCAAGTCAGATCCGGCCGCGGGCGGCCTGCGCACCGTGCTGAAGCTGCAGCGCGTCGGCAGCCAGCGCTATTTCGATGCCGCGGGTTTCCCCGGCCGCACGGTGGGCCTGGATGACGAGGCGCCGAAGAAGACGGCAGCGAAGTAGTCAGGTCACGCGAATGCATGTCTGCCCGGGTGAGCGGAAGCGAACCCGGGGATCTCGCGCCACGTATTGTTTCGCAATGAGAAGCACCGCTCTCTCCACGTCATTGCGAGCGCAGCGAAGCAATCCAGGGCTGCGCGAACGACTCTGGATTGCTTCGCTGCGCTCGCAATGACGCGTGGAGACATCGTGCCGCTTCACGACCACCTACCGCGCGACATCGAGCGTCACCCGGACCTCGATTGTCTTTCGGTTACGAAGCACGCGCAACACCACACGATCTCCCGGGTTCTTGCTCTCCAGCGCTCGCGTCATATCGTCGGGCGAATCCACCGCCTGTCCATCGATCGCCAGCACCACGTCGCCGAGCGCGAAGCCGCCGTCGCGCGTGAGCCGCGCCGGAATCAGCCCGGCCTTCTCGGCCGCTGAGTCCTGCTCGACATCGAGCACGAACACGCCGGCGACGCCGAGCCGCGCGGCCAGCGCCTCATTGGCCTTCGCATCCGTCCTGATCCCGAGACTCGGGCTGACATAGCGGCCGCTTGCAATGAGCCGCGGCACGATGCGGTTGACCTTGTCGACGGGCACAGCGAAGCCGATGCCGGCGGAGGCGCCCGACGGACTGTAGATCGCGGTGTTGACGCCGATCAGGCGCCCGGCGCTGTCGAGCAGCGGTCCGCCGGAATTGCCGGGATTGATCGCGGCATCGGTCTGGATCAGGCCGCTCAAGGTCCGCTCCTGCGTGACCTGCAGGTTACGGTTCAGCGCCGAGACGATGCCGGTGGTCAGCGTGCTGCTGAGGCCGAACGGATTGCCGATCGCGAACACCTTCTGCCCGACCTTGAGGTCGGCGCTGGTGCCGACCGGCAGCGGCTTCGGCCGGTCGACGCCGACGCCGATCACCAGCACCGCGAGGTCATTTTCCGGGCTGGCGCCGACCAGCGCGGCGCGAAACGAGCGCCCGTCGGTCAGGCTGACCAGCGCCTCGGTGGCGCCCTCGATCACGTGATAATTGGTGACGACGTGGCCGAGCTCGTCCCACACGAAGCCCGAGCCGGTGCCGGAGCGCTCCTGCTGCGCATTGCCCGTCCACGGGTTGACGGATTGTTGAACGGTCGTGATGAACACCACCGAGCCGCTGCGGCTCTCGAACAGCGCGATCGTGCTCTTTTCGTCGGCGGCGAGATCGCCGCGCGGCGTGATGTCGCGCGGCTTGGCGCGCAGGCCGAGCAGCTCGGCCTGGATCAGCGGGAAGGTCTGCCAGGCCATCATGAGCAGCAGCGCCGTCGCCGCCACCGCAAGCAGGCGCGCGGGAAAGCTCCATCGGCTCATGTCGACATCTCCGTGCTCGATCCTATCACCACCGATCTATTGACCGGCAAGCGCGCATCATCAAGAGGCTGAGCATCAGGACGCAAGGCAATGGAGCGACAAAAGAAAAGAGCGCGATGAGGACATCGCGCTCTCGAAATCTCCTGGCAGGCTCGGTCCGCCTTACATCCCGATGTCGATCATCGACGGCAGCTGCGCCAGCGGCAGCACGCTCACGCCCACAAGGGTCGCGACCATCGCCCGCAGCGCACGATTGCCGTGGTGCTTGCCGCGCATGCGCTTGGCGACCCACTCCAGCGCATCGGTGCGCACGCCGCGCGCATTGACCGGAGCCCAGCTCTCGATCGCCGTCTCCGGCGACAGCGCCACGCTGCGCGGCGGCACCGGCAGGCCGGAGGCGGACGCGGTGTGATGCGCGATCGCCTTGGCGAGCAGATCCTCGAACCGGCCGTCATCCTTGCGCTCGGTCGCGGCGGCGTCGATCTCGAACAGCGCCTCGGCCTCGGCGCGGCTGACCGGCGTGTCGTTGATCGCCGCGGCCGTCAGGATACGCGCGCACCAGGCGGCGTCCTCGGCGTCGAGCATGCGGGAGAAATGCACGCGCCCTGCGGTGGTCGGGCCCTCGCCGGTGATCACGCCGTCGCGCACGATGCCGAGCGCGGATGCGGCGGTGTCACAACAGGACGGTTCCAGACCATCGATGGTTTTTGGTGCAGAGGTAGCCATGTTCTCTTCTCAGTTGCTGTGTTGACCCACCTTGTCGGTCCGCGTCTGAACGAGTGGTTAATGGTTCGAAACGGCGTTGTGGGTTTTTGTATCGGTTGCCGATTTGCCGCAGTGACCTCGATCACGGTTCAAAGCGGCTCATCGCGGGGGCGGCGTGTTGCGACCGAGACATGGCGAAATCTGGGCAACCGGTAGTCTCACGGATGTTTCGCCCCAGGCGCCGAACTCAAAAGAAGTTGTTGTGCGCGGGGGCGGCAGGAGAACGACGTTCTCTTTTTTCTGGAACGGTTCCCATGCTAGGCGGTATTTCCTATAATCCAGAGAACAATTTAGCCGCCCCATTCCAAATCACGTGAGGACTGCCATGGCTCTTCAGATCGGCTCCACCGCCCCCGACTTCGAGGCTGACACCACCGAAGGCAAGATCAAATTCCACGATTGGATCGGCGACAGCTGGGCGCTGTTGTTCTCGCACCCGAAGGATTTCACGCCGGTCTGCACCACCGAGCTCGGTGCCCTCGCCCGGCTCAAGCCGGAGTTCGACAAGCGCGGCGTCAAGCTGATGGGCCTGTCGGTCGATCCGGTCGACAAGCATGCGCAGTGGTCGGAGGACATTCGCGAGACGCAGGGCGCCGCGCCGAACTACCCGATGATCGGCGACACCGACTACAACGTCTCCAAGCTCTACGACATGCTGCCCGCCGCCGTGTCCGGCGATCCGGCCAAGCGCACCGCCGCCGACAATTTGACCGTCCGCAACGTGTTCATCATCGGGCCCGACAAGAAGATCAAGCTGATCCTGGTCTACCCGATGACCACGGGCCGCAACTTCCAGGAAATTCTCCGCGTCATCGATTCGCTGCAGCTGACCGCCAAGCACCGCGTCGCGACGCCTGCCGACTGGAAGCAGGGCGAGGACGTCATCATCGCGGGCTCGGTATCCGACGACGAAGCCAAGACGATCTATCCGGACGGCTGGAAGGCGCCGAAGCCGTATCTGCGCGTGGTGCCGCAGCCGAAGTAACGGCGGCGAACGACGTTCGCCGGTGTCATCCCGGGACGCCTCGCAGAGGCGGACCCGGGAGCTCGAAAGCCCGGGTTCGCGCTATGCGCGCCCCGGCATGACGTCCATCTACCCCCGCGGCGTGACCCAGTCCGCGATCAGCAGGCCGACCGTGGCCGACACCGCGGTGACGAACACGCCCCAGCTGATGTCCATGGCGACCACCGTCCAGGTCCACTGCTTGAGCATCGCGAGCGAGGTCAACTCGAAGGTGGCGTAGCAGAACAGGCCGAACAGCGCGCCGTACAGCAAGGTCGAGCGCCAAGTGGCGTCGGCGGTGCCGTTCACGAAGATCAGCACGCCAGCGATGTAGATCAGATAGAACAGAACGGCGGGTACCGGACGGACCTCGCCGAGCATGTCGCCGACCTGTGACTGGAAGAAGCCCTTGGCGACGATGGCAAGGAACGGAATGTCGAAGCCGAGCAGCACGGCCAGGGTTGCAAAATACAGGACGGCGTAGCGGCTCAAGGACGGCTCCTCCTTCACGTGTCACGCATCGCCCGCGTGCCTGGATCGACCGGTGCGATCAGCCACGACGCTTGGTCTTGGGCTTCTTTCCACCAGGCGCCTTCGACCGCGGGCTATGGGAAGGAAACGCCTGTCCGCCGCGGCTGGACTTGTCGCCATGCTGCTTTTTCTTCGTGAACGGCTGGGCATGGCCCGACTTCGACGGAGCGTCACGATGCGGCCTGCTGCGCAGCGGAGCCTCCTTGTCCCGGCGAGGCTCGTCGCGATGCAGCGGATGGTAGGCGCTCTCCTCGGCCCGCTGCCGTGGCTCGGCGTCGCGCCGCGGCGGTCGCTTGTCCGGACGCGGCTCCGATGCCGCCGGTTCCGTTGGCACAGCCGCCAGCGGCTCGATGCGGATCGTATCCTCCTTGTCCGGGCGGCGGATGTTGGCGGCGAAGGCGTCGGCGACACGCGCGGCGATCTCGAACTCGGTGGTCGTGTCCGAGATCTTGATCGCGCCGATGTCCTGCTTGTCGATGCCGCCGCGGCGGCAGATCATGGGCAGCAGCCAGCGCGCCTCGGCCTTCTTGCGACGACCGATCGCAGCTCGGAACCAGACACTGGGCTCGCCCATGCCGTGGCGCGACGGCTTTCCGCCCTTCGTGCGCGGTGCCGGCGCGCGATCCTCGCCTCGCGCGACCGTGTCGCGACCTCCGCGCGCCACAGCGTCGCGGCCGCGCTCGGGACGCGCGCGGCCGCGATCCTCGACGGCATCGAGGATGTCCTCCGGAGACGGCAGCCGCGCGCGATAGAGCCGCGCAAGCGCGGCGGCGATGTCCTCGGGCGATCGCTCCGCCAGCAAGGCCTGCGCCAGCGCCAGATCCTCCGCCGTGGTCTCCTCGGTGAACACCTCATCGTGCAGCATGCGCTCCTGATCGAGCTTGCGGATCTCCTCCGCCTGCGGCGCGACGCCCCATACGGCTTCGATGCCGGCGAGATTGAGCAGCGTCTCCGCGCGCCGCCGCCGTGCCGGCGGCACCAGCAGCACGCTGACGCCCTTGCGGCCGGCACGGCCAGTGCGCCCCGAGCGATGCTGCATCACCTCGGGATCGTTCGGCAGTTCGGCATGGATGACGAGGTCGAGATTGGCCAGATCGATGCCGCGCGCCGCGACATCCGTCGCCACGCAGACGCGCGAGCGTCCATCGCGCAGCGACTGCAGCGCCGTCGTGCGCTCGTTCTGGGTCAATTCGCCCGACAGCGCGACCACCGAGAAGCCGCGCTCCAGCAGCGCCGCCTGCAGATGCCGCACCGCCTCGCGCGTGTTGCAGAACACGATCGCGCTCGGCGATTCGTAGAAGCGCAGCACGTTGACCACCGCGTGCTCGGCATCCCCCGGCGCAATGCGAATGGCGCGATACTCGATATCGGCGTGGCCGCCTTCATCGCCTTCGACCTCGATCCGGAATGCGTCGTCCTGATATTGCTTGGCGAGCGCCACGATGCCGCGCGGGAACGTCGCCGAGAACAGCAGCGTGCGGCGCGTCTCCGGCGTGGTCTCGAGAATGAATTCCATGTCCTCGCGGAAGCCGAGATTGAGCATCTCGTCGGCCTCGTCGAGGACGACGGCCTTCAGCTCCGAGATGTCGAGCCGCCCGCGCCGCAGATGATCGCACAGCCGGCCCGGCGTGCCGACCACGATGTGGGCACCGGCCTCGAGCTCGCGCTGCTCGCGGCGCGGATCCATGCCGCCGACGCAGGAGACCACCCGCGCATTGGCATGTTGATACAGCCATGCGAGCTCGCGCTGCACCTGCAAGGCGAGCTCCCGCGTCGGCGCCACGATCAGCGCCAGCGGCGCGGCCGCCCGCTCGAACCGCTCGGCCCCGTCCAGCAGGTTGGTCGCGATCGCAAGCCCGTAGGCCACGGTCTTGCCCGAGCCGGTCTGGGCCGAGACCAGGAGGTCGCGATCGACGGCCTCGTCCGCGAGCACCGCGAGCTGAACGGGGGTCGGATGCTCATAGTTGCGCTCGGCGAGAGCACGGGCGAGCGGCGGATTCGTAGCGGGAAAAGGCAATTGACGGACAACCTTCGTTTGATTCAGGTTGCTTTACGCCAAGCAGAACCAAATCACCATGCCCGCCCGCATGCGCCCGGAAGGTATTCGCGGCTGATGGCGATCCGCTACTCGTCGTTCCAGGGCCAGTGCCAGTGATGCCACCCCCATTTGCGCGGTCCGCTGGCGTCCATGGCTGCCTTCTGCTTGTCGTCGAGAGAATCGTACAGCGCCTGGAACGCCGGCCGGACCAGCTTGATCGCCTGCTGCATGGCGTCCAGGCGCTCCTCCGCGAGCGCGAGACGTTCGGTGGCCCTGGTGGGAAACGCAGTCGGACAGTCCTTGGTGATCAGCTCGGCCGCCTTGGCCGAGGCCGTCTTGAGATCGTCGAGCCTGGCCCGCTGCGTCTCGTTCGGCTTGATCGCGCTCTCGATCTGCGACAGGCGCCATTCGGCAAACCCGGCCATGCGCGGATTGCAGAGAAAGCCGAATCCCCGCCCGCCCATCATGCCGGGCCCCATCATCATGCCCGGGCCCCAGCCCGGCGGTCCGCCTGCGCCAGGCTGGGCGAAGGACGGTGCGACGGTCGCCGCCATGACTGCGGCGGCCAGGATCAACGCGCGTGGATCTGCTCGCATGGTGGAACTCCCTTGACGTGGCATCAATGAGTTCGTGCAAACTAACCGGGCAGCGAACGCAGCTGATTGAGCAGGATCAACGGAACCGTCATCGGGGCGAGGTGACGCGATGCAAACGAAACGCAGCTTCCGCTGGGTCTGGTCATCGATCGCGGCATCGGGCTGCGGGACGCTGGCGCATATGGGGCTGATGCAGCTCAAGGCCGCGCTGCACCTGCTGCCGCAATTCGATCCGTCGTCCGCGCTTCTCGACACGCTCCTGCCACTGCTTGACGTAACGCATCTGCAGGCGCCGCTGTGGCTGCTCTCGCAGTTCAACGGAGCCTTCATCATCGGCCTGCTGTTCGGCCACTTCTTCCACCGCCTGCCGGGCCGGAGCGGCCTTGCCAAGGGTTTTCTGCTCGGCCTTGCCGCCTGGGCAATGCTTGGGATCGCGCTGTTTCCGGCCATCGGCCTCGGGCCGTTCGGCCTGTCGCTCGGCCTCGGCGCAGGTCCAGCGCTGTTCTCACTGGCCATGATCGAGGCCTACAGCCTGGTTCTCGGCGTCGTCTACGCGGCCCTGCAGAGACCGCCTCGGGAAAATTGAGCCTACGCGTGCGAGGCGATTCTCCCGCCGACGGCCGGCGCGACTTCGATAAACCAGAAAATTTCTCTTTCGCCTTTCCGGAATTGGTGTATGATCCGCGTGTCCTGCCCCATGCAGAGGGACGTACGCGTCGTCACGAACGTCGGGGCGGGATGCGGTGCCGCAGGTCATGCCGGATGCGCTCGATGCGCAGACGACCGGCAGGATTGCGGACGTGAAGTCGCAGCGTCCTGATACCCCGATGCTGGTATCCCGTGCGCAATGCGCAAGCATTGTCGCGGCATGGTGGCCAACAAGCCCGGCGCACCAGGGAGACTGCGTATAAGCGTGAAGACACCGCGCAGGGAATGCCGGATGTTCGGCTGAACCTGTGGTACCTGCCGCCTGCATTTTTTCGCAGGCGGGCCATGGGTGAGGCCTTCACCCGGCATTCCCTGCGCCCTCTCGGTTTCTGTGAGGGTGAACTGATTGCAGAACTCGGGCAGATCATGCCGCGGGAATGCGAATGCGCGTCTGCCAAGCTCGTTCAACACACACACTGTCATTCCGGGGCGGCGCGAAGCGACGAGCCCGGAATCCATAACCACGATCGGGAGTATGGATTCCGGGCTCGCCCTCCGGGCGCCCCGGAATGACGGCGTGGAAACATCGTTCATCTCACATGGCTGGCTTCGCGCAACACCATGACAAGGGCGCATGCAACAACCACACGACCATCAGCAAGGTTGAGCTCGCACGACACCGCGACCTCAAGTCCGCGCCGCACAAAATCGCAGAGCAGCAACACACATCTCTGCTGGCGCAATGGCATGGGACTTGCTCAAATCGCACATCAATTCGTCGCTTGCGGAGACCATGAATGCTTGAAGGAGCCGAAGTCCGGCTGGCCGTCGATATCGGCGGCACGTTCACCGATATCGTTCTCGACATCGGCTGTCAGCGCAGGACGCGCAAGCTGCTGACCACGCCGACGCAGCCGGAGCAGGCCGTGCTGGACGGCACCCGCCTGATTCTCGCCGATGCGAAGGCCCGCATCTCCGATATCGACGTCTTCATCCACGGCACGACGCTCGCGACCAACGCCATCATCGAGCGCCGCGGCGCCAAGACGGCGCTGATCGCCACGTCCGGCTTCCGCGATGTTCTGGATATTGGAACTGAGAGCCGCTACGACCAGTATGATCTCTCGATCGACAAGCCGAAGCCGCTGGTCCCGCGCAACCTTCGCTTCACCGTGCCGGAGCGCGTCGATGCTCATGGCGACGTCAGACTGCCGCTCGATGAAGCGGCCGTGCGTTCGCTGGTGCCGCTGCTGCGCGCGCAGAATGTCGCCAGCGTCGCCATCGCCTTCCTGCACGCCTATGCCAATCCGACCCATGAGCGTCGCGCGGCGGAGATCCTGAACGAAGAGATGCCGGACGTCTCGATCACGGTCTCCTCGGCGGTTTGTCCCGAAATCCGGGAATATGAGCGCACCTCGACCGCGGTCGCCAACGCCTATGTGCAGCCTCTGATGGACAGCTATCTCGCCCGCATGGAGCAGGCACTCCAGGTCGAGCAGTTCCGCGGCGCGATCTATCTCGTCACCTCGGGTGGTGGCGTGACGTCGATCGCAACGGCGCGCCGGTTTCCGGTGCGCCTCGTCGAGTCCGGCCCGGCCGGCGGCGCGATCTTCGCCGGCCAGATCGCCGCACGGCTCGGCGAGCGCAAGGTGCTGTCGTTCGACATGGGCGGCACCACCGCCAAGATCTGTCTCATCGAAGACTTCGAGCCGGAGAGCTCGCGCGTGTTCGAGGTCGACCGCGCCGCGCGCTTCCTGAAAGGCTCCGGCCTGCCGGTGCGCATTCCCGTCATCGAGATGGTCGAGATCGGCGCCGGCGGCGGCTCGATCGCGCGCATCGATGCGATGAAGCGCGTCACCGTCGGTCCCGAGAGCGCCTCGTCCGAGCCGGGCCCGGCGTGCTATGGCCGCGGCGGCCAGCATCCGGCGGTGACGGATTCCGATGTCGCGCTCGGCATGATCGATCCCGACGCATTCGCCGGCGGCACCATCAAGCTCGATCCTGAGCTGTCGAAACAGGCCCTGCTGCGCGACGTCGGCGCACCGCTTGGCCTGGATGCTGAGACCGCCGCCTATGCGGTCCATGAAGTCGTCTGCGAGAACATGGCAAGCGCCGCGCGCGTCCACGCCGTCGAGCGCGGCGCGGTGATCGGCCAGCACACGCTGATCGCGTTCGGCGGTGCCGCGCCGCTGCACGCCGCCCGCGTCGCCGAGAAGATCGGCGTCGCCAAGGTGATCGTGCCGTCCAATGCCGGTGTCGGCTCGGCTGTCGGCTTCCTCGCAGCTCCCATCGCCTATGAGCTGGTGCGCAGCCGCCATGCCCGACTCGATGATTTCGACACGGCGCTGATCTCCAGCCTGCTGCAGGAGATGGCGGACGAGGCCCGCGCGCTGGTCGAGCCAGGTGCGGCCCTTGCACCGGTGCGCGAGCGACGCGCGGCCTTCATGCGCTATGTCGGTCAGGGCCATGAGATCAGCGTCGAGCTGCCGAACCGCGCGCTCACCGCCGACGACCTGCCCGCACTGCGGACCACTTTCGAAGCCGGTTACGCCGCGCTGTTCGAGCGCCCGATTCCGGGCGCCGCGATCGAGGTATTGAGCTGGTCGGTGCTCGCGACGACCGACGCGCGCCAACCTGCCGCCGTCGCCGCGGTGACGCGCAAGCCTGCCGGCCAGGCTGCCGGGCACCGCAAGTTCTTCGACGGACGCGCCGGCCGCTTCGTCGAGATTCCGCTATATCGCCGCGAGCAGATGGCGCCGGGCGCCGTCATCGCGGGCCCCGCCGTGATCGCCGAGGACGAGACCTCGACCTTCGTCTCCAACAGTTTCGACGCGCATATCGACGGTGCCGGCAGCATCGTCATGGAACGGAAGGCGGCCTAGCGATGAGTGCATCACAAACCAGCCTGATCGACCTGCAGATCATGTGGCACCGGCTGATCGCCGTGGTCGAGGAGCAGGCCCAGGTGCTGCTGCGCACCGCCTTCAGCCCGATCGTGCGCGAATGCGGCGATCTCTCCGCCGGCGTGTTCGACCTGAAGGGCCGCATGCTGGCGCAGGCCGTCACCGGCACGCCGGGCCACGTCAACTCGATGGCCGAGTCGGTCAAGCACTTCATCGCGCAGTTTCCGATTGAAACGATGAAGCCGGGCGACGCCTACATCACCAACGATCCCTGGATGGGCACCGGCCATCTCAACGACTTCGTCGTCACCACGCCCTGCTTCAAGGACGGCGAGCCGGTCGCGCTGTTCTCCTGCACCAGCCATCTGATGGACATCGGCGGCATCGGCTTCGGCCCCGATGGCACCGACGTATTCATGGAGGGGCTGTACATCCCGATGCTGAAGTTGATCGACCAGGGCGTCGTCAACGAGACGCTGATGGCGATGATCCGGGCCAACACGCGGCTGCCGGTCGACACCGAGGGTGACACCTACTCGCTTGCGGCCTGCAACGATGTCGGCTGCCAGCGCCTGGTCGAGATGATGACCGAGTTCGGCATCGCCTCGCTCGATGAGCTCGGCGACTACGTCTGCGACCGCTCGCGCGAAGCCGTGCTGGCCGAGATCGCCAAGCTGCCCAAGGGTACCTGGCGCAACGAGATGGTGGTCGACGGCTACGATGCGCCGGTGACGCTCAAGGCCGCGCTGACGATCAGCGACAATGGCGTCCACGTCGATTTCGACGGCACCTCGCCGGCCTCGAAGTTCGGCATCAACGTGCCGCTGTCCTACACCACCGCCTACACCGTGTTCGGGCTCGGCTGCGTGGTCGCCTCCGCGATCCCCAACAATGCCGGCTCGCTGTCGCCGCTGACGGTCTCCGCGCCCTCGGGCGCGATCCTCAATGCGCCGAAGCCGGCGCCGGTCGCCTCGCGCCACGTCATCGGCCAGATGCTGCCCGACGTCGTGTTCGGCTGCCTGCGCCAGATCATCCCGGAGCGCGTGCCGGCCGAAGGCACGTCCTGCCTGTGGAATCTCAACGTCCGCGGCCAGACCCGCTCGGGCGCCGGCGGCAATTACGGGTTCTCGATGGCGGTGACCTCGAACGGCGGCACTGGCGCCCGCTTCGACAAGGACGGACTGTCGGCGACCGCCTACCCTAGCGGCGTGCGCGGCACGCCGGTCGAGATCGCCGAGACGCAGACGCCGCTGATCTTCTGGCGCAAGGAACTGCGGCCGGACTCCGGCGGCCCCGGCCGCACCCGCGGCGGCCTCGGCCAGATCATCGAGGTCGGCAGCGGCGTCGACGCGCCGTTCGACATCCTCGCCGCCTTCGACCGCATCGACCACCCGCCGCGCGGCCGCGACGGCGGCCACAATGGCGAAGCCGGCTATGTCGGGCTCAAGTCAGGAAAGAAGCTGCGTGGCAAAGGCTTTCAGACGGTCCCGCCGGACGACCGGCTGGTGGTGCTGACCCCCGGCGGCGCCGGCATCGGCGATCCCCGCGAACGCGCGACGGAGCTGGTGCGGAGCGACGTCGAGGCGGGGCTGGTGTCAGCGGACAACGCGGCAAAGGTCTACGGACAGGCGCGGTGATGGACGATCGTATGAGAGGGCTGCTCAGTCGGCGCCCAGCATGGGACACCCCTCTCGCGTCACGCGCGGTGCACCCTCTCCCCTTGTGGGAGAGGGTGGCGACGAGCGCCAGCTCGGCGCCGGGTGAGGGGTTCTCTCGGCACATGCAAACGCGGCTGGAGACCCCTCACCCGGCTTCGCTGCGCGAAGCCACCCTCTCCCACAAGGGGAGAGGGTGCAGCGTCTTCGCTGAAACATCACCGATCATAGCAAACCCACACCACCGGAGAGACCGATGATCACACGACGCACATTCACAGCGGGTGCAGCCACCCTGCTCGCAGCCAGCCAAATCTCAACGAGGGCCCGCGCCGCTACGACGAACTGGGACATGTCCACCGTCTGGCCGGAAGGCAATTTCCACACCCAGAATGCGATGGCCTTCGCCGAAGAGGTCAAGAAGCAGACCAATGGCGCGGTCAACATCACCGTGAAGGCCGGCGGTCAGCTCGGTTTCAAGGGGCCGGAGCATCTGCGCGCGGTGCGCGATGGGCTGGTGCCGCTGGCGGACGTGCTCAACATCCAGCAGGTCGGCGACGAGCCGTTCATGGGCGTGGAAAGCATTCCGTTCCTCGCCGGCTCCGTCGACGAGGTCAAGGCGCTGCACAAATATGTCCGGCCCGAATACGACAAGATCGCCGCGCGCAACAACCAGAAGATCCTCTACATCGTGCCGTGGCCGACGCAGTACCTGCATCTCAAGGTCAAGACGACGGATGTCGCCGGGCTGAAGAACATCAAGATCCGCGTGCCCGACAAGAACGCCGTCGACATGCTCAACGCCATCGGCATGGCCGCCGTGATGATCCCCTGGGGCGAGACCATCCCGGCGCTCGCCTCGGGCGCGGTCGCCGGCGTCTCGACCTCCTCGGTGTCGGGCGTCGACGGCAAGTTCTGGGAGTTCCTGAAATACGTCTACCCGACCAACCATGTGTGGTCGTCGCAGATGCTCAACGTGAACCTGGATTCCTGGAAGGCGCTGACGCCGGAGCAGCAGAAGATCGTCAGCGACATCGCCGCCAGGATGGAGCCGACATTCTGGGCCAACTCGGTCAAGGCCGATGTCGACAGCCTCAACCGACTGAAGGAGGGCGGCATGGAGGTGGTGCCGGTCTCGGACGCGATGATGACGGAGATCCGCGCCAAGACCGCGCCGCAGATGGAGGCCTTCCTCAAGCGCGTGCCGGCCGCGGAAGCGCCGGTGAAGGCCTATCTCGCCGAGATGAAGCGTGGCTGAGGCGATCGGGGAGCCGTCGCCGGGCCAACAGGCGAGCCTCAACGCAGCGGCGCCCGCGCCGCTGCGCATCCTGCTCGATGTCATCGACCGGCTCGGCCGACTCGACGGCTGGATCGGCGGCGGCTGCCTGCTGATGCTGACGGCGCTGATGCTGGCCGAGGTGACGACGCGGGCGCTGTCGAACGTGCTGCCCTTCTTCCCGCCGACGATCTCGATCGCGTGGGAATACTCGTCCTATCTGATGGCGGCCTCGTTCACCTTCGGTGCCGCCATGACGCTGCGGGTCGGCGGCCATATCCGGGTGGTGCTGCTGCTCAAGAACGTGCCGGCACCGCTGCAGCGCGCGATGGAGGTGCTGGCCGCGGCCGCCGGATTCGCCTTCATGGCGTTCCTGACTTCGGCAATGACGAAGTTTGCATTGAGCTCGTTCATGCGCGGCCAGGTTTCGACTTCGAGCGACACGCCGTTGTGGTTTCCGCAGGCCGTCGTCACCTTCGGCATGCTGCTGCTCACGCTGCAATTCCTGGCGCGGGCGATTCAGGCTGCGTTGGGCTTGCCGCTGGAGGACCACCGCATGAAGGCGTCGCCGGTCGAATGAGGGGGCGTAGACGACTCGAGACGCGCATGTGCCTGCTTCAGGCAGCTGCCAACAACGATAACGGCCATAGGTGCGCCGACAGGCGAGCCTGCGGACGTGATGCTCATCGGGACGCCTGCTCTCCCCCCGCGTCGTTCCGGGGCGCGCGGAGCTTGAGGCCGACGAATGTCGGCCTCAAGTCGGAGCGCGAGCCCGGAACCCATAGCCACAGGCTGCCGTATGGGGCACGCGTGTGGTTGGCATTTCGCTCCACCACATTGGCCTGTGAGTATGGATTCCGGGCTCACTCGCGCTGCTTCAAAATGGCTTCGCCATTTTGCGCGCGAATGCCCCGGAATGACCGAGCAAGCGGAAGCAGACTACCGAGCACCGGCTACGCACACCGCGCAAGGCGCACACGCCGCCCGACGGCAAACGACATATCCAACGCATCATTCCGCTTCCCGCTCCCGCCCGCCTCTCTCACCGCGGACTCCCTCACCCCATGACCATCGAAGTCATCAGCCTGTTCGTCATCCTGTTCGCGCTGCTGGCCGGGGGCTTGTGGATCGGGCTCACGCTCGCCCTCACCGCAACCCTGCTGCTGGCGATGTTCCGGTCGATCCCGCTCGACAAGCTGCTTCCGCAATATGCCTGGAACATCCTGACGACGCAGGAGCTATTGGCGCTGCCGCTGTTCATCCTGATGGGCGAGCTGTTGTTCCGCACCCGCCTGTCGCGCTCGCTGTTCCAGGGGCTCGCGCCCTGGGCCGGCCTGCTGCCGGGCCGCCTGCTCCACGTCAATGTCATCGGCTGCACCATCTTCGCCGCGATCTCCGGCTCGTCCGCCGCGACTACGCAGGTGATCGGCCGCATGTCGCTCAACGAGCTGCTGCGCCGCGGCTATTCGCGCGACATCGCGATCGGCTCGCTCGCGGGCGCCGGCACGCTCGGCTTCCTGATCCCGCCCTCGAACATCATGATCATCTACGGCGTGCTCGGCGACGTCTCGATCCTGAAGCTATTCACCGCCGGCGTGCTGCCCGGTCTTTTGCTGGCCGGCGCCTTCATGGGCTGGGTGATGCTGCACACCACGCTGAGGCCTTCGATGGTGCCGAAGGCGGAGGCACAACTGTCGCAGGTGCCGTGGGCGGAGCGCTTCGCCGCGCTGAAGGACCTGGCTCCTGCCCTTTTCCTGATCGCCTGCGTGCTCGGCTCGATGTATGGCGGCCTCGCGACGCCTTCGGAAGCCGCAGCTGTCGGCGTGCTCGGCGCGGCGATGGTCGCCTATTTCCAGGGTGCGATGTCGCAGCAGGTGGTGCGCGACGTGATGATCGGCTCGGTCATCACCTGCTCGATGATCGCTCTGATCGTGCTCGGCGCCTCGATGCTCGGCAATGCCGCGGCGTTCCTCGGCATTCCCCAGATGGTCGCAAGCTTCGTGAAGGGCCTCGGCCTGTCGCCGTTCATGCTGATATCAGCGCTGATCGCGTTCTACCTGATCCTCGGCTGCTTCCTGGACGGCTTCTCGATGATCGTGATGACGCTTCCGATCGTTCTGCCGATCGTGAAGGGGGCCGGCTTCGATGAGGTCTGGTTCGGAGTGTTCCTCGTGCTCGCGGTCGAGATGGCCCAGATCACGCCTCCGGTTGGCTTCAACCTGTTCGTGATCCAGGGCCTGACCGAGGACGGCCTCGGCTATATCGCCCGCGTGACCGCCCCTTACCTCAGCATCATGGTCGCCTTCGTGCTGCTGCTCACCCTGTTCCCGGGCATCGTGACCATTCTGCCAAGGCTGCTCTACGGGTGAGCCATGTGACGCCGACACCCTCTCCCCACGCCGTCATTCCGGGGCATACGCGCGCAAACCGGCGAAGCCGTTCTGACGCAGCGCGGATGGGCTCATGGCGGATCACGATGGAGACGGCGTCGTTCTTCGAACCGGCTACCAGTCGTGGTGGTGGATTCCGGTCCGCGCGTCGCGCGCCCCGGAATGACGAGAGAGTTCGGGCGCGGATTGCCTTCAGCACCAACCAGGCCGCCCGTCAGGCTGCCTGCATATTGTCGAGGAACTTCTGGACCTCCGCCTTCAGCCGCAGGCTCTCGCTGGACAGCGCCTGGGCCGAGACGAACATCCGGTTGGAGCTATCGCCGGTCTCGCCCGCCCCGCGCGCCGCGCTGCGGATGTTGTTGACGACCTCGGCGGTGCCGCTCGCGGCCGAGCGAACGCTCTGGGTGATGTTCTGGGTGGCGGCACGCTGCTGCTCGACCGCAGCCGAGATCGACGCCGCGATGCCGTTGATGCGCTCGATCGTCGAGCCGATCGCCTTGATGGCCTCGACCGATTCCTGCGTCACCGTCTGCATGTTGGCGATCTGGCTGGAGATCTCCTCGGTGGCCTTGGCGGTCTGGCCGGCCAGTGTCTTGACCTCCTGGGCCACCACCGCGAAGCCGCGGCCGGCATCGCCGGCGCGAGCGGCCTCGATGGTCGCATTGAGCGCCAGCAGGTTGGTCTGCTCGGCGATCGAGGTGATCAGCTTGACGACGTCGCCGATGCGGTTGCCGGCGTCGGAGAGCTCCTTGATGCGCTGGTCGGTCGCGGTCGCCTGGTTGACCGCCTCGGCCGCGATGGCGTTCGACTCCTGCACCCGGCGAATGATCTCGCCGATGGAGCCGGACAACTCGTCGGACGCCGCAGCCGCAGTGCGGACATGCTCGGACGCGCTTTCTGAAGCACCAGCCGACTGCCCCGACAGGTCGGCTGTGGTGCGCGCCGCCTGCGTGAGCTGGCGCGCCTCGCGCTCGAACTCGCTCGACGAGGTCAGCACGTTCTCGATGATGCCGCCGATGCTGGCCTGGAACGAATCGACGAAGCGCTGCAACTCGGCCTTGCGCTGCTCGACCGCGGCCGAAGCCGCGGCCGCCTGCTCCTCGCGCATCCGGCGTCGCTCCCCGGCGGCGCTGCGGAACACGACCAGACTGCGCGCGATCTCGCCGATCTCGTCGCCGCGGTCGTCCGACTTGATCTCGGCAGTCTCGCGGCCTTCGGCGATGGCGGTCAGCGCCTCGGTCACCGAGGCCAAGGGCTTGGTGACGCGCCGGACGGCCAGCATGGTCAGCCCCAGCACCAGCAGCGCTGCGATGGCAGCGGCGATGCTCATGGTCTGCATGGCCTGCGACAGCATCGCATCGAGCTCGGCCATCGGCACGCCGACATAGAGAATGCCGATCACCTTGCCTGCGGGATTGGTGACGGGGAAATAGGCGGTCATGAACGGCTTGCCGAACAGCGTTGCGGGCCCCTTATAGGCCTCGCCACGTCGCAGCAGCGCCTGCGCGGGGTGGTCGGCGGCGAGCTGGGTGCCGACGGCGCGGTCGCCGTTCTCCTTCTTCACGTTGGTCGAGCGCCGCACGAACTGGCCGCTGTCGTCGACCACGAACAACGTGGCGCTGCCGCCGACATAGGAGACTGCGCGGTCGACGATCGCGTGGTCCTTGACCTCGGGGATCGCCGGGATCTCAATGCGTGTCACCGCTCCGTTCTGCACGCCGACCTTGGCGTCCTTGAACGTCTCGGCAAAGGTCAGCGCGAAGGTGCGCAGATTGCCCTCGATGTCGCGCTTGGCGCGCTCGTTGAAATCCGAGGTGAGCGACCAGTAAGCCGCTCCGACGACGAGCGCCGTATTGAGCGCGATGACGACGACGGCGCCGATCAGCGCCTTGGTACCCAGCTTCAACTTGAACGACACGTCTTCACCTTCCTAGCACTGCAACCAATTCTCAAACTGCCCGTAGTTGGTTTCAAAGCAGTTATTTTCCGGAGCGTAGAATACCGGAAGTCTCTTCAAAAACGGCAATCAGATACCCGAGCATGTCATCCAACCCTATCATCGTATGGTTTCGCGAGAGCCTGCGCCTTTCCGACCACCCCGCGTTGTATACTGCAGCGATGTCCGGCAGCCGCGTGACGTGTAGTTTCGTCTACGATCAGGAGAGCCCCGGGATCCGTCTGCTCGGCGGAGCGACACAATGGTGGCTGGCGCAATCGCTGCGTGCACTTCGGGCAGAGCTCGAGGCGCTCGGCGCCGATCTGGTGATCCGCCGCGGGCCTGCGGCCAAGGTGCTCGGCGAGCTGGCGCGCGAGATCAAGGCCGGCGCGGTGTACTGGAACGACGTCGCCCAGGCCGGTCCGCGCGCCGTGGCCGCGGATGTCGAGGCCGCGCTTGGCGACATCGGCGTCGCGTCACGTGTGTTTGCCGACGACCTGCTGGTCGATCCCGCCGAGCTGCGCGGCAAGGATGGACGCGGCCCGCGCGTGTTCACGCCGTTCTGGAAGCGTGTGCTCGCCTTGGGCGACCCGCCGAAGCCACTGCCCACTCCCGCCAGGCTCGCCTGCGTGACGGGCGCACCGAGCCTCGCCATCGAGGCCCTGGGGCTGGAGCCGACGAAACCCGACTGGGCGGGCGGCCTCCGCACGACGTGGCAGGCCGGCGAGCGCGCAGCGCAGCAGCGACTGACGCGTTTTCTCGAATTCGCGGTGCACGGCTACGCCGGCGACCGCGATCGTCCCGACATCGAGGCCACGTCGCGGCTATCGCCGCATCTACGGTTCGGCGAGATCAGCCCGCGCCAGATCTGGCACACGGCGCGCTTTGCCGCCGAGGAGCGCCCCGCCTGCGCACGCGGCATCGACAAGTTCCTGAGCGAGCTCGGCTGGCGCGAGTTCAGCCGCCACCTGCTCTACAACAATCCCGACCTCGCCACCCGCAACCTGCAGCCGTCCTTCGACGCCTTCCCCTGGACGAAGGACGACGCCGCACTCGCTGCGTGGCTGCGCGGCCAGACCGGCTATCCGATCGTCGACGCCGGGATGCGTGAGCTGTGGCACACCGGGAGCATGCACAACCGCGTCCGCATGGTCGCGGCCTCGCTGCTCGTGAAGCACCTCCTGATCGACTGGCGGGCGGGCGAGCAATGGTTCTGGGACACGCTGGTCGACGCCGACCCCGGCAGCAACCCCGCCAGCTGGCAGTGGGTGGCCGGCTCGGGCGCGGATGCCGCGCCCTATTTCCGTGTCTTCAATCCCGTGCTGCAGGGCGAGAAATTCGATGCGAACGGGGCCTATGTGCGGCGCTGGGTTCCTGAGCTGGCGCGCCTCCCCGCCGGGCTGATCCACCAGCCCTGGGCGGCGAAGCCGCTCGAGCTCGCCGAAGCCGGCGTCGCGCTTGGCCGCTCCTACCCGTCGCCGATCGTGGAGCACAAGCACGGGCGCGCGCGCGCGCTGGCGGCCTACGCGAGCTTGCGCACAAGTGATTAGTTGCGCTCGCTTTGACAGCTGAGAGAATCCAGCTATCGTCGTAGGGTTTCCAACAGATCGGGGGACCGATATGGACGACACCACACTGACCGACCCGACCATCGCCGCACCGGGCACGCCGCCCGAGGCTGCGACGGATCCCGTGACCGCCGCCGCGCCGAAGGCGAAGCGGGCTTCCAAGAAGTCGGCCAAGAAAACCGCGAAGAAGGCCGCTCCCAAGCGGGCTGCTGCCAAGGCCAAGAAGGTTGCGACCAAGAAGTCGGCCAAGAAGACCGTGAAGAAGGCCGCCAAGAAGACTGCGAAGAAGACGGCCAAGAAGGCCACCAAGAAAGCGGCCAAGAAGACGAAGAAGGCCAAGCGCTGAAGCTGACTGGTTCGGGATTGTACGGCAGAGGCAGTCGCCCATGCTGATGGTCCCGGCGAAACAATCCAGTGCCCGGTAGTGGGGACGATCTGGCGCTGGATTGTTTCGGATGTCTTGCCGGCCTCAGCTCTTCGCTGCAGTGCGCGAGGCGGCGAGCGGGCAGCTGCGCTTCACCAGGAATCGGGACAGGGATCGACGATCTTCCAGAGATCGACGCCGTTCTTGATCCGCTTCATCTCGGTGGTGAGCCCGCCATTGCGGCGGATCCAGTCCTTCACCGTGTCGGGATAATAGGACATCAGCTCGGATGTCCCCTCGAAGCTGGTGACCTTGATGCCGAAGGTGAAGGCCTTGTCGTAATAGGCCTGATGGAAGCCGAGGCTCGCCTTGGGCGTGACGCAGATCTTGTTGAGCGGGACGAAGCCGAACACGAGCGTACAGGCGGAATTGCAGATGCCGTCGATGATCACGCGCTGCCGCGTGTCCCGGATATGCTTGTACCTCGCCTTGTACTCCTCAATGTAGCCGCCATGATCCCGCGTGATGTGCAGATCCGCGCGGGCCGGGGTCGCGGCGACCAGGGAAAGCACGACGCATGGGATCAGGCGGTTCATCGATCGGACGGGAACCCGGTCTCATCTGGGCGGAGGCGCGGCAAGGTCCTGCGGCCCGGTGCGCAACGCATGGGCGGGACCTTGTCACGGATTCGTTAAGCATGCGGAAAAGGCCAAAATTTTGACCGAACCGCCGCATTGGCGCACCCTTTCCGGCACTTCGCAGTTAAATTGTCAGCGATTGGCCCATCTTGGCGTCGTTCTCGGAGAAAAACATGAGCAAGCTCGTAGCATCAGCCGCCGCCCTGATCGTGGCCGCGGCCCTTGTCCCGGCGGCATCGGACGCACGCAGCCATCATCGGCATCATCGCCACCATCATGGGCTGCCCTACGCGATCAGCTTCCTGCACAATTATGGTCCGGGGCTCCTGCCCGGCACTTTCGCGTTCTATGACGGCCCTTCGACCAACCACTGCTACCAGAGTTCGGCGGCCTATATCGGCCAGGACCGGCGCCGGCATCCCTGCTTTTGAGACCCCGTTCGCCTTCACGAGGCTCGCCAGCCAGGGCGAACTGACGATCCGCCGGCGGAGGCTGGCCTTGGCAGCCCAACTCTGGTATCCGGAGTCGTGCGGGGGGTTGCTCCCTCGCTAGGCGCTCGTAGCTCAGCTGGATAGAGCATCGGATTTCGATTCCGAGGGTCGGGAGTTCGAATCTCTCCGAGCGCGCCAGGCCCGTCTTCGCCCCCCTTCACCCGCCATCGCTGATCATCACCGAAGCCCACGATAACACCTTGTGAGATCGTGGTTTTTCGCCCTTTCGGTGACTGCAGCGTGCCACCGGCGATCGTCGGCGAGCTCCGCCAGACCGTCCATTTGGCCATCCCTCGATCTGAGTTAGAATCCCCCTCGCCTGAAACGCTGCATTTTTCAGCGAGGGACAGGAGTTCGAATCTCCCATGCAGCTTCTAACTCAAAAGCCCGAGATCACCGCCAAGAACTATCTCTCCGTCGGGCCCGGTGAATACCCGTGCGGCAACAACCTCTACCTGATCGTCACCCCAAGTGGCGGCCGCCGCTGGGCGTTCCGCTATCAGCGCAACGGCATCGTCAAGAAGATGGGTTTTGGTTCGGCCAAGGAAACCGGCCTGAAGCTCTCCGAGGCCAGGGACAAGGCGATTGACGCTCTGCGGCTGCTAGCAAAGGGGACCGATCCGAGAGAGCACCGTCACGTCGAGAAACGCCGCACCCAGGGATCGCGCCAATTCGGCGAATTCGCCGAGGAATGGCGGCGAACCTACGAGACCGGCATGAGGCACAAGGCCGCAAGAGCAAAGCTGAAGCGCATCGTGCAGGTCATCTGCCGCCCGCTCCACAAGCACTGGGTCCACGAGATCGAAACTGCCCATGTCGTCAACGTACTCATGCCGATATGGCAGCAGCCAGAGACCTCCCGCTCCGCTCGCCAGATCATCAAGAAAATTCTCGACGCAGCGATCGCCCACAACCTGCGACCGAAAGACAACCCTGCTGATTGGGCCAGCCGATTGCAACCGATCATGCCCAGGCAACGGCGGCGTGGCACGATACGGGGCGGCCACAAGGCGATGGACTACCAGGACCTGCCGGCGTTCATGCACAAGCTCAGCGCCATCTCGACGCAAAGCGCGCGGGCGCTCGAGGTCATCATCCTGACCTTGGGACGAACCGCCGAAGTTCAGAACATGCGCTGGGCGCAACTCGATCTCGATAACGGAATCTGGGATCTTGGCTTTCTCGGCACCAAAAACGAGCGGTTGAAGCGCACGCCGTTGCCCCGGCAGACGCTGACCTATTTGCGCGAGGCTTACGACAGCCGCGTGAATGACGAATTCGTGTTTCCCGGCCGCAGTCTGAAGAGACCGATGAGCAACATGACCATGCTCAAATATCTCAAGGAGCTCACCGGAGACGACTCCCTGACCGTGCACGGCTTCCGCACGACGTTTCGAACCTGGGCGCAGGAGCAGACCCACTTCGAGGAGGAAATCGTCGAGCATTGCCTGCACCACATCACGGGCGATGATGCCGAAAAGGCCTATAAGCGCGGCGAGGCCCTGAAGAAGCGACTGCATGTGATGCAGACATTCGCGGATTTCGCAACGCAACCACCAAGGAGCAATGTGACCCCGATGAAGGTCGCCTGAAGGCTCAAGCTATCCCCCTGCACCGACGAGGATGTCACCGCTCGGGCTGCTTGGTCGCGTCGGGCAGGCTTTCCAAGAAGGAGGCCAGATCTGCGCGCGTGATGATCGTCCGCGTGCCATACTTTCGGATTCGAAGCCGCCCTTCTTTGATGGCCTTGTAAAGGGACGTTTGGCCCAGCGAAGACAGTAGCGCAGCCTCAGGAACGGTGAGGCTGAGCTTGTCCGCAGCGTTTCGAAGCATCGGTTCGCGCTTTGGCATCCAGGGGTGTTCTCGCTTGATTTGATGGCCGCGACGACATCGAAGGCACGCGGATCCGACGGATGAAGGCTCAGCGAATGCTTGGCAACATCCGAAATCCCTTAGGCGGAGTTTCGGACGCGATGTCGTACAATTGGGATAGTTGAGAACCCTGACTGCACTGAACTGCCAACGAAGCGCGGATGCCGAGACCAGCCAAGAGCGCGGCCGTAGTGCCAACGTCGTATGGCGACTGTTGCCCCCCTTTGCTGCGCCCTCAGATCCACAGCTCTCAAAATCCTTCCGGACGTCTTGGAGTGCCTCAAAGGAGATCGGCGCGGTAGAGGCCGATCCGTTCGCTTCAGTCTCCTGCGCCCGCTCTGGGCCTTGCAGCCCACGTTCACGAGCAGGCGGAGATCAGGACGATACACGGCATAGCTATCGGTTCGGCCCCCTGGACCGCCCCGCCCGCTCCCCCCAGCGGTTTGGAGCTTCGTCACGTCACACTTCACCCAGCACAATCTGGGCGCTGCGACAGCCCTATCGCTTACCTGCCTTTCGGTCGACCGCCACCCAGCAAATGTCGATATCGGGTCCGGAGCTCCATGATCGCAAACCGGTCGAGCTCACCCCGCCGGTAGCGTTGACGCAACTCGTCCCGTGCTGGGTCCGGAAGCGCCGCGATCAATTCCCAACCTTCAGCAACGTCGTTGAAGAGCGCGACAATCCCTAGATCAAGGCGAGCGTCATCCTGGAGATCGGCCATCCCATCATGCGTCACGCCGACGACATTGGGCCGACCATCAAGAACGCGGGATCCGAGCAGATCAGGTCTGTTTTTATATAGTTCTTTATAGGCAGGTCCCTCAGGGCCCTGCGGTGAGTCTTTATACGCAGGTCCCTTTTGGACCCGCGGAGCCGCAGGTCCCTTTCGACCCCGCGGACGCGCCGACTTGTTCACAGGCGCCGGCACGTCACAGACGACGTAATCAATCTCACCGAACCGATGTCCGTCGACAATTCGTTGCGCTTCGCGAGTGACGTAGCCGGCGGCGATCAACTCTCGGAAAATGCGCTGCAGCTTCTTGCGGCCGACCAGGAGGGTTCGTCCGATATGATCGAGGCGGACGTGCCATTTGTGGGGTCGCGACAGCAGATAGCCCAGGACGCCCTTCGCCTCGACGGAAAGGCGGGAATCCGCGAAGACCGCGTTCGGGACGATGGTGAACTGCGCCCTGTGCTCGCGACGGACAATGGTCACCGGCGGGTGACCATCCAGGCGAGAACATGCAGATCGGCGCGAGCTTTAGCCGGCCGACGGCACCCTACCTCGACGAAACGGCGTACGAAGCTCACGAGAGGATACGCCCCGTTCAGGAGCTTGCCGGACCTCGCATTGGTCGGAGCGCGCAACTCACTCGGGCAACGGCCGCACGGCAACATATGTCGATTGTGCCACAGCGACACCGGACTCGCATATCGCCGAGTCTTCGCTGTGCTACGCCGCCATGCGATCGACAGGTCGCGGAGATCTAGGCAACGCGAGCGGCGTCAACCACGATGAGCGTCGCCAGTGCGGGGCTCGTCGTAGGAGGCAAGCTTCCGCCCAAACCGGCCGCCCGTCCTCAGCCGATTGTCCCTCAGAGAGGCCCGGCTCCCCTACTCTTCCAGGCCTTCTCCCAACCGATCAGTGCCGATTGTGATGTGATAGGACAGACTCCAGGCCGCGTTCTGTATCGGTAGAGCTCACAATGCGGGGCTCGCCGCCCTCGGCAGCCTGCGCAGCCTTGACAAGGCGCTTGATCTGCCGTGCCGTACCGGCCAGGGCACGTCCCTGGATCTCGCGAAGGTCCTCGTCAGTCGCCGCGATGACGTCATCGCTGAGCGCCTGGAGCAGGCGCGCGAGTTCGAGACGGGGGTTCCAGCGTGTCATGGCGTGCTCCAATTTCGTTGGTGGCGGAGCAGCGCGCGCCGCATTCGCCGCCTCGCAGTATCGTAATCGATATCCGAGATGCCATACGCCCGGCAGATGTCCCTGGCCGTGAGGCCGTTGGCCAGCCCGTCGATGATCTGCAACACGACCCGATCTCCTGCAAAAAGCCGGAACACCTCAGCGAGCCCTGCGACCGCCAGCGCCACGCGTTCGGGATCGGCCAATTCGTCGACGGGATCGCTCGATACGCCGTGCTGGCCGGGATCGTCGCGGCTGACCAGTAGCCGTTGCTCGCTGCGAACTCGCCGCCAATAATCGTCGCAGAGGCTGCGCATGACGCCGGACAAGAAAGCCAGGATCGGCACGCCCAGCGGCCAGACCCGCGATCCGTCGAGCACGCGGAGGATGGCCTCATGCAGCACGTCGGTCCAGCCGATCCCTCCGGGCAGCCCGCGGCTCCACAATTGCGCCAGGGCTTTCAGCCGCACCAGATCAGTCTCAGACAAGGCCTCGATCGCCGCCGCTGCATCGGCGACGGTGCGACCGGCGTTCGAACCAACTCCAGGGGTGCCAATCGATCGTTCCATGACCTCTATTATGCGGTCCAGCAGATACGTTGCGACAGCCTCGGAAAAAGCTTTTGGCCGTGTCCGCGCTACCGATCCGAGATCCGCATCCTTTGCATGCTGAGAGGAGAGATCATGGATCAGATCGCAAATGCACGCCGCTGGTATGCCGAGGACCTACGCTGCAAGACGCCAGTCCTACGCAACCCGCACATCATCGAAGCCTTCGGCGCCGTCCCGCGAGAGGCGTTCGTCGGCCCAGGACCTTGGTCGATCATACCATACCCCTACCGGGAGCCCTTCATCACCCCGGACGACGATCCGCGTTGGCTCTATCACGACGTCCTGGTCTCAATCGACCCGAGCCGGAAGCTCAACAATGGGATGCCGAGCTTTTGGGCCCGCAACTTCGAGCAGCTCGATATCGGACGGGGTGAGCGCGTGCTGCAGATCGGAGCGGGCAGCGGTTACTATTCAGCCGTGCTCGCCGAAATCGTCGGGCCCTCCGGGCGGGTGACGGCGATTGAAGTCGACCCGGTCCTCGCCGCTCGAGCCGAGACCAACCTGCAGGGCTTGCCGCAGGTCCAGGTGATCTCGGGCGACGGCCGAAACGTCGATACCGACGCGAGCCAATACGACCTCGTGATCGTGTTCGCAGGCTGCACTCATCCCGCTCCGCAATGGCTGGACGGCCTCGCCGACAACGGTCGGCTGCTGCTCCCGCTGACCAGCGAGGATTGGTCCGGCTTCCTGCTGCGCGTGGTCCGCCGCGGTGCCTCCTTCGAGGCCTCGTCGATCGGAGGGGTCAGCATCTATCCCTGCACAAACGGCCGCGATGAGGACGGCAGCCGCAGGCTGAAGGGCGCCCCCGCGAACTCGCCGATGATGAATGTTCCGATCCAAGCTCTTCACCGCGGCATTCCATTATCCGGCGAGTCCGAGCGGGTCTGGTATCAGGCATCCGGCTTCTGGCTGGAGCGACAAGGATCAGAGGTCGATGCCACCACCCATCAGCCTGAAGACGGCAACAACAACACCGCCTGACGCGCGATCCGAGGCATGGGCTAGGACGGCTCTCGCGCCTGCCCCGGGTGGAATGCGTCAGCACAGACTCTCAGGCCCGACGGCCGCGATAGGGCTTCATCCGCCGGCGCAGACCGCGTAGCGGATTCTGCCCTTGGCGCGGAATGATCCGAGTCTTTCGCTAGGGTTCGCTACAGCACGATCAGTGCCGAAATGATCTTTGACTTTGCTGGCAAAAAGCTCAATGGCGGCACGCCCTCCGACCGACCGGCACGGTTGAACACAAGCCATGTCAATGGCTTGGCGTTCATCCGGCGAGCTTCTTTTATCTTGCCGCTTTAATCGGTCGGATGTTCTGCGTCTCTGCCACGATCTTCTTCGTCGTTTTCGCCATCTGTGCTCTCCGTCTTCATCGTCAAAAACACGTCTGCAGCGCGCTTCGATCTGCAGCTCTTTGACAGCGAGGAGTCCCAGTGCGCCGTGCAGCTTTCCGCGCTCAGCGACGGCGTGGCGCCGCTGCACGATGGCAGCAGCATAGCCGTCGCGGCGCAATTTTCCATCGGTCTGACGGAGCCACGTCACAGGCAATTTGACGCGATCGCATCGCTCCGGGGAGCGGTTCGTCGCAGGCAAGATAGCGTGCGTTCCGTCGTCTCTGATCTGCACCGGTCCTCTTCCGCAGTCGCGGAGCTCCATCAATTCGTGCGTCGTCCTCAACGCATGTTCGTTGCAGTCTGGCTGCTGCGCTTGCTCATGCGAGCGCTCCCAGCAGCCTGCGATCCTTGCGCACGGCGTGCGCAGCGACATCGGCGGCGCTGGCGGTCGGATCGCCGCAATAGAACGTGCCGTCGATCCACATCGCGTGCATGATCACTGCAAGCTTGCGCGCCACCGCCACCACCGCCTTGCGATGCCCGGCGCGCCTTTCGATCGTCTGTCCCCAGGTCTTGACCTTGTCCTTGCGCTTGAAGCGCGTCAGCAGCGCACTTGCCGCCTCATAGAGCGCGCGCCGTACGTCGGCGTCGCCCGCCTTGCTGATCCGCCCCTGCACATCGATCGAGGAGCCCGACTGCCAGCGTCGCGACGTCAGCCCAAAATACGCCGCCACATCGCGCGAGCGCTTGAAGCGCGACGGATCGTCGATCGCGGTCATGAAGCTCAACGCGGCGATCGGGCCGACGCCCGGGATCTGCATGAACCGCCGGCACAGCTCATGCCCGGCGACCAGCTTCACCACCAGCTTGTGCAGCCGGCAGTACTCTTTTCACAGCGCGGCGCGCGCATTCAGCATGGCGTCGATCAGCTCGGCTACCAGCGCATCGCCGGCCACCGCGTCGCGCACGGCTTGCGCAAAGGCGCCGCGGCCGACGCGGCTCAGCCGGATGCCGAACGCCTTCAGCGAGTGCCGCACCGCGTTCTCGAGGTCCAGAAACTTGCGCTTCAGATTGCGCCGCTGGGTCAACAGCAGCCGCAACCGGTAGCACGGCTCGCTCTTGATGTGCGCCTTGCGGAACCAGCCGGTCCGCATGATGTGCGCGATGCCGAGCGCGTCCGTCTTGTCGGTCTTGTTGCGCTGCGCCTTCAGCGCCGCGCGCACATGCTGGGTCTCCAGGCAGATCGCCGGCAGGCCGAGCCGGAGCAGTTCGCCATGCAGCCAGGGCGACAGCGCGCCGGCCTCGTGGCCGACCCGTCGCAGGCGGCCGAGATACGGCAACAGCGCCGCCTTGATGGTTTCCGGATCGGTCGCCACCGTCACCTCGACCATCACCTGGCCCTTGTCGTCGACCACGCAGATCGCGGTCTCGTCCATGCCAATGTCCAGTCCAGTGAAGAATTCCATCGCCCGCCTCCCGCGTTGCTGAAGCCGCGCATTCTGCGCGGACAGCGACGCTGCGTCAGCCGGACTCCGCTGGTCAGACCGATTACGGGCGGCAATTCGACCTCCCCCTGGTAACCGTCCGGTCCCTGCACACCTTCCCCCTCGTGTGTTGTCGTTCCATTTCGGGCTCTCTGCTGCTGTGGAGAATCTCCGGTGGGATCCAAACATTTCGAGAACAGAGCGCGCCGCGAATGGTGGTCGCTGCACATTGAAGCGTGGCGTCGGAGCGGTCTCGGGATCCGCAAGTACTGCCAACAACAACGCCTGACCGAGAACACTCTGCGGCGTTGGCTGAAGCGGCTGGCCGGCAACGAGACTGGGCTTAAGCTCGAGAAATATCAGACGGAATTGCGCCGCGAGCGCGCCCAGGAAGAGCGGGAAACGGCGCTCCGAAAGCAGAAGCAGCGCAGGTTCACGGTCACCTCGGATCTGCGCAATCGGGCCTCGCAGGCGTTCTGGGCGATGCATGTCGAGGCGCTGAACTGGAGCGGAATGGAGCTCTGCGCCTACGCCGCGGCGATGCAGTTGTCGCCGTATTCGCTGCGCAAATGGCGTGACCGACTGGCCGCCGGCGAGGTGACGATCGACTGGCGCGCTCATCTTCATCCCTCCGCCCGTCCGCCCGTTAGCGCTAGGAACTCACAGCCCGCACGCCGCTTGACAGCCGCCGAAATCGGCGAACCTGCGGCGCCGCCGGCACCGGTTCGGCGCTTCTTCAGCGACGAGGAAACGCTCGCGATCGCCAAGGAAACCGAGCTACCAGGCGCCAAGGTCTCTGCCGTCGCGCGAAAGCACGGCATCGTCACCGGGCTGCTGTTCCGCTGGCACGCGCAGTTCGGCATCGCACAAAAGAAGCGCTCCAAGCTCGCCCGTGTCGTGCTGCCTGACGACCTGCCCGCCGCACGTGCCCTGCGCGATCTCGTGCGTCCACCAAAGGGCATGATGGCCGTCGACCTCCATGATGGACGGCGCGTCTTCGCCCCCGCCGACAGCGATCCGGATGCCGTGCGACCACAGATTGAGAGCAAAGAGGCCGCCGCACGATGATGTTCGTTCCTGCAGGCGTGAAAGTTCACTTGGCGCTCGGCTACACCGACATGGCAAAGACACGCTGAAGAAGGATCCGTTCTCCGGTGCTCTGTTTGCCTTTCGAAGCAAAAAGGCATCGATCCTGAAGGTCCTGTTCTGGGACGGAAACGGGCTTTGTCTGTTCACCAAACGCATCGACCAGGGCGGCTTCGTGTGGCCCGCGATGGCGGGTTACGATGGCTCGATCACTCTCACACCGGCTCAGCTCGCGATGCTGATCGAGGGGATCGGTTGGCGCGCGCCAGAGCGGGTCTGGAAGCCTGCCATTGCAGGATGATCTGCAAAAACAGGTGCTGAACTGAGTTGTGTTTTTCCTACGAATTAGCGTGGTCGAGTACCATCGGACATGCAGCTCGTTCTCACCAATCTCCCGTCCGATCCTCCGCTTCTGCAGCGCCTGTGCGCCACATTGCTGTTACGATCGAGCATCGTGACACCGAGATCGAGCGGCTCAACTCCATCATCAAACGGCTGCAGAGATTGCAGCAGCTCCGAACGTATGGACCCTGACCAGTTTGCACTTGGGCTCGAGGATCTCGACAGCGACATGGACCGCTGTAGAAGGCGCAATCAAAGGTGAATTTGGGAGCCCGATCTCCGCAGCTATACCGAGCGCTATCCAATCATCAAGACATCAGGGCGGCAACTGCTGTGTGACCAAGGTCGGCCAGCGTCCGGACGTCGAGCGACACACCCTCAAGCGCACAGTTCCGCTCCGGCCTGTGTGTCCCGCGTGTCAGCATAGCTAGGTCCGCTCTTGCTCGCTGAAAGCCCACTCCGATTCTGACAATCGAATTCGGCATCAAATTACCGATCCGTTCTGATCGCTTTGAACGATGGTCGGCATAAATCTTCGTAGCGACCTCACGAATGGGCTTTCAACCCGGCGTAGAACTACGTAAGATCTCCAACCATTGAATACCTATGTCTTGAAGTCGGTTCGCTACCGGGCGCATATTTCGGTTCGTTTGGGGGATAGGGTCGTGAGGGACGCCAACGTCTATCTGCGTCGCGTTGCCCTGGCCGGTTTGATTGAGGCAAGACCCCAGGGAGTGGCAGTTCTCGACACGTGGGATCAGGTTTCAGCAGTAGCTCGCAGGCTGGGACTTGAGGATGCGCTGCACGTGTTTGCCAGACCGTCGGCGACCCGTGACAACGGCGTCAACCAAGGCGAAATCGTCTGGTACAGCGCATACGCTGGCGCGATCAGTTCGCTAGGGACGGTCCCCGCCCTCCGGCGGGATTCCGTTCTGGCCGAGTTGACCCGGGGCCTGATGACGCTGAACCCCTTACTGAAGGACGAGCGCGTCGGCGCGTTTTTTTCGGCTTGGCTGAATCTGCCCTCGCTTGAAGACGACATCCTGGTCGTGGGTGATCAGGTGGTGATCACCAATTGGGGACTGTTGCCCGAAGCTGTCGCGGACTCGCGCGATCAACGCGGGGCGCACTTTGCTGCGGGCATTGGACGGCTGCTTTCTCCAGGCATTGCCGTACCGTCGTTTGAGCCCGACGAAATGCGAGCAGCGGTTTTGGCCGCGCCTGACACGGCCCTCGCCGGTCCTGGGACGAAGATTGCAGGCGAACCGCTACGGGAAACTCCTGCAGCAGGCGCCGCGGCCGCGCCGCTTGCGCAGACAGTGGTCGTTGGCCAATCCTACCGGCCATGGATACCAGTCGCGATTGCGACGGCGATTGCAGCTGCTCTGCTCCTGATACTCTCGATTCCCGGCGTGTTGATCTATCCGTCACTGGGCGACACAGCTACGCGCACGCCACTGGACCCCGAACTGGCAGCTCAAACGCGCAGCACGCTCGAATCCAAGGTGCGAGATCTCCAGGGCATGTTGCGTGAGGGTGTCTGCACGCCCGCGGAGCCGCGCGGCAACTTGCCTTCCAGACAGGGCAACGTGATGTCCCCCCAATCGCCGCCCACAGCAACTCCCGGGTCGGAAGACGACCGATCGCGGAGCGACCTTCCCAAAGGGTCCGGCACTGCCGGCTCCGTCGCCGCAACCGCGGACCAGGCGCCAGGTGGGACGGCATCAGCCACACCACTGCTTCCGCCCTTGCCCGGCAGCTTGCGCGGCCCGAGTGCACCGGATGGGCAGCCGTCCACGCTCGTGGAGCATCTTGATCGGGTGACGACGCTGGTGATTGCGCCATCGGCTGGTGGAACGGGCGCCGCGGTCGGCACCGGCTTCTTCGTCAACGACCGCCACGTCGTCACCAATCGCCATGTCGTCGAAGGCTCCGACGGATCGCGGATCGCCGTGGTCAACAAGGCTCGGGGCGCTGTGACGGGGCGCGTCGTCGGCCAGACCCGTTCGTCCGATGTGGGCGGCCAGGATTTTGCGGTGATCGAAGTGCCTGTCGATGCGAACCGGCCCGCCATTTCTCTGAGCTCGAGAGTCGCCCGCGGCGACACAGTCATCGCAGCAGGTTTCCCGGGCTTCGTGATGAGCACGGATGACAAATACCAGCGCTTGATGGACGGCGATCTCAGCGCGGTTCCTGATCCCGCCATCACTCAGGGCTGGGTGACAGCCTTGCAAGCGGGTCAGAATGGCCAGGGTCTCCTCGTGCATGGCGCCACGATATCATCGGGCAACAGCGGCGGCCCGCTGGTGGATCTGTGCGGACGTCTAGTCGGCGTCAATACGTTCGGGACGATCGACAGCGGGAACGCACTGCGGCTGAATTTCTCCTTGCAGGCGCTAGGATTGAAGGGCTTCCTCAACGAGAAACGGATCGCGTTCAAGAACGACGATGCGCCCTGCGATCCGGCACGCATCCAGAACGCAGCCGCTGCACAGGGAACCAATTCAGAGAACAACGCTTCACAAGCGCCCCCGCCCAGCCAGGCAAATCGGCAGCCGACGCAAAGCCAGCAGAAGTGATAGGGCGCTGTGAGTAACGAAACCACGCGCATCGCCTCGACCAACCTCCTGGGTCTTGTGCCCCTGGGCAGCCGAGGCGACCGTGGACATGGCAGACTATTCGATTCCCTGTCTGCCAGATTCGGCGTCAGACATGCCGCCCTGCTAGCCGATCCAGAACCGCTCGCCGACGGCTCCGCCGTCGACTGGTACGTGCCTGGACACGTCAAGGCAACGCCATTTGCCGATCTCCCAGCGCCGGATGCAGCAAAATTCGAGCAAGAGCTCACGAGGCTGACGAATGACATTCGCGCGTTTGCGAAGGAACTCGATCAGCCGAAACGCGGAGGACCGGATCGCTCTCTGGCCGAAGCATTGCGCAATGCGCTGCAAATACCCGGACCCGAATACATCTACGCGGTCGGCGACCAGCCTGTTCTGGTCGCCTGGGCCTATCACAAACAGGAGGCGTTGCCGTTCGATGTCGGCCTCGTGCGCATCGCCGACGTGGCGCCAAAGCAGCCGTTCAAACCAGCCGCTTTGCCGCCGCCCATTGCTGACTCCATCAGACCTGTGCCTCCTTCCCTTTCTGTCGTCCCGGCATCTGCACGACAGTCGGAGACGCGGATGTCGCCAGCGGTCATGGCGGCGCGACGGCCTTTCCCGTGGCATTGGCTGCTGTGGCTACTCTTTGCTCTACTGGTCGCTGCAATCCTCGCAATCTTGTTGCGGGCATGCGCGATCAACCTCGTTCGCACCTGGTATCCGGGACTTGCCTGGTGCGGCCGTGTATCGTCAATCGTCCAGGAAGACGCCGGCCAGATATCCGACCTGCAGCGCCTGATCGACAATCTTCAGCTGCAACTGGGGCGACGCATCGCCGAATGCCCCGCGGGACGGCTGCAGTTGCCCGCGTCGCAATCTGCGCAACCGCCGAGCACAAGCGACATTGAAAAGCGCGTCGAGGACAACAAGGGCGTCAAGGGCGAGTTGAACATCTCGCTTGGCTGGCCCGGAACGGCAGACCTCGATCTGTACGTGGCTTGCGCGGACAACAAGGCCGTCTACTTCAAGGAGAAATCGAACTGCGGCGGCAACCTGCAGATCGACATGAACCACGAGAGCCGCTCGACTCAGCCGGTCGAAGACGTCGTCTTCCCATCGATCTCCGATATTCCGGCCGGCATGCTGAAAGTCGGCGTCGGATGGTATGCCGACCAGGGCGAGCAACGGACAACTCTGCCCGCGACAATCATCGTCCGCCGCAGCGGACAAATCATTGCGCAGAAGCGCATCGACGTCCAACGCCCTTCCCGTACGCCCGGCGAGCCCAATTTCTATCTCGAAATCCCGGTTCCAAGGTAATCGGCAGGAAAGGCGAACAGAGAGCTATCGACGATGCCCTATCCCGATGACGAACCTCTGCAACTAGTCCCCCATTCCGGGGTGCAATTCATTACGCGCTATCTGAATCTCGCAGACGCCACGAGGTTTCGCCGCTCGTTCATCGAACGTTCGGAGCCAGCAGCGGAGGCGGATCGCAGGCATGTCTATTTGCTGCCGGATTGGCATCCAGAGGATCCGTCGAAGCAGGGCGATACGCTTGAGCAACTTCCGAACGACGACGCCTATGCGATCAGGCCCGAAAACGCGCTCGAGCCCTACCTCGGCAAATGGGTCCCCCTGCCCTATCTGCGGATCAGGGACGGACGTACGCCCGGCGGCGGCGAAGCCTATGACGCTGGGCCAACCAACTGGGTCAGGGTTCGCATCATTCCGGAAATCTCGACAGCGCAGGATCGCAACTATACCCATCGCGTGATCTTCGCGGTCGATACCGAGATCCGACGACCCGATCCACAGGATGGACCTGCATACGGCCCATATACCGTGCCTCTCGCCAAGGATGTCGAGGGTCAGCGCATGTTCCGGCTGGTGTCGGACATGGCCAGAATGGGCTGGTTCGTTCAAGGAAATCGTAACGCCGCGCTGGCGCAGAAGCTCGACGACCCCCAACTGTGGGTCGACAAGTGGCTCGAGGAGCTTTTCCTCGAGTTCAAGCGGGCCAGCACCGAAGCCAATCCGAATCGCCGGAATCCACGTCTGCAACATGTTCATGAGCATGCCGCGCGATGGTACACCTTCGTCGACCTGCTCGCCGAATTCGCAAACCCGCCACGACTGTCGTTCATCGACACGATTTCTGATCGCGTCAACGAGAGCGACCCTTCGACCCGAATGGTCGATGTGGATTTCGTGCTTGACGTCGGCAACAGCCGGTCTTGCGGTATCGTCGTCGAACGCTTTCCGAACCAAAAGAAGGTCGACCTCAACAATTGCCGACCCGTGCGCATCCGTGACCTGTCACGGCCCGAACGGATCTACACTGAGCCGTTCGAGAGTCATGTCGAACTGTCGGCAGCAAATTTCGGCAGCGAAGGCATTTCGCGCATGTCCGGACGCAGTACCGCGTTCCTGTGGCCAAGCATCGTGCGAGTCGGCCCGGAGGCCGCGCGCGTTCGCGCCGAAGGCGCCACCGGCCGCGAGACCGGCGGCATGTCGAGTCCCAAGCGCTACTTGTGGGACATGGACGCCGTACAGCAGGAGTGGCGTTTCCCGGCGCACAGCTACTTCGAGGGCGGCGTTGGTCCGCTGGTTGAGCGGCGACTCAGGCGGTGGGTAAACCAGAACGGCGACGTGCTGTCGAAGGTTCGCAAGGACCCCAAGATATTCAAGTCGCTCTACGGCCGAAAGAACATCGACGATATCGAGAAGACCGGGCCTCGCTTGTCATTTTCGCGATCGTCCTTTTACACCTTCATGCTACTGGAAGTGATCTGGCAAGCATGGGTGATGATCAATGACCCGGAGGTGCGTGCCAAACGCGGCGAAAAGAACCTGCCGCGCCGCCTGCGACGGATCATCCTGACCCTACCGACTGCGACACCGGTACGCGAACAGCGCATCATGCGCGCACGCGCCGAAAGTGCTCTGTCGCTGCTATGGGATATGATGGACTGGAGCAAGTCGCCGCCGGTCGGCATCACCCCGCCGCAAGTCGAAGTGCGCTGGGATGAGGCGACATGCGTACAACTCGTTTGGCTGTACGGCGAGATCGCTCGGAAATTTGCCGGCAATGTCGACCCTTTCATCAAGCTGATCGGTCGCCCCCGTCCCACGGCTGCAATTCCCAGCGGCCCGCCGGTGCCTTCGTTACGGGTGGCAAGCATCGACATCGGGGGCGGCACCACCGACCTGATGATCATCACTTATACGGCGGTCGGCGATCGGGGCCTGCAACCGCGGCAGGATTTTCGCGAGGGCGTTCGCATTGCCGGCGACGATATCCTAAAACTGGTCGCCGAACGTATCGTCCTCCCCGCCATCCAGCATGACCTCGTCAATTGCGGCCTCGACCTGACCCGGGCCCGTACGGTCGTAAAGGGCTGCTTTGATGAATTCATGTCCGCCGAGGAACGGCACAGCCGATGGAAACTAACGCTTGAAGCGGTCGTTCCGGCTGCGCTTGGTCTGATCCATGAGCATGAGAAGGCGGCTCCCGGCATGTATAATCGCATCGAAACGCGCTCCTTCGGCGAGCTCGTTCGAGACGAGAGCGTTGCGGCAAACCTCGCCGAAGTATCTCGTTACATTGAAGAACGTGCCGCAAGTGCGGGCGCGATCGATTTCTCATTGGCCAAGACACAGATCCCGATCGACCACACCGCGATACGGGATGCCGTCCGCGACTCGCTCAACGACGTTTTCGAGGTTCTCGGCGAGGCTCTCGACCATTTCGACGTCGACTTGCTCATTCTCTCGGGTCGTCCGGCGCGCATGCCCGCCGTCACGGAAATGCTCGCCGATCAATTTTCGGTCAGTCCGAACAAGATCGTTGCACTGCATAATTACAGGCCCGGCACTTGGTTTCCGTTCGGGGCCACCGAAAGCGGGCGGATATCGGACCCGAAGACGGCCGTTGTGGTGGGAGCGCTGCTGTGCACCTACGCACAGGACAGCCTGGAGGACTTCTTCCACAAGTCCGACGAGATACAAATGCGCTCGACTGCGCGCTACCTCGGCTTCCTGTCGCAGGAAGGTAAGATGAGTAGGGAAAACGTGCTGTTCGAGCCCCCGCCTCCCATGGAGGCGGACAAGGAATGCGAGCATTACGGTCCACGGGCGATTGGATCGCGACAGTTGCCGTACGAGCGTTGGGTCACCGCTCCCTTGTATCTGCTTTCGGTCGATACGCGAGGTGGACAAGCTCAATTGCCGGCGACGATTACGCTGACACGACGGCTCGATGACGTCGATCCCGACGACAGTTTTGCTAAAAAGCTGGAGAGCGAAGCCAGCAAAGAGCAGATTGCCGTCACTCAGGCCGAGGACAAGCTGGCACGCAACATCATCAGCAGAGTCACCCTCGGCTTCCGGACGATCGATACCGAAACGCATTGGCTCGACACTGGAATACTAAAACCTCCATGAGACGTTAATGGCGCATTTCACAGAGCAACAGGACCTGGTCCCAAGGGTTCAATCCGTCGCCGATGGCATCGACGAGGCCATCGGCTGGGCGACCGATGCCGAGAACGCCAAGCTGATCGGCGAGCGTGGCGAACTCGTCCAACGCGAGCTTCGTCGATCGCGACTGCAGGCACGCAAGCTTCTCGAGGCAACCGCGGAGCCGATGGCCGTTGCGGTATTCGGCCCGAGTCAGGTCGGAAAATCGCACCTCATTTCCGTTCTTGCCCGTACGGGCGATACGCTGCAGGTGGATTTCGGCGGACGGACGCTCAACTACATCAAGAAGATAAACCCAGATAGTGGTAAGGAGGCAACCGGCCTCGTGTCGCGTTTTACGGTTCGCGACGTTCCGTCGCTGCAAGAGTTTCCGGTATCGATTCGCCTGCTCTCACCTGCCGATCTCGTCAAAATTCTCGCGAACTCCTACATATACGAAGGTAATCCAGCTCGCTATGAAAGCTGGCCGAGCGTCGAGGACCTACGCGCGCATATCGATCAGTTCCGAGCACACGCCAACAGCGCTGAAGCCGCCAGCGGCATTTCGCAGGACGACGTTTGGGATATTGGCGAATATCTCGAACTGAATTTGATGGAATCGCAGCTCACAAAGAACTTGTCTAACCTGTGGCCGGAGGCGGCGCCTATCGCTGGTCGGCTGTCTGTCCCACAGGCCGCACGCTTCTGGTCGATCCTATGGGGCAGGCACCAAGCGCTGACCGAGCTGTTCGAAAAACTAATCGGCGCACTGAGCCACCTGAAATTTTCCTCCCACGCGTTCTGCCCGCTTGACGCGATCGATGCCACAAAGCGGGAGCCTTTGAGTATCCTCGATGCGGAAAGCCTACGGTACCTCGGCGACAGCAACGCTCCCCGGATCGCAATCGCTCGCCCGGACGGCAAGACGATCGAGCTGGACCGGTCCGTCATCGCAGCCCTCACCGCCGAGATTCGCTTCAAGCTGTCCGACAAGCCGTGGGACTTTTTCGATCATACCGATCTGCTCGATTTTCCAGGCTATCGCGGGCGGGGACTTGAACCTCCGGTCGAAAACGATGAGTCCGATGGACTTCAACATACAGGCCTTGCTCATCACCTTTCCCGCAACCGTGCCAAAACCATCCAAGAAATGCTTCTGCGAGGGAAAGTCGAGTATTTGTTTCAGCGCTACATGGCTGAACAGGCCGTCAGCGCGATGCTGCTGTGCGCCAAGCCGAGCAATATGGACGTGAAGAAGCTACCCGAAGTCATCTCGAATTGGATATCGACGACCCATGGTGCCCGGCCGCAGGATCGCCTTGGAAAGCCGACCTTGCTGTTCTTTATCTTCACAATGTTCGACATTCATTTCGGAAGAAAGGAGAGCGACAGCAGCCTTGGCCTTGACCGGAAGTTCGACGGACGAATCAAGGCCTCTCTGATCGAGCCTTTCGGTCGTTCGCCGGAGTCCTGGGTCCAACGATGGGCAGGAGATGCTCCCTTCACCAACAGCTTCCTGATGCGAAACCCGAGCGTGAGAGAGGCGAGCGGATCCATTTTCGTCTTTGAAGGCGACCGCGAGAAGGCAATCCGGCCGGAGCAGGAGAGCTTCATTCGGGATCTTCGCTCCGCCTTCGCTTCCGTGGAACTTGTTCGCCATCATTTTGTCAACCCCGAACGAGCATTCGACGAGTTGATGGGTCTAAACGACGGCGGAGCGACCTACATCGCCAAGCATCTCGCAGCGGTCTGCAGGCCCGACATCAAGCCACGTCAAATCGAAGATCGCCTCGAGCGGCTGCGCCAACGCACGATCAGCACGCTCGGACAGTTTTACACCTCGACAGATGCGGCTAAGCGCGTGGAAGCTCGCGAGCAGATGGCGCACAAGACGCGGGACGCACTGGACGAATCGATAGACAATCATCGGTTCGGCATGCTGCTGCAAGGATTGATGCTGGATGGAGCCGACTTGGCCGATCGGCTTTCGGAATTCCTGATTCGGCGGCCGAGCGACAACGACGTCGGGGCCAGCGCTGCCGGCGCTACAATCAGCAATACCAACGCTCGCAGTGGAATTCCGAGGCCCGGCGGCGGTATTCCACGCCCCGGTGGACCGATAACAACTGCACCCCCATCTCGGCCCGAATCGAATCCGAGCCTCTCCTTGGAATCCCGATCCAGCCCGGAATATCTCGCACGAATCGCGATGCGCGCATGGTTCAAGCATCTTGATGCGGTAGCCAGCGACGAATTATTCGCTGCCGACGTGCTGGTGCCTACCGCAACGATCAGAGAAATCGTCGGCGAGATCATCAAGACTGCAGTCAACCGGCGCCTGTCGCAGGAAATCCTGCGCGATATCGAAGCACTCAAATTCGTAGAGCGACTGGAGGAGCGGTTGGCAAAGGCGAGCGTCATCATCGAACACCGGCTCAATCAGTTCGTAGCCAGTTTTGGCTTCGATCGAATGCCGGAGACGCAGCGCCCGTTGGTGGATTGGATCACCGCGAAGACCCCGATCTTTCAGGAACGGCGCGTCACCCACACGATCGATGACATCAGGGAAGAGCCGCGACAATATCGTGCCCAATTCATTGCCGACTGGACGCACGCGCTCCACGCCCTGTTCATCGAAAACGCCCGCAATGCGGCAGGCCTCGACCCCGCCAACGCCAAGCAGAACGACCGGCTCGGTGCCATCCTGAAGCTCATCGGATACTTCGGATAGTTGCTGCCATGCCCCTGCGAATCTATCCCAACCACGAGCGCGGCCCGGGATATGCCTGGATCGAGATCGAGGCTGCTCTGCCGACCGGCGTCGTCTTTACGATTTCCGCCCCCAACCGGGTGAACAAGAACTATCTTGGAGCGATCGGTTGGCAGGCCGCTCCATATGAGTGGAAGCCGATCGAACTGAGCGGTACCATACTCGGCTCGCGAATGCTGGTCGGCCCGTCCGTGGTCGATCACATCTGGGAGGACGAACTCCTCGAGCTGCGTATTCCGCTCGCTGGCTATTCCGGCCAGACAACATGGCCGGATGACGTATCGCCTTCCGGCGTCGCGCGTCCGATTAATCCAGTTTCCGACGATCCGCTGCATCTTCCGGTGGTAACAGTCGATGATCCCTCGCCCAAGCCACCTCTGCCGGCGACCGGAGAATTTCCAGAGGCCAACAAGGTTGTTGAGCTCGACCAGGGTCAAGCTTCACCTAGTCCAGGTCCGGAGGTCACTTCCCATTTGTCCCCGTTCAAACGGCTTGGCATCGTTCTCTGGGCCATCGCAGGACTGGCCATCGGGTACGGCATAGGTTACGCGTACATGTCGCCAAGCTCACTGAGCGCACCTGCGGCCTTCGTCGACAATATCGCGAGCGACGTAGCCGAGGCGCAACGACTGCTCCCCGGCACCGCGGAAAAAGCGGAACAAATCTATCAAGTCGGCCTACGGTTGCGCACCAGCCGGGCGCCGGGGCGCGAACTCGGGCTGCAGGCGCTGCATCGGGCGGCGGAGTTGAACTTCGTGCCGGCGCTGCTTTGGTTCGGCAAAACGGCAGATCCCATACGAGACGCGTGGCAGGGAGTGCGCTTGAGCCCCGACGTCGCTCTGGCACTGGATTCATACGGCAGGGCAGAGCGGGCCAACAGCGCCGAAGCCCGTCAACTGAAGGCCGCGCTCTGCAGACACATACAAGCCGATGCAACGCTGTCTGCATCGAACCGCGGAGCGGCAAGTAATGGCTGCACCTGACAGAGCCTTACACGGTGCAACGACCGTTTCCAGGATCGTTGCGGCGGCTTTCTGGAGCATGCTGGTTGGACTCCTCCTCGCCTCGGGGTGGCTGCTTCTGACCGCCTGCGGCATGAGCTTCTGGGGTGTTCAGGAGGCGTTTTGTCCGAGGCGCTCGGCGATGCGCCCGGATTCAGCCGCAAGTGAACTCGACGGACTGTTCCGCCGCGTTCAGGAACTCGAGCGACAGGTAGGAGAGCGGCCGCAATGTCGAGCCGAAGGAGCCCGCCTCCCTGATCTTCGCCAGCCTCTCGCGCCATCGCCGATGCCTCGGAAGAGCGACGCATCCCCCTCCCTTCGCGGCGGGGAGGCGGCATTCCAGCAGGCCTGCATCGGACCACGCGCCGAGCAGTCCGCTGCGGTGATCGTTCTCGACGGCTCACGCAGCATGCTCTTACCTTATGACATCGACCCGGCGCGTGACAAGGACCTGCACGACCGTCAACAGCGGGGTGACGCCACCATCAACGAGGAATACAATCAGGCGATATCCGGCGCGGACGGACGCCGCATCGATATCGCCAGGGCTGCAATCCTGGAAACGATCGCCGCTTCGCGAGGGTCTGCGCATGTCGTGACTTTCGACGGCTGTAATTCGATCCAGAGCGGCTCCGGCGCAGATGGCGTCAACTTGATCCGTACGTTGGCGCCGAAGGCGGGCACGCCGATCGCAGACTCTCTGCGGCGCGCGGCGCAGCTCGTTCCTCCAGGAACCGACGGCCGTTCCAATGGAAACATCACTCTCGTCACTGATGGAGCGGAGAGTTGTCACGGCGATCCGTGCGCAGCCGCAAGGGAGATCAAGAAGGAGCGCCCCGGTATCGTCATCAATGTAGTCGACATTGCAGGTTGGACCGACATTGCTTGTGTCGCCAGAGAGACCGGAGGCTTCGTGAGGCGAGGCGGTCGCAGCATCAACCTCGTTCCGCTGCTCAAAGATGCCCTCAGTCAGCAATCCAAGAGTGATTGCGAGGGCGCGATTGAACGTCCACGCCAATAAGCTCAAACACCGAAGAGTCCACAATCCGGTCAGGGAATGCCGAGCGGCTGATCCATGTCCTGGCCTGGACCGCGAGACACCGAAAAGCTACCGGCCCGTAATTCGATCGCGCCTGCGGCGCCATTTGCACCAACGCTCCCCGTCGCCCCCCGCGATCCGGCGCGGCCAGCGGGACCGGCCTGCGCCGATCCGCAGGGCGGGAGTGTGCTGCCCGGATGTCCGCCACCTCCGCCATAGCCGTAGAAGCCGCCGATGCCGCCGCTCCCTCCCGCGCCCCCCTGAGCGGATACTTTCAATCGGCCGAGCGAACCGATGTCTTCGCTCAGGTTGATCTTGACTTGGCCTCCATTCCCTCCACGGCCCCCTGAACCGCCCACTCCGCCGTTGCCGCCATTGCCGCCTGGCAGGCCGTTCTCAGGAGGTTTCGTACAATTGCCGGGGCTGCCGATTTCGGCGCTGGCTCCGTTCGCTCCGTTGCTGCCCTGCCCACCAAGACCACCGACACCCCCGGCAGCGCCGGCTTGCCCGGCGTTTTCGATCGTCAGCAATCCCGCGATCGACTTTGCCTCTATCGTAATCGACCCTGCATCGTGACCAGATGAACCAGCCTTTCCCGCGCCGCCATCATTGCCCTGCTGACCCGGTTGCGAGGCCTTTGTCCCCGTCATGCCGCCCTGCGCACGCGGCAAGCGGTCTGCAAACGCGACGATGAGAGTGCCGCCCGGCCACGTCTCAATGCTTCCCGTCTCTCGAATCTGCAAATCGTATCCATTGGTAACAATCTGCTTCGGCAATCTCAGGCGGCCGGCCGGCCCGCGATCGCTTCCTCCCAACGTCCGCGGGCCATCGAGTGTGATGACCTCGGGCCCGCGGTCAGTCACTGAGCCAAATGCGATGCGCGCCTCCGCCTCGGCGCTTTTTTCGCAGGACAATTGCGGCAAACCGAGCTTGCCGAGATAGTGACAGCGAGACGCATTGGTGACGTGCACCCTTATGCGCCGCTCTCCGGGACTCGCACCGAATACCGTCAATGTCCTGGCCTGCTCACTCGTCGGATCGACGTTTGCAGGTAAGAGCAAATGGCCGTCCGAATCCATCCATTCGAAACGCAGCAGCGCATTAGATTGCAGCGGAACACTGGATGGCGAGGCGTCGAGCACGACAATGTCGCCGACGAAAGCCTCAATGTTCGGCTGGCGCAGCGCGACTACCGGCTCGCCATTGTTCGCCAGATAGGTCAACCCCACAGGCACGGAGGCTGCCGCCATCAGGCCGAAGAGTACTCCCCCCAGCAAGGCCGCAGATTGCGGACGCCATACCGCAGTGAACGCCGAGGCGAAGGGGATCGCGCTCCCCGGGGCTTTTGCCGCAGGTGGATGATCGTGACTGGATTTTCCAATGAGATCTGTGACATCCATGGATGAAGGGACCGCAGGGAAGAGAGGGACCGCTAGTTCAGCTCCTGAGCAATGCTCTCATGCTGCCGCCACCACAACCAGACCGACAGCCACACGACCACCGTGACTACAAACAACGTAAATACGATCGAAATACCGGCCACGACGGTCACCTCTGTCACTGACGGCAGAGGAAGCCCGATGTTCTGGAACAGAACGTAGCACCCAAAGCTCAAGGCTGCACCGACAACTGCGAGTATCGCCGATGCGAAGATGGAAACAGCTCCAAGCCGCCAGAAAATCTGTCGTACCAAGCTTCGCCAAGTGAGCCCATAGGCACGGAGTACCGCATTCGGCCGAGCGTTCTTCTCCAAGAAGACCTGAATTGAGGTCCGCAGGAAGAAGACGATCGAGACAAGCACGATACCTCCCACGATGAATATCAACTGGCCGATTGCCGAAAACCGGTTGCTTGCCGCTATCATCTTGTCAATATCTTCGCGAGAGAATGCGAACTTCTTCCTTTCGAGGAATTCCTTCAAGATCCCCGCGCGCTCGGGGTCGGTATAGAACACCGCCTGCTCGTAACTTTCGCTCGGTCCCAGCAGGGGCGAGCCGTGCGGAACCAGCATTGCGAACGGCTCTCCGCGCGGTTGCGGCAGATCGCTCACGATCCCGCCAATACGCACACGCCGCTCGTCATCACCATCGACCATGCAAAGCGGCAGTGTCGTGACGTTGCTTGGCAAGTCACGATGGGCGTTCGTCAACTGCTCGCGCAACCCCTCCGTGATGAAGATTTCGTCTCCGGTCAGCGGAAGCGTCACAAGCTTGCGCATGCTCTGTCCCTGGGGAATGAGATCTCCAAGTCGACGCGGGATTCCCTGGCCGCTCACTGCAACCTTGCTCTCCAGCATGGCGGGTTCAGCCAAACTTGCGATCAGAGCCTTAGGCGCCGAAATTGGGCTGGCATCGCACGTTCCGTTCCGCTCGAACCGCAATGAAACATACTGAATGTTCCGACCAAAAACGAGATCCCGAGCGCGCCCGCAAGGGTTTGTCGAGGCGGCGGCCGGCTCCCTGAATAAAACTGGAAATGCGCTCCGCCACCAGGGCTCGTCGAGCTGAGGACTTCGCCACGTTGCTTCTTGGTTGAAATTCGTAATCAAATCCGGCGTCAGCTCGACAGCGGATGCGCTGTCGCCGATCTTCATGTTGGGAGCGGACGATACGACATGGCAGGCTGTGGGATCTGACATGGCCTGCTTCCTGTAGAAGGACATGGTATTCAAGCCGATCAGAATGAAGCTCGTCATCAGGACTGCGAGCAAAATGGCGTAGGCTTCGGCACGATCTGAAAAGCGTCCGTAGAGCCGTATCAGACTCAAGAGCCCCGTCAGCATTGGTGGCGGCCGGCTTTCGATGCTCGACATCCATCGCCCGAAAGCTCCAAGCTGAAAAAGGCTGCTGGTCGCCTGCCGCAACGAAAACGTCAGGGAGCCGCCGACCTTGGCCTGGGTATAGCGCACTTCGTCTTTTGTCTTGGTCGCCTTCGAAACACGCAGGCCTTGCTTCACACCCGAGACGACAATGCCGTCGTAAACTTTCTCCTCGACCTCCCGCCATTGCTCAAGACCAGGATTGGGGAATGGCCCCTCGAGCTCGATCTCCTGGCCTGGCCGTTTACGTACCACCAGGAAGTCGCTGGCGAACTCTGCAGCGAGTTGAAGGTCGTGCGTCGCCCAAAACAGCGTGCGCAGAGGATCGGCCTCCTGATAATCAGCCAAGACCCGCATGATCGCGGCCGCAGTCCGTTTATCGAGGCTGCTGGTCGGCTCGTCGGCAAAGATGACCTGCGGCTGATGGAATAGTGCACGCAGGATAGCGACTCGCTGCTTCTGTCCACCAGATAGTCGCCATGCCTCCCGACCCGCGGCTCCGGCGGGCAAGCCCATCGCATCCAAGCTACTGACGACGTCTTCGTCGGAGTGTTGAATGCCGTTGAGAAGTCCGGGAAGCGCGGCATTGATACCGGCTGAGGCGTCAGTAATCAAATGCCCTTCCTGAAAGACAAATCCCAGCCGATGGCGGGGAAATGCCTTTTTTCGGTCGGCCATATCGGCGGTCGTTCCGTCGGAAAAGGAATAGGTGATCGAAGCCGGGCGGCTCCTACCGGAAAACGGCGCGTCGAGGCCCGCAATCAGGTTCAGAAACGTCGATTTTCCGGACCCAGAGATGCCTAGTAGCGCGATGCGGCGGCCGGCCAGCAGATCCACGTCCGGAAACTTCATGTCGAGCGGTTCGCCTCCGACAATGGAAGGGGGATAGATCCGCCTCAGATTCTTCGCCCGAATCAACGCAACTTGATCCCTCATGGAAGATATTCCAATGGCACGAAGAACCACTCCGATCGCGCGTCGGACGAGATCCAGCGCCAGTCGAATGCTTTGGGCGAAACTGTCGGTCTCACCTGTGCCTGATTGTTGCTGAAGATGATGTCCTGTCCGGGATTTTCGACGGCTTGATTGTTGCCGACCATCGAAAGCAGGAAGGCGCTGCGGCAGACACCCGACAGCACGCGATTCTGGAATTGGGCCGCAGTTTCCGTTGTGGTCATCGCTGTCGCCGTTCGGTCTCCCCGCCACCTCCGCAAGAACTCTTCCGGCGTTCCTTCAAGCATGGTCGATATTCGTTCCGCGGGCACACTGAAGATGCGCGCATAGAACTCCTTCATCGTCTCGTTGGGTCGCCGATCTGAGAAGGTCACGGACTTGATGAGCTTTTCAATCGATTCTTCCACATAGCCGATCCGGTCGCTATATCTCAGATTCTCGCACAAGGCGGTCGCTCGCGACCGGATGTCGTTGAACTCGGGCCGCCGCACACCCAGCCAATAACGCAGATCGGGATCACGCCCACCGCTTTGGTACACGAACCCATTGCGTACTAACTGGATACGTCGGCCAAGCTCTGCCAACTTTTCCGGCGAGAACCCCATCTGCGTCAGAAAGTCACGTGCGAGCAGCGCCGGCGGAGCGCCACCTGACTGGAGCTTCGACATGTCGCCCGAAAGCGCCCCGGCCACCGCGTCGCGGACTGCGGCAGTGGCATCGATGTTCTGCAGGATCTGATCGCCGATTTTCTGTGCCAACGCATCGACTTCCGCCTGGACATTCATGTTGCTCGCCGCGGGAATGGTCTTGAAGACGCGCTCCCCCAATGCACTACTGATTGCATCGGCATCCTCGCGAAACTTCTTGAAATAATCGTCCTGCGTTGCGGCACGGCCCCCGCCACCGAGCACCTGAAGGGCAACGAATCGGGTCTTGCTTCCCGCAGCGCCGCTGGCCAGCGTACCTTGATTGACAGCCAAATTCCGAAAGCGATCGTCGATGTTCTTGATTGCCGCTGTCACGTGGTTAGCGGATCGCTCCTCTGTGACGTCGAAGCCGCCGTTGGTTCGGTGCGTGCCTAGCTTACGGTTGCCATGGTCTCCAATCCATATCACCAACCGCTGCGATCCTTCAGACGTCCAGTTTGCCGTGGCGATAGCCCGCTCCAAGGCGGCGAAAGGCGCTTCCGGCTTGTCCTTATGGATGTCCTCAAAGCTGCCGGCAGACTGCAGCCGGTCGAGGCCCGTCAAGTCGTTCGCTTGGCTGAACGGTATCGCATAGAAATCCAGGCCACCATTGACCTTCTCGTTGTAGTCACCATACAAAGCGATCGAATATCTCAGCTGCAGATCGCCTTTCGCCGCAACCTGATTGACCCGGGCACGAATGGCAGCCACGACGGCTTTGAAGTAGGGACCCATGCTTTCAGTCGCATCGACGACAAACAGCACGTCAATGTTACTGGCCCTTTTGACCGTCAGACCCAAACGGGCAACTTCCTGCTTGACCTGAGGTTCAGGTATACAACCCTGGTTACCTTCGATGCAGGCTTGTCCGCTGAAGACGACCTCGTAGACGTAGGATGGGGGGTCGGCGCCGGGCCGCGGCGGGATCGTGGCACCATACGGCGTTCCCCTGATGACGGGAAAGCGAATGACGTTGACATCCTTCGGTTCCTGGAATGCGCCTTCGGGCTGAAACGCCAGAGGGTCAAGTACTGCACCGCGGTCAGCGAAAGGTGTACCGATCCGTGCTGAGGGCTCGGTCTTGTGGATCTTGATGCCCTGTTTGCCTCGTCCGTAATAGACCGCGAGGGCCGACGGCCATATCTCGACGTCCTTGCCCAGCACCCATCCATTCGTGCGCGTCACGACGCTCCCTCTGACCTGACTGGCCGATCCGACACGCAGGAAACAGCCTTCCTCATTGAAGATCCGGCAGCGGTTGCCGTTGGCCCGGCGCACTTCGAACACGGAGAGGACTTCAAAATAGCCGAGGCTGCCGCGGCGTTCTGCTTCTGACGGCTCGGGTCCGTCAAATGGCGCCTGGAATAGCGGCGCGCGCTGCCCGTAGCCGGTGTTGCGATCGAGCCTGTTCTTGACGATGATACGTGCTCTCAGTTCGTTCGGAAGCTTTCGGCGATCCAGTTCCGCGTTAAAGCCGGGGACCTGGATCAACAAGAGCGGCTCGGAGCTCTGTTGGATTTCCCTGGCGTTCAACCAGCCGCAAATGCGATCGCGCGAGCGCCGGACGAGCGCCGGGCCGTCCTGTCCGAGGACGGTCCCGAGCAGAACCTCGACATCGTCGTCATACCCCAGCGGGGTGGTTTGCACCTTCGGATCTGCCAGCGCAGGAGAGCGGTAGAGAGGAATGTTCGCGCGCGCTGGACTGCCGATGCGCTTCTGCAAGTCGACGGCCGAACCGCTTGCTAGCGCAGGATTGAGCCGTTCGAGCGTGGCCTGGTCTGGACACGCCCCGGCTTCATTGACCGGCGGTCGCTCTTGCGCTTGCGCAGACGGCAACAGACGTGTGGTCAGAACCAATGCTGAAAACAAACCGACAAGTAGATGTGTTCTTACGATCATGACCACTTTGCGAGCCCGCTCCCCGTTTCAATTGCTCTGCTGAGCCACCCACGTCCCTACCTTCGCGAATGCGGCTTCAAGCACCGTCGCCGGATCGCGATCCAGCAGATCGGGAAACGGAACGAACAGAACCGTCGACTGATTGACGCCTCCGCACGAATAAGCCTTGGTTCTCGTTGCGAGGATTTCCTCTCGTGTGCCGGGCCCGAGATCGTTCTGAATGCGCAGCGACGACACATGGGCAAAGATGATACCGAAGACGATCGGCTTCCCCGACATCCGCGCGACACCTTCTGTCATCTCCTTCCATTCGGGGCATGATCGTGAGGTCGGGCTGCCAGCACCGACATAGATCGCGACCGACGAGCGCTCGTCGGACAGGTCGAACAGCTTGGAGTAGCGCTGGATCATTCTTCCGACGGCCTCGAATGTCGGAGCAGATGCCGTGCTGGCCGTATCGATAAACGCCGAATATCGCCGATCACCCTCCCGATCCAGCCTGACCGATTGAGAGGCGGGCTTGGGGTTGCGGAACTGCCCGGTGATCACTGCGGATTCGGGAAATCCGTACGTCAGGGGCTCCACCGAACTCATCGCTGCCAGATCATAGCCCACAGCCATGTTCATGGCGCTGCTACTGGGAAAATATTGGTCGCGCGCCTTGTCCAAAAACGTCGTGAGATGACGAAAGATCTGGTCCTTCGTGTCCTCGACGAGATTTGCGCTGCCTGCCGTAACCCCAATATCCTGAGGCGCGTACAGACCGAGCAGCCACCGCCCGCGCATTCTTATCGGCACTTTTTTCGTTAGGACCCCGATCTCACCTAAGCTTGGTACGATTTCAGGAACAAGGCTCCAGCCCTCCGTCGGATTGAAAGGAACAAGGTCGCTACGCGACGGAGCGCAATTGGCGGCACCACTAAACGGACGTACAACGAACTGAAGTCCTGACTCTACGTTGAGCTTTGCACTTTGCAGGACTGAAGACCGGAGGACGCGCTTGCCGCCAAGAGTCGTCGAAAGGAGAGGAATGCCTTCCTGCATTCCACCAGGAGATACGAGAAGAAATTCGCACTCGTTATTCGACGTATCTGGCCGGTCAAGATAAATCCTTGCAAACGGCTCGATCTGAATGACCCAGCTATCAAATCTGTAGGCATCTTCGATCTTTGCAATCTTCTCATTTACCTGGTCACGAGCATTTATCCGCTGCCTGTCGACAAGTGAGCTAGCCGTCTCCGCCGTCGTCCGCACCTGAGCGGACACAAACCGCACTCCCGCAAGAGGCGGCTCAAACACCAACTCTCCAGCCGAGCCGGTTATGTCGCCCGACCAGGCGACGACCCCGTCTTTCGATTTCGTTAATTCTGGCCTATCGCTCTTGCTTGCCAGCTTTGTATCGCCCAAGATGACAAACGCCTTGCTCTTGCGAACGAGCTCTAACAACCGTTGCGCCGATCGTTGCGGATCCTGCCCCCCTGAAGCATCTGGCCTGATCACGAAATGGGCCATGATAGCGGATTGCACTGCCACGCTTTGAGCCGCGACAGGCGATTGGCTCGATGCTACGGAGGGGTTCGTAGCGACCAACTCTCCATCAATGGGAGCATCAACATCGTCAGCCTGCTCGAGAGCATACCTACTATCTGACCGTTTGACCAGCTTCATGCCTCTTTTTTGCGGCATGCTCGGCGTAATGATGCTTGGCGCTTGGTCATTCTTCTGACTCGGAAGAATATTGACACGAAGTATCGCGGCGTCCGGCAGATAAAGACGATAGAGCCGCGACCGACCAACCACGGACAATTCTGGCAGGTACTTATCGTCAACGCCCAGGCGTTGAAAGAGTTTAGACCATCCTCCTGCGCTTGCTATAATTGCACCGCTCGCAAATTGAAGCCGCTCGCTTAGGCCAATCGCGCTCGCATCGAGATACCACGTTCGCAGTGTCACCTTTGATGTACACACCCCCGAGCCACAATCGATGGGCTTACCCGCAATTCTAATTAAGTCCCTGGCCTCCGGCGTTATCGATAACCTACTCGCGCGTGTCGCATCTCCTGATCGACCAACAATCTCTATGCCTAAAATATCCGTCGCGTTTACGGCGCCATCCACCGCGCTGATCAACAAGCGCTTTAGCTTTGGCTCATCGTAATCGGCGGGTACTCCATCGATCGAAATCTCGATATCTACTTGGCTTGGACGCGCGCCTGTCAGAGCTCCGCTTCTCACCGCCGCTGCGCTGCGTCTCTGTCCTAACTCTTGAACGCTGCTGCTCGATGGGGCTGATATAGTTGAGCCCCCAGCTGACTGACTGGTTGAGCCCGGAACGGCGTCAGAAACGCCGGGCGGCCGCGACTCACGAAGTCGGGGACTCATCTCCTGCGATCGAGCCGTTTGCTGAAGTATGCCAGATGGTGGCAATTGCCCGCCCGTTAACTCAAGTAGCGAGGAGTTTCCGCTGCACCGCGAAGTACAAACAACCAGTGCCACGGGCGGAATGTTCCTCCTACGAATTGTTTCGGTATCTATTGAGAGCTTGATCCAAAAGGATTCCGCAGGATTACCATCGACTTCCACTGCATATTGATTTAATGAAATCGCACCTGAATAACTGCCGACCGTCGGAATCAGCTCCAGCTGAGGGGTTTGCGGGGAGGTGCTGCCGAGGACGAGAACAGGAATCACTGAATCCCGCTTTTCAGATTGATCATTGCTACATTTCATATCGATTCGTGTCGCGAGCGGATCATTCCACCAGCAGCTCCTGAGGATCATTGCGTTCAGCGGAACTCCTCCCAGTCCTTTGGCGACCTGAAAGTACTCCAACGTCCGCGATAGCCTAGCGCTGAGGGGCTTGAACTGATTGCCTGACTTCAACACGCGCGGCGCTTCCTCCGCGGAAAGCTTTGCTGTCCTTAGATCGGCCAGGGTGGTGTTAGAGGACGTTTGTGCGAACGCGAGGTGCGCTGGTAAGAGAGACGTTCCCAGCATAATGAGGGCTGCCATCATAAGAATAGGCGATTTAATAAGAAGGGGACGCTTCGATTTCGCTGCCATCAATTTCGCCTATATGCTCTAGCTTCGCCGAACCTTGAGAACGATCGTGCCGCCGTAGCCATCGACCTTGTTCGGATCGAGATGAACCGTGCCCTCGACGTCGCGCTCGCAACGGCTCAGCCCTCGCTCTTGCTCGACCCACACAGCGGCCGTGTTGCTCATTGGACGGATCTGATCGAGCAAGGCCGCACAATCTGCTTCCGGCGCCAGTCGCACACGCCCATTGACCGCATCGGCGCCCGCGAGCCAGCGGCTGAGACCGGACGGCTCTCCTCCAATCACGATCGAGACCCCGTCGCCGCTCCCCGGTGGAGACACGAGAACGTAGTCGCTCCCCATCGCCTTGAAGCAAGCGTCCATATCGAGCGTTTCGAGTTGCACTTGCGATTGAAGTCCACCACGGAGCGCCTCTTCGAGCGCCCCTCGGCGCTGGGCAGATACAATAATCGTATCGCGTTCACCGGGCGCACCGGACGTACGCAGTCTCACCCCGCAGGCCTGCTGAGTCAGCACATCGAGATCGACCGAGGGTGTCGGCAATGGAGGTTGAGACGGAGCTGGCGTCGACGCTGCATTCGCGGACGTCGACGGGGTCGGCTGCGGCGCGATTGGCGGAAACTGCTGTACCTGGTTGGGGGCAGGCCCAGATGGTGGCCTGACCGGGGGAGGAACTCCCGAATTCAACCTCTCCTTTGTCCGGCTCCTGTCGACCTCTGCCTGATCACACTGAGCCTTGATCTCCGGATCCGTCTCGCTTGAGCAGTCCGCACGCGCGATTGCGCATCCAGTGACAAGGCAAGCGACGGCCGCGAACAATCGAGTAATCTTCAGTGAATTCAGACACATCGCGGCAGGCCCCGCCGATCGCCTAGAAATATATCATGCAGTTAATACTCAACCAGAATACAAATGCAGCGATAATGATTGCAAGCCCCTTAGGACGGCCCGCGCCGGAAGTAACAACGCACCGTCTGCGCCCTGAGCACATGATCCCGAAAATCTATCGCCGGCCCCCATTTAAGCTGTCGTCAGACTTGTCCGGCTCGGTGACGCCGGACAGCGTCGGATTTGGTAGTTGCGGGGGCGGCGAAGAAGCCTCGGATGACGAAATGACCGGCGACGACGACGGCGATGGTGCCGCCTTTGCCGATAGAACATCCGCGTCGATGGCGAAGAAGCGCAGAGTACCGCGTCCGTTTTGATCCCAATTGGCGGCCCAGACGAAGCCCATCCCACCCACGACGCGATAGACCGGCAATCCCTGATGCGCGGAACGGCGGAAGTTACCCAGAAAATCGACCATCGAACCCAGGCGAACACTCAATCCGAGGGCCAGCTGCGCCGCGTCGTCCGCGCTCACTAGCTCGAGCTTCACCGTCCCCCAAGTCGCAATCATTCCCTGCAGCGGGCTCGCCTTTTGGGGCATGGGGATGAGGGTCGGCTGAGCGCCGTACTTCCTTGCGATCCTGGCAATATCCTCACTGGCTTCATTGGCAGCAAACCAGGCCGGCTCGAGGAAACGATTAACATATGACAACGTCCCGTCGCCGGAATGAAGCAGAGAGTAGGTGGAAACGAAGGATCCCCGCTGTATCTTTTCGGGTACCCGCCTTTGGCAGCGCGTGAGCTCGGTAAATTGCTGGCTCGGGCCGCATTGGTACTCCTTGTAAACAGCGCTCTCCTGGCTGATCTTTTCGCCGAGCACCAGATTGTCGACAGAATAGCCGGTCGTGACCACTTTCTCTCGGACCCGAGCCGGTCCCGGCTCTCGCAGATCCGGCGCCGGCAGTGGACCGGGCAATACCGGCTGCTGCTGAACATTTGCCCTTCGACAACCCGAGCGAATGTCACCGAGCCGAACATCGCCAGGCCCGATGTTTTGCTGAATGAGTGCCCCCAATGAGGAGCCGCGATCTCGAAGATTGCGGTCGATACAGGACACCTCATCAAGCGGCAGCTTTTTCCATTCAGCCTGAATGGCTTGGCCAATTGCCGCCTGCACCATCCCTCCGAAAATATTGATGATGTCGTTCGCGCTCTGCGCTTTAGCAATGTGACAGCTGCAGATCCCGCCAAATAGCGCACTGATGGCGGCTGCCCTCCGGATTTGCATCGCCCGCCTCTCCCCGGGTAATACTGCCTACACGCAACGGACCTGGGTCGGACTATATCAGACTGTCTTGCTTTGACTACGTCTGGAGCCCCACACGATCGCCTATCACTGATAGCTTCTCTTCTCTCCGGTCGCTCTGATCCGCTGCGCCACTTTAGCGCGGGATGCCGGCTCCTGACCATGCTCGCCGCTGGAATAGAGAGCGCCAAGCCGGCATGAAGTACCAGCTCCGATCTGGCAAGACGGACACGACGACGAGTAAACTGACCGATGCAGTCTCAAAGCCGAGACGTTGACCTGTCAAGAGTTCAAAATGGCCTATTCCAAGCCTTCGGACTTCATCTTCCGAATGGCCTGGACTTCCTCCGGTTTGAGATGAGTTCTCTTGAAGCCGATCCAACTTGGAATATTCACGGCGGTCCACTCCCACACCGCCTCGTCGTAAGAGTCAATCTCTCCAAGATGACTGTCGTCGAAATACTTATTGAAATACAGGCGGGCGCGATGACGAAAGAGCGACTGATAGTCCCGGAAGTTATAGAGAACCCAACGTATTTCGTTCGAGTATTCATCAAGCCAATAGATGGAATCGGTGTAAGCGGCGAATATGATCTCACTGTCTTCATTGAAGACGAGAGATCCTAGCAAGGCACGATCTGTCTCGTTGAAGAATTCCTTCATTCCAGGATGAATACCATGTCCTGTCTGCTGGTCCTAGCGCCGTACTCCGAAACCTGCTCTTCAACACGAATTTGTTTGACTTTTCTTCCAATGTCTTCGGCAACAGCCGTCCCAAACCTGCCGAGCTTCGTCTCTTGTGGCGGCTTGCCTGCTGCCAGATCATTGAGTGTCTCCTGTTCGATGATGTTTCGCAGACGGATGGACTTGTCGGGCAGCGTTCCCGACTTCCGCAGCGCTTCTGAAGCGAACACCGATCCTGCACCTTTCTTGAGTTCTCGCGCGACGATCTCCTCGATCTCGACCGCCTCGTTTCGCTTTCGGAAAAACATGTAGGTTCTGGGATCATCCGCAATGGCCGCGAGATCTGGTTCGTCCGGACTGCGCCCTTTTCTCAGTTGCAACCGCTCAGAAACCTCTACCCGCAATCTATCTCGTTCTACTTTCCATTCCTCGGCGGTCACCCGTGTTGTGTCCCGGGCAGACCGCGCCGAATTTGAGCTCGGCTCGTCCCCGATTGCATCACCAGGCAAAGGACGTCGGCGTTCAACTTCACTGCCGGGAGTCATCCTTTCAGGAGCCTGCCGCCTTCCGCCAGGCTCTCCGCCAGGCCTCTGTTCGTCATACCTGGCTGCGGGCCGTGGCGGCCTGGCATCGGCGACTCGAAACGACTCTACCGAGGCTTGGCTATTGGCATCCAGAGCGGTTAGCAGCAAGAGCGTGCGAGCCAAATGGCTCAGTACAGCTGACTTTCGCATGAGCGCCCCTCCTCAATCCGCCCAGTTCATCCGCAATTCTGACTGCACGAGCTTGCAGGCCCTGCCGGACCCCATGCATCGCTCCAAGGGAATAACGAGTGTTTCCCTTTTTCGGCGTTGTCTCTCACCTTCGAAGAACGCCGGCGCAAGTCTTTCGACATGGCCGCGCACCTCCTCCTCAAGTTGGGTGAGGTCCGCCGAGCCAGACGTGCTTTCGGGCGTCAAGAGTGCGAAATCCACCAGATCGTGCCGCTGCAGATCCAGATCCAAGATGATCAAGCCAAACGGGTCATCCGGTATCGCCACTCGTCGGAACGTGCAGTCATACGAATTCTGACAGAACGAGAATTGTTTATCTGCTTCACGTCTGATGAGACATTGGGGTTCGCTTTGGAAGCGAACGATGCAAATCGCCAAATCCGGAGGCGCGTTGGTATTTGGTAGCGGGATGAAGACCGACCCGCGGCCGCCACTAAGGCCAGGCAGTCCGTCCCACGGTTCGCCATTCACTTTGGTCTGATCGGCCACCACCGTGATGTTGACGATTTGTCGGTCGGCCGCCAAGCACAAGGCCGATTGAACGCAGGTCAATATCCCGAAGAGTAAGAGCCATTTCGACATATAATTCATTTTCCACACTTCAAAGGGAACGGTGCCGTAAGCTTTTCTCGAAGCTTTACTCTTTCCCACTCAATTCGACTCTGACGAACACAAACTGCTTATCATCGGCTTGGGAAGACGTTTCGAGTCGGCGCCACCGACGGATGCAACAGATGGCATGTCAAAAGGTGACCAAGAGGGCTCGGTCGATCGACATCGGGCATTACCGATACTCGGATCGAATGGTTGCTATCGACGGATAAACGCGGTCGAATGCACGCGAAAAGTACTGCCGGTGGGCCGAAAAAGTTACGAGAATGGCAATGCGGCCGTCGACCGTAGCGAAGTACTCCGTGAAAAAATTGGGAACCTCGGATTCAAATTGTCTGCTGCGAACCCATATCCGGTCTCCGATCGTTTCCCGCTTGACGAATTCGACCGTCGACGAACGCCCCGTCGGTAGACCGTTGCTGTCCATCAACGGACGCGACGTCGACAGATGATCTTCGTAGAGATCGAACCGATCGATGTCTCCACGTTCCTTCGCAGTCAGAATGATGATTGCGGTTCGCTGTTTTACTTCCGTCTCATCCGAACAAACCCACTCTGTCTCTTCGAGCGCACAGGTCCAACCCGACGGTAATTCGAAGGAGATGTACGAATTGCGGAATGTCTCCGAATGAGCATCCGAAACGCAGGCCAGCAGCAGCTGGCAGACGATAAATATGGACGAAGCTGCTCTCATGCGTCCTCCTGTGACGCGATAAGGGCGTTATCTCCCATCACTTGCGCTATTCTCGTCCATAAGTTTCGTTCTGACGATTCCTCGTCGGCACGAACCCAGCGGTAGAGATCTCTCGTCTGAAGCACGGCGATCCCGTTCCTGATGAGCGGCCTTTCCCATTCCTCGACTTGCGACCAGTCGCGCTCGGCCGGATCGAGCTCGGGCTGTGGGTTTATGATGACGAGCTTCCCTTCGGTCACCTGGGACGCACGCGAGGTGACTCCCACCCGTGTGATTGTCGACGTTGCCCGCGGTCCAGCCACGCAAATGACGGCTACGGCTCCAAGATCGGGCACATCGAACACGGATACCGTTCCGCCGGCGGTCGGCTTTTCGGAGGCCCCCTTCTTCAGGAACAAGTCCCTGACAGCATTCTCCAGCGTCTCGGCATCCTTGGCGACGAGAAGACGGCTCGCTAACCGGGAGTTTTCGATCACCGTGCGCGCCACCCTCATTTGGGCCTCGGTCCCGTCGCGAATCTCAGCCAACCGATCAAACTCGCGCAGCGCCTTCACGCTTTCGGGGAGATCGTATCTGATCAACCAATCCGGCGCGTCGCACGTCAACAACGAGCGCCAGCGCAAGTGCTGCAAAAATCGGTCGCTCAACCGATGATCATTCGAGTCCAGCGCGCGCGAAAGCAGATACTCCTTCAGTTCATTAGCAGCCTCCGGTGGAAGCTTACGCGCGAGATAGTCGAAGACGCCAGCAAATCGGTCATCGCCCGCCATAGCAAACCGCTTTGCCGGTTCCGGCCCTAGCAAGGCGAAATGCAGATAAAAGTCGGCAACCTTGTCGTGCCGGAACCTGTACTCCACCACCTCCTTGCCTGACGCCACCTCCACATTGGTGCGTTTGACCTGCTTACGCTGCTCCAGGATCGCGACATATTCCGCGAAAGAAGTCCAGTCGATTTCCGCTTTCCCTTGCTCGCGCGCCGCAAGCGCTGCATTCGAAAAACCAACGATTGGAAAGCGCCTTTTCAATTTGTCCTGGCAATCCTCGTCGACCAGTCGAAACTGCTGCTCTTGGAGGCGGAATGGGTCGGGATCTATGTCTAGCGATAGCAAAGTGGCAGCCGTTTCAAGATCCATCGGGTTTGCAAGCGTGGCCAGAAAACTGGTGACAAGAGCGCCCTGTGCAGGCTCAGCTCCCGCGACAGGCTCCATCACTTCATCAGCCAGTTCCTGAAGAAAAGCTTCGACGCGCTCTCGATAGAATTTTCCGCGAAGCGGCGCGGACGCATCTAGAGCAGGCTCCCGGCCGAGCAAAAACTCTTCCATTTGCGCTTTGGTCAGGGGAAGAAGGTAGTAGGTTGCAAGCTTCGATGGCAGAGAAACTCCGACCTCCTGCGATGTCACAAAGATGTTCGCGGTCGGAAAGTCGACGACGAAGCGCACGATGCGTTCCTGAAGCTCCCGATCGACCTCATTGAGACCATCGATGTAAATGTCAAGCAATCCAGAGCGAATCAGAGAGACGATCAGGTCCGTGTCCCGGCCTAGGCCCGGGAATCGAGCGCAAATCGCTGATACAATATCACTGCCGCACTGCGCTGCACGCAAATAGACAAAGGGACTTCGCTGTTGCGGGTTGGTCGCCAGCACGTGGCGCAGATAGCTGGTCTTGCCGCGACCGGAGGGACCGAACAGACAAGTCGGTCCCTTCCAGCTGGCAAGACCGCTCGTGATCGGTCGAGCGGCCGCGTCCAAACCACCGGACAGCGCCTCCCGTTCAGCCTCCCTGAGGCCGCGCGCCAGCTCGGCCCGATCTAGCCTCACAACGAGCGATTTCGCGTAGTAAGGCGCCTCCTTTGCGCCAAAGAAAATCTGTCCGATGTCCCCCGACATTGCGTCAACGAAGGGCGCGAACAGAGTTCTTCTTAGCGGCCCGATCCAGACGAGCAGAATATCGACGTAACCAAAGCCAAGTATCTTCCTGGTAAGAGGGTTGTAGAAGACGTGGGTTTGGACGCGTACTGAGGTTCGGTAGGCTAGGAGTAGTACCGACCAAAATGCCAAGTGGAGGAGCGCGGCGGCTGGAATAGCCAGAGCCAGCAAGTAAGCCGACCGAAGCAGCCATTCCTTGCGGAAGGGCCATACCTGATCGGGATAGTCGCGAGATAGCTCTGAATCCCAGTGTTTTAGCGAATTTACGTCTGTCAAGCTCCAGCCCATTCGCGGCACGAGAGCGCCCGCACGGGCGATAATCCGCCTACGACTTAGATCACCGAGCGAGCGCTGCTTAGATGCCGACCAGAGCCCCGAGAGCGTCTGCAATTGCGTTGCGGGATCCTCCTCGGTCGCAAGTTTGCCGTCCCGCAAGGAAAGCAGCCAAAGCATCTGCCCGGCTTCGGTCAGGCCGGCAGATGTGGATCCCGCGAGCCAAGCGACACAGGCCGGCGACCACTCCTCAGACTGATAGCTCTCGTTCGTGGCAGCTTCCAGCATTTGGAACGCAAGGCCATTGTCCATAAACGGTCCCAAGGTCGCCGCATCCGCGCAGATAGCAATGGTGCTGCCACGTCTGGAAGGAACGGCCTGGGCTAGCCATGCTGAAAGGTAGCGCGGTTCGATCGCGAGCGTTTCGGGACGTCGGCCGAGGGCCCGGACGATGGGGCCACGCAATCCTTCCACCGAGAGCCTTTCGAGCAGCCAGTTTAGCCGCTGCGGGCCGTAGAGACCGGATTTGTCTGGCGCGTTGTGTGCGGCTCGGGTAAACGCACGGATCGCCCTCACCACACGCTCATCCGGCGCACCCGCCGGATCCGGCAAGCGTCGCGCCATCGAGTCGAAGATCTCCGTGAGACCGGCGACATTTCCCGTCGCCATGAGCGCGTCGAATGCCGCTCGCGCGACGTCGACATCGGATTCCGCGGTCGACAATACGCCGAGTTGCGCGACATCCTGGCTCGCCCAGCCGTCAGCCCGCGAGGTCAGGCGTAAAACGGTCAGGACGATCTTTCGATTGCGAACGAGATAGTCCGTCAAGCTTTCGCTTGTTCCGGGCGTGAGGACCCGCCGAAGCTCGGTCAGCACGACGTGATCGGACGGCAGGGACTGAACGATGGCGGCGACAAGGGGGTGCACGTCAGCACGCGCTGCGAAGCCTGCAAGTTGCTTCGGGTCCGAGGCAAACGCGTTCCGCGTAAAGAAAGCTGATTGCAGGAGGTTCTTCACGATTGTGATCCCAGCAGCGTTCTCGTTCGTGGCGCGGACGTAGGACTCAACCTCGTTTGTCAGCGAAGCCGCGTAGGTCTTGGCCGCTTCCCCGCCAAGCCGAGAAGTCACGGAATCGAGCAGCGGCGCGATCCGCTCAACGCTGCAGGCTGAACCACGGGCGGCTCCTGCGATCGTCGAGAGCAGCCTTGTCAGGACAGTGGCGACGTCGGCAGGCGCGTAGCTAGGTGAAAGGAGCTCAATTGCCGGTACGACGGTCTCGCATCGCCCAGTTGCCAGCATCTCTTGCAAGGGTATTTCGGCGATCCGCTGCCGAACAATGGCAAGAGCGACGGGAACGGTCGCAACAGCATCAATGACTGCAAACCCGCGATCGCCGAGCCAGAAGACCCTGTCGGCCGAGTGCTGGTCAATAAACCTGGTGACTACATGGGGGTGGATTTGGATCAGTATGCGAAGTACATCGGCCCAGGCGGCGATTTCAAGCGAAGTTTCCGACAGCTTGGTCAAGATCGGCTCGAGGCTTGCGAGCCTGCCCGGATCGAGACTGGACAATCTACCGAGCACGGCTCTCACCGAGCTTGGATCAGCGCTCATAAGGAGCTCGGACAGCTCCTGATCCGAGATATCCTGATCGCGGGACAACAAATAGCGAAGGGCCAGATTGCGCGCCTTCGGATTGCTGGACGATCGCAGCCTATCAACGTCGTGTTCCAGTCCGGCGAGAATTTGGGGATATGATGCCACGCGTGTGACCAGCTCGGCGCTGGCCACATTGGAGGTGTCGGTCGCCCTGGTAATAAGGGCGTGCTGAGCAGCCGGCGGCGCCACCCGCATGCGACGCAGAACCTCGTCAACGGGCTTGCCGCTGACAGTGCCCGCGGAGTCGAAAACGAGTGTCTGAGCCAGGATATCCGCGAGAGCCGGCAGCTGCTGTGTAAGGCGCAGATACGCGTCACGATTCCCGGGGAACGAGGTACGAATGCGGGCCTGTAATACCTCGTTGACATCGCGCCTGGCAATCACGGTAGCGACAATGTTGGGCCAGAAGGTATCTCGGGGATCCAAGATTTCTCCTTGCTTGGCAGCCAGAGCCGTAAGCACTTCGGGCGCAAGATCGACGGGTGCCGTCAAGAGACTTACTAATCCTGCGGCGAAGCGATCCTCCGCCTGATGCGGTATCTCAGCCCCGAATGCCGGAGCGATCACCGATGGCAAGAACGCGCACGCAAACGCGATCGCTAGCCTACGAAGGAAGGACCTCTTAAACACGGGCGAGCTCTCGCTCGCCAGCAAGAGGAAAAACCAAAGTTTCCAATGCAATGACGAACTCTCCCGCGGAAAATGACACGGTCTCAACCGGCTGAAGCCGGATACAATAAACGAGCACGATAGACGCACTACCGACGGTTGAACAGTCCCGTTGTAACCAAAATACCTTCGCGCCGGCGGGTCTCGCCCGACCTGTGATGAGTGACCTTGTCCCAAGTTTTATCCAGGTCTGAGTTCGTTTGGGCGGCTGGATGTGCCCAGGTGGGCGGTGGGAGCTGGCGCGGAGCCTTTGACATTGCTCAGCGCCAGATCTCGACGCGGATTGAAGGTGAAGGTGAGCAGATGCAAGCGGCGCCAAAGGTCTGCAGATCACGGGGTATGTCGTGGAGCTTTCGTCGCGGATGCGCTTGTACTGGCCCAAGTCGTGCGATCGATTATACCAGCGGAAGATCGAGTGCCCGCGCTCTGCAGGCTGATCGCTTTCAGAAGATGTAGCTATCGGTGGCCACCGATCGATTGACTAGGAGCAAACAGCGCCCTACCCCCAATCTGCGCTTGGTTCGGCGCACCAGCCTTTAAGCAAGAAGCTTGTTGATAACTGCAAGACAGAACGACCCGTCCCTTGATTTGTCCCTCAAACCAAATTGTTGCAAAGTTGTGCGTCTGAATCAATTGGTTAGGAGCTCAGTTCGAATCCCTCCGAGCGCGCCAGTCGCCTCATGCGACCGCTGCGGCGGCATCCGACAGGAGCAGCAACCGAGCGCGCTCAGGCGCTCGCGACGTCGTGGGTCAGCCGGCTGACCTGGATCAACGGCTGCGTCGCATCGCCGACGCCGCCGAAGACCTTCAGCTCGATCTCGACGCGGGCGTGTCCGGACGTCGTCGGGTTGGTCGCCCCCCGCCAAGCGTCGATCATCTGCGCGAACGGGGCCACGAAGGCCGGCTTCACACCTGGATCGACCACCGACGGGGTCGGCGTCAGCAGATTGATCGGCAGCCGCACGCGAGGAATTGCCGGCTGGCCGGCCACGATCTCGTAGCTGTACATCCCCTGCATCGCGACCTCGTCGCTGGTGCTGCCATTGCCGTCGGCATAGAGCCCCGCGAAGAATGTCGTCAGACGCGCATCCAGGTTGCCGGACGCGCCCGACATCGCGTCGAGCGAGAAAGCGTTGTAGTTCAACTGTGGAACGACCGTGGAGGCAAAGCGCACCTCCGGCGTCTGGAACAGGAACGCCGGGTTAGTGCTGGTGGTCGTGAGATCAGCCAGCGGGAACAGCGCGAGATTGCGCTGCACGAACACCGACGCCCAGCCGCTCTGGTACAACAGCACATCGAGCGGGGATACCGAAACCGTTCGGGCGGGCAGCCCACGCGCCTCCTCTTCCCTGAGATAGACCGTCTTGCCGTCGACCTGACGCGTATAGACATAAGCGATCTGCACCCCCGCCGGCAGCTCCGCTGGCGGTACCGCCTGGGGCGTATAGAGCTCGGGCGCGATCGCGGCCACCGGCGCCGAGAGCGTGGTGGTCCCGTTCGAGATCGTTCCAGCTGCCGCATCCCAGCTCGCCGCCACGCCATCAATGGTGATGTCGAGGAGATTGGTGCGCGCATGCCCGTCGCTGGTGCCGTCGAGTGTCGACAGGAACTTCACGATCACATGCGCCGGCGCAGCCGCAAGCTTCGCAGCTCCGACCGTCTCCCGCGCGTAGGCATCAGCGATCTGCTTGGTCTCCAACGCGAACGCAGCGGTCGCCTTGCGCGCGGCGGCGAGCGTGGCTGGATCAGGCTCTGCGCCATCGATGTTGACGAGAGACTGGTTGAAATCGCGAAGGATGGCCGGATAATTGGCGACGAACTTCGCGAGCGCGGTGAACAGGTCCGGTTCACCGTTCAGCCGCGCCGCGCCGCGTAGCGTAGTCGGATTCGGACGGTTGAACTCGACCGTGCAGGACACCGCATCAGCTGCCGCCTGCTGATAGAGATAGTCGAACGCGTAGCTCCAGGCGCTCAGCTTCGACGGATCCGTCGCGCCCTCGCCGGTGAGCTGCTGTGCCCGCTGTGCAGAGACGGTCGGCGGCGTCGGCAGATCGCGATTGACCACGGGGATGTTGGTGACCTCGTCGCCGCCCAGCGGGTAGCTGAATGGTCCGTTGACGAAGGCGAGCCATCGCGAATCGACATAGCCGTCGATGCCGGCGACCGTGCGCCGTTCGAATTCGAGATGGCTGAGCGACAGCGTCAACTTGAGCGGCACATAGGCCTGGTCGACGACGTTCTTGGTCGCGAACACGAAGGCCAGCCGCGGATCGTACCAGCTCTTGCTGGTGGGATCGTAGACCTCGCCGAGCGGGATACGCGTTGGCGTCAGCGTGAAATTCTGATTGTCCGCGGCGCCCTCGATGCTACCGCCCGGCTGACCGTAGAGGTTTGGCGGCCCGGCCGGATTGTTGTCGCCGCCGCCCGTCACCTCGGTCAGCCCGAACACGACGGCCGCGCCGGCGCGATAGGCTGCGCCGAGCTGATTGAGCAGTTGCTGGCGCAGCTTCTCGCTGGCGGCGAATCCGGTCGAAGGATCGCCCGCGCTGGTCGACAGCACCGGCAAGGTCTTCAGGCTGATCGTATCGGCCAGCAATTCCTTGGTCGACAGCACGCTGCCGAGCGAGCCGTTCTTGAGTGGATCGGTCACGCCGTCGATCCGATCGAGGATGAAGGCGTGCGGCGCGTAGTCAGCCGAGAGGAACTGATCGATCGCATCCAGCGCGCTCTGGAACCACTGGTTCAGATCGACGCCGTCGAGATGCAGCGTATCGGAATCGCCGCTGTCATAGCGCGTGATCGTCGCATCGCCGCTTGCAAGCGCCTTGGCGATCGGCTTCGGCGCGAAGTAGCTCGGCGAGGTCCCCAGCTTGAAGTGAATGCCCTGGCCGGCCGCCCGGCCGAAGCGGACGGCCCAGAGCTGCTGAGCTCCGTCCGCCGCATCCTCGCCGTCGCGGGACAGGCCCTGCCCGACCTTGAGATACCAGTCGGTCGTGGCGAAGATCGCCTCGAAGTCCTTGCTGAACACCGTGTAGGCGACGTTGCCATCGCCATCGGCGCGCGGCAGGATCGCTGCGGCCACGCCGGTGTCGCCCAGCAGCGCTGCCACCGCCGGATCGACCAGCAGCGGATTGCGGCTGAGCGTGAGCGCCACATCGAGCTCGAGGATATTGCCGGCGGCGATCGCATTCACGTCGATCGGAAGCGACAGCAACGCTGCCGGGGCCGCTGGCGTCTGCCCCTGCGCCACCCGCTTGAGGTAGAGCACGCAGGCACGCACATAGCCGCGGATGATGTCCGCCTGCACGTCGCTGAGATCCACATCGGGCTTGTCCATCAGCGAATTCGACAGCCGCATCGCAACCGCATTTCCGGACACGCCCGGCACGTGCACCGCGACATTGGTCGAATAGTCCTGATGCAGTTGATAGTAGATCCGAGTGTAGAGCGAGAGATCGTCGGCGGCCCGCGCGGCACCGTCAGGGCCGGTATAGGCGGCACCGTTGAGAGACAGAGAGAGCTTGAACGCGGCCCCGCCACTGGCCTCGTAGCTATAGCTGGCGTTGGTGTTGGTCCAGGACCCCAGCCCGATCAGTTCGTCGCGATACAGCATCGGCACCGCCGCGCCATTGAGTGCGCCGCGATAGCCTTGCGGCGGCGCCTCGAATGGCGTCACGGTGGTGTTGCCGAAGATGTCGCGCCATTGCAGCGCGACCTGCGCCATGGTGCCGACACCGAGATAGGGATTGCCCGCCTTCGGCGGCAGATCCGGATCGGGTGGATTGGGCGCGGCGTTGACCAGCGCGAACTGCGCAGCGATGCCGATGGATTGGCGATAATCGAGATCGGCCATGGCGACCTGCGCCAGGCGGTTGCCGCGAGTCTTCGCAGAGCGCGCATGGCTCTCGAACGCGCTGGACCCATCGTCGTCATGGTCCTGGGGACCGAACGGCATGCCCAGCGGACTCGCCTTGTAGAAGACGCTGCCTGCGAGCCCCGCGGCCAGCGAGGTGTAGAGCTGGTACATCGTCTTCCTGGCAAAGTCGGGCGCTGCGGGATCGTCGGGCGGCAGACCGAGATTGTTGCGCGTCAGGCCAAACCCGATGTTCTGCGGCGGCAACTGATCGCGCAGGGAGAACAGCTGCGGATCGAGATCGAGCACGGCATTGACCGGAAACAGTCCCGGCGCAGCGCTGGCACCCCGGGCGATCAGGTCGACATCCAACCCGTAATACGCGGCCATGCTGGCGAAGCTCATCCCGGGCGCGGCTGAGGAATTGACTTGGTAGGTCAGCGGCGGAATGTAGAACACCGCCGCGAGCGCAACGGCGACCTGAGGATTGAACGCGGCAATGTCCTGGCCGGTGATCGAATGGACGGCTCCGGCAGAGAACAGCTTGGCGAGCTTGTCGAGCGTAGCCGGCGCATCGATGACGCCGCCGGCGCCACGGACGAGATCCGCGTCGGTCAACTGGCGCACCGCGCCCACGATCGGCACCAGCGCGCCCGCGTCGAGCGGCTTGGTCGCGTTGACCTCGGCGATGCGCCCGGGCCCCGGACCGTAGATCGCGGAAAGCATATCGAGCGAGGCACCCGCCGCGACCGGGGCCGTGGTGCCGGTCGAGGCGAGCGAGACCGTCTGCACCAAGTCTGCCTGCGGGTCGACCGCGTCCGTCGTCACGAAGGCGTTGACGAAATCGGGGAGCGTCTTGCCGAACGAGTTGCTGCCCTGCGCAGCGAACGTCACGACCACCGTCACAATGCCCGAGCCGGACGAGTCGAAAACGCCGGCCGGCAGGCCCTCGCCGCTTTCGACGTTCTCGTAATACAGATAGTAGCCGCCGCTGCGGACCGTGCTGAGCTCCCACATCAGGCGGATGAACTGCGCCGGGGAATTGGCAATGCCGCGCGGAGGAGCGTCCTCGGCCGCCAGCATCAGCCGGAGAGCGGCGGCCGGATTGGTCTCGGTCGACAGGTTGGTCTGGGTGATAAAGGCCAGGAAGTTGGCATCCGCCGGCGTCACCAGCATCGGTGCGCCAGGTCCGGACTGATTGTAGAGCAGGAACACCGCAGAGGCGATGCCTTCGCCCAGCGCGTCCATGGCGGTCAGGATGCGCTGCAGCCGCACCGCATCCTCCGAGCTGGGTCCCACCAGCTCATAGACGAACGGCAACGTTGGGGACGATGCCGGACCGCTCGGCAGATCGCCGGCACCGACGCCCCGGGCAGCGATCGCCGCCGCGTCCGGCAGACGCTTGATCTGAACGTCCAGTCGCGTGCACCAGGCCCACCGTGCGATGCCAGCGTAGTCGGTGCGTCCCGTTGCAGGATTGCTGCGGCCGATCTGTGGCTGGAACTTGGGCAGCAGCGCGTAGGTCGAGCGCAGATCTGGCATGACGGCGCGGATCGACTGCTCGCGCATGGCGACCAGATTGGTCTGCGCCGGGGGCAGGCTCCACAACGTCGGCTGTACCTGCGCGCCGGCATCACCGGCCGCGGCCACCCCGCCGCGATTGGTCAGCGCCAACAGACTCGCGACGGATCCGCTCGACCAGCGCGCATAGCCGCTGGCGGTAAACGGCCGCGGCTGGCGCTCGGCGAGCGGCAACGCCGCGAAGGTCGGGCTCGGCGCGAAATTGCCGGGAGCTTTAGCCCAGCTGACCACGACGTTCAGGGCGGCATAGGCCTGGCTCAGATCGACCTCCATGCTGAGATCGGTGCTGTCGTTCAGCAAGATGAAGTCGAGCGGGACACCGTGGCTCTGCTTCTCGCGCGCGAAGTCGATCTTGTAGCTCGTGGCAGCGTTGGGAGTCGGAAACTGCTGGCCGGTGAGCTGATAGACGCCGTATCCCGACTGTGTCCGCGGATAGAGGAACGCATTGGACAGCGTCAGTCCATCCAGGACCGGCAGCCGTAGCCCATAGACGAGGAACCGCGAGACCATGCCGGCGGTCTGCCCGACCTGGCCGGTGGCTTCGATCGCCGACCACAGCGCCGCAACCGACTGCGCCTCCAGATTGGCGATCGTGAGCAGGCCGCGCTCCGCCTCCACAGAGAACAGGCCGGGCACGTCGCGATTGGCATCCGCAACCGCCACAGAGGTGGTCTGGAACAGGCTCGCCACCTTGGCCAACGTATCGGACGACGGGCCGGATGTTCCCTCCGTCTTGTAGGCGATCGGCCAGATCGCGAGCGGCAAGGTCGGCTGCAGCAGGCCGACGGCGCCGTAGAGCACGCTCTGTGCAGCGAGCGCGTCGATGGAAATCGCGCCGAGCTGCAGCGCGATGTCGGCGAAGCTGTCACCCTGCCTGGTCACGTAAGCCTGCTGCTGGCCTTGGCTGTTGGTCAGCATCAGGCCAACGCCTCCCTGCAGCATATGGCGGGACTGGTTGGCGACGATCAGGCGGTCTGGCGTGGACGTCCAGCGCGGCGGCTTCACCGCATCGGAATAACGGTCCGCGATGCTCTGCAGGGTGTCTCCGGTTTGCACCACGTATTCGAGGCCTTCGATATGCAGCGACAGTCCGGCCCCCAGGGCATGATCGACATTGGGTTGCACGACATCAGCAATCGTCAAGGCATTCCCGGGAATCCTGTTGAGCTCGTCGAGGATCCCACCGATGGCGCTGCTTGGCGCCAGCGGATAGGCGTAGCTCTTCAGCGCGTCGGCCGCCGCCTGGAGCAATTGGCGGGCGATCAGCGTGAAGGTATCGACGAAGACCAGGGCGGCCATCGACTCCGTCGAGTTCGCATCGTTCTCCGCGGCGAGCCGGCGCATCTCCTTGTTCTGAGCCTGGATGTCCGCGGCCACTTGCGCGAACATGTTGCTGACCGCAGTCGCATAGCCGGGCGTCGCCGTGGCGTAGGTCTCGAACGCGATCGGCGAGGTCTGGCCACCGGACAAGGCGGGGACTTGCAGCTTCAATCCGTCGAACACCGGAAACAGCACGGAGCCGGCGTCGAGCTTGGCCTTCAGCCCCGAGGACTGAGCCGTCGCCGGGTTCAAGATGTCGAGCCTGAACCCGTCGGCGAGGAACTGCAGCAGCCCGGTGATCGACAGGAATGGATCGGCAGTGTCGGCGAGGCGAGCGACATAGGCCTCCAGCTGGGTGAGCGTCACCGACGTCGCCAGCGTCTCGGCGAGTTCAGCCTCATGGCCGCTCTCGTTGCCCAGCGCATCGATGATCCACGGGAAGTAGACCTCGGCGAGCACGTCGAACGATGTCTTGGTGGCGGACGGCACGCTCGCAGCGGCATCCGGCGCGTCCATCGCAAGCAGGAGCACGAAAGCGCCCTGGTTCGACGCTGCATCCGTTGCGCCCTCCGGAGCAAGCACGGTGTACTGCGCCCCCGCCATCACCGACAGCTTGGGCTTGTCTCCCGCACTGGTCGCAAGGCCCATGCGATGCGCGACAGCCGGCGCGAGCCGCTTTGGACGCGGCTTCAAGCTGCGCGCCAGCCGCATCACCGCGTCCGGTCCGCGCGCGTGAGCCCGCTGCATCAGCAGCGCGTCGGCCCGCCCCCCCTGAACCTCCCACGGCGCCGTGCTGGTCTGTCCGATCACGAAGGTCGCAGACACCTGGGCCGAGAACGACAGGCTGATCGAGATCGAGAACAGACCGAGATTGATCTTGACCTTGAGGCTGATCGTCACGCTCGCGCTGGCGACCACAGGAATCTCGCGATAGCTCTCATAGGTGAGCTGGATCGACAGCACGATCTTGACGTTGACGGAGGCGGATATGATTGCGAAATCGACGCTGCCATACAGTAGCCCGATGATGCCGACCGTTCCCGACAGCTTGAAATAATAGTCGCTCTGCAGCGCGCCGCTGCTTGCGCGAGATGCCAGTGTGCGCGCAGGGTCATAAGGATGCCACGGCGCCACGACTCCTTCGACGATGCCGAACACCGTCAGCGCAAAGCCCGCCTTCAGCGGACCCTTCTCGAAATTGTAGCCCAAGCCGAGCTGCAGCCCGATGCCGAACTCGATGACCGGATCGAAGGTGCCGAGATTGGTCTTCGGGATCTTGGTCGACGTCGCGTTGGAGAGCTTGCCGATGTAGAAGCCGCCCGCGCCCAGCACCGGAACGCCGTAGACGATCACCGAAATCGAGAACGAGCGGCGGAAATCGAGATTGTACGGGAAGCCGATATCGATGAAGAAATCGCCGTTGGTGTAGACCTTGATCCCGAGCTGCGGCAACGTGATCGAGACGGCGCCAAAATTGAGGTTGCGAATGATGTCCGGGAAGGTGAAATCGATCTGGTAGACGCCGATGTCGTCGGTGATCTTCTTATAGAGGATGTCGACGACGAGATTGGCGAGCCCGCCCATCTTCTCGCCGGCGAGCGCCAGCCGCAGGCCGTAGAGGTTGGGGTCGTTGAACACCAGCATGGCATCGATCGACCAGGTGCCGGCGACCTTCATCAGGCCGAGATGCCCGGCGATGAGCCAGTTGTTCGACTGGTCGTAATAGGGCAGCCCCGGCGCGCCGCCCTGGTCCGCGTTGGGATCCACCGGATTCATCTTGCCCGTCGTGCTCGGGACGGACTGTAGCGCGCAGATCACCTCCTTGGTGCTGTTGAAGCTGGAATGACCGGTGATGCCGATGCGCTGTCCCAGCACCAGCAGGAACAGCTTGAACCATTCCTCGCCTCGGCCGGGCACCGATGGCAGGTTCTGCACGTCCTGCCCCTTGGCCGGATCCAGCAGATTCTTGAACGCCGGATCGTCGGCAACGAGCGGACTCGAGCCTTCGATAGCAAGCGTCACCTTGCCATCGGTGCCGCGGCGGAAGGTCAGCGCAGTGATGCTGATGAAGCCGAGATTGATCGGGCTCGACAGCTCGTAGCTGGCCGAAAGGCGTTGCGAGAAGCTCTCGCCGTTCTTGAGCGAGACGTTGACGCGCAACGCATCGAGCGAGATCTGGTTGAGCAGGTCCCACGGCGAGTCCAGCGTGAAATACGGGTTGCCGAGCGTGCGCACCAGCGCCTGCACCAGCGAGCCGATGCTCCAGCCCTTGAGGCTGAATGTGACCAGCTCCTTGCCGCTCTCCCACGTCGCGCGAAATCCTTCCCAGTCGACGAACAGAATGTTGTTCGAGCCCAGTTCGGTGGTCTTGAACTCATAGCCCATCGTGAGCTTGAGGTTGATCGCCGTGTAGACCCAGGTCCCCTGCGCGAAGCCAGAGAACTGCTGCTGCGCCGGCTTGCTGCCGTCATAGCTGACGCCGAGCCGCGCCGGATCGATTCCGACGGTCTGATCGCCGAAGGTGAACGTCCAGCTGAACCCGACGGTGATGTCGTAGCTCGTCTTCAGCTCGCCCTGCTCGGCCGGAATGGTCGCGGTGATCCCGAATTCGGCGATGACGAGATTGCCGGGCAGGAAGCTCGGGAAACCGTAGGCGCCGCCGGGCGAGAAGAACTGGTTGATCAGCTCCGAGACCTTCAGCGGTTCCTCCAGCGAGGCGGCGAGATCCCATCGCTTGGGCGATTCGAACCCGTCATAGGTCACGCTGACCTTGGTGTGCAGCGGCCCGACGTCGAGGAAGCCGGCGACGCTCGACTTCCACTGCGTTTGCGAGGCGGTCTGCAAGGCGACCGCCCGCGAGGTCTGCAGCATCGGAAGCGGCGCGGCCCGCAGCAACGTCGTTGCGTTGCCGCCCCCCTCCGTCTGCGTCGGAGTCTGCGCCGCGATCGAGACCGTGCCGTCGCGCACGGCAAGGATCGGCTGATCGTTGATCTTCAGCAGATTGAGCGTCAGGCTGAAACCCGCATCGAACTGGAAGCTCTGCGCGCTATAGTCGACCGCGACCGCGATGTCGCCAAGTTCGAAATCGCCGACATTCTCGACGTCGAGCATGACGGCCCCGCCGGACAGCGCCGTCAGGAAGTCGCTCAGCTTGGCGGTCCCCGCGAACGACGCATAGAACTGCTTGGCGGACGTGAACTGGACGGTGAACACGCCGTCGCCCTCGCCGTCCGGCCCCTTGAAGACGCTCGGCGCCAGCACGAACTCGGTCGTGAAATCGTAGGTCTGCTGCCGCTTGGCGCCGTCGAACGGATAGGCCATCGACCATTGCAGCGAGAAGCTCGTGATCTTGAAGTCGAGCACGCCGGTCGGCGGCAGGATCTGCCAGCTGGTATCCTTGGAGCTCCCGATCTCGATCGAGACCGCCGTGATCGTCGGCGAGCGGCCGAGGGTGCCGGCGATCGAGAAGCCGTTGAGACCGACGAAAGCGAGAAACTGCTGCAGCACGTCGGGCGTCGCGGCGAGATAGCCGCCATTGCCGCCCATCACCTCGATCACCGTCGCCGGCGTCAGCGGCGCGCCGCCTTCGACGACGGCGAGCGCCACCGAGTAGTTGGCGTCCGCGCCGGGCGTGATCTCGACGTCGAGCTGGTAGGAGCCGGTGCTGCCGACGTCGAACTGCGAGGAGATCGCGAGCGTCGGCGCCTGATCGCCGGCATCCGGATCGGCGGGATCGGCCAGCACCAGCACGCCATCGACCTCGTCCGCACCATCGGGCGCGGGAATGGTCAGAGCCAGGCTTGGGTCTTTGACGGTGAACTGCGACGCGAGCTTGAACGTGCCATCCTGAATCGCCGCCCGCAGCTGCCCCGGCGGGAACAGCACGGTCTCGCCGTTGAAGATGCCCATGTTGAGAGCGCCGCTCAGCTGCAGATCACCCGCGGGCGCGGTGAGGCCCGGAAACAGCAGCAGGAAGGGCTTGGCAACATCCGGCAGAGCGACCTTGGCAACGAAATTCTGCACGGCGCCGCCGCTCACGGCGCGGCCTGCGGAGTCGCCATATGGATAGGTGCCGGTCGCCGTCGAGAAGACAAAGCTGACGTTCTTCAGCGTGCCGAACTGATTGAACGGGAAGCCGCCCATGAAGGCGAAGCTGCTCGTCCAGGTCCAGTTCGACGGCGTCGCCTCGGCCTGCACGATCAGTTGGTCGCCGTCTACGGAGAACACGAGCGTGGCCTTCGCGGCGAGCGGCGCGGAGGCACCGACGAACGGGATCGTCGCCGATTGCACCGTGAACGCCGTCCCGTCGACCGGGCCGACGTCGGACTTTGCCACCGTCACCTTGAAGTCGGCTGCGGCCTTGAGGAAGAAGGCCTGGCTCAGCCACGTGTCGTAGTCAGCGGGAAGCTTCACGGCGGGATCGGCGAGGCCCGCCGTCAGGAACGCGGCATCGAGCGCGAAGGCCGTGTCACCGGCAGCGGCTTCGACAGCGGCGCGGAGATTGTCGATAGCGCTCATGCCGGCGCTCCCTCAGATGTCGGCGAAGATGCCGAAGTGATCGCTGGTGTTGCGAACGCGTCCGTAGTTGCTCCAGCCGGTCAGATTTCCGGCGCCGCCGATCCCCGGATAGTTCGCTGCCGTGGGGGCGCCGGGCCAGCCCATCGGCGCCGCGGTGAACTGGTTGGCCAAAGCGATCGCACCGGGGGGAGGATTGTCCGGCGGCCCCATCACCGCGTTCATCGGCGTGCCGCTGACGGTGTTCATGATCGTGGTCTGATAGTTGTGCAAGCCATTATGCGGCCAGACCAGCACGTTATCGATCGAGTAGAACGGCGCGGCGACGAAGTTGGATCCAACATAGCCGTAGCCGGGATAGAAGCTCTGGCCCGGCCCGCCGCCGTTGGACCACAGGAATTTCGACGCGGCGGTCTTGGTCTTGCCGCGGATATGGGTGGAGAAATAACCTTTGTACTGGTCCAGATTGACTGGAACGCCTACTGCCGTCGGACTGACGAGCAGCGTATAGGCGCCTGGGCCACCGGTGAGCGGATTGTAGAGGCCCGAGGCCGTGCCGTTCACCGCGAACAGATTGACGTTGAAATCGCCGCCGATCACCCGCGTCTCGTTGGCGCCCAAGCCGCCTACGATGTCGTTGATGGTCGACAGCGTGGTGATGTAGTTCGCCGCCGCAGGGTTGTTGGGCGGGGAATGGATGCCGAAGATGGTGATGTCCCGCTGCACGTTGCCGAGATTGTCGGCCTCCGTGAACGTCGCCATGAACGGCTCGCGCAACCCGCCGAATGCGACGCCCGCACCGAGCGGCGTGGTGAAGGCGATGCGCGCGGCGACGACATCCTCATTGAGGCCGCCATTGTGCTGGGCCCCTGCCGGGATCTGCCGCACACCGCCAAGCCCCGGCGGCACCAGCAATCCGTTGACGTTGACGGCGCCGACCGGCACCGCCATGCCATTGTAGGGCGTGGCGACGCCGCCGCCCGGCGGCACCGACAGGCCGGCGTGCCCGCCGGTCCAGATGTTGGGCCCGGTGAAGTAGCGATTGAGCGTGCCTGCGTTGTTGGTGCGCCGAAAGAGAATGCCCACGGTCTCCGAGCGACCGCCGGTCCCCGTATAGAGCGGCGGCACCGCGTTCCATCCGCCGGCCACCATCGTGCCGGGATTGTTGAGCCCGAACTGCACCATGGCGAGCGCATTGATTCCGCCGGTCTGGCTCGCCAGCGCGTTCGGCGCGTTGTCGCCGGAGCTCACCTCGATGATGACGATGATGTCCGGCTGCGCGGCGGCGAGCACGGCGTTGATCACGGCGCGACGCTGGATCGCGCTCTGCATGTCGTTGAGACCGCCGTGCCCGCGCTGCCGCTTGATCGACGCCGAGAAGATCTTGTTGACCGAGAAGTTCTCGATGTTCCAGAACAGGATCCGCGTCATGATGACGGCTCCTGCAGCTCGGGCTTGCGTTTGGCAAACGCGAGCGACTGCTCGCAGCCTGGATTGTCGTCGGCGACATAGGCGGCATACCAGCCGAGACTGCCGGTGTTGTCGGGATCGCCGAACAGGAAGAACTGGATGTTGGCGGACGGCGGCAGCTTGGCGATGCCGAAGATCTTGATGGCGATATCGTCGATCCGCAGGCAGTAGAACCATTTCGGAGCGGCGTCGGCCAGCATGCGCCCCGTTGCTGTCGGGACCGGCTGGCGCAGGATCGAGATCGCGCCAACAGCGACCTTGATGACGCCTTGGATGCTGAACAGGCTGGCACCGGGTGCCGCGCCCGGCAGGCTCATGCCGATGAAGACCGCATGCTCTGCATCCGAGCCGGTGGTGACCGGCGACCAGGCGACCAGCAACTGCGACTGGAAGCCGACGCCGGAGGCAAGCGCACCCGGTCCGCCCAGCGTGATGTCGTAGACGACGCCGAACCACGGCCCCTCCAGCTCAGTGAGGTTGAGCTGCGACGTCACCGGCAGGAAGCCCAGATCGGACGGCTTCTGATCGCCGGAGGCGTTGACGAAGCTCTTCAGCTGCAGCGCGAAGCCGCGGAACAGGCTGGTGTCGCGCATCGTCGAGCCGTTGAGATTCCACGCGAGATTGCCGGTCGCGACCTCGAACCGCTTGGCGCCAGGCGTCGCCTGCGGATAGGTCATTCCGACGGCGAGACCGGAAAAGGCAAGGCCGACGCCGAGCGCCGCCTCCGGCGTGTCCGGCGGACTGCCGAACGACAGCAGGTCGAGCGTCTCTCCGGTGTTGCTTTCGAGCGCGGTGAAATCGAGCTGCCCCCAGACGAGGAAGTTGCTCGCCACCGTCGCGCCCTGGTCCTGGGTGCCGAGCGTGTTGAACTGTACGCGGTCGAATGCGACGGCCAGCAGCACGTTCGACGGGCTGGTCAGGACATTGGTCGTGTTCTGCTCGAAGACATAGGCCGTGCGGCCGCCCTGATCGACATAGCTGCCCTTGAGCACGATCCCAGTGAAGGGCTGCGGCTTGCCGCGCGAGTACAGGCGCGACACCGGCGCGCCGAACAGGGCCGCAACCGAGAGCTGGACATGGCTTTCGAACCGCGTCAGCCTGGCATTCTCGAACAACGATTGCAGCTGCAGCACGGTAAAATCGAAATCGCCGCTCATCTGCACCGGCACGGGCACGTCGGGCGCGACGCCATTGGAGACGTTCATCGCATAGCGCGGATCTTCGTAGTCGATCAGGCCGAACAGGCTCGAGCTGCCCGGAGGCATCGTGATCCTGCCAGTGCTCGCCTCGACGGTGACGCGACTGACGGTGAAGCCGAAATGATGAGCATTGAAACGAGTGAAGTCGATGCCGGCGGCCAGACCTGCAATTTCCGGCGGCATGTCGCGTTGGCCGAGATCGGCCGCGAGCACGATGACGCCGGTCCAGTTCGGATCCTGGGCGATTCGCGCGAAGTTCTCGTAGAACGGACCCGATGTGCCCTTCGACCTGGTGATCGCGTCTGCGATGTAGTCCTGTAGCCATTGCGACAGACCGGTGTAGGACAGCGCGGCCGTGGCCGGCGGCGTACCGGGCAGCAGCGAGAACTGCTCGGCCGAGGTCCAGCGATTGGCATTGGTGACCCGGTCGAGCAACGAGCCGGAGCAGAACTTCATGATCATCACGTTACGATAGGCGGTCGCCGACGCTCCGGCGCCGACTGCCGCAGTCATGGTCCAGCCCGCGATGTTGACGGTGTTGGCGAATTGAGCACCCGTGCCGAACGGTTCCGGATTGACGGCGACCAGAAACAGCTGGTTGGTCTGCAATGCGTCCTGCATCGCCGGAGTCGGATGAGACAACGCGAACGGCAGAGTCTTGCCGTCTTGATTGAGCGACTGCGCCATGCTGACGTTCAGATAGGCTCCCGTCCCCGGATCGCGCTCGATGATGAAGCCTTGCGGCGTCGTCCCATCGGTGCCGGGTCCGTCGGCCAGCACGCCGTGCAACGCATGGGCTCGTGCCGCCTGAACCCGCGCCGACCACGTCTTGCTGCCATAGCTCGAGATCAGCGATTTGCGCGTTGCGGCCACGATCTGGCTTTCGAACTGGACGAGTGTCGCGCCGTCGAGGCCACTGCTCGCCACGGCTCCGTACGGCACGAGCGGGAACGTCTTGTCGTTGCCCTGGGCGAGCGGCATGAATGGCGGCGCCGATTGCAGGATCGCCGCGTCGTCGGGGGCACCGGCTGCGGCGGCTCCGTAGATCGCGCTGCCTTCCGGCTCGGCGAGATAGTCGACGGCGCCGCCTCCGGAGATGATGGTCACCCAGGAGGTCTGATAGTCGTCGGTCAGGCGCGGCGCGACGGCGCCGCTCGCGGGGCGGTTGAGATCCGCCGTCTCGAACGGAAACACCGGCGCATAGCCCGGCTTTGATGGGATGGCGTTGAGACGATCGTTCTGTGCGGCAGGCAGGTTCGCGTCGAAGGTCCTGAAGCTGAGAGCTTCCGATCCGAACAGTCCGCCCATGAGCTTCGCGACCTGGCCAGCCGAGCTGCCGTCGGCGCTGAGCGCGTATTGGCCCGCCAGGCTGAGATAGGCGGTGCCGGCATCGGTCGCGACCGTTTTCGCGACGCTGGTGGCGAAAGCGAAGCCACCTGCCCCGAGCGACGGCGCCGTATCCGCGCTGCCGGCCCCGAGCGGCGTCAGCTGCACCACGCGTCCGCCGGTGGTGCGGAATTCGCTGGTCAGCGACGGCGCGGCCTTGATGGCGAAGCCCGAGCGCAGATAGCCCTGTTCGAGCAGCGTTCGATCAATGACGCGGTTGGCGGGATCACCCAGGTCGAAGGCGCCGGCGATCGAAAGCTGCGGCGGCAAGGCCGCCACTGTCATCACTGCATATTGCGCAGCCTGCAGCGAGGATACCGCGCTGTTGTTGACGGTGTAACGGAAGCCCTGCCCCAAGCCCTGGGCGACGAAGGCCTGTTTTGAATCGAGCAGGCCGTCGAAGGTCACACAGCCAGTGTTGGCGCCACTGAACGGTACGTACGCGTAGATGCGACTGTTGGCCGGCGCGATCCGAATGCCGAGCGGATTGTCGCCCTTGCCGGAGAAGCCGATGAACGGCGGCGAGCTCGTCGCCGAGCCAGACAGGCGCAGAGCCCCGCCATCGATATCGATGCGACTCTGATCGAGAACGTAGAACTTGGCGTTGCCGGCGAACCAGAGGTTCAGGTTGCCCGACACCTGGTAGACCGGCGGCAGATGGATGAAGCCGACGCCATAGCGTTTGAAATCGCCGAACACGACCGGATTCGCCGATGCCAGCCAGACGACGGCGCGGTTGCCCGTCGCCGCGCCGATGTAATCTCGAACGCGCTTGGCGAACCCGCCGGGATCCCGATCGAGATCGGCGGGCCGCTGCGTCGCGAAGAGATAGCTGCCACCGTACTTCTTCAGCGAGTCGTCGTAGTTGATGAACGGTGGCAGCGACGCACCTGCGCCGAGAAGGTAGCCGGCCCAGCCAACTGAGCCGGCAACCCTGGTCTCGTAGATCGCGGTGGAGCCGACCTGCTCGAACTGCGCTGACGCAAGCGCGTCCATGGCCGTATCAACCGATCGGGAAGATGCCGAGCAGCGTACCCGCCAGCGAATAGAGGGCGCGATCGTCGATGATGTCGCCCTTGATGATGGTCACCGTGTACTGTGCCGAGCCCAGCGCCGCATATTGCACAGTAATGCCCGCCTTCCACGTCGTCGCCCCGATGGTGATATCGGCGCCGAGCACCGCGGTAATCTGCGATTGCGAGACGATCGGCGTCCAGACCGGGATGCGCCCCTGATACTGGAATGAGACGTAGGTGGTATTGTTGGTGTCGCCGCTCGGCGTCGTCACCACATTGCTGTTGGGGCTGGTCGGGGTGTTCACCGTCGGCAGAGCCGTGAACGCCGCGCGCGGGTACTCTTCGGTCCGCAGCGCCGCGGCCGACGGCGCGGCCTTGATCGACGAGCTGATCGGGAAGATGCCGAGCGTCACGCCCTGGAGCGAGTAGAGGCCACGATCGTCCACGATCTCCCCCGAGATGATGGTCACGGTGTACTGGGTCGACCCGAGCGCCGCATACTGAACCGTGATGCCCTTGCGCCAGGTCGTTGCGCCGATCGTGATGTCAGCCCCGAGAACGACTTGAGGTTGCGCCTGCGACACCACCGGCGTCCAGACAGGGATGCGCCCCTGATACTCGAAGACGAGCTGAGTGGTGTTGTTCGTATCACCGGTCGGCGTCGCGACGACATCGGTGTTGGGGCTGGTGGGGGTCTTGACGACCGAAGGAGCAGTGAAACGAACGGCTTCGTGATCGACCATAGCTATCTCCCTTTTTGTAATAACGCAGGCCGAGACCTGCAGCAGATCCGGGCAACACAGTTGAAACGAATCAAATATCGATCAAACTACCACTGATTGAAATCTATCAGAGGTTGTGGCGTGTAACAGAGTTGGATGGGACGGTCAATTGTGCCAGATCACAGTCTGTGCCCGTGCCCGATAACATTCTGGTGTTTACATTTCGCGCGGAACGGGACGGCCTTTCAGCGGCTGCCCTGCATCCGGAGCATCTGCACCGCACGCTTCATCGCAGCAGCGCGGGTGAACGAGCCCAATACGGCTCCGGGAAAGCTGCTCTCCTTGCCGGAATCGACGATCGTTCCCGTCATCGTCACCGTGTAGTAGGAGCCCATCGTGTTCATGGCCACGGTCAGCCCCTTGCGCAAGACGATGTTGGCGACGCTAATGTCTTCGGACAGCGTGACCTGAAATTCGCCAACCGACACCAGCGCCATCCAGCATGGAATCGCGGGGTTAGCGAAGAAGGTGATCCAGGTGCTGTCGTTGATGTCGAAGGTGGCGGCGGCCTGCGCGCTGCAATCCGTCGTCAGCTGGGTGGTGACGGTCTGATTGGTGAGCTGAGATGGTGCAGCGGGCAAGGCGGCTCCCGTCCTCGATCAGGCGCGCAGCGTCAAACAACCGTCTGAGATGACGCAATGGATAACTAGCCGCGGTCCGCTGTCGAGTCCATGTGCAAGCTGGATGCTGTTTGGGCCGCCTTGGACGACGCGCTCGGCGACCTCCCTGGCCGGATATGACCTGCGCAACAATCAGACACGCCCAGCGGCGTCATTCCGGCGGCTAGCCTGTCGTTGAGAATGGCTCACGCGCTTCCATGCAATGAACGGCCGGTCCCGGCCGGACGCTGCGCCCCCTCGGCGTCGGAACGTGCTTGATCGGTGCGGTCGCCAGAAGAGCCCGCGGCGAGATGGGCCGGCATGATCGTGCCGCTCACGATCAATCCATTTATATTCAATAGGTTAGCCACAAGATCACCCCCTTCGGGTAGACCAGGCTTGCCCTCCGTCTTCTCGTGTGGATGGCCGCCGGAATGACCCAAAGACATCTGCTCCGTGGAATCTGCACGAACGGACTGGCGATGGATTGCCTGCGGGCACCGGCGTTCCTACAACCGCGCTCATGGATGCAGGGCAGCCCGCCCAGGCTCCCTGATGCGAGGACGATGTCTCCCCGTGAGTGATCAACGTTTCATTGGATCCCTGACCGGCCTGCGCTTCGTCGCGGCCGCAACGGTCGCAGTCGGACACGGCGCACCGTCGTTGGGGCAAGGCCGGCCGGCGGAGTTGATCGCGCAGGTCAGCAGCATCGGCATGACCATGTTCTTCGTGCTGAGCGGGTTTGTCCTTTGGCTCAATTACGCCGGACGCTTTCACGCGGAGCCGGTCGCAGGCGCCATTCGGGAATTCGCGATCGCGCGCTTCGCCCGGCTCTATCCCATGTATGCCGTCCTCGTTGCCGCGATCGTCACCTACCTCATGCTCGCCCGGGGACTCTCCGCTCCTTCGCTCGGCTTTATTCTGACGATGACGCAGGCCTGGTTTCCCGTTCAGAACGGCACCATGCTGGTGGCGGTCGTTCCGCCCCTCCAACACCTTTGGTCGATCAGCGTCGAGCTGTTCTTCTACCTGCTTTTTCCGTTCGTCTGCTTTCTGCTGGCCGGCGTCGTTCGGCTGTCGACGATGATCTGGCTTGCGGCAGCAAACATCCTGGCGTTCGCGCTCACGATCGCGGCATTCTTCACCTATGGCGACGCCATGCTGCGGGCTCTCGTGCCGAGCCTACAGCACAATGGGATGCAATGGCTGACCTACTACGCGCCCTACCTGCACGTGGCACAGTTTCTGGCCGGGTGCTTTGCGGCCATGATCTACCAGAACCGCGCGCGCACCGATCCGGCCCCCACGGAACGACGCTGCGTGACGGTGCTGTTCTGGCTCTCACTCGCGGGTCTGGCCTGCGCGCCGGCGCTGCTGTTCATGCAACCGCACCTGCCCGACTGGCCGTTTGCGATCGAGCTCAGCGTGCGTCTGATCGAGATCACGGCGTTCTCGATCGTCTTCGTTGCCACCAGTCGCTACGGTCATGCGCGGTGGCTGTCGTCCCGCGCCATCATCATCGGCGGTGAATGCAGCTATTCGATATACCTGCTGCACCCATTCCTGATCCGCCTCGCAATGATCGGCAAGCCCGACCAGCCAGGAGTTCTCGAGCTTGCGCTTCGACTCAGCCTGTTCGTCGCGATTACGACGGCGGTCGCCTGGATCACCTACATGGTCGTCGAGGCGCCGTCGCGGGCTTGGATCCGGCGCTCTCTGGGCACCCGTGCGCCGCGCGAGGTGATTCAGGCCAAGGCAAGCTGACACGGCAGCGCGCGTTCTGCGCGGTACCCGGATCCGTGCGTGGCGGCGCGAGGGTGCAGCCTTACCGGCGATTTATGCGGACCATTTTGCGCGAATTTAACAAGATTGCCGCCAATCTTTCGGACATCCGACGCGGCATGGGATGCAATGGTGATTATTCAGATCAAGGCGACGTGCGAGGCAAACGGTTCGATCCTCGCAGCCACCAGCTATGACGACACCAATGAGGACGCGCGAGCCGCTGCCGTGATCGGCCTGCTCGAGCAGGTGCTGGCACGCTCGGACGGTACGGACGACCAGCGCCTGTTCACGTTGGACATCGAGGCCATGTCCGAGCCTCTGTAACTCCCCGCCCCGGACCAGGGTCGCCGTTCACTTGCTGACGCAAGCCCTTGCCGGGCGGCTCCATCGGAATGCCGCGCCGCAAGGCGGTCTGGGCCGCGCTCCTGCGGGGCATTCGTTCCATACCGGCGCCCCCTGCTCCCAGCCGTTCACAACACAACCGCCGTTGGGAGCGACATGGCACCCAGGCCCACAAGATTCGTTGGCGGCCGACGCACCCGTTCCGGCCGCAAGGCCCGTCGTCAGCACAGCCAGCACTACCAGTCTCATTGCTTCGCTCCCTCCACTCCACGGCCGTTCGTCTCCGTTCTCCGCTGAGAACCTCGAGCGCTTCACTCTGTTCCAGCGCTGGTCGCCCAGCGCGCGCCGCAGTGAGGCACGGTTCTGAAGCGAACCGTTGACCGGACCTGTGACGAAACACCGCGCCGCCCGCCACATGCCCGCCTTGCTCCGTGCACGACTGCGCCACAGCCAGCCATCGAAATGGTCTGGCACTCCGTGGCGAGAAGGTTTTCACCATAGTTGAGAACGTTGCGGGGTGCCGCGCCACGGCAGAAAGACAAACGTCATCTCTCGCCATCAAATGTAACGAAACGATCCGATTTTCACCGCACCATGGCGACAAGTTCGGAAAAATTGGGACAAGGACAACCGACGGGTTGGATCGAGGCCTCCTCGGGGAGAAACGGCGCGGACAGCTGACGAAAGATCGGCCACGGGGTTGCGCGCAAATACTCGAATGAAAATGCAAGGGAGCAACGGGTCGACACCATGGCTAAGACAATGACGGTTCGCGAAGTCATCGCCAGGTCATATCCCAGTTGGGATTACGCCATGGCCGACCGCTTGATCGCATGGCTGGATCATTGCGGCTATCAGATCGTCGAGAAGAAGCTGCATGAGTCCGCTGTTCTGCCGGCGGACGACTTGCAGCCGCCCGCGATCAACGCCTGCTGACCCATATCGGCCCGCGTCGCAGAGGGCTCGCTCTGCGTTGCATAGGGCGCGGAGTTCGATGCAGCATCGACGGATCGCGTGGCCCAGGAACCCGCGCGTCGTTGTGGGGTTCAACAGCGACACCCGACGAGAATTTCTCGAGCATCACGAGATCAGGTCGCGAAGGATTAAGAATGTCTCGCAAGCTCACGCCGCGCCAAGTCATCGCACGCTCCTACCCGACATGGGATTATGCCATGGCAGACCGGCTCATCGCCTGGCTGCAGGAATGCGGATATGAGATCGTCGAAAAGGAGACCGTCCATCGGGACGCGAGCCTGGTGCCGAACGAGCCGGAGACGGCTGCGTCTCTTGAACGCACGCATTGACCTCCCCCACAGCCGGCCCTGACTGCAGGAGAGATCGGTGATGTCGGTCGGCAAGGTCTTTGCGGCGCCGGACGGCCGGCTCAGGCCAGCAGCTGCTTCTCGATTTCGTAGACCGGAAGCTTCACGAGGTCCTTGTGGACCTCGCCATGCAGCACCTTGCGAACCGCGTCGGAATAATCGGCGCGGATCATGCCGAGCGCGCGTGGCGACGCCACCATCGTTACGGCTTTGGTCTCGCCTGAAAGTACGGCGTGATGCAGGCGGTCGGCGATCTGCTTGAGGAAGGCCCGTTCCGCCTGATCGTGCCAATCGGTCTGCTCCACCGAGCTCCGCGCATGGCCGAACGACTGCTGCACCGAACCGGGCGCATCGGCCCCTTGAGCGCTGGTGCGCTCATTCTCATGCTCATGAACCTCCTTGGTGTGCAGGTTCGGAAACATGCTGTCGCCGATGTTCTCGAGGATCAGCGCCTTGCGCCCATCGCAAACGACGACCCAGTCACCGGTCCCAACCTTCATCTTGTCCATGAGCCTACTCCTTGATCTCAACGACCCCAGCGCCGGGCCGCCTTCGAGTCCCCGCCATGGCACAGCGCGGACATCACTTGGTCATTCCCATGCATCAGCGCCGTCCCTCGCAGCCGATGCAGCTCCCGCCATGCGCTAGAGGCTTTCTTCGAAATCTTCCAGCGAGAGGCCGAACTCCGACAGTGCCTCCTCGAGATAGTCACCGAGCATCGGCGTCTCAATGAGATAGCTAGCCGTGCGGTTGTTGTGCGCCTGAGCCGCCTGCGCGCGAAGCTCGTCCCAGTTTTCCAGCGAGCCGTCGCCGCGCCCCAGCCATGTCAAAGCGACCAAGTCGATCTGCTCATCGACATTGAGGCCCTTGATGAAGCTGACGAGCTCTGATCGGTCCGTGTTCACGCCGCGTCCGCCCGTTGCCGGAGCCGCGTCGTCGTCGGTGAGATCCGCCAGCAGCTCGGGCTCGGCCGCCTCCATTTCGTACTGATGGGCCTTGGTCACCACGAAGGCGACCTTCTCCGGCGAGATCGAGAGATTGGGCGGGGTGGTGGTCATTGAGCGTCTCCCTGGGTCCACGGGGCAACGCGCCCTGGTTCCCATTGAGGTGACGCTAGGCGCTCCGGACGGAGCGCACTTTGCGCAAGATCAAGGCAGTCTGGCGGCGTCCAAGACGTCGCCGCGCCCGATCTCATTCACGAGGACGGCCGCGAAGACTCAGCAATGAACGCAGCGAAGGACTCGATATTACCAGGTGGAATAGAAAGCGCCGACGTGCGGTTGCTGCGCCACCAGGATCATCGGCTTGCCAGGATGAGCTTTCGCGGTCTTCCGCTTCTTGGCGTCCAAGGGCTTGGGCGCAGTCTCCGGAAGCTTGGTCGCCGCCCGAGGCGTTTCGACGCCCACCGCGGCAACGGCCTGCGGCTTGGTATCGGCGACATTCATCTGGGCGAAGGCGTCGCGCACGTCGCCCTTGGCGGCGGCCGCCACGGGCGCAGGCCGCTCCATTTTGGCAATCACCGCAGGCACCGGCGGCGCGACCGACGTGTCCATCACGATCCGCTCTGGCCATTTGCGGGCGGACTGAATGCGTACCGGGGGAAGATCCGAAGCGGAGGTCAGGGTTGTCGGCAACGGTACGCTGGGAAGCACGGCATCCGCGAGGACCAGCAGCGCGAGCAAAGTACCACCGACGAATAGAAAATAACGCAAGATAGGCATAATTCACCGCTCCGTCGGCCCACCCGAGCCGACCATCCACCTAACGGGGGACCATGACAGTATGTTCCCGGCCCGACCAATCAGGTTCAATGACCGCGGGAAACTAGCGCGACATAATTAGATTTTCGTCGCTGCAACCAGCGCGCATTTAGCCGTGCTGACGTTAACGTTGACAAATCCGACATGGACCGCGGCGAAGGTCCTGCGGCCGCCCGAGCGGATTTCTCCAGGCACGACCCGCCGACGATCCGTCACGTGGCTACCATCACGCCGGCTGAAGGCGCAGTTGATTTCGACATCCTTGATGGTGAAGGCGCTCGTGTTCCGCAGCGTGAACGTCACCAGCGCCTTTGATCCGAGACCGCCGCGCCGCCAGGATTGGGAACCGATGCGCAGACCGGACAGAGCGGCCGGATCGAACACCGCCGAGGGCGCAGCCTGCATCGCTGGCGCAAGGCTCGCATTGGCATCCATCAGACTCGGGCCCGACCTGACCGCGGATGGCGGTGCCGGATGTGCGTTGGCGCTGTCCGCCACACCCGGCACCACGGACGCAAAGCCGCGCGACGGCTCTGTTCCATCCTCCTCGCCCTCAAACTGTCCGCTCGGGTGATCCAACGTCAGTCGCGCGAGACTGGGATCCGACGGTTCGCCGTCGTCGACCGACATGATCAGCCAGCCGACGGCGCCGCACATGATCAACGCGAGCGCCGCAAGGCTGGATACAGCAGCGCCGAGGGGAATGTAAGCGTCGTTGCCTCGGCGCCCCGCTGCCGCCGCGGCACCGCCGAGCTTGAGTCCTGGCAAACGGAAGAGACCCGCGCTCATGTCTGCACCATCGGCTGCCCGGCCGGGCGTATGGGAACATCAATCGGCAAACATCGACAGCGTTGCATGCAAAGCCGACAATTGGAGGGCAGGCCCGGATACAGGTACGTTCGCCGGGCTGGCGCGGCCGGCAACGAGTCGGTAAACATCCGGATCGTTGCCGACGCCTTGGAAACGCTGCCGCGCCGCAGACGGTTCACTCTTCGAAAGATCTCGACGATGTTGCATGTCACGTGGGACCACATTCATCTGCGCAGCCCGGATCCGGAAGCGACCGCGAGCTGGCTGCACGAGATGCTCGGCGGCGAGATCGTCCGCCATCCGGGCCGGATCGACGTCAAGCTCGGCGGTGCCAGCGTGTTCATCGCCAAGGTCGAGCCGGGCGACGGCGTCAACGAACCGCCGCTGACGCCGCACCAGGGCCTGGATCACTTCGGCCTCACCGTGAAGGACATCGACGCCGCAGCCGCTGCTCTCAAGGCCAAGGGCGTCACCTTCACGACCGAGCCGACCACGATCCGCCCCGGTGTGCGCATCTGCTTCATCCGCGGGCCGCAGGGCATCTCGATCGAGCTGCTCGAGCGCGACCAGAAATACGCCTGAGGCACCGCGCACGCGGACTACGTCATGCTGCCGGGCATGAAGCAGCGGATCGAGAGCCCTTGATAGCCACGCATCGGCCAGACCATGGTGCGGCCGACGCGGTTGGGCTCCGTGATCACGGCGTCGTCGGGAACGTCGAGCCACTCGCCCTCGATGCGCACGCGGTAATGGCCGCCTTTGCTCTCCCAGTCGACATCGCTGACGGCGCTGCCGTCGGCATCGGAGCAGCATGGGCCCTTGCCGCTGCGCAAGCCGTCGAACCACGCCTTCATCTCCGGCGATGAGTTCGCGTACTGGCCTCGATCGCGCGCCAATGACGGCGGAGTGGCCAGCGCAATCAGCAGCGCTGCGCCCGTCATCGGGATGGGAGGCTTCCAGCGTCCAGCCTCCTGGCGGCCTGCATCTCGGGGGCGAAGATCGGAACGATCAGCTCGCTGCGGCTCATGGCCGCTGCACACGATCCATTTGCTCATGTCCATCTGGTCCATCTGGCTCCTGCACCACCTCAGGGTGCACAGATGGAGATGCATCGACCGGGCCAGAATTCGATTCGATCGCGGCTTCGTGAGAGTCAATCCGGACTTCACGCCGTTACCGCGACATCCGCCCCTATTCCGCCGCCTGCTCCAACGGTGCTACGCGCGGCAGGATGATCTGGATGCGCGTGCCGGCGCCGGGCTCGGAGTCGAGATCGAGCCGGCCGCCGAGCCGGTTGGTCACGATGTTGTAGACGATGTGCAGGCCGAGACCGGTGCCGCCCTGGTCGCGGCGCGTCGTGAAGAACGGATCGAAGGCGCGACGGCGGACGTCGAGGCTCATGCCGCAGCCATCGTCGGAAAAGATGATCTCGACATTGTCGCGCCCGGACTCGCGTGCCCGGATCTCGATCACGCCGCTGCGCCCGTCCGGGAACGCATGTGCGACCGCATTGAGGAACAGATTTGTCAGCACCTGGCCATACGGGCCGGGATAGCTGTTCATCACCAGATTGGGTTGGCAATCGACATTGATCGTCAGGTTCTGTCTGCGCACGCCGGGGCGCAGGCTCATCACCACCTGCTCGGTGAGGTCGGCCAGGTCGAAGCTGCGCTGGTCGGAGTAGTTGCGATCCGCCGCCACCTGCTTGAACGACTGGATCAGCTCGGCCGCGCGATTCAGGTTGGCGACAAGCTGGGCAGCCGCGTTGCGGCTGGTCTCGATGAACTCGTTGAGGCTCGAGCGCCTGAGCTCACCGCGCGTCACCGCCTCGCTGAAGCGCTCGGTCTTGCGCTCGAGCGCGGAGGCGACCGTCAGACTGATGCCGACGGGATTGTTGACCTCGTGCGCGACGCCCGCGACCATGCGCCCCAGCGCGGCCAGCTTCTCCGCCTCGATCAGCGAGGCCTGGGTCTCGCGCAAGTTACGGAGCGCCGTCTCGGCAGCCTCCTTGGCCTTGCGCATCTCGAGCTCGCTCTTCTTCCGCTCGCCGATGTCGAGCGCCACCGTGACGATCTTGTCGACCTCGCCATCGGCGTCCAGCAGCGGCAATTTGTTGACCAGCCACTGCCGCATGACGCAGCAGGAATCGAGATACTCCTCCTCGTAGAAGCCGAGGCCGGCCTTGGTGGCCAGCACACGCTTGTCATTCGAGTCGGTCTTGCTCGCGCCGTAGCGCACCATCAGCTCACCCGTGGTGCGCCCGAGCGCATCCTCGGGCTCGACGTTGAAGATGCCGGCCATGTAGCGGTTCATCAGCACATAGCGCAGCTCGCGGTCCTTGACGTTGATGACCGCCGGCACGGTGTCGATGACCTGCTGCAACAGCCTGCGGCCTTCGGCGATCGCATCTTCCGCGCGCCTCTGATCGGTGATGTCGCGGACGACGCCTTCGTAGCGCACGACCTCGCCGCTCTCGTCGCGCACCACGGTGGCGCTGTCCGACAGCCAGCGGATCTCGCCGTTACGCCGTCGCACCTGGTACTCGAACTCGCGCACCATGCCGTCGCGCCGCATCAGCCGCTGATAGCGTTCGCGTGCCAGCGGATGGACGTAGATCGTCTCGGCGATATCGTTGACGCTCTGAATGAGTTCGCTCGTCGTTTCATACCCCATGATGCGCGCAAGCGCCGGATTGGCGTTGAGCACGAGGCCGCCCGGGGTCGTGACATAGATGCCGTCGATCGAGGCCTCGAACAGCTTGCGATAGCTCTCCTCCGCCAGCCGCTGCTCGGCCAGCGCGCGCACCGCGGCCTCGCGGGCTGCATCGGCGTCCTGCAGCGTCTGCCGGAACACCTCGGCGGCGCGCGCGATGTCCCCGATTTCGTTCTGGACGTCGGTCTGCGGAATCGAGGTCGCCTTCTCACCTGCCGCCAGTGCCCGGATCGAGCGGGCGATCGAGGCCAGCGGCCGCACGGTTCGACGCACCACGAACGAGGCGGCAAAGATGCCGATCAGGACGCCCGCGGTGCCGAAGATGATGCTCTGCCATTTGGTCTCCGCCAGCGTGCGGGCGAAGTCGCGCGACAACACCTTGCCCTGGCTGGCGCTGAGCGCGCGCAACAGCTCCGTGACCCGGCCGATCAGCCGGCCCTCGATGCCGAGCACCTCCTTGTCGAGCCGCGCAATCTCGTCTTCTGTGCCGGCGATGGCGATGATGGCCTCGGCGTAGCGGTCCGCTGCGGCGCGTAGCGCGGAGTCGTCGATCGGCATCGCGCGCATGCTGCGGGCCGCCTGCTCGGCGCCGGCTGGATCGCGCGCCAGCAGCGCCGCGCCGACCTGGTTCTGCACCCGGAACAGCGCCCGCGCGGTGCCCCGATCGGTCAGGCCGGCGATCGCCTCCTCGAAACTCTCGCGGGCCGCCGGCAGCCCCGACAACAGCTCGGCACGGCGCGCAATCAGCGCACTGATCCGGTCGATGCCTTCGCGGTAGTTCGCGAGCCGCTGGGACACGCCGTCGATGGTCGCCTGTTGCTCCGGCGCCAATTGCAGGCGCGTCTTCTTCAACAGCGCATTGAGCTCTGTCGCCGCCTCCATCGCCCGGTCGGAGCGCGAGCCCGGGTCGGTGACGAAATCGCGCGCGGCGAGCCGCAGCTCGTTCATGCGCTGATCGATCTCCTCGGCGAGATCGCCGACGCCTTGCAGCCGCTGCAGCTCCGCAAAGGTCGAATCGATGTGGCGGATGGCGATCACGCTTGCCATGCTGGTTGCGGTGATCACGGCGAGCAGCAGCAAAAAGCTGCCAAAGATCATCCGTCCGATCGTCATCGATCGGAGGCTGCTGCAGGCCGTGTCGAGGTCCGGTAATTTACTCATGGGATCCGATGTTCGGAACCGCAGTATATACGAGCCGCCGCGCGGCCAAATGAACAAATAGGGAACGAACGTGTCCGGCGCATCATCCGCCGGACGAAAAATAGCGTGTGCGGTTAACCGGCCGCACCGAACTCGAACACCTCGCCATCATAGCCCGCCTCCGGCGGAATGCGCAGCTGACGGCCGCCATCGGCGGTCCTGGTCATCACCGGCATCACGGTCACGACGTCCATGTCCCGCGCCGCCGCCAGGGCCTCGGCCACGGCCGGCTGCTTGCCGAGCCGGATCAGGTTGCGGGTGGTCGGAAACGGCAGCTTGAAGCGGCCATCCTCGCCCCCCGCCAGCGCTTCGCGCGGCGAGACCCAGACCGAATCGGTCGATTCCCGGCCGTCATGGGCGCCTAGCTGGTCCGGCGGCGCGGCCGCCAGGAAGAACCAGGTGTCGAAGCGCTTCGGCATGCCCTCGGGCGTGATCCAATGGGCGTAAGGGATGAGTGCGTCGAGCGCCAGGACGAGGCCATGCGTCTCGAGCACCTCGAGGAAGCTGGTCTTACCCTCACACAGCGCGAGGCGATGCGCCGCCTCGATCTCGCGCACCGCGGCGGCATCGATCAGCGCGTCCGAACGCCGCGGACGCGCCAGCAGGATGCCGCTCTCCTCGAAGGTCTCGCGGAGGCCGGCGATGCGGAAGCCGAGCGCCTCGGCGGCCACGCCGTCGCCACCGGAATACAACTCGGGCATCCCGGCAATCTCCCGGTCGCCCTTGTCGACGCTGCCGCCTGGAAACACCAGGGCCCCCGAGTTGAACTCGATCTGATGGTGGCGCACCATCATGAAGACCTCGATCTCGCGTGCCGCAGCGCTATCGCGCAGCAGCAGCACGGTCGAGGCGGGACGAACGGCGGCAACGTCGGCCATGGTCACTCCGCGGCACTGGCTCGGGGTTGCAGATTGGCCCGGGCATCAAAGCGCGCGACCCGCGACAGCAGATAGTCGACCTCGGCCTTGGCGGCGGCCGTGATCGCGGAGCCCGGCTTGCGCTGCGCGCTGGAGGCGATGGCGCCGCGCTTCTGCAGCACGTATTTGCGCACGGCGAGGCCGGCGCCTGGCTGCTGCTCGTAGCGCACCAGCGGCAGATGCGCGTCGAACAGGTCGTGCGCGGCATCCCGCTTGCCGGCCTGCGACAGCTTGACGACATCGACCAGCATCTCCGGGAAGGCGTAGCCGGTCATCGCGCCGTCGGCGCCGCGCTCCATCTCGAAGTCGAGGAACAGGCCGCCATTGCCGCACAGGATTGACAGCGGCTTGAGCGAGCCGTCCTTCTGGAACGCGCGCAGCGCCGAGATCTTCTCCAGGCCGGGCCAGTCCTCGTGCTTGAGCATCACGCAGGACGGGCTGTCCATGACGATCTTGCGGATGACGGCCGGCGTGAACTGGACCTGCTGGGTCAGCGGATAATCCTGCAGCACCCAGGGAATGTCCTCGCCGATCGCTTCCTGCGCCTGCTTGAAATAGCCGGTGATCTGGTCGTCGGTGCGCAGGCTCGGCGGCGGCGCGATCATGACGCCGGCAGCGCCCGCATCCATCGTGGCGCGGGCCAGCGCGCGCATGGTCGCGAAGCCCGGCGACGACACGCCGACGATGATCTGCATGGTCTTCGCGCGCTTGACGAAGCGGATCGCGACTTCGGCGGATTCAGCCGCATCGAGCTTCGGCGCCTCGCCCATGATGCCCAACACCGTGATGCCATCACAGCCCGCCTCGGCATAGAAATCGACCAGACGGTCGATCGAGGCCTCGTCGATGCGGCCGTCATCGTGGAACGGCGTCGGCGCGATCGCGAAGGTGCCCTTGGCGGCGGCGGTGAGCTTCATCGTCTGGTCTCCAATCTCTCTGGCGTCGCTCCGCAAGGCGCTGCCCGGCGCAGGCGCGGAGTCGATCTGGCCGATCATCGTTCTGGATTCCGGAACCTCACTTTCGCCTCGCTCTTGAGAGCTTCGGCGGGCCCCCGGAACGGGGCCAGACATACATCAAAACCGCCGCGCGGACTTTCGAATCTCGTCCTCCGAAAAGAATATCTCCCCTGCATGATCCGCGATGTCCTCGGCCTTCCAGGCCGAGGATGGCGGTTTCCAGCCGTCCATTTCCATCATGCGCAACTCGCGCACGCCGCGCGGACCGGAGACGCCGAGGACCTTCCCCGTCTGGTCGCCCGAGAGGGAGCTGACCATGTAGAGCACGGCCGGCGCGATGCCTTCGGGTGTCAGCGCCGCGCCCGGGTTCTCCTTGTAGCGCGGCAGGTCGGCGGTCATGCGGGTCAGCGCGCCCGGCGCCAGGGTCCAGACCCGGATGTTGTACTTGCGGCCCTCGATCGCCAGCACGTTGGACAGGCCCCAGATACCACCCTTGGCGGCGCCATAGTTGGATTGGCCGAAATTGCCGATCAGGCCCGAGGTCGAGGAGGTGTTGACGATGACGCCGCCGCCATTGTCGCGCATCCAGCGGAACACCGGCAAGGTGCAGCAGAAGGTGCCCTTGAGGTGGACCTGGATCACCTTGTCCCAGTCGGCCTCGCTGGATTTTGCGAAGGTCTGGTCGCGGAGAATGCCGGCATTGTTGACCAGGATGTCGGCGCGGCCGAAATGCCGGATGGCGTCGTCGAACACCGACTGCCCGCCGGCGATGGTCGAGATGTCCGCGCCGTTGGCGACCGCGCGGCCTCCGTCTGCCTTGATCGCGGCGACCACCTGCTCGGCCATCGACAGATCCGAGCTGGAACCGTCGCGCGGACCGCCGAGGTCGTTGACGACGACGGCCGCGCCCTCGCGTGCGAACAGTTTTGCATAGGCCTCGCCGAGCCCGCCACCTGCGCCGGTGATCAGCGCCACCTTGCCGTCGAGCAGTCCCATGGTGTCCTCCTGCGCTGTGCTTTTGTTTACTCGTCATGGCCGGGCTTGACCCGGCCATCCATCTTCGGAAGAGGATGGATGCCCGGGTCAAGCCCGGGCATGACGACAACTAACAGGCGTGCCTCAAACACATATTTATCAACCGAGCACCGTCTTGCCGTTCTTGATGACGGTGACGTTGCGGGCCTTCACGCGCGCCTCGAACGAGATCACATCGCCGTCCTTCCACAGATCGACCGTGACGGTCTCTCCCGGAAACACCGGCGAGGAGAACCGCGCCGCGTGCTGCTTGAAGGCCGACGTGTCGTAGTCCGCATAGGTCTGCAGCACCGCGCGGCAGGTCAGGCCGTAGGTGCACATGCCGTGCAGGATCGGCCGCGGAAAACCGGCGCGGCGGGCGAATTCGGGGTCCGAGTGCAGCGGGTTGCGGTCGCCGCAGAGACGATAGATCAGTGCCTGGTCCGGCCGCGTCGTGATGTCGACGCTGCGGTCCGGCGCACGCGTCGGCACCGGATGCGGCTCGGGAATGCCGCCGGAGGGACCGCCGAAGCCGCCATCGCCGCGGGCGAAGCGCGAGGCCACCAAGGTCGCCAGCGGCGCGCCGCTCTCGTCGCGCAGGATGGTCTGATGGCGGATGACCGCACCCTTGTCCTTGCCCTTGTCGGAGACCGCGAGCACGGAGGAGTCGGCGGAGATCTTCGCGGCGACCGCGAACGGCTTGTGGAACGTGATATCGCGCTCGCCATCGACGACGAGCACGCGGTTCAGCTTCATGTCGCCGGGGCCGGCGCCCCACGCGGCGACGGAGGCAAAGGTCGGCACCACCTTCAGCGGCCGCGGCTCGGCGGTGGCCTCGTTGACGAAGGCGAGCTCCTTCTCATCCATCGGATCGGCGCCCATGCCGATGCCATAGGCATACAGCATCACCTCGCGATCGGTGTAGGCGTAAGCCTGCCCGATCGCCTTCATCGCCATCAGCTCATCGTAGTCGATCGGCATGTCGCCTCCCCGAGTCTCGTTTCTTCGTAGGTGGGCAGAGCGAAGCGCACCCACCGCCTTTATCCCGTTAGTACGGCGCCAATGACTGTGCCCTCTCCCCTTGTGGGAGAGGGCTACACCGCTATCAGCTCCAACCTCACTCGGGTGAGGGGTTGCCTCCACAGAAACACTGTTCGTGTGGAAAGAGACCCCTCACCCGGCTCAATCTCGCTTCGCTCGATTTCGCCACCCTCTCCCACAAGGGGAGAGGGTGCACCGGTCGTGTGGCCGCAATCCGCTCTTCGTCATTGCGAGGAGCGAAACGACGAACCAATCCAAAGTCGAGGAAATCACCCTGGATTGCTTCGCTGCGCTCGCAATGACGCGCGGCGGCATCTGCCCCCCTACACCGGCGTGAAGAACGGCAGCGGCGCGCCGTCGGTCGGCTTGAACACCACCCTCACCTTCTGGCCGATCCTCAACGCATCGAAATCGCAATCCACGAAATTGGTCTGCAGCGACGGCCCCTCCTTCAGGGTGACGTAGCCGATCGCATACGGGCCAGTCGGCGACTTGCGCATGATCGAGAACGTGTAGATCTCGCCCTCGCCCGCGCTCTGCTCCCACACCGTCTGATCCGAGAAGCAGAACGGGCAGATCGAGCGCGGGAAATAGTGCGCCTCGCCGCAGGCGGTGCAGCGCTTGATCAGGAACTTGCCCTCGGCGGCCGCGTCCCAGAACGCCTTGGTCTCGGGATTGGTGACGGGGGCCGGCAGTTTCTTCGCTTCAGACATCAGACGCGCTCCAGAATGCAGGTCGAGGCGGCGTGGCGCACGCCGAGCAGGCCACCGGTGCCATGGGCGATGGCGAGGTCGCAGTTTTGCACCTGGACCTTGGGATGGGCCTCGCCACGCAGCTGGCGCACGGCCTCGATCACCTTGGTCATGCCACCGCGGTTGACCGGATGGTTGCTGCACAGGCCGCCGCCATCGGTGTTGAACGGCAGCTTGCCGACGCCGGAGATGAGATTGCCGTCAGCCACGAACTTGCCGCCGTCGCCCTTCTTGCAGAAGCCGAGATCCTCGAGCTGCATCAGCACCGTGATGGTGAAGCTGTCATAGATCGACGCGTATTTGATGTCCTTCGGCGTGATGCCCGCTTCCTCGAAGGCGCGCGGACCGGACCACACGCCTGCAGAGTAAGTGAGGTCGAGATCCTTGCCGCCGCGCGGCCCCTTCATGGCCTCGCCATGGCCGATCAGCCGCACCAGCGGCTTCTTCAGGCTCTTGGCAATCTCGGGCGTGGTCACGATCAGCGCGCCGCCGCCGTCGGTGACGACGCAGCAATCCATGCGGTGCAAGGGATCGGAGATCATCGGCGAGTTCATGACGTCCTCGACCGTGACAACCTCCTTCAGCATCGCATGCGGATTGTACTGCGCGTGATGCGAGGCAGCGACCTTGATCCAGGCGAGCTGTTCGGACGTGGTGCCGTAGTCGTGCATGTGGCGCATGGCGCACATGCCGTAGGCGTTGTGCGTCGTGGCGCCGTAGGCCATCTCGAAATCGGCCTCCGCGCCGGCGGCGCGCGGCGGCATCGGGCCGGTGCGCGGCTTGCCGGCGAGCGTGATCAGCGCAATCGAGCACTTGCCCGCGGCGATCGCTTCCGCAGCGTGACCGACATGGATCAGATAGGAGCAGCCGCCCGTCTCGGTGGAATCGATGTGCCGCACCTTCAGCCCGAGATAATCGACCATCGGCCAAGCGCCGCCGGGCGCGTCGCCCGCACAGAAATAGCCGTCGACATCCTTGGCGCTCAGACCCGCATCCTCCAGCGCGCCCTTGGCGACCTCGGCATGCAGCTGCGCGGTCGATTTGTCCGGTGCGTGCCGGGTCGGATGCTCATAGATCCCGGCAATGTAGGCCTTGCCCTTGATGGTCAATTCCGTCTCCGCTTCCTGTCGTTTCCTGCCCGATGGTTGGAGATTTTTTTGAACTCTTGCATGAGGCTTGGCAAGCAGTGAAAATATTCCGCGTGGTGGAGATGACGCATGGTCTCGCCCTTCACTCCGCCGTCGTCCCGGGCTTGACCCTGGACCCATAACCACAGACGGATCTTGTTGGACTCGATGGTGGCCCCGCGTGCCCTCTCATACCCGCCGGTGGTTATGGGTCCCGGGTCAAGCCCGGGACGACAGCGATCGTGTGGCGCGAGCGAGCACATATCGAACTACACGTGACGCAGCACTCCCGCGACATCACTGCCCGGGTCATGCTGATCTTGTTCACCCTCATCAGATCGGAGGGCGCAGGGAAGGCCAGGCGTCGGCTGACGCCTGCGGCCCGCCTGCGGAAAAATGCAGGCGGCAGGTACCACAGGTGCAGCCGAGACAACCCGGCCTTCCCTGCGCGACGGTCTTCACGCTTATACGCAGTCTGCCTGGTGCGCCGGGCTTTCTGGCCACCATTGCCCGCGCGGCGCGCAAGCGCCGTCACGAACGTGACACCAGCGTCGGGGTGCCAGCACGCTGCGACTTCACGTCCGCACCGAACCGTTCGTCGGCGTAGCAAGCTACGCTGCGGCTCCATCGCGGCCATCGCTCCCCGCCTCGCGTGTCGTGACGATCGCGCGCAACGCCCCTTCCGAGTGAGGCGGGATGCGGGGAGTAGAGCATGATTTCTGTTTTTCGNGCGGGGAGTAGAGCATGATTTCTGTTTTTCGTCAATTAAAAACCTGAAAACCGAATACGAAAAATCGGTCACCGCCAGCAGGCGAGATGAAACAACACTCGTCTTAGCGAACGTCACACCGCGCGATACAGTGCCCTCTCCCCTTGTGGGAGAGGGCATCGCCGGCCGATCCACGAGCGCGGTCGGGTGAGGGGTATCTTTCCGCGCGCTATGCTCGTCGAGACAGACCCCTCACCCGACCGTGCTTGCCCCATTGTCCTACATGCCCTCTCCCACGAGGGGAGAGGGCGCATTCACCAGCATCGCATATCACCGTATAATGGTGGCTTGCGCCCTACTCCGCCGCCATCTGCCTTGGCGCGGGCGGCGGATTGGCCAAGTCGGCAGCGAGTTGGGCGTAGCGCACCTTGGCGTCCTGCACCGCCTTGTCCTTGACCGGGCCGTAGCCACGGATCTTGTCGGGCAGCGACAGGAATTCGGCCGCGATCTCGGCATTGGCCGGCGACAGCAGGCTCAGCACGGTCGCGACGTCCTTTTCGTAGCCGGCGATCAGGTCGCGCTCCATCTTACGCTCGGCGGAATAGCCGAAGATGTCGAGCGGCGTGCCGCGCAGGCCCTTGAGCTTCGCCAGCAGCCGGAACATCTTCATCATGCCCGGGCCGTAGCTCTTCTTCTTCGGACGGCCCTGCGGATCGAGGCCGCTGTTGAAGATCGGCGGCGCCAGATTGAAGCTGATCTTGTAGTCGCCCTCGAACGCGTCGTGGAGCTGCTTCTCGAAGGTACCGTCCGAGAACAGCCGCGCCACTTCGTACTCGTCCTTGTAGGCGAGCAGTTTTGCGTAGTTGATCGCGACCGCGCGCGGCAGCCCCTCGCCATAGCCGCCCTTGTCTGCGGCGTCGCGGACCTGGTCGACCAGCTTCCGGTAGCGCTTGGCCAGCCGGGCGTTCTGGTACGCCGTGAGGTAGGTCATGCGATGGGCGATGATCTCGTCGAGCGTCATGGCGTCGAGGGACTTTGGCGGCACCGTTTCGTCCTGGCCGGTCATCATGCCGGCGACGCGTTCGGGATTGACAACCATGAGGCGGCCGAGCCGGAACGCCTCGGTGTTCATCTTGACCGCGACGCCGTTGATCGCGATCGCCTTCTCGACCGCCTCGGCCGACAGCGGCAGCAGGCCCTTCTGATAGGCGAAGCCCATCATCATCATGTTGGTGGCGATGCTGTCACCCAGCAGCGCCTCGGCCGGCTTGGTGAAGTCGAAGAAGGTCGCGTCCTTGCGCAGTGCTGTCTCCAGCAGGCTCGTGACCTTGCGGTTCTGGAAGTTGAAGTCGCGGTTGAGGACAAAGTCGGCGGTCGGGATCAGATGGCTGTTGATCACGCCATGGGTGCGCTCGCTGTCGCACAGGGTGATCGTCTCCTTGGCGCCCGCCACCACCTCGTCGGCGGCGATGACGAGATCGGCGGTGCCGGTGACGATGCGCGAGCAGGTCACGTCGGCCGTGTTCTGCGACAGGCGGACGTGGCTCAGCACCGCGCCGCCCTTCTGCGCAAGGCCGGACATGTCGAGGATCATCGAGGCCTTGCCCTCGATATGCGCGGCCATGCCGAGCAGCGCGCCGATGGTCAGCACGCCGGTCCCGCCGACGCCGCCGACCGCGACGTTATAGGGCCTGTCGAGCGTCGGCTTGCTCAGCGGCTCCGGCATCTCGCCGATGTCGCCGAGTTCAGCCGGCGCGCGCGAGCGCGGCTTGCCGCCGTCGATGGTGACGAAGGACGGACAGAAGCCCTTCACGCAGGAATAGTCCTTGTTGCACGAGGACTGGTTGATGACGCGCTTGCGGCCGAGCTCGGTCTCCAGCGGCTCGACAGAGATGCAGTTCGACTGCACCGAGCAGTCGCCGCAGCCTTCGCAGACGGCCGGATTGATGAACACGCGGCGCTGCGGATCCTCCATCGTGCCACGCTTACGGCGGCGGCGCTTCTCGGCGGCGCAGGTCTGCACGAACACGATGGCCGAGGCGCCCTTGGTCTGGCGCAAGGTCTTCATGACGTTGTCGAGCTCGTCGCGATGCGCCAGCTTGACGCCCGGGGCAATGCTGTCGGCCGGATAGGCATCGGGATTTTCCGAGACCAGATAGATCTCGCGGATGCCTTCGGAATGCAGCTGGAAGGTGATCTGCTGCGGCGAAAGATCGCCGTCATGGCGCTGGCCGCCGGTCATCGCGACGGCGTCGTTGTAGAGGATCTTGTAGGTGATGTTGGCCTTGGAGGCGACCGCCTGGCGGATCGCGAGGCTGCCGGAATGGAAATATGTGCCGTCGCCGAGATTGGCGAAGATGTGCTCCTCGTTTGTGAACGGCGCGATGCCGACCCACGGCACGCCCTCGCCGCCCATATGGGTGAAGGTCTCGGTGTTGCGGTTCATCCACAGCGACATGAAGTGGCAGCCGATGCCGGCCAGCGCGCGGCTGCCCTCGGGCACCTTCGTCGACGTGTTGTGCGGACAGCCGGAGCAGAAATACGGCGTGCGCGCCACCGGCGAGACCAATTGCATCTGCGTGGCGTCGCGGCCGTTGAACCAGTCGGCCTTGGCGCGCAGCATCGCCTTGATCTCGGGATTGAGGTCGAGGCGAAGCAGTCGCTCCGTGAGCGAGGTCGCGAGCGAGGCGACGGAGAGCTCGGTCGCGAACGGCAGGAAGCGCTTGTCGTGGTCGTCCATCTTGCCGACGATGCGCGGGCGGACGTCGTCGCGCCAGTTGAACAGCTCCTGCTTGACCTGGTTCTCGACGATCTCGCGGCGCTCCTCGATGATGAAGATCTCCTCGAGACCGACCGCGAACTGCCGCACGCCTTCCGGCTCCAGCGGCCAGGGCATGCCGATCTTGTAAAGTCGAAGCCCGATCTTGGCGGCAACCTCCTCGGTAATCCCCAACTCGCGCAGCGCCTGGCGGATGTCCTCGTAGCTCTTGCCCGACGCCATGATGCCGTAGCGGGCGTTCGGTGAATCCATCGTGATGCGGTTGACCTTGTTGGCTCGCGCAAAGGCGATCGCGGCAAAGCCCTTGTAGTCCTGCAGCCGGCGGTCCTGCTCGAAGCGGTCGTCCGGCCAGCGCAGATTGAGGCCGCCCGGCGGCAGCTCGAAATCTGTCGGGATGACGAACGGCGTCATCTCGTCGTTGAGGTTGATCTCGGCGGTGGTCTCGACTGTTTCAGTGATGACCTTCATGCCGACCCAGCAGCCGGAATAGCGCGACATCGCGATGCCGAGCAGGCCCATCTCGATCATCTCGTGGATCGACGACGGATAGAGATAGGGCATCAGCGCCGACATGAAGGCGTGGTCGGACTGGTGCGGCACGGTGGAGGACTTGGCGCCGTGGTCGTCGCCGGCGAGGCACAGCACGCCGCCGTTCTTGGCGGAGCCGGCCGCATTGCCGTGGCGGAAGACGTCGCCGCAGCGGTCGACGCCGGGACCCTTGCCGTACCAGATGCCGACCACGCCGTCATATTTGCCGCCGGGCGACAGTGCGAGCTGCTGCGAACCCCACACCGCCGTGGCCGCGAGGTCCTCGTTGACGCCGGGCTGGAACTTGACGTTGTACTGCTCGAGATGCTTGCGCGCGGAGAACAGCTGCTGGTCGTAGCCGCCGAGCGGCGAGCCGCGATAGCCGGAGATGAAGCCGGCGGTGTTGAGGCCGGCGGCGCGGTCGCGCCGGATCTGGGCCATCGGCAGCCGGACCAGCGCCTGGATGCCGGTCAGGAAGATGTGGCCGGAGCTTGCGGTGTATTTCTGGTCGAGATTGATCTCGCTCTCGTTGATGCCCATTCCGCCCTCTCGCCGTGCCTCGTCGGGGTGCGCAGCTCACCGCCTTGGCGGAAGCGCGCGTTCTGCCAATCATTTATGTCCGCTTTTGAATAATGCGCATCACAAATCTCGCCTGCGCAGGGCAGCCACCCGAAATCGCAATTTCATGGCGAGGGCCAGCGGCGGCTTTTGCCGTTTATGTCGGAAACGGCCACCGGCGCGAAATGGGATGATGCGCAGCATGGCTTGGCGAGCGCACGGAAACGGTTACCGGAGCATTGCGGCAGGCACGATTCTGGCACCACTTCATTGTGCAATGCGACAACGCGGCGGCTCAGCCGCGCTCCTCGCCCGTGAAGACGAAGCGCGGCATGTTCCATTTGTAGCGGATCGCCAGCAGCCGGAACGACAGCCCGAACACGAAGGTCAGCGCCGTCAGGACGCCGCTGCCGAGTCCGAGCGACAACCCCGTGGCATAGATCAAGCCGGTCAGCAGCGACACGCTGGCATAGAGCTCGGCGCGAAACAGCAGCGGCACGTCGTTGCAGAGGATGTCGCGCAGCACGCCGCCCGCGCAGCCCGTGATCATCCCGGCGACGATGACGATGCCGAACGGCACGTTCATCTGCCAGGCGATGTTGCAACCCGACATCGTGAACACCACGAGCCCGATGGCATCGAGCACGAGAAAAGCGGTGGTCAGCCGGTGCACGACACGCGCCATCGCGATGGTGACGAATGGCGCCAGCAGGGTCAGCAGCAGATAGGACGGCCGCTCGACCCAGGCGAGCGGATAATGTCCCAGCAGAACGTCGCGCAACGTGCCGCCGCCGAGCGCGGTGATGGCGCCCAGCAGGCAGACACCCATCCAGTCCATGCTGCGGCGCCCCGCCGCGAGCGCCGCGGTCATCGCCTGCGCCGCCAGCGCCAACCAGGACAACAGATGCAACACGCTGTCAGCCGGCGGCAGGTTCCACATCGAGAGCTCCAGAATCGCAAATGCGCGCCCGGAACCTTAGCGCGCCGCGACACGATCCAGATGGGGATTTCGTAAGGTTTCGCGGAACGGAGGCAGGGCCGCGCTGGTTGTCCGCAGACAATCGCAAGGAGGATGCAATGGCCAACGAACGGCTTCCGAATGAACGTTATCCCGACGGCATGACCCGGCCGGACATGACGACGCGCCCCGGCATGGGCGCTGCCGACCCGACCGGCGCGGGCGTGACGGGCACCGAGTACGAGCGCGCGGCGCGTATGGATAGTCAGCTGCAGCCGGATCCCGAGCTGTCGGAAGGACGCGCTTCGACCGGCCGCATGGCAGCCTACGCCCTCGGCATCGCGATCCTGCTCGGCGCGGTGTTCTACGGCCTGAACAACATGTCGGCGCGCAACGACCAGGCCAGCACCACGCCGGCGTCGCAATCGGCATCGACGAAAACCGGCACCACGCCCAACGGTTCGCCTGGCGTGACCACGGGCGCTGCCGGTGATCGCACGACCCCGCCGCCGGCGGCACCGAGCGGCCAGAACAACACCGCGAAGTAATCGCGCCCAACAACTCGATCTCGCAGACGGCGACCAGCCGTCAAGACTGGCGGCGGGTGAGCAATCACCCGCCGCTCTTTTTGAGAGAGTCCTCATCAGTACCGGGCGGGCGCCGGCCTAGAATTACGTACCAACGACCTTTGGGGTGGAACCAATCACGCCTTGGCCGATTGGCCGTGCGGCACTTTGACCCACTGACTGGAGGAGACACGTGATGAAGGTTCTAGCTCTCGTAGCCGCAGCAGGCACACTGGTGATGACTGCAGCCTCGGCCGCCCCGCTCTCGCCCGACGTTTCGGCGGTCCCAAAGCGCGACGTCCAGAACGTCCGGATGGTCTGCAACGAGGACGGACGTTGCTGGCGCGAGCGCCGCGAACGTCGCGTCATCATCGAAGATCGCGACCGCGATTCCTACGCCTATTCCCCGCGGGAGCGCCACATCGAGCGCCGCACCTATGAAGATCGCGGCGGCATCGGCATCCGCGCGCCCGGCGTGAGCGTCGGCATTGGGACGGATCGCTACTGAGCGGTTGGAACTGCTGAATTGGAAAAGCCGCGGTAGGTCCGCGGCTCTTCTGCATGCGTGGATCTGATCTCAGCCGAAGATCTTGTTCAGCTCGCCGCCGGGTAAGCCTTTCGACAGCTCAGTGAAGGTGCCCTGCTCTGCCATTTCCTTCGCTGCGCGCATGAAACCAGCCCACGCCATTCGCGCCAGTGATCCGCCGACGCTGATGCGGCGCACGCCAAGTCCCGCGGCCTGCTCCAACGAGAGGCCGGACGCCCCGATCAGCAGGTTCACCGGCTTCGGCGCCACAGCCTTCACCACGGCGGAGATCTCCTCGACCGTCTTGATCCCCGGTGCATAGAGACAATCCGCGCCGGCCTCGGCATAGGCCGTGAGACGGTCGGTCACGAGCCGGAGGTCGGGCTTGCCCCAGAGAAACGCCTCGCAGCGACCGGTCAGCAGCACGTCGCCGCCATTGGCATCGATCGCCTGCCGTGCGGCGCGGATGCGCTCCACCGCCAGTTCGCGCTGATAGAGCGGATCGTCCTTGTCACCCGTGGAATCCTCGATCGATAGGCCCGCGACGCCGGTCGCGACCGCGCGCGCCACGTTGGCGGCCACCCCTTCCGGGGCATCAGCGAAGCCGCCCTCGAAATCGGCGTTGACGGGAATGTCGACGGCCGCCGACAACGCGACGAGATGCGCGAGCATCTCGTCGAGCGTCGTGCCCGTGTCGGCCTTGCCGATCGACCACGCGAAGCCGGCGCTCGTGGAGGCAATCGCCTTGAAGCCGAGATGCTGCAGCATCTTCGCCGTGCCGACATCGAACGGATTGGGCAACACGAAGCAACCGGTCTCATGCAGCTTGCGAAAGGCCGCGCGCTTGTCTGCCGTGGTGGTCACTGCCATGTCATTCTCCCATCTCGCATCAGTCGCAGCAGCATAGTGCCGCCCTCATGGCGCCGCTACGACGCTGCGCAAAAATGTTCGCTCTTCGCCCAGAATGAGCTTGTGCTCCTCGGCGAGCGCGAAGTTCGCCCTACCCTCGGCATCCCCGCGCAAGGTCGCGCGATAGCGTTCGTAAGCGGCGAGATTGTCGAAGGAAATCAGGCCATAGGCGATGTCGTTGGTGCCCTCATGGGGCATGAAATAGCCGATCAGGTTGCCGCCGCAGCGCGGAATGATCGACAACCAGCGCTGCGCGTAGTGCTCGAACACGTCGCGCTTGAACGGATCGATTCGATAGCGGATGAAGACAGTGATGCTCATGACAACCTCGAGTATGTTTGGCTTGACCGAGACTATCTGCTTGCCCGACGATAATGCTTCGGCTAGCATCGAAGTATGAAATCAGGTCCCGATATCGCAATGGTTGCAGCGCTGGTCGGCGATCCCGCCCGCGCCAACATGCTGACCGCCCTGCTCTCAGGCCGCGCCCTGACTGCGACCGAGCTTGCCCAGGAGGCCGGCGTGACGCCGCAGACGGCGAGCTCCCATTTGGCCAAGCTGGAAGGCGGCGGCCTGATCGAGCCGGAGAAGCAGGGCCGCCACCGCTACTACCGGCTCGCCGATCCCGATGTCGCGGACGTGCTGGAGAAGCTCGCCGGTCTCGCGGCGCGCGCCGGCCACATGCGAGTCCGTACCGGCCCCAAGGAGCCGGAGCTGCGGCGCGCTCGCATCTGCTACGACCATCTCGCCGGCGATCTCGGCGTACAGATGCTCGACAGCATGGTCCGGCAGAAGCTCGTTCGCCATCGCAAGCAGGAGATCATCCTCACCGAGGAGGGCGAGCACTTCCTTGCGCGACATCTGAGGATCTCGCCGGAAATGCTGACGCACCCGCGGCGGCCGGTCTGCAAGGCCTGTCTCGACTGGAGCGCGCGCCGGCATCATCTCGCCGGGACGCTCGGCGCAGCCCTGATGAAGCGCTTCACCGAGCTCAAATGGGCCGCGCGCGACACCACGGCCGGCAGTCGCGTCGTGAATTTCAGCCGCGCTGGTGAAAAGCACTTTGCGGCGCTGTTCGGAGCGGCCGGCGACTGACGATCGCGCGCTGCGATCGCCGATGCGGGTTACCTCGTGTTTCGCGAAGCGCCGGCCAGATAAGGCGCGCTGCTGCTCGACTTCCGGAGCAGGTGGATCAGGCGCCGCGGCAGGGATCGCGCTGCTACGCAACCCCTGCCCGACTGTCACGCCGAGGCGTTACCAGTTGCGGAAGCAGCGCTTGCCGTAGGGGCCGGTGTGCCACCCCCGAGGACAGTTGTAGAGCGGCCGGCAGGCGCCACGCGGGCCGCGGTGAAAGCCGGGTCCACAGCCCTGCGCCACCTGAATGATCTCGGCGGACGAGCCGCCCTGCACCATCGCCGGCGTGATCGGTGCGAGTGGCGCAGCCTGTGCGGTGGACAGGCTGAACAGGCCAACGCCGAGAGCCAAGGCAGCAGCAGCAAGAGTCTTCATCGCTCATTCCTTCCTTCAACGCGCCGCGACGCGGCTCCAACGGTAGTCTGACGGTGATGACCAAAGTTCACGCCTCCGACACCGATCACCAATGATGACGACGGTGCCAGCGGCGGCGCCAGTGCCGATGATGGTGACGCCAGCCCCAATGGCGGCGCCGCCAGCCCCAGTGACGCCGGCGCCAACCGCCATGATGACCGTGACCGTGATGACCATGATGTCCATGATGTCCGTGGTGCCCGCCGCGCACCTGCTCCGGAGCAAGCCGACCGGCCTCCTGCTGCGAGGTCACCGCGCGCTCGACATTCATGTCTCTCGCTGACGGAAGCCCACCGTTGAGGGGCGACGGCGCAAGCGGCGCGGCGATCGACTCCGTCGCGCGAAGGGCGGCCCCCGCAGCGGCCACGCAGCCGAGGCCCAATGCCAGTCTGAGGAAATTTCGTCGTTCCATCGCGCGCCTCCATGATCCACGAGCTCAGAGCATGAAGGCAGTATTCGACTGATCACCTGAACGTGAGCTGAACTGTCTCACCACATGACGTGCGGCGCGGATATGGCGCCGCCACGCTTTCGTCATGGTCGGTCGATCACGCGGCTCAGCCGTCGACGGTCTGCGCCAGCGCGAAGCTCTCGCGGGTCCGCGTCACCTCGGGCCAGTCGCGATTGAAGTCGGCGATCAGCCGCTTCATCTCGTCGCCGCCGACGGCCCGCTCCATCGCGGCGACATCGTCGAACTGATACATCGCCTGATGCACTGCGGGATCGCTCAGGCTCCACACCCGCCACGCCTTGCGCACGCCGAAGCTCCTGACAGCATCGGGCATGTGAACGTCGCGATACCAGCGGTCGAACTCCTCGCGTTTCGAAGCATCGGGCACCGTGGCGCGGACGACGAAAATGGCTGGCGTCATGGGAGGCTTCCGGATGTTGTTGGTCTTGTCACCGAGCCTAGCCGCAATCCGCGGTTCAGCGAAAGCCTGCGGCCAGCGACACCACCTGCCCGTCGAGGCCGTTGAAGCCGTGGTGACCGCGGGCTTGACAGGGATCGCCCTGCTCGGCGCCGCCCGACAGCCACTTCACGCGGGCGCGGCCGCCGGCCCATTTGATGAAGGGATCGACGCCGGCGGGCAGCGTCACCTTGCAGGCATCGCTGGTATGGTGAATGACGAGCGTCCGCGGCAGCGTCGCCGGCGAACCCAGGATCGACATCACGTTCGAGGAGCTGCCGGACTCCGGGCTGAGGAAGCCTGATGTCAGCACCAGCGCATCGGGCCGCGCGCCGCGCGCAATTCCCTCCGCCGCGCGCAAGGTGCCGCGGCTGGTGCCGATCACCGTGACCGGACGCTTGATGGCGGCCATGTAGTCGATGGCGGCCTTGAGATCGGTGTTGGCGTCTGCGATCATCACCGCGAGTCCGCGGGCGGCATAGGCGTTGCGCGTGCGCACCAGCTGGTTGCCGAGCAGGCTATGAATGTCGCCGTGATCGCCGACATTGATGGCGCCATCGCCGCCGGGCAGCAGGATCACGCTGGCGCGCACCGCCTTCGGCCTGATCAGGGCCACGCGCGAACCGCCGACCGTGACTGTCTCGTCGGCCCATGCAGCGCTCACGGCAGCGGACAGCACCACCGCCAGCCAGATGCGCACCAGCACGCGACACGACCAAGCCGTTGGTCTGATCATCGTAGCCTTCCCCCGACCGACTCGCGAATGGCGGGAGACTATCAGAAATCAACGAGGCCCGGAGTGCCTAGGAGTCCGGGCCTCGTCACCTGGCGACCTCGCGCGAGCGAGGCCGGTCGGTATTCTTCAAAACTTAGCGCCCGGTCAGGCTGCTCGCATTGAGCTGGCTCAAGACATCAATAGCAGCGCGTGATCGTCACGCTGTGATCGCCGCCGCGGCGTCCCGGCACCGTCACGGTCTGCATCGGGCAGCTCGACACATAGGGCCGGTCGGACGGCACCACGTTCGGCGGATAGCGATGCGCCCAGTCCCAGGGCACGTCGTAGGTATAGGTGTAGCGCACGTCGGCCGAGGTGTGCTCGGGGATCTGCTGAATCACGGGCTCGCCGGTGCCACCATACGCAAAGGCGCCGGCGGCCGGCAGATAGGAGCGAATGCCGCGGTGGTGGTGGCGGACGAAGGGCCGCATGCCCGGCGCCGGCGCAACGACCTGGCCCGGCCCAGCCGCAGCGACTGGCGCAGCCACCGCAGCGCCCGACCCGGCCGAGGCGGTCCCCGCGGACAGCATCAGCGCGGCGGCCCCTGCGCAGGCAACCCAAACTCGGAAAGGAAACGCCGATGTTCTATCAGCCATGATACGCGACCTCTACTCACTCACCAGCCTACCCGTCAAAGCTAGGCCAGCGGCCCAGTTCCCGCAAACCCATCGTTAAAGGTTAGTTAAGCCACGTGCTTAACGCCAGGGTGGCCGGAAGTGCCAGATTGCCGCGGCGGTGAAGATGGGCCGCCACTGGGCTTCGTCAACTCGGAAGCGGGGACGTCTCACGCGCCCGCCTCCCCCGTCGATCTCCCTCCCTCTCACAGCGGCAGGTTGTCGTGCTTCTTGGCCGGCATCTCCATCTTCTTGTCGCGCAACATCGCAAGCGCGCGTGCGATGCGGCGGCGGGTGGAGTGCGGCATGATGACGTCGTCGATATAGCCGCGCTCGGCCGCGATGAACGGCGACAGGAAGCGGTCCTCGTATTCCTTGGTACGCGCGGCGATCTTGTCGGGGTCCGCCATGTCGGCGCGGAAGATGATCTCGACCGCGCCCTTGGCGCCCATCACCGCGATCTGCGCGGTCGGCCAGGCGTAGTTCATGTCGGCGCCGATCTCCTTGGAGGCCATGACGTCGAAGGCGCCGCCATAGGCCTTGCGGGTGATGACGGTGACCAGCGGCACCGTGCACTGCGAGTAGGCGAACAGCAGCTTCGCGCCGTGCTTGATCAGGCCGCCATATTCCTGCGCAGTGCCCGGCAGGAAACCCGGCACGTCGACGAAGGTGACGATCGGGATATTGAAGGCGTCGCAGAAGCGCACGAAGCGCGCGGCTTTCCGCGAGGCGTCACTGTCGAGCACGCCGGCCAGGACCATCGGCTGGTTGGCGACGAAGCCGACGGTGCGCCCGGCGATGCGGCCGAAGCCGGTGACGATGTTCTTGGCGAAGCCTTCCGCGATCTCGAAGAAGTCGCCCTCGTCGACGACTTTCAGGATCAGCTCCTTCATGTCGTAGGGCTTGTTCGGATTGTCCGGGATCAGCGTGTCCAGGGACATGTCGACCCGCTCGATGTCGTCGAAGCTCGGCCATTCCGGTACGCCGTCCGAATTGTTCGACGGCAGGAAGTCGATCAGACGGCGCATCTGCAACAGCGTCTCGACGTCGTTGTCGAACGCGCCGTCGGCGATCGAGGACCGCGTCGCATGCACCGAGGCGCCGCCGAGCTCTTCGGCAGTCACCACCTCGTTGGTCACGGTCTTCACGACGTCGGGGCCTGTGACGAACATGTAGCTGGTGTTCTTCACCATGAAGATGAAGTCGGTCATGGCCGGCGAATAGACGTCGCCGCCGGCGCACGGGCCCATGATGACCGAGATCTGCGGGATCACGCCGGACGCCAGCACGTTGCGGCGGAAGACGTAGGAATAGCCCGCGAGCGCCGCGACGCCCTCCTGGATGCGGGCGCCGCCGGCGTCATAGAGGCCGATGATCGGCGCGCGCGCCTTCATCGCCATGTCCTGCAGCTTGGTGATCTTCAGCGCGTGGGTCTCGGACAGCGAGCCGCCGAACACGGTGAAATCCTTGGCAAAGACGAAGGTCTTGCGGCCGTTGACGGTGCCCCAGCCGGTGACGACGCCGTCGCCGGGAACCTTGGTCTTCTCCATCCCGAACTCGGTCGAGCGGTGCTCGACGAACATGTCGAATTCCTCGAACGAGCCCTTGTCGAGCAGCAGTTCGATGCGCTCGCGCGCCGTCAGCTTGCCGCGCGCATGCTGCGCCTCGATGCGCTTCTCGCCGCCGCCGAGCTTGGCGCCTTTGCGCCGCTCCTCGAGGGTGTCCAGGATGTCCTTCATGCGCGTCCGCCCGTTCCCATGTCGTGAATGTTGGCGGCCTTCTAACACGGCTGTTTCGGAACCGAAAAGCCGCTTTCGGTCGCGCGAGGCGGCCTCCACAGCTCGGAATTGGTCGCGGAATCAGGGTCATGGCCGGCCGGCGGGTCCCGCGACTCCGGATTGGGAACGCTTCGGCCGGCTGCCGAATCCGGCCCTGCACATCGACCAGAAGCCCGCCGAAGGCGGTGTCTCGACGGACGTTGGGGTTCGTGCTCCCCGCTCCAAGCCCAACCGCCACCCAACCGCCCTATGCGATTGCCCTTCCGGGTGCGGCCGTGAGTGGCACCGCCGCCGTCACCGCCGCCCCTGCTCGGAGTCCGCCGCCAGCGCCAGCTCCGCATCGGCGATGACATAGCGCACATAACGGTAGTCGCGAATGACGCTGATGTTGCCGTCGCGCCACTCCAGCCACATGATGTAGCTGGGCTTCGGGTCCGCGCGGTCTTCAAACACGGCGATGACCTCGCGGCCCTCGAGCCAGGCCGGGACCAGCCAGATCCCGTCGATCGTGGCGTAGATGCCGAAGAACATGCCGACATCGGCCGCCCCGACGCGCACGGGATGGGCGGACTGGTGCAGCCTGACGTCGTCGGCAAGCAGCGCGCGCAGGCCGTCCCAATCCCGCCGGTTGAACAGGGCGACGTAGCGCGCCACCGCATCGGATGCGGGTCTGGCCGCCTGCTGCGCGCCGGCCACGGCGTTGATCTCGGCGAGACGCGCGCGTCCGCGGGCGAGATGCGCCTTCACCGAATCCACGGTGAGATCGAGCAGGGCTGCGATGTCGGCCAGCGGCTCATCGAGCACGTCCTTCAGGATGAGGACGCTGCGCTGGGGTATCGATAGCTCCGTGAAGCGTGAAACCGCCGTTCTGACCGCCTCCTCGCGCATCATCATCTCCACGGCATCGGGCGCGCTGTCGTCGGCGACGTCGCCGGCGGCCTCCATCGGTTCGGTCGTCCGGATCGCACGGCTGCGCAGCAGGTCCAGCGCCCGGTTGTGGGCGACCCGGAACAGCCAGGCGCGCAGCATCCCGATGTCCTGCCTCTCATCCGAGGCGGCGAGCGCCCTCGCCAGGGTATCCTGCACCACGTCTTCGCCATCGATGACCGAACCCATCAGGCGTGCGCAGTAGCGATGGAGCTCGGGCCGCAGCTGCTCCGCAAGGGCGGCGATCTCGGCCCGCCGCCCATCGTCGGGAGAATGTCGGCCTGCGCTCAAGCTGCCGCCCCTTCCATGATGGTCAAACCGGCGTCGCCATTGAGCCCGAACGCGACGCCAGCCTTGACGTCGGCCTCCCAGACCATCGAGAAATCCGTCCAGCTCAGCCGATCCAGCCGGCCCACGCGCGGCGTCGTGCCGGCGTTCAGCACCAGGACGTCGGGGCTGACGTCACCGACGATGCGGTGCGCGGCGGCTTCGTCGGTCACGTCGGCCGCGATCGTGGCCACGCCGAGACGGGTCGCAACAGCGTTCAACGCCTCGGCTCCGCGTGCCACCACGGTAACCCTGGCGCCGTGCGCGACGAGCGCCTCCACCCGGCCCAGGGCGAGGCCGCGACTGCCACCGGTCACGACGATCGTCTTGTCTTTCAGGCTCATGATGATGCTCCAATGTCCAGATGAAGTGAAGACGATCGAGGCACGGCAAAAGAGTCAGGCAGCGCCCATGCGCCGGTCCCCCTCGCGCAACGGGCCGCAGGGCTGGATGCTCGCGGCCCATCGCTCATCACGGGAGTCGCGTCATGTCCGTCGACACCGCCGCCGCCACCGAACGCCTCATCTCAGCGTCCAGCGCGTAGCCGGACAGGAGAAGGCGATCGGGGCGGGAGATCAAGGCGGCGTTGAGGCAGGTGCCGGCCGAGGCGGTGGGCCCCCGCCAATGCGCGGATTCCTGGACCGTTCCCCCGCCGCGATGAGGCCACACCCCGTTCAACGACGCGGCACCGTTCGACAACAAATACCGACGCAGATTTCTGCATCGACGCAACTAACAACATTTGCAGGCGCCTCGCAGCGCCATTGCATTTTGTCGGATTCCAGACACCGACTCTTCTTGACCCTCGCAACGTGCACTCCTAGTTTCCGCTCCCGCTTGCGGCAATCAACAACACGGCAAGGGTGGAAACGATGGTTCGCGAATTCGAATACAAGGGCGAAGTGTTCCGGGTGACGGCGCATGGCATTCACGGCCATGAGGAGATCTTCATCGTCCACATCGACGACGGCGTCGAAGGCGGCGAGATCTCGATCGATCGGATGACCGAGGAGAACGACACATCGGCTCCGCTGCAGGACATCATCATCATGCTGTGCGACAAGCTGATTCCGGAATCGGGCATCGTCTGCCGCGATCCCGCCGCGCCCTTCGCCTGGCGTGAGGGCAAGGTGGTCTATCAGGTCCATGACGGCGTGCAGGCGCTGAACCACTGAATTGCACTGCAACTCATCGCGGCGGCCGGCCGACTCGATGCTCGCATCGCGGCCGTTCGCGCCGTTGCCAGCCGGCCACCGCGGGCGGCGATGTGCTGAGACGGGGCCGGACTGGCAACCAGAGGGCGCGCTAAGGGGTGCGCGCGCTCCCTGGACATCGTCACGGCCATCCAATCTCCGACCTGCCGGGCAGCTCACATGGCAAAGCGCTCACGGCGCGTTGCGCCGGGCACCGCTCGCGCTGCATGGGCACCCCCGTAAAACTACCATCTGAGCCGTTCGGACCAGACATTCCCTGTGGTGTCCGCGCATCCTGCGCGACTGACAGCAACCTCTCCTGCTGGCAACAACGCCTCCAGCGTGCGAGCATTGACCGTGCTCTGCCAAGTACGTTTCAGCGTCCCACAGATCGGACTTGCAAATGTCGACGGAGTTCACTGCCCCGCTTAGGCTCAGGCGCATCACGCCGCCCCTGGCCGATCCCGTTGCGCATCTGAGCTGCGAGCAGTGCGGCTCAGAGATGACCCACCTCGGCGACCTGCCCGCCGTGATGGGCGCCGCGGCGGTCCGCGTCTTTCGTTGCTATCCCTGCAACCGGATCGCCTCGATAGGCTGGTGAGACGTCGCATCCCGTGCATCGGCCTCGTGACCGTCGCGCAGGCGTTACCCCGCTTCAAACGACGGCCCCGAACAGCTTCCCGATGCCAGCAGTGAGCGCCAGAGCGAAAGCGCCCCAGAATGTCACGCGGACGGTGGCGCGCGGAATGTTGGCCCCGCCGGCCTTGGCGCCGATCGCGCCGAGCACCGCGAGAAAGGCGAGCGAAGCCGCGGAGACGATCGGCACGAGCGCGTTCGCAGGCGACACGACGACCATCAGCAAGGGCATGGCGGCCCCCACCGAGAACATCAGGGCCGAGGTCAGCGCCGCCTGGATCGGCCGCGCTGCCGTGATCTCCGAGATCCCCAGTTCGTCGCGCGCATGGGCCGTCAATGCGTCCTTCGCCATCAACTGTCCGGCCACCTGCCGCGCGAGGGACGCGTCGACGCCCCGCTTGACGTAGATCTCGGCCAATTCGTCGAGCTCGAACGCAGGGTTGTCGCTCAGCTCCTTGCGTTCGCGCGCAAGATCCGCCTGCTCCGTATCCGACTGCGAGCTGACGGAGACATACTCGCCGGCGGCCATCGACATCGCGCCGGCGACCAGACCCGCGACGCCGGCGATCAGCACGTCGCTTCGCGTCGCCGCCGCCGCGGCCACGCCGACGATCAGGCTGGCGGTCGAAATGATTCCGTCATTGGCGCCGAGAACGGCCGCCCTGAGCCATCCGATCCGGGCAACCAGATGATTTTCGGGATGGACGCGAAGGCGGCTCATGTCTTTCTCCTGATCACGCCGTGGAGCTTCGTTGCGGCCGCCACGGTGTTGGAAATCATCCCATACTTCCTGACGTTCTGATGCAGCAGTTCGAGCCGGCGGTCGTCCTCGTCGGTGTCGACGATCAGTTCGTAGTCGATCGAGGCCATCATCGGCGGGCTGTCCTGACGGACGTCGGTCAGGCGCACGTCGACGCCACGCAGATCGAATTTGAGCATCGGCGTCACGCGTTCGATTCCCTTGATCATGCAGGCGGCCACCGCCGCGAGAAGAAGCTCGGCAGGATTGAACGCGTCCCGCCGTCCGCTGACATCGGTGTCGAGCACCACGGTCGCATCCTTGCAGTCTGCGACGCTTTCATGCGCGTCGATCCGTCGGGCGTTGACGTGATACTCCAGCATGGCGAGTCTCCCGGCCGTGTGTCCGTGTGGCATTGGCGGACCGAAGCCCGAGCGGAGCGATCGATCGGATCGCGATGGTGCGCCGTTCGGCTGCAGCGGTTGAGGCGCGCGGGCCGCGAGCGGTCATTCGCGGCTGACGTGCCGCCTCCCTATTTGTCCGCGTGAGGCAGCATGCGAAGCAGCGTTCGGTCCCGGAAGATCCAGTGATGAATCAGCGCGGCCGCCGCATGCATGGCGGCCACGATGACGAGGGCATGGGCGAGAAGCTCATGGACCTCCTTGACGTTGTGGGCGAACGCGCGGTCCCTGGCCCAGGGCGATGCGATCTCGGCGATACCGAACAACGGCAAGGCATCACCGCGGGCGAACTGCAGCACGATCCCGACGACAGGCACGGCAAAGAGCAGCGCATAGAGCACGTAGTGCGCGACACGCGCCGCCGGATCCTGCCACTTCCCCATCCATGTCGCGAATTCGGTCGCCTCCGGCGGCGGCGATGGATCGGCCAGCCGCCAGGCCAGGCGGACCACAAGAACAATGAGGATCGCGCTGCCGGCCGTCACATGCACGAGCAGACCGGAGTCGCGCGCTGCGCCCTTGGGCAAGATGTCGCCGAAGACACCGAGCGCCCAGGTGACGGCCACGAGCATGACCGTCAACCAATGCAGCGCCTGCGGGATCGCGCCGTAGTTCCTGGTCGAATTGAACAGCTGCATCTAGGGACCTCTCTTTGACTGTGCTCCTCACGCAAGCTTGCCTCGTTGATGTGGATCAAGCGCGTGCCGGCGTCCGCCCGGTGCGACGATCCGCTGCGATAACGTTGGGGTCGACGGGATCGTCGGCATGGCAGGCAACTGACCGGCGGCTGTCCCCGTCACGTGGCGCATTGCCGTGCTGCAGCGGCTCTCCTTGCACAGCGCCGCCGCGGGAGCGATGCTGGTCCATCACGCTGAACCAGGGATTCGTCATGTCCGTTGACACCGCCGCCGCCACCGATCGTCTGATGCGCTTTCTCGCCGTGCCGGGTGTGACCGGGCAGGAAAAGGCGATCGGGCGCGAGATCATGGCGGCGCTGAAGCAGGCGGGCGTGCCGGCCAGAGCGATGCGGCTCGACGATGCCAATACGCGCATTCCGCTGCCGACCGAGACCGGCAATCTGATCGTCGAGCTGCCGGGACGCGGCAGCCAACACAACCAGCCACGCATCATGTTCATGACCCACATGGACACGGTGCCGCTATGCGCCGGCGCGCAGCCAAAGATCGCGGGTCGTAAGATCGTCAACCAGGCCAGGACCGCCCTCGGCGGCGACAATCGCTGCGGCTGCGGCATCCTCGTAACGCTGGCGGCCGAGCTCGTCCGACAGAAGCTCGATCATCCGCCGATTACGCTGCTGTTTTGCGTGCGCGAGGAGAGCGGGCTCTATGGCGCGCGCCACGTCGACACCGACGACCTCGGCGGGCCGGAGATGGCCTTCAATTTCGACGGCAGCTCGGCCTCGTCCGTCACCATCGGCGCCGTCGGCGCCGACCGCTGGGAGGTCGAGATCTTCGGCCGCGCCTCGCATGCCGGCGTTGCGCCGGAGCGCGGCATCAGCGCCACCATGATCCTGGCGCTCGCGCTCGCCGACGTCAAAGCCGGCGGCTGGTTCGGCAAGGTGGTGAAGGGCAAGGGCAAGGACGCCAGGCTCGGCACCAGCAATGTCGGCCCGGTCACCGGCGGCGAAGGCCGCCCCGCGGGCGACGCCACCAACGTCGTCACCGACTACGTCCATGTCCGCGGCGAATGCCGCAGCCATGACGCCAAGTTCATCCGCGAGATCACCAAGGCCTACAAGGCGGCGTTCGAGAAGGCCGCCAGGCAGGTCACCAACAGCGAGGGCAAGTCAGGTCGCGTGAAGTTCAAGGCCGAGACCGACTATCATCCGTTCCGGATGAAGGACACCCTGCCCGTCGTGAAGCGCGCCACTGCTGCCGTCACCGACATCGGCGCCACGCCGACCTTGCGCGCCGGCAATGGCGGCCTCGACGCCAACTGGATGGTCCGCCACGGCATCCCCACCGTCACCTTCGGCACCGGCCAGAACGAGCCGCACACGATCGACGAGTGGATCAACCTCGACGAATACGACCGCGCCTGCGCGCTGGCGGTGCGGTTGGCGACCATGGGGTGAATTGCGCCACGCCTCGCTGCGATCGCCATGTCAGACGGCGGTAAGCTTCACCGCGTTCATATCGCCGCGCCCGGCGGCGGATCGCACGGGGCCCATTGCAGCGAGGACTGGTTTTGCAACACGACAGCGGAGACGGCCACGTGACCCTCGAGGTCGCCGACGAGCGGGATCTGCCGGCCTTCAAGCAGGAACTACAGGAGGCCTTCTCCGCCGCATTGACGGACGAGATCGGCTCGGTCCCGGAGCAGGCGATCCCCTCCGGCGACGATATCGAGCAGTCGTTCACCGCACCGGGCGCGGCGACCTATCATGTCCTGCTCGACGGAAGACGCGTCGGCGGCGTCGTCCTGAGCATCGATCCGGTGTCGCATCACAACTCGCTCGACCTGTTCTACATCTCGCTCCGGCAGCATGGCCGCGGCATCGGGCAGCGCGCGTGGCGGGCGATCGAGGCGCGCTATCCCGAAACCAAGGTCTGGCAGACGTTCACGCCGTATTTCGAGAAGCGCAACATCCACTTCTACGTCAACAAATGCGGCTTCCGGATCGTCGAATACTACAACGCCCACAATCCGCTGCCGCACCGGCCGCCGCTGGAGGGCATGCCCGACGACGGCGACTTCTTCCGCTTCGAGAAGATCATGCAAGAGGAGCGTTGAGGCGGCAGGACTTCACGCGGCCTCCGGCGGAATGACTCCCTTGCTGAAGATGAAGCAGCCGTAGAAGCGGCGCTCGCCGGTGGCGATCACGCAATAGGCGGATCTGGCCATCTCGTAGAACGCGTAGCGTTCGACGCCAACCAGCGGCCACGGCTTGCCTTCGGCACGGTCGATCACCGCCTGAACCTCCTGCTGCACCTCGGTCACCTGCTCCGGCTGGCCGACGACCTGCATCCGCAGGGCGGCATCGTCGATAAAGGTGTCGAGCGGCAGCACCGAGAGCACCGCCTGAACCGCGCGCGCCGCACTGACATTGTCGATGCGCAGCAACTCGCCGAACACGGTCTGCCGCGCGATCGCGTCGGCCGGGAAATTGGTGTCGCAGATCACCAGACGGTCGCCGTGCCCCATCGCCCGGAGCGCATAGAGCACGTCGGCATTGAGCAGCGGATCTAAACCCTTGAGCATGGCGTCTTCCTGTCATTGTCGATCGACTGGACCCTAGAGGCTGCCCTTCGGCAAGATGCGACGGCCGCCAAAGCGGGCTTCACCGCACCGGCGAGCTACGCTCCGAGTCGCCTGGCGTCGCGGAACAGGCGAAGGTCGATGCGGCCGATCAGGTCCGAGCGCAGCGCTTCGGCTTCGGCCATCGCCGCCGTTGTCTGCCGCAACGTGCTGACGTTCGATCCGAGCGACACGATGCCGCCCAGCACCGCAGCGATGGCGCCGAGCAGCGCGACCGCATTGGACCCGAGCAGGCCCAGCACCGCGCCGAGCAGCAAGGCGGCGCCGGCAGCGATCAGGACCTTCGAAGCCAGGATGAACTTTCGACACCGCTCGGCCATCTCGGCAAGCTGCTCGATCCGCGTCTCGATCAGGGCGATTTGTCCGCTCCGGTCGTCCTCATCCATCACCCGCGCCGTCCTCCGCGATATCAGCGCCAACATCATGTCCTGAACCGCCCCGGTCCACCATCATGCCCGTCGCTCGGCGCGCGAGCCTACGACGACGCCGTACCCCGGGCAACCACCTGCGACGACGTGAGCGTGTGCAACGACTCCGATCGCGCGGACGTCATCCACCCCCGTGGCGGAAGGCAGCAGCCCCGGAACAAAGCCGGCGAGTTCGGATTGTCCCCATCGAAATTTCCACACATCAGACACGACAGACCCGCGAGGCGACAATGGCTGCCGACCGCCTGAAGACACTGCACACGTCCCTGATCGATGCGCGCAACGGCTATCAGGAGGCGGCCGCAGACGCCGAGACGCCGGCGCTCAAGGCGCTGTTCGCCGAGATGATCGCGCTCAAGGAGCGTGATCACGCCGAGCTGCATGACGCGCTCCGGCGGATGGGCGAGACGCCGGACGAGGCCGGCTCCTTCATGTCGACGGTGCACCAGACCGTCATCCGCGTCCGCTCCGTCCTGACGGGCCTCGGCACCAATGCGCTGTCGTCGTTCGTCAACGGCGAGGAGCAGATCCTCGGGCAATATGACGACGCGCTGAAGGACTGCGCTGATGATGCCGCCACCACGGCCACGCTGACCCGGCAGCGTCAGAGCCTGCAGGCGAAGATCGCCCAGATGAAGCAGCTGGCAGCCTGAGCGCCCGATCGTGCCGAACCTGAAAACCGACGAGCATTTCATGCAGGAGGCGATCAAGGTCGCCACGCAGGATGGCGCCGATCCCTCGCTGTCGCCGATCGGATGCGTGATCGTGCTGGGCTCCGACATCATCGCCGCCGAGCGCAACCACGTCGCCGCCAAGCATGACGCCACGGCGCATGCCGAGATCGAGGCGATCCGCGCCGCCGGCCGCGGCTTCGACGACGGCGAGCTGCGCGGCGCCACGCTCTACACCACGCTGCAGCCGTGCGGCATGTGCACGATGGCCTCGATCTGGAGCAAGGTCGGCCGCATCGTGTTCGGCGCCGGCCGCGACGACGTGCACCAGATGTATTTCGAGGCGCGCCATGTCGACACGCTCAAATTCGTCGCGAACGCCTATCGCGACGACATCACAATCGAAGGCGGCGTCCTGCGCGAGGCCTGCAGCAAGCTGTATTATCGCCCCTGGGACGACGTTCCGATCGAGGACCAGGGCAATCGCTAGAGCGGGCCGCGTTCTCCGCAGCCGATGCAGGCGGCACGACCACAGATCCAGCCCGCCGCCGTTCAGCGAGAGCCATCAGGAGGCCCGACCATGCGACGGCATCTGCTCACGACCGCGATCCTGCTGGGACTCATCGCCATGCCGCACCTGAGTGACGCCTCCCCGCTCGACCGATACAAATGGAAGAACCGCCTTCTGATCGTGACCGGCCCCGACGACGCCGCAGCACAGCAGCAGCGCCGGATCTACGACGCCGCCAGAGCCGGCATGTCCGAGCGCGCGATCGTGCTGCTCGACGCCGTTGACGAGAGCGCCGCCTCTCGCGAGCTTCGCGCGGCGCTCGGGGCCGAAGGCCGCCGGTTCAAGGTGTATCTAATCGGCAAGGACGGCCACACGGCATTCGCATCGGATACGCCTGTTTCGGCCGACGCGCTGTTCAAGCGCGTCGATGCGATGCCGATGCGGCAGGACGAGATGCGGCGCGACAGGCCGCGATGAAACACGCCGCGCGGCGGCGCCGTTGCATCGAGCCAAGCGAGCTGCAGCGCCAGAGCCTCGGTGTCTTGTGTCTTGTGCACCGTCAACGTCCCGCCCGACGGACGTGCAGAAGGATCGGATGATCCTACTTATTCCCACTCGATACGCTCGATGCCTTCAAGGGACGATCTCCGGGTTGAGCGACAGCATGGCGATTGCCTTCTTGAACGCGGCCTCGCGGACCTCGGCCGCCAGCGCCACGTCGGGGATCGTCCGGGCGAGAACCATCCCGCCGACACTCAACGCGGCCAGTGCCCGGGCTGTGGTCCGACGGTCCTCGCGCGCCTCGGGCATGGACCGCTCATAGAGCCCGATCATGGCCTGCAGCAGATCCTGGTAGGCCGTTTGAACCTGTGGCTCCGCCCTCGCGACATCCGACGGCAATGCGATCATCGGGCATTGGCCCTCGAGATCATCGAGGTGCGCCGGTGAAAGATAACTGCGCAGCATGTTTGCGGCGTCCTCCAGCGCCGGATCGACAGAATTGACCCCAGCCTCGGCGCGCCAGCGCGCGCCGCGCCCCATCAGGAAGCTGGAGACTGCTGCGGCAAATAGCTCCTGCTTGTTTCGAAAGTGACTGTAGAACCCTCCGCGGGTCAGCGACGCGGCCTCCATCACCATGTCGATGGTCACGTTGTCGTAGCCATGCCGGTTGAAGAGCAGGCGCGCATTCTCGACGATGCGCGCGCGTGTTTCCGCCTTGTGTTCCGGTCGATAGGGCAAGGTGAGACGTCTCCCGTCGCAGCATTAGCACCATGGCAGAATATGTTCTTGAACATATTCTGCGGGAAGGCATTTGTGGGCGTCCACCAATCGAACCTCGAACGGGAGGTCAAGCCTTGACGACAACATTTTCCGGAGGCTGCCTCTGCGGCGCCGTCCGCTATAACTGCACCGCCACGCCGATGATGGCGGGCCACTGCCATTGCGAGGATTGCCGCCGCAGCAGCGGCACGGGACATTCTTCACATCTGGCAGTTTCGGCGGATGCAGTCACCATGACGGGGGTGACGAAAGCCTATGTGCGGTCGTCCGACAGCGGCAATCCCGTCACGCGCGCGTTCTGCCCGGAATGCGGGGCGCCGGTGTTCTCGACAAATCCCGCACTGCCCGGCCTGCTGTTTCTCCGCGCATCGAGCTTGGACGATCTCGAGGTATTCAAGCCGCAGATGCACGTCTGGACGATGCGGGCGCCAAGCTGGGATGCGCCGTTTGGCGGACTTCCGGCATTCGAGAAGATGCCGCCGGGGATGTGAGGCCCCGGCGGGGAGCGTTTCGCGACGACAAGGCTTGCGGCAATCCCTCCCGGGATCAGAAGATCACTTCCCGGCCACGAACGCCAAGGCGATAAAGATCACGAAGATCACCAGGGCCACGAAGAACAGCCATTTGGCAATCCGGGCGGATCAGGCAGCGATACCGCTGAATCCGAGAAAGCCGGCGATGACCGAGATGACGCAGAAGATGAGCGCCCATTTCAGCATGGAGCCCCCGGAGCAACCGCGCTTGCATGCAGGAACGTAGGACGAGTAGACGACCGCTGCCCCGGCGCCGAGCCTTCCAGGCGCTGCCGCGCCGTCCCACGGCGCCGCGGCAACGCCGTCTGGCACGCCGTGGTGACTGGCGCAGGCGGTCTGCAGTGCTACTTGCTGCTATTGGCCTTCGAGCTGCTGCCTGAACCGTCGTGACTGGCGCCGGCCGCGCTGCCCGTGGTCTGGGCCTGGTTGTCGATCTCTGTGAACATGGTCAGGGAGTGCGGCCCGATCACCATCGTGACCGGATCATTGTTGCTGTCCTTCGCGCTGACCAGGAACGAGCCGGGCACGACCTTGATGTCGGTGAAGCCCTGCTTCTGCAGTTTCTGCTTGATCTGCTGCGGCAGGGGCTGAGCCTGGTTCGACGCCTGTGCGCCCTGGCTGCTCGGTTGCGAGCCGGCGCTTGTTCCCTGCGCGAAAGCCGGAGCCTGAAGGGCCGCAAGCACCAGCAACGATGATCCGACGAGTCTGATGGACATTGGATGTCTCCTCTGTGAGGTTGCACTAAGCCGATGTTGAACGGAGCGAAAGCCTGATGGTTCTCTTTTGTTCGAGCCGGTCGGTGCGCCGCCGTACCACTCGACAGCGCCTCCATGAGCCACCCGCGTCACGATCGGACATAGATCGTCCGTCAACATCCGCGCGATCGCGGCTCGCAATCGAGAAAGTCGGCGAGATAGAGGCGCGTTCCCAGGGCGAGCAGCACAGCCGCGACAGGCGTGGCCAGCGCCAGCTCCAGAATGCCGAACAGCGAACACTAGTTGCATCGATAGTGTGGTCGCGCCGACCGCAAACATGGACACGACTCTCTGCGACATGACTATCCTCTTCTCAAGCAGGCCCGATGCGCGATCGCGTTGATAACGCAACACGGGACGACGCAGAGTCGACGCACGCCGCTTTCATTTTTCGGATCTGCGGGCAAGTACGGACGCGTACCAACAACCAGTGTGCAATCGCTTCCAAATCAGTGCTGGATTGTTGAAGAACGATCGGCGCCAAGGACCTTCATCGGAGCGGCTTGGGACGCCGGTCTCGACTCAATGCACGATGATGACAAGGAGCGAAAGATGCGCAGTCTCGGCTTCGCACTATCCTTTTCCACGGTGATGGCAATCAGCCCCGTCGCCGGCACCTACGCCGCCCCGCTGACTCCACTGTCCGCAGCCGTCAAGCCCACCGCCCACCCGTCTGGTCGTCTAGGCGAGATGACCGAAGTCCGCTGGCGTGGCGGTTGGGGAATTGGAGCCGGCCTCATCGCAGGAGCGCTCATCGGCTCCGCGCTTGCCACGCCCTATTACTATGATCCTTATCCGGCCTATTATGGCACTGGATACGCGTACGGCCCGGCCGGCTATTATCCTCGCTACGCGTATACGCCCTACTGGGGCGGATATGGGTGGGGCACGGGCCCTGGTTTCTATACAGCCTACGGCTACGCCCCTGCGCCCTGGGGCTACACGATGCGCCATCACTGGCGGCACAGCGATGGCTGGCAGCCGGGGCGGTGGCGGCATCACCATCACGGCGTCATTCGCACGCGCCATCGCTGGTGAGCATCCGAACGGGAACTTGCCCTCGCATCAAGCGCCTCGCACCGTCCGGCTCCGCTCATGCGCGGCGGTGTGACGGCGCCAGAGATACCCCGCCGGGAGTTGGTACGGCCGCGTACCAACTCCAACGCGCGACAGCGCATCAGGCTGAGGGCACAATGGTGGAACCACACTGCCGCCTCGAGCACATGTGAGGCTGCTTGATCCGCTCGCCGATTTCCACCAAGGTGCGGGCAAACCAGATCTCGTCGCTTCATGCCCAAACAGCCACTAGCCAAGTCAATTCAGGACTTCATCCTGGATCACATTCACACTGTTGCTCAAATGGAAGCATTGCTGTTTCTCCATGCTCAGCCACGGGAACGTTGGGCGGCCGCGGAGATGGCAAAACGCCTCTATGCCACTGAACGCGAAATCGTCATCGCGCTGGCCGCACTACATCGTGATGGCTTTCTGAGCGAAGCTGACGGGCACTACCAATTCGACGCGTCTCCGGAGCGAGCCGCGCTCGTCGAGGAACTCGCCGAGGCCTATCGACATCAGCTCATCCCGATCACGAATCTCATCCACGGGAAGCGACGCAACATCAATGCATTCTCGGATGCCTTCAAGCTGCGCAGGGACCGCTAGCATGGCTGCCGTCATCTACACCCTCTGCGCGCTGACGAGCGGCTTGTGCACGGGCCTGCTTGCGCGCGCCTATGTTCGCTTCAGGTCGCGCCTTCTGCTCTGGAGCGCGATCTCGTTCCTCGGGCTGACGTTGAACAACATCGCACTTTGGATCGATAAGATCATCCTGCCCGAAGCAGATCTTTCGTCCGTTCGCAACGCGATCGCGCTGATCGCGATGTTGATCCTGATCTACGGCCTCGTTTGGGAATCGGAGTAGATGACACATCTTGGCCAAGCGCTCGGCGGCAGCGTTGCCGCCTGCTCTCTCGTCGCCGCCCTGTTCTTCCTCAAGTTCTGGAGCAGGACCGGTGACCGCTTCTTCCTGCTGTTCTCGGCCGCGTTCACAGTCGACGCGGGATCTCGGTTCCTGCTTGCGGCGGTCGCCGTCTCCGATACGACGGAGCCGATGTACTACGTCTCTCGGCTGGTCACCTTCGGCCTCATCCTGACCGCGATCATACAGAAGAACGCAAGCCGCAAGGCGCAAGATCCCCGAAATCCAGACTAGGAGATGGCCACATATCCCGCCGCACAGTGCTTCCGGGAGGAAGAATGATCCGGTCCGCAGGTCAGTTCATGCGCCGCCCGGCGGCGAGATATCTCGCTTTGACCGCCGTGGCCGTCGCGATCGTCGTGGCCGGACTCGTCATTCTGGCCTCGGTCCTGATCGAGAGCTGGTCGCGACAGGATGTGGACCTCCGTTCGCGGCTGGTGTTTCGCTCGGTGCGGGATCGGATCATCGCGGCCGCCGACTCCCCGCAGCAGGCCGACATTGGCGCTCTGTTCGAACGCATTACCGAGGACGAACGCATTCTGGCGCTCGGGTTCTGCACGCCGGAAGGTGAACTGCGCTACGCGACAAAAGACTTTCCGCGCTCCATCACCTGCCAAGCCGTCGACCGGGACAAGCGCCGCACCTTTGACACGACCAGCTCAGGCCGCCGCGTCAGTGTTGGAATTTTTCCCGTCAACGCTCCGCAGGCCGCCGGAGATCTCCTGGTCATTCACGATCTTGCCTATGTCGACGAGCGGGCGGCCGAGGCGCGCGTCTACGCCGGACTTGCCCTCGGCGGAATCGCAGCCGGACTCGGCCTGTTCGCCTTTGCGGTGGTGTCCGCTCTGACACGCTCCTGGGCGCGATCCATTCGAGGCATTCTGCAAGGCACGTCCGCCGGCGCCGAGGCAGCGTCTCCGTTCAGCGGCTCGCCGATCGGGCGTGCCGTGCACGCCACGCTGGCCGAGCTCCGCGCCGAGCGCCGCTTCGGCAGCGACATCAACGTCGACTGGTCGCCCCAGACACTGCATCGGCTGCTGGTGGAGCGATTGCCGGACTCGCAGGTGATGGTCGTCTCCAACCGTGAGCCCTACATCCACAATCGTTCGAGCGAGGGCATCGTTCTGCAAAACCCCGCAAGCGGCCTCGTCGCCGCGCTCGAGCCGATCATGCGGGCTTGCGGCGGCGTCTGGATCGCGCATGGCTCCGGCTCCGCCGACCGCGACACGGTCGACCGGCACGACCGCCTGCAGGTTCCTCCTGTTGATCCGGCCTATACGCTTCGCCGGGTCTGGCTGAGCGAGGAGGAACAGACGGGCTACTACTATGGTCTCGCCAATGAAGGCCTCTGGCCGCTCTGCCACATCGCATTCGTTCGTCCGACATTCCGGGAGGCGGATTGGCTGCAATATTGCAAAGTCAACGAGCGCTTCGCCGAGACGGTCGTCCAGGAGGCCACACGCGACGATCCGATCGTTCTGGTGCAGGACTATCACTTCGCGCTGCTGCCGCGCATGATCCGTGACCGGCTGCCGAAGGCGACAATCATCACGTTCTGGCACATTCCGTGGCCGAATGCGGAAACATTCAGCATATGCCCTTGGCGAAACGCCATCATCGAGGGCCTGTTGGGCAGCACGATCCTGGGCTTTCATACGCAGCTTCACTGCAACAACTTCCTCGAGGCCGCCGACCGGTTCATGGAAAGCCGCGTCGACCGGGAGCACATGTCCGTCACCTATCGCGGCCACGAGGTGCTGGTGAGGCCATATCCGATCTCCATCGAATGGCCGCCAGCGGCGCTGGCGAACCAGGCTCCGGTGGCTTCCTGTCGCGCATCCGTGCAACGGCAGTTCGGCCTGTCATCCGACGTGCGGATCGCCGTGGGTATCGAGCGTTTCGACTATACGAAAGGCATTCTCGACCGGCTCAAGGCTGTGGACGATCTGCTGACCCGCCATCCCGAATGGAGCGGCCGGTTTGTGTTCATCCAGGCTGCGGCGCCGACACGGAGCAAGCTCGGCGCGTACAGCGCCTTGCAGGAGGAAGCCGAGACACTCGTCAACTGGATCAATGCGAAACATGGAACGCGCGATTTTGCGCCGATCCGTCTGGTCATTCGTCACCACGAGCCCGATGAAGTCTTCGAGCTGTTCAGGGCCGCCGACATGTGTGTCGTATCGAGCTTGCATGACGGCATGAATCTGGTGGCGAAGGAATTCGTCGCCGCGCGTGACGACGAACAGGGCGTGCTGATCCTCTCGACCTTCGCCGGAGCCTCCCGCGAATTGTCCGAGGCCTTGCTCGTCAACCCCTACGACACGCACGGCATGGCAGACGCGCTGCAGACTGCGTTGCAGATGCCCTCGCCCGAACAGCGCAACCGCATGCGGCTGATGCGGGAGCTCATCAGGGAGCGCAATGTCTATCGCTGGGCGGCGCAAATGCTGCTCGACGCATCCCACATTCGCCAACGTCAGCGTATCGGCTCGGCCGAGCCGGACTCACAGCGACGGTCGGCCTAGATCGGTCTCATCTGGCAATTCGGCGCGGCCTGAATGACATGCCGCGCTCAGCACGAGGCCGATGCCGTCCGACGCAGCAGCCAAAGCCGCAACATCGCCAGGGCCAGTGTCGCCACGCCGCTCAGCCCCACCGTGACGGCCGCCGATCCAGGCAGATCGATAAAGGCCGGCGACAGAATGGCCAGAGCCGACGCCAGGACGAGAATGTATTCCTCCCACGCTTCGAACGCCGCCAAGGCCGCCACGCTGGTGACACCGATGAGAGCCCCCAGCACACCGGCCGTCTGAGTTGCGGTGTTTGTGACCGGACCGCCGAAGCCGAGGACCCAGGGCGACGAGAACAGGAAGGCCCCGACAACCAAATTCGCGACGTCGCACCAGCCCCCGTTGAAGAACGCCGCCCTCGCCGTTCTCCTGAACGACATGTTATCAAAGCGCTTCAGAGCTGGTGCATGGACGCCGGCTCTGTGGGTACGCCACGCGTTGCTTTCAACCGTCATTGAGCTTCCCTCCGGGTCGTTGCCGCAGGACCTTGCGGCAAGGCATATGCGACGACAGCATCACCGATCGGGGTCTCCATGAAATGGTGGCCACCCGCCATGATGACGAGATACTGACGGCCGTCGGCCTCGTAGGTCATTGGCGTCGCCTGGCCGCCCGCCGGAAGAGTGTCGCTCCAGACCGTCTTTCCGGTCCTGATATCGATCGCGCGGATCAGGTTGTCGGTCGCGGCCGCAATGAACACCAGTCCTCCTGCTGTCACGACCGAGCCGCCATTGTTGGGCGTTCCAATGCGGATGGGCAGCATCGACGGGATGCCGAACGGCCCGTTGGTCCGGGCCTGGCCCAAGGGGCGGTCCCACAACGTCTTGCCGGACTTCAGATCGATGGCGCGGATGCCGCCGTAAGGTGGCTGCTTGCAGAGCATGCCCGTGAAAGGCAGACGCCAGCCGGCGTTGACGTTGATGGCGTACGGTGCTCCCTGCTGCGGATCTCCGGCTCCTTCCGGACCACCGATCGTCCCGCGCGCCTGCTCCCGCGGAGCCCAGCCTCTTCGATTGGCCTCGTCGCGCGGAACCAGCCTGTTGTAGTTCGGCATGTCGTTGTAGTTGGCAACAAGGATGCCGCGGACCGGATCGAGCGCGACACCTCCCCAATCCGAGCCGCCGTTGTAGCCGGGGTATTCGATCCAGTGCCGTGTGGCGCTCGGCGGAGTGAACATCCCCTGATAGTCAGCGCGCCTGAACTGAATGCGGCACACCAGCTGATCAATGGGGGAAATGCCCCACATGTCGCGTTCGGTGAGATCGGGCCGCCGAAGCGTGTGATAGGTCGAAAACGGCTGCGTCTTTGCACGCTCTTTCGGCTCGACGCCGCCTTGTGGCACGGGGCGCTCCTCCACGCCGACGAGCGGCTCACCGGTCCGGCGGTCCAGCACGAAGATGTCTCCTCGCTTGCTGGGCAGAACGAGGGCGGGAACAGACTGGCCCGTCTTGTCCGGGAAGTCGGCCAGCGTGGCCTGAGAGCCCAGATCGTAGTCCCAGACGTCATTGTGAACGGTCTGGAAGTGCCATGCCGGCTTGCCTGACGTGACATCGATGGCCACGAGGGACGTGGCAAATTGTTTTTCGACCTCCGAGCGGCTGCCGCTCCAATAATCGACCGCCGAGACGCCGAGCGGGAGATAGACCAGCCCGAGTTGCTCGTCGCCGGACGCGGTCGTCCACATATTCGGCGTGCCGCGGCTATAGGTCTCGCCGAGAGCCGGGGGCGCAGCTCCATCCGGCCTCGCCATGTCCCAGGCCCAGCGCAGCTTGCCGGAAACCGCATCGTAGCCCTGGATGACGCCTGAGGGAGCATCGCGCTTCTGTCCATCGAGGATCTGATGTCCGACCGCGACGACGCCGCGAACGATGGTCGGCGGCGACGTGATCGAGTACATGCCGGGATCATGCCGCCCGATCCCCGTCGCCGTGTCGACCTGACCTCCGTAGCCGAACGACAAGCAAGGTTTGCCGGATTCGGCATCGACCGCGACGAGACGTCCATCCAGCGTTCCTTCGAACACCCGGGTCGCGCAAAGCTGCGCGGGATCAGCATCCGGCACAGCGAAGTACGCGACACCGCGGCAGGCGGCCGTATAGGGGATGAACGCGTCAGGGACGCGAGGGTCGTAGCGCCAGCGCTGCTTTCCGGTCGACGCCTCGACGGCGATCAGAATGTTCTTGGGCGTGCAGACATAGAGCAGATTGCCGATCTTCAACGGAGTCGTTTCGGCACCATACGTGTTTCGTGTTTCATGGGATGGAAGATCACCGGTGTGGAACACCCATGCCTTGGTCAATTGGGCCACGTTCTTGCGGTTGATCTGGTCAAGCGGCGAATAGCGTCGTGCGCTATAGCTGCCGCCATAGGCGGGCCAGTCCGCGCCAGACTTGAGCAGCGAGGGATCGCTCATGGCGGAGCCGGCCGCCATCCCCGGTACCGATACGGCAGCCGCTGCATTGGAGGACACGAACATCAGATAGCCCGTCGCCACCAGCATCAGCATGCCCACTGCGACCGTCGCCGGGAGCTCGAACGCATGGCGGTAGGCACGCAAGGTCGGCGCCAGGAGGATGACACAGACGAGCAACACGGCAGGACCGACCGTCCTGGGCACCAATGCCCATCCGTCCGCACCGACCTCCCACCACGCCCAGACGACCGTGACGAGAAACAGCAACGAGTACAGCCACGCCCCCTCGGCACGGCGGCGCGCCAGCAAATAGCCGGACAGGATCAGGGCAATGCCGGAGGGAAGATAGTAGAACGAGCCGCCAAGGGCGATGAGCCAGGCGCCGCCGATGCCCAGGACGATCCCGATGACGATCATCACGATGCCCAGGAGGAGCGCCATCCAGTCAGCTGCCGACTTGCTACGCGACATGCTCGTTCTCGCTGTCTATCGATTGAAAAGCAGCTGCTGCGGCCCAGCCGGAGCGGCACGCACGCCGCTCCGGATCGTCGTCGCTCACATGTTGCTCGGGTACTTGAACGACGGGGCGGCCTTCAGCTGCTCTGCCGTCGTATCCATCGAGGCATGCCATCGCCTATCGTTCTGATCATATTTGATCTTGATCGCCGACGGACGCACGGCCACGTACTGATCGCCGATTCCGAGAAAACCGCCGACCGACAGAATGTAGCCGTCGACACCATTCTCATTGAAGGCGATATCCTTGATGGTGCCGATGTTCTGCTTGGCCATGTTGAACACGTCGAGGCCGATCACCCGCGATCCGAGCCCGTCCTTGGCCGGCACGGATGTAAAGGCGCCGCCGGGCGCTGCATCCGAGCCGGAGCCCGCCGATGCGCCGGTGTTCGCCCCGACCGTCGCGGGTTCGTCCATCGCATTCGCTCCGACGAACACCATGATCGGATTGCCCGACCGGTCCTTCGCCTGGATGACGGTCGGGGCGGAGATCACCCGCACATTCGTAAAGCCGGACTGCTGGAGGTTGGCGACGATATCCTGGCGTCCGCTCTGGTTTGCGGCCGGTGCCTGCGATGCCGACTCGGCAAACGCTGCCGTCGATGCCAGGGCTGTCAGCGCGAGCGCTGTCGTTAGATTTCGCATGGAATTCACCTTCTTGAAGTAAGTGTTCGATCTCGAGCGACCGCCGACGTGATGAGGAAGACCCCTCCTCACATCGCGCCGCGGCTTACGGACAGGGGTGGCGCTGTCCGTCGTAGCCGAGATAGGTGCCGGAGCTCGGGTCGTAGGACCTGAAGCGCTGGGAACAATAGGCGTCGGTCTCTGCCGCCTGCGCACGGCTGTTGGCGATCGCTCCGCCGATCACCGCGCCTGCTGCCAGACCGCCGATCGCCGGTCCCCAGCCGTAACCGCGTCCATACCGGTGATGCCCGCCATATCCCCGATGCCCGTAGCGCCAGCCGCCGCCACGCCAGCCCGCCTCGACCACGTTCATCCCGTTGACGCTGCTTCCGGCTGCGATCGGCGCCTTGGGGGATATCACGGTCGCCGCGGATGCCGTGTCGGCGCCCGAGAGGATCGCCACGAATGCAACGGCTGCAACTGGAACTGCGCTTCTGATTGGCATGGAGTTTTCCTTCGTTTCGATGTGCGAAGGACCAATCCGAGCCAGCCGCCCGAGTTCTCCCGAAGTGTACCGTTGCGTACCAGTGATGGAGTAGCGACGAGAGATACGCGCCACCATGCCGTCAGCGGCAATCTGTCGCGATCATCAGCCTATTTGGCGAGATCGCCGAGCCATCCTTGCGAAACGCCAAAACGCACGATGTCGGCTCTGGTGGACAGGCCGAGCTTTTCGACCGCCCTCGATTTGTGCGTCTCGATGGTCTTCACGCTCACGTCCAGGCGGCCGGCAATTTCCTTGTTGCTGAAGCCCTGCGCGATGAAGCGCAGCACTTCGGTCTCGCGCGGCGTCAGCTCGTGTTGCGACGCCTTGCCCGGAGTCGACTCGTCGACCCGTGCGGCCGGCAGCACCTTCTCCGCGACGGCGGGATCTAGATAGACGCCGCCCTCGGCAATGGCCCTGATGGCGCGCACCAGATCTTCGGCCGCGGAGCGCTTGAGTAGATATCCACGCACGCCGGCCTGCATCATCGGTTCAACATAGGCGCGATCCTCGTGGACCGTGAGCGCGAGCATCCGCACCGACGGCACCTTGTCCGCAATCCTGTGCGCCAGCGCGATGCCGCCGATGACGGGAAGCGAGATGTCCAGAACCGCGATATCCGGTGTCTCTCGTGCGATGACTTCGAGCGCGGTCTCGGCATCGGTGGCCTCGCCGACCACCTCCATGTCACCGACGCGCTCGAGCAGCGCCTTCATCCCCGCAAGCACGAGAGGATGATCATCCGCGAGCGTGATCCGGATCGGTATCAAGAACTCACACTCCCGTTGGTGACCGGGACGGTCATGAAGAGCGTCGTTCCGTGCCGGGGCTCTGTTTCGATGGCGAGCGTCCCTCCCAGGAGAGACATTCGTTCTTCGATGAACGAAAGCCCAAGCCTTTGGCTCCCGCCGTCGGGACTGGCGCGGCGATTGGAATCAAATCCCTCGCCATCGTCTTCGACAATGACACGGAGCTCTTCTTCGCGCCGGTCCAGCACGACGCTGACATGCCGCGCCTCCGCGTGCTTTGCCACATTGGTCAGGGCCTCCTGGATGGCGCGATAGATCGCGCTCTCGACCTCGGGCGGAAGCCTGCCCGTCCGTCCCAACGTCTGGACGTCCGTGCTCACGCCGAATCGTCGAGACCATTCCGAACAGAACGCCTCCACCGCCTTGTACAATCCGAGATCGTCCAGTGCGGTCGGACGGAGATCCGCAGCAATCTGGTGGATGTCACGCCCGATGTCGCTCGCAAGCGCCTGCAACGCGTGCAGGCTGTCGAGCTGCCCTTCCTGCCCGGGGAGTTGTGCAATCGCCTGCTCGACGTTCTTGAGGCCAAGCAGCAGGCCGGTCACCGTCTGGCCGATCTGATCGTGCAATTCCCGCGACAGGCGCTTGCGCTCATCCTCCTCCGCCTTGCCAAGGCGTCTCAGCAGACGCTGCCGGTCGAGCTCTGCACGCTTGCTATCATCGATGTCGACGAGAACGGCGACCACGACCTCTCCTCCTGTATCAGGCCGATGCGAGCAGCGGCCGTTGACACGCAGCCAGCGCGCTTGTGGCGACGCCGTCCTGAAGTCCACCGTGACGGCCTGATCTCCGCGACAATGCAGCAGAGCGTTCCTGACCGCAGCGCGGTCGGCGGGCTCGATGGCGTCGACGACGCGATCGAGTGCGAGAGTGAGGTCCTCATGGCCGGCCTCGTCGCTCAGCTGCAGCATCTGGAGGGCTCGCCCGGAGGCAATGACCTCACCCGTCGACACGGTCAGACTGAAGACGCCGAGGTCCGCGGCATCGACCATGATGCGTCGGCGCTCTTCACTGGCCTTCAGCGCCAGCGCCGCCTGGGCCTCCTGCTCCAAACGCCGCTGCGAGATATCGCGGGCGGTGAACCACACGAGCGCCATGCCCAGCGTCAAGCTGACGGCACCTCCACTGGCAAGAACGATGGCCGAGCGGCGAACCGGGGCATCAAGCTGATCCGTCGGGATTCCGAGATGCACCGACCAGCCGCTGGTGCCCGGCAGCTCCTTGAAAATCGAATCGACGCGGACGCCGTCCGGAGTCGCCCCCGTGTAGTTTCCTTCCGAGCCCTCTGAAATCGCCCGCCTGACGGCAGCGCCGGCCGGACGCCCAAGCTCGAAAGGCTCGCCGATCGTCCGTGCGACGATGTTGCCCTTTGCGTCGACGACGACGCCGACCCATCCCGGTGGAGCACCGGCCCCCTTTAGAATCTGGCTGACCGCATCCGGCACCAGAGCGACCGTCAGCACGAATTTCAGTTCACCGTGCCGTTCGACCGGCGCCCTCAGCGCGACCAGCCGTTTGCCGGAAATGGGGCCGATCGGCCCGATGCCGCCAATGGCTGCCTTGCGGGTCGTCAATATCCGCTCGAAGTTCTCGCGGTCCGCAGTGGCTCCGAGGTCAGCCCCGATGGGCCGCAGCAGATTGAGCACCTGATTGCCTCTGGGATCGACGAGCTCGATCGTCTCCCAGAGCGGCCTTGCCTGTTTGATGCGGAGCGCCTCGATGTAGAACGAGTCCAGATCCGGCGCATCCAGGCTCGCAGATGTCGCGAGTGTCTCCGCAATTTCGACCTGAAGGCCCAGCTCGGAGGAGAGACGGCCGACAACGCGGTTGAGCGTCTCGAGCGCAGCGAGGCGCGAATCGGTTCGGGCCTGGCGGGCATTCAGGAAGACCACCCAGCCCGCAAACAGGATCAGCGGAATTGCGGCGGCCATGACCAGGAGCACCAGGGATCGCCGGGCGGCACTCGCTTTCTGACTGGTCAACCTATCCCTCAAAAACCAGGTTCTCTCGGAGTCAGGTTTTTCCTGACGGAGCCTCACCGTCAGCCCGACTGGGATCAGCCTCCAGCACTCACCATCAATAGTCAAATGGCGATGGTGAGGACGGTCGACATGCTGAAATCCGAGACGATAGACGATCGCGCGTGGGCCGTGGGACCGCCGCGGAGCATCAACCGCAACGGCCTGCTCTGCCCCGATCCGCAGGAGACCTGCAATGCGCTGCTGAGCAGGCTTTCGCATCGCTCCCGCCAGAACCTGCTCGAACGCTGCGAGAGCGTCGATCTTGCCGCCAGAATGCGTCTTCAGGATCGCGGAGTTCCCATTCAGTACGCCTATTTCATCGAATCCGGCGCTGCATCCGTGAGCACCCGGGCCGGCGACTGCCTGCAGGTCGAAATCCAGACCCTCGGCAAGAAGGACTTCGTCGGTATTCCGCTGGTTCTCGGCATGCGTATTTCACCACATACATGCACCGTGCAGATGCCGGGAACCGCGCTGCGTATCCGCGCAGAGGCGCTGATCCACGTGATGACCACCGACCGCGAGGTCGAAAAGATACTGCTGCGGTACGTCCAGGCGACCCACATTCAGAGTTCCCAGCTCGTGGCCTGCAACTCGCGGCACAGCCTAAATCAGCGCGTCGCGCGATGGCTGCTGGTCGTCCGGGACCGCACGGACAGCCCGGAGATCGGCATCACCCATCGCTCGATCGCGCAGGCCCTCGGCGTGCGGCGTGCAAGCATCACCGACACGTTCGCCGAAATGGAGGCGGCCGGGCTCATCCGCCGCAGCCGCAAGCACATTGCGATCATCAACGAGCCCTGCCTGGCGGAACTGAGCTGCAACTGCCACCGCGTCATTCAGGCGGCTCACGAAAACTCCCTGTTCGGCAATCCCGGCCTGCACATCGAGCGGTGGTGACGTCGCGTCACCACCTGGAACTCGTGAGAGGAACGAAACCGCGCGCGACGGATTTCTCGAATCACTCCTTCGGCCCCATTCGCCGGTCAGGGTCGGCGGTCCGAGCGGCTGACTGCGTCGATCATCAGGTCTGGCTTCGCATCATGACGCCCCCCAAGCAGTGAGAGCGACTTGGCGTTTTCCCTCCTGGACCTGAGCGCAATCCTGCTGGCCCTCTCGGCGCTGTTCGGCTGGCTGAACCAGAAGTACAGCCCACTGCCGCACACGATCGGCCTGCTGTTGATGAGTGTCGTCGTCTCCGGCATTCTGGTTCTGGTCGATGTTGCCGCGCCGTCTCATCACCTGTTCGCGCCGTTGACGAACGCGCTGCTGCAGATCGATTTCACCTCGGTGGTGATGAACGGGATGCTGGGCTTTCTGCTGTTCGCCGGCTCGCTGCACGTCGATCTCGAAAAGCTCAGGCGACGGGCCATTCCGGTCGTCACGCTGGCCCTGCTCGGCACGGGGATTTCGACAGTGGTGGTCGGTCTGGGCTTCTACGGCGCATGCACGGCCATCGGCCTGCCGGTCTCCCTCCCCTGGTCCCTGGTGTTCGGCGCCCTCATCAGTCCCACCGATCCGGTGGCAGTTCTGAGCACCCTCAGGAACATCCGCGTCCCTCCGGATCTGGAGATCGAGATGCAGGGCGAGTCGCTTTTCAACGACGGCATCGGGATCGTCCTGTTCACCATTCTGCTCCGCTATGCCACGGGAAGTGGAGATGTCGGTGCCTCCGAGATTGGCCAGTTGCTGCTGTTTGAAGCGGGCGGCGGAATTCTGCTGGGTCTGGCGGGCGGTTACATCGCCTACAGGGCCATGCATGCGATCGATGACTATGCCATCGAAGTTCTGCTGTCGCTGGCGCTCGTCACCTCGGTCTATGCGGTTGCCCTGCGGCTTCATTGCAGCGCGCCGCTCGCGGTGGTTGCCGCCGGATTGCTGATCGGAGACCGCGGCCCGCGATACGCCATGAGCGAGCAGACCCAGCGCTATCTGTTCGGACTGTGGACCCTGATCGATGAGATCCTGAACTCCGTTCTCTTCCTGCTGATCGGTCTGGAGGTTCTTCTGCTCCGCTTCGGCACCCCGGCGCTGCTGGGAGCAGCGACGGCCATCCCCATCGTGCTGCTGGGCCGGCTGACCGCCGTCAGCCTTCCGCTCCTATTCCTTGCGCGGACCACGCTGGTCTCGGCCCACAACATCCCGTTCCTGACCTGGGCCGGCGTGCGAGGCGGCATCTCGGTCGCCCTGGCGCTGTCGCTTCCGGAAGCGGATGCCAAGGCGCCCATTCTCGCGGCCACTTACGCGGTCGTCGTATTCAGCGTCATCATTCAAGGCTCGACGCTCGGTCTCGTTGCGAGGCGGACGTTGTCCCTTCCGAGCAAGGCCGAGCGGTGAGAGGTTCGTTCCTGCCCTGCTCTTTCGACGACGTCACGATCGCCCACCCGTCCCCGTTTCAGAAGTGCAGCCGAGCACCAGCTCCGCATCGGCAACGACATGGCCGACGTAGCGATAATCGCGAATGAATCCGATCTTGCCGGCGCGCCAGCCGAGCCACATCATGTAGCTCGGCCGCTGATCGTCGCTTCGCTCGAACACCGCGATGGCTTCGCGCCCAGCGCGCGCAGACCGTCCCAGTCACGCCGGTTGAACAGATTCACATAGCGCGCCACGGCCTCGGACGTCGCTCTCGATGCGGGCCGCGCGCCTGGCGTCGCGTTGATCTTCGAGAGCCGCGCGGGCGCGGACGAGATGGGCCCTCACCGAGTCGGCAGTCAGATCGAGCAGCGCCGCGATGTCGGCGAGCGGCTCATCGAGCACGTCCTTCAGAATGAGAACGCTCCGCCGGGGTATCGGAAGCTCCGCGAAACGCGATACCGCCGTCCTGATCGCGTCATCGCGCATCATCAGCTCCACGGCATCGGGCGCGGCCGCATCAACGACACCATCAGCCGCCTCGATTGGTTCGGCGGCGCGGATCGCACGTGCGCGCAACAGGTCCAGCGCCCGGTTATGCGCGATCCGGAACAGCCAGCCGCGCAGCATCGTGACGTTCTCCATCTCGTCCAAAGCGATGAGCGCTTTCGCCAGGGTGTCCTGCACGACGTCCTCACCATCGCCAACGGAGCCCATCAGGCGCGCAATCGCGATGCAGCTCGGGCCGGAGCCGCTCGGCCAAGTCCATGACGTCCCTCCTGCGCGCCTCATGCGCCGCCTGGTAGCCATCGCTCAAGCCGTCTCTCCTTCCATCACCGTCACGCCGGCGTCGCCATTGAGGCCGAACACGAGCCCGTCGGCAAAGCGTGGGTCTTCCAGCACCGAGATCACGCGATCGCCAAACGCGCGCGGCGGCATCGGCGAACCGAAGCGTGCGACGAAGGCTTCCGGCGTGATGCCCATGGACCCGGCATAAGCGCCCGCCGCCGTGTCCCCCACCCCTGTACCAAGGATCATCATGCGCGGCACGATGGCCTGGAAACGGATGCCGAGCTTGGCCTCTTGCGACACGCCATTGGCGTATTTTGCCATGAACCAGAGCATGCGCTTGGCGCCGCCGTAGCCGCCCGACATCTGCGAGCCCGTCACCGCGGCGCCGCTCGATCCGACCAGGACGCGGCTCCCCTGCCGGAGCGGAAGCTTGAGCGACGCCTGCATCCAATACAAGCCGGCCCTGACGTCCGTCTCCCAGGCGACAGAAAAATCCGTCCAGCTCAGCTGATCCAGGCGGCCCATCGGTGGCTTCGCGCCTGCGTTCAGCACCAGAATGTCAGGGCGGATCTCACCGAGAATGCGCCACGCGGCGGCCTCTTCGGTGACATCGGCCGCGATCGTGGCGACGCCTAAACGCGCGGCGACAGCGTCGAGCGCCTCGGTTCCGCGTGCGACCACGGTCACCTTGGCGCCGTGATCGACCAGGGCCTCCACCAGTCCGAGGCCCAGACCGCGGCTTCCGCCGGTGACGATCACACTCTTGTCCCGCAGGCTCATGATGATGCTCCACTCTCCTGATGAAGTGAAGACGATCGAGCCATGGCAAAAGAGTCATGGCAAAAGAGTCATGCCATCGGTCGGATCGATGGGCCGACGAGGACCGCGGGCACGGAGGCGTTTCCCTCCGCCGCGATCACGCCCCTGCCGACCACGAAGCCCTGACAAAGCTGACGCTCGCCGGCCGCGGTCCCATGCAGCACCGGCTCGGCCGCCTTTCGCGAGCTAGTCCTTGATCCCCGTCGCGCGCTCGAGCCAGCCCATGCCGAACAGGACCAGCAACGTGATCGTGATGGCCGCTCCCACCAGCAGCCAGGCGCCCATGGCGCACGCAATGCCGAGCCCGGCGGCAATCCAGACGGTCGCCGCCGTGGTCAGTCCACGGACCGTCTGCGCGCGCTGGTCCCGCAAGATCACGCCGGCACCGATGAATCCGACCCCGCTGATCACGCCAGTCAGAACGCCCTGTATCACTCGTGAAATGGCATCGGGGTGATCCCGCAAATCCTTGAACTCGATCGCGGCGATCGACACCAACGCAGATCCGAGCGAGACCAGCGCAAGCGTCCGCATGCCCACGGCCTTCCCACGCATGTCTCGATCGATCCCGATCAGCAGGCCGGTCGCGGCCGCTGCCAAAAGGCGCAGAACATCGTCGAGCTGATCCATGTGGCCTCCGATTACACGCCGGCTTTCTCCTACGGTCAGCAATGGCGTACGCGCAGGCAAGTTCATCCATTCGTCACCGGACGGAAAACGAGCGAAGCCTCTTCCTGGCCGCGCCCCTGGTACGGCACCGGACCGTCAGCGGTCGTCGATCGACAGCCGCTTGGAACAGCGTCTTCGTGAGTACGTTCGGCGAGCACGCCTGCAGGAGTACGTCATGGCTGAGAGCATCCGACGGCAGCACGTTGCCGGCGTCGCAAAGGCCTCGTCTGGGTCGCTCTGCTGCTCCTGCTGTTCGGCAGCACGGCGATTGCCTACGTTCCCATGGGCTGGCTGACGACGGCAGCGGGCATCGTGATTACCGTGTCAAAAGCGCATTGGTCATGTTCTTCTTCATGGAGCTCACCGACTCCAAGCCACTGATACGGCTCGCCGCCGGTCTGGTCTTCGTCGCCGTGTTGTTCACACTCACATTCGCTGATGTGCTGACGAGGCCGGGTTAACGCCACCACATGTCCTCACCCGCTCCCGAGCAGGTGCACAAGCCCGAGAGCCAATGCATCAGATGCGGCCTCCCGGGGCGGCCGTCCGCGGCCTCGTCGAACGCCAAGAGCGGCCGCTCAACTAAGTCTGGATGATGAACCGTCTGCTTCAGCAATCGGTCTCGCCAACGGAGGCACGGCTGAGCCGTTCGATGTTCTGTCCGACTGCGTACCAAGAATACTGTTTCATCGGACGGCAAGGCCGAACTCGTGATCTCCGCTCGACGTTGATCGCGGACGTACAGTGCAGGCAACCGTCAGAAGCGACCTTCGCGACATCTCGATGGACCGGCTTATCTTTCAAGACGAAATGCTGTCCGGATCTTTCGTTCCGTTGCCGGGCTTGGGAGCGTCTCATGCTGAAATGGGCGTTAATCTTCTTCATCATTTCGGTCGTTGCCGGCCTCCTTGGCTTCAGCGGCATCGCAGCAGGAGCGTCGACCATCGCGAAATGGCTATTCTTCCTGGCGATTGCGATCTTCCTGATCTTTCTTGTCATGGCCTTCGTCGCCGGTGAGGTGCTGCTCTAACCGCGCCGACATTCGAGAAGGTTGTCTGCCATGCGGAACGGCACGACCACGAGGCAGGCAATTGAACGTGTAAGAGCAAAAAAGGAGATGATATGAAGTCTACTCTCACTGCGGTCGCGGCGACGCTCCTGTGCCTGTCAGTTTCGTCGGTGGAGGCCAGCCCTGCCCGAGTGCTCAACATGGCCGCGATGCGTGCGTCTCCGGGCACGAGCTATGCGATTGTCGCCGTGGTTCCACGTGGCAAGATTGTCAACGCGCGTTACTGTATCAGCAACGGCTGGTGCCGGGTCAAATGGCGTGGAAGGCTCGGGTGGATCAACGGAAAGCTGCTCCGCACCCGGCTGATCCACCGTCGCGGCTGATGGACACGATCGCCCCTGTTCTCTGTTGGCCGCAGACGATCGTCGCACGGTCCGTCGTTTCCATGAGAACGTCAGCTACGAAGCGCGCGGATCACACCTTGCAATCCGCGCCGAACCGGTCCCTGATGATCGATGGGAATACTTGCTGCCTTGACCGCTGCAGCTCTGCATGTTGCCGGAATGCCCGGCGCCGGCGGCGCTTCCGGTCGTCTGCCCCTGTGGACCGATCTCACTGAACATGGTCAGAGAGCGGTCCGATGGCCATCATCACCGGCTCGTTGTTGCTGTCCTTGGCGCTCACGATGAAGGACCCCGGCACCACGTTGATGCGGACTGAGAGCTGCTGCCGGTCTCCTGAGAGAAGGCAGGCGCTTGAAGCGCAGCAAAGATCAACAGCGAAGATGCGATGTGCCGTCCGGACATGTCTGATCCTCCTGGGTTGGACATGATGCGGAGCTCGAACAGGCACAAGGGAGGATGGTTCAAATGGCCCGACTTGCTCGGCGGTCTCGTACTCCGATCGCCGCGCATGAACATTGCCGTGCGCACTCGGGATGGCGACGTCCACCAGCTCCGGCCTTCCGGAGTTCGACGACGGTCGGCCGGCGACCCGTTCATTCGGCGCAACGTCGAGCATGCTCTCGCCCAGCAGCATGCGGAACCTTCCGAGAGTGGACCCATTAACAGCCGGCGGAACCTTTGCTCCGACACAGCCAGCCCAGGCGTTGTTGCCTGGCGCGGACCGCTTCTGACCGCCCACCCATGAGGAGCCATGACCGCGCGTTTCCGCAAGATGCTCGACGATCTCGCAGAGACGTTCTGGCTGGTCCCGGCCCTGATCGTCCTGCTCGGCATCGGCATCGCGTTTCTGGCGATCGAGATCGACCGCGGCACCATCGTTGCTGACTGGCTGCGCGACGAGTGGCTCTACAATGGCGGCGCGACCGGCGCCCGCACCCTTCTCGGCGCCATCGCCTCCTCCACGATCGGCGTCGCCGGCACGGTGTTCTCGATCATGATCGCGGCACTGTCGCTCGCAGCCGGGCAGATGGGGCCGCGGCTACTGCGCAACTTCACGCGCGATCGCGGCAACCAGATCACGCTCGGCGTGTTCCTCGCCACCTTCTGCTACGCGCTCATCGTGTTGCGGAGCGTGCGCACCCCGGCGGAAGGCGCGTTCGTACCGCACCTCGCGACCACGATCGGCATCGTGCTCGCCTTCCTCTCCGTCGCCACTCTCGTCTATTTCGTGGGTCACATGTCCGGACGGATCAATGTCGACACGGTCATCGGCCTGGTCAGCGACGACGTGCAGTCCATGATCCACTCGCTCACGCGCGAGGACAGCCAACCTGCACCTCCGCCTGCGCGCTTCTGGCAGAATGCCGTTCCGATCATCGACGCGCGGCAAGGCTATCTGGTCCAGTTGGACGAGCGCGGGCTGGCGACGTGGGCGTGCGAGCATGACACCGCCATCCATCTCCTGGTGCGGCCGGGAGACTACATTTTCCCGGGTGCGCCGATTGCAATGGCAACCATGCCTCGTGATGGAATTGAAGAGGCGATCCGCAATGCGACAGCGCTCGGCCCGCAGCAGGTCACCTCGGCCGATCTCCGCTTCGCGGTTCGACAACTCGTCGAGGTCGCGGTGCGTGCGCTTTCGCCCGGCATCAACGATCCGCATACGGCGATCACCGTTCTCGACCGGCTCGGCGCGGCCCTGTGCGAGATGCAGCCGCTGCGATTGCAGACGGGCGTCTGGATCAAAGAGGGAAAACCAGCGCTGGTCGTACCGCATCTCCGCTACCACGAACTGGTCGCCGCCATGTTCGACATGATCCGGCAGAACGCGGCGGACGCGCCTCCGGTGCTCATCCGCATGATCGAGGTGATGATCCAGGTCGTGAGCTGCGAGCGCGACCCGCAGCGGATCGACTGCGTCCGCGAGCACGCCGATCTCGTCCTCGCGGACGCCGAGCGATGCATTCGCAATCCCAGCGATCTCGACGCCGTCCGCAACCATCATCGCCGCTTCACCGCGGTGTTCGAGAAAGGCCCAATTGGGCGCTTCCTGACGTGACACGCGTCCGCAAGGCTCCCGTAAAACGATTGGAACGCGGGACCGAGGACGTCGTTTGCCTGCGAAGAAGCGGAGCCCCTCGACATCGCGAAGCTCGTTCTTCCTCTTGATCACCGTCACGTGGATGCGTCCCTTGGTCCCCGGTTGGCTGCACATTCTTTCGCTGGTCTGTCTGGTCCTGGGCGTGCTTTGCGCCCTTGTCATTACGATCGACGTGATCCGGCATCCGCAGCAGATGTGGATCATGGACGTGGTGTGGCCGACAACAGCGCTGTTCGGAAGCGTCTGGGTCGTCTGGCAGTACTTCTCCTACGGGCGGCTTGCGACCCGGGAGAAGATGCGAGCGGCCAAGAGCCATGACGCGCAGCCGCTGAACAAACGGCAAACTCCGTTCGCCATCATGGTCGCCAACGGCTCGCTTCACTGCGGCAGCGGATGCACGCTCGGCGACATCGTCGCGGAGTGGCTGGCGTTCGGTTTTCCTGCCATCGCCGTCGCTTTCGGCTGGACGAGCATCTTCTCTGAGAAGATGTTCGCGGTGTGGATCCTCGACTTCCTGCTCGCCTACGGATTCGGCATCCTGTTTCAGTACTTCACGATCGCGCCGATGCGGGGCCTGTCGTTTGGCCAGGGGCTCATCGCAGCCGTCAAGGCCGACACGATCTCGATCACCTCGTGGCAGGTCGGCATGTACGGCTTCATGGCGTTTGCCAACTTCTATATTTTCCGGCATGAGCTCGGCGTGCGATTGGAGGTCGACAGCCCCGAGTTCTGGTTCATGATGCAGATCGCCATGCTGTTCGGGTTCGCGACGTCGTATCCGGCCAATTGGTGGCTGCTGTCTCGCGGCTTGAAGGAAAGGATGTAGCGGCGTTCGCGGCAGGCTCGTCCAGCCGCAGGGCGTTCGCACAGCCCCCCGAGACAGCTGAGCCCCACAAAACGTGTACGGTCGCGGACAAGGTCTGTACCGACCCGCTCCATGCGGGCGACGGCGGATGGAACCAGCGCGTCGACAGAACATTCCTTCCCTGCTCGTTAGAAACGCTGCTGCCGCAAAGGCAGGCCATGAAGCTTGGAAGTGTCGACTTGACCTCATCCCACCGCTACCCGCTCGGTCCGATCATTGTCCTCGTTGCAGCTGCCGCAGGCGTGCTGCTCGGACTCTACTACTATTTCACACCTCTGACGGGCATCACCGGAGCACCCGGCGTGCTGCTCGTCATCGGCTCGAGCGTGGCCCTCGTCCTCGACGCCTTCATCCTGTGGTTTGGCGGGCGCGGATGGCTGTTTGGGATGTTCTGGGTGCTTGGACTGCTCGGCGCGCTCGGCACGATCATCGCCGCCTGGTTTCTGCACGCGTGGTGGCTGGCGGCGGCGATCGTCTTCGTCTTCGCCGGATTGATCGTGACGCTTGCCGGCCCCTCCCAGCCCCGGAGGGCCGCCGCATGACGGCCCTCATGCTCCTCCGTGCCGTCCCGGCTGCGGCGCTTGGCCTGGCGCTGGTGGTCGCACTGCCGGCGGCCATCGCACAGAACGACACGAACAGTCCGGGCGCGACCTCGGGCGGCATCCCCGGCCTGGAACAGAATCGGCCATCGGGCCCAGGCTCGGAGCCGCCGCGCGGCAATGTTGTCGCCCCGTCGTCTGCCCCGGCCAGCAACCCGTCGTCGACCACCGACGCCGCCGCTCAGCAGCCGTCCGGAAACCTGCCCGCACCGAAACAGATCCCGCTCGTGCCGGCCCATTCCACCTGGAATACGTTCCACGGCCAGCTCAACGCGCAGAAATATTCTCCGCTGACCCAGATCACAGCCGACAACGTCAAGTCGCTGGTGAAGGTCTGGGAGTATCACACCGGCGATATGTCGGACGGTTCGGGCGACCGGCCGACCAGCGTCTGGTCCGCCACGCCCATTTTCGCCAATGACACGCTCTACATCGGCACGCCGTTCTATCGCGTGATTGCGCTGGATCCCGGGACCGGCAAGGTCAAATGGACCTTCGATTCCAAGTCGACGCTGAAGGCGTTGACGCAGCCTGCGCTGAAGAACCGCGGCGTCGCCTACTGGCAGTCGCCGAACCCCGTTGCCGGCCAGCCGTGCCAGAAGATCGTCTATCTCGGCACCATGGACGCGCAGCTGTTCGCGATGGACGCCGACACCGGCAAGCTCTGCAGCGGCTTCGCCAACAACGGCGTGCTCAACGTCGATCAGTGGAACGACGTCAACAACAAATATCCGCTGTCGCTACTGCAGCCGCCGACCGTCGCCGGCAATCACGTGATCATGGGCTGGGCCGGCAAGGACTGGGCCTACGCCGAAGCCCCTCCGGGCACTGTCTTCTCCGTCGATCCGCAGACCGGCCAACGGCAATGGTCGTTCGCCGCGCTGCCGCCCGAGATCGCGCCGCGTACCGGCACCGCCAATGTCTGGACGGGCATGTCGGTCGACGAGGGACTGGGACTGATCTATCTTCCGGTCTCCAGCCCCTCCCCCAACTACTGGGGCGGCAACCGCACCGAGAAGATCCCGCTCGCCACCTCGACGACGGCGCTCAACCTCGAAACCGGCGAGGTCGTATGGTCGCGCCAATGGGTGCATCACGATATCTGGGACTACGACATCAACTCCGCGCCGACCTTGATGGACATCACCGTCAACGGGCAGCAGATCCCGGCCTTGATGCAGGCGACCAAGATGGGCTTCCTGTTCGTCGTCGACCGCCGCACCGGCAAGGACGTCTGGCCGATCGAGGAGCGCAAGGTGCCCGGCGGCGACGGTTCGATCCAGGGCGAAGTCTACGCGCCGACGCAGCCCTTCCCGACCAAGCCGGCGCCACTGCTGGATCAATCCAAGAAGCCTCCGATCTGGTGGGTCGCCGACGCAATCGGGCTCGGCCAATGCTCGCGGCTGTGGAAGAGCCTCGACTACGCCGGCATGTACTCGCCGCCGACGCACAACAACAATGGCGTGCTCGCCTATCCCGACTCGGCCGGCGGCGTGCAATGGGGCGGCGTCGCCTTCGATCCGCGCGGCGAGACTGCCATCGTCAACTTCTCGCACGTCGTGCAATCCATCAAGCTGTACCCAAGGAAGGAATATGAGAAGCTTGCCGGCGGCTCGGGCAACGAGCAGGGCTTCTATCCGCAAGAAGGCGCGCCCTACGGCATGTCGCTCGACAACGCGCTGAACTGGCTCGGCATGCCCTGCTGGGCCCCGCCGTTCGGCGAGATCGCCGCCATCGACATGTCCACCGGCGACATCAAGTGGCGCCGTCCGATCGGTGCCTCGCAGAAGTGGGGCTTCTACATGCCGGAGTCGATGGGCTCGGTGACGATCGGCGGTCCCGCGGTGACGGCCGGAGGCGTGATCTTCATCGGCGCCTCAATGGACGCCAAGGTCCGGGCCTACGCGCTCGCCGACGGCAAGGAGCTCTGGTCCGACATCGTCCAGGCGCCCGCGGTCGCCAATCCCGCCGTCTACGAGTATAAGGGCCGCGAATACGTCGCCTTCATCGCCGGCGGAAATACGATCCTCAAGGACCAGGTCGGCGATCAGGTCGCCGTCTATGCCTTGCCGAAATAGCATCGTGCCCCGACCGGACGATCGAGGGCGTATCGCGTGTTCATCAGAGCGTCTCCTTTCGAGCCTTGAGACCGTTGGACGCGATGCGACGTTCCGGCGGCCAATCATTGTGTTGCGAGATCCCAGGTAGGACATGCCGAGCTCTTTCCCGCTTCGTGAGGGATGCGTCGGATCGCCGCGGTTATTGTCGGACATACGATGAATTCCTATCCATAGGACCGGATCCGCTCGTCAGAAAGTCGAGCACAGGTAGGCGATCGTCGCGGGGGGCACGTTGTGGAGACCAAACGTGATTTGCGCCTCGACTTCTTCCGAGGGCTCGCGTTGTGGCTCATTTTCCTCGACCATATTCCCTCGAACGTCGTCAACTCGTTTACGATCCGGAACTTCGGATTCAGTGACGCCACCGAGATATTCGTCTTCATCTCGGGCTATACCGCTGCCTACGTGTACGGCGCAGCGATGAACCAGCATGGTTTCCTCGTGGCTGGCGCGCGAATCCTGCGTCGCACCTGGCAGATCTATGTCGCTCATGTCTTCCTGTTCTGCGTCTATCTGGCGCAGATCGCCTATGTTGCCCGCAGCTTCAGGAATACGCTGTATTCCGAGGAGATGGGCGTGTTCGAGTTCCTGCGCGACCCGGACGTAACGCTGATTGAAGCGCTTCTGCTGAGATTCAAGCCGGCCAACATGGACGTGCTGCCGCTCTACATCGCGCTCCTGGTGGGGTTCGCCCCGCTGCTCTGGCTGCTGCTGCGCCGTCCCACCCTCGCACTCCTCGGCAGCATCGCGATCTACGGCGTGACGCGGATGCTTGATCTCAACATTCCGGCCTATCCGAGCGGCCACTGGGTTTTCAATCCTTTTGCCTGGCAGCTGCTGTTCAGCTTCGGTGCCTGGTGCGCGCTCGGCGGCGCCGACCAGCTTCGCGGATTGCTCCTGTCACGTGCCGTCCTGGCCGCTTCGGTGGCCTACCTGTCGGTGTCCCTGGCGATCGTCGTCACATGGCATGTTCCGGCCTGGACCGTTTTCGTCCCGAGGTGGCTGGCCGAATGGATGTATCCGATCGACAAGACCAGCCTCGACCCGCTGCGCATCCTGCACTTCCTGGCCCTAACGGTATTGGTCGTGCGTCTTCTGCCGCGCGACTGGCCCTACTTGCGTTCATCCTGCCTCCGTCCCCTCGTACTGTGTGGCCAGCACTCGCTCGAAATCTTCTGTTTCGGCGTCTTCCTGTCGTTTGCCGCACACTTCATCATCATCGAAACGCACGGCGGCATCGTCCTGCAGCTGTTCGTCAGCTTTGCCGGCATGCTGCTGATGACCATAGCGGCGGCAGTCATGGACTGGTTCAAGCACATTGACGGGCGGAGCCGAGCAGTGCAATCGACCCGCGCCGGACCGGCAAGGAGTTCGCCATGAGACGCGTCATTCTGCTTGCGGCGAGCCTCTCTATGGTTGCGGCGCTTCCGCTGCCAGCGACAGCCGCCGCCGGCGGGCAAGCCGCCTGCCCCGTTGCGGACGATCTGGTTCAGGCGACGTTCCCGATGCCGAATGCGAGATCAGCGGCAATGGCGCAGCGCCTCGACATCGCCGTGGTCGGAAGCGGCTCATCCATGCTCGCGGGCAAGGCTGGACCAGATCGCGCGTATCCGAAGCAGCTCGAGTCTGCTCTTGCGGCCCAACTGCCGGGAGTCGCAGTCGACGTGATCGTGTATGCGCGATCGCAGGAGAGCGCGTCCGAGCAGGAGCGCAGCATCGTCCAACTGCTTGCAGCACGGAAGCCCAGTCTGGTGATCTGGCAGACGGGCACCGTCGACGCTATCCGGGTTGTCGACGCCGAGGAGTTCGGTAGCGCGGTCGAACGTGGTGTCGCAGCCCTTCAGGCCCAAAACGTCGACGTGGTTCTCATGAACATGCAGTTCAGCCCCAGAACCCAGGCCATGATTGCGCTCGGTCCGTATGCCGATCAGATCCGGCACCTCGCGCTACAAAACTCTGCGAACCTGTTCGATCGTCTTGCCGTGATGAAGGACTGGAATGAACGGGGCACGTTCGACCTTTCTGCGGAGACCCACAGCACCGACGTGGCCGAGGAGGTCCACGCCTGCATCGGCAAGCTGCTGGCCCGCCTGATCGTCCAGGGTATGGCCACGGCGTCCCATTCCAATTCGCCGGCGACCGAATAGCGCGGTGCTCTCCAAGCGAGCGAGGCCTCACGAGACGCCTCGATGGATGACTGCCGGACATACCTCCTGACGACACGGACCACGCATGACACGGATTGCGATCCACACACTTGGGACCCGCGGCGACGTGCAGCCCTTCGTCGCGCTCGGACGTGGCTTGCAGAACGCCGGGATCGACGTTTCGTTCGCGACGGCACCGCAGTTCAAACCGCTCGTATGCGCTCATGGCTTGCCGTTTCACGCCTTGCCCGGAGATCTAGTCGATCTCGTTCATACTCCGCTCGCCCATGCCGCGATGTCCGGCCACCACAAGCTACTCGCCAGCTTTCGGCTGATGGCGGGATTGGGTCCGCTGTTTCGATCGCTGCTCGACGCGCAATGGGATGCGGCGCAGGACACGGACGCCATCGTCTATCATCCAAAAGCCATAGGCGGCGTGCACATCGCCGAGAAGCTCGGCATCCCCGCTTTCGTCGCGCTGCCGTTGCCAGCCCTGTCGTCAACAGGGGCCTTCCCCAGTCCTCTCTTGCCGTTCTCTGACCTGGGGCCACTGAACCGCGCGAGCCACGCTCTGGTGATCCGTTACGGCGACCTCCCCTTTCGCAGGACGGTCGCCAGATGGCGTGAGCAGGTTCTCGGCTTGCCGCCGAAATCGGATTGGCTGACCTTGCGCGGCCGCCCCATCGCCAGGCTCTATCCCTACAGCCCTGCCGTGGTGCCAGTCGCCAACGATTGGGACAACACGGCTCACGTTACGGGATACTGGTTTCTCGATGACGTCGGAGGATGGACGCCGCCGCCCGAACTCGCTGCCTTCCTCCAAGCCGGACCGCCGCCGGTGTATGTCGGTTTCGGCAGCTTGCCCTCTCCGGACGCTGAGCGGATCACCGCCGTCATCATCGACGCCCTGACTCGTGCTGGCCAGCGCGGTATTCTGGCGACGGGATGGGGCGGAATGGCAATGCGACGAACGCCCGAGCACATCCACATGCTGAACGAGGCGCCGCACGCCTGGCTGTTCTCCCGCATGGCCGCGGTCGTTCATCATGGCGGCGCAGGCACCACTGCGGCCGGTCTCCGCGCCGGGCGCCCCAGCGTCATCTGTCCGATTTTCGGCGATCAGCCATTCTGGGGCCGTGCGGTCCATCGGCTGGGCGCCGGACCTGCTCCAATTCCCCATCAAGAGCTGACGCCGGAACGTCTCGCCACCGCCATCAGCCGCGCCGTCAATGACCCCATCATGCGACGCCGCGCCTCGGGGATCGCGAGGATCATCCAGCAGGAGGACGGCGTCGCCGAGGCGGTCGGGCTGATCAAGGCCCATGGGGTCCGTTGAAGCGGGAGCACACAGTCCAAGCAAAATGCTCGCGCTCCAAGCGAAAGCATTGTCCACAAGGACACCGCCCGAGGCACTCTCCACAGCATCGCCGGCATCGAGCCGCAACAATTGGCCGCATCTCCTCGGGGCGGCATGATTTGATTGCCTGCGCGGCGAGTGTCATACACGACACAATGTCACGTTCATTGCCCTCTGCGTTCCATCGTCTCGTCGCGAGCCAGGCCGGCGCTGGCATCATCCTGATGATTTCAGCCACCGCTGCGCTGATCGTCGCCAATACTCCGGCTTCAGAAGTCTACTTCGCTTCACTCCAACGCTACGTCGCCGGACTTTCGATCCTGCACTGGATCAACGACGCGCTGATGGCGGTGTTCTTCCTGCTCGTCGGGCTCGAGATCAAGCGGGAGTTCCTGGATGGGCAGCTCTCGACCTGGCCGCGGCGGGTGTTGCCGGCATTCGCAGCAACCGGCGGCATGGTCGTTCCAGCGCTTGTCTACATCGGCTTCAACCTGAACACCGCGGAGACCTTTCGCGGATGGGCAATCCCGACCGCCACCGACATCGCGTTTGCACTCGGGGCGCTGGCCCTGCTCGGCTCGCGCGTGCCGAGCTCGCTCAAGGTCTTCCTGACCGCGCTGGCCATTCTCGACGACCTCGGCGCCGTCACGGTCATTGCGGTGTTCTACACGGATCACCTCGCGCTCGGATGGCTTGCCGCAGCGGGCGCCGTTCTGGCTGTGCTGATCGTCTTGAATCAGACCGGCGTCGCGCGGCTCTCGGCCTACCTCGTTCTCGGCGCCGCACTCTGGATCTTCACGCTGAAGTCCGGCGTCCACGCCACGCTCGCCGGTGTCGCGCTGGCCTGGACAATTCCGGCCTCCCCGAGCAAGCACTCTCCGCTCCTCACGCTGGAGCACGCGATCCAGCCCTGGGTCGCCTTCGCGATCCTGCCCATCTTCGCTTTTGCCAATGCCGGCGTCTCCCTGGCCGGGATGAGCTGGGATGTCCTCAAGCAACCCGTGACCCTCGGCATCATCGCGGGCTTGTTCGTCGGCAAGCAGACCGGCATCTTTGCCACAACGTGGCTTGCGATACGTCTTCAGCTGGCGCGCCTGCCCGAAGGGGCCGACTGGCGCCAAGTCTACGGCATCGCGGTCCTCTGCGGCATCGGCTTCACGATGAGTCTGTTTATCGGATTGCTGGCATTTCCCGGTGCCGAAGCCCTTCAGAACGAGGTCAAGGTCGGCGTCCTCCTGGGCTCGCTGCTGTCGGGCCTGTTCGGCATGGCGCTGCTGAGTTGGCCTGGACGTGGCAAAGCCGCCGAACAGACGATATGAGATCTGGACTCCTGCGGCGTCGGGAGGTTGCTTCCTGGGATCGTCAACCTCGCACAGCCACCATGCTGCGCGCGAGGGCCGCCCGATGCGGACCGCTGCTGGCCCGACTCTTGCTTTTCCTTCTGCGAGGAGGACCGCAATGCTCGGCATTCCCCGTCGCTACAGCCACTTCGTCTTTGCGGCTATTCAGTCCGGACTGACCTGCTTCGTCGCCGCCGGCATCGCCAGCCTTCCATCCTTTGCGATGGGCGACTTCCTCTCGAACTGGCTGTCGTCATGGCTGATGGCCTGGGCCACGATGTTGCCGATCGTCGTCATGGCTGCGCCAGGCATCAGGTCGCTGGCCGTCGTCCTGACGCGGGACGAGCAGCCAGACCCGAAGTAACGCCGGCCTGAGGGGGCGCACCGACACCTTCCCAACATCGTCGCCATCGACGTGCTGAACGCGGGGCTGGTCGCAACGCCGTCGTGAGACATCGTCATCGACACATCTCTCCACATGTCAAACAGCGGGCATCGCTGAGCCGTCTCGCGGCCGCATGCGCCCGAGCTTTGCCGGCCTCGATGCAGCGTCGAGCGGAGAACACGAGAAACTGGTGGGCGAGCTCGGCAATCACGCCGAGAGGCCATGGGTGATCAGCGGAATCGTTGTCACGGCACTGCAGGTCGAAAATTCCAGCCCCCAGACACCAATGGTGCTGCTGCACATCGAACCGCGGCTTCGAAGCGGCCCTGCAATCGGCAGCTACTGCCAACACAACACCTGACCGCGAACACGTCGCGTCCTTCATCCCTCCGCAAGTCCAAAGATCAAAACTAGGAACGCGTCCCCTCTTGGTCTTGCTGGCCGGGTCCGCTTCAGCTCTTCAGCAAATTCTCCTTTGCCTCTGGCACCCTGCCATCCTTGGACCGCTCGGACACCTCAGCGCTCTCGTTCCGCAACCCGCCTTCGCCGATCGTCGCGGAATGCCATTCCTCTGCCGGATCGCTCGGAACCGGATGCTCCGACATCTTTTCTCCCTGCCCATCCCCCATCTGGACGAGCGGCACGCCGCGGGGAAACACCACTTCGCGAGCCGCATCCGGGAGCTCGATTCCTCCACCAAGCAATGCGTCCTTGGTGAGGCGAAGGAGCGCCGAGTTGATCTTGATCGGAGAGTATGTCGCGCTGACGAACCAGTAGTAGATTCGAAGATTCACGGTCGCCATGCCGAGTTCCTCGACCAGAACCAACGGCTCGGGGGTGTCCAACACCGCAGGATGCTGTTTCAGCACGTCCGCGACGAGGATCTGCGCCCTCGTGGTCGAGGATTCGTAGCTGATGCCGACCGCAAAATTCGCCCGCCGACACGACGCGCTGCTGTAGTTCGTAATGGTGCTCTTGAAGACGATGGCGTTCGGAATCTGCACATAGATGCCGTCGAGCGTGAGCAGGACCGTACTTCGCATATTTAGATTCTGAACGATGCCCATATTCCCGGCGACCTCGATGAGGTCGCCGGTCCCGAACGGATTTCGGATGCTGAGAAGAATGCTCGAGAGAAAGTTCTCGGCAATGTCTCGAAAGGCGAAGCCGACGATGATGCCGAAAAGCCCGGTCCCACCCAGAACGGTGAGCGCGAGCCTTGTCAGACCTGCCACTTGCAGTACGAAATACGCTCCAAGAAGAAATACCGGGATGGAGAACAGGCGCGCAATGACGCCGAGCAAAAGAGACGACGAAATCCTGCTTGCGAGGAAGCGTCGGGCGAGATGAGCAAACAGGCGGCCCACGAGCCATGTGATCAGCATGATCACGCCCGCGATCAGGATCCAGGGCCAGAGCAGCAACGCCTGCCGATAGGTTTTTACGAACTCTTCGCCCGCTCGCCCAAACGTCGATCCAGCGTCGCCATCGATCTCGATGCGGTTGACAACGGCAACGGTCCCCTTGGTATTCCGCGCCAGAGCGCTGGCCCAACGTCCATGCGCCTGGGTTTTCGTGGTCCCCTCCAAGAACACGACTCCGTCCCGCACCGAGACGCGCGGATTCTGGAACCAATCTGTCGATCGCAAGATGCGCTGGATCCGGTTCGCAATTGCCCTGTCGTCGGCAACCGGCGCGACCTCGACCTGCTTCGAAACCGCCTGGTCATCCGCGCCAATCGTAGGAGGTACGGGTTCTGCCGTCTGCGCCGTCGCGGCGGACGCCGTTAAGACAAAGACGCACCAAAACCGGCCGACCGATCCCGCGGCGCACGCCGGGATTTGGTTTCGCCAACCCGCATCCTCGAGAGATCGCCTCGCCCTTATGTCGACCTCCCGATCACGTCCGCAATCTCGTGGGCCGGATGGTTCGTCAGATCCTTCGCAATGGTCAGAACGATACTGTCTCGGACATCTTTGTGCATGACGTTGCGAAGCTGCCCAAGCGTCTGCGGATCGGCGACGAGGACAAGGCTATCGAATTCGTGCGCATGCTTCATCCCTTCAATTGCCTCGGCCAGCTGCTTTGCGAACGTGGCTTCGTCCGTCTGCCGCAACGTCTGCTCTTCCGGGCGCGAGCCGGACGGACCGTCGTCACTCAAATGCTTTGTTGACAATCGCTGCTGTTCCTTCAGGGAGATCGCGTCCCCCGTACCTTCGAGTCGGAAGGCAATCGCCTTTCTTCCATCCGCCACGATGACCAGCGCGTTCTGCGGTATCTTTTTCAACGCGTTCTCTCCACTGTTCGCTGTTGTCACGCCGCTGAAGACCGCGCCTGGCGGCCTATACCTTTCAAGCCATTCACCCAACCGTCTCAAGAGGCAGGGCCACGTCCCAGTTGATCACGAACAGCGACAAAATATAGATTCGGAAACTACTCAGCTCACACGATTCCCGAGCCTCGTGCCGCCCGACAAACTCGGCCACCGCTCGCAAATCCGCGGGTTAAACGAAGAAAAACGCCAAACCGAACAGGACATAAACGCCGACCAGAAGAACGCCCTCGAACCAAGTCGTTTCGCCGTCGGCCGCAATTGCGTTGACGATGAAGGCCGTCCCGACAATGGCGAACAGGTCGAGCGGGCTCGAAAAGACCAGCGTCATCGGTTGACCTATCAGCCACGAGATGAGAACCAACGACGGCGCCACCACCAGCGCGATCTGGATCGCCGAACCGACGCAGATGTTGAGGACCAGCCCCATCTTTCCTTGCCGGGCGAACCAGGATGCCGCGAACAAATCCGAGGCAGTGCCCACGAGCGAAAGTATGATGACGCCCAAAAACAGTGGCGACAGACCCGAACTCTCCGATGTCGCCTCGAGAGCGCCGGAGACCAGATGCGCTTCGAGAGCGATGACCGCTGTCGTCGTTACCAGAACCGCGAGTGACGCAAGAAGTGACCAAGACGCTTTGGATCCGCGAGGTTCGTCCGACGCGAAGACGTCGCGGTGTGTGATCAATGTGTAGACAAGGTTGGCAGCGTACAGGGCGATCAGCACAATTGACACGCCGATGCTGAGCTGCTCGTCGGTCACCACAAGTCGACCTGACGCAGTACTGCTCCGGCCGGTGTAGTCGAAGACGGCGGGCAACAGCAGCGCGATGACCGCCAGGATCAGCAGGCTCGACAGTTGCCCAGCCCGCTCGCGCTTGAACAACTGCTTTTCACGTCCAATACTCCCCACGACGATCGCAAGACCGAGCCCGAACAGGCTGGTGCCGATAATCGATCCCGTGATTTGCGCGCGCACCACGTCGGCTTTGCCGGAGGTCAGGACAAAGATGGCCAGAATCAATTCAGCGAGGCTGCCGAAGCTGATGTTCAGGAGCCCGCCGATCGCCGGCCCCACCTGATCTGCGACCTGCTCGGTGGCTCGCCGTACCCAATCGGCCAGCACGGCGATCGCTGCGGCCGCTGCGAAAAAGATCCACAGTTGCGGTGCCCCCACCAGATAGTGCAACGCAGGCGCAATCGGAACGATGAGGAGAAGCGCGGCCGGCCATGAAACGAGTTTACCCATCAGCACTCCTGGCTCTGTTGCCGTGCGCCGCGGTCCTCAAACCGACCGGATCGATGCTGCGCGCCACGGCATCCAGCACTTTCCGACGAGCCTTGTTCCGGACGCCAGCCAGATCGTCGCTTACGCACAGTTCGTCGGTTGCTCGAGCGGCTCCAGCGCGCCGAACGGCCCGTGGATCTTCATCGCGACGAAACGGGCATGGCGGGCGCGAATATCGGTCAGATCGGCAGGGGTCGAGATGTGGCGCTCGGCGTCCCCAAGCACAAGATCGGCGTGCCCCTGAAGGGACAGAACGCGAAGGGGTTCATGCTCGCAACTCACCACGGATGCAAGGACATCCAGCAGCCGGATCAATACAGCCGTACTATTGACTGCATTCTGCCGGATCATGTGAAACATCGCATTTGTGACGCCCGTGTAATCAGGATTCGCAACCACCAGGACAGGTCGATCCTCTCGCAGATAGACCCCGGACGTCAGCGTCCTCGGCGCCAGTTCGCATAATGCGGCGCCGAGCCTGTCGAGTACACTCATTGCAGTATGCGGATCATTGATCCCCGGCGATAACGCCCGAACGGCGACTTCGACCAGTTGACGGATGGAGAATTCCAAATCAGCGGTGCTGCCCCGGCGTGATCCGAGCGCCGTGGCAGCACGAATGGCTTCCCCGGCGCCGTCCACCATTGGGCTGATCAAGGCGATCGGCGCATCCGGAAAGACATAGTCTCCGGGCCGAACCAGCAAACGAATCGCGGTCGAATGCTCAGCGGCCCAGTCCGCGAGGCCATCGCCATCGAACTGCTGCAAATATCCATAGCGCGCGTCTAAAACCGGCTCCGCGTTCCGCCAAATTGCCTTCGGCGGTGGCAACGGCTGCTGCTTTTCGGTCGTCAGATTGGCGATTGCCGCACGCACGTCTTCGCTTACCAGCTCGATCACAGTGTCGACGTTGATGCGGCTCGCCATGTGCCCTACGAAATAGACCAGGGTGGCAACGCATACGAATGCCAAGACAATACTGACGCTCAACGCGAGGTGCGGAACGAATGCTCCCTCGTCCTGCGTTCTCACGCTACGAAGCACGATCAAAGCGTATGAGAACGTCCCTAGGAATATGCCCAGTGTAATCTGATTACCGCGATCGCGTGTGAAATTCCGCAGCAGTCGCGGGCCCATCTGGCCGGCCGCCAGGGAAAGTGCTGCGATCGTGATCGAAAACACGGTGCCCGCCACCCCGATCGTTGAGGACGCCACCGCTCCCAAGAGCGTGCGAGCACCGGTGCCGCCACCATCATAGAGCCATCGGCTGTCGAGAATGGTTGAAGAGATCAACCCGCTGCCGTCGATTTGCAGCAGCCCGAGCGCCGTGGCGATGCCGATCAAGACCATGACCGCCGGAATGAGCCAAAACGTCTCACTGAGATCGCCAATGAATTTGCGGGTTCGGGCGATCATCTCAATCCTGACCGGCTGTCATGGGCGCGCCGCCCGCGCACCACGCAGACCATCAACTCATCGACAAACCCCGTCTCGCATGGGCTTATCGAACCGACGTATCCGCCACGCGGTTTGGCCTGCTCCAGTGCCCCTCTGTGCATCACCTAAAAGAGCACCTCGCCGGCCAAGAGGCCCATCGCGAGAAATACCACGAAGATTGCCAGAGCGATAAAGAACAGCCATTTTGCGATTGTTGCGGCGCCGGCAGAGACGCCCGAGAAGCCGAGGAATCCCGCAATCACGGAGATACCAAAAAAGATCAGGGCCCATTTCAACATTCTTACACACTCCGCGAGCGCCATCTTCGATTTGGCCGTTCGTGCTCGGTGGCCAACCGTGAACGACACGTCAACCCTCAAGAATGCGTTACGTTGCGTGGCCTTCCTGGGTATTTGTACCTAGATGGGCGGACACCGTGCGCCTGGACGATAGCGACCGCAGCAACGATACAGCGGGTCTGCCATTGAGTGTGTCATCATCGCTGTCGGAGGACGAGCCTTGTTTTTCACAGATTGGGCGGACCTGGGCCGTCTCCTTGTTGTCGGAATACCGGCCTACATAGCTCTCGTCCTGTTCCTTCGCATTTCAGGCAAGCGAACACTCACCAAGCTGAACGCTTTCGACCTGGTCATTACGGTTGCCCTCGGTTCGACGTTGTCGGCGGTCCTGCTCAATAAGTCTATCAGTCTGACGGAAGGTGTCCTCGCATTCGGGTTGCTGATCGTGCTTCAATATTGCATCACTTGGCTGTCAGTTCGGTGGCGCAGTATCGAGACCATCGTCAAGTCGGAGCCCACGCTTCTTCTGCACCAAGGCAGATTCCTGGATCAAGCGATGATGCAGCAGCGCATCACGCGAGCCGAGGTGTTGTCCGCCATCCGTACCAGCGGAAAGGGCGAACTCAGCGCCATCCTCGCTGTCGTCCTTGAGACGGATGGATCGATGAGCATCTTGGACAACACTTCGGGGAGCGGCGACGCGCTGACGGTGGTCTGGTCACCGAACACCGTCAATCAATCGACCGGGGCACCCTGACAGGGCTCAGACCGAGGATCTGAATTCACTCCATCAGGCTTCGCGCAAGGTCGCACCGGCGATGATCAGGTCCGTGGGATGTTCGGTGCGCTGCTGCGACGTTGCCATCCTCATTCGCGCATTGCCGTCGACGCCGGCACCCCGGCAGTTCGAGAAGTTCCGTCCGGAAAATTCCAAACTGCGGTTCGCCCTCGACACGATTCCGCAGCGTCTTCATCGTCTCTCACTCATTGCCCATCTGCCATTCCGAGGGACGCGGTGACGGCTCTCAGGAACCTTTATGCCGAGCAGACGTAGGTGAATGCGACGGAATATACCTACAATCGGCGGACTCATTCACGCTTCCAGATGCCTGCTCTCGTCCGATCTGGTCGAAGGGCTGCAGGTCGAAGGCCGTTCGCCACGGTCGTGATCTCTGGTTCATCTCAACGTCGCACATCGCGACATTTTCGCGCTCCTGCCCGTCGATGGCAGGTGCGGCAATAGTGACGAGTAGATGCCATGAGCGACGAATACAGATCGCAGCTGCGGCAGAACTCCCATGAGCTTGCCCCGGATGCTGTCGGGGTCCAGGCCGTGGTCGGACTCGTCGAGCTGAAGCCGACCATCCAGCGTGTTCTGTCGAGGCAGATTCCGAGCCAGACACTGGACGTTCGGGATTCGGGGAGCACGTACGGACCGATCGTGTTCGTCGTGGACGACGATGCACATGTCCGGGACGCATTGCGACAGATGCTGGAGAACGAAGGACGGAGCGTGCGGACCTACGACTCCGGCGAAGCGTTCCTCGCGGCGTATCGCGCCGGCGCGACCGCATGCCTCCTAATCGATGCCTATTTGCCGGGAATGAGCGGGACGGATCTGTTGGGACGACTCGCGAATGCCGGCCATCGACTTCCTGCCGTCATGATCACGGGCGGCAGCGACATCCAGACCGCCGTCCGAGCCATGAAATCTGGGGCGATGGATGTCATCGAAAAGCCGGTCGGACGCGACGAACTCATCAGATGCGTCGACCAGGCGTTACGGCGCGCCGACAGCACCCGAGAGTTGACCAACAAGATAGCCAACGCCCTTCGTCGGCTCGGACACCTGACTCAGCGGGAGCGTCAGATCCTGGAGCGCATCGTCGCCGGCGATCCCAACAAGAATATCGCCGCCGATCTCGGTCTCAGCCAGCGGACGGTCGAGAACCACCGGGCCTCGATCATGAAGAAAACCGGGTCAAAGACACTTCCCGCCCTGATCTGGCTGGTGTTTGCCACGACGGCGGATCCCGACGAAACCGATGGCCTGCGATGAAGGCCCGCCTTCCTCACCCGCGATCCCCGCCCAGTTCTTGACGCAAGCAGGTTGAATGCGATGATCAGCGAACTGGCCGGCGCCCGATCGATCGTTCGTTATTGGGTCATTGTCTTCGTCACAACAGTTGCCGCGCTGTTGATCGCGTGGACAGCGAGCCGAGCTCTCCTCCTGATGTTCGCAGGAGTCCTGTTTGCCGCCTTCCTCGACGCGATCACACGGTTGCTCGGCAAGGCGGTGCCCGCGAGTCGGGGTGTCCGGCTCGCGATCGTCTGCACCATCCTTTCCGCCGCCTTGATTGCCGCCTTGGGCTGGGGAGGCACGGCCATTGCCACGCAGGGGGGTGAACTCGCCTCGACCTTGCGCGAGCAGATCAACCACATGCTCGCCTGGCTCGACCAGCGCGGGATTCAGATTGCACCGGACGGCGTAGGCGCCTTAGCCGATCAGGGGCACCAGTCGGCTGGGGCACCGACGCTCCGATCCGTTCTGCCCGACGTCGGCGGCCTGTTCGGACCCGCCTGGACGGCGATCGCGATGCTGCTGGGCGTCCTCGGCGATGTCCTCATCATCATTTTCCTTGGCGTGTTTCTCGCCGCGCAGCCATCGGTCTATCGCGACGCCGTCCTCCTGCTGATCCCGCCGGCACAGCGCGGGCGCTACCGCGAGGTCCTCGACGAATCCGGTGAAACGCTCCGACATTGGCTGCTGGGGCAATCACTGACCATGTCGCTCATCGGCCTGTTCGTATGGCTTGGACTGACCCTCGCAGGCGTGGGGCCTCCGTTCCTGCTCGGACTGCAGGCTGGCCTGCTGGCGTTCGTCCCGACCCTGGGACCGCTGCTCGCCGGCATCGCCATCATGCTCGCCAGTTTTGCCTCGGGGCTCTGGAGCGCGGTCGGCGCGCTGATTGTCTATCTCGTCGTCCAGACCGTGGAGAGCTATCTGCTCACGCCGATCATCCAGAAGCGGGCGATCGCGGTGCCCCCGGCATTCCTTTTTGCCAGCCAGATCGTGCTGGGCTTGCTGTTCGGGTTCTACGGCCTCGCGCTTGCCACCCCGCTCGCGGCGGTCGCGCGCGTCTTCATTCTTCGCCTCTATGTCGAGCGCGCGCCCCGGCTCATCGCAGCGGACGGAACAGCTCGAACCGGCCAAGGGATGGCGTGATCGATTGCTTCGACACACCGGTCCAGGACGTCCGCGCCGACGCTGATCCAGGGCATTCGCAGCGGCACGCGATGCCCTCAGAGCGATGCGCCTGTTCACACCCCGGACAATGGCCCGGCGCCCTCGGCGGCGCGTTCGGCGGCGATGCATTCGTTCCATGGCGCCACATGGGTACATTCCGAATCTGGATGAACGAGCGACGCATTCCCAGCTTACGTGTAGTCCCAATCAATTCGTGCCGGAGACGACTCATGAAAACAGCGACGCTCAACAAGGCTGCAATCTTTGGATTTGGTTTTTCCGCCCTGGCGTTGGCTACTTATCCAGCTCAGGCCCAAAACACCGCCGCGCCAGCCGAGCCGGCCAACCAGGCCACCTCGCCCGGCACGACGGCGGCGGCTGGCGGAGGCATCCAAAAAGCCAGGACCGCGACCATGGCCGTCCGGTTCGTCTCGGTGCGCTCCGTCGACCTGATGGCGACCAAGCTGATCGGTGCGAACGTCTACAACAACAGGAACGAGTCGCTCGGCGAGATCGAGGATCTGGTGCTCGACAACGGCAAGTCGCTATCCGGCGTCGTCATCAGCGTCGGCGGCTTCCTGGGAATGGGCGAGCGCTACGTGATGGTCGATCCCTCCACCATGGTCGTCCAGGTCACCGACGGCACGATGAAGGCCTACATCGACACGTCGAAGGACAACCTGAAGAACGCGCCCGAATTCAGCTACGCCAAGGCCCGGGCCTCCAGCAGCACGTCCATGCCGGCGGCCTCCACGACCAGCACGGCGCAAACGGCCGACAACACAGCGAGCCCCGCGGACTCGAAGACCTCGAGCGCGGCGATGACGTCATACGCTGCGGCGCTCGACGGCGCCTCCGAGGTGCCCCCGAACAACAGCAAGGGGACCGGATCGGTCAAGGCCAAGTTCGATCCGTCGTCGAAGCAGCTGACCTGGACGATCGCCTATTCCGGTCTCACCGGCCCTGCGACAGCCGCTCACTTCCACGGTCCGGCCGATGCGGGCATGAATGCCCCGCCGGTGGTGCCGATCAAGAGCGATCTTGCAAGCCCGATCGAGGGAAGCACGACGTTGACCGACGCCCAGGTTGCTGAACTGCAGAACGGCCGGATGTATTTCAACATTCACACCGCAGCCAACAAGGACGGCGAGCTGCGCGGGCAGCTGACAAAATAACACCGCGTCGCCGCATTGACCGGTCTGACGCCGACGTCACGTCGACCTCGACGACAAGAACGGCCGAGCGCGCATGGGACGATCCTCGTTTCCTTGGCCGCTCTTCCAGAGTCCGCAGAGGCTACCAACAACCCACCACCGAAGCCCGTCAACGTCATCCTGTAAGTCATGCCCCGCCCAAGGCCCCGATATCTGCACAAGCACACGACACGCCACGGAAAGACCGTTTGGTATGTCCGCAAGGGCAAAGGCGGTAAGAAGCACCGCGTTCGCGGGGACTACGGTACCGAGGCATTCAACGCCGCCTATGAGGCTGCGATAGCGCGGTTGCGGCCGAGACCAGCTCGACACCGAAGCCGCCGAGTGCTCCAGGTGGTACACTGCAATGGGCATGGCTGCTCTATCGCGCCGAAGCTGCCGACTGGCGCGGGCTTTCCAACGCGACCCGTAAGCAGCGAGAAAACATTAGCAGCGAGAAAACATTATGAGGAACGTGCTCGCCACCGCGGGGGCACCGCCAAGATTGCAGACATTGACCGCGCTACGATCGTTACTGGCGTCGATCGTCGTAAGGACACTCCATTCCAGGCGAAGAGCTTCGTCCAGACCATGCGCGCCCTGTTCTCGTGGCTCCTCGAAACCGGCAGGCTCAGGGTCGACCCGACTGCAGGGGTAAAGGTCAAAAAGCCGAAGACCCGCGGTTTCCTCGAATGGGATTATGCCGACATCATCAAGTATGAGCAGCACTGGTCCATCGGCACCTCGCCAAAGGGTGATGCTTGACGTCTACTGCTACACAGGCCTTCGTCGCGGCGACGCCGCGAGAGTCGGAAAGCAGCACGTCCACAATGAGACAATTTCGCTTGCGACTGAGAAGAGCCAGGGCCAAACCGCGGTCCACATCCCGGTGCTCGATGTCCTGAAACGGACGCTCGATGCCGGCCCGACCGGCGAACTGACTTTCATCGTCACCGAGAAAGGAACCCCTACACCAAGGAGAGCCTCGGCAACGCCTTTAAAGAGGCAGGTGTTGCTGCGGGGGTCCTAGACAAGTCCGCCCACGGCCTTTGCAAGGCAGCAGCGCCCCGAGCCGCCGAGAACGGCGCAACCACTCACGAGCTGATGGCCATCTTCGGATGGATCGATATCAAGGAAGTCGAGATTTACACCCGAGCAGCAGACCGAAAGCGCCTCGCGGCGCAGGCGATCGGGAAGCTCAAACGATGAAATCGGGCGATTTCGAAAGACCGACTGAATCAACGTCGTCAGACCTAACCCTAACCGCGCTCCACAACCGACTTGAGCGTCCGGATAGCGCCTTCAAGGCGATCAATCTGCGCCGCGGTCTGATCGGTCCACGAGCGATCGTTGGTGCTCCCTCCGACGCGGAACTGCCGGCGTTCAGCGGTTCCAGCAGTGAATCGTAAGAGGGGATCTGCTTCTTGATGTCTTCAATGAAATGGTTTGTCATTGTATGTCTAGAATAATCGTACCACGAACACAATCAATGCGAGTGACCTTGCCCCCAGGTTTTATCCAGGTCTGAATTCGTTCGGGCGGTTGGATGTGCCCATCTGGGCGGTGGTAGCGGCGGGAGCTGGCGCGGAGCTCTCGACATAGCGTAGCGCCAGATCCCGACGCGGATTGCAGGTTGCGGCGAACTCGGATGGTGTCTTCCATCCGAGTTGGGAGTGCGGCCGAGCGTCGTTATAGTCGGCCTGCCAACATCGGAGCGCGACGCGGGCCTGGGCGAACGAGGTGAACAGGGTCTCGTTCAGCAGTTCATCTCGCAGGCGCCCATTGAAGCTCTCGATGAAGGCGTTCTGCATGGGTTTGCCCGGCGCGATGTAGTGCCAGGCGATGCGGCTCTGATCGGCCCATGTCAGGATGGCATTGCTGGTGAGTTCGCTGCCGTTGTCGCTCACCACCATCTTGGGCTTGCCGCGCTCAGCGACCAGCCGATCCAGCTCCCGAGCGACCCGGGCGCCCGAGAGGGAGGTGTCAGCCACCAGCGTCAAGCACTCGCGGGTGCAATCATCGACCACGGTCAGGATGCGGAAGCGCCGGCCATCGGTCATCTGATCCGACACAAAGTCTAGCGACCAGCGATCGTTCGCGAGCAGTGGCAGCGTCATCGGCGCTCGCGTGCCGAGGGCCCGCTTGCGGCCTCCTCTG
>NZ_JABFDM010000007.1 GCF_013178945.1 Bradyrhizobium aeschynomenes
AGCTGGCCGGCGACGCCGCCGATCTGATTGCCGAGGCCCTGATGGCCGAAGGCTCCGCCGATCATGCCGCCCAGCGGCGCGCCATATTGGCCGAGCAGATTGCCGACGAAACCCTGCGGTGCCAGCTGCTGGGCAGCAAGCAGGCCGTAAGGCACCGTCGACTGGAGTGCACCGTTCACTTGTTGTCCGTCCATGGTCTTCCTCCTCGGTCGCAGATCGATTCAAATTGCTTGCGATCGCGATCCGCCGCGCGACAACGACGGGATCGCTGAGCACGCCGACGATAGAAAGGGCAGGACAGGGGGTGAATGGACCATGTGGTACACGCGGAGGCACAGGGCCATCACGTCGATACCGTGCACATGGAGTGAAGGCGCTGTGCACCTTCACTCTCGCGTGAACTATGAACTACTTCATATTTCCCGATGCATGCGTCGATGCGACGCATGGCGTTCGGATCAGGTCGGCACTTCGACCGTCGTCTCCACCGGCAGCGCGCCGCCGCGAACGCGCAGCTCGCGCACCGGATAGGGCACGCGAATGCCTTCGCGCTTGAAGGCGTCCCATAGCGACAGCATCACTTCGCTCTTGACACTGTCCATGTAGCTGGGATCGGCGATCCAGCATGTCAGCGAGAACTTCATGCCGGCCTCGGTGAATTCGGTGAGCAGGCAGCTCGGCGACTTGGACTTCAGCGTGCGCGGCGTCTCGTTGGCGATCTCGATCGCGAGCTTGCAGACGAGGCGCGGATCGGCGTCGTAATTGGTGCCGAAATTCACTTTCACCAGAGTGTTCTTGTCGGTGTAGGTCCAGTTCGTCACCTTCTGCGTGACGAGATCCTCGTTCGGGATCAGGAACTCGCGGCCGTCACCGGCAGCAACGGAGATGTAGCGCGTGTTCATCGCGCTGATGCGCCCCGAGCTGTCGCCGATGGTGACGAGGTCGCCCGGCTTCACCGACTTGTCGGCCAGCAGGATGATGCCGGCGACGAAATTGGCGACGATGCGCTGCAGGCCCAAACCGATGCCGACGCCGGCGGCGCCGGAGAAGATCGCGAGCGCCGACAAATTGATGCCGACCGCGCTGATTGCAATGGCGATGCCGAAGATCATCAGGCCCATGCGGACCATCTTGATCAGCAGCACCTGGATCGACGGCGTCAGGTCGGTCGAGCGCGTGATCCGGCTCTCGACGAAATTGCTGGCGATGTTGGTCAGCCACAGCACGCTGAGCAGCAGCACGCCCAGCTTGATCACCAGCAGCGGCGTCAGCCTGAGGCCGCCGAGCACGACCGAGAAGGAATCGAGCGCGTCGACCACGTTGTCGAGCTGGCCGATGATGCTGAGCGCCGCGACCAGCCAGGCGGAGATCGACACGATCTGCACGATGAAGGTGCTGCGGATCACCGAGGTGATCAGGCGGATGACGAGCCAGGCCAGCGCGAGCTTGAGCGCGACGGCGAGCAGGTAGCTTCGGCTCGGCCAGGTCCACAGCACCATGCCGGTGCGCGCGATCCGCATCAGGATCACGAAGACCACGGTGGTGACGCTCTCCAGCAGCACCCGCAGCAACTGCCGCAGCGGGCCGGGCCAGCCCATTGCCAGCGACGTCATGTCGATGCGCGCGCGCACGGCGGCGCTGGCCGCAAAGGCGATGCCGGCGCCGCTCAGCACCAGGCCGAGCTGCAGATAGAACCAGGGTGAGGTGACCTCGGCGCCGATCGAGCGGGCAACGGTCTGCAGGAATTCGAGAACGTCTTTGAGATCGAGGTCCATCAGCGGGGTCTCGGCGAGGAACGGCGGCGCGGGTCGGCCAGATCGGCGGGATTTAGTTCGTTTTCGTTACAGGCGATTGCCCCGAAATATACCCCGAACACGGGCAAGGATGGAAAAATGGGCATATCGCCGCGATATGAGCAAATCCGGTTGGCGTGCAAGTGTGGCGACGATAAGGATGTAAAAGTCGGATCCATCAACGTTTTTTCATGACATCCCTCGACGCCGTCAGCATTGCCATCCTCCTTGGCGCGGTCCTGGTCATGGCCGGGATCCTGTCCAGCCTGCTGGCGCTGCGCTTCGGCGCGCCGCTGCTGCTGGTGTTCCTGGTGATCGGCATGCTGGCGGGCGATTCCGGTCCCGGTCATATCGAATTTCAGGACGTCCGTACCACTTATCTGGTGGGATCGGTCGCCTTGGCGCTGATTCTGTTCGACGGCGGCCTGCGCACGCGCTTCCAGAGCATCCGCACCGTACTGGCGCCCTCGATGGTGCTCGCGACCGTCGGCGTGCTGATGACCGCGTTCATCACCGCGCCGGTGGCGAAATATGCGCTCGATCTCGGCTGGACCGAGGCGATGCTGGTCGGCGCCGTCATCGCCTCGACCGATGCGGCGGCGGTGTTCCTGCTGGTGCATGCGCAGGGACTGCGACTGCGGCCGCGTGTCGGCGCCACGCTGGAAGCGGAGTCCGGCAGCAACGATCCGTTCGCGGTGTTCCTCACCCTGATGCTGGTCGAGCTGATCTCCGTCGGTCACGGCAGCGTCGGGCATTTTGTGTTCGAGCTGGTGCGCGAAGCCGTGCTCGGCACGCTGTTCGGCATCGTTGGTGGCCGCTTGGTCGTGATCGGCCTCAACAAGGTCGCGCTGCCCCAGGGCCTGCACGCGCCGTTCGTGACCACGGCGGCGCTGGTCATCTTCGGCATGGCGCAGATTGCCCATGGCTCCGGCTTCCTCGCCGTCTATCTCGCCGGCCTCATCGTCGGCAACCGGCCGACGCGGGCGCATAATTCGGTGGTCACCTTCCTCGATGCCGCGACCTGGCTCGCCCAGATCGTGATGTTCGTACTGCTCGGATTGCTGGTGTCACCGCAGCGGCTGCTCGACAGCCTGCTGCCTGCGATTGCCGTGGCGCTGGTGCTGATGCTGGTCGCACGCCCCGTGGCGGTGTTCCTCTGTCTCCGTCCGTTCCGCTTCAACTGGCGGGAAAAGGCGTTCATCGCCTGGACCGGCCTGCGCGGCGCGGTCGCGATCTTCCTCGCCTCGATCCCGATGCTGGTCGGCCTGTCCAACGCCTATCTGTATTTCGACGTCGCCTTCGTCGTCGTGATCATCTCGCTGCTGGCGCAGGGCTGGACGCTCGGCGTCGCCGCGCGCAAGCTGCACGTCGCGCTGCCCCGCACCGATCGCGGTCCGCGCCGGATCGAGCTCGATCTGCCCGGTCAGCTCGAGCAGCAGCTCGTCGGCTATGCGATCCGCTCCAAGAGCCTGTATTTTCGCCGCGGCTTGATCCCGTCCTGGTCCAAGCCGACGCTGGTGATCCGCAACCAGCAGATCCTGTCGCCGGGCGAGGCCGAGCCGATCGCGCCGGGCGATTATCTCTATCTGCTCGCGCCGCCGGAAAAGGCCGAGTCGCTCGACCGCTTCTTCGTCGACATGCCGCCGTCCGCCGCGCCCGATCCGCATCTGCTCGGCGACTTCATGGTCTCGGCCGAGCACACGCTCGACGAGGTCGCCGGCATTTATGGCGTCAAGCTCGGCGAGGGCGAGGACAAGCTGACGCTCGCGGATTACTTCGACATCCATCTCGACAACGCGCCGAAGGAAGGCTCGACCGTCGCGCTCGACACCATCGTGCTGGTGGCCCGCTCGATCTCCGGCGGCCGCGTCAATGTCGTCGGCCTGCGCCTGCCCGAGGATGAAGAAGAGCCGCCGGTGCTGACGCGCAAGCAGCAGATGCGGCGCAAGCTCGCCGATGTCTGGTCGTCGGTGGCGGGGGTGTGAGGCTCATTCCGCCGGCAGGATCGCGACCGAGATCTCAGCCTGTGGCGCCCCGCTGACCTGGAGCACGAAGGGCTGTCCGGCGAGTTCGTATTTCACGGTCTTGCGAATGCCGTCGCAATCGGTGGCGCCGCTGAAGGCGATCGGCCTGAGGGTCGTGCCGTCCTGAATGAGGTCGATCCAGGCCGCCGTTGACAGGCTCACGGTATAGACGCCCGCCTTGGGCGCTGCCGTCATCCGCGTAAAGCCGGCGAAGGTGCCTTCCCTCGGTGAGCGTTCCGGCGTGGTCGGCAGCTTGGCGTCGGCGAACGGATACAGCGTGAGCAACAGTCCGGAGGCAGGTAGCGCTGCGATCTCGGCGCCCGAGTCGAGTGTCTTGCGGTCGGCGGACGTCAGCGCCGCACGCTCGCGCGCGATGTCCCATTTGAACTTGTCGCAGCCGCTCGGCTCGGCGGCCCAGGAGGTTGCGCCTGCGGCGAGGCTCAGGAGGAGGGCGGCAGCGGCGCGACGGATCTGGGGCATGACGAACTCGCACGGTTGGGCCGCACAACGCGAAAGCGCTGCGCGCAGCATCACATCATTGTCTGGAGGTGGGACCATCATCCCGTTCGAGTGCTGCGCTTACGGCGCGAGCATTCACATCCTAGCGCACTCTGGCGTCGCGGCGAATCGCGATCGCGTCAGAGCTTGCATCTCAGTTCTTGGCATCAGGTGCGTGCAGCACGGCGCGGCAACTCGGCGGCAGCTGCGCCATGGTGATCGGCTGCGGCGGCTTGGGCGGCTCCTTCGGCGGCGGCGGATGCAGCACCGCGTCCGAGAACCAGTAGTCGAGGTCGCCGCAGCCGTCGCCGCCCTCCTGGTCGGTCTGGCCATGGCAGTCCGGATTGCCGGGCGGGCACACCATGCGGATGTGGAAGTGATAGTCGTGGCCCCACCACGGCCTTACCTTCGTGAGCCAACTGCGGTCGCCTTTGGCGTCACGGCACAACGCCTTCTTGATTGCGGCGTTGACGAAGATGCGTTGCACCGAAGGCTCTTTCGCGGCGGCGCGGATCACGGCGACGTGCCCCTTCGTGAACACCCGCGGATCGACGTCCAGCCGGTCCTGGCGCACCATCATCACCGCCGACATTTCCTCGCGCTCGTTGCGCGACAACCGGTGCTCCGGCATCGGCGTCAGCCAGATGTCGGCGTCGAGCCCGATCTGGTGGCTGGCATGGCCGCTCAGCGCCGGGCCGCCGCGCGGCTGGCTGATGTCGCCGACCAAAATGCCGGGCCAGCCGGCATCCTTGTGCGCGCGCACGGCCAGGCGCTTGAGCAGCGCGATCATGTTCGGGTGGCCGAAATTGCGGTTGCGCGACAGCCGCATCACCTGCCAGCCCTCGCCATTGATCGGCATCCGCTCGGCACCGGCGATGCAGCCGCGATTATAGGTGCCGAGCACCTTGGTCGGCTGCGCCGAGGGCAGCAGCCTGCGCGCGAATAGCTCCTTGGCCGGCGTCTCAGGATCGTCGGGTCGGACCAGCGGCGGCAGGGCTTTCGGCTCGACGCTGCCCTTATCCTGGGCATGGACCGGCGCCGTGGCGGCGATCGCGGCCGCACTCATGACGGTCATCAGAATCAGGCGGGCATGCATGGCGCCAGTCTAGCGGCTGGCGGCAGGCAGGGAAGGGCGCCAAAGGCGGGCTTGTTAACGGTTGCGTAACCCTGCCGGCGGATTGGCGGAACCGCCCGAACACGGCTCAATTGCCTGCTTTGGTTCGGTAGTTGAACGATACGCGGACGTCGATTGCACGCAATGCGCGCAGTTTCTCGCGGCTGCCGACGAGGCAGACTTACCTGCGGTTGTGGTGAAATTTTTGATTGACCATGTTCAGCGCCAGCGTCTCCCGCATTCGGCGAGTGCGTGCTCATGTTCGCGCAATCGACGATAGTGGTCTCCTGCACCAAGATACCATTTTTTCAGACCCTTGGCCGAAAACTGACGGCAATGAGGAGAGAGAGGCACGCGATGCGGCCTGTTCGGCCAACCAAGCCCAAGAAGCAGAAGCGCGTGCCGTCCGCCCGCGGTTCTTTCCGCCCGGTCAAGCCAAGCCCGAAGCTGGGGCGGCACAACCTGCGGGAGACTGCCGCCAGCGACGAGATCGCGAGCACGCGCGCCGAGGCGGAAGCCGCCATTGCGGAGGCGAAGAAGGCGCATGACCGCCTGATCGAGGCCATCGACCTTCTCCCCGAAGGGATCGTGTTCCTCGATTCCGACGGCCGCTACATCCTGTGGAACAAGAAATACGCCGAGATCTATAACCGCAGCTCCGACCTGTTCCAGTCCGGTGCGCGCCTGCAGGACACGATTCGGGTCGGCGTGGCGCGCGGCGACTATCCTGAAGCGGCGGGACGCGAGGAGGAATGGATCGCCGAGCGGCTGGAGAAGCTGTTTCAGCCGAGCGGACGCCACGAGCAGAAATTGTCGGACGGTCGCACCATCCTGATCGAGGAGCGCCTTACGAGCGACGGCGGCGTCGTCGGCCTGCGCGTCGACATCACCGAATTGAAGCAGCGCGAGGAATCGTTCCGCCTGCTGTTCGACGGCAATCCGGTGCCGATGATCGTCTGTGCCCGGGACGACGGGCGCGTGCTCGGCGTCAACGCCGCCGCGGTTCAGCACTATGGTTACAGCCGTACAGCTTTCGAGCGGCTCAGCATCCGTAACCTGCAGGCCTATGAGAGCGAGACGCCCTGGGGCGAGGAGCAGTCGATCGAGGAGAAGGCGGCGCGCACCTGGAAGCATGTCCGCGCCGACGGCACGCTGATCGACCTCGCGATCTATCTGCGCCATCTCGTCCACAACGACCAGCCGGCCGTGCTGCTGGCGCTGATGGACATCACCGAGCGCAAGCGCGCCGAAGCGCGGCTCGCCTTCCTCGCGCAGCACGACGCGCTGACCGGCCTGCCGAGCCGCAACCTGCTGCGTCAGCAGATCGACGACAAGCTGATCCAGATGCGGCGCGGCTCGGAGAAGATGGCCGTGCTCGTGCTCGGCCTCGACAATTTCAAATCGATCAACGACACCTTGGGCCATGGCGTCGGCGACCGGCTGCTGCGCGGCGTGGGGAAGCGGCTGCGTTCGATCCTGCGCCAGGAGGACATCGTCGCGCGATTGAACTCGGACGAGTTCGCGATCGTGCAGGGCGGATTGGCGCGCCCCGAGGAGGCTGCCCAACTGTGCCGGCGCCTGCTGCAGGCAATCGCCGATCCCTATCTGATCGACGGCAGCTCGGTGACGATCGGCGCGACGATCGGCATTGCGATGGCGCCGAACGACGGCGACGACGCCGAGAAGCTGCTCAAGAACGCCGATATGGCGCTATCTCGCGCCAAGACCGAGACGCGCGGCTCGTTCAGCTATTTCGAGTCGGGGATGGATGCGCGCGCGCAGAGCCGGCGCAAGATCGAGACCGAGTTGCGCGCCGCGATCCAGCGCGACGTATTGCAGCCGCACTATCAGCCGCTGATCGATCTCTCGAGCGGACGGATCACCGGCTTCGAGGCGCTGGTGCGCTGGCCGCATCCGGAACGCGGCATGATCCCGCCGTCCGAGTTCATTCCGATCGCCGAGGAGACCGGCCTGATCTCGGGGCTGGGCCGCTCGATGCTGCGCCAGGCCTGCAGCGACGCGGCGAAGTGGCCGGACGAGGTATGTGTCGCCGTCAATATGTCGCCGCTGCAGTTCCGCGTCGGCAACGTGCTGTCGCTGGTGATGGATGCGCTCAAGCAGTCCGGCCTGCCGGCGAGGCGGCTCGAGCTCGAGATCACCGAGACGCTGGTGCTGGAGAAGAGCGGACAGGTGCTGGCGACCCTGCATGCGCTGCGTGCGCTCGGCGTGCGGATCTCGATGGACGATTTCGGCACCGGCTATTCCAGCCTGAGCTATCTGCGCAGTTTCCCGTTCGACAAGATCAAGGTCGACCAGTCCTTCATCCGCGATCTCGCCGCCAACCGCGAGGCCCAGGCAATCGTCCGCTCGATCGTCAGTCTCGGCAAGGGCCTCGGCGTCACCATCACCGCGGAGGGCGTGGAGACGGAGGCCGAGCTGCGCTGCCTGCGCGCCGAAGGTTGCCACGAGGCGCAGGGCTATCTGTTCAGCCGTCCCCGGCCCAACGTCGAGATCGTCGGCCTTCTGCAGGCGCAGCGGGATGCCGCGGACGGGACATCGTCGGGCAAGGCGATGGTGGCTTGAGGCGCGGGACGCTGCGTAGAGCCCCGGTGGGGAGAAGTGGAGATCGCGGCTGGCGGCTCACTTCGACCGATACACGTCAACCTTGTGCTCTGAACCGCGCGCGATAGGCCGCAGGCGACGTGCCGACGCTGCGCCGGAACGCGACGCGAAAGGTCTCGAGCGACTGGTAGCCGCATTGCGCCGAGATATCGGCGAGCGACAGCGTTCCGCTCTCCAGTAGCTCCCTTGCGCGTGACATGCGCTCCTGCTGCAGCCAGGCGGCCGCGCCGGCGCCCGTGCTCTCGTTGAAGCGCCGCAGGAAGGTGCGCTCGCTCATCCGGGCACGCTTGGCCATCGCGCTGATCGCGATCGGTTGCGACAGCCGGGCGCGAGCCCAGTCCATGACCTCGCCGATCGTGCGTCCCGGGCGCGCCTGAATCGGCGCGGCAACATATTGCGCCTGGCCGCCGTCGCGATGCGGCGGCATCACCAGGCGCCGGGCCACGCTGTTGGCGACCTTGCTGCCGAAGTCGCGGCGGACGAGATGCAGGCAGGCGTCGATGCCGGCAGCGCTGCCGGCCGAGGTGATGACATTGCCCTCGTCGACATAGAGCGTGTCGTCTTCGATCCGGATGTCCGGATACAGCCGCTTCAGATCGGGCATGTGCCGCCAATGCGTGGTGGCGCGCTTGCCGTCGAGCAGGCCGGCCGCTGCGAGGACAAATACGCCCGAGCAGATCGAGAGACACCGCGCACCGCGCGCGGACGCCTGCGTGATGGCGCGCAGCAGGCGCTCCGGCGGGCGCTCGTTCCGGTCGCGCCAGCCCGGCACGATGATCGTGCGCGCATCTTTCAAACGCGCCAGCGGGGCATCGGCCTCGACGACGACACCGCCGATCGCGCGTGACCGCCGGCTCTCGGCCGACACGACCTTGAACTGATACCAGGGGAAATCGAACTCCGGCCGCGGCAGTCCGAACACTTCGACGGCGATGCCGAACTCGAACGTGCACAGCCCGTCATAGGTGATGACGGCGACGAGACCGGGATCAGGATCAAGGCGTTTGGCGACGGCGCGTGACATTGGCGGAAACTTACCGGACTTTGTCAGATCCGTCACTTGGGGCGCCGGGCGTCACGCGCGAGACTGGACCTGCTTACGCAACGACGCAGGAGAGACCTCATGACGACCTATGTCACCGAAGTGCCGGCAGCTCCGTCAGAGCAGGCGCTCGCGCATTTCGAGGCGATGCTCGCCTACGAGACCGATTGCTGGGACGTGCATGAAAGCCTGCGTGCCGCCGAGCTGGACTTCGTCCTGGTCGACGTCCGCGGTCCGGCCTCGTTCGCGAAGGGACATATCGCCGGGGCCGTCAATATTCCGCACCGGACCATGACGGCCGAGCGGATGGCTGCGTATCCGGCTGACACGCTGTTCGTGGTCTACTGCGCCGGCCCACATTGCAACGGCGCCAACCGCGCCGCCATCCGCCTCGCGCAGCTCGGCTTGTCGGTGAAGATGATGATCGGCGGCATCACCGGTTGGCTCGACGAGGGCTTTGCGCTGACGGGGGGCGATTGAAGCGAAGCTGAAGTGAGAGCCCAGCTCTCACGTCATCCATCACCAGCGTCGTCCCGGCGAACGCCGGGACCCATACGCCGTGTCGCCTGTGGTCAAGCAAGCTGCAGCTCCAGCTTGCTCCAACTCCGGCTTCGGTGGCTATGGGTCCCGGCTCAAGGCCGGGACGACACCGAGTTTGGGGCGGGCGCTGTTGGCTCTCACTACGCCGCCTTGCGCAGGCCGGCCAGGAACGTGTCGACGCTCTTGAATAGCTCGCCCGCGTGCTTGCCGAGGTCGCGGGTCGCGGTCATGACGTGTTCGGCGAGCGCGCGCGACTGCTCGGCGGCGTCGCTGGCGCCGACCACGTTCTGCGACACCTCGCTGGTGCCCGAGGCCGCCTGCTGGACGCTGCGCGCGATCTCGCGCGTCGCCGAGTCCTGCTGCTCGACGGCGGCGGCGATGGTCGCGGCAATGCCGCTGATCTCCTGGATCGTGCCGCTGATGTCGCCGATGGCGGTGACGCAGTCGGACGTCGCCGCCTGGATCGAGCTGACCTGGCCGGCGATCTCTTCCGTCGCCTTGGCGGTCTGCCCGGCCAGCTCCTTGACCTCGGCGGCGACCACGGCGAAGCCGCGGCCGGCCTCGCCGGCGCGCGCCGCCTCGATCGTGGCATTGAGCGCGAGCAGATTAGTCTGGCTCGCGATCGCATCGATCAGGCGCAGCACGTCGCCGATCTTCTCGGCGGCGGCGGCCAGGCTGCCGACCATCTCGGTGGTCTGCCGCGCCTTGATGACGGCGCCGTCGGCGACCTTGCTGGAATGCGCGACCTGGCGGCCGATCTCGGTCACCGAGGAGGCGAGTTCCTCGGAGGCGGCGGCGACCGTCGACACGCCGCTCGAGGCTTCCTCGGAGGCGGCCGCCGCGGCGGCGGTGCGCTGCGAGGTGCCGTTGACGCTGACCGTGATCTCCTGGACCACGCGCTCCATGTCCTGCGTGGCCTTGGCCACGGACGAGACGACGCCCTTGACGTCGGCCTCGAAGCGGTCGGCCATCTGCCGCTGCAGCACCTGCTTGTCGTGTTCGGCCTGAAGCTGCGTCGCCTCCTGCGCCGCGCGCAGGCTGCTCGTCTCGATCATGTTGCGGCGGAAGACGTCGACCGCCTGGGCCATGGTGCCGAGTTCGTCCTTGCGCTGGCCGCCCGGGATCGAAACCTCGGTATCGCCGCTCGACAGGCGGTGCATCACGGCGGTGATCGCGACCAGCGGGCGCGAGATGCCGCGGGCGACCAGCAGCGCGACGATGACCGCGAGCAGCAGGATCACGACCGTGCCGATGATCAGCTGCTGCTGCGCGCTGGCGGCGGCAGCCTGATAGGCGGTGGTGTCCTCGATCACCTCGAGCACGGCGATCGGGTCGCCGGCATAGTTCTTGATCTGGCCGGCATAGACTGCGGCGGGCCTGCCGGCCAGCGTGGCATCGCGCAGCAGCGGCGCGCCCTTGAACACCGCGAGCACCTCGTCCGTGGTGGCGACGGTCTCGTCGCCGAAGGTCGAGGACAGCCGCTTCGGCTGGCCGTCGTTGATCCAGTAGACGGCGAGATCGATGCCGAAGCGCCGCTTGGCGCGCTCGACGAATTCCTTGCCGAAGGCAGCGCCGACATCGACGGTGGCGATCACCTTGCCGTCGCGCACGATCGGCGTCATGCCGAAGATGCCGAGCGACAGCCGGCTCTGCTCGACGCCGGCGATCTGTTTGCCGGTCTGGTTGGCCTGCACCACGGTGATGCGGCGCTTGGAAGTGTCGTCGCCGAACACCTTCGGCTCGTGCACGCGATAGAAATTGGTGGCCGGCGGCGCCCACACGTTCACCAGGGGAATGCCTTGCGCCTTCAGCAGCGGCATCGCGCCGCCGAGCAGGGCGCCGAGCGCGTCGCGGTCGCCCTTGAGATAAGCGTCGGCGATCGGCGGCAGCGCCGCGAGCGTCGAGCTCACTGCCAGCGCCGCGCGGCCCTCGTAATCGATGCCGGCCGACACGCTGTCGAACTGCAGCTTGAGCTGCTGCTCCAGCGCAAGGCGAGTCAGCGCGCGCTGCTGGATGACCGAGAAGGTGCCGAGCACGGCGCAGGCGATGGCGACGGTGAGCGAGAGCGCGATGATGAGGCGGGCGGAGATCGACCGAAGGCGGGACATGGGGGCATTCCTTGCTTTGCAGCAAGGGTCCCAGATTACCATTAAGGAAGAGATACCGTAGTTGTACGGGACCGCAGATTCTGCCGGTGGGTGCCTAGTTTCAGGTCCCAATCAACCCGACGCGGCGCAGCCCGGCCTCAGCTATCCACCTTGAGCGCGGCGATGAAGGCTTCCTGCGGGATATCGACCTTGCCGAACTGCCGCATCTTCTTCTTGCCTTCCTTCTGCTTCTCCAGAAGCTTCCGCTTGCGCGTGATGTCGCCGCCATAGCACTTGGCGGTGACGTCCTTGCGCAGCGCGCGCACGGTCTCGCGCGCGATCACCTTGCCGCCGATCGCCGCCTGGATCGGGATCTGGAACATGTGCGGCGGGATCAGGTCCTTCATCTTCTCGACCATCGCGCGTCCCCGGCCTTCGGCGCGGGTCCGGTGCACCAGCATCGACAGCGCATCGACCGGCTCGTTGTTGACGAGGATCTGCATCTTCACGAGGTCGGCCGGCTTGTAGTCGGTCAGATGATAGTCGAACGAGGCGTAGCCCTTGGAGACGGACTTCAGCCGGTCGTAGAAGTCGAACACCACCTCGTTGAGCGGCAGGTCGTATTTGACCATCGCGCGGCTGCCCACATAGGTGAGCTCCTTCTGATTGCCGCGGCGATCCTGGCAGAGCTTCAGCACGCTGCCGAGATATTCGTCCGGCGTCAGAATGGTGGCCTCGATCCAGGGCTCCTGGATCTCGGCGATCTTGACCACGTCGGGCATGTCGACCGGATTGTGGATCTCGATCTCCTCGCCGTCGGTCAGCTTCATCTTGTAGATGACGGATGGCGCGGTCGCGATCAGGTTGAGATCGAACTCGCGGCTCAGCCGCTCCTGGATGATCTCCAGATGCAGCAGCCCGAGGAAGCCGCAGCGGAAGCCGAAGCCGAGCGCGGCGGAGGTCTCCATCTCGAACGAGAAGCTGGCGTCGTTCAGCCTGAGCTTGCCCATGGCCGAGCGCAAGGTCTCGAAATCGTCGGCGTCGACCGGGAACAGGCCGCAGAACACCACGGGGATCGCCGGCTTGAAGCCCGGCAGCATCTCCGACACCGGCTTGCGGTCGTCGGTGATGGTGTCGCCGACGCGCGTATCCGCGACTTCCTTGATCGCCGCGGTGATGAAGCCGACCTCGCCGGGGCCGAGCTCGTCGACCTGGGTCATCTTCGGCGTGAAGAAGCCGACGCGCTCGACGTCATAGGCCGCACCCGTGCCCATCATGCGGATGCGCTGGCCCTTTTTCATCACGCCGTCGACGATGCGCACGAGCACGACGACGCCGAGATAGACGTCGTACCAGCTGTCGACAAGCAGCGCCTTCAGCGTCGCGTCGCGGTCGCCCTTCGGCGGCGGCAGGCGGGTGACGATCGCCTCCAGCACGTCGGGAATGCCGAGGCCGGTCTTGGCCGAGATCATCACCGCGTCGGAGGCGTCGATGCCGATCACGTCCTCGATCTGCTGCTTGATCTTGTCGGGCTCGGCGGCCGGCAGGTCGATCTTGTTGAGGACCGGGACGATCTCGTGGTTGTTGTCGAGCGCCTGGTAGACGTTGGCGAGCGTCTGCGCCTCGACCCCCTGGCTGGCGTCGACCACCAGCAGCGAGCCCTCGCAGGCCGCCAGCGACCGCGACACCTCGTAGGCGAAGTCGACGTGGCCGGGCGTGTCCATCAGGTTGAAGATGTAATCCTTGCCGTCCTTGGCGCGGTATTGCAGGCGCACGGTCTGCGCCTTGATGGTGATGCCGCGCTCGCGCTCGATGTCCATCGAATCGAGCACCTGCTCCTTGCCCGCCATCTCGCGGTCCGACAGGCCGCCCGTCATCTGGATCAGGCGATCGGCCAAAGTGGACTTTCCATGGTCGATATGGGCGACGATGGAGAAGTTGCGGATGTTGGGAATGGGGACGGTCGTCATGGGTCGCGCAGATAGCATCAAGGGCCCCTGACCAGCAACCATATTGCTGAATTTCCAGGGCCTTTCTTCACGCCAAGCTGATTCCCCGTGGCTCGAAAACAGGCTACCGAGGGCGGATGTCGAGTACCTCTCTGCCGCATCAGGCGGCCCGCCCGCGCAACCGCCTCGGACCGCAGCGTCTGGCCGCCTGGCTGGCGGTGCGCGCCACCGCGCCGGCGACGTCGGTCTGGGTCGTCATCGCCTTCGTTCTTGCGCATGTCGTGCTGTGGACGGCGATCCTGACCAATCTGAAGGCCGCGCAGGACGTTCACATGGACGTCGCCGAGGCCTATGCCTGGGGCAGCCGCTTCCTGCTCGGCTACGGCAAGCATCCGCCGCTGTCGGGCTGGATCGCCGGGCTGTGGTTCTCGGTGTTTCCGGTCAAGGACTGGTCGACCTATGCGCTGGCGATGGCCGTGAACGGCAGCGGCCTGATCGGCGTCTGGTTCGCGAGCCTGAAGGTCGTCGACCGCCGCCGGGCGTTCTTCGTCGTGGTGATGGTCGCGCTGTATCCGATCTTCAATTTCAAGGGCTTCAAGTACAACGCCGATCTGGTCCAGCTGCTGACCCTGCCGCTGCTGGTGCTGGCCTATCTGCACGCCTTCGAGAAGCGTAGCGTCGTCGCCGGCATCTGGCTCGGCCTCGCCGGCGCCGCCGCGCTGATGACGAAATATTGGGTGCTGACCATGATCGGTGCGATCGGCCTTGCGGCACTGCTGCATCCCGAGCGGCTGCGCTTCCTGGCCTCGCCGGCGCCCTGGGTCGCGATCGCCACGATGCTGGTCGCGATGATTCCGCATCTGGCCTGGCTGTGGAGCGTCGACTTCGTCGCCATCACCTATGCCGGCGACGTCTATACGCTGTCGGACCGGGGGCGCGCCGCCGCGCTCGTCGTCGGCTATGTCGGTCACAATCTGGCGCTGCTCGCTCTGCCGGTGGCGCTTGCGGCCCTGGTCCTGGCCTGGCCGCCGCGCTTCGCGTTCCGCAATTGGCGGCGCGGGCCAAATCCGGGCGTCAATGTGAGCCAGGCGATCAATGTCTGGCTGGTGCAGTCGATCGTTGCCGTCGGCCCGCCGCTCGGCGGCCTCGCTTTCACGATCTACATGAAGACCGATTGGGGCATCTCGCTGTTCTTTCTGGTGCCGCTGGCGCTGGTCGCAATTCCCGCCTTGCGGCTGCGGCTGACGATGCTGCCCCGGCTCGCCGCCATCTGGCTGGTGCTGTCGCTGCTCACGCTGGCGGCTTCACCGTGGATCGCCCACCGTGAAATGGCCGCCAATCCGAACGGCGCCACCGGCTATGGCGGGCGGTCGGAGCTGGCGCGGGAATTGACCAAGGCTTGGCACGCCCGTTTCGGCTCGCCCTGGCCGCTGGTCGCCGGCTATTCCGAGATGAACACGCCGATGACCTTCTACAGCCCGGATCACCCCCGCCCGTTCACGGTGCCCTATACGGCCGAGGAGACCTGGAGCTCGGGGCTGAGCACGCTGGACGACCTCAAGCGCGAGGGCTTCATCGGCGTCTGCGACACCACCGACAACCGCATCGCCGCCTGCGAGGCCTGGATGGCCAAGGAGGCCCCCAAGGCCGAGCCGCTGGTCATGACGACCCAGCGCTTCTTCCATGGCCAGGCGGGCCCTGCAATCGTTTGGAAGGTGTATATTCAGGGGCCGGGGACGTAGCGGACGTCGTGGTGACGCGCCTGCTGCCCCAATGGAGGCCGGCATTCCGGGGCAGCCCGAAGGGCTGAGCCCGGAATCCATAACCACAGGCCCGTGTGTGGGCAGGGTCGTCCGATACCGAGTCCAACCGCCTGTGATTATGGTTCCGGGCCCGCGCCTCTGACGAGGCGCGTCCCGGAATGACGGACCCGCTAAGGGGGTCACACGCCTTCTTCGTGGAACTTGTCGTTCACCAGATCAGTGATCGCCTGCAAAGCGGCCTCGGCCTCGGGGCCGGTGGCCGACACCAGGATCTTCGTCCCCGGAGCCGCGGCCAGCATCATCAGGCCCATGATCGAGCGGCCGCCGACGGTCTCGCCGCCGCGGGTCACCCAGACCTCGGCCTGGAACTTCTCGACCATCTGCACGAACTTCGCCGACGCCCGCGCATGCAGGCCGCGCTTGTTGGTGATCAGCAGCTCTCGCGAGATGGCTCCGGCAGGAACGGCCGGGCCGGCGACGTTGTCCTGCGCGTCGTCCTCGTCGCTCATTTGCCGGCAAGCACCCGGCTTGCGATGGTGACGTATTTGCGTCCCGCCTCCTGCGCCATCGCGATGGCGTCGGGCAGCGAGCGTTCCTCGCGGACCTTGGCGAGCTTGACCAGCATGGGCAGGTTGATGCCCGCGAGCACCTCGACCTTGGGCCGGCTCATGCAGGAGATCGCAAGATTCGACGGCGTGCCGCCGAACATGTCGGTGAGGATGGCGACGCCGTCGCCGGTGTCCACACGGTTCACGGCTTCGATGATGTCGCTGCGACAGAGATCGGAATCATCGTCGGCGCCAATCGTGACCGCTTCGATTTGTTTTTGAGGACCCATGACGTGTTCGAGCGCCGCCCTGAACTCGTCGGCGAGGCGCCCATGGGTCACCAGTACCAGGCCAATCATCGGATACTCCTCGCGGGCGCCTTGGGTGCACCGCACGAACGCGCCACTTTGACCATCCGGAGCCCCCGCGCAAGAGGGCATATTCGCGATTCTCCCGGATTCAGAGGTAGGGGCGGGGGAGCTGGCGACGGTCTATCGGGTCGCGATAGTGGGGGTGATATGGTTACCAATTCGCTTCACACAATTGGCCGAAAGATTACCGGGTCATGAACTCTTGGTCGTGGTCAGAGCGGCTACAACCAGCGGCAGGGGCGCGTATCCCTGGCCCACGGGTATTCGCGGCAATTCGATACCGTTTTCGTTCCAGCGCAGCGCATCCGGCGGCGGAAGCCGCTCTGCATCATCGGCCATCAAATCGACAATGAGACCTATGGGCGCCTCGGACACGAAGTCGCAGGCACGGATACCGAGGCCGCGAATCTCGAGCAGGCCGGCCAGGGCAGGGGCGGGGCTGACCCACATTTCTCCGCCACGTGTGGCGAGATGAACACGGTCGTCTCCGACCAGAACGGCCGGCGGGATCTGCCCGGCGCGCCCGGCCAGAATCAGGTCGAACGCCAGGCGCGACTTGCCGGCGCCCGAGGGACCGCGGATCAGCACGGCGCGATCGCCGACTTTGACGGCAGACGCATGGACGCTCGCCGCTGCGGCGGTCACGACGCCGGCAGCCGGACGATGAAGCGGGCCCCGGCGGAGGTCGGATTGCCCTCGGCATCGACAGGCCCGGGCCGGTTCTCGGCCCAGATCCGCCCGCCATGGGCATCGATGATCTGCTTGGAGATCGACAGGCCCAGGCCCGAATTCTGGCCGAAGCCCTGGTGCGGCCGGTCGGTGTAGAAGCGCTCGAAGATCCGCTGCAGGGCGTCCTCGCGAATGCCCGGGCCGTCGTCGTCGACCGTGATCTCGATCTCGGAGCGCACGCGCCGGCAGGTGATGCGGACCTTGCCGCCGGCCGCCGAGAACGACTGCGCGTTCGACAGCAGGTTCGAGATGACCTGGCCAAGTCGCGAATCATGGCCCGGCACCGAGAAGGTGTCGTTGACCCCGCGGCCTTCGAAGCGGACCTCCACGGCGACGTCGGTGCCGAGCTTGGTCTCGTTGGCGACCGAGGTCAGCGTGTTCAGGAGCCGGCGCAGATCGACCAGTGTCATGTCCTGGCGCTGCAACTCGGCGTCGAGCCGGCTGGCGTCGGATATGTCGGAGATCAGCCGGTCGAGCCGCTTGACGTCGTGCTCGATGACCGCGAGCAGGCGGGCGCGGCTGTTGTCGTTGCGCGCCAGCGGCAGGGTCTCCACGGCGGAGCGCAGCGAGGTCAGCGGATTCTTCAACTCGTGGGCGACGTCGGCGGCGAACATCTCGATCGCCTCGATGCGGTTGTAGAGCGCATCCGTCATGTCGCGCAGCGCGCCGGAGAGATGGCCGATCTCGTCGCGGCGGCGGGTGAAGTCGGGGATCTCGACGCGGGTCTTGATGCGGCGGCGGACGCGCTCGGCGCTGTCGGCCAGCCGGCGCACGGGGCCGGCGATGGTGCTGGCGAGCAGCAGCGACAGCACGATCATGACCGCGGAGGCCACGCCGCCGACCTTCAGGATGGCGAGGCGCTCGGCGGTCACCATCTGGTCGATGTCGTCGCCCTGCGTCGACAACATCAGCGCGCCGTGGATCGTGCGCGAGCGCTGCACCGACACCGCAACCGAGACGATCACCTCGCCGCGCGAGTTGACCCGTACCATGCTGCGCTTCTGGCCCTTCAGCGCGTCCGAGACTTCCTCATAGCCGTTGCCGTTCTCCGGGCCGTATTCGCGGTACAGCGGCAGGTCGCCGCGATTGAGCCAGGTGCGCACCGAGATCAGCGCGCGCTCGACGAAGCCCGGCTTCTCGCTCGACGGCGGCGGCAGGTCGAAGCGCAGCACGTTCTCGAGATTGCGGCTGTCGAGCAGCAGGCCGCCGTTCGGATCGTAGATTCGGGCGCGCGTCTTGGTCGGCGAGATCAGCGTACGCAGCACCGGTGCGACGCGTTCCGGATTGATCGGAAAATCGAGCGGCGAATATTCGTCCGGCGCGCCGTAGCTCTCGCCGGGCTTGAGATCGAGCAGCCGCTCCGGATCGATGGTGATGGTGTTGGTCTGCACCGTCGCCGAGGCCGCGATCGCGCCGGCGATGATTTCGGCCTGCACCAGCAGGCTCTGCGCGCGCGCATCGATCAGGCCGGCGCGGAACTGCGAGAGGTAGAGAATGCTTGCAACCAGTGCGAGCAGGCCAGCGATGTTCAGCGAGACGATGCGCCGGGTCAGGCTCGAGAACGACAGCGCGAACAGGAACTGTCCGGCGCGGCGCAGCCAGCTCAGCGGGCGCTGCCAGCCTGACACCCGCGGGCTCTCATCGGTCACCTCGGAAGCGGCGGACGCTGCGGCGTCCTCGGCGTTCAGTCCGGGGTCAGGATGCGTACGATCGAGCAATGTGAGTGCTCCGATTCCGAATGTCGCAAGGCGTTTGCGGCGTGGTGACGTGCGGCGGGCTCGTTCAGAACGTCAAATTCGCCGCACCAATAGTCGCCGCAACACGATCGCTGCAACAAAGGCCCCGTTCCGGCATCTGCGCTTCAAACAATGCGCAGGCGTCGCAGTCTACCCAATCCCCGGTGCGACGTCAGCGCGCAATTTCGCATGACGTCGCTCCCGTCGATGCGTCAGGTTTCCTTGAAGCGATAGCCGACGCCGTAGAGGGTCTCGATCATCTCGAACTCCTCGTCGACCATCTTGAACTTCTTGCGCAGCCGCTTGATGTGGCTGTCGATGGTGCGGTCGTCGACATAGACCTGGTCGTCATAGGCCGCGTCCATCAGGGCGTTGCGGCTCTTGACCACGCCCGGACGCTGCGCCAGCGCCTGCAGGATCAGGAACTCGGTGACCGTCAGCGTGACCGGCTCGTTCTTCCAGGTGCAGGTATGCCGCTCGGGGTCCATGCGCAGCAGGCCGCGGTCGAGCGCCTTGGCGTCGTTTTCCTTCGGCAGCGCCGTCGGATCCTTGGGCTGCGAGCGGCGCAGCACGGCCTTGACGCGCTCGACGAGGAGGCGCTGCGAGAACGGTTTGCGGATGAAGTCGTCCGCACCCATCTTCAGGCCGAACAGCTCGTCGATCTCCTCGTCCTTGGACGTCAGGAAGATTACGGGCAGGTCGGACTTCTGCCGCAGCCGCCGCAGCGTCTCCATGCCGTCCATGCGCGGCATCTTGATGTCGAGGATGGCCAGGTCGGGCTGGCTCGTCCGGAAACCGTCCAGCGCCGACGCACCATCGGTGTAGGTCATGATGCGATAGCCTTCGGCCTCGAGCGCGATCGAGACGGATGTCAGAATGTTACGGTCGTCATCGACCAAGGCGATTGTGGGCATGAGCCTGCTTTCAGAGTCTGGTTACGCCGAGACTGCGAGAATCAAGATAAGGGCCGCGTATTTGGGCTTCGAACATGGTCAACGAGCAATGCAAGCTGGGCTGAAGTGTGACCGAGTTCCACAAATACCATGGCAAAGTCTTGTGCCCCGCCCAAGTTTGTGGCCCGTTTAGCCGAAAAACGGCCTTCATTGCAACAGAATGGACGAGGGAAAGACGATGCCTGCGAGCTTTAACCCTAACCGCGTCACGCGTTCCCTGCTGCGCCGAAGCCGTCAGGGGGCACTCGCAACCTTGATGACCGGCTCAGGTGATCCTTATTGCTCGCTGGTGAACGTCGCCACCGCGCCGGATGGTGCTCCGATCATTCTCATCTCGCGCCTCGCCGTGCACACGAAGAATGTACTTGCCGATTCGCGCGTGTCGCTGATGCTCGATGAACGTGCGCCGGGTGATCCGCTCGAAGGTGCGCGGATCATGCTGTCGGGAAAAGCCGAGCAGGCGACTGATGAGGATCGCGAGACGCTGCGTCGTCGGTATCTCAATGCGCATCCGTCGGCTGCCGACTACGCCGATTTCGCCGACTTCTCGTTCTTCGTCATTCGCGCCGCAGGCACGCATCTCGTTGCAGGATTCGGCCGCATCGTCGATCTCAAGCCCGAGCAGTTTCTCACCGACATCTCCGACGCCGCCGAGCTGCTCGCAGCCGAGCAGGGCGCCGTCGAGCACATGAACGAAGATCATCGCGACGCGCTCGGGCTCTATGCAACGAAGCTGCTCGGTGCGGAGTCCGCGGAGTGGCGCTGCAGCGGCTGTGATCCCGACGGTCTGGATCTGATGGCTGACGGCAGGACGTTGCGGCTGGATTTTCCCGAGCGCGTCACCACGCCAGGCGGCCTGCGCAAGATGCTGGTGCGGCTGGCGGACGAGGCGAGGGCGAAAGCCGGCAGCTAATTAGTTTGAGTGCCGCTTCCGTTTGAGTTGGTGTCGCGTCGCAAATGCGGTGCGCCTCCTTTGTTCGCTTCTCACGGGGGCGACGAGCCCCGCTCGCGCTGGAACGGATGGGACAGGGACGCTCGCGGCACCAAGTCCTGCCGATCAGCTGTTCCGTCATGCCTGGGACAGGCCCGGCCACGAATGGATACAGACGAGCGCGATATGTGGAGCGTCATAGGTGATTGACCGGCCGCATCAAGACGAGACAGGTCGCCCAAACGGGGGCTGACGAAGATCCGCGCTTTGAACGCCACTGCGCGCCGCGGCGACTTAATCTCCGTCTTTGGCGGAGTTTCTGAGCATGCCGTCCTGCAAGCGCGTGGCAATCGCGATCGGAGCCGTGCTTCTTACGAGCGCGCTGCTCCATCCGGCTCTCGCCCAAAAAGGCGATCTTGCCGCGGAGAGCGGCCGCATCATCGCGCTCAGCCGCGCCGGCAAATACCGCGAGGCCTTGCCGTTGGCGCAAGCCATGGTCGCGCGGCTCGAGGCGACCTCGAACAAGCGCGATCTCGCGGCGGCTCTCACCAACCTCGGCCAGACCCTGGCCTCGCTCGGCCGCGATGCGGAGGCTGAGCCCGCCTACAAGCGCGCGATGGCTCTCTACGAGACCGCACTGGGGCTCGACAGCGTCGAGATCGCGCCCGCGCTGAACAATCTCGCGGCGCTGTATCAGCGCCAGCAGCGCTATGCAGAGGCCGAGCCGTTGTTCGTGCGCGCGCTGGCGATCCGCGAGAAGGGTCTCGGTGCAACGCATCCCGACGTCGGCCAGTCACTCAACAATCTCGCCACGCTCTACGAACGGCAGGACCGCCATGCCGACGCCGAGCCGCTGTTCAAACGTGCGTTGGCGATCTACCGCAAGGCTGCCGGCAACGACAGCGCTCCGGTTGCCACCCTGCTCAACAATCTCGGCCAGCTTACCAAGAGCGACGGGCGCTTCGACCAGGCCGAGCCGCTGATCCGGCAGTCCCTCGCCATTCGCGACAAGTTGCTCGGCGCCGATCATCCCGATGTCGCCCGCTCGCTGAACAATCTTGCTGATCTGAAGCAGCGGCAGCAGCGCTATGACGAGGCCGAGACGCTGTTTGCCCGCGCGCTCGTGATCCGTGAGCGCGCGCTGGGGCCGAATCACCCTGATGCCGTCACGGCGTTGAACAATCTTGCGGGATTGTATCAGTCCGCGGGGCGCATTCCGGACGCGCTGCCGCTGGTCGCGCGGGCCGTTGACCGCGGGCAGGCCCAGCCGAAGGTGGCGCTCCCCGTGCTGTTTGCGGCCGGCCGCGCCGGCGCGCTGCCCGCGGAGAAGGCGTTTGACGATGCGATCGATGTGATCCAGCGTGGCGCGCAATCGCAGGCCGCCGCGGCGGTCGACAAGCTCGCCGTCCGTCTCGCCGCCGGCAATGACAGACTCGCCGAGCTGGTGCGCAAGGATCAGGACCTCGCCGCCGAGAGCGAGACGCTCGATAGAAACGCGATCGCCGCGGTGTCGCGCCCGGCCGGACAGCGCGATCTGGCAGCCGAGAAGCGCGACAAGGCGCGGCTTGCAACGGTTGCGGCGGAGCGTGCCGGTCTGCGCGCCATGCTGGCACGGGAGTTTCCGGATTTTGCGGCGCTGTCGAATCCGTTGCCGCTCAGGCTCGCCGACATCCGGCCGCTGCTCGCGGAGGATGAGGCGCTGGTCGCGTTCGCAATCATGGAGCAGGGTGCTTTCGTCCTGGCGGTCACGCGCGACCGCTTCGACTGGCGGCAGATCCCGCGCGGCGCCGACGCGCTCGCGCGCGATGTCATGCGATTTCGCCGCGGTCTTGCGCCCGGCGCTGCGGCGGAAGGCGCGGCGTTCGACCTTGCCGTGGCCGCCGAGCTCTACACCGCGCTGCTCGCGCCGGTCGAAGCGCTGACGGCAGACAAACGCAGCCTGCTGATCGTACCGGCGGGTGCGCTGACCGCGCTGCCGTTCCATCTGCTGGTGACTGAGCCGTCGGCCGCCGCCATTCCCGATCCTGTGACCGGTTACCGCGATGCGGCGTGGCTGCTGCGGCGGCACGCGGTGGCGGTGCTGCCTTCACTCGGCAGCCTCAAGGCGCTGCGCGGCACGCCCCGCGCCGATCGCGGCAGCAGGCCGATGATCGGCTTCGGCGACCCCGTCTTCGATCCATCGCTTGCGGGGACCTCTCGCGGCAGCGCCGGCAAGCAGGCCGCGCGCAACATCGCAACGCTTGCCTACACCGATTTCTGGCGCGGTGCCGGGGTCGACCGTGCCCAGCTCGCGCGCGCTCTCCCGCAACTGCCGGACACGGCCGATGAGCTCAGGGCCGTGGCGGGCGATCTCGGCGTTGCATCCACTGACGTCCACCTCGGCAGCAACGCCAGCGAGACCACGGTGAAGCGAGCGGCGCTTTCGGACTACCGGATCGTCTATTTCGCGACGCATGGTCTCGTGGCCGGCGACGTCAAGGGGGTCGCCGAGCCGTCGCTGGCACTGAGCCTGCCTGCCGTGCCGTCGACGTTGGACGACGGCCTGCTCACGGCCAGCGAGGTCGCGCAGCTGAAGCTCAATGCGGAGTTCGTCGTGCTGTCGGCCTGCAACACGATTGCAGGCGACCGGCCGGGCGCGGAAGCGTTGTCGGGCCTTGCCCGGGCATTCTTCTACGCCGGCGCGCGCGCCCTGCTGGTGACGCATTGGGCGGTCGATTCGGCCGCGGCGACACGGCTGATGAGCGATACATTCCGCCGGCTCAAGGACCGTCCGGCCATGGGTCGCAGCGAGGCGCTGCGGCAGGCCATGCTGGCCTTGCTCGATGATCGATCTTCGCCGGCCAACGCGGATCCTTCGGTTTGGGCGCCGTTCGTGCTTCTCGGCGAAACCGAAGTGCACTGATATATCTGTTGCGTTGCAGCATGAGTGCAGGACCGGCGCTGTGCCGCTCCGATAAGCAGGCGCCCGTCAGAAATGAGCTACGTGCATCAGCCTTTGGCAATAACCAATTCAGTCGGATCGTCTTGGCAAGACCGGCGTTGATCATTATTAGGTCGGCGACCGCGCTTGGATAAGGCGATGTAAACGGTAACGGTCACCGCGCACTGCGCCGAATTGCGCGCAACTGATGCGGGCTCTCAGGAGGGATCTTCGTGCAAGAGACGGGTATTCGCAACGGTGCCTTCGGTGCCGACAAGTTCGGCCTAAAGAATCTCAAGCAGCTGCATTGGAATCTCGGCGCTCCCCAGCTCTATCAATATTCGCTGGCGGCGGGCGAGGCGGTGCTGTCTGCCGATGGGGCGCTGTGCGCGGATACTGGCGAGTTCACCGGCCGCAGCCCGAAGGACAAGTTCACGGTGCGCGACGCCTCCACCGAGAAGATGTGGTGGGCCGGCAATCAGGCGATCACGCCCGAGCAGTTCGAGGCGCTGTATCAGGATTTCATCAAGCACGCCGAGGGCAAGAGCCTGTTCGCGCAGGATCTCTATGGCGGCGCCGATCCGAGCTTCCGGATCAAGACCCGCGTCTTCACCGAGCTGGCCTGGCACTCGCTGTTCATCCGCACGCTGCTGATCCGTCCCGAGACGATCGAGCTCGACACCTTCGTGCCAGAGCTGACGATCATCGACATGCCGAGCTTCCGCGCTGACCCCTCGCGTCACGGCGTGCGCTCGCAGAACGTCGTCGCCATCGATTTCGCCCGCAAGATCGTCCTGATCGGCGGGTCCTATTATGCCGGCGAGATGAAGAAGAGCGTGTTCACGACGCTCAACTACTATCTGCCCGAGCGTGGCGTGATGCCGATGCACTGCTCGGCCAATGTCGGCCCGAAGGGTGACACCGCGATCTTCTTCGGCCTGTCCGGCACCGGCAAGACCACGCTGTCGGCCGATCCGAACCGCACCTTGATCGGCGACGACGAGCATGGCTGGGGTCCGTCCGGCGTGTTCAATTTCGAGGGCGGCTGCTACGCCAAATGCATCAAGCTGTCGCAGGACGCCGAGCCGCAGATCTACGCGGCCTCGACCCGCTTCGGCGCCGTGCTGGAGAACGTGGTCCTCGACGAAGACACGCGCGTCCCCGATTTCGACGACGGCTCGAAGACCGAGAACACCCGCTCGGCCTATCCGCTCGACTACATCCCGAACGCCTCGCGCACCGGGCGCGCGCCGCATCCGAAGAACGTCGTGATGCTCGCCGCCGACGCCTTCGGCGTGCTGCCGCCGATCGCAAAGCTGTCGCCGGCGCAGGCGATGTATCACTTCCTGTCCGGCTACACCGCCAAGGTCGCCGGCACCGAGCGCGGCCTCGGCAACGAGCCGCAGCCGGAGTTCTCGACCTGCTTCGGCTCGCCGTTCCTGCCGCTCGATCCTTCCGTCTATGGCAACATGCTGCGGCAGCTGATCGCCGACCACAATGTCGACTGCTGGCTGGTCAACACCGGCTGGACCGGCGGCAAGTACGGCACGGGCTCGCGCATGCCGATCAAGGTGACGCGCGCGCTGCTCACCGCGGCGCTCGACGGCTCGCTTCGCAACGTCGAATTCCGCACCGACAAGTATTTCGGCTTCGCGGTGCCGACCGCGCTGCCGGGCGTGCCGAGCGAGATCCTCGATCCGGTCAACACCTGGAAGGACAAGGCCGAGTTCGACAAGACCGCCCGCGCGCTGGTCGGCATGTTCCAGAAGAACTTCGCCAAGTTCGAAGCCCAGGTCGACGCCGACGTCCGCGCCGCCGCGCCGGACGTGAAGCTCGCGGCGGAGTAGGGCTCTGCAAGCTCAAGGGTCAGCCGCGCTGCGGCTGCCCCTTTTCGCCTGACCGATGCATGATTGGTCGAGGTGGCGCTACACCCACCGCCGTCGTCCCGGCGAACGCCGGGACCCATAACCACAGGACAACGTGGTTGAAGCAGGCGGTCGCTCAAGCTTTCGCCAAACGACGGACGGTGGTGATGGGTCCCGGCTCAAGGCCGGGACGACACCGAGATTGTAGAAGCGCCTTGGGCCTTCACGCCTTGAAATACGCGATTTGCGTCGTCGTCGCGAGCAGTTGGCCGGACGGCGACCACAGCTCGCCATGCTGGTCCTGATAGCTGCGGTTGAACACCTTGGCATCGGCCGTCGCCAGCACATGGGTGATGTCCTCGGCCGCGAGCTCCTCGCGGCTGACATGGAAATAGGTCGTCAGCGACACCGTGCCGAACGGGATCAACTCGCCGCGGACGTGGAAGGCGCGGCCGAAGAACGCGTCCGACATCGACAGCACCGACAGGCAATCGAGCTTGCGCGGCTTGCTGTCCGAGATCCATAGCCGTGAGTAGGCGCTGCGCGGTGCATCCGAGCGGCTGCCGAACTCCGGGCGGCCTTCCACGAAGCGGAAATCGTACTGTTTGGTCCAGGACATGCCGGCATCGGGATGGCGCTTCACCTGATCGAATGGCGGTGCGTCCGGCTTGACGGCCGGCTGGTGCGACCAGGAGGGCCGCCGCTCGGCGAACACGGCGGTCGCCAGGGTCGCGGCATTCGCATCGCCCTGGCTCAACTCGACACACCAATGCTGCGATGAGCGGTTGGCCTTCACCAGCCGCACGTCGAGATCGAACGGCCCTTCCGCGATCGGCGCGCAGTAGTTGACCGTCACCGCCAGCGGATCGCCGGCGATCTGCGGATGCTGGATCAAGGCGCGCAGCACGGTCGCCGCGGTGACCCCGCCGAACGGGCCGACGAAGGCCCAGTAGTCCGGGCTGGTGCGGCCCTGCCAGCGGCTGTCGCCGGCAGTGACGCGGGTGGCCTCGTCGAACAGATGGGCTGGTGGCGTCTCGGTCATGCGTTCCTCCTGACGATCATCGTATGATGCTCGTCAGGTCAAAGGCAATCTGCGGCGTCGGCAATGACGTCACAGGTCGTTGACGAACCGCGACGAACCCTTACGCCCGCTGCGCATGCGCCGGTGCCACGACCGGCCCGACCGGCACGTTCCAGATGTCGTCGGCATATTCCCGGATGGTGCGGTCGGAGGAGAACCACGCCATGCGGGCGACGTTGAGGATCGAGGCGCGGGTCCAGGCCGGAGTGGTCTGCCAGCGCGCGTCGACGCCGCGCTGGGCCTCGTAATAGGAATCGAAATCGGCCGACACCATGTAGTGGTCGAGGTGACGCAGCGCATGCGCGATCGGCTCGAACCGGCCCGGCTCGCCCGGCGAGAACAGCCCGGAGGCGATCGCATCGATCGCGCGCGCCAGCCGCGGCGAGCGGCGGATGATGTCGGTGGCGTCGAGGCCCTGCTGGCGGCGGAGCATGACGTCGCCGGCCTCCATGCCGAAGATCGCGATGTTGTCGGTCCCGACATTGTCGCGGATCTCGATGTTGGCGCCGTCCAGCGTGCCGATGGTGATCGCGCCGTTCAGCGCCAGCTTCATGTTGCCGGTGCCGGACGCCTCCATGCCGGCCGTCGAGATCTGCTCGGAGAGATCGGCGGCCGGAATGATCGTTTCCGCCAGGCTGACATTGTAGTCGGCCATGAACACGACCTTCAGCTTGCCGCCGATCGCGGGATCGTTGTTGACGACCTCCGCGACGTCGTTGATCAGCTTGATGATCAGCTTGGCGTAGCGATAGCTCGCCGCCGCCTTGCCCGCGAAGATCTTCACCCGCGGCACCCAGTTGGCCTGCGGATCGTCCTTGATGTCCAGATACAGCGCCACCGCCTCGAGGATGTTCAGGAGCTGCCGCTTGTATTCGTGGATGCGCTTGATCTGCACGTCGAACAGCGCGCTCGGATCGAGCCGCACGTTCATGCGCTCGCCGATCAGGCGTGCCAACTGCACCTTGTTGTGGTGCTTCACGGCGCGGAACTTCTGGTGGAAGCTCGAGTCCGCGACGTAGCTTTCCAGGCTCGTCAGCAAGGTCGGATCATCGACGATGGCGTCGCCGCAGGCCTCGCACAACAGGCTCGTCAGCTTCGGGTTCGCGAGGGTCAGCCAGCGGCGGAAGGTGATGCCGTTGGTCTTGTTGGTGATGCGGCCGGAATAGAGATGGTTGAGGTCGTGGAACACGGTCTCCTTCATCAGGTCCGAATGCATCGCGGAGACGCCGTTGATGCGATGCGAGCCGACGAAGGCGAGCTGCCCCATGCGCACGCGGCGGCCGCTCTTCTCGTCGATCAAGGACACCGAGGCGCGATAGTCGATGTCGCCGGGCGCGCGCTGCTCGGCGAGCGCCAGATGCTGCGCATTGATGCGGTAGATGATCTCGAGATGGCGCGGCAACAGCCGCTCGAACAATTCGACCGGCCAGGTCTCCAGCGCCTCGGGCAGCAGCGTGTGGTTGGTGTAGGACAGGGTGGCGACGGTGATCTTCCAGGCCTCGTCCCAGCGGAAATTGTGCAGGTCGACCAGGATGCGCATCAACTCGGCCACGGCGAGCGAGGGATGCGTGTCGTTGAGCTGCACCGCCGCCTTTTGCGACAGGCTGCGCAATTGGCCGTCGGAGCCGAGATGGCGCTTGATGAGGTCCTGGAGCGAGGCCGAGACGAAGAAATATTCCTGCCGCAGCCGCAGCTCGCGTCCGGCCGGGCTTTCGTCGTTCGGATACAGGAACTTGCAGATCGACTCGGCGCGCGCCTCCTCGGCCGAGGCGCCGAGATAGTCGCCGGAATTGAACACGTCGAGCTTGAGCGGATCGGGCGAGCGCGCCGACCACAGTCTGAGCGCGTTCACATGCTGGCCGCGCCAGCCGACGATCGGCGTGTCATAGGCCACCGCCTGCACGGTCTCGCCGGGATGCCAGATCGCGCGGTCGCGGCCCTTGTCGTCGACATGCTCGACGCCGCCGCCGAAATGGACGTGATAGACCACTTCGGGGCGCTGGAATTCCCAGGGGTTGCCGAACGACAGCCAGACGTCGGGATATTCGTGCTGCCAGCCGTCGACGATCACCTGGCGGAACAGGCCGAAATCATAGCGGATGCCGTAGCCGATCGCCGGGATCTGCAATGTCGACATGCTCTCCATGAAGCACGCCGCCAGCCGCCCCAGGCCGCCATTGCCGAGCGCGGCGTCCGGTTCGCATTTGCGCAAATCCATCAGGCCGACGCCGAGATCGCCGAGCGCGGTCTCGAACACCTTCATCAGGCCCATGTTGTTGAGCGCGTCGGTGAACAGCCGGCCGATCAGGAATTCGAGGCTGAGATAATAGACGCGCTTGCGCCCGGCGTCGTAGCTCTCCTTGTCCGCCGTCAGCCAGCGATGCACGATGCGGTCGCGCAAGGTCAGCGCCGCGGCGTGATACCAGTCCTGCTGCGTCGCCTGGCTCGCTTCCTTGCCGATGGTGAGGCGAAGCTTGGCCAGGATGTCGCTCTTGATCTCGGCGACGGCCAATTCGTCGACGGGCTGGCCGGTGCTTACGAAGCTGCGCTGGGACGGCTGATCTGTCACCTTGAAACCTGTGATGCTACGTGGAACCGGTAAAAGCATACGATGGTTGCGCGCGGTCCGAAACCCGGGGAAAGGCTGGTCCGCACAGCAAGGTGACGGAAAATGATGCAAGGTTCGGGCCGGGTTCCGGAGTTGGAACGCGCCAGAACGGCGCAAATCCGTAGTGAGGCCGAAGGACCCTCCACATCGTCATCCCGGCGAAAGCCGGGATCCAGACTCACCTGCCGAAGATGAGGCCCGACAAGTCGCTCCAATCGGGGTTACCTTTTCGATCAGCTCAACCTTCCAATCGCGATGCCAGTTCTTCAGCTGCTTTTCGCGGGCGATGGCCTCTAGCGGGCTGGCGAAGCGCTCGACGTGAACCAGACGAATAACCTTGTATCTGCTGACGAACTTGGAGCCTCGTCCGGCGCGGTGGTCTTCGAGGCGCTTCCTCATATCATTGGTCACGCCGACGTACAGCGTACCGTGGTGGCCGCTTGCAAGGATGTAAACCGTCCACGTCCACGTGTGGCTCATCGTGCACGAACCAAGCGGCTGCGGTGGATATGGGTCCCGGCTCGGAGGCCAGGACGACCAAAATTAGCTTTCTTTTCCCAACAGAACAAATTAAGAACAATTTAGCAAGTGATTGTTATCCCTGTGGCGATTCGATCCGCCCGACACCCAAAGCTCCGGCATCAGAGCATCTCGCGAGGACACCATGTCCACCGTCGCCTTCGATCCCCTGGCCCTCACCCGCATTGCCGATTTCGCGCGCAGCTTGACGCGGCTGCACAAGACGGCGCGGCGGCGCGCTGTCGACGACGACCAGATCGACCGCGCGTTCAACGCGGTGTGCATGTCGGTCTGGGGCTACACCACCGACGACATCTCGGACGACCTGTTCTCGGCCACCGATCACACCTTTCTCGACGGCCTGGACGAGGCGCGGGCGCGCATCTTCGCCGCCGAGCAGGGCTACGACCTGGTCGATGACGAGGGCATGCTGAGCGACTGGTGGGGCTTCTGCTGGATGATCCTGGCCGAGAAGCGCGGCCTGCTGACGCCGGACAACCGTGCGGCCGCGCGCGCGGCGATCGAGGATAAATATCTCGAGGCGCCAAACGTGATCGGCGTGATCGTCGGACGCTAGCCGGTATGATCGTCATTGCGAGCGAAGCGATCCAGGGGCGGCGCGAGAACCCCGGATTGCTTCGCTCGCAGTGACGAGGGCTAAAGCTCAGTCCACATCTGCGCGTTTGGCGCGGCCCGGCTTCGGTGCGATGGTCATCGGCGGCGCGACGCTGACATTGCCGGCATGGGCCTCGGGCGGCGGCATGGCGGCCAACGCATCGGCGGCCAGCATCTCGGCGCGCACCGGCGCCACCTTCATCTCGCTCAGCCGCGCCCGCGTATCGGAGTTCAGTCCCGGATAGGACGCGACCGGCTTGAAATCGGCCGGCTGCCCGCCACTGCCGCGGCTGCCCGAATAGGCCACCAGTCCGTCGGCCGTGGCGACGATGTCGCCGGGCCGCAGCGAGGTGTCGAGCGACAGGTCGACCGGTGCCAGCCCGGCCGGGTCGCGGCCGTTGCAGGTGCAGTCGGCGCGCAGCGCCTGGCGGTAGGCGAACGCGGTCTCGCTGTCGGCATAGCGCTCGCCATTGGCCGCCGTCGCATAGTCGATATTGGAGCCGTAGTAGATCTTGGTCGCGCTGGCCGGGCAGAACGCCTGGCACATCTGCGCCGGCGAGGCCAGGCCGCGCGTCAGCGGGAAGTAGCGCCCGTCGCAGGTACGCACGCAGAACGCCGCACCCGATCCGCTCGACACGCGCGGCTGCGCCGGCACCTGCGGATTGCTGCCGAACGGATCCGCGAAGAAGCCGCCTTGCGCCGCCGGCCGTTGCGCTTGCGGCTTGTTGAAACCGCCGAACAGGAAATCGAATAGGCCCTGGGCCGACGCCATCTGCGGCGCCAGCACGAGCGAGGCCGCCATGCCGATCATGGTCGCGACGGCGACGCGGCGGGGCCCCCGCCGAAACGACAACACGTGACGCAACGCCCACTCCATCTCTCACCGCAAAGGTCTGTCCGAGGCGGCGAATCCGCGCCGATCATGCGCGAACGAGCCGGCCATGCCCACGGCATGGCGCCATCAGCTTTACGGTAACCTTAATGGGCGTTGGTAAATGAGCGGTGTGCGCGGGACGACGAAAGTCGGCTCGCGAGCAACTGTCAGAGGAACTCGCGGGCTTTGTACAGTGCCTGGAACGGCAGGCCGGCCTCGGCGAAAGCCTCGGCGGCACCTTCCTCGCGGTCGACCATCGTGAACACCAGCGATACCTCGGCGCCGGCCTCGCGCAGGGCTTCCACCGCCTTCATCGCCGAGCCGCCGGTCGTGGTGACGTCCTCGACCACCACGATGCGTTTTCCAGCCAGGGTCTCATCGCGGGTCAGGCCCTCGATGGCAAGCTTGGCGCCATGCTCCTTCGGCTTCTTGCGCACGAAGAACGCCGCAATCGGATGGCCCTTGATCCAGGAGATCTGCGCAATCGCGCCGGCCAGCGGCACCGCGCCCATCTCCAGCCCGCCGATATAGTCGTAGCCCTCGTCCTTCAGCGCCTCATAGGTCAGCTCGGCGAGCAGGGTGGCGCCCTCCGGGTCCATCATGGTCGGCTTCAGGTTGAAGTAGAAATCGCTCTTGCGGCCGGAGGCCAGCGTGACCTCGCCACGGCCGAACGAGCGCCTGCGGATGATCTCGAGGAGGCGGGCGCGGGAGGCGGATTTGGACACGGCGTTTTCCCCTGAGGGTCGATTCTTGGGTGAATTCTCGGGTGGCGCAATCTATCGGGCTCGGGCGGCCGAGGCCAGCCACCAGGATGTCCCATCAACAACGGTACGTTTGGAACGCCGCGCAGTTTCGAGCTAATGGGAAGCGACGGACCAAGCAAGGACATTTGGAAGGACGCCCCGCCATGACGATCGAGCTGCACACCTGGAACACCCCCAACGGCCGCAAGATCTCGGTCGCGCTGGAGGAGATGGGGCTGCCCTACCGCGTCATCCCGGTCGACATCACCAAGGGCGCCCAGATGGCGCCGGAGTTTCTCGCGATCAGCCCCAACAACAAGATCCCGGCGATCGTCGATCCCGAGGGGCCCGAAGGCAAGCCGGTCAGCGTGTTCGAGTCCGGCGCGATCCTGCTCTACCTGGCGGAGAAGACCGGCCAGTTCCTGCCGAAACCGCTTGCCGAACGGGTCCCGGTCTATGAATGGCTGATGTGGCAGATGGGCGGCTTCGGCCCGATGCCCGGCCAGGTGCATCATTTCATCGCGCTGGAGAATGAGCAGGACCGCGCCTACGGCCTGAAGCGCTACATGGCCGAGACCGTCAGGCTCTATGGCGTGCTCGACCGCCGCCTCGCCTCCCACGAATTCGTGGCCGGCGCGCTCTCGATCGCGGATTTCGCCATCCTCGGCTGGGCCTGGCGACATCCGCGCCACAAGGTCGACCTCGCCGACTTCCCCCACGTCAAGCGCTGGTACGACGCGCTGATGGCCCGCCCCGCCGTCAAGCGCGGCATGGAGGCGAAGCTGGATTGAGCGGGCTCGGGCCCTTCTCGCCGATGACGACTCGGCGCTGCCCTCGCCCGGCGAGCGACGGACAAGAGGGGCAGATGCGGCAACCGACGGCCGCCGCCACCCCTCCGGCACCGGGCGCGATCAGCCTGGTGCCGGCGGCGCGACGTTCAGCGCGGCCACGGTCCGGGCGGAGCGGTCGAAGACGCCGGCAATGCTGAGCACCAGCAGCACCAGCAGGAGCGCTGCCGCAAGCGGGACCGTGTGTCCGATCATCGCGAGCAGGCAAACGCCCAGCGCGATCACGAGGCCGATCTCCAGCGTAGCAATCGGCTCACCCGCATCGACCCGCGCCTTCCAATGGATCGCGATGCCGGCCGCCACCATCGGCAGGTCGTAGATCATGGCATAGGGCGTGGCGATGATGCTGCCGACCGCGACCAGCGCGATCGCCCGATTCGTGATGCCGCGCCGCCAGGCAGCCCAGACCAGCGCGACGATGGCGCAGGACAACACCAGCTGGACCGTGATGCCGACCGGCGGCGGAGCGCCGAGCGCGTGCAGGCCGGCGATGACCGTGGGCATCATGTGATCGAGGCTGGCCTGGTTGGCCCCGAGCTGCGCCTGATAGTCCGGGAATTTCATGACCCACTGCAGCCAGATCCAGGGATCGAGCGCCGCACTGGTGACGACCGCAACGATGACGGTCGTGGCGACGGCCGACACAATGGCGCGCCAGCTCCGCGAGGCCAGCAGCACGACCGGCATCAGCAGCACGAATTGCGGCTTGTAGGCGAGCAGGCCGAGCAGGGCGCCGGCGATGATGGGATGACTCGCGAGCAGCCGCAGCCCGCCGATCAGCAGCGCTGCAGACAGAAAGCCGTTCTGGCCGGTGATGGCGTTGATCAGCGTGGTGGGTGCCGCGAGCAGCGCCAGACCGTCCAGGGAGCGCCAGTTGCGGCCGAGCGTCGCCAGCCCATACAGCGCGAACGTGACCGAGATCCAGCAGACATAGGCCACCGGCAGCGCCAGCAGGCCCAGTGGAATCAGTGCGACCAGGAAGGTCGGCGGATACGGATAGGGAAACCCGCCGCCGCCGAGCGCCGGATCCAGCGTCTGCTGATAGCGGGCGAGCGCGACCGGATCGTAGATGCCCGCGCCGGAGAGCGCTGCGAACTTGCCGAACGACCACAGCCCGAAGAAATCGCCGAACGCCGGCTGCGGCGACGACAGCGCCCAGCTGACGAGATAGGCGGCGTTGTAGAGCACGAGCGCGATCAGCGCGATCACGACCGCGCGCCGGTCATGCGTCTGATGGGTGGCTGCGGATGACGTCGCGGTCATGGACTTGCTGGGGCCGGGGTGTTCGTTTTCACAGCCGGCAGTCTTGCCCGAACGGATTGCAAGCCGTCTTACCGGCACGCAGCCGGTCATCGCCGCCCGCCATCATGGTCAAGGAAGGGTAAAGCCGTCGCTGGCAGGTGAGGCGCGGCAGCGTCGCGCACAAGAGCAGCCGCCCGCGAACGTTTCTCCGCGTCGTCATGGCCGGGCTCGTCCCGGCCAACCGCGTCGGGCTGAGTCCTTCGAATGGCCACCGATGCTTGTGCATTCGCCACGCCGACGCTGCTACGGCCACGCAGGAAAAAAGACTCCCGGCCTGGCGCGCACCCGACTGTCAGCGCCGCATGTCTCTCATGCACAAGCTGCCCGTCGTGTTACTTTGCCGCAGCCCGGCGACGTTGCGTTGTCGGGCAAATCACCTGCACATTTTCGCCCGTCCCTGCTGCCGCATGGGGGGCGTTTCGCGAACGTCACGGATCGTTGGCAGTGGGATGCGATGGGTGTGCCTGGCTGCAGCATGGTCTGACCATGCGGACGAACAGCGGGGCATGCACGGTCAAGTCGCGCGGTCCTGATACCCCGACGCTGGTATCACGCGCTGATGCGCAAGCATCATGCGCAATGGTGGCCAACAAGCCCGGCGCACCAGGGAGAACGCGAAGCAGCCGTTAAAGCCGTCGCGCAGGGAGGGCCGGGTCGTCCGGCTGACCTGTGGTACCTGCCGCCTGCATTCTTTTCAGCAGGCGGGCCGCAGGCCTCAGCCGAGGCCTGGCCTTCCCTGCGCCCTCATCGAATTTCCGGGGGGCGAATAGCCGGCATCCCTCGGGCAGATCGTGCCGCGAGATCGCGTCGCTATGTCTCTCACCTGTCTTCAGCTGTTTGAACCGTGAATCCGTCCTCTCGCTGCGCTGTCGTCCCGGACAAGCCGTGCCGCGCGTCAGCGCGGCAGGGCGCTGATCCGGGACCCATCCGCTGCAGCGGTCGTGACCGGCAAAAAGCCAACGGCCAGCGTGTCTCAAACCGCTCCCTGGGGGTATGGATCCCGGCGTTCGCCGGGACGACAGAATTGGGCGTCGAGACAGAGGGGGCTCGACCAGCCGTCATTGCGAGCGAAGTTCTCAATAACTTGGGAGAGAGCAGAGAGCGCCGCTCAATGCGCCTCATCCCAATTGTCAGCGGCGCGGGCGTCGACGTGCAGCGGCACCGACAGCAGCACGGCCGGGAACGGTGCGTCCTGCATGACGTGCTGCACGACCGGCAAGGTCGCGGCGACCTCGTCGTCGGGCACCTCGAAGATCAGCTCGTCATGCACCTGCAGCAGCATCTGCGCCGACAGCTTCTTCTCGGCCAGCGCGTCCTCGACCCGCGTCATGGCGCGGCGGATGATGTCTGCCGCCGTGCCCTGCAGTCGCGCGTTGATCGCGGCGCGTTCGTTGAAGGCGCGCACCGAGGCGTTCGACGCCTTGATCTCCGGATAGTGGCACTTGCGGCCGAACAGCGTGACGACATAGCCGTTCTTGCGGCAGAACTCGCGCGTCTCGTCCATGTAGGCGCGGATGCCCGGGAAGCGCTCGAAATAGCGCTTGATGTAGGCCGAGGCCTCCTCGCGGGCGATGCCGAGCTGGTTGGCGAGGCCGAACGCCGAGATGCCGTAGATGATGCCGAAATTGATCGCCTTCGCCCGGCGACGCACCTCGCTCGGCATGTCCTTGATCGGCACGCCGAACATTTCGGAGGCCGTCATCGCGTGAATGTCGAGGCCGTCCTTGAACGCCTGCTTCAGCACCGGAATGTCGGCGATCTCCGCCAGCAGCCGCAGCTCGATCTGCGAATAGTCGGCCGACACCAGCTTGTACCCGGGCGTCGCGATGAAGGCGCGGCGGATCTTGCGGCCGTCCTCGGTGCGCACCGGGATGTTCTGCAAATTCGGCTCGTTCGACGACAGCCGGCCCGTGGTGGTGGCGGCCAGCGCGTAGGTGGTGTGCACCCGATGCGTCCGCGGATTGACGTAGGTCGGCAGCGCGTCCGTATAGGTCGATTTCAGCTTCGAGACCTGGCGCCATTCCAGGATCTTGCGCGCGAAGTCGTTGCCCTGCTCGGCGAGGTCGTCGAGGATCGAGGCGGAGGTCGACCAGGCGCCGGTCTTGGTCTTGGTGCCGCCGGACAGGCCCATCTTGCCGAACAGGATGTCGCCGATCTGCTTGGGGCTGCCGACATTGATCGGCTCGCCGGCGAGTTCCTGCAGCTCGGCCTCGACGCGCGCCGCGGTCTGGGCGAAATCGCCGGACAGCCGCGACAGCACCTGGCGGTCGATCGAGATGCCGCGCCGCTCCATGCGGGCCAGCACCGAGACAAGCGGCCGCTCCAGCGTTTCATAGACGGCCGTCATGCGCTCGGCGACGAGGCGCGGCTTCAACACGCGCCACACGCGATGGATCACATCGGCCGCTTCAGCCGCATGCGCGGTGGCACGGTCGATCGCGACCTGCTCGAAGGTCAGCTTGTTCTTGCCGCTGCCGATCAGCTCGCTTTCACTGAGCAAGGCATGGGCGAGCACGTGCTCGGCCAGCGAGTCCAGCTTGTGCGAGCCGCGTCCGGCATCGAGCGCGTAGCTCATCAGCAGGATGTCGTCGACATTCTGCAGCGTGATGCCGTGCTGCGCCAGCAGCACGGCGATGAACTTGATGTTGTAGCCGATCTTCAGCAGCCCGGCGGATTCGAGGACCGGCTTCAGCGCCGCGAGCGCGTCGCGCTCATTGATCTGGTCGGGTGCGAGCCCGGCGTCGAACAGGCCGCCGCCATCGCCGGCCTGGCGGTGCGCCAGCGGGATGTAGCAGGCCTCGTTCGGCGCCAGGGCCAGCGCGAGTCCGCACAGGCTCGCCTGCATCGGATCGATCGAGCTGGCCTTCACCTCGATGGTGATCCGGCCGAAATCATGCGCGCGTGCCAGCCACGCATTCAGCTCGGGCAGGGACCGCAGCGTCTGGTACTTGTCGCGATCGATGCGGGCGCTCTTCGCCGCCTCCGCCCTGGTCTCGGCGAGACCGGCGGGCGTGCCCTTGCTCATCGCCGACTTGTCGATGCGCGGATCGCCACTCCGAGGGGCGGCAGCCGCCGGCTTGCTCGGTGCGCTCGCTCCCCCGCTTGCGGTGGAGGGCTGGGCGGGGGCCGCGGCCGCGCTTGCCCCACTCTTCAATTGCGCATCCGCGGTCACGTCAGCCGGATCGATCTGCGAATACTCCGCGACGCGCCGCGTCAGTGTGGAGAACTCCATCGCCTTGAGGAAGGCGATCAGCTTGCGCGGATCGGGCTCGTGCACCGCGAGGTCGTCGAGCGGCACCTCGAGGTCGACCTTGTCGTCGAGCAGCACGAGCTGGCGCGAGATCCGGGCCTTCTCGGCATTCTCGATCAGCGCTTCGCGCCGCTTCGGCTGCTTGATCTCGGCCGCGCGCGTCAGCAGGCTTTCGAGATCGCCATAGTCATTGATGAGCTGCGCGGCGGTCTTGATGCCGATGCCGGGCACGCCCGGCACGTTGTCGGTGGAATCGCCGGCCAGCGCCTGCACCTCGACGACCTTCTCCGGCGGCACGCCGAACTTCTCGATCACCTCGGCGGTGCCGATGCGGCGGTCTTTCATGGTGTCGTACATCGTGACGCAGTCGTTGACGAGCTGCATCAGGTCCTTGTCGGACGACACGATCGTGGTGGTGGCGCCGCGCTCGCAGGCGAGCCTCGCATAGGTCGCGATCAGGTCGTCGGCCTCGAAGCCCCCCTGCTCCAGGCAGGGCAGGTCGAACGCGCGCACGGCCTCGCGGATCAGCGCGAATTGCGGGATCAGGTCGTCGGGCGCCGGCGGCCGGTGCGCCTTGTAGTCGGCGTAGATCTTGTTGCGGAACGTGACCTCCGACTTGTCGAACACGATCGCCAGATGCGTCGGCCGGTCGGTCTCCGGCATGTCGCGCAGCAGCTTCCACAGCATGTTGCAGAAGCCGAGCACGGCATTGACGTTCAACCCGTCGGACTTGCGGTTGAGCGGCGGCAGCGCGTGATAGGCGCGGAAGATGTAGGACGAGCCGTCGACCAGGAATACATGGTCGCCTTTGGCCGCGCTCTTGGCGGCGGCGGGCACAGGAGCGGCGGGCGTGGCGGCGGCTTTCTGGGGAGCTTTGGGCATGGCCGCAATGTAGGGAATTTGGATCGGATTGACAGCCGTGATGACGCCGTCCGCACCGGATTTTTCCTGTCTTCAAGCCGACGCAACGCAGCCGATCAGAAAACCCATGACGGCGCGGACGAGCGGCGTGCGCCTGAGATCGCGATGGACGACCAGCCAGATCTCGCGGCTGATGTTCCCGCCGCCGCTGTCAAGACGCACGAGACCGGGATCGGATTGGCCGAGGAAGTCCGGCAAAGCGGCGAGGCCGAGGCCACTGCGCGCCGCGGCGGCCTGGCTCTCGAGGTCGCTGCTCTGGAACACGATCGGTCGAGGGCCGGCGATCATCTTCAGCCATTGCTGCTGGGGTGCGGTGTCCATGCTGCTGTCATAGGCGATGAAGCCGAGCTCATGCTGCGGTGTTTCCTTGAGATAGTCCGGCGCGCCGTACAGGCTGAAACCGAACCGGCCGACCTTGCGCGCAATCAGGCCTTGCTCCTTGGGGCGCGACAGCCGCAGGGCGATGTCTGCCTCCCGCCGATTGAGCGAGGCGATGCGTTTCTCGCCGATCAGCTTGATCGCGATGGCCGGATGCTGACGACGCAGCTCGACCAGCCGCGGCGCAATCAGCCGGTTCGCCAGCGTCGGCGGCGCGCTGACCAGGACCTCGCCGCCCAGCCCAGGTCGCGAGGCGACGACGCTGCGCTCGATTGCGAAGGCGGCCTGCTCCATCGGGCCGGCGGCCTGGACGAGGCGGCGCCCATCGTCGGTGAGCGCATACGCTCGCGCGCGCCGGTCGACCAGCTTCAGCCGTGTGGCCTGCTCCAAGGCCGCGACCCGGCGAGCGACGGTGACATGATCGACCCCGAGCGTGCGGGCGGCAGCAGAGAGCGTCCCCTCGCGGGCCAGCGCGACGAAATGCTGGAGGTCGGTCCAGTCGAGCGGCATGTGCGAAAACTCACAATGATTGAGGGATGTTGGGCAATTTCGCAGACCGCCGACGGTGACCACAATGCGCGGGTCGAGGCAAGCTGCACGGAGGCGGACATGGCCGTTGTCGTTCGAATCAAGGCGCCGGGTGGCGCTGACAATCTTCAATTGGAGGAGGTCGATCTGCCCGAGCCGGGACCTGGCGAGGTCAGGTTGCGCCAGTGTGCGATCGGCGTGAACTTCATCGACATCTACCAGCGCAGCGGGCTGTATCCGCTGCCGAACCGCATCCCCGGGGTCGAGGGGGCGGGATTCGTGGCGGCGAAAGGTGCGGACGTGACCGGTTTGTCCATTGGCGACCGGGTGGCCTATGCGGGCGCCCCGGTCGGCGCCTACGCGTCCGAGCGGAATCTGCCGGCCTGGCGCGCGGTCCCACTCCCGTCCTCGGTATCGGAAGCCAGCGCGGCGTCAACGTTGCTGAAGGGCATCACCGCGGAGATGCTCCTCAATCGAACCTATCCGGTCGGGATCGGAACGACGCTGTTGGTACACAGTGCGGCCGGCGGGCTTGGGCTTGTGCTGACGCGGTTGGCCCGACTGCGTGGCGCCACCATCATCGGCACGGTGGGCTCGGATGCCAAGGCGGAGCTGGCGCGCGCCGCCGGTGTGCATCATCTGATCGTTGGACGCGACGCCGATTTCGTGACGGCGGTCAGGCGGCTCACCGACGGACGCGGCGTCGATGTCGCCTATGACGGCATTGGCGGCGGCACACTGGCAAGGACGCTGGACTGCGTCCGACCGTTCGGGACAGTCGCCAGCATCGGTCAGTCTGGCGGGCCGATTCCCAGCATCGCGGTCGAGGAGATCGGGCCGCGGCGGAGCCTGTCCCTGGCCCGTCCCAGCGTGATGGCGCACGTCAACGATGTCGACGACTATCGCAGGGACGCCCAGGCCGTTCTCTCTGCGCTCTCCGCCGGCAAGCTTGTCGGGGATGGCACGGCCTATCCGCTCGACCAGGCCATTCAGGCCCACGTCGATCTCGAAAGCGGCCGAAGCCGTGGCGCGCTCATTCTGGTGCCCTGATGTTGACGCTACTCTGCCGGCTGCAACACAGCTTTCCGTTTCGGCGGCGCGATCCAGAACGCGATCGGGCGTTCGAACAGGAAGCGCGCGCCGACGCGCAACGCGAGGCGCCAGATCAGGAGCGCGCCGAGCACGCCGGCGACGGTCACCAGCAGGGAGATCGCTCCGATGTCCGAAATCACCCCGGTCTTCAGCAGCAACGTACGGGTCGCCGCCATCGGCAGGAAGAAGGCGAGGTAGATCACGATCGAATGCTCGCCGCAGAAGCGCAGCACGTTGAGAAGCTGCGCGCGCGCCAGCAGGGTGCCGGCGATGATGATGGCGACCGCGCCGGCATAGCCGAGCATCAGCGATACGATCGGCCACTCGCTGACGCCGAGATTCACCAGCGACTGGTTGATGACGGCCCAGAGCAGCAGGCCGATGATGGCGAGCATGGGCTGCGCGCGGGCGCGGTCCGACAATGCGAAGATGGTGGTCGCGAACAGATAGCCCGAGTAGATGTAGACGAAGCGGGCGCAGAACTCGTCGATCACGGTCCAACCGGTGACGATGTGCGTCATCTCGAGACCGGCCGCGATGCCCCAGATCACCGGCGCCGGCGCTTTTCGTGTCAGTTTGATGACGACGAAGAAGATCGGCAGCAGATAGATGAACCACAGCGTGCCGAACGGCTCGATGAAGGACTCCAGGTACAGATAGCCGGCATGCTGCCAGCCGGACGCGGCGGCGAAGCCGGGCGCCTTGAAGCCGAACTGGATCGTCACCCACAGCACATAGAAATAGGCGAAATGCACGACCTTGCGATCGATATAGGTGCGCCAGTCGCGGTCGATCACCAGTGGCAGAAACAGGCCGGAAATCAGGAAGAAGTCGGGCATCCGGAACGGCTTGGCGAAGGCGACGACCGCATGCATGAAGCCGGTCTCGCCGGCGGCCAGCTCGACGCCCAGCACCGAGTGCATCATCACCACCATGATGATGCAGATACCCTTGGCGTAGTCCACCCAGTCGATGCGCGTCTCGGTTCCGGCCGATTTCGGCGTACCATTCGCGGTCATGCTGTCCCTCTTTGGCGCGGAGCTGCCGCATTGTCGGGCAGAGCCGTTAATACTCCTCCCTGTCATCCAAACGTCATGCCGTTTTCTAAATTCCCCTTGAACCGCAAATGGTTTAAGACGCGAAAGTATTAACCTTGAAGGATGGGTTTCGATGCGAATTGCGATGATCGGCACGGGCTATGTGGGTCTGGTGTCCGGTGCCTGCTTCGCCGATTTCGGTCACCAGGTGACCTGCGTGGACAAGGACGAGAGCAAGATCGCCGCGCTGCATCGCGGAGAAATTCCGATCTTCGAGCCCGGCCTGGATGCGCTCGTCGCAACCAATGTGAAGGCCAAGCGGCTCGACTTCACGACCGATCTGAAGCAGCCGGTCGCGGATGCCGATGCCGTCTTCATCGCCGTCGGCACGCCGTCGCGGCGCGGCGATGGTCATGCCGACCTCACCTACGTCTATGCCGCGGCGCGCGAGATCGCCGCGTCGCTCACCGGATTCACGGTCGTCGTGACCAAGTCGACGGTGCCGGTCGGTACCGGCGATGAGGTCGAGCGCATCATCCGCGAGACCAATCCGGCGGCCGATGTCGTGGTCGCCTCCAATCCGGAATTTCTCCGCGAGGGTGCTGCAATCCGCGACTTCAAATGGCCTGATCGTATCGTGGTCGGCACCGACGATGAGCGTGGCCGCAAGGTGCTCGGCGACATCTATCGACCGTTGTCACTGAATCAGGCGCCGGTCATGTACACCGCGCGGCGCACCGCCGAGCTGATCAAATACGCGGCGAATGCGTTCCTGGCGACCAAGATCACCTTCATCAACGAGGTCGCCGATCTCGCCGAGAAGGTCGGCGCCGACGTGCAGGAGGTCGCGCGCGGCATCGGCCTCGACAACCGCATCGGCTCGAAGTTCCTGCATGCCGGTCCTGGCTTCGGCGGCTCGTGCTTTCCGAAGGATACGCGCGCGCTGATCAAGATCGCGCAGGACTACGACACGCAGCTGCGCATCGTCGAATCCGTGCTCGCGGTCAACGACAACCGCAAGCGCGCGATGGCGCGCAAGGTGGCGCACGCCGTCGGCGGCAATCTGCGCGGCAAGACGGTCGCGGTGCTCGGCCTCACCTTCAAGCCGGAGACCGACGACATGCGCGAGGCGCCGTCGATCCCGCTGGTGACCGGTCTCCTCGACATGGGCGCCAAGGTGCGCGCGCATGATCCGGTCGGCATCGAGCAGGCCAAGAAGGAGCTGCCGGAGATCGCCTATTACGACGATCCCTATGACTGCGCGACGGGCGCCGATGCGATCGTGCTGGTGACGGAGTGGGTGCAGTATCGCGCGATGGATCTCGATCGCCTCAAGCAGGTGATGGCCAGTCCCGTCGTCGTCGACCTGCGCAACGTCTACCGCCCCGAGGAGATGGCCGCCCACGGCTTCGTCTACGAGAGCGTCGGGCGGCCGTCGGTGACGCGCGCGTGACACGCCGTTGTCATACGCCGCGCAGGCGGAGTATGCACGACGACCGATCGCCGCGAGGCGATCTGCATGATTGGATCACCCGCCTCGGCGGGTGACGACGGGTTGGTTGATTGCCCCTTCGCTTCGACACACCGTTGCCCATCGATGCCGTGCTGGACGAATTGTCCGGCACGCTCGAACGCAGCAACACCGCGGTCCTGGTAGCGCCGCCGGGTGCCGGCAAGACCACGCGCGTGCCGCTGGCATTGCGCGATGCGCTGTGGGTCGGGGATAACAAGATCATCGTGCTGGAGCCACGCCGCATCGCCGCGCGCGCCAGCGCCGAGAGGATGGCGAAGTCACTCGGCGAGCGGGCCGGCGAGACCGTCGGCTACCGCGTGCGGTTCGGCTCGAAGATCTCGCGCGCGACCCGCATCGAGGTCGTCACCGAGGGCATCTTCACCCGCCAGATCCTCGATGATCCCGAGCTCACCGGCGTCGCCGCCGTGCTGTTCGACGAATTCCACGAGCGCTCGCTTGATGCCGATCTGGGCCTCGCTCTGGCGCGCGATGCGCAGCAGGGGCTGCGCGAGGACCTCCGCATCCTCGTGATGTCGGCGACGCTCGACGGTGCTCGCGTGGCCAAGCTGCTCGGCGATGCGCCGGTGGTCGAGAGCGAGGGCCGCGCTTTTCCCGTGGAGACGCGCTATGTCGGCCGCAAGCCGGATGCGCCGGTCGAGCGCCAGATGGCCGAGACGATTGCCAGCGCGCTGCGCGCCGATGCCGGCTCGGTGCTGGCGTTCCTGCCGGGCGCGGCCGAGATCCGGCGCACCCAGACCATGCTGGCCGAGCGCGTGCACGATGCGGCCATCGAGATCGTGCCGCTGTTCGGCGCGCTCGATGCCGCGGTCCAGGACCGCGCCATCTCTCCGGCGCCCAACGGCAGCCGCAAGGTGGTGCTGGCGACCTCGATCGCCGAGACTTCGCTGACCATCGAGGGTGTGCGCATCGTGGTCGATTCCGGCCTCGCCCGGGTGCCGCGCTACGAGCCGGACATCGGCCTGACCCGGCTGGAAACCGTGCGCGCCTCGCGCGCCGCGGTCGATCAGCGCCGCGGCCGCGCTGGCCGCACCGAGCCCGGCGTCTGCTACCGCCTCTGGGACGAGCCGCAGACCGCCTCGCTCGCGGCCTACACCCAGCCGGAGATTCTGAGCGCGGATCTGTCGTCCTTGGTGCTCGACCTCGCGCAATGGGGCGTCAGCGCCCCCTCCACGCTCTCCTTCCTCGATTCGCCGCCGCAGCCGGCCTGGAAGGAGGCGCGCGATCTGCTCAACGAGCTCGGCGCGCTCGATGCCGACGGCCGGCTCACCGACGAGGGCCGGCGCCTGCGCGCGCTGGCGCTGCCGCCGCGGCTGGCGCGCATGATCGTCGATGCCGCCGACCACGGCGCCGCCGCCCAGGCCGCGGATATCGCCGCGATCCTGACCGAGCGTGGGCTCGGCGGCGACAGCGTCGATCTCGAGGTGCGTCTCGACCAGTTCCGCCGTGATCGCTCGCCGCGGGCGCAGAGCGCGCGCGATCTGGCGCGGCGCTGGGCGCAGCAGGTCGGCACCGCATCCTCGTCGCGAGGGGCAGGGGAGTTGACGACCGGCCTGATGCTCGCCTTCGCCTTCCCCGACCGTGTCGCGCGCAACCGCGGCAATGGCAGCTTCGTGCTCGCCAACGGCCGCGGCGCCGCGGTCGAGCAGACGTCGTCGCTGGCGCGCCTGCCCTATATCGCCGTCGGCGAGCTGACCGGGACGGCCGCGAGCGGCCGCATCCTGCTGGCGGCGCCGCTCGCCATCGAGGACATCGAGCGCCACTTCGCTGCGCACATCGAAGCCAGGGACGAGGTCAGCTTCGACCCCAACGCGATGGCGCTGCGGGCGCGCCGTCGGCGCAAGCTGCATGCCATCACCATGGCCGATGCGCCGGTCGCGCTGACGCCGTCGGAGGAGACCGCGCGCATCTTCGCCGACGGCATCTGCGCCGCCGGCCTCGACCGGCTGCCCTGGTCGAAGGCTGCCAAGCAGTGGCGCGACCGGGTCACGTTCCTGCGCAAGGCGGAAGGCGACAGCTGGCCGGATCTGTCGGACGCGGGCCTGAGCGCGCGGCGCGAGGACTGGCTGGTGCCGCTGCTGGCCGACAAGACCGCGCTCAAAGAGATCTCACCCGGCGACGTCTCGGATGCGGTGATGGCGCTGCTGCCCTGGGACCTGCGCGCGCGGCTCGACAAGGAGGCGCCCACGCATTTCGAAGCGCCGACCGGCACCATGCTGGCCATCGATTACGAGGCCGAGCAGGGCCCGACCATCGCGGTGCGGCTGCAGGAGCTGTTCGGGCTGAACGTGCATCCGTCGATCGCCCGCGGCGCGGTGCCGCTCGTTCTGGAGCTGCTGTCGCCAGCACAGCGGCCGGTGCAGGTGACGCGCGATCTGCCTGGCTTCTGGCGCGGTTCCTACGCCGCCGTGCGCACCGACCTGCGCGGCCGCTACCCGCGCCACCCGTGGCCGGAGGATCCCGCCAATGCGCTGCCGACCCGGCGGGCCAAGCCGCGGGGCACGTAGCCGATGCAAATTATACCGTCTGCGTCATCGTCGTTAACGGTTCGCTCATCGTTTTCGCCAAAATGGCAACGGCAGCCGTTCCGCTTCAGTCGCCCGTCAGCGGCTTTCATGGTCAAGTCGGTTGCTGGGTAAAGTCGGGCGTTGCGTGATGCGTAACATAATGATCTTCGCGGCCGTTCTCGTCGGCCTCGGCACCTTCATGGCGCAACTGGCCGATCGCCTGACGCCGGCGCCGGCGTCTGCCACCACCTCCGTGCGCAGCGCGGCAGTGGACACCTCCGCAGCCGGCCAGCGCAGCCTCAGCGTCCCGACCGACCGCCGCGGCCATTTCCGCGCCGATGGCCGGATCGACGGCCAACGCATCAGTTTCATGATCGACACCGGCGCCTCGATGGTGGCCCTCAACGAGAGCTCGGCCGCGCGTTTCGGCCTGCGCCCGGCGCGCGGCGACTACATTGCGACCGTGACCACGGCGAACGGGACCGTGAAGGCGGCGCGGGCCAAGCTTGCGATGGTCGAAGTCGGCGAGCTCATCGTGCGCGACGTCGACGCCCTGGTGCTGCCCGACGCGGCGCTGTCGGAGAACCTGCTCGGCCTGTCCTTCCTGTCGAAGCTGAAGCGCTTCGCCTATGCCAACGGCCAGATGGTACTGGAGCAGTAGGGCTTCGCTCGCCTGCATCTTGGTTGATGCATTGATGGCCCCCATATACCGGCAAGCTCGGTGATCGAGCGGGCAAAGCGGGCCTGCCTGATTGTTGCCTGCATTCATCTGCCTTCTGCCATTGTCCGATGACGTCGTGCGCGGCACGACCGTATTCTTCCATTGATGTGATTTTCCCGAGGCCCCCTCCCGATGTTTCCCAAGCCGAAGCCGGTCCTGCTCCCCAATACCTACGCCTTCGAATCCGAACCGATGGTGAAGCCGACGGGCTTCCGCGAATATGACGCGCGCTGGCTGTTCAACAAGGAAATCAACCTGATGGGGGTTCAGGCGCTCGGCATGGGGCTGGGCGCGCTGATCGCCGAACGGGGCGTGAAGCAGGAGATCGTGACGGGTCACGATTTCCGCGGCTACTCCGCCTCGATCAAATATGCGCTGATCTCAGGCCTGATGGCTGCGGGCTGCAAGGTGCACGACATCGGCCTCGCCGTGACGCCGATGGCCTATTTCGCGCAGTTCGATCTCGACGTGCCCTGCGTGGCCATGGTGACCGCCTCGCACAACGACAATGGCTGGACCGGCGTCAAAATGGGCGCCAACCGGCCGCTCACCTTCGGTCCGGAGGAGATGACCCGGCTCAAGGAGATCGTGCTCAATGCCGAGTTCAAGAACGGCAGCGGCGGCTCCTATCAGTTCCACGAAAACTATCCGGCGCGCTACATCGCCGACCTCACCAAGCGGCCCAAGCTGAAGCGCAGGCTCAAGGTCGTCGCCGCCTGCGGCAACGGCACCGCCGGCGCGTTCGCGCCGCAGGTACTGGAGGCGATCGGCTGCGAGGTGATCCCGCTCGATACCGAGCTCGATCACACCTTCCCGAAATACAATCCCAATCCCGAAGACATGGAGATGCTGCACGCCATCCGCGACGCCGTGCTGGCGCACGAGGCCGATGTCGGCCTTGGCTTCGACGGCGACGGCGACCGCTGCGGCGTGGTCGACAACACCGGCGAGGAGATCTTCGCCGACAAGGTCGGCGTGATGCTGGCGCGCGACATGTCGGCGATTCACAAGGACGCGCAGTTCGTCGTCGACGTGAAATCGACCGGGCTGTTCATGACGGATCCGGTGCTGCAGGCGCAGGGCGCGAAGACCGCGTATTGGAAGACCGGTCATTCCTACATGAAGCGTCGGACCAACGAGCTCGGCGCACTCGCGGGTTTCGAGAAGTCCGGCCACTTCTTCTTTAATCGTCCGTTCGGCCGCGGTTACGACGACGGTCTGGTGTCCGCGATCGCGATCTGCGAGATGCTCGACCGCGCGCCGGGCAAGTCGATGGCCGATCTGAAGGAGGCGTTGCCGAAGACCTGGTCGTCGCCGACGATGTCGCCGCATTGCGGCGACGAGGTCAAATACGGCGTCGTCGACGCCGTCGTGAAGCACTTCCAGACGTTGCAGCAGCAGGGCGGCAGGGTCGCGGGGCAACCGATCCGCGATCTCGTCACCGTCAACGGCGTGCGCGTCACGGTCGAGGACGGCAGCTGGTGCCTGGTCCGGGCGTCATCCAACAAGCCGGAGCTCGTCGTGGTGGTCGAAAGCCCGGTGTCGGAGCAGCGGATGCACGACATGTTCGAGGCGGTCAACGTCGTCCTGCGGACCCATCCCGAAGTCGGAGCCTACAATCAGACGATCTGACGGGAAGCGCGAGCATGTCCACCGAGGAGGCATGCTCGCGCTGGTCCGACAAGCCGGGCAAGCTATGCGGCCCGCAATGAATTGAGGAACTGATCGACCTCGGATTTCAGCCGGGCCGATTGGGAAGACAATCCGTTCGCCGATTCCAGGAGCCGGGACGCCGCGCTGCCGGTCTCGTCGGACGCCTGGGTCACGGTGCCCATGCTCTGGCTGACCAACCGCGTGCCTTCGGAGGCCTGCTGCACATTGCCGGAGATCTCACCTGTCGCGAGGCCCTGCTGTTCCACGGCGGTCGCGATTTCCTTGGAGATGCCATCGATCTCGGCGATCGTGCCGCCGATCATCTGGATGGCGCTGACGGCGTCCCCCGTGGCGGTCTGGATGCTCTGTACCTGGCTTGAGATTTCCTCGGTGGCCTTGGCGGTCTGATTGGCCAGCGCCTTCACTTCGCTGGCGACCACCGCGAAGCCCTTGCCGTGCTCGCCGGCGCGGGCGGCCTCGATGGTGGCGTTCAGCGCCAGCAGGTTGGTCTGGCTGGCGATCGTCTGAATCAGCGTCACCACCTCGCCGATCTTCTGCGTGCCCGCGGCCAGGCTTTCGACCACGCTGTTGGTGCGGCGCGCCTCCTCGGCGGCCTTCGCGGCGATCTCCGCCGAGCGGGTCACCTGCTGGGAAATGCTGCCGATGGAAGCCGTCAGCTCTTCGGTCGCGGCCGCGACCGTCTCGACGTTGGACGATGCCCGCTGCGAGGCGTGGGCCGCGGCCGACGTCTGACGCGAGGCCTCCGCACTGCTCCGACTCATCGACGACACCAACGTCTGCACGTCGTTGGCAGCAACCGCCACGGCCTCGACGATGCCGCCGATCTTGCGCTCGAAGCCTTCGGCGAGCGCGCGCCGGGCAACATCGCCCTGATCCTTGGCGCGCTGCTCGGCCTCGAGCCGTTCGGCATTCGCGCGTGCTTCGGCGGCCATCGCTGCGTTGGCTTCTGCGGTCATGCGCATGCTGGTTTCGAACAGCTGTGTCAGTTTGAGCGCGAGCGCGACGAGAACGCCGGCCTCGATCAGGAGGATGATCGCGTGCAGCACGACGCGGCCGAAATCGGCACCGCCGGGGTAGATGGCGGCAGGAAAGACGAAATTGAGAACCAGATGGTGAAGCGCGACGGCAACGGTGCCGGCGACAATGGGCCGGTAGTCGCAATAGGCGACGAGACAGGCCAGCGCGGCGAAGAAGTACATGTGCATGTCGATCTGCCATGCATGACCGGACATCTGGTAGACGAGCACGGACACGCCGCCCATGAGGGCCACGGCGACCGTGAGCTGCGTCGACAGGCTGTCGCCGGCGCTGCGCCAGGACAGCGTCGCGGCCAGCGCCAAGGCGACCATCATCATGGTCGGCATCATCCAGTCGCCGCGCGACAGGCCGATGATGAGGGCGAGCGGAACGTGAATCCAGAGCACCGCCAGCAGAAGCTTGCTGGTGGTAGCACGGAGAAGCGCCAGGTCGTCAGTCTCGCCGGTCATTCCCATCCCCCAATATCGATCATTGTGAAAAGCAGGCCGAGATTGCCTGCGGGTCGATGACGAGCCAGGCTCCTGCCTTGCGCAGCCGCGCCAAGCCCTCCTGATCACCGGGCCGGACCACCAGCAGCGACGATAGGCTCGTCGTGCGCACGAGAGCGGCGTCAGCCGATGCTGCAGCCAGCATCGTCTGTTGCGCGCTCCACCAGGGTGGAAAGGCGACGGCCACGATCTCGCGTCCGGGATGCACCTGCAGCGACAGCGCTGCCACCCCGACGAAGCTCGCGATCAAAAGGGCGATTGCATTCAGCCAGGCGCGCGACGACGAAGGTATGGTTGCACCGGACACCATCGCATCTGAAGATAGATGGATGGAGATAACTTCCGGTAAACGATGACGGGAAACGATCTGGAAAGCGAGGCGAAGGTCGGCCGGAACGTGCGGCTGACCTAGACCGGCGGCACCGGAAGTGCCGTTACCGACTTGATCTTCTCCATCGCGAAGCGCGACGTGACGTTCTTGAGCGGCACCGCGCTGATCAGCTTCTTGTAGAACACGTCGTAGCTCTGCATGTCGGCAACGACCACACGCAGCATGTAATCGACGTCGCCGGCCATGCGATAGAACTCCATCACCTCCGGCATGGAGCTGACGGCCTCGGCGAATTTGCGCAGCCAAGCCTCGGAATGGTCGGCGCTCTCCACCGAGACGAACACGGAGATGCCGAGTCCGATCTTGTTCTGATCGACGAGAGCCACCCGGCGGAGGATCACGCCATCGGCCTCCAGCCGCTGGATGCGCTTCCAGCACGGTGTCGAGGACAGTCCGACCCGGTCGCCGATCTCGGCGACCGACAGCGAGGCGTCCTCCTGCAGGACCATCAGGATCTTGCGGTCGATGGCGTCGAGCCGACGGTTGGCTTCGGGGCTCTGGGCGGAGACGTCGGACATGGAGAAATTTGTTCCATATGAAGGTCGGGAAACACTCATATAGAGAAAATCGTTCCAAGACAAGGATCGGTCGTTCACACCCCCGGTGCGGTCTGCCGAGGAGGTGATTTCACGCGGAGATGGTGTTTAGGTGCCGTTAGACGCCGTCCTTGAGCCAGCGGCCGACCAGATGATGGGCAATCGCGAACGGGTGCGGGCCTGCCAGCCCCTCCGGATGCTGTCGCTGCAGCATCAGCCGGGCCTCGTCACGGCTGAACCAGCGGACGTCCTCGAGCTCATTGCGGTCGATGACGATGTCCTCGTTCAGCGCCCGAGCGCTGCAGCCGATCATCAGCGACGACGGATAAGGCCAGGGCTGGGTCATGTAATAGGTCACATCGGCGCAGCGGATGCCGGATTCCTCGAACACCTCGCGGCGCACCGCATCCTCGATGGTCTCGGCTGCCTCGACGAAGCCGGCGAGGCAGGAATACATGCCGGCCGGAAACTGCTTCTGCCGGCCGAGCAGGCACTTGTCGCCGGAGGCGACCAGCGAGATCACCACCGGATCGGTGCGCGGGAAATGCTCAGTCTTGCAGCTCGGACATTCGCGCTTCCAGCCGCCCTCGCGCATCGCGGTTTTGGCGCCGCAGTTGGCGCAGAAGCCGTGGCGCTGATGCCAGGACACCATGGACTTGGCCATCGCGATGGTCGCGAGCTGGTCGACCGGGATCGCGCCCTGCATCGCCATGCCGCGCAGCTCGGTGACCGAGACGTCCTCACGGCCGGCGAGCTTCTCCACCGCGGCCGGCGAGATGCCCATGCCGAACACGGCTTCGCCATCGAGCAGGCCGAGGAAGATCGTCCCGGGATTGGCGCCGACCTTGAGCGCCTCGTCGATCGACAGCAGTGCGCGCAGCTGGTCGCCGTCACGCTTCAAGACCAGCGAATCGCGATGCACGACATAGGCGCGCGTCGACGACCTGCTCTCGAAGGCGATCAGCTTGTCGTCAGAAAAACGCAGATGCGCGGCGCGATCGATCGGATGACCGACGAAGGCCGGCTTGCCCAACGGAAACAAGTCGAATGGCGACATCTCTCACCCTAGCCAGATCTTGCGCCTGATGGCGCTGATGAAACTCTCAACCTCCTGCGCGTCGTGCGGCACCGGCGCCGCGACGCCCCAGACGGGGCGCGGCCAGGCGACGTCACTGGTACGGCGCGCGATGATGTGGATGTGCAGCTGCGGCACCATGTTGCCGAGCGCGGCGACATTGAGCTTGTCGCATTTGGTGATCTCCTTGACCGCGCGCGACACCCGCGTCATCTCGGTCATCAACTGAGCCTGGGCGACCTCGTCGAGATCGATGATCTCGACGGCGCCCTCGCGCCGCGGCACAAGCAGCAGCCAGGGATAATTGGCGTCCTTGATCACCAGCACGCGCGACAGCGGCAGGTCACCGATATCGATCGTGTCCTTCGCAAGCTGCGGATGCAGCGACCAGGCTGATTCGGGCATGCGGCGGTTCCTGGCAGACGGTCTGGCGGGGGAGTCGGACGGCACCTAAAGCCTTTCCAAGCTGTGGCACAAGCCCGCAGGGCGGGGGAGCGGACCGGCGAAGCTCGCGCTTGCTTTCCGGACGGTTTGGCCCCAAATAGGCGGCGGGAGATTGGCGGTGGACGAGCCACTCGCCAACCGGGTCAGGTCCGGAAGGAAGCAGCCCTAACGAGGTCCGGATCGGGTCGCTCGTCAGTCTCCTACCTGTTTTCTCGAGCGAATCGCGCAAAGATGGCGGGGACCCCGCGCAAGCGGGCGCTCGACCGCGCTCCGGCTGATTGCGTCGAGGCTGATTGCGTCGGCGACCGCGATCGATGCCGGCCTTGAATACTCACTTGCGGATCGCTCGATGACTGACGCTGGCGCCCCACCCGTTCCGCCCGACAGCGCCGACGCTCCCGCCAAGCCCTACCGGGTTCTGGCGCGCAAATACCGCCCCTCCAGCTTCGCGGATCTGATCGGCCAGGAGGCCGTGGTGCGCACGGTCTCGAACGCGTTCGAGACCGGCCGCATCCCGCAGGCCTGGATCCTCACCGGCGTCCGCGGCGTGGGCAAGACCACCACCGCCCGCATCCTCGCTCGTGCCCTCAATTACGAGCTGCCCGACGGCTCCGTGAAGGGCCCGACCATCCACATGCCGGTGCTCGGCACCCATTGCCAGGCGATCATGGAAAGCCGGCATATGGACATTCTGGAGATGGACGCGGCGTCGCATACCGGCGTCGACGACGTCCGCCAGATCAATGACAGCGTCCGCTATGCGCCGGCCAGCGCGCGCTACAAGGTCTACATCATCGACGAAGTCCACATGCTGTCGACGGCGGCGTTCAACGCCTTCCTCAAGACACTGGAGGAGCCGCCGGAGCACGCCAAATTCGTGTTCGCGACCACCGAGATCCGGAAGGTCCCGGTGACGGTGCTGTCGCGCTGCCAGCGCTTCGATCTGCGCCGGGTCGAGGCCGACGTGCTGATGAAGCATCTGGCCGGCATCGCGACGAAAGAGGGCGTGACGATCGAGCCCGAGGCGCTCGGCATCATTGCGCGCGCCGCCGAAGGCTCGGTGCGCGATTCGCTGTCGCTGCTCGATCAGGCGATCGCGCACAGCGCGGGCGAGGTGCGCGCCGATGATGTCCGGCAGATGCTGGGTCTCGCCGATCGCACCCGCGTCATCGACCTGTTCCACCATCTCGCCAGCGGCGACATCGCCGCGGCGTTCAAGGAATTTCGCGAGCAGTACGATGTGGGTGCTGATCCGGTGGTCGTGCTGTCGGATCTCGCCGAGTTCGTGAACTTCGTCACCCGCGTGAAAGTCGTGCCGGCCACCGCCGACAACGTCGCCTTCAGCGAGACCGAACGGCTGCGGGCGCGCGACTTCGCCACCAAGCTGTCGATGCGAGTGCTGTCGCGGATGTGGCAGATGCTGCTCAAGGGCATCGCCGAGACGCAAAGCGCGACGCGGCCCGCGGCTGCCGCCGAGATGGTGCTGGTCCGTATCGCCTATGCTGCTGACCTGCCGACACCCGACGAAGCGATTCGGATGATCGAGCAGAACGGCGGGGGATCGCCGGTCGTCACCAATGGCGGCGGTTCGCGTCCTGCACCGGCGCCGAGCATGAGCGCGGGAGCTCCGCCGGCGATGGGTTCGGCGCCGATGCAGGCAGCGCGTGCGCAGGGCCCAACGCTTGCCGCTGTCGGCGGCGGGATGAGGCCGCATGCCATGGCGTCGCAGCCGTCGCCGGCGTCACAGGACCAGCCGGCACTGCGGCTGGGAAGCTTCCAGGAGCTCGTTGCGCTTGCCGGCAAGAATCGCGATCTGATCACCAAGAGCGCGCTCGAGATGGACGTGCGGCTGGTCCGCTTCGAGGAGGGCCGTCTGGAGATTGCGCTGGAACGGACGGCGCAGCGATCGCTTGTCTCGGACCTCGGGCGTAAGCTCGAGGACTGGACCGGCCGGCGCTGGACCGTGATCGTCTCCAATGAGCAGGGCCAGGCGACCTTGCGCGAGCAGAACCTGCGCGCCAAGAGCGAGCGCGAGGCAGCTGCGGAAGCCGATCCGCGCGTGCAGGAGGTCCTGGCACGGTTCCCGGGTACCAAGGTGATCGAAGTGCGCCGGCTCGCCCCCGAGCCGCCCGAATCGGACGCCAGTGCTGTCGAGCCTCCTGACGAGTCCGAGAATGATGATGATTTCTAGAGCATGATCCGGACGAGTGGAAACCGGTTTTCCGAAAGATGATGCTCAACATGAAGGGCCTGATGATGAGGTGCTCCGATGGCTGACTTTCTCGGCATGATGAAACAGGCGGCGCAACTGCAAACCAAGATGCAGGAGATGCAGGCGGAGCTCGGCAACGTCGAGGTCGAGGGCATTTCGGGCGGCGGCCTCGTCGCGGTCCGAATGACCGCCAAGATGGACGTGAAGTCGGTCAAGATCGATCCGTCGCTGTTGAAGCCGGAGGAGGCCGAGATCCTGGAGGATCTGCTGGTCACCGCGCATGGCGACGCGCGCCGCAAGGCGGAAGCCGCGATGCAGGAGAAGATGCAGGCCATCACCGGCAAGCTCGGCCTGCCGCCGGGCTTCGGCTTCGGTTAGTCCGCGCGATGATCGTCGTGAACTGATGGCCGTCGCCGGTCCCGAGATCGAACGCCTGATCCAGCTGCTTGCGCGCCTGCCCGGCCTTGGGCCGCGCTCGGCGCGACGTGCCGCGCTGCATCTGATCAAGAAGCGCGAGGCGCTGATGGTGCCGCTGGCGTCGGCGCTGCAGGTCGCGATCGAGCGCATCCAGGTCTGCAAGACCTGCGGCAACATCGACACCCAGAGCCCGTGCACGGTGTGCACCGATCCGCGGCGCGATCCCGCGATGATCGTGGTCGTGGCCGATGTCGCCGACCTCTGGGCGCTGGAGCGCGCCAAGGCCTCGAACGGCCGCTATCACGTGCTCGGCGGCACGCTGTCGCCGCTCGACGGCGTCGGGCCGCAGGATCTCACCATCGACGCGCTGGTGCAGCGAGCCCATGCACCGGAGGTGCAGGAGATCATCCTGGCCCTGAACGCGACGGTCGATGGCCAGACCACGGCGCACTACATCACCGACCTCCTGCAGGAGGCGAACGTCAAGGTCACGCGGCTGGCACATGGCGTGCCCGTCGGCGGCGAGCTCGACTATCTCGACGAAGGCACGCTCTCGGCCGCGATGCGGCAGCGGACCTTGTTCTAAGCACAGACGGAAGTGAATGATGACGAAACGCGGATTCGGCAAACGGCTGGCTTTGGGCGCAATTTGCGTGGCACTCTCGGCGCCATCCGTGTTGGCGCAGCAGGGTGAGGCGCCGCAGAAGGCAGGGCGTCCGCTCAATATGGGCGACGTGCTGTCGGGCGAATTGACCGCGCTGAAGCTGAAGGCCGCCAAGCCGGGCCAGCCCTCCGCTGCCTATCAGATCACGAGCGAGCCGCGCCGCCTGCCGCCGCCAAGCGGGCTGTGCAACCTCGAGACCGGCCCAGAGACGTTCCAGCTCGTCACCGCCACCCCGGCGCAGGCCTCGCAGCTCAAGGGCCTGCTCGGCAAGCAGATCGCCATCAAGGTCGACGAGATCGCCTGCGCACAGGATGCGGGGCAGATGACCGAGGCGGTGGTGACGAAGTGGAGCTTGGTGAAGCGGTGATCCTCGGCTAAATTCCCTTACAATAGCACCGCGTATTTGTCCGGTGTGTATCGCTTGGGGGGTGCCGGTGAAGGTCGGATTGGTGTTCGTTACAGCTACACTCGCGACAATCTCGGCGGCAGTGTCCGAGGAAGTCGCCAAGGTCGATCTCGGCTATCCGGATGTTGCTGCCGCCATGGCCGGCCTGCGGGCCAAGCCGGGGATCAAGAGTTCTACGCGATCCGGCTGGACCATCTTCGAGGACGCCGACGCGCGAGCGGTCTGGTCGTTTCCGCCGCAAGATCACGCGGCCTATCCCACCGCGGTTCGCCGCCGCATGGTGCAGAAGGGCGATGAGGTGTTCATCGATATGGACGTTCGCTGCGAGGCCGCGAAGCCGGCCTGTGACGCCGTCGTTGCGGAGTTCGAGCGCCTCAACGACAAGGTTCGACAAGAACTCAAGCGCTAGCTCAAACGCGGGTCTGCAAACCCTCGAAATGTCCGCGCCGCTGCAGCCAGGCGAGCAGCACGAGACTCGGGATCGCCACCAATACGCAGATCACGAAGAACAGCGGCCAGCCCGTCGCCTTCGCCACGTAGCCGGCGCCTGACGACAGATAGGTGCGCCCGACCGCGGCCAGCGCGGTGAGCAGCGCATATTGGGTCGCGGTGTGCAGCGGGTTCTGGCACAGCGCCGAGAGATAGGCGACGAAGATCACCGTGCCGATCGCGCTGGTGAAATTCTCCGCCGAGATCGCCAGCGCCAGGGCCCATTGATTGACGCCGACCACCGCGAGCCAGGAGAACGACAAATTGGCGAGCGCCTGCATCACGCCGCCGATCCAGAGACTTGTCGCAAGCGAATAGCGCCGCGCGACGAAGCCGCCGGCAAAGCCGCCGGCGAGCGTGGCGGCGAGGCCGACGCCTTTGACGATCGCGGCGTAGTCGACCTTGGTGAAGCCGAGATCGATGACGAACGGCGCGGTCATCGTGCCGGAGAAGGCGTCGGTGAACTTGAACAGCACGACGAAGGCGAGCGCGGCCAGCGCGTCCCGGCGGCCGAGGAATTCGAGGAAGGCACCGCTGGCCGCATGCATCACGCGTGTGAGCGCAGTGTCCGCGCTCATCTCGGCCTCGGCCTGCTTCGACTGCGCTGGTTCTGTCGCCGCCAATGCGGTGATGGTGCCGATCAGCACCAGGGCTGCCATGACGACGTAGCCCCACATCCAGGACGACGGACGCGACAGCCCTGCGTTCTCGAATGCGCTGACCACGACGAGCGCGCCGGCGGTCGAGACCAGCATGCCGATCCGATAGGCGGCGACGTAGGACGCCATGCCGGCGGCCTGCTCGCTCTCCGGCAGGCTCTCCACGCGAAAGGCGTCGACAACGATGTCCTGGGTCGACGACGTCGCCGCGACCAGCAGCGCGGCCAGCGCCACCATGAATGGCGCATGCGCCGGGTCGGTCAGCGCCAGCAACAGGATCGCACCGATCAGCAGCATCTGCGCGAACACCAGCCAGCCGCGGCGCCGTCCGAACGCGCGCGTCAGCAGCGGCACATGCAGCGCGTCGACCAGCGGCGCCCACAGGAACTTCAAGGTGTAGGGCGTGCCGACCAGGGCGAACAGCCCGATCGTGCCGAGATCGACGCCGAGCTCGCGCATCCAGATCTGCAAGGTCGAGCCGGACAGCGCCAGCGGCAGGCCCGAGGAGAAGCCGAGGAACAGCACCACGAGCACGCGCGGCTGCAGATAGACGGCCATGCTCTCGCGCCAGGTCGGCGGGGCAGGGTTGGCCGGGCCGGGCGCAGCGCTGGTCGCGATATCGTGGGAAGAAGCCTCGGGTGCTGTCATACGCAGGTGGTAGCAGATTCCGCTGGTGCCACAAGCTCAGCTGTCATCGCCCGGCTTGACCGGGCGATCTAGTATCCCAGAGGCCTATCCATCGCCTCCCGCGATCTGCGGATAGAGATCGTTCCAGTCCGGGCTGTCCTTTTCGATCAAGGAGATCTTCCAGTCCCGCTGCCACTTCTTGAGTCGCTTCTCGCGATGAATGGCTTGCTCGATCTGTTCAAAGACTTCGAAGTAGACGAGTCGGGTCACGCCGTAGCGCTTGGTGAAGCTGTCGGAGAGGTTGGATCTGTGCTCGGCGACCCGTCGAACCGGATCATTGGTCACGCCGATGTACAAGGTGCCGCCGATGTGGCTGGCGAGTATGTAGACGTAGTACGAGCGCGTACCCATCGGACGCCTCTGGGATACTGGATCGCCCGGTCAAGCCGGGCGATGACAGTGTTGTTGGATTTGCCGCCACTTGCAATAACAGCAGATCGCTCTCACTCCCCCGCCTGCATCCGCCCCGCCAACGGAAACAGATCCGGCGTCGCACCCGTGCCCGGCGCGATCCGCGGCGAGTCCATCGCCGCATCCTGCTTGCTGAAATCGAGCTCCTCGATCCGCGCCGCGCGCTTCTCGATCTTGTCGGCGGAGATCAGGATCTGGCGGATGTCCTCGCCGACGTCGCCGAAATGCTTCTGCAGCTTGAGTACGCGCTCGCGCAGGCGGCCGAGATCGTCGCCGAGATGGATCACCTCGTTGCGGATCTGGTCGGCAGCGTCGCGGATGCGGGCGTCCTTCATGATCTGCTGCATGACCTGGATCGCCAGCATCAAAAGCGATGGTGACACCAGCACGACACGGGCGCGATAGGCCTTCTGGATGACGTCGTCGAAGCCGTCATGGATCTCGGCATAAACAGACTCCGACGGCACGAACATCAGCGCGGTGTCCTGCGTCTCGCCGACCACGAGATACTTCTCGGCAATGTCGTTGACGTGCCGCAGCACATCGGTGCGCAGGCGCTGCGCAGCCGCGCGCTTCTCTTCGTCCGTCTCCGCATCGTGCAGCGCCGTGACGGCCTCCAGCGGAAACTTGGCGTCGATGCACAGCGGTCTGGCGTCGGGCAGGAACACGACGCAGTCCGGCCGCTTGCCGCTGGCGAGCGTGTACTGGAACGCGTAGCTGCCCTTCGGCAGCCCGTCCTGCACGATCGCCTCCATCCGTGCCTGGCCGAAGGCGCCGCGCGACTGTTTGTTGGCGAGCACGTCGCGCAAGGTCGCGACCTGTGTGGTCAGCTCGCTGAGATCGCGGTGCGCATTGTCGATGATGCCGAGCCGTTCGTGCAGGACGCGCAAGCTATCCATAGTGTGCCGCGTGGTCTGCTCCATCGACTGGCCGACGCGATGGGTGACGGCGTCGAGCCGCTCGTTGACGCTGCGGGCGAGATCCACCTGCCGGCCGGCGAGCAGTTGCGCCATGGCGTCGACCCGGCCGGAGGCCTCGCTCTGCACCCGGATCATTTCGCCGAACCGCTGTTCGATCTCCTCGGTGCGCATCGCCTGCTGGGCGGCAAGCTCCGCGCTCCGCCGTCCGGAGCGGGCCACCGCCAGGCCGATCATCACGAGCAGCAGCAGCACCAGCACGCCAAACCCGATCAGCGCGTCGCTGGCGCGCACGGGCAGGTCGCCGACCATGACGACGACAGGATTGAGCGCAGAATTCAGCGATTGGCTGGCGGTCATCACCCCCGTCTATCCGATTCGCAAAGCGTCGCGAACGAAGAGAGAACATTTATGGTTAAGGGCGGGTTAAGAAGCATGGTTAACGAGACGTTGAAATTCATGGTTAGCGAACTCTTAACCGCGCGTCCTCACATTGACCGCGCCTGTTCCGGGGCTTAAATCGCGCGCCATGTCCTTAAGAGAAATCATCATCCTGCCGGACCGGCAGCTCCGGCTGGTGTCCAAGCCTGTCGAGAAGGTCACGCCGGACATCCGGCAGCTGGTCGACGACATGTTTCAGACCATGTACGACGCCCCCGGCATCGGGCTGGCGGCGATCCAGGTCGCGCAACCCGTGCGCGTCATCACCATGGATCTGGCCAAGCCTGACTCCGGCGGCGAGACCAAGCGCGAGCCGCGGGTGTTCATCAATCCCGAGATCATCGCCAAGTCAGATGAGCTGTCGGTCTATGAGGAAGGCTGCCTGTCGATCCCCGAATATTACGAGGAGGTCGAGCGGCCGGCGCGGGTGCGCGTGCGCTTCACCGATCTCGACGGCGTGGTCCGCGAGGAGGATGCCGAGGGGCTCTACGCCACCTGCATCCAGCACGAGATCGACCATCTCAACGGCGTGCTGTTCATCGACTACCTGTCGAAGCTCAAGCGCGACCGCGTCATGAAGAAGTTCACCAAGGCCGCCAAGCGCGCGGGCGAGTAACGATCAACTCTCTCCTTCGTCATGCCCGGGCCTGACCCGGGCATCCACGTCTTGCCTCTCGCGCTGGCATTGCGACGTGGATGGCCGGGACAAGCCCGGCCATGACAGCGGAGTAGAGGCTTTGCAGGGTCTTAGACCACATGCCGCTTCGCCTGATCTTCATGGGCACGCCGGATTTCGCCGTGCCCACTCTGCTCGAGCTGGCCGGCCACGGCCACGAGATCGTGGCCGTCTACACGCGTGCGCCGAAGCCCGGTGGCCGTCGTGGCCTGGCGCTGCAGCCGACGCCGATCGAGACCGAGGCGCGCCGGCTCGGCATCCCCGTGCTCACCCCGAAGACGCTGAAGACCGACGAGGCATTGGCCGAATTCCGCGCGCACCAGGCTGATGCCGCCGTCGTCGTGGCCTACGGCATGATCCTGCCGCAGGCGATTCTCGATACGCCAAAACTCGGCTGCTACAACCTGCATGCCTCGCTGCTGCCGCGCTGGCGCGGCGCCGCGCCGATCAATCGCGCCATCATGGCGGGCGATGCCGAGAGCGGCGTGATGGTGATGAAGATGGACGTCGGGCTCGATACGGGCGACGTCGCGATGGCCGAGCGGTTGCCGATTACGGATGCGATGACGGCGTCGGATCTGCACGACAAGCTGTCCCGCATCGGCGCCGACCTGATGGTCCGCGCGATGGCGGCGCTGGAGCGCGGCGGACTGACGCTCACCAGGCAGGCCGAGGACGGCGTGACCTACGCCGCCAAGATCGACAAGGCCGAGGCGCGGATCGACTGGGCGAAGCCGGCGCACGCCGTGCTGCGTCACATCCACGGCCTGTCGCCGTTCCCCGGCGCCTGGAGCGAGGTCGTGTTGGACGGCGAGGCGGTGCGCCTGAAGATCCTGCGCTGCGCGCTGGCCGACGGCGCGGGTGAGCCGGGCACCGTCCTCGACGATCACCTCACCATCGCCTGCGCCGGCGGCGCGATCCGCATCACCGAGTTGCAGCGCGCCGGCAAGGGCCCGATGAAGGCCGCGGATTTCCTGCGCGGCACGTCTGTCGCGCCGGGCCTGCGCTTCGGCTGACCATTTCAGCTCGTCATGCGCGGGCTTGACCCGCGCATCCATCTCGCGAACAAGTTTCGTTCCTGGATGGATTGCCGGGTCAAGCCCGGCAATGACGGCCACATGCGATCGAGGCGATGCCCCGCTACAAGCTCACCATCGAATACGACGGCACTCCCTTCTGCGGCTGGCAGTTGCAGGAGACGCTGCCGTCGGTGCAGGGCGCGCTGGAAGCGGCGGTGCAGGCGACCTGCGGCGTGCCCACGCGCGTGCACGGTTCCGGCCGCACCGATGCCGGCGTCCACGCCACCGGACAAGTCGCGCATTGCGACATCGACAAGGAATTTCGGCCCGACAAATTGCGCGATGCGCTCAACGCGCATCTGCGGCCCAATCCCGTCGCGGTGCTCGACGCCGAAATCGTGCCCGACACGTTCGAAGCGCGCTTCTCCGCGCGCAAGCGGCACTATCGCTATCGTATCGTCAACCGCCGCTCCAACCTCGCCCTCGAGGTCGGCCGCGTCTGGCGCGTGCCGCAGCGGCTCGACTCCGACGCGATGCACGTTGCGGCGCAGCGCCTGATCGGCAAGCATGATTTCACGACCTTCCGCGACACCGAGTGTCAGGCCAAGTCGCCGGAAAAGACGCTCGATCAGCTCGACGTCGTGAGAGATGGCGACGCGATCACGATCATCACCTCCGCGCGGTCCTACCTGCACAGCCAGGTGCGCTCGATGGTCGGTTCGCTGGTGTGGGTCGGGCAGGGCCGTTGGAGTGCCGACGATCTCGCTGCGGCGCTTGCCGCGCGCAAGCGCGCAGCGTGTGGCGTCGTCGCTCCGCCGGAAGGGCTCTATCTGGTGAAGGTCGACTACTAAGGCGGCGCTCGGCTACGCGAAATAGCGATCGAGGATGCCGCGATAGATCTTGGTCAAGGTCGCGATGTCTGCGACGGAGGCCCGCTCATCGATCTGGTGCATGGTCTGGCCGACCAGGCCGAACTCGATCACCGGGCAATAGCTCGAGATGAAGCGCGCGTCCGAGGTGCCGCCGGTGGTCGACAGCTCCGGCCTGCGTCCCGTCACCTCCGCGATGGCCGCGACCGCGAGATCGGTGAACGGTCCCGGCTTGGTCAGGAACACGTTGGAGTTCGACGGCAGCCAATCAATATGGGCGCGGATGCGGTTGCCGCAGGCCCTCGCCAGCCGCTCCTCGACCAGCGCGCGCAGCGACTCCTGCGTATGGCAGTCATTGTAGCGGATGTTGAACTTCGCCCGTGCGATTCCCGCGATGACGTTGGTGGCGGTGTTGCCGACATCGACGGTGGTGAATTCGAGGTTCGACGGCTGGAACTGCGCGCTGCCATGGTCCAGCGGCTCGTCCGACAGCGCGACGATCAGCCGCGAAATGTCCGGCACCGGGTTGGAGGCGCGGTGCGGATAGGCGACATGGCCCTGCTTGCCCTCGACGATCAGCGTGCCGGACTGCGAGCCGCGGCGGCCGATCTTGATGCAGTCGCCCATCACTTCCTGGTTGGACGGCTCACCCAGCACGCAATGGTCGAACTTTTCGCCGCGCTCGGCCGCCCATTGCAGCAGCTTGATGGTGCCGTTGATCGAGACGTCCTCCTCGTCGCCGGTGATGAGGAACGAAATCGAGCCCTTCGGCTTGCCGCCGTGATCACGCAGATAGGCGAGCGCAGCCGCCACGCTGCAGGCAATGCCGCCCTTCATGTCCACGGCGCCGCGGCCGTAGATGTAGCCGTCCTTCACCTCGCCGGAGAATGCGCCAAGGCTCCATGCCGCCTCATCGCCAGGCGGCACCACGTCGGTATGGCCGGCAAAGGTGATGTGCGGGCCCTCGGTGCCGATGCGGGCGTAGAGGTTGTCGATGTCGGCGGTGCCGGCTTCCGAAAAAGTGACCCGATGGGTCGTGAAGCCCGCGTCCTTCAGCAGGGCTTCGAGCACGCCGAGGGCGCCGGCGTCGGCCGGGGTCACGGAGGGGCAGCGGATCAGGTCGCGGGTGATGGTGAGGGCATCGGTCATGCCCTCCGCTTATCATGCTCGTTTGGCGGCGGGCTAGTGCTGCCGATTGACGCTTCCGCCAGCGGCGGGCTGGCGATCTGCGGGGTGAATTCCAGCTCCTGGTGCTGATCCCATCCTGCGCGCGGCGGGCCGGAGCGTTGGCCGCCAGGGCGGGTCTTCGGCAACGGGTTCGGTCCGAAGCGGTTGGTCCAGGGGTCACCGGCCAGGCAGTACAATTCGATGAAGCCCCACAGCGAGAGCAGCGCGGCGATCGCTCCAAGGATCATCGGCAGGACAGTGCCCGGCAGGCGGTCGGCGAATTGGTCGACGAGGCCCGGAACGACGAACATCGGCACCGTCCACCAACCGCTCTTGTCGCGGTCATGCAGGCGCTTGACCGCGCCCGCGGCGAAGACCCAGGCGAACACGGGGGTGAGAACGACATGGACCGCCGACCGCACGACATCGGCGCGCGCCAAGCCGCGATAGGTGTCGGGGTCGAGGACCGCAAAAATGCTCGTCAGATTGAGGCTGGCGGCAGCAGGGCCGCCCAGCAGCTTGCTGACGCCGGCCATCAGCGCGGCGGCGAGCAACATCCAGCCGAAGATCACCAGCAGCGACAGCCAGAGCTTGGCGCGGTTGATCCGGCCGTCGAAGCGGAACAGAAACCAGGTCCAATCCATGGGCAATCTCCGGACGGCGCGGCCGGTCCGGAGATTCGTCGCTGCGGTTGCAGCCGTGGTTCGATCAGTCGCGCAGCAGCTCGTTGATCGACGTCTTCGAGCGGGTACGCTCGTCGACGCGCTTGACGATGACGGCGCAGGCGGTGGAGGGGCCGATCTGGCCGTTCTTCATCGGCTTGCCCGGCAGTGCGCCCGGCACCACCACCGCGTATTCCGGCACCTCGCCGACGAAGGTCTCGCCGGTCTCGCGGTCGACGATCTTGGTCGAGGCGCCCAGGAACACGCCCATCGCCAGCACCGCGCCCTTGCGCACGATGACGCCCTCGGCGACCTCCGAACGCGCGCCGATGAAGCAGTCATCCTCGACGATCACGGGGCCGGCCTGCAGCGGCTCCAGCACGCCGCCGATGCCGACGCCGCCGGAGATGTGCACGCGCTTGCCGATCTGGGCGCAGGAGCCGACCGTCGACCAGGTGTCGACCATGGTCGCCTCATCGACATAGGCGCCGAGATTGACGAAGGACGGCATCAGCACGACGTTCTTGGCGATGAAGGCCGAGCGGCGCACGATCGCGCCGGGCACGGCGCGGAAGCCGGCATCGCGAAAACGGTTCTCGCCCCAGCCCTCGAACTTCGACGGCACCTTGTCCCACCACGACGCCTGGCCGGGGCCGCCGGGGATCACGCTCATGTCGTTGAGGCGGAACGACAGCAGCACGGCCTTCTTCAGCCACTGGTTGACGCTCCACTTCCCGTCCGAACCACGCTCGGCGACTCGCGCCTCGCCCTTGTCGAGCAGCTCCAGCGCGCTCTCCACGGCGTCGCGGACCTCGCCCTTGGTCGAGGTCGAGACGCCGTCGCGGGCATCGAAGGCGCTGTTGATGGTGGATTCCAGGGCGGACAGTGACATCGATCGATCCTCGCTTGGTCCCGGGCGGGTCGCCTGGGTCGGTCATGTACGAGCAGGGTGGGGCAGGCCGGCTTTTTCGGAGTTTGGGGCAGGCGAGTCAAGTTCACTCCGCCGTCGTCCCGGACAAGCGGAGCGCCACGCTGTCCGCTCATGCGAAGGCTCTCTCGCGCGAGCGCCGATCCGGGACCCATAACCACAGGGAGATGTGATGGGCACATCCTGAGCCACTTGCGTGCCTCACTCATCCGCCTGTGGTTATGGGTCCCGGGTCAAGCCCGGGACGACACCGAGTTTGGCGGACCGCCGTCGCAACTCATGACCGGCCAGCCGGCCGCTTGTCCGGGACGACGCGAAGCTGGCTACGCGGAGACAAGCCGCTGCAAGAACCCGGTCAAATCGTCCGTGACGTGATCGACATGCGGATCGTCGCGCCCCGCCAGCTCCCAATCCTCGCGCACCACCTCCTTGGTGCCGTCGGGCACCACCAGCACCGTGGTCATGCCGAGGTCGTGCGGCACGACCAGATTGCGCGCGAGGTCCTCGAACATCGCGGCACGCGTCGGATCGACATCGTGCAGCCCCAGGAATTTGTCATAAGTTTCGCGCGCCGGCTTCGGCGTCAACTCGGCAGCCTTGATGTCGAATACGCCGTGGAAATGATCGGCGATGCCGAGCCGCGCCAGCACGGCGTCGACATGGTCGACCGAGCCGTTGGTCAGGATCAGCTTGCGTCCCGGCAACTGCTCGATCGCAGCCCCCATCGCCGGGTTCGCCTCCAGCGGCGAATGGTCGATCTTGTGCACGTAGGCCAGGAAGTCGTCGGCGTGCACGCCATGTTCGGTCATCATGCCGCGCATCGTTGTGCCGTAACGGCGGTAGTAGTCCTTTTGAATCCGGCGTGCCTCGTCCGCATCGACCTTGAGCCAGTTGGACACGAACTCGCCGATCCGCGCATCCACCTGCTGCCACAGATTGACGTGATGCGGATACAGCGTGTTGTCGAGATCGAACACCCAGGTGTCGACGTGATCGAAGGCGCGGGGGGATTTTGTCATTGTTGCCTCGATCGGTTTTGCCCGGCTGGCGCATCATATTCCGTCGTCGTCCCGGCGAACGCCGGGACCCATACCGCGGAATCTATCTTGAGGCACGATGGCTCACGCCGGCGGCCCACATTACGGCCGGTGGTTATGGATCCCGGCGTTCGCCGGGATGACGGCTGAGTTTTTGGCGGCGTTGCGGGCAACATCGACGAGCCCATCACGGCAGCGCAAAGCGCAGCGTCTTGCCGCTGCGGGTGATGTCGACGGCGGTGAAGCCGGTCGCGGTGAAGCCGCGGCTCGGGCAGTCGCCTTGCTCCGACGTCTCGAACTTGTTCTCGCGGGTGCAGAGCTGCACCAGGCCGCCCCAGTTCAGCGGCTTGTTCTTCAGCTTGATGGTGCGGTTCTCGTCGTCGACCGCTTCGGCGAAGCTGTAGACCTTCTTCGGCTGACCCGTGATGTCCGGATGCAGGCACTTGCCGGCATCGATGCGGTACCAGCCGCGGCTGACCACCGTGCGACCGTCATCCGTGCCGACCGCCGCCATCACCTTGTGAGGCGTGTCGTTGCACCAGGTCAACCCGGTCGGCGAGGGCGTCTGCACGGCCTCTACCATGGTTGCGAAAAAACTCGGCTGCGACACGACGTCGGACGACAGGCCTCGGCTCTTTAGAAACGCGGCGAGCGCAGCCTGCGTCTTCGGCCCGTCGACGCCGTCGATCGGCGAGGCGTCGTAGCCGGCAATGCCGAGCAGCCGCTGGATGCCGGCGAGCCGGGCCTGCTCGTCGTCATACTCCGCGCTCTCGGCGAGATAGGCAATCAGTGTGCCGTCATCGGTCTTGGTCGGCGTCACCTGCGTGAACGCCGCCGGCGTCTGTCCCGTGCGGCACTGCCGGGCGGCAGCGATGACGAAATTGTCGGATGCCACGCACAGCTGGTCATTGCCGTTCGCGGCGAGCGGCGAGGCGCCATACAGGCTGAGCGCGCGGGCATGAAGGAGGATGCGGTCTGCCGTGAGCGTGCCCTGCAACACCACGCGGCAGGTTGCCGGATCGAGCCGGAACCAGCCGCGCGTCGCGGTCGCCGCCTTCTCGTCGATGCCGATCGCGGCCTCGACGACGTAGCTCATGCGGTTGCAGAGCTTGAGGTCGGCGCGGGCGGGGGACGATGCGGCGAGAAGCGGAAGAAGGAGGGCAGCCAAGGCGAGCACGACGCGGGCCGGGACGGACTTCGCTCGTCCACATCTCTCTCCGCCGTCATGGCCGGGCCTGTCCCGGCCATCCAAGTTGTTGCCCCCACCGGAAAGAGCGCCGTGGATGCCCGGGTCGAGCCCGGGCATGACGAGAGATGGCTGTGTGGCGGACGTGTCCATCACTTGTGGATCAGCGTGCCCGTGCCCTGGTTGGTGAACAGCTCGAGCAGCACGGCATGCTGCACCTTGCCGTCGAGGATCACGACGCCCTGGACGCCCTGCTCGAGCGCGTAGATGCAGGTCTCGACCTTCGGGATCATGCCGCCCGAAATGGTGCCGTCGGCGATCAGCTTGCGCGCGTCCTTCACCGACAATTCCGGAATCAGCTTCTTCGACTTGTCGAGCACGCCGGGCACGTCGGTGAGCAGCAGCAGCCGCTTGGCCTTGAGCGCACCGGCGACCGCGCCGGCGAAGGTGTCGGCGTTGACGTTGAACGTCTGGCCGTCCTTCGAGGTCGCGAGCGGCGCGAGGATCGGGATCAGCTCGTAGCCGATCAGCTGGTTGAGAAGCGTGAGATCGACCTTGTCGGGTTCGCCGACAAAGCCGAGATCGACCACCTTCTCGATATGGCTGTCGGGATCGACCATGGTACGGGTCGCCTTGACGGCGCGCACCATGTTGCCGTCCTTGCCGCACAGGCCGACGGCCTTGCCGCCGGCTTCATTGATATAGCCGACCAGCTGCTTGTTGATCGAGCCTGCCAGCACCATCTCGACGATCTCGATGGTCGCGGCGTCGGTAATGCGCAGCCCCGCGGCGAATTCGGAGACGATGCCGAGCCGCTTGAGCATGGTCGCGATTTGCGGTCCGCCGCCATGCACCACCACCGGGTTGATCGCGGTCTGCTCGAGCAGCACGATGTCGCGTGCGAAGGCCTTTGCGGTGTCCTCGTCCCCCATGGCATGGCCGCCATATTTGATGACGATGGTTTCGTCGTCATACTCCTGCATGTGCGGGAGGGCTTCGGACAGGATGCGGGCTTGATCGAGCGGGCTGATGGTGGTCGCGTCGGCCATGTCGGGGGGATCTCGGCTATCGGGGCGTCGCGCGCGGTTCTATCCGATTGCCGGGCGCGGCGCAAAGCGCCGGATCAGCCGCGCCGAGGCCACAGCGCCGCGAGGGCGAGCACCAGCCATCCGCCGATCAGGAGCATGCCGCCGGTCGGCGCGGCGAACGGAAACAGCCGGTCGCCGGCGAACTGCCGCATCATGAGATCGCCGGAGAACAGCGCGGGACCCAGCACCATGCCGAGCGCGGCGACGAGTCCGATGCGCCGATGAACGACGCCGCGCTCGGCCAGGGTAACCGCGCCGAGCAGAGCGCAGGCGTGGAACAGCAGCATGGTCGATGCGGTCGCGAGCCGCGATGCATCGGCATCGTGCGCCGCCTTGGCGGCCAGCGCCACGCCGGCGGCCCCCATCAGCCCGGCGAGCGCGATCAGCAGCCGCCACAGCTTCGTCATGCGCCGCGTTCCTCCAGCAGCCGCACCATCGCGGCGCGCAGCTCCGGCATGCCGGTGCCCGAGCGGGACGACGTGGCCAGCACCTGCGGGAATGCCGCCGGATGCTTGGCAAGCGCAGCTTCGGTCTCGGCGATGCGGGTCGTGAGCTCGGCCGGCTTGATCTGGTCGGCCTTGGTCAGCACCAGCTGATAGCTGACCGCGGATCGGTCGAGCGTCTTGAGGATGTCCTGGTCGACCTCCTTCAGCCCGTGGCGGGCATCGATCAGCACATAAACGCGGGCGAGCGAGGCGCGTCCGAGCAGGAATTTGTGGATCAGCTCGGTCCAGGATGCGACCTTGGTCTTGGCCGCAGCAGCATAGCCATAGCCGGGCATGTCGACGAGGCGCAGCGGCGCATAGTCGGGTCCCTCGAAGAAGATCAGCTCCTGGGTGCGGCCCGGCGTGTGCGAGGTGCGCGCCAGCGCATTCTGGCCGGTCAGCGCGTTGATCAGGCTGGACTTGCCGACATTGGAGCGGCCGGCAAAGGCGACCTCGATCGCCCCCATCGGCGGCAAGCTCTCGATCGACGGCGAGGCGTGCGTGAAGCGCCACGCCTGCGCAAACAGCTTGCGGCCCTTTTCGATCAGGCGCTCGTCGGTGTCGCCAGTGGTGCTCATCATGGCCCTCGTCTCTCCGTCATGCCCGGGCTCGTCCCGGGGCATCCACGTCGTCATTGCCGACCCTCAAGACGTGGATGGCCGGGACAAGCCCGGCCATGACGCAGGATTTTTCGTAGTTTCGGCGGCTCGACGTTTCACGCCGCCTTACTCGTCACGCCGCTTTTTTCTTGAAGGTGCCGCGGATGTTGTCGAACAGCTCCACCTTCACGCCGTTGCGGCGCATGATGAAGCCCTGCTGCAGCACCGACAGCGTGTTGTTCCAGGCCCAGTAGATCACGAGACCGGCCGGGAAGCCCGCGAGCATGAAGGTGAAGATCAGCGGCATCCAGTTGAAGATCATCGCCTGGGTCGGATCCGGCGGCGTCGGGTTCAGCTTCATCTGGAACCACATCGTGATACCCATGATGATCGGCCAGATGCCGAGCGCGAGGTAGTGGCCGAACAGCGGCAGCTGCGTCGGATCGAACGGGATCAGGCCGAACAGCGTGAACAGGTTGGTCGGATCCGGCGCAGAGAGGTCCTTGATCCAGCCGTAGAAGGGCGCGTGCCGCATCTCGATGGTGACGAACAGCACCTTGTAGAGCGAGAAGAACACCGGGATCTGCAGCACGACCGGAAGACAGCCGGCGACCGGGTTGATCTTCTCCTTCTTGTAGATCTCCATCATCTCCTGCTGCTGCTTCATCCGGTCGTCCGGATAGCGCTCCTTGAGCGCCTGCAGTTGCGGCTGGATCGCCTTCATCTTGGCCATCGAGGCGTAGGACTTGTTGGCCAGCGGGAAGAACAGGAGCTTCACCAGCACCGTCACCAGCAGGATCGAGATGCCGAAATTGCCGAAGAAGCGGAAGAAGAAGTCGAGCGCCAGGAACATCGGCTTGGTCAGGAAGTAGAACCAGCCCCAGTCGATCAAGAGATCGAAATGGTTGAGCCCAAGCTTCTGGTTGTAGCCGCCGAGGCCGCCGAGCGGGAAGTTGATGCCGACGACGCCGGCCTCCTTGGCGCCGGCGAACAGCCGGGTCGAGACGGATGCCGAGCCGCCGGCCGGCACCGTCTGCGGGTTCTCGACATAGTCGGTCTGGTAGCGATGCTGGTTGTCGACCAGCTTCGACGAATAGTTCGCCTGCAGCCGCGCATCCGTCATCGGCAGCAGCGCCGTCGCCCAATATTTGTCGGTGATGCCGAGCCAGCCATTGGTGACGTCGAACTTCGCGGCCTTGTCCTCGTCGATCTTCTTGTAGGTGTATTCCTGCAGGCCCTTCTCGCCGAGGTAGCCGATCAGGCCTTCATGCAGGATGTAGTAGCCCGACACGTGCGGCGTGCCGTGGCGGGAGATCAGGCCGTACGGATACAGCGTCACCGGCGCGTTGCCGGCGTTGGTGACGTCGTCCTTGATCGTGAAGAGATAGTGATCGTCGACGGAGATGGTGCGCTGGAAGGTCAGGCCGTCGCTATTGGTGGTGGTCAGCTTGACCGGCGTTGACGGCGTCAGCGCGTTGGAGCCGTCCTGCTGCCAGACCGTGTTCTGGTCGGGCACCTGGACCTTGGCGCCGGCGGCGTTGACCCAGCCGAATTCGGCGTAATAGGGCTCGGCGGTGCTGGACGGCGAGAACAGCACGATGGCCGGCGACTTCGGATCGACCGTCTCGCGATACTGCACGAAGGCCAGATCGTCGATGCGCGCGCCCTTGAGCGAGATGCTGCCGGTGAGCCGTGGCGTGTCGATCTTGACGCGGGGCGTGGCGGCGATCGCAGTCTCGCGCGGCATCACGCCGCTGGCGCCGGGTGCTGCGCCGCCCGGTGCGCTCGGGCTGCCCGACGCCGCCGCTCCCGGCTGTGGGGTGGCAGACGGCGCGGTGCTGTCGGACTGCGCGGCCGGTGCCTGCTTCTTGGCAAGCTCGGCCTGCATCTGCGCGCGCTGCCGCTCCTTCTCCATCTGCGGGCCATTGTAGAAGACCTGCCAGAGGATCAGCACGAGGCCGGACAGGATGACGGCGAGGATGGTGTTGCGATTGTCGGTCATCGTTTTCTTATCGTCTCGTCATTCAATCCGGTTTGCGGGAATGCGCGTCCGGTGCGGGAGCATTGCGCCTGTGCGCATCCGATGGCTTGCGCGGCTGCGGCTTGGCCTGCGGCCGGTCGAGGCGGCGAAGCGTCGCCTGGAGATCGTCGAGCATGGTCTGGAAATCGCGCGATAGCGCATCGCGGCGGCCGATCAGCACATAGTCGCTGTGCGGCCGTAGCGACAGGGGATCGAGCCGTTTCACAAGCTCGCGCAACCGCCGACGGATGCGATTACGCTCCGTGGCGGTGCCATTCTTCTTGGTGACGGTAAAGCCGATCCGGATCGCGCCCTGGTCCGCGCGCTCGCGCCGCTGGACCACGAAGGCAGGGCTGTTCGCCCGCACGCCATCGGCAACGGCGAGGAAGTCCGCCCGCTGCCGCAGCCGATCCATGATGGAAATCTCCGGGACGACGCCCTGGCTTCAGGCGCTGAGACGCTTACGGCCTCGGGCGCGACGCGCGGCAAGGACCTTGCGGCCGCCGGTGGTGGCGAGACGGGCGCGGAAGCCGTGACGGCGCTTGCGCACCAGTTTGCTGGGTTGATAAGTCCGCTTCACGGGTCGTTCTCCGCTGACGGGCAATTTGCCAGTTGACAACTTGCCGGCTTGAAATGTCGAGGATGTCCGGTGATGCTTGCTGGCCCAAAGCGGACCGCTGCCGGCCCTGAAATCGAGCCGCCCCCGGACGAGCCGGGTCATCGCGGACAGTTGGCGCGGCTTATAAGGGAGCGTCCTGCCTTCGTCAATCGCGGCAAGGCGTCGCCGCGAAGAGCTCGACGGGAGCGGCAGCAGTCCTGGTTCAGCAGCCCTCGACAAGGCCCTGGTAACACGCACCGGGGCAGCGTCGGCCCAGGATGACACAAGATGGCACGAGAAGAGAACACGCGATCAGGGGCAGGGTGGTCGAGAATGACCGCCGCGCTTCGGGGTTCATGGAGCAGGGGGCACGGGAGGAAGCAGAGGCGGGTCGAGAGATTGCGGGTTCCATTATGAACGATTTGGAAACCTCAACATGAGCGATCCGTAATTTGACCGGACTCCGGTGCAGTCCCATCTTGCGGTCCCGTAAGGGTGGGGGTGTCTCTTACAAGGGCGATACGTGACAGAGAGCGACAACCAGCCGATCCTGGAGCGTCTGCGACCCAAGCGGTCGCGTCGCCTCGGCTTGTCCGGAAAGCTGCTGCTGCTGACGATTCCGCTGGTGATGATCGCAGCCGTTCTGGTCTACGTGCCTGCGATCGCGAACTTCTGGACCAACCGCCTCAACGATCGCCTCGCCGCCGCCAATACCGCCGCGCTGGTGCTCGACGCCGCGCCCTCCGGCATGGTGCCGGATTCGCTGGCGCGCCAGATCCTGACCTCGATCAACGCGCGCGGCGTCGCGATCAAGATGGGCCAGCAGCGCCGTCTGCTCGCCAGCGCCGACCTGCCGGCGTCGATCGATCATGACTTCGACATGCGCGACATGACGGTGTGGTCGTCGATCGTCAATTCGCTGAAGATGATGACCGAGACCGGCGATCACACCATGCGCGTGATCGGGCCGGCGCAGGGCCGTGCGCAGTTCATCGAGGTCGTCACCGACGAGAAGCCGCTGCGCAAGGCGATGTACCGCTTCTCGCGCAACCTGCTCGGCGTGTCGCTGCTGCTCGCGATGCTGACGGCGGCACTGGTCTATCTGGCCCTGCATTATCTGTTCGTGCGGCCGATGCGGCGCCTGACCGCGAGCCTGGTCGGCTTCCATGAGAATCCCGAGAGCGCGGCGCGAATCATCGTGCCGAGCCAGCGCTCCGACGAGATCGGTGTCGCCGAGCGCGAGCTCGCCGACATGCAGCGCGACCTCGTCTCGATGCTGCATCAGAAGAGCCGGCTGGCCGCGCTCGGCCTTGCCGTCTCCAAGATCAATCACGATCTGCGCAACCTGCTGGCGTCGTCGCAGCTGCTGTCGGACCAGCTCGCCAGCGTGCCCGATCCGCGGGTGCAGCGTTTCGCGCCGAAGCTGATGCGCTCGCTGGAGCGCGCCATCGCGTTCTGCCAGTCGACGCTGTCCTACGGCAAGGTCCAGGAGCCGGCGCCGGACCGCCGCATGGTCGTCGTCGAGCAGGTGGTCGCCGAGGTGCGGGAGACTGCCGGCCTCGCACCCGACGCTTCGATCACCTGGATCAGCGCGATCGAGCGCGGACTGAAGATCGACGCCGACCCGGACCAGCTGTTCCGCGTGCTGCTCAACCTCGTGCGCAACGCGGCGCAGGCCCTCGACAGCCTCTCTGCGGATGCCGGCGTTCGCCAGATCCGCATCACCGGCCGCCGCGAGGGGGCGGTGACCATTCTGGAGGTGTCCGATACCGGGCCCGGCGTGCCAGCCAAGGTGCGAGAGCACCTGTTCGAGGCATTTCGCGGCGCCGGCCGGCCTGGCGGCTCCGGCCTTGGCCTCGCCATCGCGGCCGAACTGGTGCGCGCTCATGACGGTGACATCCAGCTGGTCGAGGGCACCCTGGGCGCGACCTTCCGAATCACGGTTCCGGACCGGCCGGTCGAGCTGCAGACGTTCTGGACCGAGCGCGCCAGCGCCTGATCCGTCCCCGCGGCGTCGACCGTCCTGCCGTCCGCGGCGCGGAGGTCCCTTCAAAAAAGGAGCACAAAATGTCCCGCTGCAGCCTTGCCAAGCGGCCTCCGAGTCGTTAGTCAGAGGCCCTTCGCGAGGCCTGCCGGCATCTGCCGCTCCGGCCTTCCAGGATCCGGCCCAGCGCCGAAGCCTGACATGGCGAAAAACGCGCCCGTAGCTCAGCTGGATAGAGCATCAGACTACGAATCTGAGGGTCGGACGTTCGAATCGTTCCGGGCGCGCCATTTGCCGATGATATCCCACCCATTGAATTGCCGATCCCGTCCGCTCCGATCGAGATGCCCTGGGGCGTATGACAGGGCCGGAGGAGCTCAGTCTTGAGCCGTTTCTGGTCAGAACTCGCGCGCGGCCTGCGTCCGATGCGCCGGGGCCAGCGGCCGCAGATCCCCGGTCTCGTCAAGCTCATGACTGCCCGTTCGGGCCGTCACCGAGGCGACAGGCTTGGCGAGGGCTTCAGGTGCCTTCTTTCAACAGTCGTTCGATTACAGCCGTCACGGTGCTCTCCAACTCCCCGGGGGAGCCGATCATGACGCCGTCGCCGTAATAGCGGTCAACGGGGTGCCCAATTCCGATCGCCGCGATCCGGATGTCCCCCGCCGCCTCGATCTGGCGGATCTGCTCAGGCAGGTGATGATGCAGATAGCTCTCGCCGTTCTCGGAGAGCGTGGAGTCGTCCACAGGCGCGCCGTCCGACAGCACGATCAGAAATTTGCGCCGCTCCGCGCGTTGCCGCAGGCGCGCGGACGCCCAAGCGATGGCTTCGCCGTCGATGTTTTCCTTCAACAGTCCTGGGGTCAGCATCGCCGCGGCGTGCCGCGCGGTCAGCGTCTCGCCGACATCAGGCGCGCTCATGTGGAGCGCGCTCAGACATAGTCCACGCTGACGCGGGTGTCGCCGCCGATGACGAGATACTCGCCTTCGCCTTTCAGCGCGTGCGACGCCAGCAGGCTGTTGAAGAACACGACCTTGCTGACGGGAATCCGGGCGGAGAGAATCATGTCGCCGAAGCAGCCGGCGGCGTCGCGGTCCGAAGAGAACGACACGAGATTGTTGAGCCGGATCACCGCCTCGCGGCGCGTCGTCTGCTCGATGATCCAGTGCTCGTCGAACGAATTGACGCCGCGATAGAGCGTGAGATGCGTTTCGTCAGGGAAGGCGAAGCGGCGGATCGCCCACTGACAGAACTCGAACAGCAGATCGAGCTGCACCCAGATCGCGTTGTTGTGGAAGCGGCTCGACATCTTCTCTTCCACATAGCTCGTCCAGGCCCGGCTCGCCACGCGTTCGATGATCTCTTTGTGGTAGGACGGGCCGAGGCCGAACCGGCTCTCGACCCAGCCTTTCAGGACGGCGCCTTCCGGGCCGTTGCTGTCGAACCCCCAGCCCTGGATCAGCCGCAGGAACGAGGAGCGGAAGCGCCGCTGCCCGGCGCGCTGCTCCGGATCGAGGCCGAACATCGCCATCATGTAGCTGGAGAAGGCCTGGCCGGCCTCGGCGAGATCCTCGGCCTGATCGAGCATCGTGAACAGGCTGGGGTTCATCTCGGTGACGCCCCAGATGTGCAGCGGCACCGCGCTGTCGTTGAAGGCGCAGCTCGCCAGCCATTCCGAGGGGCGCCCCACGAGATTGGTCGAATGGCCGATGCCGCGCCGTGTCGGCCGTGCTGCGTCGCTCATGGCCGGCATGATGCCGCGCCGCATGCGAACAGGAAAGGCTTTGGTATCAACCGCGGCGCGGAGCGATTGATTGTCAGCTGCAGCCGCCGCAACCGCCGCCGCCACCATCGCCGCCGCCGCAACCTCCGCCGCCGCAGCCACCCCCATTGCCGCCGAGGGCCTTCGAGGTCGCGAGCACTGACGCATAGGCGGTGCCGGACAACACCATGGCGCCCGTCAGTGCCACGGCGAGCAGCAGCTCATGCTCGCGTGGTGCACGTGCTGCGCGCGCGTGGGAGGCCTCGTAGCTCTTCAATGCGTCTTCGCCGGCGCGGGTTCGCAGCGGCGCGGATGCGAGCGGCAGCGTCGCGAACAAGGTGCCACCGAGGAGAAACATCAGAAATTCGACATCGTGGTGCCGCGCGTGGCCCACGATCGCCTTGACGATGCCAAACAGCATGAGAGCGCCGACGAACGGCAGCACCGAGCGGCGGAAGGCGCTCATCTGCGCGCTGCTCGGGCAATAGCCCAGGGTCCGAAGACGCTGCTGAAGGCGCCGGGCGAGCGGCTCCAGTGCAGTCTGGAACTGCTCCCGCGTCATGTCGGGCTGGAGCGCGAGACGTGGCGGCTGCTTGATCAGGGCCGCCAGCGGCGCCTGATCTGAGACCGTGATCTTGTGGTCGCCGGATGTGAAGGTGACGGCGTTCTGCACGGCGAGCCCGAGCAGCACGGCATCGCCGAGCCGGCGATCGCCGCCAGCCAGATAGGCCAGCTCCAGCTCGCTCAGGGGCTGGATCATCGAAGCTGCCGGACCGATCGTCCGCCGCCACCGATACGCGGTCCAGAACAATAGGGCTGCGCTGCCGACATACAGCATGATGAACGGGCCGGCAGTCCAGTCGAACGGATTGAGCGGCAAGCAATCATCTCCTCAACAGTCGCCGCAGCCATGCGCGCGGCCGCGGCAGGGTGAGCCAATCTCTACGGTCGGCGACGAAATAGCGCGGGCCGGCGAAACGGATATGTGTCGCAGGCCACAGATCGGGGCTGGGCGGCCCGAAGAAGCGTTCGTGCAGCGCCAGGGTCTCGGCATATTGGCGGCGGTAGGTCATCTGCGCCTCCGGCCCGCCCGGGGTCGGATCATGATGCAGCGGGGACTGCAGCCGTTCACCGCACCAGATGATCCAATAGTCGCGCGAATAGATCAGGTGCTGATGCCAGACCTCGTCGACCACCTCGCTCGGCGTCACCGGCATCGGTGACACCATCGCGAGAAAGCAGAAGCGCCGATAGGCCTCGATGGCGGCGCGGGCCTCGTCGAGACTCCAGCCATGATCGCGCGCCAGACGCTGGGTGAAGTTGAACGGTGTGCCCGGCTCGAAATCGTGCGCGGTGATGCGCCGCCATAATTCCTGTCGCGCAGGCGTCCAGTCCGGCTCGCCGGCCTGGACGTCGACCTTGAGCTGCGCGCGCTGTACCGAAGGGTCTCGGAGATCGTGCACGGCTGGACGATAGCATGGCAGCGCGCCGAGTTCCATGGGGGGCCGCAGGCTGGTCCGATTGGGCGTCAGCCGTCCAGGCGCACCCTGGTCTGTGCCAATTTGCGCCACTCGGCGTCGAGCCGCGCGGCGAGGTCGCGCGCGGCATCGGGTGGCAGCAACTGCGCGATGGCTGGTGCCTCGATCGGATCGACTGCGGGGAGCGTGGCATAGCCGAGATTGGCAAGGCTCGCGCGGAGCGGCGGGTGGGTCGAATCCGGGTCCTCCATGGGCTCCTCGTCCATCGTCTTGGCCGCGGCAGCGGCGAGCGCGTCATGGTCACGGATGGCGGCGAGCTGGGTCGATATTCGCTCCAGCGGCGTGGCCGGCACGCTGATGGCGCCGAGCATGTCGGTCTCGAGGGGCGCAAAGACCAGCTCGCGCAGCCTCGCCGCGCCGCCGGCGATCAGCACGAGCGATCGCGCCATCTCGGCGGGTCCCATCAGCGCCGCCGCGCGCCGGTCTGCGGCCAGCTCGTTCTGGCGTGACAGTGCGCGATACTCCCTGTTGACCCATTCGAGCACCGCGCGCAGCAGAAATGCCGCGATCCGGCCGGTGATGGTGCGATCGGGGTTCGCGTAGTGGAGAACGTTCTCGCAGGCGCGCAGAAAGTCGAACAGATTGCCAGAGCCGGTGATGTGACGCAGCTCGGCATGGGCGACCTCATGGGCGATAGTGGCGCGGATGGCCCGCTCGTCGAGGATCATCAACAGCGGCAGTCCGACGGTCATCGTGACATGCTGGCGGAAGATGCCGGCATAGGAGCGCGCTTCGCCAATCGACGCGTTGAAATCGGCGTCGAAGCGCAGGCTGCGTCTCGGCTTGGCGAAGGCCGGGTCGAGCTCCCGCCAGATTCGCCAAAGCGCGGGCGCCGTCGCTTCGTCCAGAACGTTGCTCCGGTCGCGCCGCGCTGGCACGAACAGGATTCCGAGCGCCAGCGCGACGGCAGCCGCGATCACGCAGAACATGATGGGCGCGGTGGCCAGCACAAACCGCGTAGAGTGGTCCAGCGCGAGCAGCCAGATGAAGAGCAATCCGCCAGCCAGCCCGACCAGGGGCAGAACCGCATAGCGGCCGAGCAACAGGATGGATGTCAGAACAAGGCGCTTCATCGATGTCCCATGCGATCGGAGCCGTTGACGGCTCGCACATCAATCGTCTCTTTCGACGGCCGTGATCCGAAAGTCGCCCTGCGCGCGGAGCAGCCGCTCGACGGTGCGGACAGCTCGTCCTCGGCCAGCATCTTGTTGCGGCGGAAGAGACGGTCGCGCAGGCTCCGGCGTTCGTTGATCGCAATGATCCAGTGAACATCCTGTCCCGATCCTGGTTCGCCACTGGCGCCGAGCATGTAGGACATGGGCCCGCTCGCCGTGTAGGCATACCAGCCCCAGTCCTCAGCTTGGGTGTCGGTCGTGTCGTAGCCCGACGCCCGCAGCTCGGAGGACAGCCAGGTCAGCAGAGCCTCTCCTGGAAACGGGTTGATCGGATTTGGGCGCTCCGCGGCAGGATCGAAGCGATCAGTGGTGAGGTGGATCAGGTGCACCGCCATTCTCGCTCTGCTTGCTGGTTTTCGGTCGGCCGCATCGCACTCCGAACTAATCGCCACCGTCCTCCGGGCGTACCAGCTTGATGTCCTGCGCCGCGGCCCACGACCAGATGTCCTGGCGCTTCAGCGCCGTCGCCATCAGCTCGGGAAACTGGTGCGGCGTGCAGGCGAACACCGGGCAGCCGAGCGAGGCCAGGATCGCGGCGTGCTTGGCGTCGTAGGCCGGGCGGCCATCGTCGTTCAGCGCCAGCAGCACGATCAGATTCACGCCCGACGAAACCAGGGCCTTGGCGCGCGCCAGCATCTGCTCGGCGATGCCGCCCTCGATGAGGTCGCTGATCAGCACCATATGCGTCCGTGTCGGCTCATGCACAAGGCGCTCGCAATAGGCAAGCGCCTGGTTGATGTCGGTGCCGCCGCCGAGCTGCACGGAGAACAGCACCTCGACCGGATCAGCAAGCTCCTCGGTGAGGTCGATGATGTTGGTGTCGAACACCACGAGCTTCATCGCGATCGCCGGGATCGAGGCCAGCACCGCGGCGAAGATCGAGGAGTAGACGACGGAGGTGCCCATCGAGCCCGACTGATCCACGCAGAGGATGACCTCCTCCAGATTGGTCCGCCGCGAGGCGCGGGCGTGGCCGATCAGGGTCTCCGGCACGATGGTGCGATGCTCGGCCTGCCAGTGGCGCAGGTTCTTCGCGATGGTGCGCGGCCAGTCGATGTCGCCGGGACGCGGACGCCGTGTGCGGCGGCGGCGGTCGACCGCGCCACGGATGGCCTCGGTGGTGCGTGCGTCGAGCTTCTCCATCAGCTCCTTCACGACCTTGGCCACCACCTCGCGCGCCGTCGCCTTGGTTTTCTCGGGCATGACCGAGCGCAGCGCCATCAGGTCGGCGACGAGATGCACGTCGGCTTCGAGAGCGGCGAGAAACTCCGGCTGCAGCAGCATTTCCTTCAGGCCGAGCCGCTCGAACGCGTCCTTCTGGATCACCTGCACCACGGGCGCGGGAAAGAACTCCCTGATGTCGCCGAGCCAGCTCGCCACGCGCGGCGCCGAGCCGCCAAGCCCGCCGCGGCGGCCGCCGCTGCGTTTGCCGCCGGCGCCGGCGTCATACAGCCCGGCCAGCGCCGCATCGAGCCGGCGGTCGCGATCGGACAGGCCGGCCTGATCGTCGCCACCGAGAACGAGGCGCCAGCGGCGATTGCGCTCGGCCTCCGCATCACTGCTCATGTCGGTCATCCCTTCATCGGCCGGTCCGCGCCAAGGATCGTCAGCAGCAAGGGCAGCGCTGCGTCGAAGCCGGCCGCGCTGGACGGCAACGGCGCCAGCGGCTGCAACGGCGCGGCGTCGGTCGCCGTCGACATGGCGGTCGGACGCTGCCTTGCCAGCTCATCGAGCAGCCGCCGCCGCTCGCTGCGGTCGAAGCCCGCAAAGGCGCGGCGCATCACCGGCAGCAGATTGTTGAACGCCTCGTCGTCGATCGCCGCCAGCCAGGCGTCGATGATCCGTCGCAGCGCCTGGTCGTGCAGCAGCACCTGGCCGCTCTGGCCGAGGAAGCCGTCGAGCCAGTCGCCGGCCTCCAATGTCGGTACGCTGTGCGACAGCGCGCGCGAGAGTGCCAGCGCCGTCTGCTCGGGCCGGACGATGCCGTGATCGTACAGCGCGCGGCTCGCCAGTCCCTTCAACAAGGGATGTGCCGAGGTGTCGTTGGCGACGAGCGCCAACGCGCGCCGCCATCCCTCGCGCAGGCCGGCGTCCTCGATCAGGCCGATCGCGGCGTCGAGCCGCGCCAGCTTGCCGCGCAGATCAGCCGCGACGTCCGCCTGCAGGCTGCGGCAGGCATAGACGAGGCCGGCGCAGATCGTCTCGGTGAGGCTGATCACCAGGAGGCGCAGCGCCTCGGTCGGCAGCGCCCGCGCGGTGCCGTAGCGCAGGATCTCGGCGAGGGGCGGCACGGCTTCGGTGAGATTGGCGACGTCGCTGGTTGCCGCCGAGCGCTGTTGCAGCAGCGCGATCGTGGTCTCGGCGGCCTCGCTCAGACCGGCCTCGAGACAGCCGCTCACGATGGCGGCGACCGTGTTCAGCGACGCCGCCGTTTGCGCGTTGCTCACCGCGGCGTTGCCGGCGGCCTGCGCGACCGTCGTGCCATGGACCAGCGCCTCGACCAGACGCACTGAGAATTCCGGCTCCCAGCGCAGCCGCCAGTTCTCGCGAAAGGTGCCGCGACTCTGCCCCGAGCCCTGCAGCCGTCCCCAGGGCACCTGGATCAGCGCGAGACGATGCAGGAGTTGCGATTTCGCAAGGCCTGCCTCGCTGCGCAGATCCAGCGAGAGGTCGCTGTCGAGCGCCTCGGGCTTGAGCTTCAGCTTGCGTTGCCAGCGCGCGAGATCGGCGGCCAGCGGCATCTGCGGCACGCTGTCGTCGATCTCGCCGACACGCTGCCCGATGATCAGCTGCTGCTCGATCAGGCGGAACAGCGCGGTCTCGCCCTCGCAGAGCGTGGCGAGGCTCGCCTCGCGCATTTCTGCGAGGCCAGGCAACGCAACGTCGCGCAGCGCGGCGAGCGTGATCGCCAGCCGCGACGCTTCGATCGCCGAGGCCGTCGATGCCGGCCGGCCATTCCGGCGCAACAGCTCGGCGACACGAGTCTGCCAACGCGTCGTGAAGCTGGTGGCGTCGCGTGCGGCGACCTGACCATGCTGCAATCCTTGCCAGAGATGCGCGTACCAGCCGGGAGAGATCACGCCGGCGCCATAACCGGAGCTGGCGGCGAGCCGCGTCTCGGTCCAGGGCACCCATGTCGCGGTCACCTTGATCTGCGGCAATCCCTTCAGCAGGGCACGATCGTCCTTCAGGGCGACCTTCTTGCGCAGCGCCGGCACGTGCCAGGCGCCGCACACGACGCCGACAGGGCCATCATGCTCGCTCAACGCAGCGGCGATTTGCAGGCGCATGTGCGCTTCGCGGCGCAGCTCGCGCTGGGCCTCGTCGGGGGGCTGATAGGGCAGCGGATCGATCGTCTCCCGTAACGCCGTGATCGCAGCTTCCAGCGCGGCAAAGATCTCCGGTCCATGCGTGCCCTGTTCGACGATCGCGTTCCACCAGGACTCGCTGTCGTCATAGCCGGCGAGCGTCGCGAGATAGGCCAGCGGATCGCGCCGGATCTGTGCCAGCTCCGGGTCTGTGGGCTCTGGCGGATCTTGCGCAGCCGCGTCGGCGTTCTCCGGCGTGGCCTCGCCTTCATCACTCTCCTGCTTCGCCAGCTTGGCCCGTTCGGCAAGGCGGTGCGACGCCGGCAGGTCGATGAAGCGGACCGGTCGCTGCTTCGCCAGCGCCCAGCGGATCGCCTGCCATTCCGGCGAGAACACCGCGAACGGGAAGAAGCTGGCGTTGCTCGCGTCATCCTGCGCATGCACCAGCAGAGCGACCGGTGGCACCATCGCGGGCGACGCCGCGAAGCCGATCAGTTCGTCGGCGTCGGGCGGCCCTTCGATCAGCACGACCGCCGGATCGGCGGCGTCGAGCGCCGCCAGCACCGCGCGCGCCGAGCCCGGCCCGTGATGACGGATGCCGAGGAGGTGCAGACGATCGGGCGAGGCTGCGGCCACGTCACATCACTTCGCGGATGGCGCCGTAGAGATCGGCCCACGGCTTGCGTTCGCGCACCACGGTTTCGAGGTATTCCTGCAGCACGACCTTGTCCTGCACCGGGTCTTTGACGATCGCGCCGACCAGGTTGGCGGCCATGCTCTGCGCGTCGACCACACCCGAGCCGAAATGCCCGGCCTCCGCCCACGCGCCGATGGTCACCGCGATCGCTTCCGCCGTCGACAGCGAGCCGGACGGTGATTTGAGCTTGAGGCGGCCGTCCAGGGTCTGGCCGTCGCGCAGCTCGCGGAACACGGTGACGATACGCATGATCTCCTGGTCGGCGGGCGCGATCTTCGGCAGCTCCAGCCCGCCGCCGATCTCGCCGACACGCTTGGTGACGATCTTGACCTCCTCATTCAGGTCGGCCGGCAGCGGCAGCACCACGACATTGAAGCGCCGCTTCAACGCCGAGGACAACTCGTTGACGCCCTTGTCCCGCGCATTGGCCGTCGCGATCATGTTGAAGCCGCGCGTGGCATGGATGGAATCGTTGATCTCCGGGATCGGCATCAGCTTCTCCGACAGCACGGTGATCAAGGTGTCCTGTACGTCCGAGGGCATGCGGGTCAGCTCCTCGAAGCGGACGATCCGCCCGGCCTCCATCGCGCGCATCAGCGGCGTCGCCACCATCGCCTCACGTGATGGACCTTTCGCCAGCAGCAGCGCGTAGTTCCAGCCATAGCGGATCTGGTTCTCGTCGGTGCCGGCCGTGCATTGCACGATCATCTCGGAGGACCCTGAGATCGCCGCGGCGAGATGCTCGGACACCCAGGATTTTGCGGTACCGGGCACGCCGAGGATGAGAAGCGCGCGGTCGGTGGCGAGCGTCGCCACCGCGGTCTCGATCAGCCGGCGGTTGCCGATATATTTCGGCGAGATCTCGACGCCGGACTTGGTGCGGCCGCCCATCAGATAGGTGACGACCGCCTGGGGCGACAGCCGCCACTGCGCCGGCCGTGCCCGCGTGTCCTCCTGCGCCAGCGCATCGAGCTCATGCGCATGGAGCGCCTCGGCGGATCGGCGCAGCTGAGTATCGGCGGTGCTCGCAGCGGGCGTGGTCATGGGCGTGCTCCAGGCATCATGTGTGGCGCTGCGGTCGGCAGCGCGAGAACGAGGGCGGCGAAATCCCGTGCCGCCCGCGCGGAGGCGGGGGACAGCGGCGCGAGCGAGGCGACGAAGGCCGGCATCATCGCGTGCGGCATCAGCGCGGCCATCAGCACGAGACGGCCGTCATCCTTCTGCGCCGCAGGCGTCGTTGCGTCGGCAATGTCCTTCACCGCCTTCTGCCAGGCCGACGACGCGATCACGCGCTCGGCCGTGGCCGGCGCGAGCGGCCGGCGGGCTTTCGCTGCCAGCGGCATCAGCGCATAGCCGTGCAACGAGTCGCTGGCATCAAGATGCGCGCCGATGATGTGCATCACCAAGTCGTCATCGCCTTCGGCCGCGGCGGCATCCATCAGCAGCATGAGCACGCGGTGCTCGCGCGGCGGCAGCGCGGCGATCAGCGCCTCCGGTGGCACCCCGACGGCCGCAGCCAGCGCAGAGAGCTGCAGGCCGCCGAACAGCCGCTCGCGCAGCGCCTCGGCCTCCTGCCATTTCAGGCCGTCGATCGGCAGGGTGAATGTCAGCGTCGACGCCGAGCCGAGCCCGATCTTGGCCAGCAACGAGCCTGCGCGCTTGAAGCATCGCGCGGCCTCGGCGAGCCGGGTGCCGTGTTCTTCGCGATCGGCGATGCGCGTCAGCAGTTGTGCGGCGATCTGCTTGACGCTGTCGGCGCGATCGCTGCCGAGGCTCTCCAGGAACGGCTTGTCCTCCGGGCCGAGGCCGACCACCAGGGCGTCGAGCAGTGCGCCGCGGACCGGCGCCGGCTCACTCTTCCACACCGATTCGATCAGCGCGCGGCCGGCCGCGGCATCGGTGCGGCGCATCCCAGCGACGAACGCGCGGCGCTGCGCTTTCGGGAAGGTGGTCCAGTTGTCGGCGGTGATGCGCTCGAAGAACAGGCCCTTCGCCGCATCCTCATCGGAGTCGGAGGCGATCAAGGCAAGAAAGGCACGTTCGGCGAGACCTTGTCCCTCGGCCTCCGCCTTGATGTAAGCGGCCAGGTCCGGCAGGTCGAACGGATGCGGCCGGCAGCCGGCGCCGTGGATCCGGCGCAACGCAAGCGGCATGACCGTCGAGGCAATCGTCTTCTCGACGCTGCGCACCAAGCCCTTGAGGGCGCGCCGCGCCGGCTCCGGCAGGATCGGCCGCGCATCCTGGTGCAGCCGCTGCGCGGCATCGGGGACAGGATCGATGACCGGAGACGGGGCGCCGGCAAAGCGCTGCCATTGCGCGATCAGCGTGAGCAGCGGCAGCGCCGGCTCGCGTCCTTGCGGCAGCAATTCGGCGAGCTCCGACGGCACGGTCAGCGGCTGCCGCACGAGGCCGAGCAGGAACGATTGGCGCAGCCGGGCATGGATTTGCGGATCGATCGCACTGGCCATCGTCAGTCCTCGTGATGCCAGCGGCCCAGCGGCGTGTCGGCGGCGAGCACCTGGGCAGTCCGCCCGTCCCACAGACACAGCAGCGACACGTCGTCGAGGCCGAGCAGCGGCAGCAGCTGATCGAATTGGCTGCGCTCGACCGCAATCGTCGCGCCGCCCGCGTCGGCAATCCCGAGCGCGCTCTTGCCGGCGGTGCGCAGCGCGACGTTGGACAGCAGCAACGGCCAGCGATCGAGCCATGGCAGCGCAGCCAATCGCCGCGCGTAGTCCTGCAGCGCCGGCGCGAGGCCCGGCAACGATTGCGGCCATCGCGCAGCGGCGGCCGTCTTGCGGCTGGCCAGCAGCCCGCGGAGCGGCGCCGCCGACGGATAGAACACGACCTCGCCTTCGATGAGCTCGCCGGGCGAGAACGGAAAACCCGCACCGCCGCCGGACACCGGCACGAAATCGATCAGCACCGCTGCGCGCGGCTGGGTGATGTCGGTGCTTGCATTGATCATCCAGGTTTCGAGCCTGCGCAGCTTGTCCGGTTGCACCTCGGACAGATTGGCGGCGACGATCCACACGCTCGTCACGCGAGGCGCCGTCGCATCGGCGAGCAGCTCCTCGCGCCGCACCGACCAGCCGACCGCGCGGCGCACATCGTCGCGCAGCGGCGCCGGAAGCCGGTCCTGATGCCGATAGGCGGAGGCGATCAGGGCCATCGAGCCCAGCCGCTCGATGACGAGATCGGCGCGGCGCTCCTCACCGACGCGAAACAGCTCGGTGCCGAGCTGATCGAGCCGCGCGGCCAAGCCGCCGGCCTTGGCGTCCACCAGCCGCGTCGACAGCGTGCGCGCGGCGGAGCCCACGCGGCCGGCGAAATCGGCGAGGCCCTGATTGAGCTGATCGGCGATCCAGCGCTCGAGTTCGTCGAGGCCTGCGAGGATCGCCCCCTCGCGCTCGGCCTTGATGCGCTCGCGCTGCGCGTCGGCGCGCGCCGCGGCCTTGGGATCCGCGGGGGTGGTGGTGGCAGTCTCGGCGAGCGCCGCGTCCAGCGAAGGCGGCGTGCCGGCTTCGTCGCCGTCAGGCTTCGGCTTGCCAGGTGCGCGTCCGCCGCCGCGGCGGCGCGCACTCCAGTCTTCGACCCATTGCGGTGGGCTCAGGCTCTCGAACCGCTCCGGCTTGTCGACGCGCAGCCACAGCACGGCGAGCACATGCTTGCAGGGAAACTTGCGGCTCGGGCAGGTGCATTTGTAGCTGCCGCCATCGGCCGCGGTCACGATGCGATACGGCGTCGCGCCGGAGCCCTGACACTCGCCCCACAGCACCTCGGCATCCGTGCTTGCGGCCAGCACCGGCCAGCTCGCAGGCTTCACAAGCTTCAACGCCGCGGCAAGTGAAGCCTGGTCAGGCGCCAGCCCTTCGATCCGTTCGCGTGTCAGAGACACCCACTCTCCCAACCGGCCGATTGCGCGATGGCGCACTACCTAGCAGATGGCGGGAGAGCCGCACAACAATTCAGAGCAGAAACCTTGCCGGTTTCGGCATCGCACGGCGACGACGGGCGCAGCATAGTCGCGCGTGCTGTGTCGCGACGCGCTGCCATCGGAACACGTCGCCGATACGGACGCGCCGCAATCTCCGACGAAGCCGATGCGCGTGCCTCGTGGCCGCCCGACTATCATCATCATTGAGTCGGCACGCCGCTTTGCGCCGTCCGGCGGCGATGACGATCATGGCCGAATGGCAACGTGCTGATGTCGTAGGAGCGGCTGCGGATGTGCGACGGCAATGCGTCGCGCGACGTAATGCTGCGGTAAGGCCGGGCCGCTATCTCCTCACTGTCCTTACGGTCGTCGTCACGGCAGTTGCGCCACCGACTGCGTGCGCCGGCACCCATGCTCGCCGTCGCGCGATGTGGCGTTCGACCCGAAAGACATCGGAGTGGTGCCGCAGGTGACGCCCGACCGATCTGGTCAGCGTCGCCCGACCTGCGGCATTCTTCCATCATGAGCTGGTGCCGCATGGCTTCGAACGTCGTCGGACTCCAGCCAGCAGGCCGTCCGGGCCGTGTCCCAGCCCCACACTCCCGAACGGCCTGCAATGATGGTCTTCGCTCCGTCGCTGCATCTGCTGCGCCTGGGACCGAATGGGGCGCGGGCTTTGCAATCGGAAGACTTCCAGTCGAGAAGCGACGATGTCCGGCATGTCATGATCCCGTAAGCCGCGGCCATGATTCTCCTGCTGCAACGGCTGGGCCGATTGCAAGGAGAACAGAATGAAACGAGCTTTTGCACTTCTCGTCGCGGCAGCGACCGTCGCCGGCACGGTCGCGACACCGGCGAACGCCGGCGGCAACCGTGGCGCGGCGGTGGCTGCCGGCGTCGTGGGAGGCCTGGCGATCGGGGCCCTGATCGGGTCTGCGGCAACCGCCCATGCTGCTCCCACTTATGTGTACAGCTACGACGCTCCGCCGCCGCGCGTCGTCTATCGCCGTCACCGGGTCTACGAGTATGACCCGGGCTATGGCGGTGATTACGGTGAGGGCTACCAGTCCGGCTACCGCGATGGCTATTCGGATGGCGCCTGGGACGTCGACCAGGACTGACGGAGCACCGCGCGCAAGGCCCGCTCGGTGCGGGGCCTTGCGCGCGGCTGCTTGCCCGTCAGGACGCGACCGCGCGCCTCCTCAGCGCGTCACGATGTACGCGACGACGGCCCGCTCACATCCCACGTTTCCCAACAAGCGAGAGTGCACGAGAAATTCGCGCCTGATGAAGTGTCCCGCGCGAGCGGCGGCTCGTTCGGCCCGCGCGATGCAATCCGGCTGGTCGCGGAAACAGAGCGAAACCCAGCCGCGCTCCTCGGTCGTCTCGCGCGAGGGATCCGCAGCAGGTTGATCCGCGGCAGCGGGCAGGCCGTAATGCGGATGGTCGGCGCTGTAGAAGGCCGTCGCAAGCGCGAGGCTTTCGGTGCCGCCGATATACGCGAGCGGCCGTCCGGTCAGTTCGCGCCATTGTCGCGTCGCTTCCTCGGCGGTCTGCCGATAATATGTACGTCCCTCTTCGTAGCCATGGTTGTTGCGATAGAGTGCATGGAGCGGAGCTGCGACGGTGGCGGCTGCGACGGCGATGCCGGCCGTCAGCACCGCGACGTTGACGGTGTGGAAGCGCGCGATGCGGTGGCTTGTCCCGCACACGATGATCACCACGAACATGAACAGTCCCTGCAGCGCCCACAGCGACGGCAGGTCGGTGCCCATGATCAGCGCGTTGACGACGGGCAGGCTCACGGTGCCGATGGCGATGGATGACAGCAGCCGCAGGCCGCCGTTCAGCGCGGCCATCTCGGCGGGGAGACGTCTGATCCGTGCGCCGACCACCATGATCCAGGTCACGGCCGGCAGCGCCATCGCGGCGAGCAGCCCAAGCACGAAAAACAGCGAATCCCGTGCGGATGTGGCGAGGTCGGACGCGGCGTGCGCCAGCGCATGCTGGATCGGTGCTCCGCCGCTCGCGCCCAGCCAGTCCAGATGCATGGAGAGGGCGCCGAGACCGGCGGCCGCCGAGATCCATGGCGATGCCGAGGTGAAGTAGGCCCGCCGCTGCGGATGCGCGATGGCCGCCAGCGCGAAGCTCATCACGAGAAAGATCGAATAATACTTGCCGAGCACCGCGAGCGCAGCCGCCGTGCCGGCGGCGATCGACCACGGCATCGTGCGGGTCTCGAACGCCCGCAGGAAGCAATAGGTCGCCAGCGGCCAGGTCGCGAGCTGCACCGAGTTCGCGTTGAAGCGCTGGGCGTGAAACTGATAGGTGGGGGTCAGCATCAGCAGCAGCAGCACGATCACGCGCTTGTCGCCGGTCACGAAGCGGCGGGACACCAGGTCGACGAACCACAGCGCCAACGCCGCGTTGGTCATCGCCATCAGGTGAAACGACCAGTCGGACAAGGGGAACATGGTGGTCCAGGCGCGGGCGACCCAGCCCATCAGGGGCGGATGCTTGGCGTAGCCCCAGGCGAGCTGTCGTCCGAATGCCCACGTTTCCAGGACATCGGGGTGCAGCCCGGCGCCGGAATAGGCGATGGTGAGATAGCCGGTCCAGACGGCCACGAAGCACAGAAGCAGCAGCGGCACGGCCCAGCCGGCCTCGATGCCGTCGAGCCAGCGCAGCAACGGCTGTCGCCACGCCGCCGGATTGCGATCCGACCGTTCGGCGGTCGCCGCGAAGGCAAGGTCAGGAAACATGTCGGTCTGCATCAGGAAAGGAGCGCCCGTCGCGACGTTGGGTCGGCGGTGGCAGGGTCCGGGCAGGAAAGGGGCGGCTGAGCTTCGTCGCAGCCGAACGATGATGGCGGCAGCGGAGATGGCGCCGCGGCCGGGGGTGGGATCGGGACCGGCCGGCCTGTCCGGTCGATCATGCGTCAGTCTTCACGTGGAGATATCCTGGGCGATTGCTGGGCGCGCAGCTTCGGCCAGGACGATTACGGCAGCCTGACATGCGCGGCCCATGCGCACCGACCCACGAGAGGTTGGCTCACGGCTGCCATGCGACGTCATACGATGGCAAACGCGCCGGCTGAGACGTCGTGCAGCTTGCAACCGGAGATCATCAAGATGAACGCGGAGCAGACCTCGGAACGGGTGCCCGGACGCCGTCGATGTAATCCTATTGTAATCCGCCAGTAATCAATAGAAACACTGGCGTATCGATGGTGCGGGAGAGTGACGTGCGCGTTCTGGTCGTTGAGGATGATCCTCAGCTGGGAATCTGGCTGCGGGATGCACTCGCGACCGCGTTCGGCTCGTCGGATATCGTCACCACGCTCGACGAGGGCCGGGCGGCGATCGCCGTGCGCAATTTCGAGCTCGTGGTGATCGACCGCGGCCTGCCCGATGGCGACGGGCTGGCGCTGCTGCCGCACCTGCGGCAGCAGAAGCCGAGCCCGGCGACCGTGGTGCTGACGGCGCTCGACGACCCCGCCGACATCGCGCGGGCGCTGGATGAGGGCGCGGACGACTACGTCGCCAAGCCGTTCGAGCCGATCGAGCTTGTCGCACGCGCACGAGCGGTGCTGCGCCGGCTGTTTCTCGATCGCGGCGCGATGGTCTCGATCGCCAATCTGAGCTACGACATCGTCAATCGCGCGGTCTGCGTCGATCAGACGCCCATCGTCGTGCCGCGGCGCGAGCTGGCAATTCTCGAGGCGCTGGTCCGCGGCAGCGGACGCGTGGTCCTGCGCGAGACGCTCGAATCGGCGGCGTACGGCTTCGAGGACGAGATCCAGTCGAATGCGATCGAGGCCCACGTCTCCCGGCTGCGCCGGCGGCTGCGCGAGGCAAATTGCAAGGCCACGATCAGGCCGGTGCGCGGCCTCGGCTATCTCCTGAGCGGCGAGTGACGGGCATGAGGTGGCAGAAGGTCGCTCGCGTCCGTCGCTCCATCACGCTGCTGTCGGCGACGCTGATCGGGGTCGTCAGCACCATCATGCTGATCTGCGCCGCGGCCTTGCTGATCCGGTTCGGCGGCGACGACGACGGAACGTGGGGCGCGGCCGATGTCGCCGATGCGCTGAAGGAGGCGGTGGCGCGGGACGCCGGCGGGCGGCTGCTCATCAAGCAGACGGCGCGTCTCGACAAGATCATCCAGGATTTTCCGACCTTCTGGTACGTCGTGTCGGACAAGAGCGGCGAGGTCAGCTACGGGCCGATTCCGAAATGGCGGCCGCAAAAGCATCCGTCGTCGCAGGACAGCACGAGCTTTCTGGCCTACGCCATCGACGGCGAGACCCGGAACCTGAAGCGCATGACGGCCATCCGGAACACGCCGGTGGGCGAGGTCTGGATCGAGACCGGCGGCGTGGCCTACACCTCGACGCAGCTGATGCTGGGCACGCTGACCGACGCGACGATCGTGGCGCTCCCGATCATTCTCGTGCTGCTTGCGACGGTGGTTGCGGCCCTGGTGTTCGTGCCGACGCTGATCGCGCGCCCGGTCCGCGCGGTGGCGAGGGCGGCCGAGATGATCGACGGCGTGCCGGACGGCCGCCGTCTGCCGGAGCGGGACGCGCCGGCCGAGTTGCTGCCGCTGGTCACCGCATTCAATCGTGCGCTGTCCCGCATCGATCACGCCGCCGAGGCGCAGCGCAACTTCCTCTCCAACGCCGCGCATGAGCTGAGGACGCCGCTGACCAACGCACGCACGATGCTCGAGACGGTGCCGGACGCCGGCCTGCGCTCCAGGCTTGTTGCCGAAAACCAGAAGCTGTCCGCGATCGTCACCATGCTCCTGCAATTGGCGCGCATCTCGATGGAGCCGGCCGAGCTGACCGAGATCGATCTAGTCGCGCTGGCGCGTCGCGTCACGGCGGAGCACGTGCCGATGGCGCTGAAGGCCGGCCTCGAGATCGGCTTCGCCGGGCCCGAGGCACCGGTGTGGATCCAGGGCTCGGAGCCGGCTGTTGCCGCGGCAATCTCCAACCTGATCAGAAACGCCGTCACGCATGCCGCCGCGGGCGGACCGATTCTCGTCGACGTCGACGCAACGGCGCGCTTGAGCGTGATCGATTCCGGGCCGGGATTGCCGTCGGATCAGCCCGAACGCCTGCTGCAGCCGTTCGCGCGCGGACCCGCCCGCTGCGAAGGCATGGGACTCGGGCTTTCCATCGTGTCGCAGGTCATGCTGACGCACCATGGCCGCGTCGCGCTGCACGAGACGCCCGGTGGAGGCACCACGGTGGAGCTGAGCTTCGCACGCGCCTCGACCCCGCGAGGCGGCGCATCGATCGCCGCCGACGAGGTCTCTCCGCCCCGGCGGCGCGCCGCAGGAAAGGCCGGGCTGCAGCCGCACTCGGGCTGAGCTTCAATCCTCGAAACCTCAGCGCGTCTCCTTGCTCCGCTGCCACTTCAGGAAGTCGCTGTAGAGCCGCGCCGCCTCGTCCGAGGACATCCGCGCCTGCGCCTTGCGCTCGTCGAGGAATTTGCGGAATTCGGCGGGGTTGCCGTCCGTCGTCGGCGACTGCATCGCCCGCGCGCCCTCGAGCCATTCCTGCGCCGCCTTGAAGCGGACCAGGCCCTGCACCGGCGCCGACAGCACGGTGTCGCGCCATTTCGGATGCCGCGGCGGCGACTGCAGCACCTGGATCTTGCCGAACAGCGCATCGACGAACCGCGCCGTGCGGCGATAGCGCTCGCTGTTCTCGGGCCAGTTGTACACCATCAGCACGGTGGAGGCGGCGACCGCGTCGATCCTGGCGCCCGGCGGCACCAGGTTCGGATATTCCTCCGACGAGAACGCGGTCGGCAGATAGATGTCCTGCAACGCGCGGTCATAGGGCACGGCGAGCAGATGCAGTCGGCCGCCCTCGTTCTTGATGCCCTTGATGATCGGTGCGTCCTTCGACACCGAGGCGATCCAGGCATCGCCCTGGCCGTCGATCAGCTTCTGCAGGCCGCCGGTCGGATCGGTCTGCGAGTCGATGTCGGCCTGGATGCCGAGCCGCCGGAAGATCGTGCGCGCGGCAGGCAGGCCGATCGAGCGTTCGGCAAACACGCGCTTGCCGTTGAGATCCTGCAACGAGCGGATTTCGCGCCGCGCGACGATGTGGACGTCGTTGTGAAACAGCTGCGCGATGTAGCGTACGCGCTGGGCGATGTCCGGGATGTTGTATTCCGTCTTGACGAACTCCATCGCGTCGGTGGCGACGAAGCCCATGTCGATGTTTTTCAGCATGATGATGTCGACGAGGTTCTGCGCCGAGCCCTTGCCGAGGATCGGCAGCACGCGCAGGCTCTCGCCTTCGTCGAGCACCGCGGCCATGTCCGAGCCCATCACCGACATCGGTCCGCCGATCGGTGCGGTGATGACGGTGACCGTGCCCGAGTTCAGCGATTCACGATCCGGCAGGGTGCCGACATGGGCCGCGCCGACATGGGCCGCGCCGGCCGGGGCGCGCTGCTGCTGCGCCCGCGCGCTGTCGCCGGGCCCGCAGGCCGTTGCCAGGATGATCGCCGAAATGATTGCGCAAACATCGACACGCGCCACACCTGCCCCCAACGCTTCCTTGAAGTCATTCTAATTTGGCAGTGCACTTAGCAATTCGATCCGGGCCGAATTTTGTCCTCGTCGTGGTGGTGCGCAAGAAGCTGCAAAGTAGCCCAATCAATTCCATGCTGCGGCTGGAATCGCAGTGGGGCGGCCGCTTCCGTGCCCGGCTCACGGCGCGCCGTTGGCGCGATGCGTCAACTGGTCGCGCCGTGCTCCACATGCGTACTAACAACTCAAGCGCTGGCCTTGTCGAGCCGCGCAACCTGTTCGGGAGTCAGCGCGAGCTGCGTCGCCGCCACCAGCGTGTCGACATGCTCCGGCTTCGTGGCGCTGGCGATCGGCGCGGTGACGGACGGTTTGGCCAGCAGCCAGGCCAGCGCAATCGCGGCCGGCTGCGCGCCGGTTTCGCGCGCGACCGCGTCGAGGCCGGCGAGAATGCGCATGCCGCGCTCGTTCATGTATTTGGGAATCGCGCGGGTGCCGCGCGGGCTCTGGCCGAGATCGGCCTCCGAGCGGTATTTGCCGGTGAGGAAGCCGGCAGCGAGCGAGAAGAAGGTAATGACACCGACGCCGTTGTCCTCGCAGACGCGCTGCAGCGCGCCTTCATAGGAAGCGCGCTCCGCGAGGCTGTATTCCGGCTGCAGGCTCTCATAGCGCGGCAGGCCGTTCGCCTTGGATATGTCGAGCGCGGCCTGCAGCCGCTCCGCCGAGAAGTTCGAGGCGCCGATGACGCGCACCTTGCCCGCCTTGATGAGCCTGTCGTAGGCCGAAAGCGTCTCCTCCTGCGGCGTGGCCTCGTCGTCCTTGTGCGACTGATAGAGATCGATCACGTCGGTCTGCAGCCGGCGCAAGCTGTCCTCCACGGCGCGGGCGATGTAGTCGGCCTTCAGCCCGACCTTGCCGTCGCCCATGTCCATGCCGACCTTGGTGGCGAGGATGATCTTGCCGCGGTTGCCGCGCAGCTTCATCCATTTGCCGATGATGGTCTCGGACTCGCCGCCGGCATGGCCCGGCACCCAGCGCGAATAGACGTCGGCGGTGTCGAGGAAGCTGATGCCGGTCTCCAGCACCTTGTCGAGCAGGCGGAACGAGGCGGCTTCGTCGACCGTCCAGCCGAACACGTTGCAGCCGAAGCAGAGGGGCGGGACGGTGAGGCCTGAGCGGCCGAGCGGACGATGCTTCATGACGATCTCTCGATTCGGGAGGGCTTGTGACATGTGTGGCTGGATATGTGGCGAGCGCCTGCGACAGATTGCCTCCGTTCGTCGCGCGTGACCAGCGCGGCGGGAGCATGGCGGGGCCGCCATGGCGCAGCCAAACCATGGCACCGCTGCCCCGAAGAGGTTCCGACGACGTCAGACTTTCCACTTAGTTGCCGATGATGGTCCGCCCATTGCGAGCGCCTTGCAGATGAGGATGCGAGGCCCCGGGTGAGGAGTCCGTCCAATGAACACGCTGACCTATGACCAGCTCGGATTGAGCTCCGACGCCCTGATGGTGCAGGATACGGCCGCGGCGAACAACACGACGACCACGACGGCCGCCGCCGCGACGCCCTTCGTGCTGCCGCCGGATGCGGTCTCGGATCCGGTCGTGCATGCCGACGGCTCGGAGACCGTGTCGGTTCACACCGGCGGCCTCACCTTCAACCTGACCTTCGACGCGGCGGGCGCTGCCGCTCCGGAAAGCTTCCGGGCCGGCGTCGAGCAGGCCGCCGCGATCCTGTCGTCGGCGATCACCGACGAGGCCACGATCAACCTGTCGATCGAATATGCCGGCACCGGCGGCGGCGCCGGCGCCAATGTCAGCGACGGCGTGTTCGCCAACTACGCGTCGCTGCGGACCGATCTGCAGGACCACGCGGCGGCAGGCGACACCGTGTTCGACAATCTGCCGAACACGCGGGCGGTGCAGGGCCATTCCCAGGTGTTCGTCGCCAATGCGCAGGCCAAGGTGCTCGGCCTGATCGACCCGAACGACACCACGACCGAGGACGGTTTCGCCATCTTCAACACCGACATCCCGACGCAGTCGCTGGTCGGCGTCGCGCTGCACGAGCTGTCGCATGCGCTCGGGCGCGTGCCCTCGCCGGGCAATCTCGACATCTTCGATCTGTTCGACTTCACCAGGCCCGGCCAGAACCTGATCAACAACAGCATCAGCTCGGCACCGCCGGCCTATTTTTCGCTCGACGGCGGCGTCACCAAGATTGCCGATTACGGCCAGAACTCCGATCCGGCCGACTTCCTCAACACCGGCATCCAGGGCGCCAACGATCCTTTGAACGAGTTCTACAATCCGACCACGTCGCAGACGCTGTCACCGATCGACCTCGTGGTGCTGGAGACGCTCGGCTACAACATCACGACGCCGGACACCGCGGCGCTGCTCGCCGAGCTGCCCCAGGCGCGCGGCGTCGCCGCTCCCGTGCAGACCGTGCAGCAGGCCGCGGCCATCAACTCCGCTGTCGCGGCCGAAACCGCGGCCAGCCTGATCAAGCTGGGCGACGCGGCCGGTGCCGCGCAGGTGCTGGCCAATGCCGAGGCCGATGCGGCCGCAGCCAACGGCACGACCACCACCAACGCGAACGGCATGACGCACGAGGCGGCCCTCCACGACCCCTATGCCGGCAACGCCCACTACGATTCCATGATGGCCATGCACCTGCACAACATCACCGCGAACTGAGCTCGACGTCACCGGCACGGCGCCTGCCGGCAAGGCGCGCCGTGACGGAAACCCCAAGCCGGTTCGTATCGTCGAGCCGCGATGCGGCAGGATGCGCGGGGCTTCCCGCGACGCCGCGCCCGCATCCGCCAGCCCGACGGCGCCATCCGTACGATGCGCGCGAGACATTATGGCCGCGCAACAATCTCAGTGTCGTCCCGGGCGGAGACCCGGGACCCATAACCACCGGCCGACATGTGAGGCACGCGAGCAGGCGGCGCATGCCCGCCACTCGCGGAGCCCGGCAGCGCGAGCGGCAAGTCGATTAGTTTTCTGCAGCGCCACTGCTAATTCCTAGCGGCACTCGTCGATTGGATATTGCTGGGCGCTGCCGGGGCTGTCGAAGACGTCGACGAAGACCTTGATGCCGGTCTTGCAACGGGCGATGCAGGCGTTGGTCTCGGCGTTGCATCGGTTGATGTATGTGTCGAAATATCGCGCCGAAACCCTAGTCCTCGCCGAGGAGCGACATTCCTCGCCCTGCCGGGAGCACGACTTGGCATCAGCAGCGCGCGGCAGCATCGCGGCAGCGAGCATGATGGCCGTCGTCAGCGCTGCGGACTTGAAGCGCCGCGACCCCGCCGCCGTCAACCAGTTGGTAACAGATCTCACCCGCGAGCCCTCCGCCTGACGAGGGCACCATCAGAGCGAGAGATGTATTGAAATTTTATCAACCGTGGCGAGTGGCGGTGCCCTCGTTTCGGGATGTCCGCACGCGCCCGCCAAGGTGCGCCGCCTGCCGCGTACGCTGCTTGTCGTGAAGGACGGAGATGCCGGGGCGATGCCGGCGAGCGATCGGACGGTGAAGGAGCGGCCCGCTCACGACCGATCGCCGCGGTTCCGGCGCGGCAGGTCAGGATCGCTCGCGGTCGCGTTGTCGATCCAGCTGGCGCAGATAGCTCAAGCCGCAGACGGTCAGCCGGCCGGGATCATGCACGCCCTGTTCGGCGACCCCGCGCATATGCCGCGCCAGCGCGCGCCGCGTTCCCTGGTCCAGATCACGTCTGGCCATGCGGCGATAGATCTGCATCGCTCGAGAGAGCGGCTTGGCGAGTTCGATTCGAGGCATCGGAGTCAACGGCAGCCGACGGCGATGGTTCCGAGATTTCGGCCATCGGGTCCTGCTGCTGCGCGGATCGTTGGGAGACGTCCGGGACGGAAGCACCAGATCCGGCGCGTCGCGTGTTGCGCGGCCCACGGGAACTCGCATAACCTTCCGGTGGCGCGAATACGACGGTGATCACTCGGGGGCGAGGCGATCGTTCGGCGCTGGGGGACCGTTGATGGGAATGAAGTTCGCATTGCGCGCGGTGGTGACGGCCGCCGCCCTGGCGTTGCTCGGTGGATGCGCGGCGTCGCCGGAGAGCTTGAACTCGCGCGACGTCGCCGACAGCAGAAGCTTTTCCGAAAGCTACGAGGAGATCTACCGCCGCCTGATGGAGGCCGGCAAGAGCTGTAATCCGCCGGTCCGGGTCTTCGGCAATCCGGCCAACCCGGGCGGGGGACAGATCGAAGCCGAAGGCGAGTTGCACCGCGACCGCGGCTTTGCGGAGTTCCGCCTGGTCGCAGGCAGCTATGGGGTCCGGATGAACTACTTCGTCGCCGCGCGGATCGAGAAGGCCGGCTCCGGATCGCGCGTGACCATCAAGGTCAGCAACCCGCTGGGCGCGGCGCCGCTGAGCAGCCGGATCTATCGATGGGCCAGTGGGGATTCGAGCTGTTAGTTCGGGGTGCGAGGTCCTGCGTTTAGGTTCAAGACCTCTGCATTCGATAGTACCCATCGGGTACCCTTTTTCGAGCTTCCCAGTCGAGGAAGATCAACTTGCCCTCTTTACGCAGCCGGGCCGCAATCTCGTTTATATCCTTCAACCGAAGGATATGCCGGCTCAATACGTGTGGCCAGACCTCGTCGAATCTAATCAACGCCGGATCTCTGGGGACAAGTTCGAGGAATGCCGCCTCTGCCGCCGTTCTTGCCAACTCAAGCTTCCTCTCAAGGTCGTTTGGAGCCATATCGTGCAGCGATTCAAATATCTCTCGCTGCCCAGACACAGCTTCGGCGCGCTTTATCTTTGTTGTTGCACGCGTCTTAGCCTCTTCCTCCAGAACTTTGATCTGACAATCCCGAAAGGTCTTTATGCCTTCCGAATGACGCGTGGCGTAGCATAGGCAGTACAGTGCCCGGTCGCTCACAGGCCGCAATACGGTCGTCTCCGCGACGTACGTGTACGCCCCAATCGTCGCGAGGCTTTCCCCGAAAGCATCGACGAGGATACGCTTGCGATCCTCGGAACTTGGCCCACGCTGTTCGGCGTCCTCCAGCTTGGCACGCCAGTCGCCAAAAGGAATGAGTTCGTCCACGCCCTGCTCGATCGTCGGCTCCTTCATGCTGGCCGCACGATTGATGAAATCGAACATGAAATTAAATACTACCTCGGAATGGGACCGTTTGAGCATAGTCGCCAGATCGTGCAGGCGAAAGCGCCAGCCCTTAGGGTCAACAAAGAAAAAAGTGAAGGCTGTGGTCGGAATGTCGGTAAGAATAGTGGGAAGCGCGTTTAGGAAGTCCTGCGGATAAGTCTTTACAAGGATGTCCGGAAAACGATGGCCAATGCCGTTGAGACGCTCGTAGGCGTTCTTGTCTTTCTCGACGAGATATGCCGACATCCTCACGTCACGACCTGCCGCTTTCCATGTGGCTTTGGCTTTTCGTAGCGCGTTCAAAGCTATGCCGAAGGACGTATCAAGGAAGTCCTCGTTTGCGCTCAGCCAAGGCCCAGCGAATCCATCGACGTAAACGATATGATCGAAACGGCTTGCTGTCTTATGCACGAGCCGTTCGAGGTAGAGTTCCAAGAAGACGTGCTTGACGTATGCCTGCTCGCGCCCAAGGTAATCTTCGATCGCGACCATTCTATTCTGCAGCCGCTAAGTAATTTGTGGGCTTCGGAAATTCACTCCACTCCCGGCCGTCCAGATCCCGGCCACCAGACTTCGGGCGCAGCCCACCCCATTGTTTGAAGAAGAATGCGACGCCACTGTCGGTGCACTGATCCCTAATCTCGCGGACCCACTCTACACGTATTTCCCGCGCGCGAGGCCCGCTTTCGCCGCCGACAATCACCCAATCAATGCCGTCCAGATTGAGGCGGCCGACAGGTGCGATGAGCGGCTCAATCGACAAAAACCGGATGCCGGCTGGCGCATCCCGCAGATGATCGATTCGCGATTTTCGCTTGCCGTCCTCGATCGACACGCCACACCAAATGTGCGTGGGACCTCGCGCAGAGCCGTAGCGCGCGCGCAGGAAGTCACGCAAGATGGATGAGCGCTTCGTTAGGACTTGGAACGAGTGCCAATTTGCTTTTTCCATCGTATCGAACACGCGCGATGCGAATTTTCTCGGAACCTTCTTGTGAAATAGGTCACTCATAGAATTGACGAAGACCATGCGCGGACCGCGCCAATGTAAAGGTTGCTCCAAGCGTTCAGGGCGAAGCGTAAGGTCGAATCCCGCTTCGAAGGGATGCCCTGCCGTTCCACGAAATCGTTCAGAGAAACGTTCTGCGTAGCAATTATCGCAGCCGGCGCTGATCTTTGTGCAACCCGTGACCGGATTCCACGTCGCATCAGTCCATTCTATCGTTGTCCGATCTGCCATCGTGAGCCCACGAATAGAGAAAAAAGAGTACCACTTATGGCTGTGTCTGAGAATTAAAAAATTGGCGGAGATTAGCCGCCGTCGGGAAAGATCGCTGATCCCTGCATCTGTGTTATCATCGAAATCTTACGGACGCTAAACCCAGTACCGTGCTCGTCGATCGAGATCAATGTTTTGCGAAGCGTCATAGCCTCATCCCAGAACCAGTCGGCAATGACTTCGGCCTTGGGCGGTAATTCCGAAGCCAACTTCAAGAGCCCTCTTTCCTGGCTTCTCTTCCGGAGCCGCGTCGACACGTCGGATAACATTCCGGCGGCCAAGTCCGGAATCGCGCACATGTCCTCGAAGTCACGCGCACCTTCCTCTTGCCCTGTAGTGTTGAGGCGAAAGACGCCCATCGGGTAGTCAATGTAAAGCGATGAGAAACGCGCTGCCGCTGAAAGGGCATCGTCGTGTCGCAGGTCATTTGCGACGAACTCGTCTTGGTCCGTTATCCAAGTGACATTGCCGTTAGGTCGCGACCACAGCGAGAGCAGGATCGCCGTAATGTGAACTTTTCTTAGCATGCCTTCCAACGCCCGGGCATTCCATTTCGCTCTCAAACCAAGCTCTAGCAACATTCGATCCGACATATCTAACGTGGTCGATAGCCACTTCTTTCGCTTGTCCACCGCAATTGCGACGAGATGGCCATCGAGCGCCGAGGCAGCAGCAAGGAACGGCATTAGCGCCTCCTGACGCAGCGGATCGTCAAGCCGCTTATAGGCCATTCGGCGTGCGTCCGTGAGATGTTTGCGAGCTATTGCCGAAGACGACAACCAATCTCGCATTCCGCCGCGGATCAGCAGATAGCAGTAGATCAAATGCGAGGCGTTCTTATGCTCGCCCCCGTAGTCAGATGCGATGAACAACGACGAGGATTCGCGCGGCTTCGGCTCGGAGGTCGCGAGGATCTTCTGTACCGAGTAACCCCAGCCCCACAGGCGTCTTAGCGCTAAATTGCGCTGCGTGAGTAGCTGCCAACGGTCATCGTTTTTTGGTAAGATGATCATAGGGCGGGCTGCTGCAATTTTGTGGGATGGCAGATAGTTCTATATGTGTTCTGTTTGGGAGCAGGATCAATGTCCGGCGAGGATTCCGCCTCCAGAAACTTTCGCAGTCTTCCACACGCGCGCTAACTCGCCCGACGGGTAATCTCTGCAACCCCCTCATGCATCAGCTGCCCGTCGTGCCAGTATGTCGCACGTCGTCCGGCTTGTGTCGTCGGGCAAATCAGATCGATTGTTTCGGCCATCCCGTTCGCGATGAAGAGGGACGTTTCGGCCGATCGTCACGGAGCGTAGCAGGCGGGGAGCGGTGGACGTGTCGGGCTTGGGGATCTGCGCAAGCGGGCCGGCGAGCGAGCCTGGGACGTACGGTCAAGTCGCGTGGTCCTGGCCTCCCGGTGCTGAGGTCAAGCCGGTCGATGATGCGGAAGACGCGTCTCGGCGGTGATGGGGGCAACAAGCCGGTCCCCAGGGAGAGCGCGAAGCAGCCGTTAAAGCCATCGCGCGGGGAAGGCCGGGTCGTCCGGCTGGACTCGTGGTACCTGCCGCCTGCATTTTTTTCCGCAGGCGGGCCACGGGCCTCAGTCGAGGTCCGGCCTTCCCCGCGCCCTCTCAATTGCCGAGGGCGATGTCGGCAGCATGACCCGGGCGCGGATGCGCCGCGGGGCTGCGAGGGGCTGTTTGCAAACATCGTGCAGTGGATCGAGGCGGGCGCGCGTGCGCGTTGTTCGCCGTGCTTGTGAGTTGGAACTGCGTCACAACAAACTCAGTGTCGTCCCGGCCTCTGAGCCGGGACCCATAACCACCGGCAGATGTGCGAGGCACGCAAATGGCTAAGCATGTGCTCAACACAGCGTCCTGTGGTCATGGATCTCGGATCTTCGCGCGCTGTGCGCGCTCGTCCGGGATGACGGTGGAGGGTGGGGCGAGATTGTGCGACAAACTCGCTGTCATCTCCCGGCTTGACCGGGCGATCCAGTATTCCAGAGGCGGTGGCGATAGAGCCGAGGGGCCGCGGCGTACTGGATCACCCGCTTTCGCGGGTGATGACAACTGAATATGAGGCGCGAGGGTCCAACTCACACGCAAAGGCTCGGGAGCAATGCGCGGCTCTCGCCTCTATGCGAACTACTTCCTGATCTTCACGCCCTTGGTCGTGAAGCGCTGCGGGCGCTGCTCCGGTCGCACCGGGCGCCGGGTGACCGCGGCCTTGCCCGTCCCCGGCGGCTGATGCGCGGGCACCAGCTGGTCCGGGCGCGAGCCGATCAGATCGGCGCGGCCCATGGCGCGGAGCGCGTCGCGAAGCACCGGCCAGTTGTCCGGGTCGTGATAGCGCAGGAACGCCTTGTGCAGCCTGCGCTGCTTCAGGCCCTTGATCGCCTCGACCTTGTCGCTGCCGCCACGGCGGACGCCGCGCAGCGGGTTGACGCCGGTGTGGTACATCGCTGTCGCCGTGGCCATCGGCGACGGCAGGAAGGTCTGGACCTGGTCGGCGCGGTAGCGGTTCTTCTTCAGCCACAGCGCGAGGTTCATCATGTCCTCGTCGGACGTGCCGGGATGCGCCGCGATGAAATAGGGGATGAGGTAGTACTTCTTGCCCGCCTGCTCAGCTGCGGCATCGAACATCTGCTTGAAGCGATGATAGGTGCCGATGCCCGGCTTCATCATCTTGTCGAGCGGGCCACGCTCGGTGTGCTCCGGCGCGATCTTCAGATAGCCGCCGACGTGATGCGTCACGAGCTCCTTGATGTAGGCCGGGCTCTCGACAGCGAGGTCGTAGCGTACGCCGGAGGCGACCATCACGCGCTTGACGCCCTTGACCTCGCGCACCTTGCGATAGAGACGGATGAGATCGTCATGCGAGGTGTTGAGGTTCGGGCAGATCTCCGGAAACACGCAGGACGGCCGGCGGCATGCGGCCTCGACCTTCGGGTCCTTGCACGCCATGCGGTACATGTTGGCGGTGGGGCCGCCGATGTCGGAGATCACGCCGGTGAAGCCCGGTGTCTTGTCGCGGATGCGCTCGATCTCCTGCAGGATCGAGCCCTCCGAGCGGCTCTGGATGATGCGGCCCTCGTGCTCGGTGATCGAGCAGAAGGTGCAGCCGCCGAAGCAGCCGCGCATGATCGTGACCGAGAACTTGATCATGTCCCACGCCGGAATCTTGGCATCGCCGTAGGACGGATGCGGCGCGCGGGCGTAGGGCAGGTCGTAGACGCTGTCCATCTCCGCCATGGTCAGCGGGATCGGCGGCGGGTTGAGCCAGAGGTCGCGGTCGCCATGGCGCTGCACCAGGGGGCGCGCATTGCCGGGATTGCTCTCGCGGTGGAGCACGCGCGAGGCCCGCGCATAGGCTTCCTTGTCGGCCTCGACCTGCTCGCAGGACGGCAGCCGGATGACGACGTCGCCCTTCTCGCGCGCGGCGCCTTCGTCGGCGGAGTCGAGATCGTCGGCGTGCAGCTCGACGTAACCCTCGGGGACTTTCCGGAACAGCGCGGTGCCGCGGACCGAGTGGATGTCCTTCGGCTGTTCGCCGCCGGCGATGCGGTGCGCGACCTCGATCACGGCGCGCTCGGCATTGCCGTAGATCAGGATGTCGGCCTTGGCGTCGGCGAGCACCGAGCGGCGCACCTTGTCGGACCAGTAGTCGTAGTGGGCGATCCGGCGCAGCGAGGCCTCGATGCCGCCGAGCACGACCGGCACGTCCTTGAATGCCTCGCGGCAGCGCTGCGCATAGACCAGCGTGCAGCGGTCCGGCCGCTTGCCGCCCTCGCCGTTCGGCGTGTAGGCGTCATCGCTGCGGATGCGGCGGTCGGCGGTGTAGCGGTTCACCATGGAGTCCATGTTGCCGCCGGTGACGCCGAAGAACACGCGCGGGCGGCCCAGCGCCTTGAACGGCTCGGCCGAGTGCCAGTCGGGCTGGGAGATGATGCCGACGCGGAAGCCCTGAGCTTCGAGCAGCCGGCCGATGATCGCCATGCCGAACGAGGGATGGTCGACATAGGCGTCGCCGGTCACCAGCACGATGTCGCAGGCGTCCCAGCCAAGCGCGTCCATTTCCTTCCGGCTCATCGGCAGGAACGGCGCGGGCTTGAGGTCGGCGCGGTGGCGCGGCCAGGAACTCAAGGCGGGAGAACTCAACGGGGGAGCGGTGAGGGCGATGTTCATCGCCCACGCATAGAGAAACGGGGCGGTCAGTTCAACCAAGCCGCCTGTCGCAGCCCGCGGCGGACGATCAAATTGTCCGGAATGGTTCCCGCGGGGTATCGCGGCACACCCGTGCCTGTCGCTGGGGCCTCAGTTGATCCCGTGGTCCGCGTCGGCCCGCCGCTTCAGCCAGCCATGGCCGAAGAACGCCAGCAGGGCCACGGCGGCGAGCATGATCCAGATCGAGGGCATCTTCGAGCGGGTGCTACCCGAGGCTTCGCCCACCGTCATCGCGCCCTGCGACAGGCCCGGCTCGGTCATCGACACCAGCCGCATGTCGGCGGTCTCCGCCGTGGCCCGGCGCATCTCGGCGAGGGCGGAGCGGGGCGGGGCGGGATCGGTGCCGTACAGTCGCCCCAGGCGCGCTGCGGCATACTCGGCCGGCGTCTCGTCGCTGCGGCCATCGTCCATGGCCGACTGCGCCGCATGGCTTGCCGCCGGCAGCTGCGCGAAGGAATCGAGGTTGGTCGGCCGGTGCGATTTCGGCGCGTGCTGCGCCCGCGGCTCCGCCCGGTCGGTCGTCTCGACCTTGACCATCTTCTTCGGCGTCATGCTCTGTTGCGGCAACGCGACGCGGACCTGCGGTCGCGCATGAGGCTGGGTGATCGCCAACATGCGATCAGACCAGGACATGTAGGCCTTGCAGAGCGAATTGCAGTATTGCCCGTTGACCATCTCGTCGTTCGCCGAGCCGGCCTGCGCCGTATTGGGGACCGCGAGGATCATCGTCGAGAGCAGCGCCGCGGCGGCGCCGAGCTTCGGTATCGAACTGAATTGGGACGTCGCTTTCAAATCACCGATCATCGCAATTTCCCCCGTCGCGGTTTCACGCCGTTTCAGAGATAACGACAGGGGCTGTGGTCGAGAGTTGGATCAGATCGCGTCAACATCCGGATGAGTTTGAGGTCAATTTGCTGATGCGAGGCGTTCTTAACAAGCTTCAGGCGTTGCTGTTCGACATCGACGGCACGCTTGCCGACACCGATGCGCTGCATCTTCAGGCCTTCAACGCGGTGTTTGCGCCCTTCGGCCACGCATTCGATCGCGCGCGTGCGGCACGCGAACTGCTCGGCCGCTCCAATGCATCGATCGGCGCCGAGTTTCTGCCGGACGAGCGGCCCGAGCGGCGCGCCGCAATCATGGCACAGAAGGAGGAGGTGTTTCGCGGCCTCGCCGCCGGCGCGGTGCAGCCGCTGCCGGGTCTGATGACGCTGCTCGATCATGCCGCGGCAGCATCGATCCCGGTCGTCGCGGTGACCAACGCGCCGCGCGCCAATGCCGAGCTGATCCTGCGCGGGCTCGGCATCACGGACCGGTTTCGCGCGGTCATCATCGGCGACGAGCTGCCGCACGGCAAGCCGCACCCGCTGCCTTATCTGGAAGGCCTGCGCGCGGCGGATGCGACGCCGGATTGCGCGGTCGCCTTCGAGGACTCACGGGCCGGCATCGCCGCCGCGACGGCCGCCGGCATCACCACCATCGGCATGCGCACCAATCTCGGCCATGACGAGCTGATTGCCGCGGGGGCGGCGATCAGCGCGGCGGCGTTCGACGAGGCCGAGGTGCTCGCGCTCGTCAAGGCGGGCGCCCCGCGGTGATAAGGGCGGAGCTGACATGTTGCTGACATCAGCCAACAGCTTGTCGTCACCGCAGTTGCGCGATGGTCGTCACGAACGCGGCCGACCGATCGGCCGGGACGAGACGAAGGTGAGACGCATGCGCAACCTGCTGATCATGGTAGGCCCCTCCGAACAGCCCCACCGCCTGACGCCGCAGTCCGATACGGGGCCTGGACATCGCGGCCAGCGCGGCATCCGGCGCGGACATCGGTCGCGGCGGTTTCGCTGGGCGCAGCCGTCGCACGCCATGGCCATCATCCTTCGCGGGTTGCGGGCCACGCTGCTGGCTCTGGCGCCCGCGGAGATCCGCGGTGTTGCGAGGCCTCGCGGCGAGGACATGCGGGTCGATGGCATGCGGGTCGATGGCATGCGGGGCGTGTCCTCGATTTCGCCGCAGCTGCGCCTCGTCGGCGATTGCGGCGGCGCGCGCGAGGCAGGCGTCATGCCAGCGGCCGCGCCCCCCGCGATCTTTCATGCCGCGGCCACTCCCCGCCATCACGTCCGGTCGGTGGAAACGCCGCGCGAGCAGCGCCGGCGGCTGCGCCTTTGTTGACGGCATCGCTGCATGGGTGCCCTGCATGCTCTGTCCGCCGCGCGTTGCTTGTCCGGAGACCGATGCCGTGATTGAACCGAGCAATGCGCGCCAGACAGGCTGGGGCCGCTTTTGCAGAAGGTCGGATCGATCATGGGGGGGTCGCGCGTTCTGTTGCTGACCGCCGCTCTGTGTTGCGCAACCGCCGCCGTCGCCGCGGACAAGCCCGGCGACACCAAGGGCACGGTGCTGGAGCCGTCGGCGGAGAACCTCGCACGGACCTGGGCGAAGGCAAATCTGGTGCTGCCGGCGGCGCTTGCGGGCGGACGGCGCTGGGAGGGACGTGCCGAGGATGCGCCCGACGTGATCGGCATCGCGCCGCTCGTCGTGGTGATGCATGGATCGAGCGGCGTGGCACCGGCGGTGAAGGAGTTTCAGGTCTGGCTGGCCGACGAGCTCGGCGCCGCCTCGGTCGCCCCCGACAGCCTCGCGATTCCCGACCGGCTGACCTACACCTCGCCGGTCGATGTCGCGACCTATGAGCGCGTTCATGCCTTGCGGCTCGCCGAATTGGACCATGCCCTGAAGGCCGCGCGCGACTGGAGCTGGGTCGACCGCCAGCGCCTCGTGATGGCGGGCACCAGCGAAGGGGCCGTGGCGGTCGGCCGCTATGCCGGCAAGGATGTCGCCGCTCGCCTGATCTATTCATGGTCCTGCGAGGACAACTACTTCGTCACCGCGCCCAGGCTCGGCATCGGCCCGAAGGAGCCGGTGCTGAACGCGATCTCGGCGCGCGATCCGTATTTTTCGGCCGCCAATCCCTGGAACAAGGACCGCGCCGTCACCGGCTCCTGCGCCGCCGCGCTCAAGGACGATCCGCGGGCGGAGGTGATGGTGATCGATGCCGAGGTACATACGATCCTGAACCGGCCCGAGGTGCGCGACCGGAGCGCGCGCTTCCTGCGCGGCGTGTTGAATCCATGACGAGCCAGGCGGGAGTTTGAAGGTGCCGAGACTGCTCGTGCTCGAGGGCAACTCGCTGGCCGGCCGACGGCGCTGGGCGGAGATTGCTGGCCTCACGCCGTCGGAAAGCTATGCCGACGTGCTGCGCGCGCTGGCGCCGGAAGCCGTCGTCGACATCGCCACGCCGGCCGACGCCGACGCACGGCTGCCGCAGCCGATCGATGCCTATCATGGCATCGTCATCACCGGATCGGCGCTGAACATCTATCAGCGCGAGCCGGAAGCGCTGCGCCAGATCGAGCTGGTGCGGACGATCTTCGCGCAGGGCGTGCCGATGTTCGGCTCCTGCTGGGGCCTGCAACTCGCGACGGTTGCCGCCGGCGGCGAGGTCTCGCTCAATCCGGCCGGCCGCGAGGTCGGCTTCGCGCGCAAGATCGCGCTGACGGAGGCGGGGCGAGCCCATCCGATGCATGCGGCGCGAAGCGTCGTGTTCGATGCACCGGCCATTCATAGCGACATCGTCACCACATTGCCGCCGGATGGGACCGTCACCGCGTGCAATGCAATGAGCGAGGTGCAGGCCGCCGAGATCCGCAGCGGCCGCGGCCGCTTCTGGGGCGTGCAGTATCATCCCGAGTTCAGCCTGCAGGATGTCGCGTGCGTGATCCGGCTCATCGGCCAGCCGCTGGTCGACGAAGGATTTTTCGCGGATCTCGCCGAGCTCGAGCGTTACGCCGCCGATCTCGCGACCTTGCACCACGACCGCGCGCGAGGCGACCTGCTCTGGCGCCTGGGGCTCGACCAGGACGTAGCCGATGACGCGCTGCGCCAGGCCGAGATCGGCAACTGGCTTGCCTCACTGGATCACCGCCAAGCGGCTACCTCAAGAACTGGATGATCAGAGGGGCCAGCGCGACGTTCATCAACCCAACCAACACCATGACGAGGCCGGCGATCGCGCCCTCCTCGCGGCCGATCTGGTGGGCGCGCGCGGTACCGGCGCCGTGGGCGCCGACGCCGAAAAGTGCACCCTTCGCAAGTGCCGAGCGCAACGGCAAGCGCGCCAGCACGACATCGCCGACCGCGGCACCGATGATGCCGGTGAGCACGACGAAAACCGCCGTGAGATCCGGAATGCCCCCGATCTCGCCAGAGACCTCCATCGCGAACGGGGTGCTCATGGAGCGCGGCAACAGGCTGAGCCGCAACTCGCCGTCGATGCCGAGCACGTAGGCCAGGGCCCAGCTGGTCGCCACCGCGGTAAGGCTCCCCGCGGCCATGCCGGCGAGCAGCATCGGCCAGCGACGGCGGATCAGCGCGCGCTGCTCGTAGATCGGCACGGCAAAGGCGACCGTGGCGGGGCCGAGCAAGGCCACCAGCCAATGCGTGCCGCGGATGTAGTCACGATAGGAGACGTTGAGCGCCAACGCCGCGATCATCAGCAATGCGGGCGCCACCGCGAGCGGCATCAGCCACCAACGTGGCCAGCGACGGTGCAGGCGCTTGGCAAGCACATAGAGCAGGATCGTTGCCAGCGACCAGACCGCAGCCTGGACCAGCGGCTCACGCCACAGCGTTGCTGCCGTCATCACGCTCGCTCCAGCGATAACAGAAATCGACGGTGAGCGCGGTCACGCACATCACGGCGGTGGTGCTCACGACGATCAGGGCAAAGATCTTCAATCCGAGCAGTCCCAGCAGCTCGCGATGGTCGAGCAGCGCCAGCACGGCGGGAACGAAGAACAGCAGCATCTCGGCCAGCATCCAGTTGGCGCCGCGCTTGATGTTGGCGACCTTCAGGCCGCCGGCCAGGAACAGCGCGAGCGCCAGCGCCATGCCGATGATACCGCCCGGCAGAGGCAGGCCGGTTGCCCGCGCCAGGATTTCGCCGGCAGCCCAAAACAGGCCGAGCAGGCCGATCTGCACCAACCGACTGCGGCGGAGCAGCCGCAGAAGCGAGAGGGGAATGTTGCGGTGCATCATGAGCGATATTCCAAACTGCAGGTGCCGCGAAGAATATGTCGCGTTGCAGCATGTCCAAAATGAATTGATTGACTATTTTTCAGTCGATATTGGAATAGTATGGCCGATTATGGAACTGAGAACCCTCAAGACCTTCGTCGAGGTTGTCCGGCAGGGCGGCTTCTCCCAGGCGGCCAAGGTGGTGTTCGCCACCCAGTCGACCGTCAGCAAGGCGGTCAAGCAGCTCGAGGACGAGCTCGGGCTGCCGCTGCTGGATCGGCTCGGCCACAAGAGCCGGATGACGGCGGCCGGCGAAATCGTCTATCGCCGCGCCATCCGGCTGCTGGCGGAGCGGGACGACCTGCAGGCGGAGCTCGCCGAGCTGCGCGGGCTGAAGCGCGGCGCGCTCCGCCTTGGCCTGCCGCCGATCGGATCGAGCACGGTGTTCGCGCCGTTGTTTGCACTGTATCGCCAGCTGTATCCGGAGATCGAGATCCGGCTGGTCGAGCATGGCAGCGATCGGCTAGGCGAGCTGCTCGCGGCAGGTGAGATCGACTTCGCCGGCCTGCTGCCGCCGATCGCCGAGGAGCTTGCGGCCCAGATCGTCCGCCGTGAGCCGCTGATGGCGCTGCTGTCGGTCGACCATCCGCTTGCCCGGCGCGACACGATCACGCTGAGCGAGCTGCGCGACACGCCGTTCGTGCTGTTCGAGGCGGGCTTCGCGCTCAACCGCATCCTGCGCGAGGCCTGCCGCCGCAACGGCTTCGAGCCGGTCGTGGCCGCACGGAGCACCCAGATCGACTTCATCGCCGAGCTCGCCGGCGCAGGTCTCGGGGTCGCCTTCCTACCGCGCATGATCGCTACTCAACGCACCCAGGTGCCGATCAGCCTGGTCCTGCTCGACGAGCCCGACACCGAGTGGACCTTGGCGATGGCTTGGCGGCGCGGCGCCTATTTGTCACCGGCCGCGGCGGCGTGGCTCAGGCTGGTGCGGGAGCGCGGCCAAGCGTGAGCTGCCGTGCGACGATGTCGCCTCCTCGTTGGAGGAACGTGCGGTGAGACGGAGGGTTGTCGCGACCAACGACCGGCGAGAATCACCATGGCTCAGTTCAGGCTTCCCAAGGCCTCCGCGATCCGCGAAGGCAAATCCTGGCGCGGGCCTGAGAGCGCGACCTTACGCGAGTTTCGCATCTATCGCTGGAATCCGGATGTCGGCGGCAATCCGCAGATGGATAGCTATCAGGTCGACACTTCGGACTGCGGGCCGATGGTGCTCGACGGCCTGATCTGGATTAAGAACAACATCGATCCGACGCTGGCCTTCCGCCGCTCGTGCCGCGAAGGCATCTGCGGCTCCTGCTCTATGAATATCGACGGCCAGAACACGCTGGCCTGCACGAAGTCGATGAGCGATCAGGACGGCGCCGTCCAGCTGCTGCCGCTGCCGCATCAGCCCGTGGTGAAGGATCTCGTTCCGGATCTCACCAATTTCTATGCACAGCTCTCGGTCATCGAGCCATGGCTGCAGACCACCACGCCGACACCGCAGAAGGAATGGCGGCAGAGTGAGGAGGACCGCGACAAGCTCAACGGCCTGTATGAATGCATCCTCTGCGCGTGCTGCTCGACGTCGTGCCCGAGCTATTGGTGGAATTCGCAGCGCTTCCTCGGGCCGGCGGCGTTGATCCAGGCCGCGCGCTGGATCAACGACAGCCGCGACGAAGCCACCGGCGAGCGCCTCGACATTCTGGAGGATCCGTTCAGGCTGTACCGCTGCCACACCATCCTGAACTGCGCGAAGGCCTGCCCCAAGGGGCTCAACCCCGGCGAGGCGATCTCCGAGCTGCGCATGAAGCTGGTCGCGCGCAAGATGTAGTCGAGGAACGGCTGCGGCCGACGGCGATTGGTTTGCGGTGACGTTTAAGAGCAAGGCAGACTGCTGATGCCGAGAATGTCACTCGTTTCGTTCGAACGGCGCAGCGACAACGGCCCGGCTCCGATCGATCCAAGGATCGATGTGCAAGATCGCATCCCGGTCGTGAGAATCTCGATGCGCACGGTCGCCGGGGCAACGTCCAGAACACCTCCATCAGGGCCATCAGCGGGACCGCTCGCATTGGCCCGGCATTCAAGGATGATGATGAGCGAGCAAGATCGCAAGACGTCCGACCTCAATCCCGGACCTGCTGCTGGGCCTCGAAAAATGGTCGGCGAAGCGCCGAAGACGCCGCAGGCCGAGGACATGCCAATGGCAGGTCCGCATGCGCGGCCTGAGCTCACCGACAATGACAAGACGCCCGGCACCGGAATGTTGTCGGAGCCGGGCTCCTCCAACCCCAGTCCGACGGGATGATCTTGGATGACATGATTCGTGCCGGGAACCCCATCGAGCGTCTCGACACGGAACCGCCGATGCTCTGAGGCGTTTCCGCCTCCTCCGAATCAACGCGACCCGTCTCGAGGTGTCGCGAGAATCATCGTTCGTCCGGAGGGGCAGGGATGTGCCGTTGGATTGCCTATCGCGGAGAGCGCACCGCGTTCGAGCATTACGTCACCGAGCCGGAACATTCTCTGGTGACGCAGAGCCTGCGTGCGCTCGAATCGACTGCCGGAACAAACGGTGATGGATTTGGACTTGGCTGGTACGGCGATCACCCGGAGCCCGGCCTCTATCGCGAGACGCGGCCGGCGTGGTCGGACGAGAACCTGCGCTATCTCTGTCGCCATCTGCACTCGCATCTATTCTTCGCGCATGTGCGTGCCGCGACAGGCACCGCAGTGACGCGGCAGAACTGCCATCCGTTCGCCTGCGGCCGCTGGCTTTTCATGCACAATGGTTTCGTCGGCAGCTGGAACCGGCTGCGCCGCAAGGTCGAGGCAATGATTCCGGATGGACTGTATCCGTCGCGGCTCGGGACCACCGATTCCGAAGCCGTGTTCCTCGCCATGGTCGGTGCCGGGATCGAGCAGGATCCGATCGGCGCGACACGCAAGGTGCTGAGGTCGCTTTGTGAGCTGGTGAATGAGGACGGTCTTCGCGAGCACATGCGCTTCACCTCGGCGCTGTCCAATGGCCACGATCTCTACGCGTTTCGCTTCGCCGCCAACGACCGTGCGAACTCCCTCTATTATCGCGAGGACGGCGATCAGGTGATCGCGGTGTCCGAGCCATACGACAAGGAGCCGGATTGGATCGAGGTGCCGCCGGATCACGTGCTGGTCGCGCGTGCGTCGCGACCTGCCGAAATCGTTCCGCTATTTGCCGCAGGCCAGGCTGGTTTCGCCGCGGAACGCAAGAGATCACAGAGGGTTATCGGAGGTACATAGCACAAGGGAATTGGATCCGCGATGTGCGGCATTTGTGGTGAGATCAGATATTCCGGCCAACCCTCGCTGGCAGCGCTCGGCCGTGTGAACGATGCGATGCAGGCGCGCGGACCCGATGCGGCCGGCATCCATGTGCAAGGTCAGATCGCGCTCGGCCATCGCCGCCTCAGCATCCTCGACCTGTCGGCGGCCGCGCAGCAGCCGATGATCGACGCCGCGCTGGGGCTCGGCATCGCATTCAACGGCTGCATCTATAATTTCCGCGAGCTCCGCAGTGAGCTGCAGGCGAAGGGCTATCGCTTCTTCTCGGATGGCGATACCGAAGTGATTCTCAAGGCGTACCACGCCTGGGGCAGGGCCTGCGTGCAGCGCTTCAAGGGGATGTTCGCCTTCGCCCTGTGGGAGCGCGACAGCGGGCGCGTGGTCCTGGCGCGCGACCGGCTGGGGATCAAGCCGCTCTACTACACCGAAGGCCCTGGCTTCCTGCGCTTTGCCTCGTCCCTGCCGGCGCTGCTTGCCGGCGGGGACGTCGACACCTCGCTCGACCAGGTGGCGTTGCATCACTTCTTCAGCTTCCACGCCGCGGTGCCGGCGCCGCGGACCATCCTCAACGGCGTGAAGAAGCTGGAGCCGGCGACCTTGCTGACCATCGACCCGGATGGAATGCACCGCCGCGAGCGTTTCTGGCAATTCAACGTCGGTGAGCAGCGTCCGACCGATCGGGCGATGAGCGAGGACGAATGGTCGGATGCGGTGCTGGATGTCATGGCGGCTGCGGTCGACCGCCGCCGCGTTGCGGACGTGCCGGTGGGCGTACTGCTGTCCGGCGGGCTCGACTCGTCGTTGCTGGTCGCGCTGCTGTCGAAGCTGGGTCACGAGGACATCCGTACCTTCTCGATCGGTTTCGATGCGGTCGGCGGCCACAGCGGCGATGAGTTTCGCTACTCGGACATCATCGCGCGCACCTTCGGCACCCATCACGAGCAGATCCGGATCGACGGCGATCGCGCGCTCGAGGCCTTGCCGCAGGCCATTGCCGCGATGTCGGAACCGATGGTCAGCCACGACGCCGTCGCGTTCTATCTGCTGTCATCGGAGGTCGCCAAGCGCGTCAAGGTGGTGCAGAGCGGGCAGGGCGCAGACGAGGTGTTCGGCGGCTACAGCTGGTACCCCGGCTTTCTCTCGGCCAACGATGCCGTGCAGCAATATCAGAACGCCTATTTCGATTGGAAGCATGCGGATCTGCAACAGCTTCTGACGCCGGATCTGCTCGGCGACGACGTGAGTCTCGATCTGGTCGAGCGCTTTTTCGCCGATCACGGCGGTGCGTCCGCAGTGGACAAGGTGCTGCAGATCGACGCCGAGATCATGATGGTGGACGACCCGGTGAAGCGGGTCGACAACATGACCATGGCGTTCGGGCTCGAAGCGCGCGTTCCGTTCCTGGATCATGAGGTGATCGAGCTGGCCGCGCGCATGCCGGCCGAGCTGAAGGTGAGGAACGGCGGCAAGCACATCCTGAAGGAGGCCGCCCGGCGCTGCGTGCCGGCGGAGGTGATCGACCGTCCCAAGGGTTACTTCCCCGTCCCCTCGCTACGCTATCTGAGGGGGCCGTTCCTCGATTACGTGCGCGACGTGCTCAGTGACGACAAGGCGCGCGCGCGCGGGCTCTATCGACGCGATTTCGTCGATCACATGCTGCAAAACCCCGAAGCGGAGATGAGCCCAAAAGGGCATTCGCGGCTTTGGCAGGCGGCATTGCTGGAAGCCTGGCTGCAGACTCACGGCATTTGATACAATCAGGATTGATCACATGGGATTGGACCCACGCATCTTGGAGAAGCTCCGTCTTGGTCTGAGCGACGACGAGCGTCGGCTGGTGATCCGCTCGGCCACAGGCGGCGAGGAGGTTACCGAGTATTCCTTTGGCATCGAGGAGGAGTATTTCCTCGCAGATGCGAAGACGCTGGATGTTGCGATCCGCACGCCGGATGATCTGTTCGAGGCCGCGAACTGGTCGACCGGCGGCCAGGCCATGCGCGAGATGCTGCAGGCGCAGCTCGAGGTCGCGACCAACGTGCATGTCGACGCGGGCGATGCGCGCGAGGAGCTGAAATTCCTGCGCCGCGAGGTTGCCAGCGTTGCCGGCCAGTATGGCCTCACGATCCTCGCCTGTTCGACGCATCCGACCGCAACGTGGCGCAGCTCGCAGCCCACGCCCAGGCCACGTTATGTGGAGATGATGGAGGATCTGCGCATCGTCGGCCAGCGCAACATGCTGTGCGGCATGCACGTGCATGTCCAATTGCCCGATCCCGAGCGGCGCTTCGCGGTCATGCGCGCGATGATTCCCTACATTCCGGTGTTCATCGCGCTATCCGCGTCGTCGCCGTTCTGGAATTCACGCGAGACTGGCTTGAAAGGTTATCGGCTCGCTGCCTATGACGAACTGCCGCGTACCGGGCTGCCGGAGCTGTTCACGTCCAAAAAGCAGTACGACCGCTATGTTGCGGCGCTGACGAAGTCGGGTGTGATGCCGGACGAGAGCCATGTGTGGTGGGCGATGCGGCCATCGCTGCGTCATCCGACGCTGGAATTGCGTGCGCCCGACGTCTGCACCGCAGTCGATGATGCAGTGGCAGTCGCCTCGCTGTACCGCGCGCTGGCGCGCCACTTGTATCTCAACCCGGATCTCGCCGGGGCCGTCGGCAATGTCGAGCGCGCGATCGCCGTCGAGAACAAATGGCGGGCGCAGCGTTACGGCACCGACTGCCTGTTCGTCACCGAGGACGGTCCGGTGACCGGCCAGGAGATCCTCAATCGGATGATCGCTGACGTCGCGCCGCATGCCGAGACGCTCGGGTGTCTTGCCGAGGTCGAGCGCTGCCGCACCATCATGCAGTTCGGCAGCTCGGCCGACTATCAGCTGCAGGCCTATCGCGAGTCCGGTGGGCAACTGACAGCCGTGACGCGCTGGATCGAAGCAGCGACGGTCTCGCGTGCCGAGCCGCCACGCTCGCAGGCGCCGGTCGAGCCGGCGCAATGATGCCGGTCAGGTCGCCGGCCTGATGATGCGGCCTTCGCGGGCGACGAGGCAGCCGCCTTTATACACGGAGCGCCCTTTAGGCACGGCAACCACCGCCTCCGGCACGTGTTCCGCATTCACCGTGACGAAGTCGGCGCGCGCTCCGACGCGCAGGCCGTAATCCGCCAGTCGCAATGCCTTGGCGCCTGCCTCGGTGACAAGGTCGAAGGCGATGCGCAATTCGTCGTCGACATAGAAGCCCGAGCGGTAGCCGACCATCATGGCGCGGTTCAACAGATCGCCGTCGCCATAGGGCCACCAGGAATCGCGGATGTTGTCGTTGCCGCTGAATACGGTGACGCCGGCCGCGCGCAGCTGCGCCACCGGCGGAAAGGGCCGCGCGCCCGGCGCATTGGTCATGATGGCGACGCCCGACGTCGCCAGCACGTCGGCGATTTTCTTGAGCGGATCCGCCGGCAAGTCGCCAAGCGCATAGGCGTGGCTGACCGTGACGTGGCCCGCCATTCCCAGCGCGCGGGTGCGCGCGGCGATCTGCTCCAGCTCGAACAGGCCGAGCATGCCGGGGTCGTGCAGATGAATGTCGATATCGACGCCGTGCTTGTGGGCTATGCCGAACACGACGTCGAGATGCTTCTCGACGTCGCGGTCGAAGCTTGCCGGATCGAGTCCGCCGACGAGATCGGCGCCGAGCTTGATCGCCTCGTCGAGCAGCTCCGGCGTGCCCGGGCTCCTGAGGATGCCGCTCTGGGGAAAGGCAACGAGCTGGATTTCGATCAACTCGCGATATTCTTCACGCACGCGCAGAATCGTCTCCAGCGATTTGAGGCCGACCGAGCCGTCGACCATCACATGGCTGCGCATCCGGGTGGTGCCGAGGCCGATGCAGAGATCGAGCTGGTTGCGGGCGCGCACATCCATCGGCGCGGCCGCGGCCATGTTCTGCGCCTGGAACGTGACGCGCTCATGCACGTCGAAGCCGTTGGTGCACGGCTTGTGCGGCTTCCACGCATCGCCATAGAAGCTGGTGTCGAGATGGATGTGGCCCTCGACGAAGCCCGGCACGACCAGGGCGCCGGCGAGATCGACCACCTCGCGCGCCTCCGGGCGTTCGGTCTCAGGCAGCAGGCCACTGATGCGGCCGTCGTGCACGGTGATCGCGTGACGCGCGCCACGGTCGAGCCGCGCATTGATGAACAGCTTGTCCACGACCATCTCGCCGAACCCCTTCCATCTGCCGCCGGCACCGGAGCCGCATGGTGCGGTCCGATGCCGACACGGATCGGCATTCTCGATCAGGATCGATCGGCGCCGCAAGTGCAGATGCTGGTCAGGCTGCAATCGCCTGCGGCAATCCGGCGATCCAATCTCGGGCGAGTGCGATGTCCGCCTGCGACAGCTGATGCCCGGTTGGCAGCGTCGTGTGGGTCACGTCGGCGCCGGCCTCGATGAGTTGGCTGCACAGCTTCGCCGAATTGCTGGCGGGCACGATCGGATCGGTCAATCCAGACAGGATCAGGACCGGCTTGCGTGACAGCTTGACGGCCGGCGGCTGGGTCAGCGGCACCATGGCGCGGATCAGGACCGCGCCGGCCAGGGCCTCGGGTTGCAACAGAAGCAGCGCGGCGGCGATGTTGGCGCCGTTGGAATAGCCGACCGCGACCGGCGCTTCGATGCCGTAGCGTTGCCGTGCCTCACCGATGAAGGCGCCGAGCTCCAGCGCACGCCGGCGGACGTCGTCCTCGTCGAACACGCCTTCTGCCAGACGGCGGAAGAAGCGCGGCATGCCATGCTCGAGCACCTGCCCGCGCGGCGACAGCAGGGCTGCGCCGGGCGAGAGCGTGGCGCCGAGCGGCAGCAGATCGTTCTCGTCGCCGCCGGTGCCGTGGAGGAGCAGCAGCGGCGCCGCTCCCGTCGTGCTTCCAGGCTGGAAGCGGTGAGTGAAGGAAAATGCACCGGTCATGATACGGCCTCCTCGAGGTTGGGCAGCACGCCCTCGATCTGCTTGCGGTGGGATTCGAGGAACGCGGGCAGCTTCAGGTTCTGTCCGAGCTCGGCGACCGGCTCGTCGACCGCGAAGCCTGGAATGTCGGTCGCGATCTCGAACAGCACGCCGCCGGGCTCGCGGAAGTAGATCGAGCGGAAGTAGTTGCGGTCCTTCTGCTCGGTCGGATGCAGGCCGTGGCGATCGACCAGCCTCTGGGCCATGACGCCCTGCGCGGCGTCGTCGGCCGCGCGGAAGGCGATGTGGTGCACAGACCCCGCGCCTTGCGCGCCGCGCAGAAAGCCCTTGGCTTCGTAGATGTCGACCACGCTGCCTTCTGCATCGCGGGGAGCCTTGAAGCGGATCACCGAGCCTTCGCGACCTTGCTCGGCAAAGCCGAACACGTCGGTGAGGACAGCGGCAGTCTTCTCCGCCGAGTCGAGCAGCAGCGTGACGCCATGGAAGCCGCGGATGGCATGCTCCGCCGGAATGTCGCCATTGCTGTATCCGGGCTCGTTCTCCGCGCCGGGCACGCCCACCAGGGCGAGCGCCATGCCGTCGGGGTCGGTGAAGGGCAGCACCGACTCGCCAAAGCGCTTTTCCAGCGCCTCATAGGCGATGCCCTTCTCGGTGAGGCGCTGCGTCCAGTAGCCGAGCGAGCGCTGCGGCACCCGGAACGCGGTCTGGTGCGTCTCGCCGACGCCGCGGCGGCCGGGCCGCACGCCGGTCCAGGGGAAAAAGGTCAGGATCGTGCCGGGGCGGCCGGTCTCGTCGCCGTAGTAGAAGTGGTAGGTGCCGGGATCGTCGAAATTGACCGTCTTCTTGACGAAACGCAGGCCGAGGTCGCGGGTGTAGAAGCCGAAATTGCGGATCGGATCGCCGGCAATCGCGGTGACGTGGTGCAGTCCGGGCATGTGGGTCTCCTGTGGCTTGGCCCTCGGGCCGTTGAACTGGTACGGCGCTATATTGGCTGGCTTTGTTTTGGAGACAATCCGTGCTCTTGTGACGTCTCTGTCTACGATTTGGCGACAATGACGATCCGGGGATCATGGACAAGCTCGGTAGCCTGCGGGCCTTCGTAAAGGTGGTCGAGAGCGGTAGCTTCGCCGAGGCCGGTCGGCAGCTGCGGCTGTCGCGTTCGGCGATCTCGAAATATATCGGCGAGCTCGAAACGAGCCTCGGCGTGCAACTGATCGTCCGCACCACCCGGCACGCCAGTCCGACCGAGGCCGGGCAGCGCTATTTCGAGCGCGCGGCCTCGATCCTTGCCGAGCTCGACGCTGCCGATCAGGCGGTGAGCCAGTCGCAGTCCGCGCCGCGCGGGATATTGCGTGTCAACGCGCCGATGTCGTTCGGTACCATGCGGCTCGGTCCCGTGGTGGCCGACTTCATGGCGCGCTATCCAGAGCTGCAGCTGCAGATCGTGCTCAGCGACGACCTGCTCGATCCGGTGCAGGACGGCTTCGACGTGACGCTCAGGATCGCCGAGCTGGAATCGTCGAGCTTGGTGGCGCGGCGGATCATGCCCGTGGAACGCATCGTCTGCGCCGCGCCGTCGTATTTCGAGCGTCATGGCAAGCCGCAGGTCCCGGACGATCTGCGCCGGCACACCTCGCTGACCTACGGCTTCCTGCTCACAGGCAATCAGTGGAAGCTCAGCGGAGCCGATGGCGATCACTGGATCCAGCCGGCCTGGAGCCTGTGCGTCAACAATGCCGAGGTGCTACGCGACGTCGCCATCAAGGGGCAGGGCATTGCGCTGATCCCGCGCTTCATCGCTGCCGACGCGCTCGCCAGCGGCGCGCTGGCTGCGATCCTGCCCGACTACACCGCGCCGCCGCTCGCGCTCTACGCGATCTATCCGCCAACACGGCATCTGTCGGTGAAGGTGCGGCTGTTCATCGACTTCCTGGTCGAGCGCTTCGGCAAGGACGCCGGCTGAGAAATCTGCTCACGGCAGGTTCTCCCGCACGATCAGCTCGGTGCGGGCGCGCATGGCGGCTTCCTGCACGGTGCGCCCCGCGCGCAGGCTGGAGAAGATCGTGATGCAGTCCATCAGCGAGGCCTGGGGGTTCTGTGTGAGCACGGCGTCCATCGTGCCATCCAGCAGCATCGCACGGGTGTCGGGCGACAGGCCGTGACCGACGAACACGACGTCACGCTGGCGGCCGACCTCGCGCAGCGCGCGCCCGATGCCGTCGGCGCCGCCGCCGATGTTGTAGATGCCGGCGAGGCGCGGATGGCGCGCCAGCAGCAGCTTGGTCTGACGATAATTGTTGGCCTCGTCGTCGTGACCTTCGCGCAGCCCGACGACCTCGATGTCGGGAAACTCCTCACGGAACAGATGCAGGAACCCCATTTCGCGCTCCTCGTGGGCGCGATAGCTGAGGCTGCCAGCGATCATGGCGACCTGCGCCGGGCGGTTGCCGATGAAGCGCGCGATGAGATAGCCCGCTGTACGTCCGGCTGCTCGATTGTCCAGGCCGACATAGGCGATCCGGCGCGTGTTGGCGATGTCCGAGATCAAGGTCACCGTCGGCACACCGCGGTCGGCCAACACATCGACCGCTTCGCGGACGGCCGGATGCTCGATCGCCATGAACACGATGCCGTCGACCTCGCGGCCGAGCCGCAGCAGCTCCTGCGCCAACAGATCCGGCCTGAGGCTCTCGATGTGATCGACGCGCGCGCGCATGTTGAACGAAGCGAGCTGATCCTGGGATGAGATGATCAGCCGTCCCAGCATGTTGAGAAAGCGGTTGGTGCCGGCCGGCAGCAGGAAGCCGAGCCGCCACGGCTTCAGCGCCTGCGCAGGCAGCGTACCATCCATCAGATAGCCGAGCTCGTTGGCAGCTTGCAGCACCCGCTGCACCGTGACGGCGCGGACGCCAGGTCGCTGATTCAGGACGCGATCGACGGTTGCGGCGGAGACGCCGGACAGACGCGCGATGTCATCGATGCGCGCCAGGCGGCGGCGCCGCGGCGCCTCGCTGTTCGTGTCCGTCATCGCCTGCCCCCGTCGAGCAAAAACCCATCAAAAACCATCAATAAATGAGTTTGACGGCCGTCAATTATGCTCTCTATCGTGCGTCCGACCTCACGGCAAGGGCCCGGAACAAGGGCCGGCCAGCCAAACAAAAGGGGGAGGAAGTCATGATCAATCTGAGCCGGCGCAGCGTCCTCGGGGCGTTTGCGAGTGCATCTGCGGCCTCCGTGATCGGGGCGCCGATGGTGGCGCGCGCCGCCGAGATCGAGCTGCGTTACGGCAACAATCTGCCGCTGACCCATCCGCTCAACATCCGCGCGCAGCAGGCGGCCGACCAGGTTCGTGCCAAGACCAACGGCCGGGTGGAGATCAAGATCTTCCCGAACAATCAACTCGGCGGCGATACCGACATGCTGAGCCAGGTGCGCAATGGCGGCATTACCTTCTTCACGCCCTCGGCGCTGGTGATCGCAACGCTGGTGCCGGTGGCGGCGATCAACGCGGTCGGCTTCGCCTTCGCCGATTACGATCAGGTGTGGCGCGCGATGGATGGCGGCCTTGGCGCGCATGTCCGGGCCGCGATTGCCAAGGTCAATCTGCACGCCTTCGAGAAAATCTGGGACAATGGCTTCCGCCAGATGACCTCCAGCAGCAAGCCGATCGAGCAGGCCAAGGACATGGCGGGCTTGAAGATCCGCGTGCCGGTCAGCCCGCTCAGCCTGTCGATGTTCAAGGCGCTGGATTCGGCGCCGGCGAGTCTGCAGTTCAGCGAGGTCTACACCTCGCTTCAGACGCGCATCGTCGATGCGCAGGAGAATCCGGTCTCGATCATCCAGGTCGCCAAGCTGTACGAGGTGCAGAAGTTCTGCGCGCTCACCAACCACATCTGGGACGGCTTCTGGTTCGTCGCCAATGGCCGTGCCTGGGCCGGCTTGCCCGATGACATCAAGGGCATCATCACCGAGGCGCTCAACGAGGCCGGCATGAAGCAGCGCGACGACGTCCGGCAGCTGAATGAATCCGTCCAGGCAGATCTGCAGGCCAAGGGCCTGACCTTCAACAAGGCCGCGCCGGACAGCTTCCGCGCCAAGCTGCGCGACGCCGGCTTCTACAAGGAATGGAAGGAGCGCTTCGGTCCCGAAGCCTGGGGTCTGCTGGAGAAAGAGGTCGGCGTGCTCGCTTGATCGTCGCCAGATGCTTCGGGAGCAACTCGCCATGGACAGTCACACCGTTGCGATGCCGGCGCCGGACCTGCCGGCATCGGGCCTGGCGGCGGCTGCCCACCGGATCGAGCTCGCCGTCGGCCGCATCGTCGAGGCCGTCGCCGCGATCGTGCTGGTCGTCGAGATCCTGATCCTCGGCGCCGGCGTCGTTGCACGCTACGTGCTGCATGCCCCGCTGGTGTGGTCGGATGAGCTCGCTTCGATCCTGTTCCTGTGGCTGTCGATGCTGGGCGCAGCGATTGCGCTCCGCCGCGGCGAGCACATGCGAATGACGGGCATCGTCGCGCGGGTGCCCCCCGCCACCCGCGCGCTGCTCGAAGCCGTGGCGATGACAGCGTCCATCGCGCTGCTGCTGCTGATCCTGCCTCATGCGTTGGACTACGCCTCGGAGGAGCGTTTCATCGTCACGCCGGCGCTGGAGATCGCCAGCGCCTGGCGTGCGGCGGCGATCCCGACGGGCATCACGCTGATGCTGCTCGCAGCCATGTTCCGTCTGCTGCGGCTGCATGCGCTCAAGGAGGTGTTGCTGGCGATCGCGCTCACGGCCGCGTTGCTGCTCCTGTTCTGGCTTGCGGGGCCTGTTTTCAAGCCGCTCGGACGGCTCAACCTCGTGGTCTTCTTCGTCGGTGTCGTTGGCCTCAACGTCTTTGCCGGTGTGCCGATCGCCTTCGCCTTTGCGCTCGCCACCTTCGGCTATCTCGGCCTGACCACCTCGACGCCGATGCTGGTGATGGTCGGACGGCTCGACGAAGGCATGAGTCATCTCGTGCTGCTGGCGGTGCCGCTGTTCATCTTCCTCGGCGCCCTCATTGGCATGACGGGAATGGCCGCAGCCATGATCCGATGGCTGTCGTCACTGCTCGGCCATGTCAGAGGCGGCCTCTCTTACGTGCTGATCGGCGCGATGTATCTGGTGTCGGGCATCTCCGGCTCCAAGATCGCCGACATGGCCGCGATCGCACCCGTGCTGTTTCCGGAGATGCGCGCGCGCGGCGCCAAGCCCGGCGACCTCGTTGCGCTGCTAGCGGCCACGGGCGCACAGACCGAAACCATCCCGCCCTCGATCGTGCTGATCACGATCGGCTCCGTCACCGGCGTCTCGATCGCCGCGCTGTTCACCGGCGGCATGTTGCCGGCCGTCGTGCTGGGCCTCGGCCTGTGCAGCATCGTCTGGTGGCGCTATCGCAACGAGGATCTCAGCCATATCGCGCGCCCGTCCTGGCGCGAGGTCGGACGGCTCGGCCTGATCGCTTTGCCCGCCATCGCGCTGCCGTTCGTAATCCGGCTGGCGGTGGTCGAGGGCGTCGCGACGGCCACCGAGGTCTCGACCATCGGCATCGCCTATTCCGTGCTCGCCGGCCTCCTGATCTACCGCCAGTTCGACTGGCGCCGGCTGCCGGCGATGCTGGTCGAGACCGTCGCATTGACCGGCGCCATCGTCTTCATCATCGGCTGCGCCACCGCGATGGCCTGGGGCCTCACCCAATCCGGCTTCTCGCAGAAGCTGGCGGAGCTGATGGCGGCCATTCCCGGCGGCGCCTGGGGCTTTCTTGCGATCTCGATCCTCACCTTCATCATCCTCGGCAGCATTCTCGAAGGCATTCCCGCGATCGTGCTGTTCGGACCGCTGTTGTTCCCGATCGCGCGCCAGGCCGGCGTGCACGAGGTGCACTATGCGATGGTCGTGATCTTCGCGATGGGCATCGGCCTGTTCGCGCCGCCCTTCGGCGTCGGCTATTACGGCGCCTGCGCCATCAGCAAGATCAATCCGGACGAGGGGCTGCGCTACATCTGGAGCTATGTGCTCGCGCTGCTGCTCGGCCTCGTCGCCGTGGCCGCGATCCCGTGGTTCTCGACCGGCTTCCTTTGATGATTGAGCGAGTGTTGGAAAGGACATTGCCATGAGCCGCCTGTTCGGCGAGATCCGTCAAGCCGGGTATGTCGTGCCCGATATCGAGGCGGCGATGGACTATTGGTCACGTGTGCTCGGCGTCGGCCCGTTCTTCTACAATGAGCGTGTGCCGATCCGGAACTATCAGTATCGGGGCGAAAGCTTCGAGCCGCACAATTCGGTGGCGCTGGCCAATTCAGGACCGCTGCAGATCGAACTGATCCAGTGCCGCAACGACGTGCCGTCGATGTACCGCGACTTCACGCAAGCTGGCCATTGCGGCCTGCAGCATGTCGCCTATTGGACCGAAAGCTTCGATGCCGATCTCGAGCGGCTGCTCGGGGAGGGCTTCAAGCCGGTCATGGGCGGCGAGGTTGGCGAACGCGGCCGCTTCATCTATTTTGATACGTACTATCATCCCGGCACGGTGATCGAGCTGTCGGAGGTGCTGGGGCCGAAGGGCGCGATGTTCCGCATGATCCGCGAGGCCTCGCAGAACTGGGACGGCAAGGATCCCGTGCGCCCGTTTCCGGATCTCAGCAGGCTGTGAGCATGACGGCCTCCGACCGCTTCCAGGCAAGCTATCTGATCGAGACGCCGCTCGATCCCGCCCTCGTGGCGGAGGTGATGGCGGGTGAGCAGTCCTGCGGCACGTTCACCCGTGTCGAGGGCGAGACCGACGATCTGCGCGCGCGTGCCCGGGCCACGGTGACCGAAATCGTCGAATTGCCGCCAGCGGATCAGCCGAGCCTGCCGAATGCCTGGCTGCGGCGCAAACGTGTACATGGACCCTATCGCCGGGCGCGCGTGACGATCGCGTTTCCCGTGGTCAATGTCGGCGCCAACCTGCCGACGCTGGCCTCGGTGGTCGCCGGCAATCTCTACGATCTCGGCGAGGTCACCGGGCTCAGGCTGGAGCAGATCACGCTGCCGGCGACGTATCGCGGGCGCTTCGACAAGCCAAAGCACGGCATCGCCGGCACGCGCCGGCTCACGGGCGTGAGCAAGGGTGCGCTGGTCGGTTCGATCATCAAGCCGAATGTCGGTCTCGACGCCGAGGAGACCGCTGCATTGGTCGCACGCCTTTGTGCCGCCGGCGTCGACTTCATCAAGGACGACGAGATCTCGGCCGATCCCGATCATGCTCCGCTTGCCCGGCGAATTCCCGCCGTCCTGACCGCGATCAAGCGACATCAGGACGCAACCGGCAAGCACGTGATGATGGCGTTCAACATCACCGACGAGACCGACGCAATGCGGCGCCACGCCGATCTGATCGTGCAGCACGGCGGGTCCTGCGCCATGGTGTCGCTGAACTGGTGCGGCTTCTCGGCGGTGACGACGCTTCGCCGCAGCACCGATCTCGCGCTCCATGGCCACCGCAACGGCTTTGGGGCGATCTCGCGCCATCCGCTGCTCGGCATCGGCTTTCAGGCCTATCAGGCGCTGTGGCGGCTCGCCGGCGTCGACCACATGCACGTGCACGGCCTGCAGGGCAAGTTCGCGCAGGAGAACGACGAGGTCGTAGGCTCGGCCAGGGATTGCGTGAGGCCGCTGGCCGAAGGCTGCGACGATCGCGTGCTGCCGGCGTTTTCGTCGGGGCAGTCCGCCGCGACCGTCCAGGCGACCTTTGACGCGATCGGCCACGCCGATCTCCTGTTCATGGCTGGCGGCGGCATCATGGCGCATCCGGGCGGACCCGCGGCGGGCGTGACCAGCATCCGTCAGGCCTGGGACGCGGTGACGTCGGGCATCGCACTCGACCACGCGTCACGCGAGCATCCGGAGTTGCGGCAGGCATTGGCCACCTTCGGGCAGTCCGCATGAGCGCATCGGCATGTGTCTCCCGGCCGCGGGTCGGTTGGTATGGTGACGACCTGACCGGCGCCACCGACACGCTCGCGACCTGGGCCGAGCGCGGCCACCGCGCGCTGCTCTTCCTGCGTCCGCCGACCTCTTCGCAACTGGCGGCGGCCGGGCCGCTCGATGCGGTCGGCATCGCCGGCGCAGCGCGCTCCATGCCGCCCGATGCCGCTGCCGCGGAACTCGATGCCGCCGGCCGCGCCTTTGCCGCGCTCGGCGTCAACGTTGTGCACTACAAATGCTGCTCGACGTTCGACAGCGCGCCCGATATCGGCAGCATCGGCGCCGCCGTGGCGGTGCTGCGACGGCATGTCGCCAATCCGCTGGTGCCGATCCTGGGTGGTCAACCCAATCTCGGCCGTTATTGCCTGTTCGGCAATTTGTTTGCCGCAGCCGGCGCCGGCGGCGTCGTCCATCGCATCGATCGTCATCCGACGATGAGCAAGCACCCGGTCACTCCGATGGCGGAGGCCGATCTGCGCCGTCATCTGGCCGCGCAGGGGCTGGAGAGGGTCGCCCTGATCGACTACCGCGCCTATGTGGAGGGGGACGCCGAGACCAGGCTCGATGCCAACCTGGCGGCTGCGCCTCACGCTGTCCTGTTCGATGTCGCCCAGGAGAGCGACCTGGCCGTCATCGGCCGGCTGCTGACGGATCACCTCGTCGCCGGGCGGATGCTCGCGGTCGGTCCGAGCTCGGTGGCACGGGCGCTGGCATCCGTCTGGGACGAGCCGGTCGCGCAGGTCGTCCTGCCTCACGCTCGGCCGCGCACCGGCGGCCCTGTGCTGGCGCTGGTCGGCAGCCTGTCGCCGGTGACACGGGCCCAGGTCGCGGCGGCGCGCGGCTACCAGATCATCGCCATCGAGTCGGCGAGGCTGCTCGTGGATGCCGCGTATCAGCACGGGTTGGGGCGTGCCGCGATCGCGGGCCTTGCCCAAGGACACGTCATGCTGGTCACGAATGAGGCTCAAGGCGCGGCGATGGCGCGCGTGGCGCAGGCGACCGCCGCACTGCTTGGTGCTGTGCTCGGCGAAGCCGACGTCTCGCGCATCGTCGTGGCCGGCGGCGATACGTCGAGCCATGCGGCCGCGGCGCTCGACGCCTGGGGCCTGTCGTACCGGGCGCCGATGGTCCCTGGCGCGCCGTTGTGTCGCCTGCACAGCGACGATCCCCATCTCGACGGCCGCGACATCATCCTCAAGGGCGGACAAATGGGCCCGGTGACGTTCTTCGCCGACGTCATCACGGGCTGACGCGTCGAAGAAAATCGCTTCGAGCACACTCCCGGCTGCTGCTAATGTCCTGGTTGGACTCGTAGCATGGGGGATAGACGGATGGGGCGGCTGAGCACGCATGTTCTGGACACGGTCAGGGGCAAGCCCGCCGCCGACGTCGCCATCGACCTCGATGTGCTGGAGCCCGGCGGCTCCTGGCGCCGGGTCAAGCAGCTCCAGACCAATGCCGACGGACGTACCGACCAGCCGGTGCTGGCCGGGGACGAGCTCACCACGGGCACCTACATGCTGACCTTCCACATGGGCGCCTATTTCAAGGCGCACGGCCTCGCGGCGGATGATCCGCTGTTCCTGGACTTGATCCCGCTCCGCTTCGCGGTCGCCGATGCCAGCGCGCACTATCACGTGCCGCTGCTCGCGACGCCCTGGAGCTATCAGACCTATCGCGGGAGTTGAGCCGATGACTGCTGATTCCTATCCGCGCGACATGGTCGGCTACGGCCGCACGCCGCCGCATCCGCGCTGGCCGGGTGACGCCCGCATCGCCGTGCAGTTCGTGATCAATTACGAGGAGGGAGGCGAGAACAACATCCTCCACGGTGACGCCGCCTCCGAGACATTCCTGTCGGAGATCGTCGGTGCAGCGCCCTGGCCGGGCCAGCGCCACATGAACATGGAGTCGATCTACGAGTTCGGCTCGCGCGCCGGGTTCTGGCGGCTGTGGCGCATGTTCTCCTCCCGCAAGCTGCCGGTCACGGTGTTCGCGATCGCGACCGCCATGGCACGCAACCCGGAGGCCGTGGCCGCGATGAAGGAAGCCGGTTGGGAGATCGCCTCGCACGGCCTGAAATGGATCGACTATCGCGACGTCTCCGCGGTCGACGAGCGTGCCCATATCGAGGAGGCGATCCGGCTTCACACCGCGCTGACCGGTGAGCGGCCGCTCGGCTTCTATCAGGGCCGCACGTCGGAGCACACGCTCGACATCGTGCTGGAGGAGCAGGGCTTCGTCTACAGCGCGGATTCCTATGCCGACGAGCTGCCCTATTGGATCAAAGGACCGCACGGCCCGCAGCTGATCGTGCCCTATACGCTCGACGCCAACGATATGCGCTTCGCGACTCCACAGGGCTTCAATTCCGGCGATCAGTTCTTCGCCTATCTGAAGGACAGCTTTGATCTGCTCTATGCCGAAGGCGCCGAGTGCCCGCGCATGATGTCGGTCGGACTGCATTGCCGGCTGGTCGGCCGTCCCGGGCGTGCCGCGGCGCTGGCGCGTTTCCTCGACTACATCATGAGCCACGACAAGGTCTGGGTCGCGACCCGGCTCGACATTGCCCGGCACTGGATCCGGACGCATCCGCCGGCCGGTCATCTTCGCCCGTCGCAGATGTCCCGCGTGCTGTTCGTCGAGCGCTATGGCGACATCTTCGAGCACACGCCCGAGATTGCCGAGCGCGCCTATCGCGCCGGTCTGTCCGCCTTCGACGACGCCGCCGATGCGCTGCATACGACGTTGATGAACGTCGTCCGTGCCATGAGCCGTGACGAGAAGCTGAAGCTGATCCGCGCCCATCCCGAGCTCGCCGGGCGCGAGGCGCTGGCCGGCGAGATGACGAACGACTCGATCGGCGAGCAGGGCCGTCTCGGTTTCACGTCGCTGTCGCGCGCCGAGTTCGAGCGCGTCGCCGACATCAACCGCCGCTATCGCGACAAGTTCGGCATGCCGCTGATCGTGGCGCTCGCACTGCACGCCGACCGCCCCTCCGTCATCGCCGAGATGGACCGTCGCATCAGCAACGACCTGGATACGGAGATCGCCAATGCCATCGACCAGATCGGCCACATCACCCGGGCCAGGCTGGCGAAGAAGTTCGAGCAGGGGTGAGTGTCAGATCAGGGGGCCCAGTCGACGCTGGTTGCCAGGAGGCGGTGCCTCCCTCGTCCCGGTTGCGGCAGGGCGATCGCCTATGGTGATCGCAATTTTGTGCCCGTCTCTCTCCAAGTCGTCATGGCCGGGCTTGTCCCGGCCATCCACGTCGTCCGGCATGCTGAGAACCACGTGGATGCCTGGGACAGGCCCGGGCATGACGGAGTAACTAATGTGCAGGATTGCTCGCCGCGACGGCCCAGCATCTCCATATGCGATTGCCCGGCCGGCCGCAGGGCGAGATGAGCACCGCGCGGGCTGCGAGAGCTGAGGCAAGCTAGCCCAGCAATGCCCGCTGCGCCGCCGCAGCCACATCCAGCAGCAGGCGATCCCGCCCGCGCGCCGCAATCAGCTGCATTCCGAACGGCAGGCCCTGCGCATTTGTCCCGCATGGAATCGAGATCGCCGGCACCCCCGCATGGTTGACGAACGGCGTGAACACCGCATGCCCGCGCGGGCTCGCCGGCCGGCCGCCGATCATGGACGGGCCGAGCTGCGTGAACGGCCAGGCCACGCAGGGCACGGTCGGCGCCAGCAGCACGTCGACGTCCAGAAAGAACGCCGCAAAGGCGCGCGCAATCTGCGTGCTGGCTTCGAGCGCGCGCGCGACGTCGGCGCCGCTGAGCGCGAGGCCGCGCTCGATCTGCTTGGCGATGTCCGGATCGAACTGCGTGGCATCGCTGCGGAAGGCGTCGCCATACAGCGCCGCCAGCCCGGCATGCTGCAGCGGCATCACCGCGTCCTCGGCAAGGTCTGCGGGCCAGACCGGATCTGCGTCGGCGATCGCCATTCCCGCGGCGCGCAGCCGATCGACCGCGTGGCGCAGACCGCTGCTCACCTCGTCATCGACCGCGACGTCGAGCCCGAGCCGCGGCGAGTAGGCGAGGCGCAGTGGCTTGGCGTGATCCGCTCCTGGCAGCGCAAACGTCGCGGGATCGCGCGGATCGAAGCCGGCCATCGCCTCGAAAGCGAGCCTCGCGTCTTCGACATCGGCGGCGATCGGCGCCATCACCGAGATGCCCCAGCCGGCCTCCGCAAAACCCGGTCCATAGGGGATCGCGCCGTAGGACGGCTTAAAGCCGACCACGCCGACATGGGCGGGCGGCCGTCGGCTCGAGCCGCCGGCATCGGTGCCGATCGCCAGCGGTACGAGCCCCGCGGCCACGGCAACGGCCGGTCCGCCGGATGATCCGCCCGGCGTGAGTTCCGGGTTCTGCGGATGCCGCGTCGGCCCGTACAGCAGCGACGTGGTGACGCCCTTGCAGGCGAATTCCGAGGTGGCGCCGATGCCGACGATGACCGCACCGGCGCGGCGCAGGCGCACGATTGCGATCGCGTCCTCCGGTGCGGTGAACCCGGCGAACAGCTTCGAGCCTTGCGTGATGCGCCAGCCGCCGACCCAGATGTTGTCCTTGATCACCACCGGCACACCGGCCAGCGGCAAGCTCTCACCGGCGGCGACGCGCGCGTCCACCGCATCGGCCTCGGCGCGCATCCGATCCGGATCGATCGTAATGACGGCGTTGAGCGAACGGCCGGCTTCGATGCGCGCCAACGCCTGCTCGGCCATGTGCCTGGCCGTGGTCTTTCGCGCCGTGACGGCGCGTGCAATCTCAATTGCGCGCATGCGATCGCTCCATCAGCAGAACGGCGGCGCCCGCGGCCGCGGTCAAACCCAGAATGACGAAGCTGCCGCCGAGGCCGATGCGCGGCGTCAGCACCGCCACCAGCAGTGGCGCCGCGACCAGGCCGAGAAACGACGTGGTCAGCACCGCGCCGGTGGCCTCCGCCACGCGACCCGGCTTGGCAAGGTTGGCGATCTCGGCGATGAACACGCCGTTCCAGCCGCTGGCCGTCAGTCCGAACACGAATGTGAGCAGGACCAGGACCGATCCGCTCAGCCGCGGCCCCCACAGGCCGAGCAGCAGCGCGCAGATCGCCATGCCCGCGCCCGCCATCACCAGCACCGCGCGCGCCGAGCGCAGCCGCGTCGCCACCGCGCCCCATCCGAGCCGTCCGATCAGGCCCGCGCCTTGCGCCGATGCCAGCAGCCAGCCGGCCTCGACATGGCTCAGCGCGAGCTCCGATGTGCCGAAGGAGATGTAGCAGGTGTTGAGGATCACCTGCATGCCGCTGAACGGGATCGACGCGACCGCGAGCGCGGCCATGCGCCGGTCGGAGCTGACGAGCTGTAGCCGCTGCCGCAAGCCCAGATACGGCATGGCGGGCAGCTTGACCGCATAGGCCGGGCGCAGCCGCTCGAACCTGATGAAGCCGATGACGGCGCAGATGATCACCGCGGCGTAGGCGGAGCTCGGCGCAAGCCCGACCGCGAGCGGCGGCAGCAGCAGCGAGCCGACGACCGCGCCGATTTGGCTGCCGGTCTGCCGGATCGAGAACACCATCGCGCGCTGTTCGGGCGGCACGAGACGTCCGAGCAGGGCCGCGCTCGCCGGCGTTTCCGGCCCGGCCGCAAGTCCGAGCACGAGGCCGGCGCCGAGCAGCGCCCAACCTTGGCCGAGCGTCGCCATCGACATTCCGACGCAGACGGCCACCGCGCACAGCGCCGCAACGCGCAGCGAGCCGATCTTCTGCACCAGGGTGCCGCCCCAGAACGAGGACACCAGGCTGATCGCAAACGCCGCGGTCGAGAACAGCGACAACTCCTCGATGCTGAGCCCGGCGCGCGGCGCCACGGTGCCGGGCGCGAACAGCGCCAGCGACACCAGCGCCTGCAACGCCGTCATCGCCACCAGCGCGGGCCACAGCGGCGGCGCTGGCGCCGCATCGGGTTTCGCGTCTATCATGCCGCAGCAACCTGATGGCGGAGCACGAAATGGCCGGCGGTATCTCGGTTCATGCGGTCGATGTGGCGAACGGGCGCCCGGCGCTGGGCTTGCGCGTCGCGATCTGGCGCGTCGCGCCTGATCGCACGCTGCTCGCCGAAGGACAGCTCGGCGCCGACGGCACCCTGCAGGCGCCGGTCGTCAAGGGCGATGGCGTCACCGCCGGCGAGTATGAGGTGCTGTTCCATATCGGTGAGTTCTTCGGGGCGAATGCTCAAACGAAATTCCTGACCACAGTGCCGTTTCGCTTCGCCATCGACAAGGTCGAGGAGCATTTTCATCTGCCGCTGAAGTTCACGCCGTGGGGATACTCGATCTTCCGCGGGGCTTGAGGGCGATATGCCTTCCCCCCGTCCTACGCTGATTGAACGAGGTCGCTACCAAGGAGATGCTCGTCATGCCCGGGCTTGTCCCGGGCATCCACGTCTGTCCGCAGTCGCCGATCGACGTGGATGGCCGGGACAAGCCCGGCCATGACGGCGCTGATGGAGACGGGCACTAGCCGGCACTGATGAGAGCCAAGCAGCCTTAACCCGTCAGCCGCTTCGACAGCCCTGTCGTGCGCTCCATGATCGCCATCAAGGCTACCGTGGCGATGATCAGCACGCTGGACAGCGCTGCGATGGTGACGTCGAGCTTGCCTTCGAGGTCCTGCCACATCCGGATCGGCAGCATGTCGGTGGCGGCGTCGCGCAGAAACAGCGACACCGGTACGTTGTCGAACGACGACATGAAGGCGATGAAGGCGCCGGAGATGATGCCGGGGCGGATCAGCGGCAGCACGATGCGGCGGAAGGTGTAGAGCCGGGAGGCGCCGAGGATCGCCGAGCTTTCGAGCAGCGTCGGCTCGAGCTGCGCCAAGGCGGCCACCGTGTTGCGGACGACATAGGGCACGCAGACGATGGTGTGGCCGATGACCAGCGTCAGCAGCGACACGGGCAGCCCGATCAGCGAGAAGAACATCAGCGCCGCCAGCCCGAAGGCGAGCGCCGGCAGCACCAGCGGCGACATGAACAGCGAGTCCAGCAGCTTCGCGGTCAGCGTCTTCGATCGCGAGATCGCCAGCGCCGCGGCGACGCCGAGCACGACCGACAGCCCGGTCGACCACAGTGCGACGACGACGCTGTTTCGCGCGGCGAATTGCAGCTGCCAGGCGTTCCACAGCTCGACATACCAGCGCGTCGAATAGCCGGGCGGCGGGAATTTCAGCGAAAAGCCGGAGGTGAAGGAAACGATCACCACGACCAGCGACGGTGACACGATGAGGATCAGCGCCAGCACGGCAATCACCGTCATCACGATCTGGAAGCTCAACGCTTCGAGATTATTCTGCCGCCGGCTCATCGAGCGTCTCCATAGCCGCGGGCGCGCCGGCCGAGCGTCGAGAACAGCGCGACGATCGCCAGCACCGCGAACAGGAAGATGATCGAGATGGCGGCGGCGAACGGCCAGTTCTGCAGGGTCGAGGCCTGCTGATACAGATACATCGGCATGAACAGCATCTGGCCGCCGCCGACCAGCGATTGCGTGATGAAGGCGGTGATCGCCGCCGCGTAAGTCAGGGTGCATCCGGCGATGATGCCGGGCATCGAGAGCGGCAGCATCACCTTGACGAAGGTGCGCCAGCTGCCGGCGCCGAGCGACGCCGAGGCATCGGAGAGGTTGGGATCGATGCGGCCGATCGCGGTGATCAGCGGCAGCACCATCAGCGGCATCTGCACCTGCGCCAGCGCGGCGATCAGTCCGCCTTGCGTGTAGATCATGCGCAGCGGCGTGCCGATCAGGCCGAGCGATTGCAACACGGAATTGATGATGCCCTGCCGTCCCAGGATCACGATCCAGGCGAAGGTGCGGACCACGACGCTGGTGAGCAGCGGCAGCAGCACGATCATGATGATCAGGGTCTGCACCCGGCTGCCCGAGCGCTGATACAGCCAGGCGATGGGATAGCCGAGCACGAGGCAGGCGAGCGTCACCTCGGCGCCGAGCAGAAGCGTCGAGCCGAGCACGGCGAGGCTGAAGGGATCGGTCAGGAACTTGATGTACTGGCCGAGCCCCCACACCGTCGCCGCGGTGTCGTTGTGCAGCGACAGATAGAAGAGTTGCGCCAGCGGCAGCACGAAGAAGATCGCGAACGCCAGGCCGAGGGGCAGGGCCAGCCCCAGGCTGAAGCTGGTCACGTCTCCCGGTGCGGTCGTGGCGCTCTTCATGGCGTCAGATCTTGATGTCGCGATTGAACTTCTCGATCCAGGACGCACGCTGCTCGTTGATCTTCTTCCAGTCCTGGAACACGAACTTCTTCTTCAGCTCCGCGGTGTCCTTGGCCAGCACCTTGGCGATCTCACCGGACATCGCGACCTTGGTGTTGGTCGGCACGATGAGATAGGGCGAGTTCATCAAGGTGGTCTGCACCTCCGGCGACAGCGCCGCCTCGATCAGCTTGAAGGCGAGCTCCTTGTTCGGCGAGTTCTTGACGATGTGGATCGTGGTCTTGAAGGCGATCGCGCCTTCCTTCGGTGCCACGAACTCGACCGGCACGCCGCGCGCCTTCAGGATCTGGATCGCATTGAAGTTGCCGGGCGAGATGTCGATCTGACCCTGCTGGAACAGGGTCGCCAGCGCGCCGGGATTGGCGGCGACGGCAGCCAGGTTCGGCTTGAGTTCTTCGAGCGCCTTGAAGCCCTCGTCGACATTGGCCTCCGAGCCGCCGCGCATGCGCGCGATCTCGACCAGCCAGCCGGTGCCGAGCGTGGAGTTGAGGTTGGTGATGCCGACCTTGCCCTTGAACTCCGGCTTCCACAGATCCGCCCACGAGGTCGGCGGCGTCTTCACCGTCTCCGGATTGTAGGTCAGGCCTACGACCTGGAAGAACGGCGCCGGACCCATCGCATCCTGCGCTTCCGGAATCAGGTCCTTGAAATACGCGCTCTTGTCGGCCGGGAAGGGATCGACGAGATCCTGCCCGATCGCGACCAGCGCCGGCCCCGGATCGTGCAGCATCACGTCGATCGGCGGATTGGCCTTGGCGGCGTTGACCTTGGCGATCTGGTCGACCGACAGCATCGGATCGAGCACGATGGCCGCATCGGCGTTGGCCTTGCGGAACGCCGGCACCAGCACCGCCTTGTGCGCCTCCTCCCAGCTGCCCGTGAAGGTCGCGAACACCAGCGGCCGTGCCTGCGCGAGGCTCATCCCCGGGAAGGCGTGCATGGCTCCCAGCGTCAGGGCGCTGGTCAGGAGCCGGCGGCGATCAAGCATCATGTTTCACTCCAATGTGTTGGTTGGTCATTCCGGGAAGACGGTGGCGAGCCCCGGCGCGAGCGGCGCGACGCGGACCGGCGTGCCCGCCTCGCGCAGCGGCGTGCCGCCGGTGCGGGCCTGCGAAATCTTGATGCTCGTTCCGTCCTTGGCCTTGATCTCGTGCACGACGGTGGCGCCCAGCGGCAGCGCCATGCCGATCTCGCCGGCAAAGCCGGTGTCGTCGGTGACGAAGGTGAGATGCTCGGGACGCAGGCAGACGGTGACCTTGTCTGAGGCACTCACCGGCTTGGGCGCGCGGGCGATGATCTCGCCGCCGGCTTCCAGGGCGACTTTCGCGCCACTCGCGTCAGTCGCAACCACCACGCCTTTCATCTTGTTAGCGGTGCCGACGAAGCTATTCACGAACAGCGTCTGTGGCTGGTCGTAGATCTCCGACGGCGTGCCGAACTGCTCGAGATGACCATGGCTCAGAACGGCGACACGATCGGCCATCGACAGCGCCTCCTCCTGGTCGTGGGTCACGATCAAGGTGGTGGTTCCGGCCATGCGTTGCAGCCGCTTGACCTCGATCTGCATGTCCAGCCGCAGGTTCTTGTCGAGCGCGGCGAACGGCTCGTCGAGCAGCAGGATCGACGGCTTGATCGCGAGCGCGCGCGCCAGCGCCACGCGCTGCTGCTGACCGCCCGACAATTGCCGTGGCAGCCGCTCACCGAACGGGCCGAGCTGCACCATGTCGAGCAGCCGCTGCGCTTCCTTGGCGCGCGTCGCCTTGTCGACGCCGCGCGCGGCGAGGCCGTAGCCGACATTCTCGGAGATCGACAGATGCGGGAACAGTGCGTAGTTCTGGAACACGATGCCGACCGCGCGCCGGTTAGGCGGCAGCGCATCGACGACGTCATTGCCGATGATGACGCGCCCCTCGCTCTGGCCGATGAAGCCGGCGATGATGCGAAGCAGCGTGGTCTTGCCGCAGCCGGACGGGCCGAGCAGGGCGATGATCTCGCCGCCTTTCACATCGAGGTTGATGTCGGAGACCGCCATCGTCCCGCTCGCAAAGCGGTGCGTGATCCGATCCAGAACGAGCGACTTGGCTTCCGATACGCTGGCCATTGGCTTCCTGCTCTATGCGAATGAAAAAGCAAGAAGCGTGCCGTCTTTTCAGGCAGTGACGGCCGCTTGTGTACATGCGAAGGGGGGGAGTGGTACGCAAGTGTGGTAGCGCATTATTGGGGGAGCCGGTTAGGGCGCACCGCGGTCAGCTCATGCCCGCCTCTCTCCACGTCATTCCGGGGCGCCCGAAGGGCGAGCCCGGAATCCATACCCACAGGCAGTTGTCGGAGAGCGGGATGGTCGTGGGTACATCTCGTATCGCCAAAGACAGTCGTGGTTATGGATTCCGGGCTCGCGCTGACGCGCGCCCCGGAATGACGGCGTGGAGAGAGACGGGGCCCTCGTCGTTCGCCGAACTATCCGTCGCGATGCTCCAGCCGGGCAGCCAGCGCCTCCGGTAATCCCGTCGTCGGCTTCGCCGCCGGACGCCGGAACGTCCCGGCGGTCGCCTTGCGCATCTTCAGCGCCAGCAGCGCCTCCGCCTGCTTCACGGCGGCGATGACCTGGTCGACCACCGGCACGGGAATGCGGTGCGCAACGCGGGCGGCGAGGCCCGACAGCGGGGCGCCGGCGAAGATCAGCACGTCGGCCTCGTTCTCCTCGACGGCGCGCAGCGCGAGCTCGACGAGCAGCTCCTCTTTCTCATTCTGTACGTCCGAGATCTGCTTGAAGCTGCCGTCGAGCATCCGGATGCCGGCGCAGCGCTCGGTCAAGCCGTGCATGCGCACGCATTCCTCGTACCACGGGCCGAGCGCCTGCGCGAAGGTGACGATGGCAAAGCGCCGTCCAACCATGCAGGCGGTCAGCATCGCCGCTTCCGCGAGCCCGATCACCGGCACGTCGAACAGCTCGCGCGCCGCGAACAGGCCGGGATCGCCGAACGCGGCGATGATTGCCGCATCGAAGCTGCCGTTGCGTTCGGCCAGCATTTCCAGCGCCACGGCGCCACCGATCTGCGCCTCTGCACGAGTGGCGATATAGGGCACGCCGCGCGGCGCGGTGCAGGGGATCAAAGTGGTGCCGGGTGCGGCAGCGTCGCGGCCGACCTGCAGCATGAGATCGGTGATGTCGGTGCGGATGTTTGGATTCAGCAGCAGGATATTCATGGTGCCTCGCGGGGGGGATGCGCGAGCTTGCCCGAGGCATGACGGCTTTGTCCATGGCGGTGCGGATGTCAGGCTGCGCCCGGCGGACCCTTCACGACGAGGTCGATCAAGGTGACGAGCAGGGACAGCATGGCTCCGACACTGAGCAGCCGCCGCATTTCCAGGAACCAGGCCCGCCGATCGCCACCGCCGAAACTGAATTCATCGATCACAAGCGCTGCGAGCAGTGCCGTCGTCAGCAGCACCAGCGCCGGGACAGGTGGCAGCAGCAGCGCCGCCCAGCCGAGCAAAGCCGGCGTCACGCCCCAGCCCATGCGCAGCAGAGTCGAGAGCGCCGGCGTCTGCACCGCCAGCCCCCAATGGATCGCGCCGAGAAAGCTGGCGATCACCGCCCCGTAGCCGATCTGTGCGCGCAGTGCGGCCGTCCGGACCGTCTCGTCACCTGCGATCACCAGCCCAGCGAGGCCGACGAACGGGATCAGCCCGGCAAGGCCGAGCGCGCGCATCGGAGAGGGGACGCCAGGCATCATGAGGCTAGCTCGCTCGCTTCTTGGGCATCGAAGAAGACGCCCGGCCGCGCTCGGACCGGCAGCGGTCGGAACAGAACTTCACCTCGTCCCAGTCGCGCGCCCATTTGCGCCGCCACGCGAAGGGGCGGCCACAGGCGGCACAGATCTTGGTCGGCAGATCGGCTTTGCGGCGCATCTTCGGCATGGGGAGTCACCAGGGGACCTGTGTTCCGCGCCAGTCGTAGAAGCCGCCGGAGTCCTTTGCTTCAAGCCGGTCGATGACACCGAGCAGATGCCGCGCGGCCTCGGCCGGTGCGATGCCCGCGGCCGAGGTGAACGGCGCCGACAGCCGTGTCGCCACCGTGCCGGGATGCAACGCGACGCAGATCGCCTCGGGCGCCCGTCGGGCAAGCTCGATGGCCGCGCAACGCACGAGCTGGTTCAACGCCGCCTTCGAAGCCCGGTAGGCGTACCAGCCGCCCAGCCGGTTGTCGCCGATCGAACCGACCCGCGCAGACAGCGCGGCGAGCACCGCCTTGCCGCTGCGCGGGAGCCTCGGCAGCAGATGCTTCATCAGCAGCGCCGGCCCGGTGGCGTTGATGGCAAAGGCGCGGGCAAGACGGTCGGCATCGAGTTCGCGCCAGCTCTTTTCCGGCAGCGTCTCGCCCTGCTGCAGCGTGCCGGTTGCGACGATCACGAGCCGGACCTCGCCAGCGTCCGCCGCCTGCTCGGCGGCCCGCGCGAGGCTTTCTTCATCCGTGAGGTCGAATGGAGGAACCGTGCTGCGGCTGAAGCCGACCACGGCGTCGAACCGGCCGCTCTCGGTCAGCATCGCGCTCAGCGCGGAGCCGATGCCGCCGCTGGCGCCGAACACCGCAGCGACGCCGCCGCGCGGGAAGGACTCCAGGCGAATGGTATGCCGGGGCAGGGCCGCTACTGCTTCCGGAGTGCCGTCACTCGTCGCCGTCGCGATCAGCTGTTCCGTCACGTCCATCCTCGCCAGAGCCGCGCAGCCGCAATGGCGGCTGCTCGTCGTGCTAACGAAATCGTCCTGCGTTCGGATCATGACGCCAGGTTGGGCCGGAGCGATCCGGTTCGGCGGTCGGAGCCGGTCGCGGGGCAGGCTCGTGGCGATCACGATCGAGTGGTCGTTCACCGCGCCGCAACGAGTTGCGTCCAAGTTGCCGATGCGAACCGAATGAGCGGTCATGACCCCACAGAGCTCCGCCCTCACCGTCCGAGGGTTAACCAAATGTTTCGAACGGCCGGCCGTCGACGGGCTCGATCTCGTCGTGCGCGCCGGTGAGTTCTACGCCCTCGTCGGTCCGAACGGGGCCGGCAAGACGACGACCTTGCGCATGGTCGCCGGCCTGCTGCGTCCAGACGCCGGCGAGATCGCGATCTTCGGCATCGACGCGCTGCGCGAGCCCATTGCCGCCAAACAGGTGATGGCGTGGGTGTCCGACGAGCCGATGATCTACGACAAGCTCACGCCGCTCGAATATCTCGAATTCGTCGCCGGCCTGTGGGGCATCGATCCCATGACGTCCGGTCAGGCGGCGCGCGAGCTGCTGGTCTCGCTCGGGCTGGAGCGGCATCTGCACGAGCGTTGCGAAGGCTTCTCCAAGGGCATGCGCCAGAAGGTGGCGCTCGCTGGCGCCCTGGTCCATGATCCTCAACTGATCATTCTCGATGAGCCGCTCACCGGCCTCGATGCGGTCTCGGCCCGTCACGTCAAGGGGCTCCTCGCCGACCGCGTCCGCCGCGGTGGCACCGTGATCATGACGACGCACATTCTCGAAGTGGCGGAGCGGATGGCCGACCGGATCGGCGTCATCGCCGCCGGGCGGATCGTCGCCGAGGGAACGCTTGCCGAGCTGCGCGAGCAGAACGGCCGGACCGATACCAGCCTCGAGGAGCTGTTCATCGCGCTGGTCGACGTCGAGTCCGCGGCATGACGCGGGCGGCGACGCTGGCCTGGTTCGCCCGCCACGAGCTCAGGCTCGCCTGGCGGGAATGGCTCGGAATGATCACCGCGGGCAGACGCCGCCGCACGCGCGCCGCGATCATCGGCCTCGTGCTGTTCGGCGCCATCATGCATCTGCCGGCCTGGGCCGTGGTCGGCCGCTATGCCGATCTGCAGCCGCCGCTCGACAAGACCGCTCTCATCGTCATCACCGCGACCATCATGCTGTCGTGGGCCCTGATGCTGTCGCAGGCGATCGAGTCGGTCACACGCGTGTTCTATGCCCGTGCCGATCTCGACCTGATCATGTCCTCGCCGGTGCGACTGGCTGAGATCTTTTCTGTCCGGATCGCGGCCATCGCGCTCTCGGTCACCAGCATGGCGCTGCTGTTGGCGACGCCCTTCGTCGACGTGCTGCTGATCGAGGGCGGGGTGCGCTGGCTGGCTGCGTTCGTCGTCGTCGCAGCGGTCGGCCTGTCGGCGGCCGCGGCTGCCATCGCGGTGACGATCATCCTGTTCCGCCTGATCGGCCCTGCACGCACCCGTCTGGTGGCGCAGATCCTGGCCGCCGTGATCGGTGCCGGCTTCGTCATCGTGCTGCAGATCGCGGCGATCGTGTCCTACGGCACGCTGTCGCGCTTTGCCGTGCTCACCTCCGATGCTGCCGCGGCCATTGCGCCCGACCCGGAGAGCGTCGTGTGGCTGCCGGCGCGCGCCGCGCTCGGCGACATTCAGGCGCTGCTGATCCTGCTTGCCGCAGGCCTGTTGCTGCTCGGCGTCGTCATGATGGTGTTCTCGCCGCGCTTTGCCGACACCGCGATCAGCGCCGCCGCGCAAGGCGTCACCAGCCGCACCGGCGCGCAGATCCGCAGCTTCCGCGGCGGCTCGCGGCAGCAGGCGCTCAGGCGCAAGGAGTTCATGCTGCTGCGGCGCGATCCGTGGCTGATCTCGCAGACGCTGATGCAGCTGCTCTATCTGGTGCCGCCGGCGCTGCTGCTGTGGCGCAGCTATTCCGACAGCTCGCAGGCGGTGATCCTGATCACGCCGGTCATCGTGATGGCGGCAGGCCAGCTCGCCGGCGGCCTCGCCTGGCTCACGATCTCCGGCGAGGACGCGCCTGAATTGGTCGCGACGGCGCCGTTGACGCCGGCGCGCGTGGTGCGCGCCAAGGTCGAGGTCGTGCTCATCACCATCGCGGTGATCTTCGCGCCGCTCGTGCTGGCGTTCGGCTGGATTGCGCCCGCGCAGGCGATGGTCACGGCCGTCGCCGCGCTGGTCGCGACGGTCTCCTCCACGGCGATCCAGCTCTGGTTCCGCATCCAGGCGCGACGCAGCCAGTTCCGGCGGCGCCAGACCTCGTCGCGGCTTGCGACCTTTGCGGAAGCCTTCTCGTCGATCGGCTGGGCCGCAACCGCCGCGCTGACGCTTGCGCTGCCCGAGGCGGCTCTGATCTGCGGCCTGATGACCGCAGGCCTGCTGTTCGCCGCCTGGAAGCTCAGCCCGGCACGATCCTGATCGCGTCAGCGCAGCACCTCCATGACCGCTTCGGCGAATGCCGCGGGTTCCTCCTGCGGCAGATTGTGCCCGGCGCAAATCACGCGATGCGCGATCCTATTGCTGAATTTCGCGGCATGTGCCGTGCCGTCCGTCGCCGGAATGACGCCGTCGCTGTCGCCATCGAGGGTGATCGTGGGCACGGTGATGACGGGCAGGGCCGCCAGTCGCCGCTCGAGCTCGTCGTAACGCGGATCGCCCGCGGCCAGACCGTAGCGATGGCGATAGCTGTTGATCACGACGTCGACATGGTCGGGATTGTCGAACGCGGCGGCCGCGCGCGCGAAGGTCGCGTCGTCGAACCGCCAGTTCGGCGACCATTGCTGCCACAGCACCCGCGCGATTTCGGCGCGGTTCGCGGCGAGGCCGGCGCGGCCACGCTCGGTCTGGAAGTACCATTGATACCAGAACGCGAATTCGCGCGGCACCGGGGCGGGCTCCAACGCCCTGGCGATGTCCTGGATCGGATAGCCGTTGACCGACACCAGGCCCGTGCAGCGCTCCGGCCATAGCGCCGCGCCGACGCAGGCGGCCCGGCCACCCCAATCATAGCCGGCGAACACCGCACGCGGGATCGCCAGCGCATCCATCAGCGCGATCAGGTCGGCGCCGATGGCGGCCTGCTGGCCGGAGCGCGGCGTGGAGGGATCGAGGAAGCGGGTGGGGCCATAGCCGCGCAGGTAGGGCACGATGACCCGGCAGCCCTGGGCCGCAAGGCGCGGCGCGACGTCGACATAGGAATGGATGTCGTAGGGGTAGCCGTGCAGCAGGATGACGGCGGGACCATCGGCCGGCCCGCTCTCGACATAGGCAATGCTCAGGACCCCGGCATCCACTGCCTTGATCGGTTGCATCGGCTGCGCCTGCGACGATCCGTCCCGATCATTCATGCCAACCTCCCGCTTCGCTGAGCCCGCCGCGCATTGCGATGAGGATAGTTCTGTTCCGGAATCCTCGCTACACTCTCACGCGCCGTTGAAGAGGAACCGCCATGCTGCGCTCGCTGGTCTCGCTGCTCGCCGTCCTGGTCTCGTTCGCATCGTCCGCTCTGGCGCAGCAACCGGGACCGCGCACCAGCGAATGTCTTGCCATGGCCGGCGGCCCGCCGCGCGCCATGCCGGTGAGCCTGCGCCGGACCGCCGCCGCCAACGAGGTGACGATCACCTATGCCGGCCATTCGACCTACTTCATCGACACGCCGATGGGCATCCGCATCGCCACCGACTACAGCGGCGCCTACCAGGTCGGGCGGCTGCCCGACGTGATCACCATGAACCGCGCGCATTCGACGCACTACACGCTGGCGCCCGATCCGCGCATTCCGCACGTGCTGCGCGGCTGGGGCGACGACGGCAAGCCGGCGCAGGTGTTCGAGCGGATCGGCGACGTGCTGGTGCGCAACATCACAACCGACATCCGCCGCTATTTCAGCGATTCGCTCGGTGCCGACATGATCAAGGACGGCAATTCGATCTTCATTTTCGAGGTTGCCGGCCTGTGCATCGGCCATCTCGGCCATCTGCACGTCAAGCTGGACGAGACGCATTTCGCCGCGATCGGCCGGCTCGACGTGGTGATGGTGCCGATCGACGGCACCTACACGATGTCGCTCGACGGCATCTCCGAAATCACCAAGCGGCTGCGCGCCTCGGTGGTGCTGCCGATGCACCGCTTCGCGACGCCGCTCGACGAGTTCATGCGCAAGATCGGCCAGCAGTTCGAGATCGACCGCCGCGTCGAGCGCAGCCTGAAGATGTCGCGCGAGCTGCTGCCGTCGAGTCCGACCGTGATCATCCTCGACGGCGTGTAAGCTCAGGCGCCCGCGAGGCTGGTGCCGCGGCGGCCTTCCGGCGTCAGGAACATGCGCTTGAGCTTGTTGATCACGCGCACGGCGAGGCCGAGCACGTAAGGCTGGGTCTTCAGGCAGAAGGCGAGCTTCTTGACGTGCCCCTCGACATGCCATTTGGCATGCGCGCCGTCGCGGAAGAAGATCACGTCGCCCGGCCCGTAGCGCTTCGCCGGCATGCCCTCGCTCTCGAGCGTGATCGAGCCTTCGAGAATCAGGATGGTCTCGTCGAAATCGTAGTACCAGTTGAACTTGCCCTCGGTGCAATGCCAGACGATGGTCGAGCCGAGACCGTCGCTGCTGCGGGCGACGGTGCAGGAGGTCGCTGTCGGATTGCCCTCGATGATCCAGGACGGCTCGATCGGCGCCGGCGACAGGTCGACGGCGAGATTGGCGGTTTCGATCAAGGAAGGAGACATTGGGACCTCAAATTCATGGGGCTGAAATGACCGGACGGGAGCCGGCGTGAGCCCGCAATCGTAGCCGGTTGCGCCTAATGCCTGCTTTCCGCAATCGTTAAGATGTGAACGATCTGCCGCGACCAGCCGTCGCATCACAACCACGCCAGCGCTATAAACTTCACGCGAACGCCGCAATTTGTTCGCGGCCTCGCCAAACCTGCCGATCTACTGTTTGCCTGCACTGCAAGATGCGACCATGCCTCCTCCGGTCACCCGACGCATCCTGCATCGTGCCGTCGCCTTTAAACATTTGCCGCCGTCGCAGAGATAAGGATTTCCCAGGATGCGCAGACTGAGCCTCGCCATCGCTCTCACCCTGTCCGCCGCCAGCCTCGCCACGACAACCCATGTCATGGCCGGCGAGACGCCCGCTCCCGATAACGCCAAGGCGTACTTCATCAACCTCAAGGACGGCGACAAGGTCTCCTCGCCGGTCCTGATCCGCTTCGGCCTGTCGGGCATGGGCGTGGCGCCGTCCGGCACCGAGGCGCCGAACACCGGTCATCATCATCTCCTGATCGACGCGCCCGCGCTCACGGGTGACGCGCTCAACGAAGCCATTCCGGTGGATGCCGAGCACGTTCATTTCGGCAAGGGCCAGACCGAAGCCTCGGTCAACCTCACGCCGGGCAGTCACACCCTGCAGATGGTGCTCGGCGACTGGAGCCACGTTCCGCACAACAAGCCGGTGATGTCGGAGCGGATCACCATCACGGTCGAGCCGACCACCCAGGCCAAGTCGCCTTAGCACGACCGCCGTGCGGCCCGCGTCATGGCGGGCTGCGCGGCTGGTTTCTCGGTCGTACCAGCTCGCGCTCATCTACAGCTTGAACGCGAGCCGCAGCCCGCCCCAGTGGCGCTCGTTGATCCTGATCGGCACGTCGATCTCTTTCACCAACATGGTGACGCCGCCGCCCATGTCACGCTCGTAACGTTGAGCGAGATGGCCATGAAGGGTGCGGGCGGCCGCCATGCCGGCGCGGTCCTTGTAGAAGCGGCGGTTGCGGCAGTTGCCCACGTTCCACGCCCGCTCGCCGCGCCGCTGCGGCAGTGAGACCTTGCGGTTGTGCGTCGGAATGTAGGCATTGCGGTCGATCGCCACACAGAACACGACGTTCGGATCCGCAACCAGCGCAGCCTCCTGGATGGGCGGCAGCAGCCGGTCGCAGAGCGCCGTGAACGGCGCCTCGAACTGCTCGGGATCGGTGTCCGGAATGCGCTGATAGTTGAAATCAAACCATTGCGCCACGGTGGACTCGCCCGAGGCGATCGACCGTTCGATCGCCTCGGTGATTTCGTCCGCGACTGCCCGCGCGGCATCGACATGCGCCTGTTCGGCGCGATCGATCTTGGCCAGCAATCCATCGACTGCTTCGCGCTGGGCCTGGTCGAGCTCGCCGAAGCTGAGATGAACGTCGCGATTGCCGATCGCCACGATGTCGGCTTCCACGATGCCGAACGCTGCGCATTCGACACTGACCCGCTGCTGCTCGGCCAGCCCGACCACGTCCATCGCAGCCCGAAAACGCAAACCGCCGCCGGAGATATCGAGCAGGGCGCCGTCGACATGGCCACCTCGGCTGTGCAGGCGCGCGGGCATGCTGACCGGCCGCCGCATGTCGGACGAGCGACGATCGCCGAGGCTGGAGGTCCGCAGCGACACCATCAGGTTGGCGCGCAGTTCGGATACGCGGCCATTGGTGCCGTTCACGAGTTCGGACACGGTCTGGGTCTGCTGTTCGATCTCCGTGGAACGGCCGGAGATGCGGGTGACGTTCTCTGCCACAAGAGCGACGCCGGCCGACGCTTCGGTGAGACTGCGCGCGACCTCGCGCAACGTCGCCTCCTGCTGCTCGGCGGCGGCGGCCATGGCGGCGCTGGCGCCGTCGATGCTGCCGATCGCAGCACTGATCTTGCTGATCACGGCCGTCGAGTCCGAGGTCGCAGTCGAAATGCGATCGATGCGCTGGGCGATGTCGTCAGCGGCGTCGGAGGTCTTGCGCGCCAGCGCCTTGACCTCGTGCGCGACGATGGCAAAGCCGGCACCCGCCTCGCCGGCGCGCGCCGCCTCGATCGTGGCGTTGAGCGCCAGCAGATTGGTCTGGGCCGCGACCTCGGCGATCGTGCTGACGACGGATGAAATTTGCTCGGCTGCGTCGCTCAGGGCGGCCACCGTCGAGCCGGCCTGCTGGGCTTCACGCGCGGCGCGGCTGGCCAGCTCGGCCGTCTCGGCGGCGCGCTGGGCGATCTCCCGTCCCGTTGCCGACAGCTCCTCCGCCGAGCTCGACACCGTCGTGACGTTGCTGCTGGCGCGAGCCGACGCCTGGGCCACCATGCCGGCCTCGCTGGCAATCGTCTTCGCCTCCGAGACGGCCTGCGCGCTGCGCGACGACGCATCGCCGCTGATCGTCATGACTTCGGCGACGGCGCAATCCAGGTCGGTCTCGAGCAGCTCCCACATCTCGGCGAACATCTTCTTGCGCTCGCGCTCGGCGGCTTCCTTCGCGCGGGCCTGCTCTTCCGTGAGCTGCCGGTTCTCCAGCAGCTTGCCGTGGAATACGCCGAGCGCGCGCGAGATCTGGCCGACCTCGTCGCGGCGCTTCACCGGCTCCAGCTGGACATCGAGATCATTCTGCGCCAGCCGCTCCATGGCGCGGGCCATCTGCAGCAGCGGCGAAGCCAGCCACCGTCCGAACAGCAGAGCCGCAATCGCCGTGATCAGCACCGTGATGCAGATCGACCAGAACACCGAGTCCTTGACGCCTGCAAGCTCGGCCTTGACGACACCGAGACGCTGATCGGCGGCGGAGCGGATTCCCTGCAGCGTCGGGCTGACGCTCTCGTAGTGCCGTGTCAGCTCTGCCGCCTCGTCCAGCAGCTTGGTCTGTCCGCCCATATAGGCGAGGAAGCTCGCGCGATAGACGTCCATCAGCTTGACGATCTCGGACTTGACCGCCTCGGGCAGATCGGATTTCGCAAGCGCCGCGCCGAACTCGTCGACGCGCTTGCGCAGGTCGTCGCCGTATTTCGGATCGCCGCGCAGCATGAAGTCCTTCTCATGCCGCCGCATCATCAGCATCAGCACGGCGAGACGCGGCTGATCGTGTTTCGTCAACTGGGTCTCGATCGCGCGAACGGCGCCGCGCAGCTTGCCCTGCAATCCGTCGTTCTCGTCGAAACCGATGATCTTCTGCGCTGCGACGACATTGGCGAAACGCGCCGCATGGCCGGTGATGGCCTCGCGCGACGAAGCGGCCTGCCGCGCGGTCTCGTCACCGGGAGCCGCCGACAGGATTGCGTCGGCACGGTCGAGCCGCGCCCCGATCGACGTGACGATCTGCTGATGCGCGGCGACCTTGGCGTCGGACGGCTTCTGCAGGAACTCCGTCGCGGTGCCGCGGGCCTGCAACAGCCCTTCCCAGATGCCGCCGCTCAAGCCAGCCAGCATCCCGACACGATCGGCAACCTGCTGGCTGCGCCGTTCGATCGATAGTCCGGTGAGATAGAGGCAGCCGATGACCGCCACGCCGGCGACACCGAGGCAAAGAATCTGGCCCTTGAGCCCAAAACGAATCCGACCCTGCGCGGAGACCGCGAGCGAGGCACTCATTGTCGTTCCCTGTGAATCAATTGAGCAACAGGGGCGAGTGTCATGGATCGTGCTTAAGGACGAACTAATCGAGGCGGGTAGGAGCGAGCTATTCAACCATTGGATGCAGTAGATCTACGGGCTTTGAACAACAACAAACAATTCTACGCACGATCTCGTGCAGTCGGCGGTCTCATCATGCGATGCACCGCCGACCGCGCGAATCAGATCAGGCCCATTCGCCCTTGCGGAACACCGGCACCCGGCGGCCATCGGCATGGACGCCGTCGATGTCGGTCTCGGCCGCGCCGATCATCCAGTCGATGTGGATCAGGCTCTGGTTGCCGCCCTGCGCCGCGATCTGCTGCGGCGACAGCGAGGTGCCGTTGATGAAGCACTTCGAGTAGCACTGTCCGAGCGCGATGTGCGAGGCGGCGTTCTCGTCGAACAGCGTGTTGTAGAACAGCAGGCCGCTCTTGGAGATCGGCGAGGAGTGCGGCACCAGCGCGACCTCGCCGAGCCGGCGCGCGCCCTCGTCAGTATCGAGAACCTTGTTCAGTACCTCCTCGCCCTTCGACGCCTTGGCCTCGACGATGCGGCCTTCCTCGAACCTGACCTGGATGTTGTCGATCAGCGTGCCCTGGTAGGACAGCGGCTTGGAGCTCCTGACGTGGCCGGACACGCGGCGGCAGTGCGGCGTCGTGAACACCTCCTCCGTCGGGATGTTGGCATTGCAGGTGATGCCGTTCTTGGCGGTCGAGGCGCCGCCTTCCCATTCGTGGCCGTCGGCCAGACCGATCGTGAGATCCATGCCGGGACCGGTGTAATGCAGGGCGCTGAAGCGCTGGCCGTTGAGCCATTCGGTGCGCTCGCGCAGCACCGCGTTGTGACGCTCCCAGGCCGACACCGCATCCTCGCGGTCGACCCGCGACGCGGCGAAGATCGCGTCCGCGAGCTTTGCCACCGCGGCCTCCTCAGGGACGTCGGGGAAGACCAGCTTGGCCCAGGCCAGACTCGGGTAGGCGATGATGTTCCAGTTGGTCTCGAAATTGGTGATCTTCTCCAGCGCGGGCTGATAGGCCTTGGAGTTGGCCTTGCTGGCGCGCGCCACCTTGGCCGGATCCTGGCCGGACAACAGCATGGGATTGTCGCCGACGATGGCGAGGCGCGCGGTGTTCTCCGAGAACGCCTTGGCCATGCCCTGGTAGAGCCAGTCGGCGGCGCGATCGAAGCTGTCGTCATGACCGAAGCGGTAGCGCGCCAGCGTCAACTCCTCGTCCGAGAAGAACGAGGTGACGATCCCAGCCCCCGCCTTGTAAGCGTGCTCGGCGACCTTGCGCACCAGCGGCAGCGCCACCGATGGCGCCGTCAGCAGCAGATCCTGCCCCGGCTGCAATTGCAGCCCGACCCTCACCGCCACCTCGGCGAGGCGGTCGAGCTTCACGGGATCGATGGCGGTATCGAAGCTTCGGGGATGTGCTGTCATCGGGTGTCCAGTTCCGTTGCTTTGGGATCTTCGAAGAGATAGGCCAATGGATACGGCGGTCAATGGCGAAGGCAGCGCGGCATTCTTCGCTGTCGTCCCGGGCTTGACCCGGGACCCATAGCCACCGGCGGGAATGGGTGCACGAACGGGATGCTCCAGCGTGCCTCATGCGACTGCTGCGGATTATGGGTCCCGGATCGGCGCCGCGACGCGCGTTGCGCGTCACGGCTTGTCCGGGACGACTGCGGAGAAGATCGGCGCGGTCATTCATTCTCGCGCCCGCTGTTTGCGTCCGAGTGTTGTGATTGATCACCCTCCAAACCGAGGGTGCAGGGAAGGCCGGGCCTCGACTGAGGCCCGTGGCCCGCCTGCGAAAAAAATGCAGGCGGCAGGTACCACAGGTCCAGCCGGAACGACCCGGCCCTCCCTGCGCGATGGTTTGAACGGCTGCTTCGCGATCTCCCCGGTGCGCCGGGCTTGTTGGCCACCGTCATCCACGCGAGCGCTTGCAGCGCATCGGCACGGACTTGACCTCAGCTTCGGGAGGCCAGGACCACGCGACTTGACCGTACGGACCGGTGTTGTTCGTCCGCGCGACTGCTCACGCTGCAAACCGGCCCGCCCACCACATCCCGCACTCCACGCTTCGTGACGACCGCGCAGCGCCCCTCGTCGATGAGGCGGGATGCCGGGAGAAGATCATGAAATTCCGAAAACGCGAAGCGGAATATTTTCGTCCGCAGGACTGGACAGCCCAAATCAGCTTGAAGCTGCTCGTGAAATCAGAATGCGTGCGCACGGTCGTTCGCGCGGATCAGAGACCTGCCCGAGCCTTCCCATCCTGGGCGAGTCGCCCGTCGGGCACGCAGTGCCAGCTTCGCAGCTTCAGTCCTCGATGAGCAGGCGCTCGCCGTGGACGTACCAGTCCGCACGAGATGTCCAATGGACGTGGCGATCGGGCGCGGTGCCGAGCGGCTGATCGAAGCTGCCCGCGGGCACGATCGCCTCGCGGCCGCTGCGGGTCAGATGCGGCATCGGGCTGCCGCATCGGGAGCAGAACGCGGTGGCAAAGCTGCGCGCCTGCGGCAGGTCGAAGCGTGTGACGCTGGCTTCGCCGTGCAGCCACCGCAGCGCTGCTGCCCTGACGATGACCTCGCAGGAATGGGCCGTGCCACTTGCCTTGCGACAGCGCGAGCAATGGCAGTTGAGGAATTTGTCGAACGGTCCGTCAACCGCAAAGGCAACTTCGCCGCACAGGCAACTACCACGGAATGCGGTCATATTTTCCTCCTGCGAGCTTCGATTGATGAGCTGAACTTGCGCGGTCGCACAGTGGGAGCGAGTCAAGCAGATAGGTCAATTGGGAACTGCCGAAGCGGGCAGGCGCATCCCGCAAATGCATGGCTCGCAGGCGATTCGGTCACTTTGAGGACACGTTTGGACGTTGAAAGGCGCGCGGCAGGGGGATTTCACAGTGTACAGGAGTCCTCCGAATGTACCGCGTTGTTGTTGTCGTCGTCGCATTGCTCGCTCTATCAGTTCAGGCGGAAGCCCGCCCTCGCCATCATCATCACCGTCATCATCATCATTACTCGCACCGCCACCACTCCGTCATGAACGCGATGGCCTCGATTCCGGGCGAAGGCCGCGTCGTCGGTGGCCGGCCATCAGGATGCCCGCACGCGTTCTGTGGCTGCGAGGCGTCGCTCTACACTTTCGGCCGCGTCATTCCCGAGCTGAACCTGGCGTCGAACTGGCGCCGCTTCCCGCGCACGGCGCCCGCACCGGGCATGGCGGCGGTCCGCTCCGGCCATGTCATGATCCTGCAGCAGCAGGTGGCCGGCAACGTCTGGCTCGTCCACGACGGCAATTCCGGCGGTCACGTCACCCGCGAGCATCCGCGCTCGATTGCGGGCTACACGATCGTGAACCCCAGGGGCGGCTCGACCATGTTCGGCGCAGCCTCGCGCACGACGCGCGAAGCCCGCGCGCCGCGCTACCAGCGGTTCGCCCGCAATGGCCGGCTGGATGGCTGGATGGCCAACGCGACGCCGGTGTTCAACTAACGCCGGGACATCGTCTGGCGACGTGGCAAGCGGGAACGTTCGCCACGTCGCTACTCTGCCCGAGTCTCCCGTCTGAACAGCACGTAGAGCGCGGGCAGCACCAGCAGCGTCAGAACGGTCGAGGAGATGATGCCTCCGATCACGACGGTGGCGAGCGGGCGCTGCACCTCGGCGCCGGCGCCGGTGGCGAGCGCCATCGGCACGAAGCCGAGCGAGGCGACCAGCGCGGTCATCAGCACCGGCCGCAGCCGCGCCAGCGCGCCTTCCTCCACCGCGACGCGCACCGTGCGCCCCTCCCGGCGCAGCCGCTCGATGAAGGCGATGATGACGAGGCCGTTGAGCACGGCGACGCCGGACAGCGCGATGAAGCCGACCCCGGCCGAGATCGACAGAGGCAGGCCGCGGGCGAGTAGCGCGGCAATACCGCCGGTCAGCGCCAGCGGCACGCCGGAGAACACCAGTGCCGCATCGGCGAGCGACCCCATGCTCATGAACAGCAGCAGAAACACCAATGCGAGCGCGATCGGCACCACGATGGTGAGGCGCTTTGTCGCCGACACCAGCTGCTCGAACTGGCCGCCCCACCCGATCCAGTAGCCCGGCGGCAGCTTGACCTTCTCCGCGACCGCGGCCTGCGCCTCGGTGACGAACGAGCCGAGATCGCGGGCACGGACATTGGCTGACACGACGATGCGGCGCTTGCCGTTCTCGCGGCTGACCTGGTTCGGTCCCGGCGCGGAGGCGACCGCGGCCACCGACGACAGCGGCACGTAGCGCGGCTGGCTCGTGGTGTTGAAGGCGGTGCGCAGCGGCGTCGCCGTCGTGTCCTCTCCGGCGGGCAGCGGAATCGGGATGGCGCGAATCGCATCGAGATTGCCGCGCAGGCGCTCGGGCAGACGGACGATGATGTCGAAGCGGCGGTCGCCGTCGAACAGCTTTCCCGTCGCCTTGCCGCCGATCGCGATCTCGACGACGTTCTGCACGTCGGCGACGCTGAGACCGTAGCGCGACAGCGCCTGGCGGTCGATCTTCACGGTGAGGATCGGCAGTCCGGCGACCTGCTCTGTCTTGACGTCGGTCGCGCCGGCGATGCCGCGGATCGCAGCTTCCACCTGGCGTGCCGCGCCCTGCAGGATGTCGAGATCGTCGCCGAAGATCTTGACGCCGACATCGCTGCGGACGCCGGAGATCAGCTCGTTGAAACGCAGCTGGATCGGCTGCGAGATCTCGTAATTGCTGCCAGGGATCTCGTCGGCGGCCGCTTCGATCTCCGCCACCAGCTTCGCCTTGTCCTTGGCCGGATCTGGCCATTCGCTGCGCGGCTTCAGCATGATGTAGCCGTCGCCCTGCGACGGCGCCATCGGATCAGTGGCGACTTCGGCAGTGCCGATCCGGGTGAAGACGTCCCTGACCTCGGGGATCCGGCGCAGGCGCGTCTCCAGCGCCTTCTGCAGGTCGACTGAAAGCGTGAGGCTCGTGCCGGGAATGCGCAGCGCGGCCAGCGCGACGTCGCCCTCGTCGAGGCTCGGAATGAACTCGCCGCCCATGCGCGTCGCGGCAACGCCGCTCACGGCGACCATGACGATGGCCCCGGCTGCGACCGTCATCCGATAGGCGATCACGCCACGCAGCAGCGGGGCGTAGATCCGCCGCGCGCCGCGCATCACCAGGTTCTCCTGCTCGGACACCTTGCCGGTGACGAAGATCGCGACCGCGGCCGGAACGAAGGTGATCGAGAACAGCACGGCGGCGCCGAGCGCCATCAGCACGGTCAGCGCCATGGGCGTGAACATCTTGCCTTCGACGCCGGTCAGGGTCAGAACCGGGAGGTAGACCACGCCGATGATCAAGGTGCCGAACAGGCTCGGGCCGATGACCTCGCGAGCACCCGCAATGATCGTCTGCATTCTTTCGGATGTCGTGAGCAGGCCGCCTTTGTTGTGCTGCGCTTGGCTCAGCAGGCGAAGGCAGTTCTCGACGATGATGACGGCGCCGTCGACGATGATGCCGAAATCGATCGCCCCCAGGCTCATCAGATTGGCGCTGACCTTGCTCTCGACCATGCCGGTGATGGTCATCGCCATCGACAGCGGGATGATGCAGGCGGTGACCAGCGCGGCGCGGATGTTGCCGAGCAGCAGGAACAGCACGACGACGACGAGGGCTGCGCCTTCGAGGAGATTCTTCTCCACGGTGCGGATCGTGGCTTCGACCAGATGGGTGCGGTCGTAGAGCGTGCGCGTGATCACGCCCTCGGGGAGTGATCTTGCGATCTGGTCCAGCCGGGTGGCGACGCGCCGCGCCACGGCGCGGCTGTTCTCGCCGATCAGCAGCATGGCCGTGCCGAGGATCGTCTCCTCGCCGTTCAGCGTCGCGGCGCCGGTGCGCAACTCGCGTCCCTCGGCGACCTCCGCGACGTCGCCGATCCGCACCGGCGTGCCGCCGCGGGCGCCGATCACGATGTCCCTGAGCTCGGCGGCGCTGCCGACCTGGCCGGGCGCGCGCACCAGATATTGCTCGCCATTGCGCTCGATGTAACCGGCGCCGACATTGGCGTTGTTGGAGGCGAGGGCGGCGATGACGTCGCGGAAGCTGATCCTGTAGGCCATCAGGCGGCCGGGATCCGGCAGCACGTGAAACTGGCGCGCGAAGCCGCCGATGGTGTTGACCTCGATCACGCCGGGCACGCCGCGCAGCTGTGGCCGGATGATCCAATCCTGGATGGTGCGCAGATCGGTCGGTGAGTAGTCGGCGCCTTCGGCGGTCTTGGCGCCGGGCTTTGCTTCCACCGCATACATGAAGATCTCGCCGAGGCCGGTCGAGAGCGGTCCCATCGCGACCTCGATGCCGGGCGGCAGCTGATCCTTGATCTCCTGGATGCGCTCATTGACCTGCTGGCGCGCAAAGTAGATGTCGGTGCCGTCCTGGAACACGACGGTGACCTGGCTCAGCCCGTAGCGCGACAGCGAGCGTGTGGTGTCGAGGCGGGGCAGGCCGCCCATCGCGGTCTCGACGGGATACGTGATGCGCTGCTCGGTCTCCAGCGGCGAGTAGCCGGGCGCCTTGGTGTTGATCTGCACCTGGACGTTGGTGATGTCGGGCACGGCGTCGATCGGCAGCCGGGTGAAATTCCATGCGCCGAACGCCGCTGCGGCGAGCGAGACCAGCAGCACCAGCCAGCGCTGGCGCACGGCGAAAGCCAGGATCGCGTCAATCATGCTCGGCCTCCCCCTTGCCCATCTCGGCCTTCACCACGAAGCTGTTCTCGGCGACGTAGTGCTCGCCGGGCGAGAGGCCGTCGCGGATCTCGACATGGGTCGGATCGGACTCGCCGAGCGCGACGGGACGCGCCTCGATCTTGTCGCCCTCCTCGCGCACGAACACGACGGTCTTGTTCTCCAGCGTCTGGATCGCGCTGGCGCGCACTGCGACAGCGACGTTGCGCTTGGCGAGCACGAGCCGCGCCGTGACGAACAGACCCGGGCGCAGCCGGCCGTCGGCATTGGCCAGCACGACGCGCGCCATCGCGGTCTGGGTTTCGCTGGCGCCGACGGGGGCGATGTAGGAGACGTGCCCGCGGATTGCGCCGCGGCCGTCGTCGGGATCGATCAGCACCTCGTCGTCGAGACGGACGCGCCGGAGGTCCTGGCGGTAGATCGACAGATCCACCCAGATGGTCGAGAGATCGGCGACCACGAAGGCGGGCTTCTGCTCGGAGGCGTATTCGCCGAGCGAGATCTGGCGGTCGATGATGGTGCCGCCGATCGGCGCCTTGAGATCGTAGGCGGTCAGGCTCTGGTTGCTCTCGATCGATGCCAGCAATTCGTCCTTGGCGACGGTGTCACCAATGCGCTTCCTGATCGCGCGGACGATGCCGGGAAAGCGCGGCGTCACCTGCACCAACGCTTCCTGATTGGCGCGGAGCACGCCGTTGAACGCCAGCGTATCCGACAAGGTTGCCGGGCCGGCTTCGGCCAGCGTGACGCCGGCCGCGGCGAGCTTGACGTCGCTGATGCGAATGCGGTCTGCGCCGTGCTCGTCCTGCTCGACGTGATCCTTCGGCGCCTTCTCGGCTTGGTCCTTCTCGGCATGGCCGGCGGCTGCTTCGGTGTGCGGCATCGCATCCACCAGGAGGCGCGACGCTCCGGCGCCGCCGACGGCCGCAATGATCGCAATGAGAATGACGGTGGGCGTCTTCATCGCGCGGTCTCCCGTGCCAGGGTGAAGGGACGGCCGACCAGGCCCTCGATCGTCGCCACGGCGACATGGATGTTCTGCAGCGCCTCCTGCTCGCGCAGCCGCGCCTGCGCGACGCTCGCCTGCGCATCGAGCACCTCGAGCAGGGAGAAGCGGCCGGCGCTGTAGCCTTGCGCGATCTCGTCCGCGGCCTCCTGCGCCTTGGGAATTGCGATCTCGCGCAGGACCGAGAGCTCCTGCAGCGAGCCCTGCAGCGAGTCGTAGGCGCGGCCGGCGATCACCAGCAGCGCGTTGCGGTTGGCCTTGCGCTCGGCCTCGGTCTTGGCGACGCTCTCTTGCGCCGAGAGGATGTTGCCCTGGTTCTGGTCGAACACCGGGATCGGCACGGAGACGCTGAGCCGGACCGCATCGTCCTGGGTGTCGTTGAAATGCCGCCAGCCCGCGCCGACGCGCACGTCCGGATAGGGTTTCAGCCGCGCCAGCAGCAGCTCGGCATTGCGCTGCGCGTAGACGGCGGTCCAGCGCACGAGCTGCGGGTTGGCATCGATGGCCGCGATGACGGTCTGGAACGACGGCGGCCGGGTCGTGGCATCGAAGCGGCCGGTGACGGAAGGGAGTTTCGCCGAGCTGTCTCCGGTGAGCACGGCAAGCTCACGGCGCGCGCTCGCCAACGTCGCCTTGACGCGCTCGCGATCGGCCCGCACCAGGGCGGAGGCGACCTCGGCGCGGCCGGTCTCCGCCGGCGACGACGCACCGGCCTCGACCCGCCGCCGCAGCAAGGGCGTCAGGCGATCGAGCGCGGCGACCTGGTCGTCGAGGATCTGGATGCGGCGCTGCGTGGCGAGCACCGTCACGAAGGCGATCGCCGTCTCCGACAGGACTTCGAGCCGCACCGCCTGACGCTGGATCTCGGCGACGCGGATGCCGGCCTGCCCGGCGGCGATGCGCGCGTCGCGCTTGCCGAACCATTCGAACGCCTGGCTGATCTGCAAGGTCGTCTCGGCCGAGCGCGTGCCGCGATATTGGCCGGAGCCAAGGGAATTGTCCTGCTCGTAACTGAGCTCCGGATTGAGCAGCGCGCCGGCCTGCAGCCGCTGGCCCGAGGCTATGCCGATGTCGCGGTCGGCGGCGGACAGCCTGGGATTGGCGGCGAGCGCGCGGGACAGCGCCTCGCGCAAGGTCAGCGTCTGAGCGGCCGCGGCGTGCGCGGACGCCGCGAGCAGGGCCGCGGCGCAGATCGCGCGCGCAGCCATCGCGGGGAATGGCATGAGATGAACCTGTCTGGACGAGCAAGGAAGGACGGCGTTCGCCGTCCGGCACGTGGCGTCAGGTCAGGTGTCTTGGCGGCGGGGAATCGGACTCGGACAGGATGCCGGCACTGATGGCGGGGGTCGGCCAGTCCGTTGCTGCGACGATCTCGGCTGGAACCGCCGCGAGCTGCAGCTGCGGCACGGCCACCGAGAAGCAGCCATGGCAATGATGGTCGGCGATGCCGCGTTGGTCGGAGTGCCCGGCCTTGTCGAGCAGGGAGGCGATCTCCGGCTTGCCGGCCGACGCATGCGCGACATCGAGATCGCAGGCGCCGTGCAGTGCGCCGGCAAGCAGATAGGCGATCATCAGGCACAACGCCGAGATCCGGCGCAGCAGGCGCGGACGGCTTGTGAGATATGATCGACCAATGTCGCGCACGATGTCCTCTGTTCGCTCCGCGGATAGCATGCGGCGTCGGGCGTTGTCGATCAGCAACAATGTAACAAGCGGAACCGTTTACGGCACGGCCAGCGTCGGCGCGAGGCTGGTTTCGTTTTTCGGAACGCCCGGCAGCGGTGATGCGCTTGTCCTCGCCGTGAGCGGTAGGCGATGCAGCATGATCGCGTGGGATAACGGCATGCGTGGCGATCGATTGACTTGGAGCCTTCTCCCACTAAGGTTCGCGCCACCGGACAATCAGACAATCAACTGCGTCGGATTCAGTTGCGCTGCCGCGCGAATGCGCGAAGCACGATGATCACGGCGCGAAGGATCGGACGACAGATGACTTTGGCGATGAGCTGGGACGAGTGGGCCCGGCATGATGGCATGGCGCTGGCGGCGCGCGTTCGCAGCGGCGAGCTGACGGCGGCGGAGCTGGCGCGGCAGGCCGCGGCAGGCATCGCCAAGGTTGATCCGAAGCTGTCAGGCGTCGTGGAAGTGTTCGCCGACGCGGTCGAGGATCCGATCAAGGCCGGTGCGAATGCCGCGGGTCCGTTTGCCGGCCTGCCGTTCCTGATGAAGGATCTGGGTCCGACCATGACCGGCCGCCTGCAAGAGCAGGGCTCGCTCTACATGCGCGGCAACCGTCCCGCTGCCGACACGCACCTCACCACGAAGATGCGCAAGGCCGGCCTCAATCTGATGGGGCGCACCACGACGCCGGAATTCGGTGTCTGCAGCTCGGCGGAGAACCCTGCCGTCTACGTGACGCGCAATCCTTGGGACACCGACTACACCACCTGCGGCTCGTCGGCCGGCAGTGCGGCGATGGTCGCCGCCGGCGTGGTGCCGATCGCGCATGCGACCGATGGCGGCGGCTCGATCCGGATTCCCGCAGGCGTGAACGGCAACATCGGCCTGAAAGTGTCGCGCGGCGTGTTCTCGATCGCGCCGCATCTGTCGGACCTGTCGGGGCTGGTCTCGATCCAGGGCTGCCAGTCGCGCAGCGTGCGCGACACGGCGGCCTTCGTCGATCATTGCCGCGGCGGCGCGCCGGGCGAGTTCATGCCGTACTGGACCACGCCGGAGCCTTATGTCGAGCTGATCAAGCGGGATCCCGGCAGGCTGCGGATCGCGCTGTCGCATCAATGGGGCGACTACCGCGCAACGCCGCACATTGCGGCCGAGCTCGCGCGCGTCGGCACATTCCTCGAGAGCCTCGGCCATCACGTCGGCTACGCGCTGCCGGATGTCGACTATCCCAAGGCGTTCGCTGCGCAGACCACGTGTTACATCTCGAACTTCGCGATCGTCATCAACAACCTCCTGGCGTCGCGGCAGCTCGACCGGCCGCCGGCCGATCTGATCGAACCGGTCAACATCCGCATCTGGGAAGCGGGCCGCGGCACCAGCTTCGCCGAGCGCGCGGCGATGCAGGCGGTGTTCAACACCACCTCGCGCGCGTTCGGCGCCTTCTTCGAGGAATGGGACATCATCCTGACCCCGATCACGGCGCTGCCGACGCCGAAGATCGGCACCACGGAATATCTGACGATCAGCGACAATCCCGACGTGCTCGACTGGTTCGGCAATCTGTGGCGCAACTTCGCGTTCACGCCGCTGGCCAATCTCTGCGGCATTCCGGCGATCTCGCTGCCGCTCGCCACCAACGAGCATGGCCTGCCGCTCGGCATCCAGGCTATCGGCAAGCAGGCCGATGACGGCCTGCTGCTGCAGCTGGCGGCCCAGATCGAGCGCGCCATCGATGGGAAGTGGAACGGCGGGGCGACACCGACGGTGCACGTCACCAGGGACTGAGCGCTGGGATCGTCAGTTGCTGGCGGACATGGAGCCCGGCACCGTCGGGTCCAGCGATCGGCGGCCGACCTCGGCCATCAACGGCGCCGGCTCGAGAATCGAGATGCCGGTCTCGTCGATCACGAAGCGCGGCCGCACCTGCCGTGCATCGCTGTCCCGGATCATGGCCATCCGCTGGTTGTCCAGCAACAGCCATCGTCCGTCGAGGCGCGCCGCGACAAGGGCGTGATCCTCATTGCGCGCGGTGTCGCGTAGGATGACGATGCGCAGATCCTGCGGCGGAATGCCGGCCAGCCGGAGCGCCACGAACTTCGCGATCGCATAATCCTCGCAGTCCCCCGCCAGGCTTCCGAAGGTGACGAGCGTGGACGTCCAGACGTCGGGCTCGCCATATTGAACCAGGTCGCTGGTTGGCCGGATCGCGAGGTTGATCGCCCGGTTGATCTCGCCGAGCCGAGCACGACCGTCTCTGGCGCGCGCCTGATCGACGATGGCAAGCAGGCGCAGTGCGGCGGGCGAGACGCAGCGCTCGCGATCTCCGTCGCACAATGCGAGCTGCACGCGCTCGTCGTCGAGCCTATGCGCCAGCGTGAGCCATTTGCGCAGCAGCGGGCCGGCTCCGAGCTCCGTCCGGTTCAGGCCGAATGGCTCGTCATCGCCGATGGAAGCCCCGAGTTCCGCCGGCTGCCCGACAGGACCCGCCTGTGCCGGGCTGCCGATCCACAGCATCGCCGTGGCAGCCGCAGCCGCAAATGATGCGCGGATCAGCGCGAGATTGGTCATGTGACGCCCCGTCCCCGGAACTCGCCGGCGAAGACGCGCCTGCGGAACCGGGTGTTGTTGGGGCCAGCATGCGCGCCGAGGCTTTGGCGCTGCTTAAGGCGGGGGTGCCCGCGATAAAATCGCGTCAGTCAGGCTGAACGTTGTGTTGCTCCGATGCGACAAATCCTAGCGAAAGCCGGGCGAGGGTCGCGTAGGATCATTGCGATTCGCGTTCGGGTTGTGGCCGTCGATCATCCCCAGCACACGCTCAATTGATGCAATTTGTAGATTTCCGTCCGCCCGGTCTCCGTCCTCCGCTCGAAATGGGTCCGCAGGAGTATGCGGGTGCGGATGTTACGGTCGGGCTCTGTAATCGTGGTCTTGGAAATACAGATCTAGACTTTGGGCCGCCCTATCGAGGCCGATGAATACTTGATTATACCATAATTTGCTCGCCACGAAGAAGGCGCAAGCTTGACGATATCAAAGCAAACCCGTGGACGTCGCCGTTTCCACGCCTCAGGAGCACAAGCTGAAGATGGTTCCTCCAGACACTCGCCAGTGATATGCACGCTTTGAACACAAATTGTTATGTAATAATTAACCATAGTCGGTGGCCCCGTGAATTACGCTGGCAAGTCTGACGCCGCGCTTTTCTCCGACGGCCTGGGCACGTCCGCGCCGGCTTATTTGAAGCTGGATGCGCCGCCGGCCCATGCGCCGGCGGACGCGATCGTCGTTCCGGACGCGCATTTTCTTTTCAACGCCGATTTCAAGCGTTCCGGTCTCGACCTCGTGCTGTCGTCCGATGGTCGTGAACTCGTGTTGCCGGACTATTTCAAGGGCGAGAAGCGGGCGCCGCTGGCTTCGCCCGATGGCGCCCATCTGACCGGCGACCTCGTCAACGCGCTGTCGGGCGCCGTGCAGGTCAGCCAGGCCGGTGGCGCCGCGAGCGCTGGCAAGGTGATCGGTCACGTCACCAAGCTGCAGGGCACGGCGACCGTCATCCGCAACGGCGTCTCGATCCTGCTTCACAACGGCGACAACGTCGAGAAGGGTGACATCGTCCAGTCCGGCTCGAATTCGACGGTTGGCATCACCTTCATCGACGGCACCGTGTTCGGCCTGTCCTCGAACGCCCGGATGGTGCTGAACGAGATGGTGTACGACCCCAACGGGTCGAACAACTCCTCGCTGATCAGCCTGGTGGCCGGCACGATCTCGTTCGTGGCCGGCGAGACCGCCAAGCATGGCGACATGAAGGTCGACACGCCCGTCGCGACGATGGGCATTCGCGGCACGGCCGTGCTGGTCGAGATCGACTTCACGGTGCCGGGGCAGGGCGGTCTGCCCGATGCCAAGTTCCAGGTGCTGGTCGAGCCCGATGGCCGCACCGGCTCCTACGTGCTGTACGACAAGACGACGTTGCAGCCGATCGCCGTCGTCAACCAGGCCGGTCAGCAGATCCAGATCAGCAACGGCATCGTCAATCAGAGCGCGGTGCCGCTCTCGCCCGACATCCAGAAGCTGATCAACGACGTCTTCACGCTCAAGTTCACCGACAACACCAACCCGAAGTCGACGACCCACTTCACCGATATCGGCGTGCCGCAGGCGCTGACGCCGGTGACATTGGCCAACGGCACCAGTGCAACGCCGGTCGTCCGCGTGGTCGACGACGCCGGCCCGACGACCGGGACCGGCCAGACGGGCGAGCAGCCGTTGCACATCCCGGGTCCGCCGGAGGTCAGGATTTTCGACGCCGACGGCCGGTTGACGGCGGCGTTCGGATTGATCGAGCGCGCCGGGCAGACCGGGAACGGCAGCGATCTCGACATTGTGCTCAGCCGCGTCAGCTTCCTCGACGTCAACGGCATCGACCGGCCGACGGTCTCGGTGAGCTTCAACGCCTATTCATACAAGAGCGCGCAACAGACCGATGTCACCGGTTCGTTGAATGCGCTGCAGCTGCAGGACGTGATGGCGACGGCCGTGAAGATCACGGTCACGCCTAATCCGAACAACAAGAACTCCGGCACGGCGACGCTGACCTACAGCGTTCCCGACAAGTATTTCGACTTCCTGGCGGCAGGTGAAACGCTGACGCTGACCTACATCGTCCGCGTCGACAACAATTTTGCGCCGTCCAACGAATTCACCCTGGTCCCCGTCACGATCACCGTGACAGGCACCAATGACAAGCCCGAGATCACGGCGAGCGTGCCGACGATCGCGTTCGAGGGCGGAACGAACGTTCCCGGCGGGCCGCTGACCTCCGACGATCCGACCGCGGGCACGCTGACCTTCAAGGATGTCGACCTCACCGACACGCATACGGTCTCGGCCACACTGACCAGCGCCGTTCTGGAAGGCGGCGGCAGCATTCCGCCGGCCCCGCTGGCACTGTTCGCGCAGGCGCTGACCGCGTCGATATCGTCCGACAGCACCGGCAGCGGCGCCGGAACGATCAGTTGGAGCCTTGGCAACCTGCCGGTCTATGTCGCGGATTTCATTCCGGCCGGACAGACCGTGACGCTGACCTACACGGTGACGTTGACCGACTCGCAGGGCGCGACGTCGACCCAGACGATCACGGTGACGATCACCGGGACCGACGACCCCGCCGTGGTCTGGATCGCGACGACGCAAGCCGGCGGCAGCAGCGGCGCGCAGGTTCATTTGTGGAGCGACGGCGCGAACTGGGCCACCGGCCTGGCCCCGACCGCCGATGACGACGTCATCATCATCACCGATCAGCTGCATGGCCTGACGCCAGCCTTTCCGGTGACGATCGACGAGGACGTCCTCGCCTATGCCAAGTCGGTCACGCTGAATGATTTCGGCGGCGGAGCCATTCCGGAGCTCGACAATCACGGCACGCTGACGGTCAGCGGCGCGCTGACGGCCAAGGTCGATTCGCTGATCTACAACTTCTCGGCTGCGACGATCACCGTCGGCGGCTCGGTGCAGATCCTGGGGCAGAGCGAGCTGCACAACGCCGGCACCGTGCTGCTGGCGGGCGGCGGCGTCTTCGGGGCGTACGCTGGAATCTTCAACACCGGCACGATCGAGTTGTCCGGCGGAACGCTGACGGTGCAAGGCGACGTCACCAACGTCGGCGAGGACAGCTCCGGTCTGATCCAGGTCGACCTCGGCGCGACGCTGACCCTGGATGGCGGCAGCATCGATGGCGGCACCATCTTGATCCAAGGTGCGCCGGTCGTTCAGAATTTCGGCACGCTGAACGAAGGCGGGGACACGCCAACGCCCGTGAACGGGCTGCTCGTCATGAAGGACGGGGCCGAGCTCAGCAATGGGGAGCTGACCAATTTCGGCACGATCGAGGTGTCGGGCAGCGGAAATGCTTTCAGCAACGAGACCATCACGAATGTCGGTCTGATCGACGTCAAGGCGGGCGGCGAGCTTGCGCTCGGCAATGAAACGATCATCGACAATGCCGTTGGCGCGATCGTCACCGTCGCGGAGTCCGCGACCCTGACGCTCTCGCATGCCGAGATGACGGGCGGCACGCTGACCAATGAAGCCGGCGGAACGATCGCACTGACCGGCGGCGCCGCGCTGATCGGTGGCGCGCTCGACAACTCCGGCATCATCGCTGTGTCGGGCAGCGGCAATGCCTTCGACAACGAGACGATCACCAATGCGAACGCCGCCGCGATCACCATCGCGCTCGGTGGCGCGCTGTCGCTGAGCGGCGCGAGCATCGCCGGCGGCGCCGTCACCAGCGAGGGGACGATCTCGGTCGACGGCGACAGCACGATCGACGGCAGCGCAGTCGCGGGTGGCGTGCTGCTGGTCGGCGAGATCGGTCCGCTCGCGGAGATGACGGCGGTCCTGACCGTCGAGGGCGGTGCGTCGTTGACCGGCGTCGACATCACCATCGGCGACGGCTCGACGCTCGAGGTTGCTGCAGACGAGACGGCAACCCTGGTCGGCGTCACCGTCGACAATTCCGGCACGATCCAGGTCGACGACGATGCGCTGCTGCTGATCGAGAACAGCACGATCACCGGAGGCGATCTCGTCAATCACGGCATCGTGCATGTCGAGACCGCAGCCGCAACCACCTTCGACAATGTCACCATCGACAACACCGACGGCGTGATCATCATCGATGAGGATGGTGAGATCCCGGTGGAATCGACTCTGGTGCTGGATGGGAATACGACGCTGACCGGCGGCACGCTGGAAATCCGCAGCGTCGGCACGCTGCAGATCGCCGGCAACGACGTGACACTGTCCGATATGGACGTCCAGAATTTCGGCATCTTCACCGTCGACCCCGGCGCGACCCTCGGCCTTGCCGATACCAATGTGAGCAGTGACGGCAAGCTCTACATCTATGGCACGATCACCGCGAGCGGGCTGAGCGGCATCGGCGGAACGATCTTCAATTTTGGCACGATCGAGATCACGGCGGGTACGTTCGAGATCACCGGCGATGTCGAGGGCTCCGGACTGATCAAGGTCGACGCCGACGCCACGCTGACGGTCGATGGCCACGTTCATCAGACGATCGATTTCAGCAGCGAGGGCAACAGCGAGATCGTCATCGACGACGCCAGCTTCTCCGCCAAGCTCGCCGGTCTCGGCACCGGCGACAGGATCGACCTGCAGACGATCAAATGGGGCGAGGCGACAACGGCGTCCTACGATGCGGAAACCGGCGTGCTCACGGTCGTCGACGGCGAAGGGCACAGCATCGCCCTGACGCTCGAAGGCAACTTCAGCGACTTGCATTTCGCAGGCAGCGATGACGGGCAGGGCGGAACGCTGATCACGCTGAAGGCCGAAGACACGGCGCCGGTGGTCGCGGATGCGGGTCGGCCGGGTGCGATCACCGAAGCGGCGGCGCAGACGGGGGCGTCCGATCAGCACAGCGTCACCGGCAGCGTAAAATTCACCGATGCGGACCTGACCGACCGGCCGACCGCGTCGATCGGGGCGCAGAGCGTGACCTGGCTTGCGGCCGACCAGCAGACTGATTTGTCGGGTCAGCTCACGCCGGGCCAGATCGCCGCGCTCGAACAGGCGCTGAAACTGAGCCAGGTCGGCAATGCCAACAATGGCAAAGTCGACTGGACGTATGCCATCGCCGATGGCAAGCTCGATTTCCTCGGGGCCGGCCAGACCGTGACGGTCACCTCCACGGTGACGATCGACGATCATCAGGGCCACACTACGATGTCGGCGGTGGTCGTGACCATCAACGGCACCAACGATCTTCCGGTCGTCACGAGCGAGGTGCAGTCCGCGGAGATTGCCGAGCGCACGGATACGTCCGGCTCGGATCTGCTCGATCAGGCGAGCGGCACGATCACCTTCGAGGATGCCGACATCACCGATGCGCATGTCCTGAAGGTGACCGGAGTGGCCACTTCCGGCAACGATAGCGGGTTGCCCGCGGACGCGTCCGTGCTCGAGAGCTGGCTGTCGCTCGGAACGCTCACCGAAACCGGCACGGGCGGAGCATCGCAGGCCTGGACCTTCGCTGCCCGGGACAAGGTGTTCGACTATCTCGGCGTTGGCCAGCAAGTGACGCTGACCTACACGGTTGCGATCGACGACGGCCATGGCGTCGTCGTCGACGTGCCCGTCACCATCACGGTCAATGGCGCAGAGGATGCGCCCGTCATCACCGGCGAGACCAACCCGACGGTGCAGACCGTCATCCTGTCGGAGCGGGCCACGGTGCTGGCGAGCACGGCGAAGACCAATGCCGAGGGCATGCCGACCGAAACCTTCGATCACGTCTCGGCCGGCAACATCTCCGACAACGGGCGCGGTCACGGCAGCTTCCACAGCGAGGCGCTGCACGCGACCTTCACGGCCAGCGGCAATGCGGGCATCGTGCACGGCTCCTCGCCGGTGTCGGCAGCGCCCTACATGGCCGACGGTGCCGACAAGACCAACTATCTCAGCATCGGCAGTCACGCGCAGGAGACCATCACCTTCGACAGCGTCAAGAACAGTTTTGGGCTGTATTGGGGCTCGGTCGACAGCTACAACAGCATCTCCTTCTACAACGGCAACAAGCTGGTCGCGTCCTACACGGGCAACGACGTCGCGCCGCTGCTCGCCAATGGCGGCCAGGGGTCGCTGGCCTCGAACGGCTATGTCGAGTTCCTCGGCCTGTCCCCGTTCAACAAGGTCGTGCTGGCCAGCAGCCAGAATGCATTCGAGATCGACAACATCTCGGCTGGCAACGTCGCCGATCAGCCGGTCCAGCTCGCGAGCAAGATGTCGGGCACCTTGACCGTGCTCGACAAGGATGTCGGTGACACGCTGACGGCCGCAGTGATCGACGATGGCGTCATCAAGTACAACGGCCTGCCGAGCCTCCCCGCCAATGCCCACGTCCAGGCGCTGGCCGATGCCCATGCCATCACCTTCGACAGCACCACATCCGACGGCAAGCCCGACGTCCTGCACTGGACGTATCATCCCGCCGACGTCAACCTGGATTTCCTCAATCCCGGCGATACGCTGACCGTCACCTATCAGGCCCGAGTGAGCGACGGTCACGGCGGAACCGCGACCAAGGCGCTGACCGTCACGCTCGCTGGCAACGGCGCTTCGACGGTGAATGGCACGGACCAGGACGACAATTTCGTCAATGTCGGCGGCGGCGTCACGATCTTCGGCAAGGACGGCAACGACACGTTCGTCTTCAACCCGCATTTCGGCAGCGCCACGATCGGTGATTTCGATCTGAGCAAGGATAGCGTCGAGATCGACCTCTCGCTGTTCGCCAATATGGATGCGCTTGTCGCCTCCGCACAATCCGCCAATGGCGGCCACGACACCGTCATCACCGATGCGGCGCATGATACGCTGACCTTGAAGGGCGTGACGCTCGACCAGTTCAAGCTGCATCACGACGGCTTCCACCTCGTCTGAGCCTCGTGAGCGAGGCGGGCGGCGGCGTTGTCAGGCGCATCCCCTTCGGGCTAATCAGACGTTTCGGATCGCCGGCCTCGGCGTGATATCGGATGCTGCATGAAGCGATTGAGAGCAGTTCCCCGGTGGTTCGCACGCAAGTTCGGCTATGCGCGCCTGATGTGCCTCGTGCTGCTGGTTGCCTTCGCCGCGCTGCGCGCCGCCGATCCTGCTCCGATGCAGGAACTGCGCCTGCGGACATTCGACAACTTCCAGGCGTTCAGCCCGCGGGTGAAGACGATGCGTCCTGTCACCATCGTCGACATCGACGAGAAGAGCGTCGCCGATCCCAAGCTCGGTCAGTGGCCGTGGCCACGCACGCGGATCGCTGAGATCATCGAGAAGCTCACGCGCCTCGGTGCCCTCGTCATTGCGTTCGACGTGGTGTTTGCCGAGCCGGACCGGTTGAACCCCGCGCTTGCGGCCGAGACCTTTCCCAATCTCGACGAGGCGACGCGCGAGAAGCTGAAGGCGCTGCCGTCGAACGATCAGGTGCTCGCCGATGCTCTGCGCCGATCGCGAATCGTTCTCGGTGAGACGGCCAGCAACGAGGTCCGCGCCGATCTCGACAAGACCTTGCCGGTCACGGGCGTTGCCACGATCGGGCCCGAAGCCGATGGCTTCATGGAGAGCTACCCGGGGCTGTTGCGCAACGTTTCGGTGATCGAGCATGCCGCGTCTGGACGTGGGCTGTTCACGATCCCGCCGGAGCGCGACGGCATCATCCGTCGTGTGCCGATGATCCTGCAGGCGCAGGACATCACGATGCTGGCGCTCAGCTTCGAGATGCTTCGAGTGGTGAGCGGCGCTGACACCCTGGTGATCAAGGCCGATATCGGCGGCATCAAGAGCCTTCGCATCGGCGGTTTCGAGATTCCGACGGATCGCAAAGGCAGGATCTGGGTGCACTATGCCCGCTCCGATCCGTCAATCTACGTGTCGGCCATCGACGTGCTCGAGGGACGCGTGCCGCCGGAGAAGATCGCAAGGAAGCTGGTGCTGATCGGACCGTCCGCCATCGGCCTGAACGACATCAAGACGACGCCGGTCGACCCGGCGATGCCGGGCGTCGAGGTGCATGCCCAGGTCCTCGAATCCGTCCTCACGAACTCGATCCTGTCCCCGCCGTTCTGGGGGCTTTCGGCCGAATTCTTCGGCGCCTTGATCTTCGGCCTGCTCGTGATCGTGTTCGCGCCGCGGCTCGGTGCCGTCACGCTGGTGCTCGTCGGCGCCCTGTTCGCAAGCGTTCTGATCGGCCTCTCCTGGTACGCCTATACGCAGCACCGGTTCCTGATCGACTTCACCTATCCGATGCTGTCGACCACGGCGATCTATCTGACGCTGATCTTCGCCAGCTTCATTCGCGAGCAGCAGCAGCGCAAGGAGATTCGCGGCTGGTTCGCGCAATACATGTCGCCGGTGCTGGTGGAGCAGCTGGCGCAATCGCCGGAGAAACTCGTGCTCGGCGGCGAGGAGCGCGAGATGACCATCATGTTCTCGGACGTGCGCGGCTTCACCTCGATCTCGGAAAGCTACAAGCGCGATCCCCAGGGCTTGACGACGCTGATGAACCGCTTCCTGACGCCGTTGACCGACGCGATCATCGCGCGCAAAGGCTATGTCGACAAGTACATGGGCGATGCCATCATGGCATTCTGGAATGCGCCGCTCGACGACCGGGAGCATCACCTCAACGCCTGCACGGCGGCACTCGACATGCTGGACAAGATCGACGAGGTCAACCGGCAGCGCGAACAGGAGGCCGCCCATGGCGGCCATGTCTACATCCCGCTCAACGTCGGCATCGGCCTCAATACCGGCATCGGCGTCGTCGGCAACATGGGCTCGGAGCTCAAGAAGAACTATTCGGTGCTGGGCGACAGCGTCAACCTCGCCTCGCGCCTCGAAGGTCAGACCAAGGAATACGGCTTTCCGATCATCGTCGGCTCGGCAACGGCGATGGCGGTCAAGGACAAGCTCGCGATCCTCGAGCTCGATTTCATCATGGTCAAGGGCAAGACCGAGCCGGAGGTGATCTATGCGATCGCCGGCCGCGAGGACGTGATGTATTCCGAGCGCTTCCAGCTGTTGCGCAACCTGACCATCGAAATGCTGGCGGCCTATCGCAGCCGCGACTGGGACGAGGCGCTTGCTGCGATCGCGCGAGGCCGGAAGAAGGATGAGGCGAAGGAGCTGGCGAAGCTGTTCGATCTCTACGAGGCGCGGATTTGCAGCTATCAGCAGAACCCGCCGCCGGTCGACTGGAACGGTGCACACGCGCTGACATCGAAGTAGCGCTAAACTCTTAGCAACGATGAACTACCCCCTTCAGGGTGCGGTTGCCGGGCATGAGTGCAGTGCTTATGAATGCGCCCTCTCCCCTTGTGGGAGAGGGCACGTAGGACGCTTCGGCAAGCTCGGTTGGGTGGGGGGTCTCTCTCCGCGAGTTGCGCCCGTTGAGAGAGACCCCTCACCAAACCGCGTTCGCGGACAGGCCGCACATGCCCTCTCCCACAAGGGGAGAGGGCGCATTATCTGACAACCGCTTTGCTGCGAGACCGAGACGACAGCTCCTTATTCCGCCCCGATCGTCGTCAGGTCCTGGAACCAGTGCTGGGCCTGCACGAATTTTTTCACCTTCGGCGACAGCGCATGCGGGTTGGTGTCGTGCACGACCCAGACCAGCACGGCGTCGTCGACGACCTGCGCGTGCGCCTGCGCGATCAGCTCGTCCTGCTTGGCCGGATCGAACGTCTGCTTCGCCTCGGCGATCAGCGCGTCGACCTTCGGATTCTTGTAGCCGCCCCAGTTGACGCCGACAGGCGCAATCTGGTCGGAGGCGAAGAAGCGGACGATGGCGTAGAGCGGATCCGACGTGACATAGGCGATGTTGTTGGCGGTGATGCCGGCGTTCATCTCGTCGGCCGCACCCTTGCGCCAATGCGTGTAGAGCGTCTCGAGCTCGACGACCTTGAACTCGATGTTGATGCCGATCTCCTTGAAGCTCTGCTGCAGGTACTCGTTCATCGGCAGCGACAGCATCTGGCCGGTGCCGCCTTGCGCGATGATGAAGGTCGTCTTCAGCGGCTTGGCCGGCGAGTAGCCGGCCTCCTCGACCAGCTTCTTGGCCGCCGCGAGATCATATTTCAGCTCGAAGGTCGGCTTGCCGAACCACGGGCTCGACGGGTCGACCTGGCCCTTGGCCGGCTTGGCGAGACCATTCATCAGGCCGACGACCTCGTCGCGGTTGATCGCGAGGTTGAGCGCCTTGCGCAGGCGGATGTCGGTCCAGGGCGAGCCCGGCAGCACGCTGAGATGATAGTTCCAGACATGCGGCGTGACGTTGTCGACGAGCTTCATGCCGGCCGCCTTGAGCTGTGGCACGGCGTCCGGCGCCGGCGTCTCGATCAAATCGACCTGGCCGGCGAGCAGCGCGTTGGTGCGCGTCAGCGCCTCCGGCATCGGCACCAGCACGAGCTTGTCGGTCTTGGGCAGCCGATCCTTGTTCCAGTATTCGGAATTCTTTGATAGCTCCGCGAGCTCGCGCGGCACCAGCTTGGTCAGCTTGAACGGACCGGTGCCCGAGGGCTGGCTGGCGAACTTGTCCCAATCCTTGCCGAGCTTCTCATACTGCGCCGGGCTCGAAATCAGGAACCACAGCATCTGATAGGGAAAGAACGAGTCGACGGTCTTGGTCGTGATCTCCACGGTGGAGTCGTCGATCTTGGCGTAGCTCGCCACCGACGGCAGCCGTGTCTTGACCTGCGCGCTCTGCCGCTTGTCGAACTGCGGTGCCTTATCGTTGAGCACCTTGTCCAGATTCCAGATCACCGCATCGGCATTGAAGTCGCTGCCGTCGTGGAACTTGACGCCCTTGCGCAAGGTAAAGCGCCACTTTTTCTTGTCGGCATCGTCGACCTTCCACTCGGTGGCGAGGCCTGGGATCAGCTTGCCGGGCTTGTCGGCGACGCTCATGTCCCAGGCGACCAGCGGATCGTAGATCGTATAGCCGGTAAACTGATAGGCGCCGGCGCCGCGATCGGGCTGACCCGTCGTCAACGGAATGTCGGCCATCGAGATGCCGTAGCGCAGAACAGTCTCGGCGCGCGCTGCAGCGGCAGAGAGGCCGAGCGCGAGCGCGGTGGCGAGCAGTGGCTTGAGAAGACGCATGAAGGTGAGGCTCCGTGGAAACCGGATCAAATTCGACGCGCACAACCTGCAATCCGGGTGCCAAGCCCTCGAGCGAGATCGTTTGAGTACAAACGTTGTGGCGTCGCGTCGCAGGGTGAGCTCCGCAGGCCGTGCTGGCATAGGCGTTGCATAATGCTGCCCAGAATCTAGCCAGCCTTATCGGAGAGAAGATCGTGCTTTCTTGTATTGCGACCTCAATGAATGTGCGTGCCACCGTTGCGGCCGCGATGATGACGACGGTCTCGGCCTTGGTGCTGCCGGCGCAGGCGGGTGCGGAATCCGTGCTGCGCATCGGCATGACGGCCGCCGACATTCCACGCACGCTCGGCCAGCCCGACCAGGGCTTCGAGGGCAACCGCTTCACCGGCCTCACGATGTATGACGCGCTGACGATGTGGGACCTGTCGTCGGCGGACAAGCCGAGCGTCGTCATTCCAGGCCTCGCCACCGAGTGGAAGGTCGACGACGCCGACAAGACCAAGTGGACGTTCAAGCTGCGCCCCGGCGTCACCTTCCATGACGGCGCGCCGTTCAATGCCGACGCCGTGGTGTGGAACGTCGAGAAGGTGCTGAAGCAGGATGCGCCGCAGTTCGATCCGAGCCAGGTCGGCGTGACGGCTTCGCGCATGCCGACGCTCGCGTCCGCGCGCAAGATCGATGATCTCACCGTCGAGCTGACGACCAAGGAGCCGGACAGCTTCCTGCCGATCAATCTCACCAACCTGTTCATGGCGAGCCCGACCAAGTGGCAGAAGCTCTATGAGGCGGCGACCGGCGCCGACGACAAGGCGAAGTCGCAAGCCGCCTGGGCGGCGTTCGCCAAGGACGCCTCGGGCACCGGCCCGTGGAAGATGAGCAAGTTCACGCCGCGCGAGCGTTTGGAGCTGGTCAAGAACGAAGCCTATTGGGACAAGGCGCGCGTCCCTAAGACCGACAAGATGATCCTGCTGCCGATGCCGGAAGCGAACGCGCGCACCGCGGCGCTGCTGTCCGGGCAGGTCGATTGGGTCGAGGCGCCGGCACCGGATGCGCTGCCGGAGATCAAGCAGCGCGGCTTCAAGCTCTACGCCAACGAGCAGCCGCATGTCTGGCCGTGGCAGTTCTCGCGCATCGAGGGCTCGCCCTGGAACGACATCCGCGTCCGCAAGGCCGCCAATCTCTGCATCGATCGCGAAGGCCTGCGCGACGGCCTGCTCGCCGGGCTGATGGTGCCGGCCAGCGGCACGTTCGAGAAGGGCCATCCCTGGCGCGGCAACGTCACCTTCGAGATCAAGTACGACAAGGCGGCCGCTCAGAAGCTGATGCAGGAGGCCGGCTACGGTCCGAACAAGAAGCTCGAGGTCAAGACGCAGACCTCGGCGTCGGGCTCCGGCCAGATGCAGCCGCTGCCGATGAACGAGTATCTGCAGCAGGCGCTCGCCGAGTGCTATTTCGACGTCAAGCTCGACGTCATCGAGTGGAACACGCTGTTCACCAACTGGCGCCGCGGCGCCAAGGACGCCTCTGCGAACGGCGCCAACGCCACCAACGTCACCTATGCGGCGATGGACCCGTTCTTCGCGCTGGTGCGCTTCCTGCAGTCGTCGATGGCGCCGCCCGTGTCGAACAATTGGGGCTTCATCAACAACCCGAAGTTCGACGAACTGGTCAAGAAGGCGCGCCAGACCTTCGATCCCGCCGAACGCGACAAGGCGCTGGCCGAGCTGCATGCGGCCTCGGTGGATGATGCCGCCTTCCTCTACGTCGCCCACGACGTCGGCCCGCGGGCGATGAGCCCGAAGGTCAAGGGCGTGGTGCAGCCGAAGAGCTGGTTCATCGACTTCTCGCCGATCTCGGTGGAGTAGTTGTGGCGTTGGAAGACTAATCTCGCCGCTGGCTCCCCTGCGCTCCCTCCCCCCTTGTGGGGGAGGGCTGGGGCGGGGGGTACTCCGGCGGCAGTCTTCGTGGGGACCCCACCCCCGCCCCCTCCCCGCAAGGGGGAGGGGAGCTTTCTTCGTGACGCTTGTTTCTCGCGACTCTCTGCAGCGGTGGAGAGTCAACCGAAGGTGACTCGTGCTCTCTTATGCTGCCCGGCGGATGGTGTACGCGATCCCGATCATCATCGGCGTCGCGCTCGTCTGTTTCATGCTCGTTCACATCACGCCGGGTGATCCCCTCGTCGCCGTGCTGCCGGCCGACGCCTCCCAGGAGCTGGCGCAGCAGCTGCGCACGGCCTATGGCTTCGACAAGCCGCTGCCGGTGCAGTTCGGCCTGTGGCTGTGGCGCGCCGTCAACGGCGATCTCGGCAGCTCGATCGCGACCGGCCGGCCGGTGCTGGCCGAGGTGCTGCGCGCGGTGTCCAACACCGTGACGCTGGCCATCGCGGCGGCCATCATCGGCTTCTCGCTCGGCCTGTTCTTCGGCCTCGTCGCCGGCTATTTTCGCGATACCTGGATCGACAAGATCGCGACCTCCATCGCGATCGCCGGCGTCTCGGTGCCGCATTACTGGCTCGGCATGGTGCTGGTCATCATCTTCTCGGTCGAGCTGAACTGGCTGCCCGCGGTCGGCGCAGGCCCGTCCGGCTCGGGCGCCTGGGCGTGGGACTGGGCGCATATCCGCTTCCTGATCCTGCCGGCGATCACGACATCCGTCATTCCGATGGGCATCATCACCCGCACCGTGCGCGCGCTGACCGGCGACATCCTGAGCCAGGACTTCGTCGAGGCGTTGCGTGCCAAAGGCCTGCGCGAAACCCAGGTGTTCCGTCACGTGCTGAAGAACGCCGCGCCGACCGCGCTCGCGGTGATGGGCCTGCAGCTCGGCTACATGCTCGGCGGCTCGATCCTGATCGAGACGGTGTTCTCCTGGCCCGGCTCGGGCCTGCTGCTGAACTCGGCGATCTTCCAGCGCGATTTGCCGCTGCTGCAGGGCACGATCCTGGTGCTGGCGATGTTCTTCGTCATCCTCAACCTGGTGGTCGACATCGCGCAGGCCGCGATCGATCCGCGCATCAAGCGGGGCTAGCGATGAGCGTCGGATCAAGTGCGATGAACGACTCCGCGCTGCAGGCCGCGCCGCCGGCCAATGCACGCGGCTATTGGGCGACCGTCGGTCGCCGGATCGTCCGCGACAAGGTCAGCATGGTCTGCGTCGCGATCCTGCTGCTGATCTTTCTCTCGGCGCTGCTCGCACCCTATCTGCATCTCGCCGATCCCTACCAGGGGTCGATGATCCGCCGCCTGCGCCACATCGGCACCCCGAACTATCCGCTCGGCACCGACGAGCTGGGACGCGACATGCTGGCGCGGCTGATCTATGGCGGCCGGCTGTCGCTCCTGATCGGCATCTCGCCGGTCATCCTCGCTTTCAGCATCGGCACCATGCTCGGGCTCATCGCCGGCTATGTCGGCGGCTGGGTGAACACTGCGATCATGCGCACCATCGACGTGTTTTATGCGTTCCCGTCGGTGCTGCTGGCGATCGCGATCTCGGGCGCGCTCGGCGCCGGGATCACCAACTCCATCGTGTCGCTGACCATCGTGTTCGTGCCGCAGATCACCCGCGTCGCCGAGAGCGTCACCACCGGCGTGCGTAATCGCGATTTCGTCGAAGCGGCGCGCGCCTCCGGCGCGAATGCCTTCACGATCATGCGGGCGCACATGCTCGGCAACGTGCTCGGGCCGATCTTCGTCTACGCCACCGGCCTGATCTCGGTGTCGATGATCCTCGCCGCCGGTCTCTCCTTCCTCGGCCTCGGCACCAAGCCGCCGGAGCCCGAATGGGGACTGATGCTGAACACCTTGCGCACCGCGATCTACGTCAATCCCTGGGTGGCGGCGCTGCCGGGCGTGATGATCTTCGCGGTGTCGATCTGCTTCAACCTGCTGAGCGACGGCCTGCGCAGCGCCATGGACATCCGGAGCTGATGGGCATGGTGATTTCCAACAATGGCCGTTCGGCATCGGCAGTGCACCTCTCCCCTTGTGGGAGAGGTCGGATTGCCTCGTCAGATGCAATCCGGGTGAGGGGTTTGTCTCCGCGGAGAGAGACCCCTCATCCGTCGCGGACGGCGTCCGCGCTACCTTCTCCCACAAGGGGAGAAGGTGGCGCTGCGGCCACACCGAGCGTGTCATCATGAGTGAAGCATCGCCAGTCACCGGGCTCGCCCCGATCGAGGACATGGGCGGCAAGGCGCAGCCGCTTTTGCGCGTGGATGGACTGACCAAGCACTTTCCCGTGCGCGGCGGCCTGTTTGGCGCGCGCAAGACGGTGCGGGCGGTCGATGACGTCTCGTTCAACATCGGCAAGGGCGAGACCGTCGGCATCGTCGGCGAGTCCGGCTGCGGCAAGTCGACGACGGCGCGCCTCTTGATGCATCTGATGGACCGCGATGCCGGCGAGATCATCTTCGACGGTCGGCAGGTCGGCCACGAGATCTCGCTGCGCGAGCTGCGCCGCGGCATGCAGATGGTGTTTCAGGACTCCTATGCCTCGCTCAATCCGCGGCTGACGATCGAGGAATCGATCGCGTTCGGGCCGAAGGTGCACGGCATGGCCGATGGCGCCGCGCGTGCGCTCGCGCGCGAGCTGCTCGGCAAGGTGGGCTTGAGGCCCGAAACCTTCGCCAACCGCTATCCGCACGAGATCTCCGGCGGCCAGCGCCAGCGCGTCAACATTGCCCGCGCCTTGGCGCTGTCGCCGCGGCTGGTCATTCTCGACGAAGCCGTCTCCGCGCTCGACAAATCGGTCGAGGCGCAGGTGCTCAATCTGCTGATGGACCTGAAGCGCGAGTTCGGCCTGACCTATCTGTTCATCAGCCACGACCTCAACGTCATCAACTACATCTCCGACCGCGTGCTGGTGATGTATCTCGGCGAGGTCGTCGAGCTCGGCCCGGTCGAGCAGGTCTGGGCCAAGCCGGCGCATCCGTATACGCGCGCGCTGTTGGCTGCGATGCCGTCGTCCGACCCGGACAGGCGCACGGAGGTGCCGCCGCTTTCCGGCGATCCGCCCAACCCGATCGATCCGCCGGCCGGTTGCCGTTTCCACACCCGCTGTCCGTTCGCCGAGGCGCCCTGTTCGAATGTCGCGCCAAGGTTGACGGAGCTGGATACAATGGGCCATCAGGCCGCCTGCCACATGGCGATCCCCCGTTCGGGACACAGCCGCGCGCCGGCCGCCTGAGGGCAGACACCAGCAGCGAGAAGCGTCAATGACCAGACCCACGCCCCAGCAAGTCAGTGCCATCGCGGAGGCCTCCGGCCTGCCGGTCGACAAGGAGGTCGCGACCCGCATCTCCGACTCGATCGGACCGGCGTTCGACAATTTCGCGGCCGTCGCCGGTACCCTGCCGTTCGACCTGGAGCCGGCAAGCTACGTCGTAGCGCAGACCCTGAAGGTGGGCCGATGAGCACCGAGCCCGCGCTGATGACGTTGACCGCGGTCGCCAAGGCGATCGCCGAGAAGAAGCTCTCCTCCGTCGAGGTGACGCGCTCCTGCCTGCACCGCATCGCCGAGTGGCAACCGAAGCTCAACGCCTTCATGGCGATCGAGTCCGAGCCGGCGCTGAAGGCCGCCGCCGAAGCTGACGCTGCGTTGGCCAAGGACGGCCCCAAGGGGGCGCTGCATGGCGTACCGCTCGCGCACAAGGACATGTATTATGAGGCCGGCCACGTCTCGACCTGCGGCTCGCTGATCCGCCGCGACTTCGTCGCGACGACGACCTCGACCGCGTTGCAGCGGCTGAAGGACGCCGGGTCGATCCGGCTCGGCACCTTGCAGATGGCCGAGTTCGCCTATGGCCCGACCGGCCACAACGCGCATTATGGCGCCGTCCATAATCCGTGGAAGCTCGGCTACGTCACCGGCGGCTCGTCGTCCGGCTCGGGCTCGGCGGTCGGCGCCCGCTTGACGTTTGCGGCGCTCGGCTCCGACACCGGCGGCTCGATCCGGATGCCCGCGAATTTCTGCGGCGTCACCGGCCTGAAAGTGACCTGGGGTCGCGTCAGCCGCGCCGGTGCGATGCCGCTGTCGCAATCGCTGGATACGGTCGGACCGCTGGCGCAGACGACGGAGGATTGCGCGCTGCTGCTCGGCCTGATGGCCGGTCCGGATCCGGAGGATCCGACCGCCAGCGCCGCGCCGGTGCAGGACTACGTTGCGGCCACCCAGGCCTCGATCAAGGGCCTCAGGATCGGCGTGCCCAAGGCATTCTATGTCGACGACCTCGATCCCGAGGTCGCGCGCTGTCTCGATGCGACGATCGCGGTCCTGAAGACCGAGGGCGCCGATGTCGTGCAGGTCGATCTGCCGGACCAGCGCCAGCTCACCGCCGCCTGTCAGCTCGTGCTGGCGGTCGAGGCGGCCGCGTTCCACAAGCGCTGGATGATCGAGCGGCCGCAGGACTACGGCCCGCAGGTGTTGATGCGATTGCAGAACGCGCTCGCCGTCTCAGGCGTCGCCTATCTCGAGGCGCTGCGCTGGCGCGGCGCCGCGCTGGCCGCGCATGTCGCCGCGACTTCGGGCGTCGATGCCGTCATCGCGCCGGTCTCGCCGCTGGTGACGCCGTCAATCACCGACAGCGATGTCGGCGGCGCGCCCGGCGCCGAAGCCGTGATCCAGCGCATCACCCGCTTCACCCGTCCGGTGAACTATCTCGGCCTGCCGTCCCTGGCGATTCCGACCGGCTTCACGGCGACGGGCCTGCCGGTCGGCATGCAGCTGATCGGCCGCTCCTTCGACGAAGCGACGATCCTCACCATCGGCGCCGCCTTCCAGCGCGCGACCGACTTCCACGCCCGGGTCCCGACGCTGCCATGACACCCAGGGTTGGCGAACGTTTCTGGCCGCGTGGTGCTCAAGGTGACGCAAGACGATCGCCTGAAGGCGCCGCCATCGGAGATGTCGCCTCACATTCGGTGTCGTCCCGGCCAAGCCTGACGTCGCGCAGCGACGGCATGCGCCGAGCCGGGACCCATAGCCACCGGCCGTTGTGTGGCGATGACTCGGAGTGGCGATTGTGCCGCAAACGCCTCCCGGGATTATGGGTCCCGGGTCGGCGCACGACGGCGCGATGCGCCGACGTGCTTGCCCGGGACGACACTGAGTTTGTCAGGATCGGATTGCAATGACCAACATCGTCGAGATTTCCAACCTCACCATCCGCTTCACCGGCGAGCGCACGGTGCATGCGGTGAACGATGTCAGCCTGTCGCTGGCCGATGGCGAGGTGCTGGGGCTGCTCGGCGAGTCCGGCTCCGGAAAGAGCGTGACGATGCGCGCCCTGATGCGGCTGTTGCCGAAGAAGCGGACGCAGATATCCGGCAGCGTCCGAGTGATGGGCCGCGACGTGCTCGCCATGAGCGACGAGGAGCTGTCGCAGTTCCGCGGCCGCACGGTGTCGATGATCTTCCAGGAGCCGGGGCTGGCGCTCGATCCGGTCTACACGATCGGCCGCCAGATCGCCGAGACGGTGATGAGGCACGAGGGCAAGAGCTACGCGGAGGGCACGGCGCGGGCGCTCGAGATGCTCGATGTGGTCCGCATTCCCTCGGCCAAGCGGCGGCTGGAGTCCTATCCGCACGAAATGTCCGGCGGCATGCGCCAGCGCGCGATGATCGCGCTTGCGCTGGCGTGCCGGCCGAAAGTGCTGCTCGCCGACGAGCCGACCACCGCGCTCGATGCCACCGTGCAGATCCAGATCCTGCTGCTGCTGCGCGAGTTGCAGCGCGAGTTCGGCATGTCCGTCATCTTCGTCACCCACGACATCGGCGTCGCGATCGAGATCTGCGATCGCGTCGCGGTGATGTATGCCGGCCAGATCGTGGAGCAGGGCTCCCTGCGCGACATCGTTCGTCAACCCGTCCATCCTTATGCGCGCGGCCTGCTGGCTTCCACCGTCCATGGCGCCAAGCGCGGCGAGCGGCTGCAGACCATTCCCGGCACACCGCCTTCGCTGGACCATGCGCCGCAGAGCTGCTCTTTCGCGCCGCGCTGCAGCCTCGCCCAGCCGCGTTGCGCGGAGACGCTGCCGCCGAATGTCGATCTCGGTCCCCAGCGCCTCGCCCGCTGCATCCTGGCGGAAGCGCCGGCCAGTGTGGCGGCAACGTAACGGTTGCACCGAAACACGGCGCCGCCCGGACGGAACCCTGCATCGCATGTCGAAGCCTGGCGACAGCATCGCTATGCTGCGGCGGGCGCGCGGGACCGATCGTCCGCCGCCCTTGAGGACATGCCATGCACGTATCGAACGAAGGTATTTTGGTCATCCTGTTCGTCGGCCTGATCGCAGGCTGGCTGGCCGGCAAGATCGTGCGCGGCACCGGCTTCGGGCTCATCGGCGACATCGTGATCGGCGTGCTCGGTGCGCTCGTCGCGAGCCTCATCTTTCCGCGGCTCGGCATCCGGCTCGGAACGGGACTGGTGTCCGAGATCGTCTATTCCGCGCTCGGCGCCATCATTCTGCTGCTCGTCGTCCGGCTGGTGCGAACCGGCGGACGTCTCTAGCGCTGCGAATCCGCTGTCCCTGAACGTTTTCGTTGCGCCGCGAGACACATCAGGCGCAACTGCTAATTTACGCTAAAGCGCGCGTCGTTGGACGCTCGCCGCAGGAATCAGTATATTTCGCCTTGTTTGCCGCCAACTTGTTGGTTTGATCGGCGGCTCTGCAGCTCATTCGTTCAATTGAAGAGATGGTGGTGATGGCGGCCGCACCTCACGTGAGGCAATCCGAGCTGAGCGATGCCCTGCGCGGTTGCCGCAGCGCCTTCATCGGCGTCGGGGTGATGAGCTGCATCATCAACCTGCTGTATCTGACCGGCTCGATCTTCATGCTCGAGGTCTATGACCGCGTGCTGCCGAGCCGCTCGGTGCCGACCCTGATCGGCCTCATCATCATCGCGGCCGGTCTCTACATGGCCCAGGGCGCGCTCGACATGATCCGCAGCCGCATCCTCGGCCGGATCGGCACCGCGCTGGACGAGAGCCTGAACGCCCGGGTGTTCGACACGGTGGTCCGGCTGCCGCTGTCGTCCGGCGGGCGCAACGAGGGGCTGCAGCCGTTGCGCGACCTCGACAATATCAGGAGCTTTCTCGGCAGCCAGGGCCCCGGTGCGTTCTTCGACCTGCCGTGGCTGCCGCTGTATCTGGCGATCTGCTTCGCCTTCCACGTCCTGCTCGGCGTAACTGCGCTGGTCGGTGCCGTCATCCTCGTCACCTTGACCCTGATCACGGAGTTTCTGACCCGCACCCCCGCCAAGGAGGCGATGGGCCTCGCCGCCCGCCGCAACGATCTGGCCACCACGAGCCGCCGTAATGCCGAGGTGCTGGTCGCGATGGGCATGACGGGCCGCATGCTGGAGCGCTGGGGCGATACCAACCAGAAGTACCTCGCCGGCAACCAGCGCGCCAGCGACGTTGCCGGCGGTCTCGGCGCTATCGCCAAGGTGCTGCGCATGATGCTGCAGTCGGCGGTGCTTGCGGTCGGCGCCTATCTGGTGATCCACCAGGAGGCAACCGCCGGGATCATCATTGCCGGCTCGATTCTCAGCGCGCGGGCGCTGGCCCCCGTCGATCTCGCGATCGCGCACTGGAAGAGCTTCGTCGCCGCGCGCCAGAGCTGGCACCGGCTCAACCAGCTGCTGCAGACCATGCCGCAGCGCGGCGTGCCGACGCTGCTGCAGCCTCCGGTCAGCAAGCTCTCGGTCGAGGGCATCTCGATCGTCGCCCCGGGCGACCAGAAGGCGATCGTTCAGGACGTCAGCTTTGCGCTGTCGGCCGGCAATGGATTGGGCATCATCGGCCCCAGCGCGTCGGGCAAGTCCTCGCTGGTGCGCGCGCTGGTCGGCGTCTGGCGTCCGGTGCGCGGCCACGTCCGGCTCGACGGCGCCGCGCTCGACCAATGGTCGACGGACGAACTCGGCCGCCATGTCGGCTATCTGCCGCAGGACGTCGAGCTGTTTGCCGGCACCGTGGCGCAGAACATCTGCCGCTTCGATCCCCACGCCTCCGCCGACGGCATCATCGCCGCCGCCAAGGAGGCCGGCGTGCATGACATGATCATCAAGATGCGGGAAGGGTACGACACGGAGATCGGCGAGCAGGGTGCGGCGCTGTCGGCCGGCCAGGCCCAGCGCGTGGCGCTGGCGCGCGCGCTCTATGGCAATCCGTTCCTGATCGTGCTCGACGAGCCCAACTCCAATCTCGACACCGAAGGCGACGAGGCGCTGTCACGCGCGGTGCGCTCGGCGCGGGCGCGCGGCGCCATCGTCGTGGTGGTGGCGCATCGCCCGATCGGCATCGAGGCGGTCGATCAGGTTCTGGTCATGAAGGACGGCCGCGCGCAGGCGTTCGGCCCGAAGGAGACGGTGCTGGCGCAGGTGCTGCAGCCGCGGCCGCCGGCGCCGATCAAGATCGTCTCGGAAGCCGGCGTGACGAAGTCATGAGGAGTCGCGGCGCATGAGCAGTCAGGTCATCACCGGTCCTGTCCCGGGCGTCCGGCGGCCGGAGAGCGCGCAGCAGTCGATCCGGCGCCACCTCATCGTCGGTATGGGCGTCGTCGTTGCGGTGGCCGGCGGGCTCGGCGGCTGGGCCGCGACGCAGCAGATCTCGGGCGCGCTGATCGCGCCGGGCCAGATCGTCGTCGAATCCAACGTCAAGAAGGTGCAGCATCCGACCGGCGGCGTGGTCGGCGAGCTCCGCGCGCGCGATGGCGACGTCGTCAAGTCAGGCGACATCGTCGTCCGGCTCGACGACACCGTGACCAAGGCGTCTCTCGCCATCGTCACCAAGAATCTGGACGCGCTGCAGGCGCGCGCCGCCCGGCTCGAGGCCGAGCAGCGCGGCTGGGCCAAGATCCTGTTTCCGCCGCAGTTGCTGCAGCGGATGAGCGATCCCGACGTCAAGAGCCTGGCTGCCAGCGAGACCAAGCTGTTCGAGGTTCGCGTCAACGGCCGCATCGGCCAGAAGGCGCAGCTGCGCGAGCGCGTGGCCCAGCTCACGGAGGAGATCGAGGGTCTGTCGGCGCAGGTCAGCGCCAAGGACCAGGAGATCGCGCTGGTGCAGAAGGAGCTCGACGGCGTGCGCCAGCTCTACGAGCAGCACCTGGTGCAGCTGTCGCGCCTGACCACGCTGGAGCGTGATGCGGCCCGCCTCAATGGCGAACGCGCGCAATACATCGCCGCCCGCGCCCAGGCCAAGGGCAAGATCAGCGAGACCGAGCTGCAGATCATCCAGGTCGACAAGGACATGGTCAGCGAGGTCTCCAAGGATCTGCGCGAGACCACCGACAAGATCGGCGAGTTCGTCGAGCGCAAGGTCACCGCCGAGGACCAGCTCCGCCGCGTCGACATCCGCGCGCCGCAGGACGGCATGGTGCTGCAGTCCAGCGTGCACACGGTCGGCGGCGTCATCACCGCCGGCGACACCATCATGCTGATCGTGCCGCAAAGCGACGACCTGCAGGTCGAGGCCAAGGTCAATCCCCAGGACATCGACAAGCTGCAGGTCGGGCAGAAGACGCTTCTGCGCTTGTCCGCCTTCAACCAGCGCACGACGCCGGAATTGAACGGTGTCGTCAGCCGCGTGTCGCCGGATGTCACCACCGACCAGCGCACCGGCCAGAGCTACTACACCATCCGCGTCTCGATGCCGCCCGAGGAGATCGCCCGGCTCGGCGACGTCAAGCTGATCCCGGGCATGCCGGTGGAAGCCTTCGTCCAGACCGGCGACCGCACCGTGATCTCCTATCTGATGAAGCCGCTGCACGACCAGCTGATGCGGGCGTTCCGGGAGAAGTGAGGGGCCGGCCACTCGCTTGGCCCACATCTGGCACCTCACACTCGCTGTCATCCCCGCGAAAGCGGGGATCCATAACCATAGGCGGTTGTTAGCTTGCGCGACAGCTTCAACATCCAGCCTGCCCCAAGACAGATCACGCGGTATGGGTCCCGGATCGGCGCCCGCCGCCGCTTCGCGTCGACGGGCTTGTCCGGGACGACACCGAGTTACTCATCAAGCTTTGTTAACAACAACTCCAGCGCGCTTGTCGCAAACAGTTGCATGTTGGCAAAGCGGTCGCTGCGGCCGCTTTCCAGCGTGACCACAGCGGACGCGGGGCCGGCCACGGCGAAGCACGCATGACCCGCGGCGTCGCCGTAGCGGTTGCCGGTCGGGCCGGCGGCGCCGGTCTCCGATAATCCCCAATCCGTGGCAAAGCGCGTCCTGATCTGCCGCGCCAGCAGCTCCGCATAAGGCTCCGACGCCGAACGAATGCCCTTCATCGCCTCGTCCGGAATGTCCATCAGCACGCGGCGGGCGTCGCGCGTATAGACCACGGCGCCGCCGAGGAAATACGCCGAGGCGCCGGGAACCGCGAGCAGCGCCGCCGCGATCAGCCCGCCCGCGGACGACTCCGCCACCGCGATGGTCTGCTTGTTGGCGATCAGCCGTTCGGCCGCCCGGGCGGCGACGGCAATCAGTTCATCCATGACAGACCTCGCTCCCACTCCGGCCCCCGACGAAAAACGGGCGGCATTCGATGATGCCGCCCGCGACGCGAACAGACAAGCGGATCAGGCCGCGACCGGCTCGCGCGCCGCGACGGCCTGCCGGCCGCCGCGATACACGGTCGTCGCGGCGATGATGCCGAGCACGGCGGCGCACATCAGCCAGTAGCCGGGCGAGGCCTTGTCGCCGGTCTTGTTGATCAGCCAGGTCGAGACTGCCGGCGTCGCGGTGCCGAACAGGCCGGCGGCCAGCGCAAAGGCGATGGAAAAACAGGTCGTGCGGACATGCGCCGGCACGATCTCGACCAGGCAGCCCAGCATGGTGCCGCTGTAGACGCCGAAATAGAACGAGAACAGCATCTCGACGGTGAGCAGCTTGCCGAAGCTCGGCGCCGCCGCGAGCCAATGCAGCGCCGGATAGGCGGTGAGAAGCGCCAGCACCGCGATGGTCACCAGCACCGGCTTGCGCCCGATCCGGTCCGACACCGCACCGCCGACCGGATTCCAGAGGAAGTTGGTGACGGCGACCAGCAGGGTGACGAGCAGCGAGTCCGCCGCCGAAAGCTTCAGCTCCTTGCCGAAGCCGGGGCCGTAGACGGTGATGAAATAGAACGTCGTCGTGGTCAGCACCGCGATCATCATGCCGAGAATCACGATGCGCCAATTGTCCAGCGCCGAGGCGAACACTTCGCGCGCGGTCGGGTGCTTCTTCATCGCGAGAAAGGCAGGCGTCTCCTCCAGCGTCCGGCGCAGGAAGAAGATCAGCGGGATGATTAGGCAGCCGATGAAGAACGGGATGCGCCAGCCCCAGGCGGCCACCATGTCCGCGGGCATGGCCTGATTGAGCACATAGCCGATGAGGGAGGCGACGAAGATCGCGACCTGCTGGCTGGAGGACTGGAACGAGGTGTAGAGGCCGCGATTGCCGGGCGTGGAAATCTCCGACAGGTAGACCGACACGCCGCCGAGCTCGACGCCGGCGGAGAAGCCCTGCAGCAGGCGGCCGAGCAGCACGATGATCGGGGCTGCGATGCCGATGGTCGCATAGGTCGGGCAGAACGCGATGACCACCGTGCCGAACGCCATGATGCCGAGCGTCACGATCAGGCCCTGCCGCCGGCCGATCTTGTCCACATACGCGCCGAGCACGACCGCGCCGACCGGCCGCATCAAGGCGCCGAGCCAGAACACGCCATAGGCGTTGAGCAGCGCCGCGGTCTCGTTCTCCGAGGGGAAGAACGCCTTGGCGATGATCGGGGCATAGAAGCCGAACAGGAAGAAGTCGAACTGCTCGAGGAAATTGCCGCTGGTGGCGCGCAGGATCGCGCCGATGCGCGAATGGATGGTCGCCGGCTGCGGGATTGGCTGTGAGGACACGCGGGGAAACTCCTACCGTCGAGGGGCTCGTGCGGAGGATGTCTACGCCGGCCGAGGGAAAGGTGCGACAATCTGCCACGCCTAGTCCACTGGGCCAATAGATTTGCTGGCGCGAACGCCTAGATCTGAACGGGATTCAGCGACGGAGACTTCTGCTGCGCTGCACCCTTCAACCACTGCCGGAACGCCTTCAGCTTGGGCGGGTCTGCGCGGCCCTCGGGCATCACCAGGTAGAAGCCGGCATCGCTGGGTAGCGCCATCTTGAACGGCACCACCAGCCGGCCCTTGGCGATGTCGTCCTGGACATAGGCGGTGCGGCCGATCGCGACGCCGAGCCCGTCGATCGCAGCCTGCACGGTCATCAGCGACAGATCGAAGCTCAGCCGGCTTTGCCGCGACAGCTCCACCGGCAGCCCCGCCGCCGTCAGCCATAGCCGCCAGTCGTCATCATAGCCGCCGCTGGCCTGCAAGAGCGTGTGATGGGCGAGGTCCTCCGGACAGCGCAGCGGCTTGTCGCCCTGCAACAAGGCCGGGCTGCACACCGGAAACAGCTCGTCGGCCATCAGCCATTCGGCGCGCACGCCCGGCCAGTGGCCGCGGCCGTAGCGGATCGCGGCGTCGACATCGTCCTTGCGGAAATCCACCAGGCCGGTCGAGGTCGTGATGCGCACGTCGATGCCGGGATGCGCCTCCTGAAAGGCCGTCAGTCGCGGCAGCAGCCATTTCGCCGCCAGCGAGGCGATGGTCGAGACGGTCAGCACCTTGGCATTGTCCTTGCGGACCAGCCGTTCCGTCGCCAGCCGGAGATCGTCGAATGCGGCCCGCACCAGCGGGAGATAGTCGCGGGCCTGGGGCGTCAGCGCCAGGCTGCGGTTCTGGCGGACGAACAGGCGGATGCCGAGCTCGTCCTCCAACCGCTTGATCTGATGGCTGATTGCGGTCTGCGTCACGTTCAGCTCCGACGCCGCGCGGGTGAAGCTCAGGTGCCGTGCGGCAGCCTCGAACGCCCTTAGTCCATTCAGCGACGGCAATCGCGCCATTCACGGCCTCCTGTTTCATGACGTTATTTCATCCGAAACGGTAGTAAATGTCGTTTGTGGATGAAGCGCAACCGCTGGATATTGCAGCCTCAAGGAATTTTAGGAGGCTTTCATGTCGCTCTACGTCTCCTCGTCAATGACGAAACATCATGCACCCGGTTTCTGGTCGGGGGTTGCCGAGCTGCTTTCGGCCTGGCGTTTCCGCTACCGGACCCGGCACGAGCTGGCGCAATGGTCGGAGCGCGACCTGCACGATCTCGGCCTGTCCCGCAGCGACATCGCCGCCGAGATCGACAAGCCGTTCTGGCGGGGGTGAGCCCCTCACTCATCCCGCCGCGCCGGCGCCGCTTCGCAAAGGAGGGCGCCGGCAACACCATCTCCGCCGGAGCCCGCCATGCCGACGCAAGCTGCCGCCGTCCTCGCTGCGTCCAATGTCATCCGCACGCGGCGCGGCGAGGAGGTGCGCCTCCGCTTCGTCACGCCTGATGATGCCGAGGTGCTGCAGGCCTATGTGCGGTCGCTGAGCCCACGCTCGCGAAACAGGCGTTTCCTGGGCGCGCTCAGCGAGCTGCCGAAGCCGGTGCTTGACGACTTCGTCGCGCTCGGCCGCAATGACCGCTACAGCCTGATCGGGACGATGGATCACGACGGTGTCGAGAGCATGGTGGCCGAGGCGCGCTACGCGCTCGATCGCAATACGGGCCGCGTCGAGTTCGGCCTCTCGGTGCATGACCGCTGGCACGGCCACGGCATCGGCCCGGCACTGATCGCGCATCTCGAAGGCCGAGCGCGCGCACTCGGTGGTGTGACGCTGTCAGGCGACGCGCTGCGCACCAACGACGTGATGATCGCGCTGGCGCGCAAGGCCGGCTTCGCCATCCAGCCGCACGCGGATGATTGGACGTTGGTGCGGTTCGAGAAGGTGCTGAGCCAAGCGCTGGCGCATTCAACGGGGGCAGATCTGCACGTGATCCACAACGACCCGCAGATCGCACGTTTGAGATAGGCTGAAGGATGTCATGCCCCGCGAAGGCGGGGCATCCAGTACGCCGCGGCCTCACCGTATCGCCAGCTATCAGTTGCGTTTACTGGATCGCCCGGTCAAGCCGGGCGATGGCAGCTCGCATTTGGCAAGGACCTATCCACGTCAATGCGAGCGTGAGCGAAGCAATCCAGCGCCGAGCAAGGACTCTGGATTGCTTCGCTGCGCTCGCAATGACGGCGACTGTGGTGCGATTTGCCTGCCACGTGGGGAGCTCTCAAAACGTCTCCAGCCAGGGCCGGAGCTCCATCTCCCAGCTCCAGGCGCTGCGCGGCTGCTGCAGCACGTTCCAATAGCTGGCGGCGATCGCATCGGGATCGAGCATCGAGTCCGGCCGCTCCGCCGGCTCCTGCCGCGCGGCGCTCCTGATGCCGCCATCGATGACGAAGTGCGCGACGTGGATGCCCTGCGGCGACAGCTCGCGGGCCATGCTCTGGGCGAGGCCGCGCAGCGCGAACTTGCCCATCGCGAAGGCGGCCGACTGCGCATAGCCCTTCACGCTTGCAGAGGCTCCGGTGAACAGGATCGCGCCGTGCTTGTTGGGCAGCATGCGCTGCGCTGCCTGCTGCCCCACCAGGAAGCCGCCGAAGGCGCTGACGGCAATGGACTCCTGCACGTCGGCCGGCACCAGATCGGTGAGCGGCCCGCGCGCCCGGGCGCTTGCATTGTAGACCACGAGATCAGGCTCGCCGATCTCGCGCGTCACGAGGCCGAACAGCCGCTCGACCTCCTCGGGATTGCTGGCGTCGCAGGGATAGGCCCGGGCGCCGGTCTCGTTGCAGAGCGCGCCGAGTTTCTCGGTCTTGCGCGCGGCGAGCGCGACGCGGATCTTCTCGCGCGCGAACAGCCGGGCCAGCGAGGCGGAGAGCCCTTCGCCGGCGCCGACGATCAGGGCGATCTTGTAGGCAGGGATGTCCATGGGCTTGTCCTCGACATGCGTTCGCTGCCGTTCAAGCTAGTGCAGCTGTGGCCATCTTCCTATCGTCCATCCCCACAAATCTGCCTGATGTCAGGCCGGGCGCGGCTGCAACCCATTGAGGCAGCCGATCTCCTCCAGCACGACGTCGAGCCGGCTGCGGTCGTGTAGGAACGCGTATTTGCTGCGGAGCATCTGCAGTGAGCGGGCGTGATATTTCTGCGGCTTCTGCGTCCAGACGGTGTCACCGAGCTGAACGCTGAACATGTCCCGGTTCTCCGTCAGCGCCCGCTCGTTGGCGAGCGTCCACGGCATGAACAATGCGCCGACCTGCCGGGTCAGGATCGGCATCAGGGTCAGCGACAGTTCCGGCCACAGCTCGAACTCGCCTTCGGCGCGCGGCCACAGCATGCGATGGATCCAGGCCAGCACATGTGGCGCATTGCCCTCGATCAGCGCGCCGGCGGTCGGATCGGTCCACAGTTCGTAGAACTGCCCCCACAGGCCGAAATCGCCGTAAGACGGCCGGCCGCCGAACAGATAGGGCCTGATGGCGAGATGCCGTTCGAGCAGGCCGAGCATTTCGACGAAACCCTGCTCGATCTGCGGCGCATTGACCTCGTTGGAGCCGACATACCAGAGGCGCTCCACCATGCGGGCGCGGATCTTCTCCGCCACCTTGCCGAAGGTGGTCTCATCGGCCTTCGGCGCAACCATGCGGGCAATGCGCCCCGCCGAGGCGCGCTGGTCGACATCGCGCGCCCAGCGGTAGTGGAACATCCATTTGTTGCCCCACTCGTCGCCGAACTCCTCGAGCAGGGCCGAGATGAAGCTGGTCAGCACGTCGGCGGGGTGGATCGGCGGCTCGGGAAAGTCGAGCTCCAGCGCGTCGATGATCGGCGTCGAATCCTGCATCGGCGCGTCGTCGGGAGCGAGGACGAGCGGAATGATCGGCAGCTTGGCGTGTCGCGCATAATCCGCCTCGCTTTCCGCGTTGCGCAATATCCAGTGATGCGGAATGCCCTTGTAACGCAGATACGATCGCACCTTGACCGAATAGGGCGACATCTCCGCCCCGAAGATGCGATAAACCTCCGTCGGCTGACTGGTCATGGATCTGCTCCCGGTTCGGCGCAAGCCGTTGCTGTTGTGTATCCGATCAGGCGCAACCTGTCGAAGAGTCCGTAAGAAGACTGGCGGAAACGAACGAGGGCTTAACGATCATGCATCAGTTCCTGCGACGCGATGACGTGATGACCGGCGGCAAGCGCCCGGAGCTGCTGGCGCCTGATACCACCGGGCTGAACTTCTATCGGGCCGATCCGGCGCTTGCCGACCTCCTGCGCATCCATCTGCCCGAGCGGTTGTTTCACCACCTCGTGCCGCATCTCGATCGGCTGGGTGAGCTCGCGGGAGGCTATCTCGACGAATGCGCCAGGCTGGCCGATCGCCACGGACCGGTGCTGCATCAGCGCGATCGCTTCGGCCGCGACGTGCAGTGGATCGAATATCATCCGGCCTATCGCGAGCTGGAGCGCGCCGCCTTCGGCGAGTTCGGCATCCATGCGATGTCGATCCGCAAGGGTATTCTCGGCTGGCCCACCAAATATCCGGTCGTCGCCAAGCACGCCTTCACCTTCCTGTTCAACCAGGCCGAGTTCGGGTTGGGCTGTCCGATCAACGTGACCGACGGCTGCGCCAAGCTGCTCGCGAGCTTCGGCAGCGACGCGCTCAAGGCCCGATACCTCGACGGCCTGACGCAGACCGACATGCGGAAGCTGACCCAGGGCGGGCAGTTCATGACCGAGAAGGAGGGCGGCTCCGATGTCGGCACCTTGTCCACGGTCGCGGTGCCCGAGGGTGATCATTGGCGCCTGCATGGCGAGAAGTGGTTCTGCTCCAATGCCGATGCGAAAGTGGTGATGCTGCTGGCACGACCCGATGGCGCTGACGGCGGTACGCGCGGCGTGGGACTTTTCCTGATGCCGCGCTTTCTCGATGACGGCAGCCCAAATCACTATCGGATCGTGCGCCTGAAGGACAAGCTCGGCACGCGCTCGATGGCGTCGGGCGAGATCAAGCTGGAAGGCGCGATTGCGTACGCGGTCGGCCGGCTCGATCGCGGCTTCGTTCATATGGCCGAGATGGTCAACTCGTCGCGCCTCTCGAACGGCGTCAAGTCGACCGCGCTGATGCGGCGCGCCTGGCACGATGCCATCACCGTTGCGCGCAATCGCGTGGTGTTCGGGCAGCGCATCGTCGACCTGCCGCTCGGTCGGCGCCAACTGATGAAGATCCTGCTCGCGACCGAGCAGGCGTTGTCGATGAGCTTCCTCACGGCCGATGCGCTCGACCGTGCCGAGGCCGGCAGCCAGGACGCGGCCGCGCTGCTCCGCATCCTGACGCCGACCTTGAAATTCCGCGCCACCCGCGATGCCCGCAAGGTCTGCGGCGATGCGTTGGAGATGCGCGGCGGCATCGGCTATGTCGAGGAGTTCGCCACCGCTCGCCTCTTGCGCGACGCCCATCTCGGCTCGATCTGGGAGGGCACCGGCAACATCGTCGCGCTCGATGCGCTGAAGCGCGCGGTCGGGCGTCACGGCGCGGAGCAGGCGCTGGCAGCCGATCTGCACGCGCGACTCGACGACAGCGCCGCCGTGTCGCACGTTTGGCGCGATCAGCTGCATCGTCTGGTCGATCGCGCGGTCGGCTTTGCGCGTGAGGTCGCGGCACGCGCCGACAACGAAGCCGAAGCCCGCCGCGCCACCAGTCTGCTGTATCATGTCGCGAGCGCGGCTTCGCTCACCTGGGAGAGCGCGCGCATCCACGCGATGCGCGGCGATGCTCGCCGCCTGCTGCTGGCGAAGCTCGTCGTCGCGCACCGGCTGACGCCGTCCGATCCGTTCCGGCTTGCGGAAAATAGGATGGATGATGCCATCTCGACACTGCTGCTCGGCGAACGTGTCGCCGACATGGAGGAGGTTGGCGAACTGCTGTCAGCGGCGTAGGCTTGCCACGACCACCAACAAACAAGATCGGGAGAACGCCAATGAAAGCTGCCGTGCTGATGGAGGTCAACAAGCCGCTGGTGATCGAGGAGATCAGCGTGCCCAAGCCGGGGCCGCGCGAGGTGCTGATCAGGACATCGGTCGCAGGGCTCTGCCATTCAGATCTGCACTTCATCGAGGGCCTGTATCCTCATCCGCTGCCCGCGGTGCTCGGCCATGAGTCCGCCGGCATCGTCGAGCAGGTCGGCTCCGACGTCACTTATGTGAAGCCGGGCGATCACGTCGTCACCTGCCTGTCGGTGTTCTGCGGCACATGCGACAACTGCACGACGGGGCGTCCGGTGCTGTGCACCGACACCACGGTGAAGATGCCGCCCGGCGCGTCCAACCGGCTGTCATGGGGACGAAGTGAGAAGCTGCATCAGTTCCTCAACCTCTCGTCCTTCGCCGAGCAGATGCTGGTGCACGAGAACGCGATCGTGAAGATCCGCCAGGACATGCCGCTCGAGCTCGCCGCGCTGATCGGGTGCGGCGTCATCACCGGCTATGGCGCGGTCGTCAACACCGCGCGGGTGACGGCCGGCGAAACCGTCGCGGTGATCGGTTGCGGCGGCGTCGGCATGGCGGCGATCAATGGTGCGGAGATTGCCGGCGCCGGCCGTATCATCGCCATCGATACCAACCCGGCCAAGCTGCAGCTTGCGACGAAACTCGGCGCCACCGACATCATCAACCCCGCTGACGGCGACGTCGTTGCCCAGGTGCGTGAACTCACCAAAGGCGGCGTGCATCACGCCTTCGAGGTGCTGGGACGCAAGGAGACCGCGGAGCAGGCGTTCGCCATGCTCGCGCCGGGCGGCACCGCGACCATCGTCGGAATGATCCCGTTCGGCCAGAAGATCGAGCTGCACGGCTTCGACTTCCTGCGCGAGCGCCGCATCCAGGGCTCGTCGATGGGCTCCAATCACTTCCGCGTCGACATGCCCCGCCTCGTCGAATTCTATTTGCGCGGCAAGCTGCACCTGGAGGACTGGATCTCCGCCAAGCTGAAGCTGTCCGAGATCAACGAGGGCTTTGCCAATATGAAGGCCGGCAAGACGCTGCGCAGCGTGATCATGTTCGACGCGTAGGGGGCCTTGTCACGTGTGACGTGGCTGAGGCAGCCTGCGTATCAGATGCTCGCCATGCCCGGGCTCGACCCGGGCATCCATCCTCTCCCGGAGATGGATGGCCGGGTCAAGTCCGGCCATGACGATGTGGGGCGATCCGGCGCTGCCTACACCGCCGTCGTCCCGGCCTTGAGCCCGGACCCATAGCCACCGGCGGTTATGTGACGATGACTGGTAGTTGCGCAAGATCGCGAGATTCCGCGGTATGGGTCCCGGCTCAAGGCCGGGACGACAGTGGATGAGGCGCGTGACTGCGTTCCTGACGACAACTAATCCGCAAACATCGGCGGCGGCGTGAAGCCGCCGAATTCGCGTTCGATCAGTTCGGCGAGCTTGATCGGCGTGCGGTCTTCGAGGAAGGGGCCGACGATCTGCACGCCCACGGGCAGGCCATCGGCGAGCCCGAGCGGGACCTGCGTGGCAGGCAGGCCGGGCAGGGTGGCGATGCCCGGCCAGGCGAGCTGATCATTGTAGTCGTGCTCCACGCCGTCGATGCTGACGCGCCGCTCCCGCTGATCCGGCGAGTGGTCGTGCGGAAATGCCGGCGTCGGCATGATCGGGCAGATCACCGCATCGAACTGCGCGAACAGTGCCCGCCATTGCGCGCGTAGCCCGAAGCGGGCGTTGTTGGCCTGCACCCAGTCGCGATGGCTGAGCGCGAGGCCGCGCAGCCGCTCGGCCGCAAGGCTCATCGCCTCCTTCGGCAGATGCGCGACGGCCTGGCTGGCCTCGGCATGAACCTGCGGCGGCATGGTCGCGCCGAGGAAGCCGAGCAGCAGGCGCATGTAGAGCCGGCTGGAGGCGGCGAAATCCGGCAGCAGCGGGCTTTCACTGACGACGCTGACGCTCACCTTCGCCAGATCAGCCGCGAGCCGCTCGATCGCGCCGCGCACGGCGGTGTCGGTCGGCAGCAGCGGATCCGACGCGACCACCAGCACGCGGAAATCCTGCAGCCGCGCATGACGCGGCGGCGGCAGCTCCAGCCGATACGCCTTGCCCGCTTCGAGCGGATCGGGGCCGGCCATGACGTCGAGCAGCAGCGACAGGTCCGCGGCCGAGCGCGCCATTGGGCCAACCACGGCAAGGTCCGCCTCGTTCGGCAGCGGCTGGAACGGCGGCGGCGTGTGGCCGCGCGTCGGCACGAGCCCATAGGTCGGCTTGTGCGCGGTCACGCCGCAATGAAACGCCGGCACCCGCAGCGAGCCGCCGATATCAGAGCCGAGCGACAGCGAGCCGTAGCCCGCGGCAAGAGCCGCCGCCGAGCCGCCGGAGGAGCCGCCCGGCGTGCGGCCGAGATCGTAAGGGTTATTCGTCGTGCCGTAGATGTCGTTGTAGCTCTGCCAGTCGCCGAGCCCGAGCGGCACGTTGGTCTTGCCGAGCACGATGCCGCCGGCATCCTTCACGCGCGTGACCGTCAGCGCATCCTCGGCCGCGATGAAACTCTTCTGCTGGGGAAAGCCCCAGGTCGTCGGCAGCCCGGCGATGTTATAGGATTCCTTCACCGTCAGCGGCAGGCCGAGCAGTGGCTCGCGCTCGCCGCGGGCCAGCCGCGCGTCGGCGGCGCGGGCGGCCTCCAGCGCGCGGTCGAAGTCGCGCACGCAGATCGCGTTGATCTTGCCGTCATGGTGCTCGATGCGGTCGATCGCGAGCTGAGTCAGCTCGACCGACGAGATCTCGCGATGTGCCAGAGCTTTCGCCGTCTCGACGGCGGTTGCGAACGTCCATTGCGATGCAGCCAAGGTCCTGCTCCTCGTACTCGTGGAGGACGTCTTTTACCCCAGGCGCGTGGCAGGCGCTTGACCGAAATTGCTGGTTGGACGGTCAGCCCGGCAGCATGCGCTGCATGATGCGGTCACGATAGACAAAGATGTGCGCCAGTGCCGCGCCGACGTGAACGACGATCAGGATCAGCAGCAGCCACTCGGCGGCCTGGTGCAGGCCGTCGATGGCGCGGTTGCCGGCGGGGTTGCGCGCGGCCAGCATCGGCAGATCAAACAGATAGAAGCACGACACGCTCCAACCGCGGAACGAGGCGAACAGCCAGCCGGTGATCGTGCTCGCCAGCACCATGACGTACAGTCCCCAATGCACCACCTCCGAGCTCAGCCGCTGCCATGGCGGCAGCGAGCTTTCGGGTGCGACGGGATGGGTCAGGCGCCAGACGAAGCGCAACACGATCAGAGCCAGGATGGTCAACCCGACCGAGATGTGCAGGATCATCGGCGTGCCGGGCGGCGTATTCGCATGCAGGTCCGGCATCAGCCAGCCGATCGGATATTGGACGGCGAGCAGCAGCACCACCAGCCAGTGCAGGATCTTCGCGGGCGTGCCGTAGTGCAGGCGTGGTGTCATGCCGAGCCTTCCGTCGCGGTCTGTCTGGCGCCATCGGACTGCCGTGCGGAGTTTCCGCAAAGCGGCACGAGACCGATGCTATGCCGCGCCGATCAATATCCCCACGCCGAGCACGATGATGCCGCCGAGCACGATTTGGAACACCGCCTGCAGGAACGGCGTGTCCATGTAGCGCGCGCGGATATAGGCAATCGCCCACAGCTCGAAGAACACGACGAGGCACGCGATGGCCGTGGCGATCCAGAACGCATTGGTCCAGGAGTCCGGCACCAGATAGGGCATGGTATGGCCGAGGCCGCCGAGCGTCGTCATCGCGCCGCAGACGGCGCCGCGCAGCCACGGCGAACCGCGCCCCGTGAGCGAGCCGTCGTCGGAGAGCGCCTCGGCGAAGCCCATGCTGATGCCTGCGCCGATCGACGCGGCGAGGCCGACCAGGAAGGTCTGGAAATTCTGATGCGTGGCGAAGGCGGCCGCGAATAGCGGCGCCAGCGTGGAGACCGAACCGTCCATTAATCCGGCGAGACCCGGCTGCACATATTGCAGCACGAACACGCGGCGTCGCGTCTCGTCTTCCTTATGCCGTACGTCCGGACTGAGGATCTTGTCGGTGAGTTGCGCCGCGACCTTCTCGTGGCCCTTCTCGGCCTCGGCGAGATCGCCGAGCAGCCGGCGCACGCCGACATCCTTGGCCTGCTCGGCGGCCTTGGCATAGAAGCGCTCGGCCTCGAACTCCATCGTGCCGACCTCCTTGCGGATGGCGTCGAGCGACAGGTTCTTGGTCAGCCAGATCGGCCGGCGCTGCATGAAGCCCTTGACGTTCTCGCGCCGGATCGGCGGCAGGTTCTTGCCGAAGCGCTCCTCATAGAGTTCGAGCAGCATGTGGCGATGGCCCTTCTCCTCCTCGGCCATCTGCTCGAACAGTTTCGCCGAATCCGGATACCGCTCCGCCAGGTCTTCCGCGAAGCTCATGTAGATGCGGCCGTCTTCCTCTTCGGCCGAGATCGCGATCGCCAGGATCTCGCGCTCGGTGAGGTCGGCGAAATTCTTCATTCCAAAGTCCCCGGATTGCCGTTCTCAACATTCGAGTGTTTAGAGCGATTCTAATCTGTATATGGATCTGCCGCAGCGCGGTCAAACTGCTGCCGCGCCGTGGCCGCGAAACATATCGTGAGGTCGCATTCAGGCCCCAGTCAGGGAACCCATAGGCAAAATCACCGTTCGCGCTTCCGCTTGTTTACCTAAGGAGTTCCAATGACCAGCGTCAAATACAGGCTGAATGATCCAGGACTGGCGCCGCGGCGGACCAGGATGGACATTCCGGGCTGGGCCGGCGAGCGGCAGCCGCGCGCGAATGGCTCGCACGAGCAGGTCTGGCACTGCGTGCCGTTCTCCGAAGGCGCGCAATACGGCATCGAGCTGTTCTACCCTTATGACTTCGAGATGCAGGTCACCACGCGCGACGGCCAGCTGGAGATCACTGGCGATTGGGGCGAGCCGCCCAGCCCCGGCCTGCAATGGCCGCCGTTCCGGAATTTCGGCGGCGCGTTCTACACCTATCAGATCCTGCTCGATCTCAAAGTGCCCCCGGGCTTTGCCATCCGGACCGAGCCGCACCCGCGCTTCTACACCGATCGCACGGATACCTGTCCGATCGCCGTACCGGCACTGGTGCGCAACTTCTGGCCGATGCTGTTCTTCTGCGTGTTCAAGGCGCCGGCGGAAGGTCGCACGCACATCTTCCGTCCCGGCGAGCCGTTCGCGCAGGTGATCGTGATTCCTGAGGAGGCGAACTTCACCGTGGAGCCGATGAGCCCCGACGAGGCCGCCGAGCGCGAGCTGCAGTCGCGCCGCATCCACGCCAGCCGGCCAATGCTGGCCAAGGAGACCGAATGGGTGTCGAGCACCGACACCGTTTTTGACGGCACCTACCGCCATCTGCATCGCGCGGCCAAGGAGAAGGCGCGCAAGTCCTGACACCCCCGCCAAAAGCAAAGCAGGACGATCGCATACGACCCTGGAAGTTTTGCGCTCTCCTCTCTCCGCGTCGTCATGGCCGGGCTTGTCCCGGCCATCCACGTCGGTCGGCACGCTCCGAACGACGTGGATGCCCGGGACAAGCCCGGGCATGACGGAGTAACAAGCTGCAGCCTCGCGATGCGGCAGCACCTTATTCAGCGCTTCCTCAAACGAAAGGGCGCCGACCTGATGGTCAGCGCCCTCGGCCTTCACCTTGCTACGATCAATAGCGATCGTAGTACCAGTGGTGATGGTGATGATGATGGTGGTGATGGTAGTACCGGCGCGGCACCACATAGACCCGGGGGCCATAGCCGTAGCCATAGCCAGGGCCGTAGCCATAGCCGCGCCAGTAGCCATGGTGATGGTGGTGATGATGATGGTGGTGATGATACCACTGCGCCAGCTGCACCTTCGGCTCGGCCTCGGGCGGCGCCTGCTCGTCGAGCGCCTGCAGTACCGCGGCCGCATTCGGGATCGGCTCGAGCAGGTCGGCGTAGGAATTGGCCTTCAGCACATCGGTGGGGGCGGGGGCCGCCGATGCCTGTGCCGTGCCGAGCGCGCCGACAGCGGCAACCGCGCTCAACAAACCTGCGATCTTCTTATCCATGAATTCATCTCCTGATGCGCATCGCCCGGATGCCAAAACGTCGCACCCCGAATGTTCGTTCCTCGATTCGCCTGATGAGGCCGCAACGCGTCCAAAATCAGGCTGTCGATTTGTTCAGGAACGTGAACAGGAGCTCATTGACTTTGTCATGTTGCTCTTGCTGCACCCAATGTCCGGCACGATCGATCAGCTCGCACAGGATCATGTTGGTGCACACTCGGGACTGCATCGCTTCAAGCACGCCGGGCCGTTGGTAGATGCCCCAGTCTTGCAGGCCGGAGATGAATGCGGACGGAACGTCGATGGTGCGATCCGACCATGTCTGCAATTCTGCGTCGAACAGGCCTGATGTGCCGCAGCGATACCATTGCAGGCCGCCTTGGAAGCCGGTTCGTTCATATTCCGCGGCGTAAACCGCGAGCTCATGATCCGGCAGCCAGCGATTGGCCGCGATCGTCGCAGAGTCAGGCATCTCCTCGGCGACGGTCGCGGCCATCGTCTTATCCAGGTCCATCACGTAGTAGGTCGGCAGCTTCGACAGCTCGCTCGCTGTCCATGCCTGCAACGGCGCAGGCTTGTTGTCCGGCCAATCCGCACTCTTGTGATGATAGTAGGCGCGCAGGAAATCATGCAGGCCCTGCGGTGCGCGATGCATGTCGGCGTTGGCCTCTCGCGTCGAGTAGTACCATTGATAGTGCTTGCGCGGCCGCGGCAGCGCGGCCAGTTCGCCATGCACGAGATCCTCGGGTGGAGCGAGAGGATGGTCGGCGATGTCGAACGGTGCCGCCGGTGGACCCGGGAACGGCGCGCTCATCATCACGACCGATCGAAACACGTCGGGGCGGATCAGGGCGCACCATGCTGCGACCGGGCTGCCGAAATCATGTCCGACGACCGCCGCGACGTGACGATGGCCGAACGCATACACGACGCCGAGCGCATCGCGCACCAGATTGACGAAGCGGAACGGCGCGAGGTCGCCGTCATAGTCGGCACTCCAGCCGGTGGTCCGGCCATAGCCGCGCTGGTCCGGCGCCAGCACGTGATAACCCGCCGCCGCCAGCGCCGGCATCACCTTGCGCCAGCTAAAGGCGAGCTCGGGAAAGCCGTGCAGCAGCAGCACGCAGGGCCGGCCCGGCGTTTCGAACCCGGCTTCGAGCACATGCATGCGCAAGCCGTTGATGCCGTCGACGTAGCGGGAGCGGATGGAGGGGGGAAGGGGCAACGGGGGAAGAGCTTGAAGTGGGGAGGAGGAGGTCATCGCGGCTCTCATCAGTGTCGTCCCGGCGAAAGCCGGGACCCATAACCACAGGATGCCGTGGTGAGGCTTGCTGGCAACTCCAGTCTTCGCAAAACAAAAGACGGTGGCTATGGGTCCCGGCTCAAGGCCGGGACGACAGCTTGCTTGGAGCTATACCGCGCCTCTCTTACGCCGCGCCCTTCTTCGGCCAGTAGCGTTCGCGCAGATGGCGCTTGACCAGCTTGCCGGTCGGCGTGCGCGGCAGCTCCGGCTCGAAGTCGATCGAACGCGGGCATTTGATCGGCGAGAGATGCTGGCGGCAGAACAGCATCAGTTGCTCTTCTAGCGCCTTGCCGGCGCGGGCCATGTCGTGCGGCTGCACCACCGCCTTGACCTCCTCGCCCATCTCCTCGTTCGGCACGCCGAACACGGCGACGTCGGCGACATCAGGATGGGTGATCAGCACGTCCTCGGTTTCCTGCGGGTAGATGTTCACGCCGCCGGAGATGATCATGTAGGACTTGCGGTCTGTGAGATAGAGGAAGCCGTCGGCATCGACATAGCCGACATCGCCGAGCGTCGACCAGCCTTTGTCGTTATAGGCGCGCTTCGTCTTCTCCGGATCGTTGTGATAGGAGAACACCGGCGCATCGGCGAAATAGACCGTGCCGATCTCGCCGGTCGGCATCTCCTGGTCGTCCTCGCCGAGGATCTTGATCTTGCCGACTACCGCGCGGCCGACGCTGCCGCGATGCTCCAGCCATTGCTTCGAGGTGCAGACGGTGACGCCGTTGCCTTCCGATCCGGCGTAGTACTCGATCAGGATCGGTCCCCACCACTCGATCATCCTGGCCTTGACGTCGACCGGGCAGGGCGCCGCGGCATGGATCGCGCCCTTCAAGGTCGAGACGTCGTATCGCTTGCGGACGTCCTCCGGCAGCTTCAGCATGCGCACGAACATCGTCGGCACCAGCTGCGACTGCGTGACCTTGTACTTCTCGACCAGCCGGAGGAAATCCTCGGCGTCGAAGTGTTCCATGATGATCGAGGTCCCGCCGAGCACGATCGCCATCATGTTGAAGCGCAACGGAGCCGCATGATAGAGCGGCGCCGGCGACAGATAGATGCTCTCCGCATTCATGCCACACATGTCGGCGCAGAGCACGCGCAGGAACTGGTTGGGCTGATCGATCGGATTGCCTTCGAAATCCTTCTTGATGCCCTTCGGCCGCCCGGTGGTGCCGGACGAATACAGCATGTCATAGCCGGCGACCTGGTCGGCGATCGGCGTCTTGGGCTGCGCGCCGGCCTCCTTGTCCCAGGAGCGGAAGCCGGGCTCGGGCTCGTCGACCATGAAAAACAGCGGGCCCTCCGCCGTCACGAGATCGCGCACCTGCTCGGCGCATTTCGGCGAGGTGATGAAGACCTTGGCGCCGCAATCCTTGATGATGTAGGCGATCTCGTCCTTGGTGAGATAGCGGCTGATCGCAGTGTAGTAGAGGCCCGAGCGCTGCGCGGCCCAGGCGATCTCCATGAAGGCGAGCCGGTTCTCCATCAGGAAGGCGACGTGGTCGCCCGCCTTGAGGCCGAGCGCACGAAACAGCTGGGCGCCCTGGTTGGAAAGCTCGTCGAGCTCGCGATAGGTGATGGCCTTGCCGGTCCCCGCCATCTGATAGGCGATCTTGTCGGGATGGCTTTGGGCATAGATGGACGGGTGGGTCATGATGGGCTCACCGCTGATCAAGGAAAAAGCTGTCGTCCCGGCCTCGAGCCGGGACCCATTACCACAGGGGCCTGTGGTGAGAGCGAGCTGAGGCTCCAGCTCGCGTATCATTGGATTCGGTGGCTATGGGTCCCGGCTCAAGGCCGGGACGACACCGGTGGTGCGGTGAGATCTAGAGTCTCTCGACGATCGTGACATTGGCCATGCCGCCGCCTTCGCACATGGTCTGCAGGCCGTACCGCTTGTTGCGCTGCTTCAGTGCATGCAGCAGCGTGGTCATCAGCTTGGTGCCGGAGCCGCCGAGCGGATGGCCGAGCGCGATGGCACCGCCATTGACATTGAGGCGGCTAGGGTCTGCACCGGTGGTCTTCAGCCACGCGGTCGGCACCGAGGCGAAGGCCTCGTTGACCTCGTAGAGGTCGATGTCGTCGATCGACATCCCCGCCTTCTGCAGCGCGCGCTGGGTCGCCGGCAGCGGCGCTTCCAGCATGATGACGGGATCGCCGCCCATCATGGTCATGTGATGCACGCGCGCCAGCGGCTTGACGCCGAGCGACTTCAGGCCGCGCTCATTGACGACCATCACGCCGGAGGCGCCGTCGCAGATCTGGCTGGCGGACGCCGCCGTCAGCTTGCCGTTCTCGGCGATCAGCTTGACGCCCTTGATGCCGTCGAGGCTGACGTCGAAACGGATGCCCTCGTCGATATGGTGGGTGTCAGTGGAGCCGTCCGCGCGGGTGATCTGAAGCGGGATGATCTCATCCTTGAAGTGCCCTCCTTGCGTCGCCGCGATCGCGCGCTGATGGCTGTTGTAGGCGTATTCGTCGAGATCATCCTTGGAGAGCCCGTACTTCTCCGCCATCATCTCCGCGCCGGTGAATTGGCTGAACTGGATGTTCGGATAGCGGCTCTCCATGCTTGGGCTCTTGTAATGCCCGAAGCCGTTCTTGGCCGGCAAGGTCGAGGACAGGCCCATCGGCACGCGGGTCATCGACTCCACGCCGGCGGCGATCACCACGTCCATTGTGCCCGACATCACGGCCTGGGCGGCGAAATGCAGCGCCTGCTGCGACGAGCCGCATTGGCGGTCGATCGAGGTGCCCGGCACGCTCTCCGGCAGTTTCGAGGCCAGCACCGCGTTGCGCGCGATGTTGGTGGACTGCTCGCCGGTCTGCATGACGCAGCCCATGATCACGTCCTCGACCTGATCCGGCGCGGCGCCGGAGCGCTCGACCAGCGCGTCCAGCACCTTTGCCGCCAGATCGGCCGGATGCCAGCCGGACAGACGCCCGCCCTTGCGACCGCCGGCCGTGCGCGCAGCCGCCACGATGTAGGCTTCCGCCATGAGGTTCCCTCCCTAGACTTGGTTCGTTGATTGGGAGGGATTTAAATGCGCGATTGAGCTTTAGTCAATCGATCAATTAACTCTTGAGATCGACTTCAGCTTCGGCTTATCTGGCCGCAATAACCGATAGGAAACGCTTTGGGACCTCAGTTGCAGAACAGCGCGCCGGAGAAGCTTGCCGTGGGGCGGAATGCCACCGCGGAAAAGCTGCTGGATGCCGCAAGCGAGCTGATGATCCAGCGGTCCTCGATCGAGATTTCGCTCAGCGACATCGCCCAGAAGTCCGGCTCGAACGCCGCGCTGGTGAAATACCATTTCGGCAACAAGGACGGCCTGCTGCTGGCGCTGCTCGCGCGCGACGCGGCGACCGAGGTCGCCAATCTCGAATTCCTGCTGGCGCAGCCGATCTCGCCGATCGCGAAGCTGAAGCTGCACATCAGCGGCATCATCCGCGCCTATCACCGGTTTCCCTATATGAACCGGCTGATCCACTATCTCCTGCACGAGAGCAGCGCCGAGGCTGCCGACGAGGTGTCGAAGTTCTTCGTCGCGCCGCTGTTGGAATTCCATCGCCGGTTGATCGAGGAGGGCATCGCCAAGGGCGAGTTTCGCGCCGTCGATCCGGTGCTGTTCTACACCAGCCTGATCGGCGCCTGCGATCACCTGTTCTTCGGCCGCCACGCGATGTCGCGCGCGATCGGCGTCGGCCCGGTCACCGATGATGTCTGCCGCCAGTACATCGCCCACATGGAGGCGCTGATCTGCGGCGGAATATTGAAGAGGGCGAACGGCGAGTAGGTGTTCGCCGCTTGCTCCTTGCCGCCAACAAGAAACATCCACGGAGGAAACTTAACCATGCAGTTGAACAACGTTGCCGTTCTCATCACCGGCGGTGGCTCGGGTCTCGGCGCCGCCACGGCGCGCGCCATGGCGGCCAAGGGCGCCAAGATCGCGGTGCTCGATCAGAGCCTGGAGAATGCCGAGAAGGTCGCGGCCGAGCTCAACGGCGTCGCCCTGCATGCCGACGTCACCAATGAGGACCAGGTCAAGGCCGGCATCGCCAAGGCCGAGGCCGCGCATGGTGTCGCCCGCGTGCTGGTGAACTGCGCCGGCATCGGCGGCTCGCAGCGCATCGTCGGCAAGGACGGCGTCTATCCGCTGGCGAAGTTCGCGCGCATCATCAACGTCAACCTGATCGGCACCTTCAACGTGCTGCGCCTGTTCGCCGAGCGCCTGGTCGCCGCCGAGCCCATCGGCGAGGAGCGCGGCGTCGCCATCAACACCGCCAGCGTTGCGGCCTATGAAGGCCAGATCGGCCAGATCGCCTATTCGGCGTCGAAGGGCGGCGTCGTCGGCCTGACCCTGCCGGCCGCGCGCGATCTCGCCAGCCAGAAGATCCGCGTCAACACCATCGCGCCCGGCCTGTTCCTGACGCCGCTGCTGATGGGTCTGAACGAAGAGGCGCGCAAGAGCCTCGGCGCCCAGGTGCCGCATCCGGCCCGTCTCGGCGACGCCTCGGAATACGGCAACCTCGCCGTCCACATCGTCGAGAACCCGATGCTGAACGGCGAAACCATCCGCCTCGACGGCGCCATCCGCATGGCCCCGCGCTAACGCACATTCCGCTGTCGTCCCGGCCTTGAGCCGGGACCCATACTCCGCGGCGCCTGTGAGAAGCACTCTGGCAGACGCCGCGCTCTGACCAAACAAGCCGGTGGCTATGGATCCCGGCGTTCGCCGGGATGACGGCGAGGAGAGAGCGCGCCATGTCCCAACCGCTGCTGATCGAGCATGACAATGGTGTCGACCGGGTGACGCTCAATCGGCCCGAGAGCCTGAACGCGCTCGACCCGACGCTGATCGACGCGCTCAACGTCTATTTCGAAAGCCTGCAGCGCAATCGCACCACGCGCGTCGTCGTGCTCAAGGGCGCCGGCAAGAACTTCTGCGCCGGCCTCGATCTCAAGGCCGCGATGCAGCGCCGCGGCGGCGTCAACGAGCCACCGAGCGTGACCGAATCTCTGGACTCGCAGCGCCGCATCGCCGACATCGTGATGCTGATGCGGCGCTGTCCGCAGCCGATCATCGCGCTGGTGCAAGGCGCGGCCGCCGGCGGCGGCTTCGCGCTGGCGCTCGCCGCCGACATTCGCATTGCCACGCGCTCGGCCCGCATGAACTGCGCCTTCATCAAGCTCGGTCTGGGCGGCTGCGACATCGGCACCAGCTACTTTTTGCCGCGCCTCGTCGGCGTCTCCGTCGCCTCCGAACTGATTCTCACCGGCCGCTTCATCGGCGCCGAACGCGCGCTGATGGTCGGGCTGGTGTCGGAGATCGTCGAAGAAGATCAGCTCGATGACGCGGCTGCGCCGATCATCGAGGCCATGATGACCGCCTCGCCGGTCGGGCTCCGCCTGTCGAAGGAATGCCTCAACATGAGCGTCGATGCCTCGTCGATCGAGGCCGTCATCGCGATGGAAGATCGCAACCAGGTGCTGTGCAGCCGCTCGGAAGATTTCAAGGAAGGCATTGAAGCCTTTCTCCAGAAGCGCAAGCCGGTCTATACCAACCGCTAGATATCAAGATCCGCAAAGGACGATATTTCGGGAGACGCAAAATGGACGGGACGGCAGCGAAGATGTTGGAGAAGCCGGCATTCCGCAAGGTCAATTGGCTGGCGCGCGACATCGACGTCGACCGGCGTGATGACGGCGTGATCGTCATCAAGTCGCGCATTCCGCTGCAGGCCTATGAGCCGCATCTCGCCGCGCCGCTCGCCCGCTGGGCCAAGGAGGCGCCGACGCGAACCTGGCTCGCGCAGCGCACCGGCCCGGAGCGGCAGTGGCGCAAGCTGTCCTATGCGGAGGCCAAGCGCACCGTCGACGGACTGACGCAAGGCCTGCTCAATCTGAAGCTCGACGGCCGTCCGGTCGCGATCCTCTCCGGCAATTCCATCGAGCATGCGCTGATGACGTTCGCCGCGATGCAGGCGCGCTCCCCGGCGGCGCCGGTGTCGCCGGCCTATTCGCTGATGAGCCACGATCATCTCAAGCTGAAATATCTGTTCGGCCTGGTGAAGCCCGGCGTCGTGATGGTGCAGGATGGGCCGACGTTCGAGAAGGCGCTCAAAGCGCTCGATCTCGACGGCGTCACCGTCGTTCACGTCGCGCGTCCCTGCGAGGGCGTTCCGAGCGTCAGCTTCGCCGATCTCGCTGCTACGCCCATCACCAGCGACGTTGATGCCTCCATCGCGCAGATCACGCCCGACACCGTGGGCAAGCTGCTGTTCACGTCCGGCTCCACCGGCATGCCCAAGGCGGTCATCAACACCCAGCGGATGATGTGCGCCAATGCGGCGATGATGATGCAGACGCGGCCGCGTGCGCCGGATGCGCCGGTCTCCACGGTCCTGGATTGGATGCCGTGGAATCACACGATGGGCGGCAATGCGGCGTTCAATCCGCTGCTGATCGATGGCGGCACGCTGTATATCGACGACGGTCGGCCGATGCCCGGGATGTTCGAGGAGAGCCTCCGCAACCTGCGCGAGGTGTCGCCGACCTACTACGCCAACGTCCCCGCCGGCTATGCCGCGCTGGCGGCGGCGATGGAGAAGGACGATGCGCTGTGTCGCTCCTTCTTCAAGGATCTGGGCATCATGGCCTATGGCGGCGCGCGGCTGCCGGACGATCTCTACGAGCGCATGCAGGCGCTGGCGGTGAAGACCACCGGCGAGCGCATCGTGTTCTACACCGGCTGGGGCTCGACCGAGACCGCGCCGACCTCGACCGGCACCTATTGGAACACCGAGCGCGTCGGCCTGATCGGCCTGCCGTTCCCCGGCGTCGAGCTGAAGATGGTCCCGACCGGCGACAAATACGAGCTGCGGCTGCGCGGCGTCAACGTGATGCCCGGCTATTTCGGCCAGCCCGAGCTGACCAGGAAGGCGTTCGACGACGAAGGCTTCTACTGCATCGGCGACGCCGGCGTGTTCGTCGATCCCAATGATCCCGTGCAGGGCATCATCTTCGCCGGACGCGTGGTCGAGGATTTCAAGCTGACCACCGGCACCTTCGTCCATGTCGGTTCGCTGCGCACCGATGCGATCGCAGCGGCGACGCCGGCGATCCACGATGCGCTCGTGGCGGGGCAGGACCGCGAATACATCGGCCTGCTCGCCTGGCCCAATCTGCACGCCTGCCGCCAGCTGGTCGGCAATCCCGAAGCGACGTTCGAGGATGTGGTGAAGCATCCGGCCGTTATCGATTGCGTCCGCCGTGGCATCGCGGCTCATAATAAAGAGTGCGAAGGCGCGACCAGCCGGCGCATCGGCCGCGCCATGCTGATGGTCGAGCCGCCGTCGATCGACGGCCACGAGCTGACCGACAAGGGCTACATCAACCAGCGCGCCGGCCTGGAGCGCCGCGCCGCGCTGGTCGAGCGGCTCTATGCCGCGACGCCCGACAGCGACGTGATCGTGCTGTGATGAGACCCGTCTCTTCCCACTCGTCATTCCGGGATGCGTGCGAAGCACGCAGGCCCGGAATCCATAACCCCGATCGGGCGTATGGATTCCGGGCTCGCGCTCCGCGCGCCCCGGAATGACGGCGAATTTGACCTGATTTCAAAGGCGAGTGACATCCATGAACTTCGATTTCTCCGACGATCAGAAACAGCTGCGGGACCAGGCGCGGAAATTCCTCGCCGAGAAGTGCCCGCCGAAAGCCGTGCGCGTCGTGCTCGACGGCAAGGAGACCTATGACCGCGCGCTGTGGAAGGGCTTTGCCGACATGGGCTTTCTCGGCGTCGCCATCCCCGAGGAATATGGCGGGGCGGGCGCAGGCCACCTCGAACTCTGCGTGATCGCAGAAGAAGTCGGCCGTGCGCTGGCGCCGGTGCCGTTCTCCTCGACGGTGTATCTCGCCGCGGAAGCGCTGATGCTGGCCGGCAGCGATGCGCAGAAGCAGGTCTGGCTGCCGAAGATCGCGAGCGGCGAGACGATCGGCACGCTCGCGCTGTTCGAGGGCACCGGCAATCCGTCGCCGAAGGCGATCAAGCTCGAAGCTAGCAATGGCGTGCTCAACGGCACCAAGAAGCCGGTCGCCGACGGCGCGATCGCCGATCTCATCATCGTCGCCGCGCGCACCGCATCGACCGGACGCGACAGCGACATCTCGCTGTTCCTGGTCGACGCCAAGGCCGGCGGCGTCGAGGCCAAGGCGCTGACCAATCTCGATCCGACCCGCGGCCAGGCCGAGCTCACCTTTGCGAATTGCAAGGCCGAGCCGCTCGGCGCCGCCGGCGAGGGCTGGAGCATCATCAGCCAGGTGCTCGACCGCGCCGCGGTGCTGACCGCATTCGAGCAGGTCGGCGGCTCCGATCGCGCCCTGGAGATGGGTCGTGACTACGCGCTCGACCGCATCGCCTTCGGCCGGCCGATCGGTTCGTTCCAGGCGGTCAAGCACATGCTGGCCGACATGTACGTCTCGGCGACGCTGGCGCGTTCCAACGCCTATTACGGCGCCTGGGCGCTCTCGACCAACGCGCCGGAATTGCCGGAGGCTGCGGCTTCGGCGCGCATCAGCGCGACGCAGGCCTATCAGCACTGCGGCAAGAACAACATCCAGGTCCATGGCGGCATGGGTTTTACCTGGGAGTTCGACTGCCACATGTATTACCGCCGCGCCAACGCACTCGCGCTCGGCCTCGGCAGCCTGTCGTACTGGGAGGACCAGCTGATCGACCGCATGCGCAAGCGCAACGCGGCGTGAGCTAAGCTTGAATGTGCCGTCGTCATTGCGAGGAGCCGAAGGCGACGAAGCAATCCAGAATCTTCGTTTGGCACTGGATTGCTTCGCTTCGCTCGCAATGACGATGTGGAAACTGACGGGTCAATTGCTACAACAGCAGGGTTTAGACCATGAACTTCGATGACACCCCGCAAGAGGCTGCGTTTCGCGCCGAGGCGCGTGCGTGGATATCAGCCAACGCGCCCAAGCAATACGAGGACGAACTGCGCGCGTCCTCGCTCGGTCGCACCGCGCTGAAGAACGCCAACATTCTCGAGGTCGCAAAAGCCTGGCAGAAGAAGAAGGCCGACGCCGGCTGGGCCTGCCTGCACTGGCCGAAGGAATATGGCGGCCGCGGCGCCTCGCCGATCGAGCGCGTGATCTGGCAGCAGGAGGAGGGGCCGTTCGGCAAGCTCTCGGCGATGTTCATCATCGGCCACGGCATGTGCGGGCCGACGGTGATGGCCTACGCCTCCGAGGAGCATAAGCGGCAATACCTGCCGCCGCTCGCCTCGGGCGAGAAGGTGTGGTGCCAGCTGTTCTCCGAGCCCGCCGGCGGTTCGGATGTCGCCGGCCTGCGCACCCGCGCCGAGAAGCGCGGCGACGAGTGGGTAATCAACGGCCAGAAGATCTGGACCTCGGGCGCGCACTACTCCGACTACGGCATCCTGCTGACGCGAACGGATCCCACCGTGCCGAAGCACAAGGGCCTCACCATGTTCTTCCTGGACATGAAGAGCCCCGGCGTCGAGGTCCGTCCGATCAAGCAGGCCAGCGGTCACTCGGATTTCAACGAGGTCTATTTCACCGATGTCGTGATCCCGGATTCGCAGCGGCTCGGTACCGTCAATGACGGCTGGAACGTCGCGCTCACGACGCTGATGAACGAGCGCATGTCGATCGGCGCGGGTGTTGCCACCGGCTTCCCCGAGCTGTTCGATTTCTGCTCCAGCCTGATGCTGGACGATGGTCCGGCGATCGAGGACCGCAACGTCCGCTCCAAGCTGGCGAACTGGGCGGTGAAGGCGAGCGGGCTGAAATACACCAGCATGCGCGCCATCTCGGCGCTGTCGAAGGGCGAGCGTCCCGGACCGGAGAACTCGATCGGCAAGCTGGTCGCGGGTTCGATGGTGCAGGACGTCGCGAGCTACGCGCTCGACCTGCAGGGCGCAGCCGGCGTGCTCAGCGGGCCCGAGGCGGAGTTCGCCGGGCGGTTCCAGGCGATGCTGCTGCGTGCCCCCGGCACCCGCGTCGAAGGCGGCACCGACGAGATCATGCGCAACATCATCGCCGAGCGCGTGCTCGGCCTGCCCGGCGACATCCGGGTCGACAAGGACCTGCCGTTCAACCAGGTCCCGACCAAGGGACGGGCGTAGTTGCTGTCATTCCGGGGCGCCGCGAAACGCGGCGAACCCGGAATCTGGAGCTGATCATGTCGAGATTCCGGGTTCGCGCTGCGCGCGCCCCGGAATGACGAACGGGAAAGAGAGCGACCATGAACTTCGACGACACCCCGCAGGAAGCCGCCTTTCGCGAGACCGCGCGCGCCTGGGTCGCGGCCAACGCGCCGAAGGAGCTGGAGGATGAGCTTGCGAGCTCCTCCCTCGGGCGCATCCGGCTGAAGCACGCCGACATCGTCGAGGTCGGCAAGGCCTGGCAGAAGAAGAAGTCCGATGCCGGCTGGGCCTGTTTGCACTGGCCGAAGGAGTATGGCGGCCGCGGCGCGACGCCGATCGAGCGTGTGATCTGGCAGCAGGAGGAGGGCGTCTACGGCAAGCTGACGCAGCCGTTCCAGATCGGCGAAGGCATGTGCGGGCCCACCGTGATGGCCTATGGCAGCGAGGAGCACAAGCGGCGCTATCTGCCGAAGCTCGCCTCCGGCGAGGAGATCTGGTGCCAGCTGTTCTCCGAGCCCGCCGGCGGCTCGGATGTCGCGGGCCTGCGCACCCGCGCCGAGAAGCGCGGCGACGACTGGGTCATCAACGGCCAGAAGATCTGGACCTCCGGCGCGCACTACTCGGACTACGGCCTTTTGATCACGCGCACGGATCCCAATGTGCCGAAGCACAAGGGTCTCACGATGTTCTTCCTGGACATGAAGAGCCCGGGTGTCGAGGTCCGCCCGATCAAGCAGGCCAACGGCATGCAGGAGTTCAACGAGGTCTATTTCACCGATGTCGTGATCCCAGACTCCCAGCGGCTCGGCGCGGTCGGCGACGGCTGGAACGTGTCGCTGACGACCTTGATGAACGAGCGCATGTCGATCGGCGCGCGGCTCGCCACCGGCTTCCCGGAGATGTTCGAGTTCTGCGCCAACCTGATGACGGAGAATGGTCTTGCGATCGATGACCGTGCCACGCGTTCGAAGCTGGCCTCCTGGGCGGTGAAGGCCAGCGGGCTGAAGTACACGAGCTACCGCGCGATCTCGGCGCTGTCCAAGGGCGACCGTCCCGGACCGGAGAATTCGATCGGCAAACTCGTCGCCGGCGTCATGCTGCAGGACATCGCGACCTATGCGATGGACCTCGAAGGCGCCGCCGGTGTGCTCACCGGCGCGGACGAGGCGGAGACGCAGGGCCAGTTTCAGCAGATGCTGCTGACCTCGCCCTCGATGCGCATCGCCGGCGGGACCGACGAGATCCTGCGCAACATCATCGCCGAGCGCGTGCTCGGCCTGCCCGGCGACATCCGGGTCGACAAGGACGTGCCGTTCAACAAGGTGCCGACCAAGGGGCGGACTTAAACCCTCATTCCAAGGAGCTGCGCAGCAGCGTCCGCTGCGCGCCTCCGCGCCGTGAAGAGCGAGATCGGTCGAGACGAGAGCCAGTCAAATGGAAGCAAGCGCTGCAGTCGTAGAGAGAGACCCTATCACCGTCCTCGAATCCCTGATGGCCGCGCGCTTCTCCTGCCGCAGCTTCCGCGCGGATCCCGTGCCCCGCGCGACGATCGAGCGCATCCTGACGGCTTCGCAGAAGACGGCATCCTGGTGCAACAGCCAGCCCTGGCGGGTGGAGATCACATCCGGCGCCGCGACCGAGGCCTTTCGGAAACTGATGTATGCGGCCGCCTCGAGCGGCAAGCCTTCCTCAGGCGACTTCCCGTTTCCGCGCGAATACAAGGGCGTCTATCTGGAGCGGCGGCGCGAGAGCGGCTTCCAGCTCTACAACGCCCTCGGCATCGCACGCGGCGACAAGGCCGGCTATGCGCGGCAGGCGCTGGAGAACTACAACTTCTTCGGCGCGCCGCATGTCGCGATCATCCACAGCGACGAGGCTCTCGGCACCTACGGCGCGATCGATTGCGGCGGCTATGTCACGAGCTTCATGCTGGCAGCCCAGGCGCTCGGCGTCGCCACGGTGCCGCAGGCAGCGCTGGCTTTTCATTCCGACGTGGTGCGGCACCATTTCGGCCTGGGCGACGACCGCAAGATCGTCTGCGGCATTTCGTTCGGCTATCCCGACCTCGCCCATGACGCCAACTCCTATCGCACCAGCCGTGCCGCGCTCGCGGACACCGTCCGCTTCGTGGACGATTAGGTGTTGTCGTCGAAAGCCAATTCGCGGAGAGCGACCGCGGACAGCTCCAGTTCCGTATTGTAGAACTCCGTCGCCCCGCGACCTCGCTCCGCCGGGCGGAAAAGGCGCTGTCGATCCGCAAATTTGTTGCACGATGTTGCGACAAAATCAGACCATGGCCGTGGGCGGGGCAGGCTTGCGGCAACGTGAAGGCGGATCAATGTGGCGCCGCCGCGCCGCGTATGAAAGGAAAAGCCCTCTACAAATCATATCTACAAATCAAGACCTTGGCCGTGCTCCTGGATTTACACCGCGGGCCGGAGGCGTAACGGCATGATGGAAGTCGCGCCTCGTGTTGCTAGTGGTTGCTGTCGTTCGGCTTGGGCGCGCATTTTTCCTTGAGCTCATGGGCTTCAAGCAATGATATTGACAAAATCCTCTCTAACATTTTGAGTTGCATTGCCCGAGCGTCTACGATGCAGAATTGCAGACGCTCGATGATCTTCTCGATTGAAGGTTCAGTCACGGCTCAAAACCTGAAGTATCAGCGATGGATTCCATGAACACGCCGTCCAACCTTTACGCCCTCGAGGTGGATGAGGCGACGCTCCTTGGTCACCGCCTCTTGAAGGCGTTCCACAGGCTGAGGCTGACGCGGAACCGGGAGCAGCTCATTGCGCTGGCTGAACGGCTGGTGGAAGATGAAGAAAGATATCCGGCAGGGCCTGGCGGCTGACCTCTTCGAGCCCCTGCCAGGTCAGCGTCGGCCGCTTCAGGCCGATCTGCGTGCACAGTGACTTCCATGTCGTCTCGTCGCAATCGACCAGGACCGCCATCACCGCCATCCCATCCATCATGTGCGGGACGCCCAGCGGCTTAGCCTTCCAGCCGCATTTTTCGAAGCGCGGCAGCCACCATGTTTCGAGCACGATCGAGAAGCCGGTGAGCCCGATCGAGATGCCGTATTCCATGATCGCGGTGAGCAGCAGCAGGTCGACCCGCGGCCCCGCATGCTCGCCGCGCCGCTCGGGGATCACGAAGATGCGTGACAGCTCGTAGACGTCCGGCCGTTGAACCGGCCCGCGCAGATTGAGATAGGGAAAGATGTCGCTCATCAGCGTCGGCAGCACCGTCGGCACGGCGCGCATCGCACCGATCAGCTGGCCGTTGTCGATGCAGAACAGATAGACGGCATCTTCGGTATCGAACTGATCGATCTCGCGTCCGTCCGGACGATCGAGGTCCATCCACTTGCGCTGCTTGACGTAAATATCGTGGCGCAGCCGGTAATATGGATCGAAATATTTCTCGTAGAGCGAGCGATTATCTTTTCGAACGACATGAATCTCAGGCATCGAAACCCCCGGTCGTCTGAAGCAACTTGGGGTTTGCAGATTGCTGATGCGCTCGAATTGATCCAGTGGAAAAAACGCCAGATCAGATCGAGATCTCGCCGTTGACAAGAGCGGTCGCAACGGTCGCCGTCTTGTTCTTGGTCGCCAGCTTGCGCTGCGCCTCCTCGAGATGCCAACGAACGTTGCGCTCGGAGACGCCGAGGATGCGCGCAGTCTCCCAAGCGGTCTTGCCGCGCGCCGCCCAGCTCAGCACCTCGGCCTCGATCCGCGACAGGCGCCGGCCCTGATTGCTCGTGGTCGCGCGCACCAGTGCTCGCAGTCTCGAATGCGTGAAGATGCTGATCAGGTGCAGTGCGCCTCTGGCATCGGGTGCGAGGTTGGGATGCTCTCCGGCGATGCTGACGGCGCCGACCGCATCGTCGTAATGGATGGGCACGCAGAAACCTTCGTTCAATCGGAAGTCCTTTGCGCGCGTCATCACCTCGTGCGCACCCGGCTCGTCCTGGCGGTCGTAGGGCGCCTCCGACCAGGCGAATGGATTCAATGTCGAGACGCAGTGCCGCGGAATCGGATCGAAGCGGTGAAACTGCTCCCGCGCATACATGTCGAACCATTCCCGCGGCCACCCATTGGCCAGGATGGTCTGCTGCAGGGATTGGCCCGGCGCCGGTACTCCGGCCATGATGTAGGCATGGAAGCCCAGATCGCCGATCATCTTCTCGAATTGGGAGAGCACGCTCGCGCTGGTCTTCGACGCTTCGATCGCATCGACGTAGTCCAGAGCCCGCCGTCCCCAATACGCGTCTATCACTTGCATGTGAAAGTCTCCGCCCAAAGCCAAGCTAGCTGCGGACAAAAGGCTGTCAACCGCAAATTGGAGCTTTAAGTCGATAGTTCGTTGAGCGTGTGGCGGCACACCGGTTGGATACAGCAGGATGCATGCAATATTCAGCGGGCCGATGCGCGCATTGCGCTCAAAATCTCGGCGCCCGCTTCTCTGCAAACGATCTCATTCCTTCGCGGATCTCCGTCCCGCTGAGGCTGTCCTGATGTCTGCGGCGTGCTGCCGCATCATCGAGGGCGCCGCGGGCAAACTCATTGATCGCGCGCTTCATGCCGCGCATGGCGGCTGGGGCGTTGCCGGCCAGCTGCTCGGCCAGTCGCTCGACCTCCACATCGAGCGCCTCGGCCGCCACCATGCTGGTCAGATAGCCGATGCGTAGCATGTCGGCCGCGCCGATCCTCTCCGCCGTGAGGAAAAGGCGTTTGGCGTGATCGATGCCGAGCCGGGAGACGTAGCGCCTGATGCCGTTCGGGTAGTAGTGGAGCCCGAGTCGCGCCGCGGGCATGAACATGTCCGCGGTGTCGACCCCGATCCTGAAATCGCAGGCCAATGCGAGGTCGGTCGAGCCGCCATAGACGCCGCCATTGATCCGGCAGATCGTCGGCAGAGCGAGATCCTCGAGCCGGTCGGCGACCTCTTCGAAGGACGGGCCAGAGCCGCCGGCGGGACTCGTCTCGGGCCCGCCGCCGATGGACCCGAGATCATAGCCGGCGCTGAAGGCGCGTCCCGTCCCGGTCAATATCAGCACGCGCAGGCTGGCGTCGGCCTCGATGCGATCGAACAGCGCGATCAGGGCGCCGAGATCTTCCGGCTGAAGACGGTTGAGATGACGGGGCCGGTTGAGCCGGATCGTGGCGCGCGCGCCCTCGATGGTCAGAACTGGCGTGCTGGGCGCATCTTCGGCCGCGGCGGTCGGTCCATCGGTCATGTCTTGGTCTCCAAAGCGCGGCGCCGGGCATGGATGCTCTGCGCCAGGTCGGGGTGACGTGCCATCAGCACGCGGCGAGGTCGAGGACCAGCAGCTCGGACAGCGTGGTGGTGCCGGCAGCGGCCGAGCGCAGCACCGCACAGCGCCAACTCGCCGAACCTGTCCTCGCCGGGACGCTCGACCTCTCCAAAGCAATGAAACACATGCAACCGCGGGGGCAAGCCCTTGCGGACAACGGTGCACCCCGGTGGCGCGGGCCCGGCAAGGCGGGAAGGCATTGGAAGGCCGCGGCGGTGTCCGTTCGTGCCCGCTGCTGAACCCGGGCAGCCCGTTCGACGACCAAACGGTAAGGCATCCCCAGAACAGGGTCACGATCCAGCGCGGCGCAGCGGATGGGCCGCATCCATCATCGACCGCATTCGGGCGGGTGGGCCGCGCGCTTTCGCCTCCTTGACTGCTCAGGCGATGTTTCGTCGACCTCGCGGCGACAACGCCGGCAGGGTGGCGCAACGCTTGGGTCGTCGGACGCAGGCGCCTGTCGCTCTCGTGTTCCGGCCGCGGCAAGGTGCCTTGAGCAGGGAAGGTCCGTCGACGACGCCGGCCGGAGTTGCGCGACGTCGACGGATGGCCTGACCGGCCGGCTGCGGGCGGGGAATTTTGCCGTCCCGACTCAAATACCGGTTCAATCGTCGTCTGTTCGCCGTATATCGGAAGTCGGCATGGACACGCTAAATTAGCCGTCTGGAGGTCGGACCTCGGCGTCCGCTCACCCTTGAAGCCCCACTGGTCTGGTTGATCCCGATGGATACCTCACACCTGGTCGAACATGCAGGCGCCGCCGGCAGCCTCTTCGCATCGATCTTCGTGGTCGCCACGCTCTCGATGCGGACGATGATTCCGCTGCGGGTGTTCGCCATCCTTACCAACATCGTCCTGATCGCGACCGCGGTGCCGACGCACAACTACCCGGTTCTTATCCTGCACGGCGTGCTGCTGCCGCTCAACAGCTACCGCCTGCATCAGATGCTGCAGCTGGTCCGCGACGTGAAGCAGTCGGTCAACAGCGACCTGTCCATGGAGTGGCTGAAGCCGTTCATGACCGAGCGCAAATGCGGTCCCGGCGAGGTCCTGTTCTACAAGGACGAGAAGGCCGACAGCATGTACTACATCGTCAGCGGCCGGTTCCGTCTGGTCGAATCGGGTATCGAGCTGCCGGTCGGCGCCATCGTCGGGGAGTTCGGCATGATCTCGCCGTCCAATACGCGCACGCAGACGCTGGAATGCGTGGAGGGCGGGCTGATCCTGTCGGTGTCCTACGACCAGGTCGAGCAGCTCTACGTCCAGAACCCCGCTTTCGCCTTCTATTTCCTGCGCCTCGCCAGCGCCCGGCTGTTCCAGAACATCGAGACGCTCGAGCGGCGGCTGGCGCAACAGACCGCAGCCGCTGCGCCCGTGTCGAAATCGGCGTGATCCAGGGAGGCTGAACCACAGTGGAAAGCGTCCGGTCCTCGCTGCGATATCTGTTCGCCGACTTCATCGGCGACCACGATGGCGAGCCGCCTTTTTTGCCCGATGGCCTGCCTGAGGCCGCTGCCCTGGCGGTGAGCGACGGGATTCATCTGCTGATGGAGTACCAGGGCGCCAGCTACGCGCAGCTCTATGTCGATCGCATCAAGCGGTTCGTTCGTCGATCGAACCTCGATGTCGGCACGCTGTGTGAGATCGCGCAGTTGCTGGCGGCGCGCATGGCCTATGAGGATCCGATCCGGATCGCGCAACTGAGATTGATGAGCCTGGAGCGGGGGCGCAGGCCGGGCGGGCGGGACACCGACGATGTCAGGCGGTTTCGGCTCGACGAACTGCTCGGAGCCTTGCCGCAGGCCATCGCCGATTCGATGCTGACCGGCTTCGAGCAGATCGGCTGGCTCGGTCGCCGCCGCATCAAGGTCCGCTTCTCGGTCCGATCGCGGCTTGCGGTTCGCCGGCTCAAGCTGATCGCCGGGCTGCGGCGTTGGCGGCTGCAGTCGGTGCGCTATGGCGAGGAGCGGGCCTGGGTCGAGCGCTGGCTGCACATGATCGCCCGGGCGCTCGACAAGCAGCCCGCGGCGGCTCCCGCGGTGATCGCGACGGCGACGATGATCCAGGGACAGGGCGACGCCTACCGGCAGGGGCTCGCGGATTGGCATGCCATCATCGACGGCCTGGCCAAGCCGACCTTCGATGGCGTGCTGCCGATCCAAGATCTCGCCGCCGCCATCGCCGAGGCCCGCGCCGTCGCGCTGGCGGAGCCGGGGCAGGGCGCCCTGAAGCGGACCATCGCCCAGATCCGTGCACGGGCGCTGACGCTGGAACCGAAGAGCAACGCCGCCGAATGAATGCCGCCGCACGGCGCAGGAGGCGCAGGGCCAACGCCGGTGAAGGTAACCTTACCTCTCGTCGAAGATGTGGGAAGGGTAGCAGGGTGCGCTTTCAGGTTCCCTTTCGCGTGCAATTCGCCACCAGAGATGTCATAAGCGTCGCATACGCGTCGAATTGGCCGGGTATTCTCATCAGATTGCGCTGAACGCCTCCAGTTCCCGGTGCGTCAAAGGATTGGTCGTAGCGAGAGCGTCAGCTTTGTCTTTCCCCGCTTTGTCGTCGCAGGTTCCGGTAGGTGCGCTGGTCGGCTGGATGCTGCTGCTCACCTTCAAGCACATCATTGGCGACTTCGTGCTGCAGAATGCCTGGATGGCTTATGGCAAGGATCAGCGGAAGGGCTGGGCGCTGCCGTTGCTGGTGCACTGCCTGATCCATCTCGCCGTGGCGATGGTGCTGATCCTGATCGTCGCGCCGAAGTTCTGGTTCGTCGCGGTGATCGACTTCGCGATCCACATCACGATCGACCGCATCAAGGGCATCTGCTCGTCGCGTTTCGGCATGACCCTCGAGCATCCCTGGTTCTGGACACTGATCGGCGTCGACCAGGCGCTGCATCACCTCACCGGCTTCGGGCTGTCGATCTTCATGGCGGCCAACGGCTGAGCCGCGGCTGCGCAGGTCGCTATGCCCGCCGTCGAACATGGTTAACCCCGCATTAGCGATTCGCCCTGCATCCTCGCTTGAAGAGGATTCAACAGATGCTTCCAAGCCGTAGTGCCTTCGACAGCGATGCCTGCCCGGTCGGCGAGGAACTTCTCGGTGCGCTCTATCGCGCCGATGCAAACGGACTGCCTGCACTGGTCGAGAGCGTGTCGGCCGATGTCCGCGCCATGCTCGCGCTGTTCTGCTACCGGCGGACCCATTTGCATTCATTGGCGCTGGCGATCGCCTCCACCTGCACCGAGCAGGATCTGCTGCAGTTCGGCGGCCGCGTCGGCACCGTGCTCTACGCGCAGTCCCGCGGCAGCAGCGGCGGGCGGGCGAGCCCGCTGTCGAGCAAGAAGCCAATCTCGCTGTCGACCAAGCCGCTATCCGCGGTGGCGCCGCTCGACGACGACCTCGACGACGATCTCGCGCCTGTCACCGCGTGAGCGGACCTTTCCCTCACGGCAGCGCAGGCAGGCCGAACTTGCGCCGCGCCATCGCGCATTCGGCATCGCCCGGCATGCAAATGCGGCACACCTCCGGACGAATTGCGTAGATCCTGCAGGACACGGCGCGTGCGATCTCGCCGTCGAGCGCGCAGCAGCGGTCGTTCTCGCAGCGCATGCCCGACAGCCTGTCGTTGACGAGCTCGGGCGGGATCAGGTCGAGCGCGTCATCCTCCTCGATCGTGAAGCGCGGCCAGTTCGACGAATAGGCGCAGCAGGCGCCACAGCCTTGACAAGGGCTGGCGTCAAGCTGATCAGACATCGGCTCAGACATCCTTCGGAACCTCCCACACCAGGCTGCGCCGCCATTTCGCGCGCAGCGCCTCGCGCCGTTCGGGATATTTGTCGTCCAGATAGGCCGCTTCGACCACGCGATCCGTCCTGAAGCTGCGGAAGTCGCGGCGCAGCTCGCACCAGGCGGCGAGGATCCGCACCGCGTCATGATAGCCGATCGCGATCGGCCAGATCACGCGCTCGCTGTCGCGGCCCTGCTCGTCGCGATAGCGTAAGCGGATCTTGCGGCCCTCATGAATCTGCGAGCGCGTGCGTGACATGTCGATGCGGTCGGGCTCGCGGCTCCACGGCCGCGGCGCGCGGCTCGCCGGCTCCAGCACGAATGGCCGCAGCCGCTCCGGCACGGTGTCGGCGATCTTGGCCATCAGATCCTCCGCCGCGCGCGCCAGCACCGGATCGGCATTGGCCGCCACCCATTGCGCGCCGAGCACGGCAGCCTCGATCTCGTCCGGCGTCAGCATCAGGGGCGGCAGATCAAAACCCTTCTCCAGGATGTAGCCCATGCCGGCCTCGCCGCGGATCGGCACGCGCTGGCCGATCAAAGTGGCGATGTCGCGATAGATCGTGCGCTTCGACGTCTCCAGCTCGGCCGCGATCGCATCCGCCGTCAGCGGGCGGCGCGTGCGTCTCAGCACCTGGATGATCTGGAACAGCCGGTCGGCGCGTCTCATGGTGGGTCCTGCGGAAGCGATCACCCCGCCGCTGCTGACAGGATGCTGGCAGCAGCCTGTCCTTATACCGGGCCAACAACGAGATTGAAGGGGTGATGTCGATGATGATGCTTTATGGCCTGGGCCTTGCCAGCTCGCTACTGCCGCTGCTGACACCATGGTGGCAGCAGCATGTGCGTAGCCTCCGCCGACTGCTCAGGAAGTCGGGAGTGCTGTCATGATTGCGCTGTTTGGTTTAGGCGCGGGCTTCGGCCTGCCGGAGATCAGCCCCTTCGTCACCAAGACGGAGGTGCAGCTGAAGATGGCGGGGCTGGCCTATCGGAAACAACGGGCGATGCCGCCGGCGTCGCCCAAGGGGCAGCTGCCCTTCATCGACGATGGCGGCGCGCTGGTCGCCGACTCCACCTTCATCCGCGCCCATATCGAGCGGCGCTACGGCTTCGACTTCGATGCCGGGCTCGACGTGCGCGCGCGGGCGCAGGCCTGGGCGTTCGAGCGCATGATCGAGCATCATCTGTATTTTGCACTCGTCGGCGCGCGCTGGGTCGATCCTGTCAACTTCGCCAAGGGCCCGGCGCATTTCTTCGACGGCGCGCCCGCCGACAGACGTGACAAGCTGCGCGAGGACGCGCAGTTTCGCGTCGCCGAGAACTACCTGATTTCCGGGCTGGGCCGTCATGCGCCCGACGAGGACATCGATCTTGCCGCACGCTCGTTGCGCGCCTTGTCGGTGCAGCTCGGCGATCAGCCCTATCTGATGGGCGATCGTCCCTGCGGCACCGACGCCACGGCGTTCGCGGTCATCGCGGGCATCCTGACGCCGTTCTTCGACTCCGAGCTGCGCCGGCGCACCGAGGGCTTCGGCAATCTGGTGGCCTATGCCGATCGCATGATGACGCAGTATTTTCCGGAGTTCGACTGGAGCCGGGCGGCGGAAGCCGCCTGAGCCACTCTGTGACCATCGCCGTCGTTCCGGGGCGAGGCCTTTGGGCCTTGAACCCGGAACGACGGAAGCAAATTCGCGGCCTGTCAGGCGCAGGACTCAGACCGCGGCTGCACCCTCGCCCTTCAACCGCGCCACCTCGGCCTCGAGCTCTGCAATCCTCGCGTCCCGAACGGCCAGTGCTTCCGCGACGTCAGCCGCGTCGAACTTCTGTGGAATGTGCTGCGGGCAGTTGGTGTCCCACGCCTCGATCGTGAACAGGATGACCTGCTCCGGCCGCGCCCGATAATTGCCGGGCATCAAGGACGCCGTCAGCGCGGCATCATCCTCGACCACGCGCGCCGTGCCCCAGATCTTCACCCTCCGCCGGTGCGCGTAGTCCATCACGAAGATGTACGCCCGCGCATTCTCCGACAGATTGCCCTGCGTGATGTACTGCCGGTTGCCGCTGTAGTCGGCGAACGCCAGCGTGCGGCTGTCGAGCACCTTGAGAAAGCCCTTCGGTCCGCCGCGATGCTGGATGTAGGGCTGGCCGTCGGCCGAGGCGGTGGCGAGATAGAAGCTCGTGGCCTCGGCGAGGCGGCCGGCGAGATCGGCGTCGACCTCGCGGCGCCAGCCGCGGCTCTCCATCCGGGCATAGCTCTCGCGCGACCCCTTGCGCGCTTGGACCGCCTTCACTGCCGGCGAGAACACGACATCGATGGGCGGTTGGATGGCTGTCTGGGTCATGGCAATGACTCCCTGTCGATGCGGCAGCGGCTGCCGCTGCACCGGAATATGGTCCGGAATCCCGCAAGAAATAATCAGGCGGCTTGACACTGGATCGTTGCGGATGTTGCAATAATCCCATGGACCGCATCGATGCCATGCAGGCGTTCGTCACCGTCGCCGAGCTCAACGGCTTCGCGCCGGCGGCGCGCCGGCTGAAGCTGTCGCCCTCGGCCGTGACCCGCCTGGTCGCGGCGCTCGAAACGCATCTCGGCGTCCGCCTGCTGCAACGGACGACGCGCTCGGTGACGCTCACCGATTCCGGGCGGCGCTACCTCGCGCGCGCCAGTCGCATCCTCGCCGACCTCGCGGAAGCGGAGCTGGCGGCCGAGAGCGAGCGGCTGCAACCGGCCGGGCGGCTGGTCGTCTCCGCTCCCGTCGGCTTCGGCCGCCTGCATGTCGGCCCGGTCATGTCGGCCTATCTGAGCCGTTATGCCGACGTCTCCGCGGAGTTGCGTCTGGAGGACCGCATCATCAACCTGGTCGAGGACGGCATCGATTGCGCCGTACGCATCGGCCATCTCGGCGATTCCTCGCTCGTCGCCCGCCAGGTCGGCAGCATGCGGCGGATCGTGGTGGGCGCGCCCGCCTACTTCAAGGCGCATGGCGAGCCGCGGGCCCCGGAGGCGCTGGCCAGGCACCAGACCATCCAGTTCGGCCCGTGGCCGGACTGGCGTTTCGTCAAGGACGATCGCGAGCTGCGCATCCCGATCAGTCCGCGGCTCGTCACCAACAATGCCGACGCCGCGATCCAATACGCAGAGACAGGCGGCGGCGTGACGCGGGTGCTCGCCTATCAGGCCGAGGAGGCGCTGCATGGCGGTCGCCTCAAGCGCGTGCTTGCGAAATACGAGCAGCCGCCGCTGCCGATCCACATCGTATTTCCGAGCTCGCGGCTGCTGTCGGCCAAGGTCCGCGCCTTCATCGATCTGGTGACGGAAAGCTGCAACTGGCGCTTCGGGTGATCACGTCACGCAGGGGCGTCATGCCGCTTCGGCGTGACGTGGAAGGTGGCATTGGCCCGCGCGATCACGACGTCGTCGGCGCGCACGAGGCAATGGGCGAACGAGACCGTCCGCCCGCTCTTGATGACGTCGCTCTCGACGCTGAGCCACTGCCCGATCCCGGCGCTGCCGATATAATCCACCGCGAGATTGATCGTGACCAGGGACACCTCCCAGCCCAGCGCCTGGGCGCAGCTGTAGCCCATCGCATTGTCGGCGAGCGACGCGATCAGGCCGCCATGGATCAGCCCGCGCGAATTGGTATGCGGTTTGGCGAGGCGCAGCCCGAGGATGACGGCCTTGTCGGTCTTCCTGGCATAGAGCGGCTCCCATGGATCGGTGAACGGGCTCTTGCGGAAATGCGGTTCGAATCCGGCGGGAATGCTGCTCATGCGCGTCTCGATCATTGCTGGTGATGTCTACAGTCAACGATGTCTGCGCGCGTTTTGCACCGCCTACAAAGTTTCAAACGACTTTTGCGCCGATGTTTGAAACGTTGCGCGCCGACGCGGAGACGGACCGCGCGCATGATGTCGCAGTCGGAGCTTGGCGGTCAGGCGCATGGAGCAATCTCATGGTGTGTCGATGACATCGCACAATTTTGGGTGCAGTGTAAATCCTTAACGTGTTAAGGAAAAATCGTGCACCTGCAACTTTCGTCTGCCATACTGACGCCGGCCGCAGCGACAGGCTCCGCTTGGCGCGTGCAGCGGTGGCAAGCCTGCCGTCACGCTTGCAATGATGCTTATATGCTATAACAATGAAGCAAAGGGCCCTCGAAGGCTCAACCGATGGAAGGAGACGATTCGATGAGGAAGACGCTTCTGGCGTTGGCGCTGGCTGCCGGTGTGACTCCCGCTCTTGCGCAGGACAAGACGTTCGAATTGAAGATTTCCCACTGGGTGCCGGCGAGCCATCCGCTGCAAAAGGCGCTGGAGGACTGGGCCGCGTCGGTCGAGAAGGCTTCCGGCGGCACGATCAAGGGCAAGGTGTTCCCGGCCCAGCAGCTCGGCAAGGCATTCGACCATTACGACATGGCGCGTGACGGCATCGCCGACGTGACCTATGTGAACCCCGGCTATCAGCCCGGCCGTTTCCCGATCATCGGCGCCGGCGAGCTGCCGTTCCTGATCTCCGACGCCAAGGGCGGCTCGGAAGGTCTCGATGCCTGGTATCGCAAGTACGCCGAGAAGGAGATGAAGGACGTCAAATATTGCCTCGCCTTCGTCCATACTCCCTCCGCCTTCCATACGAGGACCAAGAAGGTCGTCTTGCCCGAGGACGTCAAGGGCATGAAGATCCGCCCGGCGGATGCGACGATCGCCAATTTCGTCACTCTGCTCGGCGGCACCAACGTGCAGTCGTCCGCGCCTGAAGTGCGCGACATCATCGAGCGCGGCGTCGCCGACGGCGTCACCTTCCCGGCAGGATCGCTGGTGCTGTTCGGCGTCGACAAGGTCACCAAATATCACATGGACGCGCCGTTCTACGTGACGACCTTCGTCTTCGTCATGAACAAGGACAAGTACAACCAGATGTCGGCGATGCAGAAGAAGGCGATCGACGACAACTGCAACACGGAAGCGGCCGGCCGCGTCGGCGAGCCCTGGGGCAAGTTCGAGGACGCCGGCGTGGACAAGATCAAGGCCGAGTCCGGCCAGGAGGTCTACAAGCTGACGCCGGAGCAGACCGCTGCCTGGAAGAAGGCCTCCGAGCCGCTGTTCAAGACCTGGGCCGACGGCGTCAAGAAGACCGGCATCGACGCCGACGCCGCCATGACCGAGCTGAAGGCCTCGCTCGCCAAGTACAAAGCGCTGGCGCAGTAGGTCTGATTGTCACCCAAGCTATTGCGCGGCAGACGGTGCGCCCCCTCTCCCCGTTCTTCACGGGGAGAGGGCTGGGGTGAGGGGCAGCGGCACGGGCAGTGCTCGCGGCTGGACCTCTACCCCTCCATCCGCGTGTTGCCGGGCGGCTGCCCCTCACCCCAACCCTCTCCCCGCCCGACCGAAGCTTCGCTTCGCCCTGGCGGGGCGAGGGGGCCCACTGCCTGCTGCGCAGCAGCTCGCTTTAATCTCTCAGACCTTTGACGCTAGAACGGGGACGCCATGCAGCGCGCCTTCATGGACCGGATCATCGACGGGATCGAGTGGATCGCCGCGTTCTTCGTCGGCATCGTCGCGCTCGACATCTTTCTGTCGGTGCTGCTGCGCAACACGATGAACTACGCGATCCCGGACTCGTTCGACATCGGGCGCATGCTGCTCGGCATCCTGATCTTCTGGGGCATTGCTGCGACGTCGTATCGCGGCACCCACATCACGGTCGATCTGATCTGGGGCAATGTCGGCCCGCGCTACCAGCGCTGGATCGACATCTTCGCCACGCTGGTGTTGCTGTTCGTCGTCACCGTGCAGACCTGGACCCTGTTCGACAAGGTGCGCGGCACCTATGAGGACAACGTCCTCACCTACGATCTGCACATGCCGACCTGGCCGTTCTTCGCCATCGCCTGGATCGGCGACGTCTCGGCGGTGCTTCTCATCGCCATCCGAACCTATCGCCTGATCTTCCACCCCGAGGAGATTCATGACCCTCACGTCAAGCCCACGGAGTAGCGCCGCATGAGCACGGATGCGGTTGCCGTCATCGGCTTCGTTGCGCTGTTCGCGCTGATGCTGCTGCGCGTGCCCGTCGGCATGGCGATGGGGCTCGTCGGCGTCTCCGGCTTTGCCTATCTCGTCAACGGCACGGCGGCGCTGAAGCTGGTCGGCCAGACCTCGATGCGCACGGTCACGGACTACACGTTCGGCGTGATCCCGATGTTTCTCCTGATGGGAACGTTCGTGTCCAACTCCGGCATGAGCCGCGAGCTGTTCCGCGCCGCCAACGGCTTCGTCGGTCATCTTAGAGGCGGCCTCGGCATCGCGACGGTGGCGGCCTGCGGCGGCTTCGCCGCGATCTGCGGCTCGTCGGTGGCGACCGCCGCGACGTTCTCCGCGGTGGCCTATCCCGAGATGCGCCGCTTCGGCTATCCGCAATCCTTCGCCACCGGCGTCATCGCCGCCGGCGGCACCCTGGGCGCGATGCTGCCGCCGTCGACGGTGCTCGCGGTCTACGGCATCATCACCGAGCAGGACATCGGCAAGCTGTTCATCGCCGGCATCATTCCGGGGCTCCTGGCGATGACCATGTACATGATCACCATCACGGTGATCGGCCGCGTCAGGCCGGACTTCCTGCCGAAGGGCGAGGCGCCGCCGTGGTCCGAGCGCATCAAGGGTCTGAAAGGCATCTGGGCGCCGATGCTGCTGTTCCTGTTCGTGATCGGCGGTCTCTATGGTCTGCCCTTCCTGCCGCGCTTTACGCCGACCGAGGCCGGCGGCGTCGGCGCCACCGGTGCGTTCCTGATCGGGGTGTTCACCGGGCGGCTCGACAAGGAGAAGATCCTGGCCTCGCTGCTGCAGGCGACGCGCACGGCGGCTGCCGTGTTCACGGTGCTGATCGGCGCGCTGATCTTCGGCTACTTCCTCACGGTGACGCAGACGCCGCAGAAGGTGACGGAGTTCCTCACCGGCCTCGGCCTCGGGCCGTATGGCGTGCTGGCGCTGATCATGGTGATGTATCTCGTGCTCGGCTGCCTGATGGATGCCATGGCGATGATCATCCTGACCGTGCCGATCATCTTCCCTGTCATCCAGCATCTCGGCTTCGATCCGATCTGGTTCGGCGTCATCATCGTGATGACCGTCGAGCTCGGCCTGATCCATCCGCCGGTCGGCATGAACGTCTTTGTCATCAAGAGCGTGGTCAAGGACGTGTCGTTCTCGACCATCTTCAAGGGCGTGCTGCCGTTCGTCGCCACCGACCTGATCCGGCTGGTGATCCTGATCGCCTTCCCGCTGCTCGCCACCTGGCTTCCGCAACAAATGGCCCGCTGATGACGACGCCCGCTCTCGAGACCCGCTACGTCTTCACCCTCACCGTGATGATCGGCGCCGTCACCTCGGCCGGCGAAACCGGCATCGGCGTGCGCCGGATCATCCCGATCCATGGCGGAGAGGTGAAGGGGCCCGGCCTGAACGGAGAGGGCGTCAGCGGCCGGATCTGCAATTTCGGCGCCGACTTCCAGGTCATCCGCCCCAACGAGCTGATCGACCTCGAGGCCAAATACGCCTTCGAGACCGACGACGGCGCCACCATCTATGTCGAAAACCGCGGCATCCGCTTCGGGCCGGTCGACCTCTTGCAGAAGCTCAAGCGCGGCGAGGCTGTCGATCCCAAACGGATCTACTTCCGCACCCACCCGCGCTTCGAGACCGGCCACGACAGATATCGCTGGCTGATGGAGCACGTCTTCATCGGCTCGGCGGCGCGGCACGCGGACCGCGTCATCATCGACGTGCACGTGGTGTTGTAGGCCCGGCTGCTTGCGTAGTGCGATCGCATCAGGCGGCCTGAGTTTGGCGGTCGCCTGTCTCCACGTCGTCATGGCCGGGCTTGTCCCGGGCATCCACGTCCTCCGGCATGCGTAGAACGACGTGGATGCCCGGGACAAGCCCGGGCATGACGGAGCTATTGGCTGACCGGGTCGTTCGTCGCAACAGCTTCGTATTCGGCAAGGCCGGCGACTAATCCTCGTCGTCCCAGCTCGACGCCCGGCCGTAGCCGTCGTGGTCGCAATTGCGGTAGTGGCGCGCCGGCACGTAGCGGTAACGCTCGTAGCCGTAGCCGTCATACGCCGCGTCGCGGTAGTGGGACCGGTACACCGGAGCCGGCTCATAGGCTTGCGCTTCCGACGCGATGGCGCCGCCGACGAGAGCGCCGACCAGGAGACCACCGATCAGCGCCGCATTGCGCCCGTCATGCGCCTGAGCCGGCGCCGCGCCGGCGAGCAGGGTGGCGGTCACGGCAAGCGCGGCAACGCCGCCAGCAAGAGAATTCTTCAGCGAAACCATGGTCCCCTCCATTGGGAAGTGTGGTGACGGCAGACGTTCTACGGCGTGCGCATTGAAGCCACCCTGAATGCGACGTTGTCGGCCGTTCATTTGCGGAGCCGGCGCAGAGCCCTGGCATCGGGCCGATGCATCACCTCGATCGTGCATTGGATCATTCGACGCCCTGGCCAGGCGTGAGTAAGCCGTTAGATGAGTGAGATCGTCGACCCATCCACGGGTCATTCCGGGGCGGGCCGCGAAGCGGCACGAGCCCGGAATCCATACTCCCGATGGTGGTTATGGATTCCGGGCTCGCCCTGCGGGCGCCCCGGAATGACGAGAGGAGATATGTCGCGACTGTGAAGTCGATCCGATGGCGCCGTTTGTGAATTCTGTAAAATAAAAATATCTTGCGATTTATCGGAAATCGTGATCATCTCCCCCCATCCCGTCCCAAGCCGAGGGGCGTTGCGCGCGATCGTCACGACACGCGGGGCGGGGAGCGGTGGCCGCGATCATGCCGCAGCGTGGGCTTTGCTCGCGCGGACGAACGGCGTGACGCGGACGTGAAGTCGCAGCGTGCTGGCACCCCGATGCTGGTGTCCCGCGCAATGCGTAAGCATTGTCGCGAATGGTGGCCAACAAGCCCGGCGCACCAGGCAGACTGCGTATAAGCGTGAAGACCATCGCGCAGGGAAGGCCGGGCGTTCTCCGGCTGCACCTGTGGTACCTGCCGCCTGCATTTTTTTCGCAGGCGGGCCGCAGGCGTCAGTCGGCGCCTGGCCTTCCCTGCGCCCTCTGCACCAGAGGGTGAACGAGATCAGCAAACCCGGGCGCGAATTCGCCGCGGGAATGCCGCATCATGTCATTTGCCTTTGCGCTGATGCGTCTTACGATGCCGCCCGCACGCCTCATGTAGTTCATTCGAGGCACCGTCCATTTTGCATTGCACAACACGATCTCAGGCGCCGCTTATTGACTCCTGCCGAGATCGTTATAAAACATAACTATTCTGAACAGGACACAATCAAGCGATGGGAAACGCCGACACCGCCACGCCAGCGGGCGATCCGTCTCTGCTGCAGATCGAACAGCAGGGCGCCGTCCTGACGATCGGGCTCAACCGTCCCGCCAAGCGCAATGCGCTCAATGACGGCATCATCCTCGCGATCGGCGACTGCTTCACGAGCCTGCCCGACGACGTCCGCTGCGTCGTGATCCACGGCCTCGGCGACAATTTCTCCTCCGGCCTCGATCTGTCCGAGTTGCGCGAGCGCGACGCCACCGAAGGCCTCCAGCATTCGCAGATGTGGCATCGCGTGTTCGACCGCATCCAATATTGCCGCGTGCCGGTGATCGCCGCGCTGAAGGGCGCCGTCATCGGCGGCGGCCTCGAGCTCGCCTGCGCCGCGCATATTCGCGTCGCCGAGCCCTCGGCCTATTTCGCGCTGCCCGAGGGCCAGCGCGGCATCTTCGTCGGCGGCGGCGGCTCGGTCCGATTGCCGCGCCTGATCGGCGTCGCCCGCATGATGGACATGATGCTGACCGGCCGCGTCTACTCGGCCACCGAAGGCTCGTCCTACGGCTTCGCGCAATATCTCGTCGACGCCGGTGCCTCGATGACCAAGGCGCTGGAGCTAGCGGCCAAGATCGCGGGCAACGCGCCGCTGACGAACTTCGCCGTGCTGCAGGCCTTGCCGATGATCGCCGAGGCGAATCCGCAGACCGGGCTGCTGATGGAATCGCTGATGGCCACCGTCGCGCAGAGCGACAAGGAGGCCAAGAGTCGTATCCGCGCCTTCCTCGATCACAAGACCGCAAAAGTGAAGCCGACGTGACATGACCGCACAAACAAGAACAAGCACACAGGGAGGGACGGACAACACGGCGCGCAGCGCCAGTGTTCATCCGTTGCGCGCGATCTCTTTCAACGATCCCGTCGTCAACGTCGAGCGCCGTGACGACGGCACCATCTATCTCCGGCCGACGCGGCCGCTCGGCGACTTCCCGCGGCGGATCACCGACCGGCTGCACCACTTCGCCAAGGAAGCGCCGGAGCGCGTGTTCATGGCCGAACGCGTCGGCCCCGAGGGTTGGCGCGAGCTGAGCTATGGCACGTTGCTGGCGGCAAGCCGGCACATCGCCTCGGGCCTGCTCGCCCGCGGCCTGTCGCCGGATCGTCCGGTGATGATCCTCTCCGGCAATTCGATCGACCATGCGCTGGTGGCATTCGGCTCGCTCTATGCCGGCGTGCCGTTCTGCCCGGTCTCCCCGGCCTATTCGCTGGTGTCGCGCGACTTCGGCAAGCTCGCCTATTTGATGAAGCTGCTGACGCCGGGCCTCGTCTTCGTCGACGACGCCGACAAGTTCGCCGACGCGCTGGTCGCCAACGTGCCCGAGGGCACCGAGATCGTGGCGTCGTTCGGCGCGGTGCCGGGTCGCAAGATCACGATGCTCGCCGATCTCATCGCCTCGCCGCTGTTCCCCGGCCTCGACGCTATCAATGACAAGATCGGTCCCGACACGATCGCGAAATTCCTGCTGACCTCGGGCTCGACCGGCAATCCGAAGGCCGTCATCAACACCCAGCGCATGATCTGCGCCAACCAGGTGATGATCCGCGAGACGCTGGCCTTCCTGAAGGACGAGCCGCCCGTCATCATCGACTGGCTGCCGTGGAATCACACGTTCGGCGGCAACCACAACATCGGCCTGACCTTGTTCAACGGCGGCTCGATGTATCTCGACCAGGGCAAGCCCGTGCCCGGCGGCATCGAGGAGACGGTGCGCAACTTGCGCGAGATCTCGCCGACGGTCTACTTCAACGTCCCCAAGGGCTACGAGTCGCTACTGCCGTATTTCCGCGAGGACCCGGGCCTGCGGAAGACCTTCTTCAAGCGGCTGCACGCGATGTTCTTCTCCGGCGCAGCTCTTGCCCCGCACGTCTGGAACGAGCTCGACGAGCTCTCCGTGGCCGAGACGGGATATCGCGTGCCGATGCTGACCGGCCTCGGCTCGACCGAGACCGCGCCGTTCTTCATGTCGGTCAATCCGCGCACCAGCCGATCCGGCCATGTCGGCCTTCCCGTGCCGGGCAACGAGGCCAAGCTGGTGCCGAACAACGGCAAGATGGAAGTGCGCGCCAAGGGCCCGAACGTCACGCCGGGCTATTGGCGCCTGCCCGAGGTGTCGGCCGCAGCGTTCGACTCGGAAGGCTACTATCAGATGGGCGACGCGCTGAAGCCCGTCGACCCCAACGATTTCAACGCCGGCTTCGATTTCGACGGCCGCGTCGCCGAGGACTTCAAGCTCGCATCCGGCACCTGGGTCTCGGTCGGTCCTCTCAGGGCGCGCTTCGTCGCGGCCTGCGCGCCGCTGGCGCGCGACGTGATCATTGCCGGCATCAACCGGGACGAGATTGCGGCCATCGTCGTGCTCGATCTCGACGGCTGCCGCCTGATCAATGCGACGTTGCCGTTCGACGACCTCGCCGCGACCGCTGCCGATCCCCTGATCCGGGAAGCATTCCGGGAGCGGTTCACGAAGTTCCTGGCTACCGCGACCGGCTCGTCGACCCGCATCGCGCGCGCCGTGCTGCTCGGCCTGCCGCTGTCCATCGACAAGGGCGAGGTCACCGACAAGGGCTCGATCAACCAGCGCGCCGTGCTGGAGAACCGCAAGGACCTGATCGAGCGCATCTACGCTGCGGCGCCGGACGACGACGTCATCCTGGCCCGCTGACCTGAGCATTCAAGGGAGAAACGACATGTTGTTGAAGGATCAGGCCGCCATCGTCACCGGCGGCGCCTCCGGCCTCGGGGCCGCCACCGCCCGCAAGCTCGCGTCGCAGGGCGCCAAGGTCGCCGTGTTCGATCTCAACGCCAAGCTGGCGGCCGAGGTCGCGGCCGAGATCAACGGCGTCTCCGTGGTCTGCGACGTCTCCGACGCCGCGGGCGCGGAAGCCGGCGTCGCCGAGGCCGTCAAGGCGCTCGGCCAGCAGCCGCGCGTGCTGGTGAACTGCGCCGGCATCGGCGTCGCCAAGCGCGTCGTCGGCCGCGACGGCCCGATGGCGCTGTCCGATTTCGAGAAGGTCATCAAGGTCAATCTGATCGGCTCGTTCAACATGCTGCGTCTGGTCACCAACGGCATGACCAAGCTGGAGCCGCAGGCGACCGGCGAGCGCGGCGTCGTCATCAATACGGCTTCGGTGGCCGCCTATGACGGCCAGATCGGGCAGTCGGCCTACTCGGCCTCGAAGGGCGGCATCGTCGGCATGACGCTGCCGATCGCGCGCGAGCTGGCGCAGTTCGGCATCCGCGTGCTGACCATCGCGCCTGGCCTGTTCCTGACCCCGCTGCTCGCCAACCTGCCGCAGGAGGCCCAGGACTCGCTCGCCGCCGCGATCCCGTTCCCGCGCCGGCTCGGCCACGCCGACGAATTCGCCGCGCTCGCGCTGCACATGGTCGAGAACCCCTACCTCAACGGCGAAGTCGTCCGCCTCGACGGCTCGCTGCGCATGGCGCCGAAGTAAGTGCCGCGCGCCGACGTCCACATAGGCGTCATTCCGGGACGACGCGAAAGCGTCGGGCCCGGAATCCATTTGGCCTCTGGTTCGGTGGAGACATGGATTCCGGGCTCGCGCTTCGCGCGCCCCGGAATGACAACGGAGAGATCCGCAGCCGTAGGGTGGGCAAAGCGCAGCGTGCCCACCGCCTCAAAAAAAGGTGAAGCGTAGTCGGTATGATGCACACCACTGGTCGCCAAGAGCTCGCTCTCAACCTCTCCCCGCGCGCGGGGAGAGGTCGGATTGCATCGCCAGATGCAATCCGGGTGAGGGGGCTCTCCGCGAGTCTGGTGCTCGTGGCTGCCCCTCACCCCGCCCCTCTCCCCGTGAAGGACGGGGAGAGGGGGCGCACTGCCGCCGTGGCGTAGAGCGAGGCTAAGAACATGTTCGTCAACCGCCGCGACGTGCAGATCCAGTGGGGCGACTGCGATCCCGCCAACATCGTCTACTATCCGCGCTACTTTGCGATGTTCGACGATGCGACCTCGGTGATGTTCGAGGCGGCCGGCTTTTCCAAGCAGGACATCGTCCGCCGCTATGGACTGGTCGGCATCCCCATGGTCGACACCCGCGCCAAGTTCTACATCCCCTCGACCTATGGCGACTGGATCACGATCGAGAGCCGGATCGAGAGCATCAAGCGCTCCTCGTTCGACGTCATCCACAAGGTGTTCAAGGGCGAGGCGCTGGCGATCGAAGGGTTCGAGACGCGGGTGCTGGTTGGGCGTGATCCGGCTGACCCGGACAAGCTGAAATCGGCGCCGTTTCCGGAGGAGATGCGAGCCAGGTTTCTCGGAGGATGAGGCTGGAATAGGTGCGACATGCGGCCGTCTTAAGGATGTTCAGCTGTCGTGCTTTGGTCGGATGGTGAGAAGTGATCTTCTCGTGTTCAATGCTATGATCACGTTTGGACACATATCGGCCGGCCGTGTTGGAAGGCGCCCCGGACAAGGGGCGGGATGCAAACAGGATCGGCGGATCACGAGCTGAACCGAAAAGATTGAGGGAGGATTTTATGAGGAAGGCCTATCTGGCGGCGGCTGGCGTCATCGCGATGCTCGCGTCGGCCCCGGCGCTGGCGCAGACCAGCGAGATCACCATCGGCATCACCACGACCACGACGGGTCCGGGCGCGGCGCTCGGCATCCCCGAGCGCAATGCGCTGGAGTTCGTGCCGAAGGAGATCGGCGGCGTGCCGCTGAAGGTGATCGTGCTCGACGACGGCGGCGATCCGACCACGGCGACCACCAACGCCCGCCGCTTCGTGACGGAATCCAAGGCCGACATCATCATGGGCTCGGCCCTGACCCCGCCGACCATCGCGGTGTCCAACGTCGCCAGCGAAGCCGGCATTCCGCATTTCGGCCTGGCGCCGTTCCCGGTCACGCCGGAGCGTGCGAAATGGTCCGTGGTGATGCCGCAGCCGGTGCCGATCATGGGCAAGGTGCTGTACGAGCACATGAAGGCGCATAATGTGAAGACCGTCGGCTATATCGGCTATTCCGACTCCTACGGCGATCTCTGGTTCAACGACCTCAAGAACCAGGCCGTGCCGATGGGCATCACCATTGCCGACGAGGAGCGCTTTGCGCGTCCCGACACCTCGGTCACCGGCCAGGTGCTGAAGCTGGTCGCCGCCAATCCGGATGCCATCCTGGTCGGCGCCTCCGGCACCGCGGCGGCGCTGCCGCAGACCGAGCTGCGCGAGCGCGGCTACACCGGCCTGATCTATCAGACGCATGGCGCGGCGAGCATGGACTTCATCCGCATCGCCGGCAAGGCGGCGGAGGGCGTGATCATGGCCTCGGGTCCGGTGATGTCGCCGGAGACGCAGGACGACAGCGCGCTGACCAAGAAGCCGGGCATGGAGCTGAACAAGGCCTATGAAGCCAAGTACGGCCCGAACAGCCGCAGCCAGTTCGCCGGCCACTCGTTCGATGCGTTCGAGATCCTCAAGCGCGTCATCCCGGTGGCGCTGAAGACCGCCAAGCCCGGCACGCCGGAGTTCCGCGAGGCGATCCGCCAGGCGCTGCTGAGCGAGAAGGACCTTGCGGCCTCGCAGGGCGTCTACAACTTCACCGAAAAGGACCGCTCCGGCCTCGACGACCGCGCCCGCATCATCCTGACCGTGAAGGACGGCAAATACGTCCCCGCGAAGTGAGCGGACAGACCATAGCTTCGAATCAGGAAGGCCGGCTCGGTGAGCCGGCCTTTCGGCTATTTGAACCACAATCTTTGTCGTTTTCCGAGAGGCCGCGATGATCTTCGCACCCACCGGCGCCACCCGGCTCCACATCATCATCGGCGATCCCATCGCGCAGGTGCGCGCGCCGGCCGGTGTCAGCGAAGCCTTCGCGGATCGCGAGAGCGACGCGATCCTGGTTGCGGTCCAGGTCGCGCCGGCCGATCTCGCTGCCTTCATCGCGACGATGACGCGAGTCAACAATCTCGACGGCATCGTCGCGACCATCCCGCATAAATTCGCCTGCTACCGGGCCTGCACGACCGCGACCGAGCGCGCCCACTTCATCGGCGCCGTGAACCTCATGCGCCGCGTTGCAAGCCGCGGGTGGCACGGCGACATGGTCGACGGCCTCGGCTTCGTCGGTGCGGCAAAGGCTGCGGGATTCGATCCCGCTGGCGTTCGCGCCTTGCAGATCGGAGCAGGCGGCGCCGGCTCGGCGATCGCGCTCGCGCTGATCGATTCCGGCGTGCGCGAACTCGCCATTCACGACAGCGATCCGGGCCGTCGCGATGCGCTGATCGCGCGCCTCAATGAGCGCGGCAAGGGCCGCGCGGTCATCGGCAGCACCGATGCCGGCGGATTCGACATGGTCGCCAATGCGACCCCGGCCGGCATGCAGCCCGGCGATCCCCTGCCGGTCGACATGGCGACCGTCAGCGCGTCAGCCTATTGCGGCTGCGTCATCACCAAGCCGGAAGTCTCGCCGTTCATCGCCGCCGCGCGTGCGCGCGGCTGCCTGACGGCAACCGGCACGGATATGTACCGGGCGCTGGAGCGCGTGATGGTCGACTTCCTGCTGTCGAAGGAGGCGCCATCCTGAGACAGCGCCTCATCCTCTCGCCATCCGGCTCAGCTCGCGGCCGCCTCGGCAAAGCCGAGATAGCTCGCCGCGACGCGCGGGTCGGTCGCGATCTCGCTCGCCTTGCCATTGAGCACGAACTCGCCCAGCTCCATCACATAGGCGCGGTCGGCGACATTCAGCGCCGCCTTGGCGTTCTGCTCGACCAGCAGCACCGAGACGCCTTCTTGGCGCAGCTTGGCGACGATCTCGAAGATGCCGGCGACGATGATCGGCGCCAGACCGAGGCTCGGCTCGTCGAGCATTAGCATCTTGGGCGAGCCCATCAGCGCGCGGCCCATCGCCAGCATCTGCTGCTCGCCGCCGGAGAGCGTGCCGGCGAGCTGCTTGCGCCGCTCCTTCAGCTTCGGAAACAGCGTGTAGACGTGCTCGAAGCCACGGGCCGCATGTGCCTTGGACATCCTGAAGGCGCCGAGCTGCAGATTGTCCTCCACGTTCATGGTCGCGAACAGCTCGCGATGCTCCGGCACCAGGCAGAGGCCGCGGGCGACGCGGTCCTCGATCTCGAGCCGGGCCATGTCCTCGCCCAGGAACGCGACACGGCCCTTCAGCGGAAACACGCCCATGATGGCGCTCAGCAGCGTCGTCTTGCCGGCGCCATTGGCGCCGATGATGGTGACGATCTCGTTCTCGGCCACGGTGAGCGAGACCGAGCGGACAGCCTCGACCTTGCCGTAGGAGACGTGGGCGTCGCTGACTTCCAGCAGGGTGCTCATGCGGTGGCTCCGAGATACGCCTTGATCACCTCGGGATTGGTCTTGATCGCGGCTGGTGTGCCCTCGGCAATCTTGGTGCCGAAGTCGAGCACCACGATGCGGTCGGCGAGATCCATGACGAAGCCCATGTCGTGCTCCACCAGCAGCACCGACATGCCGCCGGCGCGCAGTTCGCGCAGCAACGCCCCGAGGCGCTGCTTCTCCATGTGGCGCAGGCCGGCGGCGGGTTCGTCGAGCAGCAGCAGCATCGGATCGACGCACAGCGCGCGGGCGATCTCGACGATGCGCTGCTGGCCCAGCGAAAGCGAGCCGGCGAGCTGGTGCATCTGGTCGCCGAGCCCGACGCGCTCGATCTGGCGCGCCGCTTCCGCCAGCAGCTTGGCCTCGTCGCCGCGGTCGAGCCGGAACATGCTGGAGAGCGCGCCGGAATGGCCGCGCAGATGCGCGCCGATCGCGACGTTCTCGAGCACCGTCATGTCCGGCACCAACTTGACGTGCTGGAAGGTGCGGGAAATGCCGAGCTTGACGACGTCCTGCGGCGGCGCGTTGCCGACAGCCTTGCCGAGCACCGAGATGTTGCCGGAGGTCGGCGGCAGCACGCCGGTGATCAGGTTGAAGGTCGTGCTCTTGCCGGCGCCGTTGGGGCCGATCAGCGCCACGATCTCGCGGGCCTGGACGTCGAACGAGACGTTGTTGACCGCGACCACACCACCGAACTGTTTGCGCGCATTGTCGACCTGCAGCAGCACGTTCGGCGTCGTCGCGGAGCGCTCGCGCGCCGGCAACTTGAGCGAGGTGTCCGGCTTCTTGGCGAGCGGCTTGAACGGCAGCCGCGCAGTCAGCCACGGCCACAGGCCGGTCGGCGCGAGCTGCAGCAGGGTGACGAGGAGGACGCCGAACACGATGGTCTCGAGCTGGCCCTCGCCATGCAGCAGCAGCGGGAGGTAGCTTTGCAGCACTTCCTTCAGGATCACGACGATCGCAGCGCCGAGCACGCCGCCCCAGACATAGCCGGCGCCGCCGACGACCGCGACAAACAGATATTCGATGCCGGCCTGCGCGCCGAACGGGGTCGGGTTTACCGCGCGGGTGAAGTGCGCATAGAGCCAACCGGACAGACCGGCGAGCACCGCCGCATAGATGAACACCAGCAGCTTGGCGCGCGGCGAATACACGCCGAACGCTTCCGCGGCGATGTGGCCCCGACGCAGCGCGCGGATGGCGCGGCCGGTGCGGGAGTCCAGCAGGTTCATCGTCAGCAGCGCGGAGATCAGCACGGCGGCCCAGATCGCGAAATAGATCGTGCCGGGATCGAGCATCCTGAGGCTGCCGATCGACAGCGGCGGGATGCCCGAGATGCCGTCATTGCGGCCGAGGAAGGCAAGCTTGCTGAAGAGGTAGTAGAGCCCAAGGCCCCAGGCGAGCGTGCCCAGCGGCAGATAGTGGCCGGACAGTCTGACCGTGACGAGGCCGAGCAGCACGGCGGCAAGGCCGGACACCAGCAGCGACAGCGGCAGGGTCAGCCAGGGCGAGACGCCATACTGCGCCGACAGCACCGCCGTGGTATAGGCGCCGAAGCCGACGAAGGCGGCCTGGCCGAACGAGGTGAGGCCGCCGACGCCGGTGAGCAGCACCAGGCCCATCGCGACCAGCGCGGACAGGCCGATATTGTCGAGCAGCACGATCCAGAACGGCGGCACGCCCGGGATGAACGGGATCGCCGCAACGATGACGGCAAAGACGATGAGAGGCCAACGCTCGCGCACGGCTCAATCCTTCTCTTCTTCGACCGCGGGCGCGGCGAGCGAACGCAGCAGCAGGACCGGGATCAGCAGCGTGAAGACGATGACTTCCTTGAAGTTCGAGGCGTAGAACGAGGAGAACGCCTCGACGATGCCGACGACCAGCGCCGCGACCGCCGTGAGCGGATAGCTGATCAGGCCGCCGATGATCGCGGCGATGAAGCCTTTGAGGCCGATCAGGAAGCCGGTGTCGTAATAGAGCGTGGTGATCGGAACGATCAGGATGCCGGAGAGCGCGCCGATGGTGGAGGCCAGCAGGAACGCGATCTGGCCGGACAGCGTGGTGCGGATGCCGACGAGGCGGGCGCCGAGCCGGTTGACGGCGGTGGCGCGCAGCGCCTTGCCGTACAGGGTCAGGCCGAAGAACAGCCAGAGACCGACGATGAAGGCGATCGTGATGCCGTAGACGGCCATGCCCTGGCCGGTGAAGCGCAGCGAGCCGAGCGTCGCGCTGGCGGTCAAGAGCGTCGGGCCGCGCTGGCCCTCGGCACCGAAGAACAGCAGGCCGAGGCCTTGCAGCGCGAGGTGCACGCCGACCGAGGCGATCAGCAGCACCAGCACCGAGGTGTGGGCGAGCGGCTGGAACACGATGCGGTAGAGCGACAGGCCGATGGAGGCGACGATCAGCAGCGACAGCACGAGGCTCACGCCGGCCGGCATGCGCTGGTCGGCGACCCACATGGTTGCCAGCAGCACGGCCACCGGAAAGGCGAGGTTGAGGCCGAAGGCGCGCGCGATCCTCGGCACGTGCAGCGTCTTGCGCATCGCATAGAGATCGAAGGCAAAGGCGACGAGGCCGATCACCACCGCGAGCTTGGCCGTGCCCGGCATGCGGCCGGCGGCGAGCGAGGCATAGGTCAGCGCGCCGTAGGTGACGAATTCGCCCTGTGGGATCAGGATGACGCGAGTGACGGCGAATACCAGCACCAGCGCCAGCCCGAGCAGGGCGTAGATCGCGCCGTTGGTAATGCCGTCCTGCAACAGGAACAGCAAGATCGTTGTGTTCAAGACAGGACGCTCCCCCTCTGTGATGACCGGGTGCGGACGGCGCCGTGCGCCAGCCGCTGGTCGGGGCAGTTGAATTCGGCTGCCCGTGTTTGATATAGTGGATAACAATTATCGATTATAATCTCAAGACCGCTGTTCCGGCTGCGGCATTCGAGACCAGGGATGGAAGCAAATGCGATGAATGTGGCGGACCGTGATGGCCGATAGCGCCAAACCCGTCAGCAGGAGGGAAGGCCGCAAGGAAGCTGCCGTAGCGGCCGACGAGACGCAAGCGGTCCAGCTCGGTGAGCTGTCGGATCTGCTCGGCTATGTGCTGAAACGGGCGCAGCTGAAAGTCTTCGAGGACTTCCTGCACTGCGTCGCTCCGCTGCAGCTGACGCCCGCCCAGTTCTCCGTGCTGCTGCTGCTCGACGCCAATCCCGGGCGCAACCAGACCGAGATCGCCAATACGCTCGGCATCCTCCGGCCGAACTTCGTATCCCTGCTCGACAGCCTGGAGAGCCGCGACCTCTGCACCCGCGTCCGCTCGGCCAATGACCGACGCTCCCACATCCTGATGCTGACCGAGAAGGGCCATGCCGTGCTGGCCCGCGCCAAGAAGCTGGTGGTCTCGAAGCACGAGGCGCGGCTGAACGAGCTGCTCGGCCCTGATGGCCGCGAGGCGCTGCTGGCGATGCTGACCAAGATCGCGGAGGAGTTCTGAAGGCGCGGGCGCCCTCAGTCGACCAGGATCACCCTGACGTCGTTGACGTTGGTCAGCGTCGGTCCGGTCTGCAGCAGGCCGCCGGTGGCTGCGAAGAACGCAGTGGCGTCGTTGTTGGCGAGAAAGGCCTGCGGATCCAGCTTCAGCGTCCGCATCGCCGCGATGACCTCGGCATCGACCAGCGCGCCGGCCGGATCGGAGGCGCTGCCACCGCCGCCATCGGCGCCATCGGTGTCGCCGGCCAGCGCCGCCACGCCGTCCATGTCCTTGAGCAGGTCGGCGAGCGCCAGGGCATATTCCTGGTTCGGCCCGCCGCGCCCCTGGCCGCGGACGGTGACGGTGAGCTCGCCGCCGGAGATGATCGCCATGCGGCGGCTGAGCGCGCGGGCCTCGCGCGCCAGCTTGGCGTGATCGGCGGCGACCTCGCGGGCCTCACCCTCGAGGTCGGCGCCGAGGTCCAGCACGTCGTAGCCCGCCGCCTTGACGCTGGCCACGGCCGCTTCCAGCGAGCTGGCGGGCCGTGCGATCAGCTCGAAAGAAGCGCGGGCAAAGGCGGGATCGCCGGGCTTGCAGCTCTCATTGGCGGCATCCTCGAGCGCCCGGGCGACCGCCGGGTCGACCTCGAGTTTGTATTTGGCGACGATCGCGCGGGCGTCGGCCAGCGTGGTCGGATCCGGCACGGTGGGGCCGGAAGCGATGGCCGATGGATCGTCGTGCGGCACGTCGGATATCGCGAGCGTCACGATCTCGGCCTTGTGCCCGGCGCGGGCGAGCCGACCGCCCTTGATGCGCGACAGATGCTTGCGAACCACGTTCATCTCGCCGATTGGCGCGCCCGAGCGCAGCAGCGCGCGGGTCAGCTGCTGCTTCTGCGCAAAGCTCACGCCATTGGCAGGTGCCACCCAGTTCGCCGAGCCGCCGCCGGAGATCAGCACCAGCATCAGATCGTCGGCCTCGGCAGTCGCGGCTAGTTGCAGCGTATCGTCCGCCGCCTTGAGACCCGCCTCGTCCGGCATCGGGTGGCCGGCTTCAATGACCTTCACCCGGCGGCTGGGCACGCCATGGCCATGGCGGGTGGTTGCAATGCCGGTCAGTTTCGCGGGATCAAACCCGAGCGTGTCCAGATAATGCCGCTCGGCCGCGACCGCCATCGCCGCCGCTCCCTTGCCCGCAGCAAGACAAATGATGCGCCCCTTGGGAGCCGCCGGCAGGAAGCCCGGCAGCACAACGTCGGGATGCGCCGCGGCGACCGCGGCGTCGAAGATCGCACGCAACAGCGGACGGCGGCTGGTCATGCGGCGCCGCCCGCGTGCCGCACAGACCCTATTTCAGCTCGCCGCTCATCACCTCGCCGAACAGCTGCCAGCGCTCGCCCTTGAACTGCATCAGCTGCAGCTGCTCGATCGGCTGAAAATCGTCGGGACCTGTGGTCAGCGTGACGCCGGGCAGCAGCCCGCCCTGCGCAAACTGCTTCAGGCTTGCCGCCTGCTTCATGACATTGGCGCGGGTCAGTTCGTCGCCGCATCGCTTCAGCACCTCGACCATCGTGGTGGCGATGTTGTAGCCGGTCAGCGCCGACGAATCCACGGGGTTGATTTCCGGCAGATATTTGGCGAGCAACTCGCGGAACGCGCCGAGGCCTGGGTCATTGGCCCATTGCGGATCGGAGGCATCCTTGGCGTAGGCGGCGGAAATCACGCCCTGCGAATTCTCGACGCCGGCCGGGCGCATCACGGCCGCCGTCGAGGCGCTGACGTTGGAGATGATCGTGAGCGGCTTCCAGCTCATCTCGCCGAGCTTCTTGATCGCCTGGGCGCCGGACTTCGGCGTCGTGAACAACACGACGATGTCGGGGTTCGCCGACTTCATCTTGACGATGTGCGACTCCACCGTCGGCTCGGCGATCTCGTAGCTCTCCTCCAGCACCAGGCGGGAGGAATCGCCGAGGCCGTCCTTGAGGCCCTTGAGATAGTCCTTCCCCATGTCGTCGTTCTGGTAGAGCACCGCAATCTTGCCGGTCGGCTGCTGCGCGGTGAGATATTTGGCGTAGATCCTCGCCTCCGACTGGTAGCTCGGCAGCCAGCCCATGGTCCACGGATTGGTCTTGGGCTCGTTCCATTTGGTCGCGCCCGTCGCGACGAACAGTTGCGGCACCTTCTTGGCGTTGAGATATTTCTGGATCGCCGTATTGGGCGCGGTGCCGAGCACGCCGAACAGGAACAGCACCTCGTCGCTCTCGACCAGCTTGCGCGCCTGCTCGACCGTCTTGGGCGGCGAGTAGGCGTCGTCATAGGAGATGAAGTTGATCTTGCGGCCGTTGATGCCGCCCTCGTCATTGACCTTCTTGAACACGGCCGTCATCGCCTTGCCGACCGAGCCATAGGCCGAGGCCGGGCCGCTATAGGGCACGATGTTGCCGATCTTGATCTCGGTGTCGCTGGCGCCGGTGTCGTATTTCTTGTCGGCATAGGCGCTGCCGGTAGCGGCGCCGGCCAGTGCGAGGCCGAGCAGGCCGGACACGGTGCGGCGGGTGAGGATGGTGGTCATCGCAATGGGGTTCCTTCTCGGCCTTGGAGATTGGCCTTGTTGTTGGATCCGCCCGTGAGACGGGCGACTCGTTTCACTCCAGACGAGTCCCAATAGCGCAGCAGCACGCGACACGTAACTGCAGCGAATGCATGACCGCCGTCCTTTGAGCTCCTAGCTTAAGAAATGCTTGGCAAAGACGATCGAGCTGTGCGGAGGCGATCTCCTGCGGCGTGACGCCGCAGGAGATCCGGTTCGAATTCGTCGGACCGTCAGCCGCCGACGTCGGCCGAGATCACGTCGCCGAACAGCTCCCACTTCTCGCCCTTGAATCGCATCAGCTGCAGTTGGCTGACGGGCGCAAAATCGGTCGCCGAGGTATTGATCGTAATTCCCGGCAGCAGCATCTCGGTGCGGAAGTTGCGCAAGGATGCTGCCTGCTTCATCACGTTGGCGCGGGTCAGATCGTCACCGCACTGCTTGAGGACCTGTACGAGGGTCTGCGCGACGGCGTAGCCGACGACGGTGCCGCCGTCGAGCTTGTCACCCTCCGGGAACTCCTTGGCCATGAAGTCGAGGAACTGCTTCATCCCGGGATCGTCCTTCCACTGGGGATCGGAGACGTCCTTCAGATAGGCGGCCGAGATGATGTCCTGCGAGTTCTCGAAGCCTGCCGGCTTCAGCACGCTGCCGACCGAGGCGGACACGTTGTTGAGCAGGTGCAGTGCCTTCCAATCGATCTCCTTGATCTTCTTGATCGCCTGCGCCGCAAACTTGGGCGTGGTGATGTTCATGAAGACGTCGGCGCCGGTGGACTTGAGCTTGACGATGTGGCTGTCGATCGAGGGCTCGGCCGTCTCGTAGCTCTCCTCCATGACGATCATCGACGCGGCCTTGGCGCCAAGCCCGTCCTTCAGCCCTTTCAGATAGTCCTTGCCGTAATCGTCATTCTGATACAGCACCGCGATCTTGGCGTCCGGCTTCTCCTTCAGCAGGTATTTGGCGTAGATCCGCGATTCACTCTGGTAGTTCGGCTGCCAGCCCATGGTCCACGGGAAGTCCTTTGGGTCGTTCCACTTGGTGGCGCCGGTGGCGACGAACAGCTGCGGGACCTTCTTCGAGTTCATGTACTTTTGGATCGCCGAGTTCGGCGGCGTGCCCAGCGAGTTGAAGATGAACAGCACCTCATCGCTCTCGACGAGCTTGCGCGCCTGTTCGACCGTCTTCGGCGGCGAGTAGGCGTCGTCATAGGAGATGAAGTTGATCTTGCGGCCGTTGACGCCGCCTTCGGCGTTGATCTTCTTGAAGTAGGCCGCCTCCGTCTTGCCGATGATGCCGTAGGCCGAGGCCGGCCCGCTATAAGGCATGATGTTGCCGATCTTGATCTCGGTATCGGAGGCGCCGGTGTCGTACTTCTTGTCGGCTGCGATTGCGCCGCTCGAAGCGAGGACGATGGCGGCCGCAGAGGCGAGGGCGGCTCTTCGCGTGATCATCATGGTGCGTTCTCTCCCGTGTCCTTGTTGATGGCGTGCTGCGGCTTCCTTGTTGGAAGCTCTCATTGTGCCGGGAACTATAGCAGAGCTGGTGCGGCGTGGTTGCGACATCACGGCACGGTCCGTGTTTTCGCGGTACGCTTCGGGGCCTTATGCATGTGCACATGCGAGAGAGTGGCGCAATCTCAGCGGGTGCGTGCTTTGCAAGAACATCTTGAGATAAGCAAGGCGGTGCTGGCTCCCCGCTCGCGGCCATGACGCGCAGCCAATGAAAAGGCCCTCCGTGCCGATGGCACGGAGGGCCAGTCGAAGATCGGCACCGCTTTCTGCGGCGATGCGCGATTACTCGATGGCGCCGCTGATCGCCTCGCCGAACAGCTCCCACTTCTCGCCCTTGAAGCGCTGCATCTGGAGCTGCTCAATGGGCGCGAAGTCGGTGGCCGAGGTGTTGATCTTGACGCCTGGCAGCAACGTATCGGGCGTGAAGTCCTTCAGGCTCGCGGCCTGCTTCATCACATTGGCGCGGGTCAGGTCGTCACCGCACATCTGCAGCACCTTCACCAAGGTCTGCGCCGCGCCATAGCCGTACACGGTCGAGCTGTCGAGCTTGTTGGCGTCGGGATAGTACTGCGCGAGGAATTCGGTGAACTTCTTCATGCCGGGATCGTTCGCCCACTGCGCGTCAGCAGCGTCCTTGGCGTAGGCGGCGGACAGGATTCCCTGCGAGTTCTCGAATCCGGCCGGCTTGATGACGCTGCCGACCGAGGCCGAGACGTTGACGACAATGTGCAGCGGGTGCCAGTCGATCTCGGCGAGCTTCTTGATCGCCTGCGCCGCAAACTTCGGCGTCGTGACGCTGAAGAAGGTGTCGGCGCCGGAGGCCTTCAGCTTGACGATGTGGCCGTCGATCGAGGGCTCGGAGGTCTCATAGCTCTCCTCCAGCACGATCATCGACGCGGCCTTGTCGCCGAGGCCGTCCTTCAGCCCCTTGAGATAGTCCTTGCCGAAATCGTCGTTCTGGAACAGCACGCCGATCTTGGCGCCCGGCTTGTCCTTGAGGAGGTACTTCGCATAGATGCGGCCCTCGCTCTGGTAACTCGGCTGCCAGCCCATGGTCCACGGGAAGTTCTTCGGGTCGTTCCACTTGGTGGCGCCGGTGGCGACGAACAGCTGCGGAATCTTCTTGCCGTTCAGATATTTCTGAATCGCCGAGTTCGAGGGCGTGCCGAGCGGGTTGAAGACGAACAACACCTCGTCGCTCTCGACCAGCTTGCGCACCTGCTCGACGGCCTTGGGCGGCGAGTAGGCATCGTCATAGCTCACGAAGGTGATCTTGCGGCCGTTGATGCCGCCCTCGGCGTTGATCTTCTTGAAGTAGGCTTCCTCGGTCTTGCCGATCACGCCGTAAGCGGACGCAGGGCCGCTATAGGGCATGATGTTGCCGATCTTGATCTCCGTGTCCGATGCGCCGGTGTCGTATTTCTTCTGGGCCAGAGCTCCGCCCGAGGTGAGGGCGATGACCGCCGTGGCGAGCGCGGCGATTCGTAGTTGTTGAACGACCTGCAAGATTTCCTCCTTAGTTCTTTCTGAGTTTGCCGAGCAGCTGCTGGGCCACCATCGCCACCTGCCGCGAACCGTGCGGCACGAGGAAGATGACGAGGAACAGCAGCACGCCGAACACCGCGCCGGACAGGCCCTTGGAGATCCCTTCGGCGATGTTGGGAACGAAGATGATGAAGGCGGAGCCGACGAACGAGCCGGGCAGCCAGCCGACGCCGCCGACCACCATCCCGAGGAACAGCGAGATCGCCAGCGTGATCGTATAGCTGTCCGGCGCCACGAACTGCACCGCGATCGCGCCCAGCCCGCCGGCGACGCCGGTGATGCCGGCGCTGACGCCGAACGCCAGCGTCTTGTAGGTGGCGACGTCGATGCCCATGGCGGAGGCTGCGATCTCGTTGTCGCGGATCGCCATGAAGGCCCGGCCGGAGCGCGAGCGCAACAGGTTCACCGAGAACACGTAGATCGCGATCGTGATCGCCAGCGTGAAGTAGTACAGCCACATGTCCTGCGACATCGGCAGGCCGAACGGCGCGTCCGGCTTGGTGACGACCAGGCCCTGCACGCCGCCGGTCCAGTGCTCGAAGAAGCCGAGCTTGAGGATCTGCGGCATGGCGGTGGCGAGCGCAAAGGTGGCGAGTGCCAGATACACGCCCGACAGCCGCAGCGCCGGCTGGCCGAACAGGAAGCCGGCGCCGAAGCAGATGACGCCCGCGACCGGCAGGGTCAGCGCGTAGTTGACGTTGTACTGCTCCATCAGGATCGCCGACGTATAGGCGCCGATGGCGTAGAACGCGCTGTTGCCGAGCGAGAACTGGCCGGATCCTCCGGTCAGGATGTTGAGCGCCAGTACGGCAAGCCCGTAGATCAGCAGCATCGTCATCTGGAAGATGATGAAGTTCTTGACGAACAGCGGCACGACCAGCAGCAGCAGCACGATCACAAAGGCCGTTCCGGCACTCAGTGTCATGGCCCGCTTCGGCACGGCCTGGACCGCAGGCGTCTGGGACGCGATTTCCTCGACTGCGCTCATGATCAGACTCGCTTCACGATGTTGCGGCCGAACAGGCCGGCGGGCTTGATGACCAGGACGGAGATGATCAGCGCCAGCGCGATCGGTAGCTTCATCTCGTTGCCGACATGCGGGATGTATGTTCCGGCCAGATTCTCGAAGATGCCGACCAGGAAGCCGCCGAGCACCGCGCCGAACGGGCTGGTGAGGCCGCCGAGCACGGCCGCGGCGAAGCCGTAGATCAGAACGCCGCCCATCATGTTGGGCTCGAGGAACACGACCGGGGCGATCAGCATGCCGGCGATCGAGCCGATCGCCGCCGCCATGCCCCAGCCGAGCGCGATCATCCAGGACGTGTTGATGCCGACCAGCCGGGCCGATTCGGGCACCGCGGCCGCCGCGCGCATGGCGAGCCCGACCCTCGTGTACTGGAAGAAGAAGTACAGGCCGGTCAGCAGCAGCAGAGTGATGCCGATCATGCCCGCCTGGTGCGTCGAGATCAGTTGGCTGCCGAGGAAGGGCGAGGAGCCGAACGGCGTCGGATATTGCTTGATGGTGAAGTCCCAGGTCAGTCCGGCAAACGAGTTGATGATCGAGTACAACGCGATGAAGCCCGCGACCTGGGTCAGGATCGGCGCCTTGGTCAGCGGCTTGAACAGCACGCGCTCGATGGCGATGCCGCCGGCGAAGGAGAAGGCCAGCGTCACCACGAAGGCGACCCAATAGGGCAGGCCCCATTGCATCAGCTGCCACGAGATGAACGTGGAGAACATCGCCATCTCGCCTTGCGCGAAGTTGAGATGGTCGATGGCCTGGTAGATCATCACGACGGCGAGCGCCATGCAGGCGTAGATCGCGCCCGTCGCAATGCCGGCCAGGACCTGGTTGGTGAAGAGTTCCATCGTCCCGCCTCCGTTAGTAGCCCAGATATGATTTGCGGACGTTCTCGTCGTTCGCGATGTCTGCGGCCGCGCCCGACATGACGATTCGTCCGGTCTCGATCACATAGGCCTGGTCGGCGAGCTCCAGCGCGAGCTGCGCGTTCTGCTCGACGACGAGGATCGACACCTTCTCGTCGCGATTGATCCTGCCGAGAATGCCGAAGAGATCGCGGACCACCAGCGGCGCCAGGCCGAACGACGGCTCGTCGAGCAGCATCAACCGCGGACGCAGCATCAGGGCGCGGGCCACAGCCAGCATCTGCTGCTCGCCGCCGGACAACGTGCCGGCCTGCTGGGTGTGACGCTCCTTGAGCTTCGGGAAGTAGGAGTACATCCGCTCGATGTCGGCGACGATGGCCGCCTTGTCGCCGCGGGTGATGGCGCCGAGCTGCAGGTTCTCCTCCACCGTCATGTTGGTGAAGGTGCCGCGGCCCTGCGGCACATGCGCGATGCCGAAGCGCACGATGCTCTCGGTCGACTTGTTGTTCAGCGGCTTGCCTTCGAACTCGATCGCCCCGGTCGAGCGCACCATGTTGCAGATCGCGCGCAGCGTGGTGGTCTTGCCGGCGCCGTTGGCGCCGAGCAGCGTCGTCAGCGAGCCCTCATTGAGCGAGAAGGAGAGGCCGTGCAGGGCCTGGACCTGGCCGTAATAGGCGCGCAGGTCCTTGACGTTGAGAAGCGCCGTCATTGATCCTTGCTCCCGAGATAGGCCTTGATGACGTCGGGATCGGCCTGCACCTGGGCCGGCGTGCCCTCGGCGAGCTTGCGGCCGAAGTTCAGCGCCACCACATGGTCCGCGATCGACATCACGAGACCCATGTGATGCTCGACCAGCAGCACAGTGACGTGGCGATCGTCGCGGATGCGGCGGATCAGGTCCCCGAGCACATGGACTTCCTCGTGATTGAGGCCGCCGGCGGGCTCGTCGAGCAGCAGGATCTTCGGATCGGCGGCGAGCGCGCGCGCCAGCTCGACGCGCTTCTGCGTGCCGAACGGCAGGCCGGACACGGTCTTGTGCGCGACCTCCTCGAGGTTGAGATAGGCCAGGATCTCGTGAACCTTGGTGTTCACCGAGGTCTCGCTGCGCCGGATCCAGGCGAGCCGCAGCGAATCCGAGATGATGTCGCTGGAGGTGCGCGCATGCGTGCCGACGCGAACGTTGTCGAGCACCGACAGATTGGGAAACAGCGCGACGTTCTGGAACGTGCGGCCGATGCCGATCTCGGCGATGCGGTGCGGCGGCCGCTTCAGGATGCTGTGGCCTTCCATCAGGATGTCGCCCGAGCTCGGCTGATAGAGCCGGCTGAGGCAGTTGAACAGCGTGGTCTTGCCGGCGCCGTTCGGGCCGATGAGGCCGAGGATCTGGCCCTTCTGCATGTCGAACGACACGCCGTTCAGCGCGACGATGCCGCCGAACACGACGCTGACGTCGCGAACCGCGAGCAGCGGGGCGTCAGTTTGGGCGAGTTGTGCCTGCGTCATCTCGTCTCGCCCCTCCCGAAATCATTCAGGGACGGACGCGGCGCCAGCCGACCGCGATGATGCAGGCTATCTGATACCCTCGGCAACACGGGCAACTTTTCCTCCTGGCTTCGGCTTTTTATTGGGTTCTTTGTGAGACGATTGGCTCGTCTGAGTATTCGTCTGATTAGTTTGCGGCGCGAGTCCGCCAAGCGCTGCTTCGATTTTCCTTACCATCGCGACGAGACGAGGTCCAATGTCGGTCAGCAGACGCTCTTCCGTGAAGCGGAATGCAGGCGCGCCGCAATTGATCGCGTAGGGACCTGTTCCATCGTTGAGCCTGAGCGCGACGCCAACGGCGTGGACGTCGTCCTGCCACTCGCCGGCCGAGATCGTGAAGCCGTGCCTGGCGACGGTTTCACCGGCGCGCTCGATGCCGTCGCGAATCCTGGGCCAGCGGTTGCCGTAATGCTCGCGCATCTCGCGCATCAGGACAGTGCGTTCCTCCTCGGGCAGGGCCCAGAGGTATGCCCGGCCCATCGCGGTCGTCGCAATAGGAATGCGCGAGCCCACGTCGAGCTCGACATTGACCACGCCGTGCCGGCTCTGGCCGATATAGATCATGCTGAGCCGGTCGCGGCCGCCGATCGCCACCGCGCCGCCGGTTTCGCGCATCAGCTGCTCGCGGAACGGCTCCGACAGCTGGCGCACGCCGAGATTGGCGAGCGCGGCATAGCCGAGCAGCAGCGCGGACGGTGCGAGCTGATATTTCTCGAAGCGGGGAACGGGAGTGAGGTAGCCGAGCTTGGTCAGGGTGTATGTCAGGCGCGACACGGTCGGCTTGGGCAGGTTGGTGCGCGCGGCGATCTCCTGGTTGCCCAGCAGGCCGTCATTGGGCCGGAAAGCCCTGAGCACTTCGAGGCCGCGCGACAACGCAACGACGAAGTTGCGATCGGTCGCAGCTTTCTTCCCTGGGCGTTTCATGTCATCGGCTGTTGATTGATGAGCCTCGTTGACAACGCTCGTGCTTCAAAATAACCCTGGCTGTCAAGATGTGGAATTAGATTTCGCACTGCGGAATTGATGTTCGGCAGCGGGTAGACGCAAGCACGGCTGATACTCTGCGCAAATGAAGAGCCAAGAATGGGCCGGGACGTTAACCGGCCGCAAAGAAACGACATCCCAAGGAGCCTAGCGTGAGCGAAGTGGCAAAGCTTGATCGTCATGACATCATCGGCATCGTCACCATCGACAGTCCGCCGGTCAATGCGCTGAGTGCCGCAGTCCGTGGCGGCATCCTGGACAACGTCAAGGCGGCGATCGACGATCCCGCAATCAAGGCGATCGTGCTGACCTGCGGCGGGCGGACCTTCATTGCCGGCGCCGATATCACGGAGTTCGGCAAGCCGCCGAAGCCGCCAGCGCTCAACGACGTCTTGAGCACGATCGAGAACAGCCCCAAGCCGGTGATCGCGGCGATCCATGGTACGGCGCTCGGTGGTGGCCTCGAAGTGGCGCTGGCCTGTCATTATCGTGTCGCCACCAAGGACTCGAAGCTCGGCCTGCCCGAAGTCAAGCTCGGCCTGCTGCCGGGCGCCGGCGGCACGCAGCGCCTGCCGCGTGCGGTCGGTCCGGAGCTCGCGGTCAAGATGATCGTCGGCGGCGACCCGATCGGCGCTGCAGAGGCGCTCAAGTCTGGGTTGATCGAGGAGATCGTCGAGGGGCCGGCGTCCGGCGGTGTCGACTTTGCGCGCAAGGTGGTGGCGGAGAACCGTCCGCTGCGCAAGCTGCGGGATGACGATTCGAAGATCGCCGCAGCCAAGGCCGATCGTTCGATCTTCACCAATGCGGTGGCTGCGATCACCAAAAAGTCGCGCGGACTTGAGGCGCCGTTCGCGGCGGCCGACGCCGTCGGCTACGCGATCGATCTGCCGTTCGACGAAGGCCTCAAGCGCGAGCGCGAGGGATTCCTCAAGCTCGTCGCCAGCGACCAGTCGAAGGCGCAGCGCTATGCGTTCTTTGCCGAGCGCGAGGCGGCCAAGATCGCCGGCGTGCCCGAGGGCACCAAGGGCCGCAAGGTCGAGCGCGTCGCCATCATCGGCGCCGGCACCATGGGCGGCGGCATCGCGATGTCGTTCGCCAATGCCGGCATCCCGGTCACCCTGATCGAGACCGCCGAGGAGCAGCTGAAGCGCGGCATGGGCATCATGCAGAAGAACTGGGAAGCCACTGCTGCGCGCGGCGGCATCCCGGCGGATGCGCCGGCCAAGCGCATGGCGCTGATCGACGGCAAGGTCGGTCTGGAGAACGTCAAGGACGCCGATCTCGTCATCGAGGCCGTGTTCGAGACCATGGCGGTGAAGAAGGAAGTTTTCGGCAAGCTCGATCAGTACGCCAAGCCGGGCGCGGTGCTGGCCTCCAACACCTCCTATCTGAACATCGACGCCATCGCCGCCGAGACCAGCCGTCCGCAGGACGTGCTCGGCATGCACTTCTTCTCGCCGGCCAACGTGATGAAGCTGTGCGAGATCGTGCGCGCCGAGAAGACCGCGCCGGACGCGCTCGTCACCGCGGTGTCGATCGCGCGCAAGATCGCCAAGGTGCCGGCGGTGGTCGGCGTCTGCGACGGCTTCGTCGGCAACCGCATGCTGGCGCAGCGCGGCAAGCAGGCGGAGAAGCTGCTGTTCGAAGGCGCGCTCCCGCAGCAGGTCGACGCGGTCGTCACCAAGTTCGGCATGCCGATGGGGCCGTTCGCGATGGGCGATCTCGCCGGCCTCGACATCGGCTGGCGCTCGCGCAAGGACCGTGGCATCAAGAGCGAGATCGCGGACGCGCTGTGCGAAGCCGGCCGCTTCGGCCAGAAGACCGGCAAGGGCTATTACAAATACGAGACCGGCTCGCGCGCGCCGCTGCCGGATCCGGACGTCGAGAAGCTGATCGACGAGACGCTCGCCAAGCTCGGCCTCAAGCGCCGCAACGTGAGCGACGAGGAGATCCTCGAGCGGATGATGTATCCGATGATCAACGAGGGCGCGAAGATCCTCGCCGAGGGCATCGCCGCGCGTCCGTCGGACATCGATGTGGTCTGGCTGTATGGCTATGGCTGGCCGATCTATCGCGGCGGCCCGATGTACTGGGCCGACAGCGTCGGCCTGAAGCACATCGCCGAGCGGCTGGCGTTCTACGCGAAGGAGACCAACGACCCGTCGCTGGAGCCGGCCCCGCTGCTGAAGCAGCTCGCGGACGAAGGCAAGACCTTTGCCTCGCTGGCGCAGGGGAAGGCCGCTTGAGGCGGCCTGCTCTCTCCACATGGTCATTCCGGGGCGCGCGGAGCGCGAGCCCGGAATCCAGAGCTACGACCGGGAGCATGGATTCCGGGCCTGCGCCTCGCGGCGCATCCCGGAATGACAGCATCATTTGAGGCAGGCAAGTCGGCGCATGACCCATCCCGGCGAACAGTTCTATCCCGAAGGCATCCGTTGGGACATGCCGATCGCGCGCGGCACCTTGCCGGATCTGCTGGCGAAGTCGGTGAACGATTTCGGCGACCGCCATGCGCTCGAATTCCGCGATCGACCGATCAGCTTCAAGGAGCTATCAACTCTGGTCGATCAGGCCGCAGCCGCGTTCCTGCGCGCCGGCTTCGGCAAGGGGGCCTCGATCGCGCTGTTCCTCGGCAACTCGCCGGACCATCCGATCAATTTCTTCGGCGCGCTCAAGGCGGGCGCCCGTGTCGTGCATCTGTCGCCGCTCGACGGCGAGATCGCGCTGTCGCACAAGCTCAGCGATTCCGGCGCACGCATCCTGGTGACGTCGAATTTGTCGGCGCTGCTGCCGATGGCGCTGAAGTTCCTGGCGAAGGGCCTGCTCGACCGGCTGATCGTCTGCGAGGATGATCATTGGGGCAAGGTCGGCACGCCGCAGACGGCACTGCCCGACAACTCCGCCGTGATCACGCATCGCGCTTTCGCAGACGGCGCGGTAGCGCCGGCCGCGTGGCCTGCGATCTCGCCCGACGACATCGCGCTTCTGCAATACACCGGCGGCACCACCGGCCTGCCCAAGGGCGCGATGCTGACGCATGGCAATCTCACCTCCGCCGTCTCGATCATCGAGATCTGGAGCCGCGCCACGCGGACCCAGCATGACGGCGGCGACCGCGTCATCTGCGTGCTGCCGCTGTTCCACATCTACGCGCTGACCGTCGTGCTGCTGACCGCGCTGCGCATCGGCAGCCTGGTCTCGCTGCATCAGCGTTTCGATCTCGAGGCCGTGATGCGCGATATCGAGGTCAAGCGCGCGACCTATTTCCCGGGCGTGCCGACGATGTGGATCGCGATCGCCAACCTGCCCGATCTCGACAAGCGCGATCTGTCGTCGCTGACCAGCGTCGGCTCGGGCGGCGCGCCGCTGCCGGTCGAGGTCGCACGCATCCTGGAGCGCCGCGTCGGCATGAAGCTGAAGAGCGGCTGGGGCATGACCGAGACCTGCTCGCCCGGCACCAGCCATCCCAAGGAGGGGCCGGACAAGCCGGGCTCGATCGGCATCGCGCTGCCCGGCATCGAGATGGACGTCGTGTCGCTCGAGGATCCCTCGAAGGTGCTCGGCATCAACGAGGTCGGCGAGATCCGCGTCAAGGGGCCGAACGTCACCAAGGGCTATTGGAACCGGCCGGAAGAGTCCGCGCAGTCCTTCGTCGGCGACCATTTCCTGACCGGCGACATCGGCTATGTCGACGCCGATGGCTTCTACTTTCTGGTCGACCGCAAGAAGGACATGATCATCTCCGGCGGCTTCAACGTCTATCCGCAGATGATCGAGCAGGCCATCTACACCCATCCTGCCGTTCAGGAGGTGATCGTGATCGGCATTCCCGATGCCTATCGCGGCGAGGCGGCCAAGGCGTTCATCAAGCTGCGCGACGGCTTCGCTCCGTTCCCGGTCGAGGAGCTCCGCACCTTCCTCACCGGCAAGCTCGGCAAGCATGAGTTGCCGGCGGCGGTCGAGTTCGTCGACGAGCTGCCGCGCACGCCGGTCGGTAAATTGTCGCGCCACGAATTGCGCCAGCAGCAATCATCCACATCTCACAGCCAACACCACTAACAACAACAGGAGGTCGCCCATGACCGATGCCGTCATCGTTTCCACCGCCCGCACGCCGATCGGCAAGGCCTATCGCGGCGCGCTCAACGCCACCGGCGGCGCCACGCTGCTGGGCCACGCCATCGGCGAGGCCGTCAAGCGCGCCAAGGTCGATCCGGCCGAGGTCGAGGACGTCGTGATGGGCGCGGCCCTGCAGCAGGGCTCGACCGGCGGTAACATCGCGCGCAAGGCGCTGCTGCGCGCCGGCCTGCCGGTGTCGGTCGGCGGCACGACCATCGACCGCCAGTGTGCCTCCGGCCTGCAGGCGATCGCGCTCGCGGCGCGCTCGGTGATCTTCGACGGCGTCGAGATCGCGGTCGGCGGGGGCGGCGAGTCGATCTCGCTGGTGCAGAACGACAAGATGAACAGCTTCCAGGCCACCGATCCGGCGCTGCTCGAGATCAAGGGCGACGTCTACATGCCGATGATCGACACCGCCGAAATCGTCGCCAAGCGCTACGGCATCTCGCGCGAGCGCCAGGACGAATATGCGCTGGAGAGCCAGCGCCGGACTGCTGCCGCGCAGCAGGGCGGCAAGTTCAACGACGAGCTGGCGCCGATCAGCACCAAGATGGCGGTCACCGACAAGGCCACCGGCAACGTCTCGTTCAAGGACATCACGCTGTCTCAGGACGAAGGTCCGCGCCCGGAGACGACGGCTGAAGGCCTCGCCGGCCTCAAGGCCGTGCGCGGCGACGGCTTCTCGATCACCGCTGGCAATGCCAGCCAGTTGTCCGACGGCGCCTCGGCCTGCGTGATCATGAGCGACGCCACCGCCGCCAAGCGCGGCCTGCAGCCGCTCGGCATCTTCCGCGGCTTCGTCGCGCATGGCTGCGAGCCCGACGAGATGGGCATCGGCCCGGTCTTCGCCGTGCCGCGCCTGCTGAAGCGTCATGGCCTCACGGTCGACGACATCGGCCTGTGGGAACTCAACGAGGCATTTGCCGTGCAGGTGCTGTACTGCCGCGACAAGCTCGGCATCGATCCCGACAAGATCAACGTCAATGGCGGCGCGATCTCGGTCGGCCATCCCTACGGCATGTCGGGCGCGCGCCTGACCGGCCACGCGCTGATCGAAGGCCGCCGCCGCAAGGCCAAATACGCCGTCGTCACCATGTGCGTCGGCGGCGGCATGGGCGCCGCCGGCCTGTTCGAGGTGCTGCAGTAATAAACTTGAAATGCCGCGCGAACCTCGCGCGGCATTTCAAACAGGTGTCGTCCCGGACAAGCCCGCAAGCGCAACGCGCTTGCGGGCGCAGATCCGGGACCCATACCGCGTGATGTTGCTTGAGGCACGGTGGCAGATGCCTGTGCTCCCAACGACAGCCGGTGGTTATGGGTCCCGGCTTTCGCCGGGACGACGAAACGAACGATCGAGATACTAACGGGAGGATCCAATGGATCTTGCATTCACGAAGGAAGAGCAGGCGTTCCGCGAGGAAGTGCGAGCGTTCTTCAGGGACAACGTGCCCGCGGAGACGCGCCGCAAGATGGTCGAGGGCCGTCATCTGTCGAAGGACGAGATGGTGACCTGGTGGCGCATCCTCAACAAGAAGGGCTGGGGCGTCTCGCACTGGCCGACGGAATATGGCGGCACCGGCTGGACCTCGGTGCAGCACTACATCTTCAACGAGGAGCTGCAGGCCTATCCGGCGCCGCAGCCGCTCGCCTTCGGCGTCAGCATGGTTGGTCCGGTCATCTACACCTTCGGCAATGAGGAGCAGAAGAAGAAATATCTGCCGCGCATCGCCAATGTCGACGATTGGTGGTGCCAGGGTTTCTCCGAGCCGGGCTCCGGCTCCGACCTCGCCTCGCTGAAAACCAAGGCCGAGCGCCGCGGCGACAAGTGGATCATCAACGGCCAGAAGACCTGGACCACGCTCGCCCAGCACGCCGACATGATCTTCTGCCTGTGCCGCACCGATCCCTCCGCCAAGAAGCAGATGGGCATCTCCTTCATCGTCTTCAGCATGAAGTCGAAGGGCGTCACCGTGCGTCCGATCCAGACCATCGACGGCGGCCATGAGGTCAACGAGGTGTTCTTCGACGACGTCGAAGTGCCCATCGAGAACCTGATCGGCGAGGAGAACAAGGGCTGGGACTACGCGAAATTCCTGCTCGGCAATGAGCGCACGGGGATTGCCCGCGTCGGCGTCTCCAAGGAGCGCATCCGCCGCATCAAGGAGCTCGCCGCCAAGATCGAAGCCGGCGGCCGCCCCGTCCTGGAAGATCCGTCGTTCCGCGAGAAGCTTACGGCCTGCGAGGTCGAGCTGAAGGCGCTGGAGCTGACGCAGCTCCGTGTCGTCGCCGACGAGGGCAAACACGGCAAGGGCAAGCCCAACCCGGCGTCCTCGGTGCTGAAGATCAAGGGCTCCGAGATCCAGCAGACCACGACCGAGCTCTTGATGGAGGTGATCGGTCCGTTCGCCGCGCCCTACGACGTCCATGGCGACGACGACAGCAACGAGACCATGGACTGGACCGCCCAGATCGCGCCGAGCTACTTCAACAACCGCAAGGTCTCGATCTACGGCGGCTCCAACGAGATCCAGCGCAACATCATCGCCAAGGCGGTGCTGGGGCTTTGACCTTATGAGCCGCAGCGCCTCGACAACGCACGCCGTCATGGCCGGGCTTGACCCGGCCATCCACGCGTAGCCCCGGCGGGCACGACGTGGATGCCCGCGACAAGCGCGGGCATGACGGAGAATGGGGATACTGGAGAGTCAACCAATGGATTTTGATCTCACCGAGGAGCAGCGCCTCCTCAAGGACAGCATCGACGGCCTGCTGGCGGATGCCTACGATTTCGACAAGCGCAAGCTTTACATGAAGGAGAAGGGCGGCTGGAGCCAGGGGATCTGGTCCAAGCTCGCCGAGCAGGGCCTGCTCGGTCTGCCGTTCTCGGAAGAAGACGGCGGGTTCGGCGCCGGCGGCGTCGAGACCATGATCGTGATGGAGGCGATGGGCCGGGCGCTCGTGCTCGAGCCGTATCTCGCGACGGTGGTGCTGTCGGGCGGCTTCCTCCGCCATGGCGGCTCGGCGGCGCAGAAGACGGCGCATCTTCCGGGCATCATCGACGGCAGCAAGACATTCGCGTTCGCCCAGCTCGAGAAGCAGTCGCGCTACGACCTGTTCGATGTCGCCACCTCCGCCAAGAAGAAGGGCGACGGCTGGGTCATTGACGGCGAGAAGTTCGTCGTGCTCAACGGCGAGAATGCCGACACCTTGATCGTGACCGCGCGCACGGCCGGCGGCCAGCGCGACAGGTCCGGCATTGGCGTGTTCATCGTGCCGGCTGACGCGAAGGGCGTCACCCGCAAGGGCTATCCGACTCAGGACGGCCTGCATGCCGCCGACATCACCTTCACCGGTGTCGAGGTCGGTAGCGATGCCGCGATCGGCGATCCGGCCAATGCGCTGCCGCTGATCGAGCGCGTCGTCGACGAGGCCCGCATCGCGCTGTGCGCCGAAGCCGTCGGCCTGATGGACGAGTCGCTCAAGACCACGGTCGAGTACATCAAGACGCGCAAGCAGTTCGGCGTCGCGATCGGCTCGTTCCAGTCGCTGCAGCACCGCGCCTCCGACATGTTCGTGGCGCTGGAGCAGGCCCGCTCGATGTCGATGTTCGCCACCATGGCCGCCGATTTCGACGACGCCAAGGAGCGTGCGACCTCGATCGCGGCCGCAAAGGTGCAGATCGGCAAATCGGCCAAGTTCGTCGGCCAACAGGCGATCCAGCTCCATGGCGGCATCGGCATGACGATGGAGGCCAAGATCGGCCACTACTTCAAGCGCCTCACCATGATCGAGAGCACCTTCGGCGATACCGACTACCACATGCGCCGCGTCAGCGAGGCCGGCGGCTTAATCTGACCACACGACGTCATTCCGGGACACGCGCGCAAGCGCGTGAACCCGGAATCTCGAAGTGATGAAGACGACTGTCATGCCCCGCGAAAGCGGGGCATCCAGTATTCCAGAGACGTCGCGTTGATCACAGCCGCCGCGGCGTACTGGATCGCCCGGTCAAGCCGGGCGATGACGGCGGAGTGTGAGGACATGACGGAGGAAACAGAACATGCCCCCCAACCCCTTCAACCTCGCCGGCCAGGTCGCCGTCGTCACCGGCTCGAGCCGCGGCATCGGCCGCGCGTCGGCTGAACTGCTGGCGCAGCTCGGCGCCAAGGTCGTGATCTCCAGCCGTAAGGCGGACGCCTGCGAGGAGGTCGCAGCCGGCATCCGCGCCCATGGCGGCGACGCCCACGTCATTCCCTGCAACATCTCGCGCCGCGCAGAGGTCGACGCGCTGATCGACGGCGCCGTCAAGCATTACGGCCAGGTCGACATCCTCGTCTGCAACGCAGCGGTGAATCCCTACTACGGTCCGCTGCTCGACATCACCGACGAGGCCTTCGACAAGATCATGGCCTCCAACGTCAAGAGCAATCTCTGGCTCTGCGCCAAGGCGATCCCGCCGATGGCCGCGCGCGGCAAAGGCTCGGTCGTCATCGTCTCCTCGATCGGCGGCCTGCGCGGCTCCACCGTGATCGGCGCCTACGGAATCTCCAAGGCGGCCGACTTCGCGCTGTGCCGCAGCCTCGCCGGCGAATGGGGCCCGCAGGGCGTGCGCGTCAATTGCGTCGCGCCGGGCCTGATCAAGACCGATTTCGCCCGCGCATTGTGGGAAGACGAGGCCCGCCTGAAGCAGCGCTGCGCGACCACGCCGCTGCGCCGCATCGGCGAGCCGCACGAGATCGCCGGCGCAGTGGCTTATCTCGCCTCGGACGCCTCGACCTTCATGACGGGGCAGACCATCGTGGTGGATGGCGGCGTGACCACGGCGGCAGTGTAAGGTCTTTCAACACGACGACTGCACCCTCTCCCCTTGTGGGAGAGGGTGGTTGCGCGAAGCGCAACCGGGTGAGGGGTCTCTCTCCGCAAACTCGAAGCGCGATTGTGGCGCCAGCCCCTCACCCGAGCGAATGTGCGGCTGGCGTCGGTGTAGCCCTCTCCCACAAGGGGAGAGGGCGCAGTCATGCGCAGCGGACTCGACTGCCGCTCCAACGCGCAGGTGGCGCACGCCTCGACCACCTTGACCTTGCCCTCCCAATCCGCTTGCTTGTCGGCCCAATGTCGTCAACTGCCCGGGAAGAAACCCCATGTCCTTCGTGCTGGCCATCGATCAGGGCACCACGTCCTCGCGCGCGATGGTGTTCCGCTCAGACATCTCGATCGCCGCCGTGGCGCAGCAGGAATTCCCGCAGCATTTCCCGGCGTCGGGCTGGGTCGAGCACGAGCCGGAGGACATCTGGACCTCGACCGTGATGACCTGCCGCGACGCGCTGGAGAAGGCGGGGCTGACGGCCAGGGACATCGCCGCGATCGGCATCACCAACCAGCGCGAGACCACCGTGGTGTGGGACCGCGCCACCGGCCAGGCCGTCCACCGCGCCATCGTCTGGCAGGACCGCCGCACCGCCGACATCTGCGCGCGACTTAAAGCAGAAGGCCACGAACCGGCCGTCAGCGCCAGGACCGGCCTGATCATCGACCCCTATTTCTCCGGCACCAAGGTGGCCTGGATTCTCGACCACGTGCCGGGCGCGCGCGAGCGCGCCGAGCGTGGCGAGCTGCTGTTCGGCACCGTCGACTGTTATCTGCTGTGGCGGCTCACCGGCGGCAAGGTGCATGCGACCGACGCCACCAATGCCTCGCGCACGCTGCTGTTCAATATCCACGGCGGCGTGTGGGACGATGCGCTGCTCGAGCTGTTCCGCGTGCCGCGCTCGATGCTGCCCGAGGTCAAGGATTCCTCGGCCGATTTCGGCACCACCACGCCCGACCTGTTCGGCGGCCCGATCAAGGTCGCAGGCATTGCCGGCGACCAGCAGGCCGCGACCATCGGACAGGCCTGCTTCACGCCAGGCATGATGAAGTCGACCTACGGCACCGGCTGCTTCGCGCTGCTCAACACCGGCGCCACCCCGGTGAAGTCGAACAACAAGCTGCTGACGACCATCGCCTATCAGTTGAACGGTGAGCGCACTTATGCGCTCGAAGGCTCGATCTTCGTCGCCGGCTCGGCGGTGCAGTGGCTGCGCGACGGCCTCGGCATCATCAGGCACGCCGCGGAGACCGGCCCGCTCGCCGACAGATCGGACTCGATGCAGTCGGTCTACCTGGTGCCGGCCTTCGTCGGCCTCGGCGCGCCGTATTGGAATCCGCGTGTGCGCGGCGCGCTGTTCGGCCTGACCCGCAACACCGGGCCTGCCGAGCTCGCGCATGCCACGCTCGAGAGCGTCTGCTACCAGACCTACGATCTGTGGGCGGCGATGCGCGCCGACTGGCCGGATGCGTCGGCGGCGACGATCGTGCTGCGCGTCGACGGCGGCATGACGGCGTCGGACTGGACCATGCAGCGCCTCGCCGACCTGCTCGACGCGCCGGTCGACCGTCCGATGATCCAGGAAACGACGGCGCTCGGCGCGGCCTATCTCGCCGGCCTCCACGCCGGCGTGTATCCGGAGCCGGAAAAATTCGCCGACAATTGGCGGCTCGAGCACCGCTTCAAGCCGGCGATGAGCACCGCGACCCGCCAGCGCAAGCTCGCCGGCTGGGCCCGCGCCGTGAAGGGCGTGCTGGCGAGCGACGAAGGCGAGTAGGGGGCGACAAGAAACCATGCTGTGATGCGCGGGCTTGTATCGGCGTCACTGGCTGGATGGAGGTCTCGATTCCGCATCCCGTTTTCTCACCCTTTCACATGCTCGTGGTCCTGGTCGGATCTTTTCTCCTCACCGCGCCGTCGCGCGGTGAGGAGAAAATGGTGCTTGGGCCAAAGCAGTTCGAAGTCGACAAGAGTGGCGGCGGCGCAGTCTTATGCGCCTGGTCAATCTATCTTTCCATCCAGGCCCAAACGGCGATGTGTGAACTGCCTCGACGATCGACCGACGATGCAATCGATGAGGCGATCGTCGCCATAGACGAATTCATCCTGGCGAACTCCTCCTTGAAGCCGACACGAGCGATGCTGGAGGAGTTCAAGCGCCGCGCTGCTTCGGCGGATATCGCGCGAGGGCAGGCACGGGGACTCCAAAATCACTGCCGAAGTTCTGATCTTGAGCGCTTCCGCAGCATTGCTCCCGAGCAGCTGCGGGCCTCGGTGAAGAAGCTCCTCGCGAACCCGCGCGAGCCGGTCATGAACCCCTGTCTTTGACGGAAAGTTCTGACATTCTCAGAATCGGCACACCTCACGCTCCTCCACCGCACTTCCGGCAAGCGCATGTGCGGAAGGCACAAACAGATGGGACTCCTCATGACCATTCCGGACGGCACTTTCGACGTCCCGCCCGGCAAGATCGCCGCCGTCGTCACCTCGCTCGAGATGCTGGCGGCGCCGGTGTTGCCGCCCGATCCGGTCGGCGACTGGACCATTCGCCGGGTCGCGCAGCCCGGTCTGGATTGGTACCGCGACCTCTATACGCGCGTCGGCCGTGAATGGCTGTGGTCGCAGCGCCTGCGGATGAATGACGCCGAGCTTGCGGCAAGCATTCGCGCCGATGGCGTCGAGATCACGACGCTCGCGCATGACGGCGGCGACGAGGCCCTGCTGGAGCTCGACTTCCGCAGGAAGAACGAGTGCGAGCTGGTGCTGTTCGGCGTCACCGCGAAGCTGATCGGCACCGGCGCCGGCCGGCTGCTGATGAACCACGCGCTGCGCCGCGCCTGGGCGCGGCCGCTCAGCCGGCTCTGGGTCCACACCTGCAGCTTCGACCATCCGCGCGCGCTGGCGTTCTACCAGCGCGCCGGCTTTCGCCCCTATCGGCGCCAGGTCGAGATCGCTCCCGACCCGCGCCTCGACGGCATCCTGCCGCGCGATGTCGCCGCGCATGTGCCGCTGATCGACTGAACTTGCCGGCTGACAACGCATCCGATTGACGCTTCAATGCAGCGCATTGGAGGGATTCCCCATGTTCCTGATCGGCCAATACGACTCGCCCTTCGTCCGCCGCACGGCGATCGCGCTGAAGCTCTACGGCATTCCGTTCGAGCACAGGCCGTGGTCGACCTTCGGCGACGCCGACAAGATCGCACCGTATAATCCGCTGCTGCGCGTCCCGGTGCTGGTGCGCGACGACGGCGAGGCGCTGATCGATTCGGCGGCGATCCTCGATCATCTCGACGAGACCGTGGGCCCGGACCGCGCCATGATCGCGCGCGGTGGCGCGCTCCGCCGCAAGCAGCTGCATACGATCGCGCTCGCCACCGGACTGGGCGACAAGGCCGTCAGCCTGATCTACGAGCGCGTGCTGCGCAAGGATCGCCTGGCGCTGTGGGTCGCGCGCTGCGAGGCCCAGATCTCCGGCGTGCTCGTGATGCTCGAGGCCGAGCGCGCGGCCGTCACGACGGATTATTGGCATGGCGAACGGATCGGCCACGCCGACATCGCCGTCGCCTGCGTGCTGCGCTTCACGCGCGAAGCCCACCCGCAGCTGTTCGATGCGGCGCGCCATCCGGCGCTGGCCGCCCACGCCGCCCGCTGCGAGGCGCTGCCGCCGTTCCAGGAGATCGTCCAGCCGCTGGCCCCGCCGAGCGGCGATTGAGGGGGCCGATTGCTGCAATCGGCGGGTCGCTCCGGCTTGCCTCGCCGGGCGGCTTACCCTATCGGCTAGGAGCCGGGGCATGCCCGGCTCCTCGCGTGACCTGTTCAACGGAGCCCACCATGAGCGTGACCGCCGCCGGCATTTCCTCGATGGCAACCCGGCAGATCCTCGCCGAGCTCGCGGCGGCCTATGAGGAGGCGACGGGCGAGGTGATCACGATCGAATCCGTCGGCGGCGTCGACGCCGCCAAGCGCATCCGTGCCGGCGAGGCGTTCGACTTCGCGGTGCTGGCGTCGGACGCGCTGCAGAAGCTCGAAGCCGACGGGCATCTCGTCTCCGGCAGCATCATCGAGATCGCGGAATCGCCGATGGCCATGGCGGTGCGCATGGGCACCCCGAAGCCCGATCCGCTCGACGAGGCGGCCGTGCGCAAGGCCATGGAGAACGCCAAGGCGATCGGCATCTCCACCGGGCCGAGCGGCACCCACGTGCAAAAGCTCGCCCGCGACTGGGGCCTGGAAGGCGAGGGGGCCTCCCGCCTGGTCCAGGCCAAGCCCGGCATTCCCGTCGCAAAGCTGCTCGCCGACGGCGACGTCGATGTCGGCTTCCAGCAGCTCAGCGAGATGCTCGGCGCGCCCGGCATCGAGATCGTCGGCCTGCTGCCCGAGGCGCTGCAGCCGGGCACCGTGTTCGCCGCGGCGCTGTGCAAGGCCGGGGCCCACGCCGAGGCCGCGCGCGCCTTCATCGAATATCTCGTCTCCGAGGAGACCGCCGAGACCAAGCGCCAGCACGGCATGATTCCGGTGTGAGCCGGCGCCGCTGCGGTGGAGTTCCGCAAGCCCTGCTGAAAAACATTCTGGCATCTGTCGTCCCGGCGACCGGCGGCGCGTCTTCCAGATGAAATCTGCAGGAGACGCAAGATGAGCACATCGTACTATCGCTGGGTGATCGTGGCGGCCGGAGGCGTGCTCGGCTGCGTCGCCGTCGGCGGTCTGTTCTCGCTGCCGGTGTTCCTCAAGCCGATGGCCGCCGCGACCGGCTGGTCCGTCGCCGGCATTTCCAGCGCGCTGACGATCGGCTTCCTCGCAATGGCCTGCACCAGCATGGCCTGGGGCACGCTGTCCGACCGCATCGGCCCGCGTCCCGTGCTGCTGATCGGCTCGACCCTGCTTGCAGTCAGTCTTCTCCTGGCAAGCCTGACATCGTCGCTGCTGGCGTTCCAGTTGCTGTTCGGCCTGATCGCCGGCGTCGCGACGGCGGCGATCTTCCCGCCGGTGATGGCGACCGTCACCGGCTGGTTCGACACCCATCGCAGCCTCGCGGTCTCGCTGGTGTCGGCCGGCATGGGCGTGGCGCCGATGACGATGTCGCCGCTCGCGGCCTGGCTCGTCTCGACCTATGACTGGCGCACCGCGATGCAGTGCATCGCCGCTGTCGTCGCCGCGATCATGATCCCCACCTCGCTGCTGGTCGGCCGTCCGCCCCTGTCGGCGCCCGGCGCCGTCCTCGCGGCTGGGCCCGACGCCGCGCCGGCCGAGATGACGCGATCAGCGGCGCTACGCTCGCCGCAGTTCCTGATCCTGCTCGCCACCAACTTCTTCTGCTGCGCCACCCATTCCGGCCCGATCATCCACACCGTGAGCTATGCCGTCACCTGCGGCATCCCGCTGATGGCAGCGGTGACGATCTACAGCATCGAGGGGCTCGCCGGGCTCGGCGGCCGCATCGCCTTCGGCCTGCTCGGCGACCGCTTCGGGGCCAAGCGCGTGCTGGTGCTCGGCCTGCTCGCCCAGGCGTTCGGTGCGCTGGCCTATGTGGTGGTGCGCGACCTTGCCGCGTTCTATGCCGTCGCGGCGACGTTCGGCTTCCTCTATGCCGGCACCATGCCGCTCTACGCCGCGATCGCGCGCGACAACTTCCCGTTGGGCATCATGGGCACCGTGATCGGCGGCACGGCGATGGCCGGCAGCCTGGGCATGGCGACAGGGCCCCTGGCCGGCGGCCTGATCTACGACAGCTTCGCCAGCTACACCTGGCTCTATGTCGGCTCCTGGGTGATGGGCCTCGGCGCCGTCCTGATGATGATGACGTTCAGGCCGTTCCCCAGGCCCGCGCCGCAGCAGGCCGCCGCGCCGGTGCAAGCACCGGCCTGACGCCACTGCATCGCACCTTCACGCACGCGGTCGACTTCGGACAACAACGCTTGATCCGCCCGCAGGAACGGTGATGTCCCGGCCGGGTTGGCCAAGCGTGCCGTTCAACCCGATGGAGACCCTTTCCATGAAGACAACGCAACTCGCCATTGCCACCTTCGTTGCCGTCAGCCTCGCCGCCGTGCCGCTCGCCGCGCAAGCCAAGAATTCCAAGAAGCACAACGCCGCGACGCCCACGACCTCGTCGCAGACCACCGGCAGCAACATGCAGACCACCGGCAGCAGCATGAAGTCCGGCCGCGATTCGACCTCGTCGAGCCAGGGCAATGTCGGCCCCGGCACCAACCAGGCGGGGAGCATGGGGAAGTAGGACTCTTCAGCTGGTCTCACCCAGCGTCGGAAAGCTCAGTGCACGGGGCTTCCGACGTTCGTCACCCATCCGCAGCGTGCCCGCGCACCGTCTGCATCACACCCACGTCATTCCGGGGCAAGGCCGCAGGCCTTGAGCCCGGAATCTCGACGTTGTCTTGCCAATTCCCGCAATCGAAAATATTCACGTGACCCCAAGTCTGCGCGGTGCAGCAGTTGTCAGCCGATGGCGGAGCAAAGCGGGCGCGTCCCACCGGCGCCGGCGCCCAGCGTCTCCGACCTGCGTCCCGCCACCGTCAGAATGGCTCGACTAATTCGAGGCCTCCTTGAGCTTGTGCTCCAGATGCCCGGTGCCGTGATCCCGGCGCAGCTGGCTTAGCGACGTCTCGTTGAGCTGAATCAACACGTCGCTGAGCTTGTCGGCATCCGAATAGCCGGCCGCGAACGACTTGCCGTAGATCTTGCGCAGCGTGCCAACCAGCGTGTTGCCGTGCTTCCTGCTGATCTCGCCATCCTTGTCCCGGTGGCGGCCATCGAGTCCCGGCTCTTTCATGCGTCTCTCCCCTGATGCGGCTGATGCTTGGTGAGAGCCTGCGCTCAATTCGTTCGATTGGCAACGTTGCAGCGCGAAATGACAAAAGTGGCGAGCCGCGGAGGCTGCCGCCATTTGTGATAGCCCTGCGACACGAGAACAAAAGGCAATTGCGGTCGATGAGGTTGTCAGAGACGTAATCGACTGTGACGTTCAAGGCATCTTCAGCTCTTGATCATTTTCAATGAGCTCATGCCAGAGACCTACTCTCGCAAATGATAGGCTTCATTGATGCAGTGAGACGCGCGGTGGGTCGAATATTGCTCGCGCATGAGATCGTCGCAATCATCGACGAACATGTCATAATATGAAGTTGTGTCGGTACGTCGAATATCGTCGCTGGGACGCCTCCTGCTTTGTTGCACTCCTCGCAACCTAGCGGCATCTAACTACGGAGCATGCAGCCAGGAACGGCACATGTGTGGGTTGCCGGAGTGTCGCTCCTGCTCAAAATTTTGTCTTTCATAATTTCCGAAATTGTGATCTATTCCTTGTATCCCGCTTCGTGCAGAGGGCGTACGCGTCGTCACGATACGTGAGGTGGGCTGCGGTGGACGTGGATGCGGCGAAGGCCCGGCGGACTTCCACCTGCGCAATATCAAGAGGTTAAGAGCGGGCCTTTGTCACGTGCACGCGAAACAGGTATTGAAAACACAGGAGCGCGCGACGCTGATCCGCGATCTGCCGTGCGTCCAAATGACGACAGCGTCCCAACGTGCGAGAACACCGATAAAGGCGCTGTGGACAATGGACTGCGATGACTGCCGAGCGGCGACCACTGCACGCGCAGGCTTCTGCGCGACCGGGTTGACCTGCTGAACGAGTAGGTCGCGTTCGACGACGATGTAGTCGGAAGCCCAACTCGCCCATGGTACGGGCAAAAAGAGCGCTTGTGAGAGAGCCTTCTTGCTTAGCGGTCGTGGATGGATTGCTAGCCGGAGTAGGACTCGAGTTGATAGAGCATAACGGACGCCAGGTCGCATATCGGCCATCGATCTGGATTTATCCAACTCTGATAAGACCGATTGGGCGCCGACGATTTAGGAAGCTGTTCGGCGCTTCTCAATCCTGTTCAGCTGCTTGAGATGCAAAGCCAGCCGGCCGATCGAAGTCTTACTGCCGGAGTTATGCCACTGGCCGGCTTCAGTGGAGGCCCGGCCTAGTTCTGGCACGCTTCATCAAATGTCATTGCCTCAACACCCGCTCATGCACTGCGGATTCCTTACGTTCGGGCGCGATCATCCCCTGAAAGCTGTCCTGACGTCCAGCCAAACTCACGGCGTGCTTTAGGCGCTGCGATACTGAGCGATCGAGGCGAGATCGGGCACGAGGCCGATCCCGGGTTCTTCGCCCAAAGCAACCGTTCCGTCGGTGATCCGGGCCACGGGACCGCAGAACCGGTCCCGAAGTGGATTGTCATTGGCATCGACTTCCAGCCATCCTCCGCCGCCAATACCGGCCAGCAGATGAGCGGATGCAAGCAGTCCGATGCCGCCGCCGAGATAGTGAGGGCAGAACGTCTTACCTGACTTGATAATATCGCGGGCGAGGCTCGCACCGGCGCTGATGCCGCCCCATTTTGCGATATCCGGCTGCACGACTCCCAGAACGTCCTCAGCCAATACCTGCTCAAATCCCCCGACGCTCGCGATGTTCTCGCCGGCGGCGAGAGGCATTGGTGCGTGTGCGCGCAACCTGCGCCACTCGTCGCGCGGTCGATCGGCTCGGATCGGCTCCTCGAGCCAGCGCAACTCGAATGCGGCAAGACGCGGCAGCATGGTCAGCGCGTGCTCGGTCGACCAGGCTTGGTTGGCGTCTACAGCGAGCATGCCGCTTCCCGCGATCGTGCGCAGTGCGGCCAAATTCGCAAGATCGATGTCGGCACCGAAGCCGACCTTCAGCTTCAACGCGCGATGCCCGCGCTTCAGCGCGGCTTCCGCCGTTTGCGCAGCGCCGCCGGGATTGATACCGCTGGCATAGACCTTGATCGTGTTCGCACTCCCCCCAAGCAAGCGCCACAAAGGCAGGCGTCGGCGCCGGGCAACGAGATCCCAGAGCGCGAGATCGACACCCGCTATCGCTTGAGCCAAGGGGCCGGGCTCGCCACACTGCAGCGCCAACACTTCGGTCCCTTTTGTCAGCTCCTCGAACGCCTCGGAGGGGACACCGAAGCTGCGTCCGGCAATGCCAGGCGCAATCACCTCATTGACAAGGCGCGAGCGGTGCTCGGCCCCCGGTGCCGGGAAATTCGACCACGCTTCCCCCCAGCCCTCGATCCCATCCTCATCGATAACGCGAATAAAGACGGCCGGCCGGTCGCCCATTCGACCGAACGACGTTACAACCGGTGTCGCCAGAGGATAGCGAAAGCAAAAGGCTTTGATCGAACGGATGGTAAATCGGTCGGTCGTCATGCGGGAACTTTCAGTCGCAACAGATGCACGACACTGACAAATCGCTGGTGCCGAGCGCAAGCCTTCAGTCTGCCCGTGGGCCGGGCACGATACCAGTTTGGAACGCGCTCTCCGGCGCGAGGCGGCGATCACCGGGGGCTTACTGCTGCGGAGCTTCAGAGGCTGATTGCTCGTCTCGCTCGGTGCGCTTGTTGACGATAACGGGCAACGCAAATGAGCCGAACTCTGATGCACAAGTGGCGGCCCAGGCGGCAAGTAGTGAGCGGTTACTCTAAAGCACTGTCGATGATCGCCGCCACGAACCGCGCATCAACGGGTTCACGCGAAACCAACGGCACAAGAACAGCGGGCCGACAAGACCGGCGACGGTGTCGGCCGTGGCGCGCCGACGGAACGACGGGCCAGTGGCTCTGGCTCGCTCGGTGACCGCTTCGAACGCCATGAAGCTACGGTGCAGTTGATCCTGCACCGCGGCGATTTCCGGGTTGCGCTCGGCCTCGTCTAGGATCGAAGGATAAGCCCTGTTTCGTCGAACGCGGCTCCGGGCATCAGTCCTAGTTCCGGGAACTCGTAAGCTTTTGGTGCTCGATGGCACCGGGTATCGCTGGATCGCGTTCATCAAGTGATGAGCAGACATCCCCCTCCGTGCTAGGGTCGTGGCGCGTTCAGATTGGTAGAGAAGCCGAGAGCATGAATTCCGCCGAGCCACGCGCGACGATCGTTGGCAACGAGCTGTATTTGACAGGCCCGAATGGCCGCGACTCGCAGCTGCGGAAGGGAAATTGCTTCGTCATGTTCGAAAGCATCGAGTTGGTTGTTCGGTCAATCGCGCAGTGGCCGACCGGCCGAGACGAGCCGCAAGGGGAGCCGACCTTTCGCACTGCGATCTCGGCAACTTTCAAGCCAATCCGACATCACCTCTTTGCATTCAAGGGTGAGACATTTCTCGGCCCAGTGAATGCCGCTACACTGCTATGTGAGAGCGGTAGCAAAACTCTCTCGTCAGCAAACATCTTCGAGCCGGGTGAGGGCGGGGCGGATCAACTGACCCTCGTTCTGACGTGTCAACTTGTTGAGCCGCACTTCAGGGAGCTGTTCCATCCAATATGGTTGCGGCAGTCCAAGTCGATCTTAGACGCATTTCTTTACATTGAAGGATACGAGGCGGCCGCAATGGCGGCCCGCCAGCCGGGTGAAGTTCGGCAAACAGTGTTCGACGCGGACCTCACGCTGCCTGTAAAATTCTCAATGCTGTCGCTACGGACAAAGCTCGGCGCGCCGGTGCTACTGCCTCGTGATTAAGCGCCCGTAATCTGGTGGAGCGCCCGCGCTGGGCCCCGGGTCCGTCCGTCAAATGCGGCGGCCACCATGCTGGCCCTCCTGCGAGTGCCTTATTTGCCTTCACTCAGCTACGGACAGACCTTGCTAGTCTGCAAATTGGCTCAGTTATCACTGAGCTGTGAGTTAACTGCTGCTACGACAGCTGCCCTCGGCCGACGCTCTGAGCCACGTTGCTGGGTCGCCTTTGGTACCCCGTCTCGTCCTGGATCGGAAGTGATTGTTGCGTCATAGGTCGCTGCTATTGCCCGGATAGCCTGCGGTATGTCACATGCGCTGTCGCGAAGGGAAGTCCGGCCCGGCCGGAGGATCCGCGAACGATACATGCGTTGTCATCGATGAGATAAAACCAGTCGTCAAAGTTCAGCTTGGTGGTCTTTCCGTCGGCCTGCGGTGTATCCCTCGTGTAACGCCAATGAAATGCGCATCCGGCCTGGTCGCCTTCCGCTTCTCCTTCGAGGTTTGGCCCTGAACCGTTATACTTGCCGGGACCAAGCTTTTGGATCGCCCAGTTGAGCGTGTCCTCGTGTCCATCATCGAAACGATAAGTCTCAACGAACTGAACAACCTGCTTCGTTTCGTCCCATTGGCCCTCCGCCGTGATCGTTGCCCGCTTCAATAGACCGCCCATCAGGCTTTCGAGCACAGCCCATCCTTCCAGCCGCCCGTGGAAGAAGCGCTCTGGCAGGAAGACCGGGCTCATACCCTCGAACTGCTTAATGGACATCGGATCTCCCTCGCAATCTGCACTAACCAGGCAGCAGGTGGCAGGTTCCGTCACGCTCAACCCGTAAGGCGACGCCTGCGTAGATCGCTTCAAACCACTCCGCCGGTTGACCGGGCGGGTTGTTTCGCTCCGGTACATGTTCGGCGTCACTGAAGCGACGAGCGCCGCCTTCGTGACCGGAACGTGTGCGCCTGATGCAGATCGGGCCGACCGGCTCGATCGGCTTCGTGAGGGAGGCCCCGCCGCTGCGAAAGCGGGCTTAGATCATTGCTCGTGATTCAACACGAGGCAACGAGGCGTGATACTCGTCGATGCTGTCGAGGTCGATGAGTGTCTTACCGCCCATCTTGTAGGCTTTGATCCGTTCGCGCGCGATAAGCTCATAAGCTTTCGTCTTCCCGAATCTGCCATAGCGGCATCCATCCTTGAACTCAACGAGCCGGCGTTGCTTGAAGTGGTCACTCTGAGTTGTGCTCATAGAAGTGCTCGGGTTTCTCGATTTCTTTGCGGGTCAGGTGAGCACCTACAGCTTTATTGCTCCAGCGCGGCCTCCTCGCTGAATGCAGTCAAGATGCTGCAGGACGACCGGGGAAGAGATCTGGGGCCTTGGTGCGTGCTTTGGATAGAATGGCGAAGAATTGGGCTGCCGACGATAAGTCTCGCCCCGCCTGGCAAGGACCGAGTGCAGCTTCGTGTGCAGATCTCAATAACGCCTGGAACCTTCGGTCACTGGTGGAGTTGTCGTTGCGGTGAGGTTTGTGTGGACCGCAAGCGCGAGTCTGAGGTGAACCAGCGCTATTGGATAGAACGGCCAGGAGCGGGACCGCCCGAGGAGAACGGTGTCTGTGGGGCTGCACGAAGAGATAAACCGGAGCTTTCTGGCTGGCGGAGGAGAAGCGGGCCGGCTCATTCGGACCTTCGATTGGTCGCAGACCTCACTCGGGCCGATCGAGCATTGGCCGCAAAGCCTGAGAACCGCCGCAGCGATCCTCCTTCGATCGCCAGTGCCCATGGTGATGTTGTGGGGCGGCGAAGGGGTGATGCTCTACAACGACGCGTACTCGGTGCTCGCCGGGGCGCGCCATCCGAAGCTACTTGGCTCCAAGGTTCGCGAAGGGTGGCCCGAGGTCACTGACTTCAACGACAACGTTATGACGGTCGTGCTGGCAGGCGGCACATTACATTATAGCGACCAGGAGCTGACGCTGTTCAGGCATGGCCGGCCAGAGCAGGTCTTCATGAATCTCGACTACTCGCCTGTCGTCGACGAGAGCGGTGTCCCGGTCGGCGTGCTGGCCATTGTCGTGGAAACGACCGAGCGAGTGCTCGCCGAGCGGCGTCGCGCGTCTTTGATTGCTCTGGACGAGCGTCTGCGAGATTTTCCCGAAGCTGCCGATCTGTCGTTCGCCGCTTCCAAGATCCTTGGCGAGGCGCTGGGCGCATGTCGGGTTGGTTATGGCGTCCTGGACGTACAGGCGCGTTCGATCCAGGTCGAGCGAAATTGGAGCGCGCCGGGTTTCTCGGACGTTGGCGGTCTCCACTATTTCGAGCGCTACGGCGCCTATTTCGATGAGCTTCTGCAGGGTCTGGTTGTCGCGAACTTGGATGTCACCAGCGACCCTCGTACCGCCCTTCATGCGTCTGCCTTCGAGGAACTGGGGATTCGGGCCCACCTTGATGTGCCGGTGATCGAGGACGGTCGCGCGGTGGCGGAAATGTTCGTCCACTCCGCGGTGCCCCGCGTGTGGACAGAGGAGGAGATCGCCTTCGTGCGGGATTTCACGAGACGGACCCGCGGTGCGATCGCGCGCCGAGAGGCTGAGCAGGCGCTCCGGGCAAGTGAGGCCCGCCTGGCCGCTGTTATCGACAGCCTGCCTGTGGGAGTGGGCATTTTTGGCGCCGATGGCTATCTCACCCTGTCGAATCCCGAAGCGCGCCGTTTCTTGCAGACCAACCGCATTCCTTCAAGCGATCCGGTATCAGCGCCGCGGTGGCGCGGTTGGGCCGCGGATGGGGAGTTGCTAAAGCCTGAGGATTTCCCGGGCGCTCGCGCAATCCGGGGTGAGCGCGTGGTCCCCGGAGTGGAGGTCCTGTTTACCGACGATGACGGGCGTGAAATCTGGACCACGGTCGCCGCCGTACCGATCAAGAATCGTAATGGCCGGGTCACTTCCTTTTCCTTGGCGATTAGCAATATCGACACAGTCAAGCGCACGGGCATGGAGTTGCGGGAGAGCGAGGAGCGCTTTCGCCAGCTCGCAGAAGCGGTCGATCAGGTCTTCTACATCACTGATGTCAATGCGGGCCGGCTCCTCTACCTCAGTCCGGCCTATGAGAGGGTCTGGGGGCGCCCCGCGTCCGAACTGCTTGCCGATCTGACATTGTTTCTGAGGACTATTCATCCGGATGATCAGGAGCGTGTCGCCGCGATGGCTCCGCGCCAAGCGGCTGGCGAACCGTTTGAGATTGAATACCGTATCGTACGACCGGATGGCCAGGTCCGCTTCATCCGCGATCGGGCATTTCCGGTGAAGGCGGATGGCATTCGTCGCTATGCAGGCGTCGCCGATGATGTCACGGAGCGGCGGCGGGCAACCGCCTGGTTCGAGGGCGTCTTCAACTCGGATCTGATGGGTTTCACCATCTTCGACGCCCGAACGGGTGAGACGTTAGCCATCAACGATCACTTTCTTGCCATGACTGGTTACAGCCGCTTGGACTTCGAGCAGGGGCGCTGGGACTGGCGAGATATCACCGTCCCCGATCACCTGGCTAAGGATGAAGCCGCCATCGCCCAGGCGCACGAACGTGGCTGGTGGGAGCCGTACGAGAAGGAGTATCGTCTGCGAGACAGCCGTCTCCTGCCGGTGCGGATCGCAAGCGCCCCACTTCCAGGCGAACCGGGCCGGGTGGTGGTCTCGATCGAGGATATCAGCGAGCGGCGTGCAGCCGAGACGGCTCTGCGCGAGAGCGAGGCACTGGCCCGTCAGAGGGCGGAGGAAATTGCCGTCGTATATGACGCTGCGCCGATCGGGCTCTGCGTCTTCGATCGGGAATTGCGCTACGTTCGCATCAATGAACGGCTTGCGGAGATCAACGGCAAGCCGGCAGCCGATCACATCGGCAGGACTGTCCGTGAGATGGTGCCGGGGATCGACGACCAGGCAGTCAGCGTGTTGCACCGCGTGCTGGCTGGCGAGGCCATCTTTGGAGCCGAATTCGTGGGTGAGACCCCCGCGCAGCCCGGCGTCATGCGAACGTGGCGAGAGAACTGGCTCCCGCTTCGGAATGCCGCCGGCCACATCGTCGGCATTACGGTGTCCGCTGAAGAAGTGACTGAGGCAAAGCGCGTCGAGGCGGAGCTGCGCCAGCTGAACGCAACGCTCGAGCAACGCGTGGCCGAGCGGACTGCTGAGCGGCATCTTCTCGCTACTATCGTCGACACCACAGAGGAGCAGATCCAGGCTTTGGACCTGAACTATCGCTGGCTCGCCATCAACCCCGCATGCGTCGATGCCTATATGCGCCTGTATGGCATTCGGCCCCGCATCGGCGACAGTCTCCTCGAGCTTCTTGCTCACAAGCCCGAACACCTCGAGCCTGCCAAGGCGATGTGGGCACGTGCTTTGGCTTGCACCGCCTTCACGGCATCCGCGGATTGGGGCGACCCGCAGCTCGGTCGTCGTTCCTACGAAATGAGGTTCGAGATCCTGCGCGATGCGAGCGGCCGGCAGCTCGGCGCGTTCCTGACCGGGCGGGACGTGACACAACGGCTTGATGAGCAAAATCGTCTTGCCCAGGCGGAAGAGGCACTGCGACAGTCGCAGAAGATGGAAGCTATGGGGCAGCTGACGGGCGGCGTGGCGCACGATTTCAATAATCTATTGACACCTATCGTGGGGGCGCTCGATCTGCTGCAGCGCAGAGGTCTCGGTTCTGAACGCGAGCAGCGGCTTATTTCTGGGGCTATGCAATCTGCAGAGCGCGCCAAAACACTCGTGCAGCGTCTCCTGGCGTTTGCGCGGCGTCAGCCGCTGCAGGCCGTGTCGGTTGATGTTGGCGCTCTGGTGGTTGGCATGGCCGAGCTCGTATCGAGCACGACCGGGCCACAAATCGAGGTTGTGGTCGACGTTGCCAGCGATCTCCCGGCTGCGAAAGCTGACCCTAACCAGCTCGAGATGGCACTCTTGAATTTGGCCGTGAATGCGCGGGACGCAATGCCAAGAGGTGGCACGCTGCGGATCAGCGCGAAGGCTGCCAGTGTTGAACCGCGCAACGACCGAGCCCTGCGGCCGGGTGACTACGTCTGGCTGTCCGTCGCCGATACCGGCGTCGGGATGGACGAGGCGACGATCGCGCGCGCGGTCGAGCCGTTTTTTTCTACCAAAGGCATTGGCAAGGGGACGGGACTTGGGCTGTCCATGGTGCATGGCTTGGCCTCGCAGCTTGGCGGCGCACTTACGATCAACAGCCGGCCGGGGCTCGGCACAAACATTGAGCTCTGGCTTCCGCGCAGCGATATGGCTCCAGAAATACGGTCTTCGTCATTTGATGCGCGGGTCCTTGTCGGACCTCGCGGCCATGCGCTCCTCGTGGATGATGAGGATCTGGTCCGCGCCAGCACGGCAGACATGTTGGAGGGTTTGGGATTCTCCATCGTTGAGGCCGCTTCCGCAGAGGAGGCACTGCGCTTTGTGCACCAGGGTGAGCCAATCGATCTGCTCGTAACCGATCATCTGATGCCGGGTATGAGCGGCGTAGAACTGGCCCGCCTTGTCCTTGCGGCTCGTCCCGACGCAGGAGTTCTGATCATATCTGGTTATGCGGAAACAGAGGGCCTTGCGCCTGATTTGGCGCGCCTGTCAAAGCCATTCAAAAGCGACGAGCTCGCCTCTGCGCTAGCGCAGGTGCTTGGACCTTTGAGGCCCCTCTGATGCATCTGACGAGTCGCGCAGCTCGGGCAAGCGCGACACCAATCCTGCAAGATGCGCGCGTCTTTCTGATTCTCGTCGTCTGGACGAAAGAAGGCGCGTCACCTGTCCTCACGGAAGTGCAGGTCTTCCACATGACCTCGTCCGGCCCGGCAGCACCAGCGATTGGACCAAACGCACTCAGCCCCAACGTGATATGAACTTGGCGTAGGCACTGTCAGATGAACCGCTGCCGTTCAGCCAGTCGAGAGCGCGCCTTAGAACCCCGATTGGAGCATCGACGAAGAAAAGTGTGCAGTCATGGTGTCGCTCGCTGGAGACGCTCGCGTTTGGGGACTGCCGCCCCGCGGCACCGTCGTGACTGTCGCAAACGCGGGTGCCTTGTTAACCGGTCTGGCGACTGCACTCGGTCCCGGGTCCCACCGCGGGTGCCTTCCCGTCCTCCGCTCCGCCCATTGCTCACGAGGTGCAAAGCCAGCCAGGGAGAATAAGTCGAACATATTCTGGCGGGCAGACGATGGAGACATTTGTCGTCATGCTGAAGTGCCTATGCGGGATTTGGAGAGGGACGTGTCTGACGTATCGGAGCGTCACTTGATGCGGCTCGTTGGGGAACCCTTGTTGTCGCGACCTGCAGCGATTCGAGGACGTCTTGTTCGACGCGTAGAGAGCCGCTTTTCACTCAGGCGGATCTGGGACGCGGACGCGTTATGTTTCTGGGAAAGTGGCCTGGCGTCGTTGTTGAACGGCGACCTTATCAGAGGGAGCGCAAGAGATGAATGGGGGCCTCGCTGCCGGAGGCCGCTCGCAAGGCCAGAATAGATCAGATTCTCCCAACCTCGGTTATTCGCCTTCTGATGCAGCATAGGCTCACGACCTTCGCCGTACGGTTTTGACCGGACAAAGCCGCGATAGTCGAAAATCGCGGTGAAACCAATTGGGCGGCGGATCGCGGGCGGGGCCGGTGCTGTCGTGAACGGAGCTGCGACGAGAAGGCGCGTCGCCGCCATCCGGCTCGGACCCTTGCAAAATGATAAATGCATTGCTCACCCGGGTTGTTTGTCCCGCATCGTGACTTCATTGCCGAATGGAAACCCGGATGATCGTCTGCTCCCCTGGTGAATGTTGTGTGTGCTGAACCGTGAGTGTCTTCGAACAGGAGAAGTTACCGGCGCAGGCACGTCTTCGGAGCGCCAATGCCGGCCAGTGGAATGCGGCGATGCTCCCCCCGAGCAGGGCGAGTTTCGCTCTTGCGCGTAGAACGCCGTCATCGAACTGTGATTTGACAGTTCGGTCGCCGTTGTCAAAACTGACCAAATGCAGGCCAAGGCCCCTCCCCAGGACCGGATCCTAGACGCCGCCATGCGCGTTTTTCGGCGCCACGGCTTCCGCCGCTCATCAATCGAGCAGGCGGCTGAGGAAGCCGGTCTGACGCGGCAGGCGCTCTATCATCACTTCGCCTCCAAAGAGGCGCTGTTTCGCGCAGTCATCGAGCGGCTCTACGAGCAGGGGCTTGCTGCGGAAATCGCGGCGGCCAAGGCGGCGGAGGAAGCAGGCCTCGAGCTTGCCGACATCCTGGTCGCCGAGATCGGCGCGCGAATGCAGTCGATGCTCGCTTCGCTCAAGGACTCGCCTCATAGCGAGGAGCTGTTTTCGGAGCACCTCGCGCAGGCGCGCGACCTTTATCAGAGCTATTCGAACCGTTTCGGCGATGAAATTGCAACCACGATCGCGCGGGTGTGCCGCAAGCGAAAGCTCACGCTCGAAAGCGGTGTCAGCGTGCGAGAGCTCGCGCGCTGTGTCGAGATGGCGGTCCACGGCACCAAATCCGCTTTCCCATCGATGCAGCCGGTCGACGCGTTCCTCAAACAGCTCGAGACCATGCTGCGCATGCTGATCGCCGGCGCGATGGCGCCGTCCGCAAGGAAGTCCCTACGCAAAACGGGAGTTCGAAAATGACGATCACGACCATCAATGGACGGCCTCTGGTGCTGCCCGATGATCCGGATGCGCTCCTGATCGAGGCGATCCGCGATAGCGGCCTCACCGGCACCAAACTCGTCTGCGGCTCCGGTGTCTGTGGTGCCTGCACCGTGTTGCTCGATGGCACGCCCGTTGTGAGCTGCCTTTTGCCGGCGCAGGCGGCCGCCGACAAATCATTGACGACCATCGAGGGCGTCGGAGCAGCCGGGTTGCACCCCGTACAGAAGGCGTTCATGGCGCACGACGCCCTCCAATGCGGTTTCTGCACGCCCGGCTTTGTCGTCGAAGCCACCGCGTTCCATGATCATTGGCGCGCGGCCAAGGGCGTGGCCACACCCACGCGCGAGGAGATCGCCGAAGCGCTATCGGGACATCTCTGCCGCTGCGGCGCCTATGAAGGCATCTATCGCGCCGTGGCCGAAGCATGCTCGGGCCGCTTCGACGGCATCGATCCGATCGCGCCGCGACTGGATGCCTGCGACAAGGTCACGGGACTGGCCCGTTACACCGTCGACATCCAACATGACGGCCAGCTCGAAGGCGTCATCCTGCGTTCGCACGTCGCGCATGCTGAAATCACCGAGCTTGATCTGGCGCCGGCGCGCGCCATGGCCGGTGTTGCTGCGGTCGTGCCGCTGCTCGACGACGACAACATGGTCCGCTTCGTCGGCGCGCCCATTGCAGCCGTTGCGGCCAGGGATCGCCGCACCGCGCTGAAGGCAATCGCTGCGATCAGCTTCAAGACATCGTCTTTACCCGCCGTGATCGGGCTGGATGCTGCGCGACGCGACGATGCGCCAGTCGTGTTCGACAAGAGGGACCGCAAGCGCGCCGGGAACGTGTCCGAGGGCGCCGGCGGCGCTCCGGTGTCGTGGAGCGGAAATGTGCGCGGACCTTCGGCGCCGTTCTCGCAAAAGGCCAAGCAGGCGAAGAGCTGGCTTGACGAGGCGCGCCGGCAGCGCAATCCGCTGCTGGTCGAGGAGACCTTCCGCGTCTCTGCTCAACAGCACGCAAGTCTCGAGCCACATGCTGCCGTGGCCAGGTTCGACGGCGATCAGCTCACCGTGCACATCTCGACTCAGGCGATTCACGAAAGCATGGAGAAGATCGCCAAGCGGTTCGGCCTTCCGCACGACAAGGTGCGTGTGATCGCCGATCATGTCGGTGGCGGGTTCGGCTCCAAGGGCAGCGTTGGGCTGGAGACCACCGCCGCGATTGAGCTTGCGCGCGTAGCGAAGGCGCCGGTACGGGTCGCCTTCGATCGTGAAGAGGAGCTTTCCGTCGCCGGCTATCGTCCGGCCGCCGAGCTGAAGCTGTCGTTGCTGCCGTCGGCGGAAGGCCGCCTCAAGGCGCTATCGCTGACCGCCCATGCCGATACCGGGGCCGCCGTGAACTCGCTGATCGCCGGCTTGGCCCGGCTGATCTATCCGGCCGAAGCAAAGGAGCTCGTTGACTTCGACGTGCTCAGCAATCTTCCGCCCGGCGCGCCGTTCCGCGGCCCCGGCGGTCCGCCGATGTCGTTTGCGCTGGAGCAGGCGGTGGACGAAGCGGCGTTGCGCATGAAGATCGATCCGATTCAGCTGCGCAAGCTCTGGGATCCCGATCCCAACCGTCAGCGCCTCTATGATTGGGCTGCCGGCCTTGACGTCTGGAAGAGCCGCAATCCGGCCTCCTCCCAGACCGGCCGCTTCCGGCGCGGGGTCGGCGTCGCCACCGGCTACTGGCTCTATCTCTGGCAGACCGGCTCCTCGGTCGAGCTCGCGGTCGAGGGTGGCCGCATTGTCGCAAGCTGCGCGGTGCAGGATATCGGCACCGGCACGCGCAGCGTGATCGCGAACACAGTCGCCAGGGCGTTCGATCTCGAGCCGCAGGATGTCGAAGTTCGCATCGGCCGCTCCAACCTGCCGCCCGGACCGGGATCCGGCGGCAGCCGGGTCACCGCTTCGGTGGTGCCGCCGACATTGCTCGCGATTGAAAAGCTGAAAGCGGAAATCAAGCGTACCGCTTCTCGCGCACCCGCTGCCGGCTCGAACGCGCCGTGGCGCGAGATGATCGCGGCAGCTCCCGACATCGCGGTGTCGGCGAGACGTCAGGAGGACGGCAAGCCGCCGCCCGGAGTCAGGCCTGCGCTGCACGAGGCAGGACTCATGGGCCGGGTGTTCGGCTGGGTGCTGCGTCTGATGAACCACATGGTGGTCGGCGCCGGCGTGCCGAGCTCGGTACAGGTGATGGAGGTAGAGGTCGATACCTGGCTTGGGCATGTGCGCGTGCTCAACGCCTATACCGGCCTCGCGGTTGGTAAGCTCGCCGCCCCGGCCCTGGCGCGAAGCCAGGCAGCGGGCGCCGTGATCCAGGGTGTCGGCTACGCACTTTATGAGACCCGGGAGACCGATCCATTGAGCGGCCACATCCTGAGCGGCAGCATGGAGGATTACCGCATTCCGGGAATTGGCGACATGCCGAAACTCGAGGTGCATTTCGACGAGGCCGGTTTCGAGCATGTGCCGGGCGGCAGCGTCGGCATCGGCGAAGTCGCGACCGTGCCGACCTCACCCGCGATCGCCAACGCTATCCGCAATGCGATCGGCGTGAGACTGACCGAAATTCCGTTCCGGCCTGATCGTCTGGTCGCCGCGCTGAAGGGGAGGGATGCAGCATGAGTGTCGCCGTGATCACTGCGAATCCCACGCCTGAATTCCGCGCTGGAGGGACCGACTTCAGCGAACGCCGTCGCAGCGGCGTGTCGCAGGGAATGCCGATCGACATCTCGAATACCGGCGACAAGACGATCACCTGGGGCGCCGACGGCGCCGTTCAGATCGGCGCGCTGACCACCATCGCCACGATCGCGACCGACGCACGCATCGCCGCCGCTTATCCCGGCATTGCGGTGAGCGCACAAGGGCTCGCCACGCCACAGGTGCGCCATGTTGCAACGCTCGGCGGCAATCTCGCGCAGCGTTCACGCTGCTGGTACTTCCGCCGGGCCGACATCGATTGCTTGAAGAAAAGCGGTAGCACCTGCCCTGCCCGGACTGGCAATCATCTCTATGGCGTTGCCTTCGATCTCGGCGACTGCGTCGCGCTCCACCCGTCGACCATGGCAGCGGCTCTGCTCGCTTATGATGCGAAGATCACCACGGACCGGCGCAGCCGGCTGACGATCGCCGAACTGCTCGGTGACGGCTCCGTCGCGAATGCCGATCATACGCTCGCTGCAGGCGAGATGATCGAGAGCATTGCGCTTCCTGCTCCGCTTGAGGGCGAGCGTGCTTCCTACAAACGGGCGATCAGCCGGACGCATGCGGAATGGCCGCTGGTAGAACTCTGTGCCCGCATTGTGATCGCCGGCGGCAGGTTCCAGCTTGTACGTCTTGCTGCGGGCGGTGTGGCGCCAGTGCCACTTCGACTCGCGGCGGTAGAGGTCCAGCTCGCAGGCAAGGTTGCTGATGCGGCGTCGATTGCGGAAGCGGCCAAATCGGCAAGCTCGGGTGCCAAGCCATTGCCGATGACGGCTTACAAGCTGGATCTTCTGCAAGGGCTGGTGCGCGATGTGCTGGAGCGGCTCTCGATTTAGCTGGTCGCGGATGTGAGGAAGACGTCGAGACCGGCCTTGCTCGTGGTAGGCGCGCGGCGGGCGTCGCCGCCGGGCGCGGTGAACCGACATTTGGCAACGCCGGCCAGCCCGTGCTGCCTTTGCGGCGGCTTAGGCCTCGCTGTCCACGATTTCTCAAGATCAGCGAAGCGCGCGGCGTCTTCGAGATGGTGGCGGCGCGCGAAACCGCGCTGCCGCGAACAGACGATATCCTTGGACTTACTCCTCATCCATACCGAGCAGGGCGATGTCGCTCGCGCTGTAACCGAGGCCGCCGCTCTGGTGTCGCCGTCTGCCGAACACCCAGCCAAGAGCCATAGGGCGATGGAGCCGCACGCCTCGGTGGCAGTCTGGCGGGATGGGCAGCTATCCTTGCAAGGATCCTATCACTCGCCGGTCGTCACGAGGGACCATCTCGCAACCGTGATGAGGCTGAAGCCTTCGTGCGGATCCTGTCGCCATTCGTCGGCGGCGGGTTCGGCGGCAAACTGGGGGATGGGTGGAAACGAGAATACAAATCTCGATCTTAGGGTGCCCTTGAGCATCCGAATCCGCTAGTCGTCAGCAGATGCGCCAGGATTCTCCTCCCGGCGGCCTCAATCACACGCGAGCCGACTTCTTTGCCCTCAGTTCTTCGTACTCCCCGCAGTTCGCCACAGCGGAAGACGACCTCACCAAAACCGTCCACCACACCGAAGAGACCGGTTCCGCGCAAGACGATATCAGCTGCGCCAAAGAAGGTGGCGGTCGCGAAGCCTGCCGTGTCATCCACGTCGCCTCTGGGGCTGCTGGCGATGCACTTGGTGGCACAGTGGCAAGCGGCTGGTCGAAGCGGACTTGTGTTTCTTGCCGAGAACGAGCGCCGAGCCGAGCGGTTGGCATCCATCATTCAGCTTCTCGAGCCGGCCTGTGAAGTGCTCGTCTATCCCCGACTGAACACCTTGCCGTTCGATCTGCTCGAGCCGTCGCGGGACATCGCGGGCAGGCGAAGTTCGGTGTTGAGGCGCTTGGCACTCATGAAGAAGCCGGTCCTGTTGATCACCACCGTGGAAGCGCTCATGGAGCGTCTGCCGCGACCGGCGGAGTGGTCGGGAATAGGCATGCTGCTACGGCCCGGGGAAATCTACTCCGAGCAGAATTTCGAGGCTCGCTTTGCTGCGCTCGGATATGACCTGAACGACAGCCCGGATTATCCGGGTGGTGTGCTGTTTCACGGCAACACGTTCGAGATCTTTCCGGCCGGTGGGCGCGGCCCGTTCAGGGTCGAGCATTCAGGAGGGAGAATCAGGCGGATTGCCGCGTTCAATCCGTTGGATCAGGAGGTGATCTCCGAGTTGAAGGAGCTCCAGATCGATCCGATGTCCGAACGGGCGGCGTTCAAGCAGCGAGCCCGGAACAAATCCAATATGTTCGAGTATTGCGCGCGGGCCAAGTGGATCGCCGATGCGGATGTGCCCAAGCATGCGGACACGTGGCTGGGCACGATCGAGGATGCGGCTCCGCGCGCTGAGCGTGATCGTGCCTATGTAAGCCGGCGCGAATGGGACCTGGCGTTGAAGAGGATCGCTCTGCTGACGCCGACGGGGCCATACCAAGGGACGCCGGAGTTCTTCAAGGAGGCCGCGCCTCGAAAGGCGCTGCGCGCCTTCATCGAGGACGTCCGGCACGGTGATGCGCGGATCGTGTTTGCCGCCGCGGTCGAAGCGGATCTGCGGCTCATGGCCGGGATGAGCGGCGTCAAAGCCGACCGTGCTGCGGACTGGGCGCAGGCCACCGCGAGGGGCCGGCGGGAAGCCTCCTTGCTGGCCGGATTCGACGCCGGCTTCGTCATTCCCGGGCGCAAGCCGATTGTCGTCATCACCGCGTCCGACGTTCTCGGCAGCAGGGCGCATCAGCCGCAGCCGGCGAACTGGGCCTGGTCACCGGGCTTCGAAACCGTCGATCTGCCCGACCTGGGCTCGGTGGTCGTTCATCTGCAACGTGGACTCGCCCGGCTCGGCGGATTGCGGTCGATGGGCGCAGCCGGTGTCTCCGCGCGTGAGATGGTTCGGCTGGTCTTCGCCGGGAATGACGCAGTCCTCGTGCCCCTTGCCGAACTGGCCCTGACCTGGCCGTACGCCAGCGAGCTTGGCGACACCTCGCTCGACAAGGCCGATGGCAGCTCATGGCGGCCACGGCGGGCCGCTGCCGAGACCGAGATTCATGTGGTCGCCAAGGAGCTCGCCAAGCAGATGAGCCAGCGCCGGCGGCGGCCCGCGCCGAAGCTGGTGCCGCGGCCTGCGAGCTATGAGAAATTCGTCGCACGGTTTCCATATTTCACGACCGTGGATCAGGCCAAGGCCATCCGAGAGGTTCTGGACGACCTCGCATCGGGGCATCCGATGGATCGGATTGTCTGTGGCGATGTTGGCTTCGGCAAGACAGAGGTCGCGTTGCGCGCCGCTGCCGCCACCGTTCTCGCCGGAAAGCAGGTCGCGGTCGTCGTCCCGACGACCGTGTTGGCTCGGCAGCATGTCGAGACATTCCGCAAGCGCTTCGCGACGCTCGGCATCGAGGTCGGCAATCTCTCGCGGGTTGCGGCGACAGCCGAGGCGCGCAGCATGCGAGAGCGACTGAAAAGTGGTGAGCTCAAGGTCGTGGTCGGGACGCTGGCGTTGGTCTCGAAAGAGGTCAAGTTCGCGGATCTGGGACTGGTCATCATCGACGAAGAGCAGCATTTCGGGGCAGCCGACAAGGCCTTGCTCTCGAGCCTCAATAGGAACGGTCACCGGCTCTGGATGAGTGCGACGCCCATCCCGCGTACACTTGCGGCCGGCTTGACAGGCTTGCGGGACCTCAGCGTCATCGCAACGCCGCCGGTTCATCGGGTACCGGTCGTCACCAAAGTGGCCCCGCTCTCGGACATCGCTATCGCGGCGGCCCTGGTCCGCGAGCATCGACGCAACGGCCAGAGCTTCGTGGTCTGTCCGAGGATTCAGGATCTGGATCCCATGCTCGCTCGGATCCACACCTTGGCCCCCGAACTGCAGATCATTGCGCTTCACGGCAAGCTGTCTGCCGACGAGATCGAAGAAAGACTAATGGCCTTCGTCGAGGGCAGGGCTGACGTCTTGCTCGCGACGAACATCGTCGAGAGCGGCCTCGATATCCCACGAGCCAACACCATCGTCGTATGCTGGCCGGAGAAATTTGGCCTCGCACAATTGCATCAACTCCGTGGGCGTGTGGGCCGTGGCGGCATCCGAGCATTTGCTCATTTCTTGACGGAAGGGGGCTCAGAGCGGTCAGAGAAGCGCCTGTCTGTTCTCGAGGAGCTGAACCGCCCGGGCGCAGGTTTTGCAATCAGCGCGCGCGATCTCGATCTCCGAGGTGGCGGTGACATGCTCTCGAATCGTCAGTCCGGTCACGTGCAGGTGTTTGGTCCGACGCTCTACGCCCATCTGTTGAACCTGGCTCTCGAGGGTGATCGAGACGCCATGTCCGCTCTTTGGATTCCGGAGCTGAACCTGCCGATCGCCGAGCTTCTGCCCGCAGACTATGTTCAGTCAGAAGCAGTCAGGCTTGAGATCTACGCTCGCGCCGCCCGGTGCCGGACCCAAGATGAGCTGGAAGACCTCGAGGACGAAACGCTGCGTCGCTTTGGCGCGCTGCCTTCCGAGGCCATTAATTTTTTCGCAATCGCCAGGCTCAGGATGATCTGCAGAGAGCGCGGGATCATGCGTCTCGACGTCGGACCAGACGCGATTGCGGCAACGCTGCTGCCGGGACGGACCCGCAGGTCGTGCTCAGCGCTGCTGCAGCGCGATGGCAATCGGATCATTTATGTCGGGCGCAGCAACGAGCCGGTCTTGCAAAGAGTTGAACAGTTCATCGATCTTCTGGACGATTAGCGACAGACACGTCGTGACCTGCTGGTTCTCGGCATTGTGACGTCGCGAGCTCGACACGCTCGCACGGTAGCCTGCAAGCAGATCTTCACGAGGCTGATCTTGCAGAGTGTGTCGCCATCTCTCTCCGGGACAATTGCTTGGCCAATCGAGTTTGAGGTCGCCAGGTCGATCCTCTCGTCACCAGGTGGCAGGATTTGCTCTTGCCGGTCGTGGCTCAGGTTTCACGGTCGACGCCCTCGGTACAGGAAGATCTGATCTCTTTCTGGCGGGCGCCTACCTTCAACTCATCCACGGACCCGCTTACCGGCACCTCGATTTTCGCCCTGAGCTATGCCGCGAACGAGTGACGGACGATCGAACCGAATAGGACTTCGGGCCGGCTTGTCTCTGGGTGAGGCGGATGGCGTGCTCAGCTGGCGCGGCCGCATCGCCTGGGCTCATAAATTCAACCTCGAGCGCAGCATTGCTGCAGCTTTCCAATCACTGCCCGGGGCGAGCTTTACGATCAACGGCGCGGCCGGCGCCGAACGCTGCATTGACGACGCTGGGTCTCGAACGACAGTGGCGTAACGGCTGGTCCGCGGCTGCGACCCTCGACGGCGAGTTCTCGAGCACCACACGTTCCTATTCCGGTAGAGCCTCTATTCGCCATATCTGGTGACCGAGGTGGAGCAGGCGACGAAGGGCTGAGCCGCCATCAGCACCGGCAAGATCATCGGCATCAGCGAAAGCAGATGTTGCGGTCTCCGGAACCACACGGCTCTTCAAAAGACGATGGTGCTTGGCTTCGCTCCAAACCAAGATCAGGCGCTTGAGCTGTTCCGACGCCGTCAGCGTCCTCGGTGTTGTGAAGCGCGCTGAAGGTTTTCCGCCGCGAAGAGCTCGTTAAGAGCAAGAGTGCAGGCTGGGTTGGCCGTGACGGGTTCGAAGTGGCGAGAGAGTTCCGCTGCGCCCGTCGCGGAGATCTGCGATGCAGGGACGGAGAGTTGGAGCGCGCGCCGGCGAGAGCCGGGCGAGCCTCTATGAGGAGATCACGAGCAAGATCATCGCTGAGTTGGAGGCTGGCCGGGTGCCGTGGGTTCGGCCTTGGGGGACGCAAGCAGCAAAGGCTCAGCTCGCTTTGCCGCGCAATGGGGCCACGGGCCGGCCGTACTCGGGGATCAACGTGTTGATCCTCTGGGGGGCTGTCATCGAGCGCGGATTGACGGGCCAGAGCTGGTTGACCTTACGGCAAGCGCTTTCGCTCGGCGGCCATGTCCGCAAGGGCGAGCGCGGCGTTTCCGTCGTCTATGCCGACCGCTTTGTGCCGTCGGATGAACGGCAGCGTGCCAGCGCAGTCGGCGAGGAGGCGCAAGCCATTCCGTTCCTGAAGCGGTTCACCGTCTTCAACACCGGCCAATGCGATGGTCTGCCAGATGATATCGCGACTGTGGCACCGCTTCTGCCGCCGGGTAGGATCGAGCCGTTGGTCGAGACGCTGATTGCCAACAGTGGCGTCGACTTCCGGATCGGAGGTGATCGTGCGTTCTATGCACCAGCCGAAGATTTCGTGCAGGTGCCGCCGCCGGCTGTGTTCTTCGAGCCAATCAACTGGCATCGCACGGCCTTGCATGAACTTGCCCATGCGAGTGGTCATGCCTCGCGGTTGAATCGGGATCTCACGGGCCGGTTCGGCAGCCGCAAATATGCCTTTGAGGAGCTGATCGCCGAGATCGCGGCGGCGTTCAGCTGCGCGGCGCTCGGCATCGTGCCGACCGTGCGCCATGCCGACTATCTCGGCTGTTGGCTCGACGTTCTGCGCGAGGACAATCGCGCCATTGTCCGGGCGGCAAGCCAAGCCAGCCGCGTGGCCGACTATCTCCTCGGCCTGGTACCCAATGCGACTTGCTTCCCTCAGCCGGACGCTCCGGATCATGCCCCCGCGTGAGCTCTCGGTTTGGCGACAGTGCAGAGAGAGAGAGAGAGGGCGAGGGGCGCTTTGCGGCGGGTTGAAGGCCTGAGAGAGAGGCTCCGGGCCAGCCCGTTGTGGAGAATCAAGACATGACCAAGGCCCCTCACAAGATCACGCTGTCGCCGTCGCGCGACATTCCTTTCAACAAGCTCGTCCTGAGCCAATCCAACGTTCGCCGGATCAAGGGTGGCGTTTCAATCGAGGAGTTGGCGGAGAGTATTGCCGAGCGAACGCTGCTGCAGAGCTTGAATGTCCGCGCCTTGCTCGATGATGACGGCAGGGAGACTGGGATGTTCGAAGTGCCCGCGGGCGGCAGGCGCTACCGGGCGCTCGAGCTGCTGGTGAAGCAGAAGCGGATGGCCAAGACGCAAGCCGTGCCTTGCGTGGTTCGCGACTCCGGCTCGGCTGTGGATGACTCGTTTGCCGAAAATGACCAGCGTGTCGGTCTGCATCCCCTGGATCAATTTCGCGCGTTCAAGGCGTTGCGCGACAGCGGCATGAGCGAGGAGGAGATCGCCGCGCGACATTTCGTGGCGGTTGCGGTCGTCAAGCAGCGCTTGCGGTTGGCCGCTGTCTCCCAAGCGCTGCTCGATGTCTACGCCGCTGATGGGATGACACTCGAGCAGCTGATGGCCTTCACGGTCACGACCGATCATGCACGCCAGCAGGAGGTCTGGGACCAGGTCAGCCGCTCTGGTTGCGATGCGCCGTACCAGATTCGCCGTCAGCTGACGGAGCGGACGGTTCGGGCTTTCGATCGCAGGGTCCTCTTCGTGAAGCTCGCCTCCTATGAGGCCGCAGGAGGTGTGGTGCTGCGGGATCTGTTCGAGGCCGATGACGGCGGCTGGCTGCAGGATGCCGCGCTGCTCGATCGCCTCGTGACGGAGAAGCTGCAATCAGAGGCCGAGCGGATCGGCACCGAGGGCTGGAAGTGGATCGCGGCCGCAGGGAGCACGGCTGATCGGGACATACGACAGCCAGGTGACGGCCGGGCAATCGCGCGTGCTCCTGGTCTGGACCAGGCTGATCATGCCCAATGGCCGTTCGATCGTTCTGGAACGGCAGCCGGGCGCCGACGCTGCCGGCTATTCAGGTCTCTCAGACGAGGTCGACAATCATGTCAGGCAGCTTTTTGGCGCAGCGCTTCTGTCGACGCTGCTGTCGATGGGGAGCGAGGTCAACGCCGGCACGAACCAGAATACGAACAACACAGCGATCATCCAGGCGCTCCGCCAGGGCTTCGGCAACGCCATGAGCCGCACAGGTCAGCAGCTCGTCGGCCAGCAGATGAACATTCAGCCGACTCTGACGGTGAGGCCGGGCTTTCCGGTCCGCGTGATCGTCAATCGCGACCTCGTGCTCGAGCCGTATCAGGGGTAGCAGTCATGGCGAAGCTGAAGATTTCGGAACTTCCCGACGAGAAGCCCGTCAAGATCACGGTCGAACTGTCAGCCAGCGTGTTTCGCGATCTGCAGGCCTATGCCGCGGCTGTTGGCCGCCATTCGGATCAGCCGGCCAACGATCTTGGTCGGCTCGCCTCGGCAATGGTGGCACGCTTCATGGCGACTGATCGAGCGTTTGCCAAGTCGAAGCGGACATCAGTCCCCAAGGCCAAATGACCCGCAGCCGCGGTCGCCTGCTCGCCGAAGCAAAGTGGAACGGCCGGCGCTCAGCCTCAGAGGTGGGCTGGGTTCGTTGAGCAACAGCAAGGCTCAACTCCGAGCTGCATCGCGGCACGATGTGGGTTCCAAGAAGGAATCCTGTCCCAGTTGACGGTTGAAGCTTGTGCACGTGACCGCGGCATGGTTGTTTGGGCTGAAATATTTCTATGGATTGCTGTTGCCGCGTTATGAAATATCGGGAAATTCGTGACATTGCCGTTTCCGAGATCGGGTTGGGCTGCTCGGGGTTTTGGGGAAACAGGCGGTTCGACGAGCGTCAAGCGATCGAAATCGTGCATGAGGCCTTCGAGCTCGGCATCAACCATTTTGATACGGGACATAATTATTGCGACTACAATGCCGAGCCGCGTCTTGGTCGAGCCTTGTCTGAAATCCTGCGGCGTACGGACCGCTCGAAGATCGTCGTATCCACCAAGGCAGGCACGCTGCGCCGCAAGCCTCTGCTGTCGCTCCGGGATGTAAAAACCCAGGATCACAGCCCGGACTATATTGAACAAGCGTGCGCCAAGAGCATCCAGAACCTTGGCGTGGACTATATCGATATCTTCTACCTCCACAGCTTCCCGCCAGCCTCCTTGACGGACGAATTGCTGACAAGACTGCAAGGGATGCGTCAGCGCGGCATGTTCCGTCTTCTGGGAATCAATACGCATTCCGAGGCGAACATGAGATATATTGCCGATCTTGACGGCGTCTTCGATGTTGCCCTCATCGATCTGAACGTAGCCCAGCTCGATCGGCTGCCAGTCGTCGACTATCTTCACAGGGCGGGCGTTGCCGTCATCGCCGGCACCGTTCTGGCCCAGGGCCATCTCATCGGAGGGAAGATCGGCCGCCCCCGCACCCAGGCCGATCTCTGGTATTTGGCGCGTTCTCTTCTGAACAGAGATGCGCGCCGCCTTGCGGAGGTGGCGAGGGACGTCCGGCCCGCACTCGCCGGCATTGAAGGAATGTCAGCGTCCCAAGCTGCCATGTCATATGTCTTGGGCCTGAGACAGGTGTCATCCTGCATCTTTGGCACGACAAGGCTGGCCAACCTCCGCCAGATCGCGGCCGCACCCGACAAACAGCTATCCGGAGAGGACGCGAGACGGATACTTTCGGCGTTCCTGAAGCAGGGAGCGTCCATGAGTGCCCAATCCAGCATACCAGGATCCTTGGTGAAGGACCGGGCGCAGTGATGGCCACCGGCCACGGTGATGCTGCTTCTCCTTCAGAAATGATCAAACGAGCTCAGGCCTGAAGTCTGATGCAAGCGCTGCAAGCTTGCGGATCCCGCGGCAGCAAGACGGCCGAAGGTTCCGGATCGCGCTCATTCGGCCTCCACGAGCCCTTCAGGCTGCGAGCTGCGCGGCAGTCCATCCACAGGCTCCGATGGAGCGTCCTCAGCCAGGCGCGGGGACAGTGCGGATGGGATCGGCTTGACAGAGGAGGGGCTCTCATCCAGTACCTTCGGAATCCCGGTATGCTGGCGAACCAATTCCAGCACCGCTGACGATACCCCGATATAGGCTGCCCCAATGTCATGCCCTTGCAATGGCAGCGTGACCCCAATTGGCCTTACAGGGCAGCCATGGGCGGCGATGACATTCTTGAAGATCCAGCTGGGCATGACGCCCAGATAGGACGAGATGCCGTTTGCGAGGCCGAATTCCTGACAGGCCTGGATGAGCTGGCCGATCACTCGGCGCCGCCCGCCCGCGCTCAGCGCGCGATCGCAGCCGAATCGCGATGCTTCCCAGACCTCGTCTGAATGCGGCAGCGAGCCTTCAACCAGGTCGGGCCACAACGACTTGACCATGTAGGGGCGCGTGGTCGGAATCAGCCGGGCAGTTCCCAGCGCCTGATCGTGCTCGTCTACCACCAGAATGTAGGTGGCTGCCGGCGTGTCGAACTCATCATATTCCATGCACCGATAATGAGGCACGGACCACCCCTGGCGCTCGACGAACATCCTGTACCGCAGGCGATGGTGCGAAATCCACGCCTCACCATGCCTATGGATGTTGTCCCACCTGATTGAAAGGGTACGCATGAGCATCTTCCAACAAGCCGCCTGACAGGAAGACGGCAGACTAATGGGCTCGTCGCCGGCCAGGGAGCTACCCAGTCGAGTAGCTGCTGTACTCGCCCGGCGGCTGCTGTAGCGCTGCCTTCTCAGGCGACGGCATCTGTTAAACCGCGCCCCAATATCACCTACAATTAGACGCAATTCTGAGTTGCAATCGGGTGGAATTCTTGGCTTTTGCAGGGCTCACCCTTGGCCGGATGAACGGCAGCGGGGATCGCCGCAAAGCCTGAGTTGCAGATGCTGCGTGCGGGAAAAGCCCTCCGGCAGGCATGTTCCGCACGTCATGAATGCCAGTTTCGTTTGGATGCAAGGGATGCCCATTGGTGCTTATCCCGCTGGCCTTTTTGCTGCGTGATCGAGCCAGCCGAGGCGGCAAGATCGCCAGGTCGCCGATCCTGCAGGATGGCAATGCACATGACATCACGGCTTTCACAAGCAGAAGCGCATATGATCGTCAATTGCACGATGGAGTGTATGATGATACAGTCTACCTCAGGTTGGGTTGAGGTTTGGACAAGCAAGCGCCTGCTTCTCGCCTTGATCGAGGCCGACGAGGGGGCAACAACGGACCGTCGGCGATCGGGACGTCGAGACGGATTCGGTTTTTACGATCACATCTGGGCAGAAGTTCGCGCAGCTTTGTCTGCCGTGAGGTAGCAATGGACCTCTTCAGCTTCATCGATTGTGCAAACCGCACGCAGTCGCTGTCCGACCTGTTCGATCTTCTTGTCGGTTCTGCAGCCGATCAAGGATTCGGCGAGGTGGCTTATGGCGCCTTGAACTATGAAGAGACGGTACGGCTGCCGGAGCATCCGATGCCGGCCATCGCTCTCAACTTTCCGCTCGATTGGCGCAAGCACTATTTCGAGCGCAAGTACTACAACATCGACCCGGTCGTCAGGCGAACGGCGTCTCACACCAGGCCATTCATGTGGGATCAGTTGCTCAAGCAGAAGCGGCTCCAGGCCGGTGAGCGATTGGTCATCAACGAGAGCCGCGAAGCAGGTCTCAAGCACGGGGTGAGCGTGCCGTTGTTTGGGCCGTCAGGACGCATCGCCGTGCTTTCATTTGCATCCCGCTTCAATGACGCTGATCCTGTTCGCCAGATCAGGCATCTTCACGCCTTGGCGTGTCAGTTCCATGTCGCCTTTGGCGAGCTTTCCCGTCCAGCGTTGGACAACAGGGCAATCACGCTTTCGCAGCGCGAACGCGAATGCCTGAGGTGGACCGCAGAGGGCAAGACCTCCTGGGATATCGGGATCATTCTCAAAATCAGCGAGAACACGATTAACTTTCATATCAAGAAAGTCATGAGAAAGCTCGACACGACCAGCCGGACGGTCGCCGTCGTAAAAGCGATCAGGCTTGGATTGATCGAAATCCCGGGCTTATCAAACTCGTCCCTTCCGGCGGAGACCGACGTCGCCGACCAGAGCTGACTCCGCGCGCCTCCTGTCTGATTGGTGACAGAACGAGGCTTCGGCGCGGCTGTCGGCAGACGCCTCCCTGTGCGGGTCCGTTCCTGCCCGATTCCAGACCAATGCGGTGATTGGACGTAACGGGCGGACCGTCCGCCGCGCCGTGCTTGCCGCCGCGCCCGCTCCGCGTGTCCACCTGCCCCGGACCTGGCGCCTGGCGGCTGACCGTTCGCTATCTAGGTTGGTAGCTGCACAAAGAAGCAGGCGTGATCTACCAATGAGGAAATCGAGCCGCAAGAGCCTGACCGGCGAGCGGCGAGATCAATCGGCCAAGCTAATCGTATGCACATGAATACAAGTCGGTCACCTCCGGCGAACGAGGAAACGATATCATGCAACACGCGATGGATCTCTCTGGCAATGCTCGTCCGGTAGGACGCTTTCGCAACACCGCCTATGTGATCAACGAGAGTAGATCGCATTTCGATGCGGCACATGACGCCGGACTCATGGCCGTCTACGGGCGTTCGCTGCGCGGCCGCGCCGTTGCGCTCGGCGTCGGCGATCTCAAGAGCAGGCCGCACGCGATCGATTTCGTCCGATGCTCATATCTCGGCCTCGACAATCATCCGGTGATCGTCTCCGGCGCCATTGACGCAATAGAAGCGCACCGTTCCGTGCACTGGTCGTGCGCTCGCACGCGCCTCAACTTCGACCTGCTCTCGGAATTGGAAGCCACGCTGTCGGAGATGTTTTCGGCTCGGGTGATCGCATTCTCGACCGTGATGCTGGCCAATCTCGGTGCCATGCCGATCCTGGCTTCCGGCCTTCTGACAGGCGGCGTCAAGCCGGTCGTGGCCTTCGATCGCCTTGCCCATATCTCTCTCGCCTATCACAAGCCGGTGGTCGCCGACGAGACCCGGGTCGAAACCATTCCCCACAACGACATTGCCGCGCTGGAGAAGCTCTGCCGCGAAGAGCCGGTGGTCGCCTATGTCTGTGACGGCGTCTACTCGATGGGCGGACACGCGCCGATCCCGGAACTGCTGAGGCTCCAGCAGCAATATGGACTGTTCCTCTATATCGACGACGCGCATGGCGTGTCGCTGTTCGGGGATCAGGGCCAAGGGTTCGCACGTTCGCAGTTCGGCAGCGACATCGGTGATCGCACCATCATTGCGGCCTCCCTCGGCAAGGGTTTCGGTGCATCCGGAGGCGTTCTGATGCTGGGGACGGCAGAGCAGGAGGCGCTGTTCCGCCGCTACGCTCTTCCGCATGCATTCTCGGCGGCTGCGAATCTCGCGGCGGTCGGGGCAGCTCTCGGCTCGTGCAGAATCCACCGCTCGGCGGAGCTTGGACAGCGACAGCGTCGACTGGCCCAGCGCATCGGTCTTTTCGACCGGCGCATTCCGACGGCCGATAGCGGCAATTCGCTGCCGATCCGCATGATCACGGTCGGCTCGGAAACGGCTGCCATCGCCCTGGCGCGTGAACTGCTCGATGCGGGCTTCTACACCTCGGTCACCTTCTTTCCGACGGTTGCCCAAGGCAAGGCCGGCGTCAGGGTTTGTCTGACGGCCGACCACGACGTCGAAGACATCGAGCGGCTGTGCGCCTGCATTCTGGGCAAGTCCGCGGGGTTGCGTCAGCCGGAAGCAATGGCCGCGTCAGCCTGATCACCAGGAGCCAGACGCTCAAGTTCAGAGCCTGCGGTTGGCCGGTGGAGACTGTGAATGATAAGACGAGATGGTGATGAAGTGAACGCGAGCGCCGAGAGCGCTCGCTACGGCAGGACGGCTCGGCTGCTACTTGCGTCCGGCCAACATCAGCCGGCTGTGCGCCAGACGATGGCGCAAGGCGCGCGCATTCCTGCCCCTTCACTGGCCGAGGGCACATTCACGCGGCTTCGCCACATGCTTATCGTGGGTGAGGTCCGCCCGGGTCAGCAGATGACGTTGGGCGTGCTGGCACGTCTGCTCGGAACGAGCCCGACTCCTGTGAGGGACGCTCTGTCCCGCCTTGCGGCCGCAGATGCCCTGCAACAGAGCCGCGAGTTCGGTGTCATCGTGCCGACCCTCGGAGCTGCCGAGCTGGAAGAACTCCACCGGCTCCGAATCGCCGTCGAACGGCTGGCTTTTGCGAATGCTGCGGAGATGCACCGCAAAGCCGATTGGCGCGCCTTCAAGCTGCTCCACACCGATGTCTGCAGGGCAGCCGAGACAGCTCGGGCGGTGCAGTTTGCGTCCGCGGTCTGGGCGTTGCGCGGAGCGCTTCTCGGCCTATCCGAACCGAGCGTCCTGTCGATGTTCGTCGACAGAATCTGGTGCCGATTTGGACCGACCTTTACCCAGAAGGCTGAGAATCCTGACACGCGACGGGAAATAACGATGCGTCTCGGCGACATCGTTGAAGCGATCGGCCAACGTGATCCGTCGAAAGCGGAGCGGGCTGTGATTGCCGAGATCGACGGCCGCGGCGTCTATCGCAATCTCGACGTGAATCAAGATCTGCCGGCGCCACCTCTCGTTCCAAACGCGGCGTCGGGCTCTGTAGCTGCGGGCCATATTCAATCGGGGGCCCATCATGTTTAAGCGTTGGCAACGACGGCCGATCGGCTCGAACTGGGGAGATTTCGGTGATGATGACGAGCTTGGCCGGCTGAACTACCTGACCCCGGAGGTCCGCAGGCGGGCGGCACGGTACGTCCAGGAGGGCCTGACATTCTGTCTCAGCCTTCCTCTCAACCTGCCGGGGGGGACCGTGATCCACCGTCTCCGACATCCACCCAGGCTTTCGGCTCTTGCCCGCGGCGAAGACGGCACGCTGAACTACAACTATCCACTTGCCATCGAGCAGCCAGGGGCGACCGATATCGTGAGCGACGACGTGGTCACGCTTGCGACACAGTATTCAACCCATTGGGATACGTTCGCCCACGTTGGGCAGAGCTTCGATGCCGATGACGACGGCGTCCCCGAGCCGCTTTATTATAACGGCTGGCGCGCAGGGCGTGACGTTGCCGCGCCCGATCCCGAGACAGGAGCGGCGCGAACGTTTCGACTCGGTGTCGACACCATGGCGCGCGCCTGTATTCAGGGACGGGGTGTTCTCATCGATTTGCGACATCACCTCGGGCCCGATCGGCACCTGGTTGGCTACGACGATCTGATGCGGATCATCGAAGCAGACCGGGTAGAGGTCCAACGGGGCGACCTGGTCTGCTTCTATTCGGGCTTCGGGGATCGCGTCCTCGCAGCTTCGGGCGCTCTCGATCCTGCCGATGCGCATCCCGCCCGTTGTGCGGAGCTGGATGGGCGTGACCGGAAGCTGCTGGGCTGGATCGATGACAGTGGCTTGTCGGCGCTGATCTCGGACAACATTGGCGTCGAAGCCCTGCCGGCGCGCCCTGCTGATCACGACCGCCGCGCGACGCTGCCGCTCCACGAATTCTGCCTGTTCAAGGCCGGAATCGCACTCGGCGAGCTCTGGTACCTGTCCGAGCTTGCCGCGTGGTTGAGAAGTCACGAGCGAAACTGTTTTCTTCTGACCGCTCCGCCGTTGCGATTGCCTGGTGCGGTCGGATCTCCGGTCACGCCAGTCGCGACGGTCTGATCATGTCGGAAGCGCAGGGTACATCCAGAGTGGCTCTGGTGACAGGGGGGGCCGGTGGTATCGGTCTTGCCATTGTGCGCCGTCTTGTTGAAGAGGGTTTCCGGGTGGCGTTCGTGGCCAGACAGCAGGACCACGTCGCCCGAGCTCTCGATCATCTCGGTTACGATCAAGCTAGGCTGATGGCCGAAGCAATCGATGTGACCTGTCCTGAGAAGATGGCAGCGTTCGTCGAACGGCTGCGCCGGCGCTGGGATGACGTGGCCGTGCTGGTGAACAATGCCGGCATCTCACCCAAGCGCAGCGATCCGGAGTCGCCGTGGGTGACGCAGACGACATCAGAGGAATGGCAGCACGTCCTTGCCGTCAATCTGAACGCACCCTTCATGCTGACCCGCCTGGTCGCGCCGGCGATGATACGGAGGCGTGCGGGACGGATCGTCAACATCGGCTCGCTTGCGGGACGCGCCATCCCCCAAATAGCTGGCCCGCACTACGCGGCTTCAAAGGCAGGTCTTGTCGGTCTCACCCGTGCCGCAGCCCGCGACCTGGCTCCGTTTGGCATCACCGTCAACTGCGTGGCCCCTGGCCGGATCCTGAGCGACATGACGGGGCCTGCCGACAGCGAGGTCAACCGTGCTGCGCTCAGCCGGATCCCGCTTGGGCGCTTTGGAACGGCCGACGAGGTTGCGGGACTCGTCGGCTTTCTCGTCAGCTCACCGGCCGCGGCCTTCCTGACCGGGGCAACACTCGATGTCACCGGTGGTGAATTCGCCGCCTGACCCGACGATCACACCGCGGGTTCGACCAATTCGGGCCGGTCGAGGGTGCCATCGTAGAGCGACAGTGGCGGGTGGGCGTCAGCCGCGCTGATCACGTCGATCAGCCAGGGGCGCTCGGCGGTCAGTGCGGTCCCCAGCGCAGTTGCAAGCTCGCCGGGGGCGGTGACTCGAATGGCGGCGCAACCGCAGGCTTGCGCGATCTCGGCATGAGAGACCGGGCTAAAATGGCAAGCGCTGGTGAACCGGCCGAACTTCGCGGTCTCGGCGTCCTTCTGATAGCCAAGAACGCCGTTGTTGAGGACGATGACGACGACGGCGATGCGGCTGCGAACCATGGTTTCGAGTTCGGCCCAGCTATGAGCAAATCCGCCATCACCTACCACCGCTACGACAGGATGTTGAGGGTCGGCAAGCTTGGCGCCGATCGCCAGAGGCAGGCCCCAGCCGAGCCCGGCAAGTCCCCGCGGCGTGATGAAGCGCATTCCGGTGCGCAGGCCTCGCAGCTGGCCGACGATCCACATCGAAGCATAGCTCGCGTCCGCGACGACGGTCGTCTTGGACGTGAGGTGGCTCTGGAGCTCCTTCATGATCCGCTCAGGACGGATGGGCGACAAGTTCGCGTCCCTGACCCGGCCGCGGTCGCTCTCGAACTGCCGCCATGCCGCGGCGATCCGACTCTCGAGCTCACCACGTTGTCGCTGCCGCATTCGGAGATCGCGGGCCTGTATCGCCGAACACAACAGCTTGAGCGTCGTGGCTGCATCGCCGACCAGACGCAGCGCTTCGTAGTTGCGCCCGATCTCCTGCGGATCGATGTCGATATGGATGATCTTGGCGCTCGGCGGGATCAGTCGCCAGCTGTCGGTGCCGTTCTGATTGGTGCGGGAGCCTACCAGGAGGACCGTGTCGGCCGCGTCGAGCAGCCGGCGCGTATGCCGTCCAAGCGAGCCGGGCCCGTTCAAGGCTCCCAGAACGCCGCACGACAGCGGGTGGTGCTCGTCGACGCTGCCTTTGCCCATGTTGGTCGTGAAGACGGGCAGGTGAGCTGTGTCCTGCAGCTGGGCAAGCGCCTCGGCAGCACCTTTGGACGTGGCGCCGCCGCCTGCGATGATGGCAGGTGCACGAGCTGCGGCGATCAGGTCGGCTGCGGCTTCGATGAGCTCTTTCGAAGGACCAGTACGGTCGATCGGCCATTGACCGTAGCTGGCGCTCCGCTGCAGTCGCGGTGTAGTAGCGCGTTCGCGCAGCAGATCGGCGGGCAGAAGCAGAACTGCCGGGCCGGGACGTCCGCTTCCGGCGGCAACAAAGGCTGCATCGACATAGTCGTCGACGCGATCAGCGGTCAGCATGCGACGGACCGACTTGGCGCAAGGCGCGAACAACGCCACGTGGTCGAGATCCTGAAACGCGTTGCGGTCCAGCTGAGGACGTTCGACGTCCTGAACCAGGGCCACCACGGGAATGCTGGCCTTGTAAGCTTCGGCCAGCGGCGGCACCAGGAGGGTTGCAGCAGGGCCGTTCTGCGCAGCGACGACGGCAATCCGGCCGGACATGCGGGCATAGCCATCTGCCATGGCGCCGCCCATATTCTCCTGCCGGTAGGCCACCTGCCTGATGCCAATGGCTTCAGCGGCCAGGATGACGGCCGAAGGAAGGCTCTGGGCAAAGATGATCTCGACGCCGTGTCGCTTGAGAGCCAGTGCGATTCGCTCGGCGACGGTGATGTTCTCGTTCTCGATCTGATTCACGGTTGACCCCACTCGAAGCTCTGCGCCACATCGGACAGAAAATTCTCGAAGACCTGCCCGATCAGGTCGACGTCCCCGTCTTGCATCGGGGTCGAAAGGCACGCGGCGGCGCCGTTGGGCAGAATGATGCCCTCAGTTGCGAAGTAACGCGTCATCTCGGTCATGATGGCGGCTTCGCTCGGCGACCAGAACGCCTCGCGGAAGTCTCGTGGCGGCCGCCGCTTAGGGTGGATGCGAAACAGCGATGCGGCTCCGGTGACGGAGAACGCGATCTGCCATCGTTCGATCGACTGCATCAGACGGCTTCGGAGCAGATCGCCGAGTCTCTCCAGACGGGCAAAGGCTGCGTGATCGAGATTCTGCATCGCGATCAGACCGGCCGTCATCGACATCGGATTCGCCGAGAACGTTCCTCCTTGCGGCACGGCTGCCCTGCTCTGGCCGGCGTCGAACATGCTCATGACTGACGCGCGCCCGGCGATCGCACCGATCGGAAGTCCCCCTCCAATGATCTTGCCGAGCGTGTAGAGGTCTGGCTGGAGTCCGTAGCGGGCCGACGCTCCAGCGAAGCCCTGGCGGAAGTTCAGCACCTCATCGCTGATGATGAGGATGTTGTGAGCTCGGGCGGTCGACTGAATGGCCGCGACAAATTCGGCATCCGGAGCAATCAGGCCGGCGCGGCTCGGCATCGGATCGATCACGATGGCCGCCAGGGAATGAGCGTTGCGCGCGATCCGGTCCACCGCGCCCTGGACGTCGTTGAAGCGCAGCGGCACCACCTCATCCAATACCGAGGCCGGCTGGCCCTTGTAGTAGGCAACGGATTGAGGCTCGGCGGGTGCCCCCCAAGTGCTGGGTCCGCTGGACTGGCTCACCTCGACCCAGTCATACGCACCGTGATAGGCGCCCTCGATCTTGGCGATGGCGGGCCGTCCGGTCCATGCGCGCGCCGCCTTGATGGCGAACATCACCGCTTCCGTGCCGGTGTTGCAGAACCGGATGCGCTCGATGGCGGGGACCCGCTCGCAGATCAATTCCGCCAGTTCGATCTCTCGTTCGGTTGGATTGGCAAAACACGTTCCGTCGCGCAACTGCCGCTCGAGCGCCGACACGACGGGACCGAACGCGTGACCGTGGATCAGGGTGGTGAAATTGGCATTCAGATCGAGAAATTTCCGCCCATCTGCATCGAACACGTAGGCGCCTGAACCGTGGCTCACATAGCGCGGCAGCGGATCCCGTTCGATGGTCGCCCGGGTTGTGCCATCGGGAAAAACGCAACTCGCGCGCCGAAAGGCCTCTTTGGATCTGGGTCCCACTTGGGCGGGTCCGGTCTGCCTCGCAGAAGCCTGGGGCAGGGCTGATTGGACAGTCATCATGGTTCTCGCTTCGCCTGAAGTGAGCCATGACTAGGCGGATTTGATATTTGATGCAACAAATTTGTTGCGGAAGGACGCTATCCGACCCGCGTGGCGAGCCTTCGGTATCCGTCGCGAATGTCCTTCTCGATCGCCGCCTGAACCCGGGCTGCATCCCGGCTTTCCAGGCCCGCGATGGCCTCCATGTGGTTGCTCACGCCCACTCTGGAGGTCGCGAATTCCGGGTACAGGTCGTTCAGAGAGGGGCCGATACGGACCCAAAGCGATTCGATCATGGCGGTCAGCCGCGGCATGTTCGCGGTCTGATAGATCAGAAAATGGAAGGCCTTGTTGGCCTTCAGGGCGGCAGAATAGTTGCCCGCGTCGAGCGCCGAATTGATCTGGGATTGCAGGGTTTTGAGCCTGTCGATGGTCTCCGGCGAGATGTTTGCCGCGGCGATTTTTGCCGCCAATGCCTCCAGCACCAGGCGGATCGCGGTCACCTCGTCGAGCGCAGCCTTTGTCAGGGGCGGCACGATGACGGTCTTCGGACCCGCATTGACGAGGGCACCCTCGCCGATCAGGCGCATGATGGCATCACGCGCAGGCGTGGTGCTGACTTCGAGCGCCTGGGCAACGGCGCGCACCGTCAGTTTTTGTCCAGCCGAGAACTCACCTCGCACGATGGCCTCCTTGAGGGAGGCGTAGGCGAGTTCACCAAGGCTGGTCTGGCGGTCGATCGGCACGAGAGGCATCTCGGCGGCCGATTTCAGGATGGGGTCGGTCAGGTCTGAGAACATGGCTGCACTCTGAGTGCAGCGGGGCCGGATTTCAAGCAGCGGCAGGGCATTTGGTGCATCATTCCCCGTATTTGAGGCCTGATGATGCCGCCGATCGGGCCCTCAAGAAGCTGCAGCCCGTCGCGCGACAGGCTCTTGACATAACAAATTTGTTGTCTGATACATCAAAATGAGGGTGGTGGTATTATGAACAGTGAATTGAGGGGCGGGTTTCGCGTCGGTGTCGACATCGGCGGGACCTTCACCGACGTTAGCATCGTCGATGGTGTCGGTCATGTGCATGCAACCAAGTCGCCAAGCATGCCGGCCGATCCAGCCAAAGGTGTGGTTGCGGCGCTCGAGCGTGCGGCCTTGGAGCTCGGCCTGACGCTTCCGCTGTTGTTGTCACGGACCGACCTGTTCGTTCATGGCTCGACCATCGCGACCAATACCTTGCTCGAAAGGACGGGCGCGGTCGTGGGTCTGCTCGGCACCGAGGGATTTCGCGATACCATCGAGATCAGGAGAGGCTGGCGAGACAATCCCTGGGACCATCGGGCTCCGTGGCCAGATCCCATCGTGCCGCGCCACCGGCGATTGTCGGTGGTCGAGCGGATGGACGCGGAGGGCAATGCGGTCATCCCGCTGGATCCAGCGTCCGTTCGCCGCGCGCTCGACCGGATGCTCTCGTTCGGCGTCGAGTCTGTCGCCATCTGCCTGCTTCACAGCTATCGCAATTCCGACCATGAGCAGCGCTGTCGTGACATCATTGCCGCGCATGCCCCGGAGCTTTGGGTGACCTTGTCCAGCGAGCTCGCTCCGGTCGTCGGTGAGTACGAGCGGGCATCGACGTCGGTGATCAATGCCTATGTGGCGCCGCGCGTTGTCCCCTATCTCAACGGTCTCGAACGAGAGCTCCGGGCGATGGGCCTGCGCGCGCTACTGGTCGTTCAAAGCAATGGCGGCGTCGTCTCGGTGGCTCAGATCGCCAGGCATCCGGTTTCCATGCTGCTATCCGGCCCCGCGGCAGCCGCCGGTGCCCTCACCCATTTTCAGACAGAAGCTGGTACCGACCACCTGATCTCGCTCGAGGTCGGGGGGACGAGCTGCGACGTGATGATGGTCAATGCAGGCGAGATCGGGATGACCGATCTCCTCGACATCGAACGTTTGCGCGTTGCGGTGCCATCGGTCGAAATCACGACCGTGAGTGCCGGCGGCGGTTCGATCGCCAGCGTTGACGAAGGAGGGCTGCTCTGCGTCGGCCCTCGCGGGGCGGGATCCAATCCGGGGCCGGCTTGCTATGAGCGCGGCGGCATGCAGCCGACCGTGACCGATGCGCAGCTGCTGCTCGGCAGGCTGCGACCTGGAGCACAAGGCGGCGGCGCGATCATTCTGAATCGCTGGCTCGCGGAGGAGGCGATCCGGACGCAGATCGCCGAGCCACTCGGTCTTCAGCCGTTTGAAGCGGCCGTCGGCATCATTCGGCTGGCCGAGCAGACGATGCTGCATGCGGTCGAGAACGTCAGCATCGAGAAGGGGCTCGATCCGCACCGCTTTACACTGGTTGCTGGTGGCGGGGCAGGCGCGCTGCATGCCAGCAGCATTGCGCGGCTGGCACGCTGCCAGAACGTGTTCGTGCCGCGTCTGGCGGGGGTCTTGTGCGCGTTCGGAATGTGCAACACCGACCTGCGCTGCGATCTGCAGCGGAGCATTCCAATCGCACTGGAGCAGCAACATCGCGGCATTCTCGACCGGCTGACGGCTACTCTGATCGGGCAGGCAACAGCTCTGCTGGAGACGGAAGGTTTTCCACCGGAGCGCCGGCGCTTCCTGACGCAGTGGTACCTGCGCTATTTCGGTCAGCAGTCATCGATCCCGATCACCGTTCGGGACGACGAGCCGATTGCCGCGATCATCGAGCGGTTTGAAGCCGAGCATCGACGCATGTTCGGTCATACTCAGCCGGACGGTCGCCATCAGGTCGTTTCCGTCAAGGTCAGCGGCTTCGGGCTTCTGTCCCGGTTGCATGCTCAAGCGTCGAACTACACCAGCAGCCGTGGAATTGATCCTTGCGAGCGGCGCGAAATCTGGGTCGATGCCGAACATGATTGGAAAGAGGTCCCGGTGTTCAAAGGGAGTGCGCTTGCGCCCCACCGGCTGGTCGACGGCCCGGCCATCGTCGAGGAAAGCACCACCACGATCCTCGTGGGCGCGGGTGATCGGCTCCGGGTGACCTCCGGCGGCAACTACATCATCGAGCTCCAATAGGGGAACACCATGGATCCCGTCTTGCTCGCCCTGACGCAGAAGCAGCTCGATCATATCACCCGGCAGATGGGATGGGTGATGATGAAGACCGCGCGCAGTCCCATCTTCTCGCAGTCTCACGACTTTTCCTGCTTCATAGGGGACGCGGATGGGGCCGTGGTGGCGCAGGCCGACGGCATCCCCATTCACACCGGGAGCGGCGGCTTTGCGTTGCGCGCTCTGAAGCACGCCTTTGGCGGAGATATCGCCGAGGGCGATGTCTTCCTGTCCAATGATCCTTATCTGGCGGGCAACAATCATCTGGCGGACTGGACGGTGATGCGGCCGGTCTTTGTCGAAGGTGTGTTGTTCGGCTTTTCATGCAATCGCGCCCATCAGTCCGACGTCGGGGGAGGTGTCGCGGGCACCTATAATGCGGCCGCGCGGGAGATCTTCCATGAAGGCGTTCGCATCCCACCATTGCGGATCGCCCAGACGGATGTCGTTCGCGAGGATATCCTGCAGTTGCTGCTCGCCAATACGCGCTGCCCCGACCTGCTCGTCGGCGACCTCCACGCCATGCTCGGATCGACGCGGATCGGCGCCGAAAGACTCGCATCGCTGGCCCGCGATCTCGGCAGCAAACAAGCGCAAAGGCTGTTTCCAAACCTGCTCGACTATGCAGAGCGCCGGATGCAGGCCGAAATCGAGCAGTTGCGGCCTGGTCGGTACTGCGGCGTCGACGTCAGCGACCACGACTGCTTTGCCGAGGCCAATATCCGGATCGAGGTGTCGCTGACGGTCGAGCGCGAACGGCTGGTGTTCGACTTTTCCGGCTGTTCGCCGCAGATCGCAGGCTTCAAGAACAGTCCCTTGGCCAATACCTCGTCCGCCGTTTATCTCGCGGTCGCGACCTTCCTGGACCAGTCTTTGCCCCGCAACGAGGGCGCCTACCGGGCGATCCAGATCATCGCTCCCGAAGGCACCATCGTGAACGCGAAATCGCCGGCACCCGTCGGCTTCACGACAACGCATCCGGCGCACGAGATCATTACCGCCTGCTGGCAGGCCTTGTCGGGCGCCGCGCCCGATCGCAGCTGCGCAGGGTGGGGCAAGTCGCTGCACCCCGTATCGGCCGGCTCGACGCGACAAGGCAACGTCTTTGTTCTCTATCATTGGCTGGGCTATCCAGCCGCCGGGGCGGTCGCAGAGCGCGATGGCTTCAACGTGCTCGGCACCGTCAATACCCTCGGTGGGCTCGTGCTGCCGAATGTCGAGGACCTCGAGCTCGCCTACCCAGTCGAGATCCGCCGCCAGGAGTTCCGAACGGATGGAGGAGGTCCTGGCCGGATGCGTGGCGGGACCGGAATTCACTACGAGGCCCGCCAGCTGGTTCCTACCGAGACGACGTTTCGCGACGAGGCGAGCAGGCGGCCGTCCGGGTCCGGGGTGATGGGCGGACAGGCCGGGGCCATAGCCTCCATCCGCTGCCGCGCCGCAGATGGCACCCTTCTTCAAACACCGGCCTATGGCACGTTGCGCTGCGGGCCCATGGACATTTCCATCGAGTCGGCCGGCGGCGGCGGATGGGGCGATCCGGGCGAGCGGAATCCGGAAGCGGTGCGCCGCGATGTCCTCGACGAGCTCGTCAGCCTGGATGCGGCCCGGACCATCTACCAGGTCGTGCTGTCATCCGACATGTCGAATGTCGACTACCAGGCGACGCATCGCGAGCGGAGCAAAAGACGTTTCACCACGACCACCCTTGAGGAGATCGCCCAATGGGAGCTTTCACGGCAAGAGCCTACGCCTGCAAACGACGAGCGATCTTCGCGGCGGCCGTCGCCGTTCAGGTCGCATTAGGTTTTTCACCGGTCTGGGGCCAGAGCCGCAGCGAAACCGCACGAGTGGTCTGGCCGTTCGAGACCAGCTCGCTCGATCCTGCGGGCGCCGGCGTGCAGCGATCGACCTGGGGCGTGTCCTGGCACGTCTACGATCGGCTGGTCACGTTCGCGCTGGATCAACCGCGTGACAATGTCCAGCAATACAGGCTGGATGAGCCGCGCGGCGACATCGCTGAACGTTGGGACATCTCCGAGGATGGCAAGGTCTACAGATTTCATCTTCGCAGCTCCGCAGCCTTCCATGACGGATCGCAAGTGACCGCCGAGGACGTCAAATGGTCGCTGCAACGTGCGATCAGCCTGCCGACCACGCGCTTCGTCCTCAATTTGGGAGGTCTTGCCAGCGAAGACCAGATCAAGGCCATCGACGCCAAGACCGTGGAGATCGCGCTCACCAAGCCAAACCGCTATCTGCTGCTGTCGCTCAGCACCCCGTTCGCACCCATCATCAATGCGACCCAGGTCAAGTCTCATCTCACCCCGAACGATCCCTGGGGCACCGAGTGGCTGAAGTCCAACGAGGCGGGTAGCGGCGCCTATCAGGTCATGACGTTCCGTCCTGATCAGGTTGTCCTGCAGCGTAACGACAAATGGCATGGCGCGCCGCAACCGGCGATGCGGTGGGCTGTGTTCCAGACCGTGCCTGAAGATACGACCCGCGTGGCGCTGGTCGAGCGGCGTGCGGCCGATGTTGCCGTCGGGCTGACGCCGAATGCCATCGAAGGCGTCGAACGGCGCGCACAGGCCAGGCTGTTGCTGATTCCGATGCCGAACCAGTTCGAGTTTCTGGTCATGAACACGCAGGCCAAGCCGTTCGACGACCTGCGAGTGCGTCAGGCGATTGCTCACGCCATTCCGCAAGAGGACATCTTCCGGAGTGTGTTCCTCAATCGAGGCAAGCGACTGTTCGGCCCGCCTGAGCAGGTGCAGGGCGCCAGCTTTCCGCAGCCGCAGTCGTTCGCCTATGATCCGGAATTGGCGCGCAAGCTATTGGCGGAGGCGGGATATCCGAACGGGTTCGACACCACTCTGTCGCTATGCACCTGCAAGGCGGAATACTTCGAAAATCTCGCGGTGGCGCTCAAGGATCATCTCGCCAGGGCTGGCGTCCGCGTGACGATCGAGAAGCTGCCGGGGGCGCGTTTCGGCGAGTTGCAGACAGCAAAGCAAATGCCGGCCTATCTCGAAAACCAGGTCGCTTGGCTCAATCTTCCCGACTACTGGATCCGGATCTTCTACCGCGGAAATACACGTTCGAATTTCTCTGGCTACAACAATCCCGCGCTTGATCCGCTGCTGGCAAAAGCCGACGACGCCGGCAGCGATGCCGACTATGATGCGGCGATGCGCGAGATGATCGGGATCGTGAACCGCGATGTTCCGCTCCTGATGTTTCGTCAGGCGGCCTTGGAGGTCGTCATAGGCAAGGACATCGGCAACTACGCGTACTGGTTTCATACCCTGCCGGATGTGCGGTCGATGACCAGGAACTGACACATGCCAAGCGGCTCCTCGCCACCCCCGGGCGAGGAGCCGGTGCTTCGCCATCCTACGCCGTCTGCGGGAGCCGCGGCCGCTTTCGTTTTGTTCATGCTGAAGAGCCTGGTTAAAGAGCTTGGAGCCCCGCGATGTTGACCTTCTTCGTGCGCCGCCTGCTTGCGGCGGTGCCTGCGATCTGCACCCTGGTCGTGGCGACGTTCCTGATCATGCGCGTTCTGCCCGGCGATCCAGCGGCCTTCTTCGCCTCGGGGCCCGTGCCGACCGCGGAAGAGACGGCCTATGTCCGACAGAAGCTTGGACTCGATCGGACGGTTCCCGAGCAACTCCTGATCTATGTGAAGGATATCGCCCGGGCTGATCTTGGCATGTCGTTCACGACCGGGCGTCCGGTTCTGACGGAGTTGCGCGAGCGCCTGCCAGCCTCGCTCGAGCTGGCAGTCACGGCGCTGTTGCTGGCGCTGGCGATATCGATACCCCTCGGGGTCATGGCAGCGATATGGCGCGGCTCGCCAGTGGATCACCTTGCGCGCGTCATCAGCAGCATCGGCGTGTCGATGCCGACCTTCGTCACTGGCCTGCTCCTCACCTATGTGTTCTTCCTCTGGCTCGGTCTTGCACCAGAACCCGTCGATCGCATCGACATGTTCATCGCTGCGCCGCCGCGTCTGACAGGCTTTCTCCTGATCGACAGCAGTCTGAGCGGGCGTTGGGATGCACTGCAATCGGCTGCTGGGAGGCTCGTGCTGCCGAGTATCACAATGGCGATCTTCGTGCTGTCGCCGCTAACGCGCATGACGAGATCCTCGATGCTGGGCGTGCTGAGTTCCGATTTCGTGCGTACGGCGCGCGCGATGGGGCTCAGCGACGTCACGGTCTACATTCGTTACGCGCTGCGCAACGCGCTGCTGCCAGTCTTGACGACGATGGGGATCGTGTTCTCGACGATGCTTGGTTCAAACGTTCTGGTCGAACGGGTGTTTGGCTGGCCTGGGATCGGCAGCTTCGCGCTCAATGCGCTGCTCGCATCCGACTATGCGCCCGTGCAAGGCTTCGTTCTGTTGATGGGACTGCTTCTCGTCACCGTCAATCTGGCAATTGATGTCGCCTATGGTCTTGCTGATCCACGCGCACGCAGGGGGGTGTGATGCAGCCGTCATCTTCGATCGTCTCACATGCGGCGCGGATCGTCACGCTGAACTGGTTGTCGGTTGCGGCTGTCGCGACCGTCACCATCCTGCTGCTGTTGGCTGTGTTCGGACCAATGCTGGCGCCGTTCGATCCCTATGCGACCGATCTCGGCCACGTGCTTCTGCCGCCGGGCCGGACGCATTGGTTCGGCACCGACCAGTTGGGACGGGACGTTCTGAGCAGAGTGATCGTGTCGGCGCGTCTCGATCTCTTCATCGCGGTGTGTGCGGTGACAGCGTCCTTCACCATAGGCGTCGGCATCGGCGGACTGTCCGGCTATCTGGGAGGTGCCTTCGATCTCTGGACCAGCCGCATCGCCGAGATGCTCCAGGTGTTTCCGCTGTTCGTTCTGGCCATGGCCCTGGTTGCCGCTCTCGGAAACGATCTGCGCAATGTGATCCTCGCCACCGCGATCGTGAATCTCCCGTTCTATGTGCGGCTGGCGCGCGTGGAGGTTGGCGTATTGAGCAGCCAGCTGTTTGTTGAAGCCGCGCGCGTCGCCGGAAACGGCGACGCGCGGATCATCGCGCGGGTTCTACTCCCGAACGTGATGCCCAACCTCATGATTCAGCTGTCCGTCAATCTCGGCTGGGCGATCCTCAATGCCGCAAGCCTGTCCTTCATCGGCCTCGGCATTCGGCCGCCAACCGCGGAATGGGGGATCATGGTCGCTGATGGCGCCGCTCAGGCGATGGCCGGCAATTGGTGGCTCGTCGTCTTTCCAGGCGTAGCGCTCGCCTTGGCAGTGTTTGCGTTCAATCTGCTGGGTGATGCCTTGAGAGACATCCTCGACGTTCGTAGCCGATAGAAGTCCGAGTGAGCAGGTCATGTTGAAAAGATCCGATCCCCCGTTGCTGAGCATTGATGGCCTGGCTGTCGAGTTCGATACCCCGCATGGACGCGTGCGGGCGCTCGATCACGTGTCGTTCGACATCGGAGCGGCCGAGATCGTTGGCATCGTCGGAGAAAGCGGATCCGGGAAGTCTGTCACAGCCTACTCAATCCTGGGGTTGCTTCCGCGAAAGGCCCGGGTCCAATCGGGTTCGATCACCTATCTCGGGCGGTCATTGCTTGGCCTGCCAGAGTCGGAACTGAAGACCATTCGCGGAAGTGAGATATCGATGGTGTTTCAGAGCCCGCAAACGGCTCTCAATCCGATCAGGCCGGTCGGAGCCCAGATCAGCGACGTCCTGAGGGCGCACAGTCCGCTGCGGGGCAGGGACGCCGACAGCAGGGCTATCGAAGCGCTGCATGCGGTTCGCATTCAAGACCCTGAGCGTCGTGTCCACGCCTATCCGTTCGAGATGTCCGGGGGAATGTGTCAGCGCAGCGTGATTGCCATGGCGCTTGCGTGTACGCCACGGCTGCTGTTGGCCGATGAGCCGACCACCGGCCTGGACGTCACCACTCAGAAGGCGACCATGGATCTGCTGGTCGAGTTGAATCGCTCTCGCGGCATGTCGACCATGTTCATCACCCACGATCTCGGTCTGGCGGCGCAATATTGTGACCGCGTCGTCATCATGGAACGGGGACGGGTCGTCGAGCACGGTCCGACAGCGCAGATCTTCAGCCGACCGCAACATGTCTACACGCGGAAGCTGCTGAGTGCGACCCCGCAGGGGCACGACAAACTGACAGACCTGATACCTGCCTCTGAGCGGCAGGTCTTCGGTCCGATCCGGCAGCTCTCGGAGGCGGCTCCTATGCCGGATCCTGAAAAGGAGCCCGTCCTCAGCGTCCGAGGGCTGACTCACGACTACGTGCTGCAAAAGCCGCCGCGCATTTTGTCGAAGTTCATGGCGCCTTGGCATAGCCGGCCCGAGGCTGCGCCGACGTCGTTTCGGGCGGTCGATGATCTTAGCTTCGAGGTGCACCAGGGCGAATGTCTCGGACTTGTCGGCGAGTCCGGGTCGGGCAAGACGACTACGTCTCGGCTGATTGCCAAACTGGTCAAGCCCTCGGCGGGATCGATCAGGCTTCATGGTGAGGAGATCGCCGATACGGACCCGCGGTCCTTCGCACGGTCGGCCAAGCGACGGCTGATTCAGATCGTGTTTCAGGATCCTGCTTCCAGCCTGGATCCGCGGCGGACTGCATTCGAGGCGATCGCCGATCCGCTGCTTCGTCTTGAACGGCTGAAGAGATCAGAGGAGCTCGAACGTCGCATCCACGGTATCTGCGACCTGGTCGAGTTTCCGCAGGCGCTGCTTGGCAGGTACCCACATCAGCTCTCCGGGGGTCAGAAGGCCCGCGTCGGCATTGGCCGTGCGATATCGGTCAATCCAGCGCTGGTCGTGCTCGACGAGCCGACGTCCGCATTGGACGTCTCGGTGCAGGCGGTGGTGCTCAACCAGCTCGACAAGCTGAAGCGGGCGCTCGGCCTGTCCTATCTGTTCGTCAGTCATGATCTCAACATCGTCCGGCTGATGTGCGATCGCGTCATGGTCATGAAGGGAGGACGCATTGTCGAGCAGGCCACGGTCGCGGACCTGTTCAGCAGACCGCAACACGCTTATACCAAGGCGCTGCTCGACGCGATTCCCCGGATCGAATTCGGCGGCGAGCAGGCGCCGATCTCCGGGTTTGAGAGAAGCCGCTTGAGTGCGGGCGCGGTCCCCCGGAGCTGAAGCGATGGCGCCAGGCGTCACGCCTGGCTTTCGGCAAACGGTTCGGCTCGATAGACGAAATAAATTCCGGCGACGATGAGACCGGTTCCGGCGGCGAGTGCAGGTGATACAACCTCGGACAGCAGGATCACGCCAACGGCTGCTGCCGAAATCGGCGCTGCCGTCACGAAGATCGCGATCCTGGCGGCCGAAGCCTGTTCGATGGCCCAGGACCAGAGCAGCAGTACGCCAGCTCCACCAATCGTCCCGCAGAACAGCAACGCGAGCCAATCTTTGGCTGCAAGCAGTGGTATCCCGCCAAGGGTGCCACCCGCGAGCGTGAAGGCGAACAGGATCGCAGCGCCGCCGAGACAGGCGATCGGAGCGATCGTATGGGCGGGATAGCGCGTCAGCATGCGAGCGGCGCACACGTTGAACAGCGCCAATAACACGGTGGTCAGGAGCACGAGCGCATCGCCCCGATTGATGGCCGATGGCGTGCCCGCGGCGAGCTGTCCGGAAAGTCCGACGGCAACTCCGATAAACGCGCAGCAACAGCCGGCGACCCGGCGGAGGGTGCATTTTTCCTGCCCAAGCAAGGCGGCGAATGTCAGGGTCAGCAGAGGACTGGTGCAGATCAGAAGCGCTCCGCGCGAAGCAGTGGTGTATTGCATGGCAATTGTCAGAAGCCATGGGCAGAGCCCCGCGACGACGCCACCAAGAGCGAGGATGGTCGCACAATCACGGATTGCTGGACGTTGCGATCGCCTGAGAAGCGGCGCAAGGCACGCAGCCGCAATCGCACAGCGAATGAGGGCGATAGCCAGCGGCTCATGCTGCTGGACGATCAGGCGCGTCACGGCGAGTTGAGCCCCGTTGGCGCAGCTCGCGACCGTAGCTGCCATTGCTGCTGTAGATGTGGCACGAAGGCCCAAAAAGATGTCCGTCCGTCCAGGATGACCCTGCATACGTAATCTCCTGGTCCGTCTTCGCACTTCCAGCCGACCGAAAATACGTAGTGTGCAGGCTGTGACGAGTCTGGGTGACTGCGAGGTATAACCTTGCGCCTGCCGAGAGTAGACGGTCGTGCCTGCGCCAAACGACGTCTGTTCAGCCCAGCGTCATCTTTCTCCCACGCGGGAATCGATCAAATCTCCAGTCTTCGCTTCCAGCCATGCCGATCCTAACGTCATGGTACGATTAAGATTACGATGGGCACAGCTACCTGGAAAGGTAGTGGTCCTGGACCCAGTCGCAGGTCTTATACAGGAGCTCGCGCGCGCCCAGATCTGCTCTATGATCTCGGCTGCCGGTGGTGCCATCTGCTGCGAGCCTTTGGTGGACCCGCGATTTCGAGGCGAGGCGGGTGTGCTGCACACCTCAGCCGGGGCCTCGTGGTTGTGATATGGCGTAGGACCACCAATCTCGGTAGCTCGTCAAGAGATCGCCTGCGTGGTGTACGTCGACTGATGACGATTTGTTGCTTGAGCCAAGCAGCGCGACGGCTCGATGTCTGATTATGGCGAGCGCTCCGCAGGCGCCAGGCGGGCTATCACCGCAGATCTCTTTCCGATCATGTCGGATCGTGAGAGCGAGGCCGCGACCGCTCACCGATTTTTATCTGACGATCCAGGAGCTTTGTAGGCAGACGTGGCATTCGGCTCGCCCGACGCGGATGTGCAAATTGCAGTCGCTGCCACCGGGGGCCTGCGACCCGAATTTTCGCGTCGCGATTGAGCTCTGCCCCTAGCCATAACGCCGGCGAATAGGCCTCCTCAATTTCGGACTTTGACAGAGCTGCAGGACTCTTCCAGCCTGACCTTTGGATAACGGGCGAGGCATCGAATGAAGTTCGGCTATATGAACCGCGTCTCTATAATGGCTTTCTGTATCGCCGTCATCGTGAACGCGACCGGTGATGTGTCTGCGGCGGAAGTCCCGCCGGGAACCGCCCTGCAGATCGGTGCCGGCGGATCAGACGTCACCACGCTGGATCCACATCGTGCGACGACCAGCACTGATAAGCCGCTCATCGGCCTGATGTTCAACGGCCTCGTTCGATTCAGACCAGGGAGCGCCGACCCCAAGGATCTTGAACCCGATCTCGCCGAGCGCTGGGAAACGTCCACAGACGGGCGAGTCTTGACGTTCTTCATCCGAAAGGGTGTCAAATTTCACGGCAACTGGGGCACCCTCACCGCAGACGACGTGGTCTACTCGCTGACCCGCGCCGCAGACCCCAGCCGATCAAGCTTTGCTGCAGATTTCGCGCCGGTGGAAAGCATTGCCAAGGTCGACGAGTATACAGTTCGTATCGTGCTGAAGTATCCGGATCCGAATGTCCTCGGCCGCCTGTCCAACTATCACGGCGGCAACATCGTCTGCAAGAGAGCCGTCGAGGAGCTCGGAGACAAGTTTGCGTCCAACCCTGTCGGTACAGGTCCGTTTGCGTTTTCGGAGCATGAGACTCAGCGGCATGTCAAGCTGGTGGCAAACGAGGGCTATTTCCGGGGCCGGCCGCAGATCAGCAACATCGTGTACCGTACGATCCCCTCCGACAGCGCCCGCGAGCTTGCCTTTTCGTCGGGAGAGCTCGACGTCATCCAAGGCCGGCGGGAGCAACGCTGGGTCGATACGACTCGCCAGCGCAGCAACATGGTCGTTGATGTCTTCCGTCCAGGAGAATTTCGGACGCTTCACATCAACAGCAGTATTCCGCCGCTCGACGATCTGAGGGTCCGACAGGCAATCGCCGCTGCGATCAATGTCGACGATCTCGTGCAGTTTGTCGGCAAGGCGGTCAGTCTGAAAGGCTGCTCGGTCGTGCCCCCAAGCTATATCGGAGAGGACTGTTCATCCGGGGCCTATGCTTACGATCCGGTGAAGGCCAAGGCGCTTCTGGCCGAAGCGGGCCACCCAAATGGCTTGACGCTCAAGGTCGTGGTGTCCAATATCTCGGCTATTCTGCCGACAATGGAAATCATTCAGCGTCAGCTCGCAAGGGCCGGCATCAAGCTCGAGATGAGCGTTGTCGATCACGCCACCTATCAGAGCCAGATCCGCGGCAATGCCAGCGCTCTGGTGTTCTATGGCGCCGCCAGGTTTCCGGTCGCCGACACCTATCTGACCGAATTTTATCATTCGCGCTCCAGCATTGGTACGACGACGGCAGTCGCCAATTTCTCGCATTGCGACGTCGCGGATGCCGAGATCCAGGCGGCGCGGGTGGAAGGCAGCGTCGAGCGGCAGCAGGAATTGTGGAAGGAAGCTCAGCGTAAGATCCACGACACCGTCTGTTCTGTTCCACTGTTTGAGCTTCAGCAGGTCTGGGGGCACAGCAAGCGCGTCAATTACGGTTATGAGCTCAAAGGAGCCATGAACCTCGCTCCGCCGATCACCGAGGCGACAACGCTCACGCCGCGCTGAGGGACTCCTGCGAGAGCCGCGCAGCCGTCGTACGCGCTTGCTGGAGGAATGCGTCGACCAGATTGGCATTACGGCTATCGCGCATTCGGCACAGCTGGAAATCGTAAGGCAAGGCTGGCTCGAAGCGTCTGATGGCCAGACGGTCCTGGAGCCCGTTGAACATCAGGGGATGCACCAGCGAGACGCCAAGACCGGCTGCGACGAATTCGCAAAGGGTCGGTGAAACATTGGCCACGAGCACGGTGTTGGGTCTGACGTGATAGGCATCCAACATCGTCGCAATGCACTGACCAGCCTGGCTCTCAGGATCGAAAGACACGAAGGGAATGTTGTCGAGATCATCCGGCTCGACAACGTTCTTCATGGCGAGGGGATGATCGGTCGGCATGATGCAGACGAGCGGCTGCTGGGTCAGCGGCTCGGCGATCACATAAGGATTGTCGATCCGCGAGCTGACAAGGCCGACATCGAGCTTGCGTGTGACCAGCCAGTCCACGATCCATTCCGAACTGCGTGACTTGACCGAACAGAACACGTTGGGATGCTGTTGCAGGAAGCCCATCGTCGCCTGCTGGATGAACGAACGCGACAACGCCGGCATGACTCCGATGAGAAGCTGTCCCTGCTCCTCGCGGCGGATGACCTCGACGGCATTCTCGACCTGGCGAACACCTGAAAAAATACGATCGATCTCCCTGTAAAGCCGCATGCCGCGCTCTGTCGGAGCAAGGCGGCCTTTGACGCGATCGAACAGGCTGAGCCCGGTGTCCTCTTCGAGATGAGCGATCAGTTTGCTCATCGCTGGCTGGGAGATGTTGAGGATCAATGCGGCTCGGCTGATCGAGCCGCTCTCGATGACCGCCTTGAACGCCTCAACCTGTCTGAGATTGATCTGACGAGCCATCCCATAACCCTGAAGAATACAGCCAGAGATTTTGGACTTTGACCAAATATCTCCTTTTGTCGTCATATTGGGCAAGAGGAAATGCGATGCATCCTGAGATAATAGTTATCGGTGCTGGTACGGTCGGTGCTGCGATCGCATACGGGCTGGCGCGGAGACAGCACCGGGTGCTCGTGCTCGACGGTGACGATCGCGACCATCGCGCGGCACGGGCCAATTTCGGCCTTGTCTGGCTGCAGGGCAAAGGCCAGAACATGCCGGCCTATCAGCAGCTGTCACGCCGTAGCGTCGACATGTGGTCCGGCTTTGCGTCGAAACTCACTGATCTGACCGGGTTGGATCTTCAATACGAGCAGAATGGCGGCTTGGCTTTCTGCCTCGGAGAGGATGCGTTCGAGAAGCGCCGTTCGGACCTCCAGCGATTGCACAATCAGCTCGGCGGAGCGGAGGCGGATTGGCGGATGCTTGATCGCGCTGAACTGGCCAGGCTGCTTCCGAAGGTTCGATTGGGGCCGGACGTGGCCGGCGCCAGCTTCGGTGAGCGGGACGGGCACGCCAATCCGCTTCAGCTCCTTGCGGCTCTTCATTCCGGAATTCTGCGTCTCGGCGGAGAATTGCGGCGAAACGCTGCGGTGCGGCAGATCGTGCCCAGCGAGGCGGGCTTTACAGTGGCGTGCGGAAACGAGACCGTCAGTGCGCCGCGCGTGCTGATCGCTGCGGGTCTCGGGTCGCAGGCGCTCGCGCGGCAAGTGGGTCTTGAAATCCCGCTGCGCCCTCAGCGAGGGCAGATCCTGGTGACCGAGCGTCTTGAACCATTGCTGCCTTTGCCGACGAGTGGCTTGCGCCAAACCCGGGAAGGCACCGTGATGATCGGTGCAACCCATGAGGAGACCGGCTTTGATAGCTCCGCGACGGCGGCCGCCGCTGCAGATCTGAGCCGACGGACGCTTCGCATCGTGCCGAGTCTCGCCGAGGCGAAATTGGTCCGGCAATGGGCGGGTTTGCGTATCATGACCCCTGACGGGTGCCCCGTTTATGCTCAGTCGCAGAAGCACCGGGGAGCCTTCGTTGCGCTGTGCCATTCAGGTGTCACGCTTGCGGCGCTGCATGCCACCGTTTTGGCCGATGCGATCGCAGCCGGCCAGTTGCCGGATTCGCTCGATATCTTTCATCAGAGTCGCTTTGATGTTCCGAAAGCTGCATGAGCCCGCTGAGGCCGTGACTGTCTATGTCGAGGGCAAGCCTGTCGTCGCGGAGCCGGGCGAAAACCTGGCAGCCGTCCTGCTCCGGCAGGAGGCCATCTGGTCACGCCCTACGCCGGTAAAGGGGAGCAGGCGAGCTCCCTATTGCATGATTGGCGTCTGTTTCGATTGCCTTGCCCGGGTGGATGGAGTTGCTTCAGTTCAGACCTGCATGATGCCGGTGCGGGACGGTATGACGGTTGAGCACCAGCAGCGTAGGCGGTGCCTGCCGTCATGAGCAAAACCGATCTTCTCATCGTAGGGGCTGGCCCTGCCGGCATGACGGCGGCCATCACGGCCCGCCGCTATGGAATTGGCGTTCTGGTTGTGGACGACCAGACTGCGCCTGGCGGGCAGATCTGGCGTTCGGTCGAAACTCAGGCAGCGTCAGAAAGGGGGGACATCCTCGGAAGAACTTATCAGGATGGAAAGGCGACGACCGACGCATTCCGCGCCAGCGGGGCACATTATGAGCCTCGGACACAGCTCTGGCAGGTCGAACCCGGTTATCGCGCCTTCGTGAGCCATGATGGCAAAGCCCGGACGATCGAGGCGAAGGCCATCATCCTTGCAACCGGAGCCCAGGAGAGGCCTGCTCCATTTCCAGGCTGGACACTCCCGGGCGTCCTCACGGTGGGCGCCGCTCAGGTGCTCTTGAAGACCGCCGGGCAGATTCCCGCGAAGCCAGTGTGGGTCGCAGGGTGTGGCCCGTTGCCGCTTCTCTACATCGTTCAGTTGCTCAACGCCGGAGGTCAGATCGCTGGCTATCTCGACACGACTCCGGCCGGGAACCATTGGGCGGCGCTCCAGTATCTGCCGAGAGCCTTGCGTGGGGCTGGAGCACTCCTCAAAGGGCTCGCCTGGAAGGCGATCCTCCGGCACAGGCGCGTGCCTGTCATCCGTCACGTCGTCGAGCTGGAGGCACACGGATCGGACAGGATCGAATCGCTCAGCTATCGCACAGCGGATGGACGAGAGGAAACCGTGTCCGCGGATCATCTGCTCGTGCATGAGGGCGTTGTTCCGAACGTTCATGTGCCGCTCGGACTGGGCTGCGCCGTTGAATGGCGTGACCAGCAGGATTGCTACGTTCCGGTTCTCGATCCATGGGGCGAAACGTCCAAAGCCGGCATCTTCGTCGCCGGTGACGGCGCGGGCATTGCGGGGGCCAAGGCCGCGCAATGTCGTGGTGCGCTCGCAGCCCACAGGCTGGCAGTCCAGCTCGGCTATGCGGACGAGCAAAACATGCTGAAGGATGCGTCGTGCGTTCAGAAGAGTCTGGCGCGCGAACTTGCCTTGCGGCCCTTCCTCGACACCCTGTTCAGACCCCGCTCCAGAATCTTTAGTCCGACCGATGACACCGTCATATGCCGGTGCGAGGAGGTCACTGCGGGAGAGATCCGTGCGATGGCGCAGATCGGCGGCTGCGGCCCGAACCAGATCAAGGCCTTCACGCGCGCAGGGATGGGCCCGTGCCAGGGCCGGCAATGTGGTTACACCGTCACCCGCATCCTCGCGGAGCTGGAGAATTGTCCCGCAAGCGAGATCGGCTTCTATCGCGTCAGGCCTCCACTCAAGCCCGTGACGCTTGGAGAGCTCGCCACTCTCGATCAAGAGGGAGAGGTGGTGTGAGGCACTCTCATTGTCCGCAGACAAGAATTCAGCATCTTCAGCCTGTGTTCTATTCGCAATCGAGCGGGATTATCGAATGATCAGCTTTGCTTGCAAACGGCTGTTGCTCGCAATCCCCACCCTGTTCGTGATGCTGACAGCAATCTTCGTGCTGGTCCGACTCGTTCCGGGTGATGCTGCGTCCGTCATCCTTGGCGACCAGGCAACCGAAGCCTCGCTTCGCGCGATGCGAGCCCGGCTCGGGCTCGATCAGCCGATCCAGGTCCAATACCTTCACTTTCTCAGAGACGTGCTCACCGGCAATCTCGGGCGATCGCTGAGCAGCGGCCGGACGGTCGTTCAGGAGGTCTTGCTGGTGTTGCCCTCCACGATCCAACTCACCTTGGCGGCCATCACGATCGGAATCGTCCTGGGTCTGCCGCTCGGAATTCTCGCGGCGCTCGGTCGCAACAGCTGGATCGACTACGTCTCGCGGCTGGTCTCGTTGGTCGGACTCTCGTTTCCCGCGTTTGTGTCAGGCATCCTTCTGCTCATCATATTCGCAATCCATCTGGGATGGTTCCCGGTTCTCACGTCCGATAGCACTGATCCTCTCGAGCGCTTGCGAAGCCTTGCCTTGCCTGCGCTGAACCTCGGCTTGATCCTGATGGCCTATGTGGTGCGTGTGACACGGTCATCCATGCTGGGGGTGCTTGGCGAGGATTACATCCGCACAGCGCGTGCAAAGGGGGTCACTCCCATGCGCCTGGTCATGCGACACGCTCTGCGCAATGGCCTCATTCCGGTGGTGACCGTCGTTGGCCTCTACTTCGGTACGTTGATCGGCAATTCGGTGCTTACGGAAATCATCTTCAACCGACCGGGCCTCGGCAAGCTGATCTTTGGGGCACTCAATTCCCGCGACTATACGTTGCTCGAGGGACTGATGATCATCTTTGCGATCTGCGTCATCGTCGTGAATACGCTGACGGACATTACATATGGGCTCATCGATCCGCGGGTGAAGTACAAATGACGATCGAGGTCGCATCAGTTGCAGTGTCGCAGCCTAGCCGATTGTGGCTGGTCTTCTCCAGAAATCCTCTGTTCTGGCTGGGGGCGCTGCTCCTTGCCATCATCATCATGGTGTCAGTGCTCGCGCCGTTGATTGCGCCCCATGATCCGCTGGAGCAGAATATCGTGGCAAGGCTTGAGCCGCCATCAGCGGAGTTCCTGTTCGGGACGGACAACTATGGTCGAGATGTCCTGTCCCGTCTGATCTATGGAGCCCGCATCTCTCTCATGGTCGGCTTTGTCGCCATCCTGATCGCGATGACGATCGGCTGTACCATCGGAATCGTTGCAGGTTATATCGGGGGCGCGCTGGATCAGCTGGTGATGGGGGTGCTCGATGTGATGCTCTCCTTTCCGGCTCTGCTGCTCGGCCTCATGATTGCGGCGATGCTGGGCGCCAGCCTTCAGAACCTGATCATTGCAATCGCAATCACGGAGATCGCGCCGTTTGCGCGAGTTGCCCGCGCGCCAACGATTGCATTGAAGCAGCAGGACTTCGTGATGGCCGGCCGCGCGCTCGGATTTGGACCCGTCCGTATCATGGGGGTCCATATTCTCCCCAATCTCATCTCGGATGTCGTGGTGATGAGCTCGTTGTGGATGGCTTCCGCGATTCGCACGGAAGCATCCCTGAGCTTCATCGGACTCGGAGTTCCGCCACCGACGCCGACCTGGGGCAGCATGATCCGCGAAGGGTTCGATAACATCCTCGACGCCTGGTGGCTCGCGGTCTTCCCGAGTCTTGCGATCCTGTTGACCGTGCTCGCCCTCAATCTTCTGGGAGATGCTCTGCGAGACGCAATCGATCCAAAGCTGCGGGGGGAGTAGCAGGCATGACATCGTTTCCCAGGCCAGCTCTCGACCTGCGCAATCTGCGGACCGAATTCCGAATCGGCGGCCGCTGGTACCCTGCAGTACGGAACGTCTCGGTATCGCTGATGCCGAACGAGACGCTTGCGGTCGTGGGCGAATCGGGCAGTGGCAAGAGCGTCACTGCCCTGTCGATCCTGCGGCTGCTTCCGCATGCGGGTGCTCGCATTCAGGGCGGAGAGGTGCTGTTCGAGGGCCAAGATCTGGTGACCTTGTCCGAGCGGGACATGAGTACCATCCGAGGCAATTCGATCGCGATGATCTTCCAGGAGCCGATGACGAGCCTCAATCCAACCATGACGGTGGGAGACCAGATTGCGGAGGCGATCCTCATTCACCGCGGAGGGTCGCGCATGGAGGCCAAGGCTAAGGCGCTTCGGCTCTTGGACGAGGTCAAGATTCCATCGCCGAAGAGCCGCCTGGATGAGTATCCGCATCAATTCTCGGGAGGGATGCGCCAGCGCGTCATGATCGCCATGGCGCTTGCCTGTCATCCGAGGGTTCTTCTGGCCGACGAGCCGACGACGGCCCTCGATGTAACGATCCAGGCGCAGGTGCTGTCCCAACTCGAAGAGCTCAAACAGGCCTACGGAATGTCGATGCTGTTCATCACGCACAATCTCGGCGTGGTAGCGCAGATCGCCGACCGCGTTGCCGTGATGTATGCGGGCGAGATCGTGGAGCTTGCGACAGTCGACGCGCTGTTCGCAAAGCCCATGCACCCTTATACGGCAGCGCTGCTGCGCGCCATGCCACGAGCCGACCGGGCCAATGAGAGTCTGGAGCCGATCCCCGGTAGCGTTCCCGCCCTGTCTGCCGTTCCAACAGGCTGCGCCTATGCGCCCCGCTGCCCGTTCAAGGACCGTAGCTGTACCGAGCTGCACCCAGAGCTCGTATCATCGGGTGATCCCGGACATTTGGTGCGCTGTCCCGTCAGACCCGTCGGAGGAGTGCATTGATGACGACGTCCCAGGGAAGCGGCGACTTTGTTGTAAGTCATCTTTCGAAGACCTTCGTAAGACACGGAGGTTCGGGCGCAAGAAATGTCCGAGCGGTCGATGATGTGTCTTTCCGCGTTCCAAAGGGGACGTCCCTTGGCCTCGTGGGGGAGTCTGGCTGTGGCAAGTCAACGGTCGCGCGTGCCATCCTTCGGCTCATTGAGCCCGATAGCGGATCAATCGTATTCGACGGCGTCGACGTTCGGGCCGCCAAGGGTACCGCCTTGCGCGTGTTGCGCCGCCGGATGCAGATCGTCTTTCAAGATCCCTATTCTTCGCTCAACCCGCGCCGAACGATTCGCCAGACTCTGGAAGAACCTCTTCGCGTCCATCTGCGTCAGTCGTCCAAGGAGATCCGCGAGAAGGCAGAAGCCGCCATGGTCGAGGTCGGGTTGCCGCGAGAAGCACTGGAACGCTATCCGCATGAGTTCTCCGGCGGTCAGCGGCAACGGATCGGTATTGCACGGGCGCTGGTATTGGATCCCGAACTGGTCGTCGCGGACGAGGCCGTTTCTGCTCTCGATGTCTCGGTACAGGCGCAAATTCTTCGGCTGCTGGAGGGGCTCCGCGAACGCCGCGGCCTGTCGTTCTTGTTCGTTTCGCATGACCTCGGTGTGGTCCGACATTTTTGCGACCGGATCTGCGTCATGTATCTTGGGCGCATCGTCGAAGAGGGGCCGACGGCGGATGTCCTCGACCGGCCGTTGCATCCTTATACCAGGCTTCTGCGCGACAGTTATCCAGTCCCTGATCCGAGGGCACGCCGGCCTCTGATCCAGATCGCGGGAGAGGTTCCTTCCGCAGCCAATCCGCCTCCGGGTTGTGGCTTCCATCCGCGTTGCGCGCGAGCGGAAGGCCCGTGTTCCGTCGAAAGGCCGCAGCTGGCAGCATCGGGAGACGACCGATCCCGAGCCTGCTACTTCCCGGAAACAAGCGATATCGCGTGGGGTAGCCTGCGCATCGGAGCGATGACGTAAAACGACACCAAAGGAGACCATTGGCGAGCTTGCCGTCATCATGATCCAGTTGCCTGATCCCACTCTGGATCGAGGTGGACTTGAGCGGGAGCTCGCTCGGAGAGCTGCGGGGATTTCGAGAATTTGCCGCGCATTGATTGTCTGATCTGCCGACCTGGATGGCTGCGCTCCGTCAACTCGTCGGATCCAGCACACATGTTGAAGACCCTGGAGGCCGCATGACATACGCCGTTACCGAGATGTTGGCCGAATGGGTCGGCGCGAGCGAAGTGCCAGAAGAAGCTCGGATCAGCGCGGCGAAATGCGTGTTCGATTTGATGACGGCTGCGATAGCTGGTTATGAGACACCAAATGCGATGGCCGTGCGCCGAATAGCAAGCATGACATGGGGCCATGGAACGGCCGCGATGTGGTTTTCAGGAGAGCAGTCGACCGCTGCAGGCGCAACCTTCGTCAATGCGGCCTGCGCGTGCTCGCTCGATCTGGATGATGGCCACCGCGCCGCTTCAGGGCATCCCGGCGCGGCAATCATTCCGGGGGTATTGTCACTGCTCGGCAGTCCGTCCCTGGATGGGCAACGGGCGCTTGCCGCCATTGCCGTCGGATATGAGATGGGCGTTCGCATTTCTTCTGCCCGGGATCTGCGAAGCGTTCCGACGGTGAACAGTGGCCTCTGGAGCGGTCAAGCCGTAGCCGCAGCGGTGGGTTGGCTGAGAGGGCTCTCGCCGGGCCAGATCGCACATGCGATCTCGATCGCCGGCACGACGGCGCCGAGCCAGTCTGCTACGCCATACACCCGGTTCAGAGGCAATAGTGTCAAGGAGGGGATCCCATGGGGAGCCGCCAACGGCGTCCTTGCGGTCGATCTGGCCAAGCAGGGCTTCACCGGACCGATCGACATTCTGGACAGTTCAGAACGTTACGATCGCGCGCGGCTTCTTGACGGGCTCGGAGCGAGTTGGCTCATCAACAGCACCTATTTCAAGCCTTATAGTTGCTGCCGTTGGATTCACGCGCCAATTGATGCGCTGCTCTCATTGCTGAGAGATCATGACATTCACCCAGACGCCATCATCGGCATCCATGTCGAGACCTTTGGGAGATCGTTGACACTGAGTAACGAGGTGGCCCCGGGCACGCTGGAGGGAGCGCAATACAGCCTTCCCTTCTGTCTCGGTGTCGCCGCGATCAGTGGCGCAGCGGCGTTGCTCCCCTTGAGCAGCGATTCGCTGAGGGATCAAAGAGCCATCGAGATCGCCGGGCGTGTACGGATGACCGTCAATCCCGAATTCGATCTCATGTTCCCGGCGGCGGTTCCCGGGCGGGTTCGCATAACCACGGCTTCGGGCGTCCTCGAACAGACAGTGTTGGCGCCGAAGGGGGAGCCGACGAACCCGATGAGCTGGGACGACATCGGGGCGAAGTTCCTGGCCATTGCAGCGGAGCGCGTCGGCACGCGCGTCGCGGCCGGTATTCCAAGTGCGATTGGCGCGTTGCAGACGGGAGATCTTGCGCCTCTGCAATCGATGCTGGAAGCAAGGCTGTTCGCCGACGCGAATAGCGCCTCGACTGTCGAGCGGCGACATCGAAGTCAGTCGTCCTGAATGAAGTCGCATGCCCGTCACGATATTGGACACTCCTCAGGCGGTAAAGACACGCTACGGTCGCCATCGAAGTGACAAGAGACACGCATCAGTCGAATCGATCTTTGATCTCTCTGAAATGTTGTTTTGAGCAGCGAGAAGGCCGACATGGCCAAAAGACCAGTTTTCATCAGACCGAGCGTCGCAACGGATGCGCCCTCATCTGTCGGAGCGGGTGTTGCCAGAAGGCTCAGTTCCAATCGGAATTGCGAAGCGAACTGGCGGGTGTCAAGGGCGAACCTTGTCTTCGCGGCGAAGCTGCTCGGCTGCTTGCGCGCAGGGACCTCACCGCCGCCATCTGCGCTCGAATGGTCCGGGTTTGTTGAGCACTGGACGGTCATCATCCGCGACGACATATGTGTGCTGCAGGGAACGGTGTGGCGTCTTCCATTGTGCCAGGAGAGCTTGGCTACGCCGCTTTTGGCCATTGATCCTGCCGCAGGGTGGGCTCGTGCGCTTAGTGAATGGCTCACGATAGGAGCGCCTCACGAGAGCACCGGCACAGCCGGACTTCGTCCGGAACTGATCTCCGATCGCGCTGCCCGTTGGCTGGAATATCAGCTCAATCCGGCAAATTGAGCGGGGCGCATTAACTGGCGCGAGACGGCTTGGCCGACATCGCTTGACCGAGCTTGCCTGGTTGAGCCTGCTCGGGCCGACGGGAAGCGATCGTCAAACGTGCGTGAGCACCATTCTTGGGCGAGCCTCGCGTGCAGCGGACCCGAGACGGTCGCGACCGCGGTCTCGACCGTCGGCTACGATCCTCTTGGTCATGCGATCTGAGGCAAGGCCGGGCACGCCGCGCGCAGCAACGGGGCCGCATCGTTGGCGCGAGGAAAATCCCACGATTTGAGTGAAACCGAATGACCCGGGAATACGCAAAATCCACTGCGTTTTGCTCGATCGGTGTCAACTGCGCAGATTGATAGTCTCGGTGACGGAGCCCTCGTTGCTAGCCTCCCCAAGCTTTGGTGAGAGGGCGGCAATGGCAGGGACGAGTGTATAATGAGTGAGTTCAACTGGCGGTCGCCCGAGTCGTACAAGGAGCTCGAAACGGCTGATGCGGCCGACTTTGCCTGGGAATGTCTCCGTCGCAATCCGGACTATCGACGAGACTACAGCGATCTGCTTGCACAAGCCAAAGACGCCCCCACCGCGCCTGAATTCCGGCAGCGATGGGGGCTTTCTTTTCGCGGCCGACCCGACGCGCCGGTTTGACGCTCAGGCCATATTCTGGGCGCCGGAAGTCTTGCCGAGTGTGCTTCGCCTCGCGCCGACGTCGCAAGGCCGGCTTGCGCCATTCTCTCATCTCGACCTTCGCGGATCGCCCGACGCCGAGCTGAGACGGGCGTCTGATGGCTGGTACGCGGTGCTGCAGCTGGGCGGCGCCACGCACCGGCTGCTGCTCTCGCGGCTTCCGACGAAGGGGACGGCCGTCGCTGTCGAGCTGCCGCTCGACCGTGATTTCGATCTGCAGACCCGCGCGGCCTATCGGCTCTGGACGGCGCTGAGGCGAGGTCCGATACGGCTGCCGGCTCAGACCGGGCCTATTCAGCAGCGGCTCCGGATGGTTCTCGCGCTGCGCGCCTTGGACGGCCGGGTCGAGGGCGAGAATTATCGGGCTATCGCCACGGTTCTTTTCGGGTCCGGGCGGCTGACAGATCGGGGATGGAAAACACACGACCTGCGCAGCCGGACAATCCGGCTGGTTCAAGCAGGTCAGGGCCTGGTCCGAGGCGGCTATCGAAATCTGCTACGCAGCCAACGCCGATCAGCATGATGGGCGTCCCAATCCGTCTCGCGGCCGTTGCGCATGTGGACGTTCGGTCCAAGATCCTGCGGCGCGAGGCAACATGCGCAACTCCGTCGTCTGGTTTGGCGGACCTCCCGCCGCCCTCAGTCGTCGTCGCGCGAGCGGAGAAGCTCGGCCATCTGCAGCACCTTTCTGCGCAGCCGCTCATCAGAAATACCGAAATAGAGCTCGAGCAGTTGGCGAGATTCGCGTTTGGTGACAAGCTCGCTGAAGTCCGCGGCCTGCTCCTGAGACGCCTGTGTTGCGGCGGCGCGTGCGTTGACGTCGATCTCGTCAAAGAACCACGTGATCGGGACAGCCAGCTGGTTTGCGATTTCGTACAGCCTTGATGCGCTGATCCGGGTCTCGCCCGCTTCATACTTCTGAATGAGCTGGGCTGTCAGGCCGAGGCGTCTCGCCAGGTCATCCTGGCTGAGATCGAGCAGGTTCCTCCGCAGGCGCAATCGGGTTCCGACATGCTGATCGACATAATTGGGCTTCTTGGATGACCTCCTGAGCCGCTTGCCTTGGGACGCCGCGGGGCGGCGGTCAGGGATCTGTTTGGAAGTCGCCACGTCCGATTTACCTCATGCCGCATCGAAGATGTTCGTCCATGAAGCATCAATCTCAGCTTGAAACAATCAACCAGAATTATGTCATCCGCGCTACAACTACAGAGGATAGATCGAATGCAATCGTCGTCCGCCACGGCTTGATAAGCCGACGTAGCAAAGGTGTAGGGGATATCGATGCAGGATTGCTGTCCTCAATCTGGACGCATGCCTTCCACTCTGAAGATCGATCATGGTCCGATCAGCCTCCTGGGACGCTTCTTTCTCGCCGCTGACACCGCCGCCCGGGAGCGCGGCATCAGCGTCAATTTTGCGAGCCTACAGGATTTGCTCGACATCAACAGCGCAAATTCCGACAGCTGGCGGCCGCTGGTGCCGATCTTCCAGCCCGACCTCGGCGGCGCAACAGCTGACAACAGCTTCGTCATCATCGGGACAGACAAAAACGGGGAGGTCGTCGCGACACAGGCGGGCCGCTACTACGACTGGACGGGCACGACGTTGTTCGAGGAAGCCGTCTCGCTTCGGATGTTCTACGCAGATCCCGTAGCCGCCTTGGCGCGCGGAGACGGCTGTAAGGTCGCCACTCCGGTGGCGTCCACGATCGCGGGCAGGGTCGTATTTTCAGGCGCCGGCTGGTACCGGCGCGATTTTCGCGGCAGAGGGTTGGCGCGAATCCTGCCTCGAATTTCGCGCGCCTATGCTCATGCGCGCTGGAACACGGATTTCACGATCAGCATGATGGCCGACGCCGTGATTGCTGGAGGGATGGCGGATCGCACCGGCTACACCCGGATCGAGCAGTCGAGCGTCGAACTGGTCGTATCGCCGCTCGGGTCCATGCGCTGTGGTCTTGTCTGGATGCCGGCGCAGGAAATGCTGGCCGATCTGGAAGCCGCGATGGAATTGCGTTGGAGCGAGGAATCGGATCCGCGCGCAGCGGCGATGTAAGCAGAACGGCGTTCGATGGTGAGGAAGGGCATGCAAAGACCGTTGGACCATCGGGAAGCCGAGGCATATGTCAGGCGCCTGTTCACCTGCATCGACGCTCGCGACTGGGCAGGCCTGTCCAGCCTGCTGGATGACGGCGCCGTCTACGAGCGTCCGGGTTATGAGCCCTTTGTCGGCAAGCAGGCCATCATGCAGTTCTACCGCCACGAGCGCATCGTGGCCTCGGGAGAACATCAGCTAGAGCAGGTGTTGAGCAATGGCGAGCAGATTGCCTGTTGGGGTAGCTTTTCCGGCCGGGACAAGAATGGGCGTCCTTTGAAGGCAAGGTTTGCCGATGTCTATCATCTCAGCAGTGGCCGCATCGGCCGGCGCCGGACGTTCTTTGACAGTCCAGCGCTCTGAGCGGCACAGCCGCCAGCCAGCGGCCAGAGCGGATGCGACGATCATTGGTGCTTGAGCGTCTGGGCTGGCGATCGTTTGGGCCAATGCGTGTGCAGCCCGGGTGTCAGGCTCTGATGGCGCGCGGCTCAGAACGCCAGACTGCCGCCTGCAAGGCTTCCCCATCCATTCCTGTGCAGGCCAGTCCAAGATGGGATAGCACTGTCGGTGCGATGTCGATGATACGCGCAGGCGACGTGCGGATCTGACCCGGACTGAAGCCTTTGCCCGATGCCATCAGGAATGGAGCCTGCTCGTAGATCCCAAGCCCTCCATGCTGTCCGCACCCAAGTCGGTCAGGCTTGCCAAGAGCAGGCTTGGCCGCAAGACTCGAACCGCGGATACCGAAGCTGTTGGGGACGTCGCTGGACCGCATGGAAACAGCAAAGGCAAGGCCGCCGGTGTGAGCCTGTCCAACCCGACCGAGTTCGTCCGGCCCGAAGACCTGTCCCGCCCAATCGCTGGCGTCCAGGAAGGACCGTACGCTCTGCAACAGCGGGCCGCGCCGGGAATCGACATAGATCAAGGCCGAGGTGCCATTCGAGATGGCCAAAATCTCGTCGGAGGCGTGACTGGCTTTGAGACCCGAATTGATCAGCGCTGCATCGATGTCGACGATGTCCTCGACCGTTTGATGACCATGATCCGATCCGATCAGAAGCAGGATGTCTTCGCCTAGGTCACGCTGTTTTTCGACGGCTGCGATCACCTCGGCCGCCCGACGATCCGCCTCCGCCAGAACGGCAAGATGGTCGGGAGAACCGAGTGGCGCGTTGTGTTGAATATGGTCCGGCTCGCCCAGCCATAAAACGCCCACCGCGGGCCGACGTCTGACCAGAACGTCGTCGATGAATCGCGCCGTCATTCTGGCATCCCCACGGCTATCCAACGTGACGTCCAAGCGATCGGCTGCCGCGACTTCGATGCGGCCAGGTCCGAACGAGCCGGCCCGGTGATAGACGAAGCCATGCCCGTCCGGATCATGGGCATAGGCAGCCCCCGGGGACACGTTGCTGAAGACGATCTGGCCGCCTGCAGCCTTGACGCGCTCTGCCAGCGTAGGCACCTGCAGTGAACATCCAGTGACTCGGCGCTTGTGCTGCAGAAACTGCGGATCTCCGGCGTCGCGCAGCACCAACCTGCCGGATTCGATCAGGGCAACGGAATTGCCTTGCAGGCCATGTCTTGCCGGCGTGCATCCGGTTGCAACACTTGCCGACACGACGCGTGTGCACGAAGGAAAGACCGTCCGGTAGTCTTCGAACCATTCGGCACGCGCGGCCAAATCGGCGAGATGGGGCGTGGTCTCAGGCGAAACCAGATCCCGTCGCAGTCCGTCGAGGATCATGATGACAACACGCTTCATGGTCAAAGGTCCACCTCATTGAGTGCGACACTGAAAATATCGAAATTGCGTAAAGTCCGCTCGTCGGGGGCGTCGTGGCCCGCGCGAAGCCGATGAGACAGGATGAAGGGGACGTGCTGCTCGGCGAGGCCGCCATGCGAGCGCAGCCTTGCGCCGGCCAGATTGGAAAGCTCGTGGTCGCAAGTTCGGGCGCCCAGGGCGATTCCCGTTGCTGCGATCACGCAGACGTCGCCCTCACGGTCGCGCGGCAGCTCGAAGCGGGCGGCCGCGTCATCTCCGGTCAAGGCGAGACCGACGCCGGGAAGCCCCGCGAGAAACGAAACGACATCTGACGCGCGCAACGACGGATCCAGGAGGTGAACCCGGACGAAGCTGCCGAGCGCGCCGTGATGGCGCACGAACGGGTCGGTGATGGGGCAGATCACCCGCGTTCGCTTGAGGCCAAAGACCGCGTCGAGCTGATCGCCGAGATATATGACGTTGGGTGAGCCATCGGCCCGGGCCATATCGCTCATGCCGTGATCGGCGACGATCCCGACCACCGCGCCCGCGGCATGCAGCGCGCCGAGCCTGTGATCGACCTCGGCCATGAACGCCAGGGCTTCCGGCTCGTCCGGCGCGTAGGCGTGCTGGACATAGTCGGACAGCGACAAGTACATCAGATCAGGGCGATGATCCTCCAACAGTCTGACACCGGCGTCCAGGACGAACAGTGACAAGTCCGCCGAATACTGATGAGGGACGGATCGGCCGATCCGCGCAGGCACGTTCGTAATGCCATTCTCGGCTTCGCTGCAGCAATCCGCCTTTTCGGCAGAGAACACGATCCCCTTGAGGTCCTTGCCAAGTGCCTTGCGGAGCTTGTCCTTGGCCGTCACGGCGGCCACCTTGGCTCCCGCATGGGAGAAGGCGGAGAGGATCGTCGGCGCGCGCATCGGCGATGCGTCCACCATCATCACCTCCTGTCCGCTCGCCCGGTCGATGTAGAAGTTGCCCGACACGCCGTGGTGCGCGGGTGCGACCCCGGTGACGATCGAGACGTTGTTTGGATTGGTGAAGGTCGGCATCGCCGCGAGTGCCGTGGTCGCAAAGCCGTCGCGTCGCATCCGATCGATCGCCGGGATGCTGCCTGCGGCGCTCGCCGCTGCGATATAGTCGGGGTCACAGCCATCGAAGCAGATGATGACGGTGGAAACGCGCGGCCAATTGTAGGCCCGTCCGTTCACTTCGATCTGCGTGTCGGAACCAGGTGTCGGCTCGGTGGCGGATAAATATTGCATCAATGATGAACCCGTGTTGGCAGGCCGCAGGTGTGAGCAACCCAGGCGGCGTTCTGAAGCAGCTCACGGTCGGAGCCATGGCGCCCAATGAGCTGGAGACCGATCGGCAGGCCGTGGGCGCCGCAGAGCAGCGGCAGTGAGACCACAGGCAGGCCGCACAGGCTCCACGGCATGGCGAGACTCCCCGAGCCGGGACCTTCATCGAGCCGTGTTGCCTCGCCCGGCGCCGACAGCGTCACCAGCACGTCGTGCTGCGCGAACAGCTGCGGTGTCAGCCGGATCAAGCGATCGGCCAACGCGTTCAACTCGATGTAGCGTTTTGCGCTGAGCGCATGGCCCGCGGCAATTCCATCCTGCAGCGGTGGACACAGCTTGGCAGACAGATGCTGGGGGAGATCGCCGAAGCGAGCCGCCAGATGCGCGTTCAAGAGGCCAAGAGCCACCTCGATCGCATGGCCGAATTCGCTCGGAAGATCCAGCTCGTCGACCGCGACCGGCAACGCACCGATGCAGGCTGTCAAAGCCTCGTCCACCTCCGGAGCGACCTGCTCGAATCCCGGTCCGCGCACCACGGCGAGCCTCGGCGGGCGTCCGATCCGATCGGCGGCGCCGTCGACAACAGGATCAAATGCGCCGGCAAACAAGCAGAGATCCTGGACGGATCTCGCGAGATAGCCAATCTGCGCAAGCCGCGGCACCAGGATGTTGGAGCCTTCCATGCTTGCAAACCCGAACGACGGCTTGAAGGCATGCGCTCCGCAGAATGATGCCGGCAGCACCGTCGAGGCGGTATGCTGAGTCCCGAGCGCAAGAGGGACCATTCGGTCGACCACAGCTGCTGCTGAACCGGCCGAAGACACACCAGGTGAGCGCCCGAGATCATTGGGATTGCGGGCAGCGCTCGGATGATACATGCCGAACTCGGACGTCGTCGTCTTGCCGATGATGATGGCGCCGGCTCGCCTGAGGGTCGCGACCGCCGCGGCGTCCGCTGCCGGGCGACGGTCGCGCAGCAGGCTGCTGCCATATTCTGATGGCATGTCGATCGTATCGAAGACATCCTTGACGCCGACGGGCAGGCCGTGGAGCGGTCCGGCAAGCCGGCCTTCCGATTGCGCCTTGTCGGCGAGGAACGCCTGCTCCCGCCCCGCCTCTGCTGCGAGATGACTGAAGGCGTGGACGTCGCCGTCGCGTGCAGCGATGCGAGCAAGGCAGGCCTCGAGCAGTGTGGCCGCGGACAGGCGTCGTTCGCGGATGGCAGAAGCTGCAGCCGTGGCTGTCAGCTGCGAAGGATCGCCATTCATCTCGCAAAGCTGATGCCGGCTGTGTGGGATCGCGCTGGTCATGATCGGCCCGTCTCCTCCAAGGTCTCGGCAGGTGCGAATGAGGTGGCGCTGGGCCCGCGCAGCCGTGAAGGCCATGCGAACCCGTGTCGAGGCATCATCCCGTCACGAAAGGTCAGGACGCATGCTGCGAAGACGACGCCCTGGATCACCTGCACCCAGGCCCCATAGGGAGCGAGAAAGTGCTGCATCGTGACCAGGACCGCTGCGCCGACCAACGGTCCGCCCAATGTGCCGAGGCCGCCGATGAGGCACATCAGAACAGCCTCTCCGGAGAGGTGCCAGTGTGCGCCGGACAAGGTCGCGAGCTGAAAGGCAACCGCACTCAGTGACCCGGCGAGGCCGGCGCAGCCGGCGGCGATCGCAAAGGCGAACAGCTTCAGGCCCCAGGCGTTCTGACCAAGCGACAAGGCGCGCCGCTCGTCGTCGCGGACTGCGACAAGCATCATCCCAAGCTGAGACGACAATAGCCGCTTGATGCCGAAATGGACGGAGCAGAAGGCGATGACGGCAAGCCCATAGACGGCGAGGTCGTTGCGCAGATCGATCAGACCAAACAGGATACCGCGCGGCACCGCCTGGAGCCCGTCTTCGCCATGCGTGAAGCTCGACTGCACGAATACGAAATAGACCATCTGGGCAACGGCGAGCGTGATCATGGCCTGGTAGATGCCGCGCCGCCGGATCGCCAGCGCTCCCATGACGATGCCGAGCAGGATGGCGGCCGTGATTCCGGCCAGAATCGCGAGCTCTGCGGACATCGCCCATTCCTTCATGGCATGCGCGGTCACATAGGCGGCCGTTCCGTAGAGAGCCGCCTGGCCGAACGACATGACGCCGGCGAAACCGAGCAGGAAGTTGAACGACGCGGCGAGGATCGCAAAGCAGACGATCTTGACCAGGAATATCGGATAGAGCAGGGCCGGCAGCAGAGCGAGCACGGCGGCGACCATGGCCATGATCAGGACGCGTTCGTAATTCTGGCTTGGCAGTGAATCGCGTGTGGCGGTGACCGGCGGCGGGATTCCCGCAAAGGAATGCTGTCGCAACACCTCGATGCCGAACAGCCCTTGCGGCCGGACCGACAGGACGATGCACATGAAAGCGAAGATCATGACGTTGGCCGCTTGCGGAAACACCGCCAGTGTCGCGCTCTCGAGCAATGCCAGACAATAGGCCGCCAGGATCGTCCCTCCGAGGGAGCCCATTCCACCGATCACGATGATGGCGAAGACAACAAGGAGGACGTCCGATCCCATCAGCGGGCTGACCTGATAGATCGGCGCGGCGAGCGCGCCGGCGAGGCCCGCGAGAGCGGCACCCAGTCCGAACGTCGCCGTCATCACTGCAGGAATCGGCACCCCCAGCGCTTCGGCTATCGTGGCGTTCTCGGAAGCTGCCCGAAGCGTCGCTCCAGCCCTTGTGCGGGCGATCGCGATCCATACTCCGAGGCAGACAATGAAGGCGACCATGACGACCCATAGCCGGTACACAGGGAACACCGCATAGCCAAGATCGACCACGTCCGACAGCCAGGTGGGCGTCGTGAACGGCAGTCCCGTAGAGCCGAAGGCGACCTGAAATCCGCCCTGGATTGCGGTTGCGAGTCCGAAGCTCAGCATGAACCCATAGAGCGGATCGAGGCTGTAGGTTCGCCGCAGCAAGAGCCGCTCCAGCATCATCCCCGCCGATCCGACCAGGATAGCGGCCACAAACAGACCGGTCAGATAGGGAAGGCCAAGGCGCGCAACGGCCGCCCAGGCGGCGAATGCGCCCATCATGTAGAGCGCGCCGTGAGCCATGTTGAGGATGTTCAGGAGCCCGAAGATCAGTGCGAGTCCAAGACAGAGCAGGGCGTAGAACGATCCATTGACCAGACCGATCGTGAGATAGGAGAGAATGAGGTTTGACATTAAGTTTCACACCGCCACGTATTTGGAGAGGCGTGCTTCGACCCGCTCGGCCTCGCCGGTCGAACAATCGTCCACAACCAATCCGTTCTCGATTGCGACGACCCGGTCAGCGACGCCCAGCACAAAAGCGAGGTTTTGTTCGACCAGCAGGATGGTGTAGCCGCGCTGCTTGAGCGCGGTGATCGCCTGTTCGATCTGACGGATGATGATGGGGGCAAGTCCCTCGGTCGGTTCGTCCAGCAACAGCGTTCGAGCACCGGAGCGTAGGATCCGCCCGATCGCCAGCATCTGCTGCTCGCCGCCGCTCAGTTGCCCGCCGAAATGGCGGGTCCGTGACCGCAGATTGGGAAACAGTTCGAAGATCTCATCATCGCTCATGCCGGTGCCACCCAGCATGGGCGGTAGCGCCATGTTCTCGGCCACGGTGAGGCTTGCGAAGATCCCTCGCTCTTCCGGGCAGTAACCAAGGCCAAGATGCGCGCGTTCCGATGGACGCAGCGGACGCACGTCCCGCCCCCGCACCAGTACGCGTCCCGACTGCCGCTGCAACAGGCCCATGATGGCGCGCAGGATGGTGCTCTTGCCGGCGCCGTTGCGGCCCAGCAGCACGACGACCTCGCCCTCCGCGACCGTGAAGTCGATCCCGAACAGCGCCTGGACCTCGCCGTACCAAGCCCTGAGGTTGGATATCACGAGCGGGAGGCTTGCTTGGCTTCTTACTGGTTCAAGCATCAGTGGCTGCACCGAGATAGGCGGCGCGGACGCGGTGGTCGCGCGCAACCTCTTGATAGGATCCGTCGCTCAGGACGGATCCGTTCGCCAGGACGGTGACGTGGTCGGCGAGCCGTTCGACGACCTTGAGATTGTGTTCAACCAGCAGGACGCAGCAATCCCGCGCCGCGTCGGCAATCATCTCGACGACTGGAGCGATGTCTTCCCGGCCGAGCCCTGACGTCGGCTCGTCGAGAAGCAGGAGGCGAGGTTTGAGGGCGAGTGTGGTTGCAATTTCGAGCAGGCGCCGCCGTCCATAGGAGAGTTCACGCGCCTGCCTGCGTCGGTCGGAGGTCAGGCCGGCTCGTGCCAGCAGCGTCTCGCTGTGCGGGGCGAGATCGCCGCTGACGCGACGGCGCAACAGCCGGAGTGGCGGGCTGGCATGGGCCTGCGCCACCAGCATGTTCTCCTCGACCGACAATTCGGGAAATATCGCGCAGATCTGGAAGGATCGGGCCAGGCCGAGCCTGGCCAGCCGATTGGCAGGCCAGGCGGTGACGTCGCGTCCAAACAATTCGATCTGGCCGCGGATGGGCTTGATGAAGCCGCTGATCGCGTTGAAAAGAGTCGACTTGCCTGCTCCATTGGGACCGATCACCGCATGAATGCAGCCATTGCGAAGATCGAGCGACACCTCGTTCAAGGCAACGAATTCCTTGAACTGAACCGTCAGGGCACGAACTTTCAGCACGGGATCGGGCGGCAGCGGAGCAGAGACGGTTCGCGGAGTTGCGAAAGCCCGGAGCGAGGCGCTGGTTGCCATGTCTATTGCGCCTTTCTACTGCGCCCTAGCCGCCTGTGAGCTGCAGCCGGATGCCGATGCGGGACGGAATGCCGCACTCGCAGGAACCGTGGCCGTGCGGGCGTAGAAGTCCCACGGCTCTTTGCTCTCGGCAGGCGTCTTCACGCGGTAGACGCCGATCTCATAGGTCACCCGTCCATTCGCCTGAATATGCGCTTCGCGGCCGAAGCGGTCGACCGGCAGCTGTCGCATCTGGTCGTTGACGGAAGCTGCATCGTCGCTGTGCGCCGCCCGCGCGGCCTTCAGATAGTGCAGCACGCTGACATAGACCCCGGCCTGCTCACGCGTCGGCATCCGCCCATGGGTGGCAAAGAACCGCCGGGCGAATGCGCGCGTCGCATCATTGTCGTTCCAGTAGAAGCCGGTGCTGATGATCAGGTTCTGCGCCGTCTCCAGGCCGATGCTGTTGATATCCGTCACGAAGGCATGCAGCGCGGCCAGCTTCTGCCCGGACCGCGCGATCCCGAACTGGCCGGCCTGCTTGATGGCGTTGACGGTGTCGGCTCCGGCGCTGGCGAGCGCGATCACCTCGGCGGAGGAGCTGCGGGCCCGCACCAGGAGCGTGGAAAAGTCGGCGGTGCCGAGCGGATGGCGAGCGCTGCCGACCACCTTGCCGCCGCGCTCGTCCACGACCTGTTGCGCCACTCCCTCCAGATCATGGCCGAACGAATAATCCGCGGTGAGGAAGAACCAGCTCTTTTGGCCCTGGTCGAGCAGCGAGGCCGCCGTGCCGCGGGCCAGCGCATAGGTATCGTCCGTCCAGTGCGTGACATAGGGCGAGCAATAGCGGCCCGTGATGTCGGTCGAGGCTGCGCCGGATATCAGAAGCGAGCGCTTCTTGTCGGTCGCGAGCGGGATCAGCCCGAAGACCACGCCCGAATGCGGCAGGTCGACGATGGCGTCGACGCCGCGCCGGTCAAACCACTCCCGGGCGATGCTGGAGGCGATATCCGGCTTGTTCTGATGATCTGCCGTGACGATCTCGATCGGGGTGCCATCGACGGTTCCCCCGAAACCGGCAACGGCCATCCGGGCCGCGACGATCGAGCCAGGACCACCGACGTCGGCGACCACGCCGCTCTGATCGCCCATGACGCCGAGAACGACCTTGCCGTCCGAGAATTCAGCCAGTGCGGCACTCGTCGAGACGGACAGAAGAGCAACCGATAGCAGCAGGCTTCGCATGGTCAGACCCCCCATTTTTGGTAGGTGGTGCTTAACCCGCTTCGCTGACACATTTGTGACGCGGATGGTACAAGTGAGTCGGGCGGATGGGACAGGGCGGATGGGAGTTGTCGGAGCGACCGCCACGGGGCACACATGGGCTCTGACTCAAACCTGCTCAGGCTGTGATGTGACCACCTCAAACCTGAAACTGCGCGACGGCGAGGCCGACAACGCCGATTCCATCCTGGAAGACCGGGTCCTGGTTGCCAGGATATGCTGGTACTACTTCAAGGAAGGCCAGACCCAGGAAGCGATATCGCAGCGGCTGAACATGACGCGGAAGCGGGTCAACCGGATCCTCGGGCTCGCGCGGGAAAGCGGCTTCGTTCAGATCACGATCACCGATCCCGCCGGTCAGCGCACGAAACTCGAGGCTGAGCTCGCTGCGCGATACGGCTTGACGCAAGCTATCGTGGTCCCGACCCCCATGAGTGATCCGGACGTCAGGTCCTTCCTCGGAGCGGCAGCTGCCAACTACGTCGCTGAACAGCTCCCAGCGGACGGCTCGATCGGGATCACCTGGGGAGGGACGATCAACGCAGCCGCCCAGAACCTGAGGCCGCGTCAGGGGCAGAACACCAAGGTCGTGCTGCTCTGTGGCGGATTGGCGGAAAGCGCGCCGATCAACCCTTACGACAACGCTGCGATGATCGCACGCGCACTCGGAGCCCGCTGCTATTATCTCACCGCGCCCATGTTCGTCGACGACGCGGCCTTCAGAGACCTCATCGTGGACAGCGAGCCGGTGCGCTCCGTGTTGGCCATGGTGCCAAATCTGGACATGGCGCTCTTGAGCGCGATCGACCTTTCCGAACAGTCAAAGGTGCTCGAATACAACGTCATCTCGCGCAAGACCTGGACGTCGCTGCGAGCGGCCGGCGCGGTCGGGGACATTTGCGGCCACTACCTCGATCGCAGCGGCAAGCGAGTGGATCATCCGCTGTCGCGGCGGACCATCAATCCGCCCTGGGAGCATATTCATCGGATCAAGCACCGGGTTCTGGCAGCCGGCGGACTTCAGAAGGTCGCGATCATTCGCGCAGCGCTGCTCGCCAGGCTCTGCCATGTCCTAGTGACTGACGAAAGTGCGGCCGAGAGGCTCCTGATCGACTGATTGCGAACTGCCGGCGAAAGCCATCTCGTTCGTGGCTGCGCGATCGCTGTTGATTTCACGCACGCGGGCCCAACGGCGATGCTGGTCGAGGGCCTACACCGGCCAGGGCAGCGAGTAGGTCTTCACCTGTGTGAAGCTGCGCATCGCCTCCACGATGCCCTCCTTGTGACCCAGGCCCGACTGCTTGATGCCGCCGAATGGCGTGAGCTCGGTGCGATAGCCGGGAACTTCCCAGACGTTGACGGAGCCGACCGCGAGCCCCTCGATGAGTCTCGTGACGTGATCCAGGCGGTTGGAGCAGATGGCGGCGGAAAGTCCGAACCTGGTGGCGTTCGCCGTCATGACGATCTCCTCGATATCGTTGTTGCATCGGATGATCGGCAGAACCGGGCCGAATGTCTCCTCGGCAACGAGCTCGCAAGCGGGCGGGACATGATCGAGCAGGGTGGGAGGACAAAACGCGCCGCGAGGCTCACCGCCGAGCAGAAGCCTGGCACCTGCCGCGACCGCACCGTCAACGCGTCTGGCAATCAGCTGAGCTGCGTCTTCGCTGATGACGGTGCCGAGATCAACCGAGGGGTCGCTGGGGTCGCCCGTTGAGAGCTGCTGCATGTGGTGCAGGGCCCGCTCGGCGAAGCGATCGGCGAGCTCCTCCACGACGAGCGCCCGCTTTACGGCTGTACATCGCTGGCCGGAGTGTCTGACTGCGCCCTGCACGGCCAGCTGCGCGGCCCGATCGACGTCGGCATCCGCCAGCACGATGAAGGGATCGTTCCCACCCAATTCGAGGACGAGCCGCCGGTAACCTGCCCGTTCCGCGATCTGGTGCCCGACGCGAACCGACCCTGTGAACGTCACGAGCTCGGCGTCCTCGTCGGTGAACACGCAATCTCCAAGATCGTGCGGCGTTCCGGTCACGATCGAGAGCATGCCGTCTGGCAAACCCTGTTCGCGGAGGATCCTGCCCAGAGCAAGTGCCGTCAGGGGCGTCTGCTCCGATGGCTTGAGCACCACGCGGTTGTTGGTCGCAATTGCCGGTGCCAGCTTGTGGCTGACTAGGTTCAGCGGATGATTGAAGGGCGTGATGGCCGCGATGACCCCGGCGAGTGGCGTGCGCATTGAAAAGATGCGACGAGCATGAGGATTTCCGCCGATGTCCCCGGGGTAAATCTCGCCATCGTTCTGTATCAGAGCATGGGCGGCAAACGACCAGACGTCGCAGGCGCGCCGGGTTTCATGCAGGGAGTCCTTCAGGCAGAGCCCGGTCTCGGCAGTTATGAGCCGTGCGAGCCGGTCCTGGTTGCTTGCGATCGCTCGTGCAGTGCCGAGCAGGATATCCGACCTTTCGCGGCGGCTCAGCTTCGGGCGGAAGCGTGCGGCCGCTGCGAATGCAGCCCGTATTTGACGCTTCTCTGCCTGGGGTACCGACCCTACCAGCGCGCCGGAGAACGGATTCCTGACTTCGATGACACGATCTGCGTCGGCTGGTGTCCCAGCCAGGAGCATCGGCTGGTAGATTGGCTCGATTGCGTGCATGTGGCGACCTCAACTCAAAGCCCGCTTCGGCTGATGCCGGCTTGATGCTTGTCAGCCTCGTCAATTTGGCTGAATGACGCTCTGACCGTGCTGTTGCGCGAAGGTTGCTCTTCGCGCTGCCAGATCACGATCGTGACGCCCATGATGATCAGCACGCAGGCAAGCACCGTCTGCAACGCGAGCTCCTCTCCCTGCAGGATGAGAGCTGACATCAGTGCGACGACCGGAATGAGAACGAGGCTCTGCGATGCGATCCGCGCCGGAATTGAAGCCAACGCGTAGTACCAGGCAACGAAGGCGAGGCCGGTCGCAACGATGCAGTTGAACGCGATCGGGACGGCGAGAGCCGAAAGCTGCTCGACGTCGAGATGCGGCTCGAGGACGATCGAGGCCGTCATGACGGCCGCCCCCGACGTGGCGAGCTGGAATATGGTCCGGCTCCAGACGTCGATATCGCTGCGGGTCCGGTTGGCGAGCCAGGTGCCCAAGGCCCAGCAGATGGCGGCGATCAGCAGCAGGGCAACCCCTTCGGCGTTGTTGAAGGAAGTTGGCACAGCCGGCAACCCAAGACCATTGGCGCCGAGCAGCATAATGCCGCCAAGCCCACTCCCGATCGCTGCAAGCTCGAAGCCGGTCTGCCGCCTTCCGTCAAAGACCCATTCAATGATCGCAAGCCAGAGCGGCATCGTATAGAAAATGAGCGCACTTCGACCGATGTCGAGATATTGCAGCCCAACCAGGCTCAGGCCGAGCCCGCAGGCCATCTGCAGCATGCCGACGGCAAACAGGTTAAGCCGTCCGTGATCGCCGAGGCGGAGCTGATGCCCCAATGCAAGGCGCGCCGCCGCGATGGCCACCGCGCCGCCAAGAAGACGCAGTCCTGTAAAGAACAGGGGCGGGGCAACGCGCAGCGCGTCCTTTATGACGAGCCAGTTCACACCCCAGATCAGGATCACGAAGATCAGGCAGAGGGCTGCCGAAGCCGATGTCTTTCGGACTCTCACATCGCCCCCCTCTGGCCGGCAATTGAGGGTTCAAGAACATCGCGCTCCATGGCATCCTGGATGGCGTCCTGGAACCTGCGCTTGTTCCCGACCGGCGTATGCCGGGTGGTCACGCGCGGAAGCGTTGCGGGATGGGAGCGATTGATCTTGCAAAGCAGGAAATGCGGGCCCGGAGTGCTGGCACAGTGCTCCATGGCTGTCAGGATGTGCTCGGCTTCGACGCAACGCACCGCTGAGCGGTAGCCGCAGGCGGATGCCACAAGATCGAGGGAGGAGCTTCGCGACGTCGACGCCTGCCCACCGGTGGAGGCATAACTTTCATTGTCGAGCACGACATGGATGAGGTTCTGAGGCTTGGTGTGGCCAATGGTGGACATGACGCCCATGTGCATCAGCGCGCCGCCGTCGCCATCCAGCGCCAGGACAGGACGCTCCGGCATGGCGATGGCGAGACCTGCCGCCAATGCGCTGCAATGACCGAGTGAGCCCTGCATGTAGAAATTCTCAGGACGATCGTTGATCCGAAACAGCTCTCGCGTGATGAATCCCGTCGTCGAGATGATCAGAGTGGCCGGATCGAGGCGCTGGCCGATCAGTTCGATTGCCTCGCCCGCGCTGAGCGGGTAGTCGAGCGGTACGTCGCAGGCCGGCCCTGCGGAGCTCTGCGCAAGCTGGCCCCTTCGCAACAGCACGGCAAAGGGCGCGTCCTGCCGATGCGCTTCAGCGGCGCGGATGAGAAGCAGATCCAGGCCGCCCGTCGTTCCGTCGAACTCGCACCAGTCGATGGCCAGCTGATCAAGGATCGCCTTCGTTGCGGCCCCCATGAAGACGTGCTGCGGCTCGTCTGCGCTCTCGTCGGGATGTCCTCGCACCGAGATCAGCAGGAGGACCGGGATCCTGTTGACCATCAACAACGATGTGAGCGGATTGACGACGTGACCAAGACCGGAGTTTTGCAGCGCGACGACGGCTCGCTGGCCAGACAGCGCGGCGCCGGCGGCGAGCGCCACCGCGCTGCCCTCGTTGGCCGCGGCCACGTCGGTCAGCGCGCTTTCGGTCGCTCTCTCAAAGAGGTCAGCGAAGTGCGAGCAGGGAACGCCGGAGAAGAATGTGTAGCCTGCTGCACTCAATCTCGATAGGAGAACGTTCGTCGGCACGGACATGGCTCTGCTCCTGCAAGAGGCGCCGGGAACGGCTCGGCCGTTCCCGAGGGGATCGATGTCTTTCGACCTCAGCTGAGCTTCTTCGCCACGATCAGGCTGCGATTGCAGAGCGATTTGTGGTACTCGACATCACCAAAGCCGGCCTGTTCGAGCATCCCTCGCATGTCTTCATAGCTGTAGCAGCAGCCTTCGTAGCCCGTAGTCAGGAGCACCGAATATTCTGCTTCGGCGGCCGGGGCCGGAACCCCGCCCCGATCGTCGGGATGGCAGCTGTAGACAGCGAGGCGGCCGCCCGGCTTGAGGCTGTCGTGGGATTTGCGCATCAGCAGGCGGACCTTGTCGGGTCCCCAATTGTGCAGAACGTGGGAATACAGATGAAGGCTTGCATCCCGTGGCAGCGGATCGACGAACATGTCGCCAGCAACAATACGAACACGGTCGGGATAGAGGCCCCGCGCGAGCAGGCAGGACCGCGCGAGCTCATCGACCGGGGGGCGCTCGAAGATGATTGCCGACAGTCCAGGGTAGCGCATCAGCAGATGAGCTGAATAAACGCCGGAGCCGCCGCCGATATCGAGCACGCTCGTATCGCTGCTGCAGTCGAGCAGGGCAGCCAGATGCGGGGCAAAGATCCGGCCGCGCTCCTCCATGCCGCGCGTGTTGAGGTCCGCGAACTCGCTGGTCTGCATCAGATCGTCCCAGCTGGTCGTGTCGCCGCGCGCCACATGCCAGGTGTCGGAGCCGTCGTTCCGCAGGACGTCGTACAGCTCGCGGACCGATGACTTGTACTTCATCGTGGCGATGTAGGAGGCGACGTTCTCGTCGGACCGACTGCTGAGATAGCGGAGGGCTTCGATGGTGGCGTGAAGTTGTCCGCCCTTGCGGGCAATCAGGCCCCAGGATTCGAAGAGCCTGATCATGGTACGGGTCGGCCGGTCACGAAGCGAGAAATGCTCCCGCAGTTCGTCTTCGGAGACCGGATGACCGTCCAGATAGGTGAACAGGTCGAGCCAGGACACTGCTGCAATGTAGAGGTCGGCGGCATATGAGCTGTCCCGCCACTTGATGATCTGGGCAATGTCGGGGCGGCCGACCTGTGAGACATCGGTCAGCGTGTCGGTGCGGGATGCGAGTGCAATCGGGGCCATGGGTCTGATCCTTTACGAGGACGGCGTGAGTTGTTCGGTTAGTCTCGCTGGGCTGGCGCGGCAGTCGCGGGCAGGTATTGTGCCTCCGCACGGGCCAGCTCGTCGTAGTGGAACAGCGAGAAGACCTCCTCGAGGGTTGCGACCTCAGCCTCGATCCCGGCGATGCTCTGCTCGGTGATGATGCGCTCGCAGACATTGCGCATCGCACTCGTCGCGGCGCGCATCGAATGATTGGCCCAGATCACGGTCGAGATGCCGGCAGCGCGAAAGGCGGAAGCTGGGGTCCGATAATATTTGGTCGGGACGATCACGACAGGGAGGCGGTTCTGCCAGCCATTGGTGAAGGCGAAGATCTCATCCGCCGTGCTCTTCCTGGAGTGAATGAGAATGGCGTCCGCTCCGGCGTCCGCATAGGCGTGGGCGCGGTGAAGGGCCTCGTCCATGCCATGGCCGGAGATCAGGGCCTCGATGCGGGCGACGAGCACGAGGCCGTCTCCAACCGCGTCCTTCACGGCACGAAGACGCCCGGAGAATTCATTGGCATCGGCGAGCGGATGACGGTCGCCGACGAACGAATTCATCTTCGGAAACTGCTTGTCTTCCAAGGCGACGCCGGCGGCGCCCCGCTGACGGAGCTTGTGGGCCAGAATCCGCGCATTGTTGAAATTGCCGAAGCCGCTGTCGCCGTCGACGAGCACCGGAAGGTCGGTCGAATCGACCATGCGTTCGACGACGTCGATGAGTTGGGTCCAGGACGCCTCGCTTGCGTCGCGGTAGCCGAGAGAGGAGGCGATCGATAGACCGGAAGCCCACAGGCCCTTGAAGCCGGCGCGCTCGGCGACCGCGCTTGAGAGCCCGTCATGGGCCTCCATCAGAAAGCTCAGATCTTGATTGCAGCAGATCTGCTCGCGGAGCGCTGCGGCGCGAGTGGCGGCTTCCGGACGATGATCTGCAGCGTGACGTAGAGGTTGCGGTCGCGTGAGCATGCAAGGTCTCCCTTCCCTATCGGGGTGCCATCCCTGGAGGCGTTTTCATCAACCACTAGTTGACAGTTTTGCGATGCTGAGATCAATTACTAACTCTGGTAGTCACACTGTTGCAGAGGCGCCTGCAGGGAGCGAGGGGAGGCGATCCCGGCCGAGAGCGATCGCGCCCAGCGCAGATCAGGCCAGGCTCAATGGCGCCACCGGGGCCGCCGCCTTGCCGGGCGCGCGCGTGGCGGAGGGATGGCGGTCGCTACCTGAGCTTGTAGTAGCGGCGCGGATCGATATGCGTTCAACTGCTCGCTTCGCCGGCACCCGGGTCAGCCGTCTGGCGGATCTGAGCCAATGATCGAAACATCAATCGGTGCGAGCGAAGCCGGCGGACGGCTTGTTCGCATTCAAGCTGGCATGGATCCGATGACAACCATCCTTTTGGACGATCATGGGCGGGCTTGGGATGCTCATTCGCCCGTGTTGCGGAGATTTCTGCAATGCCCGGTGTCAGATTTCGACTTCTCGTCCTATGTGGTCGACAATCTGGGATTTGTCGCCGTCACCATGATTGACGGCCGGTCGGCCCGGATCCGGTTCAGGCCGAGGACCGCCTGCGGGATCAGCATCGCTTCGGCACTCTACTTGATCGCGGATAGGGCCGTGGAGCGGATCATCGTTGTGAGCGCAGGAGATGACGTGGTCGATCACATCTTCCCAAGGGCCAGCCAAGCAATGGCCTATATCGAGGATCAGGTCGCGCGAGCTCGCCAGCATCTGTCGCCAACGTTCAGAAGCCGTGAGTTGCCGATCACGGCGCTTGCCAAGGAGGCAGAGCCCCTTGCGGTGCTGTTCACGCGATGGCTGGAATGTGATCAGACCCGCGACAATGGCGAACTGAAAGGCCTTCTCGATCTGCAGTCACTGCAACGCTTCGTCATCATCGAGCCTGTCGATGGCCGGCTTATCTTCGCTGAGATCGGCTCCGGATTTGAAAGCTTTGGCAGAACCTGGCAACGGCATGCGCCGGGATTGCCGCTCGAGGAGCAGCCGGACTATCACTACGGCCAATGGGTCCGTGGCGTCTACGATCATGTACTTCATACGGGGAAGCCGCTGTTCGACGACGTTGATGCGGTCATCCGGCGCCCGCATCGAGATGACAGGTTGCGGGTGCATTACAGGCGCCTCATCCTTCCCTGCGGTTCCATCGGTTCCAAGCCGGCTCGTCTCGTCGGTGCGTCGCTCGTTGAGAACATCGCATCAACCATCTGACGACCGGCGCGATGCAGCGCAAGTGATGGTTGATGAGCCTTCATGGCAAATGGTTGAGTGCCATCAGCAAGCTTTCCGGCTGTTGGGCGGCTTGCTCTCGATGGGCCAGCCGTCCGCAACCTGGGAATTCGTGGTTTGGTCCGCGGCAATTCGGCACGGCAATTCAGGCGCGATAGTCACAGCCCTCTGCACAACCGGCGCCTTTGATTGCGCCGCCCCAGATTCTGATACGGACGGCACTTGCGGGTTGCCCATCACAGCTTGGGTGGGAACCAAGAGGCATTTGGCTACTCGCGTAAAACGGGTGGTGACGACAATGGCATTGCGGACGCCGGACGAGCCTTCTGAGGCAGCGACATCGCGCAGCCGGAGGCCACCAATCTCGGTAGCTCGCCAAGGGCAAGCTAACGTGGCATGAGTGGGTCAGGCTGGCCGTATCTTCCTCTTTCGTCTCGGCCCATCGCTCGGAAAGAGCCGGCGGCAAAGACAACGCCGCTTCTGGCGCTCGCTATGTGAGTTTCTCCACGTTGAACCGTGACGGAGCTGTGGCAGTCCGGGACCTATTGATTACGGCCTGAAACAGATATTGTATTGATGTTAATACGACTGGGCGATATCGTCTCACGTCGAGAAGGAGAGGCGACGGCGTCGGCTGGGTGCACGTCGATCCTTTGCAACCGACCGGCTGTCGGCGACCTTCCACCGACCGTTTTCGGTCTGGAGTTCGGTGATGTCTCTTGATGAAACCCTGCGAATTTTGGCAAGCGTCGAGCCAAGTGGCCTGATGCTCGATGAGCAAGCCGTCGAAAGCAATCCCGATGCCGTGCTGGTTGCCCTTGGCCGCAGCTTTGAAGCGCTCTCCGCAGAACTCGCAACTCTCCAGCAGCAAGATGTGGAATCAGCTGTAGCCTCCTGCGATGCAAAATCGCAGATGGCGGCCGCGGCCGCGGCCAGCGTCGACCGCATCGAAGCGGTCTTGAGCTCCCTTGATCCGATTGAGAGGGCCATCATGGCGATACCGGCCAAGACGGTGGTCGGTCTGGGGGTAAAGGCACGACATGCTGCGTATGTGCTCTCGAATTACTGGACGGACGTCCCCGAGCGGCTCGACTGGGATGCCCGAACAGTGCGGCATCTGATCGAATCCGCTTGTTCAGTGGCCGGTGTCGATCTGAGCTAGGGTCTTTGCTGCGGGCCTCCTTCGTCATGGAGCGCTGCGATGGCCTTTGGCGATTGCCTGCGTCGGCGCTCTCGCCCCGACTGGACGGCCATATAGATCGGCCGCGAAGCTCGTAAGCCTCAGCAGCGCTGCGCAATAAGAACCTGCGATTCAATCACTTCGACGACGCCGCCGGCGGTTGCGAATGGCGACATCTCCGTCGTCAATTCCTGCGCGAGCTGACCTGAGAGCGCGCCCAGCTGTTCAGGCGAGGAGGTCGACATCGAGAGTGCGCGATCGATGAGACGAGCGACAGGCACAAGACGCTGCTCAATGACGCCAATTCTGGTGAGCTGGCTAAACCGCGACTCAAGCAGAATCGTTTCATGGCGTAAGAGCTCGGGCGCGAAGCCGACACTTCTGTTGGTGAAGCGATCGACCACCGCCGAGTAGCGCTTGTACCAGGCGTTCTGCGGGACATCGGGACGTACGTCATTGAAAAGCATGACCGCGCCGTCCTCCTCGATCAAGGGGTCGAGCTTCCGTAGCGTATCGGCTCGGTCCATCCAATGGAAGGCGCGCCCGATCGCCACCGCGCGAAAGCGGCCGAGCTGCGGGCTGAGGTCGAACGAGCTGCCTTCGACCAATTCGATCTCAACGGCCGCCGCGTTGGCGATTGCCCGAGCAGCCTCCAGCATCGCAGGTTCCGGGTCTATTCCGAGGACGCTGCCGACCAGCGGCGCAAATGCGATCCCGAGCCACCCTGGTCCACAGCCAAGATCCATCAATCGATGGTTCTTGGTCAGACGAAGGTGATCCGCCACGACTTGGATGAGCGCGGGCGCGTAGTTTGGTCGACCGGCCACGTAGTGAGGGACCGTTGATTGAAAGCTTGGGAATGAAGGGGAAATTGGTTCGGGCGTCATCTGTATCGTTCAGGCGGCGTGTTGAGCCTCAGTCCGGAGGCCTTCCGGTGTGGGCCGGTCTGCTCACGGGGGGCCCGATGAGATTGAACGCGCTTCTCCTTGACGCCCCCGAGATGTCGGATCGAGACGGATCGGGCTGAAGAGCTGGCGCGCCCTGCAACGGGCTAGAAATCCTTCAACGGCATACGAAGCTCGTAGGTTGCAGGCGGAGCCAGCAGCTCGAAGTGCTGGATTGGCTGTCCGGCACTGTCGAAGTGGATACGAACGACCTTCAAGAGCGGTGCTCCTATCGCGACATTGAGGCGTGCTGCGACGATGGGGTCGGCCGCAGCTGCCGTCACAATCTGCTCGCCCGAGCCGAAGGTTATGCCGAAGCGCTGCAGGATCGCGTACAGCGAGCCTCCCTCCATGTCCTCAGGACCGAATTGACGGCCGATCACTTCCGGAATGTAGGTCGTAACCTGCATGATTGGCCAGTCATTCATGTAGCGAATGCGAACTGCTCGTTGGAAAAGGTCGTCTGCCTCGGCTTGGAAGTGCTCACGAACGTGGCGAGGCGCGGGCTTGAATTCGAATTCGACGACGTGGGCTCGCGTTGTGCGCACAATCTCCCGGTTGCGGGCAGCGAGGTCCATCATGGGTACGGTGAGAGGCTCTGGCTTCGAGAGCTCCCGAACGAACGTGCCGATGCCCTGGCGGCGTTCGATCAGACCGAGTTCATCGAGAGTGTCCAGCGCTGCCCGAACGGTCACGCGCGAGACGCCGAAGAGCGCAGCCAGATCCGCCTCCGCCGGCAAGACTTCTCCCGGTGCATAGCGGCGTTCTGCGATTTCATCCTGCAGAACCAGGAACACCTGATGATGAAGCGGAATATCGCGCCGGCGTCTTGCAAGGATCGCGGGCGGTCCTTTTTGGCGCTCGGGCTGTTCTGTCGGACGCGCCTTACGCGCCGTTTTCTCGGCGACAGAAGCAGAAGAGTCCAAATGCCGCGGAACTCGGGGCGCCACAACCTAGCCTCGATCCCACAGTGCCGCGGGCATGTTCATCGGTTCGAACTCTCCGAGGTGCTATTTCGATGCTAGCGTCTGGAGGGCCTTTTCGACGAATCTGTTCGTAAATGTCTCGGCGAGATCGACCTTCGCGCCACGCAATTGTGGGTCAACGGTTGACAAGACCTGGAATGCGGTGCTCGCGCCGTCGGCGCTGAACCGGCCATCGGGGGAAAACATGTCTCGTGTGCCCCGGATGGAGGCGATGAAGATGTTTCGATCGGGTTTGGCCCACTCCTCCGGAAGCGCATCGGCAATCTCGTCGACGGATGCGCGATCAATCCACTGCAGCGCCCGCACCATCGCGAGAGCAAAGGCCTGGATTGTCTCGGGATTGCGTTCGATGAAGTCTGATCGTACGTAGATCGTGCCTGACGGATAGAGGCCGCCGAAAATTCCGATCGTGCCTGCGTTGGTGCGAGTGTCCGCAACCAGTTTGACGTCACCTGCGGCTGTCAGTGTCGTAAGCGCCGGCTCTCCCGTGACGACCGCATCAACGGCGCCGTTGCGGATCGCTGCTACGGCACCTGTGCCACCTCCGACACTGATGAACGAAATGTCGGTCGGGGAGACGCCAGCTCGCAAAGCGATGTACTCCACCATGAACTGCGTTTGGGATCCCAGCGCCGTGACCCCAATCTTCATGCCTCTGAGGCTGCTTGGGTCGCGATATTCCGCAGCCTTCTCCTTTCGCAGAGCGAGCGCGAACGTCGGATGCCTGCCAAACAGCACAACCCCAACGATCTTCTGCCCCTTGGCCTGCATCTGAATCGTGTGGTCGAATGCGCCGGCGGTCAGTTCAGCGCTTCCTGCCACGAGAGCTTGGAGCGCCTTGGATCCGCCGCTCACGTCAAGAAGCTCCGGGTCGAGGCCTGCGTCCTTGAAGAAGCCAAGGCGCTCGGCAAGCGTCACCGGCGCGTATTGTAGAAAAGCCTTTCCGCCGATCGTGACTCTGACTCTGGATGTCTCGACGGGGTTGCCCGCTCGGGCCACTTTCGCCGAGCCACACAACGCCAATAGCGGAAGCCCGAGAAAACTACGTCGCTCTAACACTGGCCGGGTCTCGCGAGCGTTGGGAAGGAACGTGTGCCGGTAGTGAAAATTTCTCACGATCCGATCACATTCGAATCATACGAACGATCGTCCGCACGAGCAAGGCAAAAGCTCGCCGAGGTTGCACAAGTCATGTGCACGCCAAACGTTCATGACGGAAGATTGCGACCAAAAATTGTCGAAAGTAGCTGACGAGCATCGAATATGACCGAAGAGTCGGTCACGTGTTTGCGCTGATCGAGTCGACGCGCGAAGATGATTTGGTAGCGTTCGCAACTTGCAAAGCACGCGTGTCAGATATGCAAATCGCGCAGATGCGCAGAGCGGAAGCGGCCAGGGAATATAATCGGCCAGCGCGGCGTCGCCGCAGGCGACGAGATAGGTTTAGAAAGCAACCTCTCTGTATGCCGGCCATGTCGATCGAAGCCGTGTCTTCGCGGTGCACTTGCGGCCACGAGTCCTGCCGTCGTTGCTCTCTCCTCGGTTGAGCGGCAAGGTCCTGATCCGCGGACCGGAAAACAAGGGGAAGTGTGGGAGCCTTTCTGAAGCAAGGCGATCGAAATCGCGCTGTATTGCTCTCTCCACAGGAAGGTTTGAGAAGCCTCGCCCCGCTTTGCAGGACCATACGCGAAAGCTCGGGGGGCCTTGCCGATGTCTATAGCGCCAGCCGGCCGACTTAGCCGCCTGGCGTTCTCGCTGCCGTCGCCCATGCTACAGCCGCTGGTGATGTTCCGGCAGGCTGTCTCGATGTCGGCGCAGAGACCGGACTCTCGAGGCGTGCACTCATCGATGCTCTTCCGAACTGGGGCGTGCAGGCCGTCGAGCCCAACCTTGACTTGGCTGTACGGGCGCCGCAGCGAGACTCGATGTCGTCATCGCGCCCGCTGCGGTCCTGCCGCTCGAGCCAAACTCCGTGGACTTGGCGACCGTTGCGCAGGCATTCCATTGGCTCGACAGGCCCTGCGCCTTCTTCGTCCAGCGTACCGCGTCTCGTTGCAGAACGAGGTGCTCGCCGTCATCAACAACAACGGCCGGACGGGAGAGGTCGAGGGCTCATGGCAGTCCAGGACTTTGTCGATCCCGCGAACAAGGGCTTGTTCGCGACACTCTCGGGATCTTGATGTCGCTGCTGAGATCGAGGCCTCCGGCAGCTGCCAGCTTCGCAACACCAGTCGGCAATGCATGTCATCGCCCGGTCACTGAATCTGTCTAGGCAGATTTGCGTGAGTGTAGCGAGCACACAAGGCGACTACCATGCCAGTGATCAGCCGTCGAACTGCGCTGCTCGGATCGCTGGCCGCAACGCTTCCGTCTCCGCCTGTTCATGCCCGTGAGGATCTCACGCTCGACGTGATGTTCCCGTTTCCGGTAGGCAACAACCGTGAAATCCACGTTGGGCTGGCCGACCGCTTCATGCGCATCAATCCGGAGATAAAGATAAAATTACGCAATCCCGCGCAGAACTACGAAGAGATGTCTCAGCAGGTCCTGCGGGCGGCATTGATCGGTCAGCTGCCCGATCTGAGCTTTCACGGGTTGAATTTGTTACGCCTGCTGGTCGAGCGAGACCTCGCCCAACCCCTTGCGGAACGGATCTCGGCAGCTGGCGGTGCTGACCTGCTGGGTTACGCGCCGGCGGTTCTCGACATCGTTCGCCAGCGTGGCGACATCTACGGCATTCCGTTTTTCATCTCGACTCCCGTTCTTTACGTCAACGAAGCTCTGGTGCGCGAGGTCGACGGAGACCCTTCGCTGCTGCCGCCTGACTGGTCGGGCCTCGTTGCGCTCGGTCAGAAGATTAATGCGACCAGCGCCAATCGCACGGGATTCTACTTTCAATGGGATGTCACAGGAAATTGGATGTGGCAGGCCATGCTCTTCAGCCGTGGGGGCCGCATCCTGTCCGACGACGAGAGGGCGGCTGCATTCGACAGCCCTGAAGGACTCTGGGCGCTGGAGCAGCTCGAGGCATTCGCCAGGAGCGGCATGCCGAACCTGAAATCCGCGCAGGCCCGGCCTGCGCTTGCTGCGGGAACGATCGGCATCTTGGCCGATTCCAGCTCGAACATCGCCTATGCCGAGCAGCAGATCGCGGGTAGATTCCCTCTGCGAGTCGCGCCGTTTCCGCTCGTGAGCCCCAACGGGAAGGTCCCTGCCGGCGGCGCGCTTGGCGTGATCCATGCAAAAGATCCGCGCCGGGCTGACGCTGCGTGGAAATATCTTCAGTTCTGCACCAGCCCGGAAAGTCAGGCGTTCATGGCCCGTCTCACGGGGTACATGCCGAGCAACGCCAAGTCGATCACAGACCCGGCTCTGCTCGGCGCCTACTACCAGCAGGCCCGCAATCAGAAGGTCAGCGTCGACCAGCTTCCGGTCATGACGGGCTGGTACGCCTTCCCCGGAGCCAACGCGGTGCGGATCATCGAAACCATCCGCAATCATCTCGAGGCTGTCGTTACCGGCCGCCAAGGCGCCAGCCAAACGCTGAAGCAGATGGCGGCCGACGTTAACCGCCTAATCGAGGCGGCGTGATGGCAGCCAGCGATGGCACAGCCGAAGGTGCCTTCACGCTCATTCACATCTCGGACCTGCATCTCAGCAGGAGGCGTCCCTTCTTTCAGCACAATTTCGAGGCGCTTCGCGACGTCATCGCCTCAACGTCCGCGGACTGCATCTTGTGCACTGGCGACATGTCACTCGACGGAGCCCATGATCCGGACGAGCTTGCCTTCGCACGCCGGCAGCTCGACCGGCTCGGCCGGGAGATCTTGTATGTCCCCGGCAATCATGACATCGGAAACAGCCTACCGGACGTGCGCGGCGGCGAGGTCACGGTCTCGGCCAAACGCGCCTCCGCCTATCGCGGCCAGTTCGGCGCTGACTTCTGGACAACAGATATTGGCGCTGTCAGACTGCTCGGCCTCAACTCTATGCTTCCCGGCAGCGGCCTGGACGAAGAAGCGGAGCAGGAGGCCCTTGTAGCGCACGCCATTGCCACGCTCGGGCAGCGCCGCCTGATCGTCGCGGCACACAAGCCGCTTTACCTCGCCGAACCCGAAGACGCCGATCGCACGCAGAGCGCCATGTTTCCCGAGCATCGGCATCGTTGGGCGGAGCGCTTTCACGAGGCGGCCGATGTGACGTATCTCTGCGGCCATCTGCACGAGATGAACGAGCTGCAATGGCGCGATCTGCGCCAAGTTTGGGCGCCGTCGACTGCGTTCGTCATGGATGCCGCCAATCGTTTCGTGCGTCCAGATCGGTCGCCCCGCGAACCAGGGATCAAGCGGCCGGGATTCCTGCGGCACACCTTCACGCCGCATGAGCACATCGTCGAATTCGTTGAGCCGACCGCGTTCCTGATCGTCGATCTCGGAAACTGGTCCACCGACCCCCGCGGCTTTCACGCGCGTTATGCGGACGAGCCGTGGCGCGGTCATCTTTCGACGCAGCTGGCGTGACCATGATCTGCGCAACCGCCTGCCGCGTGCCGAAGACTCTTTACCTCCTGGTCAGGGGAGAGGCCGCGCGATGGCCTCGATAAGCCTCGACGGTATCGGCAAGTCTTTCGGCCGTACTCGCGTCCTCAAGCGTATCTCGCTCGACATCCGCGATGGAGAGTTTCTGACGCTGGTCGGCCCATCCGGCTGTGGCAAATCCACCTTGCTGCGCATCATCGCAGGCCTCGAGCTGCAGGACGAAGGATCCGTCCGCATCGGAGATCGCGCCGTCGATGGCCTGCCGCCCAAGGCGCGGGATGTTGCCATGGTGTTTCAGTCCTATGCGCTCTACCCGCATATGACGGTCGAACGGAACATGGCTGTACCGCTCGTCATGCGCAGGCTGGGTGCTCTGCAGCGGATGCCCCTGGTCGGACGATTGGCCCCGGGGACGGAGCGGATGCGCGCCAGCATCGCCGCGGATGTCCGCAAGGTGGCTCTCGCGCTTGGGATCGAGCCGCTGCTCGCGCGCAAGCCCGGACAATTGTCAGGAGGCCAGCGGCAGCGCGTGGCCGTCGGCCGCGCCATGGTTCGGCAGCCCGCAGTGTTCCTGATGGACGAGCCGCTGTCGAACCTGGACGCGAAGCTCCGCGTCTCCATGAGAGCCGAGATCAAGGAGCTGCATGCCAAGCTCGGCGTCACCTTCGTCTACGTGACGCATGATCAGGCGGAAGCGATGACCTTGTCGGACAGGGTCGACCTGATGATCGACGGCGAGCTGGTTCAGATTGCGCCACCCCAGGTTCTCTACAATGACCCCGACCACGTCAATGTCGCGGCTTTCGTCGGCTCCCCCTCGATCAATCTTGTGCAAGCCACTGCCCTGAGCGAGTGGCTCGCGTCCGCGGTCAGGTGGGCCGGCGATGCCGGAAACCTCGATGGCGTGACGATCGGATTCCGCCCGGAGAGGCTGTCAATCTGCAATGAAGGGACAGCTGGTTCAATCGCCGGCCGCATCCGACTTGTAGAGCATCTCGGCGCCGACCGGTACGTCCACATCGACATTGCGCGCACTGAGCGTCCACTGATCGTTCGAACCCATCCTCATGACGGACCAGATCTTGCGCCAGGTGCAACGATTGCGTTGCAAGCGGAGCCCAAGGATATGCTCGTGTTCGATGCCGCGGGTCGAAGATTGCGAAAAAGGCCGTGCGATGCGACCGAGATCTTGATCGCAAGGAGCAGCGCGTGACGATCGTGCCGTATAGACGCTCAGTCGGGCACAATGCCGCCATCAGTGCCATCGGGCGCCGCCGGACACGGGACCGGCAGACGGCGGTGATGCTGGCGGGGCCGGGAATTCTGCTTCTTTTTATTTTGTTCATTCTGCCGGCCATCGCGGTGTTTGCCATCGCCGCGACGGATTGGCAGCTCGGGGCGAAGAGTTTCAGCTTTGTCGGGCTCAGGAACTTCGAACTGCTTTGGCAGGACGCCGACTTCTGGCACTCGATGATCAACACATTAGCGTTCGTGTCGGTCTGCGTGCCCGTGACGGTCGGCCTGGGGCTCATCGTGGCTCTGCTCATCGAGGCGGAATCGGGCTTTCGCGCGTTCTATCGTGCTGTCCACTTTCTGCCTTTCATGGCCACGATGGCCGCGGCCGCGATCGCATGGGAGTCTCTGCTTCACCCCACGATAGGGCTCCTCAACCAGATCTTGAGGTCATTCGGAGTTCAAGACACCAACTGGCTAAGGGACGAGAATACAGTGCTCCCCGTTCTGGGCGCGATCTTCGTGTGGAAGAACCTCGGTTATGCGATGCTGCTGTTTCTTGCCGGCCTGAAGACTATCCCTTCGGATCTCTATGATGCAGCCGAGGTCGACGGGGCCGACGGCCCGTTGTCACGTCTTGCGACCGTCACCCTGCCTCTGCTTGGTCCGATTGCGATGTTCGCGCTCGTGGTCGTGGCGTTGCGGGCCTTCGAAGTCTTCGACATCATCAAGGTTCTCACCCAGGGCGGCCCTGGCAAGGCGTCCGAGATGCTGCTCTATACCCTCTACGTCGAAAGCTTCGAGTACCTCCGTACAGGCTACGGCGCGGCGGTCTCGGTCGTCTTTCTGCTGATCGTGATCGGCCTGACCCTGCTACAGGTATTCGTTCTCGACAAGCGGGTTCACTACCAGTGAGAGCGGGGCGCTTATCATGGTGGACTGCCATGGCTCGCCACCTGCTGCTATTGAGCAGCGCTGCGCTACTGCTCGGCCCCTTGGTGTGGATGGTCTCGCTTTCGCTCAAGCCGCCGGGCGAGATCTTTCGTGCTTCGTTTTCGTTGCTGCCCGAGCAGTGGTATGCCGCTGAGAACTACATGCGCGCACTCACTGTTGCACCGCTGCCACGCTTTCTCAGCAACGGTGTTATCGTGTGCCTGACGATCCTGCTGTGCCAGATTCTGATCTGCGCGCCGATCGCTTATGCCTTGGCGAAGCTGCAGTTCAGGGGGCGAGACGCGATTTTTGCGCTCGTTCTTGTGGGCCTGCTGCTGCCCCATCAGGTGCTGGCTTTGCCGCTGTTCGTCCTGTGCTGGAAGCTCGGGATCCTGGACAGCTACGCCGCGCTGGTGCTGCCGTTCATCGTGTCACCGTTCGGCATTTTTTTGTTCCGGCAGTTCTTCAAGTCGACATCGGATGACCTGATGCATGCGGCTCGTCTCGACGGTTATTCGGAGCTCGGCATCGTGTTCCAGATCATGCTGCCGCTTGCCCGCCCGGCGGTCATCGCCTTCAGCATTCTCTCGATCACCAGCCATTGGAACGATCTGTTCTGGCCATTGATTGCGATCCGCACGGAAGAGCTGATGCCGCCGGCGCTCGGCGTGATCACTTTCCGCAATGAGGAGGCGGGGTCTGACTATGGGCCTCTCATGGCCGGCGCGGCCATCATTCTGGCTCCGCTCCTCATTGCTTTTCTTGCCGCGCAGCGCTGGTTCGTTGAGGGGCTGATGTTGGGCAGCACGAAGTAAGTGAGCGTCTGCGCTCGTCCGCCCGTTCGGTTTGAGTATTCGCAAGATTCGTCGCCGGAAGCGATCGCAAGCGGTCAAAAGCAGGCCGCGCGGCGCGCTGGCTTGGGCCGTTCTCGAGATGGCGGCTGCTTCGGCGATATCGGTATCCGATGCGAGGTGACGCTTCAATCCGGCCGGTCTTTGGCTGTAGACAATGTGGCGATGCGACGCTTCGCGCCGTCAGCGACCGAGTCTGCGATCTTGTTGGGGAAATCCTTGGGCAGGGTGTCCAGCACCTGGTCGATGCTCTTGGCGGCTGTATCGCTGAGCTGCTCAATGATGTCGCCGAAGCGTACAATCCAGAAGATACGCGATCGTTGAGATGTAGTAGCTCGCACTGACTGATCTTGCGTGAGCAACCAAAGAATATTCCTCTTCGAGCTGCTTGCGGTTCAGCGGTCGTTCTCTAGCCGGCAGTCAGGTCTTTCCTTTGGCCAAGTGGCGCGGTCATGAGGATAGCAGGCCAGTTTTGACCCAGCACTCTGCTGAGAACTGTCACTTGATCTTCGCAAGGAATCGAACGGACAGCATCAACCGCGCACGAAGATACATGACTCAGCCCTGCGTGCCGAGCTTGATCGGCACCACCTTCTTGGGATCGAGCCAGTGGTCGATACGATCAGCCCAGTGCTGCATCAGCTTCGTGCGCGAGCCGATCAGCGCGAGCGGTCCGTGTTTCTTGTAGAGCCCTTCCACGGTCGAACTATCGAGATGCGCGAGCTGCAGCTCGACGACATCGCCATCCCATGCCTTGGCCTCCTTGATCTCTTCGTGGTGGGACAGGGTCGAGAAGGTGGTCCGGAAGCCGTGGGCGCAATGATCAGTCTTGGTGTCAATGCCAAGCAGCCGCAAGCGCTTGTTGAGCGTGTTGTTCGATAGCGGGGCATCCTTTGAGCAGGAAAAAACGTACTGGCGATGGCCGGTCAGCTTTTGGACGCTCCGCAGGATTGCGAGTGCCTGTCGTGACAAGGGCACGACATGGTCCCAACCGGTCTTCATCTTGGTGGCTGGAACAGTCCAGCGTTCGGTGTCCCAATCGACCTCGCTCCACTCCATTTCATTGACCATGCCGGGGCGAGGTATGGTCAGCGCATCGAAGCGCAAGGCAAGGCCAACAATGTCGCCAAACCTCCCTCTCGCCCACGGTGCGCTGATGAGCTTGAAGACGCGCGTCACATCGCGTGGCTCAGTTACGCCGGGACGCGGCGTCGAAATGTTGGCAATCAGCTTCCCATTCAGATTACGGAATGGATTGTAGCCGTCGCCTTCGACGTCGGCATAGTCGCAGATTTGCGCACCGATGCTGCGCACGCGGTCGCGGGTTTCCAGCTTTCCCTTGGCTTCGTATGAACGCAGGAAAGCGAGCACGTCCGGACGCTTGATGTCCTGCCTGCACAGCTTGCCAAAGCGGGCCTTGACGTAGCGGACGCGCAGCTCAAGGACCTCGATTGTCTTTGGGTCGCGCACCGCAACGATTCTGCCGCGCTTGACTTTCTCCACCTTTTTCTTCGCGAGCCACTCGTCAGCCCATAGCCCGAAAGGTCGAGCGGCCGCTTGCCTGTGCTTATCGAGCTGTTTCTCGGTGCTCGGGTCTTTGCCGTCCTTGAGCAGGTTTTTGGCCTTGTCGCGCTCGTGACGTGCGTCGGCGAGTGAGAACGTGCCGTTCTTTCCGTTGCCGTAAGGCCCGATGGAGTAGGTTTTCTGGCGACCGGAGAAGCGGTAGGCCATCCGCCAGAGCTTGGAGGCAGCATGGCCGGGTTTATTGTCGTCGGGTGTGACGAAGAGGTAGAGACCGCCGCCGGTTACGTCGGAAATCTTGGCGGCACCCCACGCGCCATTGTCGAATCTCGGTTGGGCAGCGCGGCAGTCAACGTCGGTTCTGATCTGCTTGGGATTGACGCACGCGACATCGTTCTTGCGGGTCATCTGCTCCATTCCTTCGTTCGGAATAGCGAAAGTCACCGTGAACGTTTGTTCTCCCGATACCAACACGATACCAACAAAAATACCAACAAATCGGGCGGCTGGGGTCGGATGAGAACAAACGGTGACGAACACCCATGTACGCGGAAAGCTCTATTTTTCAAGGGGTTCCGAGCGCTGGGCGAACGCTTGCGGACGATTTAGAACGGGCGTGAACAGCCCAGTTGGTGCCCCTGGCCGGAATCGAACCAGCACTCCTTGCGGAACTCGATTTTGAGTCGAGCGCGTCTACCAGTTCCGCCACAGGGGCATTCGCCGTGGCCCTGTGCAGGAACCCAAGCGAAGCGGGCGGACTATAGCGGGCAGCGGGGCAGGGTCAACCCGCACGGACGTGATGGCGGCTCATCTCGACAGCTTTCGCTGGCGGGAGTAGGAGCCGGAACGGCCCGGCATTGGACCGGATGCAGCCCGTTCGGGAGGATCGATGAGCAATACCTCGGTGATGGCGCGCCCGGCGGCGGGGGCCATGAGCCCGGCGGTGACGGCGGCGCTGCTCGCGGCCGGCATCGCGGCGGCGGCGCTGGCGGGTGCCTGGTACATGCAGCTGGTCTGGGGCCTGCAGCCCTGCGAGCTCTGCCTCAAGCAGCGCTGGGCCTATTACGCGATCGTGCCGCTCGGGCTCGTGCTGGCGCTCGCGGCGAGGGGCGGCGCACCGCGCGCGCTGGTGCTCGCCGGCCTCGGCCTGGTCGCACTGGCGGCGCTCGGCAATGCCGGGCTCGGCGTCTATCATTCGGGCGTCGAATGGGGCTTCTGGCCGGGGCCGACCGAATGCACCGGGCCGATCGGCAATCTCGGCAGTGCCGGCAACCTGCTGGAGCGGCTGGACAGCGTCCACGTCGTGCGCTGCGACGAGGTGCAGTTCCGCTTCCTCGGCCTGTCGCTTGCCGGCTACAGCGTGCTGATCTCGCTCTTGATCGCCGCGATCGCGGCCTGGGGCGTCACGCGCAAGACGAGAGCCGCCTAAAGCATGATCCGGAAAAGTGCGCAGCGGTTTTCCGAAAAGATCATGCGCAAACAACCTAAAGCGCGATGACGATTCATCCTGATCTCATCGCGCTTTAGTCGTCGACATCCTCCTGCGGCCGGCCGAACAGGTGGACGATCCCGGGGGTGGCGATGGTGACGAAGACGAAGCGCGAGAGGTGATGGGCGCCGACGAAGATCGGGTCGATGTGCAGCGTCAGGGCCAGCGCCATCATCGCGTCCATCGCGCCGGGCGCGAAGGCGACGATGGTGTCGGAGAAACGCACATGCGTCGTCAGCACGATGACGGCGACGAAGGCGGCGGAGATCGCGACTGCGATCGCAAACGAGCCGAGCGCAGCCCTGAGATGGCCGACCAGGGTCTTCACCCGCATCCGCGCGAAGCGGCTGCCGATCAGGGCGCCGATGCCGATCAGCGCCACGCCGCGCATCCATTCCGGCAGGCCGCCTTCGACCAGGTCGGCGCCGTGCAGAATGCCGCTGGCGACCATCGCGCCGAACAGCCAGCTCGCCGGAAACTTGATCAGCTGCATCAGCATGGCCGCAACCAGCGAGGCCACCAGCAGAGCGAGCAGGCCGAGCGGCGAGGCCTCGGCCTGGCCGAGCGAGATCTGCTCGGCCGGCGCCACCCCGGCCAGCGCCAGCACCAGCGGCAAGGCGGCGGTCAGGATGATCACGCGCAGCGTCTGCACCACGGCGATCGCCGGCAGGTCGGCCCCGCGCTCGACCGCGAGCATCGTGATCTGCGACAGCGCGCCTGGGCTGCCGGCGAGCAGCGCCGAGGTGCGGTCCCAGCCATGGACACGCTGCAGATAGAAGCTGGAGCCGAAGGTCGAGCAGAAGGTCGCCAGCGCCAGCAGCGCGATCGTGACCGGATAGGCGCTGACATGGGTGATCAGCTCGCGCGAGACGATCGCGCCGATCGAGATGCCGAGCAGCAGCAGCACGGTCTGGGTGAGGATCGGCGGCATCGACAGCGGACGGCCGGCGATGGCGGCGATCGCGGTGGCGATCATCGCCCCGGAGATCAGCCCGCCGGGCAGGTGGGCGACGAGGAAGATCAGGCCGCCGGCGGTGCCGAGGGCGAGCGTCTCGATCGCGCTCAGGGTCTTGGCACGGTTCGGAGCAGCAAAGGGGAGGGAGGAGATGATCTGGCGCACGGCGCCTTATGCCAAAAGCCGCCGTTCCGAACAATTCCCGGCATTGCGCAGGCGCCATGCGTGCGGGCGCCCGCCGCTGCCGATCATTTCGGCTTCTCCGGCGTCGGCGTCGGCGCGGGCGCGGCGGCCGCAGCTGCCGCCGCCTTGTCGCGCTTGCAGGCGGAGCGATATTTGCCGCGCGCCTTGCCCTTCAGTCCCTGGTCGTCGGCTTCCTTGGAGCAGGCGACGGAAATCGCCCGCCGCGCCGTCTTGTCCATGGTGGCGAACTTGTCGGTGGCGGCATCGGGGCGGGACGGCAGTGTCAATCCGGGTTGCGACGAGGCCGGGCCCGCGGCCAGCAGGATGGCAGTCGCGACGGCCGCGGCAGCCGCCCGGGCAGTGAAAGTCATGCAGAAATCCTCGAACGAAAGGCATGGCGCGACGTCCGGCCATGCTGAACCCGGAGTGAATGGAATGAGCCGGATCGTCGCGCGAGGCAAATTATATTTTCGCGCAGCCACGCTCCCGCCTGCTTTGTCGGCCGCAGGCGCCTCGCTAGAATTACCGTCCCATTCAACATGCTCCACGGGGAGATCTGGGATGAGTTTTCAGGCAAAATCATTGGTTGGTTCGTCACTGGTTGGTTCGTCACTCGCCGCGCTGGCCGTGGTCGGCCTCACGGCCTTCGCCGCCGCGCCGGCCCACGCGCTGACCGCGCAGGAATGCAGCGCCAAATACAAGCAGGCGAAGGAGGCCGGCACGCTGGGCGGCCAGAAGTGGAACGACTTCCGCAAGGCGCAGTGTGGCAGCGACGCCGCCCCGGCCGCGGCGGCTCCAGCCGCGCCTGCCGCCGAGGCCAAGCCGGCGAAGGAGACGAAGTCCGCTGCGAAGGAGGCGGCTCCCGCGCCCAGCGGTCCCGCCGTGTTCCCGAGTGCCGTGGATCCGAAATACGCCAAGGAGACCGCCGGCAAGGCCCGCATGCATACCTGCGTCGATCAGTACAACGCCAACAAGGCGACCAACGCCAATGGCGGCATGAAGTGGATCCAGAAGGGCGGCGGCTACTTCAGCGAATGCACCAAGAAGCTGAAAGGCGCGGCCTGAGCGGGCTGGCGATGATGTCGTCGGCGGCCGGGCGCGCGATGCGTCCGGCCGCCGCTCTCTTCGCAACAGGCGCCGGCCGCGGCGGCATTGCTGCTCCGGTGATCTTGGGGCTTGCGTTCATGTTCGGGAAATGACCTTGTCCCCGCCATGATGTCTGCCACTCAAAGCATCCTCGGCGTGCTCAGCGGCGCGATGGTCGGCTTCTCGCTGGGCCTCGTCGGCGGCGGCGGATCGGTGCTGGCGGTGCCGCTGATGGTCTATGTCGTCGGCGTGCCGGAGCCGCATATTGCGATCGGATCGAGCGCGATTGCGGTGGCCACCAATGCCGCCCTCAATCTCGTCAACCACGCGCGCGGCGGCACCGTGATCTGGCCGGTCGCGGCGCTGTTCGCGGCCGCCGGCATCGTCGGCGCCTTCGTGGGCTCGCTGCTCGGCAAGATGGTCGACGGCCAGAAGCTGCTGGCGCTGTTCGCGCTGGTCATGATGGTCATCGCGATGCTGATGCTGAAGACGCGGGCGCGCGTCGGCATTCCCGACGTCAAGATGAGCATGGCCAACCTGCCGGCGATCGTCGGCTTCGGTCTCGCGACCGGCACGCTGTCCGGCTTCTTCGGCATCGGCGGCGGCTTTCTGATCGTGCCGGCGCTGATGGCCGCGACGGGGATGCCGATCATGAATGCGGTGAGCTCGTCGCTCGTCGCCGTGACCACGTTCGGACTGACCACGGCTGCGAGCTACGCCTGGTCCGGGCTCGTGGCGTGGGATCTTGCGGGATTGTTCATCGCAGGCGGGATCGCCGGGGGAGTTGCCGGCACGCGCCTGGCGCGCCATCTCTCAGAGCGGCGCGGCGCATTGAACATGGTGTTTTCGGCGGTGATTGCGGCGGTCGCGCTGTACATGCTGGCGCGCAGCCTGCTGCACATCTGGAGCTGATCGTGATGACACGCAGCACATTGGACACGACCACGGTCGATGCCGGTCGGCGCGGGCTTCTTGGCCTTCTTGCCGCCGGCGCCGCCGTTTCCCTGTGGCCGCGCGCCGGCCATGCCGAAGAGGCCGATGAGCCCGACGAGGCCGCGGTGCTGCGTGATCCGGATGCGCCGGTGCTCGGCAACCCGCAGGGCGACATCGCGATCGTCGAATGGTTCGACTACAATTGTCCGTATTGCCGCAAGCTCGATCCCGAGCTGCAGCAGATCGTCCACGACGACGGCAAGGTGCGCTGGGTGCTGAAGGAGTGGCCGATCCTCGGCCCCGTGTCGGTGGTGGCCGCGCGCATGGCGCTGGCCTGCAAGTACCAGGACAAATACGCGCGGGCGCATGATGCGTTGATCGGTGTCAGCTCGAAGCTCACCGAGCCGCGCATCGAGGAGCTGCTGTCGGAAGCCGGCATCGACGTCGATCGTGCCAGGCGGGATCTCGCGACCAATGCGAAGGCGATCGGCGCGATGCTGGCGCGCAACGACAGCCAGGCGCGCGGGCTGCGCTTCCGCGGCACCCCGTCCTTCATCGTCGGCAAGTTCAGGGTCCCCGGCGTGCTCACGATGCCGCAGTTCGAGCAGGTGATCGCCGACGCGCGCAAGGCGATGGCCACCAAATAGGCGCACATGGAAAAGGCGCCCCGGCATCGGCCGAGGCGCCTTCACTTCAGCAATGCTGCGCCTACGTGGACGACTTACTTGGACGAGATGCGAACCCAATCGTCGTGCGCGCGGGTCTTGAGCGAATTCCAGCTGTCCGCGGCGACGTCCCAGTTGACGATGGTCCGGCGCGTCTGCGCTGTCGGGCCATTGGCGACCTCGGAGGTCTGCATCGAATCGTGGATGTAGACGCCAAATCCCAGAATGAGCGCACCAAGGATCATTCCCACGAATGTCCGCATGATCATGTTCTCCAGTGTGACGGCCGACAACGCCGCCGCCGTAGCTTGGTTCCGCCGTCGCAGCGGAAGGTTCGAGCGGGACCAGACAAACTAAGTGCGTGGTTTTTCGGGACGCGATTCCGGCGCCGACGTGACCAGATTGAGCGCTTTGAGCTCGTCGGGCTTGAAGGTGAACAGCTGGTCATGCGGCGTGTCCATTGCATGCATCCAGACCTTGAGATCGACACCCATGTCCGCGAGGTGCCGCTGGCAGCGCGCGGAGACGTTCTGTGCGAGACTCATGTCGTCGTCCGAGCGGGCAGCATTGGCGGACCTTACCGCGGCGATCTGATGCACGCCGATCATCGCGCGCTCGCCGGCGCGTCGCTCGGTGCCGCCGGCGAACACCAGCGGGCACGACGAGGCGCAATGCTTGCCGGCCTCGACCTCGGTGGCGTATTTCCGCGCCCGGATCAGCCGTCCCATCGCGAGCGCGTCGGCGACCGAGCCGCCGGGGGAGTTCAGTACGACGGTCTTGATGTATTCGCCGTGCCGATCGACCTCGTCCGCGAAAGTCCGCGCGCTGCCGGGCGTGATCGTGCCTGTCGCATAGAGCCGGCCGCCGCCGCGCAGCTCGAGGCTAAGCGGCCGCTCGAGCGCAGGATCGCTCTTGGGCAGCGGCATCAGCCGCTTCAGCAGCGGCGCCAGCACGGCAGGAGACGCCGGCTGTCCGTCGGCATGCTCCCGATGCACGTCGAACGGGGGCGAGGCGGTGTCGGATGTGACACGCGGCTCATTCAGCTCGACGAGGTCAGCCGCAAGAACCGCGACGGTCACGGCAAGGACGACGCGGAACGTCCAGCGCAGCAGGCTCTCGTCGGGATTGTCGGCGAGCCAGGCTTGGAGACGTCGATTGACCGCCGAAGCCACGAGCTACTTCCCTATCCGAGCCGAGGACAGCGAGGTGACGTTCTCGTCCGCAACGGTGCCTGTTGCGTGCGCCGGTTGCAGCTCAACTGGGAGCTCGGCAGGGACTTCGCGCGGCGTAGCGATAGGACGCGCCTCGGCGGCGCGCCGTGCATCCTCGACCTCGCGGGCGATCTGCAAGGCCGTGACGAGATCGCTGGCGGTCAGGCTTGAGGCGCTCGCGGCGGGCAGGCCCTCGCGGCGGATCGCGGCATGCACGACGCAGAGAATCAGCACCAGCACGGCAGGCATCAGGTCGATCGAGATCGCGCCCGCCCAGCTCGGGATGAAATCGCCGGCGTAGCGCAGCACCGCTTCTGCCGGCGATAGCGTCTGAAACCTGGTCGGCTCGATGCGCGGCAGCGCCAGGATCTTGTCGGCGGCGTCGGCAAGCGAGGCCGCCTGCGTCGCGATCGCGCCTTCGACCTTGCCGACCACGGCGGTCTGGCGCTCGGCCAGGTCGCCGCTGCGTCCGCCGGCGGCGGGCGCGATGAAGCCGGCGGAAAGCGAGGTCGCGGCGCGCTTTACGGCAGGAGCCACCGAGGTCTGCTGCAGATTGGCGATGATGCCCATCAAATTGAGCGACTCGGTGGCGAAGGCATCGCTCCGCGTGGCGATCGGACCCCGGTCGGAGATCAGCTCGCGCATCTTGGCGAGGCTCTTGCTGCCCTGCTCATACAGCCCGGAGACACGCTTGCCGGACTCCTGCACCTGCTGTCCGAGGCCATCGAGCTGCGTCGACATCTGGCTGAGCAGTTGGACGACGGTCCCCGAGCCGGAAGTCCCGGTAAGAGAGCCGGCGCGTTCGGCCTCCGCCAGCTTGGCGAAGCGCGAGGAGGCGAGCTGGATGTCGGGCAGCAGGCTCTGCGCCGCGATTGCCTGGCTGTTGGCCCGGTCGAGGTCGCGGGTGTAGTTCTGCACGGTGATCGCGAGGTGCTGTTGAATCGCGGCGGCGCCGGCGAGCGCCGAGGCATTCAGCCAGGACGACATCGCGACGATCATCAGCGAGCCCAACAGCATGCAGCCGCCCATCAGCAGCCGTCCCATCACGCTGGTCACGTGGGGCATGAACTGCATCATGAAAACCCAGAAGGCATAGATGCCGACGGAGACCGCGACGGAATAGATCACCGCTGCGAAGAACACCGTGGTGGCACTGCCGTTGAGCAGCTCGCGGACGCCGAGATAGGTGTAGACGCCGGCGGCGACCGCCAGGATCGCCGTGGTGAGCTTGAGCGTGACCTCGAGGCGGTTGACACCATCTGCGAGCAGGACGGCGCTGGGGCGGGCCGAAGAGGGAGGCGCGGCGGGCGAGGGCATGAACGATCCTTCGGCGGCTTCACATCCGCCCTGAGCAGCGCCCCCGCTGTTTGGCCAGGCTGCAATCAATGCGGAGAAAATCGGTCGAGATTATGTCGCCGACCTTACCCATCCGTCATGTGCAGGGCCGCTTCAGCTCATCAGCCAGCGCAAGAGATCGACATTCACCTCGCGCGGATAGCAATGGCTGAGATCGTCGATCTCGCGATAGACGATGCGGGCGCCAGACTTCGCCAGCGCATCCTGCGTGTGCCGCGCGATCTCGACCGGGAACATCCAGTCGAGCTGCCCGTGGACGATCTGAATCGGCAATCCGCGCAGCCGATCCCGGTCGGCAATCTGCGCCATCAGCGGATGGAACGTTGCAGCCACCGGCGCGAGATGGGTGAACGGCGAATGGCGCTCCAGCCCGCTGACGTAGCAGAAGGTGCCGCCATCGCTCATGCCGGTCAGCAGCATGCGCGCGGAATCGACGGCCACGCGGCTGCGCACGAGATCGAGGATGCGAACGAGGTTCGGCGTATCGGCGTCCTCACCCATCAAGGCCCAGGTCGGTCCCGCTGCGGTCGGCGCAACCAGGATGGCGCCCATGCTGCGTGCCGCGCGCAGCCAGCTCCACAGGAAGTCGCGTCCGTTGCCGCTGCCGCCATGCAGCGCCATGACCAGCGGCCAGGCCCGGTCGGCCGTGTAGTACTCGGGAACATAGAGCGAGAAGCCGCCGCGATTGCCGATCTCGTTGTGGTCATGAAACACGGCGTCCTTGCCGGAGGTCGCCGCGAGCAGTTGACGCAGCGCCTGGTCGTTCCCGACTGCGGGATCCAGGAAGAATTCGCTGAGCGGCGGCAGGGTCGCGGCGAGTGGAAACAGCGCTTCCAGCGCGCGGGGCAGCTGCCGCAATGCCCTGAATACGTCGATCAGATCGCCTTCGCCGCGCTGGACCGCCCGCAGTCCCGCAAATGACATCAGCGCCGCGTCGGCTGCGGTGTCGAAGGCGATGCGGATATGGGCGAAGTCGGCCGGCCACGACGTGAGATGGGTCCGCGCAGTCCGCAGCGCCTGCTCGGGATCGCCGATGTCGGCCATCACGCGATCGAAATCCGGCGGGTTCAGATAGCGCGCGACGTAGGACAGAGCTTCGAGCGTCTGCAGCAGCGGCGGCAACATGATGAGAATGTCGTCCACTACCGCTTCGGTCATGCGGGTCTCCTTGGTCGGGCGGGCCTGGCACCCGCTGGCCTGCGAGCGCTCTCATGCAACGCAAAATCGGCTCCGCGGGCAATGATCATTTTCCGAACGCTTGTTCAATCTGCGTAAAGCGGCGTTCTGCTGCACCACATGGCAGGCAATGCGGCAAGACAGCGCCGATTGACGGATCGGATCGCGCGAGAGGCGCAAGATCAGCGAATACACGTGTGGACGAATCGCGATTGACAAAAAACTGGCGCGATGTCGCACTTCATGAAAGCCGGCAGCCGAGCCTGGGTTCCGAATGGAGCACGGTGCGCGGACGAAATCGCCGACCGGCTGCGAAGGGGGATCCGCATCATGAGCAAGTCGCCGTCGGCCGCGTTGATCAACGCCGTGCTCGCCATGGACGTCTACAACAGAGGCGTCAATCCGACGCTCGCGGTCAACTTCAATCGCATCGGCAGTTATGAGCTGGTGGCAGGCAGCGTGACCTCGACTGCGGACGATTTCGAAGCGGCGACCTATCAGCTCGCCGGCGATCCGTCGACGCGAATCATCTCCTATCGCGGCACCGACACGATCGCGGACGTTCCCGGCTGGCTCGGCGGTGCGGGGCTTGCCGGCTGGCCGACCCAGTTTCCGGATGCCGAGGCCTACTACAAGACATGGGCGACGACGTCGAACGTGTCGCTCACCGGCCATTCGCTGGGTGGCGGTCTTGCCGGCTACATTGCGGCGCTGAACGACAAGGTGGCCTACGCGTACGACGCGATGCCGTTCGAGTTCGCCGCCGAAGTCCGCTACGACCAGCTGCACGGCTTCTGGGGCGCGCTGACCTCTCATCCCGTCGATCGCTTCAACGACATCCACATGGTCTCCGTGTCCGGCGAGGTGCTGCAATATGTGCGCGCCGCGGCGCCCGTGCTGGAAGCGCCGCTTGCACTGCTGCAACTCGGGCCGATCGCCGGAGCGATGGCGATCGCGCATGCGGCGATCGGCATCTCTTCCGAGCAGAAGACGGTGCTCGGTGCGGGGACGGATCTCGGGCTCGATCCGGTCAGCCTGCATTCGATCGCGCTGCTGACGATGATGCAATGGGCCAGCGACAACGATGCGCAAGACTGGAAGAAGGCGGCCGCCGTGCTGCTGGCGCCGCTCGAGGATGACGCGATCGCCTTGGCCCTCGGCATCCAGGCGGCGGGCGTGGGCGGTGAAGGCGCGCCATCCGACAAGATGAAGGACATGATCGCCTATTCGACCGTCACCGACGCGAGCGGCTATGGCAACAGCGCCGTGCAGGCACTGTTCAACGGCGGCGACATGCTGGGCAACAGCTTCAGTGCGGCGACGGCGGCGTCCTATCTGAAGAACGGCGGCGTCGAGAAGGCGCTGGCCGAGATCGTGGTGGAGTATTCGGCGCTCCTGGCGCAGAACCACGACGAGGTGACCTCGCCAACGCCGGGCGTGATCGGCCACGAGCACGGCATCCTGTATCAGGATATTGCGAACAACCTGCTGGTTGCGGACCTGTCGTCCGATCTGTGGTCGCGCACCGACACGGGATCGGCGGTCGATATCGTCGGCAAGACCGCGTTGATCGATGCCGTTGCCGGCTTCGACGGCGAGGATGCCGGCCTGATCGACATGGCGATCAGCGTGCTCTGGGGCGGCAAGACCGACAATCTAGACTGGCTCAGCGCCGCGCTGAGCGATGTCTCGACGATCGTGACGATCGATCCGGTGCCGGGGGCGACGATTGCCGCGTCGGACGGTGCACTTCTGATCGCAGGCGGCGGCAACGACATGCTGTTCGGCACCGCCAATGACGACCTCTTGATCGGTGGCCTGGGCAGCGACGTGCTGAAGGGCGGGGCCGGCGACAACATCCTGGTCGGCGGTGTCGGCGCGACCTATCTGTACGCGCCGGGCGACGGCAACGACGTCATCATCAACGGCATCGCCTCGCTGTCCAAGCCAACCGGCACGCTCGATTTCGGCACCGCCTACACCGCCGACAGTTTCTGGTTCGTCAAATCGGGCAACGACCTGGAGATCGACATTCTCGGCAGCCATCAGCAGGTCACCGTGGCTGATTGGTTTCTCGGCGGCTCCTATCAGCTGCAGGAGATCAAGGCGGGTGGTCTGGAGCTGGATACGCAAGTCTCGCAGCTGGTGCAGGCGATGGCGACCTACTCCCAAACGCATCCAGGGTTCGATCCGACCGCGGCTTCGCAGCTGCCGAGCGATGCACAGCTGCACGACCAGGTCGTGGCAGCCTGGCACGTCATCGCCTGAGCTGAACTCAGCGTTCTGCTCAATGCAGCCGCGGCGCCTTCAAGAGCTTGGCGCGATCGGTCGATGCCACCGTGACGTCGAATGTGACGCCCTCGTGGTGGACCGTGAGCGGCACGTCGACGCCGGCTTCGCCGAGCGCCCAGAGCTTGCGATAGAACCCGCTCTGGGTCGTGACCTTGTCGCCGTTGATGCCGAGGATGATATCGCCTGTCTTCAGCTCGGCGCGCGCGGCGGGCCCGTTGTTGGAGACGCCGATCACCACCACGCGGTCGTCGACCTCGGTCGCGTACATGCCGAGCCAGGGCCGGGCCGGCTTGTTGACGCGGCCGAACCGCCTGAGATCGTCGATGATCGGCTTCAACAGATCGATCGGCACGATCATGTTGACGTGCTCGGCCTTGTTGTCGCGCTCACGCTCGAGCTGCAGCGAGCCGATGCCGATCAGCTCGCCCTTGGCGGAAAGCAGTCCGGTGCCACCCCAATTGGGGTGTGCGGGATGGGTGAAGATGGCCTCGTCGAGCAGGTATTCCCAATAGCCGGCGAATTCCTGCTTCGCGACGATCTGGCTCGCAACCGATCGCGTCCGGCCGCCGGCGCCGCCGAGCACGACCTGGTCGCCGATCTTTGTGGCCGCCGAAGACCCGAGCGGGAGTGCCGGCAGGTCCAGCGGGCCGAGCGCCTGCACGAGACCGAAGCCGGTGGCGAAATCGAAGCCGAGCACATGGCCCTCGACCACGCGCCCGTCATTGAGGTGCAGCCAGACCGACTCGGCCTCGGTGATCAGATAGCCGACGGTCAGCACCAGCCCGTCGTCGATGACCACTGCATTGCCGGCCCGCTCGGTGCCCAGCGTTTCCGCGCTGAAGGCATCCGGCGGAATGATCGCGTGCAGGCCCACGATCGAGGCCAAGGCTTGATCGAGATCGTATTGATAGTCTTCGGCGCGAGGCTGGAAGGCGAACGGCACTTTCCATTCGGTCAAAGAAGGCATTGCTTTCTCCTGCCCTGTCGATAACCGGGGGGCATCGACCAGGCTCTGCTTCGTGTCGCGTGATCTTCGCGTCTTCGCCACAGCGTCAACGCGAGCTTAACATCTTTGAGCGTCGGCGCCAGTTCCGAGGCCTCCGCAATCGCGCGGAGAGGACCGGCGCGTTCGGCGCTAGCTGCGGCCGCAACCCTTGCCGAGGATCGGCCAGACCAGCCAGGCGCCGGCCGCATAGAGGCTGCCGACCGTCGCCGTTCCCGTTCTCGCCGCAACGTGGAAACGCCCGGCGTCGAGCAAGGCTCCATCGGATGCAACGACCACCGGGATCATGCGGTCCGCGGGTCCGAACACGACCACCGCGTCGGGCCTGATGACCAGCGCCATGGCCGCCATGCCTGCGAACCAGGCGAAGGCGACCGCCAGCAGGCCCCGCAGGGGCAGGGCGGTCGACAATGGGAGCCGGTCAGTAGTCGTAGGCATGCTCGAAATTGTATCCGGCAGCTTCGAAACGAGCGATGTCCTGAACCAGCGACCGCACGGGCACATCGACGCCGATGCGGCGGGCGCCCGGACGGGACTGGATCGGGATGCTGAATATAGGTAATCCATCGAAGGCTGCCAGCCGTCCGTCGCCCGGCGGGACCACGATCGTGACCAGGATCTGGTGGTTGCCGGCCACTTCGGCGAGCGCGGCGCCGGCATGGCGCCGGAGCTCCTTGGCGAACGCGTCGAACTTGGCGTAGCGCGCGGTCTCGACCAGCACGCCCTTGGTGCCCTTCACGTCGCTCACCTCCCGGATCACCTTCACGCCCGGCATCGCCGCGAGTTCGGCGGCCGGCAGGCCCGTCACCACGCTCCGGATCGTCAGGACCGCGGGGTCATAGCCGGCCGCATAGCCGATGACTGCCGCGTAGGCCGCGCGGCCGGCATATTGCAGGCTGAGCGAGAACCGCCGTTCCACCGAGCGCACCGACGGCACGAACGGTGTGTCGCGCCAGAACTGGTCGAGCTTGGCGGCGAAGGGGTAGCGATACCAGGGTGTCTGATAGAGAAATGCCGCGTAATCTTTCAGCAGAGCGAGATTGAAGGCGTCCTCGGCGGTCTTGACGCCGTCGGTCGTCTCCTCGGTGAGCGCACCGATGCTCTTCTCATAGGCGCCCTGCAGCGCCATTTCGGCGGTGAAGCTGAAGCCGATGATGTAGTTCGTCAGCTTCTGGTCCGAGGTCGCCGGCCCCGAGCCCTCGGCCTGCCGCGTGGCCCGGCACAGGCTGCGCCAGAACCCGGCGATGCTCGACAGATAGCGGAAGTCGGACTCGGAGGTCTGCCCCGTCACGCCGGCGAGATCGCTGTAGGCGTGCACGATGTACCATTCGGGGAAGGTGAGGAAGCTGTCGCCTTGCGACCTGGCATAGCCGGGATCGGTGATGCCGAACTGCGACGTCACCGCCGGTGTCGGGACGTCGGCGGTGCAGACCGTCTCGACGCTGATCACCGTCGCGGTGATGCCGAGCGCCGCAGCGGCCGCCAGCGCGCCGGTCAGATAGAGGATTTTACGGCGCAGGCTCATGCTGTGACGTGTCTCGCCCCCCAGGGTGACCAGCCGACCGCGATGCCGATCGCGCCGAGCGCGAGATGCGGCAGGCTGGAGAGCACCTTCACCAGCAGTGAGGTGTTGCGGATGCCGTCGATGACGATCGAGAGGTCGAGATAGCCCGAGCCGGTGAACACGCCCATGACGCCGTCGATGAAGTACAGCGTGCCGAACACACGCAGGAAGAACACGGCGCTGCGGCGCGACAGCATCGAGGCCAGCGCCCAGAGGCCGGAGACGACGTGCAGGGCGTCCTTGTAGATGTCGAGCTGGAACAGGCCGAACACGCGCCCCTGCGCATCGATGAAGGCGGGGATGTAGTCCGTGGCGGCCGCAAACAACAGCGCCGCGGCGAGGGCGAGTGCGGCGATTCGGTAACGGTCCAATGAGAAGCCGTCGGCTGATGCGGTCATGCGAAATAAGCGTCCCACATCGCGTTGCGGAACAACAGGTTCGGATCATACTGGCGCTTCGCCGCGACGAAGCGTGCCACGGCGGGATAGGCCTTCTCGACCTGGTCGCGGCGGGCATGCAGACGATAGGGCAGATAGAATGCGCCGCCAATCGCGGTGATGCGGTCGATCAGGGCTTCCGTCGTGCGCATCATGTCGATCTCGCCCTCGGGCGAGGTCGACTGCGAGAACGACATCACCGCCGCGATCCGTCGCACCGGCGCGATGCTGAGCACAGGCGTCTTGTCCTCGGCAACGTAGCGCAGGGTGACGTTGAGGAACTCGGCGCGTGCCTTCGGAATGATCTCGCGGCATGCGGTGAGGAACTCGCCGAAGCGCTCGGGCGCCACGAAATATTCATGCAGGATGTCGGTCCGGTGCATGTCCTTCTGCGCCAGGTTGGCGACCGGCTCGGCCATCAGCGAATTGCGGGTGTATCGACCGTCGGAGATGGCCGGGCCGAGCTGCGTCTCCATGAACCAGCGCAGGCCCTTGGCGACCTCCCATCCGGTCTGCGCACGATAGATCGTGTTGGCGACGCCCGTGAGCTTGCCCGAGCTCGTCACCGCAGGCAGCGGCGTCGGCGCATCGGGAACCGGCCGGAAGGTGACGAGCAGCGCGTCGTCGAAGAACGCCTTGCGCGACACCGACATCCGGCCATAGGCCATCTTCACATTGGCGTCGCCGTCGACGCTGCGCATGAATCGCTCGGCGAACCTGTCCGGCGTCATGCGCTCGAAGCGCGGTTCGAGCAGGACGTTGGGCACCATCTCGACCTCGAGATCGACGATGATCCCGAACAGGCCATAGCCGCCCATTGCCAGGCCGAACAACTCGGCATTCTCGGTGCGCGAGCATTGCACCAGCGTGCCGTCGGCGAGCAGCATGCGGATCGACTTCACCGTCGAGCCGAACGGGCCGTACGGCACCGGCCAGCCATGCGCATTGACGCAGAACGTGCTGCCGACGCCGAAATCGCTGTTGGATTGCATCACCGCCGGTGAGAAGCCCTTGGCGTCGAGCGTGGCAATCACGTCCCACCAGCGATTGCCGGCGGCAGTGCGATAGGTTCGCGCCGTGGTGTCGAGCTCGATCGCGCCGCCGTCGAGCGTGACGGCGGTGCCGTCGCGCGGCAGGCTCTGGCCGCCCATCGAATGCCGGGCGACGGCCGCCGCCATCGGGCGTCTCGCGGCCGCCGCCTCCTTCAGCTCGGCGCGGAGGCGCGCGATCAACTCGTCGGTGGCCGGCTTCTTGATGACAACATGCTTGGCGACGGGCGTCGGATTGAGCCGGCTGGCGTCGTTGAGGATGGTGCGCAGCTCGGCCCGTGCCCCCGGCATCCGCACCAGTGGCAGGGCCGCCGCCGTGGCCGCGGTGCGTAGAAACCGTCGTCTCGAGATCATGGCGCGGACACTCCTTACCTCCAAGCGGAGTCTATGCCAGCATCGTAAACGTTCGAAAAATTCTCGCGGACCTCACTCCGCTGCCGGCCGTCCCCTGGTCGGCACCAGACGAAAATCCCGTCCATCCTTGATCCAGGCGGCGCGCTCGTCGCGCAGCAGGGTCCGGCGGACCTTGCCGGAATCGTCGCGCAGCATCATGTCGACCAGCTCATAGCTTTCCGGATGCTTATATCGGCTGAGCCGGTCGGTTAGGAACGCGCCCATGCCGTCGACGATCGCCTGCGCGTCCTTGGCCCGGTCGATCTCCACGATCGCATGCACGCGCTGGCCGAGCTCGGGATCGGGCAGGCCGACCACGACGCAGGAGCGGATGTCGGGATGCGCCATCAGCGCCGCCTCGACCTCCGCCGGATAGATGTTGGCGCCGCCGCGCAGGATCATGTCGGCAAGGCGGTCGCCGAGATAGAGATAGCCGTCGGCATCGAGCCGGCCGATGTCTCCGAGCGACTCCCAGCCGTCGGCGCGCCGCTTCGGCTCGGCGCCGAGATAATGATAGGTGCTGCCTGGACCATCGGCAGGCAGGAAGTAGATCTCACCGCTTTCCCCCGGCGGGACATCGTTGCCGTCGGGGCCCAAGATGCGCAGCTTGCAGGATTCGTCGATCTTGCCGACCGAACCCCGGTGCTGCAGCCATTCGGTGCCGGAGATGATGGTCCGGCCCTGCCGCTCGGTGCCGCCATAGAGCTCATAGACGCGCTCGGGGCCGAGCCATTCGATCCACTTCTCCTTGAGCCATGCCGGCATCGGCGCGGCCATGTGGAACACCATCTTCAGGCTCGACACGTCGTAGCTGTTGCGCACCGCGTCCGGCAGCGCCCAGATCCGGTGCATCATGGTCGGCACGAAGTTGACCCACTGGATGCGCTGCGCCTGGATCAGCCGCAGCGTGTCCTCGGCGTCGAACTTCACCATGCCCGTCAGCTTGCCGCCGGCGAACAGCGCGTAGTGCGACACGATGAACGGCGCGTTGTGATACAGCGGCCCGGGATTGAGCAGCGACGCGCCCTTCGGAATTCCCAGCGGCGGCTCGGCCGCCGTGTCGGTCACCGCGGGCTGATGATCGAGGATCACCTTGGGCCGGCCCGTCGAGCCGCCCGAGGTCATCGCCTTCCAATAGCGAGAAACCGGAGCTGTGAGCGGCGCGTCAGAAAATCCCTCCGGCGTGAAGCCGGCCGGCAGCGCATTCGGCGCGTTCCAATCGGCTTCGCCGCCGACCACGAGTGACGGCCTGAGAATCTCCAGCACCGCCGCTGCTTCACCCCGAGGCAGCCGCCACGATAGCGATGTCGGCGTTGCGCCACATTTCCAAACTGCAAAACTGGTCTCGAACAGCGCATTCCCGTTCGGCAGGCCGATGGCGACGAAGTCGCCGGGCTTGACGCCCTTGGCGATGAATGCACGGGCGCGCGCATTGGCGCGGCGCTCGAGCTGCTCCCAGGTCAGCGCATCAGGTCCGTGCTGAACCGCGATACTGTCTTTCGGTTTGCGCTCGGCGTACCAGCGCGGCACATCCGCGATCGGGATCAGCATGTTTCCTCCGCATCATCGGGCGACTTGCGCGCGCGCCCTTCTTGTTCGGCAGCTCACGCCGCACGTCAGTGACGGAAGGTGTTGTGCCTCAACTCGGATGATGCGTCCATACGCGCGCGCCGCAGGGTTTCGGATGGCAGTTCTGCGAAATGGCGCTTGTAGTCGAGCGAGAACTGACTGAAGTGCCAGAAGCCGTGGCGCACGGCGATGTCGTAAATTCCGTCGCGCGGATCGTGAGCGGCCTTCAGGTCGCGTCGCACGCGGTTGAGGCGCACCGCGCGCCAATAGGTCAGGGGACTGGTGCCGAGCACGTCCTGGAAGCAGTAGCTGAGCTTGCGGCGGCTGGCGCCGACCGCCTTGCAGACATCCATCAGCGATACAGGGCTGGCCGACGACGCCAGCATCAGCTCGCAGGCTCGATCGACGATCCGCTTGCGTGCGGCGCTGCTGCGGGTGTCGTCGCAGGGCCGCGCGTCGGACAATAGATCAGTGATCGCCAGCAGCAGTCCGTCTTGAAGTGTGCGGCCGAGCGCTGCACTCTGCCTCGGCTCCGTCTGCGTGCCGCGCAGCCTGTCGATCGTCGTCAGCGCGGCGCGGAAGCGCGCCAGCGCATCCGCCGGTGCCGACATCGCGCGCATGCGATGTCGCAGATCGCGCGGCAGTTCGATCGCCAGCTGGCTTGCGATCTCGTCGACGAGACCGGCCGACAAGGTCACGCCGCGCAACGTGAAGCCGCGCGGTGTGCAGATGTCGACCTCGGCATCGAAGGAAACGATCAGCGCGTCCTGCGGAATGCTCGTGCCGTTGACATTCACCGGGCCCTCGCCGCTGCAGGGCACGGCCAGGCCGCAGCAGTCGCGCCCGAGTTCGCCATGCTGCCGCACCTGCTGGCTCGTGACCTCGTGGAAGATATCGAGCTGCGGCAGCGACAATTGGGTGAAGCTGCCGCGGAAAGCGCCGGCGCTGATCTGGTCATAGGTCAGACGCCAGCCGCCGAGCTGCGCGCAATGCTCGTCGACGTCGGCGCTGGTCGTCCGCACCAGGCCCGGGCACGCAGCCCCGCTATGCATCGGGTTCAAGCTCATGGCATCACGACGTTATCTGATGAGACCGCCCTGCAAGATGCACGCCGCCGGGTCGCCGGTCGCATCGGCAGACGCCGACTTTGCCCGATTTCGATAACGCTGTCCTGCGTCTGATTGGCAGTCTCGCGGCGAGACAAGCCGCGGTCGGGCGCGTACTCTCCTGCCCCTTCCAGGCGGACCGACCAGATCGAGGGAGATCATCGTGCAGGACATCGCTGCAGCTCCGGCAATCGCCGCCGTCCACCCGCTCGACCCACTGACGTCCGAAGAGATTGCCGCCGCCTGCAATCTGGTGCGCGCATGCGCGGCGGCGGACAGCTGCCGCTTTCCGATCGTGCGGCTTGAGGAGCCGACGAAGGCCGAGCTTGCGGCCCTTGACGGCGGGCAGGCGCTGCCGCGCAGGGCGTTCGTGGTCTCGCTCGACGTTCAAAACGGCGAGTCGGTCGAGCATGTCGTCGATCTCGGCGAGCCGAGCATCGTCTCCCGCAAGCCGGTGCCCAACCAAGAGGCGCCCTATGGCCAGCCGCCCGTGATGCTGGAGGAGTTCTTCCGCTGCGAGGCGGCGGTGAAGGCCGATCCCGGCTGGCGCAAGGCGATGCACCGGCGCGGCCTCACGGACAAGGACATCGAGCTGGTGCAGGTCGATCCGTTCTCGTCCGGCTTTTTCGACCTGCCGTTCGAGCGCGGCGCCCGCATCGTCCGCGCCGTCAGCTTCTTTCGCGAGCATCCGCAGGACAACGGCTATGCCCACCCGATCGAGGGCGTCGTCGCGGTGGTCGACCTGATCGCCGGCAAAGTCATCGATCTCACCGACGCGGATCCGGTCATTCCGATCCCGCGCAAGAAGCGCAACTACGGCGCCCATGAGATGACGGCCCCACGCACCGATATCAAGCCGCTCAACATCGAGCAGCCCCAGGGGCCGAGCTTCACCGTCGACGGATGGAAGGTCGATTGGCAGAAATGGAGCTTCCGCGTCGGCTTCACGCCGCGCGAAGGTCTCGTGCTGCATCAGCTCTCCTATCAGGACGGCGCGCGCAAGCGGGCGATCATCCACCGCGCCAGCGTCACCGAGATGGTGGTGCCCTACGCCGATCCAACCGCCAACCACTTCTGGAAGTCGGCGTTCGACGCCGGCGAATACGGCCTCGGCATGCTGGCGAACGCGCTCGAGCTCGGCTGCGACTGTCTCGGCAACATCCATTACTTCGACGTGCCGGCCGCAGACAGCAAGGGCGAGCCGTTCGTGATGAAGAACGCGATCTGCATGCATGAGGAGGACTACGGCATCCTCTGGAAGCATTACGAATTCCGCAACGGCCTGTTCGAGGTGCGGCGCTCGCGACGTCTCGTGATCAGCTTCTTCGCCACCGTCGGCAACTACGACTACGGCTTCTACTGGTACCTGTACCAGGACGGCACCATCCAGCTCGAATGCAAGCTCACCGGCATCATCCAGACGGCGGCGGTTGCGCCGGGTGCGACCTATCCCTGGGGCGGCATGGTCGACGACGATCTCGGCGGCCCGACGCATCAGCACTTCTTCAACGTACGCCTGCACATGGACATCGACGGCGGCGGCAACGACGGCGGCGGCAACACAGTCAGCGAGCACGAATTCGTGCCGCGTCCGTGGGGGCGCGACAACCCGCACGGCAACGCATTCGATACCACGAGTCGCGTGCTGTCGCGCGAGCGTGACGCCGCGCGCATCGCCAATGGCGAGACCGGCCGCTACTGGAAGATCTCCAATCCCAACGTCAAGAACTCCGTCGGAGCCTCGCCCGGCTACAAGCTCGTGGTCAATCCGAGCCCGCTGATGCTGGCGCAGGAGGGCAGCTTCGTGCGCAGTCGCGGCGGCTTCGCCACAAGGCACGTCTGGGTCACCGCCTTTGATCCGGCTGAGAAGTACGCCAGCGGCGACTATCCGAACGTGCATGCCGGCGGCGACGGTCTGCCGCGCTACATCCAGCAGAACCGCACGATCGAGAACACCGACATCGTGGTCTGGCATTCCTTCGGGCACACCCATGTGTGCAAGCCGGAGGATTTTCCGGTGATGCCGGTCGAATATGCCGGCTTCGTGCTCAAGCCGGTCGGCTTCTTCGCCGCCAATGCCGGCTTCGACATTCCGCCGGACCGCAACGCGAAGAGCGTGCTCAGTGCGGACACGCCGGCGGGAGCGGCAGGCGGCGGCAGCTGCTGTCACGGCAGTTGAGCTGCCGCGCACCGGATCGCGCCGAAGACGAAGGATGCATGCCGGGAACAGGTTAGGCGTCAGCGCGTACCGATACGTTGATGTCGCAGCCAGAAACCGGCAAAATCAGCTGCGTCCGCCGTTCCCCATTGTGGCCGGTTGTCACCCGGCATGCGCAACGACAACCGCTTCGCCGGCGAACCGTTCCGGATGAGATCGAGGCTTCCAAGCAGGGCTCCGACTTAAGAACCTTCTCGGCGGATCATCATTGACCCTGAGGGGGCCAGCTCTCGGAGTTTGCCATGCACGCCCAACAGATGATCGAAACCCATCCGCATGTCCGCGGCCGTGTCGACGACGCGCTCGTGCGCTGCATCGAGGAATGCTATTCCTGCGCGCAGACTTGCACGTCCTGCGCCGATGCCTGTCTCGCCGAGGACAATGTCGCCGAGTTGACGCAATGCATCCGGCTCAACCTCGATTGCGCCGATGTCTGCACCATCACGGGCCGTATGGCGACCCGGCGCACCGGATCGGATCAGGAGATGATCCGGCGCATGCTCGACGCCTGCGCGGCGGCCTGCCGGTTCTGCGCCGAGGAATGCGAGAAGCACGCTCGCATGCATGCGCATTGCCGGATCTGCGCCGAATCCTGCCGCCGCTGCCTGAGCGCCTGCGAGGAAGCCGGGCGCAGCATGGCGCATTGAGTCCGGGAAGAGTCGTTGAGACGACAAGGGGCCAGACAAGCAAAGGCCGGACCCGAGGGCCCGGCCCGTCCGACCATGGCGACCGGATTGCTCCGGTCCTGAGAACGCCATCCAGACGAAGTGCTTCGATCAGCCGCCGTTCAACTTGGTCGTCAACGTCGTAAAGATGCCCTCGATCGTCAGTCCGAGCCGGTTGAGGATCGTGATGATCGCGAGCGCAATGCCGGCAGCGATCAAGCCGTATTCGATGGCGGTCGCGCCCGATTCATCCTCGTAAAATTTAAGAAGCAATTTCTTCATCGGTTCCCCTTGCCACGTCCGCGAGTTCAGCCCCAGAAGACGTCCGCGAAACTACGGATTGGAACCTAAGGTAGTGTGAATAGGGTGCGGCGAAGTTTCGCGACTTTGCTGAAATGACGTGGTTTGCAGCTGTAGCTGCGCGGTTCTGCACGTTATCGGTCTAATCGGGCACGCCTGCTGCGCGAAGAGCTTCCGCATAGGTTGTAGCCATGGTGCGCACGGGGAACGGGATGCGTTTCAAGAACCCCGTCACCGTGAGATGAGGCTCCACGCTCAGGAGCTGGCGCGCGATGTCGGCGGCCCGATCCATCTCTCCGATTCCGACCCAGGCGACGATCAGGACACGCAGCGCGACGGCAAATCGGCGGTTTTGACTGAGCGCCTTCTCGGCCCAGGCGATGGCCTCTGCCAGGTCGCCGCTGGCCATAGCGCAGATCGCCATGGCGCCGGCCGTGAACCAGCCGCGCGGATCGCGCGGATTGAGCCGCAAGGCGCGTTCGACCATCGCCCGCCCCTCGGCCGGGCGCCCGGCCATGGCCTCGATCCAGCCGCTCATGGTGAGCGCCATCGCCGAATTCGGATTAATGGCGAGCGAGCGCTGGAACAGCTCGCGCGCAGGCGCGATGTCGTCGGCCATGTTCCAGATCGCGAAGGCCGCCATCCACAGCACCTGCGCATCTCCGGGGGCGCGCTCGCTCGCCTGCCACGCCAACGCGACGGCCGTCTCGCGATAGGTCTCGCCGGGATCGCTCCAGCCCTGGAAATGGCGTAGCGCCTGGCAATAGGCGCTCGCGGCCATCGCCGGCGCATAACCCGGATCGATCGCCAGCGCTTCGTCGAGACAGCCGAGCGCGGCCTTGAGACTCTCCGGAGTGAAGGCGTCGCGCAGGCTGGCAGCGCGCAGCACCAGATCATAGGCGTCGGGTCGCGGCAGCGCGCGGCGCCGCGCGCTTTCGGCGAGCTCCAGGGTCGGTTCGATGGCGGCCACCACGCTTTCGGTAATGCGGTCCTGCAGCGCGAACATGTCGCTGACGTCGCCATCGAATCGGTCGGCCCACAGATGCGCGCCGGAGCGAGCGTCGATCAACTGCCCGCTGATGCGCAGGCGCGCGCCGGCACGCTGCACGCTGCCTTCGAGCACGTAGCCGACGCCGAGCTCGCGTCCGACCTCGCGGATGTCGACCGCCTTGCCCTTGTAGGTGAACGACGAGTTGCGGGCGATCACGGCGAGCCCGCTGCAGCGGGACAGTGCCGTGATGATGTCCTCGACCATGCCGTCGGCGAAGTAGTCCTGCGCGGCATCGCTGCTCATGTTGGTGAACGGCAGCACCGCGATGGCGGGGCCGTCGACCGACGTCGCAGCGGCGGCGGTCGGCGTCCGGGCGGCCTCGGCCTGCTCGCTGACCTCGCCCGTGAAGCGGAGGCCCTTGCGCGGGACGGTGCGGATCAGGCGCTGTGCCTCGCCGCTGTCGCCGATGGCGCTCCGTGCTGCGCTGATGCGGCTCGCCAGCGTCGCCTCGGAGACGATGCGGCCGCCCCATATCTCGGCGAGGATCTCGTCGCGGCTGACGACGCGGTCACGGCTCCTGATGAGGAATGTCAGCAGGTCGAACACCTGCGGTTCCAGCGCAATCAGATGGCCGCCGCGGCGCAGCTCGCGGCGGCCGGCGTCGAGTACGAAATCGTCGAAGCAATACACCACATGCGCCGCCATCGCTGCCGCGGGAACCGGTCCATCTTCTCCTCACGCAAAATCAAGCTGGTCTCAAGGAAAAATCAAAGCCCTCTCCAAGCGCATCTTGCTCACATCGCGCACAAGGGGCCGGCATATCCGAACCAGGAGCTTCGTCATGCCGACCGTCCTTCAGCATAGCCGCCGCCGTTTCCTGAACTTGGCGGGAACCGCCATCGCCGCCTTTCAACTCGGTTCCCATGTTGCGAAGGCCGGGACCTTCAAGCCGGGATCGAAGCTTCCTGCGATCAGGCCGGGCACGGCCACGACGTTGGGGCCGATCAGGCAGGTCGTCGCCGGGGATGTCAGCATCGGCTATGCCGAGGCAGGTCCCGCCGATGGTCCCGTCGTGATCCTGCTGCACGGCTGGCCCTATGACATCCATAGCTTCGCCGACGTCGCGCCGGCGCTGGCCGCAGCTGGTCATCGCGTCATCATTCCGCATTTGCGCGGCTACGGCACGACGCGGCTGCTATCGCCAACGGCCTTGCGCAACGGCCAGCCGGTCGCGGTCGCCGCCGACATCGTCGCGCTGATGGATGCGCTGGGGATCAAATCAGCGACGCTCGCCGGCTATGATTGGGGCGCGCGCACCGCCAACATCATCGCCGCGCTGTGGCCGGAGCGCTGCAGGGCGATGGTCTCCGTGAGCGGCTATCTGATCGGCAGCCAGCAGGCCGGCCGCATGCCGCTGCCGCCGGCCGCCGAGCTACAATGGTGGTATCAGTTCTATTTCGCCACCGAGCGCGGCCGCGAGGGCTATGACAAGAACCGGCACGATTTCGCGAAGCTGATCTGGCAGACGGCCTCGCCGAAATGGGCGTTCGACGACGCCACCTTCGCCCGCAGTGCGGCCGCCTTCGACAATCCCGATCACGTCGACATCGTCGTGCACAATTATCGCTGGCGGCTCGGCCTCACGCAGGGCGAGGCGAAGTATGATGCGCTCGAGGCGAAGCTGGCGACATTTCCGGATATCTCGGTGCCGACGATCACGATGGAGGGCGACGCCAACGGCGCGCCGCATCCCGCGCCCGAGAGCTATGCCAAGAAGTTCGCCGGCCGCTACGAGCACCGGCTGATCACCGGCGGCATCGGCCATAATCTGCCACAGGAGGCGCCACACGCCTTTGCGCAGGCGGTGATCGACGTGATGGCCGGCGTCTGACGATCTCAGGCGGGAGGCTGCTGCGAGCTCCGGCAGCGCAACCAGGTCTCCCGCCGCACGATCCATCGCTCCGATCGGGTCTCACCCGTGTGATGCGCGAGGTCGATGAAGCCGGAGAATTCGGCGCCGGTCTTCTGCTTCACCCGGCGCGAGGCGACATTGCTTGCGACGTTGCAGACGTAGAACGCGTCGAGCCCGAGCGGGCCGAAGGCAAAGTCGTTCACCGCTGCGATCGCCTCGGTCATCAGTCCCTGATTCCAATAGGGCTCCGCGAGCCAGAAGCCGCGATGGCATTTACGGGACTCGACGCGCGGCCGGAAGTGGACGTTGCCGATTGCCGTGCCGTCGCCGTCCCGCAGAACCAGCACCCATTGATGGATCTCCTCGCCGGCCGCGATCTTGTCGAGTTGCAGCCTGACGAAGGTCTCGGCGCCATCGTCCGGATACGGCCAGGGCACGATGGTGGCGAGGGAGCGGATGATGTTCCAGTTGTTGAAGTGGCGCTGGATCGCCGGCGCATCGCTGCGCGCGAGCGGGCGCAACACCAGGCGAGCAGTATGCAACGTGGGCGTGAGCATGGGCCATGGTGGCGTTAACCAACGCGGATCGCAAGTCCAGCCCGCGCCACCGCGTGAACGAGCTATCTCGTTGATTCATCGAAGACGTTACCCCGATTAAGGTTACGGGAGACTTTCGACCGTGTGATGGAACCGGATACTTCCACAACGCTGCATTGCGGTGCATGAATCGAATGCACGCAATTGCAGGGATGCAGCGTGTGTACAACCGCCGCAGGTATCGGAGGCGGGACGGGCTCAGGGTTGCGCCCGATGAGGTGTTGGACATGAATCGCGGGACGGCGGGACATCGGTCGCGTGGGTCACAGGCGCAGCGTGCGTTCGATCCACACATGTGGCGCACGCGGCAGCTGAGCCGGCCAATGCCTTTTTACGGCTCCGAGCTGTTTCAGCTCGGCTGTCCGCCGCTGGCCTCCTTCATTGCCGCCTTCCTCGGCTGTCTGATGACCCTGCATCTCAGCGCATCCGGTCTGTCGCCGCAGGTCGCGTCTGCGGCTGCCGCGCTGCTGCTCTGTGCGTCGCTGATTCTGACGCGCACCGCGGATCTGGTGCCGAGCACGTTCTTCTCATCGGCCTATGGCGGCAGCTTCGTCGGCATGACGCCGGTGGCGCTGTTGAACGCGAGCGTGATCCGCGCCGGTCTGCCGCTCGATGCCGCCTTCACCTTGCTGTCGCTGTTCACAGGCCTGATGTTCTGTCTCGGATGTGCGCTCGACATGTGGCTGCGCGGGGGGCTGGCCCGCGGCTATGGCGGACGGCTGGGCGCGCTTGCGGCCGTCGCATCCTTCCTGTTCGTCGGCTTGGCGCCGCTGCTGGGCGCCGACGGTGAGCTGTTTCCGATCGCACGCCGGCCTGTGCCGGAGCTCGGTCTCGGCGCTGCGGCGATCACCTTCCTGCTGTGCACGGCGGGCATGCTGGCGACCATGGCGGCGCTGCGCTGGGCCCCCGTCGCAGGATCGCGGCGTGCGGTGCGCATCGTCGTCGCGGCGACGGTGGCGTTCGTCGGCTTGGTCCTGCTGCTGCAATTCGTCCCCGGCAACGCCCCCGAGCTCGATGCCTATTTCGCCGGCTGCTTTCTCGGCATGTCGTCATCGCGCCGGCTGCGCAGCCTGCCGCAGGCGATGGCCGCGGCGGTGCTGCTCACGGCTCTCGTGATCTTCACATACCCGATCCTTCCCGCGGTCGGCGGCAGCCTCGGTTATGTCGCCTTCGTCTCGGTGATGTTCGTCGACGCCGGCGTACGGCTGTTCATCGAGGCAGGGGAATCGCCGCGACAGACCATGATCGCGTGGTCGCGCGGTCTTCTCGCCACCCTGGCGATCCTCGCGGTGCTGCTGTCGAGCGAGCTGCTGTTCGAGCAGCCGCGCGAGGAGCCCGCAGCTTCGACGCTGTCGGTGGCAAAGCCGGTTGCGCCGGTGCGGCAGGCGGCGCCGGCCGACGAGGCAAGAGGGGAGGGCGGTGTACCCGGCGAGAAGCCGGTCAACGCGCCGGTGCCAGAGCTTCCCATGCAGATCCTGCGGCCGGACGCCGGAGAGCCGTCCCCGGCGCGCCGATCCAGCGAGCAAAGTCCGGCCGCGCCTGCGCCGATCCCCTCGGAGCCGCAGCGGCGCGTCGTCCGCTACGGCCAGGTGGCCACGGTGCCGACGATGCTGCCCAAGCGCAGCCAGGCGCGCGTGGTCCCGCACTCGTCGCCGCGCCCGCGCATCATGGCTCGCCAGGATGTGCAGCCTGCACCGGAGTGGAGGCCCGACCCGTCGACCTCGGCGGCCCCCTGACGGCAGACGCCAAGCCTTTTTGAGGCGATAACCCGCCACCGCCACACCTCCGCACGCGTTTCGCCATGTTTCCACTTCATCGTGCACCGTGCGGTGCTTAGGGGGGCTCGTCCGGTGGTCAGGGCGAGATGAGAAGCCCGGTCGATCCACATGGGGGTGGTTCGCAGATGCAGCAGGCCTCTGATTGCGCGCCATGGCGAACAGGCCTGCCGGTCCTGTTCGAGCCGCGTCCTCAGCCGCGGCGTTTCGATCTCTGTGTCGCGCTTCTCGTGTCCTTTGCGGGCGCTTGTCTCGGCTGCCTCGCGACGTTGCATCTGAGTGCGTTGGGCCTGTCACCCGCGCTTGCCTCGGCGGCGGTGACGGTCGTGCTGTGCGCAGGTCTGGTCATTACGTCTCCCGACAATCTTGCAGCCACCACGTTCTCGTCCTCGGTCTATGGCGGCAGCTTCAGCGGCATGACGCCGATCGGACAGCTCAGCGAAAGCGTCGTTCGCACCGGATTGCCTCAGGAGGCGTCACTTTATCTGCTGTCGATTTTTTGCGGCCTGCTGTTCTGCATTTTCACCGCGATCGAAATCCGTCAACGTATCGTGCTGTTGCAGGGCTATGGCGGACGCTTGGGCGTACTGGCTGCGCTCGGATCGCTGCTGTTCGTCAGCCTCGGGCCCTGGCTCGCCGGGCACGGCGAAACGCTCCATCTGGCGCACCTGAATCAGTTCGACCGGGAGCTTGGCGGCTCGCTGGCGATTCTTGCGGCCTGTTTCACCGGAACGGTGCTGACACTCTTGATGCAACGGCTTCCGCACGTTGCAGAGTCGGGGCGGGCGGCCCGCACCTTCGTCTCGGCCACCCTGGCGTTTGCCGGAATGGCAATCATGCATGGGCTTTGGTCCGATGAACGCTGTCTGGTCGATGCCTATTATGCTGGATGTTTTCTCGGCATGTCGTCGCCGCAGCGGCTGTCCGGCGCGCTGCAGCCGATCGTGGCCGCGCTGACCCTCACCGTGGTTCTGGTCCAGGCTTCGACGGTTCTGCCGATGGTCGGCGGCAGCCTCGGTCTTGCGGCGTTCATTGCGGTGGCCGGCGTCGACATGGCTTGGCGGGCCGCTGGTGCGCTGCCGGCCCCGGCTCACTCCATGAAGGTCGGGCTCGGCCGGAGCGTGGCCGTCGCCTTGACCGCGGCGGGGTTCCTGCTGCCGAGCCATATGCTTCACAGGCTGGCCGACGATACGACCGATGCCCGACGCGAGGCCGCTGCTGTCATCGCTCCGGCCCTCGTGGACTTGCCTGAGGAGCGAGCGGTGCACGCAACTCCGTTGGAAGCCGCATCGCCCGCGCCGGTCGCTCTCGTCGTCGAACCCGCGTTGACGCTCGCCGTCAGTGCGAAGGCCGAGCCCGCCGTCGCCATGTCCCGGCTGGACGCGCCTCCCGAGGCCGTCCCCGCCTCGGCGCCGGTGCCGCGCGCGGAGCTGCCGCGGACGCAGCGCGCGAGCCGAAGCGGCTCGGGATCTGCGCCGCCTGCGGCCAATGCCGGACCCTGGGGCATCATCCGGGCCGGAGAGCCGGGGCGGACCGGACCGGCCGGTGCTCGGCCCGTTCGGGCAAAGCCTGCGCCCGTCCGTGTCGCCGAGCCGGCGTCGGCCGTGCCGCATCCCGTGACCCGAACCCAGCTTCAGGGCGCGCCGAAAAGGCCGGCGCGGCCGGCCGCCGCAGCCTCCCCCGAATGAGCCGCTCCTTCAGCCGAACTTGCGCCGCGCGTCCAGCGCAAGCCCAAGGCCGACGCTGCCGAGCAGATCGGTCTCGGCGACCCGCGCCGCAGGAAACAGCGCCAGGATCGCCTGGCGCAGCGCCGGCACCATGCTCGAGCCGCCGGTGAGGAAGATCGTGTTGATGGCGGCGGCGTCCACCGCGGCGTCATCGAGCAGCGTGGTCACGGTCCGGACGATGCGCGCGACGGAATCGGCGATGGCGCGGTCGAAATCGCGGCGCGTGAACTTGATGCGCGCCCACTCGTCCTTCTCCGACAGCACCGAGGTCAGCGACTTCGCCGCGGTCAGCGCGATCTTGGCCTGCTCGACGCCGATCGCCAGCGTATGGCCGCGATGCTCCTCCACCACCTTGATGAAGCGGTCGACGAGATCGCGCCGCTCGGCCTCGTAGCGGATCTGGCGCAGCTCGTGGATCACGCCCTTCTTGTAGAGCTGGTTGATGCGATGCCAGGTGGCGAGCTCGTGATAATAGGCGGTCGGCAGCTCGCGCTTGCCGTCGGCGGTCAGGCTGCCATAGCCGAGATGCGGCATGACGCTCCTCAAGCTCAGCAGCCGGTCGAAATCGGTGCCGCCGATGTGAATGCCGCCATTGGCGAGGATGTCGTCCTCGCGATCGGCCTTGCCGCGCCGCTCGGGCGAGACGCGCACGATCGAGAAGTCCGAGGTGCCGCCGCCGATGTCGACGATCAGCACCAGCTCCTCGCGGCTCACTTGCTGCTCATAGTCGAGCGCGGCCGCGATCGGCTCGTATTGGAAGGCGATGTGCTTGAAGCCCTGCTCGCGCGCGATTCCTTCCAGCGCGGCCTGCGCCTCGCCATCGGCGGCGTCGTCCTTGTCGACGAAGCGCACGGGGCGGCCGAGCACGACCTGGTCGACCTCGTGGCCGAGACGCGTTTCGATCTGGCTCTTCAGATGCGCGAAGAAGAAGCCGAGAATGCCGGAGAACGGCACCGCCTTCTGCCGGATATAGGTCTTCTCATGGATCAGCGCGGTGCCGAGAATGCTCTTCAGCGCGCGCATGAAGCGGCCGTCATGGCCGGTCAGATAGCGCTCGATGGCGGCGCGCCCGAACTGAACGCCGTGATCCTCGAAATCGAAGAACATCGCGCTCGGCAACGTCCGCTGCTCGCCCTCCAGCGGGATGAGCGCCGCGGAGGCTGCATCGCTGAGGCCGACCGTGGTGTTCGAAGTGCCGAAGTCGATGCCGCAATGGGCCGCTGCCGCCATGCTCGTCTCGTTTTCCGTCCGGGGAGGGCGGACCGCTTAGCCGTTTCGCAGCGCAATGTCATGTGCGAATGTGAGGCATGATGGGCATGAGGATTCCTCAGATGGCGCATGGCTCCTTCGGCCCGCGATGCCCTCGGACCTGCGTTCACGGCAATCGCATGTGGGAAAAGGTCGTGCCGACGAACAAGCCTGCCAGTTAGTTTCTCTGTCATGCCCGGGCTTGCCCGGGCATCCATGTCCTTCCCAGTGCGCCGAACGACGTGGATGGCCGGGACAAGCCCGGCCATGACGACGTGGAAACGGACGAGCGCAATAGTCTGATCGTCGCTTGAGAAACGGCTGGCTCTCGTCAGCGCTGAAAGACGATCTTGCCACCGACGAGCGTGATATCCGCCTTGATGTCCTTGATCTGCTCGTCCGGCACGGTCATGTAGTCTGCCGACAGCACCGTAAAATCGGCAAGCCTGCCCGGCTGGATCGTCCCCTTTCGCGTTTCGTCGAACGTGTAGCGCGACGCGGCCGAGGTGTAGAGGCGAAGCGCCTGCTCGCGGCTGATCGCCTCCGCCGCGCCGTAGACCTTGCCGCTCGGATCCTTCCGCGTCACCATGATGTACATGTTGAGGAACGGGTTGATCGGGTTGACGGGAAAGTCTGACCCGGCACCGAGATTGTCCAGCCCCATCGTCTCGATCAGGGTCTTTGTCGGTACGGCGCGATCGGCTGTCGGCCGCCCCAGGAAGCGCTCGACGGTCGCAGCCTTGTCCCACATGAAGACGTTCTGGAAATCGACCCTGAGCCCCAGCTTGCGCGCGCGCTCCATCTGCTCGGGCCTGATCAGGCTCGCATGGATCAGAACGAAACGACGATCCTTTATGGACCTTTCCTTGTCGGCCGCCTCGAAGGCGTCGAGCACCTGATCGATGCCGAGATCGCCGACGACGTGCACGCCGACGCGCCAGCCGTGGCGATTGCAGATCGAGACAAGTTGCGCCAGCCGCTCGGGCGTCTGCTGCGCGATGCCATGGTAGTTGTCGTGGGAGTCCGGGTAGACGTCGCGCATCAGCGCCGTCTTCAGCGTCATGCCGCCGTCGTAGAAGATCTTGATGCCGGCAAACCTGACCCAGTCGTCGCCGAATCCCGACGCAGCGCCATTCCCTGACATGATCGCGTCCCAGGCGTTGAGATCGGCGGGCGGCTCCGGTCTGTACATCAATCCCGTCCGCAGCGTCGCCCGTCCGGACGCGGCGAGCTTCTGGAGTGTGCGGATGTCACGCGCTTCCGTGGCGCCTTCGACGGCGCTCGTGATGCCGAAACTGTTCAGCGCGCGTTCGGCAATCGTGAACTGTCTGATTTCATCCTCTTCGGTCCAGGGCGGAACGGCTTTCTCGACCCGGTCGATCGCGGTCTCCAAGAGGAGGCCGGTCAGTTCGCCGGCGGCGTCGCGCTCGAACGAGCCACCGTCCGGGTTCGCGGTGGTCTTGTCGACGCCGGCCTTCTGCAAAGCCATCGAATTGGCCATCGAGAAATGCCCGACGGTGCGCAGGTAGACCGGATTATCAGGCGCGACGCTGTCGATCTCCTGCCGCGTCAAATAGCGCTTCTCGGCGAGCTGTGACGGCGGATGCCACGCGCCGCCAACGATCCACTCGCCCGGCTTCCTCTTGGCGACGAAGGCCTTGATGGCCTCGAGCGCGTCCGCGACCGTCTTCGCCCGGCCCATGATGACGACGTAGTCGCCAAGTCCAGCCGCCCTGAAGTGCGCATGCGTATCGATCAATCCTGGAACGACGGTCTTGCCCGCGAGATCTAGCACCTGCGTGCGCGCTCCGGCGAGCGCCCGCATCGATGCGCTGTTTCCGACCGCGAGAATCTTGCCGTCGCGGACGGCGATCGCCTCGGTCACGCTGGATTGCTCGTCCAGCGTCAGAACCTTGCCGTTGACGAGGACGAGATCGGGCGAATTGACCTCCGCCTGCTGAGCTAGAACAGGCGCCGGGCCTGCGAGCAGGAGACCCACACCGAGCATCGCGAGCGCCGTCGATCTGCAGAGCATTCCATCCTCCAGATTGTTGCGTTCATTAGATGAACATTTGACCGTTCTTATTAGATGATAGCCGCACGCATCGACCCGGTCCAATGATCCGGCGCTTAGTTCGGCTGCTTGTGGCTCCTTCGGTACGCAACGCCCCGCGTGCGCGCTCCTGGCAATCGCATGAGGCAGTAAGAGGCAGCGCTACGAAGGGGGCCGGGAGTTAGTTTCTCCGTCATGGCCGGGACAAGCCCGCCATGACGGCGTGGAGACAGACGAGCGCAAAAGTCTGGACGTCGAAGGAGTTGGCCCCGCAAGCGAGGGGCGCGGGTGTTCGCGCGGCGTGGGGCGGCCATGGCGGTTCATTCCGTGGCCGCTCCTTTATCACCCTGCGGACCTAAACGCCGGCCCTTCGAAGCGCAGACCGGCTGCGCCGCGTTCGACACGGTCGTGCGCGGCTTGCATCAGGCGCGCCTCGCCAGCCTCGGCCAGGCGGGCTTGCCCGTCCAGCAACGCCGCAAGGCGCGCGAGCGCCAGGGCCTTGTTTCGGTGCTGGGAGCGGCCGTCGCGGGCGATCGCCGCGAGGCCGCTCGGCAAATGCACGGCGCGCACCGCGCTCTCGGTCTTGTTCTGGTGCTGGCCGCCCGGACCGCCGGCGCGGAAGCTCTCGAACCTGACGTCGCCGGTTGCGAGCGCCGGGATCTGCGCGGGCAGCGGCAGATCGACGACGCCGACGAACCAGTTCTTGCGGCCGTGATGCGGCCGCAGCGGACTGCGGCACACCCAGAGCAGCGAGCCCTGCGTCCAGCGTTGCGCGAGCGCGCCGGCGCCCGGCCCATCCAGCACGGCGATCGCGCTGGCGGGTCCATGACGTTCCGCGTCGCTGCGCGCAATCGCGCAGTCGCACTCCGCGGCCTCGGCCTCGCTTGCGAGCCGCGTGAGCGCATGGGCGACCGCGATCCGGCACTCGGCCGGACCGCGCCCCGATGTGAGGAGCAGCCGTCTCATCGGCGGTCCTCCTTGTGCCGCCGCATCGTGGCGATCTTCTTCACCGTCACCAGCGGCCGGAAGCTCGCGACGACGCGCGCGAGCCCGAACGCCTCGAGATCGGCGATGACACCGGCGATCGGCTTGTATGCCTCCGGCGCCTCCTCGGCGAGCAGCGCACGGTCCTCGCAGATCACGCGGCCGCCGAACGGATTGCGCGCCAGCCGCTCGCGATCCGACTTGGTCGCACCGACCCGGCCGATCATCGACGACCGGTCGAACTTGCGACCGGCGCCATGCGCGATCGACCACAGCGCCTCCTTCGGCGCCGTGGCGAGCGGCGCGACCAGATAGGACAGCGCGCCGCGCGAGCCCGGCACGACGACGAGCCCCTGGTCGGACGGCGCCGCTCCCTTTCGGTGCAGCACGCCCTCGCGGCGATGGACCACGCAATTGTGCGAGCATTCGCAGACGGGATCGGCCTCGCAGCGCAACGCCGCCGCCGCACGCCGCGCGATGAGGCCGCGGTTGAGCCGGGCCCAGCGCAACGCATGGTCATGCGCCGCGAAATAGGCCTGGCCGTCCGCGCTGTCAGGCGCGAGCGGTCTCAGTCCATCCGCGACCTGCCGTTCGAGCAGCGCATGGCCGAGGCCGCGCGAGCCCGAATGCACCAGCAGATAGGCGCGATCGCGATCGATGCCGCAGGTCGCATCGAACACCTGCTCGACCGCCTGCAACTCGCAGAAGTGATTGCCGCCGCCGATCGTACCGAGCGAGGCATCGAAGTCCGATGGCGCGAGCTCATGCGCGGCCAGCTCGCCTGCGATGTCGCCGTCATAGGGCTTGGCGATGTCGCGCAGCCTGTCCGCCGCCTTGTCGACGGGGATGCGGCGCGCGGCGAGGTCGAGTGCGAACAGTGCCATGCCGCAGCCGGCGTCGGAGCCGACGAAGGCCGGGTGGATGTGGTCCGCGAGAATGGCGCAGCCGACGGGGCCGAACTTGCCGGGATGCAGATCCGGCAGGCCGGCGACCGCGCGCACGCCGTCGATATCAGCCACCGTTTCGAGCTGGCGCACGGCGGCGCCCTCGATCCAGGAGCTGGACGAGTAGAAGCCGTGGACCGGCGCACGGCCGTCCACGCGATGGGAATTGCCCATGTGGGTACCTTGGAGAGATCAGGAGATATGGTAGGGGACTAACAGCGCGCGCGAACGCACGCGTGCCTAGCCACACCTCGCCTCACGCGAGGATCAGGCCCGGCGGCTCCTGGCGGAGCAACGGATGATCGCAGTCATCGCTCTCTCCTCGTTCGGCGGAGCGGAATGCTCGACGCCGGCGGCGTACTAATCACATCACGATGCCGTTGGCAATGTACAGGAAGCAATCGCTGCCTCGCTGTGGCACATAGGCCACGAATGGGTCATCCGTTTGTGGTGGTCTGCTTCTCTCCGTCATTGCGAGGAGCGCAGCGACGACGCAATCCAGAGTCCCGTCCACCATCCTGGACTGCTTCGCTGCGCTCGCAATGACGTTGAAAGATCTCGATCGACAAAAATCGCTTCGCCCGCGGCAAGCAGATGAGTGGACGCGCATCCCGCGATCAGAACAGCGAAAGGAAATCGCCGACGAAATAGATGATTGCCATCACGATCAGAACGCCCATCAGCACGAAGGAGAGCTGCACGGCGATCGCGCAGCCGCCCAACGTCGTCGCCATCGCCGCGATGTGACGCTCCTCGCGACGGAGCTGGCCGATCACGCCGAGGATGATCGCGAGCAGGCCGAGCGACACCGCGGCCAAGGGCAGTTGCTGGTGCAGCCGGTCGGTCCACGATCTCTCGCGCGCCGGCGCCTGGTAGTCGACGCCCTTGATGTGCGCCACCAGCCGGTCCTTGACGCGGTGTCCGACGTCGACGATGACCTTGTCGATCGGCGGCGGCGGATCGATCATCGGCAGCACCCAGTGCGGCAGGATCGCTGCAACGAGGGCGAGCAGTCCCACCAGGCTGCCGATCGAGCCGAGGCGGCGTGAACGCGCGATCGTCTCCGTCATTGCCGTCCGTCTCCCAGGCCGCCGCATGCGCCACCCGGCGACGCCGTCGCGACGGGAGCCACACCTGCTGGACCAAATGCCGGATCATCTGTCGGCCGTCGGCGAGATGTGGTTCAAATCGCCCCGCACAGGGGGCGATCGCAGGCTGCCCGTCGGGCAAATCGGTCGTACCGACACGCGCAATCCTTTGACGATGTCCAGCCGTGCCGCGAAAAATATTCTTGTTTCGTATTTTCGGAATTCATGCTTATCTCCTCGCCATCCCGCCTCATGCAGAGGGACGTACGCGTCGTCACGATACGTGGAGGTGGGGAGTGGTGGCCGGCGCGATGTCAGGCGCGTTTCGCGCAGACGACTGGCAGCGTGGCGGACGGTCAAGCCGTGTGGTCCTGGCGCCCCGAAGCTGGCGCCAAGTTCGCGATGACGTTCGTGCGTCGCAGCGGGTGACGGGGGCAAACAAGCCGGTCCCCGAGGAGAGCGCGGAGCAGCCGTTCCAACCATCGCGCAGGGAAGGCCGGGTCGTTTCCGGCTGGTCCTGTGGTTCCTGCCCCGTGCATTTTCTCCGCACGGGGGCCACGGGCCTCAGCCGAGGCTCGGTCTTCCCTGCACCCTCTCGATGTCGGAGAGGGGACATCATCAGCACAGCTCGGGCCAACCGCGCCGCGAGGCAGCAAACGCATGTCTCCGCGCGCGTCACGCCGACGGGCGACCGAACGCCGCAGCGCTGGGGGGCGCGAACGCGGTCCGGTTGACCGAGATCAAGAGAACTCGCGCTTGCTCGATTAAGCCCCTACAACATCCGTCGCTCGTCGTGATCAGGAATGGACGCCGTTGTGCCGCAAGATCCCATCGTGCCTCCGACCGGCCTGCGGCGGCGGCTCGGACTTCCATTGCTCGTCCTCTACGGTACGGGCGTCACGGTGGGCGCAGGCATCTATGTCCTGATCGGCGCCGTCGCTGGTCACGCCGGCGTCCATTCGTCGTGGGCCTTCGCGTTGGCAGCCACGGTGATGGCTTTCACGGCGGCCTCCTACGCCGAGCTCGCGACCCGCTATCCCGTCAGTGCCGGAGAAGCCGCCTATGTCCGTGCGGCGTTCGAGTCGCGGCTGCTCTCGACGGCCGTCGGCTCGCTGCGGCTGGCCACCGGCGTGATTGCCGCGGCCGCAGTGACGCTCGGCGGCGCCGGCTATATCCGGCAGCTGATCGATCTGCCGGTGCCATTCGTCGCCGTGGTGATCGTCGGGGCGCTCGGCGTCGTCGCCGCCTGGGGCATTCTCGAATCGGTGATGCTCGCGGGCCTGCTGACCTTGATCGAGACCGGCGGACTGCTGTGGATCATCGTCTCGGCCGTTCACTCCGGCGTGTCGTTCGGCCCGGCGCTGCTCGTGCCGCCGCCGCTCGATGTCGGCGTGCTCTCCGGCATCACCTTTGCCGGCCTGCTCGCCTTTTTCGCGTTCGTCGGCTTCGAGGATCTCGCCAACGTCGTCGAGGAGGCCAAGAGTCCGCAGCGGAACATTCCGTGGGCGATGGCGCTCACCTTGCTGATCACGTCGCTTCTCTACGTGCTGATCGCCGCGATTGCCGTCAGCGCCGTGCCGCCGGCCGTGCTCGCGGCCTCGCCGGCACCGCTCAGCCTGGTGTTCAACGCCGTGGCGCACATCAGTCCGGCAACATTCAACATGATCGCCATCGTGTCGACGATGAACACGGTTCTCGCCCAGATGACGATGACGGCGCGTGTCGTCTACGGCATGGCGGAGCAGGGCGACCTGCCGCGGATTGCGGGACGCGTCGATCGCCGCACCGAAACGCCGCTGATCGCGACCGGGCTCGTCATGCTGGCGGTTGCGGCGCTCGCGCTGAGCTTTCCGCTGGAGCGCCTGGCGGAGGGGACGTCGCTGGTCACGCTCACGATCTTCGCCGTCGTCAATCTGTGCCTGCTGCGGATCCGGGCCCGCAACGTCGCGTCGCCCACCGGGCATGTCCGGGTGCCGCTCTGGATCCCTGCCATCGGTCTCGTCACGTGCATGCTGATGATCATCAGCGCGTTCGTCGCACCATGACGGGACCTGGACACTGCAACAGTCGGTCTGACCAATGCCGGACGTCATGAGCCTGGCGCCGAGCCCCGAGATCATCGCGATCACCGTCGCACTCGGCATCGGCCTCCTGATCGGCCTGGAGCGCGAGCGCCGTAAGGGCGAGGGGCCTGGGCGCGGGCCCGCCGGGCTGAGGACCTTTGCCGCGGCATCGCTCGCGGGCGCCGTCAGCATGCTGGCCGGTGGCAGGACGCTGCTGGCGGTCGTCACCGCCGGGGTCATTGCCCTGGTGGCGATCGCATATCTGCGGTCCCGTAGCGACGATCCCGGACTAACATCGGAAACGGCGCTCGTCCTGACCGTTCTGCTCGGTGGCCTCGCCACCGAGCATGCGGCTCTGGCCGCAGGGGTCGCCGTCATCCTGGCGGTGCTGCTTGCCGCGCGACCGGTGCTGCACGATTTCGTCCGCTCGGTGCTCAGCGAAAGCGAGCTCAGGGACGGCCTGATCTTCGCCGCCGCCACCCTCGTGGTCCTGCCGCTGCTTCCCGATCGGCCGCTCGGTCCGTTCGGCACGCTCAATCCGCGTGCGATCTGGATGCTGGTCGTCCTCATGATGGCGATCGGCGCCGCCGGCCATGTCTCGATGCGGCTGCTCGGCGCCCGTGGCGGCCTCGCCGTCTCGGGCTTCGCATCGGGCTTCATTTCCAGCACGGCGACGATCGGCGCGATGGGCGCACGGGCGCGCACCACGCCGGAGCTGCGCGGGGCAGCCGCGGCCGGCGCGACGCTGTCGACCCTTGCGACCGTCATCCAACTCGCTGCGGTTCTCGCCGCAACGAGCCCCGCCGCGCTGCGGGCGCTGCTGGTCCCGCTGCTCTGCGCCGGTGCGGCCGCGGCGGCCTATGGAGCGATCTTCACCATCGCCGGCCTGCGTCAGGCGAGCAGCGCGGAGCTCGAGCCCGGACGCGCCTTCAGCCTGCCGGGCGCCGTGATGCTGGCCGCGACGATCTCCGCGGTGATGGTGATCTCCGCCGGCCTGCGCGAGATGTTCGGCGAAACCGGCCTCGTGCTCGGCGCAGCGGTCGCGGGCCTCGCCGACACGCATGCGCCTGCCGTGGCCGCGGCCACGCTCGCCGCTTCCGGCAAGATCGACGCCGCCGCAGCCGTGCTGCCGATCCTGGCCGCGCTGTCGATGAATACGATCAGCAAGATCGTCGTGGCATGGACCAGCGGCGGATCGTCGTTCGCGCTGCGGCTGGTTCCCGGACTTATTCTCGTCGTCGCCGCGGCGTGGGCCGGCGCGTTCGGCGTAGACGTCGCGCAACATTTTCTCACTCATTGAAGGAGCAACACGAGACGCGATCGATCATGCTCTCCCAAAAGCGCGGCGGTCCGACGCTTGACCGTCATTCCCGGCGCGACTAGGCTCGACAACCATTGGTTACATAAATTTTTAGATTCGCCTCAGCGCCGCGCGCCCTTCGCTCCTACCGGGAGATATTTCGATGACCGATGAGTTCTCGCCCAAGCCTCCATCCTGCTTCGACTGTGCCCATCAGGCGACCGAGCGCCTCGACGAGATGTTCGTCGGCATCGTTCAGGAGAAGCGCATCGCGCTCGGCCAGCGGCCGGCCGAGCGGCCGGTGTTCCGCAAACTGCATGGCGTTGCGCATGGGACCTTGGAGATGCGCGCCGACCTGCCGGCCGATCTCAAGGTCGGCATCTTCGCCCATCGCCGCCTGCCGGCCTGGGTCCGCTTCTCGAGTGATACGTCGCCGACCTCGCCGGACCTGCAGTCGACGCTCGGCATCGGCGTCAAGCTGTTCGGCGTCGCCGGAAGCGATGCGCTGGGGACCCACGGCGACACTGCCGACATCATCATGCAGAACTACCCGGTGTTCTTCGTCGACGACGTCGAGCAGATGTGTGAGTTCACCTACGCCGGCGTCGTCGCAGGCGACTATCCCGGCTATCTCGCCAAGCATCCGACAACCGCGAAGATTCTCGACGACATGGCCCGGGTCGAGGGCAGCGTGCTGACCACGACCTATTGGGCGATCCTGCCGTTCCGCTGCGGCGACCGGTTCGTGAAGTATCGTCTCGATCCCGAGACGCCGCCGGAGAACGTGCCGAACGACGCCGCCGACTATCTCGCCACCGACCTCGCGCTCAGGCTGTCGCAGCGTCCCTATCGTTTCCGCTTCATGGTGCAGCTGCGCACCAATCCGGCGACGATGCCGCTCGACCGGGCGACCGTCGACTGGCCGGAGAGCGAGAGTCCGTTCGTCGAGGTCGGCATCCTGGAGCTGCCCCGCCAGGACGTGAACGAGCGCGGCCAGCCGGAGTATGGCCAAGGTCTCGCCTACAACATCTGGCGCGTTCCGGAGGTGAATGCGCCGGCCAAGGAGTCGACGATCGCCGCGGCGCGCAAGGTGGTCTATGCGTCGAGCGCGGATGTGCGTCATAGTGCGAACGGCCAGCCGCTGCAGGACCCGACAGCACCGCGCCCGGCGGCAGAGCCCAAAGCCGAGCCCGATCATTGCATCGTCAAGGCGGTGATCTATCCCTCGATCGGCATCGCCCGCGTCGGCACCAGCCCCCACGACTACTTCATCGGCCCCGAGGTGCCCGATCCGCCGCCGGCGCCCAAAGGCTTCTATCGCGATGCCCAAGGCGCGCTGAAGCGCCAGGCGGCGCGCTTTCGCATCTATGGCGTCAATGCGCGCGGCGTGATCGTCAAGGAGCTCACCGCGGACGATGCCAAGATCACCTGGTCGGTCGAGCTCGCGAACACCAAGGCGGCGTGGTATGGCTTCGAGCTCGCGCTCGACATTCCCGAGGCGGCCTCCGCGCCGCCGACGGTGCTGCGCAACGCCGCCGTCGCCGACCGCACGCGCCTTTCGATCAAGCCTGGCCGGCGCGCGGTGTCCGGGGCGAATGCCCCGCCGCAACAATTCGACAGCGGCGAGTTCATGGGCAAGCGCGTCTATCTCGGCGAGGTCTTCACCGATGCGCAGGGACGGCTGCTCGTGCTCGGCGGTCATGGTCATTCGGCATCGTTCGACCACTCCCGCGCCATCACCTTCGCCAACAATGAAGGCTGGCACGACGACGTTTCCGACGGCCCCGTGACGGCGCGCGTCGAGCTCGATGGTGCGCCGCTCGACGTGGTGCCGGCCTGGGTCGTCGTGGCGCCGCCGAATTATGGACCGCAGCAGAAATCGGTGCGCACGCTGTGGGACCTGATGCGCGACGTCGCCATTGCTGCCGGTCAGCTGCCGCGCCCGGCACGACCATCCTTCAGCTTCGACATCCTGCCGATCTTCCAGCGCCTCAACGGCCTGCAATGGGTGAATGCAGGCTTCGCCGCCGGCTTCGGCTGGCGCAGCGCGTTCGACTTCGCGAGCCCGGACTGGATCGCACGGCTCGGCGACGGCAGTGCGGCGAATGCCGAGCTGCGCAAGGTGATCGCCAATCAGTTCCGCAACGACAAGATCGATTCCTGGTCGCCGGTGCCGTGGCCGTGGCTGTATGGCGACGCCATGAACATCCCGCCGGCGCAGACGCCGCTGCAGCACGCCTCTCTCAGCAACACGCAGCTGATGATGTTGCAGCAATGGGCGGCGGGGGATTTCGATCCCGACTATGATCCGGCGCGCAAGGCCCCGGCGACGATCGAGGAGGTGCCGGTCGCGGCGCAAGGCGAGACGCTGACGCGCGCCGCGCTCGAATTCTGCCTGGCCGATGCGTTCCATCCCGGCTGCGAGATGACGTGGCCGGTGCGAGCCGCGACGATGTATCTCGAACCGTTTCGATTCCTGCACGCGCCTGAGGGTTGGATCGAGCCGGGCCTCGGCGAGGTACTGACCAGCGACGGCGTCACCATTCCGAACGGGCCGCTCTATGGCCAATTGCCGGGCAGCATCACGCGTTGGATGGCCGTGCCGTGGCAGACCGACACCGCGAGCTGCCGCTCCGGCTACGACAAGAGCTACGATCCCTATGTGCCGAGCTTCTGGCCGGCGCGGGTGCCGAACCAGGTTCTCACCAAGGAGAACTACGCCATCGTGATGGACACCGGGAAGCCGATGCAGGAGCGGCTCGCCGCCTTCGCCAACCGCGCCGCCTGGATCGCACCGCTGGGAACGACGAGCTACACCGACCAGATCAACAACATGATCCACGGCTTCGATCATCTCGGCGTCGTCGAGGTGCGCAAGGGTCCCGGCGATGCGGCGTTCCCGGCCATGATCGAGGTCGAGGATCAGCACGAGCCGATCAAGGACGCGACCGATACGCCGCAGGCGCAGAAGAAGCTGCGCGCCGCGGGGACGCGGGTGTCGAGCCAGCGCGGCACGCCGGCGGTGTTCGTCGATGTCGACCTGACGCAGATCGAGAAGGTGCGGCGCTTCCCGGGAGGTCTCGGACGTCGAACGGAATGATCGAGGCCGATGTCGTCGTCGTCGGTTGCGGCCCCGCCGGGGCGACGACGGCGCTCAATCTGGCGCCGTTCCGCCGCGTGCTGGTGCTGGAGCGCAACGCGGCGCCCGCCCCGCGCATCGGCGAGTCCGTGCCCGGCGCGATCCGCCGCCTGCTGGCGGACATGGGGCTGTGGGACGCCTTCGCCGCCGATCGCCATGCGCCCTGCTACGTCCGCCGCAGCGTGTGGGGCGGCGCCGCGGCCGACGAGCAGGATTCGATCCGCGATCCCCTCGGCCATGGCTGGCATCTCGATCGCGTCCGCTTCGAAACGATGCTGCGCACCGCTGCGACGGCCCGCGGCGCCGCCGTGCTGTCGCCGGCGCACCCGATCGGCGTCGCGTGGGAGCATGGCGCATGGCAGCTGCGCGTCGCCCATCGCGACCAGCGCCTGCTGGTGAGGGCGCCGCTTCTGATCGATGCCGGCGGCCGGAGCTCGACCCTGCTGCGGCCGTTCGGCGGCCGGCGCAACGCCGGCGACAAGCTGCTGTGCGGCTGGGTTCAGGGGACCGCACGACGGGCCGCCGACGCCGGCGTGACCTTCACGGCCGCGGAGCCCGAGGGCTGGTGGTACACCGCGCCGCTGCCCGGCGACCGCCGCGTGCTCGCGTTCCATACCGATGCCGACCTTGGCGCGGCGTCCGACACCCGCAGCGCCACGGCGCTGCTGGCGCGCGCCGCAAGGCTGCCGGAGCTCGGCGCCGTTCTCGCCGCCAGCGGCTTCGCGCCTGACGCGTCATCGGGCGTCTGCGCCGCGCACAGCGCCGCGCTTGCGCCGCCGGCCGGAGAGGGCTGGCTCGCGGCCGGAGACGCCGCGCTTGCCTTCGATCCGTTGTCGTCGCAGGGCCTGTTCCATGCGCTCTACACCGGCCTTGCCGCGGCCGAGGCGGCCCATCGCCACCTCGATGGCGATGCCGCGGCGCTGCCGGAGTACGCGACCGGCCTGGCTGCGATCCGGCAAGCCTATGACGATCACCTCGTGGCCTGGTACGGCCAGGAGCGCCGCTTCACTGCGCAGCCATTCTGGCGCCGGCGGCATAATGAGGACCGCCGCGATGCCTGAGGCGATGCGGGTGAAGCGCGGTACGCCGACGACGGCGAGCGTGCGATCGCGGCTACGCGCTGCGCGCCACGATGGGAGCGACCGCCGGCGGAGCAGCGCCGCGATGCCGGACGAGCCAGGCGATCGCGTCGTCCTCCTTCATCGGCTTGCCGTAGAGCCACCCCTGGCCGTAGGAGCAGCCGAGCATGCGCAGGCACTCCGCATCCGCCTCGCGCTCGACGCCCTCGGCGATGATGCGATGGCCGAGCGGCAGCGCCACGGCGGTGATGGCGGCGACGAGTTGCTGATCCCTGCGATTGCCGGCGATGCCGTCGATGAAGGAGCGGTCGATCTTGATGGTGTCGATCTCGACCGCCATCAGGTTGGCAATCGAGGAATGGCCGACGCCGAAATCGTCGATCGCGAGCGCGAAGCCGTGCTCGTCGATCAGCTTGAGTTCATCGGCGCAGCGCTTGGGATCGAACATCGCCTCCTCGGTGACCTCGATCTCGATCCGCCTGGGATCGACGCCGTAGCGCTCGGTCACGAGCTTGAGCGTCTGGGCCGGCGAGTGGATCGGAAACTCGCGCGGCGAGACGTTGATCGAGACCCGGATGGCTTGCGCCTTCTTGCGGTCGAGCGCCCGCAGGAACGCGCAGACGCGCTCGCCGACGAATTCCGTGAGCTGGCCGGACAGGCGCAGCCGGATCGCGGCGGAGACGATGTCGGGCGGTGGAATGAGGCCGGCGGTCGGGTGCTTCCAGCGCAGCAGCGCCTCGAAGCCGATGACCTCCTGGGTCGCCATCGCGACCTGCGGCTGGAATTCGACATGGAGCTCGCGCCGCGCCAGCGCCGCCGGCAGCTCCGCGTCGAGGCGGCGTTGCAGCGTGAGCGCGCACTGCATCTTTGCGTCGAACACCCGCATGCAGGCGCGGCCGTCGTCCTTGGCGCGGTACAGCGCAGCGTCCGCCCGGGCCGAAAGCTCCTCCAGGTCGATGGCGCCCTCCGCCTGCGTGGCGATGCCGATCGAGCAACTCACGGCCAGTGGCTGGCCGGCGATCATCACCGGCCGCAGCAGCGCCTGCATCAGCCGCTCGCCGAGGGCAACGGCTCGATTGGCCACATCCTCACCCTGCAGCACCACGATGAACTCGTCACCGCCGAGGCGGACCGGGAGATCGTCCCCGCTGCAGGCCGAGCGCAGCAGCGCGGCCACGGTCTGCAGCACGCGGTCGCCGGCATCATGGCCGCGGGTATCGTTGATGATCTTGAAGTTGTCGACGTCGAACAGAAGGAAGGCCACGCCGCGCCCCGCAGCGCAGGCGGCACCGGCCACGGAGCGGAAGTGGCTGCGATTGGCCAGGCCGGTCAGCGAGTCGATGCTCACGAGGCGTTCGAGCGTGTGGTTGGCCGCGGCCAGCGATTCGGCCAGCTCGGTGGCCGCGATCGTCGTGCTCTGGCTGGCGATGAAGTTGCGTTCGCCGAGCCGCGCCGCGCGGAACAGCATGACGGTGAGGAACGCGATGTCGGCGGCGACGATATAGCCGACGTCGCCGCCGGAGAGCAGCATCCGCAGGATCGTGGCGCCCATCAACGGCGCGCCGAAGGCGATCGCCATCGGCGAATAGGCCAGGCTCTGGATGATCGCGCCGGTCGTGGTGCCGGCCATGATGAAGACGACGTCGTTGACGTTGTGCGCATGCGTGAAGACCGGCAGGCCGAGCGGGACCACCGACCAGAGCAATCCGCTGACGAACGCCATGATCGTCAGGCCGCGAAGCACGCGATGCGGATGTCGCTCGATCTTTCCCGACGATTTCAGGTGCGAGACCCATGCGGCGCGCAGCACGGCAAAGGCCACGGCCGCGGCCAGCCACCACAGGATCGGCGCGCTGCCCTCCCGCAGATAGATCAGCAGCGCCAGCGACACCGCGATGGCGACGTTGGCAAACAGGGTCAGGGCGATGTTCTGCAGCGAGCTGGCGGCCTGGGCTTTCGCGAGCGCCGCCGCCTTGGGGTCGGTGGGAGCGGTCTGCATGCGCGAAACGGATGGCCCTGCTGGATCGGTCACGGAAGAAGGCAGCTCTGGTGGCGGCCATGCGGCAGCGCAGGAGCATGTTGGACGGAGGCCTAAGGTGGAGTTAATCCGTCAAATAATACCGTACTGCCATCGCCTTGTTGGCCGTCCAGGCGGCCGGAGTGGGGACGGTGCGGGCCTTCGTGGCCGCACCGTTTGGCGCGATCCGATCGTTCTCGCCGAAGGCAAGACAGCCGCGGTCGCACTCCGCCGTGCTCCGGCAAGGCCGGGCGGCGGAGTGCGTCGAGGTGGTGTTGCGTCACAGGCCTGCGATCGGTCGCTCGACGCCGCCCGTGGCGGGCTCAGCTACTTGGCGCGCAGTGAGCTCGGACCCGTCGTGTTCTTCAAACCGCAGAGCGGGTCGTTGTTGTTGGGGCACTCGATCTTGATCGGGGTCTTGCAGACCGTTTCTCCATTGCCGCCTCTCGCGTCCTTGAATGCGCAGACCTGCCCTTTCGGGCATGGCGGGTTGCAGCCTTCAGCCGCCCTCGCTGCCGTCGAAGCCGACGCGGCCCCGGCGACGAGGGCCGCGAGCGTGAAAGCGGTGACCGGATTCCGGATCAATGCCGGGACCCGACAGTTCATCTTGGCCAAAAGCTTCATATCCATATCCTTCTCCTGTACCCGTTTGATCGATGGCGTGATGTTCGGCGTGCCCGGTCGAACGCACCGTTTGGCGCCGTGATCATCGGTCGGACTGGAAACGAGCGGCGTTCGAGCCGGACAACCGAAAGTCGAACCGGGCCTCCTGCTTGCGTGATCCTCGTCACTCAGAGGAACGTGCAGACGAGGCGGGCCAGCGGCACTTGTCCGGGGCTGGCGAACATCGATGTGCGTGCGAGCGTAACCGCCCCAGCCGAACGCTCTTGCGGCCGCCTGCGGACTCGCATGGCGCGGGTTCGTGCGGCGGCGCTGGTCGAATCGCACGGATGGCTACGTCGCGCGCCACGCGAAGCCGCCGCGCGCTGACTGATGCAGCGGTGGTCAAGCCACGTGCACCGAACAGCCGTACCGGCCCGTTGCTACGGATCCAGCTCGGTGTCCCAGTAGAGATAGTCGAGCCAGCTCTCGTGCAGATAGTTCGGCGGGAACAGGCGGCCGTTGCGGTGGAGCTGATGGACCGTCGGCGCGTAGGGCGCCTGCTTGGGAAACATCTTGGCCTGCTGCGGCGTCAGGTTGCCCTTTTTCAGATTACAGGGCGAGCAGGCGGCGACGACGTTCTCCCAGGTGGTCTGGCCACCCTTGCTGCGCGGAATGACGTGATCGAAGGTGAGGTCGTCGCCGGAGTGGCAGTACTGGCAGGCGAAGCGGTCGCGCAGGAAGACGTTGAAGCGGGTGAAGGCCGGATGGGTCGTCGGCTTCACGAAGGATTTCAGCGACACCACACTGGGCAGCTGGATTTCGAAGGAGGGACTTCGGATCGCCCTGTCGTAGTACTCGACGATGTTGACGCGATCGAGGAACACCGCCTTGATCGCGTCCTGCCAGGACCAAAGCGACAGCGGATAGTAGCTCAGCGGCCGGAAGTCCGCGTTCAGCACCAACACCGGCCAACCGCCTTGTGAGACATGTGCGTTCAAGTAACGCTCCTGGCCTCCATATACGGCTGCAAAGCAGCATGCCCTGACATACTACATGCAGCGTGACGGGATTGTGAAGCCCCAAGAATGGCTTGGGCCCCTCTTGTCCACGTTTCGAGCCTGCGCCCAAAGCACGTCGGATGCAAGGCAATAGCGTGGATATCTGCGGTGCAACTCGCTCGCAAATCCGGCGTCGTTCTCCCCACGGTTTCCCGGTGCCGTCAGGTGGCCACCCGCTCCAGCTTCTGCAAGCAGCGGTGGGTATTGACCTCTGCCGGCATGGCTTGGCCGGGAAAGCTCGTGCTCCAATTGGTGACGCCGACCTCGCCGACATAGATGTCGCCACGGCTGTCGATGGCGAGGCCATGCGGCGCCAGGAAACGCCCCGTTTCCAGGCCCGGCCCGTGCTCGCCGCCGAGCCGCGCCAGCCGCCTGCCGGCGTCGGTGATGGTCAGCCGCGGCCCGAGATTGGGCACGTTGAGATTGACGGGCATGCCGGGACCGAGCTCGCCGATGATGAAGGTCTTGCGCTTCGCTCCGCAGGCGCACAATGCGCAGGGCCGGTGCAGATTGTTCCACTGCGTTTCGTAGCGGCCGTTGCCATCGAAGATCTGGATGCGGTGATTCTCGCGGTCGGCGACGTAAACGAAGCCGTCCGCGTCGGTCGCGATGTTGTGAACGATGTTGAACTGGCCGGGATCGGAGCCCGGCTCGCCCCAGCTGCGCAGCAGCTTGCCCTCGGGCGTGTATTTGTGAACCCGCGCATTGCCGTAACCATCGGAGACGTAGATCTCGCCCGACGGCGACAGCGCGGTATGGGTGCAGCGGTTGAACGGCTCGCCGCTCATGAACGGGCTGGGGCGCTCGGGCAGGCCGATGGTCAGCAGCACCTTGCCGTCAGCAGTGCATTTGCGCACGGTGTGATCGCCGTCATCGGTGCAGTAGAGATTGTCGTCCGCATCGATCGACAGGCCATGGGCGCGGCTGAACAGGCCCTCGCCCCAGCTTCGCAGGAAATTGCCGTCGCGATCGAACACGATCATCGGATGGGCGCCGCGGTTGAAGGCGTAGACGCGGTCGCGGCTGTCGACGGCAACCGAGGCGACGTCGGTCAGCGCAAAACCCTCGGGCAGCTTTGCCCAGTTCTTGACGACGCGATAGGTGTAGTCGCCGGTGCCGAGGGTAGCGGACATGCCATGGTCTCCGTGATCCAAGGTGGCCATTCAGCCCGATACGCCGGCCGGCAGCAAGCCCTCCTCGATCGCCTTGATCTGCAGCGCGAGATATCTGGAGTTGATGCGGCACTGCGCGAGGCTGCCGGCGATGAAGTACAGCCCTGGCTGCGGCGTACGCGTGTACATGTTGCGCAGTTCCTGGCCGCGACCAAAGCCCCAGATCGGACCGATCAGGTCGGCGACCGCCTCGCCGTACAGCCGGCGCACCAGCTCCTCCTGCGGCTTGTAGCCGGTGGCGAGCACGATCAGGTCGGCCGCCAGTTTGCGTCCATCCTTCAGCTCCGCACCCTCGGCGCCGAAGCGCGCGATCGCATCGAACTGGATGAGCTTGACCGCGCCGCTGACCAGGAGGTCGGAGCAGCCGACGTTGAAGTAATAGCCGCCGCCGCGGGTGAGATATTTGAACTGCCAGCCGGTGCCGTCCTCGCCGAAATCGAGCTTGAAGCCGATCCGTGCGAGGCCGTCGAGCAGCGCGTGGTCGAGCTGCTTCGACTGTTCCGTCAGCATCTGGTGGCTGCGCCGGCCGAGCGCCAACGGCATCGATGCCGCGATCAGGTCGTTATCCTCGAGCGTGCCGTCATTGTAGGCGGCATAAGCGAGCTGCGCCGAAGGCTCGATGTTGGTGACCAGCGTCGGCGCCCGCTGCACCATGGTGACCTCGGCGCCGGCGGCTTGGAGATCCTGCGCGATGTCGTGGCCGGAATTGCCGGTGCCGATCACCAGCGCGTGTTTGCCGGCCCACGGCTCGCCGTCGCCATACTGGCTGGAATGCAGCAGCGTGCCCTTGTAGTCGGCGAGGCCCGGCAGCTCCGGCCGGTTGGGAATGCCGCTCACACCGGTCGCCATGACGATGTGAGCAGGCTGCATGACGCGTTGGCTGCCGTCTGCACGGCGCAGCGTCACGCGCCAGCGCCGCGCCGCCTCGTCATAGGTGCCGCCTTCGAATTCCGTGGCGGTCCAGATGTTCAGCTCCAGCGCCTCGGCATAAGCCTCGAACCAGTTGGCGAGCTTGTCCTTGGGGATGTAGACCGGCCAGCTCGGCGGAAACGGCATGTAGGGCATGTGATTGACCTGCACCTGGTTGTGCAGGGTCAGCGCGTGATAGCGCTTGCGCCAGTTGTCGCCGATCCGGGCCTCGCGATCGACCACCAGCGTGTCGATCTGCAGCATCGTCAGCCGCGCGGCGATGGCGAGCCCGGCCTGTCCCGCGCCGATCACCAGCACGGCGGGATCGCGATCGGCATAGGCGCGCGCGGCCTCGCGCTGGTCGAGCCAGTTCGGCCCGCGGAAGTCGCGCGAATAGGATTGGCCGCGCGGCCGGTGAGCGCCGATCGGCTCCTCGAACCCCTTGAGTTCGTCGAGCGCCGTCAGCAGCGTCCAGGCCTTCGGGCGCTGGCCATCGGCGGCATCCGGGATCAGCCGGACGATGCCGAAGCCACGGCCCTGGGTGGTCTCGAATTGAAGGATCGCCTCGATGCTGTCGGTGCCGGCGCGCGTCACACGGCGCGGGGCGGCGCGTCCCGCCGCGATGGCGAAGGCACGCGGCGCGGCCGCGCGCGCATCGGCCGGCAGCTCGCGCAGGATCGCCTCGCGCCCATTGAGCGTCTTGATGCGCCAGCTCAGCGCCAGCACGTCGCGCCAATAGCTGTCGGCCTGGAACAGACTTGTGAGATCGCCGGCGTCGGGCGCTGCGAGCGCCTGTGCGAACGCGGCGAGCCAGCTCTCGACGGTCGCCGTGAGGTCGTGCGTCCGGTCGAGCATGCGTATCCTCCCGGCCGTCATGTCCGTGCGGCCCCGACGTTTGCCGAGCGTAACCCGGGACCGAGGCGGGCGGATAGGGTTCTATCCGACGACGCCCTCACGCTGCTTGATCACGCGGTAGTAGCTCCACCACAAATGCGCCGCCGCGCCGCGCAGCGGCCGCCAGCCTTCCGCGAGCGGCATCATCTGCTTCGCGGTCGGACGGGTGGCCAGGCCGAGCCCGACCTTCACCGCCTCCTGCACCGCCAGGTCGCCCGCCGGCCAGGCATCGCCATGGCCGAGACAGAACAGCAGATAGACGTCTGCGGTCCACGGGCCGATGCCGGGAAGGGCGGTCAGGGTCGCGTGCGCCGCGTCGGCGTCCTCATTGGCGAGCACGTCGAAGTTCAGCCGCGCCGCGCCGAGCTCGCGCGCGATGTGCTTCAGTGTCTTGATCTTGGCGGCCGACAGCCCGAGCCGCCCCAGCCGGTCGGCGCGGGCGCGGCGGATCGCATCCGCGTCGAACGGATCGAACGCCGCCTGCACCCGTCCCCAGATTGCCGCCGCGCTGGCAGTCGACAGTTGCTGGCCACAGACGATGTGCGCGAGGCCGGCAAACCCCGGCTCCCGCCGCCGCAGCGCCGGCATGCCGGTGACCTGCAGAATCGGCGCGAGGCGGGTGTCCTGTCTGACGAGGTCTCGGATCGCGTCCTCGAGGATGTCCTGGCTGTCGAGATGAAGGGTCATCGGGCTGTCGCGCTGCTCCGAGCTGCGCAATGCCCAGCCGGGTGGACGGCACGAAGAGCCGGGGCTAAGGCAGGATCAGTCAAAGTTGGAACTCTCATGAGCTTGCGTAACATCCCCTCGGACATGGACCGCGACAAGGTGGCCGGGGTCGACTCCCTGCTGGATCGTGTGGTTCGCGAGCACGGCGTGTTCCTGCCTCTGGCCATCGAGAGCGGCAGCCGCGCCTGGGGCTTCGCCTCGCCCGACAGCGACTATGATTGCCGGTTCGTCTATGTGCGTCGCGCCGCCGACCATATCAAGCCGTGGCCGGTGCGCGACGTCATCGAGTTTCCGCTGCAGGACGATTTCGACGCCAATGGCTGGGATCTCGCCAAGGCGTTGCGTCTTCTGCTGAAGGGCAATGCCGTGATCATCGAATGGCTGCGCTCGCCGGTGGTGTATCGCGGCGTCGCCTGGTTTCGTGATGACTTCCTGGCCTTCGCCAGAGGCGCGGCGAGGCGCGACGCCATCGCGCGGCATTATCTGCATCTCGGCGAGCGGCAGCGGCGGGTGTATTTCGGCGACGGCACCAGCGTGGCGCAGAAGAAGATCTTCTATGCGCTGCGGCCTGCTGCGACGCTGCGCTGGCTCCGCTTGCATCCGGCCGAAGCCGTGGCGCCGATGCATTTCCCGACCTTGATGGCCGAATGCGATCCGCCCGCCGCGCTGAGCGAAGAGGTCGCGGATCTCCTGCGCCGGAAGGCGCTGACCCATGAGCTTGGCAGCGCGGCGCTGCCGATGGCCGTCGCCGACTTCATCGATGTCGAATTCGAACTGGCCCGGTCGGCCTTCGGCGACGCTCGTGGCAGTTCGGCCGAGATGATGCAGCAGGCGGAGCAATTTTACCGGACCGTGGTTGAGCGTCTGGAATCCGAGGCGCAGGGAGCAGGGAAGCAGGGATTGGTTTCCTCGATATCGCCATGACGCCACCCGTTTTCCGATTTGCCCCCAGCCCGAACGGCTATCTCCATCTCGGCCACGCCTATTCGGCGCTGCTGAATTTCCGGCGCGCCCAGGAGAGCGGCGGCCGTTTCCTGCTGCGCATCGAGGATATCGACCAGACCCGCTGCCGGCCGGAGTTCGAGCAGGCGATCGAAGAAGATCTCGCCTGGCTCGGCATCGTCTGGGAGCGGCCGGTGCGGCGGCAGTCGGAGCATCTCGCCGACTATGGCGCTGCGTTGAACCGGCTGCGGGCGCTGGGGCTGGTCTATCCGAGCTTCGAGAGCCGGGCCGAGATCGCCCGCCTGGTGGCGGAGCGCGAGGCGCACGGCGGCTGGCTCCGCGATCCTGACGGCGCGCCGCTTTATCCGGGAAGCGCCGGAACCCTGTCCGAAGCCCAGCGTGCAGAGCTGATCGCCGGCGGCCAGCCTTATGCGCTGCGGCTCGATATGGCCGCCGCGGTCGGACGTGCCGGGCGGCTGAGCTGGGATGAGTTGGGCGCCGGCCCGTCCGGCGAGACGGGGGGCGTGGATGCGCGGCCAGAGGCCTGGGGCGACGTCATCCTGGCGCGCAAGGAGACGCCGACCAGCTACCATCTCTCGGTCGTGATCGACGATGCGCTCCAGGGAGTGACCGAGGTCGTCCGCGGTCAGGATCTGTTTCATGCGACCAGCGTGCACAGGCTCTTGCAGGCCCTGCTCGGACTGCCGGCGCCGACCTATCGGCACCACCAACTGATTCGCGATGACCGCGGCCAGAAGCTCTCCAAGTCGAGCCAGGCGACAGGATTGCGCGCTCTGCGCGCGGAAGGCGTCTCTCCGGCCGAAATCCGACACAGGATCGGCTTGGTCTAGCCGTGTCCTCGCGCAAGTCCCGCTGTCTCCACATGTTTCCGGAGGGGACAACCTCCGGGGCATCGTGACACCCGGAAACGACCGTGCCATGCTGCTCGGTAGCGCGGGGTAATCGGGAGCTTCAATCGAAAGCGGCACGGCGAGACATGACAAGACAAGTGCCCCTTCGTTTTTCGGAGTTCATGTCACAGGGGCCATGATGAAGCGCGTTCGGAACACGAGTACGGGGCGTCGGGCCCGCCCGGCCAAGCCGGCTGCCAAGCGCGCCGGCACGACCAAATCGCTTGCTGAAACCAAGTCGTCCAAGACTTCTTCGAGGCCGTCGTCTTCTAAGCGGTCGTCGAAAGCGACAGCCGCGGCACCGGTGAAAGAGCGCGCGAAGGCGCGGCCTCTGAAGAAGCACGTCCCGCAGGTGACCGGCATGGCCGGAGCCCGATACAGTTCGGCCAGACAAGAGGCGAGCAAGCCGCGACCAAAGACCGCTGATGGCGCCCTGCCTGGGCCCGGTGTCGTCGAGGCCGCGCTCGCGGTCTTCGCCCATGAGGTCCGTACGCCGCTGACGGGCATTCTCGCGATCAGCGACCTGCTCGCCACATCCGAACTCGGCGAGCGCGAGCGGCGCTGGGTGGACACCATCAAGGCCGGCGCGGAGCACCTCTCCAGCTTGGCGACCCTGTTCGTCGACGCCGCCAAGGACGAGACCACGGGGGCGCTGCTGCGCGAGGATCTGTTCGATCTCCGCGTGCTGGCACGGGCTGCCGGCGACTCGCTGTCCGGCCGCGCCGCGGCGAAGGGCCTGGAGGCCAGGGTCGACCTGTCAGAGTCCTTGCCGGGGCTCGTGGTCGGCGATCCCGTCCGCCTGCGTGCGGCGCTGGAAAACCTGATCGACAATGCGGTGAAGTTCACCGAGCAGGGCGGCGTGGCGCTGGAGATCGGGCTGGCCGGCAAGGCCGGGCGCGGCAAGGCGCCAAAAGCCGTCAAAAGTACAGCAAAGGGCAAGGTCGCGGTCGCCTTTCGTATCTCCGACTCCGGCATCGGGTTGACCCTCCAGGAAATCCGGCGGCTGTTCCGTCCCTTCAGCCAGGCCAACGTCTCGATTGCCTCGCGCTTTGGCGGCGCGGGTCTCGGCCTGTCCTCGGTCCGGCAGCTGGCCCGCGCCATGGGGGGCGATGTCGCGGTCGAGCCGCACGAGGGCGGCGGGACGACCTTCACCTTGACGGTCACGCTGACCGTTGCGGCGGTCCCGCAGACGACGGCGGAGGGCGGCGAGGATGGCGTCACCTTGGTCCCGACCCGGGCCTTGCGCATCCTCGGGGTGGAGGACAATCCGTTCGGCCGCGTGGTGCTCAACACCATCCTCAACGAGCTCGGCCATCAGGCCGAGTTCATCGGTCGCGGCGAAGCCGCGCCCGAGCGGGTCGCTGCCGGCAGCTACGACGCCGTGCTGATGGACATGGTGCTGCCCGGCATCAACGGCATCGAGACGATCGCCCAGATCCGCGCCCTTGGTGCGCCCCACGGGACCATCCCGATCATCGGCGTGTCCGGACGCGGCGAGGACGAGGCGGCCTCGCGCGCCGCCGGCGCGGACGCGTTCCTGCTCAAGCCTGTTTCACCGCGGGCTCTAGCGACTGCGCTTCTTGGAGCGACACGCCGCGCGGCAGCCGCGACTTGATGATCGAGGCGTTCAATTCGCCGCCATACACGAAGATTGCGGCGATGAAATACAGGAACACCAGCGCGATGATCACGGACGCGAGTCCGGCATACATGGTGACGTAGTTGTTGGCGAAGCGCGCCAGGTACTGGCCGAACACGATGCCCGAGACCAGCGAGGCGACGAAGGTGAAGACGATGCCTGGCATGATCTGCATGAAGCTGCGCCGCCCCGCCGGCAGCCAGGCGTGCAGGATGAACAGCGCGACGACCAGCGCGCTGATGGTGATGCCATAGCGGGACAGGTTGACGAAGCGCTCATTGGCCTCGACCGCCAGCGGCAGATAGCGCCGGGCGGTGGCCAGCATCAGCGGGCCGAGCACGATCAGGAACGACATCGCCAGCGCCGTGATCGCGGCAACCAGGGTATAGCCGATCGATTCCAGCCGCAGCCAATACCAGCGGCGCTGCTCGATCACGCCATAGGCGCGGTTGAGCGCGACCCGCAGTGCCTCGACGCCGTTCGAGGCGAAATAGACCGCGAGAACGGCACCGATCGTCAGCGCGTCGGTCCGGGTCGTGGTCAGCACGTCGTGGATCTCGCCGGTCAGCGCATCCGCGACCTGCGCCGGCCAGGTCTCGAGCATCAGGGTGGCGGCCTGGTCGGCGAGGTCCTTGGAGCCGAGAAAGCCGGCGAGCGACGTCAACACGATCAGGAAGGGAAACAGCGCCATCAGGGTGGACAGCGCGATGTGGCTGGCAATCGCCCAGCCGTCATCGGCGAGGAACGTGTAGAACGCATCCATGACGACGTGGAAGATGTAGCGAAGCGCCTTCACCTGTCCCTGCACTCCGCGAAACAATCGATCTCCTACAATCCGATATTACGGATGCAAAAGCCAGAAGTTGCAGCCCTGGACGTCCCGATCCGGCATGGCGCTCCTTCGTCTGCGGTGTTATCTAGCGCGAATGGCTTCACTTCTCGGTAAATTCATCCTTCCGATCGCCGTCGGCGCGGTCGCCCTGGTGCTGTTTCTCGGCCTCGTCAACATGACGCGCGGCGGCTCGCCCAATCTGTCGCAGAAGCTGATGCGCTGGCGGGTGATCCTGCAATTCGTCGCGATCGTCATTGCCATGGCGGCGATCTGGGCGATGGGACGCTGAGACGCTTCGACGCTGGCAAACTGGGACGTTGAGAAAACAGCATGGTGGTCCTCAATCGCATCTACACGCGCACCGGTGATGACGGGACGACCGCGCTCGGCAATGGTGAGCGCCGGCCGAAATTCGACCTGCGCGTCTCCGCCTATGGAACCGTGGACGAGACCAACGCTGCCCTCGGCGTCGTCCGGCTGCATCTCGCCGAAGCGCCCGAGATCGATGCGATGCTGGGCCTGATCCAGAACGACCTGTTCGACCTCGGCGCCGATTTGGCGGTGCCGCAGCGCGAGGGCAAGGCGGAGCGGCTGCGCGTGGTCGGCAGCCAGGTCGATCGGCTGGAGCGGGACATCGATACGCTGAACGAGCGGCTGTCGCCGCTGACCTCGTTCGTGCTTCCCGGGGGAACCCCCGCAGCCGCCCATCTGCACGTCGCGCGTACCATTTGCCGCAGGGCGGAACGGATCATGGCGGAACTCGCGGGCAAGCCCGACGAGCCGGTCAGCGAGGCTGCCATTCGTTATATGAACCGGCTGTCGGATTTCCTGTTCGTGGCGAGCCGCGCCGCCAACCGGAACGGCGCCGGCGACGTGTTGTGGGTGCCCGGGCAGAACCGTTAACCCGGCGGCGTGCGAGCTTGCTTTTTTCACCCCTCGCGCGTTGACCGGGGGGTACGGGCGCTTTAGGTTCCGCGCCCGAAAGGTCAACCCCGGACAATTTAGAGCGAAAGAGGATCGATGAAGGTTCTGGTGCCGGTCAAGCGGGTGGTCGATTACAACGTCAAGGTCCGCGTCAAGAGCGACGGATCGGGCGTTGAGCTCGCCAACGTCAAGATGTCGATGAATCCGTTCGACGAGATCGCCGTCGAGGAAGCGCTGCGGCTGAAGGAAGCTGGCAAGGCCACCGAGGTCGTCGTGGTCTCGATCGGGCCCGCGCAGGCGTCCGAGACGATCCGCACCGCGCTCGCGATGGGCGCGGACCGTGGCATCCTGGTCAAGGCCGAAGGCAACGTGGAACCGCTGGCGGTCGCCAAGATCCTGAAAGCCGTGGCGCAGGAAGAGCAGCCCGGCCTGATCATCCTCGGCAAGCAGGCGATCGACGACGACAGCAACCAGACCGGCCAGATGCTCGCCGCGCTGCTCGGCTGGGCGCAGGCGACCTTCGCCTCCAAGCTCGAGGTCGAAGGGGCCGACTTCAAGGTCACCCGCGAGGTCGACGGCGGCCTGCAGACCGTGAAGCTGAAGGGACCGGCGATCGTCACCACCGATCTGCGCCTCAACGAGCCGCGCTACGCGTCGCTGCCGAACATCATGAAGGCGAAGAAGAAGCCGATCGCCGAGAAGACCGCCGCCGACACCGGTGTCGATCTCACGCCGCGGCTAGAAGTGATCAAGACCACTGAGCCGGCGGGCCGCAAGGCCGGCGTCAAGGTGAAGGACGTCGCCGAGCTCGTTTCCAAACTCAAGACCGAGGCGGGGGTGCTCTGATGGCCACGCTGCTGATTGCCGAACACGACAATGCCGGGATCAAGGACGCGACCAACAAGGCGCTGACGGCGGCTGCCGCGCTCGGCGCCGATGTCGACGTGCTGGTCGCGGGCCAAGGTGCGAACGGCGCGGCGGACGCCGCCGCCAAGCTTGCCGGCGTCAAGAAGGTGCTGCTCGCGGACGATGCGGCCTATGCGCATGATCTCGCCGAGCCGCTCGCGGACCTCGTCGTCAAGCTCGCCGCGAACTACGACGCGATCGTCGCGCCCGCGACCTCGCGCTTCAAGAACGTGATGCCGCGCATCGCCGCCCTGCTCGACGTGATGCAGGTGTCGGAGATCATCAAGGTGGTCGCGCCCGACACGTTCGAGCGGCCGATCTATGCCGGCAACGCGATCCAGACCGTGAAGTCCAAGGACGCCAAGAAGGTCATCACCGTGCGCACCTCGACCTTCGCCGCTGCGGCGAGCGAAGGCGGCAGCGGCTCGGTCGAGACGGTGGCGGCGGCCGGTGATCCGGCGCTGTCGAGCTTCGTCGGCGAGGAGGTCGCCAAGAGCGATCGTCCCGAGCTGACCTCGGCCAAGATCATCGTCTCCGGCGGCCGCGCGATGCAGAGCCGCGAGAACTTCGCCAAGTACATCGAGCCGCTCGCCGACAAGCTCGGGGCCGGCGTCGGCGCCTCGCGCGCCGCGGTCGATGCCGGCTACGCGCCGAACGACTGGCAGGTCGGCCAGACCGGCAAGGTGGTCGCGCCGGAGCTGTACGTGGCCATCGGCATTTCAGGCGCCATTCAGCATCTCGCCGGTATGAAGGACTCCAAGGTGATCGTCGCGATCAACAAGGACGAGGACGCGCCGATCTTCCAGGTCGCCGATTACGGCCTGGTGGCGGATCTCTACCAGGCGGTTCCCGAGCTGACGGACGCGCTCGGCAAGTAAGACCCTACACACCGGCCGCGCATGGGACTGTCGCGGCCGGTGTTTCATCTGTTAAGGCATGGATGGGCGCCGACCTCGCGCCGTTCCGGTGGATGACGACATGGCTCAGATCAACAAGCTCGGTGTGATCGGCGCAGGACAGATGGGCAACGGCATCGCGCATGTCGCTGCGCTGGCCGGGCTCGACGTGGTGCTCAACGACGTGACCTCCGACCGGTTGAAATCGGGCATGGCGACCATCAACGGCAACCTGACCCGCCAGGTGGCCAAGAAGGTGATCTCCGAGGAGGCGCGCAGCCAGGCGCTCGGCCGGATCTCGATCACGGAAAGCCTCGACGGTCTGGCCGATTGCGATCTGGTCATCGAGACCGCGATCGAGAAGGAGGACATCAAGCGCAAGATCTTCCACGATCTCTGCGCGGTCCTGAAGCCCGAGGCGATCATCGCCTCCAACACCTCCTCGATCTCGATCACGCGGCTGGCAGCCTGCACCGATCGCCCCGAACGCTTCATCGGCATTCATTTCATGAACCCGGTTCCGCTGATGGAACTGGTCGAGCTGATCCGCGGCATCGCCACCGACGACGCCACCTTCGAGGCGGCCAAGGAGTTCGTCGGACGGCTCGGCAAGCAGGTCGCCGTCTCCGAGGATTTTCCGGCCTTCATCGTCAACCGCGTGCTGCTGCCGATGATCAACGAGGCGATCTACACGCTGTACGAGGGCGTGGGGAACGTCGAGGCGATCGATGCGGCGATGAAGCTCGGCGCGCATCACCCGATGGGGCCGCTCGAGCTGGCCGATTTCATCGGCCTGGATACCTGTCTCTCCATCATGCAGGTGCTGCATGAGGGCCTGGCCGACTCCAAGTACCGGCCGTGTCCGCTGCTGGTGAAATATGTCGAGGCCGGCTGGCTCGGCCGCAAGACGCAGCGCGGCTTCTACGACTATCGCGGCCCCAAGCCGGTGCCGACCCGCTGAAACAATCTGAAACGATCCACACGCTTCGTTAAGGCTGATCGGTTACCGTTCAGCTCAGACGAGGTATGTGCGTATGGATATGAGCTTGGTGGCTGCGGTCATGGCGCAGCAGGCGAGTGCGACCCAGCAGCAGGTCGCGACGTCGGTCTTGAAGCAGAATTTGGACGCGCAGAAGGACGCCGTCCTGACGCTGCTCGGCGGTGCCCAGCAGACCCTGTCGCTCGCCAATGTCGGCCCCGGCGTCGGCGGCAACCTGAACATCGCGGCCTGAGCGCGAGGGGCCTTCCTCCCTGATCCACGGTCATTCCGGGGCGATGCGCAGCATCGAACCCGGAATCCAGAGTTCGTCGGACTCATCTCGAGATTCCGGGTTCAGCCCTGCGGGCTGCCCCGGAATGACGGCCGTGGGGATAGGTCTACAGCCCCGCGGCGGCCTTCGACGTCGCCGCCTGGATCAGCTTGAGCGCGTCGGCGCTGTCCCATTCGGCCGGTCCCGCGATGGTCGCGATCTCGCAGCCATTGCCGTCGACCAGCACCGAGGTCGGCATGCCCAGCGCGCGGCCGACCGCCTTGAGATCCTGGAACACCTTGGCCTTCGCATCGCTGAAATAAGCGAGCTGCGTCAGCTTGGCGTCGGCGAGGAACGTCTTCGGCTTCTCCGGGTCGCGGGTGTCGATGTTGACCGCGACCACCTGGAAGGCGTCGCTGCCGAGCTTGGCCTGCAGCCCGTCCAGCGCCGGCATCTCCTTGCGGCAGGGCACGCACCAAGTCGCCCAGAGGTTCAAAAGTACCGTCTTGCCGCGGAAGTCCGACAGTTTCTTCGCCGCGCCCGAGGCGTCCTCGAAGGCCAGATCCGGCAGCCGCAGCGGCGTCGTTGCCGCCGTCAGCGCCGCCACCTCGCCCCTGATCAGCGGCGCGATCCGGGCCGCGGTCTTGACCGCCGCCTCGCACGCCTGGTCCCCGGACGGCTTGCCCTTCAACAGTCCGCCGAACGAAACCGCCGCGATGCCGGCCACGGCGACGACGGCCACGGCGCCGGCGGCAAGCACGGTTCTGCCGCGCGAGGCGGGGCGGGCAGGGGACGGCTCTGGCTTATCGTTTGTCATCTCGGGTCGGTTGCGGCTATCAGAGGCGCGAATTTCGGGGCATCCAAGCGGTGTGTCCCATCCAGACGCGGTCATCAAGGTTTAAGAGCGGCAGGCATGAGCAACAAGATGTGGGGCGGCCGGTTCACGGAACGTCCCGACGAGATCATGGAGGACATCAACGTCTCGATCGACGTCGATCGCCACCTCTACGCGCAGGACATCGCCGCGTCCAAGGCGCACGCCGCCATGCTCGCCGCCCAGGGCATCATCACGGCAGGTGATGCGAAAAATATCGGGAAGGGTCTAGACACGATCCTGTCAGAGATCACCAAGGGCTCGTTCGAGTTCAAGCGGGCGCTCGAAGACATTCATATGAACGTCGAGAGCCGGCTGTCCGAGCTGATCGGCCCCGCCGCCGGCCGGCTGCACACCGCGCGCTCGCGCAACGACCAGGTCGCGACCGATTTCCGCCTGTTCGTGCGCGACACCATCGACGACATCGACGCATCGCTCGCCGCCTACCAGCACGCGCTGGCGTCCCGCGCGCTCGACCATGCCGGCACCGTGATGCCCGGCTTCACCCATCTGCAGACCGCCCAGCCCGTCACCTTCGGCCACCATCTCCTCGCCTATGTCGAGATGGCCGGCCGCGACCGCGGCCGCTTCCTCGACGCCCGCAAGCGCCTCAATGAATCCCCGCTGGGCGCCGCCGCGCTCGCCGGCACCTCGTTCCCGATCGACCGCCACGCCACCGCGGAAGCGCTCGGCTTCGACCGCCCGATGGCCAATTCGCTCGACGCCGTCTCCGATCGCGACTTCGTGCTGGAGACGCTCTCGGCCGCATCGATCTGCGCCGTGCACCTGTCGCGCTTCGCCGAGGAGATCGTGATCTGGACCTCGCCGCTGGTCGGCCTGATCAAGCTGTCGGACAAGTTCACCACCGGCTCCTCGATCATGCCGCAGAAGCGCAATCCGGACGCCGCCGAGTTGGTCCGCGCCAAGACAGGGCGCGTCATCGGCGCGCTCAACGGCCTCCTGATCGTCATGAAGGGCCTGCCGCTCGCCTACCAGAAGGACATGCAGGAGGATAAGCAGGGCGCGATGGAGGCGTTCGCCGCGCTGTCGCTGGCGATCAGGGCCATGACCGGTATGGCGCTCGACCTGGTGCCGGACGAGGCCCGGATGAAGGCCGCCGCCGGCGAGGGCTATGCCACCGCCACGGATCTCGCCGACTGGCTGGTCCGCACCCTCAAGATGCCGTTCCGCGAGGCCCATCACGTCACCGGCCGCATCGTCGCGCTGGCGTCGAAGCAGGGCGTGGCGCTGCACGAGCTGCCGCTGAAGGCGATGCAGGAGGTCGAGCCCAAGATCACCGCCGACGTGCTCGGCGTGCTCAGTGTGGAATCCTCCGTGAAGAGCCGCACCAGCTTCGGCGGCACCGCGCCGAAGAACGTCGCCTCGCAGGCCAAGGCCTGGCTGAAGCGGCTGGAAAAGCAGCGAAAGTAGGGGGGGTCGCCCGAAATTCGATCGCCGCAATTTGATCGTCCTGGCGTGGCACTCCCGCACTCGTCAGGCCGGTGCATTCTCTGTATGGTGCCGCCCGCATGGGGATTTCACACGTGAATCGCGCTCGCCGTCCAACCTCCGCCGCCCGGGTCCTGCTCGTCCTGGGCGCTTCAGCCCTTCTGCTGGCCGCCTGCGGCCGCAAGGGCCCGTTGGACCTGCCGGCCAATTCCCCGCCGGCCCCGCAGATGTCCGCGGCGCCCGCCGACACCGCGACGGACGCCGCCAACAAGCCCGGCCTGTTCAATTCCGGCTACGGCGCCGACGCCGCCCCCGCGGCGACGCGCGGCCAGAAGAAACCGTTCTTCCTGGATCCGCTGCTGGACAGCAAATAGGGGCGGTGCGGCGCGACGACGCCGTCTGATCCTCACCGGCCCAACGATCTGGTCCCGGGCCTCCCCTCTCGTCATGGCCGGGCTTGACCCGGCCATCCACGTCGTTCGGCATCCGCGGTGGGCGTGGATGCCCGGGTCAAGCCCGGGCATGACGCCGGAGAGATAGCCGGGCACAAGCGAACTCCGCGCGCGCCGCTTCACCCTCCCCTGGAGGGGGAGGCTGGCAGCGTCAATTGACAATGCCTGCCATTTCCCGGCAATTCGCCGCCACAATCTCCCATTCTCGCAGCCCCGCGCGCGGACCTGACCCATGAACCATTTCGACTACCGCGACGGCGTGCTGCACGCCGAGGACGTCAATCTCGCTGATCTCGCCGCCACCGTCGGCACCCCGTTCTACTGTTACTCCACCGCCACCCTGGAGCGGCACTATCGCGTGTTCGCCGACGCCTTCGCCGGCCAGGACGTGCTGATCTGCTACGCGATGAAGGCCAATTCCAACCAGTCGGTGCTGCGCACGCTGGCAAACCTCGGCGCTGGCGCCGACGTCGTCTCCGGCGGCGAATTGAAGCGCGCGCTGGCGGCCGGCATCCCCTCGCGGAAAATCGTGTTCTCCGGCGTCGGCAAGACCGAGGCCGAGCTGCGCGCCGCGCTCGTCGCAGACATCCACTGCCTCAACATCGAGTCCGAGCCCGAGCTCGATCTGCTGGCGCGTCTCGCGGTCGAAACGGGTCACACAGCCCGCATCTCCATCCGCGTCAACCCGGACGTCGATGCCGGCACGCACGCCAAGATCTCGACCGGCAAGTCGGAGAACAAGTTCGGCATTCCGCTCGACCACGCCCGCCGCGTCTACGCCCGCGCGGCGAAGATGCCGGGCATCAAGGTCACCGGCGTCGACGTCCATATCGGCAGCCAGATCACCGATCTCGGTCCGATGGAAACCGCGTTCCGCATCCTCGCCGACTTCGTGCAGACCCTGCGCGCCGACGGCCACGACATCTCCCATGTCGATTTCGGCGGCGGCCTCGGCATCCCCTATCACATGGACCGCGCCGTGCCGCCGGAGCCCGCGGAATATGCCGCGATGGTCAAGCGCGTCAGCCACAATCTCGGCTGCACGCTGATGTTCGAGCCCGGCCGCATGATCGTCGGCAATGCCGGCATCCTGGTCGCCAAGGTGATCTATGTGAAGCACGGCGAGGCCAAGAACTTCGTCATCATCGACGCCGCGATGAACGACCTGATCCGCCCGACGCTCTACGAGGCGCATCACGACATCCTGCCCGTGAAGCAGGCCGCGCCGAACGCGCCCGCCTTCGTGGCCGATGTCGTCGGCCCGGTCTGCGAAAGCGGCGACTACCTCGCCCTCGACCGCGCGCTGCCCGAGCCCAAGCCCGGCGATCTCCTCGCCATCATGACCGCAGGCGCCTACGGCGCCGTCCAGGCCTGCACCTACAACACCCGCGCGCTGGTCCCCGAGGTGCTGGTCAAGGGCGACCAGTCCGCCGTGATCCGCCCGCGCATCGAGGTCGAGCAACTGATCGCGATGGATACACCGGCGCCGTGGCTGTGAGGGCAAGTTGTTTGCGCGTGGTGGCCCGTGACTTGAGTCGCCTATGGCGCGGTCTTAGGCACGGCAACTCGACAGAATGCGGATTGTTGAGGGATGAAGGCGTTGCTTTCGATAGCTGACCTCTCCTTATTCCTTGGAACAGCTTCGATGCTGATCGTGGCAGCCTACCAACAGACAATGTTTTTCAAGGAGTGGCGGGAAGATCATTGCCAGAGCATGGACTTGGTGAGCAGATCCACATTGTCTCTGTTAGCGCTCTTACATCCCGCTCTTTCTGAGAGATGCCAACGGCGCCGTAGGCGTTTGGCTCTATCAGTGTCATTGGCGATATTGTTCGGATTATCTGGAGTTCTGCTTCAATTGACTACTGCTTAGGCATCAATCATCCAGCCAACAACGAATATCGCCGGCAGACCGGCCTTCTGCTTTCTCACCTACGCAGCTTCCGCCGAGCTAAAGTTCTTCCGCTCCACCAATAGGACCCCCCATGAGCATTCGCATCGGCATCGTCGGCATCTCCGGTTTTGGCGGCGGCGAGGCGATGCGCCTGGTCGCGGGGCATCCCGCATTCGAGCTGGTCTACGCCGCGGGCGAGGGCAGCGCCGGCCAGCGTCTGGCGGCGCGCTTCCCCGGCGTGCCCGCAAAACTCGCCGATCTCGTGATCGAGAAGTGGGACCCCACAGCGCTGCCGCCGCTCGACGTGTTGTTCGCCTCGCTCCCCACCGGCGCCTCGCGGGAGGCGCTGGCGCGCGTGCCAGGCCACGTGAAGATCGTCGACATCGGCGGCGACCACCGCTACGCCGACGGCTGGACCTACGGCCTCGCCGACGTCTGGCCGAACGAGATCACGGGCCAGACCCGCATCGCCAATCCCGGCTGCTTCCCGGCGGCGGCGCTGACCCCGCTGGCGCCGCTGCTCGCCGCGCAACTGATCTCGCCCGAGACCATCGTGATCGACGCCAAGACCGGTATCTCCGGCGCCGGCCGCGGCGGCGACAGCAAATTCGGCTACGCCGAGAGCAACGAGAACCTGATCCCCTACGGCCTGCTCCGGCACGTCCACATGCCCGAGATCGAACGCACGATCGCGCGGCTCAGCGGCGGCAGCGCCACAGGCCTCGTGTTCACGCCGCATCTGGTGCCGATGACGCGCGGCATCCTCGCCACCATCTACGCCCGCGGTCGCGCCACCACGGCGCAATGCCTCGACGCCGCCCGCCGCTTCTATCGTGACAGCGCCTTCGTCCGCGTCACCGACACGCCGCCGCAGACCAAATGGGCCACCGGCTCCAACCTCGCCTTCGTCAGCTACGCCGCCGACCCCGACCGCAACCTGGTGATCGCGATGGGCGTCGTCGACAATCTCGGCAAGGGCGCCGCCGGGCAGGCGGTGCAGAATGCGAACCTGATCTGCGGGCTGCCGGAGACTGCGGGGCTGGAGGGGGCGCCGGTCTGGCCGTGAGGTCGGGGCGAGCAGGCGGCGGTGGTCTGGTTGCGGATCGAGGTCGGGGGTCGATTGCGATGGATACGCCGGCGCTGTGGTTGTGAGGCCGCGCTAATTTCCATTGAGGTTGTGCCGAGCGAACCCAAGTAACGCCACCCGTGTCGATGGTCTTAGGTCAAATACGTATCCATCAGGCACGCCCTCTGGATCGAGCTCGGCTCGGGCCGACTTGGGCCGGCATTGCATCGTCCTTGAGTCTCAGGCGCAGCGATAAACAGAACGTGAACAGGCGGCGCTTGCTACCCCCAAGCTGATCGGCTACCTCCTATTAAAAATATGAGGTCATAGAGATGATACACGAGCCGACTGAGCAGGGTCCGGCACTGACGCCAGTGCAGGTCAAGGCTGCTCGAGCACTCTTGGGATGGTCGCAGGCGGATTTGGCTGGGAGAGCCGGTGTTGCGACTTCGACGCTGGCCGATTTCGAGCGCAGGAGCCGCTCGCCTGTTCCCAATAACCTGGATGCTATTCGTGGTGCCCTTGAGTCGGCGGGCATTTCATTTCCCGCGGGCGGCGCAGTTGCCGGGCCAACCTACGCGGTGAGCAGTCGTTCAAATGTCACCGCTGACAAGCTTCGGCCGATCCGCTGGATAACCGAAACGGACCTTGATCATTGGGCCGACCGTCGAGACGGGCAGTCCATGTTGCCAGAGCTAGTCCGGCGACTGATACTCGCGGAAAAAGGCTACTTCCCCGAGCTGCGCTTTCCATCGGGCGACAGCGTGCAGATGCATGGGTGGGATGGGCAATGCAGGGTCGAGATCGCCACTGACCAAGTTCCCGCCGGTTGGTCGGGCTGGGAGCTCGGTACTGATCGCGGTCCGAGGAGAAAGGCCGACAAGGACTATAAGCACCGAACCAAAGATGCGCTTGACCTCAATCCGGCAGAAACTACGTTCGTTTTTGTTACGCCGCGGCGTTGGGCTCAGAAAGAAGAATGGGTTCAGGAGCGTCGCGCAGAAAACCAATGGCGCGACGTACGAGCCTATGACGCGGTCGATCTCGTACAGTGGATCGAACGTTTCCCGGCTGTTGGCCTCTGGCTTGCCAGATTGATCGAGAAGGCACCGGAAGGCGTTCGTGAGCTGTGCGAGGTCTGGCGTGAATGGTCGCTTTCGACGAAGCCGCCGCTTAGCACTGACCTGATTGTTGTCGATCGCGAGGATGCAGGCACGAAATTGCTGAACTGGCTCTATGCTGAAGCAAGCGCAATATCTGTGCAAGCGGAAGCCCCTGGAGAGGCGATTGCATTCCTCTATGCTTCGATCGAACAGTTGCCGGAGGGAAATCGCGATTTCTACCACACCAGGGCTATTGTTGCCGCAGATGCCAACGCGGCTAGATCGTTGGCGGACGTTGCGACACCTCTGATAATTGTTCTGGATGAGCCAGACGCTGGACTGGCAATGCATCTCGTCGAAAAGGGACACTACGTCTTTCTTGCGTTCGGCTCCAACATCGGAACTCCGTCGGAGGCGCTAATCCTCGAACGTCCGACTCGCTATGCCATCGAAAACGAACTTGAAAAGATGGGTTTGGCGGAGCGCGATGCCAGGAATTTCGCCCACGACTCTGGGCGAAGCCTGACCATTCTTCGCCGCCTTATTCCTGCGGCGCCGTCCTACAAGGTGCCGGAATGGGCGACCGCCGAGGCCGCGAGAGCGTTAATGCCGGCGTTGCTCGCCGGTGCCTGGGATGAGGGGCAAGAGGGCGATCGACAAATCGTCGAGGAATTGGCGGGAGCAAGTTATGAGAAGGTATCTGCGGCTCTTACGCCTCTTCTCAGCATGGCCGACAGCCCCCTTCGCAAAGCTGGCAACTGCTGGAAAATCGCCTCTCCGCGGGATGCTTGGTTCCGGATCGCGCGGAATATCACCGCGGCGGATTTGGACCGATTTACCAAAGCTGCCAACCTTGTTCTCACGTCAGTCGATCCGCGCTTCAATATGGCGCCGGACGAGCGCTGGATGGCTGGCGTCAACGGACAACGGCCCGCCTATTCCGGGCTTCTACAGTCCGGCATTTCGGAAACTTTGGTTTTGCTGAATGTCTTTGGAAAGCAAGTCACCGCCGTCCCGCACGCCGATGCTCGCGGTGCAGCAATCGTCAGAGGCCTCCTTCGCGAGGCCGACGCCGTACGCTGGTGGTCGCTATCCAGCCAGCTTCAGGTTCTCGCAGAGGCGTCACCTGAAGAATTCTTGGGTGCTGTCGAAGACAGCCTGAACACCAATTCAAAGCCAATCCTTGAGCTGTTCGTTGAAGGCGGAGGTCCGATGGGAGGTTCCGCCTACCACGCAAATTTGCTCTGGGCGCTCGAAACCCTCGCCTGGAGCAGAGACTACCTCGCGAGGGCAGCCGCATTGCTGGCTAGATTGACGGCGCTGGATCCCGGTGGCCGCTGGGGAAATCGGCCAGCACGAAGCCTGCGGGAAGTTTTCGTTCTCTGGTGCCCACAAACAAACGCGTCGCTGCAGGATCGGCTGAAAGTGCTAAATCGATTGCGCAAGACGGAGCCCGAGGTGTCGTGGAGTTTACTGCTCGGTCTATATCCACGCCCCCACGACACGGTCGACCCCGCGCCGGTTCCGCGGTGGCGGGATTTCACCGAAGAAGACCCCGAGCCAATTACGGACGCCCTTTATTTCTCCGGCGCGAAGCAAATCGGCGATTGGCTTCTGGATGATGTGGGGATCAGTAGCGCGCGTTGGGTGCAGCTGATCGAGGGCTTTGATGCATGGGCGCCCGATCTTCGAGAATCGGCCATCAAGAAGTTGCTGGCGACTGACAGCAAGATTATCAATGATGAGGATAGAGCGAATATTCAACGGGCTCTGCGTGCGTTGATCAACCATCACCGTCAATTCGAAGAGAGCGATTGGTCTCTCCCCGAAACTGAATTGGACGAGCTCGAGGCTGTCTATACTGCATTGGCTCCTTTCGACAAGTTCAAGAAGATTGAATGGCTCTTCGAGAACGAACAAGCACCGCTTCTCAATCCGCTGTCGGCGTACGCCTGGGAGCGCAACATTGAAGCGTCGAACGAAGCGAGGCGCACTGCCATTTCAAGTTTGATGATTGACGGCAGTGTTGAAGACATCTTCACGCTCGCACGCCTCGTCAAAGAGGCGGGCTTGATTGGTCGCGCCGTCGCACAGGTTGCAGATGATGCAGCGATTGAAGAAATCTTGGCCAGCGGAATTCTTGCTGGCGACGACAAGAGCTGGAATCTTGCCCACGGTATTATCATTACCCTCAATTCCTCTAAAGGTGATGCATGGGGCGACCGCTTGATTGGCCGGGCTGTAGCCGAAGGATGGGGTAACGAAGCGCTTTTGCGCATTCTGCTATCGTTGCCGAAGTCTGAGCATTTTATGCAGAGAGCGTCGAGCTTAGGGGATGACGTCGATAGACTGTACTGGACTCGGCTGGGTTCCCACTGGATTCAGGGAACGCAAGAGGCGATAGTCTCGGCAATCGAGAAACTGCTCGCTGTTGGTCGCGGGCGCGATTGCATCCATCTCGCCGGTCATCATTTGGAAGGGCTGCCGAGCTCTCTTTTGGTACGCATTCTTGATGGCGCTTTGAAGCAGAGTGCGAATTCAAACGATCACAATGAATCATCGATGTTTCAGTATCACGTCGAACGGATCTTTCAGTGCCTCGATGATAGCGGAGACGTACCCGAAACGGAAATGGCTCGGTTGGAGTGGAGCTTTCTGAACGTGTTGCAGCGCTCGAAGCGGCCGCCGACCACTTTACGGAGAGCTCTGTCGACTACGCCCCAGCTCTTCGTTCAGATTCTGTCGGTGATATATCGGCCGCGCAAGGCAGGCGACCATGAAGAGCTGCAGGAGAGTGATCCGGCGTCAGAAGAGCAGAAAAAACGAGAAGCGGCCATCGCAGGTCATGCCTACAGACTACTTAACGATTGGCATGAAATCCCCGGACGGTCCGAGAACAAGGTGGATGGCGCCATGCTCGATGCCTGGGTGAAGGCTGCACGAATACTGGCTGCGGATGCCGACCGCTCCGAGGTGGCCGACCAGCATATCGGAAGGCTGTTTGCGTATTCACCGGCCGACGATGATGGAACGTGGCCCTGCACGGCAGTGCGAGAACTCATCGAACATGTTGGCAGTCGTTCAATTGAGCGTGGATTCTATTTGGGTGTCGTCAACAAGAGAGGTGCGACTTGGCGCCGACCTACTGATGGCGGCATACAAGAGCGTGACTTGGCCAAAAACTATCGCAAGCTTGCAAGGGACCTTCGTCTCGAGTGGCCGCACACGTCGGCTGTGCTCGATCAGCTTTCGCAGCATTATCTTCGCGACGGTGTCGATTCCGATGATGATGCCGATCGCTTTCAGTGGTGAGATAGTGCTCGGGGGATTGCGGTCGTAGTACACTGGATAAAGGCCAAGGCCGCAAGATGCAGGAGTCAAATGCATAGCTGCCTTCCGAAGGGATTGGTCGTCAGAACGCCTTCGGTAATCCTGCCTGTTTCAGAACAGCGTTGGCGAGGTGGCGCGAGGGAATGGCATTGTCGACGACGAAGCGGTGGCCGTTGATCGGGCTTTGCCAGATCTCATGGTCGCCGCGTCCATGCCTGACGAACTCGCATCCTGCTTCGCGCAGGATCTTCTTGAGCTCGGGTGTGAAGCTCTTCATGCGGCCAAGTGGGCGCGCACCTTCGTTGAGATCGAGGCGATGATCTCAATGGGGATTTCGGTCTCGGTCACGCCGGAAGCGTCGGCGTTTTCGAGCAGGTCCTGGATGATACCGGGGATCTTGGCGGCCAGCTCATTCAGTGTGGCGGCGCCGGTGGCGAGGCCGGGCACGTCAGGGCTCTCGGCCACCCAATAGCTGGCTTCCGGGTCCCAAGTCGCGCGAACCACGATCGTCGACATGTCGGCGTGCTCCTCTTCCGCGTGTATGTTGTGGCGCGCCGTTCTGAAAAATCAACCCCGCAGCCCCAATGTCCGCCAATTTTGCCGCTTGGTTAGCCAACTCAGTAGCATTGTTAGCGCGCTGGCCTTTGCCGAGCCCTCCACCCAGAAGATTTCTATTGCGCTTTATCCGAAATCATGCTCTACTCCCTCGCATCCCGTCCCGTTGAGGGGGCGCTTCGCGATCGTCACGGACGTCGGGTGCGGGATGCGGTGGGCGCATGGGGACGCAGCGCGGGCTTGCTCGCGCGGACGAACGATCCCGGTGCGACGAGGAAGTCGCGTGGTTCTGGCATCCCGGTGCTGATGCCAAGTGGGCGATGACGTGTCGTCCGCGACGGGGCCAACAAGCCGGTCCCCGGGAAGAGCGCGTATAAGTCGTAACACCATCGCGCAGGGAAGGCCGGGTGATCCCGGCTGAGCCTGTGGTTCTGCCGCGTGCTTATTTGTTGCACGCGGACCGCAGGTGCCAGTCGGCACCTGGCCTTCCCTGCGCCCTCTGTTTGAGGAGGGTGACGAATTCTTGGATAGCTCGGGTGCAAAGGCGCCGCGAGAACGCATGTGCATGAGGTGCGTGTGGTCGGCAGCGGGGGCCTCGCCCTTCGAGACGCCCGCCTGCGGCGGGCCCTCAGGGTGAGGGGCGCGAGTTGTCTGCTGAGTGGCCGCTGAGTGTCAGCGCTGGTCCCACTGCTGACCCTCATGGTGAGGAGCGCCGCGCCGGACGATGTCTGATGTGCGGCGATACTGTCGCGGGCGCGGCGCGTCTCGAACCATGAGGCCCCAGATGCCGCCCCGTAACTCCCCGGGAACCCAGCCCGGTCACACTCCCGTGTGGACGGCCTGCGCAGGCGGGAAAGTCTTGGCACGGTGCGTGCCTCATGGATGCCTTTGTGGTAGGGTGAACATCCGGGCAACCTGGAGAGACTGTTGAGCGGCCTCACGAACGAGCCGGCCTCGCCGGCAAGCAGCACTCCCGATCGGCGTCCCGGCGATGGGCTGTCCAGCGACGCTCTCGCGCGGCTCAAGCTGGCGCAGGCGCTGAAGCGGGCGCGGTATGCCATCGCCTGGGAGCGCGGCTGGCCGCATCTGGCGCGGCTGCTGATGGTCATCGGCCTGTTCCTGATCGTGTCCTGGGCCGGGCTGTGGCTTGGCCTGCCGTTCGCGGCGCGCATGATCGGCGTGTCGCTGTTTCTCCTGCTTTTGCTCGGCGCCGCCGTGCCGATCCTGAAGTACCGCTGGCCGAGCCGCGAGGAGGGCCTGTCGCGGCTCGATCGCGGCTCCGGCATCGCGCATCGCCCGGCCACCGCGCTCACCGATACGCTCACCAGCAAGGATCCGATCGCGCAGGCGCTGTGGCAGGCGCAGCGCGAGCGCACGCTCGCGTCCGTCCAGCGCATCCGCGCCGGCACGCCGCGGCCGCGGCTGTTGCTGCACGATCCCTGGGCGGTGCGCGCGCTGGTCGTCGTGCTGCTGGTCGCGACCTATTTTGCCGCTGGCGACGAGCGGCCGATGCGCGTGGCTTCCGCGTTCGACTGGAACGGCGTGATGACGCCGGTCGCGATCCGCGTCGATGCCTGGGTCAAGCCGCCGCTCTATACCGCGAAGCCGCCGATCATCCTGTCCGCCGCCAACAAGGAAGGCGCGGTGCCGGCGAACGGCCCGATCGTGGTGCCCGCCGGCTCGACCCTGATCATCCGCTCCAGCGGCGGCACGCTCGACGTCATCACCGGTGGCGGCGTGACGGAGGCCGCGGCGAACGAGGTCGCCGCCGGCGAGGCCGCGCCGAAGGGAACCACCGAGAAGCACTATGTCATCAAGTCCGACGGCACCGTGCATGTGCGCGCGCCGGCGGGCCAGCCGCAATGGGTGTTCGCGGCGACGCCGGACAAGCCGCCGGTCATCAGCATGGCCAAGGACCCTGAGCGCCAGGCGCGCGGCTCGCTGAAACTGTCCTACAAGATCGAGGATGATTACGGTGTCACCGAAGCCCGCGCCAAGGTTGCCGCACGCGCCGCCGAGACCAAGCCGGACGCGCAAGCGGCGCGGCCGCTGTTCCAGCCGCCGGAGTTTCCGCTGGTGCTGCCGAACGCGCGCACCCGCAATGGCCTCGGCCAGACCGTCAAGGATCTGAGCGAGGACCCCTATGCCGGCGCCGACGTCACGCTGACCCTCACGGCCAAGGACGAGGCCGGCAACGAGGGCACCAGCGAGCCGTTCGAGACCAGGCTGCCCGAGCGGCTGTTCACAAAACCCTTGGCGCGGGCGCTGATCGAGCAGCGGCGCCTGTTGGCGCTCGACGGCAACCGCAACGGCGACGTGTTCACCGCGCTCGATGCGCTGGCGATCGCGCCTGAACTGTTCTCGCCGGAGCTCGGCCAGTATCTCGGCCTGCGCTCGGTCACGCACCAGCTCGAGGCGGCCCGCACCGACGATGCCCTGCGCGAGGTGGTGGCGAGCCTGTGGGCGCTCGCGGTCACGATCGAGGACGGCAACATCTCTGACGTCGATAAGGCGCTACGCGCGGCACAGGACGCGCTGAAGCAGGCGCTGGAGCGCGGCGCCAGCGACGAGGAGATCAAGAAGCTCGCCGAAGACCTGCGCAAGGCGATGGACAACTACATGCGCCAGCTCGCCGAGCAGCTGCGCAACAATCCGCAGATGGCGCAGCGGCCGCTCGACCAGAACACCAAGGTCATGCGCCAGCAGGACCTGCAGAACATGATCGACCGCATGGAGCGGCTGTCGCGCCAGGGCGACAAGGAGGGCGCGCGCGAGCTGCTCGAGCAGCTGCAGCAGATGCTGGAAAATCTGCAGATGGCGCAGCCGGGGCAGGGCGGCGACCAGGACATGGAGCAGGCGCTCAACGAGCTCGGCGACATGATCCGCAAGCAGCAGCAGCTTCGCGACAAGACCTTCAAGCAGGGCCAGGACTCCCGGCGCAACCGTGGCAGGCAGCAGCAGGGCCAGCAGGGCGACCAGGACCAGAGCATGGGCGACCTGCAGCAGGACCAGCAGGCGCTGCGCGACCGGCTCAAGCAGCTGCAGGAGCAGCTCGCCAAGCGCGGCATGGGCCAGAAGGGCGAAAAGGGACAGAAGGGTCAGAAAGGCCAGAAGGGGCAGCCGGGTCAGCAGGGCGAGCAGGGGGATCAAGGCGAGCAGGGCGATGCCGGCGACGGTCTCGACGAGGCCGACGGCGCGATGGGCGATGCCGGCAGCCAGCTCGGCGACAGCAATGCCGACGGTGCGGTGGAGTCGCAGGGCAAGGCGCTCGATGCGCTGCGCAAGGGCGCCAAGAGCCTCGCCGAGGCGATGCAGCAGGGCGACGGCGACCAGCCGGGCGACGGCCCCGGCCAGCGCGCCGGCCGCCAGCAGGGCGCGCAGCAGACCGATCCGCTCGGACGCCCGATGCATCCCGGCCGCGACATCGACGATTTCTCGCAGAAGATCCCCGGCGAAATCGACGTCCAGCGCGTCCGCCGCATTCTGGAAGAACTGCGCCGCCGCCTCGGCGATCAGTCACGGCCGCAGCTCGAACTCGACTACATCGAGCGGCTGCTGAAGGACTATTAGTTCGCGCGCGGGCTGCGGATGTCAGTAGCGCTTCTCGGACAGGATGCGCGCCGCGTGCTGCAGTTTCTCGACCGAGCGTTCGGTGTCGGTCAGCGCGCAGCAGCTGACCAGCGTGTCGATGATCGCGAGCTGCGCGACGCGGCTGCTCATCGCCTCCGGGCGGTAGCGCGTCTCGTTGGCGACGGTGTAGAGCAGCACCTCGCAATGCGCCGCCAGCGGCGACTTGCCGAGCCGGGTGATGCCGATGGTCCGCGCGCCCGCCGCCTGCGCCAGCCGGGTCGCGAGCACGGTCTCGACCGTGCTGCCGGAATGCGACACGGTGACGGTCGCGACCTCAGGCCCGGTCATCCCGGCGCTGACGGCCTGGACATGGGAGTCGACGATGGCATTCGCGGCGAGGCCGAGCTGCAGCAGCCGATAGGAGAGGTCCTGCGCCACCGGCGCCGAGCTGCCGATGCCGTAGATCTCGATCCGCCGCGCCTCGCGCAGCAGCTTCGCCGCCTGCGCCAGCGCGTCCATCGACAGCAGTCGCCGCGTCTCCTGCAGCGAGGCGGCATGGGCGGCGAAGATGTGGTCCGTGACGGTCGCTGGGTCATCGCCGCGATGCAAATCCTCCTGGATCAGCCGGACCGGCTCGATCAGGTCCCGCGCCAGCATGATCTTGAGCTCCTGGAAGCCGCGCACGCCCACCCGCCGGCAGAACGACACGATCGTCCCCTCGCTGACCCCGCAGGCCTCCGCCACCTCGGTGATCGACATGTGGATGAACGGCTCCGGCCGCGCCAGCACCAGCTCCGCAATCTGCCGCGCCTTCGGCGGCAGCTCGTTCTGCAGCTCCCGCACGCGGGACAGAATGCCGGTCGCCGCCGGCCCGGAGCTGAAGGTGGAACCCGTCACGCAACCCTCATGCGTTTGACTGAGAAAATCTCATCGTGAATCCGATCATAAATAAATATTTCACAGCGACGTCAAGTCGCACTGCTACCCCTTCGGCCGCTCCCAGGCGGAGGCCGTTGTCCGGCCGCCGCCGATGTCCTCTCCAGGATTTCAGAAGGCCGAAACATCATGACAACACGTCGCGACTTTCTCGCAGGCGCCACGGCGGCGGCGACCTTCGCCAGCATCCGCCAGGCATTGGCCATTCCGGCGCGGCGCCGGACCGGCACCATTCAGGACGTCAAGCACATCGTCATCCTGATGCAGGAGAACCGTTCGTTCGACCACTATTTCGGCACGCTGCGCGGCGTGCGCGGCTTCGGCGACCGCTTCCCGATCCCGCTGGAGAGCGGCAAGCCAGTCTGGTTCCAGTCCGACGGCACCCGCGAGATCCCGCCCTATCACCGCGACTCCACGACCTCCAACGCGCTGGTCGGCTACGGCACGCCGCATTCCTTCGGCGACAGCCAGGCAGCGTGGAATCAGGGCAAGATGGGCTATTGGGCGAAGTACAAGACGCCCTATGCGATGGGCTATTTCGGCCGCGACGACATCCCGTTCCAGTTCGCCCTCGCCGAGGCGTTCACGATCTGCGACGCCTACCACGCCTCGATCACCACCGGCACCGATCCCAACCGCATCGTGTTCTGGTCCGGCTCCAACTTCAATCCGGCGCTGCGCGCGCAGGGCGTCAACTCGACCACCAACGATTCCGAGCCGAACAATCTGCGCTGCTGGCCGAACCCGCACACCTGGGTCGCGGGCCAGCCGCAGCCGCAGGCCAGTTACAAATACGTCGGCAGCGACTTCAACTGGGACACGCTGCCGGACCTCCTGAACAAGGCCGGCGTCAGCTGGCACATCTATCAGGATATGAACGACAACTGGACCGGCGCGATGCACGGTTGTCTCGCGTTCTCCAGCTTCCGCCATGCGCAGCCGAACGATCCGAACTACGTGCACGGCCTGACCGGCGGTCCGGACTATCTCGACCGGCTGAAGGCCGACGTCATGGCCGGCACCCTGCCGCAGGTGTCGTGGATCCTGCCGACGCAGGCGAATTCCGAGCATCCCGGCGGCGGCAGCCCGACCCGCGCCGGCAATTTCACCGACCAGGTGCTGGAAGCGCTGACGGCCAATCCCGAGGTCTGGAGCCAGACCGTCTTCTTCCTGACCTTCGACGAGAACGACGGCTTCTTCGATCATCTGCCGGCGCCGGCCGTGCCGTCCTACGACATCAACGGCAGACTGATGGGCAAGGCGACCCTGCCGCTCGATGGCGAGTATTTCTCCAACACCGTCGGCAACGTGCTGACGGCGACGGACACGATCAGCGGCAACATCCGGCCATGGGGCCTCTCCGCCCGCGTGCCGATGTATGTGGTGTCGCCGTGGAGCAAGGGCGGCTGGGTCAACTCGCAGGTGTTCGATCACACCTCGGTCGGCCGCTTCCTGGAGAAGCGCTTCGGCATCAAGGTCGAGGCCATCAGCCCGTGGCACCGCGCGATCTCCGGCGATCTGACCTCCGCGTTCGATTTCGCCAGCCCGAACGATCCGCGCTTCCCGGAGCTGCCCGACCAGAGCAACTGGCAGGCGTCGGATGCGCACCAGAAGACCTTGCCGGCACCCGTCGCGCCCGCGACGCCGCAGCCGCTGTTCCAGGAGACCGGCGCGCGCTACTCGCGCCCGCTGCCCTACATCCTGCACGCCACCGCGAAGGTCGATGCTGCCTCCGGCAAGGTGAAGCTCCTATTCGCCAACACCGGCTTCGCCGGCGCCGTCTTCCATGTCTACGATAAGCGGCATCTCGATCTCATTCCGCGCCGCTACACCGTCGAGGCCGGCAAGATGCTGGATGACGAATGGAGCGTCGGTCAGGACGGGCTGTACGATCTCTGGGTGCTCGGCCCGAACGGCTTCCATCGTCACTTCAAGGGCGATGTCGGCAAGGTCAGGCAGGCACATGCGGCCAACCCCGAGATCTTCGTCGGCTACAACCTGTTCGAGGGCGGCCTGCACATGCAGCTGCGCAATGACGGCCAGGGCCGCGTGAATTTCGCGGTGAAGTCCAACGCGATCTATGGACCGCTGCAGGCCGTCACGGCGTCGGTGTCGGCCGCGCTGGAGCCGATGTGTCCGGGCTTCGGTCCGCGGCCCGACGTGCATCCGGTCGGCTTCGGCCCCGTCCCGGGCTTCCGTCCGGCGCCGGATTTCGATGCGCCGGGCTTCGGCTTCGGCGCGCCGAGCTTCTTCCCCGGCCCGAGCCATGGCGGCCCGTCGACCTCGTGGACCGTCAAGGCGTCGGCGCCCGGCCACCACGGCGAGCTGTACTGGCACCTGCGCAAGTCCGGCCTGTGGTACGACTTCGTCGTCACCAGCGACACCGATGACAGCTTCTACCGCCGCGTCGCCGGCCACATCGAGACCGGCCGTCCCTCGTTCAGCGACCCCGGCATGGCGCTCGCCGACCGCTTCTGATCGCGGTGTTCTCAATCAGTCGCGGAGGGCGCCCCTGGGCGCCCTCTTGCCATTCAGCCGCCGCCGAGATCGTGAATCACCGGCGACAGACTGCCCGGGGAGATATCGAGCGTCGCCAGCGTGATCGGCAGCCCGAAACGCCGCGGCCCCGCGCTGCCGGGATTCAGGTACATCACGCCGTCGCGCATCTCGACGTTGGCGCGATGCGAGTGGCCGGAGATGACCATGTCGATGTCAGAGCTTGCCGGATCAATCGCGAGGTCGTGGACGTCATGCACGACGTGAAAGCGTCTGCCGCCAAGTTCGACGGTCTGGGTCGCAGGATAGGCCTTCGCCCACTCCGCGGTGTCGATGTTGCCGCGGATTGCGGTGACCGGTGCGATCAAGCGGAGACGATCGATGATCTCGGGACGGCCGATGTCGCCAGCGTGGATGATGTGATCGACGCCGCCGAGATGCCGCTTCGCTTCCGGGCGGAGCAGGCCGTGCGTGTCCGAGATGATGCCGATGCGCATGGCGGAAGCTCACCTGATGCGTTGAGCGCTCACGCGATGCTCAGGATTTCCAGCTCCTGACCCGATGCTTCGATCACGTCGCCGACCGCCTTGCCCATCAACAATCGCGCGACCGGCGCCACGTGGGAGATCATGCCGAGCTTCGGGTCGGCTTCGTCCTCGCCGACGATTGCGTAGGTCTGCACGCGGCCGTCGCCGCGCCTGAACGTCACCGTGCTGCCGAACGCGATCGTCTCGGTCGAGGCGGGCGGTGGCATCACTTGCGCGGTGCGCAGCCGCGCCGAGAAATAGCGCGCGTCGCGCAACGGTAGCGCCTGCTCCCGCCGGCGCTCGTTGACGTCCTCGATCGCCTGCGCCGCCTCGTAGGCCGCCTGCGCCTGGCGCAATTGATCCTCGAGTGCCTTCAGCCCCGCCTCGGTAACGAGGTTCGGATGCGGCGAGATCGGCCGGTCCGGCAGCATCGTCTCGGCAGCGGTCTCGGCGCTCTCTTCCTTGGTGAATGCAACGCTCACGCCGGTCTCCTGCAAGCGCTGCCGGATGCGCAGCGCATCGGTGAGAGATCATGCCGGACACGCGAATTTCAAGCGGTCGATGACCGCCGTGCGCAAGCGACGGCGCACCTCTTGACAGGCGTCGGTAACCTCGCTTGAATATACGAACTATAGTTCGCAATCCGAACTATAGGAAGCCGAAAATGCCCGCCATTGAGACGGGCGTCAAACAGGAAACGTCGGAGCCTCTCGTGGACGAGGATGCCAAGGCCGGGAAGAGTGTCGTGCAGTCGCTGGCCAAGGGCTTCCAGGTGCTGAACGCCTTTACCAGCGAGGAGCCCGAATTGGTGCTGGCTGACGTCGCGCGCCGCGCCGCGCTCGACAAGGGCACCACGTTCCGCCTGCTCAACACGCTCGTGATGCTCGGCTATGTCGAGAAGGTCGGCGACACCAGGCGCTTCCGTCTGACGCTGAAATGTCTCGATCTCGGCTTCAACGCGATCGCGCGCTCGGAGCTGCGCGACCAGGCGCGTCCGATCCTGCGCAGCCTGGTCGGCGAGATGAACGAGGCTGCCTCGCTGGCGGTGCTCGACGGCAGCGACATCGTCTATGTCGAGCGCATCCAGGCCGGCCTGGTCCGGCTCGGCGTCGACGTCCGCATCGGCAGTCGCGCGCCGGTCTACTCGACCGCCGTCGGCCAGGCGCTGCTCGCGCTGCTGCCGGTGGAAACGCAGATCGAGGTGCTCGAAGCGCAGCCGCGCATCAAGCGCACCGAAACCACGATTACGGATCTCGACGCGCTGCTGCAGCGCCTGCGCCAGGTGAAGGCCGCTGGCTACGCGCTGTCCAACCAGGAAAATGCGCCCGGCCTGTGCGTGCTCGCTGCGCCCGTCGTGGATCGCGATGGCGTGCCGCTCGCCGCGATCAGCGTCGCCGCGCCGACCATGCGCATCTCGGCCGAGGCGTTCGAGCGGATGGGCGTCGCGCCGCTGCTGCGCGCAGCCGCGCAGCTGTCGCGCGCGCTCGAAGCCATGGGCGGCGCCACCGCTACCGTTTCCAGCCGATGACATCAGAACTCACGAGGAGCCCGACATGACCGTCATGACCAACTTCAAGGGGATCATCCCCGCGATCGCCGTCCCCTTCAACGCCGACCACGCGATCGACGAGGCGGAGCTGACGCGCTACGCGGCCTGGCTCGGCAAGCGCCGCGGCATCGTCGGCATCATGACCAATGGCCACACCGGCGAGGTGTTCAGCCTCACCGCCAAGGAGCGCGCGGAGGTGACGCGCATCGTCGCCAAGGCGCTGACCGGCATCTGTCCGACCATCTCCTCGGTGGTCTGCGAGGGCATCAAGGACGGCATCGAGCATGCGCTCATGGCCAAGGAGGCCGGCGCCACCGCGCTCGACATCATGCCGCCGCATCACTGGCTGCGCTTCGGCTTCAAGCGCGAGCATTGCCTCGATTACTTCAGCGCGATCGGCGAGGCGACGAGGCTGCCTCTGATCGTCCACGTCTATCCGGCCTGGACGCGCGCCTCGTTCTCGTCGGAGCTGCTCGCCGAACTCGCGCGTCTCGATCACGTCCAGGCGTTCAAGATCGGCACCCGCGAGATGAACAAATACGCCCGCGACCTCAAGGCGATCCGCGCGGCGGCGCCGCACAAGGCGCTACTGACCTGCCATGACGAATATCTGCTGGCATCGATGGTACAGGGCGTCGACGGCGCGCTGGTCGGTTTCGCCTCGCTGATCCCGGACCTGATCCACGATCTGTTCGCCGCCGTCACCGCCGGTGATCTCAAGCTCGCGATGAAGCTGCAAAGCATGATCGATCCACTGAAGGACGCCGTGTATGGCGCGGGCGAACCGACTGGCGAGGCACATGGCCGCATGAAGGCCGCGATGCAGGTGGCCGGCGTCATCAAGGACGCCACCGTGCGCCCGCCGACGCATGCGCCGAGCGCTGAGGAGATGGCCGCGATCCGCGCCGCGGTGGCTGCGGCCGGACTGACGGTGCAGGCTGCGGCCTGAGTTTGCGAAGAGGCGGCAGCCGGGCCGCGCCCGGCTGCCGTGCCCAAATGAACGAACAAGATTCCGGGTGGACGCTCATGCTGATGATGGATGTCGAGACCGCACCCCGGCGCGTCGCGCCGGACGACGTGCTGATCGCGATCGACCAGGTGTCGAAGACCTATGTCTCCGCCTCGGGCGCGGTGGTCCATGCGCTGAGCCGGATTTCGCTCGACATCAAGCCGGGCGAATTCGTCTGCGTCGTCGGTCCGTCCGGCTGCGGCAAGAGCACCTTGCTGCGTCTCCTCGCCGGTCTCGACAGCTACAGCGAGGGGCGCCTGCTGCTCGATGGCGAGAAGGTCGCCGGCCCCTCGCGCAAGGTCGGCGTCGTGTTCCAGGCCGCCAACCTCCTGCCGTGGATGACGGTGCGCGACAATGTCGGGCTGCCGTTGCGCGTCGGCGGCAAACATGCGCCGGCGGGCGATCGTATCGAGCGTCTGCTCACGGTCACCGGCCTTGGCGATTTCGGCGACAAATTCCCTTATGAGCTGTCCGGCGGCATGCAGCAGCGCGCGGGCATCTGCCGCGCGCTCGCGCGGGATCCGGAAATCCTGCTGATGGACGAGCCGTTCGGCGCGCTGGATGCACTGACGCGCGAGCGGCTGAACCTCGAACTGCAGCGAATCTGGCAGGAGAACCGCAAGACCATCCTGCTGATCACGCACTCGATCTCGGAAGCCATCTTCCTGGCCGACCGCGTCGTCGTGATGTCGGCGCGTCCCGGCCGCATCCTCGCCGATCTCCACGTCCCGATCCCGCGGCCGCGGACGTTCGACGACATCGTGCTGCATCCGGACTACGCGCGGCTCGCCAAGGAGGTCCGCGGACTGCTCAACGCGCAGGAGCACGGCCATGACTGATCTCGCCAACATCGCCGTTTCAGCCATGTCTCAGACACCAACGAAGCCGCGCCGCCGTGTCAGTCTTGGATCGCCGATCGCCTGGATCGGCCTGGCCGTGCTGATCCTGAGCTGGATCGCCGCGGTCAATCTGCTGAACATCCCGTCCTACATTCTTCCCAAGCCCGAGGCGGTGGTGCGCGCGTTATGGTCCGGTCTCGCCGTCAGCCCGGCAAGCCCGCTTGGCTACTACCTGCCGCTGTGGAGCACACTCAGCAATGCCGCCGCCGGCTGCGCCATCGGCGTCGGGCTCGGCCTGGTCATTGGCTCGCTGATGGCCGAGGTGGAGGCGATCGAGCGTCTCGTGATGCCCTATGCGTTCGCGTTGCAGAGTCTGCCGAAAGTGGCGATTGCGCCCTTGATCGTGATCTGGTTCGGCTTCGGCGACGGGTCGAAGATCGCGATCTCGGCGCTGCTGTCGTTCTTCCCCGTGCTGATCAACAGCTTCACGGGCCTCCGCGCCGTCGAGCCGGAGCGGATCGACCTGATGCGCTCGCTGTCGGCCTCGCGGTTCGAGACCTATCGTATCGTCAAGCTGCCCAACGCCGCGCCCTTCATCTTTGCCGGGCTCGACATGGCCGTCGTGTACGCGCTGCTCGGTGCCATCGTCGCCGAGTTTCTCGGCGCGCAGCGCGGCATGGGCGTCGTGATCACCCAGGCGCAGGCGGTGTCGGATGTCGCTGGCGTGTTCGCCGCGCTGGTCATTCTCGGCGTGCTCGGCATCGTGCTGCACGGGATCGTGCGCTGGTGCGAGGCCAAGGTGGTGCATTGGGGTGCCAATCGAAAGAAATAAGACCAACAGGGAGGAACGGAAGATGATTTCGCGCAGGTCATTGCTGAAGAGCAGCGCGGGCGCCGCGCTGCTGCTGAGTGGCGCACCGGCCGGCCTGGTTGCCGCCGACGCAAAGAAGATCCGCTTCGGCGTCGGGCTCAAGGCGCTCAATGCCACCGTCATCAATTGCGTGATCGGCGAGGCGCTCGGCTACAATGCGCAAGAGGGCTTCTCGCTTGACGTGCAGGCGCTCGGCACCAATGCCAACGTCCAGGTCGCGACCGATCGCGGCACGGTCAACATCGGCATCGGCGTGCCCTCGACGGCGCTGCCGCTGCTCGCCAAGGGCGAATGGGGCGGCGCGAAGATGTTCTATCAGTACACCTATCCCTACAAATGGGACATCGCGGTGCCGCCGGGCTCCGCGCTCAAGAGCTACACGGACCTGAAGGGCAAGAAGGTCGGCGTGTCCGACTTCGGCGCCACCGAATATCCGGTCACCAAGAACGTGCTGAAGGCGCTCGGTCTCGATCCGGAGAAGGACGTGAGCTTCGTCGCGGTCGGCAATGGCACGCCGGCGGGCGTCGCCCTGCAGCGCGGCGTCATCGATGCGCTCGCTTATTTCGACACCGGCTTCGGCCAGATCGAGGCCGCCGGCATCGAGCTGGCCTATCTGCCGCGCCCGACCACCATTCCGATGGTCGGCGGCCAGTTCCTGATGGCGATGCCCCAGACGTTCGAGAAGGAGAGAGATCTCCTGATCGGCTTCGGCCGCTCGGTGTGCAAGGCCTCGCAGTTCCTGCTCGCCAATCCCGCCGCCGGCGCCAGGGCGTTCCTGAAGCTCTATCCGGAGACGGCGCCGCGCGGCGCCAGCGAGGACGAGGCCGTCAAGGCCGTGCTGCAGTCGATCAGCCGCCGCATCAAGCTGTACACGCCGCCCTATGCCGATACGAAGATGGGCACGATCAACGAGCAGGAGTTCCGCACCGAAGCCGCGATGAACGGGCTCGACATCAAGGACTACAATGCGCTCTACACCAATGAGCTGATCGAGAAGATCAACAATTTCGATGCGGTGAAGGTCAAGGCCGAGGCGGCTGCGTACAAGGGATGACGGCAGAGCATCACGACAGCGGTTCCGGTCTCCGCCATGCGGTGGTGACCGGAACCAGCTCCGGCATCGGCCGCGCCATCGCCGAGCGGCTGCTTGCCGCCGGCTGGCGCGTGACCGGCATCGATCGCGCGCCATCGGCGGTGACGCAAGCGGGCTTCGTTGGCTTGCAGGCCGACCTCTGGGACCCCCAGGCGCTGCTCGCGCGCCTCGACGACATCGGCGCGGTGACTGCGCTGGTTCACGCCGCCGGCTACATGCGCGTCGGCCGGCTCGGCGAGCTCGCGCCCGACAATGGCGAGGGCATGTGGCGCGTCCATGTCGGCGCGGCGGAGGCGCTGGCCAATGCGCTGGCTCCACACATGGCCGATGGCGGCCGCATCGTGCTGATCGGCAGCCGCACCGCCAATGGCGCGGCGGGCCGCAGCCAATATGCCGCGACCAAGGCTGCGCTCACGGGCCTCGCGCGCTCCTGGGCGATCGAGCTGGCGCCGCGCCGCATCACCGTCAACGTCATCGCGCCGGCCGCCACCGACACGCCGTTCCTGCGCGATCCCGGCCGCGCCGGCACCGCGCCGGTGCTGCCGCCGATGGGCCGCTTCGTCGATCCCGCGGAAGTCGCCGCGCTGACCGCTTTCCTCCTGTCGGGCGAGGCGGGCGCCATCACCGGACAGACCATCACCATCTGCGCAGGCGCTTCGCTCTAGGGGCAGCGCGCGACCACGATCAGGAGAAGACCCATGACCATCCGCATCGTCGACGTCCGCGAGGTGACGAAGCCGATCTCATCGCCAATCCGCAACGCCTATATCGACTTCACCAAGATGACGTCGAGCCTGGTCGCGGTCATCACCAATGTGGAGCGCAATGGGCGCCCCGTCGTCGGCTATGGCTTCAACTCCAACGGCCGCTACGGCCAGGGCGGGCTGATCCGCGAGCGGTTTCGCGCGCGCCTCTTGGAAGCCGATCCGGCCTCGCTGCTCGATGCAACCAAAGACAACATCGATCCCGACAAGGCGTGGGCGGCGATGATGAGCAACGAGAAGCCCGGCGGCCACGGCGAGCGCTCGGTCGCGGTCGGCACGCTCGACATGGCGATCTGGGACGCGGTGGCGAAGATCGCGGACAAGCCGCTGTTCCGCCTGCTCGCCGAGCGTCACCACCGCAAGGCCGATCCGCGCGTCTTCGTCTACGCCGCCGGCGGCTATTACTATCCCGGCAAGGATCTCTCGGCGCTCCGCCGCGAGATGCGCGGCTATCTCGAGCGTGGCTACACCGTCGTGAAGATGAAGATCGGCGGCGCACCGATCGACGAGGACCGCCAGCGCATCGAGGCGGTGCTGGAGGAGATCGGCCCGACCAATCAGCTCGCCGTCGACGCCAATGGCCGCTTCGACCTGGAGACCGCGATCGCCTACGCCAAGATGCTGCGCGACTATCCGCTGTTCTGGTACGAGGAGGCCGGCGATCCGCTCGACTATCACCTGCAGGCGACCTTGGCCGACTTCTATCCCGGACCGATGGCCACCGGCGAGAACCTGTTCAGCCACCAGGACGCCCGCAACCTGATCCGTTACGGCGGCATGCGCCCCGATCGTGACTGGCTGCAGTTCGACTGCGCGCTGTCCTACGGCCTGTGCGAATATCTGCGCACGCTCGACGTGCTCAGGACCCATGGCTGGTCGCCGTCACGCTGCATCCCGCATGGCGGCCACCAGATGTCGCTCAACATTGCCGCCGGTCTCGGCCTCGGCGGCAATGAGAGCTACCCGGACCTGTTCCAGCCCTATGGCGGCTTCCCCGACGGCGTGAAGGTGGTGGACGGCCACATCACCATGCCCGATCTCCCCGGCATCGGCTTCGAAGGCAAGTCGGATCTGTACGCGGAGATGCGCGCCTTGAGCGCGTGAGGCGAGGGCAAGTTTCCAAGGCATGGCCGGGACAGCCCGGCCATGACGGAAGACCTCAATCCTCCAGCAGATTGTCGCGCAACGTCGAACCGGTGTACCTCGTCCGGAACCGCCCGCGACGCTGCAACTCCGGGACGACGAGGTCGGCGAACTCCTCGAAGCAGCCGGGCGTGTAGGTCGCGGCCAGCATGAAGCCGTCGGCGCCTCCTTCGTCCATATATTGCTCGATCTGATCGGCGATGTCCTTCGCGGTGCCGACCGCCACCGGCATGCCCATGCCCTGGGCGTAGATCATCGCCGCTTCCTTCACCGTAACCGGCGCGCCGCCCTTGGCGTAGATGATCGATTCGAACAGGCCCTGGATGCCGGGCACCTCGATGTTCTGCACGATCGCGTCGCCATCGAATTTCGAGAAGTCGAGGCCGAAATGGCCGGACATCCAGGCGAGCGCACCCTCGGGCGGAATGCATTCCTTGATCCGCGCATATTTCTCCTGCGCCTCCGAGCGTGTCTCGGCGACCACCGTCTGCAGGCCATAGATCAGCTTCACCGAGCCGGGCCTGCGGCCGAACTTGCCGGCCAGCCGCTCGTTCAGGTCGGTGGCATATTGCTTCATGCGGTCGACGTTCGGATGCACGGCAAAGATCGCCTCGGCGTGCTTGGCGGCAAAGTCGCGCCCCTGGTTGGACGAGCCGGCCTGCCACAGCACGGGACGGCCCTGCGGCGACGGTGCGCAGAAGTGTCGGCCGTGGCATTTGTAGTATTTGCCCTCGTGGTTCACGACCTTGATCTTGGCCGGGTCGGCGTAGATGCCCGAGGCCTTGTCGGCGATGATCGCATCGGGCTCCCAGGAATCCCACAGCTGGTAGCAGACCTCCATGTACTCCTCGAGCCGGTCATAGCGGCCGCTGCGCTCGGTCATGGTGTGGCCATAGGCGTCCCATTCGCTCTTGGAGTAGGACGACACGATGTTCCAGGCGACCCGTCCGTTGGACAGATGGTCGAGGCTGGAGAGCCTGCGGCACATCGAGTAGGGATGCTCGAACGCGGTCGACAGCGTGACGCCGACGCCGAGATGCTTGGTCGCCGTGGTGATGATCGGCACGATCGTCGACGGCTCGTGGGTCGGGCACTGCACCGCCCATTTCACGATGGCGTCGGAGCTGTCCTCATGGGTGTTGTAGGGCGCGAGCTCGTCGGCGATGAACATCGCGTCGAACATCCCGCGCTCCATCGTGCGCGCCATGTGCTGCCAATATTCCGGCCGGGCGAAATCCCAGCCGATCTTGTCCTTGACGTGGCGCCACATGCCGGTCGCGTGGCTGTTGACGCCGTGCTGGATGAATCCCAGAAGGTGAGCCTTCTTCTTCGTGGTCGTCGTCATCTGATTGTCTCCTGCTTCAGGACTTCATCTGGCCGAGCGTCGAACGGATGGCGGCCCGCTCAGCCCTTCTGCTCGACGAAGAATGCGAGGCCGCATCCGGCCGCGGTCACCAGCGCGAGCAGCGGGCCGGCATAGATCATGGCCGGGCTGAAGCCGGCGCCGGCGATGATGACGGCGGAGGCGATGACGGACACCGCCGCCAGCCCGCCATAGCCGTAGTCGGGCACGTCCGAGCGTTCCGGCGCACCGCCGCGATATTCCGCAATGGCGTTCTGCAGGCCGCGCCAGAACCCGGCGAGGAAGAACAGGGTCACGGCAATGCCGACGACCGTGATGAAGATGTACATGCTTGGCTCCTTCGGATGGGCTTGAGGGATGCGGCGCGCCGATGCCCGGCGCGCCGTGATGCAGCTATTCGGCAGGGGCCGAGACTTCGTCTCCGACGCGGCGCAGGCCGGCGAGGTCGAAATCCTTGCCGCCGATCAGGCCCGCGACCAGCACGGTCAGGCCGCTGATCGCGACGATCGAGAGCGTGCCGATCAGCTCGCCCGCGGTCGCATAGATCGGCATGCCCACCGCGATCGCGAGCACAATGCCGCCGACGAAGCCGACCATGTTGGTCTTCGGCCACAGGATCGACAGCACCAGCGGCAGCAGGATCGAGGTCTTCAGCGCGTAGGTCGTCAGCACCAGCGTGGTGAAGTCGAGGCCCGAGAGCACGATCAGGGTCGCGACGATGCCGCCCAGCAGCACGGACAGCTTGGTGATCACGAACAGGCTGCTCTCGGATGTCTGCGGGAAGTAGCGCTTGACGATGTCGACGGCGACCACCGAGGACAGCGCAGCGCTGGCACCGTCGATCGTCGAATAGCAGGCGGCGAGGATGACGAGGACGTAGAGCAGCACCAGCGTTAGTCCGAGGCCGATATGCGAGACGATGTAGGGGCCGACTGCGACGATGTCACCGCCGAAATCCGACGGCTTCAGGCCATAGGCGATGCCAACCAGGCCGAGCATGCCGAGGCAGATCGGGATCGGATAGAACAGCGCGCCCGACCACAGGAACACGCGGCCGACATCGCGGCTCTTGATCGCCCACACCTTCTGCCAGAAGGTCTGGTCGGAGACGGTGGCGGCGAGCAGGCCGAACGCCAGCGTGATGCCGAAGCCCGCGGCCGCGTCGGGACGCAGGACGGAGAGGTTACGGGCATCCGCCTCGCCTGCGGCCTTGAAGACGGCTTCCGACCCGCCGGGGATCACGGCGTAGACTGCGGCGACGACGATCGCCGCCGGCACCGTGATCATCAGCGTATTGAGCGTGCCGGTCATCACGCTGGTCCACAATCCGCCGAAATAGGAATAGGCCAGCACGCAGATGATGCCGACGACGGTCGCCACCTTCCAGTCGATCCCGAACACCGTCGAGACCACGACCGAGGTGCCCTTGAGGTTGATCAGGATCTCCAGGATGATGCCGAAGATCATCGTCACCGTCACGATTGCGGTCGCGACCTTGGACCGGCTGAAGCGATATTCGATGAACTCCGAGATCGTGTAGCCCTCCGGCATGTTCTTGCGCAGGATGCGGGCGAACGGGATCATCGCCATCACGGCGAAGCCGTTGGGCACGACGAACCAGAACAGGCCCGACAGGCCCCATTGATAGGTCATGGCCGAGCTCATCATCACGGCCATGGCCCAGGTCCACACGGCGATGACCGATCCGACGCCGAAGCCGAACCCGACGCGACGGTCGGCGATGATGAAGTCGTGGGTGTTCCTGACGAGCAGGGTCTTCACGGCGTAGGACAGGGCGAGCGAGAACAGGCCTAGTCCGATCATCGACGCGAACCCGAGGGTCGGCGTCAGACTTGGCATCGCGGCAAAGATAGACTTGTCCATTGCGATATCTCCGGGGTTCAGGAACGGGGGTGAAGCGTGTGATAGGCGCGGGCGTGGTACAGCAGCGGCGCGCCGCCGGCGGCCTGGGCCGCGGTGACGTCGCAAAGCACGATGGCGTGGTCGCCGGATGGGATCAGCTCGACGATGTCGGCCGTCAGGTGCCCGAGCGCGCCTGCAATCAGCGGCGCGCGCTCGTCGGGTCCCGTCAGCGCCACGTCCTCATAGGCGCCCGGCGCGAGCTTGCGGGCGAAGCGGTCGGAGAGTTCGCGCTGTCCGGCGCTGAGGAGCGAGATGCCGACGCATGTGCCGGCGCCGAGCGCTGCGTAGCTTTGACTGCCCTGCGCCACGCAGAACAGCACCCGTGGCGGCTGCAGCGACACCGACGTCAGGGAGGTGGCCGTGAAGCCGTGCAGGTGGTTGCCGCGCCAGAACGTGACGACGCTGACGCCGGACGCCAGCTGGCTGAAGACGTCCTTGAAGCCCTGGCGGAGATTGTCGGCGGGGGTGATCGCCGCTTCGATCGTGCTCATGATATCTGACCTTCGAAGGCGAGCGTGCGATTGTCCCGCAGCGGCCGGATCACCTGCTTCATGAACGGCCCGGCATCGCGCATCGGGTCGTCGAACTGGCAGACGATGCGGTCGAGGCCCATGGCCTGCAGCCTGGGGATGCGGTTGCGGATGTCTTCGAAGGAGCCGATCAGGCCGAGCTCGAAGCCGGCATTGGAATCGACCATCTGCTCCTCGCCGAGCGCGGCCCAGGCGGCGGCGCCGGAGCTGCCGATCACCTTGCGGAAGAAGTCGATCGTCTCGGAGTTGCGGCGGGCGACCACCGTTTTCCAGCGCTGCTGCGCCTGCTCGGTCGTCTCGGTCGCGATGACATAGGCGTTGGCCGCGATCAGGAGGCGGCGGCCCCAGCCGTTGGCTTCCTGCCGCACCGCCTGGATGCGCCGCTTCAACTCCTCGTCGCCCATGCCATTCAGGAACAGGCAGTGGCCCCACTCGGCCGCCATCCGCATGGCGCGGTCGGAGTGACCCGCGATCCAGACCTCGGGGAGCGCGTTCTGGTCCAGGCCGTAGGTCGGAGGCTGCTTGATCTCGACCGACGGCGTCGCTCCCGCGCCGACGTCGGTCTCGACGATCTCGGCCGGCGGCTGGAATAGGCCGTACAGCGTGCGGAGAAATTCGCTGGCGCGGTCGTAGCGGCCGTTGTGATCGAGCCAGTCGACGCCGGACAGATCGAACTCTTCCTTCCACCAGCCGCAGACGATGTTCATGCCAAGCCGGCGCTCGGCGATCTTCGACAGCGTGTCGAGCATGCGAGCAACCAGAAAGGGCGAGCGGAAGCCGGGCTTGATCGCGCCGCACAGCCCGACCTTGCTGGTCACCGCGGCAATGGCAGCCATGATGCTCCAGGCGTCGGCGACGCTTTCGCTTGGACCATGGATGCAGTTGAGCAGATTCTCCGACGCATAGAGGAAGTCGAACCCGAGCGCCTCGGCCTGCTGCGCGATGGCGAGGCAGGCTGCAACGTCAGGGCCGGTCGGTGCGTCCAGCGAACGCAGCCAGCCGCCATAGACGGGAAGCCAGATGCCGAACTCCATCACGCCACCTCGCATGCTGTGAAGGAAGCTCGCGGAGCACCATCATGGATCGGTGCCTCGTCGGCTTGTGTCGCAGAAGGTGCAGGCGGCATGTCCTCGCTGTCCTCGCTCGAAAAACCTTCGTGCGAAGTAATTAGCAAGCGCCTTGCCAAATCGGGTCACGCGCAGGCGTCGAAGGCCGATGCTGAAAATAGCGGCGTGATTGATCGATAAAGCGTCCTGAAATGCCCGCGGTGAAAGCAGATCTGAACTACTTATTCATTCAGTTCATGCGCACTGAAGTGTATGAATGATGCGGCGCCGCTTTTGCTGCTGGTCCCTGCGAGGATGAAACGAATTCATCGAAAGCCATGGGAGTGACTGGTTTGACGGCAGGCCGGCTCAGGAACTGGTTCGAATTTGTCCGTGGGAGCGCATTCGGCGGCGAGCCGGATGTCGCCGAGGCCCAGGAGAGTCCATGACCTTCGAGCAAATGCGGATCTTCCTCGAAGCCGCTCATTTTGGCAGCTTCACCCATGCTGCCGAGCGGCTGGGCCTCACGCAATCGGCAGTCAGCGTCTCGATCAAGAAGCTGGAGGAGAAGCTGGACGTTCCGCTGTTCGACCGCTCCGGGCGCCGGCTGATGCTGACCGAGGCCGGGCAGGTGCTGTTGAACGAGGCGGAGCGGATCCTGCGTGACGTCGAGCTGACGATGCGCCGCGTCGAAGGCCGGCGTCCCGTCTCGCCGTCCGCGCTGGTGGCTTGCACCCCCAGTGCCTACGACTTCTGGATGCCGCATCTTCTGGCGCGGGACAATGGTCCCGGCGTATCCGGTGTCGATCTCGTCCGGGGCAGCGTCAACGAGGTGGCGGCTTATGTCATGCGTGGAACGGCGGATGCAGGGGTGACCAGCGCCATGCCGAGCCACCCGCAGTTCCGCCAGGTCGCCGTGTTCGCCGACCGTCTGGTGCTATGCGCTCATCCCGAACGGGCACAGCATGTGCCGGCCGATCTGAGCTGGAAGTCACTGGCCGAGCAGGCGCCCTTGTTGTGGGAGCACGGCGAGCTGACGCAGACGCTGACGGCGGCGCTCGTCTCTCACCATGTCGAGCCCGAGCGTGTGGCGCATCCCGTCCTCAGGCTGTCGTCGAGCACGGCGGTGATCTCGGCGCTGCTCGGCGGCCACTACATCGGCTTCGTGGCGGACCGCGCCGCGCAGCCGTGGCTGATGTCGGGGCGGCTCGTGCGCATCGGCATGCTGGAGATTCCCGTGCGCTATTGGCTGTTCGGCCTGCGTGAGCACGACATCGACAGGTTCGTGGCGCTGTTCGGTACGCGCGTGGAATAGTTCCGGCTGCGCCTCGCATGAAGAAAGGGCGATGACACGATTGCCCGACGGGCAATCTACTCATGACAGCTCTGCGCGAACTGCCCGTCGAGCCAGTTTGCCGCACCTTGCAGGCTTGTGTCGTCGGGCAAATCAGGACGATGTTTCCGCGCATCCCGTCTCACTCGGAAGGGGCGTTGCGCGCGATCGTCACGACACGCGAGGCGGGGATGCGATGGCCGCGAGAGCTCGCAGCATGTCCTGACGGATGTGCGGACGAACGGGCGCTTGCGGACGGTCAAGTCGTGTANGACGGATGTGCGGACGAACGGGCGCTTGCGGACGGTCAAGTCGTGTAGTCCTGGCCTCCCGACGCTGAGGTCAAGTCTGCGCCGCTGCTGATGCACGGCGTGGATGACGGTGGCCAACAAGCCGGCGCACCGGGGAGATCGCGAAGCAGCCGTAAGCCCATCGCGCAGGGAATGCCGGATGATCGGCTGAACCTGTGGTACCTGCCGCCTGCATTGTCTTTCGCAGGCGGGCCATGGGTGAGGCCTTCACCCGGCATTCCCTGCGCCCTCCGACCTTGAGGAGGGTGACGATGATCAGCACAGCTCGGGCATCACGTGCCGCGGGATCGCGATCTCATATCTACGAGATGACATTGAGGACATGAGATGCCTGCCCCGGCGTCATTGCGAGCGCAGCGAAGCAATCCAGACTGTCACCGCGGACGGATTCTGGATTGCTTCGCTGCGCTCGCAATGACGGATGAGAGAGGTGAGGCACCCTCGACGATCATTGGCAAGGCGCGAGCGTTGGTGAGACCCTCATCTGGCGCGCCACCCCCGCCGTCGTCCCGGCGAACGCCGGGACCCAGAACCCCAGGGACGCGTGATGGCGCACGATGGAGGACCAGCTTTCGTATCTCAACGGCCACCGCGGCGGCCGCCCTACGCCTTGGCCGGCTTCGACGCCAGCGCATCGGCGACCGCGGTGCGGATGTCGGCGACCGAGAACGGCTTGGTGATCACGTCATGGGCGATCGCGCTGAGATTCGACGCCCGTTCGCGCTGATGCGCAAAGCCGGTCATCAGGAGAATCGTCAAGTCGGGAAAGTCGCGCGCCGCCGAGAGCGCCAGCGCGATGCCGTCCATGATGGGCATCTGGATGTCGGTCAGCAGCAGGTCGAAGGCGCCGTTCTCGCGGGTGAGGATGTCGAGCGCCTCGGCGCCGTCCTGCGCGGTCACGATGTCATGGCCGTCCATCGCAATGGCGCGCGCGACCAGCGTCCGCATCGAATCTTCGTCGTCGGCGATCAGGACGCGCGACATGTCGTTTCGTCTCCGTCTCGTGGGCCCCGCGGGCGACCCACGAGACCGGAATCATCATGCACTGCCGGCGGCCAGATCGCGCCGGTTGAAGAACCGTATATCGATATTGCGGCCTTCGGGAGGGGGCGAGGCCAGGCGCGATTTGAATGCCGTGCGCTCGCCGGGCTTGAGCGTGGTCTGCTCGAGCAGCGTGTTCCAGGCATAGATCTCCGTGCCCTGCGCGTCACGCACGCTGAAGCGCAGCCGGGGCAGGTCGACCGCCTTCTTGGTGACGCTGACGATGGTGCCTTCGATCACCAGCACCGGTTTGCCGTCGACGGTTTCGGTCGCCACCTTCAGGTCCTTGAAGGACAGGCCGCGCAGGTTCACCTCGAGCCCGACCAGCTTGTAGAACGAGGCCGTCTGCGGCAGCAGGCGGACGACGTCGCCGCGCCACAGCACGAGCGCAATCGAGAGTGCCGCCATCGCCGCGGTGAGCGCCGGCAGGTTGAATACCTTCTTCCCGGGGAAGTCCGGAAAGGACGAGAGCTTGATCGATTTGCGGAGGCCAGCGAGGCGCGCGAGCTTGCCCTGCGGTGCCGGCTGATCGCCATCGGCCGCGGTGTCCTCGGAATCCTCGGTGACGGCATCCTCAGGCCAGCCGGCAGCTATGGACGGGCTTTCCACCTCGGGGGGCTGCTCGTCGGTGTCCTCCCGAGCGAGGGCTTCCCATTCGTCGGCGGCATCACGTGGCGCCGAGGTCGCGCCGGCCTCGGCCATCGCCGGGATCGGGGCCGGAGCCTCGACCGCATCCTCCGGACGCGCCAGCCAGACCTCCTTGCAACGGGAACAGCGTACGCTGCGGCCGGCCATACCCAGAGTTGCCAGATCGATGGCATAAGACGTCGCACAATGGGGGCAAACGATGAACATCGCGCCTTTTCTCCAACGGCCATTGCCGCTTTGTTTCCGACAGTTCGTGCTACAAGGACCGCCATGTCGACGAACTTCGGAACCCAATCGCGCCATTGGTACATGGCAACCATTAACGAACCGGAAACCATAACGGGCGCTCAATCGGGTCATCGTACCGCTGAGCTTGGAGCGTGCGGGCTTGCCGTGCACGCGGTCGAACGGAGCTGAGGCTTTGGTTCGGTTCGAAAATGTTGGGCTGCGCTATGGACTGGGGCCGGAGATCCTCCGCGACCTCAGCTTCCAGATTCCGGCCCATTCCTTTCAGTTTCTGACCGGCCCGTCGGGTGCCGGCAAGACGTCGCTGCTGAAGCTGTTGTTCCTGTCGCTGCGGCCGACGCGCGGGCTGGTCAACCTGTTCGGCTACGACATCTCGCTGCTGAGCAAGGAGGAGATCGCCGACCTGCGCAAGCGCATCGGCATCGTGCTGCAGGACTTTCGCCTGCTCGACCACATGACGACCTATGAGAACGTGGCGCTGCCGTTTCGCGTCATGGGGCGGGATGAATCGAGCTACCGCAAGGAGGTCATCGACCTCCTGAAATGGGTCGGCTTGGGCGAGCGCATGGATGCGCTGCCGCCGATCCTGTCGGGCGGTGAGAAGCAGCGCGCCGCGATCGCGCGCGCCGTGATCTCGCGTCCGCAGCTCCTGCTCGCCGACGAGCCGACCGGCAACGTCGATCCGACGCTCGGGCGCCGGCTGCTGCGGCTGTTCATCGAGCTGAACCGCTCGGGCACGGCGGTGATCATCGCAACCCACGACATCACGCTGATGGACCAGTACGAGGCCCGCCGGCTGGTGCTGCACCAGGGACGATTGCACATCTATGAGTAGCGTGGACGATCGCGGCCTCTTGGTCGATCTCGGCGAGGACCGCCCGCAACTGCCGGCGCAGGCGCGCATCGTGTCGCCGATCGTGCCACGGGCCTCGATTGCAGGCCGCGCGCTGGTCGCCGTGGTGGCGATCATGACCTTCCTGGCGTCGATCACCACCGGCGCCGTGCTGCTGGTCAGCGAGTCCGCGGCCGAGTGGCAGTCGGAGGTCGCCAGCGAGATCACGGTCCAGGTGCGTCCCAAGACCGGCCGCGATATCGAGCGTGACATTGCTCTCGTGACGGAGGCGATGCGGGGGCAATCCGGCATCGTCGAGGTCCGGCCCTTCACCAAAGAGGAATCGAGCAAGCTGCTGGAGCCGTGGCTCGGCAGCGGCCTGTCGTTCGAGGAGCTGCCGGTGCCGCGCGTGATCATCGCCCGGGTGCAGCCCGGAACCAGCTTCGATCTCAACGCGTTGCGCAACCGCGTGACCCAGGTGGCGCCGAGCGCCAGCGTCGACGATCATCGTGCCTGGATCGAGCGCATGCGCTCGATGACCGGCGCGACCTTGTTCGCGGGCTTCGGCATTCTCGTGCTGGTGATCGTGGCCACCATCATCTCGGTGTCGTTCGCGACCCGCGGTGCCATGGCCGCGAACCGGCCGATCGTCGAGGTCCTGCATTTCGTCGGCGCCGGCGACCGCTACATTGCCAATCATTTCCTGCGCCACTTTCTCCAGCTCGGGCTGGAGGGCGGCGTGATCGGCGGCGGGCTGGCAATGCTCGGCTTCGGGTTCTCGGAGTCGATCGCCAGCTGGTTCTCCGGGACGCCGGTCGGCGATCAGTTCGCGGCGCTGCTCGGCACCTTCTCGCTCCGGCCGCTTGGTTATGTGGCGATTGCGCTACAGGCCGTGGTCATCGCCGCGGTGACCGGCTGGGCCGCCCGCCGGACCCTGTTCGCGACCCTGGCGAGCATCGACTGATGGCAGCTTCTGTCCCCAGCCGCCTCAGTGTGGATTTCACTCGGCCCGAAAACCGCCTAGAATCGTCCGCGCCGGGATGAGGCAAGATGGGGTGAGCTGGGTCACGAACACGGTTGAGGGCGCGCGACAGGATCGGCGGCGAGCGAACGTGATCGGGATGCCGGCGAAACCCGCCTGCGCTCCCGGACTTGAACGACGGGATTGCGCGACGGCACGGCGCCGCGCGCGGGCAGGCAAGGAATCGCCAAGCGCAGCATGGGGTCTGAGACCGACGATAGCAGCCGCAAGCTGCCGCTCCTCGTGGTGGTGGGCCGGACGTTCGCGGGCGTCGTGGCCATACTCGGGGTCGGCTTCTTCGTCGCGGCCGTCGGCTTCGTCGGTTTTCTGTCGCAGCTGCGCGGCGCCGAGATCAAGCCCGAGCGCAAGGCCGACGGCATCGTGGTCCTGACCGGAGGCTCCTCGCGGGTGTCGGATGCGGTCGAGCTGCTGGCCGGCGGCTATGGCCGCAGACTGCTGATTTCAGGTGTCCACCCCACCAACGAGGCCAGCGACATCACCCGCTCGCTGCCGGAGGCGCGATCGTTCATCAATTGCTGCGTCGATCTGGATTATTCCGCAATCAATACCCGCAGCAACGCGGCCCAGACGCGGCGCTGGGCGGCCGAACGGGGGTTCAAGTCGCTGATCGTCGTGACGTCAAACTATCACATGCCTCGGGCCATCGTGGAGCTGTCGCATGCGATGCCGAGCATGGATCTCATTCCCTATGCCGTCGTCGGCGAGAAATGGCGGGATGAGCCGTGGTGGACCAGCGGACCGACGCTTCGCCTGCTGCTGTCCGAATATGCCAAATTCGTTGCCGCCGAGGCCCGGCTGCGGCTCGCCGACCTCGGCATCGATCTGGTGCCCGAGAGCGAGCTGCCGACCGGCTCGGTGTCGCGCCGTCCGGCGACGGCGCAAGCCAATTGAACTGGGTTTCTGATGGTCTCGATCTTCCTGCGTTCGCTCCTGTTCAACATCCTGTTCTACCCGAACTTCGTGTTCTGGCTGCTGGTCGCGCTGCCGACCCTGGCGATGCCGCGAAAGGCGCTGCTGCGCGTCGCGAACTGGTGGGCGCAGAGCAACATTCTGTTGATGCGCGTCATCTGCAACATCCGCGTCGAATATCGCGGCGCCGAGAAGATCCCCAAGGGACCGCTGATCGTCGCCGCCAAGCACCAGTCGATGTGGGAGACGATCTCGCTGCTGCATTTCTTCGACCAGCCGTTCTTCGTGCTCAAACGCGAGCTGCTGCGCATCCCGCTGTTCGGGCAGTACCTGGTCAAGGCGAACATGGTCGCGATCGACCGCAGCTCGGGCGCGCGCGCCTTGAAGCAGGTGATGCGGCGGGCGGCCGAGGAGGTGAAGCACGGCCGCCAGTTCCTGATCTTTCCCGAGGGAACGCGGCGCCCGCCCGGCGCGCCGCCGGACTACAAGGCCGGCGTCGGCGTGATCTATGTCGATTGCGGCGTGCCCTGCCTGCCGGTCGCGCTCAATTCGGGTCTGTTCTGGCCGCGCCGCACGTTCCTGCGCTATCCCGGGACCCTGGTGGTGGAGTTTCTCGATCCCCTGCCGCCGGGCTTGTCGCGGCATGAATTCATGGCACGCGTCGAGAGCGTCATCGAGGATGCAACCAATCGTCTCGTGGCGGTCGGGCAGGCGGAGCAGGCCCAGCTGTTCGGCCGCGTGCCGGCAGAGGCGAAAGCGTGAAGCTCGCTATGCCTGCTGTCCCGAGGCGGGGTGAAGCGAGTGGCCATCGTCGTGCAGCATCATCGCGAGCCGATGCAGCTGCGTATCGCGAAATCCCTGCGCCTCGATCGCATTCACCGTCGAGAGAACGTAGTCGCGGTTGGCGCCGGATTGGCCGTGACCCTGCCGCACATGGCGCAGCTGCTCCTGCGGCGACAGCCGGCCGGCATATTGCACATGGCCGCGATCGACGACGTAGACCAGCGCGCTCACCCGCGCGCGCGCGTCGTTCTCCAGCCACACCGATCGGGTCACCTCGCGATACACCGAGGTCACCTGCTCGCGCGCGCGCAGATACGCGATCGTCTCGTCGCGCTTGTTTTCAGCCACACGAAACGCAATGCCGCGACACGCGCCGCCGCGATCGAGACCGAGCACGAGGCCCGGCTTCTCCGGCGTTCCGCGATGGACGAAGGAATAGACGCACAGCGCGCGATGCTCGCCGATCAGGCGTGCGGGCACCTGCTCGACGAAGTCGAAGCCCGGTCGCCACATCAGGGAGCCATAGCCGAACACCCAGAGGTCGCCGTGGGGAAGGTCGCGTGGGGAGAGGGTCATTGCGGACATGGCAGCGGAAGCCTAAGTGTGGTGCTCGCGAATTGTTAACTTATGTACACAATCCGTGATCGCGGAATTGCCAAAATTGCTGCCCAAAGGGTGTCCTGCATGTCTCGTTTGCCACAAGCGCGCCGCAGGCGCCCGCTCTGGGGGCTGTTTCTTGCCCCCGTCCTGCTCCTGATCGCCGCCGTCGCGTGGAGCGCGTTCTGGTTCTTCGCCGCTTCGCAAGTCGATGGCCAGGCCGACGCTTGGCGCGCGCGCGAGGCGAAGGCCGGCCGCGTCTACGATTGCGCGAAGCGGTCGGTCGCCGGTTTCCCGTTCCGCCTCGAGGTCCGCTGTGCGGACCCGAGCGTCGCCTTGTTCTCGCAGGCGGCCGGCACCCCCCTGATGAATGCCAAGCTCGATGAAATCCTGGTCGTCGCGCAGGTCTGGGATCCGAAGCGCGTGATTGCGGAGTTCAAGGGCCCCGCAACCGTCGCCGACGGGCGTGGGCCGGCGTCCTATGCCGTCAATTGGAGCGTGGGGCAGGCCAGCGTCCGCGGCCTGCCGGGGCCACCTCAGCGTGCCGATCTCGTGTTCGAGCAGCCGACCGTCGAGCGCATCGAGGGCAGTGCCGCCGTGCCTGCCGCGCGGGCCGATCACGCCGAATTGCACGGCCGGTTCGCCGAGGGCACGCCGTCTGACCACCCGGTGCTGGAGACGTCGCTGCAGATCGCGGGCGGCAGCATCCAGGGCGCCCATCCGCTGCTCGCCGAGCCGTTCAGCGCGGATATCCAGGGCCGGGTGACGGGGTTGAAGGATTTCCGCCCAAAACCCTGGCCGGAGCGGTTTCGCGAGATCCAGGCGGCCGGCGGTCATGTCGAGATCGTCCAGTCGCGCATCCAGCAGGGCGAACTGCTCGCGGTCGCCTCGGGCACGCTCACCCTCACAGCCAATGGCGGGATCGAGGGCGAGGTACAGATGACGGTGGCGGGGATCGAAAAGGTCATCCCGGCGCTCGGTCTCGACAAGATGCTGGAGAACGGCGTGCCGCAGGCGACGTTGGATCGCGTCGCGCCGGGCGTGAAGTCGCAGGACGTCAGCAACCTGATCGGGGCGCTCGACCGCGCCATTCCCGGCCTCGGCAAGGTGGTCAAGCAGAACGCCAATGTCGGTGTCGCCGCCGGGATCAATGCGCTCGGCAAGGAGGCCACGCTGGAGGGACGCAAGGCGCGGACCTTCCCGTTGCGCTTCTCCGACGGGGCCGTCGTACTCGGTCCGTTCAAGGTCGCCCGCGTCCCTCCGCTGTTCTGATCTCAGGGCTTCTTGAGCTGCGGCAGCGGCCGGCCGAAATCGGGCGCTGCCGAATCCTGGCCGATGTCGACGATGCCGCGGCGGATCGCCCGGGTGCGGGTGAAGTGATCGAACAGCGCCTCGCCATCCCCCCGGCGGATCGCGCGCGTCAGCTTCGACAGGTCCTCGGTGAAGGTGCCGAGCATGTCGAGCACGGCATCCTTGTTGCTCAGGAAAATGTCGCGCCACATCGTCGGGTCCGACGCGGCGATGCGGGTGAAATCGCGGAAGCCGCCGGCGGAGAACTTGATCACCTCGGATTCCGTCACCTGCGCCAGCTCATCCGCTGTGCCGACGATGGTGTAGGCGATCAGATGCGGCAGATGGCTGGTGATCGCGAGCACGCGGTCGTGATGATCCGGCGTCATGATCTCGACCTTGGCGCCGAGTGCAGCCCAGAACGCGCGAAGACGATCGATCGCGCCGGTGTCGACACCGTCGGGCGGCGTCAGGATGCACCAGCGGTTGATGAACAGCTCGGCGAAGCCGGAATCAGGACCCGAATTTTCGGTGCCCGCGACCGGGTGCGCCGGCACGAAGTGCACATGCGCCGGCAGATGCGGGGCCATGTCGCGGACGATCGCGCCCTTCACCGAGCCGACATCGGAGACGACCGCACCGGGTTTCAGATGCGGCGCGATCTCTGCCGCGACCGGGCCGCAGGCGCCGACGGGAATGCAGAGGATGACGAGATCTGCATCCTTCACCGCCTCCGCGTTGCTCGCGACGACGCGGTCGACGATGCCGAGCTCGGTGACGCGGGCGCGGGTTTTCTCCGAGCGCGCCGTGGTGACGATCTCGCCAGCCACGCCCTGCAGCTTTGCCGCGCGCGCGATCGAGCCGCCGATCAGGCCGAAGCCGATCAGCGCGACGCGTTCGAAACGCCCGGAACCGCTCACTTCGCCCCCATGAATTCACGCAGGGCGTCAAGCACGAGACGGTTGGCTTCCTCGGTACCAATCGTCATGCGCAGCGCGTTCGGCAGCTTGTAGTTGGCGAGCGCGCGCAGCACGAGGCCGCGACGGGTCAGGAACTCGTCGGCCTCGACCGCGGTCCTGCCCTTCTCCGTCGGAAAGTGGATCAGGACGAAGTTGGTCACGCTCGGCGTGACCTTCAGCCCGAGCTTGCCGATCTCCTCGGTCAGCAGGTTGCGCCAGGTCTCGGTGTGCGTCTTCGACATCTGCTGATGCGCGGTGTCCTCGATCGCAGCCACTGCGGCCAACATCGCCGGCGAGGAGACGTTGAACGGCCCGCGGATGCGATTGATCGCATCGACGATGTGCGCCGGGCCGAACATCCAGCCGACGCGCAGCGCGGCGAGGCCGTGGATCTTGGAAAAGGTGTGTGTGACCACCGTGTTCTCGGTCGTCGCGACCAGCTCGATGCCGAACTCGTAGTCGTTGCGCGAGACGTAGTCGGCATAGGCGGCGTCGAGCACCAGCACGACATGCGAGGGCAGGCCGGCGCGCAGCCGCTTGACCTCGTCGAACGGAATGTAGGTGCCGGTCGGATTGTTCGGATTGGCGAGCCACACCAGCTTGGTGCGCGGCGTCACCGCGGCGAGGATCGCATCGACATCGGTGCGATACTCCTTCTCGGCGGCAATCACGCTCTTGGCGCCGCAGGCCATGGTGGCGATCGGATAGACCAGAAAGCCGTGCGCGCTGGAGATCGCCTCGTCGCCCTCGCGCAGGAAGGTGTGCGCCAGCAGGTTGAGGATCTCGTCGGAGCCGGCGCCGCACACGATGCGGTCGGGGTCGAGGCCGTAGGTGCGGCCGATCGCCTCGCGCAGCACCCGCGAGGTGCCTTCCGGATAATCCTCAAGATGACCGGCCGCGCTCTTGAACGCCTCGATCGCCTTGGGCGACGGACCGAACGGGGTCTCGTTGGCCGACAGCTTGAAGACCTTGCGGCCGGGCTCCGGCTTCGGGCTCTTGCCGGGCGTGTAGGGCGCAATATCGAGAATGCCGGGGTTCGGCACGGGACGGGACATCGTCAACTCCGGAGAATGTCTTGGGAGGGGCGCAAGGCGGCCTCAGCTGGGAACCGTATAGCGTTTCGCGTGGCCGCCGACGAGGGCTGCGGAGCGTACCGAGGCGCCTGCCGCGATCAGGGCTGCCTTGATTTTTTCGAGGTTCGCGGGCGCCTCGATCGACACCAGCAACGCAGCGCCGTCGAAGGCGGTATCGGGCACCGCGATGACATCGGCGAGCGGCGACAGCGCCCGCGACACCTGGGCGTTCCAGCCGGACACGCGGATGCTCCAGGTCTCGACCTCCAGCACCAGCGCATCGTCGGCGACACGCGACACCGCGAACACCGGCAGCGCCGCCGGATGATCGGCGCGCTCGATGAACGGCAGCCGCGCAATGATCTTCGGCGCGCCGGTGGGCTCCAGCGTGATCCACCAGGGCGTATGGCCCGACGTCGTCGACACCAGCGCGAGATCGCCCTTCGAGCGCGCCACCGCCTCGACCGCGGCCTGGGCGCTGAAATGGGCAACGTAGGGCACGACGAAGCCGAAATGGAACCGGGCGGAATCGCGCATTGCGGATTCGCCGACCGACACGTCGGCATGCACCGAGAACGGCGCCTGCACATAGGTGAAGGTCGATACGATCACCCGCCAGATGCCCTCGACCGTGTCGAGCGGCAGGATGCCGCGATGCCGCTGCACCAGCCGGCGCATCATGTCGGCCTCGCGCGCCGGGCGGAACGCCGAGCCAACCTCCTGGGTCTTCTTGACCTTGATCAGCCGGTCGATGATGTCGGCCCGGTTCATCAGGAGGTGATGCACCTGCTCGTCGATCGCGTCGATCTCCTTGCGCAGATCGGCAAGCGAAGGCGGGGCAGGCGGTGGGTTCGACATGGCTGAGGTCACTCTTCGCGAGGCCACGGGGAAACGCGCGGCCACAGGGAACGGATGCCGTTCTCTCCGATGCGCCGTGCCTGCGCAACAGCAAGTTTACCTTGTGCTGGCTAGGCTTGGCTGGCCTGCAGCCGTGGAAAGCCCGAGCGGCGGTCAACCCCAGCTTGCCTTGACGAGGAGCGCCCGCGGGACTAGTTTCTGCTCGTTCCGTGGTCATTTGAGCCGGCCGGCTTGCAGCCACGTTAAAAAACTCGCTAAACAGGCCGGGGACGTTATCGATCCCGGCCGAACCCCAGTTCAGGCCGGGTTTTTCATGGCCTGATATGTCACGTGGTTCGGGAGCTCCGGCGGAATGGCCGGGGTGAGAGACATGACAGGCCTGACGCCGAAATCCACCTCCGCATTGCGCACGGTTGCGCCGGAAGAGCGTTCGCACGAGGTCGACCATCCGAGCTCGCTGGTCGCGCAGTTCGGCGCCGACAAGCCGCTCAAGCTCGATTGCGGCGTCGACCTCGCGCCGTTCCAGATCGCCTACCAGACCTATGGCGAGCTCAACGCCGACAAGTCCAACGCGGTGCTGGTCTGCCACGCGCTGACCGGCGACCAGCACGTCGCCAACCGTCATCCGGTCACCGGCAAGCCCGGCTGGTGGGAGACGCTGGTCGGCCAGGGACGGCCGCTCGACCCCAGTCGCTACTTCATCATCTGCTCGAACGTGATCGGCGGCTGCATGGGCTCGACAGGGCCGGCCTCGATGAACCCCGCGACCGGCAAGGTGTGGGGGCTCGATTTCCCGATCATCACCATCCCCGACATGGTGCGGGCGCAGGCGATGCTGATCGACCATCTCGGCATCGATACGCTGTTCGCGGTGGTCGGCGGCTCGATGGGCGGCATGCAGGCGCTGCAATGGACGGTGGCCTATCCGGCGCGTGTGTTCGCCAATCTCGCGATCGCCTGCGCGACGCGGCACTCGGCGCAGAACATCGCCTTCCACGAGCTCGGCCGCCAGGCGGTCATGGCCGATCCCGACTGGGACCATGGCCGCTACGGCGACAAGGGCGTCCATCCGCATCGCGGCCTCGCGGTGGCGCGGATGGCCGCGCACATCACCTATCTGTCGGACGCGGCGCTGCATCGCAAGTTCGGCCGCCGCATGCAGGACCGCGAGCTGCCGACCTTCTCGTTCGACGCCGACTTCCAGGTCGAGAGCTATCTGCGCTACCAGGGCTCGTCCTTCGTCGAGCGCTTCGACGCCAATTCCTATCTCTACCTGACGCGCGCGATGGATTATTTCGACATCGCCGCCGACCATGACGGCGTGCTGGCGGCGGCGTTCCGCGGCATCCAGACCCGCTTCTGCGTGGTGTCGTTCACCAGCGACTGGCTGTTTCCGACCTCGGAATCGCGTGCCCTGGTGCACGCGCTCAACGCCTCCAGCGCACGGGTGTCGTTCGCCGAGATCGAGACCGACAAGGGGCACGACGCGTTCCTGCTCGACGTGCCCGAGTTCATCGACATCGCCGGCGCCTTTCTCGAATCCGCCGGCAAGGCGCGCGGCCTCAAGGCGCCGAATGGAGGCTAAGTCATGAGCTTGCAGGGTGTGCTGCCGTTGAACGGCTTTTCCGGTGGCGAGGTGCTGGCCTATCGGCCCGATCATCTGCTGGTCGCCGGCATGGTCGAGCGCGGCTCCAAGGTGCTCGACATCGGCTGCGGCGACGGCGACCTGCTGCAGCTGCTGGAGAGCCGCGGCATCGACGGCCGCGGCATCGAGCTGTCGCGCGAGGGCGTCAACCATTGCGTCGCCAAGGGGCTCGCGGTGGTGCAGGGCGATGCCGACACGGATCTGATCGATTATCCCGACGATGCGTTCGACTATGTGATCCTGTCGCAGACGCTGCAGGCGACGCGCCAGCCCAAGGTCGTGCTGGAGAATCTGCTGCGCATTGGCCGCCGCGCCATCGTGACGTTTCCGAATTTCGGCTTCTGGCGGCTGCGGCTGCAACTGCTGGTCGGCGGCCACATGCCGCGCACGGACAATCTGCCCTTCACCTGGTACGACACGCCTAACATCCATTTCTGCACCATCAAGGACTTCGTGCAGCTCTGCGACGAGATCGGCGTGAAGATGGAACGCGCGGTGGCGCTCGACGCCTACGCCCGCCCCTTGCGTGTCGCCATGCCCTGGTGGTTCTGGAACATGTTCGGCGAGCAGGGCGTGTTCCTGCTGAGCAGGGCGGAGAAGGGGCGGTAGGGGTGTTGCCGTCGTTCGCATGACGCTCCCGGCGGTGTTCATCCCGGCCCCGACGAAATCACTTGTGCCATTCACTCCGCCGTCATCGCCGGGCTTGACCGGGCGATCCAGTATTCCAGAGACGGCAGCGCTTGAGCCGAGAGGCCGCGGCGTACTGGATCATCCGCCTGCGCGGACGATGACAGCAATGGACAAAGCTGCGATCTTTGTTTTGCGAGCAAGGTCATAGTCGCGCTCCACACCTCGACTTGCTGGCGGCATGGATCACCGCCTCGCAGCGCATCCGCGCCCGAGCTCTGCGTCAGTCATCGCCTCCGATAGAAGAGGCGCAGGGAAGGCCGGATGCTGGCCGCACCCATGGCCCGCCTGCGAGAAAAATGCAGGCGGCAGGTACCACAGGTACGAGCCGGAACACCCGGCCTTCCCTGCGCGATGGTTGTACGGCTGCTTCGCGTTCTCCCTGGTGCGCCGGGCTTTCTGGCCACCATCGTCTGCGACATTCATCGCCAACTTGATCCTAGCGTCGGAGGATCAGGACCGCGCGACTTGACCGTGCGTGCCGAAATTGTTCGTCCGCGCAAGCGAACTCACGCGCAACCCGACACGCCCACCGCATCCCGCCTCAGCGTTCGTGACGACCGCGATACGCCCTCTTGCTGCGAGGCGGGACGGCCGGAAATCTGCGCTTGATTTGCCCGACGGTGCAAGTGTCGATCATGCGACAAACTAACACGACGGGCAGTTTGTGCATGGCGCGCCTGCGGGAATTGCCCGTCGTGCAGAACTGCGGCGTCGCGTCCTTAGAACGAAGGCTTGGAGAGACCGGAAAGATGGTCTGGCGCGGCGCGCAGAGCGCAAAGGACAATCACGTCTCGGATTTGGGGCCGAATCCGGGCACCCACTTTTCGTGTTGAGGCAGCCCGTCCGTGATGTCCCACCAAGGCGCCTTGGAGCCAGCGAACACATGCAGCTTGGGTCGGACGCCGGGATCGTCATCGAGCAGTCCGGCGGGAATGCTGACCGTGGGAAGATAAGGAGCCCTGCCGGGCGCCGCCGCACCGCAAACGCGGCAAAAGAATCGAAGGCTGCCCGGCGCTGACTCAAACTGCTGCATGAGCTCCTCACCGGATAGCAGCCGGAATTTGTCGACATCGACGTGAACATAACTGGCGAAGGCCGCTCCGCTCAGCTTGCGGCAGTTGCTGCAATGGCAGTGGGTCAGAGCGCGAACGGTATCAATCTCGAATCGGATGCCTCCGCAGAGGCAGCTCCCTTTGATCATCGGGCGGCTCCAATTTCGAATTCACTCTGTTTCGAATTCACTCTGTCGATCCGACGCCATTTCCGCCAAGTGCCACACACGATGTGCCACATACGATATTGTGGGATAAAAGGACGAGCGGATTCTTAGCATTCGCAACGCAGTAACATATGGCTTCGACAGCGGCCTCGGCAATCTTGGAGAGACGCGCTCATGAAATCCTTCCGCAAGGAGCTGTGGTTCGACATCCCCGGCCGGCGCGCCTTCATCAACATCACTGGTGAGGTCGAAACGGCGCTCCGGGAGAGCGGCGTGCGCGAAGGACTCGTCCTGGTCAACGCCATGCACATTACCGCCTCCGTCTTCATCAATGACGATGAGAGCGGGCTGCATCACGACTATGAGCAGTGGCTGGAGAAGCTGGCGCCGCACGAGCCGGTTTCGGGCTATCGCCACAACCGCACCGGCGAGGACAATGCGGACGCCCATATGAAGCGGCAGATCATGGGCCGCGAGGTCGTGGTGGCGATCACGCAAGGCAAGCTCGACTGCGGCCCGTGGGAGCAGATCTTCTACGGCGAATTCGACGGCGGCCGCCGCAAGCGGGCGCTGATCAAGATCATCGGCGAGTAGGGTGATGTCATGAGCCCCGGTCGTCATTGCGAGGAGCGAAGCGACGAAGCAATCCAGGGGTTACGCGTAAAGTCCTTCCGTGTGGCCCCTGGATCGCTTCGCTGGCGCTCGCGATGACGGAGGGCGGCGACGACAGCCTCCGCTGTCATGCCCGCGCAGGCGGGCATCCAGTACGCCGCGGCCTCTCGGGGACATACGGCGATCTCGGAATACTGGATCGCCCGGTCAAGCCGGGCGATGACAGCTGTGGTGGTGCGGCCGGCTTCGCCACGGCCGTCATTGCGAGGAGCGCAAGCGACGACGCAATCCACGGGCGACGCGTGAAGTCTTTCCGTGTCGCCCCTGGATCGTTTCGCTGGCGCTCGCGATGACGGAGGAGGGTGGTGACAACCTCCGCTGTCATGTCGGCGCAGGCGGGCGTCCAGCTTGAGACGGCGCGTGTCGTCTGCCGACATGTCGTATGACGTCGACGCCGGCGCCGCCTATCCGGCGAACACCGCCTTAATCTCTGTGGCGACCTTTGGCGTGTTCTCGTCGAGCACGAAGTGGCCGGCGTCGAGCCAGACCAGCTTCACGTCGGAGAGGTCGTTGAGATAGGCGCGGGCACCGGGCGGGATGAAGAACGGATCGTGCTGGCCCCAGATGATCAGCGTCTTCGGCTTGCGGATGCGGAACGCCGCCTGCCACTGCGGATATAACGCGACGTTGGTCTTGTAGTTCTCCAGGAGATCGAGCTGATAGTCCTGAGTGCCCGGACGGTCGAGCAGGGCCTGGTCGAAGATCCAGTTGTCGGGATTGACGGCCTCGGGATCCCTCGCGCCTACGAGCCACTGGAATTTGGTGCCGTCGAGGCTGAGCAACTCACGCGCCGGCGCCTCGGTCTCAGGCGTGCGCTTCTCCCACAGCGGCAGCAGCACCTTCTTCGGCGCGTCGCCGACCCCCTCCATGTAAGCGTTGGTGTTTTGCAGGATGAAGCCCTTCACGCGCTCGGGTCGCTGGGTGAACAGGCGGAAGCCGACCGGCCCGCCATAGTCCTGCATGTAGAGGATGTACGATTCGAGGCCGAGCACGTCGACGAGGCCTTCGACATGGGCGGCGAGATTGTCGAAGGTATAGGCGAATTCGCCGCGATCGGGCGCGTCGGAATGGCCGAAGCCGATGTAGTCGGGCGCGACCAGGTGGAAGCGGTCGGCCAGCGCGGGGATCAGGTCACGAAACATCTGGCTGCTGGTCGGCAGGCCGTGCAGTAGCAGGATGGTCGGCGCGGTGGGATCGCCGGCCTCGCGGTAGAACACCTTGCGGCCGTGAACGGTCGCGCTGCGGTAGCGGGTCGTGGTGGTCATGAGGGTCTCCTGGTCTCTCGGAAGGCGGGGTCGTTGGCCGTGTGGTACGGACTTGTATGCCTTCCAAAAATCGGCGGCAGCCGATAGGATTGGGAAGTTGCCTCTCGAAATTTGGAAGGGTTCTGCTTGGATCGCCTGGATGCGATGTCCGTGCTTCTCGCTGCCGCTGATGCCGGCAGCCTGTCGAAGGCCGGCCGGGCGCTTGGGCTGCCGCTGGCGACCGTCAGTCGTAAGGTCGCCGAGCTCGAGGCGCATCTGAAAGCCTCGCTCTTGATCCGCTCGGCCAAGGGGCTGGAGCTGACGCCAGCGGGGCGATCCTATGTCGCGGCGGCGCGCGTGATCCTGGAGCAGGTCGCGGAAGCCGAGCGCGCCGCGAGCGGTGAATATTCCGAGCCCAAGGGCGATCTGGTCGTAACGGCGCCGATCATGTTCGGCCGGCTGCATGCGCTGCCTGTCGTAACGCGCTTCCTTGCGGCCTATCCGGATGTTGCAGTCGATCTCGTCATGACCGATCGTGTCGCGCACTTTCTCGACGACCAGGTCGACGTGGCGCTGCGCATCGGGCAGCTGCCGGATTCCAGCCTGATCGCTACCCGGCTCGGCAGCGTTCGCCATGTGATCTGCGCCAGCCCGGATTATCTCGCCGCCAACGGCCGCCCGGTGCGGCCGGACGATCTGGCACGGCACAGCGTGATCTCGTTCCAGAGCGTGTCGGTGCCCGGCACCTGGCGGTTCGAGGTCGACGGCGCCGAGATCGCCGCCGGCTTTCGCGCGCGGCTCGGCGTCAACACGATCGATGCGGCGATCGAAGCCGGCCTGTCGGGGGCAGGGCTGGTGCGGGCGCTGTCCTATCAGGTCGTGGACCACGTCCGCAGCGGCCGGCTTCAGCTCGTGCTCGACGCCTTCGAGCCGGCGCCGCGTCCGGTGCATCTCGTCTATGACGGCCAGACCCGGTTGCCGCTGAAGCTGCGCGCCTTCGTCGATTTCGTCGTGCCGCTGCTGCGGCAGCGATTGGTGGAGGCGGCGATTTGAGGCTCGTCAAGGCGAGGCAGGAGAGATCGTCATGGATATCGGGAGCACTTCGGCGCGCGGCGAGTCACGATAGCCCGCTGGACACGCCGCGCGCAGCGATAAAGCGGTTCGGCCCGTCAGTCCCACGGAGGAAGCCCAGCTCGATGAACAGCGTGATCTGTCCAACGAAGGGTATCAGGCCGACCAGTTGATACCAACCCGAGCGACCGCGGTCGTGGCAACGCTTCGCGCCGATCGCCAGAGTTGGCCACAAGGCCAGGAGAGACAAGCCGAGCACGGCATTATTGAATGCGAGCGGCGGCACAACGGCGACCACCACAAAGAACGCGAATGCGAGCGGCAGGACGAGGCCGAGCCAGTACGCTGATCGGCTGACCCGCCCGTCGAATGAAAACAGGAAACGCAGCAATCGCATCACGCTTCAGCAGCCGTCACTTGTTTGTCGCAGAACGCGAAGAGCCACAGCCATCTCGTCATCCCGCCATCGATCTCGGATCGCGCTGTCCCCACCGGCCGGCCTCCACCAGGGCGATGAAGCGCTCGACGGCCTCGTTGAACAGCGCCGGCTCCTCCAGGTTCAGCACATGCCCCGACTTCGGGAAGACCATCAGCCCCGAGGCCGGCAGATGCCGCTTCAGGAACAGGCTGGGCTCGATGCAGGCGTCGTCCTCGTCGCCGCAGATGATCAAAGCGGGGGTCTGCACGCGGCGGATGGCGTCGGCCATGGTGTAGATCGAGGGCCTGCCGCCTTGAAAGCCGCGCATCGTGTTGGCCGAGCCCTTGGCGTCGTGGCGGGCCAGCGCGGCGTAGAAGTCGGCGTGGCCGCGCGGGTCCTTGACCAGGAAAGGGATGCGGCCGGGGGCTTCGCGCGTCACCTTGGCGGTCTCGGCTGAGCCGAGCGTCTCGAACTGCTCGGCGGTGGCGCGGCACTGGGCGCGGAAGGCTTCGAGCTGCGCGAGGTCCGAGCCGGAGCCGACCCCGGCCAGCACCATGGAGCGGATGCGATCAGGCGCGTTCAGAGCCACCTGCAGCGACGAGTAGGAGCCCATCGACAGGCCGACGAAATGCGCGCGGTCGATGCCGAGGTGATCGAGCACGGCCAGCGCGTCGGTGGTGAAGTGCACGTAGCTGTAGAGGTCGGGCGATGGCGGCACGTCCGAGGGCGTATAGCCGCGGGCCGAGTAGGCGATGCAGCGATGGCGGCGTGCGAGGTAGCGCAGCTGCGGCTCCCAATTGGTGTGGTCGGCGGCGAACTCGTGCAGGAAGAGCAGCGGCGTGCCCGCTCCGGCCTCTTCAAAATAGAGGCGAACGCCGTCTTTCGCCGTTGCATGGGGCATTCTCAGCTCCTCCCGTGTCGCGTGCCGGAGCATGACTGATCGCGCGAGGCGCGACAATCGGTGGTCCAGCCGCCTGATTTTGGCCGCAGAATAAGCCCGGAATCACCCCCTCGTCGCCGGTTTTTCGCCGCCAATCGTCATGGTTTGGTCACACGGCGACTTTTTACGGACCCCGCTGGCGGCTTGCAGAGGGGCCGCGCTGAGGACCAGGGGGTGCCAAGTCAGGGTACTGGGGGAAGTAACAGAAGGATTGAGTATGGTTGTGTCTACCCTTCGCCGGTCGCTTCACATCGTTGCGCTGACCATGTGCTCGGCAGTGATTGCCGCCACCGCAACACCGGCTTCGGCCCGTCCGCATCACGGCTCCGGGCATCATGCCCACCGCAGCCACGGCGGCCATCACTACGCTCGGCATCATCACCACCGTCGTTCCGCCGCCCGGCTGTCGCGCTGGGAGCGCGGCGTGGCGCGGATGCAGGTCACCGGCGTCGCCGACGCGCAGGCCAGCCTCATGATGCCTGGCTCGGCGTCCGACGGCATGGCGTCGTCAGGAGGCTTCGGCGGCAGCACGGTCGTCTCTGCGGCGCGCAGCTTCATCGGCGGCGGCAATCCCACTGGCCGGCGCAGCCTGTGGTGCGCGCGCTTCATGAACATGGTGCTGGAGCGCACCGGCCATCGCGGTACCGGCTCCGACATGGCGCGCTCCTTCGCGAGCTATGGCCAGCGCGTCTCCGGCCCGCAGGTCGGCGCCATCGCAGTCATGAGCCGCCGCGGCGGCGGTCACGTCGGCGTGGTCTCGGGCGTCGATGCCCAGGGCAATCCGATCGTCATCTCCGGCAACAATGGCGGCCGCGTCCGCGAGACCGCGGTGTCGCGCGGCCGCGTGTATGCGTATGTGATGCCGAACTGATAGGTCCGGCGTTCTGGACGAGGGCGGCACCGCCCGTGCGGCTGCCCCTCACCCCAACCCTCTCCCCGTAAGAACGGGGCGAGGGAGCGCACCGCGATCGTGGTGAGAGATCGGCTCCAACAACGGCGTCATTGCGAGCGCAGCGAAGCAATCCAGGGCCACATGGACAGTCTGGATTGCTTCGTCGCCTTCGGCTCTTCAGATGACGCTGAGAGACTGAGGCCTCACACCAGCCGCGGCTGCTCCACCGCGAGATCATCGCCCACGGCGATGTCGCCGGCTTCGATCACCTCGGCGTAGATGCCGCATTCATTGTTGCCGCGGGCCTGCATCAGCGCGGGCGGGATGTCGAGGTCGCGCGCCGCGGTGTCGGGATCGACGTTGACGGCGGCGCAGCGGGTGGTGGTCTTGACGACCTTCAGACGTGCCGCGCCGATGCGCAAGGTCTCGCCCATCAGCGTGGCCTCGTACCAGGCCGGCCAGCCGGTGACGTAGATGTTGGCGCGGAAGCGCAGCGGGTGCACGGTCGCGCCCACCAGTTGCTCGATCTCGGCGATCGAGGCGAGGTTGATGATCGAGACCACCTTGCGGGCCAGATCCGTGAAGCTGTAGCCGCCGCCCGACAGCAGTCTCGGCGGACCGCGCAATTCGCCGGCGAACTCGGTCGCGAAGAAGCGCTCGATGGCGGCGCGCCCCTCCGGGCTTTCGAGATCGCCCTGCGCGACGATGGCGCCGTCCTTGCGGATGGTGAGGACGTTGGTCGCGTCCTCGAACAGCGTCTTGAAGCCGGCCAGCCGCTCGTTCCGCATCAGCATCAGATACGCCGTCTTCGGCTTCCATACCGGGGCCTCCGGGTCGAAGCCGGTCGGGCCGTTCTCCAGCGCGTAGCGGCGATCGGCCGGCAGCGTTTGCCCGACCCGCAACGGAGCTTTCTGCAGTGGTTCCGGAGTAAGGCCCTTGACGGGATAGCGGTACAGGCCGGCGATGCGGGCAGGAGAAGTCTGGCTCATGGCGGGGTCATAGGAGATTCCCGTCGCCGCGGCCAGGGCACACGAATTTGTGAAGCAGCCCCTTCCGTTTTCGGGCCGCCTTCCCACATTTCTTCTCAAGCCGGGCGCAGGCCGGCGACGTGGATTGGCGCGGCGTTGACGGACGTCAACATGCGCAGACCGAAACCCAATGAAGATGCTGGAACCGTGCCTTCGGGGCGTCACAGCAGGCTGAGGGAAACATCATGAATATCGACAAATATACCGAGCGCGCGCGGGGCTTCATCCAATCGGCGCAATCTCTGGCGGTGCGCGACGGCCATCAGCAGTTTTCGCCGCTGCATCTTCTCAAAGTTCTGCTCGACGACGGCGAGGGACTCGCAGGCGGTCTGATCGATCGCGCCGGCGGCAATTCACGCGCGATCCTCAAGGCGACCGAGGATGCGCTCGGCAAGCTGCCGAAAGTCTCGGGCAGCGGCGCCGGGCAGATCTATCTCTCGCCCGAACTGGCGCGCGCTTTCGACGCGGCGGAGAAGGCGGCCGAGAAGGCCGGCGACAGTTTCGTCACCGTCGAGCGGCTGCTGCTCGGGCTGACGCTCGATGCGAAGAGCGAAACCGGAAGCATTCTCGCCAAGGGCGGCGTCACCGCGCAGAACCTCAACGCGGCGATCGCATCCTTGCGCAAGGGACGCACGGCCGACTCGGCGACCGCCGAGAACGCCTATGATGCGCTGAAGAAATATGCCCGCGACCTGACCCAGGCGGCGCGCGACGGCAAGCTCGATCCGGTGATCGGCCGCGACGAGGAGATCCGCCGCACGATCCAGGTTCTGTCGCGGCGGACCAAGAACAATCCCGTGCTGATCGGCGAGCCCGGCGTCGGCAAGACCGCGATCGTCGAGGGCCTCGCGCTGCGCATCGTCAATGGCGACGTGCCGGAGAGCCTGAAGGACAAGCGGCTGCTGTCGCTCGATCTGGGCGCACTGATCGCGGGTGCGAAATATCGCGGCGAGTTCGAGGAGCGGCTGAAGGCCGTGCTGCAGGAGGTCACGTCTGCCGAAGGCACCTTCGTGCTGTTCATCGACGAGATGCATACCCTGATCGGCGCCGGCAAGGCCGACGGCGCGATGGATGCGTCGAACCTCTTGAAGCCCGCGCTGGCGCGCGGCGAGCTGCACTGCATCGGCGCGACCACGCTCGACGAGTATCAGAAGCATGTCGAGAAGGACGCCGCGCTGGCCCGTCGTTTCCAGCCGGTCTACGTCACCGAGCCCACCGTCGAGGACACCATCTCGATCCTGCGCGGCCTGAAGGACAAATACGAGCAGCATCACGGCGTGCGCATCACCGATTCCGCGCTGGTGGCCTCCGCCACCTTGTCGAACCGCTACATCACCGACCGCTTCCTGCCCGATAAGGCCATCGATCTGATGGACGAGGCGGCGGCGCGGCTGAAGATGCAGGTCGACAGCAAGCCCGAGGAGCTCGACTCGCTCGACCGCGAGATCATCCGGCTCAAGATCGAGCAGGAGGCCTTGAAGAAGGAGAGCGATCTCGGCTCCAAGACGCGGCTGCAGGCGCTGGAGAAGGAGCTTGCCGACCTCGAGGAGAAGTCGGCGTCGCTGACCGCGAAGTGGAGCGCCGAAAAGGACAAGCTGTCGAATGCGCAGAAGCTGAAGAGCGAGCTGGATGGCCTGCGCATCGAACTCGCCAATGCGCAGCGCCGCGGCGAGTACCAGAAGGCGGGCGAGCTGGCCTATGGCCGCATCCCCGATCTCGAGAAGCGGCTGGCCGACATCGAGGCCAAGGAGACGAGCGGCGAGATGATGGAGGAGGCGGTCACCGCCAACCACATCGCGCAGGTGGTCTCGCGCTGGACCGGCGTTCCCGTGGACAAGATGCTCGAGGGCGAGAAGGACAAGCTCTTGCGGATGGAGGACAGCCTCGGCAAGCGCGTCGTCGGCCAGTTCGAGGCCGTGCATGCGGTCGCCACCGCCGTGCGGCGCTCGCGTGCCGGCCTGCAGGACCCGAACCGGCCGATGGGCTCGTTCATGTTCCTGGGCCCCACCGGCGTCGGCAAGACCGAGCTGACCAAGGCGCTCGCCGAGTACCTGTTCAACGACGAGACCGCGATGGTCCGGCTCGACATGTCCGAGTACATGGAGAAGCACTCGGTGTCGCGGCTGATCGGCGCACCTCCCGGCTATGTCGGCTATGACGAGGGCGGGGCGCTGACCGAGGCCGTGCGCCGCCGGCCGTACCAGGTCGTCCTGTTCGACGAGATCGAGAAGGCGCATCCGGATGTGTTCAACGTGCTGCTGCAGGTGCTCGACGACGGCCGCCTGACCGACGGCCAGGGCCGCACCGTCGACTTCCGCAACACGCTGATCATCATGACGTCAAATCTCGGCTCCGAGTTCCTGGTCAATCAGCCGGAGGGCGAGGATACGTCCGAGGTGCGTGAGCTGGTGATGGGCACGGTCCGCGGGCATTTCCGGCCCGAGTTCCTCAACCGCGTCGACGAGATCATCCTGTTCCACCGCCTGCAGAAGAGCGAGATGGGCCGGATCGTCGAGATCCAGTTCTCGCGGCTCCAGAAGCTGCTGGAGGAGCGCAAGATCACGCTGTCGCTGGATGGCGATGCGCGCGACTGGCTCGCCGCCAAGGGCTGGGACCCGGCCTATGGCGCGCGTCCGCTGAAGCGGGTGATCCAGCGCAGCGTGCAGGATCCGCTCGCCGAGATGATCCTCGCCGGCGACATCAAGGACGGCGACAAGGTCGCCATCTCCTCGGAAGGCAACGTGCTGACCTTCAATGGCAAGGCGCATCGCACCGCCGAGATCGCGACGTTCGAGGCGCCGATCCCAAAGCGCAAGCTGAACTGATCCCGGCCGTTTTCAAACGAATGTGGCCCTCGCTGAGCGATCAGCGGGGGCCGTTTTCATTCTCACCTGTCGCTTGGACGTGACCGTCTCGCTTACCGGCTCACCTGGATCGGGCCGGCATCCGACATGCGCGAGGCGCCGTTGCCGCGGCCGACCATCATCTGGTCGACGCGGTCGCGCTCCTTCTCGAAACCGGCCATGATCTGGCCTTCGAGCGACCGGCCGCGCGGCAGCTTCACGCGCATCGGGTCGACGAAGCGGCCGTTGACGAGGATCTCGTAGTGCACGTGCGGGCCGGTCGACATGCCGGTGGACCCCACGAAGCCGATGACCTGGCCCTGACGGACGCGCTTGCCGGGCTCCATGCCCTTGGCGAAGGCGGACAAATGGCCATAGGCCGTCTCATAGCCGTTATTGTGCTTGATGCGGATGTACTTGCCGTAGCCGCCTTCGGTGCCGACCTTCTCGAGCACGCCGTTGCCGGAGGCAAAAATGGGCGTACCGTAGGCGGTGGCCCAGTCGACGCCGGTGTGCATCTTCACATAGCCGAGGATCGGATGGCGGCGGCCGCCGAAGCCGGAGCGCATGATGGCGTTGTTGACGGGCTTGCGGACCAGGAACTTCTTCGCGCTCTTGCCGGTCTCGTCATAGTAGTCGACGACGCTGTCGTCGGGGGTCTGGAACCGGTAGTATTTCTTGGTCTCGCCGCCGACCGTCAGCGAGGCGAACAGCACCTCGCTCTTGTCGTTGTTGCCCGGCTTGTCGTCGTCGTCGCCGGCATAGAACACGTCGAACGAGTCGCCCGGCTGCACCTTGCGCTGGAAATCGACGTCGTAGGAGTAGATCCGGATCATGTCGTCGATGACCGGCGTCGGCACCTTGTTGCGCATCGCCGTCTCGTAGATGCTCTGGTAGAGGCGGACGCCGGTGCCGTCATCCTCGTCGTCGTTGGTGTTGTCGGCGGTCTCGGTGACCGTATTCATGCTCTGCACGTCGACCGCGACGTATCTACCGAGGTCCGACAGCGCGGCGACTGCTTCGATCATGCTGTCGTTGGCGACAATGACCCGAACCGGCTGCAGCCGGGCGCCGGGGGCGGGGCTCGCCGGCGCCATCAGGATGCGCAGCTTCTCGCCTTCCTTCAGGCCGCCATCGCGGCCGCGGGCGCCGAGTTGGGCGGCGATCGCCTTGGCCTCGTCGGGCGTCGCGCCCTGGTCGCGCAGGATCGAGGCGACGGTGTCGCCCTTCTTGACCAGATGGACGCGCTCGCCGAGCGGGTTGCCGCCGGTGATCTGGTCCTTGGTCTTGGGCAGCAGGGTCACGTTTTCCGGCACCACGCGGGTCTCGAAGCCGGCATAGGGATCGGGCGAGCTGCCGTCATTGGCATAGGACAGCTTCAGATCGCCGCCTTGCGCGCCGGCAGCGTCGGCCGCAGCGTTGGCGAGCGACGCATAGCGCACGCCGCCATTGTTGCCGCGCCAGTTCGCCGCGTCGCGCACCCGCATGACGATCTCGTCGAGCGCCACCGAGGCCGCGATCTTCGCCTTCGGCAGCACGGTCGCGAGATCCTTGGTGACGAAGGACACCTCGGCGTCGGGCTCGACGGCCGCGGGATTGTTGGGATCCTCGCCGGACCCCGCCTTGTCGTTGTCGGTATCGGTGAGCAGGCGTTGTGCGTTGAACGGCGGAATCTTCGACGACAGATCGCTTGTGGTCATCGAGAGATTGCCCGAGATTCGCACATAGGGACGGACACGGATCACTTCGCGCGTTCCGGCGCGGGTCACGGTCGAGACACGCACGACATTGCGTGCGGCGGCCGCTTCGCTCGGCGGCGGCAGGCGGTCGCTCTTGCGCAATGTGGCGACACGGTCATTGGCGCCAAACGCGCCGCGCAGCGCGCTCTCCATCCGCTCCGGCATGCGCGCGAAGGTCAATTCTCCGTCGAGCGATGCGAAAACGGCGCCGCCGATCAGGGCTGCGCCGCAGAGACCCGTCAGAATCGTGCCTGAGAACCATTGAACGGAGACGCGGCGGCGGTCGATCACCGCGGCCTCGGAGCCATCGACCGATAGCGGCGGCTCATGCCCGAGATCGATCATGCCGATCTCGCGCCCCATCCCCCCGCGTGACGTCCGATGGTTCAACCTTCGTCCCCCAAGTTCAAAGTCAGCACCGAGATCACTCAGCTGCCGGTTGGCGTACCGTCCAGGATAAACGGCTCGGAATGATGGCGCGCTTCTGACGGTTCGAGACATCTGGGCCAGGAGACCGGACGCCGCAAACCGCTATTGTTCTTCAGGATCTCTCGATGTCGTCTCGGTCGTCTGAGTCAGGCGAAGGGCTCGCCATTTCCTTGATCTGGATCATCCTTGAATCGATGGCGTCCCCGCTGGACCCAAATCAACCCAGGTCGATGCTTAACAAATCGTCGCAGGATTGTGGCCCAAGTGGGGCACGATGTCCGCAAGAAATCGGGCTTCCGTAGCGACACGGAAAAAAATCACCCGATGCGACGATTTCATGAAAATGGTCGTTGACACCCCGATCGGCTCCCCCTATACACCCGATCACTGAGCGCGGCGCCGCTTCGGGACACACCGAGGCGAGCATTCGCGCCAATACTGCTCCTCACTTCGTTGAGTGGTGCACAACCGGTAGAACCCGGTTGCCCATCGCCGTCGAATGAAGGTGCAAACCCCTCCGAGAGAGGGTGGGACTGAGGTCCCGGGCTGTTTGACAAGTGAAGATGAAGAAAGAGAAACGTGGACGGCGGAGTCCTTGCGGGTCTCGGG
>NZ_JABFDM010000008.1 GCF_013178945.1 Bradyrhizobium aeschynomenes
AGCGCGCTTCCAAATCGCGCCGTAGCGAGCGGGACGCTCGGGTGGTCGGCCCGTTACCCCATCTACGCGCCTCACCTCCTGAACTGATCCAGGAACAGCTTCAGCGAATCGTGCGGCGTCTCCACGTCCAGGATGACCCAGCCGTCCGCCCCCTTCACCACGATGAAGTTCATCGTCACGCGCCGGCCCTGGTTGTCGAAGCTCGCCGCGACATAGGTCTTGTCGAACTGCTTGCGCAGAATCGAGATTGCCACCGGCCCGAGCTTCCAGCGCGGGCTCTGCACCAGGAAGTCGTAGGGCTCGCGCCGCGGCGCCGTCCAGGCCCGGGCGAGGCTCGGGTCGAAGAACTGCCGCGCGGCCTCGGGCGTTCGCGGCAGGCCCGCCGACAGCTCCGGCGACCCCCGGCCGTAATGCGCATAGACGTTGCGCACCAGCGATTCCGGTGTGCCGAAGCCGGCGGCGGCCGGGATGGCGCTGCCGAGCAGGATCAGGACGGAGAGCGGGGCACGCATCGGCAGCTCGCATTTCGGATGGACAGGGTTTATCTACCGCGCAAACCACGGATCCTGTGTAATCTTCCCCCGTGAGAGGGCCGGAATTCCCATGCGTGAATTGTTTGACGAAGTCGCCGGCCGGTCGCCGCTCGATCCGCAGGAATCGGCGCGCCAGGCGATGCGCGCGCCGCTGCGCAAGCGCTTCTACAAGGAGGCCGGTATTGCCGCGGCCGATGGCGGCTTCCATGTGACGCTCGACGGACGGCCGATCCGCACGCCCTCGGGCCGGCTCGTCGTCGTCCCCGTCAAGGAGCTCGCGGAAGCCGTCGCCGCGGAATGGCAGGCCCAAGGCGAGAGCATCGATCCCACCAAGATGCCGCTGACGCGGTTCGCCAACAGCGTGGTGCAGTCGGTGGTGGATCGCGTCGAGGACGTGCGCGAGGACATCGCCAAATACCTCCAGTCCGATCTGCTGTTCTATCGCGCGGCAAACCCGGAAGCGCTGGTGGCCCGCGAGGCCGAGCATTGGGACCCCGTGCTGGACTGGGTGCGCGACAATCTCGGCGCGCATTTCATTCTGTCCGAGGGCGTCATGCATGTCAGCCAGCCCGACGCTGCCGTGCAGGCGGCGCGGAGCGCGCTGCCGACGGGCCCCTGGACGGTCGCCGCTGCCCATGTGGTCACGACCTTGACCGGCTCGGCGCTGCTGGCGCTGGCGCTGGTGCACGGCGTGCGCGATGCCGGCCAGGTCTGGGCGGCCGCCCATGTCGACGAGGACTGGAACGTGGCGCAATGGGGGGCCGACGAGGAGGCGATGAGCCGCCGCGCCGCCAAGCAGATCGACTATCAGGCCGCTGTTCGCATCCTCCAGGAGCTCGGCGCGTCGCACTGAGGCCGGTTAACGCCGGGTTTAGGGCGAGCGGCTAGGCTGTGCGCGTAACCCGAGTACGCGCATGGTCCAGAGTGTCACCCCGCCGCCTTCCGTGAGCGCCGTCCGCGGCGTCGGCAATTCGCCGTCCGGAACCACGGTGGCGGGAGCGACCACGCTGCAGGCCGGTGCGCTGCTCAGTGCCAGGGTGCAGCAGGTGCTCGCCGAGAATCTGGTCCAGATCGCGATCGGAAACCTGTCGATGGAGCTCGCCAGCGAGCTGCCGCTGCAGGCCGGCCAGTCCGTGCAGGTCGCGGTGTCGCAGACCGCGCAGGGCCTGCAGCTCGCGATCGTCGGGCAGGGCAGCGGCGCCGCGACCGGCACGAGCGGCACCCCGACACCCGCTGCCACCGTCGTCGACGTCACCGGCCGCCTCGCGCCGACGCTGGCGCCGCCTCCCGATCCGCTCAGCGGTCTCGAGCGGCTCGCGGTGTCGATCGCCAGCGAGGAGGCGGCGACCCGCCAGGGCAGCCAGGGGCCGTTGTTCGCCGATCTCCAGGCCGTGGCCGACTCGCCGACTCTTCCGCCGGCGCTGCGTGCGGCCGTTGCGCAGGTGCTGGCGCAGCAGACGCTGCTGTCGCCGGAGCTGACGGCGCAGGACGTGCAGAGCGCGGTGCGCAATTCCGGCCTGTTCCTGGAATCCTCACTGGCGAGCGGCAGCGCCGGTGCCGGGGGGCCCGACCTCAAGGCGGCGCTGATCGTGCTGCGCCAGACGCTGGCGTCGGTGCTGCAGACCGTCGATCCCGGCGCCACCGGATCGACGACGCCGTCGCCCGGCGCCTCCTACGCCTCGGCGCTGTCGGAAGCCGGCCGCGCCGCCGCCGCGCAGCAACAGAATGCGGCGCCCACGCTGGTGCCGGATATCGACATCGAGCTGCCCCCGCAGCCCTGGGCCACCGGCATGGGCCGGGCCGACGTCACGTCGGCCGGCCTCACCGGCTCGGCCCTGATCGAGACCTTGACGGGCGCCAAGGCGCAGTCGCTGACCCCCGGCGCGGTGCTGGCCGTTCTGCAGGAGGCGCAGCAGCAGATCCCGCGCGCCGCCGGCCTTCTTCCCGGACGCAACACCAATGGCCGCGGCGACGCCGTCGTCCGCACCAACACGCCGCCCCCGCCATTCCGTGGCGGCGCGCCGGTGCCGCAGCACGTGGCGACGCCGACGCTCGGTTCCGACATGCCGCTGCCGGCAATCGCGCACCGGCTGCTCGACGAGACCGATCAGGCGCTGTCGCGGCAGACGCTGCTGCAGGTCGCCTCGCTCCCGGATCGCCCGGATGCCTCGACCGCGCGTGCCGATTCCACGTTGCCGCGCTGGAATTTCGAGATTCCCTTCGCCACCCCGCAGGGCACGGCGATGGCGCAGTTCGAGATCTCGCGCGACGGCGGCACGCAGGCGCCCGATGCCGCCAAGCGGGTCTGGCGCGCGCGCTTCTCGCTCGACGTCGAGCCGGCCGGTCCCGTGCATGCACTGATCTCGTTCAGCGCCGAGCGGACCTCCGTGCGGATGTGGGCCGAGCGCCCGGTCACCGCCGCGCGGCTGCGCGCGGGCCTGTCCGATCTCGGCCAGGCGCTCAGCCGCGCCGAGCTGTCGCCGGGCGATCTCGTGGTGCAGGACGGCGCGCCGCCGGCGGTGATGCCGCCGAAGGCCGGCCATTTCCTGGATCGCGCGCTATGAGCATCGACGTGAAGGCCGCCAGCAAGACCCAGCTCGCCGTCGCGCTGCATTACGACAAGGGCCAGGGCGCGCCGCGCGTCGTCGCCAAGGGCAAGGGCACGATCGGCGCCAAGATCATCGAGGTTGCCAAGGCGCACGACATCCCGATCGAGGAGAACGAGGTGCTGGCCGGCGCGCTCTCCAATGTCGAGCTCGGCGACGAGATTCCCGAGGAGCTCTACAAGGCCGTCGCCGAGGTGCTGGTGTTCGTACTCAATTTGTCGCGGCCGATGCGCTGAGCGCGCCGCATTGTGATCTCCGTCATGCCTCGATGGTCATCGCCCTGTGATAGGCAGGGGTGGAATCGACGGAGAGATGACGCGATGCCCATCATGAGCCGCCGCCATGCGCTCGGCCTGCTGGCCGGCGCAAGCCTGTTGCCCGCGCGCGCCTTCGCGCATGTGGCGCCGCCGCGCAACGAGATCCGCGGCGCGCTCGCCGAGCGCTTCACCGAGGCAGCCACCAAGGGCACGTTCCTCGCCTACAAGGTGGAGGAGTATCTCATCATCGCCAGCGACACCGAGCGCTCGGGCGAGGCGAGGCTGCCCGCCTCGACGTTCAAGATCGCCAATTCGCTGATCGCGCTTGAGACCGGCGTCGTCGCCGACCCCGACAAGGACGTGTTCAAATGGGACGGCGTCACGAGATCGATCGAGGCCTGGAATAAGGACCATACGCTGCGCAGCGCGATCGCAGTGTCGGCCGTGCCGGTCTTTCAGGAGATCGCGCGGCGCATCGGTCCTGAACGGATGCAGAAATATCTCGAGGAATTGGACTACGGCAATCACGACATCGGCGGCAGCATCGATCAGTTCTGGCTGTCCGGTGCGCTTCGCATCGATCCCGTCGAGCAGGTCGATTTCATCGACCGCCTGCGGCGCGGCGCATTGCCGGTGGCCAAGCGCAGCCAGGATCTGACGCGCGACATCATCCCCGTCACCAAGGTCGGCGACGCCGTCATCCACTACAAATCGGGATTGCTCGGCAAGGAGCAGGGCGCGCTCGGCTGGATGGTCGGCTGGGTCGACAAGGGTGACCAGCCGACCGTGTTCGCGCTCAACATGGATTGCCCCGAGCCACGTCACGTCGAAGCGCGCATGACGGTGGCCCAGGCGTGCCTGAAGGACATCGGCGCGCTTTGAACGGAGTGTCGCTTCGCTCATCCGGGCGGCGAACGTCGCGGCAACCTGAGTGCTTATCTGCGCGCCAGCTCCAGGTCGACGCCCCTGATGTCAGTGCCCGCCGGGCGAATCGACACCGTCTGCCGCTTGCCGCTGGTCGTCAGCGCCAGGCCGGCCGAGAAGGTCTGGCCGCGCGCCTGGGCCTCGATGCGGTTGCCAACGGCGCGGCCCTCGATGGTGCCCGACGCGTTGTGGCTCGCCTCGCTCCATTGGCCGGAAATCTCGCCGCCGCGATAGGCGACGTCGCTGGAGAGATCGATGTTGTAGCTGTCGCTGGCGCAGCGGATGTTGAGGCGCAACTGCTCTCCGGCACCGCCGACGTCGTAAGCCGCCCGGCAGCGCAGCCGCTCCTGGTTGCCGTCGGACAGGTTGATCACTCCGCCGCCGGTCCAGGAGCCCTCCAGCGCCCGGAACGGCGAGGCGGGCGCGCCATGGGCTGCGCCGCCCAGCGCGAGGGCGGTGAGCAAAGTGGGGATTGCAAGGCGAGAGGCGCGCATCATCGGGCTCCGTTTCATCGTCGAAAAGCGAGCGACAACGCAGCAACACACGATCCGTTCGATCCGTCACCTCAATAATTGATCCAAATCGTTCTATTTTTGCTCACGACAACTTGAGCAGCGCCCGCAGAAAATCCGTCACAGCCTGTCGCGCTGCCTCGGCGGTGGCCGGATTGCCGCCGACATGCGGGTCCAGCTCGACACAGGCATCCTGATAGGTGAACGGCTGCTGCGTGTCGGCGTTCATCAGCACACCGCCTTCGCCTTCCTTGATGCGGCAGTTGCGCACGGTCTGCGCCTTGGTTGCGACGGCAAGCATATTGGCACCGAGCAGGCCGAGATCGAAGCCGTGAGGCGAGTCCGGATATTCGGTCAGCTCGACGTCACGCCCGGCGGCCTTCAGCCGTTCGACATAGGCCTTGCACGTTCGCACCGGATTGTAGTCGTCCGGTCCGCCGTGGAAGATCCGGATCGGGCGCGCTGCGACGTCGGTATCGCCGAGATAGGTCGTTGCGCAGTCCGGATAGAACGGAATGTAGGCCGCGAACTGCACCCCCGAATGATTCCAGCGCTTGTGGAAGCGCTCGAGGCTGGCATAGAGCGCCGCTTGTCCACCGCGCGAAAAACCCATCAGCACGATCCGTTCCGGATCGACGCGCGGGTGCTTCGCAAGCACGTCGAGCGAGCGGTAGATGTCCATGATCAGGTTGAGCCGGCCGAGCTGGGCCTGGTTGGTGCTGGTGGTGGTGATGCCGCGCCCGGTGAAGCCGTCGATCGCAAAGGTCGAAATCCCCATCGCGTTGAAGGTACGGCTCCAGGCCGCGATGTTGGCGCCGACGCCGCCCGAGCCATGCATCAAGACGACCACCGGCAGCCTCCCGCTGCCCTGCGCGATCCGCAATTCGCCGACCACGGTGACCGGCTTGCCGCCGTCGTCGCCGGACAGGAATTGCCGGTCGGACAAGGTGAGCGAAGGAATAGGATACATCTCGACCCGGGCCGGCACGTCCTTCCAGATGCCCTGCGCCTGCGCGTTGCCCGTGAGCGCGACGCCGACAATCGCAAGGCCCGCTACGGCCGCAGCGGCGACCGCGCGAAGGGAGCGCCGGCCGGCACGGCGCGTTGCGCGACTGAGACCGGCGTACTCACACGCGGTCAAGACCATACGCGCCGCTTCCACGTGTCGCTTCATGATGGTCCTCCCGGCTCGCTGCTTGTTGCGCGGCGTTGGAGCCGAGTAGAACGAGTGGGCGCGAGGCTGTCAAACGAGCGCACGGGCTGCGCCAGCGGACAGCGGTGGACAACGCATCGAGCAGGCCTTTGGTGCGTCGCGAGAGGTCGGCCGGGCTCCGACGAGATCCAGGCATCCATTGCGCTGCTGCAACGCGTGGGGCTTTGGAGGAGACGGCAGCACGAGCAACGGACGAGTCCGCCGTGTCGTCGCGAGGCGCCAGCAGGGCCATCGGCGCTTGTTGCAGAATGATTTCGGGCCTTTTCGATCCGCTCGCGAGCACGAGAGGTGCGCGGCGCAAGAAGGGCGGTCAGCAATGGGCCGCGCCGTCAGTGGCGGACTGATGAGCTTCGTCGTGCCTGACATCGTAAATCATCCGTTAGCGGCTCGCTCCGATCGTGACGGTATTCGAGACCATCGAATCCCGGGGACAACCCGGCGCACTGCTGGTCGCGCTTGTTTCCAAGACAATGACGGACACCGGCATCCGAAATCATGTCGTGCAGCACTGATCCGTATTCCACCGGTGGTCGTTTCACGTTCAGGGACTATGTGTTGTTCGGATCGACAGCGTCAAAACGAAGCACGCGACAATGCGCGCAGGCGTGGTCGCATCGGCCGGGGCGAAGCATCCCTGCGTCGTTGTCGCAGTCGCCGTTTTGTTGAGGAAAGTAGGTGGCTGTGAGCTATCAACTCACCTATGTAAGCGCCGCACGAAAATTCGTCGGCTCGCGATCGTGGTATACGGCGCGCCAAGTTTGTGAGCGACGACCTGGACGGCAGGACCACGCGATCGGAGTGGTCTGACGGCCGTCGGGAAGTTACGCGCGCCGGCGACGTTATTAGATGGGCTCCATGTTGAAAGAGCAGTTGATCCGTTCCGTCGGCGCGACGATCTGCGCCGTCTCCGTCATCACGCTTGCGGCGTGCAGCGACCAAGGTGGCGCGGCTGCGCCGCATGTGTCCGGTGCTCCCGAGGTTGGTGTCGTCAACCTCGTATCCGCGCCCGTCACGCTGACGAAGGATCTGCCGGGCCGGATCACCTCGATGCGGATCGCGGAGGTACGCCCGCGCGTCAGCGGAATCGTGATCGAGCGCAGCTTTCAGCAGGGCGCCATGGTCGAAGCCGGCGCGGTGCTCTACCGGATCGATCCGGCTCCGTTCGAGGTCGAGTTGGAGAAGGCGCGCGCAGCGCTCGCCAAGGCCGAAGCTGTGCTCTACCAGGCGGACCGCCAGGAGGATCGCCTGAAGAACCTCTTGAAGGGCGAGGCGACCACCCAGGCGCAGTACGAGCTGGCCGTTGCGGCGGAGCGACAGGCCTTGGCCGACGTCGCCGCGCAGAAGGCTGCGGTGGCCCAGGCGCAGCTCAATCTCGACTGGGCGACGGTGCGGGCGCCGATCTCTGGCCGTATCGGCCGCGCTCTGGTAACCGAAGGCGCGCTGGTCAATCCCAACGAGACGACGCATCTTGCGACGATCCAGCAGCTCGATCCGGTCTATGCCGACTTCACCCAGTCCGTGGACGAGTTGAACCAGCTGCGGCGCGATCTCGCAGAAGGTCGCCTCAAGAGCGTGTCGCGCGAGGCGGCGCGGGTCCGCCTGCTGTTCGATGACGGCTCGATGTACAAGCATCCAGGACGGCTGTTGTTCTCTGACGTCAGCGTCGATCCGGGCACTGCGAAGGTCACTCTGCGCGGCGAGTTTCCCAATCCGGAGGGCGAACTGCTTCCGGGCATGTATGTCCGCGTTCAGATCGAGGAGGCGATCGATGCCGCGGGCATCGTCGTGCCCAGCCAGGCGGTGCAGCGGACGACGGCCGGCGGCAGTGCCGTCTATGTCGTCAACAATGAGGGGCGCGCCAATCTGCAGCCGGTGCGGCTCGGGCGTGCGCTCAATGGCGGCATGCTGATCGAGGACGGTCTCAAGCCGGGCTGGCGGATCGTGGTCGACGGCTTCCAGAAGTTCGGGCCCGGCAGCGCGGTCACGCCGGTGCCGTGGAAAGCCTCCGGATCCGACAAGCCGTCCGCTCCGAACTGAACGCCGCTACGGCCCGGAGACCATCCGTCATGTCACGCTTCTTCATCGCACGTCCGATCTTTGCCTGGGTCGTGGCGATCTTCATCTGTCTCGGCGGCATCCTCTCGATTCCGTTTCTGCCCGTCGCGCAATACCCGATCATCGCGCCGCCCTCGATCTCGATCTCGACCGCTTATCCCGGCGCATCGACCGAGAACCTCTATTACAGCGTCACGCGCCTGATCGAGGAGGAGCTGAACGGCGCCTCCGGAATTCTGAACTACGAATCGACCAGCGACACCACCGGCGAGGTCGAGATCATCGCCCAGTTCAAGCCGGGCACCGACATCGAGCTCGCCGCCGTCGACGTCCAGAACCGCATCAAGCGCATCGAGCCGCGCCTGCCCGAGGCGGTGCGCAAGCAGGGCATCGTCATTCTCGAGGCCTCGAGCGCCATCCTTCAATTCGTCACGCTGACCTCGACCGACGGCAGCCTCGACGAGATAGGTCTCGGCGACGTCGCGACGCGCTACGTTCTCCCGGAGCTGCGCCGGCTGCCGGGCGTCGGCCGCGCCCGCCTGTTTGCGACCGAGCGCGCGATGCGCATCTGGCTCGATCCCGACAAGCTGCTCGGGCTCGGCCTGACCGCGCAGGACGTCGACGCCGCCATCGCGGCGCAGAATTCGCAAGTCGCCTCAGGCATTCTCGGCGTGCCGCCGTCACCGTCGAGCCAGCGCACCCAGAACATGGTGCTGGTCAAGGGACAGCTGGAATCGCCGGAGGAGTTCGGCAACATCGTGCTGCGCGCCAACCTCAACGGCTCCACCGTGAAGCTGTCCGACGTGGCGAAGATCGAGGTCGGCGGCCTGACCTACGCCTTCTCGTCCTGGCTCGACGGCAAGCCGGCTGCCGCCGTTGCCGTGCAGCTGGCGCCGACCGGCAATGCGCTCGCGACCGCCAAGGCGGTCAAGACGCGGATGGCCGAGCTCGCGGGCTTCTTCCCGCCCGGAGTCAAATACGAGGTCTCCTACGACATCACCCCGGTCATCGCTGCCTCGGTCAAGAAGGTGCTGATGACCCTGGGCGAAGCGGTGATCCTCGTCTTCCTGGTGATGTTCCTGTTCCTGCAGAACATCCGCTACACGCTGATCCCGACCATTGTGGTGCCGATCGCGCTGCTCGGCACCTGCGCCGTGCTGCTCAGCCTCGGCTTCTCCATCAATGTGCTGACGATGTTCGGCATGGTGCTCGCGATCGGCATCCTGGTCGACGACGCGATCGTCGTCGTCGAGAACGTCGAGCGCATCATGGCGGAGGAGGGGCTGCCGCCTGTTGAGGCGACCGTCAAGGCGATGGAGCAGATCACCGGCGCCGTCATCGGCATCACCCTGGTGCTGATGGCGGTGTTCGTGCCGATGGCCTTTTTTCCCGGCTCGGTCGGCATCATGTATCAGCAGTTCTCCGCCTCGATGGTGGTGTCGATCGGCTTCTCCGCGTTCCTGGCGCTGTCCCTGACGCCGGCGCTGTGCGCGACCCTGCTCAAGCCGATCGAGAAGGGCCATGGCCACGCCAAGGGCGGCTTCTTCGGCTGGTTCAACCGCTGGTTCGGGCGGGTGACGGAGCGCTACACCGGCGCGACGCGCTGGGTCGTGGCGCGCGGCGGCCGCTTCATGATCATCTACGTGCTGCTGCTGGCCGGGCTCGGCTATTCGTTGTGGCGGCTGCCCGGCGGCTTCCTGCCGGTCGACGACCAGGGCTTCGTGATGGTCGACGTGCTGACGCCGGCCGACGCCAGCACCAACCGCACGCTCGATGTGATCAAGACAGTCGAGAAGAAGCTCGCCGAGACGCCCGGCATCGACACGGTATCGTTCATCGCCGGCTTCAGCTTCTATGGACAGGGCTCCAACACGGCTCAGGCCTTCGTCACCTTGAAGGACTGGTCGGAGCGCGGCCGCAACGAGAGCGCCGATGCCTTGATCGCGCGGCTCAATCCGGAGCTGGCGAAGATCAGGGATGCCGAGGTGTCGGTGCTGGCGCCGCCGCCGATCGACAATCTCGGCAACACCTCGGGCTTCAGCTTCCGTTTGCAGGATCGCTCGCAGCGCGGCTACGACGCCCTGATGGCGGCGAAGGACCAGTTGTTCGCGGCCGCCGCCGCTTCGCCGGTGCTCGGCAAGCTCAGCGTCGAAGGCTTGCCGCCGGCGCCGCTGGTTCGGCTCGAGATCGACCGCGCCAAGGCCGCCGCGCTCGGCGTGACCTTTGCCGCGATCAACGGCGCGTTGTCGACCAGCCTCGGCTCGAACTACATCAACGACTTCCTGAACCTCGGGCGCATGCAGCGCGTCATCGTTCAGGCCAATGACGACAAGCGGACCAAGCCCGAGCATCTACTCACCTATAGCGTGCGCAACAATGCCGGCGAGATGGTGCCGTTCTCGTCGTTCTCGCGCATCGCCTGGTCGGTCGGGCCGACGCAAGTGGTGGGCTTCGACGGCTATCCGTCGGTGCGCATCACCGGCAATCCGAAGCCCGGCTATACCTCGGGCGACGCGATCGCCGAGATGGAGCGGCTGATGGGCACCTTGCCGAAGGGATTCGGCTACGCCTGGACCGGGCAGTCGCTGCAGGAGAAGCTCGCCGGATCGCAAGCCGTCTTCCTGCTCGGCCTGTCGATCCTGTTCGTCTTCCTGTGCCTTGCCGCGTTGTATGAAAGCTGGGCGATCCCGTTTGCCGTGATGCTCGCGGTGCCGCTCGGACTGATCGGATCGGTCGCAGCGGCCTGGCTGCGCGGACTGCCGAACGACGTCTATTTCACGGTGGGCGTCATCACCATCATCGGCCTGTCGGCCAAGAACGCCATTCTCATCATCGAGTTCGCCAAGGACCTGAGGGCCCGTGGCACGCCGCTGATCGAGGCGACGGTGACGGCCTGCGAGCTCCGCTTCCGGCCGATCATCATGACGTCGCTGGCCTTCATCCTCGGCGTCGTGCCGCTGGTGATCGCGACCGGCGCGAGCGGCGCGAGCCAGCAGGCGCTCGGCACCGGCGTGCTCGGCGGCATGATCACGGCGACCTTCCTCGCCGTGTTCTGGGTGCCGGTGTTCTTCGTGATGGTGATCCGCTTCTTCACCCGCGACAAGGCGGCGGCCGTACCGACCGCCAAGGAGCAACTGCCCTCCGCGGCGCACTAAGGCCATCGCCGATGGAAGCCGCTTGTCCGGCAACCTCCAATGTCGTCCCGGCGAACGCCGGGACCCATAACCAAAAATCGTGGTGTGTGGCAGACTCGTAGCTTAGCGCTTCCGCTACGATGCCGGCCGGCTGGATCCCGGTCGACGCGGGCCCTTCAACGTTGACCGGCTTTCCGCCCCGCGACGCCAGATGTCGCGGTTGCGCCTAGAAACCGGCTCGAACATTACATTATGATGCTTGCTGATCACGCAGTGAGAAATCAAGGGCGTCCGATGCAACGGCGGGATCTGCTGACAGGGCTGCTCGCCGGCGCGCTGGGCGCGACCATTCCATGGAAGGCGCAAGCCGTGACACCGGACGACATTGCGCGGGAGTATCAGCGCCAGGCCATGGCGCAATTTCCGCTCAAGCTGATCGAAACCACGGGCGACAATGCACTGGCAAAATGGCAGGAGCTAAAGGCGGCCGGGCAGGGCACGCCGGTCGTGCTCGGCGGCGAGGACGAGCACCAGTCCCTGGGCAATCTGCTGATGCCGTTCGCGCCGAACGGACCCTATGTCCCGCCGCTTCGGCCGGTCGAGGACATCCTGCGCGACGCCGATTTGATCAAGTTTCCAGACGATTTCATCCAGCGCAGCAAGGACGGCAACGACGCCGCGATTAGGCAGTTCAAGGAGATGCTGGCGGCAAAGCCGGACATGCCCTTGCCGACGATGACCGAGAGCAAGGACGGACAGCTGCGCACATTGACACGGGACGAGACCATCGCCGCGATGCTCGGCTCTGGCCGCGAGCCGCCGCTCGGCGATTGGCCCGACACGACCGATGCGATGAACGGCCTGTCGGTGGTCATGGATTATCGCACCGGACAGCCGCTGCAGAAGGTCATCATCGGTCTGGCGGCGACCGACGACTGGACGACTGTTCCGGCCATTCTGCGCTGGGGCCATTGGAATGGTTGCCCGAAGCCGGAAGAGCACGTCGCCGCGTTCAGGAATTGGCGCGACCGCTACGGCGCCGAGCTCGTCGCCATCACCTCGGACGTCGTCAATCTGCGCGTCGCGCGGCGGCCGCAGACCCGCGACGAAGCGCTCGCGCTGGCGCGGGAGCACTATGTCTATTGTCCTGATAATATCGACCAGGGCGTCGGCACCTTCAACGCACTCGCCGCCGCCTTGATGAACAGCGACTGGTGGTACTTCTGGTGGGATTGAAGATTGGCTGGTCGGCGCTCGTGACCGGCATCGGGTGACGCCCCTCACGATAACTATGAGTTGTTGATCCAGGTATCTCGGCTCCTGTCCGCCCGACGGGCAATCCGCGCATCTCTGCCATGCGTCAACTGCCCGGCGTGCCAGTTTGTCGCGGACTCATCACTTGTGTCGTCGGGCAAATCACATCCACATTTCCGCGCATCCGGGCCCGCCAAGAGGGACGTTTCGCGATCGTCACGAACGTCGGGTCCGAGATGCGGTGGGCGCGTCGGTCTGCAGCCTGGTTTCGGCCGGGCGGACGAACAGAACGCTGCGACGGTGAAATCGTGTGGTCCTGGCCTCCCGGTGCCGAGGTCAAGCGGACGGGGATGATGACCCGTTCGCGATGGGGGCAATCAAGCCGGTCCCCAAGGAGAGCACGTATAAGCCGCTCAACCATCGCGCAGGGAAGGCCGGGATGTCCCAGCCGAACCTGTGGTTCCTGCCCCGTGCATTTTTCTCTGCACGGGGGCCATGGGGGCGGCAGGCTCCCGGCCTTCCCTGCGCCTCTTCCTGTCAGGAAGAGGACGAACGGATGCAAAAGCCCGGGCGTCGTCGCCGCGGGATCGCGATGGCTTGCCTTCGATGTTTGACACCGGTGAAGTTGCGTCATGAGACGGGATGCGCCGACTCGCGCCTTGCGCTAAGTCGATACGGCGCGTGCGAGGCGCGCGCAGATGGAAGGCAGCAGATTGCGATGGAGCGCGCCCGGATCGCCATTCTCGGCAGCTCGGTGCCCAGCTTCGAGCTGGCCGACGTGCTGATCGCCGCTGGCTGCACGGTTTGCGCCGTCGTGCCGCCGCGCGGGACGCTCGGCAGCGGCGTGGAGCGGCGCGCCGCCGCGCGGCAGCTGCCGCTGGTCGATGTCGGGCCGTCGATCAACGATCCCGCGACGGTGGCGAAGCTGCGAGGGCTCGGCGCCGACCTGTTCGTGAACTGGGGTCATCCCGAGCGCTTTGCCGAGGAGCTGCTCGCGCTGCCGCGGCTCGGCGCCCTCAACCTGCATCCCGGTGAGATCCCCGGCGCGCGCGGCCTCGAGCCGGTGTTCGCGGCGATCCTCGAAGGCTGGCCCGCGATCACCCAGACGGCGCATCTGATGAGCGCTGCGTTCGACGACGGGCCGATCATCCGCACCCGCCGCATCGCGATCGATGACGCGCCGTATCGCGACGTCGTCGAGGAGCGGCTGCGCGACGGCGCGGTCGGCTTCTATCAGGGCGCAGTGCAGGCGGTGCTCGCCGGCGAGCGCGGGGCGCCGGGAACGGGGCCGCGGCGCTATTTCGGGAAGCTGAAGCCGGATGACGACGTGCTGGGCTGGCAAGAGCCGCAGGAGGCCGTGCTGCGGCGTCTGCGCGCGCTGAGCCCGTTCAAGCCCGCGCGGTGTTTCGTCGCCGGCCACGATGAGCCGCTGCTGATCTGGCGGGCCGAGCCGAGCGGCCACGCCGCCGCGGATGCGCCGGCGGGGTGCGTGATGGCGGCGCATGACGGTGAACTGCTGGTCGCCGCCGCCGACGGGCTCGTTCGCATCACGGAGCATGAGCGTCCGCCGGCGCTGCCATTGGCCAGTCTGGTCGGCGCGCAGCTGACGGGTGATCAGCGCTGAGGACGCAGCCGGCTCGCCAGCCTCGAGCGCTTGCGCGCGCGCAGGATGCGATAGGACAGGCGGCCTTCGGTCATCGCGACCTGCATCTGCGAGCCGGGCCGGGCCATCACGAGGTCGAGCACGCGCGCGTCGGACTGCTCGGTGGCACCGCAGGCCTCCGCAGGCGACACGGTGCCGAAGCCCTCGAGCTGCGAGTCGCCTTCGGCCGCGCGAGCCAGCATCACATTCGGCGTGATGTCGCGATCGCTGAGCACGTCGAGCCCGCAGGCGCTCAGCTCGGCGCGCCGCGCCGTCACCTCGTCGCGGTCGAACACGTCGGTGTACAGGAACGCGCCGCCCGGCCGCAGCACGCGCGCCACCTCGGCATAGAAGCGCGCGATATGGGGGTAGCAATGCGAGCTCTCAACATTGGTGACCACGTCGAAGCTCTGGTCGGGAAACGGCAGCTGCTCGGCATCGCCTTCGAGAAAGCGGCTGCGCGGCGCGTCGACGGTGCGGCGGCAGAATGCGATGTTCTCTGGCGTGAGATCGAGGCCGGTGACCTCGCGGGGTTGGAAGTAGCTCAGCAGCGTGTGCACCGTGCCGCCGCGGCCGCAGCCGACGTCGAGCACATCGCGGCCGGCGAGCTCGGTGTCGCCGACCAGCTCCAGGATCAGCCGCACCGAGCTGGCATTGACCGCATCGGGCCGCGGCAGGATGCGGGCCTCGTCCTGGCCGGACGGCAGGTAGCCCCAGTTCATGAACAGGCTGACCTCGCCGAACGGCAGGCTGTCGACGCGCCGGTTCCAATAGCCGTAGAATCGCTGAATGCGCGACTTGAAGGCCTCGGGCGCGGCGGCCTTGTCGGGCAGGTCATAGACGTCGTCATCGGACATCGGCTCGCCTCGTTACAGCTCGATGCAGTCGGCAACCTTGCGCAGCCGCAGGATGCGATATTCGAAGCGGCCGTCCTCGATGTGATCGAAGAACTCCGAGCCTTCGGGAGCAAGGAAGTAGCTCATCAAAGCGGCGCGCGTCGGGTCGGCGGCGCCGGGTTCCTCCGCGTTGAAGGCACGCAGCTGCACCTGCGCGGCCTCGCGCCTTGCAGCCAGCACGTTGGCGGTGATGTCGCGATCAGCCTCGATCACGAAGCCGTTGGCGGCGAGGAAATCGCGGGCATGCCCGAACTGGCCAGGCTGCAGCAGGTCGGTGTAGGCGAAATGGCCGCCGTGCCTGAGCACGCGATTGACCTCGCGGTAGAAGCGGTCGATGTCCGGATAGGCGTTGGAGGATTCGATGTTGGTGACCAGATCGAAGCTGCCGTCGCCGAAGGCGAGGTCCTCGGCATCGCCCTGGAAGAAGCGCAGGCGCGGATCGCCGTGCGTCTGCTTGCAATGGGCGATGCTGCGTGGATTGAGATCGACGCCGGTGAGGCTGCGCGGCGCGCAGCGCGCGGCGAGCGTCGCCAGCGTGCCGCCGCGGCCGCAGCCGACGTCGAGCACGTCCAGTCCGTCGACGCTGATCGGCCCGAGCAGCTCCAGCACCAGCCGCACGGCATGGCGGTCGAGCATCGCTGCCGGCAGGCTGCCGCTCCAGTCGTCCGGGCGGCCCTCGACCGGCAGGTAGCCCCAGTTGAAGAACTGCACATAGCCGTCGAGGCTGCTGTCGGAGAGGTAGGTGTTGAGCCCGTTGTAGAAGTCGATCACGCGCGACTTCAATTCGGCCGGCGCCACGCCCAGCCGTTCGCCGAGACCCGGCGCGGCGTCTGGTCCGAGCTGATCGTGAGGGCTGCTCATCGCAAACTCCGCCTGCGGTCGACCAGCGCGTGGCGGCGGCGCTCGGCGCGGTCCCCGACCTCGGGACTGTCGGCCGCAATGGCCGCCTCGTGGGTGGCGAGCTTGGCCTGGTCGGCAATCGTGGTGGCGCGGAACAGGTCGATCAGCGCGAGGTCGCGGCCGAAATGGCTGTTGATGCGATGGAGCAGCCGGACCAGCAGCAGCGAATGGCCACCGGCGTCGAAGAAGTTGGTGGCGCGGTCGATGCGATCGCGTTGCAGCAGCTCCTGCCACATTCCATGAACGGCGCGCTCGGCATCGCCGGCAGGTGCAGCCGCTTCGCTCTGCTCCGGCGTGGACGCGATGGGCGGCAGCGCGCGGCGGTCGATCTTGCCGGTGCGGGCCAGCGGCATCCGCTCGAGCACCGCGATCTGGCCGGGGATCATGTAGTCCGGCAGCAGCCGGGACAGATGCAGCTTCAGCTCGGGGCCGATGCTGCGGCCGAGCGCGGTCTGCAGGGGATCGTTGGAGAGCTCGGCCCACGGCTTCGTCGTCCGCGCGGCCTCCAGCGGAGAGACGGGGCGAACGCCGCCGCGAGGATAAAGCAGCAGGTCGAACACGCCATCGCCGGCGCGCTCGGACAGCGCGAAGTCGACCGCGAAGCCGGCGGCGGCCGCGGCCTCGGCGAGCTGCTCGGGATGCGGGGCCTCGGCCGGCGGCGCGACCTCTGGGTCGATGCCGGCAAGCAGCCGCAGATCCTCGCTCAGCCGGCCATCGGGCACGCCGGTGATGCAGAGCGCGGGATGCGCCCGCGCGGCGCCGATCATCGCCGCGACCGGATCGGCGGCATCGAGGGCCGTCCAGGCGATGCTGGCTGCGGAGCCCGGATGAGGCGGGGCGGCAGTGTCGATCACCACTTCGTAGCGGTACTTGGTCAGCTCATTCACGGCCATGCCGCGCTTCGCGGCGAGCCGAACCGCGGCGCCGTGCTCGGCGGCGATGCGGGTGAAGTAGGCGGGATCGAGCACCAGCTCCTTGTCGAAGCGGATGCGGTTGGCGGCGCGCGCGAGAATGGCAGGGCCGCCGAGCGCGTGCTGCCGGGCCTCCACGGAGACCGCGAACAGGCGTTGCAGCGGCAGCGATCTGATGTCGCCGAGATAGATCCGCCCTGATGGCGCAAGGCATTCGAACGCGCCGTCGAGGACACGGCGCAGATAGTCACGACCCGGGAAGTACTGAATGATGGAGTTGAGAATGACGAGATCGAAACTGCGTGGCGGAACACCGTCGAAATTGTCGGCCTCGCGCTGCTCGATCGTGACATGGGTCCAGCCGCTTTGGCGCGCCAGCTCACGCGTGCCGGCAACGGCCGGCGGGGAGAAGTCGGTGCCGCGATAGGTCTCCACCCGATCGGCGAGGCCGCGCAGCAGCAGCCCGGTGCCGCAGCCGATCTCCAGCACGCGGCGTGGCCCCAAGGCCAGCAGCGCCTCCGTCGTCCTTGCCTGCCATTCGCGCATCTCGGCCACCGCGATCGGCCGGCCGGTGTAGCTGTCGTGCCAGCCGGCGAGATCGGCATCCGGCGCATCAGCTGCGGGGCCGTAGGTGATCTCGTACAGCTCGCGCCAGTCGGACACGAAGGCCTGCCCGTGCTGCTGGTGCTGGGCAGTCGCAACGTCGGGCTTCAAGGTGACGTAGGCGTCGAGAAACTTGTCCTCGTCCTTGGTCCGCACCACGACCGCAGCCTCAGCGACGGCGGGATGGCGCGCGAGCGCGAGCTCGATCTCCTCGATCTCGATGCGATGGCCGCGGATCTTGACCTGGTTGTCGCGCCGACCGACGAACTCGATGGTGTCGTTCGGATCGAGCCGCACGAGATCGCCGCTGCGGTAGAGCCTGACGCCGTCGAGCGCGGTGACGAAGCGGGCGTCCGTCGCGGCGGTGTCGCCGAGATAGCCCTTGGCGAGGCCGCTGCCGCCGATGCAGAGCTCGCCGGGCATGCCGGCCGGCACCGGCTTCAGATCGGCGTCGAGGATGCGGCAGATCACGCCGGGCAGCGGCCGCCCGATCGGCACCGTGGCGGCGCGATCGGTGAGCTGGCCGACCGGATGGAAGGTCGCGAAGGTCGTGGTCTCCGTCGGGCCGTAGACATGGAGCAGGCGGGCCGGCGGACCGGCCGCGAGCACGCTGCGGACATGGTCGGCATTGACGGCCTCGCCGCCGAACAGCACGAGCCGCAGCGGCGCGAAGGCGGCCGGCTTCAACTGAGCGACCTGGTTGAACAGCGCGGTGGTCAGGAACATGACCGAGACGGCGCGTGCCTGCAGATTGCACGCGAGCGCATGGGGATCGAGCAGGGTCTGCTTGTCGACCATCACGACGCAGCCGCCATTGAGCAGCGCGCCCCAGATCTCGAAGGTGGCGGCATCGAAGGACAGCGGCGCGGCCTGGGCGATGCGATCGTTCGCCGTGAGCGCCGCGTAGTCGGTGTCGAGCACGAGATTGGCGACCGCACCCTGCGGCACGAGGATGGCCTTGGGCGTGCCGGTCGATCCGGAGGTGAAGTTGACATAGGCCGGGCTGTCGGCGCCGATCAGCTGCGGCGCGGGCAGCGCTGCACGGGCATGCTCGCCCACTTCGTTCGCGACGACGATGCGGAGCGCGCCATCGATCCGCATCAGGACGTTGCACATCGGGCTGGTCGTGACGACATGGCGAACGCCGGCCTGACGCAGCATCAGTGCAAGCCGCGCCTCGGGGAGCGTGGGATCGAGCGGCAGATAGGCTCCGCCGGCGCGGATCACGGCGAGCAGCATGACGACGGCCTCGACCGAGCGCTCGGCGACAACGCCGACGATGTCGCCGTTCTGGACACCAGCGGCAACGAGCCGTTCGCCGAGCGCGCGGCTGGCCGCCTCGAGCGCGGCATGGCTCAGCGTGCGGCCGTCGATGCTCTCGATCGCGATGCGCTGACCATGCGCGGCCGCAACGGCCTCGAAGCGGGCCGCCAGACCGGTGTCGCCACCGGGCAGCGCACGCGGCCGCTCCAGGACATGCTGCTGCGTCCGCAGCTCGGAGGGCGAGGCGACGACCAGCGACGGCAAGGGTTTATCCGGCGCATCCAGCGCCGCGGTCAGCAGGGTTACGAACTGAGCTGCCAGTCGACCGGCCGTTGCCTCTGTGAACAGATCGCTGGCGTAGACCAGCAGGCCTGCGATGGCGCCGTCGCGTTCGAACAAATGCGTCTCGATGTCGAACCGCGTGGTGTGGATGTCGACGACGAACGGAGCTGCCTCGACGTCGGGAACGACGAGGCGGTCATCGGTCGCATTCTGGAGCGCGAATGCGACCTGCACCAGCGGATTGCGCGCGGGATCACGGTCGGGCTGCAGGCGTTCCACGAGCTGCTCGAACGGCAGGTCCTGGTTCTGATAGGCCTCCAGCGCGATGCTGCGCACGCGCGACACCAGCGCTTCCAGCGAAGGCGCATCGGAGAGGTCGAGCCGCAGCGCCAGCGTGTTGACGAAGAAGCCGATCAGCTCCTCGGTCTCGTGATGGTGGCGATTGGCGATCGGGCTGGCCACCGCAAAGTCATCCTGCGCGGCGGCGCGTCCGATGACGGCGCCGTAGACCGCGAGCAGCACCATGAACGGCGTGGCGTTGCAGCGCTCGGACAGCGCTTTCAGGCGCGCCGTGGTCGTCGCGTCGATCATGATCGGCACGATGTCGCCGCGATAGGACTGCCGGGCTGGACGTCGGTGGTCGAGCGGCAGGCGCAGCTCGGGCAGATCAGCGAGGCGGGCCGACCAGGTCTCGAGCTGCTCGCGTGCGCGTGTGCCGGAGAACCAGTCACGCTGCCACGCGGCGAAATCGGCGTAGCGCAGCGGCAGCGGACGCAAGGTGGCGCCGCTCATGAGCAGCGACAGCTCGCGCGCCAGCACCGTCAGCGACCAGCCGTCGCACGCGATATGGTGCATGACCAGCGCCAGCACGGCGCGGTCGGGCGCCGTCAGGATCAAGGTGGCGCGCAGCAGAGGGGGCTGTGTCAGATCGAAAGGTTCGAGCGCTGCGGCGGCGACCACAGCGCGTGCCCGTGTGAGCGCATCGGGCCGGCCGCGCAGATCCACTGTGCGCAGCGGACAGGGCATCGGCGCCAGCGGCTCCTGCCAGGACTGGCCGCCGCTTTCGCCGATGCGGCTGCGCAACGGCTCGTGGCGAGCGACGATGCGATCGAGCGCGGCCTGCAGCCTGGGGACATCGAGCGGCCCGTCGAGCTGATAGGCAACCGGCACGTTGTAGCCTGCCGTGCCTGGATCGAGCCGCTCCAGGAACCAGAGCCGCTGTTGCGCAAAGGACAGCGGCGCGGCACCCGTGCCGGCCCTGCCGGCGATGACCTCGCGGGTGTCTGGAGCAGCGGGCGTACCTTCGGCGATGGCCGCGGCAAGGAGGCGCGGCGTCGGCTGCTCGAACAGCAGCCGCAGCGGCGCGACGAGGCCGCGGCGCTGCGACAATTGCGCAAGGACGCGAGTCGCAAGCAGGGAATGGCCGCCATTCTCGAAGAAGTCGCTGTCGCGTCCGATCGGCCGCGCCAGCAGCTGCGACCAGATCGCGATGATCTCGCTTTCGAGATCGTCAGCGGAGTCGGCATGGGTATCGGGCACCGCCGCGGGCCTCATCAGCCGCAGGGCCGCGCGATCGATCTTGCCATGCTCGCTGACGGGCATGCGCCCGATCCGAGTGATCCGCGCCGGGATCATGTAATCCGGCAGCTCCTGGCGCAGCCAGCGCAGCACCGCCGAGGTTTCGTGAGCTGCGTCCGAAAGTGTGACGAAGGCTTCGAGCGACTTGTCCTCATAGTCGCCCTGGACGATCACCGCAGCCTCGGCGACGGCGGGATGGCGCGCGAGCGCGAGCTCGATCTCCTCGATCTCGATGCGATGGCCGCGGATCTTGACCTGGTTGTCGCGCCGGCCGACGAACTCGATGGTGTCGTTCGGATCGAGCCGCACGAGATCGCCGCTGCGGTACAGCCTGACGCCGTCGGGCGCGGTGACGAAGCGGGCGTCCGTCGCGGCCGGATCGCCGAGATAGCCCGTGGCGAGGCCGCTGCCGCCAATGCAGAGCTCGCCGGGCATGCCGGCCGGCACCGGCTTCAGATCGGTGTCGAGGATACGGCAGATCACGCCGGGCAGCGGCCGTCCGATCGGTACCGTGGCGGCGCGCTCGGTGAGCTGGCCGACCGGATGGAAGGTCGCGAAGGTCGTGGTCTCCGTCGGGCCGTAGACATGGAGCAGGCGGGCCGGCGGACCGGCGGCAAGCACGCGGCGGACATGGTCGGCATTGACGGCCTCGCCGCCGAACAGAACGAGCCGCAGCGGCGCGAAGGCGGCCGGCTTCAACTGAGCGACCTGGTTGAACAGCGCGGTGGTCAGGAACATGACCGAGACGGCGCGCGCCTGCAGATCGCGGGCGAGCGCATCGGGATCGAGCAGGGTCTGCTTGTCGACCATCACGACGCAGCTGCCATTGAGCAGCGCCCCCCAGATCTCGAAGGTGGCGGCATCGAAGGACAGCGGCGCGGCCTGGGCGATGCGATCGTCCGCCGTGAGCGCCGCGTAGTCGGTGTCGAGCACGAGGTTGGCGACGGCGCGCTGCGGCACCAGGATGGCCTTGGGCGTGCCGGTCGATCCGGAGGTGAAGTTGACATAGGCCGGGCTGTCGGCGCCGATCAGCTGCGGCGCGGGCAGCGCTGCACGGGCATGCTCGCCCATTTCGTTCGCGACGACGATGCGGAGCGCGCCATCGATCCGCATCAGGACGTTGCACATCGGGCTGGTCGTGACGACATGGCGAACGCCGGCCTGACGCAGCATCAGCGCAAGCCGCGCCTCGGGGAGCGTGGGATCGAGCGGCAGATAGGCGCCGCCGGCGCGGATCACGGCGAGCAGCATGACGACGGCCTCGACCGAGCGCTCGGCGACAACGCCGACGATGTCGCCGTTCTGGACACCAGCGGCAACGAGCCGTTCGCCGAGCGCGCGGCTGGCCGCCTCGAGCGCGGCATAGCTCAGCGTGCGGCCGTCGCTGCTCTCGATCGCGATGCGCTGCCCATGGGCGGCCGCAATGGTCTCGAAGCGAGCCGCAAGACCCGTGTCGCCACCGGGCGGCGCACGCGGCCGCTCCAGGACGTGCTGCTGCGTCCGCAGGTCGGAGGGCGAGTCCAGCGGCAGATCGGCGACGAGGCTGTCGGGCTCAGCAATGCACGCGTCGAGCAGGTGCACATAGCGGCGCAGCCATCGTGCCGCGCCATCGCGCGTGAAACTGTCGCTGCGCGCCGTAAGCATCAGACGCAGGCCACCGGGCTCGCCCGCATCCGCCCCGATCAGCGCGAGTTCGCTGTCCGGTGCAGGCTCCAGCAGTGCCGATGTGGCGTGGCCGGCGAGTGGCCAGACGTGCAGCTCGAGATCGAAGCGGGTGGTGCCGCGCTCGAAGCCGATGATCCGGACGTCGACATTGTCCAGCCGGAGCGGGGTGTCGGGTGTGGCCTGATAGGCGAAGCTCGTCAGCGCGGGCTCGGCGAGCAGGGCCGAGTGCGAAGGATCAGTCGACGACTCGTCGCCTGCGGCGTCGAGCGCAGCGGCGAGCCCGTCATGCACCTCGCTCAGAAGCTCAGTAAAGCGCATCGACGAGCCGCAGGACGCCGTAACCAGGAGCGTATCGACGTGGAAGCCGATCTGCTCGCCCAATTCGGGATCGCGACGGCCTGCAGCCGGCACGGCGACAATGGACGTGGAACTCGCCGACAGACGCGCGACCAGCAGAGTCTGAACCGCCAGCAGGACGGTTGCGATGCTGGTGCGGCGCTGCCGCGCGACAGCACGGACGCGCGCGTGCAGGCCTGCCGGAAGCCGCGTTGCCAGCGTATGGCCGTCGTGAGGCCGGCCCTGGGGACGAACCGCATCGTGCGGCACCGGCGCCGGGGGCGTGTCGGGGAGTGCTGGCGGCCGGCGGCCCAGCGCAATCGTCGCGGATGGCCCGGATTGTGCCTTTCGTGCCGCAGAGCGCCATGGCTGCCCAGCCAGACGCGCGCGGTAGGCGGCCGCGAGATCGCGGCAGAACAGCGCGTGCGACCAGCCATCGGTGACGATGTGGTGGATGAGGTGGATGAGCAGATGATCATCATCCGCGAAGCGGACCAGAGTGGCGCTCAACAGCGGTGGCTGGTCGAGCGCGATCGGGCGTTGCGAGAGGCGGGAGGCCAGATCGCGCGCAACAATGTCCCGCTCACCGGGCGCGATCTGCGAACGATCGAGCTGAGTGATCCGGAACGGAGATGGCGCTGCGATGAACCGCTCCGGCTCACCGTTGATCTCGCGAAAGCCGGTCCGCAGCGCGTCGTGCCCGGCGACGACGTCGCTGAACGCAGCTTCGAGCGCGCTGGCATCGAGCCGGCCCGACAGGCGGTAGGCGGCGGAGACGTTGTAAGGCGCCTCGTCCGGAGCGAGCCGGTTGGCGAACCACAGTCGTTTCTCGGCGCTCGAAAGACGCGAGACATCGCGCAGATGAGCGATGATGCCGGAGCGATCGGCTGCGATCGCGTCGCGCAGCTCCGCAGTCAGCGCGCCGGGAGCGGCCCGAAACCGCAGCTGATCGCCGTCCAGGAACAGCGCGATGCCGCGGCTCTTCAGGGTGGCGAGAAGCGAGGCTGCGGTCACAGCACGCCGGCCTCAAAGGGGGCGGCCATGTCGGCGAGGCGCCGCGCCACGCCGCGAACGGTCGCATCGGCGTAGAGATCCTGCAGTGTGCCTTCCCAGCCGAGCTGTGTGCGCAACTGCCCAAGGAGGCGCATGGCCAGCAGCGAGTCGCCGCCGAGATCGAAGAAGTCATCGTCGAGGCTTGCCGGCGCAAGCTTGAGGACGGACGTGAACAAGGCGGCGACCGCCGCCTGATCGCGATCGTCGTAGTGAGGTTCGACGCTGCCGCCTGCGGCGGCTGTCAGATGCGCGAGCAATGCATCACGATCGACCTTGCCGTTGGCTGACAGCGGAAATGACGGCACGATCACGATCCGCGCCGGCACCATCGGCGGCGGAAGCTCGGCCTGCAGCCGGGAGCGGAGCTGGGATTCGAGTCCGTTGGACTTGACCGAAGTCGTGACGAAAGCATGGAGTCTGACGTCTCCGGGCGACAGCTCCGCGGCCAGCACGACAGCGCCGCGAACGTCGTCGATGGCCTCGAGATGGCGCGCCACCGCACCTGGCTCGACGCGATGGCCGCGGATCTTGAGCTGCGCGTCGAGGCGATCAAGGAAGATCAACGAGCCGTCGCGCTGCATGCGGACGCTGTCGCCGCTGCGATACATGCGTCCTTGGGGACGGAAAGGATCCGGCCGGAAGCGTTGCTGCGTCAGCTCTGGATCGCCGAGATAGCCGGCGGCGACGGCTTCGCCGCCGATCCAGAGCTCGCCCTCCGTGCCGAGCGCAACCGGCTGCTGATCGGAATCGAGCACGTAGCAGGATGTTCCGGCAATGGGACCGCCGATCGAGAAAGGCTCAGTCGGGCGGGCGTCTGCGGTGAAGCGGGCGGCCGTCGTGTAGACCGCCGTCTCCGTCGGTCCGTAGCAATGCACGATCGCGCGGGCGCCGCCATCGAGCACCCGACACGCGGCTTCGGCGCTGCCGCGTTCGCCGCCGGTCAGGATCTCGACGCCAGCGAGTGCCTCGGGACGATCCTCGGCAATGCGGTTGAACAGGCCGGTCGTGATGAACGTCGTGGTGACGCCATGACGGCGCACCAGCTCGGCGATGCTGTCAGGGGTCGGGGGCGCATCCGGATGCAGCACGATGCGGGCGCCGGCGGCGAGGAAGGGCCAGAGGTCGAACACCGCGGCATCGAAGCTCGGTGGCGAAAGTGCCAACGCGATGCTGCTGCTGTCGATCGCGGTGTAGGCGGGCGCCACCATCAGCCGCGTGACGTTGTCGTGGCGGACCACGACGCCCTTGGGACGGCCGGTCGAGCCCGAGGTGAAGATCACATAGGCCGTATCCGATGCGCATGTGACCGGCGGCACATCAGTCTTGTCGTGAATGTCGCCGGTTCCGATCAGGCGATCGTGCCACTCGGCACCGAGCTGCAGAGGAGATCGGACATCGGCAACGATCAGCGCCGGCTGAGCTGCCGCGAGGACGGTCTCGGTGAAAGACCGGGGATAGTGCGGCGCGATCGGGACGTAGCCGCAGCCGGCATCGAGCACGCCGAGCAGCAGAGCGGGAAGATCGAGGTCGCGGCCGGAAAGCACGGCAATCAGGTCGCCGCGCCGCGCACCGCGCGCGGTCAAGGCGGCCCGGACCCGATCGGCGCGATCGATCAGCTCGGCGTAGGTCATGCAGCCTCTAGCGCCGATCAGTGCCGGTGCTCCCGGCGACCTCGCGGCTGCCGCGCGAACCAGCTCGCCAATGGAGCCACGCTCCGGCGCCGGATGGTCGTGCCGGGCCAACGACAGCTGAGGGTCCACGATCATGCGCAAGCCGCCGATCCCGGCCATGACCTACTCGACGGGAACGCGTTGCGGACGGCGCTCCTTCGGGCCGCTCTCGGCGCGCTGCTCCTCTTTCTCGACCACGGCAAGCAGGCCGCGTAGCAGCTCGGCCTCGCTGCGCAGGATATGCTTGCGCATGATCTGCACGCTCTCGGCGCGTCCGGCCAGTAGCGGCCCGAGCACCTGGTTGATGGCGGCTTGCGCATAGTGCAGCAGCGGCTGCAGGTCGATGCCCTTCAGTCCGAGGGTTGCGGCGTCGACGGTGTCGTCCTTGTCATGGGCCTCAGTCATGGTCGGTCCTTTCAAGAATCCTTGGTGGGGAAGGGGGTGGGACGGGACGGCATTGCGGTCCGCAGCTCGGTCGCCGCAGACACGGTCGGCCTGATCTGCTGGGCCAGCGTGGCCGATTCAGTGGCTGCCGCGGTCGCTGTGGCGATCGCCTGCGCGCGGCTGGTATGAACCGGGCTGATGCCGGCGGATGTGGTCGGCGACGGCGGCGAGCTGGCCGGAGCCGGGGCCGGTGTCGCCGCGGCCGCGCGCGCACGAGTCCCTGGCGGCGGCGCGGACGGCTTGTGCAACTTGCCGATCAGGTTCTCGACCACCGCGAGCTGGCCCTTGTAGAGCTCGGCCTGAGCCTTCAGGGCCTGCTCCAGCAAGGTTCGCATCGCAGAATTGTGTGTGTCGGCGACCTCGCGCAATTCATCTTTCAGGTCTTCCGACGTCTCCAGGGCCCGTTTCAGGAACGGGAAGCTTCCGCGACTGATCATGAATGCGCATCCTTTCTGAATGTGATCTCGAGTGCATCGCCGTTCATCTTTGCGCCCGCGGTCTGCATCGCTACCAGGGCGCGGGGTAGCAGGATGACGCGCTTGAACGTCCCGATCCGGATGAAGAGATCCTCGTTGTCCCTGGAGATCTCCACCTTGTCCTTCGGTGCGAACCGCAGCTGCACCGACAGCCTATGCTCATTGTCGGAGACCTTGGCGAAGCCGAACGGCGCCGTGGCCACACGCACCTCGGCCGGATCGGCATCGCCATAGAGCTGAGCGCCGAACTCCTCCAGCCGTTCGACCCCGACCACCTCGCTCCGCTGAAACGGAATGGTCGCGATCGGCACCGGATCGAAATAGCTATGCACCGTCTCGATCATTGCGGTCTGCCGCTCCACCCAGTGCGAGAAGTAGCCGTCGCCTTTCGGCAGCATGCGATTAACGACGACGGTGTCAATGGCGATCCCGTAGAGGTTGAAGTACATGTAGGCCCGCTGCGTCTCACGGACCACCATCTGGTCGGGTACGGTGACCAGCCGCAGCGAGGTGATGGTGGGGTCGTGCAGCATCGTCTCGACACCCTCGAGCTTCTCGAACAGGCTCTGCAGCGCGGCGAAATAGCCGTCCTCGGGCAGCATCATGGACTCGCCGCCGAATTTCTTGGCAATCGGTCGCAGGACGCTGGCGACGCGGCGGTCGATCTTGAGCCGCTTGCGCACATACCAATCGATCGAGCCGATGATCGAGACGAAGCGGAGCGACTCGCTGGTCGGCGGGCAGTCGACGACGATGACGTCATAGGTGCCCTCGCGGGCATATTGATTGATGTGGAGAAGGGCGATGATGTCCTCCATGCCCGGCATGATCGCAGCCTCCTCGGCGACGATGCCGTCGAGCCCGCCGCCCATCAGCAGGTAGGCGATATACTTGTAGACATCGCCCCAGTTGCGCTGCATCTCCTCCTGGACGTCGATCTCCTGGAAATCGAGGTTGTCGCGCACCTTCACGGCCTGCCCGCGCGCCGTGCTGAACAGCTCCTCGCTCATGTTGAAGCTGTCGGCGAGGCTATGCGCGAGATCGAACGACATCACGATCGTCTTGCGGCCGCTCGCGGCCAGAGCGACTGCTGTCGCCGCGGCGACGGTGGTCTTGCCGACGCCGCCCTTGCCCGAGACCATGATGATGCGCGGCTTGGCGCGCGAAGGTGCAGTCCCCGTCATGAAATGCGCAACTCCGAAGCTGTGGGACCACGCGCGCAGGATGGGTCGCGCAGTCGTTCCGCGATGGCGCGGGCGATCAACGCCACGACGGCCGGCATCGCGTGATGAATGAAGAAGTGGTTACCGTCGAACATCTCACAGGTGAGAGTCTGCGACGTCATGGCCTGCCAGCTCTGAAGCTCGGGCAGGCCGGCAATGGGATCGCTGCGGCCGCCGATGGCCAGGATCGGACAGGCGAGTGCCGGACGAGGACGCCAATCATAGGTCTCGCACAGCTTGAAATCGGCGCGCAGCGCGGGCAGCACGAGCGCCAGCAACTCCGGCTCCTCCAGCAGCACTGCGGGCAGGCCGCCAAGCTCCATGACGGCGGCCAGAAATTCCGCGTCCGCAAGATGAGAAATAACGGGAAACCGGCGCGGCAGGTTGGGCGCGCCATGGCCCGATATGATCACCAGCTCCGGTCCAGGCAGACCGCGGTGCTGCAGCGCCTGCGCAAGCTCATAGGCGAGCATCGCGCCCATACTGTGCCCGAACAGCGCATAGGGGCGGTCGAGCCAGGGCGCGATCGCGGGAACGAGCTGCGCGATCAGCGCCTGCGCATCGTCGATGGCCGGCTCCATGATGCGGCGCTCGCGGCCGGGTAGGTGCACCGGCGAGAACGCAATCGAGCCCGGCAGTCTCGCGGGCCATTCGCCGAAGCTCGCGGCATTGCCGCCGGCGAATGGCAGCGCGAACAGGCGCAGTCGGCGCGTCGTCTCGGGATCGCCGCCGATCCAGGCGCGGCCCGGCGCGCTCCGAGTGCCGGAAGTGGCTGGCATCCCGCTCACGCTCCAGGCTCCAGCGTCGTATCGGGCTGCAGCGCGGGCGTGATCACGTCGCGGCCCTCCGGGCCCGGTGGAACGTCGCCGATCCAGCCCTGGACGTGCAGCCATTGGCAGATCTCGTCGACCGCGGCCTCGACGTCGGTATGGGCAAGCGCGTCCTCGATGACCTTGCGCGTTTGGCCGACGTCGAACGGATGCGGTGCTGCATTGAAATAGGGATCGATGCGCTTGAAATTGGTGCCTAGCAGTTGAGCGCATTGATATTCGATGATGGCACCGCCGCCGCGGATGGCGAGCCGCACCAGCAGCATCGGCTCCTTCGGCGACAGCAGCCATTGGCCATAGCCCCAGTCGGCGATGCCGTCGACGATCTCAGGCTTCACCGACAGCGGCTTGCGGCCACAGCCGACGGAGAGCACGCTGACGCTCTCGACGTCGATCGGCTGACCGGCCGCCCGGCGCTGCTCGAACACGGCCGACACGGCGCACATCGACGGATTGTTGGCAACCAGCCCGCCATCGAGATAGCCGATGTCGCCGCCGGCGATGCTCGCGAAGATCGGGCTGATCACGGGAATGTTGCTGGTGCGCAGAGCGACGTCGACCACGCGCTCGTCGGGCGAATAATCGAGGATGCCGGGAATGTTGTGGAACAGCCGCGGTCGCCATTGGCGTTGCCGCTCTCCGGCGTGCTCGTGATGTAGCTGGAATGCCGGTACGACGACACGGCGCTTGAGGTCGCCCAGCCGCGTGTCGGCACCGAAATAGCTGACCAGGAAATCGATCATGCGTTGGCGGTCGTCGAACGCCTTGGCGCCGACGAAGCCGGCGACGAGGCGGGTCGGCTTGAAGGTGAAGGTGGTGTCGAGGATATGCTCCCAGAACCCGAGTGCGCCCTCGATGCCGTGATCGGGATCCTCATGGGCAGCGAGGAACAGCGCATTCAGTCCGCCGGCAGACGTGCCGGCAATGATGTCGGCGCTGTCGAGAAAATGGCCGCCATGCCGGCCGATGCGGTCCGCCGTGCGTCGCAGCACCTCGGCCGTGACATAGCCGCTGATGCCGCCGTCCATGGCGAGGATGCGCTGATGGGTCATGGCTGCACTCCATCGCGTGTGGCAAGGCCGTTCATGATCGCGTCAGCAAGGGCCGCAACTGATTTGCGTCCGAGCAAGGTCAGATGGGCCGCGCGCACGACGCGGATTTCGGGCGCTCGCGTCAAATGCGGACAGATTGTTTCGACCAGTGGATCGCCAGCAGCGATGGCGCCGTCCGTGCTGGCCCGGACGATCAGCGTCGGTCCGCCATAGGCGCCGGGTGCGTAGTCCAGCCAGGCGCGGCTGAGCGCCGCGAAGCAGGGCCAGCGTCGCATCAGCTCACGGGCGAGGCCGATCACCACCCGCGCGGTGCCGGTGTTGCGGTCGCCGGCGAGCCGCGCCAGATCGGTGATGTCGGCAGGTGATCGCGGGACGCTGCGCAGCAATTCGCGGCCGAGCCCGACGACTAGGGCGCCGATGCGCACCGGACCGCGCGTGGCGCCCCGCCATGGCAGGCCGGCATCGATCAGCACCAGTTGCACGGGCTCGCCCGCGGCCTCCAATTGCCGGGCCATCTCGAAGGCGATGGCGCCGCCGAGCGACCAGCCGCCGATGCGATAAGGACCGCGCGGCGCCACCTGGCGGACGAGCGCGACATAGCTGGCTGCGAGACGCGTGAGGTCGTGCGCCTGCTCGGCCTTCGGCGCCTCGAGGCCGAACACCGGCCAGTCCCGCGGCAACGCGTCGGCCAGCGCGCCGTAGCCCAGCGACGTGCCGATCGCCGGATGGACCAGGAACAGGGGAGCTGCGTTGCCCTCGCGCCGGAACGGCAGCATATGATCCGGCAGGCCGGGTGCATCGTCGTCCCACGCCAGCGTGCGGGCGATCTGCGCGATGCTCGATCCAGCAAACAGGGTCGCCAGAGCCAGCTCGCGGCCGGTCACGCGCTGCAACCGGTCCCGCAACGTCAACAGCAGCAGCGAGTGGCCGCCGAGCGTGAAGAAGTCGGCGTCGCGATCGAGCTCGGCGGCCTGCGCGGCATCGCGCCCGAGCACGCCGGCCACGATGCCTGCGACCTGCATCTCGACCTCGCCGGCTGGCGCCGCGCGGCGCGGCGCCGAGCCGGCTCCGGGCAGAGCCACGAGCGTCGACAGATCGAGCTTTCCGTGGCGTGTACGCGGCATCGCCGGCACGGCGACGATGCGGTCCGGAACCATGTAGCCGGGGAGGCGCTGGCGGAGAAACTCCGCAAGCTCAGCGCCATCGAGCTTTGCGGACTCACGCGGGGCGGCGAAGGCGACGAGACATCCATCACGCATCGTCACGGCGGCCTCTGTGACATCCGGATGCCGTGCGAGCGCAGCCTCGATCTCGGCCGGCTCGATGCGGTAACCGCGCAATTTCAACTGCTGGTCGGTTCGGCCAAGAAAGGCTATTTGTCCATCGAGCTGGAGACGACCGCGATCGCCGGTGAGATAGAAGCGCTCGCCGGGCGCAAGCCGCAGGTCGGTGCGGAAACGCGCCGCCGTCGCTTGGGCATCGCCGAGATAGCCGCGCGCAAGGCCGACGCCGCCGATCGCAATCTCGCCCGCAATGCCGCTCGGCAGCGCCGCGCCCTTGGCGTCGACCACCGCCACCCGATGACCGCGGATCGGCCGGCCGATCGTCGGTGCCGCATCGCTCTCGACGCGCGCGATGGTGCTCCAGACCGTCGTTTCGGTCGGGCCGTAGGCGTTGAACAGCTGCACGGCGTTCGCCCACGCGCCGAGGCCGGCAGGACAGGTCTCGCCCGCGACCACGACCGCGGCAAGGGACGGATGATCGGCGGGGCGCAGATGGCTGAGCAGCGTTGGCGGCAGCGTGACATGCGTCGCGCTGCCGTCGCGGATGCGTGCGGTGACGGAGAGCCGGTCGACCGTGTCACCCTGGTCGGGCAGCAGCAGGGTGGCGCCATGGCCCAGGGCCATCACGACCTCGAAGATGAAGGCATCGAAGCTGATTGCGGCGAACTGCAGCACGCGCGCCGTCCGGCCATCAGGGATGATGTCGTCGGCTTGCGCATCGGCGAGGTTGGAGAGACCGCCATGCTCGACCATGACACCTTTCGGGCGCCCGGTGCTACCTGAGGTGTAGATGAGATAGGCGAGCTGGTTCGTACCCGGCAGGGGCAGCGAGCGCGGCATGGCGTTCGCCAATAGCTCGGCGACGGAAGCCTGTGGCACATCGACCGCAAGCGGCTGCGCCGCCGATGCGGTCGTCAGCAGCAGCGCCGGCCGCGCATCCGCGAGCAGCTCGGCGATGCGCGCCGGCGGCAGATCGTGCGCGAGCGGAAGATAGCAGCGACCGCTGCGCCAGATCGCCAGCAGCGCAATGATCAGTGCTGGGGAGGATGGCCCGAGCACCGCGACGACCGTGCCTTCCGGTGTGCGCTCGGCAAGGGCAGCAGCGAGCGTCTCGACACGTGTCTCGAGCTCGCGATAGCCGATCTGCTCGCCGCGGCAGATCAGGGCCGGGTGACCCGGGCGCGCCGCTGCATGATGTGCGAAGCGCTCGGGGAGGCTCACATAAGGCGATGCAGGTACGCCCGTGGACTGCGCCGAGAGTGCTTCTCGCTCGGCAGACGTCGTCAGAGCGAGGTCGGCGACGGCCGTTGCCGGCCGCGTCACGGCGCTCGTCAGCAACGCGCGAAAGCGCGCCGCAAAGGCCTCCATGCTCTCGCGTGAGAACAGGCTCGCCGCGTAGGTCAGCACGCCGCGCCAGCCACCGGCGCCGTCGGGAAATAAATGCAGCTCGAGATCGAAACGCGTGGCCTTGTAGTCAGCCGACAGGATCGTGACCATGCTGTCGCCGAGCCGGCCCGTGGCCGGGAAATCCGGCTGCACCGACAGCGCCACCTGCACCAGCGGATTGCGCGAGGGATCGCGCGGCGGATTGACGGACTCGACCAGCCGGTCGAACGGCGTGAGCGCATGATCGAGCGCCGCCATCGCCGTGCGATGCGTCTGCTTGACGAGCTCGGCGAAGCTGCGCTCCGGATCGAGCCGCTGGCGCATCACCAGCGTGTTGACGAAGAAGCCGATCAAGGGCTCCAACTCGGGACGCTGGCGATTGGCGGTGACCGAGCCGATCGCGAGATCCTGCTCGCCGGTGTAGCGGTGGAGCAGGGCGGCGAAGGCGGCGAGAAACACGGCGAAGGCTGATGTGCCGTGCTGGCGCGCCAGGGCATCGACCAGCCGGCCATGCTGCGGCGGGATCGTCACCGCGACGGCATCGCCCGAGTGGCTCTGCTGCGGCGGTCGCGGCCAATCGGTCGGGAGCTCCGTGACCGGCAGGCCGGCCAGCGTCTGGCGCCACCATTCCAGCGCGCCGGCAAGGCGTTCGTCATCGCAGGCTTCGTGATAAGCGAGATCGGCGTAATCGATCGCCAGCGGCGGCAGCCTCTCGCCACGATAGAGCGCATCAAGGTCGCGCAGCAGCACGCCGACGCTCCAGCCGTCGGTAACGATGTGATGGAGATTGAGCAGCAACGCGTGGTCGCGCTCGCCGAGCTTGACGAGTTCGGCCGCGATGAGCGGCGCGCGGGTGAGATCGAACCGGTGCTGGGCGTGCCGGACCACGGCAAGGTTCAGCCGCTCCTCGCGTTCCTCAGGGCCCAGCTGCGACAGGTCGTTATGTGCGAGCCTGACATCGACGCTCGGCGAAATCAGTTGGAACGGTTCGCCGTCGCGTTCGCCGAACGAGGTTCGCAGCACCGCATGGCGGGCCACCAGCGCGCGCAGCGCAATCTCCAGGCGTTCGGTATCGAGCGGCCCGGTGAGCCGCAACGGCAGCGGCGAGTTATAGGCGTAGTCGCCCGGCGACAGTCTGTCGAGGAACCAAAGCCGGCGCTGTGCGGCCGTCAGCGGCGCGGTGCCGCCCGCCGTCGGCAGCACCTTGCCGATGGGCGCGAGCGTCGCCTCGGAGACGCGCGCAGTCGCAAGCTGCGCATTCAGCGCCGCCCGTTGTGCCGGCGAGAGCTGCCGCAGCCGCTCGGCGATCTCTGCTGCCGCGGTCATGAGGCCAGCGCCTCCGGCATGCTGCCGCCCGCGAGCTGATCCAGGCCGTCGAGCAGCCTGGTCAAGGTCGCCGTGTCGGTCGTCTCAGTCAGGGCTTGGCCCATGTGGAGCGCCATGCCTGCGACGGTCGGCGCGGCGAAGAAGGTCTTCAGCGACAGGCGGACGCCGAACTGATCGGTGACGCGCGCCAGCAGTTGCACCGCGCGCAGCGAATGACCGCCGAGATCGAAGAAGTTGTCGTCGGCGCCGACCTTGTCGATCCCGAGCAACTGGCCCCACAACGTGGCAAGGCGGCACTCGATCTCGCCCTCCGGCGCGCGGTAGGCGGTGCGGCGCTGCGCGGCGTGCGGCTGTGGCGCAGCCGCCGTCTCGGCGCTCTCACGCGCAATCCAGATCTGGCGGCGCCGCGCGAGGTCACCGCGGGTGACGACGAACTGCTCGGCGTCGCCCTGCAGGATGATGCGCAGGATCGCGGTGAGGCTTTCCGACGGGCGCATCGCGAACGCATCCATGCTGGTAGCGGCGCCTCCCGCAAGCTCATCGTCGCGGGTCAGCCAGCGGTCCCAATTGGTGCTGATCCAGTCCGTCGTGCCTTGCCGGCTGCGGAGCGCCGCGGCCGCATCCAGCACCTGGTTGGCAGCCGAGTACGCGGCGAAGCCGAGGCCGCCGAGAATGGCGGCGTTCGACGACAGCAGCACGACGAAGCGCGGCGGCGCCGTGCATGCGGCGACGGCGGCGTCGAGGCCATCCAGCCCGGCGAGCTTGGGAGAAAATTGCGCGGCCGCATCCTCCGGCGTCAGCTGGAGGATGGGGCTGATCAGAGCGGTGCCGCTGGTCACCGCGGCCGCATGGATGATCCCGGCGACCGGACCATGCGTGCGTTCGAGGGCGATCATGGCTTGCGCCATGGCTGCGGGATCGGCGACGTCGGCTGCCACGACATCGATGGAAAGGCCTTCGCTGCGCCACCGACGCAGCGTAGCGACGCGCTCGGCATGCCGGGCATCACAAGCGCTCCAGCGGCTTTCGTCCGGAAATCCGGGCCGCACGATCAGCGCGACGCGGACGCCGAACTGGCGCGCCAGATGGTCCGCGAGCAGCCGGCCGACACGGCCGAGGCCGCCCGTGATCACCACGAGATCGCCGGAAGCGATGTTGCGGATCAGCGCTGCATCGGAGCCGAGTTGCGCCGGCGTGTAGTCCCTCAGCCAGCGTCGGCGCCCGCGCAGGGCCACGACAGGCTCAGGGCGGACGGCGCTGATCTCGCGCAGCAGGCCATTGACGGCAATCTGCGGCGATCCACGGCGGTCGAGGTCGACGACGCTGACTTCGCAGCCCGGGAATTCCTGCGGCAGGACCTGGGCCACCCCGAGCAACGTCGGACGCGCTGCGATCAGTTCGTCCTGGGGGTCGACGAGCACGGCATCGCGCACGCCGATCACGATGCGCGCGGGCGGCGCATGTCCCGCGGTCGCGCAAGCCTGCATCAAGGCGACGATCGTCATGAAGCCGTTGCCGACCTCGGCGTCGGCTCCGCTATCGGCACCTGCACTCCAGAGATGAACGGCGAGTGCAGGTGCGACGCCGGCTGCGACGAGGAGCAGATTGAGGTCCTCGGCCGAGCCGGGACGAATTTGGAAACGATCCTGATCGTCGATCGCAAAGCCGTCGCCGGCGGTGACGCAAAGCACCGGATCGTGCCCGGCCTTGCGCAGCCCGGTGATCACGTCGGCAGACATGACGCTGCCGTCGTCGAACACGAGCGCCGCACCCGAGACGGCGCCGGGTCGCGGTGCCGGCGGCAGCGCCCGGCGCCAGGCAGGCAGATAGAACCACTCGTCGATCGGCTTGTCCGTTGCCGCGCCGCGGCGCTCGCCAGGTGCGGGCGCGTCGATCCACAGCCGGTTGCGTGCGAACGGATAGGTCGGCAGTGGCACGCGGACGCCGTCCGGGACGCCTGCGGTTGCGGAGAGATCGACGTCGACGCCCGCGCACCACAGCCGGGCGGCGGCGGTCAGCAGCACGGCCTTGTCATCGTCATCGACGCCGGCTTTGCGCAACGACGTCACCCGGTGGTGGTTCGCGCCGTAGGCGGGATGCTGCGCGGCCAGCATCGTGCAGGCCTCGCCCGGGCCGCATTCGATCAGGACGAGGTCAGGCTCGCGCAGCAGCACTGCCAATGCACGATCGAAGCGGACCGTGCGGCGCAGATGCGCGATCCAGTAGTCGGGCGTGAGCTCGCCTGGCCGAAGCCAATCGCCCGAAAGACTCGAGATCATCGGGCACGACGGTGCGCGCTGCGGCACCTCGGCAAAGCCGGCGGCGAAGGCGGGCATCACGCCGTCGATCGCGCGCGAGTGACCGCCGACATTGAGGACAAGGCGCTGGGTGCGAATGCCGTGCGCCTCCAGCTTGCGCTCCAACTGGCCGATGTCGGCCGCGGGGCCGGAGAGCGTGCACAAGGCCGGGCCATTGATCGCAGCAAGGTCGATCTCGGGCCCCGCCAGCGCCATCGCCGTATCGCTTGGAGCCATCACCGCCAGCATCGCGCCGGCCGCACTTGCCTCCTGGAGTGCCGAGCGCAAGGCGACGATACGGGAGGCCTCGGCCAGCGTGAACACGCCGGCGAGCGTCGCGGCAGCATATTCCCCGAGACTGTGGCCGAGCATGATGTCGGGCGTCACGCCGCGCGATTGCCACAGCCGCCCCAGCGCATAGGACACCGCGAACGTCGCGGGCAGCGCGACGCGGGCGCCGCGGTCGGCCGGGGTGTCCGCGGCGCCGCGGATCAGCGGCAGCACGTTGACGCCGGCAACGTCGAGATGCGCGGCGACATCGAGCAGCGCGTCACGGAACGCCGGCTCCTGGTCGAGCAGTCCGCGCGCCATGCCGGGATAGGCGACGCCGCCGCCCGGAAACAGGAACGCGCATTTCGGCCGCGCCAGCGCGCGGGCGCCGACGCGGCGTCCGCCTCGGCCCGATAGCGTCGCGGCGGCCTCGTCCGCATCACGCGCGATGATGGCGCTGCGCTGATCATGAGCCGTACGTCCGACCTGCTGCGTATAAGCGGCGTCGGCGAGCGTGACCTCACTGCCGGCCAGACGACCGGCGAGCGCCGCGCCCAGTCGCTCGACACCGGCCTCGTCGCGGGCGGAGAATGGCAGCACGCGCCAGCTTCCGTCTTGTCCGGCGTTTCGCGGCGCGGTGAAGCTCTCGACCACGATATGAGCGTTGGTGCCGCCGATGCCGAAGGCGCTGACACCGGCGCGACGGACTGCGTCGCTCCAGGGCTTGGAGTCCGTCGCGAGATAGAACGGGCTGGAGGCGAAGTTGATCGCCGGGTTGGGCGTGTTGATGTTGATGGTGGGCGGGATGACGCCGTCGCGCACCGCGCAGACCGCCTTGATCAATCCGGCGACGCCGGCGGCGGCGTCGAGATGGCCGACATTGCCCTTGAGGCTGCCCAGCGCGCAGAAGCCATTCCGCTGCGTGGTCTCGCGGAACGCCTGCGTCAACGCGCTGACCTCGATCGGATCGCCGAGCCGCGTTCCGGTGCCGTGCGCCTCGATCAGTCCGATCTCATCGGCGGTGATGCCGGCGAGCTGCTGCGCCAGCAGCACCGCCTCGGCCTGTCCCTCGACGCTCGGCGCGGTAAAGCTCATCTTGCGGCCGCCATCATTGTTGATGGCGCTGCCGCGGATGACGGCATGGATGACGTCGCCGTCGGCCAGCGCTTCCGAGAGCCGCTTCAGCACGACCATCGCGGCCGCATTGCCGGGCACGATGCCATCGCCCGCTGCGTCAAACGGACGGCAATGGCCGTCGCCGGAGAGCACCGACCCCTCCTGGTGCAGATAGCCGCCGGTGAGCGGCAGGCTCACGGTCACGCCGCCCGCCAGCGCGGTGTCGCATTCGAACGCGAGCAGGGCGCGGCAGGCCATGTGCACGGCGACAAGCGAGGTCGAGCATCCCGTCTGCACGTCGACAGCGGGGCCGTGCAGATCGAGCTTGAATGCCAGCCGTGTCGCAAGAAAATCCTTCTCGTTGCCGATGAAGATCTGGTCGTCGCCCTCGGCCGCGCGCGGATTGTCGGTGAGGTTCGATAGCCAGTAGCCGGCGCGGGCGGCGCCCGCGAAGACGCCGGTCCAGCCGGCGATGCCGCCCTTGCGATAGCCGGCGCTCTCGAGCGCGGCATGGCCGACCTCGAGCAGCAGCCGATGCTGCGGATCCATCAGCATGGCCTCGCGCGGCGAATAGCCGAAGAAGCCGTGATCGAAGCAGTCGGCGTCCTCGAGCACGGCCTTGGCGCGGACATAATCGGGCCGGGAGGATAGTGACGCGGGAACTCCGGCTTTAGAGAGATCCTCGTCGCTCAGTGCGCGCACCGATTCGATGCCGGCCTGCAGATTGCGCCAGAAGGTCTCGACGTCGGGCGCGCCGGGGAAGCGCCCGGCCATGCCGATGACTGCGATCGCCTCACGCTCGGTCGAAGGGCTCTCTGTCATCGCAGGCCCTCTCCACGCATGCGCTGGGCCCGACCGCGAACGCTGCTCGCGGCACCGATACCAGCCGGCTGCGCGGCGGAGTTGATATGGCGCGCCAGCGCAGCGACGGTCGGAAACTGAAACAGGTCGGCGATTGCGAGCGGCACCGCGAATTGGCTGGTCATCCTGTCGAAGGCTTCCACCACCAGCAGCGAATTGCCGCCGAGCTCGAAGAAGGTGCTGTCGCAATCGACATCGTCGCGGCGGAGCACGGTGCGCCAGATCGCGGCGATCGCCTGTTCGGTCGGGCTGCGTGGGACGGACTGGCTCTGCGCCGGCGGCGCGAATGGACGGCCGAGCACAGCCAGCGCGGCGCGATCGATCTTGCCGTTGCCGGACAGCGGCAGCATGTCGAGCCGCAGGAAGCGGGTGGGCATCATGTAATCGGGCAGCCGAGGCCGCAGCCAGTCGCGCATCGCGTGCAGCGTCAGAGAGGCCGACCGTGGGACGACATAGGCCGAGAGCTGGCCGCGGCCGGATTCATCCGGCTCGGCTGTCACGGCGCAGTCGGCGATGTCAGGATGGGCTGCCAGCACGACCTCGATCTCACCTGGCTCGACGCGGTAGCCGCGGATCTTGATCTGGTCGTCGCGCCGGCCGAGGAAGGTGAGGCGTCCGTCGCGGTTCAGCTTGACGAGATCACCGGTGCGGTACATGCGCGCCCGGTCATGCGCACTGAACGGATCGGCCACGAAGCGTCTGGCGGACGGCTCATCCGTGCCGAGATAGCCATCGGCGACCTGCATGCCGCCAATGCAGAGCTCGCCCGCCATCCCGAAGGGTTGCAGGCGGTCCTGTGCATCGAGCACGTAAAGCCGATTGCCGGGCAAGGCGCGTCCCGCCGCAGGCAAATTCGGCCAGCGGAAGGCGTCGCCGTCGAGTACCTCTTCGGTTACGACATGGGTCTCTGCGGGGCCGTATTGGTTGATCAGCCGCAGGCCGGGATGCCGGACGAACAGGGCGCGGACTTCGTCCGTCATTTGGGGCTGCTCGCCCGCGGTGATGATCTCACGGAGGCATTCCAGACGTTGGTTCGAACTCGCCGCGCCGCGCGCGAGCAGGGCGATCAGGGCAAATGGCAGGAACACCCGCTCGATCCGCTGCCGTGCGATCAGCCTTGCCAATTGCTGCGGATCACGCCGTTCTGCCGCGGTAGCCGGGATCAGCGTGCCGCCGGTCAGCAGCGTAAACAGCACCTCCTGGATCGCAACGTCGAAGCCGACAGCCGACGACTGCAGGGTCCGCATCGGCTCCGCATGTTTGGCGCGTTGTGCGGCCATCAGGTTCGCGAAGGCGCCGACGGGCATGCGGATGCCCTTTGGTACCCCGGTCGATCCTGAGGTGAAGACGATATAGAGCGGCGCATCGCTGCGCGTCGCCCGCGCCGGAATCGCCCCGGAGCCCAGGTCGGCCATCAGTTCGTCGATGGTCGCCCGTTCGGCGCCGATCTCCGCGCTGTCATCGGGCTCGTTCGCACACAACACCAGCACCGCACCAGCCAGTGTGATCTGCTGCGCCAGGCGCAAGGGCGGCAGGTCCGGATCGATGGGAGCAAAGGTGAAGCCGAAGCGGGCGCAAGCCAGCATTGCACAGACGAGATCGCGGCCGCGCGGCAGCAGCAACGCGATCACGTCTCCCGCCGCAAGACCGCGTGCATGCAGTGCTGATCCGACCCGGTCGGCACGATCGAACAGCTGATCGTAGGTGAGGTCCGGACCGGACTCATCGCGATAAGCGCATTGTCCGGCGAAGTCGACGCGCGCCTGCGTGAGCAGCGCGCCGAGATCGACTTCCGAAGCCGGGCCGCCATCGCCGGCAGCGATGATGTCGGCCTGCGCTGCCGCATCGAGCAAAGAATGGCCGGCGAGCGGCAGGTCCGGCGCGGCCATCGCGGCTGTGAGCCAGGCCTTCAGCATCGCGACCAGGCCCGTCATCGTCTCCAGGTCGAACAGGTCGCTGTTGTAGAACAGGCTGCCGGTGAGACCGGCGTCGATGTCGCGCGCGCCGGTCCAGCTCTGCCGCCCATCCCACAGATGCAACTCGATGTCGAAGCGCGCGGCGGGCAGGCGATAGGGGAACGCGGCCGTCGAAAGTCCCTCCAGCTGAAGCGGCAGCATCGGCGCGTTCTGCAGTGCGAACAGCACCTGCACCAGCGGATTGCGGCTGGTGTCGCGCGGCAGATCGAGATCGTCGACGAGCTTCTCGAACGGCAGATCCTGATGCGCCTGGGCCCGGATCATCGCTTCGCTGGTACGTCGAACGAGATCGCGGAAACTCTTTGCGTCCTCGAGGTCGAGCCTGATCGCCAGCGTGTTGACGAAGAAGCCGATCAGGTTCTCGAGCGCAGGATCGGTGCGACCGGCGACCGGCGTGCCGATCGCAAAGTCGCTCTGTCCGGCGACACGACCGAGAACGGCGCGAAACGCGGCAAGCAGCACGCAATACAGCGTCGTCGACTGCTGTCGTGCCAGCTCGCGGGCTTCCGCGATCATCGTCGCATCGAGACTGAGATCGATCGCATCACCCCGCAGCCGCGCCAACGCCGGGCGCAGATAATCGAGCGGCAGGTCGAGCGCGGGGACGCCGCCCAGCGTCGTCGTCCAGAAACCGAGCAGGTCTTGAAGCCGTGTCCCGCTGAGCTCGGCGCGCTGCGCGGAACTGAAGCTCGCATAGTCCGTCTTGAGCGGCGCGAAGCTCGGGGCTTTCCCACGCCGGCGTGCGGCATAAGCCGCAGCGAGATCGCGATTGAAGACTGCAAGCGACCAGCCGTCGGCGCAGATGTGGTGCAGCACGATGACCAGGACGTGGCGCTGCGGCGCCAGCCGGATCAGCCGGGCGCGGATCACCGACGCGCGCAGGTCGAACGGAGACGCGACTTCGGCATCGACCAGCCTGCGGGCCTCGTTCTCGTCTGCCGCATCCACGACCGGGAGCGCGACGCGCATCGCGGGGCGCACCGTCTGCATGGGGTGTCCGTCGATCTCGGCGAAGACGGTGCGCAGCGGCGCATGCCGCGCGAGCAGATCGTTCAGCGCCTCGGTCAGAGCCGTGACGTCGAGCGGCCCGGACAGATCGAACGCGCCAGGGATGTTGTAGGCCGGGCTGCCCGGATTGAGCCGGTCGAGAAACCACAGCCGCTGCTGCGCAAACGACAGAGGATAGCTGTGCGGCTGGTCGTTGCGGCGGCTGAGCAGCTGCGCCAGCAGCGCGCGCTGCTCGGCGGCCGACATCGTCGCCAGATCGGTGGCCGGCCGCGCGGCGGTCATGTCGGTTGTCCCTCCGCCAGCAGCCGTTCGAGCAGTCGATTGACCTCTTCGCCCGACATGACCTCGACCATGCGACGCGCTTCCTCGCTCACCGGCCGGGCGAGCTCGCCTTTGGTGATCGCGGGCGCGGCCGATGCTGCGGTGGCCAGGCGGTCGAGCGCGGCGGCGAGCCGGACCGGTGTCGTGTGCTCGAACAGAAGATCGGGCGTGACCGGCAACGCGAAGCGCAGCCGCAGCCGTGACACGACCTGGATCGCCTGCAGCGAGTCGCCGCCGAGATCGAAGAAGTCCCCGTCATGAGGCAGGTCTGCGCGTCCGAGCACCTCGGCGAAGATGTCGCGGATGCCGCGCGCGCGGTCGGTCGCGTCATCGACGACACCGTCGTTGGAGGCCGTGGCATTGCCGGCCAGCGATGTCCATCGTGCAAGCCGTTCGTCGAGATCGCCGCCGCACACGACGACCTGGCCGGTCAGCCCTCCGGCGACGACGCGCTCAATGGCCTCGATCGCCTGCGGCGTCGAAAGTGCGTAGCGCGCCGATGCAACGTCGCCGGCATCGAGGCCCTCGGCCCAGGCGTCCCAGCACAGCGACGCCCATCGACCGTCGCGCTCGGCATGCGCGTCGAGCCAGGCATTCGCGGCCGCATAGGATGAAAAGCCGAGGCCGCCGAGCAGCGAGGCCAGCGACGACATCAGGATGCGAACGCTCAGGTCGCGTCGTCCGAGCACCGTTTCGAGCGCCTGCAATCCTGCGACTTTCGCCGCAAGCATGCGCGCGGACACGGCGTCATCAGTCGCCGGGACCGACGCGAAGGCACGAGTCTCGGCAGCCATGTGAATGACGCCGTCGAGCGGCCCGAAGCTGGCCTCCGCACGGGCGACGACGGCGGCAAGGGCGGTCGCATCAGTCACGTCGCATGCGAATGCCTGAGCCGCGCCGCCCGTGGCGGTGACGTCTCGGAGGCGACGATCGAGGTCATCCGGCAGCGAGCGGCCGAGCAGCGACAAGCGTGCGCCATGCCGGCGCGCGAGCTCGCGTGCCACCGTCAGGCCGAGCCGGCCGAGACCGCCGGTGACGAGATAGTGCCCGTCCAGCCTCGCGTCTTCACCGATCGGGCCGACCGGGCGGAAGCCGCGTTCGAGCACGCGGCCGCCACGTAGCGCGGAGACCGCCGGGCCCGGTGCGGCGCAGGCTGCAAGCAGCGCTGCATCGGTCACGTCATGTCCGACGTCGATGACGCGCACGGTGACGTTCGGCTGCTCCTGGCCGAGCACGGTGGCGGGCCCGAGCATCAGCGCGGCCTCTGGATCGGGGCGGTCGTCGTTATCGACCGCGAACACATTGCGTGCAGCGATGGTCAGGTCGACGCGCGCAGCGATGTTGGCGGCATCGAGTGCGGCGCCCATCCGCAGCAGCGACTCGTAGCCGTGTGCCCGCGCATGACCCTCCGCTTCTTGCAGAAGTGCCAGGTGGAGGATGCGATCGGGAGCCCCTTCGCGCAGACGTGCGACCAACTGGCCACGGTCGGCGGTCGCCGGGACATGCACCAGCCGTCCACCAGCGCGAGCGACGGCCGCAACGAGGGCGTCGTCGAGCCCGCTCGTTGTCGCGCCGACGACCCAGGTCGTGCCGCCGAGCGGACGCGCCACGCGCCGTGGCCGGCGCTCCCAGGTCGGTAGCAACAGCACGTCGCGCTGCTCCGGCCGCTCGGCTATGGTCGCCTGCGGGGGCGCCGCCGCAGCGAGGTCGGCGATCATGTCGACGGCGTAGCGCGTCGCGCGGAATGGATAGGGCGGCAGCGCCACCGGCCGGCGTTTGCGGCCGGCATTGAAGGCATGCCAATCCAGCTCGCAGCCTTGCACGTAGAGCTCGGCAACCGCTGTGTAGGTCTCTCGTGCGTCGTCGATGCTCGACGACGGCTGTGGCAGCGCCGCCACGATCTCGGTGTCGGGCGTGCGGGCGGGGTGGCGACGGGCGAAGCCGGCGAGGGTGCGTCCCGGCCCGATCTCGATCAGGATGTGCGGGCCTTCCGCCAGCACCGAGCTCAATCCGTCATGGAAACGCACCGGTGACAGCGCCTGGCCGATCCAGTAGGCGGGATCGCAGGCCTCCGTCGCACCCAGCCAGCGGCCATGGACGTTCGAGGCGATCGGCAGACGCGGAGCGGCCAGTGCGGTCCGTGCCAGCGCCGCGCGGAAAGCGTCCAGCGCAGGCGCCAGCAAATGCGAATGGAAGGCGCGGGTCGCGGGCAGACGTCGGGTCTGGACCCCCATGGACGTCCAGCGCGTCTCCTGCGCGGCGACTTCTCGCGGCGTGCCGGAGACGACACATTGCGCGGCGGTGTTGACCGCTGCCAGCCGGAGATCGGGCCCGAGGTCGCCGAGGGCGGCTTCGCTCAGGGCAACCGCGAGCATCGCGCCTTCGGGGCTCGCCTGCATCGCTTCGCCGCGCGCAACGACCAGCGCGAGCGCGGCGTCTTCCGTCATCACGCCGGCGACGCAGGCGGCCGTGATCTCGCCGACGCTGTGGCCGATCAGCCGGTCGGGCATCAGCCCCCACTGCATCAGCTGCAGGGCGAGCGCATACTCGATTACGAACAGTGCCGGCTGGGTCCAGCGGGTGTCGCCGAGCACGGCAGCACCGGCAGCGCCATCGGCGATGACGTTCCGGATATCCACGCCGGTAAGACGTAGGAGCGTTGTCGCGCAGCGGTCGATGGTGTCCTTGAACGATGGCTCGGTTCGAAGCAGGCCGGCTCCCATGCCGGCGAACTCCGCGCCTTGACCGGGAAACATGAAGCACAGCGGGCGCTTCGTTGCCCCGACGCGGCTGGCGATCACCGCCCCGCTGCCCGCGCATGCATCACGCGCTTCGCCGGCCGTTGTCGCGACGATCGCGCGCCGGCGCGCGAAATGGCGGCGCCGGGTCTGCAGCGTGAAGGCGACGTCGGCGATTTCGGGCGGCTGCGGCGCCAACAGCGCTTCGCCGAGCCGGCGGACCATGGCGTCGGCGACCTCGTCGTCATGGGCCGAGAGCGGCAGGATCAACGGACGTTCGTTCGCCGCCGCCGGCAGGTCCAACACAGGTGCCTCTTGCAGCACGGCATGGGCGTTGGTGCCACCGATGCCGAACGAACTCACGGCCGCCAGTCGCGCGCCGTCCGATGTCCACGCGTGCAGACGGTCGTTGACGACAAAGCGAGTGCGACCGAGCTCCAGCTTGGGATTGGCCGCACGATAATGCAGCGTCGGCGGAATTTCCCGGTGATGCAGAGCAAGCGCCGTCTTGATCAGTCCGGCGACGCCGGCGGCAGCCTTGAGGTGTCCGACATTGCTTTTCAGCGAGCCGATCCAGCAACGCGCCGCGCCCGGCGCGCCCGGGCCGAAGGCGTCGGCGAGCGCAGCGATCTCGATCGGATCGCCCATCACCGTGCCGGTGCCGTGCGCCTCGATGAAGCTGATCTCGGCGGCATCGACACCGGCCACCTTGCGAGCGAGCGTCACGACGTCGGCCTGGCCTTGGATGCTCGGCGCGGTGAAGCCGACCTTGCGGCCGCCGTCATTGTTGATGGCGGTTCCGCGGATCAAGGCATAGATGCGGTCGCCGGCCGCGATCGCGTCCTCGACCCGCTTCAGCGCGACGACGCCGACGCCATTGGAGGGCAGGGTGCCGGCCGCGTCGGCATCGAACGGACGACAGCAGCCGTCCGGCGATTCCACCGAGCCGTGCGCGAACGTGTAGCCCTCGACATTGGGCGTGCTGATCGACACGCCGCCGGCCAGCGCCAGGTCGGATTCGAAAGTCAGGAGCGATTGGCAGGCGAGATGGACGGCGACCAGGGAGGTCGAGCACGCGGTCTGCACCGTCAGGCTCGGTCCGCGCAGGTCGAGCTTGTAGGAGACGCGGGTGGCGAGGAAGTCGGGGCTGTTGCCGAAGAAGATCGGCGTCGACCTGGCGGCTTCGACGACATCGCGTGCGCGCGCGAGCAGCGCAGCCTGGTGGCTCTGCTCGGCCTCGCCGGCGAACACGCCGATCCAACCCTTGAACGTTGCGGGATCGCAGCCGGCATCCTCGAGCGCGTGCCAGCAGCTCTGCAGAAACCAACGGTGCTGCGGGTCGAGATAGGCGGCCTCGCGCGGCGGGATGCCGAAAAAATCTGCGTCGAAGCAGTCGCCCTCGTCGATCACCCCCTTGGCGGACACATAGTCGGGATGGTCCACGAGCGAGGCGGGGAGACCGGCTGCGACCAACTCCTCCCTCGACAGACGCCGGACCCCGTCGCGGCCATCCCGCAACAGCGACCAGAACGCGGCGATGTCGGCTGCGCCCGGGAAACGCCCGGCCATGCCGACGATCGCAATGCTGCCGGGCGGCACGGACGGCGACGTCATGTGGCGGCAGCCGCACGCGCGAGGGAGTTGCCGGCGAATGCGGCGGCAAAGCCGATCAGCGCACTCACGAACATAAGACTGAAGATCGGGGCATGCTCCGTGGTTTCGACGAAGCCGGCGGCTGCCGAGATCGCCGCCGCTAGCACCGTCATCAGGAACGTGACCAGCGCCGATGAGGTCGCGATATCGCGCGTCGCCTCCGTGAGCGCCGCCGACCGGCCGACCACGACCGCCATGCCGAGGCCGAAGGTGAAGGTGCCGGCCGAGAGCAGAATGAGGATCACCGACGGTTCGAACACGCTGGTCAGCCAGCCGATCGCAGCGCCGAGAACTGCCAGGATGCAGCCGACGAGGATGTTGGCGTGCAGCGAGAGCCATTGTCGCCGCAGCGACTCTCGCACCACGATCGATCCGATGATGAAGGGGAGGAAGGCCACGAAGGCGAGAATGCCGTAGGTATGCACCGAGACCTTGAGCTGATGCATGAACAGGAACGGCGCGCCGATGAAGAAGATGGTGAGCGCGCCGGTCAGACAGCCGATCATCGTGGCGTACAGCACCAGCCGGCGCTGTCCCAAGGCGATGCGGTAGCTCTCCAATGTCACGACCATATGCGGGCGCCTCCGATCCTCCTCGGCCGGTCGTGCCAATGTCTCCGGGCTGGCAAAGGCAAAGGGGCCGAGCGCGAGCACGACGGCCGCGAGCACCGCGAACAGGCCGCGCCAGCCCAGCGTTCCGACCAGCGACGTGCCGATGATCGGCGTCAGCGCCGAGGCGAGCGCCAGCGCGGTGCCGAGGCGGGCAAGGATCATCAAGGTCGCCTGGGCATCACGGCTGTCGCGGATCATCGCCTGGCCGACCGTCGGGAGGACGCCTGCGCCGACCGACAGAATGAAGATGCCGATGAAAACGCCTGCCACGACCGGCGCCAGCGCCGCGATCACGGCGCCAAGGGCGAGCAGCGCGACGCCGCCGATGAGCACGGGGCGCCGTCCGAAACGATCCGCCAGGGGCCCCACCAGGATCTGGACGGAGGCATAGCCGGTCAGAAAAACACTCATCAGCATCTGCGAGCGGCCAGCTGAAATTTCAAAGTAACGACCGATCTCCGGCAGCGCCGGAGCAAAAACGAAATTCGATAGCTGCGACATGACGATGGCTGCACCTGCCAGCGTCGGAATGAAGCGTGTATCGAGCTTGAGAGCTGCGCTCATTTGTCCGACGGAGTTGCCGCGCACCGAATCATGAGGACAGAATATCCGATTAGAAGACGCACCCTTGTGAACTATCGCATAAGTCGCACCATATAATTTGGTGCAAAGGCGAACAAGCGCGCCCCGGTGTTGTGCACAGCCGCGCAACTAAGCGAGTTGATTCCAGTCTAAGCGTTGCGGTGCGCGATCGGCATTGATGGTCTTCTGCCTCCGGCGCGGATCGCCGCGATGATCGATCATCCCGAGATCCGCAACACGCGACGGCGGCCGACATTGAGATCGATGCTCCGTGAGATTGACGGTGCGGGAGCACCGATTGGTATGTACAATCATGGGAGTTTAGGACGGCGCGGCCTGAGGCGGTCTTTGGTCAGACAGCGTCGAGGTCATCCAGGGCCGAGGCTTTCCGCATGCAGAGTTGTTGATGACGGCGATAGCAGATCTGTTTTCCGGCCCTGTCGGCGTCGAGACTTCCGCGCTTTCGACTGCGGATGGTGAGCTGTTTCCCGAGGAGCGTGCCTTCATCCAGGCCGCAGTGCCCAAACGGAGGGCAGAGTTCGCCACAGCCAGGATTTTGGCGCGACGGTCGCTTGCAGCATTCGGCGTGCCACCGGGCCCGCTCGTCCCGGGACCCGATCGGGCGCCGGTCTGGCCATCTGGCTTCACGGGGAGCATTTCCCACTGCGCCAACTACTGCGCCGTCGTCGTGGCACGGCGCCGCGACGTGACGTCTCTTGGCCTGGACGTGGAGGATGTGCGCGAGCTGGACGCGAGCTTGCAGGACCTGGTGCTTACGCCGGCGGAGCGGCAATGGATCGCTGCGCAGCCCTGGGCAATTCGGCCGGTGCTTCCGATCCTGATCTTCAGCGCCAAGGAAGCATACTATAAGTGTCAGTATCCGATCACGCGGGGCTTCCTCGATTTCCAGGACGTCGAGCTCGGGATCGAATGGGCGTCGGGCACCTTCGCGGCGCGCGTTCTCAAAACGGGATGGCCGGCAGCGGTCGCCCGCCTGTCGGGCCGGTTCGTTGTCGATCAGGACCGCGTCGCCTGCGGTGTGGCGCTGATGCCGCGCTGAAGACCGGCGCGGCGCGCGGTTCATCGTCAGCGCCGGGTCTCAGCGAATCTCGTTCGAGTAGTAGTGGCCGGCCGTCGTGGCGCGGTGTTGGCTAAGGATCGCCAGCGCCCCGGTCTGGTCGTAGGCCTCCTCGTTGATGACCAGTACCGCGCTTGGCGCGGACAGGTTGAGAAGCTTGCGGTCCTCCTTGGTTGCGACCTCCGCGGTGACCTTTTCACGCACGGCGGCGATCCGGATGCCGTAGGTCTCGAGCAAATGGCGATAGATCAGGGCGGGGACCTTCGTCGTCTCGCGCGGGAATTCAGGCACGCGGCTTGCGACCATCGAGATGCGCGAATGCAGCACAGGCGCGCCTGCGACGCGGCGGACGCGATGAAGGTGCAGCAGCGGCTCAGCTTCGGCGGCCGCGAACAGCGCGGCTTCGGCGGGCTCGGCGGCCCGTGTCGTCACCGACAGCACATCCGCCTCCGAGTGCAACAGGCTGCCATCCGCCCCCAACAGGCGGAAATACTGAAAGAAGAAGCTGAGACCATGCTGTGACGCTCGACCTGTGACGACAGTCCCTGTCTTGCGCCTGCGCATCAGCATGCCGCCGGCGGTGAGGTCGGCCAGTGCGCGGCGAATGGTGCCGACCGCGACGCCATACTGATGGGCGAGTGCGACCTCGCCGGGCAGCACCGTGCCGGGCGCAAGCTCGCCGATCAGGATCGCCTCCGCGATCTGCCGCTTGACGTGCTCGTATAGCGGCACGGGCAGGGCGCCGCTCCCTGCACCCACTCCGTCTGCCGCTTTGCTGGCCACAGCTGCCTTCTTCATGGAATTGACAAATGCCGCGTCGTGAATTCTATTTCTATATAGAATATAGGATTTGGCTTGCGGCAAATGATTTCTCAGGACAAGGCGGATCGGGGCGGGGTCAACCTGGCTCACGGCTTGGCGGCGATCGACCGGCTGTCCGCGACCGCCGTCCATGATCTGCAGAGGATGGTGGCGGTCGACACCAGCTTTCCGCCCGGCGCAGCTACGATGACTTTGCCGACCTGATGCATCAGATCGCCGCGCCGCTCGCGCTGGAGTGCGAGCGCATCATCGTTCCGGAGGAGCTGTGGCGAGCACCCGGCGCGTGCGGGCGACGCACCAATCTGATCGCGCGCCGCCGCTCCGGCAGGCCCGTTCTCGGTCTCTATTTTCATGTCGATACCGTGCCCGCTGCTCCCGGCTGGACCACCGATCCGCTGCAACTGACGTGCGAGGGTGATCGTCTCGTCGGCCTCGGTGCGGCCGACATGAAGGGATCGATCGCAGCGGCGCTGCTGGCACTGCGCGCCGCACAGCAGACCGGCCTGTCGCTTGCTTATGATCCGATGCTGCTGTTGTGCACCGACGAAGAAGCGGGGCTTTATCCCGGCGTGCGCTATCTGGCCGAGCAGGGTCGTCTCGAAGGGCACATCCTCAACTTCAACGGCAGCGCAATGCCGCGGATCTGGGCCGGCTGCTTCGGTCTGTTCACGCTCACGGTGCGCGTTCATGGCAAGCCGGCGCATGCGGGCGAGCAGCGCAGCGCCGGCGTCAACGCGATCGAAGCGGCGCTGCCGATCCTCAATGCAGTCGCTGCCTTGAAGCCGGTGATTGCCCAGCGCACGTCGGCACTGCCGCCGGCGCCGCAGGCGAGCGGGCCGCTCGCGGCGAGTCTCGACATTTCCGCCATTCACGGCGGCCAATGCGGCGGACAGATCCCGTCGCTGGTCGAGCTTCTGCTGTGCCGCCGCTATGCGCCGGAGGAGGATTTCATTGGCGCGCGCAGCGAGATCGAAACGGCGATCAAGCAGGCCGCGGGCTCCCTCGACGTCGAGATCATCCTCAGCGGACATCTGGCGCCGACCTCCGATCCCGGCGGACCGCATTGGCCGCGCTGGCAGCAGGCGCTGTCGCTCGGATTCGGCTATGCGCCTGATGACTTCGCACGCTGGGGCGCTTCCGGCTGCTCCGATTTCGGCTGGGTGCAGCAGGCCACCGGACTTCAAGAGGTGCTGCTCACCGGACTCGGCAAGCCCGACAGCTGTATCCATGCGCCGGGCGAATCGACGACCCTGACCGATATCGTCGCATTGGCGAAATCGTTGCTTGCTTATCTTTCAGCCGAGTTCTGTCCCGAACTCTCTCCCGAAGCCATGACGCTCAAGAAGGACTTCGCCTGATGCCGTCCGTCACCCGTCGCCATTTTCTCGCCGGCACCGCAGTCGCGCTTGCCTTGCCGCGTGTCTCGCTGGCTGCCGAGGCGCCGAAGCGTGGCGGCGTGCTGCGGATCTCGGTCGATCAGGGCGCGGCGGTCATTCATCCGCTGCTCGCGCGCGTCAATCCGGAATATCTCGTCACCGAGCTGCTCTATTCCAACCTCACCCGGTTGAAGCCGGACATGGCGGTGGAGCCCGATCTCGCGCTGTCGTGGGAAGCCGGCGCCGGGCTGACGGAGTGGACGTTCAAGTTGCGTCCGAACGTCAGTTTTCATGACGGTTCGCCGCTGACGGCCGAGGACGTCGTCGCGACCTTCAAGGCGATCCTCGATCCGAAGACCGCCTCGCCTGCGCGCACGAATGTCGGCCCGATCAAGGACGTTGCAGCGATCGATGCCACGACCGTGAGGTTCACGCTGACGGTCGCCTTCGCCGATTTCCCGGTTGCGCTCGCCTACACCAATGCGCGCATCGTCCCGGCGAAGGTGATCGCCGCCGATCTCGGCAGTCTCGCCACCAAGGCCAATGGTTCGGGGCCGTTCAAGCTCGTGTCCTACGAGCCGGACCGCAAGATCGTGGTCGAGCGCAATCCGGCCTATTACGATCCGGCGCGGCCCGCGCTCGATCGCGTTGAGATCCTGGTCTATCCCGATCGCACCGCCGAAGCCTCCGCGCTGATCTCGGGGGATATCGACCTGATGCTCTCGACCACACCCGGCGAGTATGAGCGACTGGGCAAGGCCACCGGCATCAAGGCGCTGCGGATTCCGTCGGGCCAGTTCCTCAACGTCAACATGGGCTGCGACCAGAAGCCGTTCAACGACGTCCGCGTGCGCCAGGCGTTGGCGCTGACCATCGATCGTGAGGCCATGGCGGGCTTCGTCGCCGGCGGCTACGGCACGCCCGGCAACGACACGCCGCTCAGCCCGGCCTACCGCTTCTACAGCGACAGCAAGCTGAAGAGGCCGGATATCGCCAGGGCGAAGCAGCTGCTGGCCGAGGCGGGCTATCCTTCCGGCATCGATCTGACGATGGTCGCCTCCGACAAGCCGGACACCCGCACGCAGCTCGGCGTCGCGATCCGGGAAATGGCGGCGCCCGCAGGCTTCCGCATCAACGTGCAGACGATGCCGCACGCGACCTATCTCGACCAGGTCTGGAAGAAGGGCAATTTCTACGTCGGCTTCTACAACATGCAGCCCACAGCGGATGCCATCTTCAAGCTGCTCTACACCTCGGATGCCGCCTGGAACGAAACGCGCTGGAACAATGCGCGCTTCGACGAGGTCGTCAATGCCGCGCGCAGCGAGACCGACGATGCCAACCGCGCCGCGCTCTACGCGCGGGCCCAGGCGATGATGAATGAGGAGGTACCGTCGGTGATCCCAGTGTTCTTCGACATCCTGGCGGCCCAGCGCGCCTATGTCGAGGGTTACACCTTGCATCCGCGCGGATCGGTGTTCCGGCTCGATCTCGTCTCGCTCGGCCCTGGCGCGCCCAAGCGCGCCTGAGACGGGATCGGATCGGTGTCGTTAGCCTGGCTGCTGCGGCGGCTGCTCCTGATGGTCTACACCGTCGTCATCGTCAGCGTGCTGGTGTTCGCCATCACGCAGGCGCTGCCGGCCGATGCAGCGCAGACTCTCCTCGGCGAGAATGCCTCGCCGGAGGCTCTGGCCGCCGTGCGCACCCGTCTCGGGCTGGACGATCCGGTCTGGCTGCAATTCGCGCACTGGGTGACACGCGCCGCGACCGGCAATTTCGGCGTCTCCATGCGCACCGGCCTGCCGGTCGCGCCGGAGATGCTGACGGCGCTGTCGCGCTCGCTGCTGCTCGCCGCCAGTGCGCTCGTCGTGACCCTCGTGATCGCGGTCCCGCTGGGGATCTTCGCCGCGCTGCGCCAGGGCAGGGCGGCGGATACCATGACGAGCATCATTGCCTATCTCGGCGTGTCCCTGCCGGAGTTCGTCACCGCAACGGCGCTGGCGCTGCTGCTCACCGACATCCTGCCGTGGCTGCCCGCAACCGGCTACGTTTCGCCGCTGGAGGATTCCGGCCTCGCATTGCGTCACCTGGCGTTGCCGATCCTGACCGTTTCGGTCATCCTCATCGCGCACGTCATGCGCATGATGCGCTCGGAGACGCTGGACGTGCTGCAATCGGACTACGTCCGCGCGGCGCGGCTGAAGGGGCTGCCGGAGCGAACGGTGCTGGTCCGTCACGTGATGCGCAACGCGCTGCTGCCGGTCATCACCATCGTCGCGCTCGACGTCGGCTATCTGCTCGGCGGCATCATCGTGATCGAGGAAATCTTCGCCATTCCCGGCATCGGTCGCGCGCTGATGATCGCCATCACCACCCGCGATCTGCCGTCGATCCAGGCCGGCGCGATGATCATGGCGGTGACCTACGCGATCACCAACACGCTCGCGGACGTCGTCTACGCGCTGCTCGATCGGCGGATCCGCTATGACTGAGCTGCTCGGCAGGATGATCCGCAAGCCGCAAGGCGCGATCGGCATCGTTCTGCTGGTCGTGCTCGGAGCCATCTGCCTCCTCGGACCGTGGCTGGCACCATACGGACCGGAGAAGATGGACTTCCTCGGCCGTTTCCGCGCGCCGGGCTGGCAGAACCTGTTCGGCGCCGACCAGTTCGGCCGCGACGTGCTCAGCCGCCTGTTGTCCGGGGCGCGTGCGACAGTCCCGATGGCGCTTACAGCGACCTTGGCGGGCAGCGCGATGGGCGCCGTCATCGGCGTCGCATCCGCCTATCTGGGCGGCAAGACCGACGAACTCATCATGCGGACCAACGATGCGGTCATGGCCATTCCCGGTCTCCTGATGGCCTTGCTGCTGGTCAGCACGCTCGGTAACGGCGCGGGCAATGCCGTCGTCGCGATTGCCATCGCCTTTGCGCCGGGCATGGCACGGGTGACGCGCTCGGTCGCGCTCGCCGTGCGGAACCAGGATTTTGTCAAGGCCGCGGTCGCGCGCGGGGAGGGCGCCGCGCAGATCATCCTCCGCGAGATGCTTCCCAACGTGATGGGGCCGATCGTGATCGAGGCGACGATCCGCGTCTCCTTCGCGGTGATGCTGTTCGCGACCCTCAGCTTTCTCGGCCTCGGCGCGCAGCCACCCGCGTCGGAATGGGGCTTGATGGTCGCCGATGCCCGGCAATACATGCACCGCGCACCGTGGATCCTGATCGCGCCGTCGGCTGCGATCGCGCTGTCGGCCATTGCGTTCAATCTCGTCGGTGATGCCCTGCGCGACGCTCTCAATCCCCGGGACGATCGATGACGGCCGCACTCACGATCACCAACTACGGTTTGGACTATGCGACCGCGGCCGGCGCCGTGGCGGTGCTGCGTGACATCTCGCTGGAGATTGCGCCAGGCGAGGTGCTCGGCCTCGTGGGTGAATCCGGCTCGGGCAAGAGCTCGCTGGCCTGGGCGCTGATGCGGCATCTGCCGGCCAATGCGCGCGAGGTGTCGGGCGCGCTGCGGCTCGGTGACGTCGACCTGCAGGCGCTCGGTCCGAAGCAGCTGAGCACCTTGCGAGGCCGACGTATCGGCATGGTGTTCCAGGATCCGTCGACGGCGCTGAATCCGACGTTGACCATCGGTCGCCAGATCACCGAGGCCCTGATGCGCCACCGCGAACTGAATGCGCGGGCCGCCAGGGATCTCGCGGTCGAGTTGCTCGGCCATGTCGATCTGCGCAATCCGGCCGCCATCTTGCGGCGCTATCCGCACGAGATCTCCGGCGGCGAGAAGCAGCGCGTGATCATCGCCACCGCGTTCGGCTGCCGGCCTGATGTGATCCTGTTCGACGAGCCGACGACGGCACTCGACGTCATCACCGGAGCAAGGATCATCGAGCTCTTTGCCCGCCTGCGCGCCGAGACGGGTGTGGCAGCGCTCTACATCTCCCATGACCTGGGGATGATGACCCGCGTCGCGGATCGCGTCGCAGTGATCCGGCACGGCCGGGTGGTCGAGCAGGCGAAGGCGTTCGAGATCTTTCGTCGTCCGCAGCACGACTACACGAGGTCCCTGATCGCGGCGGTGCCGCGGCCGGAGCGGCGGCTCGTGCACGACAGACCCGGTGAGGCCGTGCTGCTCGAGGCGCGGGGCATTGACGTCCATTACGGGAGGGCGGGGCTGTTCCACGCAGCACCGCCGCCGGCGACCAAGGCCGTCGACATCGACATCCGCGCCGGCGAGATTGTGGGCCTGGTCGGCGAGTCCGGCTCGGGCAAATCGTCGGTTGCGCGTGCGCTGACCGGGCTCGCGCGCTTTGATGGTGCGATACGCTTCGATGGCCGAACATTGCATGGGGCCGGCGACATGAGCCCGGCCTATCGCCGCGATGTGCAGATCGTGTTTCAGCACCCGGATTCCTCGCTCAATCCGCGTCATCGCATCGGTGAGATCCTGTCGCGGCCGCTGAAGCTCTATGGCGGCGACGTCGCTTCGGTGCCGCGGCTGCTGGAGCAGGTCCGGCTGCCGGCGTCCTATGCGACGCGCTGGCCGCACCAATTGTCGGGCGGCGAGAAGCAGCGCGTCGCGATCGCGCGCGCCTTCGCGGCGCGCCCGCGGCTCGTCATCTGCGACGAGATCACCGCGCCGCTCGACGTCTCCGTGCAGGCCCAGATCATCGCGCTTCTGCTGAGGCTCCGCGCCGAGACCGGCGCGGCTTATCTGTTCATCACCCACGATCTCAATCTGATCCGGCAGATCGCCCATCGGATCGTCGTGATGCGCCAGGGCCAGCTGGTCGACAGCCGTGCCGTCGATGCCTTCGGCGCAGAGGACGTTCACCCCTATACAAGCGAGCTGATGGCGGCTTCGCCCGTGCCGGTCAGCTGACCGCAAGGATTGCAACCCATGGACCGCGACGACCTGCTCGCCCGCATCGACGTTCCCTCAGCGCTCGCGCTGCTGTCACGCATGGTGCAGCACAAGAGCTATTCGAAGACGGAAGGAGAGAAGCAGCTCGCGAATTTCATGGCCGAGCGCATGCGCGAGATCGGGCTGGATGCCGCCGTCGCGGCGTTCGGCGACGAGGGGCGTGTGAATGCCGTCGGGCGTTGGAAGGGTACGGGTGGCGGCAAGAGCCTGCTGTTCAACGGTCACGTCGATACCAACCCGGTGACGGAGGGCTGGACCGTCGATCCCTGGGCGGGGAAGGTCGATGACGAGTTCATCTATGGCATCGGCGTTTCCAACATGAAGGCGGGCGACGCCGCTTACTTCTGCGCGGTCAAGACACTGATCGAGGCCGGCGTGAAGCTCAGAGGCGATGTGATCCTCACCTACGTTGTGGGCGAGCTGCAGGGCGGCGTCGGCACTTACTCCCTGATCGAGCAGGGGTTGCGCGCGGACTATTTCATCAATTCCGAGCCGACCGATCTCAAGGCGATGACCATGCACGCGGCAGCATTCATGTTCATCATCGAGCTCGTCGGCAATACCCGCCACCTGTCCAAGCGCGAGGAGGCGGTTGATGCCATCAGCGCCGCCTGCGATCTCATCCCGCGCCTCAACGCGATGAAGTTCTCCGGCACTCGGTCGCCGGCGCATGAGGCGATCAACCGGGTGCATGTCGGCGTCGTCCATGGCGCGCTCGGCCGCGAGCTGCACGAGTGGCGGACGCCGCAGGTGGCGGATTTCGTCCGCATCAAGGGCTCCGGCCGCTACGCGCCCGGCCAGACGGAGCAGGGCGCCCTGGCTGACATGCGGCGCGAACTCGATGCGTTGGAGGCGCGGTTTCCCGGCCTCAAGGCGCATCTGATGTCGGAGGACCGCGCCGGCGTCCCGACCATGCCGTCATTCGAAGTTGCGCCGGACAGTCCGATCGTTCGCGCCGTCAACGACGCCTATCGATTCGTGCGCGGCGAGACGCAGCCGACCGGGCCGGTTGCGCCGAGCTGCTTCTATGGCACCGACGCCGGCCATCTCTATGCCTCAGGCGGCATGGAAGGCATCGTCTGCGGGCCGGGTGGTCGCTACAACACGATGCCGGACGAGCGCGTCGACATTCCCGACTATCTCGACATGATCCGGATCTACATGCTCGCCATTCTCGACATCTGTGGCTGACCGCGGCTCAGGCGGCGGCCGCCTGCTGCTGGAATTGCTCGAAGGCGGCGATCGCATCGGCCGCGTACATCAGCGACGGCCCGCCGCCCATGTAGATGGCCATGCCAAGCGTCTCCTCGACCTCCTGGCGTGTCGCGCCGAGGCGGACCAGCGCCTCCGCATGAAAGCCGATGCAGCCATCGCAGCGGACGGCGACGCCGATCGCCAGCGCAATCAGCTCCTTGGTCTTCTTGTCGAGCGCGCCGTCCGCGCCGGCCGCCCGCGCCAGCGCGGAGAAGCCCTGCATCACGTCGGGGATGTCCTTGCGCAAGGTCTTCAGATTGCCGGACAGATCCTTGCAGATCTCGCTGTACAGCTTGGTCATCATCATCTCCTAGGACATCTTCGTGGTGGGTTTTCCGGGCTCGCGCAGCGCGATGTAGATCGCGGGGATGACGAGCACGGTGAGCAGGGTGGAGGAGGCGAGGCCGAACAGCAGCGAGATCGCCAGGCCCTGGAAGATCGGATCGAGCAGGATCGTCGCCGCGCCGATCATGGCCGCCAGCGCCGTCAGCAGGATCGGCTTGAAGCGCACGGCACCGGCCTCCAGCACGACGTCGCGCAGGGTCTTGCCCTCGCCGCCGCTGTGCCGGATGAAGTCGACCAGCAGGATCGAGTTGCGCACGATGATGCCGGCGAGCGCGATGAAGCCAATCATGGAGGTCGCGGTGAACGGCGCACCGAGCAGCCAGTGGCCGAGCAGGATGCCGATCAGGGTGAGCGGGATCGGCGTCAGGATCACCAGCGGCAGCCGGAAGCTCTTGAATTGCGCCACCACCAGCACGTAGATGCCGAGGATGGCTGCGCCGAACGCCGCACCCATGTCGCGGAAGGTCACATAGGTGATCTCCCATTCGCCATCCCATAGCAAGGTCGGGCGCGACTCGTCCTTAGGCTGGCCATGGAAGCCGATCACCGGTTTCGGCAGCTTGCCCCAGTCATGCGCGTCGATCCGGTCGGCGACCGCGAGCATGCCATACAGCGGCGCCTCGAAGCGGCCGGCGAGCTCGGCCATCACCATGTCGGCAAAGCGGCCGTCGCGGCGGAAGATCATCGGCGATCCCTCTTCCATCGTCGCCTTCACGACCTGGCCGAGCTCTACGACGGTCTTGCTGCCGGGCAGAGTGTTGGCCGGCACCGGCGTCGAGGCCAGAGCCTGGCTCCAGCTCTTGGTGCGCTTCGGCAGCTTCACCGCGATCTCGATCGGATTGCGGTCCTCGCCGCGATGCGAGTAGCCGACGGAGACACCGCCGAACAAGGTCTGGATGGTGTCGTAGACGTCGCGCTGCTCGACACCGAAGAATTCCAGACTGTCCTGGTCGATCGACAGCCGCAGCCGCGGCCGGCGCTGGCCAATGGAGTCGTCGATGTCGACGATGAACGGGACGTCGGCGAACACCTTCTTCAGCTCGGTGGTGACGGCCCGCCTGGTCGCAGCATCCGGGCCGTAGATCTCGGCGAGCAAGGTCGCCAACACCGGCGGGCCGGGCGGCACCTCGACGACCTTGATGCTGGTGCCCGATGGCACCGAGACCGCCTTCAGCCGCTGCCGCAGGTCGAGCGCGATGTCGTGGCTCGCGCGCTTGCGGTCGCCGCGCGCGGCCAGATTGACCTGGAGCTCGCCGAGCTCAGGCCGTTCGCGCAGGTAATAGTGCCGGACGAGACCGTTGAAGTTGAACGGTGCCGCCGTGCCGGCATAGCTCTGCACGCTCGTGATCTCCGGCAATTGATGCGCGATGTCAGCGGCCGCGAACAGCGTCCGCTCGGTATCCTCAAGGCTCGCGCCTTCCGGCAGATCGACCATCACCGCGATCTCCGACTTGTTGTCGAACGGCAGCAGCTTGACGGTCACGGACTTGGTTGCGAACAGCGTCATCGACAGCAAGGTGGCGATGCCGACGCCCAGCAGGAAGATCCAGGCGGAGCGCTTGCTGGCGACGATCGGACGCGCCACGCTGCGATAGATCCGGCCGAGCCGGCCCTCGCCATGCGCATCGTGGTTTGGATCGTGATGCGCGCCGGCCGCGGCGGCGGTCTGCTTCGGTGCGAGGCGTAGCATCAGCCAGGGCGCAACGACCATGGCGACGAAGAACGAGAACAGCATCGCCGCCGAGGCGTTGGCCGGGATCGGCGCCATGTAGGGGCCCATCAGCCCCGAGACGAACAGCATCGGGAGCAGGGCGGCGACCACGGTCAGGGTGGCGACGACCGTCGGGTTGCCGACCTCGGCCACCGCCTCGATGGTCGCTTGCAGGCGCGGACGGCCGTCACGCATGCCCCAATGGCGGGCGATGTTCTCAACCACGACGATGGCGTCGTCGACCAGGATGCCGATCGAGAAGATCAGCGCAAACAAGCTGACGCGATTGATCGTGTAGCCCATCAGGTTGGCGGCGAACATCGTCAACAGGATCGTGGTCGGAATGACCACGAACGTCACGAGCGCCTCGCGCCAGCCGATCGCGATCGCGATCAACACGACGATCGAGATCGTCGCGAGGCCGAGATGGAACAAGAGCTCATTGGCCTTTTCGTTGGCGGTCTCACCATAGTCACGCGTCACCGTGACCGCCACATCGCTCGGAATGAGGCTGGTCTTGAGCCCCTCGAGCCGCTGCGCGATGTCGTGCGACACCACGACCGCGTTGGCGCCGGCGCGCTTTGCGAGCGCAAGGCTCACCGCGGGCACGCGGTGCCAGTCGCCCTTGTCGTTACGCGCGTCGTCCCAGACGCGATGCTCGGCGAGATTGGGGCCGATGACGACGGTCGCGACATCGCGCACATAGACGGGACGACCGTCGCGCGTCGAAATCAGCAGCAAGCCGATATCCGGGATGCCCGTCAACGTCTGGCCGGCAGTCACGTTGCGGACGATGCCGCCGTCGCGGACGTCGCCGGCGAGGAAGGAACGGTTCGCATCCTTCACCTTGGCGACGAGCTGCTGCAAGGTCACGCCGAACAGCGACAGCTTCTCGGGACTGGGCTCGACGCGGATCTGCTGGGCGCCGCCGCCGGAGATGTAGGTCAGGCCGATATTGTCGACCTTGGTCAGCTCGGCCCGCAGCTTGTCGGCGAGCTCGTAGAGGTCCTTGTCGGACCAGCGTTCGGCAGCTTCCGGCTTCGGCGACAAGGTCAGAACGGTCACGGCGACATCGTTGATGCCGCGGCCGACGATCAGCGGCTCGGGGATGCCGACGGGAATGCGGTCGAGATTGGCGCGGAGCTTCTCATGGACGCGCAGGATCGCGTCCTCGAACTTGGTGCCGACCAGGAACCGCGCGGTGACCATGACGCGGTCGTCCTCGGTCTGGCTGTAGACGTGCTCGACGCCGTCGATCGCCTTGACGATCGTCTCCAGCGGCTTGGTGACGAGCTCGACGCCGTCAGGCGCACGCAGTCCGTCGGCGTTGACGCGAATGTCGACCATGGGCACGCTGATCTGCGGCTCCTCCTCGCGCGGAATCACGACCACGGCGATGAGGCCGACGACGAGCGAGGCGAGCAGGAACAGCGGCGTCAGCGGCGAGGCGATCGTCGCCTGGGTCAGCTTGCCTGAGAGTCCAAGTTTCACGGCTGCACCAATTGGTCGCCGGCGCGCAGGCCGGACAGGATTTCAAGTCCGTCGGGGAGCTCGGCGCTCGGCAGCGCGCGGCCGCGTTGCACCGGAACGCTCACCTTCTGCGTTCCCTGCTGCAGCTGGACGTAGTCGATGCCGAAGCGGGTGGTCACGTAGCGGGCGGGGATGACATAGGCCTCGCGCTGGCCCCCGGAGATCCAAACGCGCAGCCGGTCGCCGACGAAGTACTGGCCGAGGCCTGGGACGATCGCATCGGCGACCACGCGGCCTTCCTCGATCTGCGGATAGACGAGGTCGATCACGCCCCATTTGTCGCCGCTCTCGCCGAACTCGGCGCCGTCCATGCGGATCTTGTCGCCGGCCTTCAGAAACAGCGCATGGCGCTCGGGCACGCGCAGCCGCAGCTTGAAGTTCTGTTGCGCCACGGTGACGACGGGGTCGCCGGGCAGAACGACCGAGCCCACCGTCACGAGCTTCTTCAGCACGCGACCATCATCGGGGGCCAGCACCTGGCCCTCGCTCATCTGCTGATTGACCACGGCCCGCTCGGCGGTCTTGGCCCGCAGCCCGTTCTCGGCGACGTTGAGCGCGGTGCGCGTCTCGTCGAGCTTGATCCGGGGCAGGGTGCCGCGTTCGACGAGACCCTCGGTGCGGGTGAAATCGATCTGCGCCTGATTGGCCTGCGCCTGCAGCGCCTCGATCTGGGCGTCGAGCGATTTGACCTGCAGGGCCAGCTTCTCGTCGCCGATCAGGGCGATCGGCTGGCCACGTTTGACCGGATCGCCCTCGCGCACGGAAAGCTGCGCGACCGTGCCGCCGATGCGACCGCGCGCCGGGACGACGCTGACGCTTTCCACCGTCGCGAATACTGCCTTCTCATCCGCGACCTGGCGCGGCGCCACGGTGAGCGTCTGCGCCAGGGCCGGCGCCGCCTGCCAGCTCATCTGGCAGGCCATCGCGGCCGTCAAGCTCAGGAGCGATAATCTGCGCATCGGCCTCATCCTGTCTGTTTTGAGTCAAATCGGCTGGTCAGGCGAAATGTCCGCTGAAGCGGCAGCAGACATCCCACCGGAATGCGGGTTCCCACTTGATGCTGCTCAAGTCGTGGGCGGTGGATGGTCATAGTCTCGGGGCAGGTTTCGGCGGCGGTGTTGCGCAATACACCTGATAGAGCGTCTTCAGGACCTCGCGCGCCGGCTCGCTGGTGATCGAGTAGTAGATCGTCTGCCCGTCGCGTCGGGCGGTCACCAGACCATCCTTGCGCAGCAGCGCGAGGTGCTGCGAGACGGTCGAGTCGCGCAGGCCGAGGAATGCCGCCAGCTCGCCGACCGACCGTTCGTTGTCGACCAGCTGGCAGATGATCAGGAGCCGGTGCCGGTTCGACAGCGCCTTCAGGAGGTCACTGGCCTGGTCGGCCGCCACTTCCATGATGTCAGCATCAAATTTCATAGTTGCGTATATACAGATATTCGAATATATAGTCAAGGCCGGCCCGGGAGGTTGCGGCTCGAGCGAAACAAGAACGAAGCAAGGCGATGGAGGACCCAAATGGCGGACGTTGTCGTGATCGGAGCGGGGCTGAGCGGCTCCCTGATGGCTTATGAATTGCTGCCCCAGATGCGAAAGGAGGATCGTGTGACCGTCATCTCACAGGGGTCCTCGTATCATTTCGTGCCCTCCAACCCATGGGTTGCCGTGGGCTGGCGCAAGCGGGACGACATCGAGATCGACCTCGTCGACGTCATGCAGCGCAAGGGCATCCGCCTGCTGACCCAGGGCGCCAAGCGGGTGCATCCGGACGACAACCAGGTCGAGCTGACGGACGGCACCATGGTGGCCTACGACTATCTCGTCGTCGCCACCGGGCCCGAGCTCGCCTTCGACGAGATTCCAGGTCTCGGCCCGGACGGCCATACCCAGTCGGTGTGCCACGTCGATCACGCCGCGCATGCCAAGGCGGCGTTCGACAAGCTGGCCGAGAAGCCGGGGCCGGTCATCGTCGGCGCGGTGCAGGGCGCCTCGTGCTTCGGACCGGCCTACGAATTTCTCTTCATTCTCGAGACCGAACTGCGGCGGCGCAAGATGCGCGACCAGGTGCCGATGACCTTCGTGACCTCCGAGCCCTACATCGGCCATCTCGGCCTCGACGGCGTCGGCGACACCAAGGGGTTGCTCGAAAGCGAGATGCGCGAGAAGCACGTCAAGTGGATCACCAGCGCGCGCGTCACCAAGGTCGAGGACGGCCGCATGTTCGTGGAGGAGGTGGCGGACGACGGCTCGGTGCGTAAGACGCATGAGCTGCCGTTCGCGTATTCGATGATGCTGCCGGCGTTTCGCGGCGTCGGCGCCGTCAGAGGCATCGACAAGCTGACCAACCCGCGCGGCTTCGTCGTCGTCGACAAGCATCAGCGCAACCCGGCCTATCCCAACGTCTTCGCCATCGGCGTCTGCGTCGCCATTCCGCCGATCGGGCCGACGCCGGTGCCGGTCGGCGTGCCCAAGACCGGCTTCATGATCGAGTCGATGGTCACCGCGACTGCCATGAACATCGGCGCGCTGCTGCGCGGGCAGGAGCCCAAGACGCAGCCGACCTGGAATGCGATCTGCCTTGCGGACTTCGGCGATTCCGGCGTCGCCTTCCTGGCTCAGCCGCAGATTCCGCCGCGCAACGTCAACTGGTCGTCGAAGGGCGAGTGGGTGCATTACGCCAAGGTCGCCTTCGAGAAGTATTTCCTGCGCAAGATGAGGCGCGGCACGCCTGAGCCGTTCTACGAGAAATTCCTGCTCGACCGGCTCAACATCGCAAAGATCAAGGAAGTCAGGACGGGTACATGAGCGAGACCTTTCAGCTGGTGTGCGGCCAGTGCGGGCAGATCAACCGTCTGCCCGCGGGCCGGGCGCCGACCCAGGGCAAATGCGGCAAATGCCACGCGCCGCTGTTCTCGGGTCACCCGATCGAGGTCGACCAGGCTGCGTTCGAACGCCACGTTGCGTATAGCGATCTGCCGCTGCTGGTCGACGTCTGGGCGCCGTGGTGCGGACCCTGCCGCGCAATGGCGCCGATGTTTGCGCGCGCTGCCCAAGAGTTGGAGCCGCGCGTGCAGCTTCTGAAGCTGAACTCCGACGAGGCGCCGGACGTCTCGGCGAAGTTCGGCATCTCCGGAATTCCCACCCTGCTGCTGCTGCAGAAGGGACAGGAGCTGGCGCGGATCTCGGGTGCGATGGACTCGCAACGAATCGTCGCCTGGACACGATCCGGCCTGCGGCACTGACGCCGCGCGACCGGCTTGATTACGCTCAAATGCAACCATGAGGGACTATGCCATGAACGTCGACAAAGCAGTTCTCACCTTCGCAGGATTCGTCGTCCTTCTCAGCCTCGCGCTCGGCTGGTACGTCAGTCCGTATTGGTTCCTGCTTGCCGCCTTTGCGGGCGTGAACATGATCCAGGCCTCGTTCACCGGCTTCTGTCCGGCGGCCATCGTGTTCAAGAAGCTGGGGCTGCGCAGCGGCAACGCGTTCTCCTGAGCCGGTCGGACGAAGGATGGGCGAGATGAAGATGAAGCGAGGATCTCATGGCTGACTCGGACGAAACCTATATCGTCGGTCCGCTCTACAAGGCGCGCGACAAGGTCTATCCGGCAGCCGTGCACGGCCGCTTTCGCCGCATCAAATGGACGATTCTCTGCATCACGCTCGGCATCTACTATTTGCTGCCCTTCGTGCGCTGGGACCGCGGTCCCGGCATGCCGAACCAGGCGGTGCTGGTCGATTTCCCGCACCGTCGGTTCTACTTCTTCTTCATCGAGCTGTGGCCGCAGGAGGTCTACTACTTCACGGGCCTCCTGATCATTGCGGCGGTCGCCCTGTTCCTGATGAACGCGGTGGCCGGCCGGCTGTGGTGCGGCTATCTCTGTCCGCAGACGGTTTGGACCGACCTGTTCTACGCCGTCGAGCGCTGGGTCGAGGGCGACCGGCGCGAGCGCATGCTCAGCGACAAGCGCGGCTGGACCTTCACCCACATTCGCCAGGTCGCGCTCAAGCACTTCCTCTGGATCATGATCGGCTGGTGGACCGGCGGCGCCTGGGTGCTGTATTTCGACGATGCGCCGACCCTGGTGAAGGACCTCGCCACCTTCCAGGCGCCGTTCACGGCCTATCTGTGGATCGGCATCCTGACCGCGACGACCTACGTGTTCGCCGGCCACGCCCGCGAGCAGGTCTGCATCTACATGTGCCCGTGGCCACGGATTCAGGCGGCGCTGACCGACGAATGGGCGCTCAATGTCACCTACAAGGGCGATCGCGGCGAGCCGCGGATGTCGGTCAAGAAGGCCGAGGCGGCGCGGTTGCAGGGGGCACCGGCCGGCGATTGCGTCGATTGCCACCAGTGCGTCAACGTCTGCCCGACCGGCGTCGACATCCGCCACGGTATCCAGCTCGGCTGCATCCAGTGCAGCCTGTGCATCGACGCCTGCGACAGCGTCATGACGCAGATCGGCCGGCCGACCGGCCTGATCGGCTACGACACCGATATCAACGTCCAGCGCCGGAAAGAGGGAAAGCCGGAAATCTACCGGATCATCCGGCCGCGCACGATCATCTATGCGAGCTTCATCGCCATCGTCGGCGGCATCATGCTGTACTCGCTGGCGACTCGGGGCACGATGGGCATCAACGTCCTGCATGAACGCAATCCGCTGTTCGTGCAGCTGTCGGATGGCGGCGTACGCAACGACTACACGGTCCGCCTGCTCAACAAGCGTGGTGCGCGGGACTTCGTCCTCGACGTCGTCGGCCTGCCGAACGCCAAGGTGACGGTGGCCGGCGAGACGCGCGAGCAGGATGGCCGCATGATCATCGACGTCGGCCAGGACCAGACCCGTGAAATTCGCATGTCGATCGAGGCCAAGGGAGCCGATCTCCCCGCGACGCCGGTCGACATCGAGATCAAGATCACCGATCCGGCCACCGGCACGTCGGTGAGCAAGCACGATCATTTCGTACCGCCGACGCGATAGGACGGTCACTGCTCGGGTCACCGCGGCAGGGCCGTTGCGCCGGCGACGTCGGCAGCTGATGCCAAAGAGGGAGGGGCAGCCGCTCCTCCCTCTTTTCATTTGTCGAGTCCGGTTGTTTCAGATCAATGATGCGCGCGCACGGCAGGCAGAGCATCGTCATGTCAAGGGATCGATGTTGTTCCGAATGACGGAGAATGACAGATGTTCAAGGTCGCAGTTCTCATCTGGGTCATGCTGGGCACCGTGCTGGCGGGTAGTGCGGTCACGGCGTTGTTGACGGTGCAGGGGCTGGTGGCGAGCCCCATGAAGGACCTGCCGCTGGCGGCGCTGGCCGGCTTCATCGTCGCGATGCCGTTGTCCTACTTCGTTGCAGCGAAGATCAGCCGCAACGGACGCCGCACCGCCTGACAGGCGCGAGCCGGACAAATAGGCGTTCACGGGGTCAAACAGCGTATTTGCGGAATGCGCGGGAGCGGGACGTCATGAACCGTTCCCGCGGCGCGGATGCGCCCGGGTGGCTCCGGTCCGTTCCGCCCTTTGAAGAGGGCGCGGGGAATGCCGGGCGCTGGCCGCACCCATGGCCCGCCTGCAGAAAAAAAGCAGGCGGCAGTCACCACAGGTTCAGCCGAGTCATCCCGGCATTCCCCACGCGATGGTCTTCACGCTTATCTCGCGCTCTCCTCGGTGTACCGGCTCGTTAGCCACCGTCGCCCGAGGGGATCATCATCACCCCAAAGGCTTGGCGCCAGCATCGGGGCGCCAGGACCACGCGTCTTCACGTCCGCCATCAGCTGTTCGTCCGCGCGCACCAGAGCACGCTGCAGCACGATCGCGGCCACCGCATCCCACCCCGCGTCTCGTGACGATCGCGATACGCCCCTGTTGCCGGAGCGGGATAGGCGCACTGAACCACAAATTCCGAAAAAAAGAAATAGAAAAGTCGCGCATGGCGCGGTGCCGGCCGCGATCCTCCTGTAGCGGCTTGTGAAATGAGCGTTTCGGAAGGGCGGTTCCGGATGCGATTGCAGGCCTGGGTGCCGAGCGGACGTATCGTCGTCGCGAGGTGAGTCGCCCGACGAGCAGCGGGTCGCCGGGCTCAGATCGGCGGTGTGGCCGACGTTGTTCCATCATCCGGGGAGCCGGGCCGCCCTGAGTGGTGCATCTCCTGGTTGTCCGGGCCGCGCAGCCGCGTTAGGTTGCGAGTGATTATTACGGGCGGGGAGCTGCCCGGCCATTCGTATTGATAGTTGAGCCCGGAAGTCCGGGCTTCATTCGTGCAAAGCAAATGAGATCCTGCCCAAGAGATGATGTGGATTTCCCGATTGCTCCGTTTGTCAAGTGCGTCGCCATGCGCCCGGCTCGGTATGGCAAGGGCCGGGTCGCAGCGGTGGAGTCGGGCTGAACGGCGTTGCGCGTTGCCCCGGCACATGTTGCGAGCCTTGGGCGGAGCAACCCCATGAAGGTTGCCTTCGTTCACACGCCGATGCCGCGGGTGATCGTGCCGGAACGGCGGCGCTATTGGCAAGCATTCGATACCCGCTACCACGCAGCGCATCCGAACCTGCGTCCGATGCGCAAGGTGATGTGGGAACTGCCACACTGGATGCATTGGCTCGGAGGCGTGCTGCGTGCACGCGGGTACCTGGATCAGGTCGCGATCGACTTCTACACGGACGGCTGCGAGTTGTCGGGAATCGATGAGGAGGCAACGGCCCGCATGCTGCGCGAGGTGCCCGCCGATATCTTCCTGTTCTCGCCGATGGCGCCCAATCTGCGCTACGCATTGCAGATCGCAGGTCTCGCCAAGCAGCTTCATTCGCGGTGCCGCACGGTCTTCGGCGGCGTCGCAGCCACGCCGCTGGCCGAGCAGGTGGCCGCCGAGCCTGCGGTGGATTTCGTCATTGCCGGCCGCGGCGAGCAGGCGCTGCCGGCGCTGCTCGACAGCCTGAGCGGACGGTTGCCGCTCGACGAGGTCGGGCATCTGGTGCGGCGGCTGGATGACGGACGGATCGTCAGGACGGCGAGGACCTATCCCTGGCTGCCGGTCGGAGCGATCCCGATGCCGGTTGTCGAGCTGTTTCCGGCCGAGGCCGGCGAGTGCCTGCGCTACATCCGGTTGGTGAGGGCGCTGGGCTGCCCCTTCGAATGTCCGTTCTGCACGATCCAGACCATCGGCCGCAGCGCCGACAGTTTCACCATCGACCGCGTGCTCGCCGAGCTCGATGCCTATCGCGATCACTATGGCCGCCACCATCACGTCTATTTCGGCGACGAGACCTTCACCATGCATCCGAAACGGACGTTGGAATTCTGCGCGGCCTTGGAGGCGCGGGGCGACGTCATCTACGACATCCAGACCCGCCCCGACCTGTTGACCGATGCGGCCCTGCTCGACGGCCTGCGGCGCAGCGGGTGCGCCTGGATCGAGATCGGGATCGAGGCGCTGCGCGGCGCGGACCATCGCGTCCTGAAAGGTGGCCGCGGCGGCGCGGAGTTCACCGATACATTGAAGCGGGTCCGGGATGCCGGCCTCAATGCCTGCTCGTTCCTGATCAACGGACTGCCGACGCAGACCCTCGACGACATGCGCAGATCGATCGACGACGTCTGCGAGCTGATCGGGCGCCGGCTGCTGTTTGCGTCCTACATCTTCGGCATGGTGCCGTATCCCGGCAGCCAATACCATGCCGAGCCCCACCGCTTCGGCATCGAGCTGCTGCACCGCGACTACCATCTCTATCACGAGGAGCTGCCGCCGGTGTACAGGACGGCGCATGCCGGGCCGGACGCGATGCACCGCGTGCTTCAGGATGGCGTCATGGCGCTTGGAGAAGCGATGACGCTGAGCGAGGATCAGTGGCCGGACCACATGGCAGGGATGCCCCGGGATGGGTACGGAACGTTCTGGAATCTGCCTCACTCGTAGCGGGGGTGGAAACCACGTGCGATGTCGGAGGCCGTCGTGAGACTGCAGAAGATCGCCACGCTGCTGCAACGGCTCCGGCGGCCGGCTTTCGAGCCGGACAGGGTCGATGCCCACGCGGCCCGCTTCGCAGTAGCGAAAGACAGTCGCGACCTGTTCGATGTCGCTTGCGACGCCGGGCTCGACGCGCTCGATACCACGCCACCCGAAGCCTATCGGAGTTGGCTGCAGCTCGATCCCTACAGCATTCGCGTCTTTGAGGACTTCGCGCAGCACGCGCCGCATCTCCGGCGCATCCAGGGCTATTACACGCTGTTCGTTCTGCGCGCGCACGATTTCGATGCGTTCGTCAAGGGCCGGCTGCGCTACGAGGAGCTCAGCGTCGATCGCGTGGTGCGGCTGCCAACCTTCGCGATCAACCCGGAGCAGCATCCCGGCGATGCTCCTGGGGGTGACGAAGTGGGGCTCGGTGCGCTGGTGTTCGACATGGGCGCGCGCAACAGCAGCCTCGGTCCGGCCTACAGCCGCTGGATCGTCGCTGACATGCTCTGGCGCCTGGATCATCTGCTGGTGCAGAACCCGGACATCGACAAGGTCGGCATCTTCGCCACCAACAAATCCTCGATCGACCTTGCCATCTACTTCGAGATGAAGCCGGTTGCGAGCATTCTCAGCGAGCGCTTCCCGGACTGGAAGATCTATCTCGCCAGCAGGAAGACCTATTTCGATCAGGTCCGGACACGAGACGAGCTCGCGCCGCTCTATCGCAGCAATGTGTGGACCAGATCCTATGAGATTTCACCCCAGGAACGTAAGCTGCTCGGCGAGAAGATGGAGCCGATCTACCGCGCCCGCCTGCGCCGGCGGCAGCGGGATGTCATCCGGAGGACGCCCATGAACGGGCCACTGGAATGCGATGTGCTCATCGTCGTGGCGACCAAGCTCGAGCGCGACACCGTGCTGGGTCATATCAAGAGCCTTCCGGGACCCCGGGGGTATGATCGCCGCTTCGGACAGAGACGGACCTATTACGACTTCGGCGAGCTCGGCGGCGCACGGGTGGCGATGGTCCAGTGCGAGATGGGGGCTGGCGCGCCCGGAGCCTCGCAGGCCACCGCCAGCGATGCGATCGACGAACTGCGGCCGCACAGCGTCGTGCTTGCGGGCATCGCCTTTGGCGTATCGCCCGACAAACATCAGATCGGCAGCATTCTGATCAGCCAACAGCTCAGGCCGTACGAATTGCAGCGGGTCGGCGTCGATGCGCAGGGCCAGCTGCGGCTGATTGCCCGCGGCGACCGCGTGACCGCCTCGACGCGGCTGCTTGGGCGCCTCCGGGCGGCCGAGGCCGACTGGGACGGGGCGGCGGTCAGCGCGGGGCTGCTGCTGTCCGGAGAGAAGCTGGTCGACAATCTCGACTTCCGCAACCAGCTCACATCGTTCGAGCCGGAGGCGATCGGCGGGGAAATGGAAGGCGCCGGGCTCTATGCAGCCTGCGCCGACCGCAACACCGACTGGATCATCGTCAAGGCGGTCTGCGACTGGGCCGACGGCAACAAGCACGAGAACAAGCGCGAGCGGCAGCAACTCGCTGCGCGCGAGGCATTCGGCTTCGTCTTTCACGCCATCGCGCAGGGCGGCTTCGCCCGACACCGGAGCTGAGCCGTCCTCACCCCTCGCGCTTGGCCGGCACCATCTTGTCGTAGACCTTGCTGCCGAGCAGGGCGGCGTGGCTGACGAACAGCAGCGAGGTGAAGGTGCCGTCGATCTGCGGCATCGAGGTCAGCACCGAAGCGTTCTGGGCGGCGGCGAACACGATGCGCACGGCATCGATGTTCGAGACCACGTCGAACAGCACCAGCAGATAGCTGATGCTCAGGATGCCGGTGATGGCGACGTGCTGGACCCGATTGATATCGACCATGTCGCTGCGTCCCTTCACCTCCTGCAGCACCATGTCGGCCAGCGCGGCCCTCTCCGGGCCGGCCTTGTCGGCCAGATATTTCGGTGCCTGCGTCGGCGAGGCGGCGTCCGGCGCGGTCTGGTCTTGCGTGCCGACGATGGTCGAGTTCGAGATCAGGCGCGACAGGAACGGCGTCGCGACGGCGAAGCCGCCGACCAGGGCGAGATAGAACGGGATGCTCGGGAACAGATTGTAGGCGTCGAGCGCGATCTTTGCGTTGTTGGGCGTTTCCTTGGCGGCCGTGGCCGCCGCCGCCTGCTGCTGCAGCTCGGTGATCAGCAGTCCGCCGAAGCCGTAGTTGAAGAGCCCGCACACCAGCAGTCCCGACAGCAGGATGATCGACCAGATCGCGAGCTGGGCCAGCGTCAGGCTCATGCGGTTGCGCTCGTCGATGATCGGTCCGAGCGCGCGCCCGGTGACGCCGAAGCCGCAGGAAATGAACAGCATCAGCAGCGACAGCAGGGCCAGCCAGAACGGGATCACGAGCGATATCGTGCCGTTGACGACGCTCGACCATGCCAGCGCCTGGCTGGCGAACCATTCCGGCCAGGTGGTCTGGCGGCTGGCTTTGCTGCCGGGCTTGGCATCGGGATCGGGATATTGCGCCGACGCGACGATGGATTGCGCGGCCATGAACTGCGTGCGGCAATCCTGGTCCTTGTTGGCATTTGGCCGCCATTTGACGCTGTCGAGCACGGTCGGCTTCTCGGCGGTCGCCACCGTGCAATCCAGCCCTGCGCCGGTGCTGCCGGTCGCGATGCGGGCGTTCTGCACGAACTGGCCGAGCGACAGGCGTGCCCCGACGCCCATGCCGTAGGATCCGAGGGCCGACACCACGAACAGCGCCAGCGCGACGACGAACAGGAGCAGACCGGTCTTCGGCATCGCTTTCGACGTCGCCCGCGGCTCGGCCATCGGGGCCACGCCGCCCGGCATTCCGGTGCCGGTGATGGCGTTGATGAAGACCGCAGCGCCGCTGGAGCCCGCATCGGTTGCGGCGTCGCGCGTGAAGACGTCCACAGTCTGGCCGTTGACGAGCGTCTGATGCAGCTGATGCGTGATCTTGTCGGCCGCGAGATCGGCCCATGGCGCCGGCGGCGGCGGGCTCGTCCTGGTGTTAAGCTGCAAGGTGTTGCTGTCGGCCTCCCAGATGATCATCCGGCTCTGTGGCGCGGTGGCGCTGCGCGCGTCCTCCGCAATCGACAGGATCGCGCGCACGGTGCCGCCGAGCTCGCGGTCCTGGACCGACGGCAGCTGATCGCGCCGCTCGAAGCCGGTGCCGTCCATCGCTGCGGCCAGCTGGGCAACCAGCCGCCTGACGCCGTTGACGCTGCCGCTGCCGTCGGCGGGCGCGGTGCCCAGCGTCTTGGTCTCCGCCCAGACGATCTGAGCCAGTTCACCTGATGAGAGCGTCATGATGTCCTCCGGGCAATCTTCTTTGCGCATCAATCGGTCGTTGCACGCTTATGATAGTGAGATCGGCCGGCTGGCCGCGTCATTTCGACAGCCAGTCCTGCAGGAATTTGCGCGTCGCCTCGTCGTTCTTCGGGTCCTTGCCGAAGCCGAAATCCTTCCACATCTCCTTGCCGGAGCCGTAGTCCTTCCACATCTCCTTGCCGCGGCTCGGCGCATGACAGTTCGGGCACACCGTGCCGAGCTGCTCCTGCACCGTCGGGAATGCATTGCGGTTGGGATCGGGCGGCGTGTAGCCGGGCGGGCTGGCATGGGCGTTCGGATCGCGTTGCTGAACCGGTTGCGGCTGCGCCCTTGCCGGCAGGCTCAGCGGCTTCTGCGGCAGGTTCTTGACCGCAGACCGCAGCGCGGTGAGCGCCTGTGCGGTGACGCTGGAGCAGGTCGGGATCCGGTTGAGGGCGTCGATTTCGGCCGGCGTCATCTTCGGTCCGGGCACATCCTTCGGCTGCCGCCCGTGACACGATGGGCAGACGTCATCCATGCCGTATGTCGCCGGGGGCGCCGCACGGCGTGCGCCAGGGGGGAGGCCCTGGATCTCGGCGTCGGCGAGCTGCGCCGCGATCAGCACCGTCTCGGCGTCGGTGGCGCCTTCGGGGAAGATCCGCATGAACTCGGTGACAAAGGCTGCGTTGACACAGCCGTCCGACCGCATCCGGCCGATCAGGATATTGTAGACGGCGATCTCGTTCGGCCGCTTGCCGTCGAGCCGCTTGTAGGCGCGGTCGAGCTCGGTCTCGGTGGCAGCGTCGTAGGCAGCCTCGCCCCCCTTGCTACCCAGATAGCCGCCAGCGCCGCCGGCGGCGAGACCGCAGAACAGGAGGCTCCATCCCAACGTCTCGATGCCGAATATGAGATTGCAGACGACGTAGCCTCCGACTGCGCTGCCCGCGAAGCCGCCGACCGCGCCGGCCAGCACACGGGGGCGCTGCTTCGGCGTTGCCGTATAGAGCTGATAGCCGGTGATGATGGTGAAGGCGGCGATGCCGCCGATCTTGAGGCCCTTGAACAGCAACGCCATCCGGCGCCCGGCGTTGGCGGCGGCTGCCGTGCCCTCGGCGGCGCCTTCCAGGGCGCCGGCTTCGCCGCTCGCGCCGGCGAGCGTCTTCTGCGCCAGCGCCTCGACCAGCGCCTGCGGCTCACCCGACAAGGCCTCGACGGCGGCGACGCTGCCATCGGCGTTCTGCGTGATCCTGATCGTGATCTGCGCGGGCACCTTGGCGCCGGCCGGCGCCGAACCGTTGACCTGTTCGAGGTTGTTGCCGAAGCTGTAGCGGACCTCCGACACCGTGGTCCCATTCGGATTGCGGACGGAGTTGACGACCTCGACCTTAGTCTCGACCTGCACCGAGGTCGTCTGGTTGCCTGCCGACGCACCGGGCAGGGCCTGTGCGCCTTCCGCGGCGGCGACAGCCGTCTCGGAGCCCTTCAGAACGGTCAGGCTGCTGCTCTGCAGGTTCTTGATCTCGAAGGTCAGCTCCGGATATTTCAGGCTGAGCTTCTTCAAGACGCCCGCGGCGGTCTCGGCGTTGGTGGCGCCCTGGCCGCAGGTCGCACACACCTCCTGCTCGATCAGCATCCAGACGCGGCGGCCCTTGAGCTGGTCGCGTGGAATCTTCGCGAGCGCCTCCTCGAGTTGATCGGCGATATGCTGCTCGGCATGGCCATGCGTGTGCGGCAGCGTCTCGGGGCTGGTGTGCGGCGGGAAGTTGGATTGCGGATTGTAGCCCGGGCCGCCCGCCAGCTTGGACTGGCCGACGAAGCTGCGGTTCTCCAGGCCGGGAATGTCGGTGCGGGCCGCGCCGACGGTGCCGCCCTGAACCTCGATGTCCGGTGCGACGGCGTGGGGCTCGACACGCGTGATGCCGCTGGCGGCGCGATTGGCCTTGATGTCCTTCGTCAGCACGTCCTGCATGCCGTTCTGCGAGAAGCGGCCTTGCCCGGCTGCGTCGACCGGCTTGATCACGCGGCGGGCATATTCGTGGGCAGCCAGTTCGTCAGTGCCCTTGGCATATTGCGCGAGCTGGCCGTCGCTCATCGCCGCATAGCGATTCTGTAGCACCTCGACCGCGGTCTTGTCGCCGCTGCTGACCAGCTTGCGCAGCTGGTCGATCGACATCTTGTCGTAGTCCGGCGCACGCCGCAGCACGGTGTGTTCGCCGCGCTGCTGCACCACATGGGTCAGCTCGTGGGCGAGCAGGCGCTGTCCCGCGCTGGAGTGCGGCGCGTAGCGGCCGGCGCCGAACACGACGTTGTGGCCAACCGTGTAGGCCTGCGCGCCGACTGCGCGCGCCGAGGCTGCGGCGCGGGCATCGGTGTGAATGCGCACGGCGGCAAAGCTCCGGCCGAAGCGGCCTTCCATGGCCGTGCGTGCCGGGCGGTCGAGCGGCTGGCCGGGCGCGCGCAGCACCTCGTGCACGATCGGCGGCGCAACGCCCGCCTGCGCATCGTTGCCGCCTTGCGTGGCCTGGCGCCGCAGCTTGTCCTCCTTGCAAGAAGAGCAGGTGCTGCCGCATTCGCATTGGCGCTGCAGCGCAGGCGCCCGTGTCGATGTGCCGATCTGTGCCGAAGAAGCAGGCCCGCCGCCGATGGCGCGCGCAACCGCCTCGGCCTCGCGCTCCGCGGGATCGTCGACCGCGCCGATCTCGAGTCGCGCCTGGAGGGGCTGCAGCAGCGGGGAGGGCGGCTGGAGCGCCAAGCCGGCGCCCGCCCGCTGCGTTGATGCGGACGTGGGAGCGGTGGCGGTTCTCGCTGCGGCCGTCTTCATCGCTGCTCTCAGTTGGTGAAGATGCGGTAGGTGGCAGAGCGGCCGGGGCTGATCAGGAACGGCTCCTGTCCGTCCGGCGCGATGTTGATGAGGTCGGCATTGGTCGTCTTCAGGGCAAATCGCAGCAGCGTCTTGCCCTTGTATTTCGCATCGGTCTCCGTCGTCGGCGATCCCACGACCTCGTAGGTCAGCTGATGATAGTAGTTCTTGCCGTCGTCGCCGATCCAGGTCAGCGTCATCAGCACGCGATCGCCGGCCTTGGTCGCAGTCGTGATCGGCGCGTTGGTCACGAAGCTGTAGTCGCGCTCGCTCGTCTTGCTGCGATCGCCGGTGAAGGCGCGCGCCAGCGTGTAGCCGCCGGATTTGCCGAATGACGGCTCGGTCTGCTTGCCCCTGGGGGCCGGCGGCGCCTTGTCGCCCGATGCCGATCCCTTATCACCCTTGCCTCCCTTGCCACCGGTCGTGCCCGACTTGCCGCCGTCCTTCTGTGCCGCGTTCGACGGCGCGGGCGCGGCCGTGGCGCCGCTCGAACTCTGGTGACGCTTCTTCAGGGCCTCGACGATCTGCTTGCGCAGCTCGTCGGGCGAGAGATGGCCCGGCTTCCAGTTGAGCGTCTTGAGCAACGCCAGATCGTCCGGGGTGATATCGGCGGTGACCTGCATCATCGTCTCCACCCATTGCGCGGTTGGCACGCGGAACTGCTTGTCCGATGAGGAGTCGATCAAATGCTGCATCAGCGCGATCTGACCGGACGAGGCCTTGCTCAGCATCAGCGCGACCTTGGTGGCTTCCTGCTGCGCCAGGCGCTGCTCGGCCTCGGTCGCATTCGGCGAGGTCAGGGGAATGACCATGCCGCCCGGCGTCGGCGTCGCGCCGGTCGCCGCATTGCCCGGCGTTGCGGTCGAGGAGGTGCCGGGCACCGCTCCCGCAGTCGGCCCGGCCGTGCCCTTGCCGGCGTCGCCGGTGGTTTGCGGTGTGCCGGTCTGCTGCGCGCCGCCGGGCTTTCCGCCCGGTGTTTGCGCGCCGGTGCTCTGGCCCGTCGGAGCATCGCCGGTCTTGGTGCCCGGGGTCTGGGTGCCGGAGCCGCTCACCCCCGGCCCCGGAGTCTTGCCGCTGCCGCTTCCGGTCGCTCCGGGCCTGTCGGCACTGCCCGTACCGGTGCCTTTGCCTTGCGTGGTCGCTTGTCCCTGCGGCGCGCTCGGGCCGGCGGTCGTCTGGCCCGGCGTGCCTGACGTAGTTGCGCCCGGCGTGGTCGTCCCGGTCGAGGTCTGCCCTTGCGGCGAACCCGGCACGGGCGCGGCCGGTGCGCCCTTCTGCGGCGAGCCGACGCCGGCGCCGATCGCGTTCTCGGCCTTGCCGCTTCCTGTGCTCTTGGCGACGGCAACGACGTTGTTCTTTGCTTCGCCCTTGCCGGCGGTGGCCGCCGACGCCGACAGATTGCCTTCGCTCTTGCCCGCACCTGCGGTGGCAGCGGCCACGCTGGTGTTGTCGGAGGACTTGCCCGCGCCCGCAGTCGCCACCGAACCGCCGAGCGAATCCGAGCTCATGCCGGCGCCGGCCGAGAGCGCGGTCGCACCAGTGTCGTTGGCGGAGACGCCGGCGCCGGCGGCACCGGCCGCTGCGCTGTCGGAGAACCAGCTGAAGCCTGCACCCGCGGTGCCGACCGAGGCGCTGTTGGAGCCGACCGAGACGCCGACGCCGGCATTGCCGCCACCGACGCTCGAGCCGAACAGGGAGATGCCGAAGCCGACATTGGCGGCGCCGGCCTTCTCGCCGCCTTTCTCCTTGTCCTTCTCTTTGTCTTTCTCCTTTTCCTTCTCCTTCTCCTTTTCTTTTCCCTTGTCCTTTTTCTTGTCGGACTTGGGGATCTGATCGCAGGCGCATTCCGGGCGCAGCTGCTGGAGCGTGGCTCGCGGCTCGCAATGATAGAGATAGAGGCCGTGGCTCGCCGGATTGACGAAGATCAGTTGTCCGCAGTTTTTCGGCAGGCCCTTGGTGACGAGCCAGCCGACCGGAGCGCCGGACGGATTCCACTGCTTCGCCGTGAGATGATAGTGGTTGAACGATTGGTACCATTTGTCGGCCGCGACGATGGCGCGGTAGAACAGCTGATCGCGGACGCCGGCGGCGCGGCCGCCCGCGCTGTCCGGCTTGACCTCGCCGGTATAGATCGCGTGCCGTTTCAGATCGATCATTGCGAGATCGAGGCGGCCGCTATTGCCCTTGCCCCAGCCGCGGAAGACGCGCACTTCCTTCCTGCCAAGCCCGCTGGCGACGAAATGCCCGCCGATCCAGTTGTGCGCGGCGGTGCCGGCATGCATCGGCAGCTGACACACGCCGCAGCCGCCGGCGGGCTGGCCGATCCCGCTCGTCAGCGCCGTCCCGGGGCCTCCCGGCTTGCGCGCCAGCCGCAGCGGCGCGCCGCGGCCCTGCTGCACGACGTGTGTCAGCTCATGCGCCAGCAGCCGGCGGCCGGCCGGAGATTGAGGCGCGTAGTGGCCGTTGCCGAATACGACGTTGTGTCCGACCGTGTAGGCCTGCGCGCCGACCGCGCGCGCCGAGGCGGCGGCATTTGCATCGGTGTGGATGCGGACCGCTGCGAAGCTCCGGCCGAAGCGCGGCTCCAGATCGGCGCGCGTCGCCGCATCGAGCGGCTGGCCAGGCGAGCGCAGCACGTCGTGCACGACCGGCGGCGCGATGGCGGCGCTCGACGCCGCGGTGCTGCCGGAGGCGTCCTTGCGCTGCATGAGGTCCTTGCGGCAGTCGGAGCAGGTGCCGCCGCAGGCGCATTGCCGTTGCATGCGCGGCGGGCCCGCGGAGACAGCGTTCAGGGACGCGGGCATGGCACGGCTTGCAGGACCGTCGACGACGCGGCTGGCCATCGCATCGGCCTCGCGCTCCAGCGGATCATCGACCGGACCGATCTCGAGCCGCGGCTGCAGCATCGCGACCGAAGGAAAGGTGAGGGGCGGGGACAGCGCGACACCGCGGTTCGATCGCGCGCTCTGGCTCTGCGCCGCCTGGGGTGCGGCGCGCGTGGCCGTCTGCTTCATGCCGCCCTCCCTTCCTTGATCATCTCGCTCTTGATCGCGGCGACGAGATCGTCGCGGCCGATCGGGCGGCCGTTGTCCTTCAGCGATTGCAGCGAGGCGAGGCGGATCACGTTCATGATCGAGCCGCCAGACAGCGTGTAGTCGCGCGCGATCTTCGAAAGGTCGAGATCGCCGGCGAACTGCGCCTTGGGCGAGAAGCCCTGCCGCCACAGCTGCTCGCGCTCCTCGGGACGCGGCACCGGGAAGTAGATCACGGACTCGAAGCGGCGTGCGAAGGCGTCGTCGATGTTGTCGCGCAGGTTGGAGGCGAGGATGGCGATGCCGTCGAAGCTTTCGATCCGCTGCAGCAGGAAGGCGATCTCCTGGTTGGCGTAGCGGTCATGCGCATCGCGTGTCTCGCTGCGCTTGCCGAACAGCGCATCGGCCTCGTCGAACAGCAGGATCCAGTTGCGGCCCTCCGCCTGGTTGAACACGGCGGCAAGGTTCTTCTCGGTCTCGCCGATGAATTTCGACACGACCATCGACAGGTCGACGCGGTAGACGTGGCGTCCCGTGGACTTGCCGAGCAGGCAGGCGGTCATGGTCTTGCCGGTGCCGGGCGGGCCGTAGAACAGGCTGCGATAGCCGGGACGCAGCTTGGCGGCCATGCGCCAGTCGTGCATCAAGGTGTGGCCATGTGCGATCCAGGATTCGATTTGGCCGAGACCCTGGCGCGTTGCCGGATGCAGCACGAGGTCGCTCCAGTCCAGCGTCGTCTCGATCAGCTGCGCGGGGAAGTGCGCGCCGAAGCTCGGCCGGCGCTGCTCGCCGCGCGTGAACAGCGCCAGCGCATCCTCGGACAGAACGAGCCGCGCCTTCATCACCGGCTCGTCGTTGCCGGACGCGGCCCGCAACAGCCCGCGGCGGGCGAACGGATGATCCGGCTCGAACAGCGCCTGCAGGCGGAAGCGGGTGGCGAGGTCGGTGCCGCCGATGATGAAGGCGAGCGTCTCGCCGGTCGGCCAGAAGTCGCCGTCGGGCTCCTTGCGCACGCCGCCGAACTCGGCGAAGCGGCGGTCGAAGGTCTGGTTGCGGGTGAAGAAGACGTCGAGCAGCTGCGGCCGCAGATGCGGCGCCAGGGCCAGGACCAGCGCGACCCGCTCGGCGAAATCGCAAGCGTGCTCGCGCAGGAAGCTCGCATAGGGCGACGGCGACTGCGACAGGTCCGGCGGCCCGGAGGGGGCCGCCGGCTCGGCGCGGTCGAGGTTGAAATACAGCTTGAAGCGTGCGTCAATCAGCTGCGCGAGCCAGCCAAGCTCGGCGTCCAGATCGACCGCGTTCTGCTCCAGCGCGCTCACCATTCCACCCGCATCGCCGCCTGCATCCATGGCAATCGCAGCCATTGCAGGGTCCAGGGAAGCCGTTCCAACAGCACGTCGGCGCCGCGGCGCTCCAGCCGCAGCAGCCAGGCGCCGTCGCGCGTGCCGAGCAGGCCCGGCCGCATCAGGAAGGTCTCGCGCAGGCCGGCCTGCGAGATCGCGCCGAGGCAGCTCGCATGCGCGATCGCGGCATCGATCAGCTGTCCGGCTTCGGCCTGCTCGGTGTCGGTGACGGGCTCGGCGATCTCGCACGGATCGAACGGCGGCAGGCCGCACAGCGCCTTCGGCAGCAGCAGCGCGAATTCCGGCGCGTCAGGCTCGCCGGTCGCCAGATGATGCAGCAGCAGCACGGCGCGCTGCTGCGCGGCCAGGCTGACGAAGCCCGTTTCGTCGCCGTCGAGCAGACCGCGGCGGGCGAAGAAGCGCGGCAGGAAGGGCCACAGCAGGCAGACGCCCGCGGCCATGACGGAATGAACGTCGTCGGGCGCACTGCGCTCACGATCATCCTGACGAACAGGCGCGGGCCGACGCGAGAGCCGCGCCTCCAGGCGCTCGGCATCGGCTGGCGTGATCAATCCGGCCTGACGCAACGGCCGGAGCACGGCTGCCAGCGCAGTGTCGAAGGACGGGCCGGCCGGAGCCTCGGCGAGCCGCGCGAAGGTCTCCGCCCATGCCGGCTGTTCTCGTTCAGCCAATCGGGCTGCCAATGGCGCCAGCTCCGCATGCAAGCCTGCGAGCATCGGGCTTGGCGGCCAGCTGCGCGGCGTCCGCGGCGGCTCTGAGGCAAGCGCCGAATGAATGCGTTCCAGCTCGGCGACGCGGGCGACGAGATCGGCCGGTGATGGCCGCATTGCCAGGGCGGCCGCGCAGGCCTCCAGGAGCGCCGTGAGGGTCATGCCGGCGGCGATGGCGATGCTCGTGAGCGCGGTCTCGACGGGGTCGGTGTGGGGGACGGCACAGGCTGCCTGCAGCAGGCCGCGCCAGATTGCGAGGCGCTTGCGTCGAGGCGTCAGGTCGGCGATCGAAGAGGTTTCCAAGAGCTCTGCCAGCTGGCGCAGAATGGCGGTGCCTTCGGGCGCGAGCGCCGCGACGATGCGCTCCAGCGTGGTGTCGGCGAGGTGACCGATGAGGCGGTTCATGGCCGCCGGATCGGCGAGGAGGCCGCGCAGGCTGTGCGCGAGGCTGGCGGGTGATTGTCGCAGCGCCGAGTCCGCAGCGCGGTTCAAGAGGTCGCGATCGTGGCCGTCGCACCACCACGGCAGGGTGCCGGTCGTCACGAAGTGATTGATGACGAGCAGCGCCGCCGCGTCGGCCGCAGGCTTCGCCCGGCCGGCTGGCGCGGGGCTTGTCGATTGAGGATGGTGGCTCAGTGCAACCGATGACCTCAGTGCGCCCGGAAGTCTGGCGGCGATCCGCGCGGGCAGCTCCCGTGACAGCGAATCCATATCGAGCCGTCCGAGATCGAGCTCGAGCCGGTCGATCCGGATCAGCTCGGCATGCGGCGTGAGCTCATCGAAGATGCGCTCCAACAGCGGCGTCAGCGCCTCGCGGACCACGTCCGAGACGGCCGTGCTGACGCGCTCGGCGGTCGCCGCATGGGCGACGGTCAGCTCGACGATCTCGCGATGAATGGTGTGACGCTGGGACATGGCGCGCGACGAACGGTCCTAGTTCTGTTTGAGCGTGACGGTTGCGGTCGCAGCCAGCGTGGCGGTTGCGACCGGCGGATTGAGCCGGGTTGCGGTGATCGAGAACGTGGTGTTTGCGCTGATCGGATCGGTGAGCAAAGCGAGGGTGTCGCCATTGCCCGGCTGCGCTGCGCCGACCGGCGCGCCCGCAGCGACGAGCTGATAGCTCATCTCCGTCTGGGTCTTGTCGACGAGGATCTTGGCGCGATTGCCCGCGGGCACGGCGGCATCGCCGGCGCGGACGGGGCATGTCGGATCGGGCCGGACGGCAACCGGAAAGCGGATCCGGCGTCGCACCGGGATCGCTGCCTTGCTGGTGGCCGACAGCACCAGCACCATGTCGTTGGCGATGGCAGCGGAGGCGAAATCGAGCGCCTGGCCATTGCCGTCGCGCGCCGCGCCGATGGCGATGTCGTCCGCTGAGGTCTCCTGGAACAGCGCGTAGCTGTCAGCGGCTGCGCTCGCCGGCACCATGACATGGGCGATGCTGCCGCGATCGATCAGCGCGGCGGTCAGCTGCGCGGCCGGCACCGCGGTGATGACGGCCGGATTCGGCAGATCGATGCCGACCCGGCTCTGCGCCTTCATCGCGCCGATCGTCCATGACGTCCCGACCGCGCTCGCGCCGGTCTCCACCACCGGCGGCAGCGGCGGCTGGCCGTCGCGCGTCACGGCGAAGTCGACCTCCAGCTCGAGCTGGCCGATGCCCTTGTTGACGTTGGCGTCCTCCGGACTGCCCTGGTGCACATAAGCCGGAAGAACGGCCGGCACAGGTTGCGCCGTCCGCGGTGTGTAGTAGACGCCGGCCTGACCGCCCGCGATCGTCATCGCGCCGTCGGTTGCGGCGCCCGCGAGCGTGACGGTGACGCTGAGGCCCGGCTTGGGATTGGGGCGCACCAGCACCGCCAGCATCTGGCGCAGCCAGATCCAGGACGAGAACGATGTCGTCCCCGTCGCATGGGTCTTGCGCGCGGCGATCGCGACGACGCTGTCGGCGGTGGCTTGCGGCAGGATCAGCCGCAGGTCGGCATTGGCGCCGGGCTGCCAGTCTGCGCCGAGCGCAAAACCCTGCGGCACGGCGCTCGGATCTGCCGCCGCGAGCGACGGCAGGCGGATCATTACGTCGGGCTGGCCCGGCACCGGCACGGCAAGCAGACCGGGGCCCGGCGGTGCGCCTTGCGCGAAGGCCGTATCAGGCAGGCGCAGCAGCACGGCGCGGTAGTCGACGCCGCCCTGGGCGGCGGCGAGCCTGATCTTGGGAACGGATAGGAAGTCGACGATGGCGCCGGGCTCGGGCGCGAGAGACAGATCCGGATTGGCCCTGACGTAGATGCGTAGGCGGATGGCCAGAAGGTTGGTCTGCGTTGGACGCGCCAGGGCGGCGTCAAATGTCTTGGTGGCGCGGATCCTGATCTCGGTGTCGGCCTGCAGCGGCTTGCTCGCCAGCTCGATCGGCCCACCGGTACCTCGGACGGCTTGGCCGACCGAGACGACGTCGTCCTGCGCGGCCGCGGCGACGTCGTCCGGATGCGCCGGGTCACCGTTGACGAAACGGACCAGCCGGTAGTCGACGCCGTCCTGGCTGGAGGGCAGGCGCACCGTGATCGCCGTGTTGTAGCTCAGGATGCGCGGAGATGGGCCATCCTCGGGCAACACGATTGCCGCCAGCGAGAGGTCGAGTCCGACCTTGACTCCCGCCGTTGTCAAAAGGTCCGCCTCGCGGCCATTCGGCGCCCGCGCATGGATGGTGAAGGTCACGTCGTCGCGAATGGGCGGCGTGGTCAGCGCCACCGATTTGCCGGTGCCCTTGACGGTGGCCCCGACCGCGTCGCCGGTCTTGTTGCGCAGCCCGTAGTCGACGCCCGTCTCGCTGATCTCGATCTTGATCGTCGCAATGTCGTTGAAGGCAACCGTGAGCCGCTCGTTGGGCACTGGCAGGTCACGCACCGGATAGGTCTCGCCGAGCCCGAGCGCCTCGAGCATGCGGTTGCGTGCCTCGCGCAGGCGCAACACCGTGGCCGTGCTCGAGGTTGCGCCGCTCATGTGAGTGGCCCCGATAGGACGGAATCGGCCTTCACGCCGAGACGGTCGGCAAGCCGATGGTGGCGCAGAGCCAGCAGCAGATCGTCGTAGGTCGCAGCAAAGGCGGCGAAGGGAGCGGGATCCAGCCACAGCAGATAGGCGGTGAGATGCGCCGGCGTTTCCTCGCGCATGATGCGCTGGATCATGCTTTCGAGCGTCTTGAAGCGCGATGGAAATATGAAGGTGAGCTGCGCCGTCCATGGATCGTTGCGCGAGGCCGCCGCGAGCAGCGGCAGCGCGTTGATCTCGTCCTCCGGAAGCGCGCGCAGCAGGATGTGCTCGACCAGCAGGAACCTGGTCTCGCCCGCGGCCGGCCAGCCGAGCCGGAGGCGTACGCGGTCGATCAGGGCGGGCGATGATCCCGGCGAGAGCAGGTCGACGCCCGTGCCGCGCCCTGCACCGAGCTCGGGCATGCGGCGGAGGAATTCGCGCTTGGCCTGCAAGAGCCGCGCGGTCGCGGCATCCGCATCGAGTGGCGCCGCGGTCGCTGACAGTTGCGGATCGTCGGTCACGGTTTCGGCGAACCGCCCGAGCAGGTGGTTGAGCAGCCGGTTGCGCCGCTTCATCGCCCCCGGCGGCTGCTCGGGCTCGACCAGCTCGGCCAGCTCATCGGGGCCGAAGGTCGGATCGAGGATCGGATCGCGATCCGGATCGTCGCCGACATACTGTGCGGCATAGGTGCGCGGCGACGTCTCGTCGATGCCGAGCAGCGAGGCGACGTGGGCGAGCTGGGCGAATTCGTTCGCCAGCAGCTGGTCGAGCACGGCCAGATAGCCGCGGAGCTGGTTGGCCGCGGCCTTGCGGGCGTCGTCGGCCGAATCGGGCAGGGCGCCCGCACCGACGCCATAGAGCCGTGGCAGGTCGGACTCCAAAGGCAGATAGTGCGCGACGTCCCGCCTTTGTCCCGGGCGCGGGATCAGATCGCGCTCGGCCGTGTCGAGTTCCGGAAACAGCCGCGCGCTGCGCGCACGCGCGCCGTACGCGCTGATCACGCCGGCAGTGTCGACGATGACCGGCTGGCGATCCTTGACCAGCTCGATGCTGCTGGCGGTGAGATCGAGACGGGCAGCGCCGGTCTCGTCGAGCGTCAGCGACCACGGCTCGGCCGACGGGCTGCCGGCGCGCGCGAGCAGGATCCAGCGGACCGCGCGGACCCCCGGCACGCTCATGATCGCGCGGATCACGTCCGACGTATGCAGCGCAACGCGGCGCTCGGCTGCCGGCAAGGTCGCTGGATCGACGAAGCCGCGCAGCAGCGGCGGGCCTTCGAAGATCTCGTCGCTGCGCGCGCCCTGCGCGAGAGCCTGGTCGAGTCTGAGGAATCCCACCGACGGCGAGATCAGCGCGCTGACCCGCTCGAAGATGCCGAGCAGCACGTCGGCGCCGTTCTCGGTTTCGCCGATCTCGACGGAGGCGCGCACGGCCACCGGCATCGGATCGAGCATGACGATGTCGTCGAAATCCTCGCACAGCGGCCGGTTGGCGGAGAGGCGTTGTGCGACCGCGAGCCGGACGACAGCGGCATCGATGTCCTGAAGATCGGACTTTTCCACCAGCACGCGCCACAGGCCGCGCGGCGCGACGGCCTCGGAGCTCGCCGGCGGCGTCGGATCGCGGTCGATCGCGATCGTCTTGGCGTCCGGATCATGGCGAAGCGGGAGCGACGCGCCGTCCGCCGTGACGATCCAGGCATTCTTGACGCCGGGCACGTCGAGCACGATGCGCCTCAGATCATCCGGCGTGACCGCCCGGGAGGTGAGCGCCTGCGCCGGCGTGAACAGGCAGGCCTCGGTGGTCTTGCCGGCTTCCGCCAGCAGATCCGGGATCGGGTGAAAGGTGCGATAGCCGAGATCGCTGAGGGCGTAGCACATCGCCTCGAGCAGCGTGATGCCGGGATCATGGGCGTTGAAGTCGGTCCACTGCTCGCCGGCGAGGCGCTCGAGCTCGGTCAGGCCCTGACGCAGCAGGGCCGTGAAGTCGAGCAGCGGATGCTCTGGCGGTCCGGTGGAGATCGATAGCGCGTCCACGGGTCCTAACCTTCCTTGCTTTCGCCGAGCTCCTCGGACAGCACCTGGATGGCGCCGCTGATGCGCAGCAGCGTTTCGCGCAGGTCGCGCACGCGCGCTTCGGCCTGCACCAGCTGGGTCTGGCCGCTGGCGAACTCCTCGCGCAACTGGCTCAGCCGTTCCTTGAGACGGTCTTCCATCGTCGAACTCTCGATCATTGTCATTGTCGTATGGTCGCTCCTGTCAGTGCAGCATGACGAAGATCTCGATCACCCCTTCGCCGGCCGCATGCGCGCAGAGCGCCTTGCCGATGATGGTTCCGGCGCGATAGGCGCCGTCGGTCGTTGCCGGAGCAGCCCGCATGGCGTAGCCGGGGCGTGAGGCCGCGGTCAGGAGATCGCCACGGCGGATGGGACCGCCTTCGTCGGTGACCTTGCAGGGGACGCATCCCGAGAGCGCCACGGGAAATCCCTTGCTGCCGTCGGCCGGAAGATCCTCGCGGTTGATCAGCGAATTGAGCAGCATCCCGGGCTCGGTCGAGATGACCCCGATCACCCGGCTGCAATTCGCTTCTGGAGCAAGGACGATATGTTCGGAATCGGGATCGAGGCTGACGACGTCTCCAGGGGCGAGCGAGGCCCGTGCGAAATAGATCTCGGCGAGATCGCGCGGTCCGGTCTGCACGGGGCCGCGTGACCAGACCGTTCCTTCGGCTTCCAGATCCCACGTGCGCATGCCGCCGCCCCAGCCCGGCGTGAGCGGATTGGGGCCCTTGCCCATGCTGCCGATGCGGCCGGTCACCAGCAGGTCGCCGTTCACCTCGAGATAGTCCCAGACCTTGACGACGCGTCGGAGCGGAGAGGTGTTGACGGTTCTGCCCAGGATCATCAGGCCGCCGTAATTGGCGCCGTTCTCGATGGCCGCGTAGCCGAGCTTGTTGCCGATGCCCGTATGATTGTGGTCGGTCTTGGTGAAGTAGAGATCCGAGCCGCCGATCGACAGGCTTCGCTTGACGTTGAAGTCGCCGTCCTTCTGGAGCTCTGCATAGCTGACATTCTTGATCCTGAACTGGATCGTCTCGGGCGAATTCAAATACGTCGTTCCGAAGTCGTCGCCCGCTGCGCTCTGCAGCAGCGCATAGTTGTCCGCGGCGGCCTGGTTCAGCGTGGTGACGCCGAAATGGACGTAATTGCCGTTGGCCGGCCAGGGGCCGATGGACAACGAGCCGAACCTCGCCACCCCGGCGACGTCGAGCATGGCAGCGGGGGACGGCGTTCCGATGCCGAGATGGCCGTTGGCCGCCAAGGTCGCGCGCTGGACGTTGTTGACCCGGAACGAGATGTCCTTGCCGTTCAGCGCCGTTCGCCCGAGCTGCGCGCCGGAGATGCCGACCGCCAGCGCATAGGTCGTCGTGAGATCGCCGGCAGCGCTGCCGCCGACATAGGAATAGTCCACATTGACGTCCGGCGCGCCGATCGTGAGCAGCCCGGCCCGGATGCGCCCGCCGACCTCGAGCCGCTCGGCGGGCGCGACCACGCCGATGCCGACGCGGCCGTTCGCGGCATCGACGGCAAGGCGGCTGTTGCCGGCTCCATCGTTGATGGAGAGGCCCGGCCGCCCCGTCTGCGGATCGTTGGGGTTCGATCGCGGGCGCAGCGACAGCGTCCAGGCGGGGCTGGCATCGGAGATCTGCATGTAGAAGTTGATGGCCTTCTCGAAGTCGCCGACGGCTTCGATCGAGAGCGGCTCGCCGCCGCCGGGCTTGATGACGCCATCGTCGCGCTGGTTGATCAGGCTGTCGATGAGCTGGGAGAACTGCTGCTCGGTCGGGATCGCATTCTTGACGAAGTAGGACTTCAGCGTTGCCCGCGACTTCTTGTTGTCATCGATGTTCATGGCAGCCTCGTACCCGCGATCATGTGTGAGTGTCTAACCGATGATGAAATCAAGCTCGATCTTCATGTAGTTGATGCCTTTGAACTGATCGGCCGGGAAGATCTCGTCGGCGATCAGATCGATCTCGTGCCGCCGCGCGGCGACCAGCACCGCGTCCGGCCGCTCGGACCCGACGCTGTCGCCGTCCGGGCCGCCCGGAGGAGCCAGGGTGAAGACCTCGCCGTCCTCGCTGGAGAACAGCTTGATGCCGGCGACGTAGTCGACATAGGACCGCTGGTCGATGAAGTTGACGATGCTGCTGGCATAGATGCGGCGCCCGATCATGATGTCGGCGCCGTCGTCGAACGCCCATGGCGAGAGGAAGCGGTTGAGGTCCTCGTTCAGCCGCTCCTTCCACAGCGCCGGATTGCTCTGATCGACGAAGCGGACACCGACGCGGATCCGGACTTGGACGTATCTGGCGTTCTCGACGCTCAGCCGCGCCGATCCCGGCAGCAGCGGCGTCAGGTAGGCCGCGACGTCGGCGAGCAGCGCCGATGCGGCCTTGGGCTCGAACGGATCGAACAGGCTCTTGCCGCGAATGTCCGGAATGACGATCAGCCTGACGAGGCCGAGCGCGTCGCGCCTGTCGATCGCGGCCTCGTTGGAGGTCGCCGGCAGGCACTTCACCTTGTAGATCTCCGGGAAACGGCGCAGCACGAGCCGCTCATAGTCCCAGGCCGTCACCGCACGCTGCTTGTGCCGCAGCCGCTCGCTCGACGACGCATGGAAGCCCACGGGATCTTCCGCCGCACGTCCGCCGAACGAGGCGTAGGGCTGATGCACGGCGGCGACGCCGGGCAGCGGCGCGAACAGCGACTTGATGGTCTTGGGCGGCAGCGGCGTGAGGTCGACGGCCGAGGCGTTCAGCTCACGGGTCGCGAGCGCCGCCTGCGGATGGATCGCGATGGTGTCGCAAACCGCGGCGGCGCCGATGGCCGCGCTGGCGCGCAGCCAATACGGCCCTGCGGGAAGCCGTGCATCCGGCACTGCCTGCGGGAGAGCGAAGGTGATGATCCCCGAATTGATCAGCCCGCGCGTGCCGTCCTGCAGCATGGCTTCGCCGGGCAGATCGACCCAGCCGTTCCGGTCGAGCACGCTCCAGCGGATGGCAGGCGGGTCGACATCGGCATTGGCGCTGCCTTCGGCCATCTGAAACAACAGCGACAAAGTCTCCGGCGGACGCAGACCTTCGAGGCCGATCAGCAGCTCGCCCTCATTGCCGTAGTCGGGGAGCAGGGGAGAGCCGTTCGCGGCGGCGCTGAGCTCGGCGATCCCGAACGGATGCAGGTGGAACACCATGTCCGATGCCGGCCCCTGCTGATAGGCCTCCATGCGGATCTCGTGCCCCGCCAGCAGATCGAGCGTGAGCGATTTCAGCTTCGGTGCATAGGGCAGGCCGACCGTGTAGCTCGCTGCATTGATGGTGCCGCCGCTCTTGGCGAACACGGCCGTGTCGACCGCGAGCGCGATCGCCTTGGTGGCGGCCAGCCCGGCATACTCGCGATGGCCGAAGCCGATGGCGAGCTCCAGCCGCAGTGCGTGCGGAAGGTTGCGCGCGGTCGCCGCCGCTGTTTCCGGCGGCGGTAAGGTGTAAGCTTGCACGGCATCGCTGACGCTCGTGATCTCGAGTGTCTGCGGCTTGCTGGCGTCCTGCGTGCGCCGCGCCCTGTCGGTCACGAACAGGGCGCCGGCCCCGCCTTGCGCCGTGACCAGCGGGCCGTCGACCAGGCTGACCTTGGCCGTGAACGGGCCGGCGAGCTGATAGGCCGCGTAGGTCGCGTTCAGATCGGGTGGGCCGCCCATCCAGTCGAGCCGCAGCTTGACGGCCCGCAACCGCTTGTTCTGCAGATCGGGATGTCCGATCCAGAAGGTGGCGCCGGCATCCGGCTGCGGCCCGAAGGGCTCGAACGGCCGCTTGCCGTCGAGCGGACCGAGATCGTTCTCCAGCACCAGGGGGCCGAGCGGCTCGCCGCTCTGCGCCGGCTGCACGTAGGATCCGATCGCCGCGCGCATGTGGATGCGCGCGATCCGCAGCGAGCGCAGCCGGGCATAGCGGATCACCCAGCGGCCGAGCGTGCCGTCCCAGATCTGGCGCAGCATCAGCCGGACGGCGGGCCATGGACATGAGGCGAGTGCCTGATCGCCCGGCAGCGGTGCGATGGCTGGCATGGTCGTGGGTAGCGTCAGGCGAACGCGCAGGCCGATCAGGGTGGTCGTGCCGGGGATCGGCGCGATGTCGTCGAGCTTGCTGTAGTCGACGGCGCCGTCGCCTGTCATCTCCACCTTGTCGGCGCCGAGGGTGACCCAGCCGTCGGCGGTGCTGACCTGCACCGAGAAGGGCTGCTCGGGCGCGGCAACGATCGGGCCGCCGCCATCATCGTAGAAGCCGAAAGTCAGGATGATCTGCCGCGTTCCTGCGCTGAGCGCGAACAGCGGCGAGCCGATCACGAGGCCGATCGTTTCCGGCGGCGGCTGCTCGGGGGATTGTGCCGGTGCGGCGCCGAACGTTTTCCAGCGCTGCTCCAGCGCGGCGCTCGGATGCACCGTCGTCGCGTCTGCCTGGGGATACAGATTGAGCCAGTCCTGTCGCTGCGGCCGCGCCGTGGGCAGCTGCGTGCGCTTGCGCGAGGCGCGTTCGAGGATGTCGTAGACTTGCACCCATTGCTCGGTGCTTGCGGTCTTCGGCGCATCCGCGACCCTCCTCAGGGTCTGCATGTCGGCAGCGGAGGCCCAGTCCTTCAGCTCCTCCAGCAATTGCGGCGTGGTGGCGCTGGGCGACGCCCCGGCAGCATCGGCCAGGATCGACTGCAGGCCCGCGGCGGGATCGGCAGCCGCCTCGCGCCGCTTGCGTATCGCATCGCGCCGTGCAGCAACCACCTTGTTCTGCAACGCATCTTCGAGGGTGCCGTAGACCTGCTGCCATGCACGCTCGGAGACGTTCGCCTCCGGCTGATCGGCCGTCGCCATCATGGCCGCGAAGGCCTCGGCCGACATGAAGGCATAGGCTTCCAGGTTGCGCACCGCCGCTGCATAGCCGTCGATCGAGGTTGCGCCCGTCGGCGTGTAGTCGATGGTGCCGATCGCCTCCTTCATGTTGGTCGCGAAGTCGGCGGGATCGATCACCTTGAGCCGGTAGTTCGAATCCTTGCGCTTGTCCTGGCCGGCATGTTCGAGCAGCCCGTTGATGACACGCCAATCGGCATCGGAGGCCCGTTTGAGGTCCATCATCGTGACGAAGGTCGCAACCGGCATGTGCAGCTTTTGCGTGATCGCATCCTGCACGTCCTGCCGATAGCGCTGCACGTAGAGATCGTCGACGGTCGTGATCTCGGGCAGGCCCGCGAGGTTCGGCGTGCCGTTCAGCGCGGTCGCGAGATTGGCGTTGAAGTCGCGCGGATTGGCCGGGTTGAGAACGAAGTTAGGGTCGTGCCGCGCATCGCGGCCCGCCGCCTGCAGGATCGCATTGATCCTGGCCCAGTCGGCGCCGGCATTGTCGCGGGTGCGCTTGCGATCGATCAGCTCGCGCAGCTCATAGTGCTGCAGGTGCAGCGCCGTGGGGGCGAACGCGACCAGGGCGGCGAGCGACTGCAGCAGCGGATAGGTGACCGGCTTGCCGCCATAGAGCGGCAGCGGCCCGCCCGGCGAGGGCTCGCCGAGCGCGAGCCGCAGCATGGCGAGGAACCGATCCTCCTTGGTGCCGAGCGCGCCCTTTCTCGGATCGCGCGCCTCCGGCAGCCCGATGACGAGCTTGTCGGTGAACACCGTGGCGAGCCTGCTGACTTTCGCGCGGTTGACGACGACATCGGCGTCCGTGCGGAAGAAGCGCTCGCGCTTGGCGGAGTCGCGCCCGGCCGGAAGCCTGGTGCCGGCGGGGATCTGCACGGCATGCGCACCATTGGCGAGATCGAACAGCACGAATGCGCGATCGGGCACCGGCAGCTTCGGGGCGAGCCGCAGCACGTCGCGATAGTAGTAGTCGAGATGGCGGGGGACGATCCCATTGAGCGCGTTCCGGGCGGTGTCGAGCAGCTTGAACAAGGCAAGCAGCAGCACCAGATGCGGCCGTCGCAGCTGGTCGTCGGAAACCGTGCCCGGATTGTCGATGAAGGCGAGGATCTGATCGTCGCTGAGCTCGCCGAGCAGGCCCGACCAGTCGCCGACGGGATCGTTGTCGGCGTCATAGTAGGTCACCTTCTCGACGTAGCCGCGCAGGAATGTCAGCAGGTCACGCGTCGTCCGCTCGTCGATGCCGACGCCGTCCGGATAGCGGTCGGAGACGATCCTGGTGGCTAGCAGCCGCGCGAGCTGGCTGGTGCCGTCACGCCGGGGCGAAGGAATCTCGGCGGGCGGCTGCACCATCGCTTACCCCGCCTTCACGCTGGTTTCGGCCGCAACGAAGCTGCCCTTGCCGGTGTAGCTCGTCGTCGCGTCCGGAATGGGCGAGCCGGGCCCCGGCGGCGGCTGCATCGCCGGCGCCGCGACGGTGAAGCGTGCGGTGAACGAGCTTCCCTTGAGCAGCAGCTTCTTGGCTCCTGACTGGCAGGTTGCCGCCTTCTGGTCTCCGGCCAGCGCGGCGATCGAGAGTGTTCCGGTGCCCGGGATCGAATAGGGACCGGCCGTGTACATGCAGCCGGCGACGGACACGCTGCTCTCGTCGCCGGCGACGCAGGCGAGCTTGCCGGCGACCCGGGCCTTGCCGCTCGCGGTGATCGGACCGGGGCGCACGACGACGGTCGCCGCACCGAAACCCGGCTCGAAACTCGCCATGTCGCCATCGATCACGATCACGTCGCTCACGGCACCGCTCTCGTCGCTTCGTTGAGGTAATAGGGATAGACCATGTTGAAACGGGAGTTGTTGGTGCGAACCGTGAAGCGGATCGCGATCAGCACGAGGCCGGGGGTCTGGCCGTCGGTGCTGACATCGACGCCGTCGAGCCGGATGCGCGTCTCGTGATAGAGGATCGCATCCGACACCGCCTCGCGGATCGAGGTCAGCAGCGTCTGGTCGATCTCCTCGAACATGTAACGCGAGACGTCGCAGCCGAAATCCTGCCGCATCACGCGCTCGCCCAGCGCCGTGCCGAACAGGATCGTCAGGCTCTGAACGATGTCGTCGTCGCCGGCGACCATGGCGACGTCGGAGCCGTTCGGTCCGAACTGCGGCGGAAACGCCCAGCCGCGCCCGAGATAACCGGCCGATGCCGTCATGTCCGATCCGTTCGGTGTGAGTTGAAGCTCCGCATGCAGTTCCTCCCGCGAGCCCTTTGAATCGGTTCAAATCAGTTCAGGTCGATCGTGCTGCCCTTGATCTTGATCGCGCCCTTGGCCTGGATCACGAGATCCTTGCCCGAGTCGATGGTGATGCCGCTGGCGTCGAGAACGAGCTTGTTGTTGTTCTTGTCGGACAGCGTGATGGTGCCGCCGTCGTCGTCGAGGATGACGGTTCGTCCGCCCGGCGTGCTGATCGTGATCGACGGCTTGTCGGCCTCCGACAGGACGATGCGCGTGTTCTGCTTGCCGACGAGACCCTTCTGCTTGGCATCGGTGAACCCCTCCGGCAGCTTGTTCTTGCTGCCCCAGAGGCGGCCGAGCACGACCGGATGCCTGGGATCGCCGCCGAGAAAGCCGACCAGCACTTCGTCCCCCGGTTCCGGCCGCACGCAGAAGCCGCGCTTGTCGCCGGCATCGGGACTGGCGATGCGCGCCCAGAGCGGTTTGGGCGGATCGGTGAGGACGGAGGAGACGCTGACCTGGATTCGGCTCTCGCCATCCGGATCTTCGTCCGAGGAGTCGGCAATGGTGCCGAGATGCAGTCCCGAGATCGGCGGCAGCAGGCCCCCGGCGGCCATGTCCGAAAGCTCGGGCAACCGGCCCGCGGGCTCGGCGGCGAGACCGAATTGCAGGTCGGTCGAGAAACCGTGCGTATCGATGCGATGGCGTACGCCCGTGACCAGCGCCTTGCCGTCGAACAGGTCGCCGAGCCCGTTCAGCTGGGCAATGTCCATCGGCTTTGCAGCGGGAAGCCCTGCCACCGACATGCGGCCGCGGATCAGCGCGAGCCGCGCACGGGCCGCGCGCGCATTCGTCCACGCTTTCACTTCGTCGGGCTGAAGAGGCACCATATGGGTGAGGCGAACGGGCCCCATCCCGAGTTCATCGCCGATCGATGCCGTTCCGATCTCCCCCTGCGGCAGGCTCAACGTCTCCGCCGCGGCAGGTTCAGCCGCCGCGAGCGCCTTCGGGTCCCACGCAACGCCGTCGATGCTCGGCGCCTGGCTCGCCGCGTCGAGCTCGAAATGCAGGTCGGTGATCGGGTCGAGCCCGAGCGAGAAGCTGTGCGCCGGCTCGCCGTCGACGGCGAGTTTCTTCAGCGACACGGCCCCGTCGAAGGCGACGACGCCGAGCCCCTGCGCATCGGCGCGAGTCAGGATGAAGTCCCAGTCGGTGCAGTCATGCTGCACCAGGGCTTTGTGCGTTGGGGTCGTATCGGGCGCGTCATCGACGGTCAGCTGCGCGTCGCCGACGATGGCGCGGATCGCGTCGCTATCGGGAGTGTCGGTCCAGATCCGGTTGTGGCGCGCGCCGGTGAGCTTGACCGTCTTGTCCTTGACGACCACGTCGAGCGTCGGCAGGCCCTCGCGCGTATGGACGAACAGAGCGGTGACGAGGCCCTTGAATACGCTGACGTCGTCCTCGCCGGCGCGGCGCAGCTTGATCTCGACCTCGGCCGCCGGCTTGAACGGACCGCCCGCCATCAGCGGCGCCTCGTCGGCCACGGGGCCCTTGGCGTGAATCGACAGCATCGCGGTGGGAATGCGGTTCACCGCCCGCATCAAGTCGATCGACAGCGGCGCCAGGTTCGGCGGCAGCGCAGCTCCCGCGACGAGGATGGTGGGAATGGTGAAGCCGTCGGGCACCTCGAGCTCCTAGCGCGACAGCGGCGGAAAGATCAGCGTGCGGCCCGGCTCCAGGCCGCGCAGATGATTGAGCCCGTTGGCACGTGCGACCCGCGGCGTATGCACCGCGCTGCCGTAGACGGCGTGGACCAGCAGCGGCAGCGTATCGCCGCCGCGCACCAGCCGGGCATGGGACACGTCGGGCGAGGTGAAGGCAAGCTGCGACTGCTGCTTGGCGACGTCATCGTCCGCCGCCAGGCTCAGCACCAGCTCGGCCCGCAGCGGCGAGCCGTCGCGCTCGAAGCTCGTGTAGTTGATGGTGACGGTGGTGAGGCGGCAGTTGAAGCTGAACTTGCCCCATTTCAGGTTCAGGTAGCTCGGCTCGTGCGTCTCGCTCTGCGGCTGGTAGGCGATGGCAAGGAAGCTGTCGATGCGGTCCTTGACCGTCTTGGTGTCCGAGAACAGGTTGACGAGTCCCATCTCTTCGACGCCAGTGCCATCGAGCAGCAAAGTGAGCTCGATCGCGCTCGGCTGTGTCCGGATGAAGGTCGCGACCTGCTCGGCGCCGCCGGCCGCCTTGCCGGGCTCGAACAGGTTGCTGTTGGTCTGGCTCAGGGTTTGCGGATTGAACATCGCCACGAAGGGTGAGCCGTCGATCTCCTTGCTCTTCGAGCGCTTGGCATCGGCGAAGGCGGAGATCTGCAGCTTCTCGAGCTTGAAGAGGTCGGGAAAACCCATGATCAGCGCTCCTTCTCGCGGCGCAGGATGCGCAGCGTCTCGTCGACGCAGGCCTGCACCAGTGCGTCGCGGTCGAACGACGGGGCGTTCGCGGCGGGACTGCGCGCGTCGACCTTGTGCGGATCGACCACGGCGCGGATGATCAGCTCGCGGATCTCGACAGGCATGGCTCAGAGCCTCATGATCTGCATGCGGGTGTAGGCCAGCTCCATCGTGTCGATCACGACGCCGTTCTGCCCGGCATCGAGATCCGACGTCGCCCATCGCACCGGATAGGTGTTGAGGAACATCCATCCCGCCGTCGGCGCGCCGCTGTCGTCGAACAGTGTCACCAGCACGTTGGAGGCGGAGAATTTGAACAGCGACAGCGACACGTTGAACTCGATGTCGAGCGGCGAGATCAGCGGTGCGCTACGCTCCAGCACCAGGTTCTGGTAGCCGATGGTCTCGGGAAAGCGGTGCGTGTAGAGGTTCTGCCCGCCCTCGGCGTGCGTCTTCAGCGACACCGTCGCGCCCAGCCCCGACACCTTCTGGAAACGAATGTCGATCGGGTTGGGCACGAGTCCGCCGACGAAGAAGAACACGCCGAAGCGGAAGCTTAAGGGGAGGTCCTTGACCGGCATGTCACAGATACTCGACGGAGATTCCACTGGCGAGCAGGTCGATCGTCTCGATGGCGATCTGCGTGCTGTTGACGTCGAAGCTCGGCGCTGAGAGCTTGACCGGGATCGCCTCCTTGACGTGCCAGACGACGACCGGCGTTCCCGCCTCGTCGCACAGGCTGATGGCGAGCGCCCGCGCGGTTGGCGGATCCGCCGTCAGCCATTGCGACAGGAAGTTGCCGCCGGGCATCACGCCCTTCTTCAGCGTCACCGTGCTGTGGCTTCGCTTGGGGACGCGCGTCACGTCCTCGCCCTCCCAGCGGCTGAAGCCGTGCCGGTAGGTCACGGTCTCGTACTCGCTGACGAGCCCGGACACCTCGACGAAGCTCGCCGAGTCCGAATCCACCGCGACCTGGAAATTGTAGCCGGGCAGCGGATAGAGCAGTTTCTGCGTCGTCTTGTCGTCGGGCATCGGCGTGATCAGCCTTCAGTCATGGTGATGGCGTCGGCGCGCAGCTCGAGCGATTCGACGGCGACCTCGTTCGACTTGGCATCGAAGGCGGGTCCGTCGAGCTTGGTCGGGAAGGCGTTGATCACGGTCCAGCTGATGACCGGCTTGCCCTGCTCGTCGCACAGCCGGATGACGACGTCCTTCTTCTCGACCTGGTTCAGCGAGACGGTCTTGATCCAGCTGTAGAGCGCCGAGACGCTCGCCGTGCGCGCCACCCCCTTTTTGAGCGTGATGTTCACCGGCTGCGGCTGCGATGGCATGTGGATGATCCGCGGACCGGCGCTGCCGCCGCCGGTCGGGCTTTCCTTGAAGGTCGTGACCTCATAATGGATCGACAGGCCGGACACCTCCGAGAACGCTACGGCGTTCGGACCGATCTCGACGCGGAAGTTGTAGACCGGCAAGGGATAGGTGGCCTTGATTTCGCTGGCGCTGACAGCCATCGGTGCGCTCCTCTATCGGTTCTGGTCGATCAGGCTTGCTGTAGCTTGTGCATGAAGCGCAGCACGATGAACTCGGCCGGCCTGACGGCGGCGATTCCGATCTCGACGATCAGCCGGCCCTCCAGCACGTCCTGCGGCGTCATGGTCTTGCCGAGGCCGACATTGACGTAATAGGCCGCCTCCGGCGTCGAGCCGGCGAGCGCGCCGCGTTCCCATAGCGAATAGAGATAGCTCTCGATCATGCCCCTGACCTTGAGCCAGGTGGTGGCATCGTTCGGCTCGAACACGGCGAAGCCAGAGGCCTTGCGGGTGTTCTCCTCGATGGTGATGAAGAGGCGGCGGACCGGGACGTAGCGCCATTCATTGTCGTTGCCGGCGAGCGTGCGAGCGCCCCAGACGATGGTGCCCTTGCCGGTGAAGTCGCGGATGGCATTGATCGATTTGCCGGCGGTCGGGTCGACGTTGAGGGATTCCTGATCGGCATCCGTCATCTTCTTGTCGACACCGATCATGGCCATGACGCCGACATTGGCCGGTGCCTTCCACACGCCGCGGTCGCGATCGACGCGTGCATAGATGCCGGCGATGGCGGCGCTCGGCGGCAAGGTCACCCGCTGGCGGCTGAGCGCGTCCTTGATCTGGTTGTAGCGCGCGGTATCGTTGAGCTTGATATCGCCCAGGGCAGGCGTCGGCGGTGCGCCGCCGCCGACCTTCACGAGATCGGCGCCGTCGCCGGCCGGTGTCGGCTGCAGCGCTGCCGAGCCGTTACCCTGCTGACGGATGTCGAACCCGGCCGTCGCCAGCCCCGCCTTGACGGTCGCCCAGCGATCGACCACCTGCTTGGCGGTCTTGCCGCCGGCGATGTTGGTGATCACCAGCGTCGGCTTGCCATTGCTGATGGTGATGTCGATTGCCTGCGCATTGTCCCCGCCGACGAGCTGGACCTTGGGCGTCGCCGCCTCCAAGCCCTGGAAGGAGACCACCATGCCGTTCGGATCATTGGCAGGAAATGCCACCTCCTTGATCGTCGGCGGCACCTGTGCGTCGGTGATCTTGACCTGGATCTTGCTCTCGTCGATGGCAAAGTTCAGCGACGTGCGCAAATAGGGATGATAGGCGGCGCCGTAGGACAGGTAGTCGATGCCAATCTGGTTCCGGAATGCGGCGACGTCGCCCTTGGGAACGTCGAGAATGGTGAAGCGGTCCTTGAGCCGCGCGCATTGGCTCAGCGCGGCCTGGGCGATCTCGAAATAGTCGCCCGCGGCGAGCAGCACGGCGTCGGTCAGAACGATCAGCGTCGGCTCATCCTCCAGGGCGAGCAGGTTGAGGGCCTTGAGGAAGTCGGCCTTGGCGAGGGCACTCGCATAGTCGCCGAGCGAGAAAATGTAGCAGGGGCCGCCGCCATTGGCGAAGTAGTGGCTGACGGCGTAGTAGAGCAGCCGGTCCGGGCTCGGCCCGTTCGCTGCTCCGGGATCGACAAGATCCACCGTGGGCAGGCCGGATGCCGGATCAGTCTTGGTCGAGGCGACGAAAGCGGTCGGCTTGGCGCCGCCGAACGTGGCCATGTATTCCAGCAGCGAGCTGATCCGCGCCATCGCCGGACCCTTCTCGGTGTATCCCAGGAAGGCCGGGATCGCGGTCGACACTTCGGCCACGGACGGCGGCAATCGGGAGATCTCTTCGACGTAGACGCCCGGAGTCTTGTAGATCGGCATGACAATGCACCTTCGGAACGTGGTGAGGAGAGGCGGAAGCGGTCAGTTCGTCAGAGCGATAAGACCTGGTAGCGGACCATCTGGCGCGGTGCCGCCGCGTCGGTTTGCAGCAGCACGAGGCGATCAGGCGGAGGATTGGGCAGACGCGTCAGCAGCGCCGTGTTGTTGAGCCGCAGCTCGAGCGCCGCGAGTGGCGCATCGCGCGCAGGGATCGGCGCATCCGATATCAGGCGCATGACGCGCCGACCCGGATAACGTCGGAGCAGGTCCGTGCCGGCCGGATCGAGGCTGGCCGTCGCCGCGGTCAATTCGGTCCGGCCGGCATCTGATACGCTGATTGCGCGCGGTCCGTTGCCGGGAGAGGCATCGACGACGCCCAGCGTCGAGAGGTCGCCGGAGAAATCCGTCACCACGTAATAGGCCCAGCGCGAGTCGGCAGAATTCAGCGAGATGAGGAAGGCCCGCGGCGCCGGCATCGGCTTCAGCAGCGGCGCATTCAGCGTCAGCGCGATCTCTGCGAGTGCGCCCCGCGGCATCGCTGCACGGACGGGGTAGGTGACCTGGAATGCGGTGCCGCGCGGCACGGCGGACGTGTCGATCGTAAGGCGCTTGGAAGCAGGGATGACGCTTTTGGCAGGACCTGCGCCGGCCACCGTCACGTCCGCCGGCGTGGTGCCGTCAAGCGGCGTGCCGGCGAGCACGAAGGGCTCCACAGTAGCCGGGGTCGAGACGAGGAGGCTCTCGCGCGCCGTGGCGCGGCGCGTGGTCAGGCGAAGCGGCAAGGGATCGGCCGGGGCGACGCCATCATTGGTGAACAGCGGCGCAGGCTGCTGCGCGAGATCGCTGAGCCTGGTGATCGCCGCATAGCCGGATCCGCGCGGCTGAAGCGCAAAGTCCAGCGACACTGGCGCAGCCGCTGCGGCGATCGCAGCGCCCTTGGCGTCAAGCTCGGCAAACACGCGAATGCGGTCGGCGAAGCTCTTATGTGTGAGCCGCAGCCGCGCCATGGCGGCCTCGGTCGGCGCGGACGGCACGATCGCGAAATCGCTGCAGCGCAGATCGGCGTAGTAGTCGTGTGTCACACGCAGGTCAAAGAGGGGGGCTGACGGCATGTTCCAGCCTCCGTTCGGGCGGCCCGGACACCGGCCGCGTCATCTCTTCCTGACGATCCTCGAAGACGAGCATGCGCACGCGATAGAGCAGGGACGGTTGGAATGCGGCGCGAAGCGCGTTCCAGAGATCGTTCTGCTCGTTGAGTGGAAGCGTCACGAGCTCCAGCGCCAACTGCGGGATGCCGGCCGGCATGTTCGGCATCGTCTGGCGGTCGAGCACCGGGTGCGACTGAAAGAAGGTGATGATCTGCGACAGCCGCGCCAGCGCCTGCTCATATTGCTTGAAGCGCGCCACGAACAGCACGCGCATGTTGAGACGGACATCGGGCTGGATACGGTAGGCCGTACCGTCGGCGCCCAACCGCTGATAGGGATTTGCCGCGCGCAGGATCGGCTCCTGCTCGACATTGATGAGCATGGTGGTGACGGCGCCCATGCGGAACGAGATCGGGTCGGTCTTGTCACCGTCGAGAAAAATCACGGCATCCTCGGCCGGCGCCGCGTGACCCGGAACAGCAGGCCCCGTCAAATGCGCATTGAGCAGGTCGCGAAGGAAAATCATCGCTTGATCAATCACGTCCCGCTCCGCAACTAACAGCTGGAAACGACGTAGCGAAGGCTACCGCGACCAAGCGGTCGCGATATAACGCTCAGGGCCGCCGACTTGGCGGCTCGATCAGGCCGTGAGTCTCGCACCACATGATCATTAAGCGTGTGTGTGCGGACCAGTCGATGTGGTTCAGGTCGTCAATGAGGTTTGCGTCGAAAACAACAAATAGAAAGCATCGAAATATTCAACCACGATAACTTCAGTCGCCGAACGCGTCAAGTTGCAGCGATACCACCTGAGGTGATCGACGTCGAGCGATCATGCGAGCGAACGGAGATCGACGGCCGGTCAGAGAGTGCGACACGCGCGTGACAGACGCCGCATGACGGTGTCATGCAACCTGTGTCGGATCCGCGCAGCGGGCGGGTTCGTTGCGATGCATGATGGAGCGAAACGTCGCACTCTCGACAGATCGGGAATGCTCATGAGTTGAGGATGCAGCGACTGATGATCGATCGCGCAAACGGGAAAGGGCAGGCCGATCATCGGGCGGGACCAGGCTCGCCGTCCTGCAGGATCTTCGGAAGCGAGAGGCGTGCGCCGTCCAGGAAAAGCTCGATGGCATCGCGCACGGTCTGCTCGAGATCGGATGGCACCGGTGTTTCATAGATGAACTTGCGTATTGCCAGATAGAAGATGCGGCCGTGCAGGCCCCAGAACATCTCCGTCTCGCGGCTGCCGAGCGGGCGTGACAGGGTGTCCGGCAATGCCAACTCGTGGCGCAGCTCGATCGCCGCCGGTTCGATGATCTCGCGGCGGACGAGGTCGAGATAACGTCCGGCGATTCCGAACGACTTCATCCCGGAGAAGACGAAGATCCGCACCCAATTGTATTCGAACACGCGGGCGACGTAGTCGAGATAGAAGCTCGTGAGCCGCACCTGCAGCGGCTGGCGGCGGTCGCGGATCAGTGGGGCCCAGTCCTGAGACCAGCGGCTCAGATAGACCTCCTGATAGACCCGCTCGATCAGCGCTTCCTTGCTCGGAAAGTGCCGGTAGATCACCGAATGGGCAATGCCCATGCGCTTGGCGAGCTCTCTCGTCTGGCCCTCGAAGCCGCGCTCGGCGAAGAAGCGGATCGCTTCATCGACGATCAGCCGCTCGCGGTCGGCGGCGCGCATGTTGCGGCGCCGGGTCTGTGAGTGAGCTTCAGGTTGCCGCGTGCGTCCTCCACGCACACGGCCGGCCGCCTTATTGGCGCTCGTCGTCTTCGGAGTTCTGACCATGTCCTGAATCGTTGCCGCAGGGAGACTGCTTGATAGCCGAAAGCAGATTTGTGACCAATCGTTCGTTTCCGGTTGACCGCGAAGGTATGGCCGTGCAACTGTTTTGAGACCAGATGGTCACAAATCTGGAGTTCGGGCTGGCGAGCCCAGGCAGCGAGGAAATGGATGAAAGCGAGGGCTTTCAGCTATCACCGTGCACATTCGGTCGACGACGCGCGCGAGGCTCACGCGCGGAGCGGCGACGATGCGCGCTACATCGCCGGCGGGCAGAGCCTCGTCCCCGCCTTGGCGTTGCGCCTTCAGGCGCCACGAATTCTAATCGATATCAACCACATCGAAGAGCTGCGCGGCGTCCGTTGCGACGGCGAATGGCTGCGCATCGGCGCCCTGACGCGGCACTGCGAGATGTTGACCGATCCGCTCATCGCCGAGTTTGCGCCGCTGCTGCGTGCCGCGGCTCCGTTCGTCGCCCATCCTGCCATCCGCAATCGCGGCACGCTGGGCGGCAGCGTCGCGCTGGCGGACCCGGCGTCCGAGTTTCCCGCCATGATGCTGGCGCTCGATGCCGAGATCGAGATCGCGGGCACCTCGGGCCGGCGCCGCGTCAGGGCCGATGACTTCTTCATTGATCTGTTCGAGACGGCCGTGGGGCCGGGCGAGATCGTGACGGCGATCTTGGTGCCGCGCTTCCGCTGCAACCAGCGCATCTGCTTCGACGAACTGGCGCGGCGCCGTGGCGATTATGCGCTGGTCGGCTGCGGCATGTTGGCGACCTGCAAGGATGGCCTGGTCGAAACCATCCGCATCGCCTTCTTTTCGGTCGGCAACGTGCCGACCCGCGCCAGGTCGGCCGAAGCTGTGGTGAGTGGTGCTCGTATCGATGCCGATCGGATAGTTGCGGCGCAGGCCGCGCTCGATCGCGATCTCGCGCCTCCGGAGAGCGACGAGGTGCCACCGGCCATGCGCCTGCATCTGGCGCGGGTGCTGCTCGGCCGGCTGCTGGCGCGGATGAGCGAGGCGGCATGAGCAGCGAGATCGACGATGCGGAAGAGGCGGTGCGGGTTCGCTTCACGGTCAATGGCCGTAAGGTCGCCTGCGAGGTCGCGCCGCGGGACACGCTGGTCGACTGCCTGCGCAATGCTCTCGAATTGACCGGAACGCATGCCGGCTGCGAGATGGGGGCCTGCGGCGCCTGCTTGGTGCAGCTCGACGGCCGTGCTGTCCACGGCTGCCTGATGTTCGCCGTGCAGGCCGATGGCGCCCGGATCGATACCATCGAGGGGCTCTCCGAAAGCGGCGCGATCGCCGATCTGCAGGCGGAATTTCATCGACGCAATGCGCTTCAGTGCGGGTTCTGCACGCCGGGCATGCTGATCAATGCCCACGAACTGCTGTCCCGGCTCACGGAGCCGAGCCGCGCCGCGATCCGCGATGCGCTCTCCGGAAATTTCTGCCGTTGCACCGGCTATGAGGCGATCGTCGACGCGATCGCTGCGGTGGCCGACGCTCGCGCCGCGAAGGCGTCGCAAGAGGGCTCGCCGGGATGAACGCGCTCACCTCGCTCGACCGTCCGAACTCCTATATCGGCCGCTCGGTGCCGCGGCCGAATGCGAAGCGCCTGCTGGCCGGGCGCGGCCGCTATGTCACCGACATTCGCCTGCCGCGCATGCTGCATGCAGCATTCCTGCGCAGCCCATATGCGCATGCACGGATCATCAGCATCGACGTCGATGCCGCCCGTGCGCTCGCGGGCGTTCATCTGGTCGCCACCGGCGCGGATATCGCGAGGATCTGCGCGCCCTGGACCGGCACGCTCGATCATTTCAAGGGCATGACCTCGGAGCCGCAGCTGCCGCTGCCGCTCGATCGCGTGGTCTGGGCTGGGCAGGCCGTCGTCGCCGTCGTCGCCGAGAGCAGGGCGCTTGCCGAGGATGCGCTGGAGCTGATCTCGATCGGCTACGAGGAACTGCCCGCCGTGGTCGATCTCGACGCGGCGCGCCAGCCTGGAACGCCGCGGGTCAATCCGTCCGGAACCTCCAACATCTGCTTCCGCACCCAGCTCGACAGCGGCGGGGTCGACGAGGCTTTCGCCTCGGCAGCGCATGTCGTCGAGGAGGAGTTCAGTTTCGGCCGTCACACGCCGGTCACGCTGGAGCCGCGCGCCATCGTCGCGGACTACGATGCCGAGAGTGGCTCGCTCACCGTGCACCACGCCACGCAGACGCCGTATCAGTTCCAGGATCTCTACGCGCGTCACTACGGCATCCCGGAAGCCCGCGTGCGGGTCATCGCACCTGATATCGGCGGCTCGTTTGGCATGAAGCTGCATGTCTACCACGAGGACATGGCGGTGGTCGGACTGTCGATCCTGCTCGCACGTCCAGTGAAATATGTCGCCGACCGCATCGAGTCGTTCGTGTCCGACATCCATGCCCGTGATCATCACGTCCGGGCGCGGATGGCCGTCGATGTGGAGGGCAAGATCCTCGCCATGGACATCCACGATGCCACCGCGATCGGCGCGTTCTCGACCTATCCGCGCACCAGCGTGGTCGAGGGCAACCAGGTGGTCCGCCTGATCGGCGCGCCCTATGACTTCAAATCCTATCGCGCCGTGCTGGAGGTCGTGTTTCAGAACAAGGTGCAGACCAGCCAGTACCGCGCCGTCGGACACCCGATCGCTTGCGCGGTGACTGAGCGCATGGTCGATCTGGCGGCCAGCCAAGTCGGGATCGACCCGTTCACGATGCGGGCCAGGAACGTGATTGCCGACAATGCCTATCCGACGGCATCGCCGACGGGTTACAAATTCGAGGCGCTGTCGCACGAGATATGCTTGCAGCGGCTGCGCGGGATCATGGACTACGACGCGCTGCGCACCGAGCAGGCCGAGCTGCGTCAGCGCGGCATTCATCGCGGCATCGGGATCGCCACCTTCGTCGAGATCACCAATCCGAGCCCTGCCTTCTACGGCGTTGGCGGCGCGCGCATCTCCTCGCAGGATGGCGCGACCCTCAGCCTGACGCCGTCGGGCGAGGTACGCTGCGCGATCTCCGTCACCGAGCAGGGCCAGGGCACAGAGGCGATCATCGGCCAGATCGTCGCCGACCAGCTCGGCGTCGCTCAGGACCACGTCAAGGTCATCACCGGTGATACCGAGGTCACGCCGCATGGCGGCGCGACCTGGGCCTGCCGGGGCGCCGGCATCGGCGGCGAGACCGCTCTGCAGGCCGCGCGCCGGCTCAAGGCCAACATTCTGGAGATCGCGGGCCTGATCCTGCAGGAGCAGCCGTCGGCGCTGGACATCATCGATGGGCAGGTGGTCGGTGTCGCCACGGGACAGCTGCGCCTGCCGGTCGCCGAGATCGCGCGCATCGCCTATTTCCGGTCCGACACATTGCCGCCGGGCACCCAGGCGCAGCTCACCGTCAGCCATCACTTCGCGCCGCAGGGCTATCCGTTCGCCTTCACCAATGGCATCCAGGGCTGCTATCTCGAGGTCGACGTCCACACCGGCTTCATCAAGCTCTTGAAGCATTACGTCGTCGAGGATTGCGGCCGCATCATCAATCCGATGCTGGTCGACGAGCAGCTGCGCGGCGGCGTCGTGCAGGGGCTCGGCGCTGCATTGTTCGAGGAATGCCGCTACGGTGAGACCGGTCAGCTGCTCAACGGCTCGCTCGCCGATTACCTCGTGCCGATGGCGATGGAGATGCCCGACATCATCATCGACCATGTCGAGACGCCGACGGCCGACACCATTCTCGGCGCCAAGGGCTGCGGCGAGGCCGGCACGGCGGCGGCGTCCGCCTGCGTGCTCAATGCGGTCAACGACGCATTGGCGCCGCTTGCCGCGTCCATCAATGCCATTCCGATCACGCCCGCGCGTGTGCTCAAGGCACTCGGTCGATACTAAAACAACAAGTTGAGGGAGGACATCATGCCAAGCTACGAGACGAAGTCGCGACGAGCAGGACTATCCCGCCGTACGGCGCTCATGGGACTGTCGGCGGGCGTCGCCACGCTCGCGATGCCGCGGCTGGGCCGCGCCGCCGACGACACCATCCGCATCGGCTTCCCGACGCCGCTGACCGGCCCGTTCGCGGCCGAGGCTCGGGACCAGGTGAAGTGCGCGGAGCTTGCGGTCAAGCTGGTCAACGACAAGGGCGGCATCGGTGGCCGCAAGGTCGAGCTGCTGGTGCGCGACGACAAGCTCAACGCCGGAGAGGCCGCGACGCGGACGCTCGAGCTGATCGAGAAGGACAAGGTGCACGCCATCGTCGGCGCACTATCCAGCGCTGTCCAGCTCGCCGTCAACGAGGTGACGCGCGCACGTGGCGTGATCTATGTTTCGATCAGCCAGTCCGACACCATCAACGAGGCCAAGGATTTCAGCAAATACACCTTCCACGAGGCGCTCAATCCGCACATGACCACGGCGGCGGTTGCGCGTCAGACCATCAAGAAGGGCATGAAGGTTGCGCACCTCGTCGCGGACTATGCCTATGGTCATGAGATGCTGCGCGGCTTCAAGCGTGCGCAGGCCGCGATCGGTGCCGAGAGCGTCGGCGAGATCCTGCATCCGTTCGGTGCGGCCGACTACTCGACCTTCATGCCGCGCCTGATGTCGCTGCGCCCGGACGTGCTGTGTATCAGCAATTTCGGCCGCGACCAGGCCAATGCGATCAAGCAGGCGGTCGATTTCGGCATCAAGCAGCAGATGAAGATCGTGGTGCCCGTGATCCTGCACAACCAGCGCCTCGCCGTCGGTCCCGACGTGTTCGAGGGCGTCGTCGGCGGCGCCAACTACTATTGGGGGCTGGAGACGCAGAACAAGACCGCGGCCGAGTTCAACAAGGCGTTCCGCGCAGCCAATGGCGGCGCGATCCCGACCGACTACGGTGCCTACGGCTATTCCGGCGTCGGCTCCCTGCTGCAGGCGATGCAGGCGGCCGGCGGCACCGACACCGATAAGGTCGTTACCGCCCTGGAGGGCCTGCAATACGACCTGACCAAGGGGACGCAGCGCTACCGCAAATGCGACCACCAGTCGGTGCAGTCGGTGTTGGTGCTGGAGTCGAAGAAGAAGTCGGCCATGGCCAATGATAACGATCTGTTTGCCATCGTGGCCAGCGATCCCGGTGCGGACGAGATGCTGCGCAGCTGTGGCGAGCTCGGCCACGCGACCTGATGCCGGGCGCATGGACCTGTCTCTGATCATCATGCAGTTGTTCTCCGGCATCGCCCTCGGGGCGGTGCTGGTGATCACGGCGCTCGGCCTGACCATCGTGTTCGGCATGCTGGGCGTCGTCAACTTCGCCCATGGCGCGCTGTTCATGATCGGCGCCTATGCGGGTCTGTATCTGGCGTCGCTGACCGGCAGCTTCTGGTGGGGGCTGCTGCTTGCCCCCGTGCTGGTCGGCGCCTTCGGCATGCTGATCGAGTTCGTGTTGGTACGGCGCCTGTATGGTCGATCAATCGATGATCCCCTGCTGCTCACCTTCGGTCTCAGCTACATCCTGGTCGAGGGCGTACGCATCGTATTCGGCAGCGACGGCATTCCGTTTCCGACGCCGTCACAGCTGATCGGCGTCGTCGATCTCGGCGTCGGTTTCTTTCCGAAATATCGTCTGTTCGTGATTGCGCTGGTGGCGGTCGTGCTGCTGCTGCTTTGGCTGATGCTGGAGAAGACGCGCGTCGGCCTGATCGTCCGGGCCGGGGCGCGTGACCCGCAGATCATGCGCGTGCTCGGCGTCGACATCGGCAAGGTGTGGCTCGCGATCTTCGGCCTCGGCGTCGGACTTGCCGCCCTTGGCGGCGTGCTGGCTGGGCCGATGCGCAGCGTCAATCCCGAAATGGGAACGCTGGTGCTCGCAGAAGCCTTCGTCGTGACCGTGATTGGCGGCCTTGGGTCCATCGTCGGCGCCGTCGTCGCCGGGCTGATGGTCGGCATCTGCATCAGCATGGTGGCGCTGTTCGCGCCCGAAATGGCGACGATCGTGATGTTCGCGCTGATGGCGGCCGTGCTGCTCGTCCGGCCGCAGGGCCTGTTCGGCCTCAAGGGGAGGGCGTGATGACCGTGCAGTCGACCGGCGAAGCACCGTCGCTGTCCCAAAGCCGGCGCCTGTTTGCGGTCCTGTCGGATCACCGCGTGCTGGTCTCGCTCGTTGCGCTCGCATTGCTGCCCTGGCTGCTGCCTTCGAAGGCGCTCGCCGTCAATGTCCTTATCTACGGCGTCGTGGTGATGGGCTACAATCTGCTGTTCGGCTACACCGGGCTGCTGTCGTTCGGCCATGCCGCCTTCTTCGGCACCGGGGCGTATCTGACCGGCATCGCCATCAGCCGCTGGGGCCTGCCATGGTTCGCTGCGGTGCCGCTGGCGATCGTCGCAAGCACCGTGCTGGCGGCGCTGATCGGGACGATCTCGACGCGGACCCGCGGCATCTATTTCTCGATGGTCACGCTCGCCTTGGCGCAGCTCGTCTATTACCTCGCGTTGCAGGCGTCGTCCTTCACGGGCGGCGAGAACGGGCTGCGCGGCTTCACCGTCGATCGCATCAATCTGCTGGGTTGGCAGGTCAACTTTCTTGATCCCGTCAATAAATACTACGTCCTGATGGCCTTCGCGGCGCTGGCGCTCTGGGTGCAGTCGCGCATTCTCAATTCGCCGTTCGGCGCCGTCATCGAGGCAATCCGTGAGAACGAGCAGCGGGCGCGCGCCTGCGGCTATGACGTCGAGCGCTGCAAGCTGATCGTGTTCATGCTGTCGGGCGCAATTTCGGCGATCGGCGGCAGCATGTCGGCACTGCATCTGTCGATCGTGCCGCTCGATTCCCTGCACTACCAGACCTCGGGCATGATCGTGATGATGGTGCTGCTCGGCGGCGCCCGCAGCTTCTTCGGGCCGTTCATCGGCGCGGCGACCTTCCTGATCCTGGAGGATGTCGTGTCGCTGTGGACGCCGCATTGGCAGATCGTGGTCGGCGCGATCTTCGTCGTATTCGTGCTGTTCCTGCCGAAGGGCATCTGGGGCACGCTGCTGGATCTTCTGCCGTTTGCGAGGGAGCGGCGATGAGCACGGCGCTGTTGCAGGCCGAGGGCATCGGCCGCCGCTTCGGCGGCTTCACCGCCCTCGAGGGTATCTCGGTGTCGTTCGCGGCCGGCGAGCTGACCTCGATCATCGGGCCGAACGGCGCGGGCAAGAGCACGTTCTTCAACATCCTGTCCGGCACCCTGTCGCCGAGCCTGGGCACCTTGCGCTTCAAAGGCCGCGAGCTCAACGGCCTGCCGCAGCATCGTTTCGTCCACCAGGGCATCTCGCGCTCGTACCAGATCACCAACATCTTTCCCGATCTGTCGGTGCACGAGAACGTGCGGGTCGCGGCGCAGGCGATGCATGTGAGCTACGACATCTGGCGCAGGCGCGCCGATCTCGTTGAGCTGAGCGAGCGCGCCGACGCGGCGCTGACAGCGGTGGGGCTGATCGGCAAGCGCGGCGAGCTGGCCAAGTTCCTTGCCCATGGCCAGCAGCGCGCGTTGGAGATCGCGATCGCGCTGGTGTCGGAGCCCGAGCTGTTGCTGCTCGACGAGCCCACGGCCGGGATGGGGCCGGAAGAGACCAAGGACATGGTTGCGCTGCTGGAGAGGCTGGCTGAGAAGCGGACGGTGCTGCTGGTCGAGCACAAGATGAAGATGGTGTTGGGCCTGAGCCAGCGGGTGCTGGTGCTGCATCATGGGCGGCTGCTCGCCGATGGCAAGCCGGAGGACATCCGTGCCAACGCCGAAGTGCGCCGCGTTTACCTGGGACAGAGTGAAGGCTATGGCTGAGACTGCATTGCTCGAGCTCGATCGGGTCCAGGCCTGGTACGGCGCCAGCCACGTTCTGCACGGCATCACGCTGCGCGTGAACGAGGGCGAGGTGGTCGCGCTGGTCGGGCGCAATGGCGCCGGCAAGACCACGACCCTGCGCGCCGTGATGGGACTGATACCCAAGGCCGAGGGCCGCGTGCGCTTCGCCGGCCGGGACCTGCTGCCGTTGCCGGCGCATCGGCGCTTTCATCTCGGGCTCGCTTACGTGCCGGAGGAGCGGCGCATCGTGCCGGGCTTGTCGGTGCGGGAGAATCTGCGGCTCGGGCTCGTCGCGGCCAAGGCCGAGATCGACGAGCGCGCGGCGTTCGCTGAGATCGCTGAGACCTTTCCGCGCCTGCGCGAGCGGCTCGATCAGGAGGGCGTCACCTTGTCCGGCGGCGAGCAGCAGATGCTGGCGATCGCGCGCGCCCTGATCGCGCGGCCGCGCATGGTGCTGCTCGACGAGCCCTCGGAAGGCATCATGCCCGTGCTGGTCGAGGAGATGGGCGTGCTGTTCCGGCGGCTGCGCGACCAGGGCAAGACCTTGCTGCTGGTCGAGCAGAACGTCGAATGGGCGCTGCGGCTCGCCGATCGCGCCGTCATCATCGACCAGGGCGAGGTCGTACACGAGAGCAGCGCGGCGGCGTTGCTCGCCGACAAGGACATCCAGGATCGCTATTGCGCGGTGTGAGGGTCCTGGCATCGTCAAGAGCCGCCGTGCTCCGGTGCCGGCAACTGCGGCAGGCGCGCGAGGCTGACGCCGGCGGCCTGATGCTGGAACATGCGCGCGGTCAGATCGGCGGCCTGCTTTGCAGCGTCCTCAGGCGCGAGCCCACCTTGGCGGACGTTGGAGATGCAGTTGCGCTCGGAATCGACGCGGCCGCGGCGCGGCATCCAGGTGAGATAGAGGCCGAGCGAGTCCGCGGCGCTGAGGCCGGGGCGTTCGCCGATCAGGATGATCGAGGCGGACGCGCCGAGCAGTTCGCCGACATGATCGGCAAGTGCGACGCGGCCTTGGGTGGCCACGATCACCGGCGACAGCCGACGGCCGCTCGCCGCGATCAGCGGCATCAATGCATCGAGCACGGGCAGGGCGTTGACCTGCACCGCGCGGCTGCTCAGTCCATCCGCCACCACCAGCGCAATGTCGGCCAGCGCGCGCGGCTCCGACAGCAGCGCCTCCGATTCGGGCGAGAGCAGGCGGCCTGCATCGGGGCGCTGCAGATACGTCGCACGGTCGACGGCGCGGCTGTGCACGGCAAGCGCGTGCCAGCCGCGCGCGATGACGTCAGCCGCAAATTGCTCGGCATCGAATGGCTTGAGCACGGCATCGCGGGCTTCGGCATGGGCAGCCTGAAAGCCAAGATGCGCGGACGTCGGCACGCCCGGTCCGCAGCGGCCGAGCGCGATGCGCGCCTCCGTGTAGCGCGACAGCCAGGTCCAGTCGTCGATGGGATTCGTCGCGAGCTTGGTCGGGTCCGCGCCGCTCATCATTCGGCTCCCAGCAGCGGCAGCGCCGGCATCAGCCGCGCCGGCTCGAAGCGCAGCTCGCCCTGTGCATCGCTGATGCCGGTCGCCGCGAGCCACGCCTCGAACTCCGGTGCCGCGCGCTTGCCCAACACCTTGCGGACGTACAGCGCATCGTGGAACGAGGTGCTCTGATAGTTCAGCATGATGTCGTCGGCGCCGGGCACGCCCATGATGTAGGTGCAGCCGGCGACGCCGAGCAACGTCAGCAACGCGTCCATGTCGTCCTGATCGGCCTCCGCGTGGTTGGTGTAGCAGACGTCGCAGCCCATCGGCAGGCCAAGCAGCTTGCCGCAGAAATGATCTTCGAGCCCGGCGCGCATGATCTGCTTGCCGTCGTAAAGATATTCGGGGCCGATGAAGCCGACGACGGTGTTGACCAGCAGCGGCCGGTATCGCCGCGCCACCGCGTAGCAGCGAGCCTCCAGGGTCTGCTGATCGACGCCGCAATGGCCGGATGACGACAGCTCGCTGCCTTGACCCGTCTCGAAATACATCACATTGCCTCCGGCCGGACAGCGTTGCAGGCTCTCGGCGGCGGTGAGGGCTTCATCAAGCAGCGCCAGCGTGATGCCGAAGCCGCGATTGGCCTCCTCGGTGCCGGCCAGCGACTGGAAGACGAGGTCGACCGGCGCGCGCCGCTCGATCGCCTTCAACGCGGTCGTGACATGCGCCAGCACGCAGGACTGAATCGGCGCGTTCGAGGCCAGCCGCAGCGTCTCGATCATGTCGAGCAGGCGCATCATGGTGTCGACGTCGTCGCTCGCGGGGTTGATGCCGATGGTGGCATCGCCGACGCCATACATAAGCCCGTCAAGGATCGAGGCGGCGACGCCCTTGGGATCGTCCAGGGGATGATTGGGTTGGAGGCGCGTGGACATCCGGCCGGGCAGACCGATGGTGCAGCGGAAGCGCGTGACCACCTCGCACTTCGCCGCGACCGTCACGAGATCCTGCAGCCGCATGATCTTGCAGACGGCCGCGACCATTTCCGGGGTGAGGCCCGGCGACACGGCCGCGAGCTTCGTTGCGTCCGTCGTATCCGACAGGAGCCATTCGCGGAAAGCACCGACGGTGAGACTCGCGATCGGCGCGAACGCGGCGCCGTCGTGCTGATCGACGATCAGTCGCGTGACCTCATCGCTTTCATAGGGAATGACCGCCTCGTTGAGGAAATGCCGCAGCGGCAGATCGGCAAGCGCCATGCGGGCCGCGACGCGCTCGGCCGCGTCCTGCGCGGCAAGCCCGGCAAGCACGTCGCCCGAGCGCATCTGCGTCGCCTTGGCGAGCAGGGTGCGGAGGTCGTCGAAGCGATAGGTGGTGCCGCCCAGCGTATGTGAAAAACCCATTGGCTTTCTGTCCTGTCTCGTCACGGCGCCCGGTGATTTTCAGCAGCAAATGTCGACATCACCAACAAGCCCCGATGCTCGTTCTGCAAACTGCGGGCGTGAAGGTGGCCAAAGGCCCTTCGGGTGCGGTGCCACTTTCGTGAGCATCTGCTGAATTGCGCGACGTCTGTGCAATCAAGGTAGACTCGGTTCCACAATTTTGCAAATAATCACTCAAATCCACAAACGCGCGGTCGCGATGCGGCTGGCGCGGCAGCGCCTGGGGTCGCGACGATGTTGCAGTTGCTGAAAGGTCTCTCCGCAAGTCTCGCTCTGGTCATGCTCGGCGCGGTCGCGCAGGCGGGAACGGTGACGGTCTACACCGCGCTGGAAGAGGACGAGATCGCCGAGTACGTGAAGGCGGCCAAGACCGCGCTGCCCGACGTCGATCTCAAGGTGCTCCGGCTGTCGACCGGCGATCTCGGCGCCCGCATCATCGCCGAGGCCGGCAATCCGCAGCATGACGTGATCTGGGGCTGGGCCGTCACCAACATGCTCGACCCGCGCATCACCGCGCTGCTCGAGCCCTATGAGGTGAAGGGCGCCGACAAGCTGCCGGCCTCCGCCAAGGGCGCCGACGCCAGCTGGTTCGCCGCGACCGGCTATGTCACCGCGTTCTGCGTCAACACCGATGTGCTGAAGGCAAAGAATCTGCCGATGCCGACCTCTTGGAAGGATCTCACCAACCCCGTCTACAAGGGCGAGGTGGTGCTGCCGAACCCGGTCTCGTCCGGCACCGGTTACATGCAGATCGCCGGCATCCTGCAGTCGCAGGGCGAGGAGAAGGGCTGGCAGTTCCTGAAAGCGCTCGACGGCAACGTTGCCCAATACATCAAGTCTGGCTCGCGGCCGTGCAAGGCGGCGCGCGGCGGCGAGTTCGCCATCGGCGGCTCGCTCGCCTTCGCCGCGATCAAGTCGATCGAGGAGGGCTTTCCGATCAAGATGGTGATCCCGAGCGACGGCGCGGGCTATGAGCTCGAGGCGTCCGGCTTGATGAAGGCCGCCAAGAACAAGGCCGACGCCAAGCGCTTCCTCGACTGGACCTTGTCGCCGCAAGCCGCCGCGCTCTACACCAGCTACAAGGAGCTCGTCACTATCTCCGGTACGCCGCCGTCGAAGGCCGCGCAGACCGCGGGCTTCCCCGCCGATGTCGCCAAGGCGGTCTATCCGATCGACTTCGCCCGGTCCGCCAAGGAGCGCGACGGCATCCTGAAAAACTGGCAGACCAGCATCGGCCGCTGAGCGGAACCGGCCATGACCCTCGAGCTCGACCGGCTGCACAAGACGTTCGACGATTTCATTGCGCTCGACCGCGTCTCGCTGAAGGTCGAGGGTAGCGAGTTCGTCTGCCTGCTCGGCCCGAGCGGCTGCGGCAAGACCACGCTGCTGCGGATCATCGCCGGGCTGCTCACGCAGGATAGCGGCCGGCTGCTGCTCGACGGCCAGGATCTCAGCGCAGTGCCGGCGCGCGAGCGCGGCTTCGGCATCGTGTTCCAGTCGTATTCGCTGTTTCCCAACATGACCGTGGCCGAGAACATCGGCTATGGCATGCGCATCCGGAAAGTGGAGCACGGCAGGATCGCCGCGCGCGTCGCCGAGCTGCTGGAGCTGATCAAGCTGCCGCATCTGGCCGACCGCCTGCCGTATCAGTTGTCCGGCGGACAGCAGCAGCGCGTCGCGCTGGCGCGGGCGGTGGCGGTCGATCCGCGGCTGATCCTGCTCGACGAGCCGCTGTCGGCGCTCGACGCCAAGGTGCGGGCCGACCTGCGGGTCGAGATTCGCGAGCTGCAGCGCCGGCTCGGCATCCCCACCATCATGGTCACGCACGACCAGGAGGAGGCGATGGTGCTGTCCGACCGGATCGTCTGCATGAATGCCGGCCGCATCGAGCAGGTCGGAAAGCCCCAGGAGCTCTATCTCAGGCCAGCGACGAAGTTCGTCGCCGACTTCATGGGCAGCAGCAACCTGCTGCCGACCGACTGGGTGCGCGACGCCATGCCGGCGCTGCTCGCCTCGCGTCCCGACGGCGCGGATGCGGATTACCTTGCCTGCCTGCGCCCCGAGCATGTGCGGCTTCAACCTCTCGCGTCGGGTGAGGCGAAGGTGGTCGACGTCACCTTCCTCGGCAACATCAGCCGCACCCGCGTCGCCTGGAAGGGGCGCGAGCTGATGGTGCAGACCGGCCCGATCGACGGCGTTGCGCCTGGGGCCGCGGTGGCCGTTTCCGCCGATGCCGCCGGCTGCGGCTGGGTGCGCGCGTGAGCATCGTCGCCGTCGAGGTCGCCGAGCGCACCGGCTTTCGCCTGCGGCGGGCCGGCAATGATCGGCTGTTGATCACCGCCGCGATCGTGCTGCCATGCCTTGCGCTGCTCATCTTCTTCGTCTTCCCGCTGGCGATGATGCTGTGGCGCAGCCTGGTCGCCGATGACGGCAGCATCGGCTTTGCCAACTACATCGCGCTCGCGCGCACGCCCGGAATCATCAAGGCGACGCTCAACAGCCTGACTCTCGGGCTCGCCACGACCGCGATATGCCTCGTCCTCGGCTTCGTGCTCGCCTATACGATGACCCGAACCCGCGTGCCGGGGGCGCGCATCATCTCCGGGGTGCTGGCGCTGCCGATGCTGGCACCGTCGCTGGTGCTCGGCCTCGGGCTGATCTTCCTGCTCGGGCGCAACGGCCTGATCAGCGGAATGTTGGGCAAGCGCATCGACATCTACGGCTTCCCGGGGCTCCTGATCGCCGACGTGCTCTACGCGCTGCCGCAGGCGGTGCTGATCCTGAAAGCCGCGCTCGCCCACGCCGACGCCCGCTATTACGACGCCGCCGAGGTGATGGGGGCGGGGCGCTGGCGGCAGTTTTTCGACATTACCCTCCCGCACGTGAAGTTCGGCCTGCTCAGCGCCGGCTTCGTCGTGTTCACCGTCACCATCACCGATTTCGGCAATGCCGCCGTCATCGGCGGCGATTATGCTGTCCTGGCGACCGAGATCTACAACCAGGTCACCGGCCAGATGAAGTTCGGCATCGGTGCAGTCGTCGGCCTCTTGTTGCTCGCGCCCACCGGACTCGCGGTCTACATCGAGCGCGTCGCCGCGCAGCGCCAGTTCGGCGGCGGGTCCGAGGGGGCCTTGCCGCCGCAGCTGAGCTTCGTGCCGGCGCGCGACGTGCCGCTCGCCATCGTCACGGGTCTGGCGACCTTCTCGGTGCTCGCCGTCATCGGCGTCGTCATCTATGCGAGCTTCATGCGTCTGTGGCCGTATCGGCTGACCTTCACGCTCAAGCACTACGACATCACGCTGAGCGGCGGCTATGCGCCGCTGTGGACCTCGCTGCTGGTCTCCGTCGTGGCCGCGGGCCTCGGCACCTTCCTGCTGTTCGCGCTGGTGTATGGCATCCGCCGGCTGCCGTCGTGGCCGGCCAAGATCGTCTATCTCGTCGCGACGATGCCGGTCGGCGTGCCCGGCCTCGTGCTCGGCCTGTCCTACATCTTCGCCTTCAACATCGCGGGCTCGCCGCTGTCGGTGCTGTACGGCTCGTTGCTGCTGCTCGCGCTGTGCAACTTCTATCACTACCACACCCAGGGTTTTCTCACGATGGTGACCGGCATGCGCGCCGTGCCGCCGGCGCTGGAGGAGGCGGCCACGTGTCTCGGCAGCGGGGCAGGGCAGGTGCTCGCCAATGTCATCATTCCAGTGATGACACCCACTCTGGTCTCCGTGTTCTTCTTCCTGTTCATGCGCTCGATGGTGACCTTGTCGGCCGTCATCTTCCTGGTGACGCCGTCGCTCGGCATCGCCGCCGTCTCGGTGATGCGGCTCGACGAGGCCGGCTTCGTGTCGCAGGCCGCGGCGTTCTCGACGTGCATCATGGCGGTGGTCTGCGCGGCGGCGCTGGTGATGCAGCTGGCGCTGAAATGGCTGGCCGTGCGCGGCGGGCGCCGATGATGCTGCAGGAGGATCGCCACCAGCGCATCCGCGCGCTGCTTGCCACTGTCGGCCGCGCCACAACGGACCGTATCGCCACCGATCTCGGCGTCTCCCGCGAGACCGTGCGACGCGACGTGCTCGCGCTCGAGGCCCGCGGCGAGCTGCGCCGCGTCCATGGCGGCGTCGCTGCGATCGCGCCGGAGGCCGAGCCGCCGATCACCGTCCGCGCCCGCGTGCGTCTGGCCGAGAAGACACGCATCGCGCAGGCTGCGGCGCGCATGGTCAGCCCCGGCCAGACGCTGTTCCTCGACGTCGGCTCGACCGTCTCGATCCTCGCCCGCGAGCTCGCGACGTTGTCGGGGCTCACCATCGTCACCAACTCGTTCGAGGTCGCGACCATCATCGGCGGCTCCTCCGGCGAGCGCGGCAACCGCGTCATCGTGCTCGGCGGCGAGCTCGGCAGCACCTTGCCGGCGACGTTCGGCTCGACCACGGTCGCCGAGATCCAGCGCTGGCAGGCCGATGTCGCGCTGCTGTCGCCGGTCGGCGTCGATCATCGCTATGGGGCGACCAGCTTCGACATCGAGGAAGCCAATGTCGCGCGCGCGATGGCGGCGGCCGCCAGGCGCGTGCTGATCCTCGCCGACCACAGCAAGATCGGCCAAACCAGCCGCGTCGCGTATCGCGCGCCGGACGGCATCGACAGCCTGATCACCGACGCGCGCGCCGCCGATGCGCCTGCGCTCGGCGCGCTGCGCGGCGTCGTCGGCGAGGTCGTGATCGCCTGAGCTCGACGACGTCCGGCATGTTGCGCTTGGCGGCAACGGCGCTAAGGTCGCGCGCCACGCAACGCAATTCGAGGGAACATCGCCATGGCGCGCATTCGCTGCATTACCGAGATGGGCATGGGCGTCGACGTCCATGGCCGCGACGCCACCAAGGCTGCGAAGCGCGCGGTGTCGGATGCGATCCGCCATTCCAGCCTCGGCTTCTTCCGCATGGTCGGCAAGACGCCCCAGGACATGCTCGTCGACGTCACCGTCGCGGTTCCCAATCCGGAGGCCGTCGACACGGAAGCGGTCGCCAAGGAATTGCCCTATGGCACGGTGACGGTCACCGCCGTGAAGGGCGGGCTGGAGATTCCCGCCGAGGCCGGCAGCGATGCCATCATCATCGCCAATGCCGCGGTGCTGGTGCATCTCGACGACGGCAAGTGAGCGCGCGCATCATGGGCGTGTCGTTCTGATGTGAATGTCAAACAGCGGAGCATGTCGTCGCGATCCCGCGATGCCAAGCGCACCCGGGTGATGTCCGAACGATGTCCCCCTGTCAAACAGAGGGCGCAGGGAAGACCGGGTATCCGCTGATACCCGCGGCCCCCGTGCGTAAAGAAATGCACGGGGCAGGAACCACAGGCTCAGCCGGACATTCCGGCCTTCCCTGCGCAACGGTTTTCCGGCTTATACGTGCTCTCCCCGGGGAACGGCTGTCTTGCCCCCGTCGCCGGCGGATCATCACCACCGGCTTGGCATCAGCACCGCGATGCCAGGACCACACGATTTCGCCGGCGCATCCCACCGTTCGTCCGCATGGCAAGCCACGCTGCGGCAGAACGCGCCCGTCGCATCACCGCCTCCACGTTCGTGACGATCGCGAAGCGCCCCTCATGGCGAGGCGGGACGGCGAGCAGTGTTTCACGGATTCCGAAAAAACGAAAGCGAAATCTGTCGCGGCGTGACCTCGTCACCGCCAACGCGTTGATGACATTGCTGGAAGACCATTGGCCGTGCGTTGGACGACGGCGACGCGGAGCGCGGTGAAAGCCCGCCGCCGTCGGCAAATCGGTGCGTGAGTCGCCCGTCGGGCCGCGGTGGCCAGCCACAAGAGACTTGCGCGGTGGTGCTTCAGCTCGCCTCTATTGCCGTTGATGATGGGCTGGACGGCTGAAGCATTGAACGGCACGCGGGCAGCGCAGGAGCGATAACCGGACTTGCCGGTCGCACAACCAAAAGAGGTATCAAAGAAAACACATTGGAGATAGGTTGATGCGGCAGGCTGTTGTCGTCTCCGAATTCGTTGCGGAAGGAGGCGAACTTGGGAAACCAGCGGCGAGGGGGATCAACATGGCCACCATTACGATCGATGTCATCAACGAGAGCCTCGAGCCGCAGAACTTTTTCATCTTCGAGGAGCCGGCTGATGATTCGGGTGAACCGCAGGTCTATTCGAACAGTCTCGATAGCGAGGCTTTGCTACCCCATGCCACGTCGAACGCTCGTGTCACATTTTTGATCCAGGAGTCCGACTGTCAGCCGGACACGATCTTCTACGTCCAGACCGGTAACTATCCCCCGGGAACCGTCGTGAACGCCACGGACGCGTCGATCAATGCGGCGGTGTGCGACGCGACGTCCGGATGCACGACGTTCAGCGTGACGTACAATGCTGATGGAAGCTGGACCGTACAGGCCATGGCTTCGCCAGGGGGAGTCGATGGTCAGCTCGATCTGCCCGAGCCGGATGAAGCACAAGTAAGGCCGTGTTGAGTCACCGGCCGCCCTCGCTGACCCACCGCGCCAGTCCCTCCGCCAGCCCGTCAAACATCGCGCGGATCGGGGGAGCGTCCTTCTGGTCCTCGTGCACGGCGAGCCAGCAGTCGAGCTCGAAGGCGACCTGGTTGGCGAGCACCGGGACCAGCGCCGGATTGCGCCTGGCCATGGCGATCTGCATGCCGCCGATGCCGAGGCCGGCTTCGATCGCCGTGACCTGGGCGACGTCGGAGTCGGTGCGGTAGGAGAAGAGCTCGCGCGAGATCGGCAGCTGTGAGCTTGCGACCGAGCGGGCCGAATGATCGTCGCGGTCGAAGCCGATGACGTGGTGGGCGGCGAGCGCGTCGATCGTGTCGGGCAGCCCGAAGCGGGCGATGTAGTCGCGATGCGCATAGAGGCCGAGCGGGATGCTGCCGATCCGGCGCGCGACGAGACCGTCCTGCTTCGGCCTGATCATCCGCACCGCGATGTCGGCGTCGCGCCGCAGCAGGTCGTCGGTGCGGTTGTTGAGCACGAGTTCGATGATGATCTTCGGATAGCGCTTGCGGATGCCGGCGAGGATCGTCGGCAGCACGAAGGTGCCGACGATCTCGCTCGCGGAGATCCTGACGACGCCGCGCGGCTGCCGCGCATCGCCGCCGGTCCGGGCCGTGCGCACCAGCGCCGCGAACGCCGCCTCCATCGCTTCCGCATGCGGCACCAGTGCCGTCGCCGCTTCGGTCGGCAGCAGGCCGGCCTGGGAGCGGGTGAACAGGGCGACGCCAAGGCCGGCCTCGAGCTCGTCGATGTGGCGGCCGACGGTCGGCTGCGTCAGCCCGGTCGCCCGCGCTGCGGCCGACAGGCTGCCGCGCCTGATGACCGCGAGGAACGAGCGCAGCAGGCTCCAATCCGAGGGTTCAATCATACAGAAACGTATAGCATCTCAAGAATGATTGGCAATTTTCGTTTTGGGACGGCCGGGTCAGATTGCCGGGCACAGCAGGAGATGGACTCATGTCCCACGACACGAACATCCCGACCGCCTTGATCCTCGGCCTGACCGGTGCGATCGGCGGCGCCATTGCCAAGGCGCTGGCAAAGCGCGGCTTCGCCATCCGCGCGCTGACGCGCCGGCCACCGGCCGAGCGGAATTCGTTTGCCTTCCCGGTCGACTGGCGCGATGGCGACGCCCGCGATCCGGCGTCGGTGCTGGCCGCGGCCGCGGGCGCGAGCCTGATCGTTCACGGCGTCAATCCGCCGGGCTATGCGCGCTGGCGCGAGGACGCGCTGCCGATGCTCGCCAACACCATCGCGGCGGCGAAGGCCGTCGGCGCGACGATCGTGTTTCCGGGCAATGTCTACGTCTACTCATCAGCATCGCCGGCGGTGGTCAGCGAGACCTCGCCGCGGCGGCCGACGACGCGGAAGGGCCAGGTGCGGCTGGAGATGGAGGAGATGCTGGAGCAGGCCGCGCGCGACCATGGCGTCCGCGTCATCGCCATCAGGGCGGGCGACTTCTTCGGCCCCGGTGTGACCAATTCCTGGTTCGCCCAGGCGCTGGCGAAGGGGGGAATGGCCGTGACTTCCGTGCAGCGTCTGACACGCCCCGGCATCGGCCATGCCTGGGCCTACGTCCCCGATCTCGCCGAAACCTTCGCCCGCCTGGTCGACATCCGCGCCGATCTGCCGGCCTGCACGATGCTGAACTTTGCCGGGCACTACGATGCGAGCGGGCATGACATGACCGACGCCGTTCGCCGCGTCCTCGGCCGGCCCGATCTGCCGGTGAAGCCGTTCCCCTGGATCATCCTCTGGCTCGCCGCGCCTTTCGTCGGCTTCATGCGCGAGGCGATCGAGATGCGCTGGCTGTGGAAGCAGAGCCTCGCGCTCGACAACAGCAAGCTCGTCGGCCTGCTCGGGGCGGAGCCGCATACGCCGCTCAACGGCGCCGTCAAGGCGGCGCTCGCATCCAACCGCTGAACCCATTACCCCAAGAGGATCGATCCCATGACCACCGCAACGACTGCGGCGCCGATGACGCGCGCCGACATGCTCACGCTCGTCTTGCTCGTCGCCGCGCAGGTCGTCCTGTTTCTCATCCCGCTGATCGTGCTCGGCCGCGCGATCGGCTGGCCGGCCAGCCTGCGCCTGCCGGCCGGCGAAGCGCTGCCGCTGATCGCGCGCCATGCGACGGCGGTGCAGATCGGCTATTGGGGCTATCTGCTGACCGCAACCGCGATGGTGCCGCTCGCGCTCGCCTTGCGCCGGTTTGCGCGGACCCATGGCGTTCACGGCGGCTTGCCCGACCTCATGGCGGCGATGGGCGTCGCTGCCGCCGTCCTCAAGACGCTCGGCATCGTGCGCTGGCTGATCGCGATGCCGAGCCTCGCGCTGCTCCATGCCGGCAGCAGCGATCCGATCATCCGCGCTGTGGTCGAGGTCAACTATGTCGTGCTCAACGGCTATGCCGGTGCCGTCGGCGAATTGCTAGGCGTCCAGCTGTTCTCCGGCATCTGGCTGATGCTGGTCGGCACGATGCTGCTGCGTGCAAATCTGCGTCTCAACGGTATCGCCGGGCTCGCCATCGGCGCCGCCTTTGCAACGACGGCGCTGCGCACGCTCGTGCCGGCATTCGAGATCCTCAGCACCATCGTTCCGCCGTTGGCGCTGGGATGGTTCGTGGTGCTCGCTGTGACGCTGGGGCGGCTCGCGACCCTTAGGAAGGCATGACCGCAGCGAGGGTCCGCGCATGAGCCGAGGACAACAGTTCGTGCTGCAACCCGCTACAGCCAAGACTTCCTTAGGAACACCGCAGGCAAAAGGCATGCATCATCACGTTCTCGCGGCGCGCATGGCGTCCGAGTTGTGTCAATCAGTTCGCCCTCGAAAGACGAAGGCGCAGGGAATGCCGGGCGCTGGCCGCACCCATGGCCCGCCAGCTCAAGAAAATGCTGGCGGCAGGAACCACAGGTTCAGCCGAGACATCCCGCATTTCCCGCGCGATGGTTCGGCGGCTTATACGTCCTCTCGCCGGGGACCGGCTGTCTTGCCCTCGTCGCTCGCGCAACGCGAACGCGTTGTCGCGAGCTTGGCCTCAGCCGCTGGATGATGCCGTCAAGGTCGCGCGCGGTAATTGCGAAGGTGGTCCCCAGAGCCATTTTGGCTCTCGTTTGTGTGAAGGCTCGAGATGTTTGTTGCTTGAGTGCGGATAAGCTATTTTCGCTCGTCGAAAGTAGGAGGGCAGCATTTGGTCGTCATGAAAATCAGTGCTCTATTCTCGTCACTGCGAAGAAGGGCAGTCGTCTGCATGTGTACGTAAATGAGCCGCACAAAAAAGAACACCATAATTGGAAGGACATAGTCGTGAGCCGGAATGCTTTTCCGGAGAACCTGTTTAGGTAGCTTGCAGCGTTTGAGTTTTGTATGATCGAGAAGCTGCGCGGGTAGCGCAAAAGATGATGCGTATAATCTACGAGCGAAGCTTGTTTTTCAGCTAGGAGCCCCTCACTCCACCGCATCCTTCTTCGCGATCCTATGCAGTTGCTCGAACAGATCGGCCTGCTCGCTGGTGCACAGGCACACGCCCTGCGCCGAGTCCGCTTCGCCGGCGTTGAGGTAGGCGTGGCCCATGGTGCTGTCGAGATACATGCCGTCGCCTTCGTGCAGGATCTCCGGCGCGTAGAACTCGGTGTGGACGGCGATGGTGCCGCTTGTGACCAGAAAGTATTCCTCGCCGCTGTGGCGGAGCAGGGGGCCGAACTCGTCGAGGGTACGGGCGCGCACCTCGGTGATCATCGGCACCATGCGTTTGCCGATCAAATCGGTGCATTGATAGGTGTAGGTGTAGAACTTCGTGCTCACCACCTGGCCCTGGCCGGCGCGGCTGATGCTGCGACGGGCGGTGACCGGCCGGCCCGGCTCGGGGCGCGGCGCGGCCGGGCTGAACAGCTCGGCGATGTCCATCTGCAGGCCTGACGTCAGCTGCAGCAGCTTGTCGTAGGTCAGCGACATCAGGCCGTTCTCGACCTTCGACAAGGTCGACAGCGCCATGCCCGTCTTTTCCGCCACCTGCTTCAGGGTCAGGCCGCGCGCCTGCCGGGCCGCCTTCAGGCAGTGGCCGAGCTGGGAGTGGGGGCCTTCGGCGGCGGTCTCGCTGACGACGGTGTCGGTCACGGGGGGCTCCGGAAAATCCGTTAGCGGATCGGGTGGTCTTCGGTGCGGCGGCGGTCGGGCAATGTCGCGCGAAAGTGGCTGATCGATCAATGGGCTGGACGTCCGGCCTCACGGTCATGCGTGACGCGCGGTGGAACATTGCGTTTTCAAGCCGTGCATTGGATTTCTTATGTGCTAAATAGTTTTCCGAAACGGAAAAGAGAAGCCCTGTGGAATCGATTTGCGACACGACGGCCGGCGAGCTGGTCAAGCTCTTGAAAACGAAGGCGATCTCGCCGGTCGCGTTGCTCGATTCGTGCCTGGAGCGGATCGCCGCGGTCAACCCGGCGGTGAATGCCGTGGTCACCCTGGACGAGCCGGGGGCCCGGGCTGCCGCCAAGCGGGCCGAGGCGGAGCTCGCCCGCGGCGAGGATAAAGGACCGCTGCACGGTCTGCCGGTGCTGATCAAGGACACCCAGGACACCGCCGGGATGCGTTCGACCTATGGCAGCCCGATCCTGGCCGACAATGTGCCCGCGATCGACCAGGCGTCGGTGGCGCGGCTGCGCGCGGCCGGCGCGATCATCTTCGGCAAGACCAACACGCCGGAATGGGCGGCGGGCGGCAACACCCGCAATCCCGTGTTCGGTGCCACCGGCAATCCGTTCGACACGTTGCGGTCGGCGGCCGGCTCGTCCGGCGGCTCGGCGGCGGCGCTGGCCTGCGGGATGGCGCCGCTCGCCTCGGGCTCGGACACCGGCGGCTCGTTGCGCAATCCGGCCGGCTTCTGCGGCATCGTCGGCATGCGTCCCTCCTACGGCCTCGTCGCCAGCGAGAAGCGCGCCCATGGCTGGTCGTGCCTGTCGACCGACGGGCCGATGGCGCGGAATGTTGCGGATACGGCGCTGATGCTCTCGGTGATGGCGAGCGACGATCCGCGCGATCCGCTCGCCTATACCTTGCCGGGCGAAGCGGTGCGCGGAGCGCCCGCACGCTGGGCCGTGCCGCCGCAGGTCGACCTGCGCGAGCTCAAGCTCGCCTTCACCGAGGATTTTGGTTTCGCGCCGACGGAAGCACTGATCCGCCGCGCCTTCCGCGCGCGCGTCACGCGCATCGCGCCGCTGTTTGCGGACGCCAGCGAAGCGACGCCCGATTGCAGCGGCGCCGACGAGACCTTTGCGGTGCTGCGCGCCTCGCTGTTCCTCACCCAGCATGGCAGGAATTATCGCGAACGCCCCGAGATGATCGGGCCGAACGTGCGTGCCAATGTCGAGGAGGGGCTGTCCTACAGCCTCGACGATTTTTCGCGCGCGAGCGCGAACCAGACCCGGATCTATCGCTCGTATCAGAGCTTCTTTGCCCGGCACGACGTGCTGATCAGCCCGACCATCACCTTGAGTCCGCGGCCGTGGTCGGAGCTGTATCCGGCCGAGATCGACGGCGTGCCGACCAAGTCCTATTTCCATTGGCTGGCGCTGGCCTATGCGGTGACGCTGGCGGGACATCCGGCTCTCAGCCTGCCGCTCGGCGTTGACGACAACGGGCTGCCGTTCGGATTGCAGATCATCGGTCCCCGCGGTGGCGATGCGCTCGTGCTCGGTGTCGCCGCGGCACTGGAGCAGGCCTTCGCCGGTGACGCCGAGCTGCGCCGCCCGCGGCCGGATCTCGAGAAGCTCGCCGCGTTGCCGCCGCTGGCGCAAACGCCGGGATTCATGGCGTGGGATTGAGCCGCGCCGACATGATCAACATCTTCTGGAGCTAACAATGTCCGACGCTTCCTCATGGCCGTTTTCGCTGGTGCGCCGCGCCGGCGGGCTGGTGTTCCTGTCGGGCGAGGTCCCGGTGGCCGATGACGGCAGCATCCCCGAGGGCATCACGGCGCAGACCGACCTCGTGTTCAAGCACATCTCGGAGACGCTGGCCGGCGAGGGACTTTCGCTCGACGACGTCGTGTCCTGCCTGGTGCATCTCGCCGACAAGGCCGACTTCGCCGAATACAACGCGGCCTATCGCAGGCATTTCAAGGATCCGCTGCCGGTGCGCACCACGGTGCAGGCGCAGATGATCGCGGACGTCCGGCTTGAGGTCACCGTCGTCGCGGCGGCGCGGACCTGATGGGAGTGATGACGATGCGGAGCGCAATCGTTCTCGGAGGTGGCATGGTCGGCGTCGGCACGGCGCTGCACCTGCAGAGCCGCGGCTGGTCGGTGGCGCTGGTCGATCGCCGCGAGCCGGGACGCGAGACCAGCTACGGCAATGCCGGCATCATCCAGAGCGAGGCCGTCCGGCCCTATGCGATGCCCTATGACATCGCCGGCGTGCTCGACATCGCCTTGGCGCGCACCAATGACGTGCACTACAGCCTGCCGGCGCTGCCGTATCACGTGAAGCCGCTGCTGCAATATTGGTGGAATTCGTTCCCCGCGCGGCACGAGGTGCTGACGCGCACCTACGCGCAGCTGATCTCCCGCGCTGCGCCCGAGCACGAGCCGCTGATCACGGCCGCCGGCGCCGGCAATCTCGTGCGCCGCGACGGCTTTCGCGTGCTGCACCGGAACCAGGCGCAGTTCGACAAGGAGGCCAAGGAGGCCGAAGCGGTCGGCAAGGCGTTCGGCGTCAAGTTCAAGCTGCTCAGTGCAGCCGAGCTGGCCAAGGTCGAGCCCGGCCTGAACGAGAGCGGCATTGGCGGTCTGCATTGGCAGGAGCCCTGGACGGTGTCCGATCCGGGCAGCCTGGTGACCTCCTATGCGGATCTGTTCGTGAAGCGTGGCGGCAAGCTGCTGGTCGGCGACGCGACCACGCTGGCGCAACAGGGCAGCGGCTGGGCGGTGACGACGAGCGAAGGACGGATCGAGGCCGAGGCGGTCGTGGTTGCGCTGGGTCCGTGGTCGCCGGAATTCCTGAAGCGGTTCGGCATGGACATCCCAATGGTGCGCAAGCGCGGCTATCATCGGCACTACAGCGGCGGCGCGCCGCTCGACCTGCCGCTGCGCGATGCCGCGTTCGGCTATCTGATGAACCCGATGGCAAGGGGCGTGCGCATCACCACCGGCGCCGAGCTGTCGTCGCCGGACGCGGAGCTGACGCCGGTTCAGCTCGGCAAGGCCGAAGCCGCGGCACGCCAGCTGATCGATCTCGGCAAGCCGGTGGAGCCCGAGCCGTGGCTCGGCACGCGGCCCTGCATGCCCGACATGCTGCCGGTCGTCGGACAGGCGGCGCGGCACAAGGGCCTCTGGCTGCATTTCGGCCACGGCCACCAGGGCTTTACCCTGGGACCGGCCACCGGCCGCATCCTCGCCGAGCTGATGAGCGGCGAGGCGCCCAGCGTCGACGTCGCCGCCTGTGCGCCGGCGCGATTCGGGGCGTGAGCGGTCTGCCTCTGCGACCGCGAGAGAGGGTGATCCGGGAAGGCCGCAAGTGACGGCTGCAAAACGCAGCCAGTCGTTTACCAAGCGCGCCTTTCCGGCCCCCGGAAAACCCCCGCTTCACCAATTCGCAAGCCCGCTCTCCTAGCGTGGCGGTGCCGGTTGGGGCCAGGACACTGGGGCGAACGCAGTTCGTGAGTTCTGCCGTCGGCCAGCGATCCGAACATCGTGTGGGGGAGCAGATGAACTTCGCGGGCCTAGCCTACCGCTTCATATCCAATTTCGTATTTCTCGCGGCTGTCTTTCTCAGCCTGAACTACATCGAGAAATACCAGAACCGCGCCGTGCTGGCGCTGGTGGTGCTGATCTATGCCGGCATGCGCGCCGTGACGGTGGTGCGAACCTTCCACTTTTTCGGCCGCATCGAGAAGATGGAGACGGATGTCCGTCGGCTGGCCGGTATGCTGGGCGAAGGCCCGGTCGGTCAGGTCGTCAGCAAGCAGGTGGTCGCCGACGTCGGCTCGCTGCGCAAGGACGGCGAGAAGAAGTCCTATATGGATCTGTTCTTCCTGGCCGCGGCCGTCATCCTCTGTGTCAGCAAGCTGATCTCGAACTGATGCGCGGGAGAAGGCAGCGGGCGTGAGGCAAACCAGATTGCTCAATCGAAAAAGGGGCGCGTCAGCGCCCCGTTTTCGTTTCAAAGGTCGGTGCTTTGATCGTCAGCGCCGGCGCAGCGCCGCGAGGCGAACGGGGCGACCGGCCGGCTTGGTGGCGGCCTGGCCCTCGACCCGAACGACCTGATGCCGGCGGGCGGACAATGGTGCGGCGGGCGGCCAGGCGAACAGCTGGGCGGACGGAGCGGGAAGCGCGGGAGCCGTCGCGATTCGCGCCTTGACCGCAGGCCGCGGCCAGGACGGCTTCGGCAGGGTGCGTGCCGCCGCAGGCGGCAGGTCCAGATTGCCGAAATCGTCCAGCGTGGCACGGGCGCGCGTGTCGGCGCTGGCGAGGTTGGTTGGCGTGATGGCCGGCCAATGCGCCACCGGCGTCTCGTCCGACGGCCGGTGCACCAGCCAGTCCTCCGGCTCGGTCGGCGTTGCCGGCCGGTCNTGCACCAGCCAGTCCTCCGGCTCGGTCGGCGTTGCCGGCCGGTCCGGCGTCGCGGCGACGACATGCACGACGCGATAGTTCTTGGCCTTGAGATCGGCGAGGATCTTCGGCAGCGCTGCGACGGTGCGCGCCTGGATGTCGTGCAGCAGCAGGATGCCCTTGCCGCGCGCCTCCAGCCGCTTCATCGCGAGCTCATGGACCTTGGCGCCGGAGATGTTGCGCCAGTCGTCGGCCAGAAAGTCGGCGCTCCACACCTGCAGGCCGAGCGTCGCGGCGTAGCTCTCCACGGCGTCGCCGCGGAGCAGGCCGGGCACGCGGAAGAACGGCGACAGCGCGGACGGATCGGTCAGCGCGGCCTTGGTCCAGGCGATGCCCTGGTCGACCTCGGGCTGGACCTGCTCGAGCGTCATCTTGTTGAAGCTCAGCGGATGGTTCTGGCTGTGGGTGCCGACGGTGTGGCCGGCGGCCACGAGCTTGCGCACGCCTTCTGGATCGGCCTTGGCCTGGCGACCGATCGTGAAGAACGTCGCCTTGACGCATTCGTCGGCGAGGATCTGCAGCACCTGGTTGCTGTACTTGCGCAGCGGCCCGTCGTCGAAGGTGATGACCACCTCGTGATCGCGCAGCGGCAGCGTCTCCTTGTACTGCATGGCGCCGAGCCGCGGATGCTCGCGCGGATCGACCACCAGGATGCGTGACGTGCCGAGCGCGTTGGGGTGGCCAGGACAATCGGCGGCCGATGCATCCGGGCTCGATGCGATCAGGGCGAGGGCGCCCAGCAGCGCTGCGAGCCATGTTGGCCGTCCGACGCAAGCCCACTCATGATCACGCATCACGCTGCTCACATTGTCTCTTTCTGCGGTGGCCGGCTTCTTCGGTCCACCTGCCTCATTACCCCTATGAATCGCAGCCGCGCGGCCAGGGCAAGCGACCGCCAAGACATAGCAGGGATGTTGGCCCGTCGCGACATCGCATCACCCCGGGTTCCGGTTTGCCCGCGGCTGTTGCCGGATTGCAAGAGGTTGGAATGGCCGCGGCCGCCACGGTCAAGCGTAAACGACGGCCCTGAACGCCCGATTAACCACCTTCATGGGCCGTCTCCGGCGCGGGAGACGGCCGTTCGCTGTGCTGCTCGTTGTGCTTCTCCTCGGAAGGCACGACGTGCACCACGCGGTAGCCATGATCCTTCAAGTAGCGCAGGAAGGCCGGCAGCATCGCGACGGTGCGCGGCTGCGGGTCGTGCAGCAGGATGATGCCCTTGCGGGCCTGATTGAGGCGGCTGGTCAGGAGCTTCAGCGTCTGCTGCGGCGACATCGGGTTCCAATCGCTGGCCCAGAGATCGGCGCCGAACACGGCGATGCCGCGCGACGCCAGCAGATCGAGCGTGGCCGGCGTCGATTCGAAATAGGGGAAGCGGAAGAACGGCGTCGACGGCGTGGTCGTCTCGACGCCGTTGAGCGCCTTCTCGTCGGCGGCGATGCCGCGGTCGATCTCCTCGATGGCCTGCTCCGGCGCGATATGCGCGAGATGCGCATGCGTGTAGGTGTGATGGCCGATCGTGTGGCCTTCTGCCGCGATCTTCTGCACCAGCGCCGCGCGGCCCGAGGCCGGCTTGCCGACCAGGAAGAACGTCGCGCGTACGCATTCCTTGGCGAGCGCCGCGAGCACCTTGTTGGTCATCGGCGGTGAGGGCCCGTCATCGAAGGTCAGCACCACCTCGCCGTCGTGCAGCGGCAGCGTGTCGGGGAAGCTCTTCAGGCCGATGCGCGGATGTTGCTTCGGGTCGACGCTGAGGATGCGCGACGTGCCGAGCGTGTGCTCGCGCGGACAGTCGGCCGGCGCCGCGGCGGCGCCGTGCACCACGAGCAGCGCGGCCACCGCGCCGGCTGCGTTTACCCATCGTGATGTCCATCGCGCCTGAGACATCTTTTCCCGTTGCGCTCGCGGTGACCGATTATGTAATGCGTCAAAGCACAAATCAGACCAGTTGTCTGAAGATGGCTTGGTGAGGCACGTCATGAACGAGACATTGGACGTTGCCCCTGCCGATGCAACTCTAGCCGATCGCGCGGCGATGCGCACCGAATCCGGCGAGATTCGCGCCGAATTCATCGCCGCCATGACCGCGGCCATCGCCGCCGAGGACGAGGCGTTCCTGCGCGCCGAGGTCGCCGAGCTGCACGAGGCGGATCTCGGCGACCTGATCGCCGCGCTTGCCCCCGACGACCGTGTCAGGCTGGTGGAGCTGACCGGCACCGATTTCGACTTCTCGGCGCTGAACGAGGTCGACGACGCCGTCCGCGAGGAGATCCTCGAGGAGCTGGAGCCGGCCACCGTCGCCGAAGGCGTCCGCGAGCTCGAATCCGACGACGCCGTCGAGCTGCTGGAGAGCCTCGACGAGGAGGACAAGGAGGAGATCCTCGAGCGCCTGCCGCCGTCCGAGCGCGACGTGCTGGCGCGCAGCCTCGACTATCCCGAGGGCTCGGCCGGCCGGCGCATGCAGAGCGAGTTCATCGCGGTTCCGCCGGCATGGACCGTCGGCCAGGCCATCGACTACATGCGCGAGACGCCGGATCTGCCCGAGCGGTTCTACGAGATCTATGCGGTCGATGAGGCGCGGCACTGGCAGGGCGCGGTCTCGCTCGACAAGCTGCTGCGCGCCCGCCGCCCGGTGCCGCTGGCCGAGCTGATCGACGAGGACCGTCGCCGCGTCACTGTCACCGACGATCTCGCCGAGGTGGCACGGCTGTTCGGCAAGTACAATCTCGTGGCGGCCCCCGTGCTCGATGCCGACAACCGGCTGGTCGGCGTCATCACGATCGACGACGTCGTCGACGTGATCGAGGAGGAGGCGGACGAGGACTTCAAGGCCCTCGGCGGCGTGTCGGGCGACGAGGAGCTTTCGGACAGCGTCTGGACCATCGCCAAGGGCCGCTTCAACTGGCTGCTGATCAATCTCGCCACGGCGTTCCTCGCGTCCTCGGTGCTCGGCCTGTTCGAAGGCCAGCTGCAGCAGATGGTCGCGCTTGCCGTGCTCGCGCCGATCGTGGCGAGCCAGGGCGGCAATGCCGCGACCCAGACCATGACGGTCGCGGTGCGCGCGCTGGCGACGCGCGAGCTCGGGCCGAACAATGCGATGCGCGTCGTGATGCGCGAGGTGCTGGTCGGACTGGTGAATGGTCTCGCTTTCGCGCTGGTCACCGGCCTCGCCGCGTTCGCCTGGTTCAAGACGCCCGGGCTCGGCATCGTGATCGGGCTCGCGATGATCTCCAATCTCGTGGCCGGCGCGCTCGGTGGCATCCTGATCCCGATGGTGCTCGAGCGTGTCCGCGCCGACCCCGCGGTGGCCTCCGGAACCTTCGTCACCACGGTCACCGACGTGGTCGGTTTCTTTTCTTTTCTGGGCATCGCAACGCTCTGGTTCGGCTTGAAATAACCACAGCGCCTGAACGACTTATATCGTTAATCCGGCCTTAACGCAGCTCGGCGACACTCTTGCCCGAGACGGAGTCGGACGATGCAACGCTTGCGGCTGAAGGCAGATGGACGGATCGTGGAGCTGCGCGATGGCGGAGAGTTTCCGCTCGCGCCGTCGGAAGCTGCGCCGGCAGCGCCGCTCGAGGTGCGCGACCTCCGGCGGCGGGTGCAGCTGACGCAGCAGGAATTTGCCGCCAAGCTCGGTGTGCCCGTCGAAACCATCCGCAACTGGGAGCAGGGCAAGCGCATGCCGCGCGGCCCGGCGCGCGCGCTGCTCACCGTGATCGCGCACGCGCCCGACACGGTATTTGCGGCCTTAGCTAAGACTTAAGCCAAAAACCGGTCGTGCGTTGGCAAGGCCTCGCGTGTGCCTACATAATGTTACACGCGGTCTGGAGTGCACGGCCATGCTGACGATCGAGGCCAATGGTGCCAGGATTCCTGCCCTGGGTCTGGGAACCTGGGAGCTGCGCGGACGGACCTGCGCGCGGATCGTCGAGCAGGCGCTCACCCTCGGCTACCGGCACATCGACACCGCCCAGGTCTATGAAAACGAGCAGGAGGTGGGCGAAGGCCTGCGGGCCTCCCGCGTCCGGCGCAACGAGTTGTTCCTGACCACCAAGGTGTGGACGACGCACTTTGCACCGCATGACCTGGAGCGCTCGACCAAGGAGAGCCTGGTCCGCCTGCGTGTCTCCGAGGTCGATCTATTGCTGCTGCATTGGCCGAACTCGCACGTGCCGATGGCCGAGACGCTGGGAGCGCTGGCGCATGCCAAGACGCTCGGGCTGGCCCGCCATATCGGCGTGTCGAATTTCACGGTCGCGCTGCTCGACGAAGCCGTGGCGCTGTCGCCGGAGCCGCTGGTGTGCAACCAGGTCGAGTATCATCCCTATCTCGACCAGACCAAGGTTCGCGAGGCCTGCGCCCGGCACGGCCTTGCGCTGGTCGCCTATAGCCCGATCGCCAAGGGCAAGATCAGGAACGATGCGACCCTGACCCGGATCGGCCGCGCCCATGGCAAGAGCCCGGCGCAGATCTGCCTGCGCTGGCTGGTGCAGCAGAACGTCGTGGCGATCCCGCGCACCTCGAAAATCGAACGGCTGTCCGAGAACCTCGAGGTGTTCGATTTCGAGCTGTCCGATCAGGAGATGGCCGACATCTTCGCCATGGGCAGTCCGGAAGGGCGGATGACCAACTTCGCCTTCGCGCCGAAATGGGATTGAGCGGCGCCCGGGCCGGCATGCTAGAGTGGCAGGAGCGGGCAGGCGGCCCGCGCTCAACCCTGGCGATGACCCCCGCGACAGCGCGTGCCGCATGCGCCAGGTCGCGAGCGGGCGCAAATGAAGCAGCATGGAACGTTGGCAGTTCATACGTTGGGGCATCGCCGCATCCGTGCTCGTGCATCTCCTGATCTTCGGAGGCGCCGTGGTCTCGACCTCGGTGCGCCCTTACGAGCTGCCGAAGTCCGACGAGATCGCGGTCAACATCGTCGACGCTGACGAGCCGCAGAAGACGCCGGAGCCGGTGGTCACGCCATCACCGTCGCCGACGCCGGAGCTGGTCCTGCCGCAGCCGGCCCCGAGCGCCTCGCCGGCGGCCGCCGCGCCACCTCCGCCCAGTCCTCCGCAAGAGGCCAAGGAAACTCCGACTCCGCAGGCGCCGGCCGCACCGGCGGCGAAACAGCCAGTGCCGGCTGCATCGCCCAAAGCGGCGAAGTTGGCCGCCAGATCGGAGGTCAAATCCGCCGCCAAGCAGACCCCGCCACCAGCGCCGGTTCCAGCGCCGAGCTATGTGCCCCCAGAGCCGGACCTCACCGTGAAATACGGCGTCATGCTCGGTCTGCCCGAGCCGCTCTCACCGCTGCCGCGAGCCGGGGCCTCGGAGGATGGCAAGGAGGCGGGGTCGGTCGCGACGACGAACCTTGCTCCCAATCTCGAGACAGCGCTGCGCGAGAAGGTCAGGAGCTGCGCGCGTCTGCCGGTCTCGCTGTCGCTGTCCGACAACGTGCTGATCAGGCTTCGCTTCGGCATGACACCGGATGGACGGCTTGCGACCGAGCCGGAGGTGATCGAGGTCGTCGCAGCCTCGAAGGCCATTCAGCTCAAGGAGAGCGCGGTCCAGGCGTTGAACGCCTGCCAGCCTTACGCGATGCTTCCGCCCGATCGCTACAACGAGTGGAAGATCATCGAGATGTCGTTCACGCCGCGGGACTTCGCCCGCTGATCGCCTCGGGCGCATGCGCGTCGGGAAAGAGCGGGCGTCACATGGGGCGCGCTTGGCTGTCGACGCGATGGCCGTTCATCCTGTATGCGATGCTCGATCGCGCGAGTCCCCGATGCAGGGGATGCACGGGCGGTCCACGCTCGAGATGCGGAGACGGTGCGACATGACGCTGAAGCTGGTGATCGGCAACAAGAACTATTCCTCATGGTCGATGCGGCCGTGGCTGGCGCTGCGCGGCTGCGACATCGCGTTTGAGGAGCTCGTGATCCCGCTCTACACCGACGATCCCGCCGACAAGGCGCGGATCCTCAGCCACTCGCCTGCCGGCAAGGTGCCGATCCTGATCGATGGCGCCGTGACGGTGTGGGACTCGCTCGCGATCATCGAATATCTCGCGGAGCGCTGTCCGGAGGCCGGGCTCTGGCCCGCTGACGCGGCGGGGCGCGCGCATGCGCGGTCGGTTTCGGCCGAGATGCATTCCGGCTTCCAGGCCCTGCGCAACGAGTGTCCGATGAACCTGCATCGCGAGATCAGGCCGGTGGAGCTGTCCGCCGACGCCCGGGCCAACATCGCCCGGATCGAGGACATCTGGCGCGACTGCCGGGCGCGCTACGGCGCCGGCGGTCCGTTCCTGTTCGGCCGCTTCAGCGGAGCGGACGCGATGTACGCTCCGGTCGTGACACGCTTCCACACCTTCGCGGTTCCGGTCGCGGCGGACACCCGGGCGTACATGGCGACGATGATGGCGATGCCGGCCTTTGCAGCCTGGGTGAAGGACGGGCTTGCGGAAACCTGGACCATCGACCGGGTGGAGAACGTCTGACGTCCGATAGGCCGTCCAGAGCTTGTCGGGCCTGTTAGTCCAGGAATACCGGTCGCGGCGCCATCTCGTTGAAGAAGCTCGCAATATCAGTGTTTGCCATGTCATGAGGCCGCTGGCCACGGCGGGCGGCGGCATGCTATAGGAGAGATATTATTAAAGACACGCCGGCCCGGGCAGCGGGACCAGGGGCTCTTGCCGGCATGCGAGCAGGAGAGGGCGTTGAAACACAAGTTCCCCATCGGGTCGACGGTCTATTTTACCGCGAGCAACGTCTCGCGTCCGGCGGCCAGCGGTACCTATGAAATCATCCGTCAACTTCCGACGGATGGGGACGATTGCCAGTACCGGATCAAGAGCTCGACGGAAGCCTTTGAACGGGTTGCAAGAGAAAGCCAATTGGCCTTGTCTTGAGGACGGCACGATTTTCGACAGGCTCGGCGCGTCGGCGGACGCAGCCGCGGTCGATAGGGAGGAGGAACGGCAGCTTCCACGGGGCTCGAAGCCCGGTTTCGAAGATTTTGACCCAAGGTGTTACTCCAAGGTGTTACGAAGGCTGCGCGATCCCACTGGGGATAGCGGGTAGCTCCGCACCATCCTGTGCCCGCACGGGGCATGGAATCGTCGTATGGTCCTCGGGTTGGGGCGTCATGGATCGGGTGACCGTTTGAATTTGGTGATCGTTTCACTTGTGTCCCATGTCGGGATGCCATTGGGGCCGATTTGGTTGGCCCGCGTCAGGAATCAGCGCGCATGAATTCGACCTTGAATTCGACCTGGCCCTCGTCGTTCGACCAACTCCTGAACTCGCCGGCGTTCCCGATGTGGCTCACCGTTGCGGCGGCGGGCTTCTTTGCTTTGATCGTGCTGATCACGCTGCTGCGGGCCGAGAAGTCGGTCGCCAACGGCGCGCTGACGGTGATCACCCTGCTTGCCGTCGGCATCGCGGTCGCTTCGATGATGCGCAGCCAGGATCCCTCGCCGCGAGGCGGCAATGGTGATCCTGCAACGACGGCTTCGGTCGGCGTCTCACCGCCCGCGCTCGCCTGCGTCGATGATCTCGCCGGCGATCTGGTGCTGTCGAATTGTGAGCGGGGCCTGTTCGGGTCGGCCGAGATGACGGCGGCCGCCGTCAGCTATGCGGCGGGCATGCTGAGCCGGCTGACGCAGGCAGGGGATGTCGCCAGCGCCAACAAGGTCATGACCGCCGAATTGCTGGCGCTCCGCCGTGCCGTGGAGCGCGATCGCTATGGCCTGATGGCTTATGTGCTGCTGACGCGCGACCGCTGCACGCCGACCGACTGCGTGATGTTCCGTGCCGTGGCGGACCGCCAGCAGCTCGTCAACAACATGGAAGGCCGGACCTATGAGGGGCTGGTGACGCGCTATGCCTCGCAGTGGAACGCGCCGCCAGCCGCTGCGGGTCAGCAGCCGGCCGCCGGCACTTTCGCCGGCCTGGCGCCCGCGGCGCCGTCCGGCAAGCCTACGACTGCGGAGTTTCCCAGCTCGGCGAATACCCCGCCGGTCAGCATCATGAACCCTGAGCCGACGGCCTCGACGCGGTCGGCCGCGCCTGCGGCGGCGCCAAAGCCGCCGACGCAGCTCGCGCCGGCACCGGCTGCGCCGGCCAGCGTCGCGGCGAGCCATGCGCAGGCGCCCCCCGCGGCCAAGAAGGCGGCGGCCCCGAGGCCAAAGCCGCCGGCGGCAGCGCCGCAGGCCGCGCCTGAGGCGGCCGAGCCGGCTGCCAAGGACGAATAGAGCCCGCTGATCGAACCGCCATCATGCCCCTGCATCTGATCAAGCTGGCCGTCGGCTGCGAGTCGGTCAAAGAGCTCAAGGAATGGATCGCCGAGCGCATGCTCGCGGCCAAGAAGAAGGGCCTGCCGCAGCAGCACGTGCACGTCACGCGGATGACGCCGAAACGGGTCGAGGACATTCTCGGCGGCGGCTCGCTGTACTGGGTGATTCGCGGCGAGGTCGCTGCGCGCGAGAAGATCGTCGGCATCGAGCCGTTTCGCGACGGCGACGGCATCGGACGCTGCCGCATCATCATGCAGCCGAAGGTGATTGCCGTGTCGCCGCGACCGATGCGCCCGTTCCAGGGCTGGCGCTATCTCACCGCGGAGGATGCTCCCGCCGATCTCGGCAAGGCCAGCGCCGCCGGCGTCGAGGCCATGCCCGAGCCGCTGCGGCGTGAGCTGCGGGATCTGGGGCTGCTGTAGCGGCTCAAGTTCACCGTGCGGCGCGTGGGCGCATCGCGGGCCGCGGGTCCCTCTTGGAACACAGACCATCCCCTGCGCGGTGCCAGTTGCTGGGGGCGCAGTCATTGCGACGGGTGCGGCCTCGCACGGACCTCAGGCCGCGATGTTGTCGATCAGTCGCGTGGTTCCGATCTTGGCGGCGACCAGAATTCGCTTCGGCCCCGACTCCTTCGGGCCGATCGGCGCCAGTGTCTCCGCGTGGCGGACCTCGAGATAGTCCAAGGCAAAGCCGGCTTCGGTGATCGCGGCAGCGCCATCACGAACGGCCTGCCGCATGTCCTCGCCCGCGCGCAGCCGCGTCGCGATCTCCTTCAGCACCCGGTGTAGCGTCGGTGCAACACGGCGCTGCTCTGCACTGAGATAGACATTGCGCGAGGACATCGCGAGACCGTCGCGTTCGCGCACCGTACGGGAGCCGACGACGCGCACGCCCAGATCGAGGTCGCGCGCCATCTGTGCGACGACGCGGAGCTGCTGATAGTCCTTCTCGCCGAAGATCGCGACGTCGGGCCGGCATTGCGTGAACAGCTTGGCGACCACGGTCGCCACGCCGCCGAAGAAATGCGGCCGGAAGCGATCCTCCAGTCCGGCCAGCGCCGCGCCCTCGGGCACAATCCGCGTCACGAAGCCGTCCGGGTACATCGCCTTCGCGTCGGGGTGCCAGATCAGATCGACGCGCTCCGCCGCCAGCTTTGCAACATCCTCTTTCCAGGTACGCGGGTACGAGCCGAAATCCTCTGTCGGCGCGAATTGAGTCGGGTTGACGAAGATCGAGACGACGACCTTGTCGGCGCGACGCTTCGCCAGCCGAACGAGCGAGATGTGGCCTTCATGCAGCGCCCCCATCGTCGGCACGAGCGCGATGCTGGCTTTTCGCGCACGCAAGCCGTCGAGCTCGCGTCGGAGGGCCGGAATGGTGCGGGCGACGTGCGGGGGTCGTGACATTTTTGCTCGATCTCACAGCGAAAAAACGCGGATTTTCTGTTCGGCCTTGACGCTCGGGCGACTGCCTTTCACAAGAACGCGACAAGCCGCTCAGCTTACTTGAATACGCCTGTTAGCACGTCTCCGCAGCAAATGCGGCGTTGGTAAACGCGCGCGTCAAGTAGTAGCGGAGGATGCGTCCCCCGTGGGATTCACGATGATGATGCATTTCACTTGACCGCAGACGACCGTGACTCGAAGATGATCGTAAGGGGTCGAAAACATGCTGGTGCAGACTAGCCAAGGACAATCGGGCTCGGCCCACGTGGTTGTGCTTGGAAACGAGAAGGGCGGGTCTGGCAAGTCCACCACCGCCCTGCACATCGCCGTTGCACTTCTCAAGGCTGGCCAGCGCGTCGCCACCATCGATCTCGACTGTCGTCAGCAGAGCTTCACCCACTACATCAACAATCGCAGCGCCTGGGCCCGTCGCACCGGCCTGCGCCTCGAGCTGCCGACGCACTATTGCATCCAGCTCGGCCAGACCTTGCAGATCGACGAGAACGAGAACACCGAGTTCCAGCAGTTCATGGAGGCGGTGAGTGCGGTCGAACGGTCGTTCGATTTCATCGTCATCGATACGCCCGGCAACGACAGCTACCTGATGCGTCTCGCGCATTCGATGGCCGACACGCTGGTTACCCCGATCAACGACAGCTTCCTCGATTTCGACGTGCTCGGAACGGTCGACGCCGCGACCTATGCGGTGACCGGAGAGAGTCACTACGCCGAGATGGTGCGCGACGTCCGGCGCAAGCGCCGCCAGATCGACGGTGCCATGACCGACTGGATCGTGGTCCGCAACCGGCTGTCGATGCTCGGCTCGCGCAACAAGCAATTGGTGGCCGAGGGCCTGAAGGATCTGTCGCTGCGGCTCGGCTTCCGCGCCATCGACGGCTTTGCCGAGCGGGTCGTGTATCGCGAGTTCTTCCCGCGCGGGCTGACCGCGCTGGACGACATCGACGAAGCGACGCTCGGCACGCGCCCCAATCTCGGCCATGTCACGGCGCGGGAGGAGGTCACGAGCCTGCTGCGCCAGCTCAAGCTGCCGCTCGACGAACGCGGCCGCCGCCGCGCCGCCAACCGGGCCGAATGGTTTGCCCAGGTCGACAAGCCGCTCGACCTGCACGACATCATCAGCGCCTGAACCCGTCGACCGCGCGGGGGGCGCAAACCGCCGCGACCTCAGCGCCCGTCCGATGGCCGTCATCCCGTTGTCGTCATCCTGAACAGTGAGCTGAGCCGGCGGTTGCGGCGGCCTGAGACATCGTGCGCCTTGAATGAGCGCCGACGCTTCGGCTAATCGTCAGTGCAACGGGATCAGGCGGTCGCGGTGCAGGGCGTCGGCCGGGCCGGCGGATTTGTCTCAGGTCAACGCCGAAGCCACAGTTTTCGCTAGATTACCGTCAAATTCATGACTGATTTGAACCCGACGTTGAGGGTTCACGTCACATGGGAAGCGCGACGTGACGGTATGCTGCACAGCAACTAGGTGCGCCGCACAACGAACGGGCGATGGATACACAACATTTAGCCTTCCTGTCACAGCCCCGTTACATATATTAGACACCACGGGTCACGAGAGTCTTACAGGTCTTAAACTACCTTTGATTGTAGCTCCCGAGGAACGAACATGAAGCGTGGAATAACCGTCCTGTTGTCCGTCAGCGTGCTGGCGGCCGTCGGCTACTTCACTGCCAGCAAGTGGGCGATCCGGCACGAAACCGTCAGGTTCTATGACGCCTCCCGCGGCAATCGCCTCGTCGAGGTCGCCGTGGCCATCCGTCGTGACAAGGAGATGCAGGCCGAGGCCGGCATGATCAAGCTTCCGGTAGCGATCCTCAATCACGGCAATACCGTCAAGTTCACCGAGTACTCGTTCGTGGCCAACGTGTTTGCCGCCCGCGGCTACATGGCGGTGAGCATCCAGCATGACCTGCCGACCGATCCGCCGATGGTGACCAAGGTCGGTGAGCCCTATGTCGGCCGCCTGCCGCAGATCCAACGCGGCGTCGCCAATATCAGGTTCGCCGTCGAGCAGATGCGCCAGCTGCAGCCGAATGCGGACTACGACCACCTGACCATGGTCGGCCATTCGATGGGTGGCGACATCTCGATGTATTTCGCCAAGCAGTATCCCGACGACGTCAAGAAGGTCGTCACGCTCGACAATCTGCGCGTTCCCTTCGTGACCGACGGCAAGTTCAAGATCCTGTCGTTCCGCTCCAAGGATCCGCAGTTCAAGACGGATCCTGGTGTGATCCCGAGCGACGACATCTGCGAGAAGGAAGGCATCACGGTCGTCAACACCGACTTCCAGCACAATGACATGCGTGATACCGGGCCCGACGATGCCAAGTCGTCGATCCAGGCCATGCTCGACAAGTTCCTGGCCGACAGCGACAGTTCCAGCGCCATCGCGCCGGTGAAGACCAAGACCCCCTTGCTCGATCCCGGCCCGGTTCCGCCTTATGCGCCGGTCGGCAAGGCCGCGGCCCCAACCAAGGCGCTGACGAACTGATCGTACGGGGACGAGGCGCGATCAGCTGATCCGAGGACATGCTCGGGATGCGGCGCGCGCCTCTGCGACGCGACCCGAGACTTGGCCCGAGTGGCTGCGTCGCTCATTGAAGCTGCCGGGGCGCCTGCCCACATCCATGCGCATCCAAGCAGGTGCGTGCACATGGTCCGGGGACCTTTCAAACCCAGTTCTGGCTCGATCACTCCGTCGGACGATGGGACCGACGGCCATCGGTTGCCTGAAACCGAGCGGTCCAGCACCGACGCGATCGCAGATTTCGTTGCGCAGGCCGCGCCGTGGCCGCGTCCGAAAGCCGGGGCCGCCTGGTCTTTGCCCTCGATGCGACCCTGAGCCGGCAGCCCACCTGGGACATGGCCTGTGCGCTCCAAGCCGACATGTTCCGCGAGGCCGCGGCGCTGGGCAGCCTCGATGTGCGGCTGGTCTACTACCGGGGCTTCAACGAGTGCCGTGCCACGGGCTGGATCTCAGACAGCACCGAGCTCGCCCGCCTGATGGGCAAGATCGACTGCCGGGGCGGCAAGACCCAGATCGGCAAGGTTCTCGCCGAGGCCCGCCGCCACGCCACATCGGCGCGGATCCGCGCCGTCGTCTTCGTGGGCGATGCCATGGAGGAAAACGTCGACGAGCTTTGTGCACGGGCCGGCGAGCTCGGGCTGTTGAAGGTCCCGCTCTTCATGTTCCAGGAAGGCAACGACCCCGTTGCCGAACAGGCGTTTCGCGAGATCGCCCAGCTGTCCGGCGGGGCGTGGTGCCGCTTCGATCCGGGCGCCGCCGCTCAATTGCGGGATCTGCTGCGCGCGGCCGCGGCCTACGCCGCGGGCGGCCGTGACGCGCTGCTCCGCCTGGCGGCGTCGGAGGGCGGGGCGGCACGCCTGATCGGGCAGATGAAATGAGCAGGGTATCGAACGAGCGCGGTCGGCTGGCTCGACACGCCTGTTGAAGCCACCGGCGTCACGTCGGGCCGGTCATGCTTTTTGCCGCGACACGCCCTATATTCCGCCGATGACACTGATCGCGGGCGCCGTCGCCGTCATCACCCTCTATCTGTTGCTGCAGATGCTCCGGAACGCCAATCCGGCGGCCCTGGCGCGTGCGATCAAGTTCGCCGGGGGCATCGCTTGTCTCGCGGTGGCGGCCTTCACCGGCCTTCGCGGCGAGCTGGTGGTGGCGATTCCGATCGGGTTGTTCGGGGCAGGGCTGCTGGGCTGGTCGCCGGGTGGTCTCGGCAATGTCGGCAGCATGTTCGGGCTGGGCGGAGCGCGCTCCTCCGGTCAGAGCTCGCGGGTGCGCTCGCCCGCGATCGAGATGATGCTCGACCATGACAGCGGCCAGCTGCAGGGGCGCTTCGTCGCCGGCGCTCATGCCGGCCGTGCGTTGGACGAGTTCGATCTGCCGCAGCTCGCAGCGATGCTGCCAAGCCTCGACGCCGACAGCGTCTCGCTACTTGAAACTTATCTGGACCGCCGGTTTCCCGCCTGGCGTCAGCACGCGCAGCGCGATGCGGCAGGGGGGCAGCGCCGCGCGGCGTCGAGCTCCAAAATGACGGCGGAGGAGGCCTATCAGATCCTTGGCCTGCAGCCGGGCGCGGGGCGTGACGAGATCGGGCGTGCCCACCGTGCGCTCATGAAGAAACTGCATCCCGACCAAGGGGGGTCGACGTATCTCGCCGCCCGGGTGAACGAGGCCAAGGATACTCTGCTTCGTACGCATCACGGCTAACTCCGGCAACGCCACCAACGCCACAACACCGAACCCGCTTCCACCGCAGTGAAACGACGCCTGCTGCTCTCGACTTCGTCAGGCGCGATCATTCGTCATGGTGAAAAAGTTCTAGCGGCAATTCCTTGACGAGTGGTTTTCACCGGTTGGGCCGACGCACTGCCGGGGCTGTCCGCAAAAGAAAAGGCCCGCGCGTGTGTCGCGCGGGCCTCATCGGCTGCTATGGTGATGTGCGTTAGTTGTGCACGGTCATGCAGGAGATGTCGGCGCGCTTCAGCTTCTTGCACACCGCTTCGGCCTGATCGCGATCGAGACCGGCGAAGCGGGCGCGGATCAGCGTCTTGTCACCTTTGGAGATCGTCTCGGTGAAAGGATCCGCCTTGCTCAGCAGGCCCTGCGCCGAGCTGCGCGCGGCCTCGATCCGCTTCTGCGCCTCGGCCTCGCTGTCGAGCGCGCCGACCTGGATGATCCAGCCGCTACGTGCCACGGCGGAGCGCACCGGAACCTCTGCCGCAGGGCTGGCGGACGCCAACTGCGTCGGCGGCTGCGACGGCGGGGCGGGCGGCGCAGCATAGGCCATGGCCTGCGACGAGGCGGGCGGCAGGCTGGAGGCCGGCAGCACGCCGAGAATGCCGTTGCCGGTGCCGTGACCCGCAGGCTGCGGCGGCAGCTCGGGACGCGGGGCCTCGGCGCGGACGATCGGCGGCGCCGGTTCGATGGCCTCGACGCGCTGCGCGAACGGCGCGGGAGCAGGGGCAACCGGTTGCGGCGCGGCGGTGGCGAGCTTGACGGCGCCAGCCTTGACCTGAACCGTCCTGACCTTGACTGGCTTCATCGGCTCGGTCGAGCCGGGAACGAGCGACATCGGCTGGTTCTGGATCACGCCGGAGGTCATCGGTGCAGGCTCGACTCTGGCCTCCTTCGGCGCCGATGGCGGCAGCGCCGCGGTGGCTTCGGAGAGGGTCGACATCAGCTTGGCGGTGCGGCTCGGCGCCGGCGTCTCCGGCGCAGCCGAGGCGAGCTGGACGGTGCCCTGGTCGGCGCTGTCGCCGGCATCCGATCCGCCGCGCTCGCCGATCGCCGCCACGGTGCGGCGGGTCGCGCCCTTGTCGAGATTCTCGGCCAGCAGGTTGCGCATGATCGCGTCGCGCGAGCCGCCGCTGCGGCCGCCGAGCACGACGCCGACCAGATGGCGGTTGCCGCGACGGAGCGAGGTCACGATGTTGAAGCCGGAGGCGCGGGTATAGCCGGTCTTGATGCCGTCGATGCCCTCGACGCTGCCGAGCAGGTGATTGTGGTTGCGGATCGACTGGCCGCGATAATTGAACACCACCGTCGAGAAATAGCGATAGTAGCGCGGGAAGCGGTCCTGGATCGCGCGGCCGAGGATCGACTGGTCGCGTGCCGTCGTGATCTGGGCGTCGGCCGGAAGACCGGAGGCGTTGACATAGGTGGTGCGGCTCATGCCGAGTGAGCGCGCCTTGCGCGTCATCATCTTGGCGAACTCATCCTCGTCGCCGCCGATCGCTTCCGCGATGACCACGGCGGCGTCGTTGGCCGAGCGCGTCACCAGGCCCTTGATCGCATCCTCGACGCGGATGCTCTGGCCGGGGCGCAGGCCGAGCTTGGTCGGCGACTGCTCGGAGGCGTGCTCCGACACCGGCATCTCGGTATCGAGCTTCATCTTGCCGGCCTCGAGGCGCTCGAACAGCAGATAGAGCGTCATGATCTTGGTGAGCGAGGCGGGGTGCCGCAGCGCGTCCGGATTGGTCGCGGTCAGCGTCGCGCCGGAATTGCCGTCGACGACGATCGAGGCGAATGCCGGGCTGTAGCTGCCCTCGTCATTATGGGGGGAGTGGCGCGCATGATGGTGCCGATGGCGCCGGCGCGCTTCCGCGCTGTCGACCGTGACCACTGCCGCCACCGTGAAGGTGAGCAGCCCGTAGACGCCAACCCGCAGCAGGCGCGAGGAAGCCAAGTTTTTGCGAAGCATGAAATCCCCGTCCAATTTCTGACGTGATCACCGGCCCGTAAGGCGAAATTGTGCCAAAACGCTCCCGTGATCTTGCCTGTCGGACCTCCAGTTTGCGCCTCGACGCGGTCATGCATCGAAGGGCCCGAACTGAGGTTTTGTTAAGACGCTGTTTTAGAACAGCTTTACGGTTCGGCCGACGCTGGCCGGGACCACAGGAGAGGTTAGGACGGTCGAGTTGCCAAAGGATTAAAGAAACCTTGCGCCGAACCCGGGGATTTCGGTCGAATTGGCCCGACGTGAAGCGATCTGAGCCACTAGCAGACTTCGGCGCGAAGCAATGCCCATGATGGTGCATTGCACAAGATTCTTGATTTCTATTGTGCGGTGCACTATATTGGGACTGCGTCAGGGAGCCGGGGCCTCCCTGCGGCGCAAAAGTCAGGGAAAGGAATGCCACATGTTTAAGGTTGAAGACATTCAGAACTACGGCAAAGAGCAGTTCGAGACGGTCGTGAACTCCGCGACCACGGTCCAGAACGGCCTGCATGCGATCGCCACGGCCTATGGCGACTACACCAAGAAGTCGTTCGAAGACACCAAGTCGTTCGTCGAGAAGCTCTCGGGCGTGAAGTCGCTCGACAAGGTGCTCGAGGTTCAGACCGAATACGCCAAGTCGGCCTACGAGACCTTCGTCGCCGATTCCCAGAAGATCGCCGGCCTGTATTCGGACCTCGCCAAGCAGGCGTTCAAGCCGCTCGAAGGTTTCGCTGCCAAGTTCACTCCGCCGGCCGCGCATTGATCGCAGCCATCGCGAGGTGACAGCGGAAAGCCCGGCTCGCGCCGGGCTTTTTTGTTGCTTGATGCGATCGGTGTTCCCGGCAGCGACAGCTGCTATTTGGCGACACGCAGCTTCGACAGCGCGGTTCCGATGGAGTTGAAGGTGGTCACGATCTGGCTCGAGCTGGTCAGCATGTAGAACTTGTCAGGGCTGCTGGCGCAGTTCTGCAGCACGGTCGAGGTCGGATCGGCGGGCGAGCTCGTGTTCACCTGGATCGTGTAGATCGTGTACATCGAATTGCCCTTGGCGTCCTTGCTGTTCTTGAGGTTCGAGCAGAGCAGGGCCTGGCGCGCGTCGATCGGATTGCCCGAGGCCTGGCTGGAGCCGTTGCCGTATTCAGGCCAGCGGTCCTCGGTGTTCAGGCCGTCCGACAGCAGGATGATGACGCGGTTGTAGGTGGTGTTGGCGTCCTCGGCAGGCGCCCCCAGCACGCCGTTCGGGATCAGCGATTGCACCGCCCAGGCCATGCCGATCGCCTGGTTGGTGCCGCCGGTCGGCTCCATGGCGTTGACGGCGCTCTTCAGCGAGCTCCAATTGTAGCTGAGCGGCACGATCTGGGCGAGCTTCGTTGAGGCGCTGCTGCTGCAGTACTGGGTGCTGTTCTCCATGTGCTGGTTGGCCGGAAACAGCGTCGTGACATCGGATGTCGCGGGCGAGACGGCGTTCGCGTCATTCGGCTGGGTGCGGTCGACGACGCAGCCGGTCCAGGTGCTCTTGGCGTTGGCGATCCAGGTATGCGTGAAGGTGTTGACCTTGCAGACGGTGCTGGAATTGCTGCCGGTGCAGCTACAGGTGCTGTTCGGAATGTTGCTGCCGCTGGTCTGACAGCTGCAGTTGCTGCCGGTGCACCAGTTCACCCGGGTGCTGGTCTGCACGCTGGTCCAGCAGCCGTTATAGTAGCTGTGCGAGGCGGAATCGTAGCCGGGGCAGATGTACCCGTTGTAGGTCCCGCTCGATGGGATTCGCGAGGCACTGGAGCTTCCCGTTGTCGGCTCGCTGACGCAGGAGAAGTAGGGGAAGCCGTTGCTGGACCTGAACGGACAGGACGATCCCGGTCCCACCATGTCCCACTGCGCCTGGGTGTAGCTCCCGTTCGGGATTGCGGCCTGATAGGAGCCGTTATTGGGCTGGATCGTGGGCGGATTCTGCCAATCGGTCCAGTCGATCCAGTTCTGGGTGTAGTTGCTGGCGCCGACGTTGACGACCTTGGCGAACGGAATGACGGAGATGTAGACGTCGCCCGGGGTCTTGGCGAGCGCGCTGAGCTGATCGATCAGGCCGCCGCTGCCGGCGACCGCGTTCTGCAGCGCCGTCATCTTGTTGCTGGAGGCCATCGAGCCGGTATTGTCCAGCGCGAGCGCGACCCGCATCTTCACGTCACCCCAGGTCGTGGTCGCCTTGGTGCTGAAGTCCATCGTCGGGAAGCCTGCGAGCTTCATGAATTGGGTGACGATCTGGCCGGAGGCGGTGAGCTGGATGTTGGACGCCGAGGAGCTGCTCGAAGCGGTATAGTTGGCGGTCACCGCGACGCTCTTGGCGTCCGCGCTGGTGTAGAGCGCCTTGAAATAGGCCGATGCCTTCGCTCCGATGTCGGCCGAGGTGATCGTTCCCTGGGCCAGATCGCGCGAGAGCATCAGCGCGGTCGAATCCAGCGCGGCCTGCATCGACGATTTTGCGGCATTGGCGCGGCTGTAGTCGACGCCGGCCCCGACGAAGGCCAGGATCGGCAAGAGCGCGATGGCAAAGGTCACCGCAATGTTGCCCCGGTTGTCGCGGGCGAAGCGTCGCACGGTATGGCGGCAGAAGCGGACGAGGGTCGCAGCGGTCATATCGCTCACCAATGATGATGTCTGCGGCCATCTGGCGCCCGGATCGTCAAGGGTGGGTGAATCGAATCCTCGAAAAACGCTGCAAATCCCGCAGCATGGCGCCTCGTTCGCACGGCGCGCGGGTTCCCTGTCAACGCCCGGTGAATCGGCTTTGTAAAATGCCACCGGTTTGATTAACCTTTGGACTCATCGCCGGGGCAGGGAATCGGTCCTGCCGGAGCGTCGTTCCGTCATGGGGACGCGCTTGCGGCAAACCGGCCGCTGACCCATATTCCTGGAGTCGGTCCGATCGGGCCGGTCGGCAGGGACAGGCGATCTGGAACGCAGGACCGGGTGGCGGAAGCGGCCCGGAGGGGACAGTGCGGGAAACCCTTTATTGGTGTCCTCGCAACATTATCTAACGCGTGCAAGATGTCGCAGCCAAATTCCAGATTGAACCGATCCGCACCTAGGATGAGCAATAACGACAACAAGTCCGGTGGCACCGGTGGTCCGGTCACGTCCGTGATCACCAAGGTGAAGCCGAAGACCAAACGCCCCAATCTCTATCGCGTTCTGATTTTGAACGACGATTACACGCCGATGGAATTCGTCGTTCACGTCCTGGAGAAGTTCTTCAACAAGGACGTCGAGGCCGCGACCAAGATCATGCTCCATGTGCACCATCATGGCATCGGGGAGTGCGGCGTTTTCACTTACGAGATCGCCGAGACCAAGGTGACCCAGGTGATGGATTTCGCTCGCAAGCACCAGCACCCGTTGCAGTGTGTGATGGAGAAGAAATAGGGCGGGTCTGCGCAGCAGGATCTGCCTGGCGCGAGCGCTCAACGGGCCGTCGCAGGTCCCTGTGTTAAGCGCCGCGAGATGGGCTGGTCCGGGGAATTACGGCCGGTGTGGCGTCTCGGTCCAAGCCGGACCCTTGCCCCGGAGATCGCTCGCCGCGGCTGTCGCAGTCGGACGCGTCACAATCGGATGCGTCACAATCGGAACGGGTTTTGCATTGACGATCGAGTGAACGCGTAATCGAGCCGCCCGACCGGTCTTTTGTCGCACTCGGTTATAACTATATTTGACAAAGGTTGTTGTTGCCTGACCGGGCGGCGGCGATCATGATGGCAGGGGGCCACAGAGGACGCGCATGCCGACTTTTTCTCAAAGCCTTGAACAATCCCTGCATCGTGCGCTGGCGATTGCCAACGAGCGTCATCATCAATACGCGACATTGGAACATCTCCTCTTGTCCTTGATCGATGACAGCGATGCAGCGGCCGTGATGCGCGCGTGCAGCGTCGACCTCGACAAGCTGCGCGGCAGTCTCGTCAATTATCTCGAAACCGAGTTCGAAAATCTGGTCACGGACGGCAGCGACGACGCCAAGCCGACCGCGGGTTTCCAGCGCGTGATCCAACGCGCGGTGATTCACGTTCAGTCGTCGGGCCGCGAAGAGGTGACCGGCGCCAACGTGCTGATCGCGATCTTCGCCGAGCGCGAGAGCCACGCCGCCTACTTCCTGCAAGAGCAGGACATGACGCGCTACGACGCCGTGAACTACATCAGCCACGGCATCGCCAAGCGCCCTGGTGTTTCCGAAGCGCGCCCGGTTCGCGGCGTCGACGAGGAGACGGAGACCAAGGGCAGTGAGGACTCCAAGAAAAAGGGCGAGGCGCTGGAAACCTATTGCGTCAATCTCAACAAGAAGGCTCGCGACGGCAAGATCGATCCGGTGATCGGCCGCAACTCCGAGATCAACCGCGCCATCCAGGTGCTCTGCCGACGCCAGAAGAACAACCCGCTGTTCGTCGGTGAAGCCGGCGTCGGCAAGACCGCGATCGCCGAAGGCCTTGCCAAGCGCATCGTCGACAGCGAGGTTCCAGAGGTGCTGTCGGCGGCCACCGTGTTCTCGCTGGACATGGGAACGCTGCTGGCCGGCACGCGCTATCGCGGTGACTTCGAGGAGCGGCTGAAGCAGGTCCTCAAGGAGCTCGAGGCGCATCCGAACGCGATCCTGTTCATCGACGAGATCCACACCGTGATCGGTGCGGGCGCGACGTCGGGCGGGGCGATGGATGCATCGAACCTGCTCAAGCCGGCGCTGGCTTCGGGCTCGATCCGCTGCATGGGCTCGACGACCTACAAGGAGTATCGCCAGCACTTCGAGAAGGACCGCGCGCTGGTGCGCAGGTTCCAGAAGATCGACGTCAATGAGCCCTCGGTCGAGGATGCAATCGCGATCCTCAAGGGCCTGAAGCCGTATTTCGAGGACTATCACCGCCTGAAGTACACCAACGAGGCCATCGAGGCCGCGGTGCAGCTGTCGTCGCGCTACATCCACGACCGCAAGCTGCCGGACAAGGCGATCGACGTGATCGACGAGTCGGGCGCGGCGCAGATGCTGCTCGCCGAGAACAAGCGCAAGAAGACGATCGGCATCAAGGAGATCGAGACCACGATCGCCACCATGGCTCGGATCCCGCCGAAGAGCGTGTCGAAGGACGATGCCGAGGTGCTCAAGCATCTCGAGCAGACGCTCAAGCGTGTCGTGTTCGGGCAGGACAAGGCGATCGAATCGCTGTCGGCCTCGATCAAGCTGGCGCGGGCCGGCCTGCGCGAGCCGGAGAAGCCGATCGGCTGCTATCTGTTCTCGGGTCCGACCGGTGTGGGCAAGACCGAGGTCGCCAAGCAGCTCGCTGCGACCTTGGGCGTCGAGCTGCTGCGCTTCGACATGTCCGAGTACATGGAGCGGCACACCGTGTCGCGCCTGATCGGCGCGCCTCCCGGCTATGTCGGCTTCGACCAGGGAGGTCTGCTGACCGATGGCGTCGACCAGCATCCGCATTGCGTGGTGCTGCTGGACGAGATCGAGAAGGCGCATCCGGATCTGTACAACGTGCTGTTGCAGATCATGGACCATGGCCGGCTCACCGACCACAACGGCAAGCAGGTCAACTTCCGCAACGTGATCCTGATCATGACCACGAATGCGGGCGCCGCCGACATGGCCAAGCAGGCGTTCGGCTTCCACCGCTCGAAGCGGGAAGGCGACGACCACGAGGCGATCAACCGGCAGTTCGCGCCGGAGTTCCGCAACCGTCTCGACTCCATCGTCTCGTTCGCGCACCTCAACGTCGAGGTGATCGGAATGGTCGTCGAGAAGTTCGTGCTGCAGCTCGAAGCCCAGCTGGCCGATCGCGACGTCACGATCGAGCTGTCCGAGCCGGCCAAGAGCTGGCTGATCCAGCACGGCTATGACGAGCAGATGGGCGCGCGTCCGATGGGCCGCGTGATCCAGGAGCACATCAAGAAGCCGCTGGCCGACGAGGTGCTGTTCGGCCAGCTGAAGGGTGGCGGCCACGTCCGTGTCGTCCTCGTCAAGGACGAGTCCGGCGTGGACGAGAAGATCGGCTTCGAGTTCGTCGAGGGGCCGGTCACGCCGAAGTCGGAGGTGCCGGCCGCGCGCAAGCGCAAGCCGAAGTCCGGCGGCGGCGGCCCGAAGGGGCCCGCTCCGAAGGGACCGCTGGTGAAGGCGTGATGCCCTGACGATACCATTGAATGAAAAGGCCGGCGTTTCGCCGGCCTTTTTGTTGGGCCTCTTCTCTTCAGCACTCGTCTATTTGGTCGGGAAAGCTTGGTCGAGACGCTCTCTCCCTTGGGCCGCGCCCCCGCCACGTCGTGTCGGCTTTGTTTTTCCGATCCTCGATCTGGAGGGGTGGACCGGGGCTCACGCTGCCGAATTGAGCGGCTTCGCGCGGTCGATCCGCTTGCGGTCACGTGGCGAATGCAGCGCGTTCCAAAGGTCTGTGCGGCGCTGGACGTTGAGCCAAAACTCCGCGCTGTTGCCGAACACGCGGGCGAGGATGAGGGCGGTGGCGGCGGTGACGTTGCGCTTGCCGTTGCAGAGCTCGTTGACGTGCTTGCGCTGCGCACCCATCGCTGCCGCCAGCGCGGTCTGCGTCAGCCCGAGCGGCTGCATGAACTCCTCGACAAGGATCTCGGCCACCGTCGCCGGCTTGCGTTTGGTCATCAGCATGGATGGGGCTCACTCGTAGCTGTGGTCATCAAGATAGAGATCGGTCGCCTCGCCGCGGCCGCCGTGCCGGCGAAACACCAGCCGCCAGCGCTTGTTGACGCGGATGCAATGAAAGCCGTCGAGATGGCCGCGCAGCTTCTCGAAATGATTGCTCGGCGGGGACCGCAAATCGCCGTCGGTGGCGGCATCGTCGATCAACTGGAGCTTCCGGAACAGCCTGTCTTCCAGATCCGCCGGGATTTTGTTGGACCTGACGTCGTCGACGAGAACCGATGCAGCCAGTCATCCCGAAAGCTCACGATCATCGTGCCGCCCCGTTTGAGGCAGTGTACCACCCTATGACACAGCCCGCAATGCTCCTCCATCTTTGCGAGGCTGAGGTGACGAACTGCGGAATGCATCTGATCCAGGATCACCCCGGCGCTGAGCATCAGGGGTGATAAGGGGCTCGTGCCCTCAGGCCGGCTTGACGAAAAAGTAGACCGTCAGGCCGCAGCCGACCGCGATGATGAAGCGGCGCACGTAAACCGGCGGGATGATCTGGCCGAGCCGTGCGCCGACGAAGCCGCCAAGCATGCCCGTGCACATCATCGTCAGCGTCTCCAGCCAATGCACGCGGCCCGAGAATGCGAAGATCGCCGAGGCCATGATGTTCATCAGCGCCGCCAGCCAGATCTTCAGGCCGTTCATGGCGCGGATGTCGCGCATCCCGTAGAACACCAGAGCGGCCAGCATCAGGATGCCGATGCCGCCGCCGAAATAGCCGCCATAGATCGCGATCACGAACTGGACGGCCTGGATGGTCACGGGCCCAAGCCAGCGCGCGCCATCCTTCGGGGTGAAGCGCATGCCGAACGCGAACACGGCGGTTGCGAACAGAAGCAGCCACGGCACCAGCCGGCTGAACGCATCCGATGGCGTCACCAGCAGCAGCACCGCGCCAAGCGTGCCGCCGATCAGGCTGATGATCGACAGCCGGACGAGGTCGCTGCGCCATGCGGCTTTGGGATCGTTCAGGATCTCGCGCGAGGCGAAGGCGCTGACGAACTGACCGGGGCAGAGCGCCACGGTGCTGGAAGCGTTGGCGTCAATCGCGGGAATCCCCGCCGCGAGCAGGGTCGGGAAGGTCAGAAAGGCGCCGCCGCCGGCCAGCGCATTGACGATGCCCGAGCCGAACGCGGCGAGTGCGAGCAAAGCGAGCATCGTCCAATCGGTCATGACCTATTCGCCCTTCAACCGCTGACCGTCCTGGACCCGCACATGCTCGGCGCCGCGCGAGCCGGCCGGCGAGAGGCGCAGCATGCTCAGGAATGCGCCGACCAGGGCGAAGCCGACCCCGGTCAGGAGCGACAACCGCGTGCCATCGGCCGGATCGAGGGCGAGAAACATCGCGACCAGCGCGGCGCCCGTCGTTTGACCCAGCAGGCGCGCGGTGCCGAGCATCCCGCTGGCGCCGCCGGCGCGCTCACGCGGGGCGGCCGCGATCATGGTGCGGTTGTTCGGGGTCTGAAACAGGCCGAAGCCGCAGCCGGCCAGCGCCATCCGCCAGACGACGTCCCATGACGACGGCTCGCGCGGCAGCAGGCCGAGCGCGCCGAGCCCGAGCGCAAAGATGACGAGGCCGATGCCGCCGAGCAGACCGGCCGGCACCCGCTCCACCAGCCGGCCCGCGATAGGGGCGGTCAGGCCGACCGCGATCGGCCAGGGCGTGATCAGGAGGCCCATCTGCACCGGCGAATAGCCGAAATGGCTCTCGAGATAGAACGGAATGGCGACGAAGGCGAGCATCTGGCCGCAGAACGACGAGATCGAGGTCGCGATCGACAGCGCAAACACCGGGATGCGGAGCAGATCGAGCGGCAGCAGCGGCGAGGCCATGTGGGTCTGGCGGTACACCAGCCACACGCCGGCCGTGACGGCGACGACGAACTCGATGGCGCAGGTGACCAGCGCTTCGCCGTGACCGAGGCTGTCGACGGCCGCGATGAGAAAGCCGAAGGTCACCGCGCTGAGTGCCGCGCTCTGCCAGTCGAACATGTGCGACGCGCGCGGCGTGTGCGGCAGGAAGCGGAAGCCGAAGACGAAGGTGACGATGCCGAGCGGCACGTTGATCGCGAACAGCCAGGGCCAGCTGCCGACCGCGAGGATGCCGGCGGCGATGGTCGGTCCGACCGCAGCCGAGACGGCGACCACCATCGCGTTGATGCCGATGCCGCGGCCGAGCAGCGCCTGTGGGTAGGTGAAGCGCACCAGCGCCGAGTTGACGCTGAGGATGCCGGCGGCGCCAAAGCCCTGCAGGATGCGCGCGAGCGTCAGCAGGAGCAGGCTGTCGGCGAGCGCGCAGAACAACGAGGCAGCCGTGAACAGCACGAGGCCAGCGAGATAGACCCGGCGATAGCCGATGATCTCGCCCAGCGATGCGAGCGGCAGCAGCGAGATCGTGACCGCGAGCTGATAGCCATTGACGATCCAGATCGAGAAGGCGGGGCTGGCATTGAGGTCGCGGGCAATCGTCGGCAACGCCACATTGGCAATCGCGCCGTCGACGACCGCGAGCACGATGCCGAGAGCGATGGTCACGATCGCCCAGGTCCGCTGCGGCAGCGGCAGGCCGTCGGTGTGCAGGACCTGGCTTGGTGGCGTCATCGTGCGTGCTCCGGCCGCAGCCGGGCCGCGGAAAGGGGACGGGAACGGGCAACCGCAACGCACAAGTCCCGTTCCAGACCGGCGGATGGCGCCGACGTGTCACCGCCGCTTGGGGCGGACCTGAATCGCCTTGAGATAATTGACCGCAGCCTCGGCATCGGCCCGATCGAACCGGAAGCTCGGCATGTCCTTGTGGATGGTCGAGAGGCCGGTCTGCAGTCGCTGGGCAAAATCGTCGTCGTAGAGTTTGCTGTCACCAAAGGTCCGGAACGGTGGCGCGTCGGGATGCGGGCTCGCGCCGACGGGACCTATCGCATGGCATCGGCTGCAAAGGCTTTGCAAGAGCGCTTTTCCTCGCCTCTGCTCGCTGTCCAGTGCATGGCTGGCTGTGGAGGTCATGAGCAGCAGCAGGCACGCGGAGCCAATTCGTCGCATCATCAGGAACTCGTCTCAGGTCTCGGTTGCATCGGGCTACCAGCGGCCCTCCGCCTTGCCGTAGGCATAGAGCGCGATCAGCCCCAGTGTCACCAGCGTCGAGCCGATCAGCACGATGCGATCCCAGCGCAGCTGCGTTTCGTCGTCCCGCTGCAGCGTCAGCAGCGAGAACAGAGCCTTCATGGCGAAGCGGCGCATCCAAGCAATCCCGGCACGGGCCGCCGCATCGCGGAGTCGGCCTCTCCCCGAGCTTAGCGCGAAGAGCTGCTGCGCCGCCACTCGCGCGGCGACACGCCGAACTGCTCGCGGAACGCGCGGCCGAAATGCGAGAGGTCGTTGAACCCCCAGCTGAAGGCGATGTCGCCGATCTGCCGATGCGCCTGCGCGGGCGAGCCGAGGTCGCGCCGGCAGTGCTTGAGGCGCTCGGCCAGAACGAAGCGCTGAAACGACAGCTGCTCGTCCGAGAACAGGTCGTTGACGTAGCGCGCCGACAGGCCGACCTCGCGCGCGATGGCCTGCAGCGACAGATCCGAATCCGACAGCCGCGTCCGGATATGCGCCTTGATGCGATAGAGCAGCGCCGCGCGGTGGCTGGAAGACGGCAAGGGCTGCGTGCTGAGCCGCTCTGTCAAAGTCATGGCCAGGAGGTCGGCGGCCTGATCCGCCAGGTGCTCGGCATGCTCGGCGCCGATGTGATCGGCGCGCTCGCACAGCTTGATGATGAAGTCATAGGCGAGCGGCTGCAACGGGCTGTCGCTGCCGAAGGTGATCGCCGTGACAGCCTCGGTCGCGCCGATCCTGCGCTGCAGCATGTCGCGCGGCAGCTTGAACACGGTCTGCCGGAAGGCCGCGTCGAATTGCAGCTCATAAGGCCGCGTCGTGTCGTAGATCGCGAACTCGCCGGGACGGATCACCGTATCGCGGCCGTCCTGGGTCACGCCGCCGGTGCCCTCGCGTCCGAGCGCGACCAGCACGTAGTCGGCATCGGCACGCGCGATGCGCTGTGTTGTCCGGCGCACGCGCTGCCGGTCCGAGGCCACCTCGGAGCAGACGGCCCGGCCCAAGGTCGTGTGCGTCACCGCGCCGCGAAACGCGCTGCCGAGATCGGACGTGCAGTCGAGACCGACATAGACGTCGCAGACGATGTCCTGCCACAACGCCAGCCGGCGGTGGCCCGGGCTTCCGTCCGTCGTGAACAGCACCGGCATCGCTCCGTCTCCCTCCGCTTTCCTGTCGCGTGGATGGTCGGATCTGCAGCAAGTTCTGGGCCGGCTCGTCTGACTGGCGGCCGCAGTCGAGTTTTCGTTCCCGCCAAGACGAGCGCGAATGACGGCCGAGGTCAATACTCCCCGGCGAGGCGCGGCGCCTTGCGCCGCCGATCCGAACGAGGGGAGACGAGCGATGGGACTGGCACATCCGAAATACAAGGTGGCGGTGGTGCAGGCCGCGCCGGCCTGGCTCGATCTCGAAGGATCGATCCGGAAGACCATCGCATTGATCGAGGAGGCGGCCGACAAGGGTGCCAAGCTGATCGCATTCCCGGAGGTGTTCATCCCCGGCTATCCCTGGCACATCTGGATGGACTCGCCCGCCTGGTGCATCGGCCGCGGCTTCGTGCAGCGCTATTTCGACAATTCGCTGGCCTATGACAGTCCACAGGCCGAGGCGCTGCGCGCCGCGGTGCGCAAGGCCAGGCTCACGGCGGTCCTCGGCCTGTCGGAGCGCGACGGCGGTAGCCTCTACATCGCGCAATGGCTGATCGGCCCGGACGGCGAGACCATCGGCAAGCGCCGCAAGCTGCGGCCGACCCATGCCGAGCGCACCGTTTACGGCGAGGGCGACGGCAGCGATCTCGCCGTGCATGACCGCGCGGATATCGGCCGGATCGGCGCGCTGTGCTGTTGGGAGCATCTGCAGCCGCTGTCGAAATACGCGATGTATGCCCAAAACGAGCAAGTGCACGTCGCGTCCTGGCCGAGCTTCTCGCTGTACGATCCGTTCGCGCCGGCGCTCGGCGCCGAGGTCAACAACGCTGCCTCGCGCGTCTATGCCGTGGAGGGCTCGTGCTTCGTGCTGGCGCCCTGTGCCACAGTCTCGCAGGCGATGATCGACGAACTCTGCGACCGCCCCGACAAGCACGCGCTGCTGCATGTCGGCGGCGGCCATGCCGCGATCTTCGGCCCCGACGGCTCGTCGCTTGTCGAGAAGCTGCCGCCCGAGCAGGAAGGCCTGCTGATCGCCGAGATCGATCTCGGCATGATCGGGATCGCCAAGAACGCCGCCGATCCGGCCGGGCACTATTCGCGGCCCGACGTCACGCGGCTGCTGCTCAACAAGAAGCCGTTCAACCGGGTGGAAACGTTTGCGCTTCCCGTCGACACCGTCGCGCCGGGCGAGGCACAGGCAGCCGGGTGACCGGCCGTGCCTCCACTAGGTGCCGGCCTCCGGCTGCGGCGGCGGGGCGGATCGCCGCGGCGGTCGCTGTTGACGGGCGACGGGGGCGGCCATTCGCGGCTGCAGCGTGACGATGACCGGGTTCGGCTTGTGGTCGGTGGCCGCGCCAGTCGCAGCATCGACACCCATGCCGATCACGCCGCCGAGGAGGACGTTGCCGGCAAAGCCGGCGGCGCCCGTCGCGGGAATGTCCTTCTGCAGCGGAATGATCTGGGTCTCATAGCCCGGCTTTTCGATGGTGACGGAGATGTCGGCGTTGCGCTTGGCCACGAACGAGCACGGCGTCGTGCAGGTCATCGGCGCCTCCAGGCCCGAGATCGTGGCTTCCGCTCCCGATGGAGTAGATGCAACGCTGATCGTTTCGGTTGTGCCGCGTGTCACGGACGCACAACCGCCCAACATGACGCAGAGCGCCATGATCCCTACAACTCTCATTTGGTACTGCCCCCTCAAAACCCGGGGAAACTCAATCGCAACTGGGACGGGAGAGCAAGCGCAATCAGATTTTTCCGAAGAGAATTCCGGCCGAGTTCCGCCCGGGTGTGTCTTTCCGGCCTACTTTTCGCGAACGCCCCGCGCGATCGCCTTCTGTGCATCGAACTCGGCCCGCCGCCGCGCGAGCTCTTCGGGAGCGAGCATGGCGGGGTTGCTGTAGTCGCGCTTCCAGCCGTGGTCGTCGCTCCACTGCAAGGGTGATTGCACGGTCGTCCGTGCGGCTGGTGAACTTTCCAGAACACGCAGCGCGAGCTCGAGCGTGAAGGCTTGCGACGCGGTGTCGTGCGGCTTGCCGGCGGAATTGCCGAGCGGGAAGTCCGAGAACAGGAAGCGCGGCGCGGCTGCGTGCTCGACGATGTCCTTGGCGCAGCCCATCACCACGGTTGCGATGCCATTGGCTTCGAGATGCCGTGCCACGAGGCTCACGGTCTGATGGCACACCGGGCAGTTCGGCACCAGCACGACGGCATCGATGTCGTCGGCGCGGCAGCGCGCGAGAATCTCCGGCGCATCGGTCTCGAGCGTCACGCGCTGGCTGCGATTGGTCGGCGCGCCGAAGAAGCGCGGTCCGATGGCGCCGATGCGGCCCTCGCGTGCGAGCCGTATCAGTTGCGGCAGCGGAAACCAGGTGCCGGAATCGTCGGCCGAGGTGTGCGCGCGATCATAGGCGATGTGGGAGATGCGCAGATCATGCTGCGCCGAGGTGTCTCCGTCATAGACCCGGTAGAACTTGGCCGCGCCATTATAGGCCGCGCCGGGGCCCTGATCGCCTTTCGCCGGGTCGTAGGGCGCGGCCGTGGTGATGAGTGTGACACGCGACTGCGCGAGCGGCTTGCGCAGCGGCTGGAACGGGGCCGACGTGTAGTGCGCCCAGCGATAGGGCGTGTCATAGCCGATCGCGAGATAATAGTCGCGCGTCCGCGCCATGTAGGACAGCGGGGCGGCCTCCTCGGGAGCGAAGCCGAGCTTGTCGTCGGTGGCTGCGGTCATTGGCTTGCGTTCCTGAAGCGATCGTCCGATTGCTAGCGGCGCGGCGGTGCGTGTCAAGGCGTCGCGTGTTGGAACCCGGGCGGCCTTGAAAGCCTTATCTGTCGGCAATTTGGCTCGCCGGTGATCGGTCCGACCGTTCCTCATCGTTTACATGCATATTTCGATCTCGGCAGCTCTCGGTGTCGTTGTCTGTCTCATGGTCGCGACGACCGCTAACGTCGCCGCCAACGAGGGCGAGACCGTTTGGCCCCTGGCGGACGGGGCGCCGGCAGGGGCGGGGGACGGAGGCAAGACGCCCGCGGGCGCGAAGGAAGACGACAAACCGGCCGAGCCGAAGGAGAGCGGGACGCGCGAGGCGATCTGCCTGATGATCGAAGCCGCCGCCAAGGCCAACGACCTGCCGCTCGAATTCTTTGCCCGTGTGATCTGGCAGGAGAGCCGCTTCCAGACCGATGCCGTCGGGCCGGTGACGCGCAATGGCCAGCGTGCCCAGGGCATTGCGCAATTCATGCCGGGCACGGCGAGCGAGCGCGAGCTGCTCGATCCGTTCGACCCGGTGCAGGCCCTGCCGAAGTCGGCGGAGTTTCTGGCCGAGCTGCGCAATCAGTTCGGCAATCTCGGTCTTGCCGCCGCGGCCTACAATGCCGGTCCCCGCCGGGTGCAGGACTGGCTTGCCGGCAAGGGGCAGATGCCCTGGGAGACGCGCAACTACGTCTCGGCGATCACCGGCGCGTCGGTCGACGATTGGGCTGCCGCGGGGAAGGGCAGCAAGGCGCTGCCGAACCCGCCGCCGACATCGTGTCGTCAGCTGATGGCGCTGTTGAAGCGCGGGCCCAACCCGTTCGTCAGAGAGCTCGAGCAGCACGTCGCGCTGTCGGCCGCGAAGCCTTGGGGCGTGCAGCTCGCCGCCGGCTTCGACCGCAACCGGGCACTCTCGATGTATTCGCGCGCCATCAAGGGGCTGGGCGCGGTGATCGGCGATCGCGACCCGAGCCTGCTGTCGTCGGTGCTGCGCTCGCGTGGCAACCGCGCCTTCTACCAGGTGCGGATCGGCGCCGACACCCGGTCCGAGGCGGACGCGCTCTGCAACCGCATCCGCCGTGCCGGCGGCGCCTGCTTCGTCCTGCGCAACCGGGCCTGACGCGGACGGCTTGCGCCGCGTGCAGAGCCGCGCGCGCGTGGTGGTGGTTGACGCGGAGCGGTTTCGTCAGCCTTATCGCGGTCCGTTTCGCTGGGCCGCCCGTGACACTTCCTCCGCTCGATTCTCCGCATTGGCAAGGCTCGCTCAAGGCGTTCGGCTGGGGGCTGCGCGCGACGTCGGCCACCATCCTGTCGCTGGTGCTGTTCGTCACCTTCATCGGCATCGGCGCGCTCGCCCACGACACCCATTTCAGCATGCTCTGGGCGATCCTGAGCACGGTGCTGGTGTGGGCCGGGCCGGCGCAGATCATCCTGGTCTCGACGCTCGGCTCCGGCCAGACCATCCTGCAGTCGGCGATCGCGGTCACCATGAGCGCGATCCGGCTGTTTCCGATGGTGGTGGCCGTGCTGCCGCTGATCCGCTCGCCTGACACCAAGCGGCGGCATCTCGTGCTGATCGCGCATTTCACCGCGGTGACCCTGTGGGTCGAATGCTATCGCTTCCTGCCGCATGTGCCGCGCGAGCGCCGCATCGCCTTCGTCCATGGGCTCGGCACCGGCCTGATGGGCGTGGCGCTGGTCGCCACCATCATCGGCTATCTGCTGGCCGCCAACCTCTCGCAGACCTTCGGCGCCGCGGTGCTCTTGCTGACGCCGCTGGCATTCCTGTTCTCGACCTTGCGCAATGCTAAGGAACTCGCCGACGTGCTCGCGCTCGGCCTCGGCCTCGTGCTCTATCCGGTGGCGGCCCAGCTCAACAGCGGCGTCGACATCCTGGTCAGCGGCGTCGTTGCCGGCACGGTCGCGTTCAGCGTCCACAAATGGCGTGAGCGGCGGGCGGCGACATGAGCGACTTCATCGGCGACTGGCACGCGCTCGTCGTGCTGTTGGTGGCGGGCGTGATCCCGAACCAGATCTGGCGGCTGCTCGGCCTGTGGTTCGGCAGCGGGCTCGACGAGGGCTCGGACCTGCTGATGTGGGTCAAGGCGGTGGCGACCGCGATCCTGGCCGGCGTCATCGCCCAGATCCTGGTGCAGCCGCCCGGTGCGCTCGCGAGCGTGCCCTGGGGCCTGCGCTATGGCGCGGTCGCGGTCGGCCTCGCAGCCTTCCTGGCGACCCGCCACTCGATCTTCGCCGGCGTCGTCGTCGGCGAGGCTTTCATGCTCGCCGGCAAATGGTGGCTCGGCTGAATTGCGCGGCCGCAATTGCGGCGCCACCGCGTTCGGCTAGATTGCCGGAAGACCTGAGGATTCCGGAATGACCACAGACACTGATCTACGCCCGGGCGAAGTCGCCGTCGACGTGCCGCTGCCGCGCGATGCCTCGCTGTATTTCATCGGCCGCATCCGCACGCCCTGGACCTCGCGGCTGGAGACGCCGCGTCAGGGCAGCTTCGAGGGGCCGGTGTGCCGGCTGGAGATCTTCGAGCCGTGGGTCCCGGCGCTGCAGGGCATCGACGCCTTCAGCCGTCTGCAGGTGCTGTATTGGCTCAACCGCGCCCGCCGCGATCTCGTCAAGCAGAGCCCGCGCCATCACGATGGCGAGACCCGCGGCACCTTCGCGCTGCGCTCCCCGGTGCGTCCCAATCCGATCGGCGTGTCGACCGTGCGTTTCGTCGCGCTGGAGGGAAGTACGGTGCTGGTGCGCGGCCTCGATTGTCTCGATGAGACGCCGCTGATCGACCTGAAGCCGGACCATTGCGTGTTCACGCAGGCGCCAGGTTCGGGAGACAATGACAATGCATAGGATCGGCGGAGATCAATAGCCAACGTGAACAAGCGGCCGCAGAAGACCGTGACGGCTCTCGATGCTATCACCGCGGACCTCGTCGCCGTGCTGGTGGCAGTGACCGACGGCGACCCCAGGATCATGACGATCGAGCACGCCGCGGCGTTGCCGAGCGGACCGTTCCAGTTCGCGCATCGCTCGCTGCAGATGGGTCTGCGCGCCTGGGTGGAGGCGCAGACCGGACATCCCCTCGGCTATGTCGAGCAACTCTACACCTTCGCCGATCGCGGCCGCTCAGGCGATCCCGATGCGCCGCACCGCATCTCCATCAGCTATCTCGGTCTCACCCGGGAGGAGGAAGGGCACGAGGGCGCGGATGCGCAATGGTCGTCCTGGTACGACTACTTCCCGTGGGAGGATCATCGCGACGGGCCGCCGGCCATTCTGGCGAAGATCATCGCGCCGAAGCTGAAGACCTGGGCGCGGGCCGCTGACGAGCCGGCGCTGCAAAAGGGCAGGTGGCGCCGTGCCGCCATCACCTTCGGCCTCGACGGCCGCGAGTGGAACGAGGAACTGACCCTGCAGCGCTATGAGCTGCTGTACGAGGCGGCGCTGATCCCGGAGAGCGTGCGCGAGAAGGGCGGCGAGGCGACTGTGCCTGGCCGGGCAATGACGGGCGATCATCGCCGCATTCTCGCCACCGGCATTGCCCGGCTGCGCGCCAAGATCAAATATCGCCCGGTCGTGTTCGAGCTGATGCCGGACGAATTCACATTGCTGCAATTGCAGCGCAGCGTCGAGGCGTTGGCCGGCCGGCTGGTCCACAAGCAGAACTTCCGCCGCCTCATCGAGCAACAGGAACTCGTTGAAGAAACAGGGGCAATGGCCCCGGACACGATCGGGCGGCCGGCCAAGCTGTTCCGGTTTCGCCAGGGCGTGCTGGCCGAACGCGCCGTGGTGGGCACCAAGCTGCCGCTCTCGCGATCTTGATCTCCAGCGCTTGACAAGACTTATGCTCAGGATAAGTATAAGCCATCTTATGCTCACGGAGAGTATAAATGGCCGAGCTTGTCCTGCCTGCGATCGCGCCGACGTCCCTGTTCTCCGATCGTTTGAGACGGGTGATCCCGCCGCCGGAATGGGCGGTCTTCGAAGACGATGTCGAAGCCATCCTGGCGCTGAAGCGCCGACGCAACGCTGTCGTGCTGGCGCACAACTACCAGACGCCGGAGATCTTCCACGGCGTCGCCGATATCGTCGGCGACAGCCTGCTGCTCGCGCGCGAGGCGACCAAGGTCGATGCCGAGGTGATCGTGCTCGCCGGCGTGCACTTCATGGCGGAGACCGCCAAGCTGCTCAATCCCGACAAGACGGTGCTGATCCCGGACCTCAGGGCAGGCTGCTCACTTGCGGAGTCCATCACGGCCGAGGATGTGCGGTTGATGCGCGCGCGTTATCCCGGCGTGCCGGTCGTTGCCTACGTCAACACGTCGGTCGCGGTGAAGGCGGAGTCCGACATTTGCTCCACCTCCGGCAACGCACTCGCGATCGTGGAGAAGCTCGGCGTCGACCACGTCATCATGCTGCCGGACGAGTATCTCGCGCGCAACATTGCCGCCCAGACGAAGGTGAGGATCACGGCGTGGAAGGGCCATTGCGAGGTGCACGAGCTCTTCAGCGCCGAGGATGTCCGCACGCTGCGCGACAATCATCCGGGCGTTACCGTGCTCGCACATCCAGAATGTCCGCCCGAGGTGGTCGCGGAAGCCGACTTCGCAGGCTCCACCGCAGCGATGTCGGACTATGTCGGTGTCAAGCGGCCGGCGCGGGTGGTGCTGCTCACCGAATGCTCGATGAGCGACAATGTCGCGGTGACGTACCCCGACGTCGAGTTCGTCCGCCCCTGCAATCTGTGCCCGCACATGAAGCGGATCACCTTGAAGAACATCCGTCATGCGCTCGAGACCAACACGCATGAGGTCACGATCGATCCTGCGATGGCCGAGCGCGCGCGGCGTTCGGTGGAAAGGATGCTGGCGCTATGAGCAACGATCCCTCCGAACTCGTCGGCCGTCCCGTGATCATCGGCGGCGGCGCCGCCGGCCTGATGACTGCGCTTGCGCTGGCGCCTGAACCGGTGGTGCTGCTGTCGAAATCGCCGCTCGGCGCCGAGGCCTCCAGCATGTGGGCGCAGGGCGGTCTCGCCGCAGCCGTCGGCGATGACGACGAGCCCGCGCTGCATCTCGACGACACGATCGCCGCGGGCGCCGGTCTCTGCGATGAAGCCGCCGCGCGCCGCATCGTCAGTGCGGCGCCGGCCGCGGTGGAGCGTCTCGCCCGGCTCGGCGTCGCCTTCGACCGGCATGCAGACGGGCGCTGGCGGCTCGGCCTGGAGGCCGCGCACAGCCGCAACCGCATCGTGCACGCCACCGGCGACGGCACCGGACGCGAGATCATGCGCGCGCTGATCGCAGCAGTCAGGCGGTGTCCTTCCGTCACCTTGCTGGAAGGAGTCGAGGCGCGCCGGCTGATCGTCGCGGACAATGCGATCCAGGGCGTGGTCGCCATGCGCGGCGATGAGCCGCTCGTGCTCGCCACCACGCGCGCCGTGATCGCGACCGGCGGCATCGGCGGTCTTTTCCTCGACAGCACCAATCCTTCGGGCTGCTTCGGCCAGGGCCTGGCGCTGGCGGCGCGGGCCGGGGCCGTGCTGTCCGACCTCGAATTCGTGCAGTTTCACCCGACCGCGTTCGACGGTCCGTCGCGGCCGCTGCCGCTGTTGACCGAGGCTATTCGTGGTGATGGCGCCGTGCTGATCGACGAGACAGGGACGCGCTTCATGGCCGACGAGCCGGGCGCCGAGCTCGCGCCGCGCGATGTCGTCGCGCGTGCCGTGTGGCGCCGCCGCGCGCAGGGCCACCGCGTGTTCCTCGATGCACGCGAGAGGCCGGGGGAGGATTTCGCCGCACGCTATCCCGTCATCAGCGCCTTCTGCCGGATGGCCGGCATCGATCCGGCCATCGATCTGATCCCTGTCCGTCCCGCCGTGCACTATCATATGGGCGGCATCGCCGTTGATGCGATGGGGCGCAGCTCGGTCGAGGGCCTGTGGGCCTGTGGCGAAGCCAGTCGCACCGGCCTGCACGGCGCCAACCGGCTCGCCAGCAACTCGCTGATGGAAGCGATCGTCTGCGCGCAATGGGTGGCCGGGAGCATCGCCGGCACCGCGCATCGCGCGGGCAGAGCGTACGAGCCCACGGCGATCCCACCTGCCTCTGATCCGTCGGCCGTGCGGCCGCTGCTATCCGAGGCGCTCGGCGTGTTGCGCGAGCGCGGCGGGATCGCAGCCGCGATCCGATGCCTTCTCCCGCTCGCACAGGCGGCAGGCGCCGCGGCCGATCCGGCCCTTGTCGGCCTGATGATGTCAGTCGCAGCCCATGCGCGCGAGGAGAGCCGCGGCGCGCACTGCCGCAGCGACTGCCCGGACACGCTGCCCGTCGCGCAGCCGTCCAGCCTCACCTTGTCGTCAGCGATCGCCGCCGCGAAGGAGATCGCCGAGACCGATCGTCCATCGTTCAGGAGCGTCGTGTCATGAGCCTCAATTCTCTTTCGCCTTTGCTGTACGAGCCATTGGTGCGCATGGCGCTGCTGGAGGATCTCGGCCGCGCCGGCGACATCACCACGGACGCGATCGTGCCGCGCGAGCAGCGCGCATCGCTGCAATTGAGAGCCCGTCAGTCCGGCGTGATCGCGGGCCTCGACGTCGCGCGCTGCGCCTTCCAGGCGGTCTCGCCCGAGGTCCGCATGGAGATCGTTCGGCCCGACGGCAGCGCCGTGACGGCCGGCGACGTGATCGCCACCATCAGCGGCCCGGCGAGGGGGGTGCTGACCGGCGAACGCGTTGCTCTCAACTTCCTCTGCCACCTCAGCGGCATTGCCAGCGCGACCGCCTCGCTGGTCGCGGCGGTGAAGGGCACGCGGGCGCAGATCGTGTGCACGCGCAAGACGACGCCGGGGCTGCGCGCGCTGGAAAAATATGCGGTGCGTGCCGGAGGCGGGGGTAACCACCGGTTCGGGCTCGACGACGCCGTGTTGATCAAGGACAATCACGTCGCCATCGCCGGCGGCATCAAGGCGGCGATCACGAGGGCAAAGGCGCATGCCGGCCATCTCGTGAAGATCGAGGTCGAGGTCGACAATTTGGCGCAGCTCGAGGAGGCGCTGGGGCTCGGTGTCGATGCCGTGCTGCTCGACAACATGACGCCGGCGGAGCTCGAGCGCGCGGTCGGGATGGCGCGGGGGAGAGCCATCACCGAGGCGTCGGGCCGGATCACCGTCGACACCGCGCCTGCCATTGCGGCAACAGGCGTCGACCTGATCTCGGTCGGCTGGATCACGCATTCCTCGGCCGCGCTCGACATCGGCCTCGACGACGCCTGATCAGCCCTTCAGCGCCGCGATCAGCTTCGCGGCGTTGTCCTCCAGCACCTTCGGATCCTCCTTGCGGCTCGCCGGCGGCAGCAGGCTGTCGCCATTGTGGCGCGGCATGATGTGGACGTGGAGGTGGAACACCATCTGACCGCCGGCATGCTCGTTGAACTGCTGCACGGTGATGCCGTCGGCAGCGAACGCGGTCTTGGCGGCGCGGGCGATGGTCCGCACGGCGCGGCCGACATGGAGGTAGTCCTCCTCGGTGATATCAAGGAGGTTGCGGGCCGGGGCCTTCGGGATCACCAGCGTGTGGCCGGGCACGCGCGGCATGATGTCGAGGAAGGCCAGGACGTGGTCGTTCTCGTAGACCTTCACGCAGGGGAATTCGCCGCGCAGGATCTTCGCGAACGGGTTGTTGGGATCGTAGGCGGTCATCGGCAGTCCCTCGACGGTTCCTCTTGGTGCGCCTTACTTCCATCCGGACGCGCCGCCGGTCAAGGCTGCTCGTCCGCCTCCTTCCGGAACGGAGCCGATTCCGCCAGCTCGCGCCCTGCCTCCTCGATGTAGGCGCGCTCGCGCTTGAGGTAGTCGTCGATGGCCCGGCGCAGTCCGCGGTCGGCGATGTAGTGGGCGGAGTAGGTGGTCTGCGGCAGGTAGCCGCGCGCGATCTTGTGCTCGCCCTGCGCCCCGGCCTCCACCACGGCCAGCTTGTGCTGGATCGCGAAGTCGATGGCCTGATAGTAGCAGACCTCGAAATGCAGGAACGGGTGGTGCTCGATGGCGCCCCAGTTGCGTCCGAACAGCGTGTCCGAGCCGATGAAATTGATGGCCCCGGCGATCCAGCGCCCCTCCCGCTTGGCCATCACCAGCAGCACGTCGTCCGCCATGCTCTCGCCGATCAGCGAGAAGAACTTGCGGTTCAGATACGGCCGGCCCCATTTGCGCGAGCCGGTGTCCATGTAGAAGTCGAAGAACGCATCCCACGCGTCCTCGGTGATGTCCTTGCCGGTCAGCCAATGAATGGTGATCCCCGCGGCCAACGCATCGCGCCGCTCGCGCTTGATCGCCTTGCGGTGGCGCGAGTTCAGCGTCGCCAGGAAATCGTCGAAGCTGGAAAAGCCCTGGTTGTGCCAGTGGAACTGCTGGTCGGTGCGCTGCAGGAAGCCCTGCGCGGCCAGCAGCTCCCACTCGGCCTGACGGGCGAAGGTCACGTGCACCGAGGACGCCTCGCTGATCCCGCATAGCGCTTTCAGGCCTTGGGCGAGAGCGTTGCCGATCATGTCCCGGTCCTGGTCGGGGCGGATCAAGAGCCGCGGCCCGGTCGCCGGCGTAAACGGAACGGACACCTGCAGCTTCGGATAATAACGCCCGCCGGCGCGCTCATAGGCGTCGGCCCAGCCGCGGTCGAAGACGTATTCGCCCTGCGAATGGGACTTCAGATAGCAGGGCACGACGCCCAGGATCTCGTCGCCGAGCTTCGCCACCAGATGGCGCGGTGCCCAGCCGGTGCGCAGCGTGGCCGAGCCGGAAGCTTCGCAGGCCGACAAAAAAGCGTGGGAGACGAACGGGTTGTAGGACGGGCCGCAGCCAGCGGATGAGCCGGGTGCGAGGCGGCCACCGGGATTGGCGCAGGCGTCCCAGGCGGCGGCCGGGATCTCGGACATCCCGGGAACGGCTTCGAGCGTGATCTCAGGTGAGGCCATCGAACCCTTGAACAAGAGGCTGGCTGGGAACGCTCAGAAGCGACCCCCGGATTGCCATGTCTTCAAGATCGTGCATCGCAGCACCGAGTTCAAGGCCAGCCTCACGTCTCCGGCGTAAACCCTTCGAAGATCATCTGATCCGCGTACCGGGCGGCGGTCGCGCGCTGCTCGGGAGTGCGGACCGTCCAGGTCAGCAGCGGACATCCGAACACGTTGCGCGCGATCCAGGGTGGGGGAGCCGGCAGCTGCTGCACCCAATAGGCGACGAAATGCGGCTGCGTGCTGAAGCCGTGTCTGAGGTGCAGCATGCCGTCGCGCTGCGCCTGGGTCAGCTTGGCCCAATAGCCGTCCTCATAGGTGCGCTGGGCGACGATGCCGCGGGTCAGGTTCGGCATGGTCTCGCGCAAGGCGCGGACCTGGTCGGGATCGAACGACATGCCGACGACCGGGCCGGAGTAGGAGGAGAGAACCTCGGCCATGCGCCGGACCAGGCGATGATCGCCCTGGAAGGTGCTCTTGACCTCGACCACCAGCGGCACGCGGCCGCCGATCAGGTCGCAGAGCTCCTTGAGCGTCATCATCCGCTCGTCGGTCTGCTTGAAGCGGACAGCCTTGAGCTCGGCCACGGTCTTCTCGATCAGCAGCCCGGAGCCCTCGGTGAGACGGCCGAGCTCGTAGTCGTGATGCACCATCGCCTCGCCATCGGCCGACAGCTGGATGTCGCATTCGATGGCGAAATTGCCGGCGACGGCGCCACGCGCGGCGGCCGGCATGTTCTCGATGATGCCGCTGGCAGCATCATGCAGGCCGCGATGGGCGACGGGGCGGGCCGTCAGCCAGTCAGGTGCGCGCATTCGCCCCGTCCATTGTCCTGGCACATGATCCCATCGAAAAACCGCTTCACATTCTTCCGGATCATGCGTGTGTTGTTACTCGACCTCGAACACGCCTTCGACCTCCACCGCCGCGTCCGACGGCAGTGCCGACACGCCGACAGTGGTGCGAGCGTGACGGCCCTTGTCGCCGAAGGCGGCGACCATCAGGTCGGAGGCGCCGTTGAGCACCTTGGGGCCGTCGAGGAAGTCGGGTGCCGAATTGACGAAGCCGCCGAGCCGGACCACGCGCACGACCTTGTCGAGATCGCCGATGGCCGCCTTCACCTGCGCCAGCAGGTTGACGCCGCAGCCCTTCGCCGCCGCATAGCCATCCTCCAGCGAGACGCCGCCGCCGAGCTTGCCGGATGCGATCATCTTGCCGTCGCCGCCGAGGCAGACCTGCCCGGAGACGAACAGCAGATTGCCCGTGCGCACGAACGGAACATAATTGGCCACCGGTGCCTTCGGTGCCGGCAGCGTGATGCCCTGTGCCGTCAGATTTTGTTCGACCGTACCCGCCATCTCAAATCCCTGTCCTGTCGCCTGAAAACCGGTCCCGTGCCGGACCGCCGCCCTGTTTGGCGCAGTTGCCAGTGACATGCAAGCAGCCGGCACCGGCGCGATTCCGGCGCACGGAGCGCACGTATCCGTGAGACAGCCGCAGTTGCGACGTATTGCAGCGGTCTCTAATGTGACGCTTTAACGATACGTCCCCCGAGGAAAACTCATGGCTCATTCGTTTCGACTGTCGATGGGAGCGCTCGCCCTCGCGGCGATCACGTTCGGTCCGGCGCAGGCCGGGGCGGGCGTGCCGTTCCTGCCGCACCAGGCGCTCTATGACCTCAGCCTCGTGAAGTCGCGCGGATCGAGTCCGGTCAACGGCGCGCGGGGCCGCATTCTCTACAATTTCACCGGCAATGCCTGTACCGGCTACACCTCGGAATTCCGCCAGGTCTCGGAGCTCGATCTCGGCGAGGGCAAGGTGACCTTGAGCGATCTGCGCTCGACGGCGTGGGAGGACGGCGCGGGCAAGAGCTACCGCTTCAAGATCGACTCGCGGATGAACGACCAGGCCTCGAACCCGGTCGACGGCATGGCCGAGCGCACCGGCGATCACATCACCGTCAAGCTCAAGCAGCCCGAGGCGAAGACCTTCACGCTCGACGGCTCCACCGTGTTTCCGACCGAGCAGATCCAGCGCATCATTGCCGCCGCGCGCGAAGGCAAGTCGCTGCTCGAGCTGTCGGTCTATGACGGCTCCGACAATGGCGAGAAGGTCTACAACACGCTGACCGTCATCGGCGCGGCCGTGCCGGGCGACAAGGCCGCCGCCAAGCCGGATGCCTCGACCGACAACAACGAGATGAAGACGATGACGCGGTGGCCGGTGACGGTCAGCTATTACGACCGCGATGCCAAGCGGACAGAGGGCGAGCAGACGCCGGTCTATGCGATGTCGTTCGAGCTTTACGAGAACGGCGTCTCGCGCGCGCTCGTGCTGGACTACAACGACTTCGTGATTTCCGGCGCGCTCGGCAAGTTCGATGTCAAGGACGTCAAGGATTCCAAGTCCTGCAGCAACTGACCGCGTCGTCATTCGGTCGGCTCCGGGCCGTCATAGGCGATGCCGCGGATGACCGCGGCCTGGCCGAATTTCTTTCGCAAGGCATCCATCGCGCGCTCGGCCGAGGCCGAGCGGCGGTCGAGCATATCGGTGTCGGACGCCTCCGAGCCCGGGCGTAGCGCGCTGACGCCGGCGCCCATCAGCCGAAACGCTGTGCCGTCCGTCTCCCGCGCCAGCATCTCCTTGCAGATGGCGAAGATCTTGCCGGCGAGCTGCGTCGGCGCCGCGATCGACTGCGAGCGGGTGCGCTGGCGGAAATCCGCCGTCTTCAGCTTCAAGGTGATGGTGGAGCCGGCGAGCTGACTGGATTTGAGACGGGCGGACACCTTCTCCGACAACCGCCACAGCATCTTTTCCAGGGTCGCGTAGTCGCGGATGTCGGTGTCGAAGGTGGTCTCGCTGGAGATCGTCTTGGCGCCGCGATCGGCCACGACCTTGCGATCGTCGATGCCGCGCGCCAGCCGCCATAGCCTGCGGCCGTCGCCGCCGAACTGCTTCATCAGCTCGATCTCGTCGGCCCGCTGCAGGTCGGCGATGGTGCGGAAGCCCTGGTTCGCCAGCCGCTGCTGGGTCGCCGGCCCGACGCCGAAGATGAAGCCGACCGGCTTGCCGGCCAGCATCATCACGGCCTCGTCCTGGTCGAGCGCGGCGAAGCCGCGCGGCTTGTCGAGGTCGGAGGCGATCTTGGCCAGGAACTTGTTGCAGGACAGCCCGACCGAGACGGTGATGCCGATGCTCTGTTCGATCTCGCGGGCGAAGCGCGCCAGCACCTTGGCCGGGATCATGCCGTGGACGCGCTCGGTGCCGGCGAGATCCAGGAACGCCTCGTCGATCGACAGCGGCTCGACCAATGGCGTCAGCGCCTGCATCGCCTGGCGAACCTCGCGGCCGACGCGAACATATTTGGCCATGTCTGGGCGAATCACCGCCGCCGACGGGCACAGCTCCAGCGCCTGGAACATCGGCATGGCCGAGCGCACCCCATAGGTGCGGGCGATGTAGCAGGCGGCCGACACCACGCCGCGCCTGCCGCCGCCGATGATCACGGGCCGGTCGGCCACTTCGGGATTGTCGCGCTTCTCGACGGTCGCATAGAAGGCGTCGCAGTCGATATGCGCCAGCGTCAGCAGGGGCAAAGCGCGGTGCCGGACGAGGCGCGGCGACCCGCAGGCGGCGCAACGGCGCGCGCTGGACGGGAGGTCCGACAGGCAGTCGCGGCAGAAGCAGGTCGGCCCGCTGACCGCGCGCGACGCTCCCTCTGGCGCTGGCGGCATCACGGCACGTCGCGCTCCCACTGCCGGTCGCCCAATACCTGCCTTGCTGCCATGATATTGGTTGGATGTAACTTGGAGTGGGCGGCAAAAGCCTTTACCGTCTCGTCGTCGCGCAGCACGAAATCGAGCACGCTGACGAGGAATTGCGGGTCGGCGGCCGAGGATCGCAGCGTTTCCGGCCCAATCCCGGTCTCGGCCAGGAACCGGCCCAGCCGCTCCGGTTCCCCGGCGAGGAAAGAGAGGGCCTGAACTGCAACGATTTCAGCGACTTCGCGCGGATTTCGAACGGGCTTTTTCAACGGCGCATTTGCCTTTCCATTAACTTGTCGTCTCTACTTTGCGCGCATCATGCCCGAGTCTTCGAAGCGGGTTCAAGCAAGTGGAAACCATCTCGGGCAAAGATGGAATGCCGCCTTAACAGCTTTGAACGAATCTGGGGCTAGTTTGAATTAGATCAGGTGCGGTGGACAGAGGTCCACCGGAGGACATGCCGGTGTCAGTGATTCGGAGGGGCGGATGGGCAAGACCGTCCTGATCGTGGAAGACAATGAGCTCAACATGAAGCTCTTCCGCGATCTGTTGGAAGCCCACGGGTACCAGACGTCCGGCACCTCCAGCGGCGTGGAGGCGCTCGACATCGTGCGCCGGACTCGCCCCGATCTGATCCTGATGGACATCCAGTTGCCGCAGGTCTCGGGCCTGGAGGTGACGAAATGGATCAAGGACGATCCCGATCTGCGCGCGATCCCGGTGGTCGCGGTGACCGCTTTTGCCATGAAGGGCGACGAGGAGCGCATCCGCGAGGGTGGCTGCGAAGCCTATCTTTCCAAGCCGATTTCGGTCGGAAAATTCATTGAAACCGTGCGACGTTTTATCGGCTGAGGAGTTTTTGCAGTGTCCGCGCGCATCCTTGTGGTCGACGACGTCCCCGCCAACGTCAAGCTGTTGGAGGCGCGCCTGTCGGCCGAGTATTTCGACGTGCTGACCGCCTCGAACGGCGCCGAGGCGCTGCAGATCTGCCAGCGCGCCGAATGCGACATCATCCTGCTCGACGTCATGATGCCGGACATGGACGGCTTCGAGGTCTGCCGGCGGCTGAAGTCGAACCCGGCGACGCATTTCATTCCCGTGGTGATGGTGACGGCGCTGGACAGCCCGTCCGACCGTGTGCGCGGCCTGGAGGCCGGCGCCGACGATTTTCTCACCAAGCCGGTGTCGGACGTGGTGCTGATCGCCCGCGTGCGCTCGCTGACGCGGCTGAAGATGATGACCGACGAGCTGCGCATGCGTGCGCTCACCTCGCTCGAGATCGGCGTCCAGGCGCCGGAGCGCAGCGCGGTCGCCGACGCCGGCCGGGGCGGCAAGGTCCTGCTGGTCGACGACCGGCCGTCGTCCTACGAGCGGCTCGGGCCGATGCTGGCGACCGAGCATGCCGTCGACGTCGAGCCGAATCCGTCGGAGGCGGTGTTCAACGCCGCCGAGGGCAATTACGACCTCGTCATCGTCTCGCTCGACCTCAATGATTTCGACGGCCTGCGGCTGTGCAGCCAGCTGCGCTCGCTGGAGCGCACGCGTCACGTGCCGATCCTGGCCATCGCCGAGGCCGAGAACAATTCGCGGCTGCTGCGCGGACTGGAGATCGGCGTCAACGACTACCTGTTGCGCCCGGTCGACAAGAACGAGCTGCTGGCCCGCGCCCGTACCCAGATCCGCAAGCGCCGCTACACCGATCATCTGCGCGACAACGTCCAGAACTCGATCGAGATGGCGATCACCGACGCGCTGACGGGCCTGCACAACCGCCGCTACATGGAGACGCATCTGTCGACGCTCGCCGACCAGGCGGCGAGCCGCGGCAAGCCGCTGGCGCTGATGATGCTCGACATCGACTACTTCAAGTCGATCAACGACAATTACGGCCACGATGCCGGCGACGACGTGCTGCGCGAGTTCGCGATGCGCGTGCGCAAGTCGATCCGCGGCATCGATCTCGCGTGCCGCTATGGCGGCGAGGAGTTCGTGATCGTGATGCCGGAGACCGACCTGCACGTCGCCGGCATGGTTGCCGAGCGCCTGCGCCGCTCCGTCGCCAACGAGCCGTTCTCGGTGCACAAGGGCGAGAAGCGCATCGAGGTCACGGTCTCGATCGGGCTGTCCACCCTGGAGCAGAAGGGTGAGCCGATCGCCGACGTCATGAAGCGCGCCGACACTGCGCTGTACCGTGCCAAGAACGAAGGCCGCAACCGAGCTGTCGCGATCGCGCCGGTGCATCCACCGGCGCCGTTCCTGCCGCAGGCCGCGGGCAGGGGAAGATAGAGGGCAGGGGCGCTGCGCCGCTCTATCACTCCGACTGCGTTGATCGCGAGCGGCCATACCCTCTCCACACGTCATTCCGGGGCGCGCGTAGCGCGAGCCCGGAATCCATAGCCACGAACGGCTCTGTGTCGCGAGGTGCCAGTGGCGGCTGCCTTCGCCAAACCACGGCTCGTGGTTATGGATTCCGGGCTCGCGACTGCGTCGCGCCCCGGAATGACGGCGAGTGTGTAGCGACATCCTTCCACACACGGCGTCTCATCCTCGCCGCGCCTCCGCGCCCGAGTTGTGCCCATCAAAAACCCTCTTCGAGAACAGAGGGCGCAGGGAAGGCCGGGTGCTGGTCGCACCCATGGTCCGCGTGCAGCAAAAAAAGCACGCGGCAGAACCACAGGTACGGACCGGACATCCGGCCCTCCCTGCGCGATGGCTTTACGGCTTACTCCGTGCTCTCCCCGGGGACCGGCTGTCTTGCCCCCGTCACCAGCGCGCTCGTCGCAGCGCCGGCTTGGCCTCAGCGTCGGGAGGCCAGGACCACACGGCTTCACCGTGCGCGTCAGGGTGTTCGTCCGCGCGGATCAACCACGCTGCACCCCGACACGCCCACCGCAACCCACCTCACGCTCGTGACGATCGCGATGCGCCCCTCATGGCGAGGTGGGATGTTCAGGAGATATCATGAATTTCGGAAAAGCGAAAGTCAAAAATCGCAGCCGGATAGCTGACGAACGCGATCGCGTTGAGATCGTTTGAGAAGTTAGTTTGCTGGAGCAGGACGGTCCGGGCGCCATGGGCGCTGGATGGAATTGTTATCCCAAGAAACCCATCGGGGCTTTATCAGCAGGATACCCATCCGGCTTGGGAGCGATTGTCGTTGCTAGAAGCTCGGGCCTGCAACGGCTTTCAGTCTTCGCCAAACGTCGTCGACCATGCGGCTTTGTCCCCAGACGGCACCGAGCATCTTCCTCACGACCGCGTCCTGGTTTGCGAGCTGCTCGATCCGGCCGATGAAGTCGGGGCCGTGGTGGCACAACAGGTCTTCAACGGGTCCAGCGGCGATCAGGGCTAGTATGCGGTCCGACGGGTCGAGCATCCACAACTGTTGAATGATCGGCCAGGCGACTTCGGGCTGGTCGCGGACGAGGGCATCCAACGCTTCCCACGCGGAAACGAGCTGTCCGCCGTTCGCCTCGCTTGGGGACAGTCGATGATAGTCGATCCAGGCTTGGGCGAGGTCGTGGACGCTCTGCTTGGTCATCTGCATCCCTCGGCGGGCTGGTCGCGAGATTTGAATTCACGAGGTTGATTCAAGAGGCTCTATAGGTCAGTAGGGCGGATTAGCGGAGCGTAATCCGCCGCTTGTACGGCCGTGAAATGGCGGATTACGCTGGCGCTAATCCGCCCTACGACACGTCGCAAAGTCATCAGCTCGAAATACTCCCGTCAGAGATGTGCCGTCATGCGGGACATCTCTTGATTTCATCCGATACCGGTGGTATCCAGGTCTCATGAGCACATCGATCCGCATCGTCAACTTCGATCACATGACCGGCTTCGGCCGGGCCATGGAAGGAGTCGCGCGCTAGGAGATCGACGACGCGATGTTCTCACCAGGCCCCGCCGGCATCGGACGGGGCCTTTTCGTTTGGCCTTTGCTCCCTGCCGGCACAATAGCAGGAGCGGAGCATGCCACCCCACCAGACCCATTCGACCATCGACGCTGCGCACGTGTCGGGGCTCAACGTCGATCTCTCGATCGCATCAGTCACCGGCGCGATCAGCAGCGTGCAGCCATCGACGCAGTCCGAAGCGTCGATCGCAGCCCTGCGAGAGGTGTTGTCGGAAAAGGACGCGGCCGGTCCGCCGGCGACGCCGACCTGGCTGATCATCCGCCTGATCGGTTGGTGCTGGCGCGTCATTCAGGCGTGGCGACGCCGCGAGTATGTGCGGACAAGTCTGTACGAGCTGAGCGAACGCGAGCTCACCGATATCGGCATCACCCGTGCCGAGATCGAGCACATTGCCGCACTGCAGACCCTCGATAGCTTGAGGCACGACCCGCGATATCTGGTCTCGCGCAGGGGAATATAGCCGGTCGCGGACCGTGACGATGCAACAGGGCGGTCGGCCAATCGAATAGTGAGATGGTCGCCAAGACGTCGTCGCGGGCGAAGCGAAACAATCCAGAGTCTCGCACACGACTCTGGATTGCGTCGCTGCGCTCGCAATGACGGAGGAGAGATGGAGGCTCTCTTGAACAGCATTTTGCTAGGCGTCGTTTGTGAAGGGTTGGCAGAAAAAGCCTCGCATAGCTGCTCATCCGCGGACGCTGGAACTACATGCTTGATCTCAATCAATCACCATGGTACTCACCAACCATGATCAACGTCGTGCGCCGCTCCAACCGCAAACATACGACCCGCTGCAGCCGGGCCGTGGGAGGAGTCGTGCGCTAGGTTTTCGACGACACGATCATTCCACCAGGCCCCGCCGGCATCGGACGGGGCCTTTTTGTTTGGCCACGCGTCCTGCCGGCATCACGCAGCAGGAGCGACCGATGCCACCTCAGACCCATCTCACCGCCGAGATCGCGCGCGATGCCGCCATGCGCAATCGTCCCCTCACATTGGTGAAGAACGCGGCGCTCCAGGCGCCAGCCGCGCCGCGCCCAGACGCATCCGCCATGGTGCTGCGCGACGCGTCGTCGGAAAAGAATGCAGCGGGGCCGCCGGGCTTGGCGGCTCCGCGGCTGTTCGGACTGATTGCACGCTCCTGGCACGCGTTTCAGGACAGCCGCCGGCGCCGGAGAATGAGACTCCACTTGCGGGACCTGAGCGAGGCACAGCTGATCGACATCGGGCTCTCGCAAGGCGACCTCGACCATCTCGCAGCCCACCGCGCCCTGGAGCGTCTCAGATACGACATGGCGAATACCATGATGTCCCGCGGCGTGATGTAGCTGCGACAATCGACGCGAGCAGATGTTTCGGCAGGGTGGATCCGCATGGTCTGCCCTGGCGCTGCCGCCGCTTGTCTCAGGTGACGCGCCTTATGAGTGCGCCGCGCTGCCTGCTCCAGCGTCATTGCGAGCGCTCGCAATGACGGAGGGGAGGTCATGCGTCGCATCTTCATATGATGCTCACGTTCACGCAGCCTGCGCTATCATGGCGGCGCCATGAGAGGAGGACACGACACATGACGCAACATATCGGCATCGTCGGCTGCTCCGCCGAGGGCGCGGCGCTGTGTTATCGCACGATCTGCAAGGAGGGCGCCGACCGGCTCGGACCGCACGGGCATCCCGAGGTATCGATGCATACGCCGTCGCTTGCCGACTACGTCGTCTGTCTCGACCGCGGCGATCTCGCCGGTGTGGCCGAACTCATGCTGGCCTCCGCACGCAAGCTCGCCGCGGCGGGCGCGGATTTCCTGATCTGCCCGGACAACACCATCCACCAGGCGTTGCCGCTGGTGCTGCCGCGCTCACCCCTGCCATGGCTTGATATCGCCGACGAGGTGGCGAAGGAGGCCGTCAGGCGCGGTTATCGGCGCGTCGGGATCACCGGCACGCGATGGCTCGTCGACAGCAACGTCTATCCCCACAGCCTGAGTGCGCATGGCCTCAGCTTCGAGCGTCCGGATGAGGCCGACCGCATCACGGCGAACAGCATCATCATGGACGAGCTGGTTGACGGCCGCTTCGAGCCTGGATCGATCGCGGCGTTTCAGGCGATCATCGCGCGGCTGAAGGCGAAAGGCTGCGACGCCGTCGCGCTCGGCTGCACCGAGATCCCGCTGATCATCGACGACAGCAATTCGCCATTGCCGACCCTGGACTCAACGCGACTGCTGGCTCGCGCCGCACTGGCGCGGGCGCTCGCTTAGGTCTCGGGCAGCGGGCGCGGAGGCGTCGGCTGCCGCCGGAGTTCCGCCGGAACCGCCCGACGCTGCGGACGTTTGTCTGGGGCCCAAGGAGAAGCCCCAATGACAAAGCTGATGTTCGCGGTTGCCGTATTGTCTGTCCTGCCGTCCTATGCCATGGCGCAGGGCCATATGGGCACGCCGCAGGAGCAGAAGGCGTGCGCGCCCGACGCCAAGCGCTTCTGTCGAGCTCAGCTCGGCGACGATTTCGGCGTGCAGAATTGTCTGATGCAGAACCGCGCCAAGCTGAGCAAGCGCTGCTCGGCGGTGTTCCAGAGCCACGGCATGTAGTCGCCGCGCAGCTTACGCGGCGCGCACCTTCCGCAAGAACTTCTCCAACTCGTCCTTCAGCCGATCGCTCTCGCGTGACAGCGAGTGCGCTGACGTGAGCACCTGCGAGGAGGCGGAGCCGGTGGCGTCGGCACCCTTGCTGACGTCGCCGATGTTGCCTGCGACGCGGGCGGTGCCGCCGGCGACCTCCTGGACGTTGCGCGAGATCTGGCCCGTCGCCGCGCCCTGCTGCTCGACGGCGGCGGCGATACCGGCCGCGATCTCCGAGATGTGCTGGATGGTGCCGCCGATCTGCTTGATCGAGGCGACCGAGGACTGCGTCGCGTTCTGGATGCCTTCGATCTGCTGGCCGATCTCCTCGGTGGCCTTGGCGGTCTGCGACGCCAGCGCCTTGACCTCGGAGGCGACCACCGCAAAGCCGCGGCCGGCATCACCGGCGCGCGCCGCCTCGATGGTGGCGTTCAAGGCGAGCAAATTGGTCTGGGCGGCGATCGAGGTGATCAACTTCAGCACGTCGCCGATGCGCTCGGCCGTGCGCGACAATTCGCTGATCCCGACATCGGTCTGCTCGATCTGGCGCACCGCTTCCTTGGCGATGCTGGTCGATTCGGTGACGCGGCGGCCGATCTCGTGGACGGAGGACGTCATCTCTCCCGCCGCCGATGCGACCGACTGCACGGTGGCCGAGACCTGGCCGGAGGCGGCCGCGGCGCTGGTCGACAGCTGCTGGGTCTGCTCGGCGGTCTTGCTCAGGGTATTGGCGGAGATCTCGAGGCTGCGCGCGTCGGCGTGAACCTTGTTGATGATCTGGCCGACGGTCGACTCGAACTCATCGGCCATGCGCTGCATGGCGACGTGCTGCTCGGTCTTGGCGGCGTCGAGATAGACCGAGATCGCGAGGTCCATGTCGATCATGGCTGCCTTGGTGATCGCGGCCTGCAACGCCGCCTTCTTCTCGCGGGCGGCCTGGCCGCCGAACCAGCCGTCGGAGAGCTCGGTCTCGATCGCCTTCTGCAGGCCGGTGACGATCAGCGAGTAGCCGGCGATGTACCAGCGGGGCTCCAGCCCCATCCGGTTATGGGCGAGGCCGATCCGGGTCACCGATTTGACATAGGCGTCGTCGAACTTGGCCGTGGCCAGCGACATCCAGTGGTCGAACTGGGCCTTATGGGCATGCCGCATGGCCGCCTGGCCGGAGAACATCTTGGCGAGCGACGGGACCTTGCCGACGTGGGCGTAGAACTGATCGAGCAGTCCGGGCAGCACCTTGCCGATCAGGGGCCGCAGCTCGCGCAAGTGCTCTCTGGTCGCATTGTCGATGCCGATGAAATCGAGACGGGATTGGAGAGTCGCCAGATCGGTCATCGGTGGTCCGCCCGTCAATCGATACGCAAGGGAGAAGCCCCGCTGCCGGGTGCCTCGTTACCCCAGAATTGCACGGGTTTGGTTGATGGTTCCTTACGGCCGGAATCCGAATTTCAACGGATGGGGGAATGTGACCGGGGTGCAGCGGACAGGGGCAGGGAGCCGGCTCCAAGGTCCGAGGCGCAATACGCAATAAAAAACGGGGCCGAAACGGCCCCGTGGAAGTCGTAAGCGGATCCGCGATCTTACTTGATCTTGGCTTCGCGGAATTCGACGTGCTTGCGCGCCACCGGGTCGTACTTCTTCTTGACCATCTTGTCGGTCATGGTGCGCGAATTCTTCTTGGCGACGTAATAGAAGCCGGTGTCGGCGGTCGACACGAGCTTGACCTTGATGGTGACCGCTTTGGCCATGTCTTGAACCTCTGGTATCGGGATCGGGGGTGGGCACCGGCCAAAGAGGGGGCGCCGTTGGCCGGCAACCTACCCAGCCGGCTCCCAAAGTCAAGGTTTGCAGGGCAGAATCTGCGCCTCTAGGCCGGGAAGAACCGGTTTTTCGGCCGTGGCAGGCCGAGATTGTCGCGCAAAGTGGGGCCTTCATACTCCGTCCGGAAGATCCCGCGGCGCTGCAGCTCGGGAATCACCTTGTCGACGAAGTCGTCCAGCCCGGCCGGGAGGAACGGGAACATGATGTTGAAGCCGTCAGAGCCGCGGCTTTCCAGCCAGTCCTGCATCTGATCGGCGATGGTTTTTGCCGTGCCGACGAAGGCGAGCCCGCCATAGCCGCCGACCCGCTGCGCCAGCTGCCGCACGGTGAGCTTGTCGCGGGCGGCGACGTCGACCAGGCGCTGGCGGCCGCTCTTGGAGGCGTTGGTCTCGGGGATCTCGGGCAGCGGGCCGTCCGGATCGAAGCCGGAGGCATCGGTGCCGAGGATGACGGAGAGCGAGGCGATGGCGCTGTCGTAGTGGACCTTGCTGTCGAGCAGAGCGCGCTTCTCCTTGGCCTCCTCGACGCTGTCGCCGACCACGACGAAGGCGCCGGGCAGGATCTTCAGATGCTCCGGATTGCGGCCGACCTTGTCCATGCGGCCCTTGATGTCGGCGTAGAGCTTCTGTGCGTCCGCGAGGCTGCCGCCGCCGGTGAACACGGCCTCCGCCGTCTCGGCGGCGAGCTGCTTGCCATCCTCGGAGGCGCCGGCCTGCACGATCACCGGCCAGCCCTGCACCGGGCGGGCGATGTTGAGCGGGCCGCGGACTTTCAGATATTTGCCCTTGTGGTCGAGCACGTGCATCTTCTGGGGATCGAAGAACAGCCCGCTCTCGACGTCGCGCACGAAGGCATCGTCGGCGAAGGAATCCCACAGGCCGGTGACGACGTCGTAGAACTCGCGCGCGCGCTTGTAGCGCTCGGCATGCTCCATGTGATCGTCGAGGCCGAAATTCAGCGCCGCATCGGGGTTCGACGTCGTCACGATATTCCAGCCGGCACGGCCGCCGGAGATGTGGTCGAGCGAGGCGAAGCGGCGGGCGACGTGATAGGGCTCGTCGAACGTGGTGGAGCCCGTGGCGATCAGGCCGATGTTCTCGGTGACGGCCGACAGCGCAGACAGCAGCGTGAACGGCTCGAACGAGGTCACGGTGTGGCTGCGCTTGAGCGCATCGATCGGCATGTTGAGCACGGCGAGATGATCGGCCATGAAGAAGGCGTCGAACTTGCCCGCCTCGAGCTTGCGGATCAGCTGCTTGAGATGGCCGAAATTGAAATTGGCATCCGGCCAGGCGCCGGGATAGCGCCACGCGCCGGTGTGGATCGAGACCGGGCGCATGAACGCGCCGAGCTTGAGTTGACGAGGGAGCATGGGGAGCGTCCGCGGATGGTTGCTGTCTTTGAGGAGATAGGAACCTCGTGACCGCATGTCAGCAACTCGCCGCAGAACACGATTTCGTTTTTCATCTCGCGCGTAGCCTGCGCATGCCAATGTTGGCCGACCAGCCAATCAAAATAACGCTGTCGTCCCGGCGAACGCCGGGATCCATACCCCCAGGGAGGAGTTCGAGGCCGGCTGGTCATTGGCATTGGTGCCCATCACGTCCGCCGCGGGATATGGGTCCCGGATCGGCGCCGCGTCGCGCGACGCGCGTCACGGCTTGTCCGGGACGACACTTCTTGTGGGGCAGGACCTCCATCTCAACTCAAGGCACGCGGCGATCAGAAGCCTTTGCGCGGCCGCTCAGCCTAATTCCCCCGTGCGCGTTCGTCGAACGCCGAGAGTACGGCGAGCGTCATGGCCGTGACGCCGGTCTCGATGGTCGGCTTCGGCACCGGCGCGAATTGCGGGGAGTGGTTCGGCGGCAGCGGCGGGCCGCTGCCGTTGCGGGCGGCGGCGACGCGCTCGGGTTCGTAGACCCCGATGCCGAAGAACATGGAGGGCACGCCGGCCGCCACGAACTCGGAATAGTCCTCGCTGGTGGTGGTCGGCGGAACCAGCATCAGCTTGTCGCCGAAGGCCGCCCGCAGCACCTTCTCGCCCGTCGCGACGACAGCTGAATCGTTCATGACGCCCTTGGCGCCCTCGGTGATCTCGATCTGCGGCGGCGGCGCATCCGCCATGGTCGCCACGGCTTTCGCCGTGCGCTCGATGCCCGCCACGATCCTCGCACGCACCTGCGGCTTGAAAGTTCTGATGGTGCCGACCACGAATGCGTTGTCGGGAATGATGTTGCCGGCGGTGCCGCCATGGATCGCGCCGACCGTGACGAGCCCGAACTCGGTCGGATTCTTTTCGCGGCTGATCACGCTCTGCACGTCGACCACGAAGCGCGCAGCCATCATCACCGGATCGATCGTCTGATGCGGCGCCGCGCCGTGGCCGCCCCGGCCGTGGAAACGAATGAACAGCCCATCCACGTTGGAGGAGCCGATCCCGACGCGATAGGTCAGCGAGCCGTAGGCGAAGTCGCCATCATGGAGGGCGAAGCCGACATCGGGTTTCGGGAAGCGCGTAAACAGGCCGTCCGCCAGCATCGCCTTGGCGCCCGCGACGATCTCTTCCGCCGGCTGCGCGATGAACATCAGCGTGCCCTTCCACTTGTCCTTCAGGCCGACCAGCGTCCTGGCCGTGCCGACCCAGCTCGCCATGTGGGCGTCGTGGCCGCAACTATGCGCGACGAAGGTCTCGCGTCCGTCCCAATTGGCCTTGTCACGGCTCGCATAGGGCAGGCCGGTCTTCTCCTCCATCGGCAGCGCATCGAGCTCGGTGCGCACCATGATGGTCGGGCCGTGGCCATTGCGGTAGAGCGCGACGAGCCCGGTCTTGCCGACCTTCTCCGTCACCTCGAAGCCGAGCGCGCGCATCTGCTCCGCGAGCTTTGCCGCGGTCTTCACCTCCTGGAAGGCCAGCTCCGGGTGGGCGTGCAGGTCCTTGTAGAGCTCGTCGAGGGCGGGGTAGTCGCGTTCGAGCGAGGCGGCGATGGTGCTCTTCAGCGCTGAGACGTCGAGCTCGGCATGCGCCGGCGCGGAGGCAAGGGCGATCAGTACGGTGGAGGCGAGCAAAAGGCGGCGGGACTGCGTCATGGATCGGCTCTCCGATGAACGCAGTCAGTCTAGTCCCGTTCAGCTCACCCGCCCAGCACGTCCTTCTGCATCTTGCCGCCGTAGAAGTGGAAGAACGGCACGGGCGCATCGTGACGCAGGGGGCCGGTGGCCAAGCGCTTGTCGAGCTCGTGGAGCACGTTCTTGGTCATCGGATGCAGGTCGGCGAGCGGTTTGGAGCCGAGCTCGACCCAGACCAGCTCGACCAGCTCGGCATCTGCATGGATGACACCGTCGACGCGATGGGTGATGGCGGAGGCGTCGGCGGTGAAGAAGCGGGTGTCGAAGCGCTTGATGCGGCCGGGCGGGGTGATGGCGCGGGCGATCAGGAACAGACCGGAGGGATCGGGCAGCAGGCCGGCTTCGGCGAACGGCGCCCAAGGACCTTTAAGCTGACCGTCGAGCTTGGGCGGGGAGCCGTCGACCTTGCGTCCCAGGCAGAGGCCGGTCTCCTCGCAGGCCTCGCGGATCGCGGCGACGGCCAGCGACTTCGCGCGCGAGGCCGTCGTCTGCGGCTTGCCCTTGAACAGATTGGCTTCGAGCTCGGCCGGCATGGGGGCGGCGACGGGAATGCGGTGATCGGTCTTGTCCACGCGGCCGCCGGGGAAGACGAACTTGCCGGGCATGAACACGACCTTGTCGTGGCGCTTGCCGACCAGCACCTTCGGCACCGCGCCGCTGCGATCGACCAGGATCAAGGTCGCGGCATCGCGCGGCTTGGTGTAGGGATGGTGGTCCGCTTCCTTCTCGGCGGGCTTGCCCGCCGGCGCGCTGGTCGCCTGTGTCGTATCGCTCATGTCCTCCCCGCGTTTTCTTATTAGTTGATGGAGCCGTTTACACCGGCGGAATGCCTTCCACCGGATTGTCGTCGAAGCCGTGCATGCGGAAGGCCCATTGCAGGCCGACGACGGCACCCTTGACGGGCTGCAGCAGCGCGAGCGACGAGATCAAGGTCACCGGCAGATAGATCGCGAGTTGCAGCGCGACCGGCGGCGCGTAGTTGGTCTCGACCGACAGCACCAGCGGCACGATGATATGGCCGACGATGACGATCACGAGATAAGCGGGCAGGTCGTCGGCGCGGTGGCCGGAGAAATCCTGGCCGCAGCGATCGCAATTGTCGGCGACCTTCAGGAAGGCGCGGAACAGCTTGCCTTCGCCGCAGCGCGGACAGCGGCCGCGGAGGCCGTGCTTCATCGCCGTCCAGACGTCGCGCTTCTCGACGGCGCCGGCGTCGCGCGTCCAGGTCTGCGGCAAAGTCTGCGGCAATGCGCGGGGCGTTGAACTCATGGCGTCCATGATCTGCCTTTCTTCGATGTGCCGGGCTTGCGTTTTGCCCCTGCCTTTTGGCTTTTCTTACGGCTCTTTTCTTTATGTTTTGGACGAGCCTCGGACTTGCTCCGTTTGCTCGCCTTGGCGTTCGTCCCGACGGTAGTCTTGCGCCTGGGTCCCGCGCCGCGCGGATGCCGCGAGACCAACACGTCGGCCTGGGTCAGCAGCTCGAAGCGCAGCGCACCGGCTACCGGTTGAGCTTCTACCAGACGCACGTCGACGACGTCACCCAGCCGGTGCATGGCACCGCTGCGCTGGCCGATCAGCGCATGCCTCACCTCGTCATAGTCGAAATATTCCGTGCCGAGGGTTCGGATCGGAACCAGGCCGTCGGCGCCGGTGTCGTCGAGCTTGATGAAGAGACCGGCGCGGGTGACGCCGGAGATGCGGCCCTGGAAGGTGGCGCCGACGCGATCGGCGAGGTGGTGCGCAATCAGCCGGTCGGCGGTCTCTCGCTCGGCCTTCATTGCGCGGCGCTCGGTCACCGAGATCTGCGCCGCGACTTCCGCCAGATGATCCGGCGTCTCGCTGTCGGGCAGGGCGCCGTCGCCGAGGCCCAGCGCACGCAAGAGGCCTCGATGCACGACGAGGTCGGCGTAGCGGCGAATGGGAGAAGTGAAGTGCGCGTAGCGGCGCAGGTTCAGGCCGAAATGCCCGTAGTTTTCCGAGGAGTACTCGGCTTGCGCCTGAGAGCGCAGCACGACCTCGTTGACGAGCTGCTCGTAGTCTTGACCGGCGACCAGCGTGAGCACGCGGTTGAACAGCGACGGCCGCAGCGCGCCCGACTTGGCAAAGGGCACGTCGAGCGTCTTGAGGAAGTCCTGCAGCGCATGCACCTTCTCGACCGTCGGCTCGTCATGCACGCGGTAGATCAGGGGCAGCGCCTTCTTCTCCAGCGCTTCCGCCGCGGCGACGTTGGCGAGGATCATGAACTCCTCGATCAGCCTGTGCGCGTCGAGGCGCTCGGGCACGACGACGCGGTCGACGGTGCCGTCCTTTTTCAAGAGGATCTTGCGCTCGGGAAGGTCGAGGTCGAGCGGATCGCGGGCGTCGCGGCCGCGCTTGGCGACCTCGTAGGCCGCATAGAGCGGCTTGAGGATCGGTTCGAGCAGCGGACCCGTCACGTCGTCAGGCTTGCCGTCGATGGCGGCCTGCGCCTGTGCGTAGGACAGCTTCGCGGCCGAGCGCATCAGCACGCGATGGAACGAATGCGAGCGCTTGCGGCCGTCGGCGCCGATCACCATGCGCACCGCGAGCGCACCGCGCGCTTCGCCCGGCACCAGCGAGCACAGATTGTTGGAGATGCGCTCCGGCAGCATCGGCACGACGCGGTCGGGGAAGTACACCGAGTTGCCGCGGATCAGCGCGTCGCGATCGAGCGCTGAACCCGGCCGCACGTAGTAGGCGACGTCGGCGATCGCGACGTGGAGAATGAAGCCGCCGACATTGTTCGGATCGGGATCCGGCTCGGCATGAACGGCGTCGTCGTGATCCTTGGCGTCGGGCGGGTCGATCGTGACCAGCGGCAGTTCGCGCCAATCCTCGCGGCCCTTCAGGGTCGCGGGCTGCGCCGCTTCGGCTTCCGCAACGGCAGCAGCCGAGAAGTCCATCGGGATCTCGTGGGCGTGGATGGCGATCAGGCTGATCGCCTTCTCGGTCGCGACCGAGCCGTAGCGCTCCTTTACCCGTCCGGCCGGCAGGCCGTAGCCGCGGCCGCGCAAGAGATCGACGCTGATGAGGTCGCCGTCCCTCGCGTCCCTGGTGTCCCCGGGCGCGATCGAGAGTTCGCGTCCCGCCTGCTTCTTGTCGACCGGGATCAGGCGACCGCCGCCGTTGGGATTGCTTTTGAAGATGCCGAGCACGCGATTGCGCGCCTGGTCGAGCACCTTGAGCACGCGGCCGCGATAGGCGACGCCTTCGGCATCCTGGATCGGCTCGACGCGGAGCAGGGCGCGATCACCAACGCCGGCGGTGGCGCCGGGCTTTGCGAGGCGAGAGGCATAGATGCGGATGCGCGGCGGCTCGGACTGTTCGGCCTCGTCCCATTCGGCGGGCTTGGCGATCAGCTCGCCATCGCTGTCACGGCCGGTGATATCGGCCACCAGGGTGGCGGGCAGCGTCGCGGACTCGACGATCGTCTTGCGGCCGCCTTTCTTGACGGTGCCCTCCGCGACGAGCTCGCGCAGCAGCTCCTTGAGTGCTGCGCGATCGGCGTTCTTCAGGCCGAATTCGCGGGCGATGTCCTTGATGCCGACCTTGCCCGGATTGGCGCGGATGAAGGCGACGATGGCCTCCCGCGGAGGGAAGCCGATGTCGCGCTTTTTGGTCATTTTCTCATCCGCGGGCCTTGCCGGCGCTCTTCTTGGGCGTGGCCTTGGTCGCGGGCTTGGCCGATGTCTTGGCGGCCTTGGCAACCGGCGCACGCGCCTTGCTGGTGGAGTCTGATTTCGGCTTGGTGGCCGCCTTCTTCGCCACGGCCTTCTTCGCCGGCTTCGGCGTGTCGTCGTCGCCGCCGGTCTTGGGCTTGGTGGCCGCCTTGGGCTTCGCCGCCTTTTTCGGCGCCTTGGCCTTGCCGCCACCCTTGGCCGCGCGCTCGTCGAGCAGCGCGATCGCCTCGGCGAGCGTGATGGTGTCCTTCTCCTTGTCGCCCGGGATGGTGGCGTTGACGCCACCCGCGGTGACATAGGCGCCGTAGCGGCCGGCCTTCACGGCGACCGGTCCGAGCGAGGGATGATCGCCCAGCGCCTTGCCGGGATCGGCACCAAAACGCTTGCTCGGTCCCTTGGCGACCTTTTCGGCGATCAATGTGACGGCGCGGTTGAGGCCGATGTCGAACACCTCGTCGCCGGCCTCCAAGCTCGCATAGGTCTTGTCGTGCTTCACGAACGGCCCGAAGCGGCCGAGATTGGCGATGATCGGCAGACCCGTCTCCGGATGAATGCCGACCTCACGCGGTAGCGACAGCAGCTTCAGGGCGTCCTCGAGTTCGAGACTTGCAGGCGAGGTTCCCTTGGGAATGCCGGCACGCCGCGGCTTTTCGCCCTCGGCGTAATCCTTCTGTTCGCCGAGCTGGATGTAGGGGCCGAAGCGGCCGGCCTTGACGACCACGTCGAGGCCGGTGTCCGGATCCTGGCCGAGCACGCGATCGGCCGTCGCCTCGCTGTCGGCGGCGAGCGGACGGGTGTAGCGGCATTCCGGATAGTTCGAGCAGCCGACGAAGGCGCCGAACTTGCCGGCCTTCAGATTGAGCCGCCCGGTGCCGCAGGTCGGGCACTGCCGGACGTCGCCGCCATCCTCCCGCGGCGGATAGATGTGCGGACCCAACATTTCGTCGAGCGCGTCGAGCACCTGCGCGACGCGCAGGTCCTTGATGTCGTCGACCGCGCCGATGAACCCGGTCCAGAAATCCTTCAGCACCTGCTGCCAGGCGATCTCGTTGTTGGAGATGCGGTCGAGCTGCTCCTCCAGGTCCGCCGTGAAATCGTATTCGACATAGCGGCGGAAGAAGTTCTCCAGGAATGCGATCACGACGCGGCCCTTGTCCTCGCCATGCAGCCGCTTCTTCTCGAGCTTCACATAGCCGCGGTCCTTCAGCACCTGGAGGATCGAGGCATAGGTCGAAGGACGGCCGATGCCGAGCTCCTCCATGCGCTTGACCAGCGAGGCCTCGGAGAAGCGCGGCGGCGGCTCGGTGAAGTGCTGGGTGACGGCGAGATTCTGCCGCTTCAGCGCTTCGTTCGGGCTCATCTGCGGCAGGCGGCGGCCGTCCTCGTCTTCCTCGTCGTCGCGGCCCTCCTGATACAGCGCGAGAAAACCGTCGAACTTGATCACCTGACCGGTGGCGCGCAGCTCCAAAGTGCGCGCGCCTGCCTTGGCGACGATGTCGACGGTGGTGCGTTCGAGCTCGGCGGATTCCATCTGGCTCGCGATGGTGCGCGTCCAGATCAGCTCGTAGAGCTTGGCCTGGTCGTCATCGAGCCGCTTGCGCAGCTCGGCCGGCTTGCGCGACAGGTCAGTGGGGCGGATCGCCTCGTGCGCTTCCTGGGCGTTCTTGGCCTTGGTCTGGTATTGCCGCGGGCTGTCCGGCACGTATTTGTCGCCGTAGATCTCGCCGATCACCTTGCGCGCCTGGGTGATCGCGGAGCCGTCGATCTGCACGCCGTCGGTTCGCATGTAAGTAATGAGACCGGTGGTCTCGCCGCCGATGTCGATGCCTTCATAGAGGCGCTGCGCGATGCGCATCGTGTGCGCCGGCGCGAAGCCGAGCTTGCGGCTGGCTTCCTGCTGCAGGGTCGAGGTGGTGAAGGGCGCCTGCGGATTGCGCCGCGCCGGCTTGGCATCGACGGTCGCAACGGTGTAGCTCGCGGCGTTCAGCGCGTTCTTGAAATCCTCGGCTTCCGCTCCGGTCCCGATGTCGAGCCGCTGGATTTTCTTGCCATCGGCGCCGACGAGGCGCGCTTCGAACGTGTCGCCGCGCGGCGTCGCCAAGGTGGCGATCAGCGACCAGTATTCGCGCGGCACGAACTTCTCGATCTCCATCTCGCGATCGCAGACGAGGCGCAGCGCCACGGACTGCACGCGGCCGGCCGAGCGCGCGCCCGGCAGCTTGCGCCACAGCACGGGAGAGAGCGTGAAGCCGACGAGGTAGTCCAGTGCGCGGCGCGCCATGTAGGCGTCGACCAGCGCACCGTCGATCTGGCGCGGGTGCTTCATCGCCTCCGAGACGGCCTGCTTGGTGATGGCGTTGAAGACGACGCGCTCGATCTTCTGATCCTTGAGCGCGCGTTTCTCTTTCAGGACTTCCAGCACGTGCCAGGAGATCGCCTCACCTTCGCGATCAGGGTCGGTGGCGAGAATCAGACGGTCCGCGCCCTTCAGGGACTTGGCGATGTCATTGAGCCGGCCTGCCGCTTTGGGATCGACTTCCCAGATCATCCGAAAATTTTCATCCGGATCGACGGAACCATTCTTGGCGGGGAGGTCGCGGACATGGCCGAACGAGGCCAGAACCTCGTAGGAGGAGCCCAGATACTTATTGATCGTCTTGGCCTTGGCAGGCGACTCCACGATGACGATGTTCATGTATTTCCAATGACTTAGTGGAAGGATTGAAGCCGGTTTCGCGGGATTCGCGCTCGGGCCGTTGATCCGAACATGGGTGGTGAGGAGGTTCCTGTCAAATCGAGGGGTGTTGAAAGCCGATTGCGTTGAATCGGCGAAGTACCTATCAGGTTGTAGGGAGCGCTGCAGGAACCATGCGCTTTTTATGATGTTTTTCGTCGGAATCTCGACGTTGGATAGAGGCGTTGGCCAAGGCAGCGGACAAACGCGACCCGGACGTCGAGGCGACGGTAGAGGATGCCGACGCGGCGGCGGCACTGATCGCCGAGGTGACGGCCGGCCTCTCGCAGCTGGCGCAGCGCCATAACCTCGACATGCTCGACTACCTGCTGCGGATGGCGAACCTGGAAGCCGAAGAGCATCTCAGGCTTCGGAGCAAGCACCGGCTCTGCTGACCGGCCCGCGCTCATCGCGGCGCCAGCATGGTCTCGCCAGGCGCCAGCGGTGTGCCGTCATCGGCACATAGCAGCAGCTTGCGCACCGGCCGGCGGTGGGCCCGGTCCACCAGCACCGTGGCAATCTCGTCCGGATGCTCGTCGAATTCCTCGCTCCACTGCCGCAGCGCGACGAGGATCGGAAACAGCCCGCGGCCTTTCGGAGTCAGCACGTAGTCGCGATAAGCGCTGCCATCGGCGGCCGGCTCGGTGGCGAGGATGCCGCGATCGACCAGCGCGCGCAGCCGCACCGTCAGAATGTTCTTGGCCAGCCCGAGGCTACGCTGGAAGGCACCGAACCGGCGGATGCCGAGAAATGCATCGCGGATGATGAGGAGAGACCACCAGTCGCCGATCGCGTCCAGTGACCGGGCGATCGGGCAGGGATTTCCCTCGAGGCTCGTGCGTTTGACCATCTTGCCGTCCTTATTCTTCCCTGGCGCCCGAACCTCGTCCTTCTGGCTCCTCCAGGGCGTGGGCTCGATCACGCGCTTGTGTGGTTGCATTATAAAACCGATCAGCTATCTCGTCTATTGGTTTAATAATGCAACCATATGGAGGCGGGCGTGAGGCTTGCAAACAAGACGGCACTGATTACCGGCGGCAGCAGCGGCATCGGGCTGGCGACAGCCCGCAGGTTCGTCGCGGAAGGGGCCAATGTCGCGATCACCGGGCGCGATGCGGGACGGCTGGAGAGCGTGGCGCGGGAGCTCGGTCCGAGGGCGCTGGCGCTCGTGGCCGACGCGACCGACATCGCGGCAACGGAGGCGGCGGTTGCGCGCGCCGCGGAGCGCTTCGGCAAGCTCGACATTCTGTTCGCCAATGCCGGCATTCCCGGCGCGACGCCGGCTGGAGCATCCAGGCTGGAGGTGTTCGAGCAGGTGATCCGCACCAACCTCACCGGCGTGTTCTTCACCGTGCAGGCGGCGCTGCCTCATCTCAAGGACGGCGCGTCGATCATCCTCAACGGTTCGGTGATCTCGGTGCTGGGCAATCCCGGCTACTCGGCCTACGCCGCCAGCAAGGCCGGCGTGCGCGCGATGGCCCGCGTGCTGGCCTCCGAGCTGTCGCCGCGCGGCATCCGAGTCAACGTGGTCGCTCCGGGCGCCATCCGGACACCGATCTGGGGCGCGGCGATCGCCACACCAGAAGCCGAGAAGATGTTCGAGACCAGGATTGCTGCCACCACGCCGCTCGGCCACATCGGCGAGCCCGACCATATCGCGGGCACCGTGCTGTTCCTGGCGTCGGATGACGCTGCGCACATCCAGGGACAGGAGCTGTTCGTCGATGGCGGCGCCACGAGCTCGCCGGCCGGTGCGCCGATCTATCGGGGTTAACCGGCCGGGTCGATGGGCGGTCTGAGACCTGCCCCGGGATTGAAAGCGGTGGCTGCCGGCGGCAGCCACCGAGGGACTCAAGCGGCGAGACCGCCGGCCGTTTGAATCGCCTTTGCCAGAGCCTGCTCGCGATGCTCCGGGCCGATCTCGACACCGTCGGCCGCAACGAATTCGAGATCCGTGACGCCGATGAAGCTGAAGACACTGCGCAAATAGGTCTCCAGATGTTCGAATGCCGCCATCGGCGTGTCCGCGCCGTAATGGCCTCCGCGCGAGATCGCCACGATAATACGCTTGCCACCGGCCAAACCCTGCGGGCCATTTGGGCCATAGCTGAAGGTCTTACCCTTGATAGCGATGCGGTCGATCCAGGCCTTAAGCTGGCTCGGGATGGAGAAGTTGTACATCGGAGCGCCGATCACGACGATATCGGCGGCCAGGAACTCTTCTAGAACGGCCTGTCCGGCAGCGACATCAGCTTCCACCGCGGGATCCTCAACGGGCGCTCCGTAAGCGACGGCGACATGCGTTCTGGACAGATGCGACAGCGGCTTGGCTGCGACATCTCGGTAAATCACCTCCAGCCCCGGAATGATCTGGCGAAAGCGGCCGACGATCGCGGCGGATACCTGACGGCTGACGGAGTTCGGGCCGAGCACGCTGGAGTCGATATGAAGCAGTTGGGTCATCGGTCAGTCACCTCAGTATTGGTTTGTAACTGGCGCACTATGAGTGACTGTGATGTAACCCCACAAGAACGCACATTCTTGAAACCCGGGCACAGCCGTGACACCTGCGAACAGCGATGATCCTGACCTTACGACCCAGCCAAATCATAATGACTGCCGGGGCGTGGCCTCGATCCTGGCGCGCGTCGGCGACAAATGGAGCGTGTTCGTGATCATGATGCTGCAGGACGGGCCGAAGCGCTTCAACGAGCTGAAGCGCCTCGTCGGCGGCATCTCCCAGCGCATGCTGACCCTGACGCTGCGCGGTCTCGAGCGCGACGGGCTGGTGACACGGACGGTGTTTCCGACCATCCCGCCGCGGGTGGATTATGAGCTGACCGATCTCGGCCGCGGCCTGTCGCAGCCCGTGCAGGCGCTCGGGCAGTGGGCCATCCAGCACCAGGAGCAGATCGAGCACGCGCGCACGCGCTTCGACACGCGCAGGGAGGCCGACTGAGAGTCAGGTCAGCGACACCATCCCGCCGCCGTGGCGCTCCAGCCGGCCAGCCAGCTCGAGTTCGAGCAGCACCATGCGCAGCACCGCTGGCGAGAGGCCGCTGAGCCGGATCAGGTCGTCGATCGACACCGGCGTCGGGCCGAGCAAGGCGATGATCTGCGCACGGTCGTGGTTCTCTGGATCCGGCGCGAACAAGTCCTCGTCCGGCTCGCGCAACGGCAGGGGCTGCGGCCGCTCCATGATCGGGCCGACGGCCTGGATGATGTCGGCGGCTTCGGTGACCAGGGTGGCGCCCTGCTTGATCAGGTCGTTGGTGCCGGCCGAGCGCGGGTCGAGCGGCGAGCCGGGCACGGCAAAGACCTCGCGGCCCTGCTCGCCGGCCATGCGTGCCGTGATCAGCGAGCCCGAGCGATGCGCGGCCTCGACGACCACGACGCCGAGTGACGCGCCCGATATCAGCCGGTTGCGGCGGGGGAAGTCGCGGGCGCGCGGCTCGTGGCCGAGCGGCATCTCGGAGATCGCGGCGCCGCTGCCGCCGAGGATGGCACCGAGCAGATCGACATGCTCCGGCGGATAGATCCGGTCGTGGCCGCCGGCGAGCACGGCGACGGTGCCGCTCGACAGGCTCGCGCGATGGGCGGCCTGATCGATGCCGCGGGCCAGGCCGGAGATGATGACGAAGCCAGCCTCGCCGATCTCATTGGCGAGCTGGCCGGCGAATTTGAGCCCCGCGGCGGAAGCGTTGCGCGAGCCGACGATGGCGATCATCGGGCGCATCAACGTCGTGCGGGCACCGCGCAGGGCAAGCAGGGGAGGCGCGTCGTCGCAGGTGGCAAGGCGGGGCGGATAGCCGTCCTCTTGCGGCGCTCGGAGCTGGACGCCGTATCGCCGGCAGGCGTCGAGCTCGGCCTCGGCTTCGTCGATCGTGCAGATGCGGCCGGCCCTTGCAGCTCCACCACGACGTGCCAGATCGGGCAGACGGTCCAGGGCGATACGCGCGGTGCCGAAATGGTCGAGCAGCGACCGGAAGGTGCGCGGCCCGACATTGTCGGAGCGGATCAGGCGCAGCCGGTCGCGCCGCTCGGTCTCGCTCAGCTCGATCGTCGTGTTGATTGCATCCACGCGAAGCCCCCGCACCATGGCAGGCCAGCATGGAGCAACCCGAGAGCGCAGGGAAGAGGGGGCGCTACGCCGGCGCGACGTCGCGGAGGGGCTCGGGAGCCGGCGCTGCCGGTGCCGAAGGAGACACCGGCTGCTCGTCCTGAACGGCCGGTGTGGTGCCGACGGGAGCCTCGCGCAGCCAGCGGTCGGCGGCGGCGCGCCCGCGCTGATGCAGCATGTCGATGAAGTCGCTGCCGAGGTCGGTCGCATCGCGCTGAGCCAGCGCCTCGATCTCGTCGTCGGCTGCGAGCCGATGCACGCGCGGCGGATGCAGACCGTCGCTGCGGGCCCATTCGAGCGCCGCGAGCTCGGCGTTGAGAACGGCGTTGGCGGCGATCTGGTCGAGGCGGCGATCGATCGCAGCCGAGGTCACCGGCACGTAGCCGTCCCGCGCGGGGGTGACCTGGATCACCAGCAGGTCGGCCGCGCTGGAGTCGTGGGCGATCTGGATCAGCGGCGGATTGGCGACGTAGCCGCCATCCCAATAGGTCTCATCCGCGATGTCGACGGCGGCGTGCAGCTGGGCAGGGCAGGTCGAGGCGAGCAGAACGTCCGGCGTGATCTCGCCGTTCCGGAAGATCTGCGGCAGGCCGTCACGGACACGCGTCGCCGCCACCAGCAGGCGCGGTGCGGCTGCGCTTTGCACGGCCTCGAAATCGATCGTCTCCGCGAGGATGTCGCGGAGCGGGTCGAGATCGAGCGGGTCGGCGCGTCCGCCGCGCAGTCCCGCGCCGAACGAGACGGCGCTGCTTGCCGGCGAATATCCGCCGATCACCATCAGCGAGCGGAACGAGACCTCCTCGGTGAGGCGGGTCCAGAACAGAGCGAGCCGGCTGCGCGCCTCGTCGCGGCCGCTCCTGGCAAGTCCGCTGGCCAGCAGGGCAGCGTTGACAGCGCCCGCACTCGCGCCGCTGATCGTGTCGAAATCGCAGCCGGGCTCCTCCAGCAGACGATCGAGCACGCCCCAGGTGAACGCCGACAGGGTTCCGCCGCCCTGCAGCGCCAGCGAGAGCTTGCGCGGCGGCCACGTCCGCGGCGGTGGCGGCAGCGTGGCGCTGGCGATGGTCTCGGCCAGCGATCGCTCCGGCGTATCGGCCGGCGCGGACTTGGTCTCGGCGGTGATGGAGTCGACGACCTGCGTGGCGTTGTCCGACGGCGTGCTCTCCGAGCGCGCCATCGCGATGCGCGCGTCGTCGGCCATTGGATCGTCGACAGAAGCTGCGGGGACGGGTGTCGCAGGCTCGCTCGCTGCCGGTTGGGCCACGCGGCCGGTGACGCCGAACGGATCATCCGTCGACCAGATTTGAGCCGCGGAGAGGAGGACGCTGGCGCTCGAGCGGACCGGATTGGACATTGGCTGCGCCGACTCCTCATCAGTGCGATCATCGCGCATAGCCGATGAACCGCTCGAATTGGTCTTGCGTAATCAGATGCCGGAATCATGACAGGCAATCATGATTCACACCAGAGTCCGACGTTGACTTATTAGCTGATCACGCAGCGGTGTTGCAGCGCTGCCTCTGTGAGTTCAGCGTGCAACACGAATTTTCCGTAATTGTCCGGGGCAACTACTTCTTCGCGCCGATCTTGCTCTCGGTGCCGGCCTGCAATCGCTTGATGTTCTCGCGATGCATGTAAATGAGCAGCAAGGTGAGCACGGCAAACAAGGCAGCAAGCGCAGTGTGACCGAAAGCCCACAATACGATCGGTGTCAGCACGCTCGCGACGAGTGCAGCGAGTGATGAGTAGCGGAACGCGAACGCGGTCGCGAGCCACACCAGGCAGAAGAAGATTGCGCCCGGCCAGAACAGACCGATCAGGATACCGATATAGACCGCGACGCCCTTGCCGCCGCGGAATTTCAGCCACACCGGGAACAAATGGCCGAGGAAGGCGCCAAGGCCCGCGATCATTGCGGCATTCGGGCCGCCGAGATAACCGCAGAGGATCACCGCCGCCGTGCCTTTGAGGGCATCGCCGAGCAGGGTCGCGGCGGCAAGCCCCTTGCGGCCGGTGCGCAGCACGTTGGTTGCGCCGATGTTGCCCGAGCCGATGCTGCGCAGATCCTGCGTGCCGGCGAGCTTGGTGAGGATCAGCCCGAACGGGATCGAGCCGAACAGATAGCCGATGATGAGGCCGACGGGCAGGAACGCTTCGGATCCCATCACACCACTCCTTCTACGCCAGGTTCTAAGCCAGGACGCGGGTCAGACATGTTCGAACACGGTGCGACCGCCGACGATGGTGCGAACCACCCGGCCGGTGAAGCGGGCCTCGTCGAACGGCGTGTTCTTGCACAGCGATTTGAGGTCGGCCGGATCGAGAATCCAGGGCACGTCCGGATCGATCACGATGATGTCGGCCGGCGCGCCGGCCCGCAAGGTGCCGCCGGGCAGGCCGAGCAGCTCGGCGGGGCGGGTCGACATGGCGCGGATCAAGGTGGTCCAGCTCAGCTCGCCGCTGTGCACAAGCCGCAGCGACGCTGCGAGCATCGTCTCCAGGCCCACCGCGCCGCTCGCGGCCTCCGCGAATGGCAGGCGCTTGACCTCGACGTCCTGCGGATTGTGGTCGGACATGATGACGTCGATCAGCCCCGAGGCGAGCGCCTCGACCAGCGCGCGGCGGTCGACCTCGGTGCGCAGCGGCGGCGTCAGCTTGAGGAAGGTGCGATAGGGGCCGATGTCGTTCTCGTTCAAGGTGACGTGGTTGATCGACACCGACGCGCTCACCGAAAGGCCGGCATCGCGGGCGCGCCTGAGCACGTCGAGCGAGTCGACCGAACTCAGTGCAGCCGCGTGATAGCGGCCCCGGCTGAGCGCCACGAGACGCATGTCGCGCTCGAGCACCACGGCCTCGGCGGCCGGCGGAATACCCTGCAGGCCGAGGCGCGAGGCGAACTCGCCTTCGTTCATGACGCCTTCGCCAACGAGGTTCGGGTCCTCGGTATGATGCACGATCAGGGCGTCGAAGTCGCGGGCATAGGTCAGCGCCCGGCGCATCACCTGCGCATTCATCACGCTGGTGTGGCCGTTGGAGAAGGCCACCGCGCCCGCCGCGCGGAGCAGGCCGATCTCGGTCATCTCCTCGCCGCGCAGGCCTTTGGTCAGCGCCGCCATCGGGTGGATGTTGACGATCGCCGTGTCGCGCGACCGCCGCAGCACGAAGTCGACGGTCGCCGAATTGTCGATGACCGGCTCGGTGCCGGGCTGGCAGATGATGGTGGTGATGCCGCCGGTCGCGGCGGCCTGGCTGGCACTGGCAAAGGTCTCGCGATGGCCGAGGCCCGGCTCGCCGACGAAGGCGCACATGTCGACGAGACCGGGGGCTACGATCTTGCCGGCGCAGTTGATCACATCGGTGCCCTCAGGCACGCCGGCTGCGCCGATGCCGCGCTTGAGGTCGCGGATCGCGCCGTCGGCGATCAGCACGTCGCCGGGGCCGTCGATGTCGCGGGACGGATCGATCACGCGCGCATTGGCGAGCAGGATCGGGCGGCGATCGGTCAGCATGGCGTTTCGTCCCGAGTTCTGTTCACGCGTTGGGCAGGTTGCGGGCCAGTGCTTCGAGCACGGCCATGCGCACGGCAACACCCATTTCGACCTGTTCCCGGATCAGCGACTGCGCGCCGTCGGCGACGATGGAGTCGATCTCGACGCCGCGATTCATCGGTCCTGGATGCATCACCAGCGCGTCGGGCTTGGCATAAGCCAGCTTCTTCTGGTCGAGCCCGAAGTACTGGAAATATTCCGACGAGGACGGCACGAACGAGCCGTTCATGCGCTCGCGCTGCAGCCGCAGCATCATCACGATGTCGGCGCCGTTCAGCCCCTCGCGCATGTCGCGTGCGACTTCGACGCCCATGCGCTCGATGCCCGGCGGCAGCAAGGTGGAGGGTGCAACGACGCGGACGCGGGCGCCCATTGTGTTGAGAAGCAGGATGTTGGAGCGTGCGACTCGCGAATGCAGCACGTCACCGCAGATCGCGATCACGAGGCCTTCAAGACGGCCCTTGTTGCGGCGGATCGTCAGCGCATCGAGCAGCGCCTGGGTCGGATGCTCATGCGCGCCGTCGCCGGCATTGATCACGGAGCCGTCGACCTTGCGGGCCAAGAGCTCCACCGCGCCGGAGGCGTGGTGGCGGACCACCAGGATGTCCGGATGCATCGCGTTGAGCGTGACCGCGGTGTCGATCAGGGTCTCGCCCTTCTTGATGGACGAGGACGACACCGACATGTTCATGACGTCGGCGCCGAGCCGCTTGCCAGCAAGCTCGAACGAGGATTGCGTCCGCGTCGAAGCCTCGAAGAACAGGTTGACCTGGGTGCGGCCGCGCAGCACGGTGCGCTTCTTGTCGACCTGACGATTCAGTTCGACATACTCCTCGGACAGATCGAGGAGGCCGGTGATGTCGTGGGCGGAAAGGCCCTCGATTCCCAGCAAATGCCGGTGCCCGAGGACGAAAGTCGATTTCGGAGAGGTTGCCATTAAAGCCAGAGCTATAGGCGCGGTTTCCGTGAGGGGCAAGGCCGAAAGCCGGGGTTCCGAGTTATCCCCCGTTCCGTCTTCCGAGCCTCTCGGGGGGCTGCAAACCGGAGGCTGGCGGGCCATCGCCGGAAGATGTCCGCTCCGATATGCCCTCATCCTGCTGGCGGCGATCGTGCCGGCCGGCGCGGCCGCGTTGCCGTTCGATTTCGTCTATCTCCGCGACATCGACCCGACGATCCTCCAGGACATTCGTTATGCCGGCAGCAACAATTTCGTCGGCCGACCCTTGCCGGGCTACGAGGCGGCCGAATGCGTCGTGACGCGTGACGTGGGGCGGCGGCTGCAGGCGGCTCAGGCCGAGCTGCGGCCGCGCGGCCTGTCGCTGAAGATGCTCGACTGCTACCGGCCGGTGCGTGCGGTCGCAGAAATGCTGGCCTGGTCGCAGGACGGCGTCGAGACCACGGCCGGCCGCCGTTACACGCCGCGCATCGCCAAGCAGGACCTGTTCCGTCTCGGCTACATCGCCGTGCGTTCGAGCCATTCGACCGGGGCGGCGCTCGATCTCACGCTGGTCGATCTCGCGGCCGACAATTCCGCGGCGTTCGATCCGGCCAAGGACTATGCGGACTGCACCGCGCCCGCAGCGCTGCGCGCGCCGGAGGGCAGCGTCGACATGGGAACCGGCTACGATTGTTCCGACGTGAAGGCTCATACCGCCGCGCAGAACCTGACACCGCAGCAGCGCCGTTGGCGCAACGAGCTGGTCACGGTGATGGCGCGGCAAGGGTTTGTGAACTATGCCAGGGAGTGGTGGCACTTTTCGCTGCCGGGCGCCGGCGCGACCACTTATGTTTTTCCCATTCGGCCGCGCCGATGATCGATCTCTACAGGGCACGGCCATGACGCAGTCCTCCTTCGCGACCCATGAGGTGTTCAACCAGTCGCCGCCGTTCGAGGATGTCAACCTGTTCACGGCCGACCGGCCGTTGATGGAGGCCCTGAAGGCAAATGACGGTGCCGGGGCCGAGCAGGATCTGACAGCGTTCGGCGCGCTGTGGGGCTCTCCCGAGACGGCGGAGCAGGGCCGGCTCGCCAACGAGAACACGCCGAAGCTGCGCAGCTTCGACGCCAAGGGCTTTCGCCGCGATGTCGTCGAGTTTCATCCCGCTTACCACGCGATGATGACGCGCTCGGTTGAGGCCGGGCTGCACAATTCGACATGGACGACAGCCGGCAAGCCCGCCGGCGGCCGCTCGGAAGTCGTGCGCGCCGTGAAGTTCTACATGGCCTCGCAGGTCGAGAGCGGCCATTTGTGCCCGATCACGATGACGAGGGCCTCGGTGGCGGCGCTCGCCGCGCAGCCGGAGCTGCTCGCGCGCGTCATGCCCGTCATCGGCACCCGCGACTATGATCCGTCATTTGCGCCGTGGTGGCAGAAGCGCGGCATGACGCTCGGCATGGGCATGACCGAGAAGCAGGGCGGCACCGACGTGCGCACCAACATGACGCGAGCTGAGCGGACCAGTGACGGCTATCGCATCACCGGGCACAAATGGTTCATGTCGGCGCCGATGTGCGACGCCTTCCTGGTGCTGGCGCAGGCCGAGGCCGGCCTGACCTGCTTCTTCATGCCGCGCTTCAAGCCGGATGGCACGGTGAACGCGATCCAGTTTCAACGCTTGAAGGACAAGCTCGGCAACCGCTCCAATGCCTCGTCGGAGGTGGAGTTCGTCGGCGCCTATGCCGAGCGGATCGGCGATGAGGGCAGGGGCATCAGCACCATCATCCAGATGGTGCAGCTGACGCGGCTGGATTGCGCGATCTCGTCCGCCGGCCTGATGCGCTCGGGGCTGGCGCATGCGCTGCATCATGCGCGTCATCGCAGCGTGTTCCAGAAGCATCTCGCCGATCAGCCGCTGATGCAGGCGGTGCTCGCCGACATGGCGCTCCACGTCGAGGCGACCACGGCGCTGGTGATGCGGCTGTGCCGCGCGTTCGACCGCACGCCTGCCGACGCGAGTGAAGCCGCCTACATGCGGCTGTTGACGCCCGCGATCAAATACTGGGTCTGCAAGAGCGCGCCGCCGTTCCTCTACGAGGCGATGGAGTGCCTTGGCGGCAATGGCTATGTCGAGGACGGCCTTCTCGCACGCCACTTCCGCGAGTCGCCGGTCAATGCGATCTGGGAGGGCTCGGGCAACGTCATGTGCCTCGACGTGCTGCGGGCGCTGTCGCGCGAGACGGAGGCGGCCGGGCATGTTCTGATGCGTCTGAAAGCCGAGACCAGCGGGCTCCCTGGCGCCGCGGAGGCGCTCGCCTTCATCGAGACCGGCTTCCGTCGACCGGATTCCGAGCGCGTCGCGCGCCTCGCGGTCGAGAGGCTGGCCCTGCTCGCAGCCGCCGCCGCGCTCAACCCCGTTATGCCCGGTCATGCGGAGCTGTTCGCCGCCACGCGGCTCGCCAACGTTCATCCGAGCATGTACGGCGCCGTCGATCTCGATCCCGCCGATACCCGGACCTTGCTGGAGCGCGCGCTGCCTTGACCGACACTCCCGAAGCCACCGCGATGGATTCCCTCGATCCGGGCAACCCGCCGCAGCAGGTCGCTCCGGCGCAGCATCAGCCGCGCACGCTGGGCTTCTGGCGCACCTTGCTGTGGGGCCTCCTCATCATCGTCGTGTTCTTCATCGGCCAGCTGACTCCGATCGCCTATTTCCTGCTGCGCCATGAGGGTCCAATCGACAGCATGGCCGCGTTCCAGTTGGCGATGATCCAGATCGCGAGCCGCTCGCTCACGGTCTCGCTGTCGGCGATCATGGGCGTTCCGGCGATTCTGATCCCGATCTATTTCGCCGTTCGCCATACCCGGATGTCGTTCGCCGATTATCTCGGCCTGCGTTGGACCGGCTGGAAGAATTTTGCCTTGGGCGTTGTCGGGATGGTCGTGATCCTGGGATGCTGGGAGCTGGCGGCGCAGCTGACGGGACGCGAAGAGAAGTCGGCGAGCTTCATGGTGGACATCATGAAGACCGCCAGAGGCGACGGCGTGGTCTGGCTGCTGGTCATCGCCTTCTGCGTCGCCGCACCGGTGTCGGAAGAGCTGATGGCGCGTGGCTTTCTCTATCGCGGCTGGTCGGACTCCTTCCTGCGCGTGCCTGGCGCCATCGTGCTGTCGTCCTTGCTGTGGACCGTCCTGCATCTGCAGTACGACTGGTTCGCGCTGCTCAACGTGTTTTCCCTCGGCGTCTGGTTCGGCTATCTGCGCTCTCGAACCCACTCCACCTATCTGACCATGGTGCTGCACGGCCTCAACAACCTCGCCGCCACGGTGCAGACCATGTGGCTGGCCAGCGGTTCTTCCTGAACGGACGCGTTCAGCTCGCCCAGGCGATCGCGAGCGGCATGGTCAGCGCCGCCAGCACCGTTTGCAGCGAGATGATCTGCGCCAGCAGCGGCGCATCGCCGCCCATCTGCTTGGCCAGCACATAGGCGCTCGGCGAGGTCGGGACCGCCGCGCAGATCGCGACCACGACGAGGCTCGGGCCGGTGACGCCGAACCATCCGGCGAGCCCGATCGCGAGAATCGGCATCAAGACCAGCTTGAGCACGACGCCAAGCGCAGCGGCCGGGCCGGCGCGGCGCAAGCCCTCGAAGTGCAGGCCGGCGCCGGTCACCAGCAGGCCGATCGGCAGCGAGGCCTGTCCAAGCGCATCGGCGGCATCGTGCCAGAGCTTTGGCAGCGGCACATGCGCCAGGTTGAGCGCGAGCCCGGCGAGGCAGCCCCAGATCAGCGGATTGCGCACGATGGTGGCGAGGATCTCGCGCATCGAGCGGCGGGTCGGCGAGGCGTAGTGAGCGAGCACGGCGACGCTGAACACGTTGACCATCGGGATGATCGCGATCATCGCCACCGACGCCGCCGCGAGCCCGGTCGGGCCGAACAGGCTGCCGGCGACGCTGAGCGCGACGTAGGTCTGCCAGCGGGTTGCCCCTTGGAAGATCGACGTGAACGCCGGACCGTCGATGCCGCAGCGGGTGAGCAGCGGCCGCAGCGCGAGGCACAGCGCCGACATCGCCAGCATCGCCAGGAACAGGGCGCCGCCGATGCCGGCGACCGGCACCTTGCCGAGATCGGCCTTCACCAGGCTCTGCATCAGCAGCGCCGGAAACAGCACAAAATAGGTCAGCCGCTCGAGCCCGTGCCATTGCGTATCCAGCCGGATCAGGCTGCGCCGCAGGCCGAAGCCGATCACGATCAACAGGAAGACCGGCGCGAGCGCCGCGGCAACGGGGCTCATGGGCTAGCGACCGGACTGGCGCAAGGTCGCAAGCCGATCGAGCGCCCCCTGCAGGATGAAGATCGCCGCATGGGTGTCGATCACCTCGGCGCGCCTGGCGCGGCTGACATCCATGCCGATCAGCTCGCGCTCGACGGCCGCCGTCGACAGCCGCTCGTCCCAGAGGCCGATCGGCAAGTCGGTGAGGCCCGCGAGGTTGCGTGCGAACGCCCGGGTCGATTGCGCCCGCGGCCCCTCGCTGCCGTCCATGTTGATCGGCAAGCCCAGCACGAAGCCGACCACCTTGCGCTCGGTGCAAATTGCCAGCAGTCGCGCCGAGTCCGACTTGAACGCCTTGCGCTGGATGGTCTCGACGCCGGTGGCGAGCCGCCGGTCGGGATCCGACACGGCGACGCCGATGGTCTTGGTGCCGAGATCGAGGCCAACGAGCGCGCCGCGCTCGGGCCAACGGGCTGCGGCTTCGATGAGGGGGAGGATGGGGGCGGGCATGGCGCGCCGCTTAGCATGGGCGCATCCGCCGGGCCAGCGCGGCTGGCGCATGGGTTGCCGCTGCGCTGCGTTCGTTCTATATGGACCGCCATGCCGTGAACAGGAGGGGTGCCGTGGATCGCAGGACCAACATTGCCCGCCGCTTTGTGTCCTCTGCCATCACGGTTGCCCATGTTCTCCTGTCTGACGCTCGACGCGGTTGCCGCCGCGACACCTGACGGTCATCCGCTCTTCGACAATCTCACACTCTCCATCGGTGCCGAACGCGTCGGTCTGGTTGGCCGCAACGGCGCCGGCAAGTCGACCTTGCTCCGCATCGCCGCTGGCGTCTCGGAGCCTGCGGCCGGAGCGGTGACGCGCAGCGGGGCGCACGGCCTCCTGGCGCAGCACTGGGATCCCGGCTTGCGCGTCGACGAGGCGCTCGGCGTCGCCGGCGATCTTGCGGTCATCGATCGTATCGTCGTGGGAAAGAGCCGGGACAGCGACCTTGCCGATGATCTCGCGCGCGCGGATTGGAGCCTGCCGAGCCGTGTCGATGACGCGCTGACCGAGGCGGGCCTCGCCGGAATTGCGTTCGATCGCTTGATGGACTCGCTCAGCGGCGGCGAGCGGACGCGTATCGGCATCGCGCGGCTGCTGATCGAGGCGCCGGATCTGCTACTGCTCGACGAGCCCACCAACAATCTCGATGCCGAGGGCCGCGACGCTGTCGGCCGGCTGATTCGGCGCTGGCGCGGCGGCGTCCTGGTCGCCAGTCATGACCGCGCGGTGCTGGAGATGATGGACCGGATCGTGGAGCTCACCCCGGTCGGTGTCCACATCGTCGGTGGCGGCTGGACGATGTTTGCGCAGGCGCGGGAGAATGCGCGGGCGCGTGCAGCGATCGCGCTGGACCGCGCCGATGCGCATGTGCGGGATGTCAGCCGCACCGTGCAGCGCCAGCGCGAAGCGAAAGCGCGCAAGGACAGGGCCGGCCGTGCCTTCGCCGCCAGCGGCTCGGCGCCGAGGATCTTGCTGGGGGCTCGAGCCGAGCGGGCCGAGACGACCGGCGGGCGATCGCAGCGGCTCGCCGAGCGCATGATCAACGAAGCGGCCGAGCGAGCCGAGCAGGCGCGACAACATTTGGAGGTGCTGACGCCGCTCTCGATGGCCCTGCCGCCGACCGGGCTCGGCGCCGGGACCGAACTGCTCGCGATGCAGGACGCGGTCGTGGGCGCCGGCGACAGGAGGTTCGGTCCCTGGACGCTCAGTGTCAGAGGCCGGCAGCGGATCGCGATCACCGGACGCAATGGCGCAGGCAAGACCACGCTGCTCAGGGCCGCGATCGGCGCGATTCCGCTGATCGACGGAACGGTTCGGCGTGCCGAAGGGCGGATCGCGATGCTGGATCAGCACGTCGTGTTGCTGGATCGCAGCGACAGCATCATCGGCAATTTCCGCCGCCTCCATCCGGCGTTCGGCGCCGAGGCGGCGCATGCAGCCTGCGCGCGCTTCGCCTTTCGGAACCGCGACGCCGGGCAGACGGTGGAGACGCTGTCCGGCGGCGAGCGCCTGCGTGCGGGCCTTGCCTGCACGTTTGGCGGCGCGCGTCCGCCATGGCTGCTGCTGCTCGACGAGCCAACCAATCATCTCGACATTGTCTCGATCGAGATGCTGGAGCAGGCGCTGCGCGACTTCGATGGCGCGCTGCTGGTCGTCAGCCACGATCCGTCGTTCCTCGCCGCGATCGGTGTGACCGAGGAGTTCGAAGTCACGAGCTGAGTGCCTCATGAGGCGATGAGGGGCACTCGGCGCGGCAACAAGGTCACCTCTCGCGAAGGGAGAGGTCGATTGCAGGATGCAAGCCGGGTGAGGGAGTACGGTCCAACTCATGGACAACGGCTCTCACCCGGCACTGCGCGCCGACATCTCCCCGCCGGAGAGGCGAAGCAAGCTAGCGGATCGCGATCGGGTTGATGTTGCCCTGGACGCCGCCGCGCCAGCGCGGCTGGCCCAGCACGAACAGGAACTCGTAGCCCTTGTCCTTGGCGAGATCGGCCGTGTTCATGTTTTCGAGGATATAGGTCCCGTTCATGGCGAGCAGGATCTGGTGCACCTCGAAGACGTTCTGAGACTCGAACGGCAGCACCTCGAGACCCCAGGTATCGGCGCCAATCGCGACGACTCCCTTGGACGTCAGGTACTTGGCGCCATCGACGCCGAGACCCGGCTCGGCAGCGCCGTATCGCTTGTCGTCCTTGCCGACGAGGCTCAGCCAGCCGGTGTGGAAGATCACGATGTCGCCCTGGCGGATTTCGACGCCCTGCTTCTTGGCGACTTCCTCGATCTCCTTGCTGTTGAACGCGGTACCTTCCTTCACCACGTCGGTGTTGTAATAGGCGGCCATGTCGAGCAGCACCCCGCGCGCCACCAGCGGCGGTACCTTTTCGATTCCGAGCTTCTTCAGGCCGGTCGGGTCGGCGAAATCGGCGACCTTGTTGCCGTTGTAGTAGACGTGCTCGACCCCGAGATGGCCGAGCCCGTCGAGCTGGCTGCCGACACCGACCCAGCCCTCGATGATGTCGTCATTGTAGGTTGCCTTGTTCGGACCAAGGCCGGGATTGCCGGCTTGGCCCGGCTGTACGACGGTGACCTTGAACGAGCGCGGGGGATAGGCCGGGGTCTTGGAATCGATGATCATGCCGAGCGCGTAGGTCTTGCCGGTCTTGACCAGCGAGGCCGCTTTGACCACGAGCTCCGGCGTGATGTAGTTGGCGGCGCCGATTTCGTCCTGCGGCCCCCATTTCGACTTTGTCCAGTCTGCGGGCTTGTCTTGAGCATTCGCTGTCCCGATCGCACCCATCAAGGCAATCGAGCAGCACAACACGAACGCGTTGCGCATCGCATTTCCTCCGACATGTTGACGTTTGTTGGTTTTCGCGCTGGCCAGCGCCGCATCCTAACGTAGTGCAGGAGCATGCGACAAAGCGTTTTTCGGCTGCGTGCGCTGCACAGCGCCCGAACGTCGCATCGGTCGAAATGGCCGGGCTTCACCGAGCTGCCTGATCATTTCGTGCCAAGGAATGTGCTGCGCGTCAGCAATGGCGTGCACAATCTCCGGGCGAGCGGAGTCAGGCCGCGATGTCGCGATCCCGGCAGCCCAAGCCTTCCATGAAGGCGGACAATGCGCTGCTGCGATGTCCGGCGCGGCGATGGACGAAGAGCGTCTCGACCTGAGCATGGGATGGATCGAGCGTGTGCAGTCCGATACTGCCGCTCATCTCGTGTCGCGTCACCACGGCACGCGGCAGCAACGCGACGCCCATGCCTGCGGCCACGCAGCCGATCATGCCATCGAGGGTGCCGAGCTCGATGCGGGCCGCCGCCGGCCAGCCGAACGCGTTGAAGACCTGCTCCAGCCGCTGCCGGTAGGTGCAGCCGGCCCTGAACATCAGCGCGGTCGGGCCGGAGGCGATCGTGGCCGCGCGCAAGGCCGGCAGGCTCTCGAAGCGCCGGGCCGTCACCAGCACGAGTTCTTCCTCGAAGGCGACCATGCCGGTGAGATCGGGATGGTCGATCGGTCCCGCAACGAAGGCACCATCGAGTGTCCCGTCGAGCACGCCGGCGACGAGCTCTGCTGTCGGCGCCGTGCGCAGGCTCAAGGATACGGCCGGGAAGCGGCGGTGGAAATCCGCAAGGTGCGTCGGCAGGCGCACCGCGGCGGTGGTCTCCATCGAGCCGATCATGAGCGATCCGTTCGGCTCGCCATCGTCGCGCGCGGCGAGCACGGCTTCGCGCGACAAGGCCGCCAGGCGATCGGCGTAGGGCAGCAGCCGTTGTCCCGCGCCGGTCAAGGTCATGCCGCGGCTGTGGCGTTCAAACAACGCTGTGCCGACCTCGGCTTCCAGCGCCTTGATCCGCTGCGTGACATTGGACTGGACGGTGTTCAGGATTTCGGCGGCGCGCGTGATGCCGCCGGTGCGCGCCACGGCGGCGAAGGTCTGCAGGTCGCTCAGTTCCACAGCCGCTCTCCGTTTTGATTCTGCGATGGCAGAGTTCTCAACTATTCATTTTGAGAGAATGCTAGCCGCGCCTAGGGTTCGCGTCCAGACATCAGGGAAGGGCAGATGCTGAGAACGCCGCTGACGGAGAAGCTCGGCACGATCCATCCGATCCTGCTGGCGCCGATGGACCTGATCGCCGATGCGCGGCTGGTGCGCGCGGTCAGCGAAGCCGGCGGCTTGGGTATTCTCGGTGGCGGCTATGGCAACCGCGTCTGGCTTGCGCAGGAAACGGCCAAGCTCAAGCGCTTGGGTGCGCCGTTCGGCATCGGCTTCATCACCTGGTCGCTGGCCCGGCAGCCGGAGCTGCTCGACATCGCGCTGGCGGCGAAGCCTGCAGCTGTGATGCTGTCCTTCGGCGATCCCGCGCGCTTCGCACCCGATATCAAGCAGGCCGGAGCACTCTTGATCTGCCAGGTGCAGGACGAAGCGATGGCGGAGCAGGCGCTCGCCGCGGGAGCCGACATCCTGGTCGCGCAAGGAACCGAAGCCGGCGGCCATGGCGCCTCGCGGACCACGCTCGACATTGTGCCTGCGATCGTCGACCTCGCGGCGGGGCGTGTGCCGGTGGCGGCGGCCGGTGGTCTCGCGGATGGCCGTGGCCTTGCCGCGATGCTCACGCTCGGCGCCGATGGCGTGCTGCTTGGCACGCGGTTCTATGCCAGCCAGGAAGCCGCGGGCGCCGAGGACGCGAAGCGGCGCATCTGCGCTGCGAAATCCGGCGAGACGGTTCGCGGCATCATCTTCGACCTGTCGCGCAACAATGTCTGGCCGGCGCCGTTCACCGGACGATGCCTGATCAACGACCATGCGCGGCGCTGGATGGGGCGGGAGGTCGAATTGCTGCAGCAGGTCGAGCACTTGTCGGCTGACTATGTGAAGGCAAGGGCCGATGGCAATTTCGATGTCGCCGCCGTCATCGCAGGCGAGGCGGTCGGCCTGATCCATGATATCCCGCTGGCCGGCGAGATCGTCGAGCGGATCGTCGGCGAGGCCACCCGGATCCTGCAGGGGCGGCGCAACGCGACCTGGCTGCCGCGCAACGAAGAAGAGTGAGGTGAACCATGTGGCCCGATCGCCGCTTCCTGGATCTCGTCAAGACCGAACACCCGATCGTGCTCGCCCCGATGGCCGGCGTGATGGATGCCGATCTCGTCATCGCCGTCGCGCAAGGTGGCGGCCTCGGCTCGCTGCCCTGTGCCATGCTGAGCGCCGACAAGGCCCGCGAACAGGTCAACATCATCCGCCAGCGCGTCTCTGCACCGATCAATGTGAACTTCTTCTGCCATACCCCGGTGGAGGCGGATGCTGTCCGCGAGGCCGGCTGGAAGCAGCGGCTCGGCGCTTACTACAAGGAGTATGGCGTGGATCCGGCGGCGCCGGTCACGGCCGCCAACCGCGCGCCGTTCGACGCGGCGATGTGCGCCGTCGTCGAGGAGTTGAGGCCGGAGATCGTCAGCTTTCATTTCGGTCTGCCGGAGGCCGGCCTGCTGGCGCGCGTCAAGGCGACCGGTGCGATCGTGATGGCCTCCGCGACGGTCGTGCGCGAGGCGGTGTGGCTGGAACGGAACGGCGCCGACGTCATCATCGCGCAAGGCGCGGAGGCGGGCGGCCATCGCGGCATGTTCCTGACCGACAAGCTCGCCGAGCAGGTCGGGACGTTCGCGCTGGTGCCGCAGATCGTCGACGCGGTGAAGCTGCCCGTCATCGCTGCCGGCGGCATTGCGGACGCGCGCGGCATTGCCGCGGCGTTCGCGCTCGGCGCCTGCGGCGTTCAGATCGGCAGTGCGTTTCTGCGGTGTCCGGAATCCAAGGTCAGCGCGATCGCGCGCGCCGCGCTCGCGTCCGCCGACGACGAATCGACCGTGATCACCAATGTGATGACCGGACGGCTGGCCCGCGGCGTCGCCAACCGGGTGATGCGCGAGGTCGGACCGATCTCGCCGGATGCACCGGCGTTTCCGCATGCCGCGACCGCGCTGGGCCCGCTCAAGGCCGCCGCGGAGAAGCAGGGCAAGGTGGATTTCACCAATCTCTGGGCCGGGCAGGCGCTGCCGCTGGGCCGCGAGATCCCGGCGGCCGAGCTGACGCGGACGCTGGCCGAACAGGCGCTGGCGCGCCTCGCGCGGATGGCGGGCTGACGCAGCCGGAGACCTTGAGGGCAGGGCGCTGCCCTCGGAAAGTCCAGAGCCTGCCGGTTGCGGCGCGAAACCGGGCTCTGCTATAGGGCGGGTTCACCTTGTCCCGTGAGGCCCTATATAATGTCGGTCGATGCCGCCACCGTCCGCCGGATCGCGCAATTGGCGCGGATCGCTGTCACTGACGCCGAGGTCCCGCATCTGCAGGGCGAGCTCAATGCGATGCTGGCCTTCGTGGAGCAGCTCTCGGAGGTCAATGTCGAGGGCGTCGAGCCGATGACCTCGGTGACGCCGATGGCGATGAAGAAGCGCCAGGACGTCGTCACCGACGGCGACATCGCCGACGACATCGTCAAGAACGCGCCCATGACCGAGAACAACTTCTTTCTCGTGCCGAAGGTCGTGGAATAGCTTGGGGCAGCTCCGCGCACCCGTCGCGCGTGATCCGCTCCTCCAACCGACAAGCGAGCCAACGCCGATGTGCCTGCTCTGCGACGATGAAGCGGCCTACAAGGCCTACATGGATTATCTCGACGCGATGGAGCGGCAGGGCAAGGCCGCCGATCCGGACAAGGCCGTGAACGAGGTGCTCGACCAGCTCGAAGTGGCCAACGCCAACAAGGCGAACACCACCAAGGCGAAGACGAACAAGTTCTTCGCCGACGATGCCGCCGACGACAAGACGCTTTCCCCCTTCTTCTGCAGCCCGATCAACAAATGACCGATTTGACTTCGATGACGCTCGCCGAGGCCCGCAAGGGCCTCGCGGACAAGACTTTCACGTCGCTCGAGCTGACCGACGCCCATCTCAAGGCGATGGAGGAGGCGCGGGCGCTCAACGCCTTCGTGATGGAGACGCCGGACCAGGCGCGCGCGATGGCGCGCGAGGCCGACGCCAAGATCGGCAAGGGCGAGGGCGGGCCGCTCGCCGGCATTCCGTTGGGGATCAAGGACCTGTTTGCCACCAAGGACGTCCGCACCACCGCGTGCTCGAAGATCCTCGGCAATTTCGTGCCGACCTATGAGTCGACCGTGACCTCGCAGCTGTGGCGCGACGGTGCGGTCATGCTCGGCAAGCTCAACAATGACGAGTTCGCGATGGGCTCGTCGAACGAGACCTCGTGCTTCGGCCCTGTCGGCAACCCCTGGCGGCGCGAGGGCTCCAACACCACGCTGGTGCCGGGCGGCTCGTCCGGCGGCTCGGCCTCGGCGGTGGCGGCGCTGCTCTGCATGGGCGCGACGGCGACCGACACCGGCGGCTCGATCCGCCAGCCGGCGGCGTTCACCGCCACCGTCGGCATCAAGCCGACCTATGGTCGCTGCTCGCGCTGGGGCATCGTCGCCTTTGCCTCCTCGCTCGACCAGGCGGGTCCGATCGCGCGCTCGACCCGTGACGCGGCGATCCTGCTGCGCTCGATGGCCGGCCACGACCCGAAGGACACGACCTCGGTCGACATCCCCGTGCCCGACTACGAGGCCGCCATCGGCAAGTCCGTGAAGGGCATGAAGATCGGCATCCCCAAGGAGTACCGGCTCGACGGCATGCCGGCCGAGATCGAGAAACTGTGGGGGCAAGGCGCCGAATGGCTCAAGGCGGCCGGCGCCGAGCTGGTCGAGGTGTCGCTGCCGCACACCAAATATGCGCTGCCGGCCTATTACATCGTGGCGCCGGCGGAGGCGTCCTCGAACCTCGCCCGCTACGACGGCGTCCGCTACGGCCTGCGCGTGCCCGGCAAGTCGATCGGCGAGCTGTACGAGAACACCAGGGCCGAAGGGTTCGGCGCCGAGGTGCGCCGCCGCGTCATGATCGGCACCTATGTGCTGTCGGCCGGCTATTACGACGCCTATTACATCCGGGCGCAGAAGGTCCGGACGCTCATCAAGAAGGACTTCGAGGACTGCTTCGCGCAAGGGGTCAACGCGATCCTGACACCGGCGACGCCGTCGGCTGCCTTCGGCATCGGCGAGAAGGGCGGCGCCGACCCGGTCGAGATGTATCTCAACGACATCTTCACGGTGACCGTGAACATGGCCGGCCTGCCGGGCATCGCGGTGCCCGCCGGCAAGGACGCGCAGGGGCTGCCGCTCGGGCTGCAACTGATCGGCCGTCCGTTCGACGAGGAGACGCTGTTCTCGCTCGGCGAGGTCATCGAGCAGGCGGCGGGACGCTTCACGCCGGTCCGGTGGTGGTGAGCGTCGACGATTTCAAGACGAGCCTCGCGGGCGATGCGCCCGCGACCGGGCTCACGCCCGTGCTGACCGGCCTCTGGTGGCTGGCGAAGGGCGACTGGGACCGGGCGCATGGGATCATTCAGGACGAGACCGGCCGCGATGCGGCTTGGGCGCACGCGCATCTGCATCGCGTCGAGGGCGATCTCGGCAATGCGGCCTATTGGTACCGCCAGGCCGGGCAGCCGGTCGCGACCGATGCGTTGGATATCGAATTCGAGCGGATCGTCTCCGCGCTGATGGGGAGTTGAGGGCCATGACGGCAACCAGCGGCAAGCTGATGAAGGGCGCCACCGGCGACTGGGAGGTCGTGATCGGCATGGAGATCCACGCCCAGGTCACCTCGAAGTCCAAGCTGTTCTCGGGCGCCTCGACCGCCTTCGGCGGCGATCCCAATACCCATGTGTCGCTGGTCGACGTGGCGATGCCGGGCATGCTGCCGGTCATCAACGAGGAGTGCGTGCGCCAGGCCGTGCGCACCGGGCTTGGCCTGAACGCCAAGATCAACCTGCGCTCGGTGTTCGATCGCAAGAACTATTTCTACCCGGACCTGCCGCAGGGCTACCAGATCAGCCAGTACAAGGACCCGATCGTCGGCGAGGGCGAGGTCACGGTCGAGCTCGACGGCGGCAAGACCGCCACCGTCGGCATCGAGCGCCTGCACATCGAGCAGGATCCCGGCAAGATGCTGCACGACCAGTCGCCGTCGCTATCCTATATCGACTACAACCGCTGCGGCGTGGCGCTGATGGAGATCGTCTCCAAGCCCGATATCCGCGACGCCGAGCAGGCCAAGGCCTACGTGACCAAGCTGCGGTCGATCATGCGCTATCTCGGCACCTGCGACGGCGACATGGAGAAGGGAAGCTTGCGCGCCGACGTGAACGTCTCCGTGCGCAAGCCGGGCGGGCCGCTCGGCACCCGCTGCGAGATCAAGAACATCAACTCCATCAGCTTCATCGGCCAGGCGGTCGAGGCCGAGGCGCGGCGCCAGATCGAGATCATCGAGGACGGCGGCGTCATCGAGCAGGAAACCCGCCGGTTCGATCCCGACAAGGGCGAGACGCGGTCGATGCGGTCCAAGGAGGAGGCGCATGATTACCGTTACTTCCCCGACCCGGACCTGCTGCCGCTCGAGTTCTCTCAAGCGTTCGTCGACGAGCTGAAGGCCGCGCTGCCCGAGCTGCCCGACCAGAAGAAGGCGCGCTTCATCGCCGATCTCGGCCTGTCGCCCTACGACGCCTCGGTGCTGGTCGCCGAGCGCGAGAGCGCGGCCTTCTATGAAGGCGTGCTGGAGGCGCTGGCAGACCGCGCACGCGACGGCAAGCTCGCCGCCAACTGGGTGATCAACGAGCTGTTCGGCCGTCTCAACAAGGAAGGCCGCGACATCTCGTCCTCTCCGGTGTCGGCGTCCCAGCTCGCTTCCATCGTCGCGCTGATCGGCGAGGGGACGATCTCCGGCAAGATCGCCAAGGACCTGTTCGAGATCGTCTGGAGCGAGGGCGGCGATCCGCGCGAGCTCGTCGAGAGCCGCGGCATGAAGCAGGTCACCGACCTCGGCGCGATCGAGAAGGTGGTCGACGAGATCATCGCCGCCAATCCGGACAAGGTCGCACAGGCCAAGGCGAAGCCTCAGCTCGCCGGCTGGTTCGTCGGCCAGGTGATGAAGTCGTCGGGCGGCAAGGCCAACCCGCAGGCGGTGAACGATCTCCTGAAGAGCAAGCTCGGCATCTGAAACGACGATCGCTGGTCTTCGTTCCGACGGCGCGCACCACGGTGCGCGCCGTTTTCGTTTGGGCTCGCGTCCGGCGAATCGCCGCACGCGATTCGCAAAAAAGCCACCGTTCGCGAGCGATCGAACGCGCACGACGGTGTGTACGATGAAAATTTTTTCGTTGCCAAAATTTACGACTCGGAGTCCGCGAGCGGCTCCTCCGATGTGAGTCTGCGCGGCGCAACGGAGTTGTCGCCGCTGCCGCGTTGTCTAGCAGCAATTCAGGAAATCCTTGCAGCGTAGGCTTTTCTTGCGATCGCTATTAGTAGCAGTCTCGCCGTTGTGCCGACGCGAGATCGCGTTTCCGATGGCGACCGTCGTGCTGCTTCGCGCGTTTCGTCAGCCGTACGCGCGCGCGCGTGTCAACACTTCCTTAAGCCGGAAGCTGTTTTTTTTCACTCGTTGGTGTATCGATATGGAGTGCATCTCGATTCCCGAGTGCACGCATCGACTAAGCCAACTCACATCGGAGGGCAACATGGCCAAGAAAGCGAAGAAGGCGAAGAAGGCAGTGAAGAAGGTCGCGAAGACCGCGGCGAAGAAGACTGCCAAGAAGACCAAGAAGGTCGCCAAGAAGAAGTAACTCTCGCAGTTCGCTGCGAGATGAGTCCGGCAGCTTGAAGCCGGCACGTCGTTGGAACGAAGGGACGCGCAGCTCGTTCAGAGCCGGCAGATCATCTTAAGCTCCAATCGACGATAGAGGGTGTCGGCGAGACATCAGGTCAACGGTCGGATCGAACTCCAAGGCAGCCTTGCTGCGGCGGGGCGGTCCGGCAGAAGAAACAGGATTTCTTCGTTCGGTGCAGATCGCGTTTCCGGTCTGCAATCTCACGAGCGGCTCACGGGCCAGAGTGAGATCTGATCCTGACGTGTTCGCCGACGCCCTCGATCCCGGCACAGCGCCGGAGGGCGGCCCTGTCCGACATTCTCCTCATTGCTCTTTCCCCTTGATCCTTCCCCTTGCTTTCATCCCATGTAGCTGACGCGCCAGATGGCGTTGGCCGTGTTACGCCTCGAACGGCGGGAGCGAAGGCGGTCCTTCGCGGCGGCGAGTCGTTGTCTTGCGGGGATCGATCGGGACGTTGTCTCGGGCCTCGTCCACCAGCTGGGTCGGCGTTGCCCATGCCGCCGGTTGCAACGGCCGCAACATCGCGTTTCGCGGATGGTTAGAGGTTTGCCAAACAGAACGGTAAATCGATCTTTGCCGCTTTGAAAAATCTCATCTGAATCAAGCGTTTGAGCTTCGGCCCGAAAGATCGGTCGCTTTGTGTTCAGGCTTCCTTCAGCACGATGTTTAAACTGCCTTTCAAACTTGATCCGCATCCTTCGCGCATAAGCCGTCAAACGGCATGGGGACTAACCAGGCGTTGAACAGTTGGACGGGGGCTGCGCTCCAAGGGAGCCGCCTCCTGTTGAGAAGGAGAGCGACGATGTTTCAGGGACAACTCAATTTCGTTGATGTGACCACCGCCGAACAGGGCGCCAATGGTGACGTGCTGTTTGAACTCGGCATGCTCTATGCGAGCGGTCGCGACGGCGTGGTTGATCTGGTGGCCGCGCACAAATGGTTCAACCTCGCTGCCCTCAAGGGGCGTGTCGATGCGGCTGCGATGCGTCGTGAAGTCGCCGAGCAGATGTCGGACGCCGACATCGCTGCTGCGCAGCGCGAGGCGCGCGCCTGGATGAGCGCGCGCTGATCATGCAATGATGTGGCTGTCCGGCCTCGTGCCCCGGAGAGGTGCAGAGCGAGGCCGGCGCCGGGCCACTGCGGTGAGCGGATCCGGTCGCCAGCGATTGACTGAGATCCACATCCGCGACCGAGCCTCGTCGTGCGCCCACAAATCTCCTATCTGTCGTCGCAGGTGACGCAGGAAGCGGGATGTTGTGAATGGGCCAGGCACGGCGACAGCCGAGACGGCAAGAGCTGATCGACTGCCATGACTGTGGGAACGGCGTATCGTTCAGCGCGGTGGCGTGTCCGCATTGCGGTTCGACCGAGCCGGCCGGACCGGCGGTGCAGAGCCGGCGCGAGTTGCAGCGGTTGCGGATCGAGGCCGCCAACGACCGGCGTCTCGTCGTGGTGACCGCGCTGTGTGCCGGTGCCGGCACATTATATGGTGCGGTGATGGGAGCAGGGGGCGCGGCGTCCTGGTGGGCGGCGCTCGGCTACGGCTTCGTCGGTGCCGTCATCGGCGTGCCCGCCGCCTTCGTGATCAACATCAGCCGCAGCCTGTTCGACTGACGCGTGCGCGGCCTGACGAAGATCGCGCGATGATGGCCGGTGTCGGATCGGGCGAAGAATCAACGGAGATGGTGCCGCGCCCGGCCTTGTCGCCATCAGGACACATGGCGGAGACAGGACGGATAGCAGAGGAAGACACATGGCGGAGACGGAGGGATTCGAACCCTCGATAGGGCTTTACAACCCTATAACGGTTTAGCAAACCGCCGCCTTCAGCCACTCGGCCACGTCTCCGGCGAGCGTCGGTATGCCCGACGACGCGCCGAGCCGCAAGCGGCAGATTGCAGCTGGTTCGAAATCCTCACAGCTGCGCAGTCCTCATCCATAGTGTTCGGGCGGCGACTTGTCTGTGGAGCGTACGCCGGCGGCCGCGGTCGACGGCAGTCCCGCCATCGCGACGAGTTCAACTCCGCGCGCAAGGCCGCCTAAGTCAGGCTGATGCAGAATCGCCACACCACGTCGGTGCTGCCCCGAATCTCAGGCATTTCCGGCCGGAGATGGTGCCCGCAGCGCCCGACTTGCGTCATTTCCTGGCTGGGGAGTGTGTCCGGGCATAAGCACCCAAAAATGCGCTGTCAAAAAACAGTAACCAAACCAAGTCTTTAGGCGGTCCCGCAGAACCACGGTTCCGTGCCTTTTGTGCAACACCGTTTCAAAAAGGCGCCTGCTGACGGCCGCAATGATGGTTCCTTTGTTGCGTGTGCAAAGGCGTTCGGTAATTCTGCTCGCACGACGAAGGGGGGCATCCCGACGTCGTCCCGTTTCAGGTCGTTCGCTCAAGTCCCTCGCGTCATGCGGGTGTGTCCGATAGCGCGACGCGGCTGAGCGACGGGTCGAAAGGGATCAGGGCCAACCTCGAGGGTGTCTCACACCCAGCGGACTCGGAACCTTCCCTGACTGAGCAACTTGGAGGTTTAACACTATGAACACGATCAAGAGCCTCGTCCTTGGCTCGGCGGCAGTTCTCGTCGCCATGTCCGGGGCCCAGGCAGCTGACCTTCCGATCAAGGCCAAGGCGGTCGAGTACGTGAAGGTCTGCTCGCTGTACGGCGCCGGCTTCTACTACATCCCCGGCACCGACACCTGCATCAAGCTCGGCGGCTATCTCCGTGCGGAGGCTTCGTTCGCCAGCAACGGCCAGTACAACAACGCCGTCAACGGCGTTTCCGGCGGCAACAACCGCCACAGCAACTACTACTACAGCCGCGCTCGTCAGGACCTCAACATCGACACGCGCACCGCGACCGAGTACGGCGTGGTTCGTACCTATGCCGACCTGACGTTCACCTGGACCAGCGGCACCTACGCCGGCTCCGGCTCGGCGACCGGCGCGACCGCTTACTCGACGGCCGGCGCTCCTGGCGCTCAGGCCGACGGCAACATCGCGCAGGGCGGCGTGGGCGTGTACTACGCCTTCATCCAGTTCGCCGGCTTCACGATGGGTAAGGCCGTGTCGCAGTTCGACGCGCCCTGGACCAACTACCCGGGCAACAACTTCGACGGCCTGTGGGGCGGCGGCGGCACCGTGACCGGTGTCAACCAGTTCACCTACACCGCCGATTTCGGCTCGGGCATCACGGCGGCGATCTCGGCCCAGGATCAGACGGCGTACTACCAGACCAACCTCTGGAACGTCTCGGGCATCACCGCTGCCAGCATCATCGGCGGCGCCTACGGCACCAACTCGTACGGTGGCAACGTGTCCCCGGACATCGTCGGCATGGTCCGCGTCGACCAGGCCTGGGGTCTGTTCCAGGCGTCGTTCGCGGCGCATGACAACCACACCGGCTACTACGGTGCGGCGGAGACCTCGGGTCACCCGGCTGACAAGTGGGGCTGGGCTGCTCAGCTGGCCTTGTCGATCAAGAACATCCCGACCGGCCCCGGCGACAGCATCAACATCCAGGGTGTCTACACCAACGGTGCGAGCCGCTACAACGCTCAGAGCCTGGTGCCGACCTCCTACGCGATGTACGGCGGCAGCAGCACGGCTGGCGTCTACGGCACGCTCGGCTTCGCCGGCGTCAGCGACTCGGTGTTCGTCACGGGCGGTGAGCAGCAGCTGACCACCACCTACGGCTTCCGCGGTGCCTACACGCACAACTGGAGCCCGACCTGGAACTCGGCGATCTACGGTTCGTGGGCTGCCGTGTCCTACAACAACACTGCCAAGGGCCTGATCTGCGGCAGCGCGGCGATGGGTGCAATCGCGGGCGCAGGCTTCACCTGCAACCCCGACTTCAACATCTCCTCGCTGGGTCTGATCACCCGCTGGACTCCCGTCAAGAACCTGACCTTCTCGGCGGACGTGGCCTGGACCAACCTGGACCAGAAGTACTCGGGCAACATCGTTTCTCCGGCCACGAGCGCGACCTCCAAGCCGGCCGCGGTCTACCAGCTCAAGGACCAGAACTCGGTTTCCTTGCTGCTCCGCGCTCAGCGCAACTTCTGATCCCGATCGACAGGTTGGGTTCGAGAGCCCCCGGCAGGAAACTGCCGGGGGTTTTTCTTTGTGCAATCACGGCCGTGTCGGGCAGCGGTGCTTGGTTCGATGACAGAACAAGCAATCTGGCAGACAGGCGGCAAAACGGCGTTCGGAGCTGCTGATGCACTGCGGATTGAGGTCGGCTCGGCACTCGGCAGCGAGCCGGTATTTTTTTTCAAAAGGGTGTTGAAAACAGATGAGTTGATAAGCTAATTTCTAAAGGTCATGAAATGATGTGTTCCTGACGAGGACTTCACTGCAGAGACAAGCTTGAAGACGTCTATGTTGAACCTCCCGAAGCCTCTGGCGATGCCCCGCTGGAGGCTTCTCTACCTCCTCGTCTCGTGATCCTCCTCTGACGGACGCCGCCTGTTGGCGTGCTCCCTTTCAGACCGTTGGCCAACGCGCTCGCCGAGTGCGGTGTTCGGCCACGGTTCCGCCATGCGGCTAAAAATCCTCTCTTGTCGTCTTGACCAAGAAATCCCGGATCGTCACTCTGACAATCAGATGACGGGCCCTGACACCGTCACGTAGTGGGAAAACGGTCCAAGATGAGTTCGGAAGGCTCGGCGGGAGTATTGCGTCCGTGGTCAGACCAGGACGATCTGGCAGATGCGATTACGCGTCTGTTGGAAGCGCGTCCGGGTGGCCGCCTCGACTTGGCTGAATGTCTGGCTGTCGCGCGGCGAATCGACCGCAACGACGAGGACTCCTGGTATCGCGAGTGGATGCAGTGCGCGGATACGATGCGGGCTGCGGCCGGCGGCGCGTTGAAGGAGGGCCAGCTCCAGACCGCATTTCGCAAATGGTCGCGGGCCGTTGATTGCTATGAGGCCGCGGCCTGTCCGCTCAGTGGCTCTCGCTCTCGTCAGACCGTCGTGCTCGCCCGCATGCGGGAATGCGCGCGTGACTTCCTCCGCTGCGCCGAGCCGCAAGGCGAGGTCGTCACGATTCCCTGGCGGACCGACTATCCTCTCGAAGCCTATTTTCTCCCGGCACCAGGCGATGGGAGGAGGGCGCCCACCCTCATCTGCATCGGTGAGCCCGGTCGGCGCAAGGAGACATCGCTGTTCAGGCTCGCGGCGCATGCCGAACAGCGCGGCCTGGCGTTGCTCGTCGTCGACCTGCTGGGGGCCGGACCGGACTGTCGTTTCGAGGAGATCGTCGGCCGTCGCGATCTCGAATCGGCGATCGCGAGCGTGACGGACTACGTGACGTCGCGCGATGACGTGGACGAGGCGCGGATTGCGATTCTCGCCGACGACTGGAGTTCGTCCTTCGTCGCGCGCGGAATCGCGCTGGATCCGCGCTATGCCGCCGCAGTTTGCGACGCCGGGCTGTGGGACATTCACGAGCGCGTCTTCCTGTCGCGCCGCCTCGCTGCGAGCGAGCGGGGCAGAATGTCCATCGCGAGCGATGGCCTGGCGGCGCGGCAGATCATGTGTCCGCTGCTGGTGACAGTGCCGGAGCGTGGCTGGTTGCGGGCCGACATCGCGGCCCGGCTGATCGCGCAGATCAAGCGCGAGCACCCGGATATCACGCTGAAGATATTCCCGGGTGAGGGCGCGGATTCGCTCGAGGCGGACGTCTTCGTCTTCGACTGGATCGCCAGGCGGCTGGCCGAGTCTCCGCGGCGACCAGGCTGAGACTGCGGACACCGCATTCCGACGCCGCGGCACCGCGCCCTTCGGGCGGGGTGCGAACGGTTTCGTCTCAGGCTGGCTTCAGAGGCCCATCGAGAGTCGGGCGCTGGCCTTTTCGAAACGCTCCTTGAGGCCTGCGAGCTTGTCCGTGAAGGTGGCGAGCTCCGGTGCGTCGAACTCCTCGAAGATGAAGCTGAAGATCTGGAGCTGCTGAGCTTCCAACTCGGCGAACTGATCCGAGGTCTTGCTCGTCAGCGACATCAGGACCACCCGGGCATCGTTGGAGGCCGGCCGGCGCAGCATGAAGCCCTTCTTCTCGAGCAGCTTCGATTGCGTCGTGACGAAGGAGGGGTCGACGTGTAGCCGCTTGGCGGCCGCATTCACGGCGACACCCTCGCCCCGATCCAGCTCGGCGATCGCCATCAGAATCATCCATTGCGGACCGCTGATGCCGATTCTCTTGGCCCAGAAATACCGCAGCTCCTCCAGATGGACGTTGATCGTGGCGATCTCTCTGGCGAAGCGGATAATGGCGTCGCGATTCTTAGGCTGATGCTCGGCAGTTTGCGGTTGCGCGGCCGCTTCCACAGGTGCGGCAGAGGTATTGTTCAAGGGCGCCATTGCTCAAGAGTTCCAGGACGAAGCCAGACCCTAAAGAAAAAAAATCCGCAACAAAATCACTTATCTAGGAGGTCATCCCTGTTCGTCCTTGCGGTGCACAGCAAGCTGCCTCGGTGTTGCCCTCAAGACACATTTCGGCTTCATTCAATTACCTGACTGCATAAACTATTTTGCTTACCGAATGAGCGAAGGCATAGTTCCTGACGACGGTGGGGGGTTACTCGATCGTCCCGTGACAGGTGGTTCGCTTAAGTCCCTCGCGTGACGCGGGTGTGTCCGAGAGCGCGAAGCGGCTGAAGCGGTTTTTTCGGGAGCGGAGGAAGCGGATCGTCCTGGGGGATCTTGATCCGGTTCTTCTTCAAAAGAGCAACTTGGAGGTTTAAATGAAGACGGTTAAGAGCCTTGTCCTCGGCTCGGCGGCGGTGCTGCTCGCCATGTCCGCGGCTCAGGCGGCCGACCTTCCGATCAAGGCCAAAGCGGTCGAGTATGTGAAGGTTTGCTCCCTGTACGGTGCGGGCTTCTACTACATCCCCGGCACCGACACCTGCATCAAGCTCGGCGGCTATCTGCGCGGCGATGTTGCGGTCGGCACCAACAGCGACTTCAACGGCACGTTCAACGGCCAGGGCGGCGCGCACAACCGCCTCAGCAACTACTACACCACCCGCGCTCGTCAAGACATCAACATCGACACGCGCACGGCGACCGAGTACGGCGTGGTCCGTACCTTCGCCGACATCACCTTCAGCTGGACCTCCGGCGGCTACGCCGGCACGGGTTCGGCGACCGGTGCGACGTCGTACTCGACCGCAGGCGCTCCGGGCGCTCAGGCCGACGGCAACATCGCGCAGGGTTCGATCGGCGTGTACTATGCCTTCATCCAGTTCGCCGGCTTCACGATGGGTAAGGCCGTGTCGCAGTTCGACACGCCCTGGACCAACTATCCGGGCAACAACTTCGACGGTCTCGCCGGCGGCGGCGGCACGGTCACTGGCGTCAATCAGCTGAGCTACACCGCTGACTTCGGCTCCGGCATCACGGCCACCGTTTCGGCCCAGGATGCGACTGCCTACTACCAGAACAACCTCTGGAACGTGGCGGGCTCGACGGCGGCCGGCGTGATCGGTGGTGCCTACGGCACCAGCGCCTACGGCGGCAACGTTGCTCCGGACTTCGTCGGTATGGTCCGTGTCGACCAGGCCTGGGGTCTGTTCCAGGCGTCGTTCGCGGCGCATGACAACCACGTCGCCTACTACGGCGCGTCGGAGACCTCCGGCCACCCGGCTGACAAGTGGGGCTGGGCGGCTCAGCTGGCTCTGTCGATCAAGAACATCCCGACTGGACCGGGTGACACGATCAACATCCAGGGCGTCTACACCAACGGTGCGAGCCGCTACAACATCCAGAGCCTGATGCCGAACAACTACGCGATGTACGGCAGCTCCGGCCTGGCTGGCGCCTATCAGAGCATCGGCTTCGCTGGTCTCGGCGACTCGGTCTTCACGACCGGTGGCGAGCAGCAGCTGACCACGACCTACGGTATGCGCGGTGCGTACACCCACAACTGGAACCCCGCCTGGAACACTGCGATCTACGGATCCTGGGCTGCCGTCCGTTACAACGGTACTGCCAAGGGCCTGATCTGCACCAGCCCCGGCGTGGTTGCGACCTTCAACGCGGGTTCGACCTGTAATCCTGACTTCGATCTGGCCACCGTCGGCCTGATCACGCGCTGGACCCCGGTCAAGAACCTGACCTTCTCGGCCGACTTCGCCTACTCCTGGCTCGACCAGAAGCACTCGGGTTCGGTCACGGCTCCGGCCGCCGGTACCGTTGCCAAGCCGGCTGCGGTTTACGAGCTGAAGGACCAGACCTCGGCTGTGCTGCTGCTCCGCGCTCAGCGCAACTTCTGATCCAGATCGTCTGACGACGGTTTGACCAGCCCCCGGCAGGCAACTGCCGGGGGTTTTTCTTGGGCCGAACCACCGCTCCAATGGACTCACCAAGGTGAGCGTGGTGCATTCCGGTCCCGCCATGTCCTGCACGGGCATCACCTCCGTCGAACCACCTCCACCGGACGTGCCTGATGGCATCGTCGGGCTGCGCCGCTTTCTCCGACGACCATCGCCATCCAATTGCGCATTCGCGTCTGTCTGGTGACCGCTCGTCTCAAAGATGCGTGAAGGCGGCAGGCAGGCGGTTGGCGGCCGCGTGACCCGTTGGCGGCGAGATCGTCGATCGATCGCGAATCCAATCCGGACGAAATCGACCTTGATGAGTCGCGGCAGTGCCGCCCGGTGGCTCCCGATGTGTGGGCCGCCACAGTTTCCCGAATCCGCGACTCGTTCTCAAACTCGATCCGAGACCGTTGCGCTTCAGTCCTGCCATCCATCGGACGCAGACAAGGCGGCCCAGATCGCCGCCCACACATTGTTATAGGGCGCACGGTCGTATCGTGCGGTGCCCCCGCGTCGCCATAAGCATGGTCCGGCGCGTCACGAGAATGGTCCGATAAAACACAAAAAATGCCTCCGGATCGTTCCGAGTGCAACGCTATGCGCGGGCAGTGTGAAGTCGCTGGAGACGAGCCGACTCGCCGAGTGGGGACATTCGCCCCTGCTTCAGGGGTGGTCTGACGTGAGCAATTTGGAGGTTAGTATGATGACTGTGAGGAGCCTTGTTCTGGGCTCAGCGGCGGCGTTGCTCGCCATGAGTGGGGCTCAGGCAGCCGACCTTCCGATCAAGGCCAAAGCGGTCGAGTATGTGAGGGTCTGCTCGATGTACGGCGCGGGGTTCTTCTACATCCCGGGCACCGACACCTGCATCAAGCTCGGCGGTTATCTGCGTGCCGAGGCTGCGTTCGGCACGAATGCGATCTTCCAGAATGCCGTGAACGGCGTCGGCGGCGGGCGCAATCGTCTCAGCAACTACTACACGACGCGCTCGCGCGCGGACCTCAACATCGACACCCGCACCGCGACCGAATATGGCGTCGTGCGCACTTTCTTCGATGCCGCCTTCCAGTGGACCGGAGGCAGCTACGCCGGGACGGGTTCGCCGACCGGCGCGACGGCCTATTCGACGGCGGGCGCGCCCGGAGCGCAGGCCGACGGCAACATCGCGCAAGGCGGGATCGGCGTCTTCTTCGCCTTCATCCAGTTTGCCGGCTTCACGATCGGCAAGGCCGTGTCGCAGTTCGATGCGCCCTGGGCCAATTATCCCGGCAACAATTTCGATGGTCTGACCGGCGGCGGCGGCACCATTACCGGCGTCAACCAGCTCACCTACACCGCCGACTTCGGCTCGGGCATCACCGCGGCGATCTCGCTCCAGGATGCGACCCAGTACTCGCAGTCGCAGATCTGGAATACGGCGGGCCAGACCGCCGCCGGCGTGATCACCGGCGCCTACGGCACGTCGAATTTCGGCGGCAATGTCGCGCCCGACATCGTCGGCATGGTGCGCGTCGACCAGGCGTGGGGCCTGTTCCAGGCGTCCTTCGCGGCGCACGACAACCACGCCGGCTTCTTCGGCGCGAACGAGACCACCGGGCATCCGGCCGACAAATGGGGCTTTGCCGGTCAGCTCGCTCTCTCGGTCAAGAACATCCCGACCGGTCCTGGCGACACCATCAACGTCCAGGGCGTCTACACCAATGGCGCCAGCCGCTACAACTTCCAGAGCCTCGCGCCGATCAACTACGCGATGTATGGCGGCAGCAACATGGCCGGCGCTTATCAGAGCCTCGGCTTCGCCGGTGTGTCTGATTCGGTGTTCGGGGCGGGCACCCAGCAGCAGCTGACCACGACCTACGGCGTCCGCGGCGCCTTCACCCACAATTGGGACTCGTTCTGGAATACGGCGGTCTACGGCTCCTGGAGCGCCGTCAGGTACAACGCCACGGCGAAGGGCCTGATCTGCAACGGCGCGGGCATGGTCGCTCTCGGCATCGTCGGCGCGAACTGCAACCCGGACTTCAACATCTCGACGCTGGGTGTGATCACGCGCTGGACGCCGGTCAAGAATCTGACCTTCTCGGCGGATGTCGCCTGGACCCGGCTGGATCAGAAGTTTGCCGGCGTTGCCAATGCGCCTGCGGCTGCGGCGGTCGCCAAGCCGGCCACCACCTATCAGCTGAAGGACCAGGACTCGGTCTCGCTGCTGCTCCGCGCCCAGCGCAACTGGTGATGAAAGGCGAGTAGGGAAGAGGGAGTAGCGAATCGCCGTTGACTGGCCATTCACATCCAGTCTCGCTACTCGCTACTCGACCACCGCGCCGCGGCGCAGATCGGCCTCGATCTGCAGCCGCGAGCCGCCGCCGAAGCGAGCGCGATAGACCTGCAGATTTTCCATCACGCGCTGCACGTAATTGCGGGTCTCCGCGAACGGGATCAACTCGACCCAGTCGACCGCATCGACCTTGGGATCGCGTGGATCGCCGTAGCGCTCGACCCATTTCCTCACGCTGCCGCGGCCGGCATTGTAGGCTGCGAAGGTCATGATGTACGAGCCCCGATAATCCTCGAGCAGGCCGCCGAGCTCGGCGGCGCCGAGCTGGGCGTTGTAGACGGGATCGGTCTTCATCCGGTTGAGATCGAAGCTGACGCCGGCGCGCTTGCAAACGTAGCGCCCTGCGTCCGGTGTGACCTGCATCAGCCCGTAAGCCTGCGCCGGCGACACCACGGCCTGGTTGAAGGCGCTCTCCTGGCGCGCGATCGAGAAGATCACGCTCTGCTCGACCTCCGGTCCGATCGACCGGAACGCCGGAATGCCGCTGACCGGATAGGCGTAATGGTCGAACGGCAGTCCGCGATTGAGCGCGGCCTTGCCGACCAGCAGCATCGCCCGTGCGTCGCTGTTTCGGCCGGCGATCTCGGCCAGCCCCACCAGCACGTCCGGATCGCCATTGTCGCCCATGTCGGCGAACATCGGAATTGCGACCTCGCCCTCGTCGAGGTCATAGAGCAGCTGCACGGCGCGGACCACCTCAAGCCGTTCGACGCCGCGTCCGCGGCCGGTCGGCGCAGCGTTGAGGCCGAGCTGCGGCAGGCCGAGCTTGGCCCGCGCCAGCTGCCCGTAATAGCTCGTCGACTGCTCGGCCGCCGACGTGTAGGCCGCGCGCGCCTCCTGCATGCGGCCCATCGCCTCTGCGGCGCGGCCCTGCCAATAGCCGGCGCGGGCCAAGGTCGTCGGGTTGACGCTGCCGACGCCGATGCGGGCGAAGTGCTGGGCAGCCGTCGCCGGATCCTTCAGGAAACGCAGCGCGATCCAGCCGGCGGTGAACTCCTGCTCGGTCTTGTAGATGTCCCGGCTCGGCAGCGCGGCGTCGCGGGCGATCAGATAGGCGCTGCGGTACTCGCCGGTGTCGATCATCTTGCGCGCCAGCAGGCGGCGCTCGATCCACCATTCGTCCAGATTGTGCAGACGCCCGGGATCCCTCGGCGCGCTCAGCATCAGCTGCGCCGCATCCGTGAAATTCTCGTCCCGCCTGAGCAGCTGGATGCGGCTGAAGATGTAGCCGGGGTCGCCATGCAGCTCGCGCGGAACGGCGTCGAGCAGAGCGCGGCTGTTGGCGGCCTTGCGATAGGTCGCGATCCGCGCCTTGGCCAAGGCCAGGTGCCCTGAACCGAGCCGCCGTGCGGCGCGCAGCGCGGCCTCGTGCTCGCTGCCGTACAGCAGCGTGTCCATTCGCGCCTTGTGATCGCCGCCGGAGAGCAGCGCGCCGAACTGGTTGAGAATGTTGTTCTCGGTGTCCTCCGACATCGCATCGTTGCGCCAGGCTTCGCGCACCAGGCGCTCGGCATTGGCGCGGTCGCCGCGATTGAGCATGACGCGGGCCAGCGCGAAGCGGCCCTTGGCCGAGAGCGGCGATTCGTTCTCGAACCAGGACCACACCACGGCGTCGTCGCGCTTGTCGTCCCACAGCGCAGCCTCCAGGCGGCGGCGCAGGAAGCTCTGCGACGGCCAGCTCGGATTGGCGGTGATGAAGGCGCGATAGCGCTCGACGGTGGCGTTGTTGTTGTCGCTGCGCAGGATCACCCATTCGGCGAGCTTGCGCGCCACGGGATCCGAGATCGCCTGCTCGACCTGGGTGGCGTCCTCGGGCTTGCGCTTGCGCACCAGTTCGATAACGTTTTCGAGCGTGTCCTTGTCCGATTGCGAGGTCGCCGACGTCGCCGCAATCGCGGCCGGTGCGATCGGCTTGCGGGAGGCGGGCAGGGCGGCGTGCTGGCGCGGCGGCAGGCTCGGCGCCGCCGCAGCGCCCGGCGTGATGTCCCTGGGGCCGGTCCGCGGCGGCTCGGCGGAGGCCTTGGCGTGGGGCTTGGTGTCGGCCCTGGTGTCGGCCTTGGCCTCGGCGCGGGCGTCGGCCTTGCTCCTGGTTTCGGTGCTGTCTTTGGCAGCGGTGCTGGGCGCCGCGTGACGGACGATCGGCCGCGCCTTCGGCAGCGGAACCTTGTCCTTGGCCAGGGCGATGTCTCCGCCAAGCGCAAGCCCGAGCGTCAGGCTGGCGGCCAGGGACACCGAGAGAGACATCGACAGGGCGGTCGATCGCAATGCGGCGGCGCGGGCAGAAAAGGGCACGGCGTTCCTTTGCGGCGGATGACTTCGATCCGTGACGATCTTGGTCTATCGAAAAGGTGAACAAATACTAAATGTACGGGGGACGGTTGCAACCTGCGCCAACACCGCGGCGAAATCACGACCAAAGGACGGCGCTGCGGCCCTGCGACGCGGGACCGGTCGGTTCCCGACAGGCAATCAGGCGCGTTGCGGGGACGATGGCGTGGCGGCACGCGGCGGGCGGGCGCGGCGATTCGGCCGGCATGCATGCCTGTTGAGAAGGCAGCCGACGCCAGGGCGGGCCTTCCGCCCTGGGTCCAGACCCGGTATGAAGTGCGCTTCGCTCTGGGGCAACGCGCGTTTGGGAGGGAGTTTCATGGCAGCCAAGACGAATTTCCGAGGCTCTTTCACCGCCTTGGTGACCCCCTTCAAGAACGGTTCCGTGGACGAGGCGGCGTTCCGCAGCCTCGTGAACTGGCAGATCGACGAGGGCACCAACGGCCTGGTGCCGGTCGGCACGACGGGCGAGAGCCCGACGCTGAGCCATGACGAGCACAAGCGGGTGGTCGAGTGGTGCATCGCCGAGGCCAAGGGCAGGGTTCCCGTGGTGGCCGGCGCGGGCTCCAATTCGACCAAGGAGGCCGTCGAACTCGCCCAGCATGCCGAGAAGGCCGGGGCGGATGCGGTGCTGGTGGTGACGCCGTACTACAACAAGCCGACGCAGGAAGGCCTGTATCAGCATTTCAAGGCGATCAACGATGCGATCGGCATTCCGATCATCATCTACAACATCCCGCCGCGCTCGGTGATCGACATGTCCGTCGACACCATGAAGCGGCTGTATGATCTGAAGAACATCGCCGGGGTGAAGGACGCGACCGCCAGCATGGTGCGCGTGTCGCAGCAGCGCGCGGCGATGGGCGAGGATTTCAACCAGCTGTCGGGCGAGGACGCCACCATCATCGGCTACATGGCCCATGGCGGCCATGGCTGCATCTCGGTCACGTCGAACGTTGCGCCGCGGCTGTGCGCGGAGTTCCACAAGGCCTGGCAGAAGGGCGATATCGCCACCGCGCTGAAGATTCACGACAAGCTGATGCCGCTGCATACCAATCTGTTCATCGAATCCAATCCGGCGCCGGTGAAATACGCACTCTCGCTGCTCGGCAAGATCGAGGAGAAGCTGCGGCTGCCGATGGTGCCGGTTTCGGAGCCGACCCGGGTCGCGGTGCGCGATGCCATGGTTCACGCCGGATTGATCAACTGATCGAGCCGCTGGATCGCGCCCGAGAGTTTTCTTGCAAGTCTGAGGGGGATGCAGGCATGTTGAAGGAATTCCGCGAATTCGCCATGAAGGGCAACGTCGTCGACCTCGCGGTCGGCGTCATCATCGGTGCGGCGTTCGGCGCCATCGTCAACTCCCTGGTCGCCGATGTCATCATGCCGATCATCGGCGCGATCACCGGCGGCCTCGACTTCTCGAACTACTTCATCCCGCTGTCCAAGGCGGTCAATGCAACCAATCTGGCGGATGCGAAGAAGCAGGGCGCGGTGCTGGCCTATGGCAGCTTCCTGACGCTGACGCTCAACTTCTTCATCGTCGCCTTCGTGCTGTTCATGATCATCCGCGTGATGAACCGGGTGAAGCGGAAGCAGGAGGCGGCGCCGGCCGCTCCGGCCAAGCCCACAGCCGAGGTCGAGCTTCTGACCGAAATCAGGGATCTCCTGAAGAAAGCCTGACGTGGCCGACAAGAACGAGCCCAAGATCACGGTCGCCGCCGAGAACCGCAAGGCGCGGTTCAACTATGCGATCGAGGACACCATCGAGGCCGGCATCGCGCTGACCGGCACCGAGGTGAAGTCGGTCCGCAGCGGCAAGTCGACGATCGCGGAATCCTACGCGGATTCCCGCGACGGCGAGATCTGGCTGATCAATGCCAACATTCCCGAATATCTGCAGGCCAACCGCTTCAACCATGAGCCGAAGCGGCCGCGCAAGCTGCTGCTGCATCGCAAGCAGATCAACAAGCTGATGGGCGCGGTCGACCGCGAGGGCATGACGCTGATCCCGCTCAAGCTCTATTTCAACGAGCGCGGACGTGCCAAGCTGCTGCTCGCGGTGGCCAAGGGCAAGAAGCTGCACGACAAGCGCGAGAGCGAGAAGAAGCGCGATTGGGGGCGCGAGAAGGGCCGTCTGCTGCGGGCGCGCGGGTAACGCGGCTTTAGCCTTCGCCGCGCTCTCCTCAGGAGGACGCCCAGGCCAGGGAAGCGATCCGATGAATCAGAAGAACCTTTTGAACGTCGATTGGAGCCTCATTCCGGCTCCGACCGATGACGGTGCAGCCGATCATCTCGTCGGGATGACCATTCCGCCGCTCAGTCTGCGCGCGACCGACGACACGCTGGTGACGCTGTCGGATCTGGCGGGCCGTATTGTCGTGTTTGCCTATCCGCGCACGGGTGAGCCCGGCAAGGTGTCCCTGGTCGAGGATTGGGACATGATCCCGGGCGCGCGCGGATGCACGCCGCAAGCCTGCAGCTTCCGTGACCTGTTCGGCGAACTGAGGGCGGCGGGTGCCGCCCATGTGTTCGGCCTGTCGACGCAGAGCAATGCCTACCAGACCGAAATGGCCTCGCGCCTGCATCTGCCGTTTCCGGTGCTGTCGGACGACAAGCTCGCGTTGACCAACGCCCTGCGCCTGCCGACGATGGAGATCGCCGGACTGACCATGATCAAGCGTCTGGCGCTGATCATCGACGATGCGCGCATTGCGCATGTGTTCTATCCGGTGTTTCCGCCCGACCGCAACGCGGGCGACGTGCTGACGTGGCTGAAGGACAACCGCGTCGCCACCACTTGAATTCGGGCCGTTCGCCTTCGTCGCTTCGCTCGCAATGACGAAGGCTCGAGATTTCGCTGAGTGACTAATCCAGATCCGCCTTCACGCGTGCGAACACGGCGTGGAACATCTCGGTCGTGAGCACGCCGGTGTTCGTATTGTAGCGCGAGCAGTGATAGCTGTCGTACAGCCTGATCCCGCCGGCCTGATGCATGGCGCCGTGGGAGAAGGGGGCGGCTGCGGCGCGCAGGCCCAGCAGCTTCAGCAGCGTGTCATGCGAGATGCGGCCGAGCGCGACGATGCTGCGCAGGCGCGGCATCGCGGCGATGCTGGCGCCCAGGAAGCTGCGGCACTGGTTGATCTCGGCCGGCAGCGGCTTGTTCTGCGGCGGCACGCAGCGCACCGCGTTGCTGATGCGGCAATCGACCAAGGTCAGCCCGTCGTCGGGACGCGCCTCGAAGCGACCCCGGGCGAAGCCGTAGTGGAGCAGCGTGCCATAGAGCAGCTCGCCGGCATAGTCGCCCGTGAACGGTCGGCCGGTACGGTTTGCGCCCTGCAGTCCCGGCGCCAGGCCGACGATCAGGAGGCGTGCGCTCGCGTCCCCGAACGACGGCACGGGCGCATTGAACCATGACGGCTCGCGCGCCCGCTGGGTGTTGCGGAAATCGACGAGACGGGGGCACAGCGGACAGTCGCGGTCGGGATCGGTCGGATGGGCTGCCGAGAGATGGGAGTCCGAATCGGTCGTTCGGGCGCCGCGCTTGACCGTTCTAGTCCTCGAAATCGTCATCGTTGGACGTGGTGGTGGTCGTGGGCGTGCGAGCGGCCGGCGCGGTCGAACGCTGCAGGAATTGCGGCGAGTGGTGGCGCGGCTCGCGCGGGGCAGGGCGTTCGGACGGATCACGGCCGAGCTTGGACTGCAGTTCGACCAGGTCGGTGAAGACGTCGGCCTGGCGGCGCAGTTCGTCGGCGATCATCGGCGGCTGGCTTGAGATGGTCGAGATCACGGTGACGCGAACGCCGCGGCGCTGCATCGCCTCCACCAGGGAGCGGAAGTCGCCGTCGCCCGAGAACAGCACCATCTGGTCGATGTGCTCGGCGAGCTCCATGGCGTCGACGGCAAGCTCGATGTCCATGTTGCCCTTGACCTTGCGCCGGCCGCTGGCGTCGATGAATTCCTTGGTCGCCTTGGTGACGACCGTATAGCCGTTGTAGTCGAGCCAGTCGATCAGCGGGCGAATCGACGAGTACTCCTGATCCTCGATGATCGCCGTGTAATAGAACGCGCGAAGCAGTGTGCCGCGGCTCTGAAATTCCTTGAGCAGGCGCTTGTAGTCGATATCGAAGCCGAGCGTCTTGGCCGTTGCATATAGGTTGGCGCCGTCAATGAAGAGCGCAATCTTGTTGGTCGAAGATGACATTCAGTGTCTCGCGTTCAGTTAGATTCTATTTTTGGCGCGGCTCCACTCGGCCGCGCATTCCATTTCAAGATACTGCCAAGGTGTTGGCGGTCCGTCTGGTGTGAGGTTACCGCAAACAGGAGTGATCGGGGCAACAAAGGCGCAGTTGTGACGACGTAATGAAGCGTTTTCTTGTCCAAGGCCCGAATTCTGCGGGTCCGGACGGAGCGCCAGTCAAGGTTGCCGAAATCGGTACTCCTTGCACCTTGCCGGACCCTGACGCCAGTTTGGCCTTGCGAAAACCGGCCAGTCTCTATACCTAGCCCAGCATAATCAGCATATTAAGCACACAAAGGACCGGAGCGACAATGGCGCGCGTCACTGTGGAAGATTGTATTGATAAGGTCGACAACCGGTTCGACCTGGTCCTCCTGGCCGCGCATCGCGCGCGCATGATCTCGTCTGGATCACAACTTACAATTGACAGAGATAATGACAAGAATCCCGTTGTGGCACTCCGGGAAATTGCGGATTCGACCATTTCTCCCGAGGATCTGAAGGAAGAACTGGTGCATTCGCTGCAGAAGTTCGTCGAAGTGGACGAACCGGAGCCGGATACGGTGCCGTTGATCGGTTCGGCCGGTGCGAGCGTCGATGCCGACGACACCGAGGTCGCGGTCGAGCGCATGACCGAGGAAGAGCTGCTGAAGGGCCTCGAGGGGCTCGCTCCACCGGAAGAGCAGCCGGAAGAGGACGAGTGACGACGCGACCAGGTTCGCGCGGGCACCGATTAACTTGTGAGAATGTGAAGGCCCGGACCTCGTCCGGGCCTTTGCATTTGAACGTGATTCCGTGATTACCTCAGGGGCGCGGCGGGCGCCCGCGATCCGGCGGATTCGGTCACGAAGATAAAGGTTTAGTCATTTTCCATGGTGGTTGCAGGCCACACTCCTCAGCAGATGCAGGCGGCGGCCGAAACGGCCGCGTTGGCGCCTCCGCCGCCGGTCGAGCGGCCGCGTCCGCAGAAGCCGCGCTCGCGCATGATGCGGCAATACGATCTGGTGGAGCGGGTCCGCTCCTACAATCCAGATACTAACGAGGATCTCCTCAACCGGGCGTATGTGTACGCGATGAAGGCGCATGGGTCGCAAACCCGCGCGTCAGGCGACCCGTATTTCACCCATCCGCTCGAGGTCGCGGCCATTTTGACCGACCTCAAGCTCGATGATGCCACCATCGTCGCCGCGCTGCTTCACGACACGATCGAGGACACCGAGGCGACCCGGGCCGAGATCGACCGCTTCTTCGGGCCGGAGATCGGTGCGCTGGTCGAGGGTCTGACCAAGCTGAAGCGCCTGGAGCTCGTCTCGCGCGAAGCCAAGCAGGCCGAGAACCTGCGCAAGCTGCTGCTGGCGATCGCCGACGACGTGCGTGTATTGCTGGTGAAACTCGCGGATCGCTTGCACAACATGCGCACCCTCGAGTTCGTGCCCGAGGCCTCGCGCCGGCGCATTGCCGAGGAGACCCTCGACATCTATGCGCCGCTTGCCGGGCGCATGGGCATGCAGGAGATGCGCGAGGAGCTCGAGGATCTGTCGTTCCAATCGCTGGATCCCCAGGCCTACAGCGTCGTGAAGCAGCGGCTCGATGCCCTGGCGGATCGCAACCGCAACCTGATCGGCGAAATCGAGAGCCAGCTCGCGCGCAAGTTTCGCGATCATGGCCTGACCGCCCGCGTGTTCGGCCGTCGCAAGCGCCCATTCTCGATCTGGACCAAGATGGAGCGCAAATCGATCGGGTTCGAGCAGCTGTCCGACATCTTCGGATTTCGCGTCATCATGCCGGACCTGGAGTCCTGCTACCGCGCGCTCGGTATCGTGCATACGACGTGGCCGGTCGTGCCGGGCCGCTTCAAGGATTACATCTCGACCCCGAAGCAGAACGACTACCGCTCGATACACACGACCGTGATCGGTCCAGGCAAGCAGCGCGTCGAGCTGCAGATCCGCACCGAGGACATGGACCAGATCGCCGAGCTCGGCATCGCCGCCCATGCCTTCTACAAGGACGACATCGGCTCGCCGACGGAGCGGCTCAAGCGCGAATCGAACGCCTTCGCCTGGCTGCGCCACACCATCGGCATCCTCTCGGAGAGCGCCAATCCCGAGGAATTTCTCGAACACACCAAGCTCGAGCTGTTTCACGATCAGGTGTTCTGCTTCACTCCGAAGGGCAAGCTGATCGCGCTGCCGCGCCACGCAAACGTGATCGATTTCGCCTATGCCGTCCACACCGATGTCGGCAACAGCGCGGTCGGCTGCAAGATCAACGGCAAGTTCGCCGCGCTCTCCTCGGAGCTGCAGAATGGCGACGAGGTCGAGGTGCTGACCTCGGATGCGCAGTCGGCGCCGCCATCGGCCTGGGAGACGCTGGCCATCACCGGCAAGGCGCGGGCCGCGATCCGTCGCGCCACCCGCACCGCCGTGCGCGATCAGTATGCCGGTCTCGGCCGCCGCATCGTCGAACGCCTGTTCGAGCGCACCAAGCTCGAATATGCCGACGACAAGCTCAAGGGCGCGCTGCCGCGCCTGGCGCGCGCCTCGATCGAGGACGTGATGGCCGCGGTCGGCCGCGGTGAGATCAAGGCGTCCGACGTCGCCCGGGCCATGTATCCGGACTACAAGGAAGAGCGCGTCGTCCGCTACGGCGCGAAGAAGACGGCTGCGCCGGCCAGCGTGCCGAAGGCCGCGGCGGCGCCAACGGCGGAGCCCCATCGCGGTCCGTTCGCGATCCCGATCAGCGGGCTGAATTCCGGCCTGCCGGTGAAGTTCGCGCCCAATGGCGGCGCCGTGCCGGGCGATCGCATCGTCGGCATCGTGACGCCGGGCGAGGGGATCACGATCTATCCGATCCAATCGCCGGCGCTGAAGGATTTCGAGGACGAGCCGGAGCGCTGGCTCGATGTCCGCTGGGACGTCGACGAGACCACGCCGCAGCGTTTCCCGGCGCGCATCCGGGTCGAGAACGTCAACGAGCCCGGCAGCCTCGCCCAGGTCGCGACCGTCATCGCCGAGCATGACGGCAACATCGACAACATCAGCATGAGCCGGCGCTCGCCTGATTTCACCGAGCTGACGATCGACCTCGAGGTCTACGACCTCAAGCATCTCTCCGCCATCATCAACCAGCTGCGCGCCAAGACCATCGTCGCCAGGGTCGACCGGGTGAATGGCTAATCTGCGGGTTTGACCGCAGCGTTTCCTGCGGCGATGCGTTAAACCAGCAATCTCCGTTTCGAGAACTCTGCGAGCCCCGTCGATGTCCCATCCTCCGAAGCTGCGCCTCGGCGTCAATGTCGATCACATCGCGACGCTGCGAAATGCCCGCGGCGGGCGCATTCCGGATCCCGTGCGCGCGGCGCTGCTGGCCATCGAGGCGGGCGCGGACGGCATCACCGCGCATCTGCGCGAGGACCGGCGTCACATCCGCGACGACGACATGGCCCGTCTCAAGGCCGAAATCTCCAAGCCGCTGAATTTCGAGATGGCCGCCACCGAGGAGATGGTGCGGATCGCGCTGGCCACCCGGCCGCACGCGTGTTGCCTGGTGCCGGAGCGGCGCGAGGAGCTCACCACCGAGGGCGGCCTCGACGTCGTCGGCCAGCACAACGCGCTGGCGCCCGCGATCGCTCGACTGGGCGAGGCCGGCATCCGGGTGTCATTGTTCATCGCCGCCGACCCGGCTCAGATCGAGATGGCCGCACGCCTGCGGGCGCCCGTTATCGAGATCCACACCGGCGGCTGGTGCGACGCCATCACCGAGGGCCACGCCGACAAGGCGGCTGCAGAGTGGGAGCGGATCGTGGCTGGCGCCCGGCTGGCGCGGTCGGCCGGGCTGGAGGTGCATGCCGGCCACGGCCTGGACTATGCGACCGCCGAGCGGATTGCGGCGCTGCCGGAGATCGTCGAGCTCAACATCGGCTACTTCATGATGGGCGAGGCGCTGTTCGTGGGCCTCGCCGAGACGGTCCGGGCCATGCGCGCGGCCATGGATCGCGGCCGTGCGCGGCTGGGGACGGCAGCATGATCATCGGCATCGGCTCCGACCTTATCGACATCCGCCGCGTCGCCGAGGTGATGGAGCGGCACGGCGAGCGCTTCCTGAACCGGATCTTCACCGCGGCCGAGCGCGCCAAGGCCGAGCGGCGGGCCAAGAACGAGAAGATGGTGATCGCCACCTATGCCAAGCGCTTCGCCGCCAAGGAGGCCTGCGCCAAGGCGCTCGGCACCGGCATCCGCCAGGGCGTGTGGTGGCGCGACATGGGGGTGGTGAACCTGCCCGGCGGCCGGCCGACCATGCAGCTCACCGGAGGCGCCGCCGAGCGCCTGAAGGCGCTGACGCCGGCGGGACACGAGGCCCGCATCGATCTGTCGATCACCGACGACTGGCCGCTGGCGCAGGCTTTCGTCATCATCTCGGCGGTGCCCCAGGCAACGTCCTGAAGCCGCCCGGCGCGTGCCGAAAACAAAAATGCAATCGATTCCAGGGGCTTATGTAGTTTTGATGCGGCCCTTGATTGCGCGGCTGCGCGCAGTCGTCTAAAACCCCGCTCAAATCGAATGACTGCACCATGGGCGGATTCTGGGTCAAACCGGAGTTGGCCTTGACCACCAGAATCAGGACAGACTCCCTTAAGCCGCGGAACGATACGTTGTTCGCGGACGGAGGGGTGTTATGCAACGGCTGGCGAATCGTCGGACCATTCGCCCAGGGACAGTGAAAGAGCGATGAGCGTGACCTCCGGAACCAAGACTGAGAGCGGCCTCGGGGAAACCGTTCGGGTCGTCGTTCATGCCCTCCTGATCGCGCTGGTGATCCGCACCTTTCTGTTCCAGCCCTTCAACATCCCCTCCGGATCAATGAAGGCGACGCTGCTGGTCGGCGATTATCTGTTCGTCTCGAAATATTCGTACGGCTATAGCCATTTCTCGATCCCGCAGTCGCCGAACATCTTCTCCGGCCGCATCTTCGGCTCCGAGCCGAAGCGCGGTGACATCGTGGTGTTCCGGCTGCCGAAGGACACCGAGATCGACTACATCAAGCGCGTGATCGGTCTGCCCGGCGATCGCATCCAGATGCGTGACGGTCTGCTCTACATCAACGACGTGCCGGTCCAGCGCGAGCGCCTGAAGGATTTCGTCGGCGAGGACCCCTGCGGCACCGCCGATTCCATCGCGCGCGTGAAGGCCTGGAAGGAGACGCTGCCCAACGGTGTCAGCTACGAGACCTTGGATTGCTTCGATCACGGCCCTTACGATAATACGGACGTCTACACCGTGCCGCCCGGCAACTTCTTCATGATGGGCGACAACCGCGACAACTCGACCGACAGCCGCGTGCCGTTGGCGGTCGGCTACGTCCCGTTCGAAAACATCATCGGCCGCGCCCAGATGATCTTCTTCTCCATCAGGGAAGGCGAGCATGCCTGGGCGTTCTGGCGCTGGCCCATGTCCATCCGTTGGGAACGTCTGTTCAAAATCGTGCGATGATCGACGACTCACACGATATCCAGACCACGCAGGCCGCTGCGGCGAGCCCGCAAACCGGTGCGCGCGCCCTCGAAGCCGCGCCGAAGGCCGCGTCGCGGCCGAAGCCTGAGATGAAGGCAGAGCCCAAGAACGACGCCAAGAACGACGCCAAGCCTGACGCTAAGCCTGACGCCAAAGCTGAAACCAAGATCGAGCCGAAGCTGGAAGCCAAGGCGGAAGCGAAGACCGAGCCGAAGGTCGATGGCGGCGGCGAGCCGCCCGCCGGGATCATCCTGAGCGGATCGGACATCGCTGCACCGGCTGCGGAGACCGATCCCGAAACGGCGCCTCGCAGCAAGAAGGGCAGCCGCCGCGCCAAGAGCGCCGGAGCCGGGGCTGCGAAGAGCGCCAAGGCCGCCGAGAAGGCGGCCAATGCTGCGATCGAGGCACGCATCGGCCACCGCTTTTCGGACCCGTCGCTGCTCAGCACCGCCTTCACCCATGTCTCGGCGCTGAAATCCTCCAAGAAGCGCGGTGACAGCTACCAGCGGCTCGAGTTCCTCGGCGACCACGTGCTCGGTCTGATCGTCTCCGACATGCTGTATCGCTCGTTTCCCAGTGCCGACGAGGGCGAACTGTCGAAGCGGCTCGCCGACCTCGTGCGCAAGGAGAGCTGTGCCGACGTCGCCAAGTCGCTCGGTCTGCTCGACGACATCAAGCTCGGTGCGGTCGGCGCCGGCGCCGGGGCGCGGCTGCGCAAATCGGTGCTGGGCGATGTCTGCGAGGCGGTGATCGGCGCGATCTTCCTCGATGGCGGCTACACGGCCGCCGCAGGCTTCGTCGAGCGCAACTGGACCGAGCGCATGCACAAGCCGCGGCGTCCGCTGCGCGACCCGAAGACGGTGTTGCAGGAGTGGGCCCAGGGCAAGGGCCTGCCGACGCCCGTCTATCGCGAGGTCGAGCGCACCGGCCCTCATCATGATCCGCAGTTCCGGGTCGCCGTCGATCTGCCGGGCCTGGAGCCGGCCGAAGGCATCGGCGGCTCCAAGCGCGCGGCAGAAAAGGTAGCGGCATCCGTGATGATCGAACGTGAAGGCGTCAGCGGCGGCAGCAATGACGGCTGAGCAACAGGCCGTGCGGGGGGCCGATACCCGTTGCGGTTTCGTCGCGCTGATCGGCGCACCCAACGTCGGCAAATCGACCCTTGTCAATGCGCTGGTCGGATCCAAGGTCACGATCGTCTCGCGCAAGGTGCAGACGACGCGCGCGTTGATCCGCGGCATCGTCATCGAGGGCGCCTCGCAGATCATCCTGGTCGACACGCCCGGCATCTTCTCGCCCAAGCGAAGGCTCGACCGCGCGATGGTGACCACCGCCTGGAGCGGCGCGCATGATGCCGATCTCGTCTGCGTGCTGCTCGACGCCAAGAAGGGCATCGACGACGAGGCGCAGGCCATCATCGACAAGGCGGCTTCGGTCGCTCACGAGAAGATCCTGGTCGTCAACAAGGTCGACCTTGTGCCGCGCGAAAAGCTGCTGGCGCTGGTGGCCGCGGCCAACGAGAAGCTGTCTTTCGCGCGCACCTTCATGATCTCGGCAATCTCGGGCGACGGCGTCGACGATCTCAGGCGGGCGCTGGCGGAGATGGTGCCGCCCGGTCCGTTCCATTATCCCGAGGACCAGATGTCGGACGCGCCGATGCGTCACCTCGCGGCCGAGATCACCCGCGAGAAGATCTACTCGCATCTGCATCAGGAGCTGCCGTATCAGTCCACGGTCGAGACCGACAGCTGGACCGAGCGCAAGGACGGCTCGATCCGGATCGAGCAGACGATCTTCGTGGAGCGCGACAGCCAGCGCAAGATCGTGCTCGGCAAGGGCGGCGCGACGATCAAGTCGATCGGAGCGCAGTCGCGCAAGGAGATCGCCGAGATCACCGGCGTGCCGGTGCACCTGTTCCTGTTCGTGAAGGTGCGTGAGAACTGGGGCGACGATCCCGATCGTTACCGGGAAATGGGGCTCGAGTTCCCCAGGGAATGACGATGAGCGTGCCGCGCAACGTGTTGTGGTTCGAAGTGCTGCTCTACATCTCGCTGATGTTGGATTCGCTCTCGGTTGCCGTGTCGGACCGGACCCCGACCTTCGAGCGGACCGAGAGCATGATCACGACCGAGACCATTCTCAACGGCGTGGTGATCCTGCTGCTGTTCTATTTCGTCTATCTGGCGGCTCAGCGCCGCAAGAATTGGCCGCGCTGGGTGCTGCTGGCGGCGTTGGTTCTGTCGAGCATCTCGCTGGTGCAGGTCATCGGCCTGAAGGGCATGACGCTCGACGCCGGCATCGAGGTGATTTCCTGCGCGCTGACGACGATCGGGCTGTACTACTCGTTCACCGGCGACGCGCGCGGCTGGTTCGACGCCTGATGGCGGGAATGTAGGCAGGCCACGCGCAGCGTGTCCAGCTTCGCTCGCAAGGACGGGTGTTTGCGGAAGCATGGCGTGCAAGCTACGTTGTCCGCCGTCGCGCGATGGGCGCTTGGGTTTGAGCGCCCTGGATAGTAGAGACGACTTGCCCGATGGAATGGACCGATGACGGCATCGTGCTGGGCATCCGGCGGCACGGCGAATCCTCCGCCGTGCTGGAGCTGTTGACGCGCGAGCATGGCCGCCACCTCGGGCTCGTTCGCGGCGCCAGCGGCAAGCGCATGCGGCCGGTCCTGCAGCCCGGCAACACCGTGCGAGCGGTGTGGCGCGCGCGGCTCGACGAGCATCTCGGCATGTACGCGATCGACGGGCTGACCTTGCGCGCGGCTGAGCTGATGTCGGCGTCGCACGGCGCCTATGGTGTGACGCATCTGGCATCGCTTGCACGGCTGCTGCCCGAGCGCGATCCGCATGAGGACATGTATTTTCGGCTGGAACACGCGCTGAATGATTTCGACGACGCCGGCGGCGCCGCCGTCCACATCGTGCGGTTCGAACTCGCGATCCTGGCGGAGCTCGGTTTCGGGCTCGATCTGGAATCCTGCGCAGCAACCGGCGAGACCACGGACCTTGTCTATGTATCGCCGAAATCCGGCGGCGCCGTCTCGCGCAGCGCCGGGGCGCCCTGGGCCGACCGGTTGCTGCCGCTGCCGCCCTTCCTGCGTGAGAGCGAGGAAGACCATGGCTGGTCCGACCAGGACCTCGTCGACGGCTTCCGCCTGACCGGCCTGTTCCTGCTGCGCCACGTGCTGGAGCCGCGCGGGCAAGGCCACTCGGATGCCCGCGAGGGCTTCATCAATGCGGTCACGCGGGCCAGGGCGCGGCTGGCGCGGGCGTGAGCCCGGAGGAGAAAGCATCATGGGACTACTCGTCGACGGCGTGTGGCACGATGTCTGGTACGACACCGCAGCCTCCGGCGGCCGTTTCGTGCGCAAGGATTCCGCCTTCCGCAGCTTCGTCACCGCGGATGGACGTCCGGGGCCGAGCGGCAGCGGCGGCTTCAAGGCGGAGGCCGGGCGCTATCATCTCTATGTCAGCCTGGCCTGCCCATGGGCGCACCGCACCCTGATCATGCGCGCGCTGAAAGGCCTCGACGCCTTCATCTCGGTCTCGGTGGTGCACTGGCTGATGCGCGAGCAGGGCTGGACGTTTGCCGGCGGCCCCGGCGTCGTGGCCGATGACATCAATCACGCGCAGCTTCTCCATCAGGTCTACACCGCGGCCGATCCACGCTACTCCGGCCGCGTGACCGTGCCGGTGCTGTGGGACAAGGCGCAGCGGACGATCGTCAACAACGAATCGTCCGAGATCATCCGCATGCTCAATTCGGCCTTCGATGGTATCGGTGCCAAGCCCGGCGACTACTATCCGGAGGCGCTCCGCAGCGAGATCGACGCGATCAATGCGCGCATCTACGACACGCTCAACAACGGCGTCTACAAATGCGGCTTTGCCACCACGCAAGCCGCCTATGAGGAAGCAATCGGCCCGCTGTTCGCGACGCTCGACTGGCTCGAGCAGCGGCTGTCCACGCGCCGATTCCTGCTCGGCGATGCCGTGACCGAGGCCGACATCCGGCTGTTCACGACGCTGATCCGCTTCGACGCCGTCTATGTCGGCCACTTCAAGTGCAACATCCGCCGCATCGCCGACTATCCGCATTTGTCGGCCTACACGCGCGATCTCTATCAATGGCCCGGGATCGCGGCCACGGTGAGTTTCCAGCACATCAAGGGGCACTATTACGAGAGCCACCGCACCATCAATCCGACCGGCATCGTGCCGGTCGGACCGGAGCAGGATTTCGCCGCGCCGCATGGCCGCGAGCGGCTCGCCAAATCCTGACGGCCATGGCAGGCGAGATGGAAGGAGAGCGTCACCTCCGTGCATTGCTGCTGAACATGACGCCCGAGTTGCAGGATGGCGTCTTCGTGTTCTGCTGCCTCTCTCCCGGCGAGGCGCCTCCCGCGGCACTGACGCCGCTGATGCTGTTTCGGGAGCGCAAAGGCATCACGCTGATTGTACGGCGTGAGGAGGCCGAGCAGGCCGGGCTGTCCTATCAGTTCGCCGCCCGCCTGATCACGCTGTCAGTGCACTCCGCGCTCGACGCGGTGGGCTTCCTCGCCGCCGTGACCACGGCGCTGGCTGCCGCCGGCATCAGCGTCAATGCGGTCTCGGCCTTCCACCATGATCACCTGTTCGTACCGGAAGTTCAGGGAGAGCAGGCGCTGAGCGTTCTGCGGGAGATGTCCCATAGCCTCAAGTGATCTGCGCAGGGCCTGCGCGCCGGTCAGACTTTGCCCCTGCTGTGCTCACGTCTCGATGGAGGCGCCTTCTTGCGTGAGGGCGGCCGAGGTCGCTGCATGTTGCGTGCGGCGCGGGGGGCTGGCGGCCGGCGTGGTCCGGTCAGTGTTCGCGCGGCCTGCGCGCGCACCATGTCCATCAGCATCAGCGCCGCGGGCGACAGGGTCCGGCCCTTCAGGCGTAAGATGCCGAACTGTGCCAGCAGCAGGTCCGACGCGCGAGGCTCTTTCAGCTCGGCGACATTGAGCCGGACCAATTGACCGGAGGCAAGCTCGTGGGTGAGCACCGCATCTCCCGCGACGAGAACGATATCCGAACGGAATGCCATCTGCACCAGCAGACCCGCATTCTCGGATTCGAGTGCGACGTCGAAGCCGCGTCCGCCCGGTGCAGCGATCAGGTCGTCCAGTCGCCGGCTGAATTCCGGCGGCAGTGCGACGGAGGCGAAGTGCTGGCCGGCGAGATCGCGGGCGGAAAGCTCGCGCCGGCCTGCCAAGGGATGAGTTGGCCGACAGTAGAAGTGTCCGGGCAGACTTCCGAGCGGCTCGACGTCCAGGCTGTCGTCAGCGCGGATTTCGGTGATGTGCGCTAGAAAAAAGTCGAGCTTTCCCTGCTGCAGCACCTCCATCAGCATGCGCCAATTGTCCTGCACCAGTTTGATGCGCACGGACGGATGCTCGGAATACAGCCGTGCCATGGCGTCCGGCAGAAGGGTCAGGCCGGTGAACGCGCCCACGCCCACCGTCACCTGGCCGGCGTCTCCCGAGCGGAGCAGCCTGATCTCGCGGCCGAGATCGTCGGCGCCCGACAGCAGCGAACGGGCTCGCGCGACCAGCCGCTCGCCGACTGCGGTGATCTCCACCGAGCGCGAGCTGCGGTCGAACAGCCGCATTCCCGCGGCGTCCTCCAACGTCTGCAGGCTTCGGCTCAGGGCCGACTGGGTGACATGGGCGCGCTGGGCCGCCCGGGCGAAATGCCGCTCTTCCGCGAGATAGACCAGCTGCTGCAACTGACGCAACGTCGGCGTGTGCATTGATGATCCCAACTCATTGATCAAGCCATAACAATTCATTGGATTTCTGAGACGGTCAACCCCACAATGGTACAAACAATTGCGGGGAACGCCGGAGCGAGGCCGATCAGCTCGCGCTCGAGACAAGGCGTCGCCCTATAAGAGGCTTTTCATGCCCAACGGCGCGCAAGCTCTGCTACGGACCCTGGTCAATTCCGGCATTCGGGTCTGCTTCACCAATCCCGGCACGTCTGAGATGCATTTCGTTGCGGCGCTGGATTCCGCGCCGGAGATGCGCGCCGTGCTGTGCCTGTTCGAAGGCGTCGCGACGGGGGCGGCGGACGGCTACGCCCGCATGACCGGCATGCCTGCGGCCACGCTGCTGCATCTCGGCTGCGGGCTCGGCAACGGCCTCGCCAACCTGCACAATGCGCGCAAGGGCAAGGTGCCCCTGGTCAACATCGTCGGCGACCACGCCACCTATCACGTCCAGTATGACGCGCAGCTGCAGTCCGACATCGAGACCGTCGCGCGCAACGTCTCGCCCGGATTTGTCTGGACCTCGCAGGTCACCTCCGAGCTGTGCCGCGACGCGGTCGCCGCCGTGAAGGCGGCGTGCTCCTGGCCAGGGCAGGTCGCGACCCTGATCCTGCCGGCCGACGTGTCCTGGGGTGAGGGCGGCGTTGCCGAACCGGGACCGGTGATCGAGCCGCCGCCGGCGGCCGACGACGCCACGGTCCAGGCCGTCGCCGCGACGATCAAGGCCGGAGGCCGCAGCGCCATTCTGCTCGGTGGCACGGCGCTGCACGAGGATTCGCTGCTACCGGCTGCGCGCATTGCCGCGGCCTGCGGCGTCAAGATCTTCGCCGAGACGTTTCCGACGCGCATGCAGCGCGGCGCCGGCCTGCCGCCGGTCGAGCGCATCGCTTATCTCGCCGAGATGGTCTCGATCCAGCTCAAGGAGATCGATACGCTGATCCTGGTGGATGCCAAGGCGCCGGTGTCGTTCTTCGCCTATCCCGGCAAGAAGAGCTATCTGCCGCACGACGGCTGCCGGGTCATGACCTTGTCGACGCCGGCGCAGTGCGCCCCGGGCAGTCTGACCGCGCTTGCGGCGGCCCTCGGAGCCGAGACCGCCACGCCCCTGCTATCGGCTCCATGGCGTCCGGGACGTCCGCGCGGCAAGAAGCTCACGGCGGAAAAGGTCTGCAAGGCCGTCGGCCATCTGCTGCCCGAGAATGCCATCATCGTCGACGAGGCGATCAGCTCCGGTCTGATGCTGTCGAAGTTCACGGCGGGCGCGCCGCGGCATGACCTGATCACCTTGACCGGGGGCGCCATCGGGCAGGGACTGCCGAATGCCATCGGCGCCGCGATCGCCTGTCCGGACCGCCCGGTGATTGCGCTGATCGGTGACGGCAGCTCGATGTACACGATCCAGGCGCTGTGGACGATCGCGCGCGAGCGGCTCAACGTCACCGCCATCATCTTCAACAACGCCTCCTACTCGGTGCTCAATGTCGAGCTGGAGCGGGTCGGAGCCGAAGAGGTCGGACCGAAGGCCAAGGCGCAGCTCGACCTGCATGGGCCTGTCCTGAAGCTGGCGCAGATCGCCGACGGCATGGGCGTGCGGTCGACCCGTGTCAGCACGCCCGACGAATTCACCAATGCCTTGGAGGGGGCGCTGGCCCGGCCTGGTCCGCATCTGATCGAGGCCATGGTGCCGCCGGCCCTGAGCGGGCTCAAGCTGAAGCTGCTGCCGCATCTGCTCGGATCGCTCGACCGCATGCCGCTGTCGGTGGCGCGCATGCTCAAGCGCAAGATCGCGCCGTGAGCGCGATGCTGCAATCCGATGTCGTCATCGCCGGCGGCGGCCTCGCCGGCATCGTCACCGCGCTGGAGGCGCTGCGCGCCGGCAAATCGGTCGTGATCGTCGATCGCGACACGCCGGAACGTTTCGGCGGGCTGGCGCTGTGGGCGTTCGGCGGCATGGCGCTGGTCGGCACGCCCTTGCAGGCGCGCATGAAGATCCCGGATACGCCGGAGATCGCGCTGCGCGACTGGATCAGGTTCGGCGAGCTCGATGCGAGCGAGCACTGGCCGCTGCAATGGGCGCGCTATTACGTCGAGCATTCGCGTAGCCACGTCTATGACTGGCTCTCGTCGCACGGCGTGACCTTCATGCCGGCGGTGAACTGGGTCGAGCGCGGCCTTGTGGGCGACGGCAATGCGCTGCCGCGCTATCACATCGTCTGGGGCACCTCGCAGCGGCTGACGCGCGTGATGATCGATGCGATGCGCGCGGCGGACAGCGGCGGCCGGCTGACGGTGCTGCACCGGCACCGCGTCGTCAGCCTCGATCGCAATGGCGGCGCCGTGTCCGGTGTCATCGCCGTGAACGAGGAGACCGGCACCGAGATCCGCATCGCCGCGCCGCTGACGGTGCTGGCGATGGGCGGCATCAATGGCGGTCACGAACAGGCGCGTGCCAACTGGGTGCAGGGACGGCCGCTGCCGGCATCGATGCTCAACGGCGCGCATCCATTCGCGGACGGCAAGCTGCATCACCATGCGGCCGAGATGCTCGGTGCCGAGATTACTCACGCCGGCGAGATGTGGAACTACGCTGCCGGCATCCCGCATCCGTTTCCGCATTTCGACGGCCATGGCCTGTCGCTGGTGCCGTGCAAATCGGCGCTATGGCTCAACCATCGCGGCGAGCGCATCGGCCCGGCGCCGCTGGTCACCGGCTTCGACACCCATGATCTCTGTCAGCGCGTCGCGGCGCAGGAGAAGCCGTATACGTGGCATCTGCTGAACTGGCGCATCGCCGCCAAGGAGTTCGCCATCTCCGGCGCCGAGCACAACTTACGCATCCGCGAGCGGCAGATGCCGATGTTCCTCAAGGAGACGTTGCTCGGCAATCATCGTCTGGTCCGGCAGATGCAGCGGGAGAGCCGGCATTTCCTGGTCGACGAGACGCTGGCAGGTCTCGCCGCGAAGATGAACGCGCTGACCGGAACTGATGACGTGAAGCCAGAAGTGCTCCAGGCCACCGCCGACGCCTTCGACGCCAACTTCGCGAACGGCGACAAGCTCCACAACGACGATCAGATCCGCCGCATCCTGCACGCGCGACAATGGGGCCCGGACAAGCTCCGCACTTGCAAGCCCGCGCCGCTGCAGGCGCCTGGAGCAGGGCCGTACATCGCCATCCACATGCAACTCATCACCCGCAAGAGCCTCGGCGGCCTCAAGACCGATCTGCACAGCCGCGTGCTCGACGGGGCGGGCGCGCCGATCAGCGGCCTCTACGCCGTCGGCGAAGCGGCCGGCTTCGGCGGCGGCGGCGCCTCGGGCAAGCGCTCGCTGGAGGGAACATTCCTGCCGGGCTGCATTCTGACCGCGCGCGCCGCGGTGCGGGCCATGTGAGGAGCGCGGCAACGCCGGGCGATGTTCCGCAAGACAGGCGCGTCGCTCGTGAGCGGCTTGATCTCTCCACACGTCATTCCGGGGCGCCCGCAGGGCGAGCCCGGAATCCATACCCACAGGCTGTCGTTGCTTGGGCGAGATGGCCGTGGGCGTCTATCTCGGCTCCTCAATCACAGTCGTGGTTATGGATTCCGGGCTCGCGCTACGCGCGCCCCGGAATGACGACGGTGAGACAGTGTGCGTCATCACGATTTTTTCGCGAGCCCCTGTCGATCCGCCCCTCGCGCGTTCGTCTTCAAGGCATCAGCCATGGAGACCCCCTGATGAAGATCTACTGGATCAAGGCCCAGGCCCCGCGCCGCGTGCTGGCGCTGGTCAAGCATCTCGGCGTGCCGGCCGAGTTCATCGACATCACCCGCGGCCTGAAGACGCCGGAGTTCGCCGCGCTCAATCCCAACATGAAGGCACCCGTGCTGGTCGATGGAGACACCGTGCTGTGGGAGTCCACCGCCATCATGGCGCATCTCTGCGTCCGCGAGAGTTGCGACATGTGGCCGGCGCGCAATCCGCCGGAGCAGGTCGAGGTGCTGCGCTGGCTGGCGTGGACCGACAGCCATTGGAACCCGGCCGTCGCGCCGTTCTACTTCGAGCACATCGTGCGCAAGAACTTCGGTCTCGGCGCGCCGAACCGGGCCTCGCTGGTCGACAAGGTCGCGCCGCTGAAAACCTTCGCGTCCGTGCTCGATGCCCATCTGCGCGCACACAGCCACATCGCCTGCGACCGGCTGACCATCGCCGACTTCGCGGCGGCTTCGATGGCGACCGACTGGCGGGAGGCCGAGATGCCGCTGGAGACGTTTCCGAACGTGGTGCGCTGGCTCGACGGCCTGATGCGGTTGCCGGCCTGGGCCGAGCCGTGGCCCGAGAAGCAGCCGGCCGCCGCGTAGCTAGGGCTGCACCGTGCCGTGGCCGAGCTGCTTGGAGATCTCGGCCGCGCAGGCGCGCAGGCGGTTGGCGAGCGGCGATTGCCAACCGGCGTCGAAGGTGCCGGCCGGGCCCATCGCGGTGATGACCAGTGCGACGTGGCCGGCGTGATCGAACACCGGTGCGGCGAAGGCATTGACGCCGGGCAGCGGATCGCCGATGGCGCGCGCCAGGCCCTGTGCGCGCACCTCGGCCAGCATCTCCGCCACTTTCGGGCTCTTCGGCGCGCGCTTCGGATTGTAGCCGACACCGAGATGATCGAGGCCGGTGTCGAGCGCGGCCTTCACGGTCTTCGGCGGCAGGAACGCCGCGAACGCGCGGCCCGTCGCCGTCTCCAGCAGCGCCATGATCGAGCCGACGCGCATCACGATGTGCACCGGATGGCTCGGCTCCTCAAGCCGCACCACGGTTGGGCCGTTGGTGCCCCAGACCGCGAGCGACACCGCGTGATCGATCGCGCCGGCGAGCGCTGCGATCTTCGGGGTGGCGATCCGGACCGCCGACAGCCGCCGCAGGCTGATCAGGCCGAGCTCGAGCGCGAGCGGGCCGATCTCGTAGCGGCCGGTGGTTTCGTCCTGCTCGATCAAACCGATGCGCGAGAAGCTGACGAGGTAGGGATGTGCCTTGGCCGGCGGCAGCCCGGCCTCGCGCGCGAGGTCGCGCAGCATCATCGGCTCGCCGCTGCGCGCCAGTGCCTGCAGCAAGGTGCCGCCGACCTCGATCGACTGGATGCCGCGGCTCTCTCGTCCCATGTCTTGTTGTGCCCCTGGTCCGGCGCCGTGCCTACACCGCCAGGAAGCCGCCGTCGACCGGCAGCGTGACGCCGTTGACGTAGGACGCCATGTCGGAGACCAGGAACGCCACCGGGCCAGCGAGCTCCTCGGGCTGGCCGACGCGGCCGAGCGGCGTGCGGCTCATGAAGCCGGCGAGCCGCTCGGGATCGTTGCGGGTCGACTCCGTCATCGCGGTCGCGATCACGCCGGGCGCGATCGCGTTGACGCGGATGCCGTCGGCGGCGAGCTCGCGCGCCAGCGCCTGGGTGAGCGACTTCACGCCGCCTTTGGACGGCGAATAGCCGAGCGTGTTGCTGATGCCGATGAAGGAGGCGACGGAGGCGATGTTGACGATCGTGCCGCGCGTCTCGCGCAACGCGGCGAGCAACGCATAGGTGACGTTGAACACGCCATTGAGATTGACGTCGAGCACGCGCTGCCAATTCTCCGCGGCGCGGGGCGAGTCGATGTTCTCACGGATGATGATGCCGGCATTGTTGACGAGAATGGAGATCGCGCCGACCTCGGCGCGCAGCTGCGCCGCCAGCGCCTTGCAGCCGGCGGCGTCGGTGACGTCGAGCCGGTGCGCCCAGGCCTTGCGGCCGTGACCGCGGATCTCCGCGGCGCAGCGCTCGGCGCCCTCCAGGTCGATGTCGGTGATGACGACGTCGGCGCCGCGGCCGGCAAGACCCAGCGCAATCGCGCGGCCATTGCCATGCGCCGCGCCGGTGACCAGCGCGAGCTTCCCGGCCAACATCTGCTGGTCGCTCATGCGGCACTCCTTTGCTTGGCGCGTTCGGCGAGATGCCGGCCGGCAATATAGCCGAAGGTCAGCGCCGGTCCCAGCGTGATGCCTGCGCCCGGATAGTTGCCGCCCATGATGCTCGCCATGTCGTTGCCGGCAGCGTACAGCCCCTCGATCGGCTGGCCCTGCGCGTCGAGCGCGCGCGCATGTTCGTCGGTACGGATGCCGGCATAGGTGCCGAGATCGCCGATCACCATCTTGATGGCGTAGAACGGCCCGTCCTTGATCGGCGCGACGCAGGGGTTCGGCCCGTGCAGCGCATCGCCCTGGTAGCGGTTGTAGGCGCGCGAGCCCTTGCCGAAGCTCGGGTCCTGGCCGAGCGCAGCGTCGGCGTTGAACGCGGCGACGGTGGCTTCCAGCGACATCGCATCGATGCCGGTCACGCGCGCGAGCTCGGCGAGCGTCGCGCCGCGCTTGAGGTAGCCGCTGCTGAGATGATGCACGAGCGGCATCGGGAACGGCGGCACGCAGCCGAGGCCGTAGCGGCGCAAGCTGCGATGGTCGGTGATCAAGAAGGCCGCGATCTCCCGGCCGGGCTTGGCCGCCTTGACCATCGCCTGCACGAAGTCGTGGTAGGAATTGCCCTCGTTGGCAAAGCGCACGCCATCCGCGGTCACCGCGATCACGCCCGGCTTGGCGCGATCGATGAAGTGCGGCATCACGCCCTTGCTGCCGTCCTTGCGGGTGGTGACGGAGACCGGCACCCAGGCCGCCGCATGCGGCAGCCCGTCCTCGACACGGCCGCCGACGGCTTCCGCGAGCCGCAAGCCGTCTCCGGTGTTGCCGACAGGACCGGGCGAAAAATGCTCATGGCCAGTCGGCGCATGCGGAAACATCGCCTTGCGTCGTTCGACATCATGCGGAAATCCGCCGCAGGCCAGCACCACGCCGAGCCGCGCGTTGACCCGGACGCGCTTGTCCTGCCGCGTCACCACGGCGCCGCGCACGGCCTCGCCGTCGCGGATCAGCTCGGCCACCGGCGACGACAGCCACAGGGGAATGCCGAGATCGAAGGCCGATTTCGCCAGCCGCCCCGCCAGCGCATTGCCGTTGGTCAGCGTCATGCCGCGGCCATGGCGCAGCACGTCCATCGCATGCTTCGACAGCCGCCTGGCGACGTAGAATGCCGAGGTTAGCGACTTGGTCGCCCGCATGAAGTGGATGATCTCCTTGCCGGAGCCGAGCATCATGCCGAACACCGTGAGCTCGGGCAGGGGCTGGCCGAGATCCTTGATGTGGTCGCCCAGCTCGCGCCCGTCGAACGGCCGCGTCACCATCGAGCGGCCGCCCTGCGTGCCGCCCGGCGCCTCCGCGTGATAGTCCGGGAAGGTCAGCGGCATGTCGAACTTCAGCGCGGTCTTGGTGGTGAAGAAGTCGACCGCCTCCGGCCCCTTGGTCAGGAACGCGTCCACCCGCGCCGCATCAAAGCTGTTGCCGGCCTCGTGGCGCAGATAGGTGCGCGCCAGCTCCGGAGGCTCGTCGATGCCCCAGGCCTTGGCGAGCGACGTGCCGGGAATCCACAGCCAGCCGCCGGATCGCGCCGTGGTGCCGCCGAAGCGCGGCTCCTTCTCGGTGACGACGACCTTCAGCCCGGCATGGGCGGCGGTGACCGCCGCCGAAAGCCCGGCGCAGCCGGAGCCGACCACCAGCACGTCGCAATCATAGGTGTCGCCGTTGTTGGGACCAGCTCCGCTCATGCGCGTGCTCTCACTTCTTCAACAGCGGGCACTTGGATTCGGAGATCGGCCGGAACGCATCCTCGCCCTTCACTGTCTTGACGATTTCCAGATAGTCCCACGGCTCCTTCGATTCCGACGGCTTCTTGACGCGGGCGAGATACATGTCGCGGATGACGCGGCCGTCCTCGCGCAGCTTACCACCATGGACGAACGTATCCTCGATCGGCAGCTCGCGCATCTTCGCCATGACCGCCTTGGGATCGTCGGTCCCGGCCGCCTTGATCGCCTTGAGATAGTGCAGTACCGAGCCGTAGACGCCGGTCTGGATCATCGTCGGCATCACCTTGGTGCGGGCGAAGAACTTCTTCGACCAGGCGCGGGTGGCGTCGTCCATGTTCCAGTATGACGCCGTCGTCATGTAGGTGCCCTGCGCGGCCTCGAGCCCGATCGCATGCACGTCGGTGTCGAACATCAACAGGCCCACCAGCTTCTGCCCGCCCTTGACCAGGCCGAACTCGCCGGACTGCTTGATGGCGTTGTCGGTGTCCTGGCCGGCATTGGCAAAGGCGACGACGTCGGCCTTCGAGCTCTGTGCCTGCAAGGCGAACGAGGAGAAGTCGGCGGTGTTGGTCGGGTGCTTGACGCCGCCGAGGATGGTGCCGCCGAGTTCCTTGATGAAGCGCGTCGCGTCCTTCTCCAACTGCTGGCCGAACGCGTAGTCCGCGGTGATGAAGTACCAGGTCTTGCCGCCCTGGCCGATCACCGCCGACGTCGTCACCTTGGACAGCGCATAGGTGTCGTAAGTGAAGTGCACGGTGTTGGGGCTGCATAGCTCATCGGTCAGTGAGCTCGCACCTGGGCCCGACAGCAGCGCGATCTTGTTGCGCTCGCGCACCATGTTGTGCACGGCGATCGCGATGCCGGAATTGGGAATGTCGACCACGGCGTCGACCTTGCCGTTGTCGAACCAGTCGCGGGCGACCGTGGTGCCGACATCGGCCTTCATCTGGTGATCGGCGCTGATGATCTCGATCGGCTTGCCGAGCACGGTGGGGCCGAACTCCTCCACCGCCATCTTCGCCGCCTCGACCGAGCCCGGTCCGCTGTTGTCCCGCCCCCAGCTAGAGAGGTCGGTCAGCACGCCGATCCGCACCACGTCGTCGGAGACCTGAGCGACAGCGCTGGTCGCGATGAATGACGTCGTTGCCAGAAGCGCGCAGGCGAGCAGCTGCCGTCGCATGAAGATCCTCCCCGATTTGTCCGCTCTATCGGCGGCGATGGCAGGAAGTTAGGCAATAGCGAATAGATTTGTCAATGACGAATGAAACAGGCGCAGTGCACAACGACACCTGCGGTGTTGCGAGGCGTCCTGGCCGCGGCGCGACTTGGCCGCTTCTCGCGGTCATTCCGGGGCAAACGACAACGTGCGTCCGCGCGTTGACGATTGAACCCGGAATCCAGAGATGATGGCCGCCAGACAAGTTCGAGATTCCGGGTTCAAGGCCTGCGGCCTTGCCCCGGAATGACGGAGTGGGGCTGATAGTAAGGAAGTCCGTCCTACACGCGCGGCATGATCTGCAGTTCGAGCAGCGCCAGCCGTTGCATCACGGCGGGATCGCGTTCGCCGGTCTTGGCGGCGCGCAGCACGCATTCGGCGAGCAGGGTGACATGGGTCGAGCTGACCGGCTCGGGCAGGGCCGCGATCGCGCCGTCCAGTGCCTGCGTCATCAGCGCAATCACGTCAGGAGAAAAGGCAGCGTCGGAAAAGTCTTTCATCGGAGAATGTCCGTGCCAGAGGCTTCGGCTGGCAGCCGATCACGCGATACGCTGCAGGACGTGGACTGCTTGGCAGGTTGACGATCATTCAACGGGCCGACCGCAGCATGGTTCCGGCTCGCTCGTCTTTCGGATATGCGGAATCGTGTGCCCCCCATGCGCAAACTGCCCGTCGAGCCAATCTGCCGCAGCCTGCTTGACTTGTGTCGTCGGGCAAATCAGGCGGATGTTTCCGCGCATCCCGCCTCACTTCGGAGCGAACCGCTCGGGAATATCTGCCGTACTCCGAGTTTCCGAATGCAGCCGTCCACCTTGTCCTTGGCCACATCGATGCCGGCGACACCATTTGCGATCTGTGTCATCATCCACTCCCTTCCTTGCCTTGTATCGGCTCGAAGCCCTTGCAACTGTTCGGGTTGAGGAAGATCACCGGAGCTGTGCCTCGCTCTGATACAGGCTCTGCCGCGTTTGGGGCGTACCGGGCTCAGATCCAGCGACGGGCGGTTTTGCGAGAACCGCCCGTTCGCGCATTCTGGCAGATCTGGCATACACAAGGCGCGTAGCGCGCGATCGTCACGACACGCGAGGCGGGGTGCGGTGGCCTGTCGGGTCGCAACGTGCACTGCGCGTGGACGAACGATGCCGGCAGGACGATGAAATCGCAGCGTCCTGGCACCCCGATGCTGGTGTCAAGTTCGTGATGGATGCCGAACGCATCGCGCGGACGACGGTGGCTACAAGCCCGGACACCGGGGAGACTGCGTATAATTTGTAAGCCCATCGCGCAGGGAGGGCCGGGTCGTCCGGCTGACCTGTGGTTCCTGCCGCCTGCATTTTTCAGCAGGCGGGCCACGGGCCTCAGTCGAGGTCCGGCCTTCCCTGCGCCCTCTGTATTGGAGGAGGCTCCGATTTGATAGCTCGGGCGCGAAACGTGCCGCGAGACGACAAAGATGCGTCTGATGGTGAGGTCGATGTTGCGCAGCTCTCAACCGTCATCGTCCGCGCAGGCGGACGATCCAGTACGCCGCGGCCTAACGGCTCAATCAGGGGCTCCGGTGGATACTGGGTCGCCCGGTCAAGCCGGGCGACGACACGAGAGGGTGCTCCGCCCGCCTGCGCACCTGCGAGACTGCCCATTTCGTCAGCGATTCCCGGTTCCACGGCCCGATTCTCGCCGTTTTCCTCACGGAAGCGGGCCGCCGCGTCATTGCGCCATGCCGCATCATCGCATAAAGCGTGTTCCCAAATCGTTCACATCAGCTCAAGCCTTTGGGCTAACCCACTGAAAGCTCAACGCTAATGGGAAAATCACTGATTCCGCCGGAGCCGGCGGAGATTCACGAGGTCGCGTTGCGCGAGGCGCTGGAGGAGCGCTATCTCGCTTACGCGCTCTCGACCATCATGCATCGTGCGCTGCCCGACGCGCGCGATGGCCTCAAGCCGGTGCACCGGCGCATCCTCTACGGCATGCGGCTGCTGCGGCTCGATCCCGGCACGGCATTCAAGAAGTCCGCAAAGATCGTCGGCGACGTGATGGGCTCGTTCCATCCGCATGGCGACCAGGCGATCTACGACGCGATGGTGCGCCTCGCGCAGGATTTCTCCTCGCGTTATCCGCTGGTCGACGGCCAGGGCAATTTCGGCAACATCGATGGCGATAACGCCGCCGCCTATCGCTACACCGAAGCGCGCATGACCGATGTCGCGCGGCTGCTGCTCGAAGGCATCGACGAGGACGGCGTCGAGTTCCGCCCGAACTATGACGGCCAGTCGAAGGAGCCGGTGGTGCTGCCCGGCGGCTTCCCGAACCTGCTCGCCAACGGCGCGCAGGGCATCGCGGTGGGCATGGCGACCTCGATCCCGCCGCACAACGCCGCCGAGCTGTGCGACGCCGCGCTGCATCTGATCGAGAAGCCCGATGCCAAGTCGCGCGCGCTGCTGCGTTGGGTCAAAGGTCCGGATTTCCCGACCGGCGGCACCGTGATCGACTCCAAGGAATCGATCATCGAGGCCTACACCACCGGCCGCGGCTCGTTCCGGGTCCGCGCCAAGTGGAAGCAGGAGGAGGGCAACCGCGGCACCTGGGTGGTGGTCATCACCGAGATCCCGTATCTGGTGCAGAAGTCGCGGCTGGTCGAGAAGATCGCCGAGCTGCTCAACGAGAAGAAGCTGCCGCTTGTCGGCGATGTCCGCGATGAATCCGCCGAGGACGTGCGGCTGGTCATCGAGCCGAAGTCGAAGAACGTCGATCCCGCGCTGATGATGGAATCGCTGTTCCGGCTCACCGATCTCGAGAGCAAGATTCCGCTGAACCTCAACGTTCTGATCAAAGGCAAGATCCCGAAGGTGGTGGGTCTCGCCGAGTGCCTGCGCGAATGGCTCGACCATCTGCGCGACGTGCTGCTGCGCCGCTCGAACTACCGCAAGAAGCAGATCGAGAACCGGCTGGAGATCCTCGGCGGCTATTTGATCGCCTATCTCAACATCGACGAGGTGATCCGGATCATCCGCACCGAGGACGAGCCGAAGCCGGTCCTGATGAAGACCTTCAAGCTCACCGAGGTGCAGGCCGAAGCCATCCTCAACATGCGCCTGCGCTCACTGCGCAAGCTCGAAGAGATGGAGATCCGCACCGAGGACAAGAACCTCCGCAATGAGCTGAAGGGCATCAATTCACTGCTGGCGTCGGAGACCGAGCAGTGGGCCAAGGTCGGCGAGCAGGTCAAGACCGTGCGCGACCTGTTCGGGCCGAAGACGCCACTGGGCAAGCGCCGCACCAATTTCGCCGACGCGCCGGAGCACGATCTCGCTGCCATCGAGGAGGCCTTCATCGAGCGCGAGCCGGTCACGGTCGTCGTCTCCGACAAGGGCTGGGTGCGCACCTTGAAGGGCCACGTCGCCGACCTGTCGAACCTGCAATTCAAGACCGACGACCAGCTCGGCCAGGCGTTCTTTGCCGAGAACACCTCGAAGGTGCTGCTGTTCGCGACCAACGGCAAGTTCTACTCGCTCGACGTTGGCAAGCTGCCCGGCGGCCGCGGCCATGGCGAGCCGATCCGCATGTTCATCGACCTTGATCAGGACGCCTCGATCGTCTCGATGTTCGTCAGCAAGGGCGAGCGCAAGTTCCTTATTGCCGCCTCCGACGGTCAGGGCTTCGTCGTCAAGGAAGAGGATTGCGTCAGCAACACCCGGAAGGGCAAGCAGGTGCTGAACGTGACCGCGCCGGCCGAGGCGCGCGCGATCACGACGGTGCAGGGCGATCAGGTCGCGGTGATCGGCACCAACCACAAGATGGTGGTGTTCGGCCTCGACCAGGTGCCGGAGATGGCGCGCGGCCGCGGCGTCCGCCTGCAGAAATACACCAGCGCGCAACTCTCCGACGTCACGACGTTCGAGCAGAAGCAGGGCCTCGCCTGGAAGGACTCCGCCGGCCGCGACCAGGGCCTGAGCTGGAAGGAACTGGCCGACTACCGCGGCAACCGCGCCGACGCCGGCCGCATCGCGCAGGGCCTGCCGAAGTCGAACAAGTTCAACCGGCCGATCGAGTGAGGCGTAATAGTATCCGTCCAATGGCCGTCTATATGAGACAGCGGGCGATCGCAGCTTCTGCGATCGCCGGGGACCGGTTGGATGGCGCACTCGCACTCTCATCATGATGGTCATGACCATTCCCATGATCATGGCCACGCTCACAGCCATGCCGGTCACAGCCACGCGCCCGCCAGCTTCGGCGCAGCGTTCGCGATCGGGGTCTCGCTCAACACCGCCTTCGTCATCGCCGAGGTCGTGTTCGGCTACGCCGCCAACTCGCTGGCGCTGATCTCCGACGCGATCCACAATCTCTCCGATGTGATGTCGCTGTTGCTGGCCTGGGGCGCGCTGTGGCTGTCAGGCCGCCGTCCGACCGACCGCCACACCTACGGCTATCGCCGTGCCTCGATCCTGGCGGCGCTGATCAATGCCGGCCTGCTGCTGCTCGTCGTTGGTGGCATCGCGGTCGAAGCGTTCGACCGCCTGCGCAATCCGGGCGAGGTCGCCGGCGTCACCGTGCTGTGGGTCGCCGCGCTCGGCATCGTCATCAACGGCGCCACCGCCTTGCTGTTCATGCGCGGTCGCGACACCGACCTCAACATCCGCGGCGCCTATCTGCACATGGCGGCCGATGCCGCCGTGTCGTTCGGCGTCGTGGTGGCGGCGCTGGTGACGATCGGGACCGGCTGGCTGTGGGTCGATCCCGTCGTCAGCCTCGTCATCGCGCTCGTGGTGCTGCTCAGCGGCTGGGAGCTCGCCCGTGACAGCGTCAATCTCGCACTCGATGCCGTGCCGCGCGACATCGCGCTGCCGGAGGTGCGCGACTATCTCGCCTCGCTCGACGGCGTCAGCGAGGTGCACGATCTCCACATCTGGGCCATGAGCACCAACGAGACCGCACTGACCGCGCACTTGGTGTGCCCCGGCGGCACCGACGATGCATTCCTGCATCGTGTCTGCGCCGGGCTGTCCCACCGCTTCAACATCCAGCATCCGACACTGCAGATCGAAACCGACGGCTGCGCCTGTAAGCTGGCCCCGGCCGACGTGGTGTGAGCCGGGGATGCGTCAGCTCCACCCCGCCAGTCTGAGCAGCACACCGGCGGCACACGCGGCGGCGAGCACCGAGAGCATGCCGAGCTTGAGGCGGAGCACGCCGACAGCCGCAGCGAGCGAGAGGATGAGTGCGCCGCCGTCGACGCTCGAGAGCACCGGCGCATCGAAATCGAGGCCGAAGCCGCCGACGGCCACGGTCTGGCGAAACAGCGTATGCAGCGCAAACCAGATCGACAGGTTGAGGATCACGCCGACGACGGCCGCGGTGATCGCACCGAGCGCCCCCGCGAGCCCTTTGTTGCCGCGCAGCCGCTCGATATACGGCGCGCCGACGAAGATCCACAGGAAGCACGGCGCGAACGTCACCCAGGTGGCCAGCAGGCCGCCCAGCGTGCCGGCGATCAGCGGCGACAGCGATCCGGGATCGCGCGCGGCGGCGATGAAGCCGACGAATTGCAGCACCATGATCAGCGGCCCTGGCGTGGTCTCGGCCATGCCGAGCCCATCCAGCATCTCGGCAGGGGCGAGCCAATGATAGTGCTCGACCGCCTGCTGCCCGACATAGGCGAGCACCGCATAGGCGCCGCCGAACGTCACCATCGCCATCTTGCTGAAGAACAGTGCGATCTGGCTGAACGTATTGGCAGGGCCGAGCGCCGCCAGCAGTGCCGCGACTGGCCCGAGCCACAGCGCGAGCCAGACCAGCGCTGTGATGATCGTGCGCCGCGCATTCGGCTTGGCCTGCTCGGGCAGGACCTCGCCGAGCGCGCTGTCGCCATCGCCGTTGGAGCCGGCTCCATGTCCGGCTGCAGCGAACTCGGAGCGTCCAGCGCGCGCGCCGAGATAGCCGATCAAGCCGGCGGCGATGATGATCAGCGGAAACGGAACGGCGAAGAAGAAGATCGCGATGAACGCCGCGGCGGCGATGCCGATCATGACATTGTTGCGCAGCGCACGACGGCCGACGCGCACCACCGCCTGGATCACGATCGCGAGCACGGCCGCCTTCAGCCCGAAGAACAGTGCCTCGACGAACCAGACGTGGCCGAATGCGGCATAGATCCAGCTCAGCGCCATGATCGCGATGATGCCCGGCAGGATGAACAGCCCGCCGGCCATCAGGCCGCCCGCGGTCCGATGCATCAGCCAGCCGATATAGGTCGCGAGCTGCTGCGCCTCAGGGCCGGGCAGCAGCATGCAATAGTTGAGGGCGTGGAGGAAGCGGCTCTCGCTCACCCAGCGCTTCTCGTCGACGATGATCCTGTGCATCACGGCGATCTGGCCGGCCGGACCGCCGAACGACAGCAGGGCGACGCGCAGCCAGACCCTGAACGCCTCGGTGAAGCTGACGCCATGGATGGCGTCAGCCGCGGTGGGGCTCGGCGATGAGACCATGTCTGTCATGGCTTCACCTTGTTGGTCGGCCAGTTGTGCGTCTCGCTGGTCGCGTCGCGGCACCAACGATAGAAGGCGTCGTAGAGCCCGAGGCCTGCCTCGAGCTGGGTGAGATCGTCATCATGGATGCGCGACAGCCCGAGCGAGGCAGCGAGCAAGCCCGGCGCTTCGGGACTGAGATCGAGACGGGCGGTGTCGGCGGCGCGTACGATCGTGGCCAGCCGTTGCAGGGCCGGCGTGATCAAGCCGAATTCCTCGACCATGACGTCGAAGGTGCAGAGCTCGCCGCGATGACTCCAGAACGTGTTCTCGATGTCGAAGGGCATGGCCTTGAAGCGCTCCCCCACCGCGGTGACTTCGGAGGGCGCGACGTAGAGAAACACGGCCCGCGGGTCGACGAAGCGGCGGATCAGCCAGGGGCACGCAATGCGGTCGATCTTCGGCCGGGCGCGGGTCACCCAGACCGTGGGTCCTGCCGGGTCGTGCTGCTGCGGCAGCTTGTCGACGGGGACCAGCGGCAGACCTGCGGCCTTCCATGCCTCGAAGCCGCCCTCCAGCGACTCGGCCGGCGCGCCGGCGACGCGCAGCCATGCGGCGGCCCCGTGCGACAGCTTGGCGCCGCGCTGGCAGATGACGATCACGGCACGGCCGGTGAAGTCCTGGCTCCATTGCGGAGCGTCCTCGGCGCAGCGCCGGATGGAGCCGGGCACCAGCCGCGGATCTGCGGAGAAATCATCAGCTGTGCGAACGTCGATCAGCACCGGGCGATCCGGAGTTCCGATCAATCGGTTGAGCTTGTCAGGAGAAATCGATGCGAAGGATGACATGATGCGTCCTCGTGCCGGAATGGCGGGACGCGATACTTGGGCATGTCGCCTCGTGGGGAGATCGCGAAGTCCCCATGCGGAACATTACAGCGGAACCGGTTGGTCCTGTCAATCGCGGTGCAGGGCGGTCGCTTTGCTCTGTGGTAACGTGCGCATCGCGCCCTGCCGGGCGCGCCGAGGCGGATGCGGGTGAAGCGAGGAGAACGGGCCGATGTCATCGCAAGCGGACCATTGGGCGCATGATCACGTCTTCCTCGGCGCCGGGCACGAGCGCAACGAACGCCGGACATGGTTCGTCGTCGGCCTGACCCTGGTGATGATGGCCGGCGAGATCGCCGCCGGCTCGCTGTTCGGGTCGATGGCGCTGCTCGCCGATGGCTGGCACATGGGCACGCATGCGGCCGCGCTCGGGATTGCCGGGCTCGCTTATCTGTTTGCCCGCCGTCACGCCCGCAACCCGTCCTTCACTTTCGGCACCGGCAAGTTCGGCGAGCTCGCGGCGTTCTCGAGCGCTCTCATATTGCTGATCATTGCGATACAGGTGGCCTATGAGAGCGGCATCCGGCTGCTCAACCCGGAGCCGATCGCCTATGGCGAGGCGATCGCGGTTGCGGTCCTCGGTCTTCTGGTCAATCTCGTCAGCGCCTGGCTGCTGGCGGACTCCCACCAGCACCATCATCATGGCCGCCACCACGGCGGTCATCACCACGATGATCACGGCGAGCGCGATCACCACCATGGCCATCATCATCACCATGATCATGGTCATGGTCACCACGACAACAATCTGCGCGCAGCCTATCTGCACGTGCTGGCGGACGCCGCGACCTCGCTGCTCGCCATCGGCGCGCTTCTGATCGGCATGGGTCTCGGCTGGAGCTGGGCGGACGCCGCTGTCGGCCTCGTCGGCAGCGCCGTCATTGCGAGCTGGGCCTACGGCCTGATCCGCGACGCCGGTGCGGTGCTGCTCGATGCCAATGCCGACCGGCGGCTGGAGGCCACGATCCGGGCGCGGCTGGAAGCGGGCGGCGACCGCGTCACCGATCTGCATCTCTGGCAGGTCGGGCCCGGCCATCGAGCCGTCGTCGTGTCGATCGTCTCTCATGCTCCGCTGGCGCCGGCGATGTACAAGCAGCGGCTGAGGGACCTGCACGGGCTGAGCCATGTCACTGTCGAGGTGGAGCACGGCCTGCATGCTTGAATTACGCCCTGCGATCGAGATCGAGGAACTGCCCTGATGACCGTGACGATCTATCACAACCCCGCCTGCGGTACGTCGCGCAATACGCTGGCGATGATCCGCGCCTCGGGCGAGAAGCCGGATGTGATCGAGTATTTGAAGACGCCCCCCAGCCGCGAGCAGCTGATCGCGCTCATCAACGCCATGGGCGTCAAGGTGCGCGACGTCCTGCGTGAGAAGGGGACGCCTTATGCCGAGCTGGGTCTCGATGATCCCGAATGGAGCGACGACCAGCTGATCGAGGCGATGCTCGCGCATCCGATCCTGATCAACCGGCCGATCGTGGTGACCGGCAAGGGCGCGCGGCTGTGCCGACCGTCCGAGCTCGTGCTCGACCTGCTCGAGCATCCCGTCGCTTCCTTCACCAAGGAGGACGGCGAGGTGGTGAGCCGGCCGGCCTGACGCGTTGGTGAGTTGGAAGCATGGACATCACGGCCCGCCTTGATCTGACCAATTGGCTCGTCGCCCAGAGCCTGACGGGGTTGCCGGAGAACGACATTCTCCGTGGATTCTGCGAGCGCTGCCGCGAGGCCGGCCTGGAGCTGTCCCGCGGGCTCACCTTCATCGATACCCTGCACCCGATCTTCGAGGGGCGCGGCTTTCGCTGGAACGAGTCCGCGAGCAACGAGTCCGACAGCTTCGAATATGGCTCCAGCAATGACGGCGAGGCCGCGCAAAACTGGCGGCGCTCGGTGTTTCACCACATGCTGGAGAAGGGCCATGACGAGTTCAGCATCGACCTGACCGATTGCGCCCATCTCGACTTCACGATGATCCATGATCTGTCGGCCAAGGGGCACCGGCATTTCCTCGCCTTCGTCCACCAGTTCGGCGAGGCCGGCACGCTCGGCCAGATGGATTGCTTCTATTCGTACTGGCTGACGCGGCGCGACGGCGGTTTCACCGCGCCGCAAATGGCCGCCTTGCGCGATCTCATTCCGCTGCTCGCGCTTGCAATCAAATCGGCGCAGCAGGTCGACATCGTGCGCACCCTGGGGCGCGTTTATCTCGGCCGCGATGCGTCGGAGCAGGTGCTGCGCGGGCGCATCTCCCGCGGTGTCACCGAGCGCATCAATGCCGTGCTCTGGTTCTCCGACCTGCGTGGCTCGACGGCGATCTCCGAGAGCATCTCGCCGGACGAGATCATTCCGCTGCTCAACGACTATGCGGAGGCGTCGATCGACGCGATCTACGATTCCGGCGGTGACGTGCTGAAGCTGATCGGCGACGGCGTGCTGGCGATCTTCACCGGCGGGGACATGGGCGCGGCGCGCCAGGCTGCGCTGCGCGCGGAGCATCGCTTCCGCCTCAACATCGCCAAGCTCAATGCGCGGCGTGCCGGCGAGGGACGGCCGGTAACCTCGGCCTATGTCGGCCTGCATCTCGGCGAGGTGTTCTACGGCAATATCGGCAGCGATGACCGGCTCGATTTCACCGTGGTGGGCCCGGCGGTCAACGAGGTCAGCCGCATCGCCTCGATGTGCCGCTCGGTCGATCGCGAGCTGCTGGCCTCCTCGGAGTTCTGCGCGGGCCTCGACGAAGAGGGGCGCCGCTACCTGGTCTCGACGGGGCGCTACGCGCTGCGCGGCATCGGCCGTGCGCAGGATCTCTACACGCTCGATCCGGAGATCGCGGCGAGCCCGTCGGCGGCGCGGGCCTACGAGAGCTACCTCGCGGACGAGATGTCGCACCCTTGACCCACGTCAATGCCCGGAAGATGCGAGTCTGCCCCATCATCGGTCGGGGAGATGACGCTCATGTACACGCATATCTTGTTGCCGACGGATGGTTCGGACCTGTCGAAGGCCGCGATCAGGCACGGCGTCGCGCTGGCGAGGGCGACGGGCGCAAGGATCACGGCGCTGGTGGTGTCGACGCCGCTGCATTCGCTGGTCGTCGATCCGCACGCCGCCACCAAGGCACTGGCGCAGTACAAGTCGCTGGTGGCGGACCAGACCGCAAAGTATCTCGACCACGTGAAAGAGGATGCGGAGCAGGCCGGCGTTGCCTGCGCCACGCTCTGCGTCGAGCACGACAAGCCCTATGAGGCGATCGTCGAGACGGCGCGCAACGAGGGCTGCGATCTGGTGCTGATGGCTTCGCACGGGCTGCGCGGCGTCTCGGCCATCCTGGGCAGCGAGACGCTGAAGGTGCTGACGCATTCGAGCGTGCCCATTCTCGTCTATCGCTAGGCCGGCTGCGGCTCCGGCTGTCGCGCGATCGCGACGGCGGGCGAGGTCAGGATCACCAGCGCCTGCAGCCCGAAGATCGCGGCGACGAGATAGAGACAGACGTCGGCGCCGTAGCGCCCGCCGACGACGGCGCCGAGCAGCGAGCCCAGCGGTCGCGCGCCGTAGCTGAGGATGTTGATGGCCGAGACGCGCCCGAGCAGCCCGGCCGGTGTCACCGATTGCCGCAGCGTGGTGGTCGAGATCACCCAGAGGATCGGCCCGGCCCCGAGCATGAAGAAGCTCAGCGCCGCGAGCAGAGGAGAGGGGACGAACGTCGTCAGCGCCATGACCAGCGCAGCGGCGAAGCCGGTGACCGGACCGAGCCCGATCACGGTGCCGAACGGCAGACGCCGCAGGATCCGCGTTGCCAGCAGCGCGCCGCAGACCATGCCGATTCCGAACATCGACAGCACCGTGCCCACACCGCCCGCCGACAGGCCGAGCCGGTGCACTGCATAGGGCACGAACACGGCAAGCAGCAGGAAGTGCGCGGTGTTGAAGATGAACTGTGTCACGAACACCGGGCGCAGCAGCGCATGGTGAAGCACGAACGCCGCCCCCTCGCGGATGTCGGCGAGCGGATGGCGGCGGGGCACCGGCGCACGGCTGGGCTCGGCGATGCCGGCAAGGCAGAGTGCCGCGATCAGCGACAAGGCTGCGGCCACACCGAATGCCGGCGCGCCGCCGATCCAGCCGACCAGCATGCCGCCCAGTGCGGGGCCGCCGGCAAAGGCAACCGTGCGGGCGAGCTCGATCCGCGCATTCGCAGTGGCCAGCCGGGCCGGTACCACCAGGCTCGGCACCAGGGCCGGTGCCGCCACGCTGAAGACGACGGTGCCGCACACGGCCGCGAACCCGAGCGCAGCGAGCAGCGGCAGCGTGAGCACGCCGCTCGCAAACGCCACGAGGATCGCGAGCAGCGCGAGCGCGCGCAGCGCCTCCGCTGCGGCCATGAGCAGCCGCCGCGGCATACGGTCGGCGAGCAGGCCGGCAGGAATGGCGAACAGCACGAAAGGCGCGGTGAGGGCGGTCTGCAGCAGCCCGGTCTCGCCCTCGCCGACGCCGAGGGCAAGCACAGCGACGATCGGTGCCGCAGCCAGCGCGATCTGCTCGGCCGATTGCGCCGACAGGTTCGACCAGGCGAGGCGATGGAAGCTGGCGGGCAGGGCAGGTGGAGCGGGCATGGCGGAACCTGATGTGATGAGCCAGCATCATCGGCGCGAAGCATCCCGCGCGCCCACCCGCTTTCCGATCGCGCTGGAGGCCGCTTCCAGGCCGGTGGGCATGATCGGATCGTAGGGCGGCCTCGTTAATCCGTGGGGCCGCGGGCTGGTGCAGAGCACCTCGTTTACGGCCGCCGAAGTCGAGCACGCGCATGCCGGCTTCGCGCGGCGTCCAGAAGGGGACCACCGCCGCCGCATTGTCAGTGGGACGCTTGATCCGATAGTCTGGATCTACGGCTTCATGGCCATCGTTGTAGATGTGGGTCCTGAACTCCCCGATGTTCCAGTCGTTGAACGCGTCCGTGAACGGAACGCCGCAAGCTGCGCGGTGCTGATCATAGATCGGCACGCCGGACAGCGGAGCGCATGCGAGGGCTGGCAGGGCCGGTTCATGTCGACGACGCCGTAGCGATAGCCGGGACCGTCACAGATCTTGCAGGGCGCAGGTGAGTTTGAGACCGAGTTGGGCAGACAGTATGTTGGACCTCATCCGTGGGCAGGTGGCCTGTTCCCGATTCGCGTGCGTTGCAAACAGGCGACGAAGTCGCAGAGGCGGTCTCGCCCGATGATCAAACGGTATCCGAATAATTCCAAGATCCGCCACAATTCGCTCTTGCAAATAAGTTGCATTAAAGGTCGGTTTCGTTCAGGATGACGGCATGGACGCAAAATCGTCAGACCTTTCGCAGCTGCATGCCATGGTTCCGCCGAGCGACCGCCCGATGACGGGGGGATGGCGCGGCGAGCGCGGTGAGCCGTCTCTGGGCGACATGTTCGCGACGGTCCGCACCGCAACCAAGGGATCGCTCTGGCGAAAGCTGCTGGCGTTCCTCGGACCCGGCTATCTGGTCGCGGTCGGCTACATGGACCCCGGCAATTGGGCTACGTCACTCGCGGGCGGGTCCAAGTTCGGATACGTGCTGCTTTCGGTCGCGCTGCTGTCCAACCTGATGGCGATCGTGCTGCAGTCGCTGTGCACGCGGCTCGGCGTCGCCACCGGCCGCGACCTGGCCCAGGCCTGTCGCGACTCGACCCCGCGCTGGGTCTCGGTCCCGCTGTGGCTGTCGGCGGAGATCGCGATCACCGCGACCGACCTCGCCGAGGTCATCGGCACGGCGATTGGTCTCAGCCTGCTGTTCGGGCTGCCCCTGTCGATCGGGGTCTGTGTCACCGCCCTCGACGTCTTCCTGATCCTGGCGTTGCAGGCGTTCGGCTTTCGCTGGATCGAGGCGTTCGTGGTCGCGCTGCTCGGCATCATCGCGCTCTGCTTTGCGATCCAGATCGCCATGGCGCAGCCGGACTGGGCCCTGGTGATCAAGGGCTTCGTGCCGAGCAGCCAGCTGATTGCCAATCCGGAGATGCTCTATCTCGCGCTCGGCATTCTCGGCGCCACGGTAATGCCGCACAATCTGTACCTCCATTCGGGGCTGGTGCAGACCCGTGGCTATGGCGACAGTCCCGCGGAGAAGCGCGAGGCGATCACGCTTTCGACGATCGACTCCACGATCGCGCTGTGTCTGGCGTTGACCATCAATGCCTCCATTCTGATTCTGGCGGCGGCGACGTTCCACCGGACCGGGCAGCTCGACGTCGCCGAGCTCGATCAGGCGCATTCGTTCCTGGCTCCCTTGCTGGGATCGACGCTGGCTCCGACATTGTTTGCGATCGCGCTGCTGTGCTGCGGCCTCAATTCGACGATCACAGCGACCTTGTCAGGTCAGATCGTGATGGAAGGATTTCTCCATTGGCGCATCGCGCCGTGGCTGCGCCGCCTGATCACCCGCATGATCGCCATCGTGCCGGCCGTGGTGGTGACGATCTGGGCCGGCGAGAAGGCCACCGGGCAGCTGCTGATTCTCAGTCAGGTCGTGCTCAGCCTGCAGTTGCCGTTCGCGATCGTGCCGCTGGTCCTGCTCACCGCGAGCCAAGCGAAGATGGGACAATTCGTGGCGCCACGCTGGCTCACGGCGATTGCGACTCTGATCGCGGTCGTGATCATCGCCCTCAACGCCAAGCTGGTGTGGGATCTGGCCACGGGATGATGTGAGGCGAATGGCGAATAGGAGTAGCGGATAGGGGAAGTTGGAAGCGCGCTATCCGCTACTCCTATTCGTCATTCGCCCTCTTTCACTCCTGCGGCTCTGGCGCAGTGTCGCCTTCGGCGTCCACGCGGAGCCAGCCGGCCGCTGCAAGCCGCTGCTGCGGCAGATAGCGGCTCTTGTAGTCCATCTTCTTCGAGCCTTCGATCCAGTAGCCGAGATAGACGTAAGGCAGTCCCTGGCGCCGCGCCCGCGCGATGTGGTCGAGGATCATGAAGGTGCCGAGCGAGCGCGTGGTCTCGGACGGGTCGAAGAACGAGTACACCATCGAAAGGCCGTCGCTGAGCACGTCGGTCAGGGCGACCGCGACCAGCTCGCCGCCCCTGGCGTTCGGACCGTTGCTCAGGTTGCGGCGGCGGTACTCGATGATTCTCGTCTCGACATGGCTGTCCTCGACCATCATGGCGTAATCGAGCACCGTCATGTCGGCCATGCCGCCATGGCGATGGCGCTGATCGAGATAGCCGCGGAAGATCGAATATTGCTCGGACGTCGGTACCGCGCTGCGCTGCTCGCCGATCAGGTCGGAATTGCGCGCGAGCACCTTGCGGAAGTTACGCGAGGGACGGAATTCGTTGGCGATCACGCGGACCGACACGCAGGCCCGGCACTGATCGCAGGCCGGCCGGTAGGCGATCGACTGGCTGCGGCGGAAGCCGCCATGGGTGAGGAGGTCGTTGAGATCGGTCGCCTTGTCGCCGACCAGATGCGTGAACACCTTGCGTTCCTGCCGGCCCGGCAGATACGGGCAGGGCGACGGCGCGGTCAGGTAGAATTGCGGGGTGTCACGCGAGTGCTGGGTCAAGGAACGTCGTGAGCCTCCGAGGCGGTCAACAACAGAATTGCGCTCCGAAGCCGGCCGGTCAATCGGTTTTGATGGGTCACCTGCGGTCTCACCACGTCCGAGCCGGCTGGGCGGGTTGCGAGCGGACCGACGTATTGATGACGACCGTGCCGAGCACGTAATCGTGCAGCAGCCGGCGGCGTCCGTTGAACAATCCGATCAGCAGGATGAAGGGCGACAGCGCCGATACTGAGATCCAGAAGCACACCGCATGCACGGCACCGAGCACAAAGTAGCCGGGCGCGCCGTACCAGGTCCGCAGCTCCAGATCCATGACCCGCATGCCGATCGTTGCCGAGTTCGGCCCGCCGATGGTCGCGCCATAGTAGACGATCGCCCAGATCACCGAGGCTGGCGAGACCAGCCAGAACAGCGCCCAGCCGAGGCCGAGCGTGACCACGCCGAAGACGGCAATGAAGATGACAGCCAGGATAACGGGGACCGCGAGCACCAGGAGGTCGATCAAGAACGCAATCATCCGCCGCGTCAGCACGCCGCGAAACAGCTCCAGCTGCTGATGGGGATCATAGGCATGCGGCCGCGGACTCGTCCCGCCACTGGACCAGCCGTGGTCGTTGCCGGGGCTCGCAGACGCCATCGATGGACCCTCCCGAATTGGCAACCAGGACATGGGAACAGCACGCGCGCTTGCAAGAGGCGATCCTTGCAATGCGCGCGGCAAATTTCCGGCGTTTTCGCGATCTATTGCGCGGAGAGCCGCATGTCCGGGCGTCGAAACCGCACGGCGCGTCGGGTCCGCTCAGCCGTGGCGGCGCAGCCGCTCGGCGGCCTGAGGCGCGAAATAGGTCAGGACGCCGTCGGCGCCGGCGCGCTTGAAGGCGAGCAGGCTCTCCATCATCGCCCGGTCGCCGTCGATCCAGCCATTGTTGGCGGCCGCCGCGATCATCGCATATTCGCCCGACACCTGGTAGGCGAAGGTCGGCATGGCGAACGTGTCCTTCACCCGCCTGACGACGTCGAGATAGGGCATGCCCGGCTTGACCATCACCATGTCCGCGCCCTCGGCGATGTCGAGCTCGACCTCGCGCAGCGCCTCGTCGCTGTTGGCGCTGTCCATCTGATAGGTGCGCTTGTCGCCGGTCAGCGTCTTGGCCGAGCCGATCGCGTCACGGAACGGGCCATAGAAGGCTGAGGCGTATTTGGCCGCATAGGCCATGATCTGCACGTCGAGGAAGCCCGACTGGTCCAGCGCCTGGCGGATGGCGCCGACCCGGCCGTCCATCATGTCGGAGGGCGCGATGATGTCGCAGCCGGCTTCGGCCTGGACGAGGGCCTGACGCACCAGCACCGCGACGGTCTCGTCGTTGAGAATGCGGCCGTCCTTGAGCAGGCCATCATGGCCGTGGCTGGTGAATGGATCCAGCGCCACGTCGCAGAGCACGCCGATCTCCGGAAACTCCTTCTTGATGGCGCGCACGGCCTGGCAGACCAGATTGTCAGGGTTGCACGCCTCCGAGCCGTGCTCGTCGCGCAGCGACGGCTCGGTGTAGGGGAACAGCGCAATGCAGGGGATGTCCAGCTTGGCGGCGCGCTCGGCGTCGCGGACGATCTCGTCGACGCTCAGCCGCTCGACGCCCGGCATCGAGGCCACCGTGCTGCGGGTGCGGTCGCCTTGCACGACGAACAGCGGCCAGATCAGGTCGTCGGTCGTCAGCACGTTCTCGCGCACCATCCGGCGCGCCCATTCGGCCTTGCGGTTGCGCCGCGGCCGGATGGTCAGATCGAGCACCGGCGGTGCTCCCGCCGCCGGGTTACGCGCAACGTCGCGCAGGTCGATCGGGCGCCCGAATTTGATCGCCATGGGGTGCTGGCTCCTTGAGCTGGCCGGCGAGCCGGATTTGATTTGTTGGTATTCCAACAATCTGTAGCACTTCGCCCTCCGCCCGTCACTTGACCTGACGCAAGTGGTCCGGGTTGATTTCCGGCCGGGTTGATTTCACGGTGCGGGATGGCCAAGAACGGCCCAGAATCGCCATCCTCCTGGTCTTGAGAGGTCCTATGTTCCCCATGACGATCTGCCTGAGCCGCCATGCCTGAGATCCCCTCGGCGCGAGACCTGGCGCGCGACAATGCCGCCATGTCCATTGCCGCCATGTCCTCAGATCGGCGCGAGGGTGACGAGAACGTCTGGACGCGGCGGCTCGTGCTGTTCCTGCGCGTCATGGCGATGCTGTCGATCGTCAAGGGACTTTATCACTGGGCGCAGGTGACCGGCTTCATCGGCGGTGAGGACGATGCGTTCGAGAACCAGGCCATGGCCTGGCAGGCCGCTACCGTCTATTTCGCGGTGATCGAGCTGGTCGCCGCCGTGGGCCTGTGGCTGGCGACGCCGTGGGGAGCGGTGGTGTGGCTTACCACGGTGGTCTCGATGGCGGTGATCGAGCTGATGTTCCCGGGCATCTATGGTGGCAATCTGGTGGTGGTTGCCGGCGAGGCGGTCATGCTTGCCGCCTATCTCGTATTGGCCTGGATGGCTGCGCGCGAGCGACCACCCTAGGTGGTGCGTTCCAATCGTTGCCCGGCGTAAATCCTTTCAACGCATTGCGGGTAATGTTTCGAACACCTTAAGAGCGTTTGCCACAGCTGTTACAGACACCTTAGCGTGCAAGCCGTAGCTGTTTTGGAATGCGACAGCGGGATGAAACGAACCGCGAACATCGCCTCTCGACCGTCAACGGACTCTTGCAAAAGCCTCTGTAATTACTGAGTTAAAAGACGATTCACTCTCCGCGATTCATTCTCTCTTTATGCTCTTATTTAAGGCGATCTTCAAAGCACGCCCCTTAAGTTCGCTCTATCAGACGGGACACAAGTTTCGTCGAATAAGTCGACAAAAACGACGACAGGGGAAGTGTCATGATGAAAGCCGTTGCGACGGCCGTGGAGACTGCTGCGCCGGGTCAGGGCGGCACCGTCCAGTCGCTCTATCTGGAAGCCCTGACGCTGGTGGAGCGGCTGCATCGCCGCCTGCTCGACGTCATCAAGGACGAGTTCGATCGTCGCGGTCGTTCCGACATCAACTCGGTCCAGGCGCTCTTGCTCTATAACATCGGCGACAAGGAGCTGACCGCGGGCGAGCTGCGCACGCGCGGTTACTATCTCGGCTCCAACGTCTCCTACAACCTGAAGAAGCTGGTCGAGCTCGGTTTCCTCGATCACCAGCGCTCGCGCGTCGATCGCCGCTCGGTCCGCATCCGCCTCACGCCGCAGGGGCAGGAGATCCGCCGCATCGTCGACTCGCTGTATCAGAAGCACGTCAAGACCGTGGAGCAGGTCGGCGGCATTTCGAGCGAGGAGTTCTCCACGCTGAACAAGTCGCTGCATCGCCTCGAGCGGTTCTGGACCGACCAGATCCTGTATCGGCTCTGACACGCGCACATCGTTTCGGTTGAGCCGGCCTCCCATCGCGGAGATTCAAGACCGGACAGCCGTCTGAGTTCGACCTTGCGTCGGTCCCGCTGGGGCCGGCGCTTTTTCTTTTGGTATTTCTATTCGCTGTTGCGAGAAACTTTCGCTCTGAACTGGAACCAACCAGGCTGCCACGACTTGTCCCCGCCGGAGGTTGGATCATGCTGCACGATCGCGGAATGCAGGTGATGAACGTGGAGGTGGTCGCCGACTCCTACGCGATCGCGGCAAACTATCTGCGCCTGTCAGGTGCGCTGCCGGACACGATCACGCCGAACGAGCAGCTCGTCGACATCATCGTGCAGCTGATCCACCGCGGAGAATTCAACAAGCTCAGGCTCGCGAACAAGGCGATCTCGATGTTCGAGATGGCGCACTCGGCCTGACGATCAAGAGGGGATGATATGGAAGCCGCCATCGATCGCATCATGCACACATACGACCTGCTGGCGAACCGCACCGCTGCAGCCAGCGAGGAAGCGCGGCGCAAGGTCAGCGCCTACATCCAGACCTTGTTCGAAGCCGGCGAGCGTGACCCGCATCGTCTCACCGTGTGCGGCCTGACCTATCTGCGCCAGCTCGACGGTCGCGTTGATCCGGTGAAGGCGGGCTACACTGGCCTCTGATGTCTTCGGCGCGCGATGACTCGCGCGACGCTTGCCTCATAATACCGACAACCTGTATGAGACCGTCCGGTTTCATGCAGGTTGTTTATTTTTGGGGGATCGATGCGTTTGGTGTCCCGAGTTATTGCGACAGCGGCAATCTTGGCCTTCGCGTGCGGAGTGCTGGCTCTGCCTACGAGGAGCATGGCTGAGACGGTCTGGCCCCAGAAGGGACTGAACAGTCGAGAAGCACTGGCCAGAATAGGCGCCTGCGTAGAGACGACGATCACGAAAATTGCTGGTCGGTTCGATGAGCCGCTGTCGCCGACCCCGTTCAAGCTCGGCGAGAAGCTCGACGAGTATGGTGAGCCCATGATGGATCAGGGCGTCCACGTGCTGTACCAGAACGGCGCCGAGCAGATCGACTCGGCATGGAATGCCGCCGTCGCGCATTCCAAACTGGGCGATCCCGTGCGGCTCTGCACCGTCTGGAAGCCGAAGAAATGCCCGCCCGGCGATGACCGGGGACGAATCTACAAGGCGACCAACCTGCGGACCAAGAAAACCTGGAAGATGTCGGAAAGCTGGCACTCCTGCCGCGGGGCCTAAGCAGGGGCTTGTTCCAGCGGCCGTCCACCATATCTGGCGCAAATAGCCGGTTTGACCCGCAACCGCTTGGCCTGTCCCTTGGCCTGCCGCCGCCCGTATGGTAAGGGCAGGGGTCTTTTCCGACCGCCTTCACTGAACCGACCGCCGGCCGCCTAAGGCCTTGCGGACGTGGAGATATTCCGCCGATGACCGCTTCAAGCGCCAAGCCCGCCTCGTCAGTCGATTCCTTCTTCTCCGCCACCCTGGCCGAGGCCGATCCCGAGATCGCCGCCGCCATCAAGGGTGAGCTCGGTCGGCAACGGCACGAGATCGAGCTGATCGCCTCGGAAAACATCGTCAGCCGGGCGGTCCTGGAGGCCCAGGGCTCGGTCATGACCAACAAATACGCCGAGGGCTATCCGGGCGCGCGCTACTATGGCGGTTGCGAATGGGTCGACGTCGCCGAGAACCTCGCGATCGACCGCGCCAAGAAGCTGTTCGGCGCCAATTTCGCCAACGTCCAGCCGAACTCCGGCAGCCAGATGAACCAGGCCGTGTTCCTGGCGCTCCTGCAGCCGGGCGACACCTTCATGGGTCTCGATCTCGCCGCCGGCGGCCATCTGACCCACGGCTCGCCGGTCAACATGTCCGGCAAGTGGTTCAAGGCCGCGCACTACACGGTGCGCCGCGACGATCACCTGATCGACATGGATGCGGTGGCGAAACAGGCCGAGGAAGTGAAGCCGAAGCTGATCATCGCCGGCGGCAGCGCCTATTCGCGTCCGTGGGACTTCAAGCGCTTCCGCGAGATCGCCGACAGCGTCGGCGCCTACCTCCTGGTCGACATGGCCCACTTCGCCGGCCTCGTCGCCGGCGGCGCTCATGCCTCGCCGGTGCCGCATGCTCACATCGTCACAACCACGACCCACAAATCGCTGCGCGGCCCGCGCGGCGGCCTGATCCTTTGGAACGACGAGCAGTTCACCAAGAAGCTGAACTCGGCGATCTTCCCCGGACTGCAGGGCGGCCCGCTGATGCACGTCATCGCGGCCAAGGCGGTGGCGTTCGCAGAGGCGCTGCGGCCGGAGTTCAAGGTCTACGCGAAGAACATCGTCGAGAATGCGAAGGCGCTGGCGGAATCGCTGCGCGCCCAGGGTTTTGACATCGTCTCCGGCGGCACCGACAACCACCTGATGCTGGTCGACCTTCGGCCGAAGGGGCTGAAGGGCAACGTCTCGGAGAAGGCGCTGGTTCGCGCCGGCATCACCTGCAACAAGAACGGCATCCCGTTCGACCCCGAGAAGCCGTTCGTCACCTCGGGCCTTCGTCTCGGCACCCCGGCGGCGACCACCCGCGGCTTCGGCGTCGCGGAATTCCAGCAGGTCGGCAGCCTGATCGCCGAGGTGCTGAACGCGATTGCGCAGTCCTCGGAAGGCAGTGCGCCGCTGGTGGAAGCCGCGGTCAAGGACAAGGTGAAGGCGCTGACCGACCGGTTCCCGATCTATCAGTAAGGCTTGAAGCCACAATGCGCTGCCCGAGCTGCAACAGCCTCGATACGCAGGTGAAGGACTCCCGCCCCACCGAGGACTCCTCGGTGATCCGGCGGCGGCGGGTCTGCGTCACCTGCAACTTCCGCTTCACGACCTTCGAGCGGGTGCAGCTGCGCGAACTCACCGTGATCAAGCGCAACGGCCGCCGTGTGCCGTTCGATCGCGACAAGCTGATGCGCTCGGTGCAGATCTCGCTGCGCAAGCGCTCGGTCGATCCGGAGCGGGTCGAGAAGATGGTGTCGGCGATCGTGCGCGAGCTGGAGAGCGGCGGCGAATCGGAAGTGTCCTCGGAGGCGATCGGCGAGATCGTGATGGAGCATCTGCGCGATCTCGATGACGTCGCCTATGTCCGCTTCGCCTCGGTCTATCGCAATTTCCGCGAGGCCAAGGATTTCGAGGCCGTGCTCGGCGAGCTCTCGGCCGAGGACGAGACGCCGCGGCTGGCGCCGGTCCGCAAATGATCTTTCGGGTCCTGGTCGATCAGGTCGGCGAGAAGCTGAAGGCGCAAAAGGACGCCGACCGCCGCTTCATGCAGCTGGCGCTGGCGATTGGCCGGCGTGGGCAGGGGCGGACCTGGCCGAACCCGGCTGTCGGCGCAGTGGTGGTCAAGGATGGCATCATCGTCGGCCGTGGCTGGACCCAGCCGGGCGGGCGTCCGCATGCCGAGCCGGAGGCGCTCCGGCGGGCGGGCGAGGCGGCCAAGGGTGCCACGCTCTACGTGACGCTCGAGCCGTGCTCGCATTTCGGCAAGTCGCCGCCTTGCGTCGACGCGGTGATCGCCGCCGGCATCAGCCGCGTCGTGTCCGCGATCGAGGACCCCAATCCCGAGGTCGCGGGGCAGGGGCATGCGAAGCTGCGTGCCGCCGGCGTCCAGGTCGAGGTCGGTCTCTGTTCGGCCGACGCCAAGCGCGACCATGCCGGCCATTTCCGGCGTATCCGTGATGGCCGGCCGCATGTGATCCTCAAGCTCGCCGTCTCGGCGGACGACAAGATCGCAGCCGGCGGCAGCAAGCCGGTGGCGATCACTGGCGAGACCGCGCGGACGCGCGTGCATCTGCTGCGTGCCCAGAGCGACGCGATCCTGATCGGCGTGCGTACGGCGATCGCCGACGATCCGCTGCTGACCTGCCGGCTGCCGGGGATGGAGTCCCGCTCGCCGGTGCGCGTCGTGCTCGATCCAATGCTGCGGCTTCCCATGACGAGCCGGCTGGTGCAATCAGCGCGAACCACGCCGCTCTGGATGGTCGCATCCGCGCTAGCGGAGCCCGCGGCGGCAACCAAGCTCGGTGCTGCCGGTGCCCAGGTCATCCGTGTGCCGCCGCAGGCCGAGCCATCGGCGCTGGAGCCGCCCGCGGTGCTCAAGGCGCTCGCCGAGAAGGGCATCACCCGCCTGATGATCGAGGGCGGCAGCCGCATCGCATCATCCTTCATGGCGAGCGGCTTCGTCGACGAGATCTGGCTCCTGCGCGGTCCCGGCACGATCGGCGCCGACGGGATTGCTGCGCTGGATGCATTGCCGCTGACCGCAATCACGCAGTCGCAGGCCTATCGCGTTCGTGCTAGCGAGACGCTCGATCCCGACACCCTTACGATTTACGAGCGCGTGTAATGTTCACCGGTATCGTCACCGACATCGGCGAGATCGTCAGCCTGACGCCGCGGACCGAGGGCAAGCTGCACCGGCTGCGGATCGCCTGCAGCTATGATCAGGCTACGATTGCCGATGGCGCGTCGATCGCCAACAACGGCGTCTGCCTCACGGTTGTGCAGTCGGGTGTCGCCGACGGGAAGACCTGGTTCGAGGTCGATGCTGCGGCGGAGACGCTGGCGCTGACGACCGCCAGGCACTGGCGCGTCGGCTCGAAGCTCAACCTGGAGCGGGCGCTGAAGATCGGCGACGAGTTGGGCGGTCACATTGTCTCCGGCCATGTCGACGGCATCGCCACCATCGTCAGCCGCGAGAACCTGCCGGACATGGCGCGGTTCGTGTTCAAGACCACGCGCGAGCTGGCACCCTTCATCGCCACCAAGGGCTCGATCACCCTCGATGGCGTGTCGCTGACGGTCAACACCGTGGACGATCTGACCTTCTCGGTCCTGATCATTCCGCATACGCTCGCGGTCACCACGCTGTCATCCTGGCAGGCCGGCAGCGAGGTCAATATCGAGGTCGACCTGATGGCGCGCTATGCGGCGCGCCTCACGGAAATGAAGTAGCCTCCAAGCGAGGCTTTCCGTCTTGGCTTTGCCGGCGCTCGCGCCTACAAGGCCAGCCCTCATGGCGAGGCGGCGCTGATGCGCCGGTTCGCAGCACGAGGCCAATTTCATCTCGTCCTTCGCGATGCGGCCCATTGGCCGCTCCCTCAAGGGCGAGGCAGCTGAAGACAATGGAAACCGAACCATGGCAGACGCACGGCGCGCGCCGCTGAAAGACCAGACCGACATCTCCGGCGCCCGGGCGCTGATCGTGGAAGCCCGCTTCTACGACGACATCCAGGACGCCATGCTGGAGGGCGCCACCGCCGAGTTGAAGGCGGCCGGTGTGAGCTACGACGTCCTCACCGTAACCGGCTCGCTGGAGATCCCGGCGACGATCGCGATCGCGCTGGATGCGGCGGCCAAGACTGGCAAGCCCTATGATCTCGCGATCGCGCTCGGCTGCGTCATCCGGGGCGACACCATCCATTTCGAGATCGTCTCGCAGGAATCCTCGCGGGCGCTGATGGACCTCTCGGTCGCCCGCGGCCTGCCGCTCGGCAACGGCATCCTGACGGTCAACAATGAGGACCAGGCGTGGGCGCGCGCCCGCGTGTCCGAGATGAACAAGGGCGGCGATGCCGCGCGGGCTGCGCTGGCCGTGCTGCGCATCAAACGCCGCCTGGCGCGAGGCTGACATGGCCGAAAGCAGCAACAGACCCTTCAAAGGCCCGGTCCGCGCCAACGACCGTAAGGCCAACCGCCGCGGGGCCGCGCGCCTCGCCGCCGTTCAGGCGCTCTACCAGATGGACATCGCCGGCGCGGGGATCAACGACGTCCTGGCCGAATTCGAGAGCCACTGGCTCGGCAACGAGGTCGAGGGTGAACAGTATCTGCCCGCCGAGGCCGCGTTCTTCCGCGACATCGTCTCCGGCGTGGTGCGCGACCAGACCAAGATCGATCCGGTGCTCGATACCGCGCTGGAGCGCGGCTGGCCGCTGCAGCGGATCGACGCGATCCTGCGCGCGGTGCTGCGCGCCGGCGCCTATGAGCTGGAGCGGCGCAAGGACATTCCGGCCCGCGTCGTGGTGTCCGAATATGTCGACATCGCCCATGCCTTCGTCGAGCGCGATGAGACCGGCATGGTCAACGCCGTGCTCGAGCAACTCGCCCGCCAGTATCGCGGCGACGAGATGGGGCCGAAGTAGGTGATGGCGGCGGGCGCAGCATTTCTGCGGACCGACGCCGTGCCAACGTGTTTGCTCCGCCGTCATCACCCGCGAAGGCTGGTGATCCAGTATTCCAGAGACGTTCGATGGATACGGAGGGGCCGCGGCGTACTGGATCGCCCGGTCAAGCCGGGCGCTGACGGCGGAGACTGGGGAGGGCGCCGATGACCCGAACTCCGTCCGGCGAAGACTCCCTCATCGCCCGCTACTTCAAGCCGCTGGCCACCGACCCCGGTGCTTTCGGCCTCGTCGACGACGCCGCCATCATCCCGGCCTCGGGCGACGACCTCGTCGTCAACACCGACGCCATCGTCGAAGGCGTCCACTATCTTCCCGACGACCCGCCCGGCACGATCGCCCGCAAGGCGCTGCGGGTGAACCTGTCCGATCTCGCCGCCAAAGGCGCGGTGCCCGCCGGCTTCCTGCTGACGCTCGCGCTGCGGCAGAAAGATGAGGCCTGGCTCGCGGCCTTTGCGGCCGGCCTCGGCGAGGACGCCGCGGCCTTCGGCTGTCCATTGCTCGGAGGCGACACCGTGTCGACGCCGGGGCCCGTCATGGTCTCGGTCACGGCTTGGGGCCGTGTCCCCCGGGGACGGATGGTGCACCGCTTCGGAGCGCACCCCGGCGACCGGGTGATGGTCACAGGCACGATCGGCGATGCGGCGCTCGGCCTGCGTATCCTGACGGGCAAGGCGGAGACGGCTGCGCTGGACGCCGATCCCGCCGCGCGGGATATGCTGATCGGCCGCTATCGCGTGCCGCAGCCGCGCTGCGGATTGGCGGCTGCCGTGAGGGACTACGCGACGGCCGCGATGGACGTCTCTGATGGCCTCGCCGGCGACCTGACCAAGCTTTGTGCTGCCTCCTCCGTGAGCGCCGACATTGCTCTGTCACGTGTCCCGACCTCATCAGCAGCGGCAAGGCTGCTTGCTGCGGGATCGGTCGAACTGGAAACTTTGATCTCGGGCGGCGACGACTACGAGATCCTTTGCACAGTTCCCGCAGCGCAATGCGAAGCATTCCGCGCTGCGGCTGAGACGGCCCGGGTAGCCCTGACCGATCTCGGCACCATCGTCGAAGGCGCGCACCCGCCGCGCTTCCTGGACGGGCAGGGCCGTCCAGCTGCGCTGACGCGCTTATCTTACAGCCACTTCTGACATCTGTTCGCAACCGCACATTGCGACCAAAGAAGCGTCTGAATTTGGAGCGGTTCAGGCGTCGCGGCGTTGCGTCATCATGGCGATTTTGGCAAGGTCCATGACGTTCGAGGCGGCTCCGCCCGGAGCGGCCTGACAGGGGGCGTGCGTCGCACCATCGCGGCGTGACGTAGTTAGAAAAGCAAAGAGCCGAGGAAACTAAATGTCAGCTTTATGGGTGATCGTGCTCTGCGGAGCGCTGTCGATCGTCTACGCGATCTGGGCCACACAATCGGTGCTCAGCGCGGACGCCGGCAATGCGCGGATGCAGGAAATCGCGGCGGCCGTGGCCGAGGGCGCTCAGGCCTATCTCCGCCGCCAATACACGACGATCGGAATCGTCGGCGTCGTGATCTTCGTGCTCCTTGCGTATTTCCTCGGCATGCTCGTCGCGATCGGCTTTGCGATCGGCGCGATCCTCTCCGGCGCCGCCGGCTTCATCGGCATGAACGTGTCGGTGCGCGCCAACGTCCGCACCGCGCAGGCCGCCATCACCTCGCTCGCCGGCGGCCTCGAACTCGCCTTCAAGGCCGGCGCCATCACCGGCCTGCTCGTCGCGGGTCTGGCGCTGCTCGGCGTCACCATCTACTTCGGCATCCTCACCGGCTTCATGAAGCTCGCGCCCGACAGCCGCACCGTGATCGATGCGCTGGTCGCGCTCGGCTTCGGCGCCTCGCTGATCTCGATCTTCGCCCGTCTCGGCGGCGGCATCTTCACCAAGGGCGCCGACGTCGGCGGTGACCTCGTCGGCAAGGTCGAGGCCGGCATCCCCGAGGATGATCCGCGCAACCCCGCGACCATCGCCGACAACGTCGGCGACAATGTCGGCGACTGCGCCGGCATGGCCGCCGACCTGTTCGAAACCTACGCGGTGACCGCGGTCGCCACCATGGTGCTGGCCGCTATCTTCTTCGCCAAGTCGTCGCTGCTCGCCAACATGATGACCCTGCCGCTCGCCATCGGCGGCATCTGCATCATCACCTCGATCGCCGGCACGTTCTTCGTCAAGCTCGGCGCCAGCCAGTCGATCATGGGCGCGCTCTACAAGGGCCTGATCGCGACTGGCGTGCTGTCGCTCGCCGGTGTCGCGATTGCGATCGGGTGGCTGATCGGCTTCGGCAAGCTCGACGGCGTCGACTACACCGGCACCGCGCTGTTCGTCTGCGGCGTCGTCGGCCTGGTCGTCACCGGCCTGATCATCTGGATCACCGAATACTACACCGGCACCGACTTCCGCCCGGTGAAGTCGATCGCGGCCGCCTCGGTGACCGGTCACGGCACCAACGTGATCCAGGGCCTCGCCATCTCGATGGAATCGACCGCGCTGCCCGCGATCGTCATCATCGCCGGCATCCTGGTCACCTACAGTCTCGCCGGCCTGTTCGGCATCGCGATCGCCACCACGACGATGCTGGCGCTGGCCGGCATGATCGTCGCCCTCGACGCCTTCGGCCCGGTGACGGACAACGCCGGCGGCATTGCCGAAATGGCCGGCCTGCCCAAGGAGGTCCGCAAGTCGACCGACGCGCTCGATGCGGTCGGCAACACCACCAAGGCCGTCACCAAGGGCTATGCGATCGGCTCGGCCGGTCTCGGCGCGCTGGTGCTGTTCGCGGCCTATAACCAAGACCTGCAGTTCTTCATCGCGGATTCGGCGCACCATCCCTATTTCGCGGGGATCAAGCCGGACTTCTCGCTGAACAACCCGTATGTCGTGGTTGGTCTGCTGTTCGGCGGCCTGCTGCCGTATCTATTCGGCGCGATGGGCATGACCGCGGTCGGCCGCGCCGCCGGCGCGATCGTCGAGGAGGTGCGCCGGCAGTTCCGCGAGAAGCCGGGCATCATGCAGGGCACGGACAAGCCGGATTACGGCAAGGCCGTCGACCTGCTGACCAAGGCGGCGATCAAGGAGATGATCATTCCCTCGCTGCTGCCGGTGCTGTCGCCGATCGTCGTCTACTTCCTGATCTACGCGATCGCGGGCGGTGGCGCGGCTGGCAAATCGGCGGCGTTCTCGGCCGTCGGTGCCATGCTGCTCGGCGTCATCGTCACCGGCCTGTTCGTTGCGATCTCGATGACCTCCGGCGGCGGGGCCTGGGACAATGCCAAGAAGTACATCGAGGACGGCCATTTCGGCGGCAAGGGCTCGGATGCGCACAAGGCGGCCGTCACGGGTGACACCGTCGGCGATCCCTACAAGGACACGGCGGGCCCGGCGGTGAACCCGATGATCAAGATCACCAACATCGTGGCCCTGCTGCTGCTGGCGATCCTGGCGCACTGAGTAGCGTGGTCCGAAAACAAAGCCCCGCGGTGCGAGCCGCGGGGCTTTGATTTGAACTCGGTTCGTTGTTGAGAAAGATTACTCCGCCGCCCGCTGCCGTGTCCGATAGCTTTGCAGCATGCTCTGCGCCATGCGCGGCTGCATTTGCGTGAAGCTCGCCAGGTGCTGATCGAGCTGCGGGCGCGCGCTGCCGCTGACATGCGCCTGCATGAACAGGAGCGTCGTCGTGGTGACCCAGGACAGATCGAGCGCCTTGGCAAGCACCAGCAGCTGATCCGGCTGCTTGCGCACGAAGGCGCGCTCGACCATGTCGAGCGGCAGCTTGCACATCAAGGACAGCGCCAGCGTGACCTTGTCGAAGCTGCCTTCCTTGGCGAAGCCGTGGAGCTGCGCCTCGTGCAGTTGGCCGGTGGCGTAGAGCTGCTCGACATAGGCCTTGGCATTGTCAAAGTCGTTCGAGCGCGTCCGCGCCGCGGCCTGCAGATGGCCCGACGCTTGGGCGACGGCAAGCTCGACGATCTCTGACCGGGCGCTGTCGGCCGAGGCGAGCTGGTTGCGCACGGCATCAGAGGCCTCGACGAACAGGCGGACCAGCACTTCGCGCGGGCTGTCGGGGCGGCTCCAGAGCCTCAGCGCCAGGCCCGGATCATCGGAGGCCTTGGTCACGAGGCCGGAGAAGCCGTGATTTGAGAAACGGGCGCCGTCATTGTTCGCGGTGTTCGAAACAACGGCTTGGTCGCCGCGATCGACCAGCACGTCGGTGACGGATTCGGTCAGGATCTTGCGGCCCGAGATGGCAAGCAGATGCTCCTGGCCACGGGTCTGTGCGGCCGCGACCAGCGTATTCTCATCAAGCCGGTCGCTCTGGCGCAGCACCGGACCGGCGACTGCAATCGTTTCATCCACGGCCAGGTGCTTGATCAGGCGCGGCGGCGCATCGGGAAGCACCGCGAGCCGGCTGCCGAGCTCCGCGCGCGCGGCGATCGCCACGTTGTCGAGCAGCTTGAACAGCACGTGGTCGAACAGATCGACATGCTCTTCGTTGAACTTGCCCGAGCCGACCACGAACAGGTCGGTCACGCGTTCCAGGATTTCTGCGCGCCGCGAGACGTAGCGGCTGGCAAGAATGTCTTCGAGCTGATGCAGGACGCTATTTGGCAAGACGCGGGCTCATGCGATGGACATTGCCGGCGCCTGCCCTTCGGACGGTGACCGGGCCGCCTCTTGGAGGGAAGAGGCCCGGCATCCACCGACGGTATCCCAAGACCAGATCAAAGACACGCGGCCGCCATCTATCGCACCGCCTCGCTTAAGGTGCCGTTACACCCATGAACTGTATCTGGATACCGTGTGATGGATCGCAGGCTCCGGCGTGCCGGTCATTGCGCGTCCATCTGCAGGCCTTCCTTTTGGATGATGGACGCGAATTTGCTCGTCTCTGCCTGCACGAAGTCGCCAAATTGCTGCGCCGTGCCGTAGTCGGCCCGCGCACCCATGGCCGCGATATTCTTGCGGATGTCCTCGCGCTCCAGCATCGCCTTGACCTGCAAGTTCAGCGCGGTGACGATCTCGGGCGGGCAGGCCTTGGGCAGGAAGACGCCGAACCAGGACGAGACGTCGAACTTGGCCAGCTCCGGCGCGCTCTCGCGCATGGTCGGCAGGTCAGGTGCATTGGCGCTGCGCTCCGGCGTCGTCACGCAGAGCCCGGTCAGCTTGCCGTCCTGGATCTGCGGGAGCGATGGAAACAGATTGTCGAACAGGATCTGAATGTCTCCGGCGAGCGCGGCCTGGAGCGCCGGGCCGGCGCCGCGGAACGGGATGTGCGTCATCTTTAATCCCGTGAGCTGGAGGAACCAGGCGCCGGTGAGATGCGGGCTCTGGCCGACGCCGGAGGAGCCGTAGTTCAGCTTGTCGGGATTGGCTTTGAGATAGGCGATCAGCTCGGGAATCGACTTGATGCCGGTGGAGGGATGCGCCGAGACGATGTTTGGGATGCGGATCATGTTGGAGACCGCCTGCAGCTGATCCGGCTTGTAGGCGAGGTTGCGGAAGATCGAATAGGCGATCGCATTCGGGCCGGGATTGCCGATGAGGATGGTGGAGCCGTCGCCCTTGGTGTTGCGTGCGACCTCGGCGGTGCCAATGGTGCCGCCGCCGCCGGAGCGATTCTCGACCACGGCCGATTGCCCCCACGCCGTCTGCAGATGCGCCGCGAGCAGCCGGCCCATCACGTCGGTGCTGCCGCCGGGCGCTGCCGGAACGATCAGCTTCACCGTCTCGGTGGGGCGCCAGTCGGCGAGACTCGTGCGCGGCAGAATGGCGGCGGTCGAGAGCGCGGCGGCGCCCGTGAGAAGCTTGCGGCGCGATAGCGCGGTGCGATGAGCCAATGATTCCTCCCTGCTGTTGTTTTGTCGCAGGGTAGGGAAGGTTGCAGCGCCAGCGCAAGCGCATGGATCACGCGCATGCTGCGCCAATCAGCGCAGCGAGCGCACTTTGTGCCGTGGCCCGGAATCATATTCCGGACGACGGCGATAAGCTCTGAATCAGTTGAAGCTGAGCAGCTTGAACAGCGGCGTCAGGTAGCTGAGCTCCTGGCCGGAGGTCGCCGTGGTGCGGCTGACGAAGTCGAAGATCTTGCCATCCTTCATGCCGTAATTGGCGAGCCGGCGGACCTGGCGGTTCTTGTCGAAATAGACCGCGATCACGCGCTGATCGACCACCTTCTGGTTCATGAAGGCGACGGGGCGCTCGGCGCGCTGCGAGATGTAGTAGAACACCTCACCGTCGAGCGTGGCGACGGTCGATGGCGTGCCCATCACGATCAGGACCTGGTCCTGGCTCGCCCCGATCGGGATCTGCTCCAGCGCGCCGGGCGGCATGATGTAGCCCTTCTGGAACTGCTCGCCGGTGCAGGCGGCGAGCGCCAGACAGGTCAGCGCGATGGCGCCGGCGGTGCGCAGACGGGTGCGGAGGCCACGGGTGAGCAGGCTGGCAGTCGTTCGCATTGTCTGGGTCATCTTCTCAAGATCGGATCCCGTCCCCTTGCGTCGGGCAGGGCGTTGACGTACCGGGCAAACTTGCGGATTGCAACATGCCGTCCGAACCGGGTCGGGAAAACTCAGCCGCGGAACCTTCATGCTCTGGCCATTCAACCATCTCAGGAAATTGCGACCGTCCCCGCGCGGGACCATCGAGCCGATCTATGGCACGATCGTGGCGCAAACCCGAGAACCGTTGTTTTATAGACACTTAAATGTCCCCGACACGGTCGAGGGACGGTTCGATCTGCTGATTCTGCACCTCTGGCTGGTGCTGCGCCGGCTGCGCGGGGTCGGTGCGGACCTGTCGCAGGCGCTGTTCGACCGGTTCTGCGCCGACATGGACGACAATCTGCGCGAGATGGGGGTTGGCGACCTCACCGTGCCCAAGCGCATGCAGAAATTCGGCGAGGCGTTCTACGGCCGCACTGCCGCCTATGATCTCGCCTGGTCGGAGAGCGAGGCCCGGCTGGCAGATGCGCTGCAGAAGAATATCTTGAATGGAGAGCATCCGGACAGCGCGGCGGAACTTGCCGCCTATGCGGGACGGGTGGCAGCGCACCTCGCCACCCTCGACGACAACAAGCTGCTCGGCGCGACCTGGAGCTTCCCGCGCCCGGTGCAGCAGGACTGAACGACATGAGCAGAGACAGAGACATTTCCCGCGACCCCGGCCGCGATCCGACAAAAGATCCCTGGCGGGCCGCGCCGGTGATCGTGGCGCAGATCCCGGACGCCGGGCTTCATCGCGAGATCGAGGCGGACGCGGCCACACGAAGCGCGCTCGCGGTCATGGGCGAGCTGCGCGAGGTGATGTCGGCGCACGCCGCCTTCGATGTGGTCCAGAAGCGCGACGGCAAGGTGCACGTCGAGGGACGGGTGCGCGCCCGGATCGGCCAGACCTGTGTGGTGACGCTCGATCCGATCGAGACCGAGATCGACGAACCGATCGACCAGATGTTCGCACCGCCGGAAGACATTCCGGAATTGGCCGAGTTCGTCGAGGACGACCCGAACAGCGAGGTCGATACGGCCGATCCGCCCGAGCCGATCGTCAATGGCCAGATCGATCTCGGGCGGCTGGCCGCCGATGCGCTGTTCCTGGCGATTGACCCCTATCCGCGCAAGCCGGGCGTGGCGTTCGAGCAGCCGGCCGAGGCCGCCGCCCCGGAGGATCACCCCTTCGCGGTGCTGAAGGCGCTGAAATCCGCCGGCGGCGCAACGTCCGGCGCGGCCAAAGTGAAGAAAACGGGTGAGGATTGATGTCTGAATGTGCAGGCGGGCAGCGCTCCCGTTCTGTCACGAAACCTCCTGAATTCAGCTCAAGTTGCTGATTTCGATGGTAAAGACCGATCCGTCTCCCGCCCCTTGCATCACCGCGGCCGCAAAATCCATCGCCTCCGGGAGGTTGTTTCGACACGGAGAGACGCTATTGTCGCGCCGGGTCGGGGTGCGACGAAAATGCTCGGCGGCTGTGGGATCGTGCCTCAACTGTCCCCTGGCCGTGCAGTGCCTCTGAACGACCACCAAAACACGGCTAAGCAAGGCCAAGACGAGATCAAGCTCGAGATCAGGTTTCCGGGACGTCATGCCTCAAAAGGTTCGAATCGCGCTGGACGCCATGGGCGGGGATTTCGGCGCGGCCGTCGTCATTCCCGGAGCTGCGATTGCGCTGGGCCGCCATCCGGACGCGGAGTTTCTGCTGTTTGGTGACAGTGCCAAGATTGCTCCCGAGCTCGACAGGCATCCGCGGCTGAAGGCGGTGTCGCGCATCGTTCACACCGACGTCGCCGTCAGCATGGAGGACAAGCCCAGCCAGGCGCTGCGCCGTGGCCGGAAGACCTCCTCGATGTGGATGGCGATCGAGGCCGTCAAGAAGGGCGAGGCGGACGTCGCGATCTCCGCCGGCAATACCGGCGCGCTGGTGGCGATGGCGCGGTTCTGCCTGCGGACGCTCGACGGCATCGACCGGCCGGCGCTGGCGGCGATCTGGCCGACGATGCGCGGCGAATCGGTCGTGCTCGACCTCGGCGCGACGATCGGCGGCGACGCCCGGCATCTGGTGGCGCTGTCGGTGATGGGCGGCGCATTGGCGAGCGTGCTGTTCAACAAGCCCAGGCCGACCGTCGGCCTGCTCAACATCGGCGTCGAGGAGATCAAGGGCCACGAGGAGATCCGCGAGGCGGCCGAGCAGCTGCGCGCGATGAATCTGCCGCAGCTCGATTATATCGGCTTCGTCGAGGGCGACGGCATCGGCAAGGGCGCGGCCGACGTGGTCGTCACCGAAGGTTTCAGCGGCAACATCGCGCTGAAGGCGGCCGAGGGGACGGCGCGGCAGGTCGCGGAATTCCTGCGTGGCGCCATCCAGGCCAGCCTTTTGGCCCGGATCGGCTATCTTTTCGCGCGCGGCGCCTTTGCCGCGCTGCGCGCCCGGCTCGACCCGCGCAAGTCCAATGGCAGCGTGGTGCTCGGGCTCAAGGGCATCGTGGTCAAGAGCCATGGCGGAACCGATGCCGAGGGCTTTGCCTCGGCCGTGCGGGTTGGCTATGAGATGGCCCGCTACGATCTCCTGACCAAGATCACTCAAACACTCAATCGCGACGGCGGCGCATTGGCGACCGAGCCGGTCGCCCAGGAGGCTGTCTCGTGACAATTCGTTCGGTCGTGCTCGGCTGTGGCTCCTATCTCCCGCAGCGGGTCGTGACCAATGCCGAGCTGGCAAACCGCATCGAGACCTCCGACGAGTGGATCGTCCAGCGCACCGGCATCCGTGAGCGCCATGTCGCAGCCGACGGCGAGTTCACGTCGCATCTCGCGATCAATGCGGCCCGCGCTGCGCTCGCCGCAGCCGACGTCGATCCGCAGTCGATCGACCTCATCGTGCTGGGCACCTCGACCCCGGACAATACCTTTCCGGCCACCGCGGTGGCGGTGCAGAACGGGCTCGGCATCAATCATGGTGCGGCTTTCGACCTGCAGGCGGTGTGCTCCGGCTTCGTCTACGCGCTGGCGACGGCCGATAATTTCCTGCGCAGCGGATCGTTCAAGCGGGCGCTGGTGATCGGTGCCGAGACGTTCTCGCGCATCCTCGACTGGAACGACCGCACCACCTGCGTGCTGTTCGGCGACGGCGCCGGCGCGCTGGTGCTGGACGCGCAGCAGCAGGGCGAGGGCGCTGCCGGCCGCGGCGTGCTGACCACCCATCTGCGCTCCGACGGCCGCCACAAATCCAAGCTCTATGTCGACGGCGGCCCGTCCTCGACCCAGACGGTCGGCCATCTCCGGATGGAAGGCCGCGAAGTGTTCAAGCATGCCGTCGGCATGATCACCGACGTGATCGTCGATGCCTTCGAGGCCACCGGCCAGTCGGCCGAGACCATCGACTGGTTCGTGCCGCACCAGGCCAACAAGCGAATCATCGACGCCTCCGCGCACAAGCTGCACATCGCCCCCGAAAAGGTGGTCCTGACGGTCGATCGGCACGGAAATACCTCGGCTGCCTCGATTCCGCTGGCGCTCGACGTCGCCGTCAAGGACGGCCGCATCAAGAAGGGCGACCTCGTTCTGCTCGAGGCCATGGGCGGCGGCTTCACCTGGGGCTCGGCGCTGGTGCGCTGGTGAGCCATTCCGCCGGACGAGATGGCTTGGGACGACCTGCGCTGCGGCATGCAGTTCCGTTCACGCTGCTGTTGACCATCGCCGCTTAACCTCTTAATTTCCGGGCCGAATTATTCGCCGTGAGTGTGGGGCAGGCGATGGCGGGAACCGGAAAAACAGTTACACGCGTCGATCTCTGCGAGGCCGTCTACCAAAAGGTCGGACTGTCGCGGACGGAGTCGTCTGCGTTCGTCGAGCTGGTCTTGAAGGAGATCACCGACTGTCTGGAGCGCGGCGAGACGGTGAAGCTGTCGTCGTTCGGGTCGTTCATGGTGCGCAAGAAGGGGCAGCGCATCGGACGTAACCCCAAGACCGGCACCGAGGTGCCGATCTCGCCCCGGCGGGTCATGGTCTTCAAGCCGTCGGCGATCTTGAAGCAGCGCATCAACGGCCAGCCGGCCTCCGGCAAGATGAACGGCGAGGCCAGCGCCGAGTTCGGCGCCGAGCCGGAATAGGGCCGTTCGGCGGGACCTGACGGCCCAAGTCGGCGTCGCATGCGTTCAATTCGTCCAATACATTCAGCGTAATCGTCGCGTTTCTTGGCAGCACGATCGAAGGGGAACGGGCATTTGGACAAGGCGCCGGATGCGTTTCGGACGATCAGCGAGGTCGCGCAGGAGCTCGACATCCCGCAGCACGTGCTGCGGTTTTGGGAGACGCGGTTCGCCCAGATCAAGCCGATGAAGCGGAGCGGCGGCCGGCGCTATTACCGGCCCGACGACGTCGACCTCCTCAAGGGCATCCGCCGTCTGCTCTACAGCGAAGGCTACACGATCAAGGGCGTGCAGCGCATCCTGAAGGAGCATGGCGTCAAGTCGGTCCAGGGGCTGGCGGACAGCTCCGCCGCCGTCTCGTTCGGCGCCCTGGAGGAGACCCTCGGCCAGGCCCTCATGGAGGAGGAGCCGGTCGGCGAGGCCGAGGTCGAATCGGAGGACGAAGAGGAGGAGGCCTCCGAGGAGGAGGGCATCGATTTCCGCTTCGTCGACACCGAGGACGACATTCTCGACACCTTCCGTGTCGGCCCGCCGACCCGTGCCGGCATGAAGCCGGAGGAGCGCGAAAAGCTCGAAGGCGTGCTCAAGGAGCTCGTCGACTGCCGCGCGCTGCTCGACCGCGCGATGAAGGACGTCTGAGGGCGCCTGCTGCCCTAGACTCACGCCAAGCGGACGGTGGCAGTCCTTTGCCAGTTCGGAGCCGCAGCGGCGCCCCGATTCGGCTGCGCTTCCCTTCTCCTTGGGGGGGGACGGTGGTGGGGCTCCCCGGCCTCCGCCCCGATCCCCATCGCCCCCATGAAACCCGCCCGCCGTACCTTGCATCCCATCCCGATCACGGCTACAGGATCGGCCATCGGAGCGTGGCGCAGCCCGGTTAGCGCACTAGTCTGGGGGACTAGGGGTCGTGGGTTCGAATCCCGCCGCTCCGACCATTTTTCGAGATGCGATCTGGCTCGTTAGAGTTCGCATTGCCCCAGCGCCCTCAGCAGGTTGACGGTTTCGAGCAAACCATCGGCCTCCATTTCCAGAAGCAGCGTTTCCGCAGTCTTCTCGTGCCGCTTGAGTCTGCCTTCATCTGCCGGATCGCCGCGACAGCGGAAGCCGGTTGAGCCGACCAAGCCTGTCTGGTCGGGCTGATTGGACGTGATCACGGCGTAGAGAGAAGCCGCTTGGCAAGACGATCTCGCGTGACAGCAGCAGGACGCCAAACTCGTTGGAGCGATCAACTCGGGCATGCTCCCAGCGACACTGGCTTTTCAACGTGATGACGGCTGCTTAAACTCCGCGCCGAGGCTCCCGGTGCGCTGGCGCGCGCCAGAGGCCATTTTCGTTTCTGTCATTGCTGTCGAGTTCCTCATGGACGCCGCCGTCGTCGATACCTCCTTTGGCCATTTCGAGAACGCCGAGCAGATCGCCTTCTGGAACGGTGCGGGCGGCGAGCGCTGGGTGGCGCGGCGGGCGGAGCTGGATGCGATGCTGGCGCCGGTGCAGGACGCGCTGCTGGAGCGGGCGGCCATTCAGCCGAACGAGCGGGTGCTCGACATCGGCTGCGGCTGCGGCGCCACGCTGATCGCCGCGGCGGACAAGGTCGGCCCGGGCGGCAGCGTGCTCGGCCTCGACGTCTCCGCCGCCATGTTGACCGCGGCTCATGAGCAGGCGCCGGCCGAGGCGCCCGTCAGCTTCGTGCAGGCCGATGCCATGGTGCATCACTTCAAGGCCGCGAGCGCCGATCTGGTGATCTCGCGTCTCGGCGTGATGTATTTCGCCGATCCCGTGCGCGCCGTGCTGAACATTCGCACGGCGCTGCGCTCCGAAGGGCGGGTCGCATTCGCCTGCTGGGGTGAGCTGCGCGACAACCCATGGGCGCTGGAGCCGCTGCAGGCGGCCTATGATCACGTGCCGAAGCTGCCGGGTCTGCGGCCGCACGCGCCGGACGATTTTGCGTTCGGCGCGGCCGAGTGGGTGGAGAAGGTGCTGACCGACGCGGGGCTGCGCCGCGTCCGCCTCGAGCGCTGCGACGTCGCGTTGGATCTCGGCGCCGGCGGCGGTCTCGATGCCGCCGTGCAGACGGCGCTCGCGATCGGGCCCGCCGGCCGGGCCGTCGCCGGGCAACCGACCGAGGCGGCGGAGGCCGCGACATCGGCGGTGAGAAAGGCGCTCGGGCGGTACGCCAAGGCGCACGGCGTGATGGTGCCCGCTTCGTTCTGGACCGTGACCGCCGTCGATCCCTGACACGGGCCGGAGACCACCAGCGCGCTCTGCACCCTCGACAACGCCGCAAGATCGGTCGAGCGCGCGATATCCGGGCGCGATTAGCTTGTGCTGCCACGGAGCTCGGAACGATGAAGGCGGCGCTGCGAAACCACCATGCCCGGATGCAACGGGTGCTCGATCACATTGACCGGCACCTCGACGATGATCTGGATCTCGATACGCTGAGCGGCATCGCGGCCTACTCGAAATATCACTTCCACCGGCAGTTCACCGCGACCTTCGGTCTGTCCGTGCATCGCTACATCCAGCTCGCCCGCATGAAGCGTGCGTCCTACCAGCTGGCCTACAGCGATGCCCAGAGCGTCACCGATGTCGCGATGGATGCCGGCTACGACGCACCAGATGCCTTCGCCCGCGCCTTTCGGCAGCGGTTCGGGCAGACGCCGTCGTCGTTTCGGAAGTCTCCCGACTGGGAGCCGTGGCTTGCGGCCTTCGGGCCTTTCGACGATGCGAGGAGCAAGCTGATGCAGAAAACCTTCACCGCCCACGACGTCACGGTGCGCGACGTGCCTGCCACGCGCGTGGCCATCATCGAGCACCGCGGCGATCCGGCGACGCTCGGCGCCACGATCCAGCGCTTCATCGCGTGGCGCAAGACGGCCGGCCTGCACCCCAGGACCAGCCCGACCTTCAATGTCTGGCGCTCCGAGCGTCGTCCGGCATCGCCTGCGGATTACAGCGTCGACCTCTGTGTCGGGACGGACCAGCCGATCGCGGCGCATGGCGAGGACGTCAAGGCCGGCGAGATCCCCGGCGGACGCTGCGCCGTGCTTCGCGTCGTCGGCAACACCCACAATCTGGAGCCGGCCGCCCTCTTTCTCTATCGCGACTGGCTTCCGGCCAGCGGCGAGGAGGCCCGTGACTTCCCGATCTATTGCCAGCGGCTGAGCTTCTTCCCGGAGGTTCCAGAGCACGAGACGGTGGCTGACCTGTTCCTACCGCTGAAATAGCGTTCGAGGCGGCCCGTCCGTCTGAAGACCGGCGGCGGGCCTCTTTCGTCGATCCGTTTCGACCAGTGCCGGCGCACTTTTGAAAGGTTCCAGTTCCATCCGCGGAACCGGGGCCGGTGCCTTCGCGTTGATGCGCCGGAGAAGCCGGGGCCCACACCCTGGCATTGAACCTTTGCGCGCACGCGCGCACCAACCTGGTGTTCGACTCGCCGCAGAGTCGGGTTTTCAGGAAATTTCAGACGGACGTCGGGGTTCACCTCGATGTGCTGCTCATTGTCGTTCAAGGAGGCGCGTATGGTCCTCAGGACTTTGAAAGTTTCGCTGTCCGTTTTCGCCGCTGCAACGTCGGTGGTGTCGCTATTCGCCGTCGGCTGGGTGGGTCTCGCGCTGCTCGGCTACTGATAAGTTCACGGAATGATGCATAGAGACGCACCGGCGTCTCATGTCCTGCAAAGCGCGCCCGGATCAAGCCTGATCCGGGCGCGCTTGTTTTTGCGGATGCGAGAGGAGCGTTTCGGCTCTACGCGAACGCCTTCTCCACGGTCTCGATCAGCACGCGGAACGATTTGTCATGGCGCGTGATCGGCGGAATCGCCCGGGTGATGCCGAGCAGCTGATAGACCGCCATCTGCGCAGCGCGCACCGAATATTCCACCGTGAACACGACGTCGTCGGGGATCTCGACGAACTGGCTGACGAAAGCGAGGTTCTTCGAATTCGCCGGCACCGGCAGCGGACGATCGCTCCTGCTTCGCGGCATGAACATGCTGGTGATGTAGGGCAGGCGGCAGGGCACGCAGGTCGCCGCTTCGAACACCGCCAGATCGAAGTTGAGGTGACCGCAGAGCTCCTTGAGAATGTCGGCGCCGCCGCAATCGGCCATCGCCTTCCCAACGAAATTGCCGATGCGGTCGGGATGCAGCGCATAGCCCCAGAACACCTGCACATCGTCAGGTTGACCGGCGAAATGCGGCTGGTGATACAGCACGACCGACATCAGCCAGTTGGACTCGGTGAAGGTGACGAGCCCGCCGGTGCCGGCCGCGTTGCCGCTGAACGTCTCCATCGCGTCGAAGAAGCGCGGATTGCGGCAGGTAACGGTGAAGGACTCCCAGCAGGATTCCGGGATCGATGAGTTGAACGCGGCGGGATTGCCGAACTCCGGACGCCCCCTCGCGATCTTCTCCCACAGCGCCCAGCCCTGGCTGTCCTGCTTGCTGAGCCGCGGCGGCGGCGCATCCTGGGTGCCGAGGCTGGTCGCGTCCGTCATCGAGCCGTTCTGCAGGAAGACCAGGTCGTCGCTCGAAAGCGCGATCGTCTCCGGCCTGCCGCTGCGATCGAGCACAAGGCGCTTCACGACGTGCTTGCCGCCCTCCGTCTCGATCGCGATGTCGGTGACATCCACACCGCCGGCGAAATGGACGCCGTGACCCTCGAGCCATTTGACGAGCGGCACCACGATCGCATCGTACTGATTGAACACGGTGCGCTTGACGCCGGCCAAGGTCTCGATGCGCGGAAACTCGTTCATGAAGCGATGCAGATAGCGCTTGAATTCGACCGCGCTGTGCCACGGCTGGAACGCAAACGTCGTCTGCCACATGTACCAGAAGTTCGTGGTGAAGAACGGCGGCGACAGCCAGTCGGTGATGCGGGACTTGCCGAGCTTCTCCTCCGACGCTTCCGTCAGCCTGACCAGCTCGAGCCGGTCCTGCATCGAGAATCCCATCGTGGACACGTCGATCTTGTGCCGGTTGCGATCGACGAGGCGGGCCTGCGAATGCGCGACGTGGTCCTTGTTGAAGGCGATGGTCTCATCGCGCACGGTGCGGTTGGGATCGCTCGCGCCGGGGATGGTCGAGAGCAGGTCCCACGTGCATTCGTAGTGGTCGGTCGTCAGCATGCGACCGCCGCGCAGCGAGAACGAGCCGTCCGGCAGTTGCGTGCCGTCGAGGCTGCCGCCGAACGGCAGGTTCTTTTCAAAGATCGTGATATCGTGTCCCGCGACGCCGCCGTCGCGGATCAGGAACGCCGCGCCGGCCAGCGCGCCGATCCCACTGCCGATGAAATAAGCCTTCATGATGGATCACCCGGATCGTCTGTACCGATCCGGGATTAGCGGCCGTGTGTCGCGACGGAACTGATTCAGATCAACCGCGGCGAGCCACTGACGATCACGATCTCGCGCGCGGGGTCAGGCGAAGGATTTCACGGCGGCCTGCGCCAGCACCTTCAGCGATTTGTCCCACGGCGTGACCGGCGGGATGGCGCGATCGATCTTCATGAGCTGATACACCGCGTGCATGGCCCCGCGCACCGAATATTCGATGGTGAACACGGCATCCTCCGGCAGCTCGACGAACTGGCCGATGAAGGCGAGGTTCTGCGAACTGGCCGGCACCGGCAGCGGCCGGTCGCCCATGCTGCGCGGCATGAACTCGCTCATGATGTAGGGCATCCAGCACGGCACGCAGGTGGCCTCGTCGAACACGGTGAGCGGGAAGCGCAGATGCCCGCACAGCTCCTTCAGGATCTCGGCGCCTGTGCATTCCGACATCGGCTTGGGCACGAAATTGCCGACGCGGTCGGGGTAGAGTCCATAGCCCCAGAAGATCTGGATGCCCTCCGGCTGGTCCGGAAAATAGGGCTGAGTGTACAGCACGATCGACATCAGCCAGTTGGAGTCGGTGAAGGACACGAGGGCGCCGGTGCCGGCGACATTGCCGCTGAAATTCTGCATCGCATCGAAGAAGCGCGGATTGCGGCAGGTGACCGTGAAGGATTCGAAGCTGGATTCCGGGATGTTGGAGTTGAAGATCGCGGGATTGCCGAACTCGGGCCGGTCGGCGGCGAGCTTCTCCCACAGCGCCCAGCCGCGGCTGTCCTCCTTGGTCAATTGCTTCGGCGCGCTGTCATGGCTGCCGAGGCTGGTCGCATCGGTCATCGAGCCCGCCGTGTAGAACACGAGATCGTCGGGGGCGAGTTCGATGCTGCGGCTGGCGCCGTTCTGCGTCAGGTCGAGCCGCGTGGCGCGATGCCTGCCGTTCTCCGTCGAGAGCGCGATGTCGGTGACATCGGCGCCGCCGACGAAGTTGACGCCGTGGTCCTCGAGCCAGCGCATCAGCGGCTTCACGATCGAGTCGTTCTGATTGTAGACCGTGCGCTTGACGCCGCCGAGCGTATTCATCGTCGGGAATTCGTTCATGAAGCGGCGCATGTAGCGCCTGAACTCGACCGCGCTGTGCCACGGCTGGAACGCGAACGCCGTCTGCCACATCAGCCAGAAATTCGTCGTGAAGAACGGCGGCGACAGCCAGTCGGAGATCAGCGAGTTGCCGAGCTTGTCCTCCGGGGTTTCGGTGAGCCTGGTCATCTCGATGCGGTCCTGCATCGAGAAGCCCATGGTGGAGACGTCGACCTTGTGCCGGTTGCGGTCGACCAGCCGCGCCTGCGCATGCGTGACGTGCAGCTTGTTGAACATCTCGGTTTCGCTGAGGATGTTCTCGGACGGCTGCGAAGCGCTCGGGATCGTCGACAGCAGGTCCCAGGTGCACTCGTATTGCTCTGTTGTCAGCATGCGCCCGCCGCGCATCGAGTAGGAGCCGTCCGGAAGCCTGGCGCCGTCGAGACTGCCGCCATAGGGCAGGCGTTTCTCGAACAAAGTGATGTCCCGCCCGGCCACGCCGCCGTCGCGGATCATGAACGCTGCGCCTGAGAGTGAGCCGATGCCACCGCCGATGAAATAGGCCTTCATGATGTCGACCTGCTGTTTAAAGGTTTGAAGGAAAATAGAAAAATGCCGGCGGGCGCGGTAGATCACTGGCCAAACAAAGCCCGCCGGAGCGCAATTTACCGCAGCGGGATGAATTAGTCGTCAACACGCTGAGGTCGTTTGCCCGGGTGCGGCGCAATGTCCCGGCTCGTGGCGCAGCCTTTCGATCATCTCTTTACGAGTGTGGACAGAAGAGCTTGCACCGAACTTCTCCATGTCAGGCGATGGCGCATTGCGCCGAGCAATTCGAACGCATCGCGGAATGATGCTTCACGGTTGCGCAGCGTGGCCTCGATGGCATTCGCCCATTGATCGACGTCGGGATCGGGGTTGGCGTCGTTTCCCGTCATCTCGACGCTCACGCGAGCGGCCACCTCGGCGGCCAACTGCTCTTTCAAGAGTTCGGCGAGTCCGCTCTGACTGCTAAGCAGGATAGGGTGGCCCGACACGATCGCCTCGAGCCCAACAAGACCAAATCCCTCGCTCCGCGATGGCATCAGCACAAGACTCGATGAGCGCAGGTCCCGATCCAGGGTCTCCGGATCGGTCGAGTAGTTGCGGACCGTGATGAGTAGACCCGGTGCTGCCGCCCATTCCGACAATCTGGTCTGCAGGCCATCTGCATCTGCAGGTTTTGCCCCGCGAACGACGAGTTCGATTCCCGGCAACCCGTGGGGGCGACGCTTGAAGACCCGGCCGATCGCAGCCGCAGCGATATCCAGGCCTTTGAGCTTTTCATCCTCGGCCCGGCCCAACAGAAGAATCTTCCAGGGCGCACCAGGCGGTGGCGTTCGGGCCGAGCTCACCGCCGAATCAAAGCCCGGGTCGAAGCGCAGAGGCTCCGGCGTGCCGAATGGATGCAGGTCGCGCAGAAAGCGGTTGCAAAGCCGCGGTCCCACGGCGACCGCCCGATGGGCCGTGTGTGCGAGGTCGAGCTCGAGTTTCGTGCGGTCTTCCGCGCGTTGTCCGGCAGGCAGCTCGCGGTCGAACTTGTGCCATTCGATCTCGTCCGGTGCCATGTGCAGAAAATGCAGACGCTTTGCTCCCGGAAAGACATCCTCTGCCAGTCGCAGAGCTGCCGGCCCGGTGATCCGGCCGTGACCGATCACGTAGTCCGGCTTGTAGTCCAGACCGAGATCAGAGGGGCGGCGCGCGAGCCATTCCCGCTCATCCACACCAGGCGTGGCGCGGGCCGCGACGAGCCGCACCCCCAACGATGCGGCCTCGTCGATGTCCTTCTGGGCAGGAGCGATGGCAAGGCAGCTGACATCGGCACCCGACGCGGAAAGCGCGATGCAGAGTTGCCGGTTGAAGGTGCTGAGGCCGCCCTGACCCGAAGCCCATTCCGTCCCGACGGCGAGGATTCGTATCCGGTCAGCCTGCACCACCTGCGCGACGTCTGCGCCGGTCCGGTGTTGCGGCAGGACAGGCGTACCGTGCTGGGGACGGATGACCGGGGCCGAAAGCCCTGACATGCTCGGCGGCAGGACTGGGAATTCGAGCGCCGGGTTCGGCTCCGAGAGCGTGGCGACGCGCGTATCCCACTCTCGGATCAATGCGCGCTCGATGGTTGCAGCGTCCCGCGGCAATGGTCCGTCGATGTAAAGTTCGGCAAGCGCGTGGCCGCGAGCGAGATCGCCCGTCCTGAGGGCTATCAAGGCTGCCAACCAAGTATTGCTCGCTCGTGCTCTGTAGGTCCAGTTGATTGGAAATCTGTCGAGAGCCATTTGGGCCTCTTCCGGCTGTTCTGCTCCCAGCCAACAGAAGGCATCATGGAGCGCCAGATGCAGATAATTCGGAAATCTCCGTCTTGCGATCTGCGCCCGCTCGGCTCCACCCCGCCATTCTCCCGCACGCTCGTTGAGAATGACGTTTGCCAGGGCCACTTCTTGTTCAAGGTCACCTGCCGCTTCAGCCCAGTCCCTGACACGCGTCAGATCTGCAGCAGTCGGCATTGCGGCAGCACATGCCAGTGCCTGACCGACTAGGCGGGCCTTGATATGGCGTTCTACTAACAGTGCCCCCTCACGCAGCGCTTCGATCGCCTCCACATCGCGTCCAACATGATTCAACGCGAAGCCATAAACCTGATAGACGGAGTAGAGGTTCTTCGCCGGGTGCACCGCTGCAGCGGCTTCAGGCCCAAGCGCAATTGCCGCCTCCGGTCCGTGCACGAGCTCAGTGAGCTGCATTCGCAGAACCCATGGAGTGCTGAAATCCTGGCCGACCGTCGCGCGGGCCGCATGACCGAGCGCTCGCACCATATCATCGCGTTCACCGCGCAGCTCCAACCGACGGGCAAGATGGAATTCCGCAGCAGCCGGTCCCGGCTGCTCGAGAATGAGTTCGAGCAGTGAAATCTGAGCATCCCGCTCCGCCTCGGTCGATGGCATGCGAGCGCTCCAGTCGAACCTGCGCTCGATATACGGGCGGACGACTTTGACCGCCTCCAGCAGGGCATCACGGGCCTCAGCCGCCAGCAAGTGATGACGCACGGCGCCAAGGTGCTTCGCGATCGCCGCATCATCGCTCCTCGCGACCGCCTCGCCCAGCTGCGCTGCATGCCAGCGACCCACGCGCAGGTTTGCGACGCAGAACGCAGCCTTGTCGCGTGTCAGGCGCGGCAGCTCGACCTCGCGGACCAGTGGGTGTGCAAGGCGAAGCGACTTCCGCTGGTCAACGAGAAATCGCTTCTGCAATTCGGCAAGTAGTGTCTGCACGTTGCCCAGATGCGCGCCCAACGCTCCGAGCAGGCCGATGGGCGCGGGTTCCAACAGGATGGAGAGATCGCGCAGGAATTCGCCGGCGGCGTTGGACAGACCTTCTTTTGCCCGATCGAGCAGACTGCGCTCGATCTGGTCGGACAGCTCCTCGAGGGCCAATCCCTCCTGAACGGCCTGAGGCTGTCCGATCAGTTCTTCCAATGCATAGCTGCGCATCAGATTGCCCAGCAGCCGTAGGGCTCGTGGATTGCGCCCGAACCGCGAGGCAATCTCGGCGTGGCGGCTTGCGGGGAGGCGTTCGGCCGCATCCGCCGTCCCCAGCGCTTCGACCACGATCCGCACCACGTCAGCCGTGTCGTCGGGGGGCTCGAGCACTGCCGTGTGGAATGGCTCGCTCCACACGGGGTCGACGTTCCGGTTCGTGAGCAGCCAAAGGCAACCGCCATCTGGCGGCCGACGTGCGAGTTTCTGCAGCTGCTCCGCGTATGGCTCTGGGGGAATGCCGCCCGGGACCTGCAAGAGGCGTTGAAACTCGTCGATCACGACGAGGCCGCCAGCGCGAAGCACGTGCCGCACGCCGCTCACAAAACTCGGCTCCCTCGCCACCTGGCCCGCGAGGTCGAGCGCAGCTGTATCCCGCAGAGCCTCGGTGAGAACCCCGAGCAATTCCTGATCGAGTTGCGTCGGACGTGCCGGCACATCGAAATGCACGGCCGGGAAGCCCTCGGCACGGGCAGACCCGACGAGAGGCAGGGCAACTCTTTCAGATTTCCCGGTTCCGGAAAATCCGACCAGGATCGCCGCCGGGCGACGACGCTCGCGGAAGGTTGCCCACAAGTCCGCGGCGACAGCCTGACGCCGCACTCCCGATAGTCCCTGAAGTTCGTTCAACGCTGCCCCCAGACCGAGCACGGGCAAGATTGGCCGAGCAATCAAAGATTTAATGCAAGGCCGGCCGGCAATGAAGATGTTTGTCGCTGGAGTGCTGGCGCCTTGAACAGCTGTTTTCGCTCGGTCGCTTTATCGCAGTGCAACCTGCACCTGTGTCGGGCGTGTCGCCCGAATTTGGCCGCTGCCTGGGAATGACGGGGCAGGATACTCGCGACTGCGAAACCGACAAGGTTTTGCTGGTCCCCCTCAATGCCCCGCCATATGGCGGCCGATCTCGGTGAGGTCGGCGTCGCTCGCCCGGGTCTCGTAGACCAGCTGGCCGTGAAACATCACCAGCAGGCGGTCCGACAGCTCGAGCAGTTCGTCGAGATCCTCGCTGACCAGCAGCACCGCGGCGCCGCGGTTGCGGGCGGCCATGATCTCGGCGTGGATCTGCGCGACGGCCGCGAAGTCGAGGCCGAAGCAGGGATTGGCGGCGATCAGCACCTCGACGTCGTGGCCAAGCTCGCGCGCCAGCACCGCGCGCTGCACGTTGCCGCCCGACAGCGCCGAGATCGGCGTGTCCGGGGTGCGGGTCTTGATCTTGTAGCGGTTGATCTTTGTCGTCGCGTCCTTGCGGAAGGCCGACTTGTTGAGCCACCAGCCGCCGCGGGCGAACGGCGCGCGGTCGAACTCGCGCAGCGCGATGTTGTCGGCGACGCTCATGCCGCCGACACAGGCATTCTTCAAGGGCTCCTCGGGCAGCAGCGACATCTTGTGCCGGCGCATCTCCTCGCGGCTCGCGGAATAGGGCGCGCCCGTCACTTTGACGGCGCCGCTCTCGGCCTCGCGCTGGCCGGCGAGCACCTCGACCAGCTGGCGCTGGCCGTTGCCGGAGACGCCGGCGATGCCGACGATCTCGCCGGCGCGCACGGTGAGCGAAAGATCGTGCACCGCGAGGCCGCCGGCATCGTCGCGCGCCACCAGCTTCTCGACCTCGAGCCTCACCGTGCCGGCCTCTCCGGTGCGCGACGGCTGCACGGTGAGCTGCTCGGCGCCGATCATCATCCGCGCCATGTCATCAGGCGTCAGCTCGGAGACCTTGCCGCGCCCGGCGAGCTTGCCACGGCGCAGGATCGTCACCTCGTCGGCGAACGCCATCACCTCGCGGAATTTGTGGGTGATCATCAGGATGGTCAGCTCGCCGGCCTCGACCATTTTGCGCAGCATGCCGAGCACCTCGTCGGCCTCGCCGGGCGTCAGCACCGAGGTCGGCTCGTCCAGGATCAGGAAGCGGCGCTTGAGATAGAGCTGCTTGAGGATCTCGCATTTCTGCCGCTCGCCGGCCGAGATATCCGAGACCTTGGCGTCCAGCGGCACGCGGAACGGCATGCGCGCCAGGAAGGCCTCCAGCTCCTGCTTTTCCCTGAGCCAGTTGACCACCGCCGGCACATCATCGCGCGCCAGCACCAGGTTCTCGGCAACGGTCATCGCCGGCACCAAAGTGAAGTGCTGATAGACCATGCCCAGCCCGAGCGCGTGGGCGTCCTTCGGATTGCTGATCGCGCGCTCGCGCTCGGCGATCAGCACGTCGCCCTCGGTCGGGCGGTAGTAGCCCATGATGCATTTGACCAGCGTCGACTTGCCGGCGCCGTTCTCGCCGAGCAGCGCGTGGAACGAGCCGGGGCGGACCTTCAGCTCGACATTGTCGAGCGCGGTGAACGCGCCGAAGCGCATCGTCATGGCGATGGCTTCGACGCCGAAGGCGGCCGAGGGAATCGGATCGTCGCCGATCACGACAGCGCCTCGATCAAAGCGGACGACGTCGCGACGGCGCCGAACACGCCGCCCTGCATCTTGATCATCTTCAGCGCGTGGTCGTGATTGCCCTTGTCGGTGGCGCCGCAGCAGTCGGACAGCAGCACGCATTCGAAGCCGCGGTCGTTGCCCTCACGCATCGTGGTGTGGACGCAGACGTCGGTGGTGATGCCGGTCAGCACGATGTTCTGGATGCCCTTGAGGCGCAAGATCAGCTCGAGATCGGTGGCGCAGAACGAGCCCTTGCCGGGCTTGTCGATGATGATCTCGCCGGGCAGCGGCGCCAGATCCGGGATGATCTCCCAGCCGGGCTCGCCGCGCACCAGGATGCGGCCGCACGGCCCGGGATCGCCGATCCCGGCGCCGATCTGCTGCGAGCGCCAGCGCTTGTTGGCGGGCAGGTCGGAGAGATCGGTGCGATGGCCCTCGCGGGTGTGGATGATCAGGAAGCCCTGCGCGCGCATGACGGCGAGCAGCTTCTTGATCGGCTCGATGGGGGCGCGGGTCAGCGAGAGGTCATAGCCCATCTTGTCGACATAGCCGCCGACGCCGCAGAAATCGGTCTGCATGTCGATGACGATGAGGGCCGTGTTCTCAGGACGCAGATCGCCGTTGTAGGGCCAAGCATAGGGCTCGGAGCGGATGGTGCGGGTAGTCATATCAGTCTCCCGTAGTACTTGGGGCCGTGAGCACTTGATGACGTTGCGGCGCCAACTGGGGCCTCATGGTTCGAGACGCGTCGCAAGGGCGACGCTCCTCACCATGAGGGGAAGCGTTGCCGCCGCGGAAATAGTCCTCATCCTGAGGAGGCCGCCGCAGGCGGCCGTCTCGAAGGATGGCCGCACAAAGATTGTCTGCTTCAACGTGCATCGCATCGCCGGCTCGCATCACCGCGTGATCGACAGCTCGGCCGGCGCGCCGCTCAAGGTGCGTTTCGGCGAGCAGGTGATGATCATGATCAGCAAGGTCAGGATGTAGGGCGCGGCGTTGAACAGGTGATAGCCGGAGGTGACGCCGACCGATTGTAGCGCAGGCCCGAGCGCGGCGGCGCCGCCGAAGGCGAGCGAGGCCCACAGGCACAGCATCGGGTCCCAGCGCGCAAAGATGACGAGCGCGACCGCGGTGATGCCTTGTCCTGATGACAGGCCCTCGTTCCAGCTGCCGGGATAGAACAGCGACAGGAACGAGCCGCCGATGCCGGCGAGGAAGCCGCCCGCCATTGTGGCGCGCAGCCGGATCGCCAGCACCGAATGCCCCATCGCGCGCGCCGCGTCCGCGCTTTCGCCGGCGGTGCGGATCAGGAGGCCCCAGCGCGTCGTCTTGAACGCCCAGAACAGGATCGGCGCGAGCGCCACGCCGAGCAGGAACAGCACGTTGATGCGCAGCGCGGCGCGGACCTGCGGCACGTCGCTCCACCAGCCGAAATCGATCGCCGGCAATCGCGCGGCCGTGGGCTCGATCAGCGGCTTGCCGAGGAAGAAGGCGAGCCCGGTACCGAACAGCATCAAGGAGATTCCCACCGCGACGTCGTTGACGCGCGGCAGCGAGCAGATGCCGGCGTGCAATGCGCCGAGCAGCGCGCCGGTGAGGCCGGCGGCGAGCACGCCCAGCCATGGCGAGCCGGAGAGATAGGAGATGCCGTAGGCGCTCATCGCGCCCATCACCAGCGTGCCCTCGAGGCCGAGATTGATGCGGCCGGACCGCTCGGTGATGCATTCGCCGAGGCTGACGAACAAAAACGGCGTGGAGACGCGGATGGCGCCGCCGAGCACCGCGAGCGGGACGGTCCAGAGTCCGATGTTGCCGTCAGCCATGGCTCAGGACTTTCCCTTCAGAAACCCGATGCGCCCGTAGAGCGCGTCGCTCGCCAGCACGGAGATGAAGATGATGCCCTGCAGCACCAGCACCGAGGCGTCGGGCAGGCCGAGCCGGCGCTGCAACAGCCCGCCTGACGCGTTGATGCCGCCGAGCAGGATCGCCACGGGGATGATCGCCAGCGGATTCTGCCGCGCCAGGAACGCGACGAGAATGCCGGTGAAGCCGTAGCCGACGGCGAGGTTCGCATTGGTGCGGCCCTGAACGGCGGCGACTTCGACCATGCCGGCGAGCCCGGCGCAGGCGCCGGCGAGGAAGCAGACGGTGAGGATCAATTTGCCGACCGACAGGCCGACGATCTTGGCCGCGCGGATGTTGCCGCCGGCGACGCGCGCGGCGAAGCCGAAGGTGGTGTGATAGATCAGGATGTAGGACGCGACCGCCAGGATCAGTCCGAACACCAGGCCCCAATGCACGTCGGTGCCGGGGATGGTGCCGATCATGTTGGCAGCGCCGATTTCGCGCGTCGACGGCTTGTTGAGGCTCGCCGGATCGCGCATCACGCCTTCGACGAGATGGTTGAGGATGGCGAGCGCGATGTAGACCAGCAGCAGGCTGGAGATGGTCTCGTTGACTCCGCGATACTGCCTGAGACCACCCGACAGCAGGATCCACAATCCTCCACCCGTCATCCCGGCGATCACCATCGCGACCTGCACGACGAGCGGCGGCATCCCCTGCAGCGCGAGCGCCGCTGACGTTGCCGAGAGCGCCCCGATCAACAGCGCGCCTTCGCCGCCGATGATGACCATGCCCAATTGCGCGGGCAAAGCGGTGCACAGCGCGGTGAGGATCAGCGGCGCGGCACGGCTCAGCGTGTTCTGCCAGGAGAACCAGGTGCCGAACGCGCCGTAATACATGTACCAATAGAGGTCGAGCGGGTTCTTGCCGAACAGCGCGACGAAGATGCCGAACACCAGGAGCGCGACGACCAGCGCCGCGCCCGGAATCAGGATGTACTCGATTTCAGTGCCCCAGCGTTGCAGGAAGCCTGCATCGGCGGCCGGCGCGATGGCGGCCGCATCAACCGGATCGGCCGCCTCCGTGGTCACGACGTCGCTCCGATCACGCCCTCGACCAGATAGTCCATCTTCTCGAGCTCGGGATCCTTCTGGCCGCGCTCGGTGCCGGCGGTGATCACGGTGTTGCCCTTGTTGTCCTTCAGCGGGCCCTTGAAGATGGTGTAGCCGTCGCCGAGAAACTTGGCCTTGATCTCGTCGGCATGCTTGCGCGCCGGCTCGGACACGGCCTCGCCATAGGGCGACACCTTGACCAGCTCTTCCTTGAGGCCGCCGCGATAGAAGTTCGGAATGCTCTCGCCGGCGGCCAGCATCTTGACGAACTTCGGATAAAGCGCCTCCCAATTCCACTCGGCGCCGGTGAGATACGCCTTCGGCGCCAGCGGCGACTGGTTGACGTGATACCCGGTGACGAAGGCGCCGCGGCGCGCCGCGTTCTCGACCATCGTCTTCGGACCGTCGACATGGCATGTCAGCACGTCCACGCCCTGGTCGATCAGGCTGTTGGTGGCCTCGGCCTCCTTGACCGGCATCGACCAGTCGCCGGTGAAGATCACCTGCGTGGTCGCCTTGGGGTTGGCGAGCCGCGCGCCGAGCGTGAAGGCGTTGATGTTGCGCAGCACCTGCGGGATCGGCTTGGCGGCGACGAAGCCGAGCTTGCCGCTCTTGCTCGTATAGCCGGCGACGATGCCGGCGATGTACTGGGCCTCGTCGATGTAGCCGAAATAGGAGCCGGCGTTCTTCGGATCCTTCTCGCTCCACAGGCCGCCGCAGTGCTCGAAGCGCAGCTTCGGGTACTTCGCCGCCATCTTGATCATGTGCGGATTGTAGTAGCCGAACGAGGTCGGGAAGAGCAGCGTGGCGCCGTCGAGATTGATCATCGATTCAATCGTCTTCTCGACCGCGTCGGTCTCGGGCACCTTCTCCTCTTCAATGACCTTCAGCCCGGGCAGCTTCTTCAGCGCCGCCGCACCCTGCGCATGCGCCTGGTTGTAGCCGTAGTCGTCGCGCGAGCCGACATAGATGAAGCCGATCGTCGTCTCCGCCGCGAAGGCCGGCCGCAGGCCTGCGGCTGCGCCGAGCGTCAGCGCTGCGCCACCCTGCAACAGATGCCGTCGTGAAATCCTGCCAAAGTCCATTGGTGTGCTCCCTCGGCGAGCTATCGTGCCCGCGCCTCTCGGCTTCGCCGGCACGGCGCAGCCTCGGCGGGGATCGCAAGCTTCGTGCCAGGGGCTTTTGGCCCGGCAGGAAAGCTAAGCCACTGACGGACCACTGCTTTGTGATTGGCTGCGAATTGGGCAACGATTGCTGCCAACGAAATGTGGCCTATTTTTTAATCAATCGACTTCAATTGTATGCAACAAGTTCGGCAGAGCGAGACTTCCGTAGCGAGACCTCTGCGGTCAGCGCGCGTTCTGAAACGCGGTTGTGGTCCGGAGACGGGAAACGGGTCTACTCTCTCCACGTCATTGCGAGGAGCGCAGCGACGAAGCAATCCAGAGTCCCGTCAAGAGCCCTGGATTGCTTCGCTGCGCTCGCAATGACGGAGGAGACAGCGGCGCGCACGTGTACACACGCACGCTTGGCGAGGCCTTCTGTCACGTCGTGACGATGCGCCTCGCGCCGGTCAGATACCGAGCAGCCAGACCGCGACGATGGTGCCGATCACGGCGAGTCCGGAAATCGTCCAGCCCGTGACATAGGCGCCGTCGCCCGATCCCGCCGGATCGACCATCGTGTCGCGCCAGCTCTCGTCCTGCCAGTGCCCCTGTTGGTACGCCATGCGAACCTCCTCGAGCCTGCCTCCCCACGGAATAAGTCGGAGGCCCGGCCTGTGGGTTCAACCCCGAGGTGAAATTGTCTGTTCGTGCACTGCAATAGAGGTCGTTGACATCGGGTCTGGTCAGGTGCGCCAAACATCCTAAGCTGACGCCCGCGTTCCGAGAAGAGAACGAGCAAGTCGCCGGCGCCCGTCGCGTCGGCAGCAGGGAAGGACGACCGATGAAGGATTTTGCCGGCAGGATCGCCGTGATCACCGGAGGCGGCACGGGCATGGGCCGCGAGCTCGCCCGCCAGCTCGTCGCCGAGGGCTGCAACGTCGCGATGTGCGACGTCTCGACCGAGGCGATGGCCGAGACCAAGCGGCTGTGCGAGTCGGAGGGACTGCCGCAGGGCCTGCGCGTCACCACCCACGTCGCCGACGTCTCGATCGAGGCGCAGCTGCAGCGCTTTCGCGATGAGCTGATCGAGCAGCAGGCCACCGACAAGATCCACCTGCTGTTCAACAATGCCGGCATCGGCGGCGGCGGCAGCCTGTTCAGCAACTCGCGGGAGCAATGGGAGCGCACCTTCAACATCTGCTGGGGCGGCGTCTATCTCGGTGTCCGCACCTTCCTGCCGCTGCTGCTCAAGGCCGACGAAGCGCACATCGTCAACACCTCCAGCGTCAACGGCTTCTGGGCCTCGGTCGGCATGGGCGTCTCGCACACCGCCTACAGCGCCGCAAAATTCGCCGTGAAGGGTTTTACCGAAGCGCTGATCAACGACCTCCGCCTCAACGCTCCGCACATCAAATGCTCGGTGGTGATGCCCGGCCATATCGGCACCTCGATCGTCTCGAACTCCCGCAAGATGCAGAGCGGCACGGAGTCGGACGAGTTGAATGAGACCGAGATCGCCCAGGCCCGCCAGCGCATGAAGGGCATGGGCATCGACGTCGCCGCCATGAGCGACCAGGACATCCAGAACGCCGCCCGTGAGCGCGCCCGCAGCTTCCTCGAGGACGCCCCGACGACGGCGGCGCAGGCCGCCAAGATCATCCTCGACGGCGTGAAAGCCGAGCAATGGCGCATCCTCGTCGGCGAGGACGCCAAGCTGCTCGACATGCGCGTGCGCCAGACGCCGGAGCACGCCTATGAGCCGGAGTTCTTCCAGCGTTTTGCACAGGAGGCCGGGTGGAAGCTGGGGTAGGGGATTGCTGTTAGTTGTGGCTGGGCCTCGCGCCGCGATGGCGGTGAGCTCCCCTCCCCCTTGCGGGGAGGGGTCGGGGGTGGGGGTCCACGAGTCCCTCTGCCAATGATGAGATCGAACGCCATGGACGACAGCCGACGATCATTCGCCCGCCGCATGCGCGCCGAGCCGACCGAGGCCGAACGCGTCCTCTGGCAACGCCTTCGTCACGACATCAAGTTGGCTGGCTCTCATTTCCGCCGTCAGGCTCAGATCGGACCGTTCATCGTCGACTTCGTCAGCCGCAGAGCCAAATTGGTCATCGAAGTCGATGGCGGCCAGCATGATTGGAAGCAGGCGGAAGACGCCGCCCGTACAAAAGAAATCGAGGCGCTCGGATATCGCGTTCTTCGCTTCTGGAACAACGAGGTGCTGGGAAATATCGAAGGTGTACTCCACGACATTCAGCGCGCGTGGACCCCCACCCCCGACCCCTCCCCGCAAGGGGGAGGGGAGACGAGACCGCCGCGCCGTCCCCGCAGAACGCGGCGACCGAGCAAGGCTTGAGCGCGGCTTCAAAACGCCATTGCCTACCGCGACGACGCCACGCGATACGCCATCCGCGTATGGCTCGGGCAATAGGGCAGGCCGTCGATCGGCTTCGAGCCGCAGAAGCAGAAATCGTCTGCGCCGGGGGTCGAGATCGGCCAGCGGCAGCGTTCCTTGGAGAGTTCGAACAGCGAGCAGCCGTTCTCGACGGGGCCGGCGGGCGGCTCCTCGATCATGATCGGCGGCGGATCGTTGCTGACGCTGCGCAGGATGCGGCGGCGCAGTTTCGGCACCGGGCGGCGCGCGCCGTCGCGGGTGGTCTCGGCGCGCACCACGCGCCGGCTGTCGCCGCCATTGTCGCGCGTCAGCGCGAGGCGGGAGATCTTGCCGATCACGGCATTGCGGCTGACGCCGAGCTCGGCGGCGATCTCGCGGCAGGTCAGCCCGGCTTCAAAGTGCTGCTTCAGGGCCCGGAGGCGTTCCTCGGTCCAGGTGGGTTGGGTCTGTCGTTCGGCGGGCATTGTTGTCGCTTCCAAGTTTGATCCGTCCTGGATCGTCCTGGCCGACGGTCGTCCGAAACTGTCCGCTGATGTCCCTCGTTACGCCCGTCCGTTGTCGCGAATCGACAGCAGCCCGTCCTTGATGGCGAGCCGGATGCCTTCTTCAATCAACGTTCTGCAGACACCCGGAACGCTGGTGCCGTGGGTGCCCTGTTTCACGAGCTTTTCGAGATAGCCAATGGTTGCCAGGGCCAGGGTTACGGGGATGCGGTCAGTTTCGGCTTTTTCCGTCGCCATGCCTAAAAGCTAGTCCGTAACCGGTGTACAGAAAAGTAACTTTTTAGACTCTATTAGGAATCCAATAGGTTGTACAGCGTCCTGGGGATAAGTGGTTAAACTATTGAATTTTATAGAAATCTGACGAATCGGATCGGTCGCGGCGGTGACTCTCCGCGCGCTCGGCGAGTCCGGGTCCGGAATGGTACGGTGCACGAGCGGGTGGAGCGGATTCGCGGCGCAACCGACTGAACTTCGTCATGCGTCGGTCTCCCCGGCCGATCGGGTGTTCGCCCCGGTCGGCCTCGGCACGGCGAGTCGGGAACCGCGTCGAGCGGGGACGCGCTCGGCGATTTCTATAATCCAGAAAATAGTGCTTTCGCTTTTCCGGAAATCATGCTCTATTGCACGCATCCCGCCTCACTCGGAAGGGGCGTTGCGCGCGATCGTCACGACACGCGAGGCGGGGATGCGATGGCCGCGAGGAGCCGCAGCGTGTCCCTGGGATGCTCCTTGGGATGCGCGGACGAACGGCTCGGCGCGGACGCAAAAGCGTGTGGTCCTGGCGCCCCGAAGCTGGCGCCAAGTCCGCGGGTGATGATGATCCCGCTGACGACGGTGGCTATCAAGCCGGACACCGGGGAGAGCGCGCCATAAGCGTGAAAACCGTCGCGCAGGGAAGGCCGGGCGTTCTCGGCTGCACCTGTGGTACCTGCCGCCTGCATTTTTCTCGCAGGCGGGCCGCAGGCGTCAGCCGACGCCTGGCCTTCCCTGCGCCCTCCGATGTGTGAGGGTGAGATGTTGCAGCATGACTCGGACAGGATTGTCGCGAGACCGCGAACGTGTGGTCGCGCGTGTCTCCACTCGTGTCGATGAGTTGCTCCGCTCGCGCCTCACTCTCCGCCGTCGTCCCGGGCTTGACCCGGGACCCATAACCCCAGAGAGCAGTTGGCTTGCGCAGGTCCAACCACCTCGTGTCACCACGTCAGCCGGTGGTTATGGATCCCGGGTCAAGCCCGGGACGACGGCGGTGGGAGGGGCGCCAGCGTACGCTCCTGACTCCAATATCACCCGTGCACGACCGCCTTCGCGATCATGCAATGAATGCCCTTGGAGCCGTTGACCGTCTGCGTCACCCGCAGATCCGCTGCGAGGCTGCACAGCGTATAGGCGTCCTCGCGCGACAGATTGCGCTTCTCGCCCAGCAGCACGATCATGTCGCGCAGCGCCTTCACCACGCATTGGTCGAGATCCGGGTCCATCGCCATCGTCATGTAGTGCGTGGGCGTCTCGGCGCGCGGATAGTCGAAGCTCAGATCCTTGCGCACGGTGAGCCGGAAGCGGCCTTGGAGGGCGGTCTCGATCGCGGTGACGCAGACCTCGCCATCGCCCTGCACGCCATGGCCGTCGCCGCAGGAGAACAGCGCGCCCGGCACGAACACCGGCAGATAGAGCTTCGCGCCGGGCCTAAGCTCCTTGTTGTCGAGATTGCCGCCCATCGCGCGCGGGATCAGCGAGGTGATGCGGCCCCAGGCCGGCGGCGGCGCTACGCCCATCACGCCGAAGAACGGCGCCAGCGGCAGCTCCAGCCCCCAGGGCAGCCTGCCCACCATCCGCTCCTTGTCGAGCGGGATGTTCATCAGCCGGCTCTCGTGGAAATCGTCGGGCAGGGTGCCGGCCAGCGGACGGATGAAATTGTAGCCCCAGTCCTGGCGCAGCTGCACGTCGAGGATGTCGACCTCCAAGACGTCGCCGACCTCGGCGCCATGGACCGCGATCGGCCCCGTCAGGATGTGGCCGGGCACCATGCGCTCACTGCGCGCGTGAACGTCGAACAGTTCCGGCGGCACGTGGAATTTGCTGGTATCGGGCACCACGTCGGGCCCGCCGCTGATCGAGTCGATCGTGACCTCGTCACCGCTGTCGACCGTGAGCACCGGCTTCAGCCGGGATTCGAAGAAGCCCCAATGGCAGGTCTCGGGGCTGGCGTGCAGATGGTGATGGGCCATGGTCCTCTCATTCTCTCCGGTTCGGCCACGACCATAGCGCATTCAAAGCCCGCCGCAGAGAGATGGCGATGCATGGCGGCTGTCGTGTATGAGGACGGCCGTGGCATCTCACCCCGCGCCGGAGCTCGCAATGTTCTTTGTGCTGTCGAAGACGCTCGGCCTGCTGGCACTGCCGACCAATTTCATGATTGCGCTGGGCCTCGTCGGCGCCATCCTGATGTTGACGCGGTTCACCGTGCTCGGGCGCAGGCTGGTCGTCACAGCCATGCTGCTGCTGGCGATCGTCGGCCTGACGCCGCTCGGCAGCCTGATGCTCTCTCCGCTGGAGAGCCGGTTTCCGAAATGGGACCCGGCGAAGGGCGCGCCGGACGGCATCATCGTGCTCGGTGGTCCCGTCGATTCCGACCTCTCGGTGATGTACGGCATGCCGGTGACGGTGGCGGGCGCCGACCGGGTGATCCAGGCCGCGGTGCTGGCGCGGCGCTATCCGAATGCGCGCGTGCTGTTCACGGGCGGCAGCGCCAACCTGATCGCGACCGAGGCCAAGGAGGCCGACGTCGGCGCAGAAATCCTGGAGAGCCTCGGCGTGCCCAAGGAGCGCCTGCTGCTGGAGCGGCAATCGCGCAACACCTACGAGAATGCGATCTTCTCCAAGGCGATGATTGCGCCGAAGCCGGGCGAGCGCTGGCTGCTGGTGACCTCGGCCTATCACATGCCGCGCTCGGTCGGGCTGTTCCGGAAAGCGGGCTTTCCGGTCGAGCCCTATCCGGTCGACTGGCGCGTCGGCCGCGTGCTCGAATTCGACGGCATCTCGCTGCTCGGCCTGCGGCGCGCCGACATCGCCGTGCGCGAATGGGTCGGGCTCTTGGCCTACCGCCTGCGCGGTCGCACCGACGATCTGTTTCCGGGACCGACCTAGGCCGTCGTCGTGTTGAAGCCGGCGATCATCGCCGCCAGCTCGGTGCACACGGCTTGCACGACCGGCTCGAAGCGGCGACCGGCGTCCTGGCGGAACAGCCGCGCGCTCGGATACCACGGGCTGTCGTGGCGATCCCTGAGCCAGCGCCAGTCGGCGAGGTGCGGCAGCATGATCCAGGTCGGCCGTCCGAGCGTCGCGGCGAGATGCGCGGTGCTGGTGCAGACGGTGACGACCACGTCGAGACAGGACATCAGGGCCGCCGTTTCGGCAAAGTCGGCCAGATCAGCCGTGAGGTCGCGGATGCGGCTCTGCTGCGCGAGCAGCGCCCGGTCCGCTGGCCGCAGCTCTTTTTGCAGGCTGATGAAATCGGCGGCGACATCGAGCAGCGGCAGCAGCGTCGACAGCGGCATCGAGCGGTTGCCGTCGTTGGCCTGGTGCGGATTGCCGGACCAGACGAGGCCGACGCGCAGCCGGTCGTGCCCACCGAGCCGCTGCTCCCAGGCGGCGACGCGATCGGCCGGCGGCGGGGGCAGATAGTTGGCCGGTGGGATGGTGTCGAGCGTGGTGCCGAAGGCGAGCGGCAGGCTCATGATCGGACAATGCATGTCGAAGGCCGGCCGCTGCAGGTCCGGCGTGAAGGCGAGGCACTGCGACACGCCGTCGATGCCGGCCATCAGCCGCCGCAGCGGCTCGCGTACGACCAGGATCACCTTGGCGCCGCGCGCCGCGACCATCGGCAGATAGCGCGCGAACTGGATGTTGTCGCCGAAGCCTTCGTCCTCCTCGACCAGGATGGTCTTGCCGGAGATATCCTCCTGGCCCAACCATTTTGGCTGCGTGAAGCGCGGATAGTCGGGCGAGAAATCCGGCATGTTCCAGCGTGCCTCGCGGTGCGCCCAGCCGGCGGCATAGTCGCCGCATTGCAACTCGATATGGGCGAGCTGCCATTCTGCTTTGGCGTTGTCCGGTTCGAGCGCAAGGATCTTGCGGTAGACCGCGATCGCCTCCTCGAAACGCAGTGCTTGCAGCAGCGCGAAGCCCTTGTTGTGCAGTACGTCGACGAAGTCCGGTCGCAGCGCCAATGCCCTGTCGAACCAGACCAGCGCCTCGTCGATCCGGCGCAGGCAGACGAGGGCATCGCCGAGATTGTTGCAGACGAGCGCATCGTCGGGCGCCAGCGCCTGCGCGCGCTCGCAATCCGCCAAATAGTCGTCGTAGCGCTTCAGCTCGCGGACGCATCTGGCACGCATCTGCAGCGATTGCAGGTCGTTCGGCTGCTGCGCCAGGCACACCGTGAAGGCCTGCGCGGCCTCGTCATGGCGCTGCTGCTGATGCAGCAGCAGGCCGCTCTGGAATGCGGACTCCCGATGCGCGGGATCGATGGTGAGGGCATGCTGATAGCTCAACAGCGCCTCGGCGCCGCGATCCAGCGCCAGCAGCACGCCGCCCATGTGCTTCCACAATTCGGCGTCGGCGGGCCTGAGCTGGATCGCCTTGTCGAACACCGCGAGCGCATCGTCGAGCCGGCCCATCTGCTTGAGTGTGAAGCCGAGGCTGGTGAGATAGTCGATCTTCGGGCTCTGCCGGATGGCGCGCGAGAACCAGGCCACGGCGTGGTCGTGCTGCCCGGTCTGCAGCGCGATGATGCCCATCAGCGCAAGGCTGTCGGCGTGGGTCGGCTCGGCCGCCAGCGCCTGCTCGCAGCAAACCTGCGCGTCGAGCAGACGGCCGGCGCCGAGGTGGTGCAAGCCCGCCTCGTACAGGGCGGCCGGCGACAGAACGTTCGTTCCGCCCGGGCCGGCCGTTGCGCTCCTGGCGCCCTTCTTCCGGTCACTGCGGCTCATCGCGTCGTCCTGTCCAAGGATCGAAAATTCATAAGTGATTCCCGATGCATCGAGAAGGATCATAGTATGGCACGCGAGCCGGCGGGGCGGATTTGCTGGCATCATCAGGTGCGAGGGTCTAACAAGCGCTCCGAAGTCGAACCACGCAATGCACGGGCAGACGGTGCGGCAGGGAGGAAACGCCACATGCAACAGCCGAACGCGGCAGACAGGCTGGACCTGGCGGCCATGGTGGCCGATCTCAACAGCCTGCTGCGGCTGAAGACGACGGTGATCGGCATCAAGATGTTCGCCCGCGTCGAGGACATGGAAGCGATCGAGAGGATCCGCCGTCCCAACGCGGTGCACACCACAGACCAGATCGTCAGCATGGCGTCGCGGCTGGGCTGGACCGTCGGCATCACCGGCGATGACCTCGTTGGCGCGCAGTGCCGCGCGGTGGTCGGGCTCGGCCCGCAGGACGAGGCCTGGCTCGAGGGCGCGAACTATGTCGGAGTCTGGCACGGCACCGCGGAGGACGCCCGCAAGCGGCAGCAGGCGCTGGATGTCGTGCCGTTCGGGCAGTATCAGGCGATGGCGGTCAGCCCGCTGGCGAGCGGCCGGCTGGATCCGCCGAATGTCTGCCTCGTGTACGCGACGCCGGGACAGATGATCATCCTGATCAACGGCCTGCAATATGTCGGCTACAAGAAGTTCGAATGGGGCGTCGTCGGCGAGACCGCCTGCGCCGATTCCTGGGGCCGCGCGCTGAAGACCGGCGAGCCCAGCCTGTCGCTGCCGTGCTTCGCCGAGCGCCGCTACGGCGGCGTGCCCGATGAAGAAATGTTGATGGCGCTCAAGCCGGCCGATCTTGCCAAGGCGATCGCCGGCATGAAACAGCTGGCCAGGAACGGCCTGCGCTATCCGATCGCGCCCTACGGCATCCAGAACGACGTCCGCGCGGGAATGAATGTGTCTTACGGGAAGAAATGACATGCGCCGTCATTGCGAGTGCAGCGAAGCAATCCAGGGCTGTGGACGGCACTCTGGATTGCTTCGTCGCGGCGCTCCTCGCAATGACGGGGCATTGAAATCGCAGCTGATCGCTAGGGAACAAGAATGACGTCATCCAAATTCGACCTCGTCGTCTACGGCGCCACCGGCTTCACGGGCAAGCTCGTCGCCGAATATCTCGCCACGCATTATCGCGGCGACAGCTCGCTGCGCTGGGCGATGGCCGGCCGCAGCCTGGACAAGCTCGCGGCCGTCCGCGACGAGATCGGCGCGCCCGGCGACACGCCGCTGATTGCGGCTGATGCGTCCGATCCGGAGTCGCTGAAAGCCATGGTGGCGCAGACCAAGCTGGTACTGACCACCGTCGGTCCCTATCAGCTCTACGGCAACGAGCTGGTCGCCGCCTGCGCCGAGACCGGCACCGACTACGTCGACCTGTGCGGCGAGCCGGTGTGGATGCGGCAGATGATCGACAAGCATCAGGCCGCCGCGGAGAAGAGCGGCGCGCGCATCGTGTTCTCCTGCGGCTTCGATTCGGTGCCGTTCGAGCTCGGCGTCTACTTCGTGCAGCAGCAGGCCAAGAAGGTGCTCGGCGCAGCGGCGTCGCGCGTGAAGGGCCGCGTCCGCGGCATGAGCGGCACCTTGTCGGGCGGCACCGCCGCCAGCGCCAAGGCGACGTTCGATGCGGTGGCCAAGGATCTCAGCCTGGTATCGGTCCTCAAGGATTCGTTCGCGCTGACGCCGGGCTTCAAGGGTCCGAAGCAGCCCTCCGGCAACAAGCCCGCCTATGAGGAGGATCTGCAGTCCTGGACGGCGCCGTTCATGATGGCTCTGATCAACACCCGCAACGTCCACCGCTCCAACATGCTGATGGGTTTTCCGTACGGCCAGGACTTCGTCTATGACGAGATGGTGCTGACGGGACCCGGCGAGAAGGGTGAGGCCAACGCCAAGAAGGTGATGGCGGCCAACGCCGAGAAGACCGGCCCGAACGCGCCGAAGCCGGGCGAGGGGCCATCGAAAGAGGAGCGCGACAACGGCTACTACAACCTGCTCTTCGTCGCGATTGGCCCCGACGGCCGCCAGGTCCGCGCCACCGTCAAGGGCGATCGCGACCCCGGCTACGGCTCGACCTCGAAGATGATCAGCGAATGCGCCGTCGGCCTGCTGCGCGACGGCGCCAGTGTGAAGGGCGGCTTCTGGACCCCGGGCGCGGCGCTCCGGGACAGCCTGATCAAGCGGCTGGTCGACAAGGCCGGGCTGACGTTCACGGTGGAGGATTGATCGACAGCAGAGGCGAGCCGATCCCTGCGGATCGGCTCGCGGCCTGATGCGCGCGGGTGGCGGCGATCATGCCCCACATCGTGCCGAGCATCAGGAAGAAATGCCGCCAATGGTCGGTGTCGATGATGAAGCTCTCGCCGACGGTGCCGAGAAAGGCCGCGAACACGGCGATGTAGGTCCGCTGCCACGGCACGCGCACGAACAGATAGCGGAAGCCGAGAATGACGGTGGTGAACACCAGAGCAGGATAGCAGATGCCGGACAGCCAGCCGCCCGACATGAAGGCGTTCAGATAGGAATTGTGGGTGTCCTCGGGGAAGTAGTTGTGGAACTGCAGCGGCCCGATCCCGAACGGCAGATCGAGCGCCATGTCGGCGCCGAGGATGTGGCGTCCGAAGCGTCCGAAGCGGCCCTCGTCATAGCTCTGGTCGAAGCTCGCCCGTTGCTTGAACATGTCGGCGATGGAGTCGATGGAGAGCAACACGCCGATCAGGACGACGCCGGCGGCGGCCGCGGCGAGCGTCATGAGGATGATGCGGGAGCGCTCTCGTGGCGATGTGCTGGTCAGCACCATCAGCACGAGCATGAAGGCGGCGGTCAGCACCAGGCCGCCCCAGGCTGCGCGCGAGAATGCGAGCAGGATGCCGAGCGCGATGATGCCGAACGCGAAGCTGGCACGCAGCGTTGCGGCGAGGCGTGCCGTGACCACGTTCTGCAATGCGAGCAGCGCGGGCAGGATCAGGAACGCGCCGAGCACGTTCGGGTCCTTGAAGGTGCCGCGCGCGCGGCCGTAGAGAGTGAGCAGGTCGTAGCCGCCGGGCACCAGGTGGAAATAGCCGGCGACGCCCGCGAGCGCCGCGATCGCGCCCCCGATGACGAGGCCGCGCCGGAGCATGTCGAGGCGCGCCGCGGTGTCATCAGAGGTTGCCAAGGCGAGGAACAGCGCCGTGAAGGCCATGTACCAGGAGGTCGCGATCCAGGTTGCGATCTTGGAGTCATCGAGCAGCGGAACGGCGCTGATCGTGTATCCCAGATTGACCAGGAACAGCAGCAGGAGAAGAGGCAGGAAGACCAGCCGCAGTCGCATCCCGGTCGCGATGAAGACCGCCGCGGAAGCAAGCGTCACGACCTCATAGGGACTGGGCTCGATGAACACGATCGCGCCGGACGCGCCGGCCAGCCAGAGGAGCCCGCGCTGCAGAGCGACCACGCCCGGAGGGGCGATGGATCTCGACGAAAAGTCTCCGGCTGCCGCCGTCATGGCCATCGCGAACTCACACTCATACGCAACGCGCGGCGGGACCGACCTGACACAAGCACGAAGCGGACTGGCTGCCGCTCCGGATCCCGGAATTTAGTAAGCGTTCTCGCTCTTGGTCATCAGCGCCAGCGGCGTCTTGAGCAGGATGTAGAGGTCGAACAGCACGGACCAGTTCTCGATGTAATACAGGTCGAACTCGACGCGCTTCTGGATCTTCTCCTGGTTGTCGATCTCGCCGCGCCAGCCGTTGATCTGCGCCCAGCCGGTGATTCCCGGCTTCACGCGATGGCGGGCGAAATAGCCATCGACGGCCTCGTCGAACATCCGGTTCTGCAGCTTGCCCTGCACCGCATGCGGCCTGGGGCCGACGAGCGAGAGGTTGCCCTTGAATACCACGTTGAAAAGCTGCGGAAGCTCGTCGAGGCTGGTCTTGCGGATGAAGCGGCCGACGCGGGTGACGCGCGGGTCGTTCTTGGTGACGACCTTGGACGCAGTGGGATCGGCCTGGTGGTGGTACAGCGAGCGGAACTTGAAGACGTCGATGCGTTCGTTGTTGAAGCCGAACCGCTTCTGCCGGAACAGCACCGGGCCGGGGCTGTCGAGCTTGATCGCGAGCGCGACGAGGGCCATCACCGGAAGCGCCAGCAGCAGGATCAGCCCGCCGACCAGCCGGTCGAACAGCTGCTTCATCACCAGATCCCAGTCGGTGATGGGAGCCTCGAACACGTCGAGAGTAGGGACTGCGCCGAGATAGGAATAGGAGCGCGGCCGGAAGCGCAGCTTGTTGGTGTGGGCCGACAGACGGATGTCGACCGGCAACACCCACAGCTTCTTCAGCATGTCGAGGATGCGGGTCTCCGCCGAGATCGGCAGCGCGAACAGCACGAGGTCCACGCGGGTGCGGCGGGCGAATTCGACGATGTCGTCGACCTTGCCGAGCTTCGGCGCGCCGGCGCAGGTCTCGAGCGATCGCGAGTCGTTGCGATCATCGAATACGCCGAGGATTTCGATCTCGGAATCGTCTTGTGCCTTCAGCGCGCGCACCAGGTCCTCGCCGCTCTGGTCGGCGCCGACGATGATGGTCCGGCGGTCGAGGCGGCCATGCTTGGCCCAGCTGCGAATGAGATTGCGCAGCACGACGCGGCTCGCGATCAGCGCGCCGAGCCCGACGAAGAAGAAGGCGGCAAGCCAAAGCCGGGAGACCTCGCTGCCGATCTTGGCGAAGAAGGAGAGGCCTATGAACAGCAGGAAGACGAAGCAGTAGGAGGAGATCATCCGGGTCATCTGCCGCACCTGGGCGCGGAAGACCTGGATCTGATAGATGTCCGCTGCCTGGAAGCAGACCACGGCGCTCACCGCGAGCCCGATGATCGCCGCGAGGTACTCCCAATGGAAGCCGCTGAGCGGAACGACGTAGCCGAAGTAAACGATGCTGCCGACGACGCTCAGCAGCACGAAATCGGTGATGCGGACGATGCCGGCGAGGACGATCGGAGAATAGGCGCGGTGAACTTTCTCATTGGCGACGGCCAGCGCAGCAGGCGACAGGCGTCGGCGCCGTTCAACGGCCGGCTGTCCGGCCCCGGCGGTCGATGCGGCCGTGGCCGCAGCAGCATCCAGCATCGAGCGAGCGTTGATCGGTTCCACAGTCGTACAAGCCCGGATTATGTCTGTTAGTATTTGTGGTCATGTAAGCGCTGATAGCGCCGGGGGAAATTCCCCACCGGCGGGATTAAAGGGCAAATCGGAAGAAACGGTTAGCGATGGTAAATGGGGTCAGGTCTTGGTAAATGCTTCGCGGTAGCTGTCGAGCACGCCCTCGACCATTGCCTTCTGCGAAAAGTGCTGGAAGACGCGTTCGCGCAGAGCTCTTGCACGAAGCTGCGCGGTAGCGGGATCGTCGAGCGCGGCTGCGATCGCGTCCGCAAGGGCGTGAACGTTGCTCGGCGTGAACAGCGCCTCGCTGTGCGGGCCGAAGATCTCCGGAATGCCGCCGGTCCTGGCGGCGATCATCGGAACACCGGCCGCGCCAGCTTCGATGACGACGTAAGGCATGGAATCGCCGCGCGAGGGGACGACGAGCAGACGTCCCTTGGAGAAGCCATCGCGGGCCCGGACATGTCCGATGAAGCGGACCGAGGACGTCAGACCAAGACGGTCCACCTGCGCCTTGAGGCGGGGCATCTCCTCGCCGTCGCCGCCCAGCGTGAGCGTCAGCGCCCTCCCGCCCGCGCGCAATTGGGCCACGGCGTCAATCAGGAGATCCGCACCCTTGATGTGCCGGAACTCGCCGACATAGGCGAGGTCGGTTTGATCGGCGGCCGGCGTCACGGGGTCGAATTCGCCAGCCGTCACGCCGTTGAAAACGCAATGAACGAGGCCCTGGGGATGGCCGATCATGCGCTCATAGGTGTCGCGAGCGAAGACGCTCTCGAACAGGAACAGGTCGGTCCTGTTCATCAGCGCCCGTTCCAGGCGTCCGTAAAGCGCGCCCTTGAGCGTGTCGCGCGGGTAATGCAGGGAGCCGCCATGCGGAGTGTAGATGCGGATCGTGCCGGGCCGATGCGGAAGCAGGCGGACGAACGCACCCGCCTTCGCGCCATGGCCGTGCAGGACGTCCGGGCCGAGCGTGCGCGCCAGCCGATAGAACCGGCTCAGTGCCATGACGTCGGTCGGCCAGGGCTCGCGATGAATCGGAACGCGATGGACGCCGAGCGTCAATCGGGGCGCAATCTGCGCCAGCGCCGCATCCGCGCGCGCTCCGCCCGTCAGGCTGTCCGCGACGATGCCGACATCGTGGCCGCGATCGACCTGGCCGTTGGCAAGGTCGAGGATGTGTCGAAAGATGCCGCCGACCGGAGCTCTCACCGCATGAAGGATCTTCAAGGGCCTGTCCACTGACGGCGCCGTGCCGCGCTGGTCCGCGCCGTCGGCCGGCACGTGCCTTTGCCAGGCGCCGCTGCGCGAGCTGATCGGACGGCTGGCGGATAGAGGAAGCACGGGCGCCTCTCGTCGCAATTCCTGGGACGTGTCTCTAGTCTGAATAGATCGTTGATGGTTAACAAAGCCTCACTCGACATCAAGCGAAGTTGGTCCGTTGCCGTCGTTGTGACGATCTGGCGCAACGCTCTCTCAAGGATGATGTGACGTACGATGACGATTATCCTGCAATGGCCGGCTTACGCCGGTCCGATTAACCCGTCAGCAACCTTAATAGAGTGTAATCGTACCACGTAGGGTAGCAGCGTGGCGTAGGTCGCGGGAGTGGATGATGCGGTTGGCGTTCTGGCGTGCCGACAAGAAGGTTCGGGCTGACGAGGCGTCCGTTCCACCGCGGACGAACGAGCCTGCATCGGTGGAGCCCGTTTCATCCGGCGATCTCGACATCCGTCTGGTCGGCCGGGCGCTGGCGCGAAAGCGTGGCTTCATACTGCTGCCGACGCTGCTCGCATTGGCCTTGGCGGTCACCGCGGTCAACATGATCACGCCGCGCTACAAGTCGGAGGCGCGCATCCTGATCGACGGCCGCGAGAACGAGTTCTTGCGAACCCGAAGCGAGCGGCTCGAAGAGCGGACTGCGCTCGATGCCGAGGCGGTGACGAGCCAGGTGCAACTGGTGCTGTCGCGCGATCTGGCTCGCGACATCATCAAGCAGAACAAGCTCGGCGAGCTGCCGGAGTTCGATCCCGTGCTGCGCGGTGTCTCGCCGCTGAAGTCGATCGCCGCGATGATCGGGCTGGTCAAGGATCCTCTGGCGATGACGCCGGATGAGCGGGTCATGGATGCCTACTATGAACGCTTGACCGTCTATGCCGTGGACAAGTCGCGTGTGCTCGTCGTCGAGTTCCAGTCGCAGGATCCGACGCTCGCGGCTCAGGTCGCCAACTCCATCGCCGACGGCTATCTGGTCGTCCAGCAGAACGCACGTCAGGCGCAGGCGAAGTCCGCGAGCCAATGGCTGGCCGGTGAGATCCAGGGCCTGCGCAAGAAGGTCGAGGACGCGGAAGCAAGGGTCGAGGCGTTCCGCGCCAAGGGCAATTCGTTCACGGGCACCAACAATACATCGCTGTCCAACCAGCAGATGGGTGAGACCAACACCCAGCTCAACAACGCGCGCACGCGCAAGTCCGACGCCGAAGCTAAGGCGCGGCTGATCCGGGAGATGCTGCAGGGCGGCCAGCCGATCGAGGCCTCCGAGGTGCTCAACTCTGAAACGATGCGGGTGCTGCAGGACCGGCGCGTCGCCCTGCGGGCACAGCTTGCCGAACAGTCCTCGACCTTGCTCGATGCCCATCCGCGCATCAAGGAGCTGAAGGCGCAGATTGCCGAGGTCGATCGTAACATCCGCGACGAGGCCGGCAAGATTTCCCGCTCGCTCGACAATGATGCGCGGCTCGCCGGCGCGCAGGTCGATTCGTTGAACGCGAGCCTGGAGCAGGCAAAGAAGCAGGCGTCCTCGACCAATGACCAGGACGTCAAGCTGCGGGCGCTGGAGCGCGAGGCGAAGTCGCAACGCGATCTGCTGGAGGCCTACCTTGCCAAATACCGCGAGGCCGATACCCGCGTTTCGCTCGACACCCCGGCCGCGGAAGGACGGATCATCTCGCGGGCGGTGGTCTCGAACACGCCGGCGTATCCGAAGAAGCTGCCGATCGTGCTGATCGCGACGCTGGCGACCTTGATGCTGACGTCGGGAGTCGTCATCACCGGTGAGCTGCTGCGTCTCACGGCGCCGCGCGCGTCGAGCCCCGCGCCGGCAATGGGCAACATGGCCGACGTCATGGTGCTCGCCGCGCGCGTCGAGCCGATGATCGCCACGCGGACGGTCGCCGCCCCTCTGGCCGTTTCGCCGCCCCCGACGCCAACCGCGGTCGAGCTTGCGCGTCCGTCTCCGATCCCGTCTCCGGCACCGGCCGAGATGCCGGCGCCCGAACCGGCCGAGGCGACGCCGCGGCCATCGAGCGAGCTCGAGCTGTTGACATCGGAGCTGCTCGCGGCAGGCGGGAGCGCGCGCAAGATCACCGTGCTGGGCACCGCCGGCAGCCAGGCCGTGACCGCCACCGCGCTGTCGATCGCGCGCATGCTGGCGGTGCAGGCTCGCGTGGTGCTCGTCGACCTCGCGGGCAGCCCCCAGATGCTCGCCGGCCTCTCGGTCGATCCGGCCGCGCCCGGCCTGATCGAGCTGATGCTGGGCGAGGCGTCGTTCGCCTCGATCATTACCAAGGACCAGGCTTCGCGGTTGCACATCGTCAATGCCGGTCGGCCGGGCGCCGACCGCAATCAGCTGCAGTCGCCTCGACTGGCGCTCGCCATCGACGCGCTGCTGCGAGTCTATGACCACGTGCTGCTCGACGCCGGCAACGCCTCCGACCTGCCGGCAGAGCTGCTGACCGCAGGCGCGCGCGCCGTCGTCGTGCCCGATCCCAACATGTCCGCCGAGGCGCGTAGCCAGATGACCGAGCAGCTGCGCGAGGTCGGCTTCGGTGCGGTCACCATGCTCAGGGCGCCGGCCTTGGACGCCAACCATAGTCAGCCGGGACGTCGCGGCGTCGCCGCCTAGGATCTGTACTCATAAATGGATTCCGTTAGCTGACGAACGGTGATTCACTCCCCTTAGGTGATT
>NZ_JABFDM010000009.1 GCF_013178945.1 Bradyrhizobium aeschynomenes
GCTGGCGTCGTAGCGGCAGCTGGCGTCGTAGCGGCAGCTGGCGTCGTAGCGGCAGCTGGCGTCGTAGTGGCAGCTGGCGTCGTAGTGGCAGCTGGCGTCGTGGCGCCTTCCGGTGTTGTGGCGTCTTCGACGGGCGACGGGCCTTTTGGAGGCTGGGTCACTGTCAATGTCCCCCAATCGTCATTGACGCTTCATGATGGTTTATCGAACACAAGAAAGCAACCTTTGATTTAACGATTCTCAGGTGTGTTTCGAAGACAGCGAAGCAGAGTGCAGCAGATTTTCTGCAGCCCACACCCCACTGTAGACTTTGCAATGCGGTTGCCATGCCCTAGCGGTAGCAACCAATCTGGAGCGCGGTGACACTGCACTAAGTGAAGCCGTGCTCCCACGCATGCCAGCTCTGCCCAAACTGCCCGTCGTGCCACTCTGCCGCACTCATTTCCCTTGTGTCGTCGGGCAAATCACCTGCACATTTTCGGCCGTCCCGTGCCCATCGAAGAGGGGCGTTCGCGAGTCGTCACGAGCGTTGGGTGTGGGATGCGGTGGCCGGGTCGGAGTTGCAGCGCGCATTCGCGAGCGGACGAACAACTTCGAGTCGGACGGCGAAATCGCGTGGTCCTGGCCTCCCGATGCTGAGGTCAAGCTCGCTGATGTGCGTCAGTGCATCGCGGGTGATGGGGGCAACAAAGCCCGGTCCCCAGGGAGAGCGCGTATAAATCGTAAGCCCATCGCGCAGGGAGGGCCGGGTGTGTTCGGCCAGACCTGTGGTACCTGCCGCCTGCATTTTTTTTCGCAGGCGGGCCACGGGCGCGGCCAGCGCCCGGCCTTCCCTGCGCTCTCTGTGACGAGAGGGCGGACCTCCCGCAAAGCTCGGACGCAATATGCGCCGCGAGGCCGCGGCGCCATGCGGCAAGCCGCCGGCCCGCATCGCCCTGAGGTCATGATCTCGCTCAGGCGCATCCCGCAGGAACCTTCGCAAGCGCGCGCTTTTGATTCGGCCGCGCCGCCTCGTGCAGGTAACGAGACCGCAAAGCCTCGGCAGTAGGTTTCGGCATCTCTCATGACCAAAGGATTCAGTCGCTCATGTCCACCATTGCAGATCAGATCGTCGAGATGCTCGAAATCGCCGGCGTCAAGCGCATCTACGGCGTCGTCGGCGACAGCCTCAACGGGCTGACCGAGTCGCTGCGCGTCCGCAAGACGATCGACTGGGTGCATGTCCGCCACGAGGAGGTGGCAGCCTTCGCGGCCTCGGGTGAATCGCAGATCACCGGCCAGCTCGCAGTGTGCGCCGGCTCCTGCGGCCCCGGCAATCTGCATCTCATCAACGGTCTCTATGACGCGCAGCGCAGCCGCACGCCGGTGTTGGCGATCGCCGCGCACATCCCGTCGGGCGAGATCGGCGGCGGCTACTTTCAGGAGACGCATCCGCAGAACCTGTTCCGCGAGTGCAGCGTCTATTGCGAGCTGATCTCCGATCCCACGCAGATGCCGTTCGTGCTGGAGAACGCGATCCGTGCCGCGCTGGGCGAGCGCGGCGTGGCCCTCATCGTCATTCCCGGCGACGTCGCGCTGAAGGCCGCGCCGAAGCGCGCGCTGCCGCCGGCGATCGGCCTGGTGCCGCCGAAGCCCGTGGTGCGTCCGGCCGAGCCGGAGCTCGATGCATTGGCCGCGCTGCTCAACGTCGGAGAGCGCGTGACGTTGTTCTGCGGCCGCGGCTGCGCCGGCGCGCATGCCGAGCTGATGCAGCTTGCGGAGGCGCTGAAGAGTCCGATCGTGCATGCGCTCGGCGGCAAGGAGCATGTCGAGTACGACAATCCCTATGACGTCGGGCTCACCGGCTTCATCGGTTTCTCCTCCGGCTATCACGCCATGCACAGCTGCGACACGCTGGTGATGCTCGGCACCGATTTTCCCTACAAGCAGTTCATCCCCTCCGACATCAAGATCGTCCAGGTCGACATCCGGCCGAGCCAGCTCGGCCGCCGCGCGCGGCTCGATGTCGGCGTGGTCGGCGATGTCGGCGAGACCCTTCGCGCGCTGCTGCCGAAGCTCACGGCCAAATCCGATCGCCGCCACCTCGACGACAATCTCGCGCGCTACGCCTCCGCGCGCAAAGGCCTCGACGACCTCGCGGTCGGCACGCCCGGCCGCCGGCCGATCCATCCGCAATATCTGACCCGGCTGATCAGCGAGACTGCTGCCGACGATGCCGTCTTCACCTTCGACGTCGGCACGCCGACGATCTGGGCCGCGCGCTACGTCGCCATGAACGGCCGCCGCCGCCTGGTCGGCTCGCTGGTGCACGGCTCGATGGCCAATGCGATGTCGCAAGCCATCGGCATCCAGGCCGCGCAGGCGGGACGGCAGGTGGTCTCGCTATCGGGCGACGGTGGCTTTGCGATGCTGATGGGCGATCTCATCACGCTCAAGCAGATGAAGCTGCCGGTGAAGATCGTGATCTACAACAACGGCACGCTCGGCTTCGTCGCGCTGGAGATGAAGGCCTCGGGCTTCGTCGAGCACGGCACCGATCTGGAGAATCCGGATTTCGCGGCGATGGCGCAGGCGATGGGCATCCATGGCCGCCGAGTCGAGGATCCCGGCGAGCTGCCCGGCGCCGTCGCCGACTGGCTCGCGCATGACGGCCCTGCCGTGCTCGACGTCGTCACGGCGAAGCAGGAGCTGTCGATGCCGCCGACCATCGGCCTCGAACAGGTCAAGGGCTTCAGCGTCTGGCTGATCCGCGCCGTGATGAGCGGCCGCGGCGATGAGGTGATCGATCTGGCGAAGGAGAATTTGTTGCCGCGATGAGCAATGCTGGGTGAATGCGGTTGCTGCGGCCCATCCTTCGAGACGACCGCCTGCGGCGGTCTCCTCAGGATGAGGGCGAGTTCGCGGTGATGCTTCAACCTCGTGGCCGCGCCGCTCTCCATGAACACGCCACCGGCGTGTTCATGGTCGATGCGCAGCACGGCCTTTGCCAGACCCTCATGGTGAGGAGCGCCGCGCCCGAACCGAGCGGTCACGACGATTGCATAACGCGGCGCGTCTCGAACCATGAGGCCGAGATGCCGTGGCTTGGCTAAAATGTGGGAAACGAGATGGTGCTGCCGGACAGGATTGAACTGTCGACCTCTCCCTTACCAAGGGAGTGCTCTACCACTGAGCTACGGCAGCAAAGGGACTCGCGGAGCCGGCCCGAAGGCCGCGCCCGAACGCGGGCGGTTCTTGCCACAAGCTCCCCGCCGGCGCAAGCGCGGCTCGCCCGGTTTTCGGGGAAAGACGCGGGGGCGATACGTCAAAATCGGGCGAAAGATCTCCGAATCCGTAAGGAATCGTCCATCTGGCCAACAATTCTCTCTCCTCCTCGTCAAAGGCGGGGCCAGCGAGGGGGCCGTGTCCGCAACTCCCCACCCGGGCAGTCGACGCCAGGTCGGCCGGAACCTACCGTCTGCGTCGCTTTCCCCTCTTGGCTTTCGCGCCCGCAGCACCAATTGTGCCCCTGGTAAGGGGTGACCGGGGAAGGGGATGACGGATCGGACCAGCAAGGGGAAGGGAGCGCGCGAGGAGCGGCTGAAGCAGGCGCTGCGCGAGAACCTCAAGCGGCGCAAGGTGCAGAGCCGTGAGCGCAGCCAGGCGGCGCCGGCCGAGCAGGGCGAGGGGGACGAGGCCGCTCGCGGCGGCTCTGACGACGTAGCGCGTCGAACGGATTGAATGTGGGGAGCGTGATGGCGGTGAATGACGGGACAGCGGCGGATGCGGCGGCACAGCGGGCGGAGCTCGCGAAGACGCTGCCGCGATTCGACCAGACCTTTCCGGAGCTGACGCCACAGGAGATCACCCGGCTGCGCGGCTTCGGCGAGATCCGGACCTATAAAGACGGCGAGCTGCTGTTCGAGACCGGCAAGCCTGGCCCCGGCATGTTCGTGATTCTCAAGGGCCATGTTGCGATCACCCAGCGCGATGGCCTTGGTCACGTCACGCCGGTGATCGACCAGGGGCCAGGGCAGTTTCTGGCCGAGATCGCCCAGCTCTCCGGCCGCGTCGCGCTGGTCGACGGTCATGCCGAGGGCGATGTCGAGGTCATCCTGATTCGTCCCGAGAAGCTGCGGGCGCTGCTGATCGCCGAGGCCGAGCTCGGCGAGCGCATCATGCGGGCGCTGATCCTGCGCCGGGTCAATCTGATCCAGGGCGGCGCCGGCGGTCCGGTCATGATCGGCCCGCCGCAATCGGCCGCGATCGCGCGGCTGCAGAGCTTTCTCACCCGCAACGGCTTTCCGCACCATCTGCTCGATCCCGCCGTCGATCACGATGCCGCCGACCTGATCGCGCGCTATTCGCCGACACCGGCCGAGCTGCCGCTGGTCGTGGTGTCCGATGGCAGCGTGCTGCGCAATCCGAGCGAGACGGAGCTGGCGCGCGCCGTCGGCATGATCGGCGGGCCGCGCGGTGAGAAGGTCTACGATGTCGCGGTCGTCGGCTGCGGTCCGGCGGGGCTGGCCACGGCGGTGTATGGCGCATCGGAGGGACTGTCGATCGCCGTGCTGGATTCGCGGGCGTTCGGCGGCCAGGCCGGCGCCAGCGCGCGCATCGAGAACTACTTTGGTTTCCCGACCGGCATCACCGGTCTGGCGCTGACCGCGCGCGCCTTCAACCAGGCACAGAAGTTTGGCGCCGAGATCATGATCCCGGTGTCGGTGACGGCGCTCGATTGCGAGCGCAAGAACGGGGCTTTCGTGCTGGCGCTGGAGGGTGGCGACGAGGTGCGGGCGCGCTCGGTCGTGGTGGCCAGCGGCGCGCGCTATCGCCGTCCGGATCTCGACCGGCTCAAGGAGTTCGAGGGCCGCGGCGTCTGGTACTGGGCCTCGCCGATCGAGGCGCGGCTGTGCGCCGGACAGGAGGTCGCGCTGGTCGGTGGCGGCAATTCGGCCGGACAGGCCGCGGTGTTTCTGTCGGGGCACGTGAAGAAGGTGCGGATGATCATTCGCGGCGGCGGCCTTGCCGCGTCGATGTCGCGCTACCTGATCGAGCGCATCGAGGCGACGCCGAATATCGAGCTGCTGTTCAACACCGAGGTCGTCGGGCTCGATGGCGGCGCCGATACCGGGTTGGAGCGCATCACCTTGAAGAGCCGGTTGTCCGGCGAAAAGACGCCCGCCGATATCCGCAACCTGTTTCTGTTCGTCGGCGCCGACCCGGCCACCGGCTGGCTCGGCGATTGCGGCGTGACGCTCGACCGCGCCGGTTTCGTCGTCACCGGTGCGCAGTCGGAGCAGAATGCCGGGCGGATGGTGTCGCCGCTGGAGACCTCGGTGCCCGGCGTCTATGCCGTCGGCGACGTCCGCTCCGGCTCGGTCAAGCGCGTCGGCGGCGCCATCGGCGAGGGCGCCCAGGTGGTTGCCGCGCTGCACGGCTTTCTCGCCGATGCGCTGGTGCCGCCGGTCTGAGTCGCATCGTCCTGGGATGAATCCCGGGACGCCACGACCGGCCGTTGCGAACCCATCAAATCGCCGTAATGTCGGTCCTGTTGCGCCCATCTCAGCCAAATTTCCGATCAGCCCAGCAGGATCAGCATGGATCGCATTCGCATCGTCGGCGGCAACCCGCTTCACGGCACCATCCCGATTTCGGGCGCGAAGAATGCCGCCCTGCCGCTGATGATCGCGGGCCTGCTGACGCCGGAGACGCTGATCCTGGACAACGTCCCCCGGCTCGCCGACGTCGCCCAGCTGCAGCGCATTCTCGGCAATCACGGCGTGGACATCATGTCGGTCGGCAAGCGTCCGGGCGATGGCCAGTATCAGGGCCAGACGCTGCAGATCTCCGCTGCCGACATCATCGACACCACGGCGCCCTATGAGCTGGTGTCGCGGATGCGCGCCAGCTTCTGGGTGATCGCGCCGCTGCTCGCGCGCATGCACGAGGCCCGGGTGTCGCTGCCCGGCGGCTGCGCCATCGGCACGCGGCCCGTGGACCTCCTAATCATGGCGCTGGAGAAGCTCGGCGCCGGCATCGAGATCGATGCGGGCTACGTCGTTGCCAAGGCGCCGGGCGGGCTGCGAGGCGGCACCATCGATTTCCCGAAGGTGACCGTCGGCGGCACCCATGTCGCGGTCATGGCCGCGAGCCTCGCCAAGGGCACGACAATCATCACCAATGCCGCCTGCGAGCCCGAGATCACCGATCTCGCCGACTGCCTCAACAAGATGGGCGCACGCATCAGCGGCGCCGGCACGCCCCGCATCGAGATCGAGGGCGTGGCCTCTCTGCACGGCGCGCGGCATACGGTGCTGCCTGACCGCATTGAAGCCGGCACCTATGCGATCGCGACGGCGATGACCGGGGGCGACGTCCGTCTTGCCGGCGCCCGGCCCGAGCTGCTGCAATCGGCGCTCGACGTGCTCGCTGAAGCTGGTGCCGAGATTTCGAGCGATGCCGATGGCATCCGCGTGGTGCGCAATGGTCACGGCATCCGCCCGGTCCAGGTGACGACCGCGCCGTTCCCTGGTTTCCCGACCGACCTGCAGGCGCAGCTGATGGCGCTCATGGTCCGTGCGCAGGGCGCGTCCGCGATCACCGAGACGATTTTCGAGAACCGTTTCATGCACGTCCAGGAGCTGGCGCGGTTCGGCGCGCGTATCAGTCTGGACGGCGAGACCGCGCGGATCGAGGGCATCTCGACCCTGCGCGGCGCGCCCGTGATGGCAACCGACCTGCGCGCCTCGGTGTCGCTGGTCATTGCCGGGCTTGCTGCGGAAGGCGAAACCATGATCAATCGCGTCTATCATCTCGATCGCGGCTTCGAGCGGCTGGAGGACAAGCTGAAGGCCTGCGGCGCCACGATCGAGCGCATCCGCGAATGAGGCTGCCAAGGGAATGATGTCGTGACCGACCGGCTCAAACTGATCGCGCTCGACGCCGACGATCTCGCCGTGATCTCCGCCCATGTGCAGGACGCGCGGGTGCAGCCGGCCGACATCATCTGGCGCCAGGCCGAGAAGCGCCTGGTGATCGGCATGAACCGGCTCGACTGGGACCAGGCGCTGCACGGCGAGAGCGAGCCGCGCCGGCTGCTGGCGGCGCTGCGCTTCGACCGGGTGCTCGCCTGCAAGTCGCGCCGCATCGATCTCGCCGCGCCCGACGCCGCGCTGGAGCTGATCGGCATCGAATTCCATCCGGGCACCGAGGCGCCCGCCGGCAGTGCGCTCTTGCTGTTTTCCCATGGCGGCGCGCTGCGACTCGATGTCGAATGCCTGGAATGCGAGCTGACCGATCTCGGCCAGGATGATCTCGGCGTCGGCGCGGTCGACGACGTCCCGCCGCTGACGGGGTAGGGGCGGGTTCAAAGGGTTGACGGCCCCGCGCTGCCGCGCCATTGAGCAGGGGGTCGGGGGCAGCCACCCCTTCGGAAAGTGCCAGAGATGCCCATTCGCCTGTCCCGCGCTCACGCCGATTTCGACACCCAGTTTCGGCAGTTTCTCGCCGCCAAGCGCGAGACCTCCGCCGACGTCGAAGCCGCCGCCCGCGCCATCGTCGACGACGTGGCCCGGCGCGGCGACGCGGCGCTGCTCGAGGCGACGGCTAAGTTCGACCGGCTGGAGCTGACCGCTGCGACGCTGCGCGTCAAGCCTGCCGAGATCGAGGCCGCCTTCAACGCCTGCGATACGGCCACGCTGGATGCGTTGAAATTCGCCCGCGACCGCATCGAGGCCTTTCATCTCAAGCAGCTGCCGCAGGATCAGCGCTTCACCGACGAAGCCGGCGTCGAGCTCGGCTGGCGCTGGAGCGCGATCGAATCCGCCGGTCTCTACGTCCCCGGCGGCACCGCGGCCTATCCGTCCTCGGTGCTGATGAATGCCATTCCCGCCAAGGTCGCCGGCGTCGCCCGGCTCGTCATGGTGGTGCCGGCCCCCGATGGCAAGCTCAACCCGCTCGTGCTGGCCGCCGCGCATCTCGGCGGCGTCTCCGAGATCTACCGCGTCGGCGGCGCCCAGGCCGTGGCCGCGCTGGCGCATGGCACCGCGACGATCGCCCCCGTCGCCAAGATCGTCGGCCCCGGCAATGCCTATGTCGCCGCCGCCAAGCGGCTGGTGTTCGGCAAGGTCGGCATCGACATGATCGCGGGCCCGTCCGAGGTGCTGGTGATCGCCGACGACAGCGGCAATGCCGACTGGATCGCCGCCGACCTGCTCGCCCAGGCCGAGCACGATGCCAGCGCGCAATCCATCCTGATCACCGACAGCCGCCGCCTGGCGGACGACGTCGCCCACGCCGTCGAGGGCCAGCTCAAGACCTTGCCGCGTGCCGCGATCGCCGGCGCGTCCTGGGCCGATTTCGGCGCCATCATCGTGGTCGAGCATCTCGACCAGGCCGTGCCGCTGGCCGATGCCATCGCCGCCGAGCATCTGGAAGTCATGACCGCCGACCCCGACGCATTCGCCGCAAGGGTCCGCAATGCCGGTGCCATCTTCCTCGGCGCGCACACGCCGGAGGCGATCGGCGACTATGTCGGCGGCTCCAATCACGTGCTGCCGACCGCGCGCTCGGCGCGGTTCTCCTCCGGTCTCGGAGTGCTCGACTTCATGAAGCGCACGTCGCTGTTGAAATGCGGTCCGGACCAGTTGCGCGCGCTGGGTCCAGCGGCGATGACTCTGGGCAAGGCCGAGGGTCTCGACGCCCATTCACGCTCCGTGGGAATACGCCTCAATCTGCCATGACCCAGCACCCGCCAGGCGACGACCGGACCAATCGCATCGTGGCGGTGACGCTCGACGAGGAGTCGATCGGCCGCTCCGGTCCGGACATCGAGCATGAGCGGGCGATCGCGATCTACGACCTCGTCGAGGAAAACCTGTTCGCGCCGGAGGGCGCCGACGGCACCGGCCCGTTCACCCTGCATCTCGGTATCACCGCCAACCGGCTGATGTTCGACATCCGCCGCGAGGACGGCACCCCCGTCGTGACGCACCTGTTGTCGCTGTCGCCGTTTCGGCGGATCGTGAAGGACTATTTCATGATCTGCGACAGCTATTACAACGCGATCCGCACCGCGACGCCCGACAAGATCGAGGCGATCGACATGGGCCGCCGCGGCATCCATGACGAGGGCTCGCGCACTTTGCAGGAGCGGCTCAAGGGCAAGGTGCGGGTCGACTTCGAGACCTCGCGCCGGCTGTTCACCCTGATCACGGTGCTGCACTGGAAGGGCGAGGGCCAGTGACGCCGCGCGCCGCCCGTCTCGCGTCCCAGCTTCCGGCCAAGGGCGCCTAGCCGCATGGCTGAGGGGCCGCCGCGCGCGCGCCAGCCGCAGGCGGTGCTGTTCGCCTGCGGGCAGAACAGCGTGCGCTCGCCGATGGCCGAGAGCCTGCTCCGCCAGATGTTTCCGCATGCGCTCTATGTCCGCTCCGCCGGCGTCAAGAAGGGCGAGCTCGATCCCTTCGCCGTCTCCGTGATGGCCGAGCTCGGCCAGGACATCTCGCAGCACAAGCCCACCACCTTCGAGGAGCTCGAGGACTGGGAGGGCCTGAACTTCGACCTCATCATCACCCTCTCGCCGGAAGCGCATCACAAGGCCCTCGAGCTGACCCGCACCATCGCCGCCGACGTCGAATATTGGCCGACGCCGGACCCCACCAATACCGACGGCAATCGCGAGCAGAAGCTGTCGGCCTATCGCGAGGTTTGCGACGGCCTGTTCGCGCGGATCCGCAAGCGCTTCGCCAAGCCCGGCCCGGCCGGGTTGTGAGTTCCGGTTCCCCGGCGAGGTGTCATCGAACCGAAATACCAACGTCGTCCGCCGCTCAAACTGAGCCCGTAGAGCAGGCTGTCGCAGCCTTGTCGCAGTCTCCGGGTTGTGGAATGGCACCCCTTCCGATAGGTTCCGCGCGCCCGCCTTACGCTTTCCGAATCCCCTAGCGAAATCAGCATGCTCGGCCGTCCCAAAATCGTTCTTGCATCCGGTTCGCCCCGGCGTCTGGCGCTGCTCAACCAGGCCGGCATCGAGCCCGACGCGCTGCGCCCCGCCGACGTCGACGAGACGCCGAAGCGCGGCGAGCTGCCGCGCGCCTGCGCCAACCGTCTTGCCCGCGCCAAGGCCGATGCCGCGCTGAAATCCGTCCAGCTCGACGACGAACTGCGCGGCGCCTTCATCATCTCCGCCGACACCGTCGTCGCGGTCGGCCGCCGCATCCTGCCCAAGGCCAACCTGGTCGACGAGGCCTCGCAGTGCCTGCGGCTGCTGTCGGGCCGCAACCACCGCGTCTACACCGCGATCACCCTGGTGACGCCGAAGGAGGCGTTCCGCCAGCGCCTGGTCGAGACCCGCGTCCGCTTCAAGCGGCTCAGCGAGGACGACATCCAGGCCTATATCGGCTCCGGCGAATGGCGGGGTAAGGCCGGCGGCTACGCCGTCCAGGGCATCGCCGGCTCCTTCGTGGTCAAGATGGTCGGCTCCTACACCAACGTCGTCGGCCTGCCGCTGTACGAGACCACGACCCTGCTCGCCGGCGAGGGCTTTCCGATCCGCTTCGGTTGGCTGAACACCGTCGGCGTCTGACGCCGTCTCCGAGGGGGTGCATCACGCCCCCAGGGCGCCTAGATAGCGGCCATGTCGAACGAATCGCCCACCCCGCCCACCGCCGCCCCGCCCAAGCCCGCCGGCCGCTGTCCGATCTGCCGCCGGCCCGCGGCCGAGGCCGTGCGGCCATTCTGCTCGCCGCGCTGCCGCGACGTCGACCTGCACCGCTGGCTGAGCGGCTCCTATGTCATCCCGGCCACCGAAGGTGACGAGGAGGATGTCGAATAAGGCCGTGTTTTCATGACCTTGCCGCAGCGGCGCAGGCCGTCTGGCGGCCGCCTCGGCGCCCTCCGAGCAACTGCAAAAGGAATGTGAAAACTTCGCGCCTGGGCGGTAGACAGCACCGCTTGGTCCCACTATAACCCGCCGGCTCGCCGGGCTTTTCTGTCCCGAACGAGACCTGCCCAGGTAGCTCAGTTGGTAGAGCATGCGACTGAAAATCGCAGTGTCGGTGGTTCGATCCCGCCCCTGGGCACCACGCTTCGCCCTGCGGGCTACGCGTGGCGCAGCCGCGCAGTAGCCCGCAGGGCGAAGCGTGCCCGGCGTAGCGCCTTCGCGAAGCCGGGCGTTTGAGCCCCCCCAAGTCTCGCTTGAGCCCGGCTCTCTGATCTCCGATCCACCCTGTCAAACAGCTCCGCCGCTCGTCGCAGCTCACGCCCATGCGCCCGCAGCCTCGCCACCTGATCGGCCCGAGCTCTGCTGCAGTTTTGCGTCCTCATCGATTGAGAGGGCGCAGGGAAGGCCGAGTGCCGACTGGCACCCGCGGCCCCCGTGCGTAAGAGAGTGCACGGGGAAGGAACCACAGGCTCAGCCGGAAACAACCCGGCCTTCCCTGCGCGATGGTTTGAACGGCTGCTCCGTGCTCTCCCAGGGGACCGGGCTTGCTTGCCCCCGTCATCGACATCGTCGCCGACCAAGACACCAGCGTCGGGGTGTCGGGACCACACGGCTTGACCGTCCGCGAAACGACGTTCGTCCGCACCTCCATGAGATGCTGCGTCGCTCCGCGGCCACCACTCCCCGCCGCAACGTCCCGTGACGATCGCGATGCGCCCCTCTCAGTGCGGGCAGGATGGCGGGAAATGTGGAGGTGATTTGCCCGACGACGCAAGGGGAATCAGCACGACGGGCAGTTTGTGCAGGGCTGAGATGCTCTGGCCGATGACATGTGAGTTGGCAGAAATAGCGCGAGCAACTCAGAGACATCGCCATCGTTTGACGTATGTATCATTAGATGATACATACGTCAGCATGATCAGAAGCTTCCGGGACAGGATCACCGAGGCTGTCTTCGACGGTGAGAACCCGAAGGGCTTTCCGTCCGATCTGTTGAAAGTGGCTCGCCGGAAGTTGCGTTACCTCAACGCAGCGGCTGGCCTCGGTGACTTGCGATCGCCGCCCGGCAACCGGCTGGAGGCGCTGACGGGAGATCGCCACGGACAGTATTCAATCCGCATCAACGATCAATTCCGGGTCTGCTTTACCTGGACGGTGGACGGCCCAGCGAACGTCGAGATCGTGGACTATCATTGAAAGGCGCTGCGATGACCAAGAAGTTGAAGCCGATGCATCCCGGTGAGGTTCTGCGCGAGGAGTTTCTAATTCCGCTCGGAATGTCTGCCGGCGCGCTCGCCAAAGTGTGCGGCCTGCCGCGGACCCGGATCGAGCGGATCGCGAACGAGCAGACCGGCATCACCGCCGACACCGCGCTCCGGCTCGCCAAGGCACTCGATACGACGCCCGAACTCTGGCTCAACCTGCAGACGGACTACGACGTTCAGATCGCGAAACGTAGTCTTGGCAAGAGTCTCGACAGGATCGAGACGGTGAACAAGCCGCGGGCGGCGTGAGCGGCGGCTGGCGCGGAGCAGCGCGTAGGGCGGATTGGCGCAGCGTAATCCGCCATTCTTTCCGCGTAATCTTTGGGCTCGGCCTTTGCACCGTGCCGGGATAGTTCCCAGAAGGCCTCATTCTGATTTCTTCAACGATGAAAACATGGACTGCAGGTCCGAATTGGAAAAACCTCCGCTCGAGGTCGAAGGTCGAGCCAGGGGCTCCGATCGCAATGTTGGCTGGTAGTACTCCTCTTCTTGTCGCTCCATATCTTGGTACCGTTGAATCGCATCAATTCGTTCTTCGAACTCCCGCTTCTTGAAATAATCCACCGATGTAGATGTGTGTGTCTCGATTTTATGAATGTGTTCCAGCCATTCCCCGATGACTTGTTCGGGATCTTCGCCACTGCGGATTTTACCGACATCAAGTATATCGACGCTCTCCGCGACAGCCCGATCGAAATGATCAAAGAACTGGTCTGGCATTTCAATTTTGGACGACCCGAGGTTCGATGCGAGCGTCGCAAGCTCCTCAAGCTCCATGGCGTACTCGCGATCGGAAGAGACTAACTTGTATATCTGTAAGCGAAGGTATCTAGCGTAGGCTTGCGCGTGCGGCAGGTGGCTAAATCGGCCGTGGGAGAGCATGTCAACTAGGGCAGGCAGATCCGCTTCATTGGTCCAAAAATGCTTGCGAGACTTCATTCGACGCAGTTGCGCGCAGTAGGTGTCGCGGTCGGCCGCCGCCAAGATCAAATCTCCCACTAGATTGGCGAGTTCATGCAGTGGGAGCCGTCCTTCGACCCGTCCTTCGATTAAAGATATAAGGACGCCGTCCGCAACTTTTGCGCGAATTAGAGCTGAAAGATTCTTGCCCGTTTTTTTCCAAAGCGAGGTCGCTGTAGCCACAGTCGGCACACATCGCGCAAGTGTCGAGAGGATGGTGTCGTCGGCGGTCTCACGCGACAGGTAGTCTTGAACGGATGGATTGATGAAATTAGCCGTACCGTCGTCGACCACAACAAAAGATGATTTCACTTCGCGCAGCGAATCTTCGAACATCGACACGCGCATCGCTTGTTTCGCGATCTCACCGAACTCGACTATCGATCTGTCGAAGAAAACTCGCAGCTGATCCAATCTGACGCCCGGCTTCGGCCAGCGCTCCTGCTCGGCGAAATACATGCAGTACAATAAAATACGGGCCTTTGGGCTGATGTGTTGCCTGAAGGCCTTTTCCCAGATTTTATCTGGATTTTCCAAGGTGTGTAGGAAAACCTTCGGATAGTCGATCGGCGCCACCCCGCGCTGCCTGACCTCGTCGGTCATCCATTGAATAATGCGCGGCATGTAATTTCGATGGTCCACGATCTGACGGACAACGTCGCCCACTAAAAGAGCCTGTATGGCGGCTTGATCGATGCCCGAATGGTAAAGGTGGTTGTAGAGGATTCTCGCCTTCAGTTCTCTGGTATAGGTCGATAGGTCCAATACGATTTCCGCAACGTCGACTGCCGTGTCGTCTAGGGCCTCTGAGAGCGCTTTAGCCGCCTGCAGGATGTAAGACCGTGTCGTGAGAACAAATCGTTTTCTCTTGTCCTTGCGCACCATAGACATGAAGCGAACGATTTTGCTGTCATCGCGCGCTAGCGCCGCGGGATCGAGCCTAATCTTTCCCAAGAAGTCGTCGAAGACGAACACCTGCCGATGCTCGGACTGGAATGCGCGGAAGCCATCTTCGATTGAGGAGATCGAAACAAGTTCCCAGCTGCTTTCGCTGTACTCGGCCGCTAAAATTTGTGCCAAGGTCGTCTTACCGACTCCCGGCGGCCCTGAAATGATCAGGCAGCGGGTCGCCCTAAGGATCTCAGCAGATTTGCTGAGGCTCGGATTGACGACAAATACTTTTAGGATTCGCTCTATCTCGTCGTACGTAGCCTCTGTGAAAATGGCGATATCATTCTTGAGCAATCTGTCCAGGACCGCAGCGCTGGACAGCCACAGCTTTATGTTTCTCTTTTCGACCTCTCCGTGCTTGGCCAAATAGGCATTCAGCTCGGTGCGACCCCAGATGTTTGCCGCGATCACCGAGGGGTGCCCCAAAAGTTGAACGAGCTTACCCTTCCGCGCGGAAGTAAGCGTTTGCGAGGTCATAAGATAGTATTCTGCTGGGTTGAGCGCAGCGACCTTGGCCGTCTCGCTCCTGACCGCCTTTTGAAGGTCAGACCATGTACTTTGTTTATAGTGCTTAGCTTGAAGGATAATGTCGCCGTTTGCTCGGCTATGTCGGCCGTCCACTCCGCCGTCCGTCCCTTCAGAGAACCTTTCGAACCTGAGGCCAGTTTCCGCTGATACGAGGTCCACACAAAGTCCTTCGAATTCTATCGGGGACAAGTTGGCGAAATCGTATCGATCTGGCATCAGCAACGGACTCCAGTCGGCGGTTCGGTGTTCTTAAGGTCTGAAGGCCAGCGTCAGGTATACATAAAATGCTTCACTTGGTTTGAGTGTCCACTGTGTTTGATCTGATCTGCTCCAAAACGCGATCGAGAATATTCTGGAGGGTTTTGATCTGACCTATTAGTTCTATCGCCTCACCCGAAGTCATGTTTCTGTCGTCTGTCGCATGCGCAGCCATATTTCTGGCCTGTCGGACGCTTTGGAAAAGCGTTACCACCGTCTCAGACACAAATCCCTGATCTGCAAGCTTGTTGAGCACCTCATTTAGAGTGCGGTGAGGTCTCTTGTCGGGCAATATCTCGCGAATCTGAAGCAGTATCCTTTCGACGGTCTTGTATTCTTGAAGCACAGCCGCCTCAGGAAATGTTTTGGCGAGTTGAGCGAGTGTCGGGTCTAAGTGATCGTTCATTGTGCTTGCCAATGCGCCGCCTTGCTCTAGCTCGACAGCTTCTCCGGCTCGCTGGACTTCCTGAACCTGCGTCGCCAGCTCGACGTTTAGACCGGCTCCGCCGATTTTTCTAACCTGATAGAGCAGATGTTGCAGTTGCTTCCTAAAAATCAAAACGATGGTCACGGCAGCAATTGGCCAAGCCAGTGATCTAACAATGCTAGACGTAAACTGAAGGCGGTCCATTTCTGTTCTCGTCAAATAGATCTCTGCAGAGAGCTGGATTTCTGGATAGGCATTGTGATCGCGTCCAAAATTTACATTCTAACGGAGGAAATGCAAACAACAGGAGCGGATATTGGCTATGGTGTACAAAATTTCGCCGCTCACTAGTTGTCCCGTATTGCAATACGATCGACAGGGCATTGGTGGATGGGTCGGAGTGCGGGCCGGTCGCATGGCACCGCGAGTAAATTTCGCACGACCGCTTCGCGCGAAAACGCACTGCTGCTTGAGCAGGCTCTTTCCGAATCGGCAGGTGCGGTGCAGAACCATCGTGATGGCGGCTGGGAATTACGGTGACAGTGCACTTAATTGACTTCCTTCTTCGGTGCGCGCAGGATGGCGCATGTCTCGCCTTGCCCGTGTCGTCATCCCCGGCCTGCCGCACCACGTGACCCAGCGTGGCAACGGACGTGCGCGGACGTTCTTTGGCGACGACGATTATGCGCTCTATCGCGACCTGCTCGCGACCCGTTGCCGGGCGGCTGATGTCGCCGTGTGGGCGTGGTGCCTGACGCCGAACCACGTGCATCTGATCCTGTGCCGTCGGATGCCGATGGCCTGCGCCGGGCCCTGTCACGCGTGCATCGCGCCTATGCCGGCATCGTCCAGGCGCGCCGCAACCGCAGCGGCCATTTCTGGCAGGGGCGGTTCGGAATTACGGTGACAGTGCACTTAATTGACATCCCTCTTCGGTGCGCGCAGGATGGCGCATGGCTCGCCTTGCCCGTGTCGTCATCCCCGGCCTGCCGCACCACGTGACCCAGCGTGGCAACGGACGTGCGCGGACGTTCTTCGGCGACGACGATTATGCGCTCTATCGCGACCTGCTCGCGACCCGTTGCCGGGCGGCTGATGTCGCCGTGTGGGCGTGGTGCCTGATGCCGAACCACGTGCATCTGATCCTGGTGCCGTCGGATGCCGATGGCCTGCGCCGGGCCCTGTCACGCGTGCATCGCGCCTATGCCGGCATCGTCCAGGCGCGCCGCAAGCGCAGCGGCCATTTCTGGCAGGGGCGGTTCGGCGCCGTTGCGATGGACGAGGCGCATCTCGCCGCGGCGTTGCGCTATGTCAGCCTCAACCCGGTGCGGGCGCGGCTGGTCACCCGCGCCCAGGACTGGGCCTGGTCGAGCACGCGCGCGCATCTGCGTGGCCGCGACGATGGTGTGACCGCGCGCGAGCCGGTGAAGGCGATGTTCCCGGACATTGCGGGGCTCCTGGGCGGCGGCCTGGACGACGAGGAGGCTCTGTTGGCCCGCCTTCGCGCCGCCGAGAGCATCGGCCGGCCGATCGGTAGCGACCGCTTCCTCAGCCGCATCGAGAAGATGACCGGTCGCGTGCTCAAGCCGGCCAAGCGCGGGCCGAAGCCGGCCGAAGAGGATGATCGGGAACGGGCTTGAAGGTAGCGCGCGAATTTAGTGCACTGTCACCGTAACATCCGTAACATCAGCAGCATGCGGCGGTCGCGCCGCAGGTGCTCGCGGCGCCGCAGCAGCAGACCGGCTGAGCCCGTGCAGCTCGCGATCATCGGATCGGCATGCTAGGCTCGCGGCGGGGTGTGCATCGCGGCTGGTCATCCATCCCAGGCGCTGCTGCATTGAGGGACGATCTGGAGGTCCCATGTTCGTCGACCTGCCCGGCTATTGGCCTGGTGATCCGAAGCCGGAGCCGCCGAAGCGGCGGCTGTCGCCGCGCGGCGAGCGGCTGCTGCTCGCGCTGCTCGGCTTCAACATGATCCTGCTCGTGGTGGCGCCGGTCGGCGGCGCGACGCTGATCCACTGGCTGATTGCGGTGCTCGCGCGCTGAGCCGCGCCCCGAGGCGGGGCGTGCGGCGATGGATCTGCGGCCGTTGTCCGGCCGCTATGCGGTTCGAGGTTTGCGAGGATCGCGTCGCGCGCGTCATCGTTGGCCGACCGGGGTGTGAAGATCACACCTTCATGTCGATCACGGTGCGGCTCATCTCGTCGCTCACCTTCAGCACGCGGGCATTGGCGGCGAAGCTGTATTTGGCGACGAGCTGGCTGATCATCTCCTGCGCGAGGTCGACATTGGGCGCGGCGACGAGGCCGTCCTTGTTGGCGAACGGCGCGGAGGGATCGTAGCTCGCGGAGGTCCCGGAGCTCGAACGGGTGATGGTCGTCTGCGTACCGCCGCCGGCGACGTCGCTCTGCACCAGCTCGAGCGGCACATAGGCCTTCGGCGCGCCGGCCGGCAGCGTGCCGTCGGCATTGGGCAGCGCGCCCGTGCTCCGGGCATTGGCGACGTTCGAGGCGGACACTTCGAGCCGCCGCGAGGCCGCATTCATGCCGGAGACTGCGATGGTGGCGGTGGGGCTCATGGCGCGCTTGCTGACGAGGACGATGCGGCAGCTAAGCCCGGGGCCTGCGAAGCAAGCGTCAAGACCTGTGATGGCATTCGAATGACCGGGGCAAGGCTTCGTTCACCATGGTCCGTCTCCGTCCGCTCATGGCGGTCCGCCCCGCGGAGGCGATCAGCCGCGGCATCTTCACGGGGGATTGCGTCCGGAGGCGCTTACGATCGGTCGTCTTTCGCGGTAAATTGGGAAGCTGAGGAGAGTTCTGATGGCCAAATCAGGCGCGAAGCCGGCCGGTCTCGACGATCATGCCAGGAAGCTCGCGGCCGGGTTTGCCAAGGGGCGGCTGCCGCAGCCGACGCCGGAGCTCGAGCGCTTCCTGCTGACCCATTCCACCGAGATCTCCGCGGCGGCCGAGGGCGTGTGCCGCCACATGCCGCCGGCCGGCGACGACGAAGCGCTCGGCATCGGCTATCTGTTCATGCTGCAGATGCTGCTCTCCGGCCTGAACGAGCGGGCGAAGCGCGGCGCCAAGGATGCGGCTGAGCTGATCGCGCGCTTCCAGTCCGATCTGGCGGCGAAGGCCGAGGCCGGGGAGATCGAGGGCACCTTGCTCGCTTATCTCGGCGGCGCCTTGCAACAGGCCGGAATCGCCGCATCCCCGGAGCTCATCGCAGTCTCTGCCGAACTCGGCGACGAGGAGGAGGACGATGTGCTGCCGGGCGACATCGTCTCGGTGCTCGAAGACATCCTCGAGGCCTGCGACGGCGATCCGTTCCAGATGGTGTCCGCCTTCGCCGAGGGCGCGCATCTGATGCCCGATGATGCCAAGATCGCGCTGGCCACCCATCTGGCGCAGAACGAGCAGGCGGATGCGCGTGCGGCCGCAGTGCTGTTCCTGCAGAACGGCAGCGCGGCGGTGCGCAAAGCCGCGGCGGCGGCGCTGCTGGAGCAGGCTTCGACATTGTCGCCCGTCGACCTCCGCCGTGTGATCGCGATGCGCAACTGGCGGCCGGAGCGCGAGCGCGCCGGCGTCGACGCGATCATCCAGAAGGCCCGTGCGGCCGGCGTGGACTGTGCGCCCTGGGCAAAGGGCGCGGTCGACAAGCTCAAGTCCAGTGCAACCGACGGCGCCGGCACGCAGCTGTTGCTGGCGGTGTCACCCGTCGACCGCAAGACGCAGCGGATCATGACGATCTTCACCCGCGACGGCATCTCCGAGGCGATGACCAGCGATCCGCAACCGCGCGAGGCGGTCAAGGAGATCATGGCGGGCCTCGCGGCGCATGGGCCGCTGCTGGACGTCAGCCGGGCCTTCGTCGACCGCATGGTCGGTCACCATCTCGGGCTGACCGTCGCGCGTGGCGAGGTGCCGCCGGCGGGGCTGTTGCAGGTCGCCGAGACGATCGGCGGCGCCGAATGGCAGCCGGCCCAGATCGATTCTCGCGAACTCCTGAACGAGCTGATCGCCGATCTGCCTGACGATCTGCGCGCGCCCGAAGACGTCGCGATGGCCCTGGCCGACAGCGGCGACATCGTCGAGCTCGACGGCATCGAGGATTCCTGGTTCGAGGACGATGCCGAGTTGGAGCAGAAGGTGAAGAGCGCCAGCCGCCGGGCGCGTGAGGCGCTGCCCGCCAAGCTTTTGCAGAACGACGGCGCCATCGGCGCGCAGCGGGCGCGCTGGGCGGAGCTGTTCGTGATGACGGCGCTGTGGATGCGCGAGGGGGCGCGCGACGAATGGCTCGGCTGGGCCGATCTCGCCGTGATCGCGCGCGCCGTGCTCGATGGGCATGACCTCAGGGAGATCGGGCTGATGCGCAACATCGCCGAGCGGACGGTGGCGTGCCTGGCGCGGGAGGACGATGACGACGAGCTTCAGGACGATCCGTTCTGATCATCATGCAGGAGCGACAGGGCGCCGGCGACCTCGCCGGCCCGGGAGACCAGCACATATTCGCCCCGCGCGGCGCGGACGCCGGCCGTGATCACCACCGCCCGCTTCGGGCACAGGCCGAAGCAGCTGGTCATGATGGTGCGCGCGGGCTTGCCGCGCGCCGGGGCCGCGCGCTTCATCGCCCGCTTGATCTCCTTCCCGATGTCCTTCGCATCATCGCTGCGCTTCAGGCATTTGCGGCAGACGAAGACGGGAGCAGGGCGAGGCGGCCGGACGATGCGAGATGAAGCCATGGCTTCCAGCTAGGCGGCCGTGCAGCGCTCCACATCCCCCTGATGACGCGCAGCCGATGTGCGGCAGGCGAGGTTCCCGCCATCCATGGCTGTTTCCAGAATTCAGTGCCGGAGAGCGATCATCAGTCCTCCCGAGTGGGGCGAGGCATGCGAGCTATTGCCCATCGTCAGAGCATATGATCTTGTCGGACGGGTGCACGGCAGGCTCGCCTGGGGATGGTGGTGGTGCGTCCGTTCCCGAGGCCCCGACCGCCATGTCATAATGCGCGCTACGCTCGTGTGCGCGGGTGAGGATGTCTGGAAGGAGACCGCTCGGCGTCATGGCGGCCAGCGACAGCGACAAATCCCGGCTCGACGACGCCGCCCGCGCCGGCTGGCTGTATTTCATCGCGGGTCATACCCAGGACGAGATCGCCCGGATGCTGCAGGTGTCGCGCGCCTCGGCGCAGCGGCTGGTGTCGCTGTGCCTCGCCGAGCGGCTGATCACCTTCCGGCTCGAGCACCCGATCGCGTCCTGCATGGCGCTCGCCGGCCGGCTGAAGGAACGGTTTACGCTGGTGCATAGCGAGGTGGTGCCGACCGATCCGGCGGCGCCGACGGGCGCCGCGGGAATTGCCGAGCGCTGCGCCAACCTGCTGGAGACGGCGTTGCGCGCCGAGACGCCCGTGATCATTGCGCTCGGCACCGGCCGGGCGGTGCGGGCCGCGGTCGAGCGCGTCTCGCCGGTCGATCGGCCCGAGCACCAGATCGTCTCGCTGGTCGGCAACATCCTGGCCGATGGCTCCGCGAGCTTCTTCGACACGGTCGGCCGGCTCGCCGACCGCACCGGCGCGCGGCATTACCCGATGCCGCTGCCGTTCCTGATGGGCAGCGAGGACGAGCGTGACCGCATGGTCCGGCTCGATGCCATCGCCAAGGTCAAGGCGGTCGCCGACAAGGCCGACCTCAAGCTGGTTGGCATCGGCCAGATGGACCAGAAGGCGCAGATGCACGTCGACGGCTTCGTCACCCGCGACGAACTCACCGAGATGATGCGGCTCGGGGCCATCGGCGAGATCACCGGCTGGGCCTACGACGCCAACGGCAGGGTGATTGCCGGCGGCACCAACCGGCGCCTGACCAGCATCCCGCCCGACGTCCCGGCCCGCGCCATGACCATTGCCGCCGCGCTGGGACCGGCGAAGATCCCGGCGATCCGCGCTGCGCTGACCGGCCGGCTGATCAATGGCCTGATCACCGACGAGGCCACGGCGCGCGCCATCCTGGCTTGACGTCGCCCAACTCTCTCCTCTCGTCATTCCGGGGCATTCGCGCCAGCGAATGAGCCCGGAATCCATAACCCCACGCCGACGTTCCGAGACGAGATGCCCACGACAAGCGTGCCCCGCATTCCTCCTGTGGGTATGGGTTCCGGGCTCGCGCTTGCGCGCGCCCCGGAACGACGCATGGCGAGAGAGGTGCCATGTTCGACGGCGCTTCAATCGCATCAATATCTTGTCGCGCCGCACAACCTGTGGGCGCCGGCGCATGCTTGACAAAGCCCGATCAGTGTTGTGAACATAAGCCCAGCCCGTGAGCATATATTCAAGAACCGCGGGAATGGGAGGAGACCGTGAAGACCATCTTCACTCGGACGAGCACGCTTGCCGCCCTGATGGGCGCCGCCGCGCTGCTGACACATGCGCCCGCTCTGGCTGAGACGAGCCTGACGATCGCCACCGTCAACAACGGTGACATGATCCGGATGCAGGGCCTGACCAGCGAGTTCACCAAGGCCAATCCCGACATCTCCGTGAAATGGGTGACGCTGGAAGAGAACGTGCTGCGCCAGCGCGTGACGACGGACATCGCCACCAAGGGCGGTCAGTTCGACATCCTCACCATCGGCACCTACGAGGTGCCGATCTGGGCCAAGAAGAACTGGCTGGTGCCGCTCGACAAGCTCGGCGCGGATTACGACGCCAACGACATCCTGCCGAAGATCAAGGACGCGGTGTCCGTCGACGGCAAGCTCTATGCCGCGCCGTTCTACGGCGAGAGCTCGATGGTGATGTACCGCACCGACCTGTTCGACAAGGCCGGGCTGAAGATGCCGGAGAGCCCGACCTGGGACTTCGTCATCGACGCCGCCAAGAAGCTCACCGACAAGCAGGCCGGCACGTTCGGCATCTGCCTGCGCGGCAAGGCCGGCTGGGGCGAGAACATGGCGTTCCTGACCGCGATGTCGAACTCGTTCGGGGCGCGCTGGTTCGACGAGAAATGGCAGCCGCAGTTCAACACGCCGGAATGGAAGAAGACGCTGTCCACCTATGTCGATCTGATGAAGGAAGCCGGTCCTCCCGGCGCCAGCTCCAACGGCTTCAACGAGAATCTCGCGCTGTTCAATTCCGGCAAATGCGCGATGTGGATCGACGCGACGGTGGCGGCCTCGTTCGTGACCAATCCGAAGGAGTCGAAGGTCGCCGACAAGGTCGGCTTCGCGCTGGCGCCGAACACCGGCCTCGGCAAGAACGCCAACTGGCTGTGGGCGTGGAATCTCGCGATCCCCGCCGGCTCGAAGAAGACCGAAGCGGCCGAGAAGTTCATCGCCTGGGCGACCAGCAAGGACTACACCAAGCTCGTCGCGTCGAAGGACGGCTGGGCCAACGTGCCGCCGGGCACGCGCACCTCGCTCTACAAGAACGAGGAGTACCTGAAGGTCGCGCCGTTCGCGAAGATCACCTTGGCGTCGATCGATGCGGCTGATCCGAGCCATCCGACCGTGAAACCGGTGCCCTATGTCGGCGTGCAATACGCCGCGATTCCCGAATTCCAGGGCATCGGCACCGCGGTGGGACAGCAGTTCTCGGCGGCGCTCGCGGGATCGATGACCGTCGATGCGGCCTTGGCTGCGGCGCAGTCCGCCACCGAACGCGAGATGAAGCGCGCCGGCTACATCAAATAGGTGCGCAAGGTCATCAGCTCGACACGAAACTCCTCCCGAGCTGATCACTGGCGGCCATCCCTCCCCACAAGGGATGGCCGCATTTTTCTCTCCGGTCCAACGCGAGATCCGTAGGGTGGGCAAAGCGAAGCGTGCCCACCATCGAGCGCCGCCGCGACGCCGGTGCCGATGACTGCACCCTCTCCCCTTGTGGGAGAGGGCATGTAGGACAGTGCAACAAGCTCGGTTTGGTGAGGGGTATGCCTCCGACAGAATCGGTCGCCGAGAGAGACCCCTCACCCGACCGCATACGTGGATGGGCCGGTGATGGCCTCTCCCACAAGGGGAGAGGGCGCATTCACGGGCACCGCGCTCGAGCGTCACTATGAGAGTCCAATGTTGCGACAGCGAGCTATCAGTTCGTCATTGCGAGGAGCGGAGCGACGAAGCAATCCCGAGTCCCGCGCACGTCCCAGGAATGCTTCGCTTCGCTCGCAATGACGGCGGTCTTCATCCAGCAAGCAGTTAATCGAGCAGACGGACAGCAGCAATGGCCACCCGACAAACCCAACTGCTCGCCCGGGCGCTGATGTCGCCGGCGGTTATCCTGCTGTTCATCTGGATGATCGTGCCATTGGCACTGACGGTCTACTTCTCGACGCTGCATTACAGCCTGCTCGATCCCGGCTCCGAGAGCTTCGTCGGCCTGGAGAATTTCGAGTACTTCCTCACCGATCCCGCCTTCCTCGCTTCGCTGCAAAACACGCTCGTGCTGGTCGGCTCGGTGCTGCTGCTCACGATCGGCCTCGGCATTCCCCTGGCGATCCTGCTCGACCAGCCTGTCATCGGCCGCAACGTCATCCGCCTGATGGTGATCGCGCCGTTCTTCGTGATGCCGACGGTCAGCGCACTGGTGTGGAAGAACCTGCTGATGCATCCCGTCTCAGGCCTGTTCGCGTGGATCGCGACCTCGCTCGGGATGACGCCGATCGACTGGTTCACCGACGCACCGCTGCTTGCGGTCATCTTCATCGTCGCCTGGCAGTGGCTGCCGTTCGCAACGCTCATTTTGCTGACTGCGCTGCAGTCGCTCGACGAGGAGCAGAAGGAGGCCGCCGAGATGGACGGCGCCGGCGCGCTGTCGCGGTTCATCTACCTGACGCTGCCGCATCTGGCGCGGCCGATCACGGTGGTGATCCTGATCGAGACGATCTTCCTGCTCACCGTGTTCGCCGAGATCTTCGTCACCACCGGCGGCGGGCCCGGCCTGCAGACCACCAATATCGCCTTCCTGGTCTATTCGCAGGCGCTGATCCAGTTCGACGTCGGCACGGCCTCGGCCGGCGGACTCGTCGCCGTGGTGATCGCCAACATCGTCGCCTTCTTCCTGGTCCGCATCGTCGGCCGCAACCTCGAGGCGTAGCAGCATGGCGCGCAAGGTCACCGGACGTCACGTCGTGATCTCCACCGCCGGCGCCTGGATCGCCGGCTTCGTGATCTTCTTCCCGATCCTGTGGATGGTGCTGGCCAGCTTCAAGACCGAGCTGGAGGCGTTCGCGACGCCGCCCTCGTTCCTGTTCTTCCACTGGACAACCGAGAACTACGTGACCGTGCAGGAGCGCAGCGACTATCTGCACCACGCGCTGAACTCGCTGATCGTCGCCGGCGGCTCGACGCTCATTGCGATGCTGATCGCGATTCCCGCGGCATGGTCGATGGCGTTTTCGCCGACGAAGCGCACCAAGGACATCCTGCTCTGGATGCTCTCGACCAAGATGATGCCGCCGGTCGGCGTGCTCGTGCCGATCTATCTCATCTACAAGAACCTCGGCCTGCTCGATACGCGCACAGGGCTGGTCTTCATCCTGTGCCTCGGCAACCTGCCGATCGTGATCTGGATGCTGTTCACCTATTTCAAGGAGATCCCGAAGGACATCCTCGAAGCCGCGCGGATGGACGGCGCCACGATCGGACGCGAGCTGATCTATGTGCTGACGCCGATGGCAATCCCCGGGCTCGCGTCGACCCTGCTCCTCAACCTGATCCTCGCCTGGAACGAGGCGTTCTGGACCTTGAACCTCTCGACGCTGGAGGCGGCGCCGCTGACGACCTTCATCGCCTCCTATTCGAGCCCGGAAGGCCTGTTCTGGGCGCGGCTGTCGGCGGCCTCGACGCTCGCGATCGCGCCGATCCTGATCATCGGCTGGTTCAGCCAGAAGCAGCTCGTGCGCGGGCTGACCTTCGGCGCAGTGAAATAACGAAAGGGCTGATCATGGGACGGATCACGCTGGAAGGTGTGCAGAAATCGTTCGGGCCGGTCCATATCATCAAGGGCGCCGATCTCGACATTCCCGACGGCGCTTTCGTGGTGTTCGTCGGCCCGTCCGGCTGCGGCAAGACCACGCTGCTGCGGCTGATCGCGGGGCTCGAGGATGTCTCCGGCGGACGCATCCTGATCGACGGCAACAACGTCGTCGACGTGCCGCCGGCCAAGCGCGGCCTGTCGATGGTGTTCCAATCCTACGCGCTGTATCCGCATATGAGCGTGCGCGGCAACATCGCGTTCGGCCTGAAGATGGCCGGGCTGCCGAAGGCCGAGATCAACCGGAAGGTCGAGGCCGCCGCGGCGACGTTGAACCTCACGCCCTATCTCGACCGCAAGCCGCGCGAACTCTCCGGCGGCCAGCGCCAGCGCGTCGCGATCGGCCGCGCCATCGTCCGTGAGCCCAAGGCATTCCTGTTCGACGAGCCTTTGTCCAATCTCGATGCCGCGCTGCGCGTCCAGATGCGGCTCGAGGTGACGCGGTTGCAGAAGCAGCTCGGCACCACCGCCATCTACGTGACGCATGACCAGGTCGAAGCCATGACCATGGCCGACAAGATCGTCGTGCTGAACGCCGGACGCATCGAGCAATATGGCTCGCCGATCGAACTCTATCAGCGGCCCGCCAACCTGTTCGTCGCCGGCTTCATCGGCTCGCCGAAGATGAACCTCATCACCGGTGCGGAAGCCGACAAGCACAACGCAACCACGATCGGCGTGCGGCCCGAGCACATCGGGATCGTCGAGGCCGGCAACGAGGGCTGGTCCGGCAAGGTCGTGATCGCCGAGCATCTCGGCAGCGACACGTTTCTTTATGTCGATGCCGGCGCACTCGGCACGTTGACGGTGCGCGTGGTCGGCGAGAAGCGGCTCAACGCCGGCGATGCCGTGATGCTGCGGCCGGAGCCGAGCCGGATCTATCGCTTCGATGCCAACGGCAATTCGATGTTCGCATGAGAGGTGACGTCCCCTCCGGACGTCAATGACAACAACGGACCACGACCATGTATCTCGAAAGATTCAAGCTGAACGGGAAGACCGCTCTGGTCACCGGCGGAGGCCAGGGCATTGGCCTCGCCTGCGTCGAGGCGCTGGCGGAGGCGGGCGCCCGTGTCGTGATCGCCGATCGCGATGCCAAGGTGGCGGCGGATGCGCAGGCGGCGATGAAGGCCAAGGGGTTCGACACTGAGACGGCGCTGATGGACGTGACCAATTCTGCCCAGGTGGCGCAGACCGCCGACGATCTCGTGGCGCGGCACGGCAAGGTCGACATCCTCGTCAACAATGCGGGCATCGCCCGCAGCGAAACGCCGGCCGAGACCGTCACCGACGAGCACTGGCTCAACGTGCTCGACGTCAATCTCAACGGCACCTTCTGGTGCTGCCGTGCGTTCGGCAAGCACATGCTCCAGGCCAAGAGCGGCACCATCGTCAACATCGGCTCGATGTCCGGCTTCATCGTCAACAAGCCGCAGGAGCAGTGCTTCTACAACGCCTCCAAGGCTGCGGTGCACCATCTCACCAAGTCGCTGGCGGCGGAATGGGGCGCGCGCGGCATCCGCGTCAACGCGGTGGCGCCGACCTATATCGAGACGCCGCTCAATGCCTTCGTGAAGAGCAACCCGCGCATGTACGACGCCTGGATCGGCGGAACCCCGATGGGCCGGATGGGGCAGGTCGAGGAGATCGCCTCGGTGGTGCTGTTCCTCGCCTCGGAGGCCGCAAGTTTGATGACCGGGAGCGTCGTCGTTGTCGATGGCGGCTACACTTGCTGGTAAGCTCGCGTCAAATCTGACGGGAGCGAAACATGCGGCAGGCGTTCATCGGTGTCGATGTCGGCACAACCAGCACGCGCGCCGGGATCTTCGATTCCAACGGCCGACTGCTCGCGGCGGCGCGGCATCCGATCCAGACCTGGCACGAGGCCGGTGACGTCGTCGAGCAATCCTCCGACGACATCTGGCGCGCCTGCTGTGCCTCGGTCAAAGCCGCAGTGTCGGAAGCGGCGCTCGCGCCGGAACTGATCAAGGGCATCGGCTTCGACGCGACCTGCTCGCTGGTCGGGGTCGACCGCCAGGGGACACCGCTCACCGTCAGCAGCTCCGGCGATTCCGCTCGCAACGTCATCGTCTGGATGGATCATCGCGCGCTGGCCGAGGCGCGGGACATCAATGCGACCGGGGACGAGGTGCTACGCCATGTCGGCGGCTCGATCTCGCCGGAGATGGAGATGCCGAAGCTGCTCTGGCTGAAGCGGCATCTGCGGACGAGCTTTGACGCCGCGGGGCATTTCTTCGATCTCGCCGACTTCCTCACCTGGCGCGCGACGGGCTCGACGGCGCGCTCGATGTGCACGGTCACCTGCAAGTGGAACTACCTGGCGCACGAGACGCGCTGGAGCGCGGAGTATTTCCGCCGCATCGGGCTCGAGGACTTCGTCACCGAGGACTATGCGCGGATCGGCACCGAGATCGTCGCCCCCGGCACGCCGCTTGGTCGGGGATTGTCGCGCGCGGCCGCGGCGGAGCTCGGCCTCGTGGCGGGGACGCCGGTCGGGGCGGCGCTGATCGACGCGCATGCCGGCGGCATTGGCGCGATCGGCGGCCGCGCGGCCGATGGCGGCGACGTCGATGTCTGCAATCGTCTCGCCTACATCATGGGGACCTCGGCCTGCATCATGGCGACCACGCGTGCACCGTCCTTCGTGCCCGGCGTGTGGGGACCGTATTATCAGGGCATGGTTCCCGGCTTCTGGCTCAACGAGGGCGGTCAGTCCGCGGCGGGCGCCGCGATCGATCACCTGCTGCGCTCGCACCCGGCGTCTGCGGAAGCCACAGCGGCGGCGCGCGCCGAGGGACTGGATGTGATCAGCTTCCTGGAACAGCGGATCATGGCGCGTGCGCCGAGCGTCGGTGCGGCGGCGCTGCTCGCGCGTGACATCCATATTCTTCCCGAATTTCTCGGCAACCGCTCGCCCTATGCCGATCCGGATTCGCGCGCCGTGATCGCCGGCCTGGATCTCGACGCCGATATCGGCGCCATGGAGCGGCTGTTCGTCGCCGGACTATGCGGCCTCGCCTACGGCCTTGCCGATGTCATCGACGCCTTCGCGGCCAATGGCGTCACCAGCCGGACGCTGGTGATGGCCGGTGGCGCCTCGCGCAGCCCGCTGGTGCGCCAGATCATGGCGGACACGACCGGGCTGACGGTGGCGCTGCCGGGCACCCAGGAGCCGGTGCTGCTCGGCGCGGCCATGCTCGGCGCCGTCGCCAGCGGCGCGTTTGACTCAATCGGCGAGACGATGGCCTCGATGTCCTCGCTCGGGCGCCTCAGTGATCCGACCGAGCCTGTTGTCGCATCCTTCCATCGCCGCAAGCGGCGCATCCACGGCCTGCTGCGGACGCTTGATCGCGACAACCGTTCCGTGATGCGTGGCGCCGACGGGGAGGCATGACAATGATCCTGAGCTGCGGTGATGCACTGATCGACTTCGTCCCGGCCAAATCGGCGGACGGACGCGATGTCCTGCGGCCGGTGGTCGGCGGCTCCTGCCTCAACGTCGCGGTCGGCCTGGCGCGGCTGGGTGCGCCGACCGGCTTCGTCGGCGGCATCTCGACCGACCTGTTCGGCACCATGATCGCCGCCCATGCGCAAGCCTCGGACGTCGATCTTCGCTATGCCACCCGCAGCCCTGACCAGACCACGCTGGCCTTCGTTCGCCATGCCGGCAACGAGGCGCAATACGCGTTCTATGACGCCGAGACCGCCGCGCGGAAATGGGCCTATCGGCCGGGCAGCATTCCCTTTGCCGCCATCGAGGCCATCCATGTCGGCTCGACCACGCTGATCCACGACCAGGGCGCGCAGCAGACGCGCGCGATGATCGAAGCGACGCAAGGCGCGGTCACGATCTCGTTCGATCCGAATTGCCGGCCAAATCTCGTGACCGACAAGGCTGCCTATGTCGCAGGCATGGATGAATTCGCCGCCAGCGCCGACCTGATCAAAATGTCGGACGTCGATTTCGACTTCTTGTACGGCCATGACGATTACGCGACGCGGGCTCAGGCGCTGCTGGCGCGCGGCCCAGGCCTGGTCGTCATCACCCGCGGCCCCAGCGGCGCGCTCGGCTGGCATGCGCAAGCCGGCCCGGTCGAGGTCGCGGTGCCCAAGGTCGATGTGGTCGATACGATCGGCGCCGGCGACACCTTCCAGGCCGCGATGCTGTTCGCGTTGCGCAAGCTCGGCCGCATCGGCCGGCAGGCGTTGAAGGGCCTCGGCGAAGCCGAACTGCGCAAGGTGCTGGCCTTTGCCGGCGCGTGTGCCGCCGTCACCTGCACGCGCGAGGGCGCCGACCCGCCGCGCTGGAGCGAGATGGTTGCAACCTGGGATCGCCTGGACTGAAGCACCCCATTGCACTCGGCATTGGGAACTGGTTGGCTATTTCCCCGTCATATGAGAGGACCGGACGCTCGCGCGAGACCTCGCGCCGGCCAGCACGGACCCGCGAAATCGTGACGCGACAACGAGTTGCAGGGAGGAGACATATGGCACCAGCCGCCAGGACCGAACCGCTGTCCCGTCACGCGCTGGCCTTCGTGCTGGCGGGCGGGCGTGGCAGCCGCCTGCTGGAGCTGACCGACCGCCGCGCCAAGCCAGCGGTCTATTTCGGCGGCAAGTCGCGCATCATCGATTTCGCGCTGTCGAACGCCGTCAACTCCGGCATCCGGCGCATCGCCGTGGCCACCCAGTACAAGGCGCACAGCCTGATCCGCCATCTGCAGAACGGCTGGAACTTCTTTCGCCCCGAGCGCAACGAGAGCTTCGACATCCTGCCCGCGAGCCAGCGCGTCTCCGAGACTATGTGGTACGTCGGAACGGCCGATGCCGTGTACCAGAACATCGACATCATCGAGACCTACAACACGAAATATATCGTCGTGCTGGCCGGCGACCACATCTACAAGATGGACTACGAGCTGATGCTGCAGCAGCATGTCGACCAGCGCGCCGACGTCACCGTCGGCTGCCTGGAGATGCCGCGCGAGGAATCCTCGGGCTTCGGGATCATGCACGTCAACGAGGACGACACCATCCACGACTTCATCGAGAAGCCGGCCGATCCGCCGCCGATGCCGGGCAAGCCCGACAAGTCGCTCGCCAGCATGGGCATCTATGTGTTCGACGCCAAGTTCCTGTTCGAGGAGCTGAAGCGTGACGCGGCGGATCCGAACTCCAACCATGATTTCGGCCGCGATATCATTCCCTACATCGTCAGGAACGGCCGCGCCGTCGCGCACCAGTTCTCGCGCTCCTGTGTCCGCGGCGGGCCGGACAAGCACAGCTATTGGCGCGATGTCGGAACGGTCGATGCGTACTGGGCCGCCAATCTCGACCTCACCGATGTCGTGCCCGAACTCGATCTCTACGACCGCTCCTGGCCGATCTGGACCTATTCCGAGATCACGCCGCCGGCCAAGTTCGTCCATGTCGACGGCGGACGTCGCGGCGAGGCGACGTGCTCGCTGGTCTCCGGCGGCTGCATCGTCTCAGGCGCCTCCGTGCAGCGTTCGCTGCTGTTCACGGGAGCTCACCTGCATTCCTACGCCAAGGTGCACAATGCCGTGCTGCTGCCCTACGTCAACGTCGCCCGCCACGCGCGCCTGACCAACGTCGTGGTCGACCGCGGCGTGCAGATTCCGGAAGGCCTCGTGGTCGGCGAGGATCCGGAGTTCGATGCCAAGCGGTTCAGGACCACGGAGAACGGCGTCACCTTGATCACCCAGCCGATGATCGACGGGCTCAATTCATGACGCCGCTGCGCGTTCTGTCGGTTGCCTCCGAGGTCTATCCCATCGTCAAGACCGGCGGTCTCGCCGACGTCGTCGGCGCGCTGCCGTGGGCCCTGATGGCCGAGGACATCGAGGTCCGCACGCTGATCCCCGGCTATCCCGCGGTCATGGCGGCGTTGGAGCAGGTCGGCGAGATCAGCTCGCTGCCGAACTTCTTCGGTGGCAACGCCCGGCTGCTCGGCGGCAGCCACGGCGCGCTCGATCTGTTCGTGCTCGACGCGCCGCATCTGTATGATCGCGAGGGCAATCCCTATCTCGGGCCCGACGGCAAGGATTGGCCGGACAATCCCTTCCGTTTCGCCGCGCTGGCGCGCGCCGCGTCCTATATCGGCCTCGGGGCTGTGCCGAGCTTCGTGCCAGACGTCGTCCATGGCCATGACTGGCAGGCGGGACTGGTGCCGGCCTATCTGCTGTACAGCCACCGGCCGCATCCGGGCACGGTCATGACCGTGCACAATCTGGCGTTCCAGGGCCGCTTCCCCCGCCACTTCCTGCCGCCGCTCGGGCTGCCGCCGGAATCCTTCTCGATCTACGGCCTCGAATATTACGGCGACATCAGCTTCCTGAAGGCGGGGCTGCAATTCGCCGACAAGATCACGACGGTGTCGCCGACCTATGCCAGGGAGATCCAGAGCGACGAGCATGGCATGGGCCTCGGCGGCCTGCTGCGCCAGCGGTCGTCCGATCTGGTCGGCATCCTCAACGGAATCGACACGACGGTGTGGGATCCCGGCAACGACCCGGCGATCCCGTCGCATTTCGGCATCGAGAAACTCGAAGCCCGCGCGCCGAACAAGGCCGCGCTGCAGACGCGCATGGGGCTGCAGGTCTCGCCGGAGACGTTTCTGCTCGGCGTCGTCAGCCGGCTGACGTCGCAGAAGGGGCTCGACCTGCTGCTGTCGTGCTTGCCGACATTGACCAGTGCCGGCATCCAGCTGGCGCTGCTCGGCGATGGCGAGGCCGAATTGCGTGAGGCGTTCCGCGCCGCGGCCGCGCGCCATCCCGGCCAGATCGGCGTCGTCATCGGCTATGATGAGGGTCTCGCGCATCTGGTCCAGGCCGGCTGCGACGCGCTGGTGGTGCCGTCGCGCTTCGAGCCGTGCGGGCTGACGCAGCTCTGCGCGCTGCGCTACGGGGCGCTGCCGATCGTCACCGCGGTGGGCGGCCTCGCCGACACCGTGATCGACGAGACCGAGGCCGGCGTCGCCGCCACCGGCTTTAAATGCGCCTCCGTCACGGCAGAGGCGCTCGACCAGACCCTGCGCCGCGCCGCCGCCGCCTTCTACGCCGCGCGCAGCAACGCCTCGAACTGGACCCGCATGCAGCTCAACGCGATGCTGACCGACGTGTCGTGGCGGCATCGCGCCGGCCGATATGCCGATCTGTACCGGCAGATCGTCGCGCAGCGGAAGCCGACGGGATAGCGCCGGGCGGCTATTTGATGCGAGCATTGCGCCGCTTGCTCGGGTCCTTACCTCACCCCGCTTGCCCAGCCCTCTCCCCGTGAAGAACGGGGAGAGGGAGCAGACCGCCGTCGCCGCCCGGCAAGTGCTCGACAATCTCGACATGAGAGGGCTCGACCATAATGGCAGGGCCACCCAGCGTTCTGCTCATGCCAATCGCACTGGACGCATCGCCATGGCCCGCTGATAGTCACGCCAGTTTTCAGACAACGCCGTGCGAGACCTCATGCCCGACACAACGCCTTCAACCTCCTTCGACCTCATCATCCGTGGCGGTACCGTCATCGACGGCACGCGCGCGACGCGGTTCGAGGCGGACGTCGGCATCAAGGATGGCAGGATCGTCGCCATCGGCGAGCTCGATCATGGCAAGGCAGACCGCGTGATCGACGCCACCGGCCGCATCGTCGCCCCAGGCTTCATCGATGCCCACACCCATGACGACAGTGCGGTGCTGGTCGATCCCGGCATGACCTGCAAGGTCTCGCAGGGCGTGACCTTGGTGGTGACCGGCAATTGCGGCGTCAGCATCGCGCCGCTGAAGCCGGGCTCGCCGCGGCCGATGCCGCTTGGGCTGCTGTCGCCCGGCGACGGCCGCGTCGCCGAGTACGCCTCGTTCGCGGACTACGTGGCCGCCCTGCGCGCGGCCCCGTCCGCCGTGAATGTCGCGCCGATGACCGGACACACCTCGCTGCGCGCGTCCGTCGTGAGCGATCTCGGCCGCGCGGCGACCGAGAGCGAAATCGCCGAAATGCGCGCCTATGTGCAGGAGGCGCTGGACGCCGGCGCGATCGGCGTCTCGACCGGGACGTTCTATCCGCCGGCGGAAGCGGCGCCGACCGAGGAGATCATCGAGGTCTGCCGCCCGCTTACCGGCAGCGGCGGCGTCTATGCCACGCATATGCGCAATGAGGCGGACGATGTCGTCAAATCGCTGGAGGAGAGCTTTGCGATCGGCAAGGCGCTCGACGTTCAGGTCGTGATCTCGCACCACAAGGTGGTGGGCCCGGCGAATTTCGGCCGGACGAAGGAGACACTGCCGCTGTTGACCAAGGCGATGAGCTGCCAATGCGTCGCGCTCGACTGCTATCCCTACAACGCGTCGTCGACGATGCTGCACACCGACCCGGCCAAGCTGCAGGTCAAGGTCGTGGTGGCGGCATCCGGTCCGCACCCGGAAGTCGCGGGCCGCGATCTGGCCGACATCGCCGCCGCCTGGGGCGTCGATCGGCTGGAAGCGGCGAAGCGGCTGCAACCGGCGTCGGCGATCTATTTCGCGATGGACGAGGCCGACGTGCAGACCATCCTCGCCTTCGAGCCGACCATGATCGGCTCCGATGGCCTGCCATTCGGCGAGCGGCCGCATCCGCGCCTCTGGGGCACGTTCCCGCGCGTGCTCGGCTATTACTGCCGCGAGCTCGCGCTGTTCTCGCTGGAGACAGCGGTGTGGAAAATGAGCGGCTTGACCGCGCGGAATTTCGGCATCAGGGGTCGTGGCACGCTGGCGGTCGGCAACCATGCCGACATCACCATCTTCGATGCCGCCAGCGTGCGCGACAGCGCGACCTATGACGAGCCCTGCGTGCCCGCGGCCGGCATCGAGGCCGTCATCGTCAATGGCGCGCTGACCTGGTGGCAGGGCGCGCACCAGAACGCGCGCGCCGGGCAGGTGATCACGCGCGCGTCGTTGCAGTGAGCTACGCCGCGGCCATGGTGCGAGCGAACTCCGGATAGCACTCCGCGAGCTCGTTGCGGATTTGGCCGCGGATCAGCTCGGCGGTCGTCCGGTCGGGCGCTGGCGTCGGCGGCACGATCTCCGGCATCGCATAATCGAAGCCGGTGCGGTCGCGCACATCCTCGGCGGAGTAGCCGGGATGCACCGAGCGCAGCCGGAAGCCGCCGCGCTCGCGGTCGAAATCGAACAGCGCGAGGTTCGTCAGCAGCGCGTGCGGGCCGCCGCGCCGCTTCACCTCCGGCGTCGTTGCCGCGGCGCTGACGAAATCCACCTTCGGCACCAGCACGCGCGGCGAATGCTCCTCGCGGAACAGGATCACGCGCGGGACGAGGTGGTAGAGATAGGCCGAGCCGAACGAGCCCGGCCAGCGGACGTCCATGCGTGGATAGTCGCCGGTGCCGACCAGGTTGATGTTGCCCGCGCCGTCGATCTGGCCGCCGCCGAGGAAGAACGCATCGACGCGGCCCTGCGCGGCGCAGTCGAACAGCTCGACGCCGCCATTGGTGAAGAAGTTGTGCCGGCTCGAGCCGAGGATCGAGATGCGCACCGGCGGCTTGCCCTGTTGTTCGTTGCGCGCCCGCAGCAGCATCGCGCCCGCGGCCGGAATTGGCGAGGAGGCGCCGACGGCGACATGGCGGATGCCGTCGAGCAGCCCGGCGATGACGGTGATCAGCAGCTCTTTCCGTGCGCGATCGTCCTGCATGGTCATGCCACCTGCTTGCCGCGGCTCAGGAAGGCGGAGAGATAGGCGCGAAACCCCTCGTCCGTGCGCGCCATCGCGGCGTAACGCGCGAGCTCGGCGCCATCGGTCTCATATTCGTCCCACAGGGGAAGCGGCCAGGCGCCGTTCTCGGCGACCGCGATCGCATCGACATAGAGCGCCGGCAGCACGCCGGCGGCGGAATCCTCGGTCGCCATCAGGTCGCGCTCGACGATGCGCTCGACGGTGACCAGCGTGCGCCTTGCGGCGTAGGCCATGGTCGCGAGCTCGCGATAGCGGCCGATGCGGACATTGCCGAAGCGGTCGGCTTCGGGCGCGTGGAACAGCGCGATGTCGGGCGTGATCGCGGGCACCACCACCACCTTGCCGGGCTCGCCAACCGGGCTGTCGATCACCTTCCAGTCGGGACGGACCTCGAGCAGGTCGCTGCCGACGATGCCGGCGATCGGCATGAACGGCACGCCTTTTTGCGCGGCCAACAGGCCGGCATGGATCGCGGGGCAGGTGGCGTCGCGCAGCCTGATGCTGCCGGCGCGGATGGCCGCAGCGAAGCGCGGCGCGCCGCCGGCTTCGCCGAGCGAGACGGCGCTGGTTTCGACCGATGACGCCACGCCTGCGCCGATCAGCAGATCGGCCTGCAGCCCGCTGATCGGCACGCAGACCAGGTGCAGCCCGGTCAGGCCGGCCTCGATCATCGCTGCTGTCGCGGCCATCGAGACGCCGGCACGGTCCACCGGGATCGTCACCGACTGGCCCGGTTCAATCGACGCAACGAGCGCCTGCAAGCCGACCATCTCGGTCATCGGCGTGTCCTCCTGTTGTTGCTTCGACGTCGAATGTAGCCGTGCTTCGCGGAGCTGTCAGTGGCCACATGCGATGGTCGACCCCCGGATGATCAGCTGCGGCGCGAGCACGATGTGCTCGCTTGCCGCCTCGGGACCGGCAATCCGTGCCAGCAGCAGCCGCGCTGCGGCTTCGCCCATGTCGCGCTGCGCGATACGTATGGTGGTGAGCGGCGGCGCGACCATGTCGACGAACGGCATGTCGTTGTGACCGACGACGGAGACGTCGTGGGGGCAGGCCAGGCCGCGCACGGCCAGCGCGTCATAGACGCCGAGCGCCAGCAGGTCATTGGCGGCGACGATGGCGGTCGGCCTGATGCGGCGAGCGAGCAGGCGCAGCGCAGCCTCGCGGCCCGCCGCCCGCGTATAGGCCTCGACCGTCTCGACCGGGGTGTGGCGGGCGGCCAGGCCGGCATCCCGGACGCTGGCCTCGAAGCCGGCGCGCCGGCGGGCGCCGGTCGAGACGTGCTGCGGGCCCGCGACATGACCGATACGCTGATGGCCGAGCGCGACGAGATGTTCGACAGCAAGACGCATGCCCGCCGCATCATCACTGGCGGCCGAAGGCAACTGCCCGGCGGCATCGACGCGATTGACGAGCACGACCGGCAGCGCCGCATCCAGGCAATGCTTCACGACGTCGTCGCGCAAGGTGACCGTCGCCAGCACCAGGCCATCGACGCCACGGGCGATCAGACGGTCGACGAGATCCTGCTCCGAGCCGTTGCTGCCGACGTCGACGACGATCGTCGCATAGCCTTCGGCATTGAGATGATCGGTGATGCCGGACAGCACCGGCGGAAAGCCGGGGTCGGCGATATCGGGGGCGAGCACGCCGATCAGGCCGCTGCGTCCGGTGCGAAGGCCCTTGGCGGCCATGTTGAGTCGATAGCCGAGCGCGTTGGCGGCGGCCTTGATCCGGTCCGCGACGTCGTCGGCGACGAGGTGCTTCATCGCGGGGCTCAGGGCGCGCGAGACCGTCGAGGGGTGCACGCCGCAACGGGCGGCAACGTCCTTGATCGTCGGGCGCGATGCTGCCGCCATGCGTCGGCTCACCGTCGATTGCAACGTCCGCTTCATATCCAGCCCTCGATGTCGCAGCGCAGCGACGTTTTGGCCCGATCCTACCTTGACACCCTTAACGTGTGTGCAATAAATCCGGCTGTGCAATCGATTGCAATAGCCCACAGGGAAACGTCCACATGACAGCGAGCGCGCTGAAGCCGCATCTGGTCAGCCCCGAGCATCTCGACCCGCACTGGCGCTGGGGACGGGCGATCCCTTCGCACGGCCATGTCTCGGTCGATTTCGAACGGCGTGTGGATTTCGATCGCCTCAGGCGATACCGGCTGGCCCGGGCGCGAATGGCCCTGAAGAACTCGGGCTGCGGCGCATTGCTGCTGTTCGACGTCAACAACATCCGCTACGTCTCGGGCACCAAGATCGGCGAGTGGGAGCGCGACAAGCTGTGTCGTTTCGCGCTGCTGGCCGGCGATGGCGAGCCGATCGTGTGGGATTTCGGCTCGGCCGCCGTGCATCACCGGATGTTCTGCGACTGGCTTGCGCCGGAGAACTGCCGGGCCGGCATGCTGGGCATGCGCGGCACGGTGCCGCCGGCCGTCGGGCTGATGAAGGCGCATGCCGAGGAGGTGATGAGCCTCTTGCGCGCAGCCGGCGTCGCCGACATGCCGGTCGGCGTCGACCTTGCCGAGACCGCGATGTTCTTCGAGTTGCAGAAGGCCGGCATGAAGGTGGTCGACGGCCAGCAGGTGATGCTGGACGCCCGCGAGATCAAGAACATCGACGAGATCATGCTGCTCAACCAGGCCGCCGCCATGGTCGACGGCGTCTATCACTCGATCTACGAGAACCTGAAACCGGGTGTACGCGAGAACGACATCGTCGCACTCGCCAACAAGATGCTCTACGAGATGGGCTCCGACGACGTCGAGGCGATCAACGCCATCTCCGGCGAGCGTTGCAATCCGCATCCGCACAATTTCACCGACCGCATCCTGCGCCCCGGCGACCAGGCCTTCTTCGACATCCTGCAGTCCTATCAGGGCTACCGGACCTGCTACTACCGCACTTTCAATATCGGCCGCGCGACGCCCGCGCAGCACGATGCCTACAAGCAGTGCCGCGAATGGCTCGACAATGCGATTGCGCTGATCAGGCCCGGCGTGTCGACGGACACCGTCGCGAAGGTGTGGCCGAAAGCCGAAGAGTTCGGCTTTCCCTCGGAGATGGCCGCGTTCGGCCTGCAATTCGGCCACGGCCTCGGCCTTGCGCTGCACGAGCGTCCGATCATCTCTCGCCTCGTCTCGTTGGACAACCCGATGGAGATCAAGACCGGCATGGTGTTTGCGCTGGAGACCTATTGCCCGGCCACCGACGGCTTCTCCGCCGCGCGCATCGAGGAGGAGGTCGTCGTCACCGACAAGGGCTGCCAGGTGATCACGCTGTTTCCCGCGGAAGAACTGCCGATCGCCAACCGCTACTGAGCGAATTTGAGAGGGAGTAACGCAGATGGCAGCGACGCATTCGCTCGGCTGGATCGGCATGGGGCGCATGGGCTATCCGATGGCCGAGCGCCTGCTCAAGGCCGGCCACAAGGTGTCGATCTTCAACCGTACGCGTGCCAAGGCCGAGCCGCTGGCGGCGAAGGGCGGCGTCATCGTCGACCATCCGGGCGATCTTGCGGGATGCGATATCGTGTTCACGATGGTGTCGACCGGCAAGGATCTCGAGCAGGTGTATTTCGGCGACAACGGCCTTGTCGCCTCGCGCGACGGGCCGCGTCCGAAATTCCTCGTCGACTGCTCATCGATCGGCATCGAGCAATCGGAGGCGATTGCCGCCAAGCTGAATCAGCTCGGCTGCGAGTTCGTGCGCGCTCCGGTGTCGGGCAACGGCAAATGCGTCAAGGCCGGCAAGCTGTCGTCGGTCGTCTCCGGACCGAAGCCCGCGTTCGACATCATCGAGCCTTATCTCGCCAAGATCGCCGTCTCCGGCGTGTCCTATGTCGGCGAGGGCGAGCTGGCGCGGATCTGCAAGATCGCGCACAACGTGTTCCTCGGCGTCGTGATCCAGAACCTCGCCGAGATCACGATCCTGGCGCAGAAGGCCGGCGTGCCGCGCCACGCGTTCTTGAACTTCATGAACGCGAGCGTGATGGGCTCGACCTTCACCAGGTACAAGAGTAACGCGCTGGTCAATCTCGACTGGACCACGACGTTCACGCCGCCGCTGCTGCGCAAGGATCTCGATCTCGGCCTGTCGGCGGCGCGCCAGCTCGACGTCGCGATGCCGGTGACGGCAGCGACCCGGGAGGCGCTGCAGGCCCATGTCGGCGCCGCCTCGCTGCAATCAGAGCCCGCGGCCTATCTGGAGAAGGATTTTGCGGCGCTGCTGGAGACCGTGGCGCTTGCCGCCGGCCTCAAGCTTGCGCCGGAGAACGTGCCGATGCCGACCGGCCTGGAGACGGAGGGGTAAGGCGGCTCAGTTGCCGGTGAGCGCCCGCCACCGCGCATCGCGCGCCGAGGGACGACGGTGCAGGCGGGCGTCCAGCACGTCACGGGCCTGCGCCAGCGCGCCGCTCCGGATCAGCGCCAGGATGTAGGTGTCCTCGATCACCTCGCGCTGGGCATGGCTGCCGCCGATGCGGGCGAGATCTCCCATCACCGGTGCGAGCTCGCGGGTGCAGCCGCGCCAGTTGCCGTCGGCAAAGGCCCGCAGGGCGCGCAGCATGTGTGGCACGATGCGGCCTGCGGGGAGCTTGCCCTCCGCCAGCCGCCGCTCCATCGCGGTCAGGCGCCCCTTGAGGGCGGCACCGTCATGCGTCGCGGCGGCGATCATCACGAGGTGCATCTCGACGAAGGCGAGACTCGAGCTCGTGAAGCGATTGCTCGCATAAGCGGCCGTCTCGGCCCACGCATTGGGTGGCACCGGCTGCTGTTCCGCCGTCAATCGCCAGAGCAGCGAGGCGCAGTCGGACAGCGTGTTGAGCGGCGGCGCGGCGTCCATCGTCGGCACCAGCACGTCCCTGTAGACCGCCAATGCCTTCTCCGCATCGCCGCGATCAAGCGCGCCCAGCGCCTGGTGCCAGCAGATGTGACCGTGCAGCATGCCGGTGCGGTCGTAGTCGCCGATCCACCCCTCGACGAGCGCATCCGCCTCGTCCAGCGAGCCGTCCTCGAACATCGCATGCAGCAGCGCATGCACAGCGTAGGCATTGTGCCGGCGCAGCGCGAAGCTGTGCTCGGTGACGGCGCGGCCCTTCGCCGGCTCGCCGGCCTCGGTCAGTGCCCAGCCGTGGTTGGACATGAACCACCAGTCCTCGCCATAGGCTTCGGCAAAGCGGTCGCAGAGGTCGCGGCGGGCGGCGTCGTGATCGGCGCGGCCGGAGAAGGCGAGCAGGCCGAACGCGCCGAGCGGCAGCGCCATGATCATGGCGTCGCGCGGCCAGTTCGCCAGATGCGCCAGCGTCGCGGTCATCGCGTCCGCGCCGCGGCCTTCGATGACGAGCGCCAAAGTCGCGATATGGCCCTGCTCGCGCGGCGTGCCGTTCGCGGTCGCGAGGTCGCGAGCGCGCTTGATGGTCTGCAGCGCCGGCTCGCGCTGCTGATAGATGGCATGGATGCGCGCGCGGGCCGCGTGCGCCAGCGCGAAATCCGGATCGAGCATGATCGCGCGCTCGAAGGCATCAATCGCGCCGGGCCAGAACGCGAGCAGCAGATCCATGCCCTCACGATAAGCGGCAGCCGCCTCGGCGGAGGCGGTCGACAGCGGCAGGCCGTAGCGATCCTCCTCCATCTCAGCCCACCCGTGCCCTGCGGCCCTCGATCGGATAGGCCGGGTCGTTGTAGCCGGGCGTCGAGGCGTGGCCGGTGACGACCAGGCGCTCGATCAGCGCCTCGTCGTCGGCGGCAAACGGATAGTCCAGCGCGCGGACGTAGTCGTCCCATTGCGACTCGGTGCGGGGGCCTGCGATGACCGAGCTGATGAAGGCCGAGTTCAGCACCCAGGCGACCGCGAACTGGCCGGGGGCGAAACCCTTGGCCTCGGCGTGGCGCTTGATCTCCTGTGCCAGCTTCAAGGATTCCGGCCGCCATTCGGTCTGCATCATTCTCGTGTCGTTGCGGCCCGCCCGCGTCTCCCTGTCGGGCGGCGCATCGGGGCTGTACTTCCCAGTCAGCACGCCACGCGCCAAAGGGCTGTAGGGGACGACGCCCAGGCCGTAATAGCCGCAAGCGGGCAGGTGCTCGACCTCGGGCATCCGGTTCATCGCGTTGTAGTAGGGCTGGCTGACCACAGGGCGGTCGATGCCCATGGCATCGCAGAGATTGCAGATCTCGGCGAGCCGCCAGGCGCGGTAGTTGGAGACGCCGAAATAGCGGATCTTGCCGGCCCGCATGAGGTCGCCGATCGCGCGCACGGTCTCCTCCAGCGGCGTCGCGTGATCCTCCTTGTGCAGGTAGTAGATGTCGATGTGTCCGGTGCCGAGGCGCTTGAGGCTCTCCTCGGCCGCCTGCAGCACCCAGCGCCGCGACAGGCCGGCGCGGTTGGGATCATCGCCCATCGGGTTGGCCAGCTTCGTCGCAACGATCCAGCGGTCGCGCTCACCCGCGATGGCGCGGCCGACCACCTCCTCGGAGGCGCCCTTGTTGTAGGCGTCGGCGGTGTCGATGAAATTGATGCCGGCGTCCCGCGCCTTGCTGATGATGCGGGCGGATGTCGGCTCGTCGGCAGGACCGCCGAACATCATCGTGCCCAGGCAGATCGGCGACACTTTCAGGCCGGAACGGCCGAGCTGGCGATAGTTCATTGAAGCCTCATTCCTGCCATAAGCGAGCATGGATTTGAGGGACGATAGCTCGCCCCGCGCGTCATTGCGAGCGCAGCGAAGCAATCCAGGGCTGCGCGCGCGATTCAGCATTGCTTCGCTCCGCACTGCGCTCGCAATGACGGCGGAGAAGCCTACTCGCTCCTCAAGATCTTGAACACGCCGGAGGCCATCGCGATCACGCGGTCAGCAGCGGTGACCTCGGTGGTGATGAACACCAGGCTGCGTGTGATCCGCACCACGTGCGGCCGAGACACCAGCGTCTCGCCGATCTTCCCGGACTCGACGAAATGCGTATCGAACTGGATCGTCGCCATGTGCTCCTTGCCGGCGGCATAGCGGGCCGTCATGCCGCAGCTGCGGTCCGCCAACGTCATGATCACGCCCCCCTGGACCAGGCCGCGACGATTGTGGTGCTTGTCCTCGGTGACGATGGCGTATTCGTGAACGCCATCGACGACGCGTTGCCACAGCGGCCCGATCAGGTGCAGGAAGCCCGAGGTGTCGACGATCTCCCAGCCGTCAGCTGTCATTCTGGCCGCGGCTGATTTCGTCATCTCTCGACCTTCCCTGTCCCCGCCACTTCGGCTTGCGGGCCGTTTCATCGGTCGCCGGCGTGGTGTAGTCAAGTTGCATGGCCATGCCGTTCGACGATGCCACAAGGCGGAAAATCGCAAGCCGTTGCGCCGATTTCGTGCGACGGGACCCGGCGGAGCCGATGGCCTCGCTGAAGCCTGCGGCCGTGGTGATCGCGCTCGCCCCAGAGCACGAGACCGGGACCACGGCGCTGCTGCTCACCCTGCGTGCCGCGGGCCTGCGCAGCCATGGCGGACAATGGGCGCTGCCAGGCGGGCGTTGTGATGCCGGCGAGACGCCGGTCGAGGCGGCCTTGCGCGAACTGTCGGAAGAGCTCGGTCTGATGCTGGCGCCCGACGCCGTGCTCGGCCTGCTCGACGACTATCCGACGCGGTCGGGCTATCTGATTACCCCCGTCATCGTATGGGCGGCGAATGGCCGCACGCTCCGGCCGAATCCGGACGAGGTCGCCTCGGTGCACCGGATCGGCCTCGATGCGATCGCGGCGGACGACGCGTTCGATTTCACCGTCATCCCCGAGAGCACGCGGCGCGTGATCAGGTTTCATGCCCGCGAGGGCCTGATCCATGCGCCGACCGCCGCCATGATCTATCAGTTCCGCGAGGTGCTGGCCGGCCGCGACACTCGCGTCCACGAGCTGGAACAGCCTGTGTTTGCCTGGAAGTAGCCGCCGTTTCGGCTACAAGGGCAACATGCTTCATCAGCCGATTCGCACGCTCGCCTTAATTGTCGCCGGCGCCGTCGCAGGCGCCTCGTCCCTGCTGGCGGAACCCGGCCCCGCTGCAGCTCCGCGCGATGCGCTGGCCCAGATGGCCTCGCCTGCGGCGATTGCGGAGTACCAGCGCAAGCTCGCCGAATATCAGCAGGCCCGCGCCGCGTTCGACCAGGAGGCGGGAGCCTATTGGAAGGCGATCTCCGACAAGCGCCGGACGCGCAACGCCAAGCGTCGCGACCGGCAGCCGATCGGGCTCGACGATTATGTGCTGGAGCAGCCGCCGGTCTACAGCGGTCCGAAGCGGCCCGTGAATCCGGAGCCGGAGCCTGAAGGCGAGCCGCGGGAGCGCAAATACATCCCTGTCGTCGCCGACCTCGTGAAGGCGGCGCAGGAGCATTTCCAATGGTCGCCGCAGCGACCGAACAACGACATCGATTTCAAGCGCGCCTACGCACGCTTCGCTGCCGCCGCCGGGCTCACGCGGGAGCAGGCGGTGCGCGTCTATGCCTTCGAGACCGGGGGCAACGGCAAGCACGACTCGCAATCGGGCTTCAAGGGCAACCGGGCGATCTCGACCGCGATCGGTTACAATCAGCTGCTGACGACCAACAGTGTCGAGCTGCTGGCGGAGCAGGGGCCGCTGTTCATCCGTCTGCTCGGCGAGCGCGTCGCGCACACGTCGGGCCCGGCGCGCGGCGCGATGGAGCACAAGCTGGCCGTCCTGAAGAAGATGGTCGCGATCGCGCGCTCCGTGCCCGACGAGTGGTCGGCGCATGAGAAGATCGGCAATACCCCGCAGGGCTGGGCGATGCATGCGATGGTGCTGGATATCGACGTCGGGCCGATGCTGCAGACCCACAAGCTGTTGACGTCGGTGCTGTTCGCGCGCGCCAAGGGCTACACGAGGCCGCTCTCGGCCGCCGAGCTCGAGATGATGAACCTGACCGGCGACGGCACCGGCTTCGACATGGTGACGATGCCGCTGGACATGCGCGACCAGGTCCCGACCGCGAACTTCTTCCAGCGCGGCGGTTATGAGCGCAATCCCGTCGCCGTCCGCCACAACACCGTGGCGAAGCTGCTCGCGGTCACCGATGCCAGAATGGACTCGCTGAGCAATCTCCCTGGCGCCAAGGAGCTGGCGGCTGCGTTCTGAGGAGCTCGCCTGGCGCATCCGTTCGGATGCGCGATGCACACCCCAGCGTCGTCCCGGCGAAAGCCGGGACCCAGAATCTCAGGACGTTGTGATCGTGACGAACGTTGCTCCAGCGGACCCGATAAGCGAGGACGGTGTTTATGGGTCCCGGCTTTCGCCGGGACGACGGCGTTGATGATTCGCGCTCACTCGTCCGCCCCGAACGAGAAGCTGCCGTCGCCTTCGAGATAGGGCGCCGTCCGCATGTAGAGCTGGCCATTCTGGCCGACGAAGAACAGCGTTCCCTTTGGCACCTTCTTGGCGCCCTTCAGCAGCATGTCGGCGTTCTTGGTGCCCATCTTGTAGGCGAGCGTCTTGCCGTCCTTGCCATAGGCGTAGCCCATGCTGGGCTTCAGGTCCCACGGCTCGGGCGGAGCCGCGCGGCTGACGCTGGTCAGCGCGCACACCGCGCCGAGTGCAATAAGGGCTTTCAGAAACGGGCTGCTCATATCCTCCTCCTCCAATTCTCGATCGATCGAACAAATCGCGAACGTTGGCGAAGGCGTCGACGTCGCCCGTTCGCAGCGCATGTGATCGCTTACGGATTTTCCATTCGCTGATCTCGTGATTATCCTGCAGCGTGGTTTAGAAGCATAGGCCAATAAAACACTTTGGGGATGATTCGGATGAGCCTCGCCACGAAGATCGGTTGGTTTACGGCGCTGTCACTGGTGACGTTGGCATCCGCCGCGCGGGCCGACGACTTCAAGCTGTCCAACAACCAGCGCATTGCCTGCAGCCGCGGTCTCTCCGCCGGCAAGCTGAACACGGCCGTTTGCAAGTCCTACGCCTACCTCTTTAACGTGAAGACCTCGGAATATTTTCGCTGCCAGGTGTCGCTGTCACTGACCCGCGACAACAAGGAGGTCATCAACGTCCAGGCGGATGGTGGCTGCACCAAGAAGCCGCGGGTGTTCGACACCGACTCGAAATACGAATTCGATGCCACCGAGACCGAGCCGGCAAACACCAATTCCTTCTTTGGAAATGGTGGCTATTCGATCTGGGTGGCAGACGCGACGCAGCAGAAGGTGCGCGGCTGCATCACGATCTCGTCCGGGTTGGGCTCGGACATCTCCAAATGCCTCGACATGACCTTCCAGTGAGCTGCGGCGTGGTGTCGGTGGCCGCACTTGAGGTGCAGTCGTCCGACACCGTCAATGCAAGGTTGAGAGCGTGGCCGCATAGCTCATGGTCCTGCGGCTCCGGAAGAGGACATTGCGGTCGGCCCTTCTTTCGGATGGGTTGACCCAGCGCCCGCATCCGTCCAATTTGCCGGTAAAATCAATGGGAGGATACATGCATTTCTCGAAATTCTTATGCGCTGCAACCGGATCGTTCCTGGCCGCCGCCTGCCTGCTGGCAGCTCCCGCGGCCCATGCGCAGAGCTTCATCAACGTGCTCACCGGCGGAACTTCGGGCGTCTATTATCCGCTCGGCGTCGCGATCGGGAAGATCTACGGTGACAAGATCCCGAACGTGAAGACCCAGGTCCAGGCCACCAAAGCCTCGGTCGAGAACCTGATCCTGCTGCAGCAGGGCCGTGGCGAGCTCGCCTTCGCCCTTGGCGACTCGCTGAAATCGGCCTGGAACGGCGAGGAGGAGGCCGGCTTCAAGACCAAGCTGGACAAGCTCCGTACGATTGGCGCGATCTATCCGAACTACATCCAGATCGTGGCAACCGCCGAGTCCGGCATCAAGACGCTGGCTGACCTGAAGGGCAAGAGCCTGTCGGTCGGCGCGCCGAAATCCGGCACTGAGCTGAACTCGCGCGCGATCCTCGCCGCGGCGGGCATGAGCTACAAGGATCTCGGCAAGGTGGAGTATCTGCCGTTCGCCGAATCCGTCGATCTGATGAAGAACCGGCAGCTGGGTGCAACGCTGCAATCCGCCGGGCTCGGCGTCGCTTCGCTGAAGGACCTTTCGACCTCGTCGCCGATCACGGTGGTGTCGGTGCCTAAGGAGGTCGTGGACAAGATCGGGCCCCCGTTCGTGGCCGCGACCATTCCGGCCAACACCTATACCGGCCAGGACAAGGACGTGCCGACCGCCGCCGTGATCAACTATCTCGTCACCAGCTCGGCGGTCTCGGACGACCTCGCCTATCAGATGACCAAGCTGATCTTCGAGTCGCTGCCCGAGCTCGTCAATGCGCACGCCGCCGGCAAGGAGATCAAGCTCGAGACGGCGGCGCAGGAAGGCCCGGTTCCGCTGCACCCGGGCGCGATCCGCTACTACAAGGAGAAAGGCGTCCTCAAGTAGGGAGGGCGTCGATCGCCCGGCCTGCCTCGCAGCCCGGGCATTCGCAGTTGGCTGCGCGGGAGACCCTCCCGCGCAGTTTATCGTTCAGGTGGTTGCGGCCATGGTCGGCAGCGCCTGATGGGGCGTGGGGGGATCATGAAAATTGAAGCCGTGAACATGGAAACGCCGGTCAAGGTCGAGTTCGACAATTTCGAGCACGGCTTTCCCGAAGGCTTCGGTCCCGGTCGCTGGGGCTATCTCGCTTACGGCATCGGTCTGGCCTTCGCGGTGTTCCAGCTCTACGTCGCCGCCTTCAACTATCTGCCGAGCCAGGTCGTGCGGGGCGTCCATGTCGGCTTCCTGCTGCTGCTCACCTTCGGCCTGATCGGCAACTTCACCGCCAAGTCCGATGCGGGGCGCATCGTGGGGTGGGCCATCGGCGCCATCGGCTTCCTGTGCGGGCTCTATCAGTGGATCTTCTACGCGGACCTGATTGCGCGCGATGGCGATCCGACCCGTGCGGATCTCGTGGTCGGAACGCTGCTGGCCGTGCTGATCTTCGAGGGCACGCGCCGGCTGATGGGCCTGGCGCTGCCGCTGATGTGCGGCGTCTGCCTGCTGTACTGGTTCTTCGGCCAGTATCTGCCGGCGCCGCTCAACCACCGCGGCTACGACTTCGACCAGATCATCACGCATCTGTCGTTCGGCACCGAGGGCTTCTACGGCGTGCCGATCTACGTCTCGGCGACCTACATCTTCCTGTTCATTCTGTTTGGCTCGTTCCTCGAGCATGCCGGCATGATCCAGCTGTTCACCGATGTGTCGCTCGGCCTGTTCGGCCGCACCCGCGGCGGCCCGGCGAAGGTCGCGGTGTTCGCCTCGGGCATGATGGGCACGATTTCGGGCTCCGGCGTCGCCAACGTCGTCACCGTCGGCCAGTTCACGATTCCCCTGATGATCCGGTTCGGCTACCGCCGCGCCTTCGCGGCTGGCGTGGAGGCGACAGCGTCGATGGGCGGCCAGATCATGCCGCCGGTCATGGGCGCGGTGGCCTTCATCATGGCCGAGACGCTCGGCGTCGACTACTCGGTCATCGTCAAGGCTGCGGTGATCCCAGCCATTCTCTACTTCGCTTCGGCGTTCTGGATGGTGCATCTGGAGGCCGGCAAGCACGGCCTGACCGGCATGAAGCCGTCGGAGATTCCGAGCGCCTGGAAGGCGCTGGTGGCGCGCTGGTATCTCGTGTTGCCGCTGGCCGCGCTGGTCTACATGCTGTTCGAAGGCTTCACGCCGCTCTATGCCGGCTCGATGGGCCTTGCGCTCACGGTGGCGCTGATCCTGGGCACCTCGATCACGATGGGCTTCTCCAACCAGGTGCTGCGCTACGTGTTCTGGATCGGGCTCGCGCTCGTGGTCGGTGCACTGTCGCGCAACGGCCTGCAGATCGTTCCGGTCGGCTCCGTCGTCGTCGCGCTGGTCGTCATTACCGGCTTCGTGCGCGGCGGCATGGGCACCCTGCATGCGTGCCGCGACTCGCTGGCCGAAAGCGCCAAGTCCGCGCTGACCGTCGGTATGGCCTGCGCCATCGTCGGCGTCATCATCGGCATGATGACCCAGACCGGCGTCGGATCGATCTTCGGCAGCTGGGTGATCGGCCTCGGCAAGACCAGCCTGTTCGCGGCGCTGATCATGACGATGCTGCTGTCGATCCTGCTCGGCACCGGCATTCCGACCATTCCGACCTACATCATCACCGCAGCACTCGCCGCGCCTGCGCTGGCCAAGCTCGGCGTGCCGCTGATCGCGAGCCACATGTTCGCGTTCTATTACGGCATCATGGCCGATCTCTCGCCGCCGGTGGCGCTGGCGGCGCTGGCCGCCGCGCCGATCGCCAAGGAGAACCCGGACAAGATCGGCTGGGAGGCGATGCGGATCGCGCTCGCCGGCTACGTCATTCCCTTCCTGTTCGTCTATTCGCCCGCGCTGATGCTGCAACCCGGCGACCCGATGGAAGCGCATCTCGGTTTCGCCGGCGCGGTCGCGTATGCAGGCGTGAAAGCGCTGGTCGCGATCGCGCTGTTCGGCATGGTCGCGATCGGCTTCCTGTTCACGCGCATGACCGTGGTCGAGCGCCTGCTGGCGTTCATCGCATCGGTCTGCCTGCTCGGCGAATTCCCCTACAGCGACGTTGTGGGCTTCGTGCTGGCGGTGGCGATCGTGGCGTGGCAGTGGCGGCAGCGGCCGCCGTCGGCCGTGGTGGCTTCCGCTTGAGCCTCTGTCTGGCGTCATCGGGCATGGTGAAGGCGCTGGCGTTGGCCGGCTTCACCTTGGCCTGGACTCATTCGGTCGAGAAGACGGCATGGCAGGAGGACTGGCGGGTGACGCCTGAGGGCCTCGCGTTGGTGCAGGCGCGTGTCAAGGGCTCCGGCGCAGGCATGGAGCCGCCGCCCGAGGCGCGGCTGGTCGACGGCTGGTTCCAATGGCAGCTGCAGCGCGCGCCGCTGCAGCGGATCGTGCTCGGCAATTCCGGAGCCGCCGGCGAATGGCGGATCTGCGCCGAGGGGCAATGCCGGACGATCTCGGATATCTTCGGTCGTGACATCGGCGCCGCCACGATCACGATGAGCGCCTGCAGCGAATAACAAGCAAACGACGGGAGAGCGCGATGGGACGTCTCGAGGGCAAGGTGGCACTGGTCGTGGGCGCCGGCTCGATCGGGCCGGGCTGGGGCAACGGCAAGGCGACGGCGGTCACCTTTGCGCGTCACGGCGCGAAAGTATTCTGCGTCGACCGCAACGGGGAAGCTGCGGCTGAAACGGCGGCGATCATCACCGGTGAGGGTGGCCGGGCCGAAGCATTCACCGCCGATGTCTCGAAGGCTGCCGAGGTCGAGGCGATGGTCAAGGCCTGCATGGCGGCTTACGGCCGGATCGACGTGCTCGACAACAATGTCGGCATTGCCGAGATGGGCAGCGTCGTGGACGTCGAGGAGGCCGAGTGGGACCGCGTGTTCGCGGTCAACCTGAAGAGCGCCTATCTCGCCATGAAGCACGTCATTCCCGTCATGACCGCGCAGGGCGGCGGCTCCATCATCAATATCTCCTCGGTGGCCTCGATCCGCCAGGTCGGCATCTCCTATGTCAGCTACGGCGCCAGCAAGGCGGCGATGAACCAGATGACGCGCACCACCGCGGTCGAGTTCGCGCCCAAGCACGTCCGCGTCAACGCGATCCTGCCCGGCCTGATGAAGACGCCGATGGTCGAGCACTCAGCGGGCTTAGCTGCGAGCTACGCCAAGGGCGACGTCGAGGAGATGTGGAAGAAGCGCGACGCGCAGGTGCCGATGGGCCATATGGGCGACGCCTTCGACGTCGCCCATGCGGCGCTGTTCCTCGCCTCCGACGAATCAAAATACGTCACCGGCATCATGCTGGTGGTCGATGGCGGATTGACCTGCCGGAGTTAGGTGTCTCCGCGTCATTGCGCGCGAAGCGAAGCAATCCAGGGCGTCAATGCGGCCCTGGATTGCTCGTCGCCTCCGGCGCCCCGCAATCAGGAGGAGGGATCGATTGCGCGGCTACTGCGCCATCGCCAGCATGCCGCCCGCGATCGCATGCCATGCCGAGGTCATGCTGATCGGCCAATTGAGAAGCTTCACTGCGATCAGCGCCAGCCCGCCATAAAGGTAGACCGGATGGACGCGCCCGAATGTACGGCGGTCGTAGACGATCGCGACGACGAGCAGCAGATAGGCGACGAAGGCCGGCGGGATGGTGACGAACACCGGCGGCGGGCCGAGTGGGCCCGGCGGTGCGAGGAAGGTGAGAAACCAGCGCGCGACGGCGGCGTCGAGCAGCGAGATTCCGGCGAGCAGCATCAGCCGCTTGTGGGTTTCCGGCTTCCTGGCTTGTATCACGGCGGCCGCGAAGACGGTTGCGAAGAAGGCGATTCCGCTCAGCGGCACGATCGAAAAGGCGATGCCTGCGTCGGTCTGCCCGATCGCGGCGGATCGCTTCATTGCTTCCACCGCCACGAGGAAGCCGAAAATCGTCATCGCCGTGGCGAGCGACACGCCGACGATACCGAACGAGCGGTGCCAAGCCGTGCGGCCCGATGCAGCGAGCCAGCTCTGCAGCGCGAAGTACAGTGTCCAGCTGAAGAACAGGAAGCCGTGGAAATGAACCACGGGCGAACCGGAGAACGCACCACGCGCCAGCGGCAGCCAGTAGGTCGGCGCAAAGCCGAGAAAGGCTGTGGCCATGCAGGCCAGGGCCATGTTGAAGTAAAAATAGCGCGCCGGGGACGCAATAACGCCGCGTGCGCGCGAATGCTCTGTCAAAATCGTCATGGGAGTTCTGTCTACGGGAACCGCAGGAGGTTCAAGCGGTGCTCGTACTGCCCTTCGTGCCTCCATCCCAACTCCGCGAGTGCGACGTGCACGACGTTCAATTGCACGTCAATTCTGGTGGTCTGTTCCGGCGACGGCGCAGGATCCGGCGTGGGTGGCGCAGGAGAGGCCTGTCGCGGCGGAGCCGCCGCTGTATAGTTGGGTGTCCCTGGATTTGACCTCGATTGCCGTCCCTTTGAGAGAAGCGCCTGCCTTGTCTGAGATCGCCTCCTCGGTTGCCACAGCCGTTCACCGGCTCAGGTCGGGTCCTCTTGCCGTGCTCGTGGTGCTGGGATGGCTAGCCGTTACCCCGGCGCATGCGCTGGGGGCCGCAGAGCCCGGCAAAGAGCCGGTCGTCGACGCAGGCGCCTGCCTCGCAGCGTCCGAGGCACATGACGCGGACAAGGTGATCACCGAATGCAACGCGGTCATCGACAATGGCAAGGCGGCCAAAAGTGATCGCATCAATGCGCTGATCGCGAGGGCCTCGATCTTCATCACCCGTGGCGAGACCAATCGCGCCATCGCGGACTACGACATCGCCCTGCAGCTCGATCCGGCGCTCGCCAACATCTTCAATGCGCGCGGTGAGCTGCATCGGAAGAACGGCGACCGTCCGAAGGCGCTGGCAGATTTCGCCGCGGCGCTGCGGCTCAACCCCGAGCACGCCAGTGCGCGCAGCAACTACCATGCGCTCGCGCTCGAGCTCGAACGTCTCGGCGCACAGATGGCGGTGGCGGGACGGCCGAGCTTCAATTGCGCGACCGCGCGGCGTGCCGTCGAGAAGGCGATCTGCGCCGATCCCGAACTCGCCAACCTCGATCGGGAGATCGATGCCTCGCAGGCCCGGATCGTTCGCGCGGCAACACGGCCGGCGGCGATACGCGCCCTGCAACGCGAGCAGGACGCCTTCATCGCGCGGCGCAACGCCGCCTTCGGTCGGCCCGGCTATGATCTCAAGAGGGCGATGGAGGATCGCCTGCGGCGGCTCAACGGAGCGGCCGGCCGTTAACCATCGGCCGCACGGCTTGAACCGGGTTCCGGCGAAGGGCGACAATGGGAGAGACCTGCGTCTCTCAACCCGCTCCGATCGCAGACAAGGCCGAGCCCACGCCGATGCACGCTCTCGTTCATTCGATGTCCCCCCGCTCATCTTACCGCGCGCTCCGTCTCGCGGCTGGAATTGTCTTCGGCTTCGGAGCCATGCCGGCGTTGGCCGCAGACACCGATTGCGCCTTGGGCAGCAAGGCGCCGCCATCCGAGCTGATCAGCGTCTGCACCGCCGCGATCGCGCAGGCTGCGAACTCGAAGGATCAGTCCATCGCGCTCGTCGCGCGCGCCGACGCGCATGCCCGCACCTCCGGTGGATTGACCCAGGCTCTGAAGGACCTCGACCGCGCCATCGCGCTGGACGGCAAGAATGCGCGTGCCTATCGGCTGCGGGGGGATCTGATGCGCGAGGCCGGCGGTGATGCCGGCAAGGCCGCGGCGGATCTGAGCATGGCAATCTCGCTCGATCCCGATGATGCCGAAGCCTATGAGCTGCGCGGCATCGTCTACACCGGCCAGCGCCGGCTCGATCGCGCACTGGCCGACTATGATCAGGCCATCCGCCTGAAGCCGGATTTTGCGCAGGCCTATGCCGATCGCGGCGTGGCCTTCTATCTGCGCGGCGACAACGAGAAAGCCGTGCGCGACTACGACGAGGCCATCCGTCTCGATCCGGACCGGCCGCGCACCTTCACCAATCGCGGCGCGGCCTACAAAAAACTGGGCCAGATGGACAAGGCGCTCGCCGATGACAGCGAGGCCATACGGCGTGATCCGAAAGTACCGGAGTATTACGACAATCGCGGCCTCACCTACGCCACCATGAAGGACTACGACAAGGCGATCGCCGATTATGATCAGGCGATCAGGCTGCAGCCGCGCCCCAACTTCCTTACCAACCGCGGCGATGCCTATCAGTTCAAGAACGAGCTCGGCTCGGCCCTCAACGACTACGACGCCGCCCTGCGTCTCGATCCCGGCTTTGCGCTCACCTACAACAACCGCGCGGTGCTGTTCAAGAAGATGGGCGAGCGGGCCAAGGCGCTGGCCGACTACGAAGCCGCGCTGCGCCTCGATCCCGGCAACGAGAACGCCGCCAACGGCCGTCGCATCATGATCGCCGAGATCAAGAAGTTCGGCGCCGAGCCGCCGCGTCCGTTGAACGCACCGTCGGAGCGCAGCGGCCCGTCGTTCGATTGCGCCACCGCCGTGCGCGAGGTCGAGAAGGTCATCTGTGCGGACCCCCAGCTTTCCGTGCTGGATCTCGGCGTTTCCGAAAGCTACGCCCGGCTGCTGAAGTCCTCGCGCGGCCGCACCGCCGCCGAGCTGCGCAGCTCGCAACGCGACTTCATCGCCGAGCGCAACGCCCGCTTCGGCAGGCCCGGCTACGACCTTCGTCTAGCCCTGCAGCGCCGGCTGGACGCGTTGCGCGAGGCAGCGCATTGATCTGGCCGGGAAAATGACGGTGACCCCAGGTTGCGCCTGATCTGGATCAATTCATGACCGCTTGAACTGTCGCTTTGTCCCGTGACAATAGTCGGGAATAAACACAGATCTTGGGGAAACGTCATGAGCGCTGCGAGCCGCTATCACGAGGTCCATGCACGGTCGTTGCAGGATCCGGAAGGGTTCTGGGCCGAGGCCGCCCGTGCGATCGATTGGATCGAGCCGGCCAAGCAGGTCTTTGATCCCACGATGGGCGCCTATGGCCGCTGGTTTGCCGGGGCCGTCGTCAACACCTGCTACAACGCGCTCGACCGCCACGTCGCCGCCGGCCGGGGCGAGCAGCTGGCGCTGATTCATGATTCGCCGCTGACGGACTCCGTCACCAGGATCACCTACGCCGAGATGCTGAAGGAGGTGCAGACGCTCGCCGCCATCATGCAGGATTTCGGCGTCGGCAAGGGCGACCGCGTCATCCTCTATATGCCGATGGTGCCCGAGGCGATGGTCGCGATGCTCGCCTGTGCGCGCATCGGCGCGGTGCATTCGGTGGTGTTCGGCGGCTTCGCCGCCAAGGAGCTCGCGACCCGCATCGACGACGCGACGCCGAAGCTCGTGCTGTCGGCGAGCTGCGGCATCGAGCCCGGCCGCATCGTGCAGTACAAGCCGCTGCTCGACCAGGCGATCGAGCTCGCCGACAACAGGCCCAAGGCCTGCATCATCCTGCAGCGTCCCGAGCATGTCTGCGAGCTCAAGCCCGGCCGGGACTACGACTGGGCGGCGCTCCGCAAATCCGCGCTCGCCAACGGCAAGCTCGCGCCCTGCGTGCCGGTGCTGGCGACCGATCCGCTCTACATCCTCTACACCTCCGGCACGACCGGCAAGCCGAAGGGCGTGGTGCGCGACAATGGCGGGCATCTGGTCGCGCTGAAATGGTCGATGGAGAACCTGTACGGCATCAAGCCGGGTGAGGTGTGGTGGTGCGCCTCCGACATCGGCTGGGTGGTCGGCCATAGCTACATCATCTACGGCCCGCTGATCCATGGCGCGACCTCGGTGATGTACGAAGGCAAACCGGTCGGCACGCCGGATGCCGGCGCGTTCTGGCGTGTCATCAACCAGCACAAGGCTGTCGCACTGTTCACCGCGCCCACCGCGTTTCGCGCCATCCGCAAGGATGATCCGGAGGGCGCCTTCCTGCGCAAATACGATCTGTCGCAGTTCCGCACGCTGTTCCTGGCCGGCGAGCGCGCCGATCCGCCGACGGTGGAATGGGCCGAGCAGCAGCTCAAGGTGCCGGTGATCGACCATTGGTGGCAGACCGAGACCGGCTGGTGCATCGCCGGCAATCCGGTGGGCCTCGGCCTGTTGCCCGTCAAGCACGGCTCGCCGACGGTGCCAATGCCCGGCTATCAGGTCGACATCGTCGACGAGGCGGCGAAGCCCGTTCCGGCGAACACGATGGGCTCGATCGTGATCAAGCTGCCGATGCCGCCCGGCTGCCTGCCGACGCTGTGGCAGCAGGAGGATCGCTTCAAGGAGTCCTATCTCAGCGAGTTCCCCGGCTACTACAAGACCTCGGATGCCGGCTTTAAGGATGAGGACGGCTATGTCTTCGTGATGGGCCGCACCGACGACATCATCAACGTCGCCGGCCACCGGCTCTCGACCGGCGGTATGGAGGAGATCCTGGCCTCGCATCCCGATGTCGCCGAGTGCGCCGTGCTCGGCATCAAGGACGCGATCAAGGGCGAGGTGCCCTGTGGCTTCCTGGTGCTCAAGGCCGGTGTGTCACGCAGCCCCTCGGTGATCGAGAAGGAGATCGTTGCGCTGGTGCGTGACAAGCTCGGTCCGGTCGCGGCGTTCAAGCTCGCGATCACCGTCGGCCGGCTGCCGAAGACACGCTCCGGCAAGATCCTGCGCGGCACGATCAAGAAGATCGCCGACGGCGAGCAGTGGAGCATGCCGGCCACGATCGAGGATCCCAAGGTGCTCGAGGAGATCGGCGAGGCGCTGAAGAGCCGGGTGTGATGCCGCGCTGCTGGCAGCTGCGGCCGGCTTGACCCGCAGAGCTACCGCATTTGACCGTCGCAGTTTTGCGCCCGTCTGTCTCCGCGTCGTCATGGCCGGCTTGTCCCGGCCTTCCACGTCGAGCGGCACACTTGGAACGACGTGGATGCCCGGGCCTTCGCCGCGCCGAAGCGGCTTCGGCCGCGCAGGCGGGACAAGCCCGGGCATGATGGAGCAACTAACTGGTCATCTCGTCTGTCGTGACAGCCCCGTAGCGTCGTGGACGGTTGGCAGGGCTTGACCCCGGCGTCCATTGCCGTCAAGCAACGGCCAGCCCGATTGAAGAGAATGGACCATTCGATGCGACAGACCTCCGCCCGCCTGACCCTGGTGCTGATGGCCGTGCTTTCGCTCACGGCCTGCGCCTCGCGCAATCAGGGTCCCGCGGTGGCGCTCGGCAATGACGACGACGATGCGGTCTGCCAGGCCGGCGGCAAGGTCGCGCCGGGATCCGCGGAATATGTCGCCTGCCGCAAGGACCGCGACGTGCAGCGGCAGCGCGCCGAGGCGCGCGCCGACCGCCGCCAGCGCGATCTCGGCGAATACATGATGAACCATCCCGACCGCCCCTGAGCGCAAGTGCAAGCGCCTCTCATGGCGCGTGACTTCACTGCAACAGTTGCGTGACATCGGCGCTGCAACAACGCCGATTGATTGAGATCAAATCCAAGCCGATGGCGTCCCTGCCACATCTGTGACCGCAAGGCGCGGCTTTGCTGCGCGGATCAAGCGGAAGTGTAGCTCAAGTGTGGCTATGGGGACCTCGATGAATAGAACATTCCAACTCTCGTCGTCGCTGCTGGTGCTGGCGGCGGTCTGCGGAGCCATGAGTTCCGCGCAAGCAGCGGACCTGCCGGCGGCGCCGGTCTATACGAAGGCGCCGGTGGTCGAAGCCTGGAATCCCTGGATGATCCGCGTCCGCGCGCTGGGCGTGCTTCCGGATGCCGGCGGCTCGACCGTCAACGTCACCGGCGTGCCGGCGCTGTCGTCGCCGAATTCGGGCCTGAAGATCTCCAATCAGGTCGTGCCCGAGCTCGACATCAGCTACTTCTTCACCAGGAACATCGCCGCCGAGTTGATCCTCGGCGTCACGCGTCACTCGATCAGCGGCACCGGCACGCTGGATGGTCTGAATGTCGGCAAGGCCTGGCTGCTGCCGCCGACCCTCACGCTGCAATATCACTTCACCGATTTCGGCGCGTTCAAGCCGTATGTCGGCGCCGGCGTGAACTACACGGTGTTCTTCAACCAGAGCGCGGCCAATCAGGTGTTCAACGGCCTCGCCGTCACCAACCTGCACATCTCGAACCAGTGGGGCGCCGCGGTCCAGTTCGGCTTCGACTACATGCTCGACAAGCACTGGGGCTTCAACGTCGACGTCAAGAAGCTGTGGCTGCAGCCGAACTACTCGGCGACCGTCAACGGGGCGATTCCCGTCACAGGCCGCGCCAACATCGACCCGTGGCTGGTCGGCGCCGGCATCACCTACAAGTTCTGATTTGTTGCGTTCCTCCCAAGACTGCGATGGCGCCGGCATCCCCGGCGCCATTTTTTTGGGAAGGTTGGGAAGGTTTGAGTGTCCCGAAGCTGAGTTTGTCGCGCGTCTCTCGCCCCAGCACCACCGTCGTCCCGGCCTTGAGCCGGGACCCATACGCCGCAGCGGGAGTGAGGAACCAGGCGCTGAGTCACAACCATCTCGGACCGTAACCCAAGCCGGTGGTCATGGGTCCCGGCGTTCGCCGGGACGACACCGAAGGCTGGGCTAGCGCCCGCGAGTGAAGCGAGAGAGCCGGACGCGCCCCGCGTCCTATTCCTCGTCCTCGTCGTGCTTCTTGCCGCCGATGGTCTTGAGCTTGGCGAACACGGCGTCGACGTTGAGGTCGTCCTCGTCGCGCCCCGCAGGCTCGTACTCGTCCTTGCGGGTGGTCTCGGAGGCCGGCAGCAGGGTGGCGCCGCTGTAATTGGCGTCGAGCGGCTTCTCCTTGGCGGCGCGCTGCACCTCGAAATCGAGTTCGATCTGCGAGCACAGGCCCAGCGTCACCGGATCCATCGGCGTCAGCGTCTGCGCGTTCCAATGGGTCCGGTCGCGCACGCTGGCGATGGTGCTCTTGGTGGTGCCGACCAGGCGCATGATCGAGGCGTCCTTGAGCTCGGGATGGTTCCGCACCAGCCACAGGATGGCGCTCGGGCGCTCGTGGCGGCGCGACACCGGGGTATAGCGCGGCCCCTTGCGCTTGGGCTGCGGCGGCAGCACGACCTTGCTCTCCTGCAGCCGGAGCCGGTAATTCGGGTCGCGCTCCGCCTTTTCGATCTCCTCGCGGGTGAGCTGGCCGGTCGAGATCGGGTCCATGCCCTTGATGCCCTGGGCGGCGTCGCCGTCGGCAATGGCGCGCACCTCCAGCGGGTGCATCTTGGTAAAATCGGCGACCTGGTCGAAGGTCAGCGCGGTATTGTCGACCAGCCACACGGCAGTTGCCTTCGGCATCAGCGGGGCGTTGCTCATGGCAAATCTCCTTTGTGCTCCGCCCCGGCCCTGGGAGGCGAAACCTGCGGTCATCGGCGATGACGGGGAATTCGCCCTATATAAGCCGTCCCGGGGGCGGGGCGCAATGGCCTGACGAAAACGGCCTTGACAGCGCTCGAAAGCAGTCCCAAGTCCTACTCAAACGCGTTTAAGCTCGAAGCCGTGACGTCTCGACCGCCCCCGCTTGCCGGCCCGGGGTGCTCCGGTCGCCGCAACAAGCCCGCACAGATCAGGCCCTTAGATCAGCCCATGGCAGCCAAACCAGACCTCAAAATCGTGCTTTGTTCGCCGCGCGGCTTCTGCGCCGGCGTGGTCCGCGCCATTGATACCGTGGAGCGGGCGCTCGCCATCTATGGCGCCCCGGTCTATGTCCGCCACGAGATCGTGCACAATAAATACGTCGTCGACAGCCTGAAGACCAAGGGCGCGATCTTCGTCGAGGAGCTGGCCGAGATCCCCGACAGTACCAATGCACCGGTGGTGTTTTCGGCCCATGGCGTGCCGAAGTCGGTTCCCGCCGAGGCCCAGGCGCGCAATTTCTTCTCGCTTGACGCGACCTGCCCGCTGGTGACCAAGGTCCACCGCGAAGCCGCCATCCATTTCAAGCGTGGTCGCGAGATCCTGCTGATCGGCCATTCCCACCACCCCGAGGTGGTCGGAACCGTCGGGCAGCTGCCTGCGGGCGCCGTGACCCTGATCGAGACCGCCGAGGACGCGGCGACCTTTACGCCGAAGGATCCGAACAACCTCGCCTTCGTCACCCAGACCACGCTGTCGATCGACGATACTGCCGACATCGTGGCCGTGCTCAAGGGTCGTTTCCCGAACATCTCGGGCCCGCACAAGGAAGACATCTGCTACGCCACCACCAACCGCCAGCTGGCGGTCAAGAAGGTGGCCCCGGTGGTCGACGCGCTGATCGTGGTCGGCGCGCCGAACTCGTCGAACTCGCAGCGCCTGCGCGAGGTCGCCGAGCGCGAGGGCTGTCCGATCGCCGTGCTGGCGCAGCGCGCCTCGGACATCGACTGGGCGCGCTTCGAGGGCATCAAGAGCCTTGGCATCACCGCCGGGGCCTCGGCGCCGGAGGTGATCGTCGAGGAGATCATGGGCGCCTTTGCCGAGCGCTACGTGCTCCATGTCGAGACGGTCTCGGCGGCTGAGGAGAACGAGTTCTTCCCGCTGCCGCGCTCGCTGCGGCCGGAAGCTGCGGCCGAGTAAATCGGGCGCCGTCTTTTCCGCCCTCGACGGCCCATCGGCCTTGAACGCGGCGCCCGCATGCGCGATGAAAGGCGCAACGGGCCTGTTCGATGACGAAGTTCGCATCGGAGAGGCGGGGGCAGGCGAACTTCGATCACTGGGATAGCGCATGGCGGTCTACACCGATGTCGCCGCCGACGAGCTTGCGGACTTCCTCAAGACCTATGACATCGGCGAGCTGCTCTCCTACAAGGGCATCGCCGAAGGCGTCGAAAACTCCAACTTCCTGCTCCACACCACCAAGGGCGCCTACATCCTCACGCTCTATGAGAAGCGCGTGGCGGTGGATGACCTGCCCTATTTTCTCGGCCTGATGGCGCATCTCGCCGAGCGCGGCGTCAGCTGTCCGCAGCCGGCGCGCAACCGCGACGGTGCGGTCTATTCGAGTCTGTCGGGCCGGCCCGCGGCGATCATCAACTTTCTGGAAGGGATGTGGCCGCGCAAGCCGAACGTTATGCATTGCGCTGGCGTCGGCGAAGCGCTGGCGCGGATGCATCTGGCCGGCCGCGATTTCCCGCTGGTGCGCAAGAATCCGCTCTCGGTGTCCGGCTGGAAGTCGCTGTTCGCCCAGGCGGCCGATCGCGCCGATACGGTGCAGGCCGGTCTCTCGGCGCTGCTCTCGACCGAGCTCGGCCATCTCGAGCGCTCCTGGCCGACGCACCTGCCGGAAGGCGTCATTCATGCCGACCTGTTTCCCGACAACGTGTTCTTTCTCGGGGACAAGCTTTCGGGGCTGATCGACTTCCCGTTCTCCTGCAACGACATCCTCGCCTATGACGTCGCGATCTGCCTCAATGCGTGGTGCTTCGAGGCCGATCATTCGCTCAACGTCACCAAGGCGCGCGCGTTCTTCAATGCCTATGGCCGCGCGCGGCCGCTGTCAGACGCCGAGCTGCAGGCGCTGCCGCTGCTGGCGCGCGGCGCCGCCATCCGCTTCCTGCTGACGCGGCTGGTCGACTGGCTCAACGTGCCGCCGGGGGCGCTGGTGAAGCCGAAGGACCCGCTCGAATATGTCCGCAAGCTGCGCTTCCATCAGAACGTCGCCAGCGTGCGCGACTATGGCATTGGAGGAGCCGCCGCGTGAGTGAGCATCCGGTCGTCAGCATCTACACCGATGGGGCCTGCTCGGGAAATCCGGGGCCGGGCGGCTGGGGCGCGATTCTTCGCTTTGGAGACAAGGAAAAAGAGCTGAAGGGCGGCGAGCCGCACACCACCAACAACCGCATGGAGCTGATGGCGGCGATCTCGGCGCTGGAGGCGTTGAAGAAGTCGTGCCAGGTCGAGCTCTACACCGACAGCCAATATGTCCGGCAGGGCATCACTGGCTGGATTCATGGCTGGAAGCGCAACGGCTGGAAGACGGCCGACAAGAAGCCGGTCAAGAACGCCGAGCTATGGCAACGTCTGGACGAGGCGCTGAAGCCGCACAAGGTCAACTGGCACTGGGTGAAGGGCCACGCCGGCCACCCCGAGAACGAGCGTGCCGATCAATTGGCGCGCGACGGCGTGGCGATGGCGCGGATGCAGAAGAACGTGCGCAGCTGACGTCGCGGCACCATTACGGATGCCCGGGCGAACTCCGCTCGATGGCAAAATCGTCCAGGAGCGGTGAACTGCGGCCTTCGATCAAGGCTGCGATCAGCTCGGAGGCGAGATAGCTGAAGGTGATCCCGTTGCCGCCGTATCCGTAGGCTGCATAGATGTTGGGAGCGCGCGGAACGGGGCCGATCAGAGGCAGCCCGTCATCGGTCGTATCAAACGTTCCGGACCACTGATAGTCGAAATCGACGATCGCGCGCGGCCACAGCGCCGAGAGTTCTGCGGCGAGCCGCCGCGACTTGTCCGGAATGGCGCGGTCGCGAGCTTCGGGCTCGATGAGGTCCTCATCGTCCTCTCCCCCGAAAATGATGCGCCCGTCAGCCGTGGTCCGGCCATAGTGATAGTCCTCGCTGCTCTCCCAGATCAGCACGTCGTCTCGCCAGAGATTCTGTGGCTGGGGCGTGGTGGCGACGGCCCAACTCGACGCGACACGATGGATCGTCGGCTTGATGATCGATGGCATCGCATATCCTGTCGCCAGGACGATGTGACGGGCTTCGATCTCATGTCCACTGTCGAGGCCGACCGTGGCACTGGCCTTGCCGCTGTCAAAAGCCACCGCATCACCATGGACCAGGCGCGCGCCCTGCGACAGCGCGAGGGACAGCAGACCACTTGCGAGCTTGACCGGATCGGCTTCGGCCGCGCCGGGAGACAGAATCGCCCCGGCGCGGGCGAACCCGAAATTCTCGAGCAGGGTTCGGTGATCGAGGAATGTGCCGGGTAGGCCGGCCCGAACGCGTTGCTCCAGCTCTTCCCGCAGCGAGCGGGAATCATCTTCTCGCGCAAGATAGAGCGATTGTCTCGACCGCAGCTCGCCAGGCAGCCTGCGCTCCCCGACCAAACGCATCAATTCGTTCACCGCCCGCAGACTCGCCTGATAGCACCGCGCAGCGCGCTCGAAGCCGATCATCACCGACAGCTCGCTCAGCGACCGGTCGATCTCCCACAACAGCATGGCCGTGCTCGCAGCCGTGCTGCCGCGGCAGGGCTTTTCGCGATCCATCACGACGACGTCGCGGCCTTGACGGGTCAGCCGTTCGGCCATCATCGCGCCGGTAATTCCGGCGCCAATGATCAGGATATCGCAACGGAAGTTCGAAACGACGGCGGCCATCGGAAACGAAGGTGCATGCGCCCATGGCGGGCGCGCGCTGCGGACATCTTCCTGCGCCAGTTGCTCGGTCTGCTCGCTGAAGATGCTGGCCTCCCATTGTTTCAAGAACCGGGGCCTATAACGCGTCCGAGCGGCTCTTGTTCACCGATGATTGGCGCTGCGACGGCTGCTTTGCTCTTCTCGTGGTCGAACGCCGGCTCGATCGAAGCAGAAAAAAAGCCCGCGGGGGCGCCGCGGGCTTTCGGACCAGGTCAGGAAAGCTGGCTCACAGCTGCCCGAGCAGGGTGTCGCCGCCGGAGACCTCGACCTTGCCGGGGGCGGCTTCGAGGTTGAGCTTCGTCACCTTGCCGTCCTCGACCAGCATCGAGTAGCGCTTGGAGCGGATGCCGAGTCCGGCGCCGGAGGCGTCAAGCTCCATGCCGATGGCCTTGGTGAATTCGGCATTGCCGTCGGCCAGGAACACGGCTTCGTCGCGCTGGTCGGTGTCGCGCTTCCAGGCGTTCATCACGAAGGCGTCGTTGACCGAGACGATCGCGATGGTGTCGACGCCCTTGTCCTTCATCGCGTACGCGTTGAGGAAGATGCTGGGCAGATGCATCTTGTGGCAGGTGCCGGTGTAGGCGCCGGGCACCGCGAACAGCGCCACTTTCTTGCCCTTGAAGATGTCGTCGGTGGTTTTGACCTGCGGGCCTTCGCCGGTCATGACGCGGAACTGGGCCTCCGGCAGCTTGTCGCCTACCTGAATGGTCATTGAATTACTCCTTCCCCTGGATGTGTGGCGCGCGAGACGGACCACACTATTCGGCGGGCCAGAAACGGCAACGGTCCGCCGTGTTCACGTGTCCGTCATCGCACGCCCGGCATTGCCGCGACAATGGTCTCAAGCTGCCGCGGCTGACTTCTTCTCGTCGCGCAGCTGCCGGCGCAGGATCTTGCCGACATTGGTCTTCGGCAGCTCGGTTCTGAACTCGATCTGCTTCGGCACCTTGTAGTTGGTCAGCTGCTCGTGGCAGTGCTTGATGATGTCCTCGGGCGTGAGGTTGGGATCCTTCTTGACGATGAACGCCTTGACGACCTCGCCGGTCTTCTCGTCCGGCAGGCCGATCACGGCGGTCTCCAGCACGCCCGGATGGGTGGCGATGACCTCTTCGACCTCGTTCGGATAGACGTTGAAGCCGGAGACCAGGATCATGTCCTTCTTGCGGTCCACGATCTTGACCGAGCCGTCCGCGGCCATGACGCCGACGTCGCCGGTGCGGAAGAAGCCGTCTGCCGTCATCACCTTGGCGGTTTCGTCGGGCCTGTTCCAATAGCCCGCCATCACTTGCGGGCCCTTGGCGCAGATCTCGCCGGGCTGCCCCAGCGGCACCTCGTTGCCGTCATCGTCACGGATCGACAGCCAGGTCGAGGGCAGCGGCAAGCCGATCGTGCCGGTGAACTCGGTCGAGGTCGGCACGTTGCAGGTCAGCACCGGTGCAGTCTCCGACAGGCCGTAGCCCTCGGCGATGCTGCAGCCCGTCACCTGCTTCCAATGCTCGGCCACAGGGCGCTGCACGGCCATGCCGCCGCCGTTGGAGACCTTCAGCTTGGAGAAGTCGAGCTTCTTGAAATCAGGGTGGTGCAGCAGGCCGTTGTAGAGCGTGTTGACCGCCGGGAAGGTGTTGACCTGGTACTTCATCAGCTCCTTGATGAAGCCGGAAATGTCGCGCGGATTGGGGATCAGCAGATTGGCGCCGCCGGCGCGCACCGCGAGCAGGAAGCAGCAGGTCAGCGCGAAGATGTGGTACAGCGGCAGCGCGCAGACGATCAGCAGCTGATCGACATGCGGCGGCCGGTCCATGACCGGCTGCAGCCAGGCGTCGTTCTGCAGCACGTTGGCGACGACGTTGCGATGGAGCAGCGTGGCGCCTTTGGAGACGCCGGTGGTGCCGCCGGTATATTGCAGGAAGGCGACGTCGTCGGGGCCGATCGCAGGCTTCTGGAAGCGCTTGCTGCGGCCAGCGGCCAGCGCTTCGTTGAAGGGCACCGCGCCCGGCAGCGAGAACGCCGGCACCATCTTCTTCAGGCGCCGGACGACAAGATTGACGATGACGCCCTTGAAGCCGAGCAGGTCGCCCATGCTGGCGATGACGATGTGCTTGACGCTGGTATGGCCCACCACCTGCTGCACCGTGTGAGCGAAGTTCTCCAGCACGATGATCGCCTCGGCGCCGGAGTCCTTGAGCTGGTGCTCGAGCTCGCGCGGCGTGTAAAGCGGGTTGACGTTGACGACGGTGTAGCCCGCGCGCAGCACGGCCGAGATCGCGATCGGGTATTGCAACACGTTCGGCATCATCAACGCGACGCGCGCGCCCTTGGCGAGCCCCAGGCCCTGCAGGTAGGCGCCCATCGCGACCGACATGTCGTCGAGCTCGCGGTAGCTGATCGCCTTGTCCATGCAGATGAAGGCGCGGCGGTCAGCGAACGTCTTGAAGCTTTCCTCCAGCAGATCGACCAGCGATTGGTACTTGCTGGGATCGATGTCGGCGGGAACGCCGGCTGGATAGTGCTTGAGCCAGATGCGCTCCATGAACCTTCCTCTCTGATCGTCTCTTATGGTCGCTTGACGTGTCTGCGGCTCCGGTCAGTGCCGGGCGGCATTCGGCGGCCAATATCGAATTTCCGGCCGAGCAAGGCAAGCGGCCGGGGCGTAGACGAAAGAGGCAGGGTAAAGGCTGCGGACGCCGGCCATGGACGGCTAAACCGCCCCCGGCGTGCGGCGCAGTATCAGCCGTCCTTTGGCGCCGGCTTGCCGGCGGTCTTGGGCTTGGCGGCCGCTTTGGGCTTGCCGGGCTTGGCGGCGTCGGATCCGGGTTTTTCCGCTGATTTCGGGGCGGCTTCGTGCTTGGCTGCGACGGAGCGCACGGCAGTGGGCTTGGCGTCGGAAGCCTTTGCCTCAGCAGGCTTGGCGGCCGTCTTGGATCCGGCCTTGGCGTCGCCGTCGCTCTTGGCCGCGGTCCGGGCTGCGGGCTTGGCGTCCTTCTTGGCAGCGGCATGCGCCTTCTTGCCGCGGTGTCTTGCCGAGGCCTGGGCATCGGCGTCCGCCGCCACGGCGGCGATCAGGGCCGCACCGGTGCGGGTCGGGCCGGTATAGACGAGCACCGGCTCGGACGGCACCGGCGCCGCCGCGAGGATCTCCGACGGCTTCAGCGCCGGAGCCTGAAGTCCGGCGAGCAGCGTGCCGGCGGTGGTTTCACCCTCGGCGCCCGCGATCGTCTCCTCGCCGTCGTCATCGCTCGCAGGGCGGTGCCGCCGGCCATTGCACATGTCGTCGCGCAGATTCGGCGGGGTGGCGTCGACCGGAACGAGCTGCTCGACATTGCCGAGCGGCGCCTTCAGCCAGGTGAGCTGGTTGGTGTTGAAGCCGCGATCCAGCATCTGGATCGCGCGCACGGCGCGCATCTGGCCCGAGCTCGCGCCGAGCACGACCGCGATCAGGCGCTTGCCGTTGCGGGTGGCGGATGCGACCAGATTGTAGCCGGAGGCGCAGATGAACCCGGTCTTGAAGCCGTCCGCGCCCGGATAGCGCCCGATCAGCCGGTTGAAGTTCTGTACGACGCGGCGGCCATAGCGGATCGAGGGGATGTGGACGAAGTACTCGTATTCCGGGAGGTCGCGGATGATGGCGCGCGCCAGGATCGCGAGGTCGCGCGCCGAGGTGATCTGGCCATCGGCGGGCAGGCCGTTCGGATTGACGTAGCTCGTCTGGGTCATGCCGAGCTTCTGGGCAGTCTCGTTCATCATGATCGAGAAGCCGTCGATCGAGCCGCCGATGCCTTCCGCCAGCACCACCGCCATGTCGTTGGCCGACTTCACCAGCATCATCTTCAGCGCGTTGTCGACCGTGACCTGCGTGCCCGGCCGGTAGCCCATCTTCGACGGCGACTGCGACGCTGCGGTCGGCGAGACCGTCAGCAGCGTGTCGAGCGAGGCCTTGCCGTCCTTCACTGCCTTCAGCGTCACATAGGCCGTCATCAGCTTGGTGACGGAGGCAGGGTACCACGGATAGGTCGCGTTCTGCGCCTCCAGCACCTTGCCGGTGTCGGCTTCGACGAGCAGCAGCGCTTCTGCGCCGGCCAAGCGAGGCGCAAGCACGAGGGCAGCGGCGAGAGCAACGATCTTGATAGGGGTCTTGCGGAACAACAGGCGAAGCGTCTGCACTGGTCTGGTCCGGTCCTTTGAGAACCCGCCTCGCAACGTGAGGTGGGCAAACGGGCTTTCGGGTTTCAAGCGTGTCCGGTGCCGCTGCGGTTGCGGCAGGTCGCGAACCTATACCGGCTCGACGCTCCAGAACAGGGGCGAGCCATTCAATTCCACGATGAAAGCGTCCCGCGATCAGGCCTTGACGGTGGTCTCGTCACCGTCCGGTGCGGGCAGAGTCGCGCGAGCCTTGTCTTGCACCATGAACTGGGCTTTCGCGAGTTCCGCAAAGTGTCCGCCCTTGCTCACGAGTTCATCGAACGTTCCGCTTTCGATCACGCGCCCGTTCTCGAATACCAGGATGCGCGTCGCGTTGCGGATGGTCGAGAGCCGGTGCGCGATCACGAAGGTCGTACGCCCCTTCATCACCTCGTCGAGCGCGGCGTTGAGCTTGGCCTCGGTGACGGCATCGAGCGCGGAGGTCGCCTCGTCGAGAATCAGGATCGGCGGATCCTTCAGCAGCGCGCGCGCGATCGACAGCCTCTGGCGCTCGCCACCCGACAGCATGCGGCCGCGCTCGCCGGCATTGGTCTCGAAGCCCTGTTCGGCGCGATCGATGAAGTCGAGCGCCTGGGCACGGGCGGCGGCGGTGCGCAGCTCCTCATCGGTCGCGTCGGGTTTGCCGACGAGCAGGTTCTCGCGGATCGAGCGATTGAACAGCAGCGCCTCCTGGAACACGACGCCGATGTTCCGGCGCAAGGCCGCCAGCTTCAACCCGCGCACGTCCATGCCGTCGATCTTGATGAAGCCGGACTGCGGATCGAACGCGCGATGCAACAGCGCGATCGCCGTCGACTTGCCGGCACCGGTCGGGCCGACCAGCGCGATGGTCTGGCCGGGGAGCGCGGTGAAGGTGAGATCCTCCACGGCCGGGCGCTTGCCGTCATAGGAGAACGACACGTCGTTGAATTCGACGAGACCCGACAGGCGGCTGACCTCGATTGCGTCGGGTCTGTCGCGGACGGCCGGCACGGCATCGAGCACGGTGAAGAACTCGGCCAGCCGCGGCGCCTCCATGAACACGTTGTTGATGAAGGACACGACCTGCTCCAGCTTCTGGATCAGCATCGTCGCGAACGACACGAACATCACGATCTCGCCCACGGAGGTCAGCCCGGTCTGATGCAGGGCGATGCCGAGCGTGAAGATCGCGAGCACGGTGATGGTGGTCGAGGCACGGGTGATGACCGTCACCAGCGCCCACCAGCCGAGCACCGGCATCTGCACCGACAGCAATTGTCCGGCGACCGTGCGCAGGCCCTGCACCTCGGCATCGATCCGAACGAAGCTCTGCACCAGCGCGACGTTGCCGAGCGCGTCGGAGGCGCGCGCGGAGAGATCGCTGTAGTGCTCCTCGACCTCGCTCTGCATGCCGTAGGTCTTGCGCACCACGAGGGTCGTGAGAACCGTGAACACCACGCACAGGACGAACAGCAGGATCGCGAGCCGCCAGTTCAGGTACAGCGACAGCGGCAGCAGCACGAGCACCGACATGATCGCTGCAAAATGCTCGCGGAAGAACGACAACCACAGCTTCCACAGCGCATCGGTGCCGTTGATCATGACCTTCATCAGCCGGCCGGAATGCGTGCCGGAATGGAACGTCAGCGGCAGCTGCAGGATGTGCTCGAAATAGCTGGTCAGCACCGCATGGCGTTGGCGGTGGGCGAGCCGGTCGGCCTGAAGCGCGACCCACGCGCTGGCGCCAATCGTGAACAACCCGAACGCCGCCCACACCGCGAGCAGCGGCCAGGCGGTGCTGGTCGAGGCGTTGCCTGACAGCGAATCGACAATGCGCCCGAACAGCACGGGCTCGGCAAACTGCGCTACCGCGAGGGCGAGGTTGGCGACTGCGACGATCCAGCCCAGCCGCGCCTCCTTTCCGAGCAGTTGGAGCACGCGGGCATAGATGCGGAGCAAGGACATGGCGGGCGCTTTGTGTCGGAAGAGGTGGAATCGCGCCGGCTGGCGCGCGGGCGCATGTTATCAAGGGAAAGGCTGCTGCGGCGAGCGCTCAGTTGACGAGGCGGCTGTCGGCGGGTGGCAGGAAGCCGTCGTCGAAGATGTCCGCAGGCAGAGGCCGCTTGTGGCGAAATTTGCCATCCAGCGCGAGCTGGTCGAGGGCCCGCTCGAAGCGGGCGGGATCGATGCCGCCGATGCCGTCGCGGCGGACGTCCGAGGTCAGCACGTTGTCGGCGAGCACCGTCTGTAGCCGCTCCAGCTCCAACTCGCGCGAACCATCGTCCATCCGGGCCACCACGTCGGCGATGGCGCCGGCAGGGTCCTTGATCGCGAGCTGCAGGCTGGATGTCAGCGCCCGCAGAACGCCTTTCACGGCCGCGGGCTGCTTGGCGGCAAAGCCGGGACTGACGATCACGGCGTGGCCATAGGCCTCGCAGCCATAATCGGCGAAGCGCAGCACCGCCAGATCAGCGGCGGGTACGCCGCGGTCGCGCAGATTGAGCGCCGAGAGGTAGGAAAATCCGCTGACGGCATCGACCTGGCCGGCCGACAGGATCGGCTCGCGCACGGCCGCGCCGACACGCGACAGCTTGATCGTCTCGGACTTGAGGTGGTTGTGCTTGACGACCGCCGGCCATAGCCGGATCGAGAGGTCGCCCTCGGCCACACCGAGCGTCTTGCCCTCGAGGTCGGCGAGCCCGTTGATGCCGCGGCTCTTGCGGGCGATGATGGCGTAGGGCGCCTTGTTGAACAGCACGAATACGGCCTTCACCGGCTGGCTGCCCTGGGTGTCGCGATAGCGGATCAACTCGTTGATGTCGGCGAGCGCCATGTCGGCCTCGCCCGAGGCGACGCGGGCGATCGCATCAGGCGAGCCCTTGGCGATCGTCGTCGTGACGGTCACTCCCTCGGTGCCGAACAATCCGCGGCCGGCCGCGAGCACGATCGGCGCCATGCTGCCATCGATCGGACGGTCGAGCGCGAACATGACGGCGACGGCACGCTTCGTCTCCTCGGCGGACGCCTTCTGCGACAGACACGCAGGTGCCGTGACCGCCGCGAGCAGCGCCAGGGCAAGCAGGGTGACGGGTCGTCGCATACGCATCAGGTCACGCAGGAAGGCACGAGGTCACATCGTCCGAGGTTACACCGGCGTTGTCTCACCGGTATCCTAATCAGTTCACGGCCTCCTGCGTGTCAATTTCGTGACGGAGCGCTGGGGCCGGCGGGCGCCTGATCATGTCCGATCGAATCTGAACGGTCCATGAGCAAGACCTGCGGCGATTTGCGGCTTCGACTCCTGGTTTCGCCGGGGGAACTGTTACCCCAGTTGAGGAGTTGGTTCGCGAGATTTGATCGTACGGAGGATCCACATGATCGCACAGCACGGAAGTTTTTCACGCTTTGGCCGTGCTACCGTCCTGGCGACGGTGGCCGCGGTGACATTGACGGCCGTTCAGCCGACGCTCGCCTTCGCCGGCGCTGCTCCGGCTGAGAAGGGCGTGGTCGCCAAGACGGCCAATGATGGCGGCCTGACCGACGTCAGCGCGCGCCGTCGGCACTATCGCGGCAATGGCGGCGCGGCAGCAGCTGCGGCGTTCGCCGGTATCGTCGGCACGGGCCTGGCGATTGCCGCGGCCCAGAACCGCCGCTCCTATTACGAGGACCATTACTACTACGGCCGTCCGGCCTATTACGGCGGCTATGGCCAGGGCTACTATGGCGGCGGACCGTATTACGGTGGCGGCTACCATCACCCGCACTGGTGATCGCAGATCATCCGAAGCGATCCGCCGGCCCCAGCGCCGGCGGATTTTTTCATGTCTGCCGCAGTCGTTAACACGGAAGCCATCGACTTTTACTATTGTGGCCCAATGACCGATTCGATCGAGCGGCTCTATCGTGCAATTTTGGCAGCGAGGGACCTGGATCCCGCGCGCTCGCGCACGGCCAAGCTGATGCAGCAGGGCACGGGCAAGATGGCCAAGAAGCTCGCTGAGGAGGCCATCGAGGTCGCAATCGACGCGGTCGGCGGTGATGCCCAGGCCGTGGTGCGGGAGAGCGCCGACCTGTTCTACAATCTCGCCGTGCTCTGGGCCGAGCTCGGCATCCAGCCCGACGACGTCTGGCGCGAGATGGAGCGGCGCGAGCTGATGCTCGGCATCGCCGAGAAGCTGCCGAAATCCCCGGCGAAGGTCGTCAAGGCCGCGCCTGGACGCTTGCCGGGGCGACCGATCGTCGCGGCCGAAGGCCGGACGATCCGCAAGCGGCATTGACGCGGCACACGACCGGCACATCGCCCATGGACAAACGCTGCCTGGTTTGCTTCATCGCGGACCATGCTCAGACGGATCTATGACTGGTGTATCGACGCCGCCCACAAGCCGCATGCCCTCTGGATCATGGCGGCGATCGCCTTTGCCGAAAGCTCGTTCTTTCCGGTGCCACCGGATGTGATGCTGATCCCGATGTCGCTGGCCAAGCCGCAGCGCGCCTGGCTGTTCGCGGGCGTCTGCACGGCCGCCTCGGTCGCCGGCGGCGTGGTCGGCTATGCGATCGGCGCGCTGCTCTACGACTCGCTCGGCCAGTGGCTGATCCATCTATATGGCCTGGGCGACAAGGTCGAAGCCTTCCGTGCGTCCTATGCCGAGTGGGGGGCCGTCATCATCCTGCTCAAGGGGCTGACGCCGATCCCCTATAAGCTGGTCACGATCACGTCCGGCTTTGCCGGCTACAACCTGTTCCTGTTCATCGTCTGCTCGATCGTGGCCCGTGGCGGCCGCTTCTTCATCGCCGCGATCGTGCTCAACCGCTACGGCGAGTGGATCCGGGTGCATATCGAGAAGCATCTCGGTCTGTGGGTGGCGATCGGTGCGGCGGTGCTGGTCGCCGGCTTCGTCGTCGCATTGAAGCTGATCTGATGTGGCCGCGGCGCCGAGGGCTGGTTGCAGCGTTGGCGCCGTTCGTCATCGTGCTCTGCGCCGCCACGGCATGGGCGCAATCGGAGCCGCCGCTGGGTTTGCGCGAGGCGCCGCAACAGCCGCCGCAGCGGGCGCCCGCCGCAGAACCGGCGTCGCCGCCCGGCAATCCCGGTCTGGTGGAAGAGCTCGGCAAGCTGTTCGAGAAGATGGCGATCATTCCGCTGAAGCGTCCAAGCGAGGCCGATGGCGAGCGGGCGACGGACGGGAAAGCGGCGGCGGCTCCTGCTGATCAGGCGCAACAGCCGCCCCGGCAGCCAGCACCAAAGGCCGGCGACGATCCGGCCAGCGTGCTGAAGGACACCGGCGAGACGCTCTCGCGCCTCGCCAAGCCGTCCACGATGATCTCGGGCCGCATCGTCTGCCCGCTCGCCGCCAACGGCACGCCGGACTGCAAGCTCGGCGCGGACAGGCTGTGCCAGGGCAAGGGCTACAAGGAAGGCAAGAGCCTCAACACCGATTCGGCGGAGACCTGCTCGGCCAAGGTGCTGATCCCGGGCCGGCAGCGCAAACCGGACGACTGTCGCACCGACACGTTTGTCACCTCTGCGCTCTGCCAATAGGTCGTCAGCGTCTCAACGCAAGACCATCCACGGGCTTTTCCGGTCCCTCTGCGGACGAATTGCCATGACGGCATGATGTCGGGCATGCTCGCCATCACGAGCGTTTCCGCATTTCACAACGAGGAATTCCCATCCATGTCCATGCCTGCCTTGTTCAAGGGGCGCCTGTCGATTCCGGTCATCGGCTCGCCGCTGTTCATCATCTCCGTGCCCGATCTGGTGATCGCGCAGTGCAAGGCCGGCGTGGTGGGCTCGTTTCCGGCGCTCAACGCGCGGCCTGCCGCGCTGCTCGACGAATGGCTGGCGCGCATCACCGAGGAGCTCGCCGCCTATGACCGTGCGCACCCGGAGCGTCCGTCGGCGCCGTTCGCGGTCAACCAGATCGTGCACCGCTCCAACAACCGGCTCGAGCAGGATCTGGCACTGTGCGAGAAGTACAAGGTGCCGATGATGATCACCTCGCTCGGCGCGCGCGAGGAGCTGAACCAGGCCGCGCATCGCTGGGGCGGTATCGTCTTCCACGACGTGATCAATCAGTTCTTCGCCCACAAGGCGATCGAGAAGGGCGCCGACGGCCTGATCCTGGTCGCGGCCGGCGCCGGCGGCCATGCCGGCACGATCTCGCCGTTCGCCTTCGTGGCTGAGACGCGCAGCTGGTTCGATGGCCCGATCGCCCTGTCGGGCGCGATCGCCAATGGCCGCGCCATCCGCGCCGCGCGCGTGCTCGGCGCCGACTTCGCCTATGTCGGCTCGGCCTTCATCGCCACCAAGGAGGCGAATGCCGTCGAGGCCTACAAGGACATGATCACCAAGTCGGGTGCCGACGACATCGTCTATTCGAACCTGTTCACCGGCGTGCACGGCAACTACCTGAAGCCCTCGATCGTGGCCGCCGGTCTCGACCCCGACAATCTGCCGACGTCGGACCCGTCGAAGATGAGCTTCGGCACCGATGCCTCCGGCGAGCGCGCCAAGCCGAAGGCGTGGAAGGAGATCTGGGGCTCCGGCCAGGGCATCGGCGCCATCAAGGACGTGCTGCCCGCCGTCGAGCTGATCGCCCGGTTCAAGAAGGAATACGACGAGGCGATCGATCCACCGCTGTGAGGCGGCGGCCTGCGGTCGTGCTTCAAACTCGATGTCATTCCGGGGCGGCGCGCGCCAGCGCGGCGAGCCCGGAATCCATTGGGCCGCGTGATCCGCCGTGAGATGGATTCCGGGCTCGTGCTGCGCACGCCCCGGAATGACGCCGGAGGGAACGGCGATCGGTTCGTTGCGATCGCAGCGGCTCTGAGCTGCTCGGGCGTGCCCTCGCATTTGGTGCCCCCGGCGACAACTACAATGCCGGTGTCATTCCGGGGCGACGCGCGCCAGCGCGGCGAGCCCGGAATCCATTGGGCCGCATGCGCTGTCGTGAGATGGATTCCGTGTTCGTGCTGCGCACGCCCCGGAATGACGAAGGAGGGAATGGCGATCAGTTCGTTGCGATCGCAGCGGCTTTGAGCTGCTCGGGCGTGCCCTCGCATTTGGTGCCCCCGGCGACAACTACAATGCCGGTGTCATTCCGGGGCGACGCGCGCCAGCGCGGCGAGCCCGGAATCCATTGGGCCGCGTGATCCGCCGTGAGATGGATTCCGGGCTCGTGCTGCGCACGCCCCGGAATGACGAAGGGGAGAGCGGGGATCATTTTCGCGACGATCGCCGTGAATTGCGCGTAGCCTCGCTCGCCACCCCGCGCAGGCTCATCTCCACTGACTACCACGTATAGCGGATGCGCCCCGTGCCGGACCAGGTCCGCGATCGCTCGCCCCATTCGGTGTCGGCGCGGACCATGAAGGAGACGCCGCTGGCGAGCTGCCATTCGGCGCCGGATGAAGTCAGCAACAAGTTCTGCGATGGCTTGGCGCCGAACACGGTGAAGCCGCTGGTGCTGCCGAGCGCGGCGAAGTTGGCGGTCACGGACGGATTGCTGACGACGTCATGGGCGTAGGCGGTGCGGCCGAACAAGGTCAGCTGACCGCCATGCTCGATCGCGATGGTCCGGTCCGTGTGCACGCCGAGCTCGGCGCGGAAGGCGGTCGCGGTGCGCCCGGCATGGGTCAGGGCGAACTGGTTCGAGCCCAGCGAGGCGGTCTCGGCATAGGCCGGGGTGCGGAAGCCCTGCGCCTGGATCGCGCCATAGGGCGTCCAGCGCGCCGAGAGGAACGGCACCGGGAGGCGGTGTCCGGCCTCGATGCGCCCGCCGAAGCTCTGCGCGTTGAAGCGCGCGCCAAGCTGGTCGAGGCCGGCGGCCGTGACGGTGCGCGTCGTCGACATCCAGTAGTTGGCGTAGCTCGCGGCGGCGCTGATGTAGGTCGGTCCGATCTCGTGCTTGCCATAGATGCCGGCCATCATGAGATCGGCGCTGCCGCCGCCATTGCCGTCGGACCAGCTCATGGCGCCGCCGGCGAGCGAGAAACCGGCCCGCGTGTTCGGCGCGAAGCGATAGTCCGCGCCCGCTGCGACCGCGCCGGCGCGGACAGCGTTGTCGCGGCTGCCAATGGCGGCATCGCCGGACAGCCGGTTGCCGGCGCCGAAGCCGGTGCCCCAGACGTTCCAGCACGCATCGAGGCGGTCCGGCGATTCAAACGCCGCAAAGGCCTCGCGCACGGCCGCAGGCGCGCTGCGGCGCTCGCCGGCATAGCCGAGTGGCGCCGAGGTGTTGCCGCCAGCCTGAGCGGGCGGGCTCGACAGCAGCGTCAGATACGCACCGCCGAGTTGATTGGCGCCGCTCTGGGCCGGGGTGCTGCTGTGGCCGGAGAGCTGGTCGAGGGCGCGGCCGACGGCGTCGGTCGGCATGTTGAGCAGGGTGTCGAACCCTGCCGGTGGCGTCACGCCGCCGCTGACCGCGCGGTTGAGGCCGTTGGCGACGTTGGCTTGATTGACGCTGGCGTTTGAGGCCAGCGTCAGGGTGTTGGGGTCGAGCACGAGATAGGCATTGTTGAGGTCGTAAGTGAGATGCGGGTTTCGCGCCGGGCTGAAGCTGCCGGTGACGTTGAACCCGGCGAACTCCGTGCCGCCGAGCCCCCCGGTCGCGTTGATGATCGTGTAGGTCTTCCGCTGGAAGCTGCCCGGAAGTGCCACGGCGTTCACAGTGGCACCGGTCAGTGTCGCGGTGCCAGTGACATTGGTGCGGTCCGCGGTGCTCGGCGACACCTCGACTTGGTAGGTGCTGCCGGCGTCGAACTGCAGATTGCCGATGATGGTCAGGGTGCCGATCGAGTTGCCGGGCGCGAGCGTGCCGCCGGCGTTGACGGTGACGCCGGGCAATTGGCCGGTACCGCCGACCATGGCGCCGTTGGCGATGGTGAGGCCACTGGAGGCCGCGATCGAGCCGTCGACCGCCAGCCTGCCGGCATTGACGGCCGTTGCACCGGTGTAGGAATTGAGGCCGGACAGCGTCAGCGTGCCGCCTCCCAGCTTGGTGAGCCCACCACCGCCGCCGAGCGCCTGGCTCACCGTGAAGGTGTTGGCGGGATCGGCGATGTCGAAGCCGCCGCCGCCTGCGCCCCAATTGATCGTGCGCGTCGTCGAGGTGAACGAGGTGCCGGTGACCTGAAGCGTGCCGCCATTGAAGGTCAGGCCGCCGGGCGCGCCGCCGAGATTGGCGTCGGAGGCGACACTGATCGTGCCGCCGGTGAAAGTGGTACCGCCCGCATAGGTGTTGGCTCCGGAGAGCGTCAGCGTGCCGGTGCCGGTCTTGGCCAGCGAGCCGGCGCCGGAGATGATTCCGCTCACGCTGGTCGAGCTGTTGTTGCTGCCGACGGTGAGCTCGTTGGCGCCGAGAATGGTGTTGCCGGCGCCGGCAATAGATCCGGCACTCAGCTTGCCGTCGCTGGCCGGCCCGTTCGAGCTGGCGAAATTCACCGTGCCGCCATTGACGATGGTCGCATCCCCGCCGGTGCTCTGGCCAAAGAAGCTGAGGGTGCTGCCGATCTGATTGGTGATCGTCGAACTGCCGGCCGTGCTGGTGTCGTAGAACTCCGCCGTCCCATGATTGTCGATGGTGGCGTTGCCGGCCGTGGTCGAGTTGAAGAACACCAGGCTGCCCAGGTTGTTGAACGTGGCATGGCCGAGCGTGGCGCTGTTGCTCAAGGAGACCGAGTCGTTGGTGATGTTGGCGAAGCCGGCGGTGCTGTTGCCGAAGAAGCTCAATCCGGAGCCCGTGATGGTGGCCGTTCCGGCCGAGGCGCTGTTCCAGAACGACATCGCCACGAACATGCCGCCGGTCATATTGAACGTGGCGCTGCCGCCGTTGATGACGATGCCGGTCCCGGCCAAGGTGAGGGTCTGCAAGTTGGTCGAGAACGTGTAGTTCGACGCGCCGATGTCGAACACCAGCTCGCCCAGCGTGGCGCTGCTCGTGATCGTCAGGTTGGTGGTGCCGGAGGCGCCGAAGATGGCGGTGCCGGTCGGCACGTTACCGGTGCTCCAGTTGGCTCCGGAATTGAAGTCGCCCGTGGCGGGAGTCGCTTCCCAGGTGCCGTCCAGAGCCGTGGCGGGCCGTATCGGTGCCAGCATGCTCGAAGCCAGTATGAGGGTGGTCACCGCCGTGGAGGCCATCACGGCACGGCGGGTCGAGGGGGCAGGCATTCCAGTCTCCGGAGCTGAACGCTTTGGGCGGCGCCGACGGGGCGGCGCAGCACGGCACCCGATCACGCTACCGGTGAGACCAGCCGGCGGTCAGCGTAGCCAATTGGCTACTTCCGGCCGTTTGTGTGCAAGTGTTGTCAGCGCGCAATGAATCGCGCCATCAGCTCGGCTCGGCTGGAAACGTCGAGGGCGCGGTAGATCTGCTCGATGTATTTGTGCGCCGTGCGGGGGCTGATGTTCAGCGTCGCCGCGATTCGCTTCTCGCTGTGGCCGGCGACCAGCAGCTCAAGCACCCCGCGATGACGCGGCGCAAGGTCCGCGATCGTGACAGGGGCCCGAACGTGGCCGTTGGCGATGCTGGCGAGCGGATCCGGCCGCCGCGCCAGCCATGCGGTGTTGGCCGCCAGCAGCTGGATGATCTCGCGTTCCCGCGCCGTGAAGCCGACGTCGCCCCAGGATCGCATGGCTGCGACGCAAAGCTCAGTTCCGTCGCCGGTCGGGACGATGGCCGCAACGATATCGTCAGCGCCGAAGCCCCGGACGTAGTCGGTGACGTGCGGGTTGCGATACCAGACACCGTCCTCCACGATGTCCCGCCGCAGGAAGCTTCGCGGACGGCCAGGTGCGGCAAAGGCCTTCTCCCACATGGGGTGCTCGCCATAGACCCGCGCCTGCAGATAGTCCCGCTCCCATCTCTGCAGGGTTGCGTGATCCAGCCCATGGACGCGCGAGCGCATCACGTCGGCCCCATCGTTCGCCTGTCCTTCGCCGCTGGCGGCCCCTCCGATTACGCTCCACCAGACCGGACCGGAGCCGATCAGATCTGCCAAGCGGGCCATCAGATGCACACAGGCCTCCCCAGGGGTGGCGCCGAGCTCGCCGATCTCCCCCACCAGGGCCAGCATCGCCCGCCAATCGTCGGAGGTGAGGTTGGGTGGCGACATCATTGCTTGCTGCCCTTCCATCGGGGTTCAACCAAGAGAGCGGAATTGCTCCGCTGCGCCGCGCGGGCCGAGCGCGGCGAGAAGACACGGCTGCTTGTCGCAGGCGCAGCATGTCTGCCGCTGTCGTGGTCGGGCAAAGGCGGAATCCAATTCAATAAATACCGCTGCGTAGGATCACGCGGTTCCGCTTGGAACACAAGTCGTCGAGGGCGAGGGAGAGACAACTTTCAGTTGATGGCCGCCAGCGTCGGAGGCGGCGATGGGCGCAGGGCTCTACACCTCCGTCGTCTCTCGGCCGGGCGGGAGACGCGGCAAATCGCCGAGCGGCCTGCCGGTCTCTACTTCAAGAGGGAAAAAGGCCGTCGTCGCCGTTGAAGCTCGCGTGCTTTCGAGCTGTCACCAAAACGCGAAAGGCGCGGCAGACCGAGCTGCCGCGCCTCTTGAACGCCGTATTGATGGGCCGTCCGGCTATTCGAGCTCGATCGCCTGGAACTTGCCACGCTCGTCGATCGCCGTACCCCAGATCTTGTGCGAGGCCTGGTGCTCTGCGCGGCCGAAGCCGAGCTTGGCGCCTAGGCCGAGATCGACGCTCTGCATGTTTTCCAGCGTGTCGATCAGAGCCTCGGTGTCCAGCTGCGGTCCGACTTTTCGCAGCGCCTGAACCAGCACGTTGGCTGCGACGTAGCCCTCGAACGAGACATAGGACGGAGCCTCGCCCGGGAAGTACTTCTCCAGCGCGCTCTTGTATTCGAGCACGGCGCTGGAATAGCCGCCGACCGCCGGCACAACCTGGGTGACGATCACGCCGCTGGCATAACGCGGGCCGAGCAGCATCAACTCATCCGACAGCTCGGTCGAGCCGACGAACGAGACGTTGGTGTAGATCAGATGCGGGAACAGATCGCGCGTCTTCTCGATGAACTTCGCGGCCGCCCGGTAGGTTGCGACCATGACGATCGCCTTGGGCGGATTCTTGAGAGCGCGCAGCTGATTGACTGCGTCGTCCACGTCGACGGTGTTGCGCTTGTAGTTGAGGCGCAGGATCGACGTATCGGCAAGGCCCAGCGATCGGAAAGCCTTGGCGACTCCGGAGAAGCCGGCATCTCCATAGGAATCCTGCTGAGCAAACACCGCGATATCCTTGGCCGGAATGCGGCGCAGCTTCACGAGATAGCGAACGACGGTGTCGGTCTCTTCGGCGTAGCTGGCGCGATAGTTGAACACGTAGCGATCCGGCGGATCATTGCGCAGAATGTTGGCGCCGGTGAACGCTCCGTAGAACAGCACCCGGCGCTGCAGGGCATAGGGCATCGCGATGGCCGAGGTCGGCGTGCCGACATTGCCGACGAAGCCGAACACCTTGTCCTTCTCGTAGAGCTGCTTCATTGCGTCCAGCGTCCGCGACGGTTCGTAGCCGTCATCGGCGGAGAACAGGCGCAGCGAGCGTCCGTTGATGCCGCCGGTGTCGTTGGCGCGGTTGAAGGCGGCCTCGATTCCCATTTTCATCTGCCGGCCGAGCTCCTTGGCTGCGCCGGAGAACGGAGCGGCGATGCCGAAGCGGATCTCGTTGGGAGTGACGCCCTGAACGTTGTTGGCGGTCGGAGGCGGCAGCGTTGCGGTCGGCGCCGTCGCGGCAACCGCCGCCGACGGCGCGATCACGCCGGCGAGGCTGGTGGCCGTCTGGCTCGGTGCGGTCTGCCCGAGCGAGCGCTCGAGCTCGGCGAGCTGGCGGCCGGCCGTATTGCAGTCGGTCTGCGCCGCGCCGACCCGATTGCGGCCGTCGGCGACATAGCCGTTGAACACGCGCGTGAGCTCGTCGCGATCCGAGCCGCCCGTGGAGGCCTCCCGGATCACCTCGCGAAACTTGTCGACAATGGCCTGAACGCGGCCTTGGTCGATCGCCTGACAGGCGGATGCTGCTCCCACGATCGGCCCGACCCGGCTCGCAAGATTACGCACCACATCCGCATTGGTGCCCGCCGCGCTGGCGGGCGTTGCGAGCAATGCCGCAACCAAGAACACGCTAGAACGAAAGCTCATTGCCACTATCCCACTATGGACCCCATCCAGGTCTTCCGCCTGGTGAATTGACGCCGTGTCTGCGACGGAGAAGACATAAGACCGTCACCATGCACAGACCAGCCTTTCCTAAGAGCATGACCATTTCGGTAACCCGACACGCCTTTTTCCGATCATACTTTAGAACCTGCTAACGAAGCGTCTTCACCAGTTATTCCCCTTTGACGCTAACTCTACTCAAGTTCGATTGCCTGATACGTGCCGTTCTCGTCGAGCGCGGTGCCCCAGATCTTGTGAGAGGCCTGGTGCTCCGCGCGTCCGAATGCAAGTGGAGTGCCGAGGCCGAGATCGAGGCTGCGCATGGATTCGAGCGTGTCGACCAGCCGTTCGGTGTCGAGCGGGTTGGTCTGCTTCAGCGCCTGAATCAGGATCGTCGCCGCGATGTAGCCTTCGAGAGATGTGTAGTCCGGCGCCTCGCCCGGAGCGTATTTGGCGAGTGCATTCTTGTAGTCGAGCACGAGGCTCGAATAGCCGGAAACGGCAGGTACGCCCTGCGTCACGATGACGCCGTTGGTGAAGCGCGGCCCGAGCAGCTTCAGCTCGGTCGCCAGCGAGGTCGATCCGACGGCGGAGACGTTGGCATAGATCAGGCCCGGCACCGCGTCGCGCGTCTTCTCGATGAACTTCGCGGCGGCCCGATCGGTCGCAACCATGATGATGGCCTTCAGGCCGGGCTTGTGCGCCTTCACCTGATTGACGGCCTCTTCCACGTCCATCGTCGCGCGCGGATAGTTGATGCGCGTCACCGGATCGGGGATGTTCAGCTGCCGGTAGGCTTTCGCGACGCCGGCGAAACCGTCATCTCCGAACGCGTCCTGCTGCGTGAACACGGCGATCTGCTTGGGCGCGATGCGCTTCATCTTGACGAGATAGCGCACCAGCGCAGCCGTCTCCTCAGCGTAGCTCGCCCGGTAGTTGAAGACGTAGCGGTCCGGCGGATCGCGCCGCACCACCGCCGCGCCGGTGTTCGGCGCGAAAAACAGCGTACGCCGCTCCAGCGCATAGGGAATCGCCACCTGCGCATTGGCGGTGCCGACGTTGCCGATGAAGCCGAACACCTGCTCCTTGTCGTAGAGCTGCGTCATCGCGGCGAGCGTGCGGTTCGGATCGTAGCCGTCATCGGCAGCCACCAGCCGCAGCGTGCGTCCGTTGATGCCGCCGGCGTCGTTGGCGCGCGAGAAGGCGGCCTCGATGCCCTGCCGCATCTGGCGTCCGGTTTCCTTGCGGATGCCCGAGAACGGCAGCACCATGCCAAACCGGATCTCGCGATCGGTGATGCCGCGCGTGGGTCCGGAGGTGACGGCGCCGGTGGTTGCTTCGGCTCTGGTCGCCGTCCCCGGTCCGGCTGCGGCCGGCTGGTTGAGCGAGCGCTCGAGATCGGTCAGCTGCCGCTCGGCCACGGCGCAGTTCGCCTGCGAGCCGCCGGTGCGGCTGCGGCCTTCGGCAATGTAGCCGTTGAAGCTGCGGGTCAGCTGATCGCGCTCGCCATCATTCGTGGTCGACTGGCGGATGGCTTCGCGGAATTTGTCGACGATGGTCTGGACGCGGCCCTGAGCAATGTCCGGGCAGGCCGATGCCTGTCCTACGATCGGTCCCACCCGGCCGGCGAGATCCTTGACGACGTCGGTTGCCGCCGCAAAAGCGGAGCTGGTGGAAGCCGCTAACAGGCTCCCGATGATCAAGGCGGACCAATGAACCGTCATCGAACTATCTATCCATTCGCTCTAGGAGCTGCTGCTAATCCTCACCGCTCTGATATTCGTGGCATTTCGAATTAATGTCGGGTTTCTCTGTCGTGTTTTTATCCGCCCTTGCAGGGGCTGACTCCGTTTCGGCGGTATCCTAATCAAGTTCGATGGGTCGATAGCTGCCGTTTTCGTCGAGCGCGGTCCCCCAGATCTTGTGCGAGGCCTGGTGTTCGGAGCGATCGAAGCCGAGCCGGACGCCAAGTCCGAGATCGAGGTCGCGCATCGTCTCCAGGGTGTCGACGAGCTGCTCGGTGTCGAAGCTGCGGCCGGCGCGCTTCAAGCCTTCGATCAGGATGCTCGCCGAGATGTAGCCTTCGAGCGACATGTAGTCGGCCTGCTCGCCCGGGAAGTACTTCGCCAGCGCGTTCTTGTAGTCCAGCACCAGGCTGGAGTAGCCCGATACGCCCGGCACCGTCTGGGTGACGATGACGTTCTCGGTGTAGCGCGGGCCGAGCAGCGTCAGCTCGCCGGCGAGCGCGGAGCCGTCCACCGCCGAGATGTTGGCGAAGATCGCACCAGGGAAGACGTCGCGTGCCTTCTCGATGAACTTTGCCGCGGCGCGCGTAGTGGCGAGCATGATCACGGCGCGGAACGGCGTCTTCAGCAGCCGGAGCTGACTGATAGCGTCGTCGACCTCGACGCTGTTGCGCGGATAGTTGACCCGCACGATCGCGTTCTCATTGGCACCGAGCGCGCGAAAGGCCTTGGAGACGCCGGCGAAGCCGGCATCGCCGAAGGCGTCGTGTTGCGCGAACACGACGATCTGGCGCGGCTGCAGCTTGCGGATCTTGACGAGATAGCGGACCAGCGTGTCGGTCTCCTCGGCGTAGCTCGGCCGGTAGTTGAAGACGTAGCGGTCCGGCGGATCATGGCGCACCACATTGGCGCCGGTGTAGGGCGCGAAGAACAGCGCGCGCCGCTCCAGCGCATAGGGAATGGCGACGGCCGCCGTGGCCGAGCCGAAATTGCAGATGAAGCCGAACACCTGGTCCTTTTCATACAGCTGCTTCATCGCATCGAGCGTGCGCGACGGATCATAGCCGTCGTCTGCGGTCACGAGCTTCAGCACGCGGCCATTGACGCCGCCGGCCTCGTTGATGCGGTTGAACGCCGCCTCGACCCCGATCTTCAGCTGTCGGCCGCTTTCCTTCACGGGGCCGCCCTGGGGGATGACCATGCCGAACTTGATGTCGTTCTGGGTGACGCCGCGGGTCTCGACCACGGGCGGCAGGATCTGCGCCGGCGCGATCGCGGCCACGGCGCTGGACGGCGCAATCGTCACGCCCGGCAGCGCCGAGCGCGCCGGGGTGGGGGCCGCAATGGACTGTTCGAGGTCGGCGAGCTGGCGGTCGGCGCTGCGGCAATCCATCCGGCCCGAGGTGACCAGGCTGCGGCCTTCGGCCACATAGCGGTCCAGCAGGCGCGTCAATTCGTCACGATCGGCTTCGCCGGTGGCGGCCTCGCGGATGACGAGCTGGAACTTCTCGATGATCGCCTGGATGCGCGGCCGTGCGATGTCACGGCAGGCGAGCGCCGAGCCGATGATCGGTCCGACGCGGCTGCCGAGCTGGCGCGCCACGCTCACATTCTCGCCCGGCGCTGCCTGGGCAACGCCGGTCACGGCAAAGGCTCCGCTTGCCACGATGCTCCCGAGCAGGATCACTGCAATGCGGGCGTGAGCTAACGGACCGCGTGCTGCCGCTTTCTGCGGTAGGACGTCGATCATGATCGCCTTGAAAGATGTTGGATGTCGGCTCAGTCGATGCGGATTAGCGAACCCGCTCCATCTGACCCGTCTTCTGGTTCCACTGCATGAACTGCTGCAGCATGGGCTTTTCGGGCGTATCGGCCTCTGCCGTCGGCGCCGGAGCGTCCGCGAGCAGCGACTTGAACTGCGACAGCGCCGGGGCCTGAGCCTCGACACGCTCCGGCAGCGCGCTGGTCTGGTCGGCCTTGGCGTCCTGGGCATCGGCTGCGACCGGCGGCAGCGTCTTCATCGACTGCACGGCAGCGACGAAGGACGAGCTCGCATCAGGCTGGCGCCACACCGGAACGATGTTGACGAAGAACAGCGCGACGACGGCGGCGACGCCGGTGGCGGCTGCAAAGCGGCCGGCGATCTTGAACACGACCGAGCGACGGTCGCGCTCCCGCTCGAACTCCGGCGGCTCGCGCATCACTTGCGGATTCAACGACTGGCGAAGGGATTCGAACACGGCGGTCTCCAAGCGAGCGTCGAGCGGACCTTGCTGTCCCGAAGCGGGACGCTCGGCCGCCTCCGCTGCCTTGGCGGTGTCACCGACGAGAGATAGACGCGCGGCTTCCGGTCGTTCACGCAGCCACCGCGGAGCATAGTGCAGCGGGTCCTGCGGGTTCATCGGATTCTGTTCACTCAACGAACTCATACGCTACTCCTCTGACGCTCGATTCCGGTAAACTGATACGCTTCTGCCACGGTCGTATGAGAGCTAGTTTCAAACGAAGAGCGGGAGCGTGTCTGCCACTTCAGTCCACACGGAATCACTTGCAGAATCAGACGGTTCGCGCCGATCATCGATCGCACGCCGAAAGCCCTTTCCTGCAAGGCGCCATGACACGTTGATCGTGCCTGCAGCGCCTCTCTCGATCCCATGCCCCGCCCCCTGACGAGTGTCAATTGATCGGAACCGTCTAAACCCGTCAGCTCCGAATTATATGTACGTTAAAGTTATCATCATGATGTGATTAAAATGAGGCGTGACAGGTCTTGACGCAGATGCTCATGATTTGCGTCTCAATCGCGCCAAGATTCTGCCTCGATTCGATCATCATCGAACTATGTCGGGCGGGCCGCTGTCGATTTTCGAGCGGCTTAGCGTCGATTTAACCATCCGTTAACCATCTCGCGCCGACAGTTAACCAATCACTAAGAAGGGTTGGGTCGGATGGTCATGAGTGCCAGCGCTGAAACGGTACGTCCTCTTATTCGTCTGCGCGGGCGCTCCTACGTCGCCTTCGTGTTCTCGCCGGTGGTACCCATTGCCGACTGGCTCAGCGAGCTCGACGCGACGCTCGCAGGGTCGCCCGGCTTCTTCGTCGGCAAGCCGATCGTGCTCGATCTCTCCGCGGTGGATCTGAGCCCGCTCGCCATTACCCACCTCATCAAGAGCATCGAGTCGCGCAACATCCGCGTGCTCGGTCTCGAAGGCGTCGAGCAGGGGCGGTTGTCGCTCGGCATGCCGCCCTTGTTGTCCGGCGGACGTCACTGCGCCGTGCAGGAGATCGAGCCGGAGAAGCCGTCTCTGCAGCAGCCGAACTCGCTGCTGCTCGACCAGCCGGTGCGCTCGGGACAATCGATCGTCTTCCCCGACGGTGACGTCACCGTGCTCGGCGCGGTGTCGTCGGGCGCCGAGATCGTCGCCGGCGGCTCGATTCATGTCTACGGCGCGCTGCGCGGCCGTGCGATGGCCGGCATCAACGGCAACGCGGCGGCGCGCATCTATTGCCAGAAGATCGAAGCCGAGCTGGTCGCGATCGACGGCTACTACCAGACCGCGGAGCAGATCGACGCCACCTTGCGCGGCAAGGCCGCGCAGGCGCGGCTCGAAGGGCATTCCATGAAGATCGTTGCATTGAACTGAGTAGCAGGAGGATTCGTAACATGTCGAAAGTACTTGTTGTGACGTCGGGCAAGGGTGGCGTCGGCAAGACCACCACGACGGCGGCGATGGGCGCGGCGCTGGCGCAGGCCGGCGAGAAGGTGGTCGTGGTCGATTTCGACGTCGGCCTGCGCAACCTCGATCTCGTGATGGGCGCCGAGCGCCGCGTGGTGTTCGATCTCATCAACGTCGTGCACGGCGTGGCCAAGCTGCCGCAGGCCCTGATCCGCGACAAGCGGCTGGAGAATCTCTGTCTGCTGCCGGCCTCCCAGACGAAAGACAAGGACGCGCTCACCGAGGACGGCGTCGGCCGCGTCATCCACGAACTGCGCAAGACGTTCGACTGGGTGATCTGCGACAGCCCGGCCGGCATCGAGCGCGGCGCGATGCTCGCGATGCGCTATGCCGACGAGGCGATCATCGTCACCAATCCGGAGGTGTCGTCGGTGCGGGATTCCGACCGCATCATCGGCATGCTCGATTCCAAGACCGTGCGCGCCGAGAATGGCGAGCGCGTCGAGAAGCACATCCTGATCACCCGCTACGATGCCGGCCGTGCCGCGCGCGGCGAGATGCTGTCGATCGAGGACGTGCTGGAGATCCTGGCGACGCCGCTGCTCGGCATCGTGCCGGAGAGCCAGGACGTGCTGCGCGCGTCCAACGTCGGCTGCCCCGTCACCCTGAACAGTCCGGCGAGCGCGCCGGCGCGCGCCTATCATGATGCGATGCGCCGTCTGCTCGGCGAGGACGTCGAGATGCAGATCCCGAGCGAACGCAAGGGCCTGATGAACCTGCTGTTGGGACGGAGGGCTGCATGAGCGTGCTGCGGCTCTTTACGGGGCGTACGGCCTCGGCGCCGGTCGCGCGTGAGCGGCTGCAGATCCTGCTCGCGCATGAGCGGAGCCTGCGTGGCCACCCCGATCTGTTGATGCAGTTGCGCGAGGAAATCCTCGCGGTGGTTTCGCGCCATGTGGTACTCGATCCCGACAAGGTCATCGTCCGCATGGACCGGGGGAAGCATGTCTCGACGCTCGAGGTCGACATCGAACTGCCCAATGGCGCCGATCGCGCTTTTGCCAGCGCCGGCTGACGCGTGGGAAGGCGAACGCTGATGCGGCCGATCTTCCGCGTCGCGGACAATCAGGTGGCCGTCAGTCCCGATGCCGCGGGACCGTGGGATCCGACCATGCAGCACGGGTCCGCGCCTTCGGCGCTGGCCGTGTGGGCGGCGGAGCGCATTCCGACGAAGTCGCCGATGCGCATCGCCCGCGTGACCATCGACCTGATGCGGCCGGTGCCGCTCGCCGAACTGACCATCGAGACCGAGGTCCTGCGCGAGGGCCGCAAGATCCAGCTCTGCGCGGTGCGCCTGCGTGCTGGCGACACCGTGGTGGTCACGGCGACCGTGCTGAAGATCAGGCAGGACGCGGTGCCGCTGCCGGACGACGTGCGCGAGCTGCCGATCGATCTCGTCGGGCCGGAAGACGCGCAGCCGGAACCGGCGGACTTCTCCACCAGCCCGTTCGTGCGCGGCATGACCTTGCGCGCCGCGCGCGGCCGCTTCGGTGTCAGGGGTCCGGGGGCGATCTGGTATCGCGTCGACTGGCCGCTGGTCGAGGGCCACGCCGTCTCACAGGCGATGCGCGCGGTGGTCGCGAGCGACTTCTGCAACGGCACCTCCGCCGCGCTCGATTTCCACAGCTACACCTTCCTCAACGCCGACCTCACCGTCAACATGGCGCGCGAGCCGGTCGGCGACTGGATCCTGCTCGACGCCGAAAGCTGGATCGGCCCGGACGGTGCAGGGCTGGCGATGGCGCGGCTCGGTGACGCCAAGGGCTACTTCGGCCGTGTGGTGCAGAGCCTGGTGATCGAGAAGCGGTGACGAAACGGGACTAATGAGTTGCGCTCATCTGCAATGTGCCTGAAAGTCACAAGCATCGCGGTGCGGCCGGTGCGCTCCCTCTCCCCGTTCTTCACGGGGAGAGGGCTGGGGTGAGGGGCAGCCACACCCAGTGACGCAAGCTATTCGCTCCTGCTTACGGGCGTCTCTACTCACACCACCCGTGCGGCTGCCCCTCACCCCGACCCTCTCCCCGTGAAGAACGGGGAGAGGGAGTCGACCGTCTTTGTCGCGACGGCTCCGCTAGCCGAGGACTAAGCGGCCTCTTCCTACAAGGCGCAATGCTTACGCAGCCCGTACCGTGCTCAGGAACCGCCCAACTTCCAGCTTCAGCCGGTTGCTGTCCTGCGACAGCGACTGCGCGGCCGATAGCACCTGTGTCGAGGCGGAGCCGGTCTCGCTGGCGCCGTGCTGCACCTCGGTGATGTTGGACGACACTTCGTGCGTGCCTTGCGCGGCCTGCTGGATGTTGCGCGAGATCTCCTGCGTGGCGGCGCCCTGTTCCTCGACCGCGGCGGCGATGGTGGAGGAGATTTCCGCCAGCTTCTCGATCGTGCCGCTGATCTCCCTGATGGCGCCCACCGACTCCTGCGTCGCGGCCTGGATGCCGGCGATCTGCTGGCCGATCTCGCCGGTCGCCTTCGCTGTCTGCTCGGCGAGAGCCTTGACCTCGGTTGCGACCACGGCGAAGCCGCGGCCGGCATCGCCGGCGCGCGCGGCCTCGATGGTTGCGTTGAGCGCGAGCAGGTTGGTCTGCCCGGCAATGGTGTTGATCAGCTCGACCACGTCGCCGATGCGCGCTGCCGCCTTGGAGAGCTCGCTGACGCGATCATTGGTCTTGCGGGCCTGGTCGACAGCTTCGGTCGCGATGCGCGCGGAATCCTGCACCTGGCGGCTGATCTCGGTGACCGACGAGCTCAGCTCCTCTGTGGCCGACGCCACCGACTGCACGTTGGCGGTCGCCTGCTCCGAGGCCGCTGCCACCGTCGTGGTCCGCTGCTGGGTGCGTTCGGCCGTGGAGGTCAGCGTCGTAGCCGAGGCTTCGAGCTCGGTCGAGGCCGAGGAGACCGTGTTGATGATCTCCCCGACCGCGCCTTCGAACCGGTTGGCAAGTTCGTGCATGTCGCGCTTGCGCCGCTCGACGGCGAGCTTCTCGGCTTCGGCCTGCTCGGCACGGAGGCGCTCGGTCTCGATGGCGTTGTTCTTGAACACCAGCACCGCGCCGGCCATGTTGCCGATCTCGTCCTTGCGGTCGGTGCCGGGAATCGGCGCCGCCATGTCGCCCCCGGCGAGCCGGCGCATCGCCTCGGTCATCGCGGTGATCGGGCGCGACACGCCGGCCACGATCAGATAGCCCATCGCGAGGCATAGCAGCGCCGCCAGTGCGATCACGCCCAGGATCCAGGCGCGCGAGGACAGATAGACGGCGGCGCCCTTGTCGGCCTCCTTCTTGCCCTGCTCGACGTTCCAGGCGAGGTCCTGCTCCAGCGCCTTGCGGGCCAGGACGAAGTCGTCGCGCAGCTTGCCCATGAAGAGCGCGGTTGCGGCTTCGACCTGATTCTTGCGCGACAGATCGAGCAACTGCTTGCTGTCGTCGAGATACGCGGTCCACGGCTTCTTGAACGCGGTCACCAGCGCCTTCTCCTCCGAGGTCGTGACCGTAGGCTCGTAGAGACGCCAGGTCTTGTCGAACAGCTCGATGCTTTCGGCGATCTGACGCTCCTGGATTGCTTTTTCCTCGGCCGTGGTGGCCAGCAGGAACTGGCCTTGCCGGGCGCGATACTGTTCGATCGATTTTGAGATGGTGCCGAGCCATCCGGTCGCCGGAAGCCAGTTGTCGCGCACTTCCGCAGCCGAGCCGTTCACGTTCGCCAGACGATCGATCGAGAAGCCGCCGAGGCCCATCGCCGTGATCAGCACGATGCCGAACGCGAGCAGGACCTTGTTGCGAATGGACAGGTTGGAAAACGACGGCATCTGCGACTCCAGCTTCGGTAGTTCCGGGAGAGAATTGATGGGACAGGCCCAGAGAATGACGCTCCGCGGGTTGCGGGCGCCTTGGATGCTCGCCGTTGAGGCATCGGTTGTGGGGCTTGTTGTGATTAGCGGCCGAAGAGCTAAACTTTGCCCTAAAATTGGGCTGAGCGGAGGGCCGGTAGTAATACGGTTTGGAACCGCAAGGTTGGAGCGAGATCGATGGTGAGTTCGAAAGGTTCGTCAAAGCAAACGTCAGGCGAGGCGTCGCAACTGATCGACCGGCGCATCACGGAGCTCGCCGATTGGCGCGGCGCGATGCTCGCGCGCGTCCGCGACCTCATCAAGCAGGCTGACCCCGAGGTGGTGGAGGAGTGGAAATGGCGCGGCGTTCCGGTGTGGTCGCATGCCGGCATCATCTGCACCGGCGAAACCTACAAGGCCGCTGTGAAGCTCACCTTCGCCAAGGGCGCCTCGCTGCCCGACCCGAACGGCCTCTTCAACGCCAGCCTCGACGGCAACGCCCGCCGCGCTATCGACATCCACGAAGGCGATGAGATCGATGAGGCCGCGTTCAAGGCCCTGATCCGCGCCGCGGTGGCGTTGAACGGATCGAAGAAGAAGCGATAGGCGCGACTTCAGCACGAGGCGGACGCAGCTGCGCCGCGAGGCGGAAGTGCCATTGATCCGAGTGCGCCACACAAGGAGCGTCGTCCCGGCGCACGCCGGGACCCATAATCACCGGCCGACGCATGAGGCATGCGGGTCGACACAGCCGCGCTCACCACGTCATCCTGAGGTCATGGATCCCGGGTCGCGCTTCTCTTGCCCCGGGACGACGGTGGAGTACGTGGCAAGCACCGCGCATGCAACGAATACGGCGCCGCACACCAGCCATCGCGCTCCATGACGGCGCGGGATCTCAGCCCACCATCCGCCCGCGGCCCTCCCAATATCGCGCGCGCAGCACCTTCTTGTCGATCTTGCCGACGCCGGTCACCGGCAGCTCGTGCACGAACTCGATGCGCTTGGGCGCGTGGGCGGAACCCTTACGTGCCTTCACCAGCTCGATCAGCTCCGCCGCATTCGGCTGCGCACCTGCGCGCGGCACCACGATCGCGGTCACGGCCTCGCCCCATTTGTCGTCGGGCACGCCGACCACGGCGCACATCGCGACATCGGCATGCTGCGTCAGCACATCCTCGATCTCGCGCGGGAAGATGTTGAAGCCGCCGGAGACGATCATGTCCTTCTTGCGGTCAAGGATGTACATGTAGCCGCGCTCGTCGCGTCGGGCGATGTCGCCGGTGTGCAGCCAGCCGTTCTTCAGGGTCTCGGCGGTGATGTCCGGCCGCTTCCAATATTCCGTCATCACATGCGGGGCGCGAACGCAGATCTCGCCGGCCTCGCCCTGCGCAACCTCCTGATCGGCGTCGTCGAGAATCTTCACCTCGCAGGCCGCGATCGGGAAGCCGCACGACAGGAACAACTCCGGCTGCTTCGGATCGTGATCGGCCTTGCGCAGCACCGACACCGGATAGCATTCGGTCTGGCCGTAGAGCTGCGAGAACACCGGGCCGATGCGCTCGATGCCCTCGACCAGCCGCGTCGGCGACATCGCCGAGGCGCCGTAGAGCACGAGCTCGAGCGAGGACAGATCGGTCCGGCTCAGGACCGGATGATCGAGCAGCACGTAGATCATGGTCGGCACGAACAGTGTGAAGTTGATGCGCTCGCGCTCGATCGTCTTCAGCACGGCGTCGGGGTCGAAGCTCTTGAGCATGTGCACGGTGCCGCCGCGCATCAGGGTCGGCAGCACCTTGGTGCCGGCGACGTGGCTGATCGGCGCCACCGTCAGATAGCGGGCACGGTCGGGGATCTCGAAGTCGGCCAAAATCGCGGTGGCGAAACCGCCATATTCGCGGTGGTGACGCAGCGCGCCCTTCGACTTCCCGGTCGTGCCGCCCGTGTAGTTCAATGTCGCGACATCGTCGGGGGTCGCGAAATTGCGCGCCGTGGCATGGCCGGCCTGCTCGAGGGCGGCGAGCAGGTCCGCGCCGTATCCGGCTTGTCCGAGGGTGAAGACGTGACGCAGGCCGTCGGCACGCGACGCCAGTTCGCCGCCGCGATCGCGGAACGCCGCGGCATCGATCACCAGCACCTGCGATTCCGAATCCGCCAACTGGAACAGCTGATCCTCCAGCGATCCCAGCGGATGCAGCCAGGTGATCGCGAGCCGGGACAGCTGCGCCGCCATGCCGGCGCACCAGCTGTCGGCGCGGTTCGCGGTGAGGAACGCAACGCGCGTTCCGGCCGGCAGGTCGAGCCGCATGAACACGCTTTGCATGCGCCCGATCAGGTCGACGGCGCCCTGATACGTCAATGATCCGCCGGGCCAGCTGAACGCCGTGCGCGATGGATGGCGCGACAGTGTCAGCAGGGTCTGCTCACAAACGACGGGGAATGCGTGGAGCCGATGGGTCATGCGATGGTCCTCCCGATGTGTCCCGCTGGTTGTTGCGTCGCAGGGGCTTGGCGACGGGGGCTTGGCGAGAACGCTAACAGAATGTCGCTTGCGCTCAAGCCGCGTCATGGCGCCGGTCGGAACATCGCTGCGCGCGCCGCGTTGCCCGGCCGAACAATAGCGGAGCAAGGCCATGCGCACCTCGACAGCGTTTTTTGCAGGAGTCGGAACGGTCGCCATCGCCGTCGCGGTCGGCCTCGGCGGCGGGCTCATGATTGCCGAGGGCATGAATCCGAAATCGGCGCCGGTGGAGACGGCCAAGCTCGAGCGTTCCGCGCCGTCGCCCAGTCCGACCGCGACCTCGTACCTCGCTGCCACGCAGGCGGCTGCGACGACTCCGATCAAGGTGACGCCTGCCGCGACACAGGCCGCCGCGACACAGGCCGTTGCGACACCTGCGCAGGCCAATGCCTCGCCGCAGCCGCAAGCGGCCGCCGCAGAAGCGACCGCGACGGCCGTGGCTGCCCCGGCGGCCTCCGATGCACAGGCGGGCGCGTCGCAGGCTGGCACGCCGGACGACGACCAGGCGAAGCTGGTGGACAAGGGGCAGGACAAGGCCGCCGAGAAGGCTCCAGATCCCGATCTCCAGTCACGCGAGGCCGAGCGCAAGCGTGCCGCGGAGCAGCGCCGTGCCGAGCGGCATCGGCAATATGTCGAGCGTCGCCGGCAGCGCCGCGAGCAGGATCTGCGTGCCGTCGAACAGGCGGTGCGAGAGGATACGACGCCGCGGGCCTATGCCGCGCAGCCGGTCGACATGCAGGGCCCGCGCTTCAGCTTCTTCGGCGACGATTGATCGCGCACGTCGGCGTCGCTATCCCTGAGTCAAGCAAAGGCTCTGGGAGGTGCGCGGTGCAAGGATGTTCAATGACCAGCCTGCGAGCGCGGCTGCGTCTGCCGCTGATCGCGGCGCCCATGTTCCTGGTGTCGGGGATCGATCTCGTCAGCGCGGCCTGTGCGAACGGCGTGATCGGTTCGTTTCCCACGGTGAATTGCCGCACGGCCGGCGAGCTCGAAGCCTGGCTGGGCGAGATCGCAACCAGGCTCGCTCGTGCCGACGATGCGAGCGGCGAGGCCGCCGCGCCGGTGTGCCCGAACCTGATCGTTCACCGCTCCAATGCCCGGCTACAGGACGATCTCGCCGTGCTGCTGCGGTATCGGCCGGAGCTCGTGATCACCTCGGTCGGCTCCCCGGCACCGGTGATCGCGCCGTTGCATGATGCGGGGACGCTGGTGTTCGCCGATGTCGCCTCGATCCGTCACGCCGAGCGTGCCGCGGAGGCCGGTGCGGACGGCCTCGTGCTGCTCACGGCCGGTGCCGGTGGCCAGACCGGCTGGCTCAATCCGTTTGCCTTCGTGCGTGCCGTCAGGGCGTTCTTCGCCGGTCCGGTCGTGCTAGCCGGCGGCATCAGCGATGGCGTGGCGCTGCGCGCCGCCGCGGTGTTGGGCTGCGATCTCGCTTATATGGGCACCAAGTTCATCGCCACGCGCGAGAGCATGGCGGATGGCCGCTACAAGGCGATGCTGGTCGACAGCTCCGCCGACGACGTGTTGCTGACCTCGGCCTTCACCGGCCTGCCGACCAGCATGCTCAGGCCATCGATCGTCGCCGCCGGTCTCGACCCGGATGCGCTGCCGGCACGCGGCGCGATCGAGATCGGTTCGGACATCGATATCGGTGCGCGCGAGAACAGGCCGAAGCGCTGGCGGGATATCTGGAGCGCAGGCCATGCAACGTCGGGCGTGTCGGACATTCCGTCCGTCGCGGACTTGGTTGCGCGAACCGCCGATGAGTATGACCGCGCGGGTGCCATGCGCGGTGCCTTCGTATGATGAGAAACACCGGGTGTGTCCTTAAGGCACCATTAACCATCCCGTCCCACAATCTGCCCGAGTTCGAACTTGGCGGAATTGCGCGATGGGCATCGAGTGGGGGCAGGGCAAGGAGCGCGCGACGCTCGAGGAGATCCGGATCCGGGTCGGACATGCCCTGCAGCGGCATCCACTCTGCCGCAACGTCCAGTTCGACATCATGAGCGTGCCGCGCACCGCACGTGGCGGGAACTGGACCATCAGCCTGCACTCGGTGGAACCGGCAGCGCTATGGGAGGCTTCCGACATCGTTGCGGACATCCAGGCCGCCTACGACCTTCAGATGCCCGCTGAACTCTGTTCCGCGGCGTGAGAAAAAATTATCCGTCATGTACACAGGGCGGAATGGTGGCCCCCGTGTTTCTGTGGCATTGTAAAGCCTTAATTAACTCCCACTTTTCGGCAAAGTGCGGTGTTTCCGCCGGGATACGGAGATTTGCGTGACGAAGTCGATCGCTTTTGCCGCTTTGCTTGGCGTCTTGATCGCAGGTGCCGCCGTGACCAGCATCCTGATGCGGGACAGCGTGCCGTCGGCTGGTGCGATGATGCCGCCTGTTGTTGCGAAGAGCCCGACCTCCAATCGTGACGCCAAGGGTGACCGGCTCGCCATGGTCACACTTGCGGCTCCCGAGGTGCAGCAGCAGGGTTCCACAACCAAGACGACGCTGCGCCAGGCCTATGCCTATGCGCCCTCCGAAGCCGAGATGGCCAAGGCGTCGGCCGCTGCGGTCGTTGCTGCCGAGCCGGTGGTGCCGAAATCCAAAATCCTCGCCCGCAGCGAGCCTGCCCCGGCACCGTTGAAGCCTGAGGTGCAAAAGGCCTATTCGCTGCTGTCGGACACCCAGATTGCCGGCATCAAGGAGCGGCTGCGGCTGTCGTCGAGCCAGGAATATTACTGGCCGGCGGTCGAGAGCGCGCTGCGCGCCGTGGCGCGCAAGATTCATACGGCCCGCCAGGGCGCCGCCAAGCCTGGCGCGGTGACGATCGATCCTGATTCGGACGAAGTGCAGCAGCTGAAATCGGCTGCCATGCCGCTACTCTGGCAGTTGCGCGACGACCAGAAGGACGAAGTCCGGCGGCTTGCCCGCACCATCGGCCTCGACAAGGTCGCAGCCGCGATCTGAACTGGGTGATCCGCACCAGTGAATAGAAATAAAAAAGGCCGCGCATTGCGCGGCCTTCATGCTTTCCAGGGAGTCGGTTCTTATCGGGCCGGTGGATTGGCCTCCGGATGGCCGCCGCTCTCGGGGCCGGCTCCGGTGGGCGACGATGCCGGGGCGGACCTCAGGTCCGGACCAGGCCGCGCCGGCTGGGTCATGGTCGGCGCCTCCGGCGGAGTGATCGCCGCGCCTGCGCCCACCGTCGTGCCGCGGTCGGTGTTGGTCGGTGCAGATGGCACCGGCGTCGGCTTGTCGCCCCCGGCGAAGCGGGTGGCGCCGCCGCTCTGATAACCGGCCACCAGAAGGCCGCTGACGATCAAGGCGAGCACGAACATGCCGCCGAGCTCCGGCAGCGCGCCGGATGGCGCCATGCCTCGGCCGCGGCCATCGCCTTCGAGCGCGACCGCCGCGATCTCACGGTTGTGCCGCGAGCGCAGAAACGCCAGGAACGCGCCCGCGGCGATGATGATCGTCGCGGCGAGCGTGAAGAACATGAGCCAGCTGATGGGTTGATCGCCTTGCATGTCGAACATCCTTTGCGTGAGGGGTGCATGACGTCCAGTCGCGTCAAACCCGCATGACAATCTCTGTTCGTGGCAATCGCCGATGGTGCGAAAGGTTTCGTGGCGTCCTTCAAAATCTCAGCGCTGCCGCCGTCGGAGCTCGGCGCCGCGCCCGTCATGTCGGTCAGCTCGCCATGGCGACTGCGACCTCGCAATCGGGCGCCGGCTGCGCGCGGCCTGCGTCCCCTGAACCGGGTTCGCCGCTCAGCTCCGCCCTTCGCCCGCCGTCCACAGCGCGTCGAGCCCGGCACGATAGGTGGGATAGGCGAACAGGAGGCCGAGGTCCTGCTTGGCCCTGGTGTTCCGGATGCGCCGGTTGCTGGCGTAGAAGCTCTTCGCCATCGGCGACAGTTCCACACTGTCGAGCGGCTGCTCCGGCGGCGGAGCGATGCCCATCAGGCTGGCGGCGTAGGCGATGACGTCCTGGGGCGGCGCCGGCTCGTCATCGACGATGTTCCAGGCGCCGCCGGCCTCGCGCCGGATCGCGCCCATGATGGCGCCGGCGATGTCGTCGACATGGATGCGGTTGAACACCTGGCCCGGCTTGACGATGCGCCGGGCGCGGCCTGCGCGCAGCTCGACCAGCGCGTTGCGGCCGGGACCGTAGATGCCGCCGAGCCGGAGCACCGCCAGCCGGTCGCCGATCCGGCTCCGCCAATCCTCTTCGACGCGGACACGCGCCTGCACCCGGTCATGCTCCGGCGCCAGCGGCGTGTCCTCGTCGATCCAGGCGCCCTGGTGGTCGCCATAGACGCCGACCGTGGAGAGATACACCACGCGCCTTGCGCGACCATTGGTGACGGCATCGCCGAACCCCGTCAACGCCGGATCGTCACCAGGCCCGGGCGGCGCCGAAATCAGCACGACATCCGCTTCGGCGGCCGTCGCCAGTGTCGCGGCCGTGGGCGCCGTGCCGTCGAACAGGTCTAGCTCGTAGCGCGCGAGCTGCGCGCGCTTGTCAGCGCCGCGCACCGTGCCGGTGACGCGGGCGAAGCCGCTGCCGTAGAGATCGACGAAGCGCTGGGCGGAGTAGCCGAAGCCGATGACCAACAGGTTCATGTGTTTGCTCGAATGGCGGAGCCCGACTTATCCGGCATCGGGCCGCCGGCGCAAATCAAATGGCTGGTGTCCGCAAGGTGGCCCAGCCTGCAGGATCGGTGGTACTGACCTGCCGCCCTTGTCATGGCTCCCGTCATGGAACATGTCGTATGGTGAGACGACAGGAGATGGACTGCCCCGATGAATTTCCATTCGATCTACCGCCACGGCTTCGCCCGCGTCGCCGCCTGCGTCACGGCCTCCAGCGTCGCCAATCCGACAGCCAATGCGGCGGCGATCCTGGCCGCGGCGCGCGCCTGTCACGACCAGAACGCGGCGGTCGCGGTGTTTCCGGAGCTGTGCTTGTCCGGGTACGCGATCGAGGACCTCGTCAAGCAGGATCCGCTGCTCGATGCCGTCCAGCGCGGGCTGCTCACCTTGGTCGAAGCCTCGCATGACCTGATGCCGGTGCTGATCGTCGGCGCGCCGCTGCGCTTCGCGCATCGCATCTACAATTGCGCCGTCGTGATCCATCGCGGCGAGGTGCTCGGCGTCATTCCGAAGAGCTATCTGCCGACCTATCGTGAGTTCTACGAAGGCCGCCACTTCGCCTCCGGCGCCGGCATCCGCGGCGAGATGATCGAAGTGGCCGAGACCATGGCGCCGTTCGGCACCGATTTGCTGTTCGCCGCCGCCGACGTCGCCGGTCTCGTGATCGGCGTCGAGATCTGCGAGGACATGTGGATTCCCGTCACGCCGGCCTCCGAGCTCGCGCTCGCCGGCGCCACCGTGCTCGCCAATCTCTCGGGCAGCCCGATCACCGTCGGCCGCGCCGAATCGCGCTCGCTGCTGTGCCGGTCGACCTCGGCGCGCTGCCTCGCCGCCTATGTCTACGCGGCCGCCGGTGTCGGCGAATCCACCACCGATCTATCCTGGGACGGCCAGACCTCGATCTTCGAGAACGGCGTGCTGCTCGCCGAGAGCGAGCGCTTTCGCCAGACCGGCCAGACCATCTTCGCCGACGTCGATCTCGATCTGCTGCGCCAGGAGCGCGCGCTGATGGGAACGTTCGACGACAATGCGCGCGCGCAAGACACGGGCGTGCATTGGCGCCGCATCGGCTTCGAGCTGCAGCCTGCCGAGGGCGACATCGGCTTCATGCGCAGCATCGAGCGCTTTCCGTTCGTGCCGAGCGATCCCGCGCGGCTCGATCAGGATTGCTACGAGGCCTACAACATCCAGGTCGCCGGCCTGACGCAGCGGCTGCGCGCCACCGGCACCAAGCGAATCGTGATCGGCGTCTCCGGCGGGCTCGATTCCACGCATGCGCTGATCGTCGCCGCCAAGGCGATGGACCTGCTCGGCCTGCCCCGCACCAACATCCTCGCTTACACGATGCCCGGCTTCGCCACGGGCGCGCAGAGCAAGTCCTACGCGCATGCGCTGATGGCGGCGCTCGAGGTCAGCGCCGCCGAACTCGACATCCGCCCCGCGGCCACGCAGATGCTGAAGGACATCGGCCATCCCTTCGGGCGCGGCGAGCAGGTCTACGACGTCACCTTCGAGAACGTGCAGGCCGGCCTGCGCACCGACTATCTGTTCCGCCTCGCCAACGATCGCGGCGGCCTCGTGCTCGGCACCGGCGACCTCTCCGAGCTGGCGCTCGGATGGTGCACCTATGGCGTCGGCGATCAGATGGCGCACTACAACGTCAATGCCGGCGTGCCGAAGACCCTGATCCAGCACCTCATCCGCTGGGTCATCGCCTCGCATCAGTTCTCGGCCGATGTCGATCGGACGCTCGAGGCGGTGCTGTCGGCGGAGATCTCGCCGGAGCTGGTGCCGGTGAAGGAGGGCGAGACGCCGCAGAGCACGCAGGCCGCGATCGGCCCCTATGAGCTGCAGGACTTCAATTTGTTCTACACGCTGCGCTACGGCATGCGCCCGTCGAAGATCGCCTTCATGGCGCATCACGCTTGGAAGGATGCAGGCGCTGGCGCCTGGCCGCCGCACTTCCCTGACGACAAGCGCAACGCCTATGCGCTCGGCGACATCCGGAAATGGCTGGAAGTGTTCCTCAAGCGCTTCTTCGCCTTCAGCCAGTTCAAGCGCTCGGCGATGCCCAACGGTCCCAAGGTCGTCGCCGGCGGCGCGCTCTCCCCCCGCGGCGACTGGCGCGCGCCCTCGGACGGCAACGCCACCGCGTGGCTGGAGGATCTCGAGCGCAACGTCCCGAAATGATTGCAAGGAGCAGATCGATCCCGGCCTGTGCCAAGCGCGCGGTCGTTGCCACTGCGATCGGGCCCGCCGTCACGGCTTGAAGTACACGTCCACCTTCATGCCGACCGCGAACGGGCCAGGCTCTGCGAGATCGACCAGCACCTCGACCACGTCGACATCGGTCATGTTGCGCTGGCTGAGCGCAGCCGCGCGGCTGCTTTCGACCAGCGGCGCGACCGCCGCGACCTTGCCCGCGACGTCGCGGCCGCGGAAGGCGTCGGAGCGGACCACGGCCTGCTGGCCCGGCTTGATCTTGTCGAGATCGCGCTGATCGAGTTCGGCGCGCACCCGCAGCGACGACATGTCGCCGAGCAGCACCAGCGGTGGCGTCGATTGCGGCGAGGCGATCTCGCCGGCGCGGGCATTGACCTGCAGCACGGTGCCGTCCAGCGGCGCGCGAATGGTGAGCTTCTCCAGCGTCGCGCGCGCGGCCTGCAGATCGCTGCGCGCGACGTTGAGCTGGCCCTCGGCGTTGATCGGCAGCGGCGCGTCGGCGGTCACCTTGCGCAGCTCATCCGCCTGCTGGTCCAGCTTGGCCTGCGCAGTCGCCAGCTGCGTGCGCGCGCTGTCGACCTCGCCATCGGCACCGCGTCCGGCGCGCCGCTCGGCCACGGCCTTGTCGAGCGCGACGCGCGCCTCGAACACCGCGGCCTGCGCGTCGGCGAGACCATCCTCGGCGCGGCGCCGCGGCCCCGCGCCCGACGGCGTCGATTCCTTGTTGCGCACGCGCTTGCGCATCGCAGCCTGCGCCTCGGCGCTGGCGAGCTGGGCACGGGCCTCGGCATCGGCGAGGCGCAGCAGCGCTTGGCCGGCGAACACGGTCTCGTTCGGCTTGACCAGCACCTCCTGGATCGGCGCCACCACGGGCGCGCCGAGCTTGACGAGACCGGACGCCGGCTCGACGCGGCCGGGCGCCACCGCGAGCCAGCGCTCCTCCTGGGCATTGGCCGCGCGCGCCGCTGGCGTGACCCAGGCCGATGCAGCGGCGAGCGCGAGGACGGCCGCCGCGGCCAGCCCGAGCGCGGCGCGATGTGAAACTGCCGATGTCATGCGTTCGAAACCTTCTTCATCGATTCTGTAACAGCCTCCTCGCGCACGATGCGGCCGTCCTCGATATGAACGACGCGGCTGGCGAATGGCAGGATGCGCGGATCGTGCGTCACCACCAGCACCGCGCGCGATGGATCCTTGGCGATATCTGCCAGCAAGGTCATGATCGCCTGGCCATTGGCGGTATCGAGCGCGCCGGTGGGCTCGTCCGCAAGAATGACCTGGGTCTTGCCGACGATGGCGCGGGCGATCGCGACGCGCTGCTGCTCGCCGCCGGACAGCGCCCGCGGCAGCGACTTGCGCTTGTGGCCGAGACCGACGGTGCCCAGCACCTCGCGCGCCGCAGCCTTTGCTGTCCGCGCGCGCTCACCGCGCACATCCAGCGCGAGCCGCACATTGTCCTCGGCGTTCAGTGTGGGAAACAAATGATAGGACTGGAAGATGAAGCCGATGCGCTCGCGCCGGAGCTTTGCCAGCGCCTCGGAATCGAGCCCGGCGACGGCGTGGCCGCCGACATGCACCGTGCCGGCGTCCGGCGTCATCAGGCAGCCCAGGATCGACAGCAGCGTGGTCTTGCCGCTGCCGGACGGCCCCATCAGCAGCACCAGCTCGCCGCCCTTCAACGCCAGGCTCACGCCCTTCAGCGCCTGCACCCGGCCGGCGCCCTGGCCGAGGTGATGGACGAGATCGGTCGCCGCGAGCACGACGTCGGTCATCGCGAGAACACCATGGCCGGATCGATGCGCATCACCTTGACGATGGCAGCGACCGCCGAGCCCACGCACATCGTCACCGTGAGCAGGAACAGCGCCACGGTCAGCATCGGCGTCATGATCACGGGCAGGGCTGATTCCGCGGTCGCGGCCGCGACGATCTTGCCGATGCCGGCCGCGCCAGCAAAGCCGACGATGGCGCTGAGCAGCGCCTGCCAGATGATGACCGTGTAGATGTAGCGGCTGGACGAGCCGATCGCCCGCAGCGTGGCAAATTCGTTGATGTGGTCCTTGGTGCTCGAATAGAGCGTCTGCGCCACGATGACCGTGCCGACGATCACGCCGAGCAGTGCGCCGGCGAACAGCGCCGCGCCCGCGCCGGTGCCGAACAGCCAGAACGAGCGGCTGCGGTTGCGAAATTCGCTCGCGGTCAGCACCTCGACATTGCCGAGACTGTCGCGCAAGCCCTGCTGCACCTTCCAGAGATCGGCCTCGGGCGCCAGCCGCACCAGCAGGTACGACGCCTTGCTCGCGGGCGTCCCCGTGTAGCTGCGCGCGCGCTCGACATCGGTGAACACGTAAGGCGTCGTCGTGAACGAGCGGATGCCCTTGCTGACGGCCATCACCTGCACCTTGCGGTCGCGCAGCTCGGCGGTCTGCTCCACGCCTGTTATGCCGAGCCGCTCGAAATAGGTCTGGTCGATCGCCACCGCGCCTGGCACGGAGAGATCGTCGAGCCGGCCCTCGACCACGTTCCAGGGATGCAGTCCGAGCCCGCGCAGCTCCGAGCCGACCACGAAGACGGGCGTGGTCGTGCCCTGAGGCAGCCGCCATTGCGCATAGCCGATGACCAGCGGCGTCGCCTCGGCAACCCCCGGAACCGCCAGCGCCCGGAACCGCTGCCGCTCGTCGAGCAGCGAGGGATCCTCGAAGCATTTTGTGCCGACCGGCATGATCCACAGCTGCGCCGGGGCATGGTCGATCATGGTCGTCACCATGCGGCGGAAGCCGACATAGAGGCCCATCTGCACGGTCACCAGCACGATCGAGAAGATGATGCCGATGATGGTCGCAATGAAGCGCAGCCTGTCATGGAACAGGTTTCGCGACGCAAGCCTGAACTGCAACGACATGAACCAAAACCACCCGAGCGCCCCGGGGTTCATTTCAGCCGGTTATAGCGGCGATGTCCACGCCGTATCAGGCCCCGTTCGCTGTGGCGCTTTGTCATTCGGGACGGCCGTGGCGCGGGGGACACGTCGGAGGGGACAGCGGCCCAGACCGAAGTGTGAGCCGATCGCGTGCTACGGAGGTCGTCCGGGCGTTCGCAGGTCATCTGTGGTGTGGAGACAGCGCGACTACTCCTTGGCAGCCCGGCATCCGTGCGCCAGCGGGACGCATGGCCCGGGAGCAATCTCAAACGGGATGTGAAACTCCCTACAACTTGAGCGATCTGCGGCGCAAAGTCTTAGAGGGGATAGATTTACAGCTTGCCGAAAAATCGCGTCTCGGGGGTCTTTCATGTCTTCCTTTTCAGTCGAGAACTTTCTCCAGGCCATCGATTTCTCCGGGCGCATGACCCGCGCCGCCAACGTCGCGCTGGACTATTGGTGGGCGTGGCTGCTCGCCGGCGCGGTGCTCTGGCTGCTGCTGAAGATCCGCGCGCAGCACGCGCTGCTGGGTCAGCTTGACGAGCGAGCGGATGCGGCGTTCGGCGATGTCGACGCGCTCTTGATCGAGCGGCACGCGCTGATCGGCAACCTCGTCGAGGTGGTCCGCGCCTTCGCGACCAGGGAGCACGACGTGATCCGCAACGTGCTGGAGGCCCGCGTCGAGGCGCTGGAGGCGCTCACCGGAGGGGGTGGCTCGGTGATCCAGGCCGACGCGCAGATCGCCAATGTCCTGCAGAACCTGTTCTCGGTCAGCGAAAGCTATCCGGCGCTGGCGAGCGCCGCGCATTACAGCACGCTGCGCAGCGATCTGATCCGGATCGAGGAGCGCATCACGGCGGCGCGCAAGTTCTATAATCTGGCGGTGGAGGAGCTGAACTCGGTCCGCCGCGCGTTCCCCAGCAACGTCATCGCCTGGCTGTGCGGGAGCACCGTGCGCGAGAAGTTCACGCTCGGCGAGCGCCGCTCCGAGTTCGCCGGTCCGGTCAAGATCAGCCTGTGATGCGTTGAGGAGCGGGCGCCATGGCCGTCCACGGCTACGTCACGCACGCCGCCTACAACCGGCGCTGCACGGCCCTGCTGATGCTGGCCTACGTCGTGTCGTTCGAGGTGATCGGCACGTTCGCGCTGACGATCTATCTGCTCGTCGCCGACCATGAGCACACCATCCTGTCCAACCCGGCCGGCTATGCCGTCCGCTACGCGCTGCCGATCGCGCTCGCCACCGGCTTCATGTTCTGGTGGATGTATCGCGGCCATGCGAAGGCGGTAATGGAGACGCTCGGCGTGCGGCTGGTCTCGCGCCAGGAGGAACCGCGCTTCGTCGCCATTGCCGAGGATCAGTGCACCGCGCTCGGAGTCCGCCTGCCGCGCTTCGGCGTCATCGAGGCGAGCGAGCCCAACGCCGTCACCGTGGGCGAGGGGCCGAAGGCGGGTCTGATCGCGGTGACGCGCGGCCTGCTCGATCAGCTCGACGACGACGAACTGGCGGCGGTGCTCGCGCATGAGGCGTCGCATATCCGTCATGGCGACACCAGGCTGCTCGCCGCGAATCACGCGTTGATGCGGACCGCCGTCATCCTGCAGATGAACAATCCGCTGCGCTTCGAGCACTGGCGCCAGATCCTGGTGGCCGTGCTGGTGCCGCCGATGCTGCCGCTGTTGCTCGCCAGCAGCATCGCGACCGTGACCTCGCTGCGGCTCGCGGGCGCCGCGCGGCGCAGCCTGAAGCTCGGGCGCGACCATATCGCCGATGGCGAGGCGATCAGGGTCACGCATTTTCCCGAAGCGCTGCTCAGCGCCATCAGCAAGATCGGCGGTCGCGGCATGTTCCACGGCAGCGCGCGGGTCGAGGGCCTCCTGTTCGACGGACCTGCGGATCACGCCGGCGGCAGCCATCCCAGCATCGCCGAGCGGCTCGACGCCATCGCCGCGCTCGGCCGCGAGCTGATGAGTCCGGCACGACGGCGGCGTGACAGCCGTGTGCCGTCGGCGCCGCGTTTCGGACGCCGTCCACGCTCGGCCCTGTCGCTCTATCCGCTCGACGCTTCGGGCCGGCCGTTGGAGAAGCCGGCGCAGCCCGAGACCAACCTCCTGATGCTGTATCTGTTTGACCGCGAGACGTTTCGCGCCTGGCACAACGCCTCGATCGCCTGGGAGGAGCGGAAGCTCGACGAGCGCCGCAACGTCATCGGCGTGGCGCCCCTCGTCTTCGTCATGCTCGTCATCGGCAGTTTCGGCGCGGTCTATTTCTATTGGCCGAAGGACGGCAACCTCTCCACGCTCGTCAATCTGTACAGTCCGGCCAGCCTGGTCGAGATGGCCCGCATCACGCAGTCCGGTCCGTTCTGCATCGGCTCGTCCTATCCGGACGGAAGATGTCCGGCCAAGACCGGCCCGGCGAATCCGTCCGAAGTGAGCCAGCCGGCGAGTCGCGGCGGCAATTTGTCCGGTACGTTCGCTGCTCCGCGGACAGCCGGTGCGTCCGATCAGCTGTCTGCGGCAGTCGAGAGCCGCAAGTCGAACTCGACGCCGCTTTGGGCATGGCTGTTCGTCCTTGTCGCCATCTGTGTCACGAACCCCAGTCTCATCCCGCGCATCATCGCCCAACTGGCCGCCCATGCCAGGCTGATCTCGCGCTTCATCGCGGCCTCCTCGGCGAAGGCCGATCGCTTTGGAGGCACTGATCCGGCGAGCGTGGCGTGGCCACAGCACGATGCTCCCGCGGCCCGAGAGTTCGGGCGGCGCAAGCTCTGACGCGCGCCATGGCGGTGCCCGGCGAGGCAAATCAGGCCTCGCGTCAAGGAGCCCACGTGCCGCGCAGGAGGCCGGCGAGCCTTTCGGGGGGGCAGGCGGGCGTGTGCGCCGAAAAACCGATTTATGAGCCGTATCAGGCTTATTTGCCCTGTCCAGTCCCCAGCGCAAAAAGATTTCTATTTCGCTTTTACGGAATTCATGTCCAGATGCGGCATCCCGTGTCCCCTGGAGGGGCGGATCGCGATCGTCACGAACGTCGGACGCGGGGAGCGATGGACGTCATCTGCCGCAGTGTGTCTCGCACGGACGAACGGCAGGCGGCGGACGCCGAAATCGTGTGGTCCTGGCCTCCCGACGCTGAGGCCAAGCCGGCGGTGGTGATGATCCGCTGGTGACGGGGGCAAGACAGCCGGTCCCCGGGGAGAGCCCGTATAAGGCGGAAGCCCATCGCGCAGGGAAGGCCGGGATGTCTCAGCCAAACCTGTGGTGACTGCCGCCTGCTTTTCTTGTTGCAGGCGGGCCATGGGGGCGGCGAGCTCCCGGCCTTCCCTGCGCCCTCCTATCAATTCGAGGGCGGACCTGCCGGATCAACTCGGGCGCAATGCGCGGCGAGGATGAGGAGGCACGTCTGCGACGCTTCGTGTCGTGTACCGACGGCCGCGCGTCATAAAAGGTGTCGTCCCGGCGAACGCCGGGACCCATAACCACAGGGCCCAATGATGCGCTCGGTCTCAACCACCGCGGACTACGGATGCATCCGGCGGTATGGGTCCCGGCGTTCGCCGGGACGACGATGGTGGGTGTGGAGGCAGTGCGAGCAGCTACGCGCCGACCGCCTTCTTGCGCCACGCCAGATGCACCGCGCAGGTGCAGCCCACGGGGTGGCTGGCGAGCTCGGCGGGGGCGGCGTCGTTGGCGGGCGCGGGCGAGGCGACCGGGCGGGGCGTCTCGGTCGGCTGTCCACCCCTTGCCGGGATGTAGTTCAGGATCGGCGCCAGCCAGCGCTCGACTTCGGCGACCGTCATGCCCTTGCGCGCGGCGTAGTCCTCGACCTGGTCGCGCTCGATCTTGCCGACGCCGAAATAGAAGCTCTCCGGCGAGGCGAAATAGAGGCCCGAGACCGACGATCCCGGCCACATCGCATAGCTTTCGGTGAGCGTGACTCCGGCGGTCTTCTCGGCATCGAGCAGTTCGAACAAGGTCGCCTTCTCGGTATGATCCGGCTGCGCCGGATAGCCGGGGGCAGGGCGGATGCCCTGGTACTTCTCCAGGATCAGATCGTCGGGGGAGAGCGTCTCGTCCGGGGCGTAGGCCCAGAACTCGCGGCGCACGCGGGCGTGCAGGCGTTCGGCAAAGGCTTCGGCGAGGCGGTCGGCCAGCGCCTTGACCAGGATCGAGGAATAGTCGTCATTGGCGTTCTTGAAGCGGTCGGCGACCGCATCCTCGCCGAGCCCCGTCGTCACGACGAAGCCGCCGACATAGTCCGGCACACCGGAGCCCGCGGGCGCGACGAAGTCGGACAGCGCGGTGTTGAAGCGGCCCTCGCGCTTTTCGAGCTGCTGGCGCAGCGTGTGCAGCGTCGCGATCGCCTTGCTGCGGTTGTCATCGGCATACAGCACGATGTCGTCGCCGACGGCGTTGGCCGGCCAGAAGCCGATCGCGGCGCGCGCCGAAAACCACTTCTCGTCGACGATCTGCTTCAGCATCTTCTGCGCATCGTCGTACAGCGCCCGCGCGGCCTCACCGACCTTGGCATCGTCGAGGATGGCCGGGAAGCGGCCGGCGAGCTCCCAGGTCTGGAAGAACGGCGTCCAGTCGATATAGGGCACGAGCTCGGCGAGGTCGTAGTCCACAAAAGTCTTCGTGCCGAGGAAGGTCGGCTTCACCGGCCTGGTCTTGGCGAAGTCGATCTTCGGCGCGTTTGCCCGGGCGTCCTTCAGCGACAGCCGCTTCTTGTCGGCCTGGCCGCGCAGATGCGCGGCGGCGATCTTCTGATACTCGCCGCGGATGTCGGCCGCATAGGCGTCCTTGCGCTCTGCCGACAGCAGCGAGGAGGCCACGCCGACGGCGCGGCTGGCGTCGTTGACGTGTACCACCGGGCCGCCCTGGTAGTTCGGGTCGATCTTCACGGCGGTATGCACGCGGCTCGTGGTCGCGCCGCCGATCAAGAGCGGCACGTTCAGCCCCTGCCGCTCCATCTCGGAGGCGAGATACGCCATCTCGTCGAGCGAGGGCGTGATCAGGCCGGAGAGGCCGATGATGTCGGCATTCTCAGCCTTGGCGGTGTCGATGATCTTGGCCGCGGGCACCATGACGCCGAGGTCGATGACCTCGAAATTGTTGCACTGGAGCACGATGCCGACGATGTTCTTGCCGATGTCGTGGACGTCGCCCTTGACGGTGGCGAGCACGATCTTGCCGGCATTGGAGCGTTCGTTGGCGCGGCCCTTGTTGGCGGCCTTCTCGGCCTCCATGAACGGCATCAGATAGGCGACCGCCTGCTTCATCACGCGCGCCGACTTCACCACCTGCGGCAGGAACATCTTGCCGTCGCCGAAGAGGTCGCCGACCACGTTCATGCCGGCCATCAGCGGGCCTTCGATGACGTCGAGCGGCCGCGTCGACGCGGCCCGCGCCTCTTCGGTGTCCTGCTCAATGTATTCGGTGATGCCGTGCACCAGCGCGTGGGAGAGGCGTTTGTCGACCGGCCATTCGCGCCAAGCGAGATCGGCCTCCTTGGTCTGCTTGCCCTGGCCGCGGAATTTCTCCGCCAGCGCCAGCAGCCGCTCGGAGGCGCCGGGGTCGCGGTTGAGCACGACATCCTCGCACACCTGGCGCAGCTCGGGGTCGATGTCGTCATAGACGATCATCTGCCCGGCATTGACGATGCCCATGTCCATGCCGGCCTTGATGGCGTGATACAGGAACACCGAGTGCATGGCCTCGCGCACCGGCTCATTGCCGCGGAACGAGAACGAGAGATTGGAGACGCCGCCCGAGACGTGCGCATGCGGCAGGTTCTGGCGAATCCAGCTGACAGCCTCGATGAAGTCGACGCCGTAGTTGTTGTGCTCCTCGATGCCGGTGGCGATCGCGAAGATGTTCGGATCGAAGATGATGTCTTCCGGCGGGAAGCCGACCGTCTCGACCAGGATCTTGTAGGCGCGGGCGCAGATCTCGGTCTTGCGCTTGTAGGTGTCGGCCTGGCCGGTCTCGTCGAACGCCATGACGACGACGGCGGCGCCGTGGCGGCGCGCGATCCTCGCCTCGTGGATGAACTTCTCCTCGCCTTCCTTCAGCGAGATCGAGTTCACGACCGGCTTGCCCTGCACGCATTTCAGGCCGGCCTCGATGACGTGGAATTTCGAGGAGTCGACCATGACCGGCACGCGCGCGATATCAGGCTCGGCGGCGACGAGGTTGAGGAAGGTCCGCATCGCGGCTTCCGAATCGAGCAACCCCTCGTCCATGTTGACGTCGATGACCTGGGCGCCGTTCTCGACCTGGTCGCGCGCGACCTGCAGCGCGGCGGTGTAGTCACCGGCGGTGATCAGCTTGCGGAATTTGGCAGAGCCCGTGACGTTGGTGCGCTCGCCGACATTGACGAAGGGGATCGCGGGCGTCAGCTCGAATGGCTCCAGGCCCGACAGCCGCAGCCGCGGCGCGATCTCCGGCACGACGCGCGGCTTGTGCGGGGCGACGGCGGCGGCGATCGCCGCGATATGATCCGGCGTGGTGCCGCAGCAGCCGCCGACGATGTTGACGAGGCCGGCGGACGCGAACTCGCCGATCAGCCGCGCCATATAGGCGGGCGTCTCGTCGTACTGGCCGAACTCGTTGGGCAGGCCGGCATTGGGGTAGGCGCAGACCAAGGTATCCGCGACGCGGCCGATGTCGGCGACATGGGCGCGCAGGTCCTCGGCGCCGAGCGCGCAGTTGAAGCCGATGGTCAGCGGCTTGGCATGACGCACCGAATTCCAGAACGCCTCCGGCATCTGGCCGGAGAGCAGGCGGCCGGACTTGTCGGTGATGGTGCCGGAGATCATCACGGGCACGTCGATGCCGCGCTCCTCGCAGAGCTCGGCGATGGCGTACAGTGCCGCCTTGGCGTTCAGCGTGTCGAAGATCGTCTCGACCAGCAGGATGTCGGCGCCGCCGTCCAGCAGTCCGCGCGCCTGCTCGCCATAGGCGATGCGCAGATCGTCGAAGGTGACCGCGCGATAGCCGGGATTGGAGACGTCGGGCGAGATCGAGGCGGTGCGGTTGGTCGGGCCCATCGCGCCGGCGACGAAGCGCGGCTTGCCATCCTCGGCCGCGACACGCGTGGCCGCGTTTCGCGCCAGCCGCGCGCCCTCGCGATTGAGCTCGTAGATGATATCGGACAGATCGTAGTCGGCCTGTGCGATCGACGTCGCCGAAAAGGTGTTGGTGGCAACGATATCGGCGCCGGCGCGCAGGTATTGCGCGTGGATGTCCTCGATGGCCTCCGGCTGCGTCAGGATCAGCAGGTCGTTGTTGCCGCGGAGGTCGCGATGAAAATCCTTGAAGCGTGGCCCGCGGAACGCAGCCTCGTCGAACTGCAGCGCCTGGATCATCGTGCCCATGGCGCCGTCGAGGATCAGGATGCGCTGGCGTGCTGCAGCCAGGAAGGCGGTACGCGTATTGGAAACAGGAGGGGACATCAGGCGGCGACCTTGTTGACGGACTTCGGCCGGATGCCAAGCAGATGGCTGATCGCAAACACGAGGTCGGCGCGGTTCATGGTGTAGAAATGGAAGGTGTCGACGCCATGCTTGGCGAGCTTGTGCACCTGGCCGGCGGCGACGGTCGCCGCAACCAGCTTGCGGGTCTCGGGATCGTCGTCGAGGCCGTCGAACTTCTCGGCCAGCCAGTCCGGCACCGTCGTGCCGGCGCGGGTGACGAAGCCGCGCGCCTGCTTGAAATTGTGCATCGGCATGATGCCGGGCACGATCGGGATGTCGATGCCGCGGGCTCGGACGCGGTCGAGATAGCGGAAGTAGAGATCGTTGTCGAAGAACACCTGGGTGATCGCGCGGGTCGCGCCGGCATCGACCTTGGCCTTGAGCATGTCGATATCGGCGTCGAAGTCGCGGCTCTCCGGGTGCTTCTCCGGATAGGCCGAGACCGAGACCTCGATGTCGGGATGCCGCTTCTTGATGCCGGCGATCAGCTCGGGCGAGGTCTGATAGCCCTCGGCATGGGTGTGATAGGGCGTGCCGATGCCGCCGGGCGGATCGCCGCGCAGCGCCACGATGTGGCGGACGCCGACCTCGTGATAGCGGTCGACGACCTCGTCGATCTCCTGGCGCGAGGCGCCGACGCAGGTCAGATGCGCCGCCGGCAGCAGCGCGGTCTCCTTCAGGATGCGCGCGATGGTGGCGTGGGTGCGCTCGCGCGTCGATCCGCCGGCGCCGTAGGTCACCGAGACGAAGCTGGGCTCCAGCGGCGCCAGGCGCTCGATCGAGGTCCACAGCGTCCGATCCATCTCCTCGGTCTTCGGCGGGAAGAACTCGAACGAGATCTTCGGCCGGATGATCGCGGAATGTCCGTCAGTGATGGCGGTGGCGAGGTCGGTCATGGCGGCGCAGGTTCCCGATGGCGCGTAAATTTCAACTTGAGAGGGGGCTCACCTCTCGGATGTGCCAAGATAGGGGAAGTGCGTCGCAATAAACAGCCCACTGGAAATGGGATTTAGCCCACAATCGATTGATTGACGATCATTTTTCTGGCGTGAGTGGATCGTATCGTGGGCAGAGAAAATGAAGTAAAATCAAATGATGACGAGTTAGTTGATTGCTGGAAAGCGGATGCAGAGGTGGGACAGGTGGATTTCTGCGCTGTATACAGGGTGTTCATCCCATTCCCTGTCCAGCCGTTATCTCTGCGTTTCCGGCAGGTCACCGACGCAGTTCGGCCATTGTGGGCCGCCACGCAGTCACTAGGTTGAAGCCATGATCCCGCTTTCCGTCCTCGACCTCTCCGTCACGACCACAGCCACGCCGGCCTCAGCGGCGCTGCGCAACAGCATCGACTTGGCCCGACACGTCGACCAGCTCGGCTATGTCCGCTACTGGCTCGCCGAGCACCACAGCCTCGTTTCGGTGGCGAGCCCGGCGCCCGACATCATGATCGGGCAGATCGCGGCCGTGACGACGCACATTCGCGTCGGCTCCGGCGGCGTGATGCTGCCCAATCACGCGCCGCTGGTGGTCGCCGAGCGATTCAAGATGCTGGAGGCGCTATTCCCCGGCCGCATCGATCTCGGCCTGGGCCGCGCGCCCGGCACCGACGGCACCACGGCGTATGCGCTGCGGAGCCGGCTCGATCGCCGCGAGGGCGACGATTTCCTGGAGCGGCTGCATGAGCTGACCTTGTGGGAGACGCGCGAGTTTCCCGCCGGCCATCCCTACAACAACGTCATCGCAATGCCCGACGATGCGCAGCTGCCGCCGATCTGGCTGCTCGGCTCCAGCGACTATTCCAGCGAGCTCTCGGCGCAGATGGGCATGGGCTTTGGCTTTGCGCATCATTTCGCCAATCACGATGCGATCGACGCGATGACCAATTATCGCGCCCATTTCACCGCCTCGCGCTGGCGCTCGCAGCCGCATGCGATCCTGGCGGTGGCCGTGGTGACGGCGGAAACCGACGCTGAAGCCGAACGGCTGGCGTCGTCGATGGACCTCAACCGTCTCCGCCGCGACCGCGGCCAGTTCCTGCCGCTGCCGAGCCCGGAAGAGGCCGCGGCCTATCCGTATTCGGACGCCGAGCGCGCCTCGATCGCCCGCAACCGCTCGCGGCTGTTCGTCGGCTCGCCGTCGACGGTCCGCGCCAAGCTCGATCCGATGATCGCGGCGAGCCAGGCCGACGAGTTGATGGTGATCACCGCGATCTTCGACCACGAGGCCCGCAAGCGCTCCTACACCCTGCTGGCTGACGCCTTCGGCCTGCAGCGGCAGGCGGCGGCGTAGCTATTTGTCCAGCTCACCATGTAATCAGCGGCGCGCGACGCAGAAAACTGTCGTCGCTCACCTGGTTCACCACGAAGCGCGCGGACATCGGCCCGCCCGATCGTGCCGCCATCGACACCGGTGAGGTCCGTCAGTGCACGAACCGCCTGGCCGCCCGGCCTGTCGTTGAGCATCGCGGGGCGCGCTGTCGCGAATGATCAGCTGTCCGGTGCCGCCAAGAACGAGGATGTTGGACCTGATGATGGTGACGTCATTGCTACTCTGATCGGTCATGATGACCTCCGTTTGTGAGGCAGGGCGCATTCGTGGAAGCGCCCCGCATTCGATTTCGGTTGATGATGAGAACGGCTCGGCTCAGGCTGCGGCGATCTCGGCCACGAAGTCGCGATAGGAGCGCAGCGGACGGCCGAGCAGCGCGGTCAGACGCGCGACATCGCCCTCGTCCGGCACCATGCCGTCGCTCAGGAAGCGCTCGGCCATCAGCCGCATGTCGAACGCCATCCAGTTCGGCATGACCTGCCGCAAATTGGTTTCGAAGCCCGCGGCGTTGTCGCCTCCATAGCCGATCGGACGCCCGAGCACCTCGGACCAGACGGCGGCGGCGTCCGCGCCGGTCAGCGTGTCCGGGCCGACCAGATTGATGCGCGTCAGCGGCAACGGTGCTGCGGACTGCTCGCGGCGGATCAGCTCGATGGCGGCGATCTCGCCGATGTCGCCGGCGTCGATCATGGCAAGACCCTTGGCGCCGATCGGCATCGGATAGACGCCATGGCCAGTGACGACATCCTTGATCGTGAGATCGTTGTTCATGAAGTAGGCCGGCCGCAGGATGGTGGCGTTCAGGCCCATCTGCTCGATCATCCGCTCGACCGCGAACTTGCCGGCGAAGTGCGGCACGTTGACGTAGACGTCGCTGTGGATCACCGAGAGGTAGACGATGCGCTCGATGCCAGCCTCGCGGGCAATGTTGAGCGCAATCAGCGCCTGGGTGATTTCATCTGGCGTGACGGCGTTGAGCAGGAACAGCGTTGACACGCCCGAGACGGCAGAGCGGAGCGAATCGACGTCGAGCAAATCGCCCTTGGCGAGGGCGACACCCGCCGGAAGATCGGCCTTGGCGGGATCGCGGACGAGGGCGCGGACATCGACGCCGCGCTTGACGAGCTGGTCGACGACATGGCGGCCGACGGTGCCCGTGGCGCCGGTGACGAGGATGGTCATTGTGGGTTCTCCGGGTTGGATGAAGCGATGCCCCGAAAATAGCGATCCACATGTGAGCCAATAGACGTTATATTTGGACAGGTCGTCTCATTGGTGGAACAGATGGATCTGCTGGCGCTTGCCGACTTCACCCTCGTCGCCCGTCACGGCGGCTTTGGCCGCGCCGCCCGGGCCAGCGGGCGGCCGAAGGCGACGCTGTCCCGCCGGGTCGCGGAGCTTGAGGCGAGCCTGGACATCCGGCTGATCGAGCGCGGTGGCCGCGCGATGAAGCTGACCGAAGAGGGCCGGGCGCTGTTCGAGCGGACGGGCGCGCTGCTGACCGAGCTCGATGAGACTGTGGGTGCGATTTCGTCGGGCGGTCAGAAGCCGCGCGGCCGCTTGCGCATCAGCGCACCGCTGCTGTTCTCGCAGACCGTGATGGGCAAGCTCGCCGCCGCATTTGCGCTCCGATATCCCGAAGTCAGGCTGGACGTGATCACCGACGACCGGGCGGTCGACATGGTCGAGGAGGGCTACGACCTGGTGATCCGGGTCAATCCCGACCCCGATGACAGCCTGGTCGGGCGCATCTTCCTGCGCGATCAGCTCGTGGTCGTCGCAAGTCCCGGGCTGGGCCGGCCGGCGCCTGACGCGATCGTTCCTGCTGTTGTCCGCAGCACGGACGAGACGTCGTTCTGGGAGGTGACGACCCTCACCGGGCGATCGCGGATCGCGATCGATCCGGTCCTGCGGCTGTCCTCATTGATGATGGTCCGCGATGCCGTACGCGCTGGCGTCGGCGCAGCCTGCCTGCCGCTGTCGCTCGCCAGCCACGATATCGCGGCGGACCGTCTGGTGCACTGGGCCGATCTCGACGCCCCGCCGGTCGCGCTCTGGACGCTGTATCCATCGCGTCGGCTGTTGAGCGCGCGTGTGTCGGCGTTCCTCGATCACTTGAAAGACGCATTCCCGACAGGCACGCCAGCCGAGCTCGCCGCCTATCTCGAGGGCTAGATGCCACATTCGCCGTCATTCCGGGGCGGGGCCGCAGGCCTCGAACCCGGAATCTCGCAGTGAGTTGCGGCGCTCGAGATTCCGGGTCTGGTCCTCGGACCATCCCGGAATGACGGCGTAACAAATTAGCTTTCCAGGCGCTCGCTGAACGTCGCGCGGAACGGATGCGCCGGATAGACGCCGACGATGCGCAGCTCGCGCGAGAAGAACTTCAGCTCCTCCAGCGCGAACGCGAGGCCCTTGTCCTCGGGATGGCCGTCGACGTCGGCATAGAATTGCGTGGCGAAGAAATTGCCGTCGACCATGTAGCTTTCGAGCTTGGTCATGTTGACGCCGTTGGTGGCGAAGCCGCCGAGCGCCTTGTACAGCGCGGCCGGCAGGTTGCGGACGCGGAACACGAAGCTCGTCACCAGCGGCCCTGAATTCTGCTCGGCCCATTGCGGCTCCCGGGCGAGCACGACGAAGCGGGTGGTGTTGTGGGCTTCGTCCTCGATGTCCTCGGCCAGAATGTCGAGGCCATAGATGTCTGCGGCAAGCCGCGAGGCGATCGCGGCAACGCTCTTGTCGCCCCGCTGCGACACGTCGCGCGCGCTGCCGGCAGTGTCGCCGGCGACGATCGGGCGGACGCCGAGCTGGCGGATGATGCGGCGGCACTGGCCGAGCGCATGGACGTGGCTCTCGACGGTCTTGATGTCGGCGAGCTTGGTACCCTTCAGCGCCATCAGCTGGTGGCGGATCGGCAGAAACCACTCGCCGATGATGTACAGGCCGGAGCCCGGCAGCAGATGGTGGATGTCGGCGACGCGCCCCGCCACCGAGTTCTCGATCGGGATCATGCCGAGATCGGCCTCGCCGGAGGAGATCGCGGCCAGCGCGTCCTCGAAGGTCGGGCAGGGCATGGCCTCGGCGGTCGGATAGGCCTCGGATATGGCGATGTGGGAATTGGCTCCCGGCTCGCCCTGGAATGCGATTTTCAAGATCTTGCTCATGTGGGGCCTTGTAGCAGCTTAGGTCTGTGACAGCAGCCGGCGCGCGGTTTCGAGATCGGCCGGCGTGTCGACACCGCGGGGGACGGCATCGACGACCATCACGTCGATGCGCATGCCGGCCTCGAGCGCGCGGAGCTGTTCCAGCTTCTCCTGCTGTTCCAGCGGCGACGGGGGCAGGCTGACGAAGCGCTCGAGCGCCGCGCGGCGATAGGCGTAGAGGCCGATGTGGTGGTAACGCGGTCCGTCGCCATGCGGCGCCGTGGCCCGGGTGAAGTACAGCGCGCGCATGCGCCGCCCTGACAGCGGCGAGCCGACGGCCTTGACCACGTTGGGGTTCAGGCTCTCTTCCTCGGTGTGAATTTCGGCCGCCAAGGTGGCGATGTCGACGGCGGGGTCCGCAAGCGGCGGCAGCACGTCACTGATGCTCTGGGGATCGATGGTGGGAAAGTCGCCCTGCAGGTTGACCACGATCTCCGCCTCGCCGGCCGGGTCGAGCTTGCACATCGCCTCGTAGATGCGGTCCGACCCGGAGGGATGATCGGGCTTGGTCATGACCACCTCGCCGCCCGCCGCCGTCACGGCCGCGGCGATCTCCGGCGTATCGGTGGCCACGGCCACGCGGCCGATCGCTGCCTCCTGGGCACGGCGCAGCACCTGCACGATCATCGGCACGCCCGCGATGTCGAGCAGCGGCTTGCCGGGCAGCCGGGTCGAGGCCATGCGGGCCGGGATCAGCACGAGGATCTTGGAGCGGGTCATCCGGGGAACGATAGCTCGGAGCCGGTCGCAACAGCGCGTCCGGACATGATGGGGGACAGCAAAAACGGCCCGCTTATACGGGTTGCCAGAGCACGGGCAAACCGATATCTCACTTCTGCCGCAGGGGGAGGCGCGACGGCTCGATTCCGCTCGATGCCTTCACGAAATCCTGAGGCGATTCACGGCCGCGGCCCCGCGGCCTCCAAGCCATGAAATCCGCCCTCGGAGCCTGATTCCAAAATGGACTCCTTCGAACTTAACAAAATCCTCGGCGCCGTGCTGGCCGCCTGTCTGGTCGTGCTGGTCACGAGCTTCTCCGCCAGCGCGCTGTTCGCGCCGAAAATGCCGGAGAAGCCGGGCTTCGAGATCGCCGTGAAGGAAGCCGAGGGCGCGGCCAAGGGTGCCGCTGCGCCGGCTGCCGCCGAGCCGATCGAGAAGCTGTTGCAGACCGCGTCGGTCGAGAAGGGCGCTGCCGCCGCCAAGAAGTGCGCCGCCTGCCACACCTTCGACAAGGGCGGCAAGAATGGCGTCGGTCCCAACCTCTATGGCATCGTCGGCGACCACATCGGCGAAGGCCGCGGCTTCAATTTCTCCGCGGCGATCAAGGCCAAGGGCGGCACTTGGACGATCGATGCGCTGAACCAGTTCATCGCCAATCCCAAGGGCTACATCCCGGGCACCGCGATGGGCTTCGCCGGCATCCAGAAGGACTCGGAGCGTGCCGACGTGCTGGCCTATCTGAACTCGCTGGCCGACAGCCCGGCGCCGCTGCCGACCGCAGCCAAGTAACCCGCGACTTAATCTCGCATTGCACACGGCCGGGCCTCGCCCGGCCGTTTTGCTTATGGGGGAAGCGAATTTCGCCGCATTTGGGACCTTTGGTCGCATGCCGGTCGTTCACAACCCGGTATCATGAGGAAAAAGCAAGGTTATCCGTCGAAACCTTGCCGTATATTGGTCCCTGAATGGAACGGGTTCGGAAGGTCCGGAGCGCCCTGCTTCGGCCGGTGCAACCTGTCCCGTCCGGATTGGGTTACGATCAAACGTTGGATCAGGAAGCGTCGATGGCCGGCGCCGGCCAGGCGCTTTCGAGCGGTCTTATTCAGAGGAAGTCTCATTTGACGATTACCCGACGACAGCTCCTGCAGAGCAGCGTCCTCGCTGCGATGACCCCGGCGCTCGGCACCGCCGCCAGCCTCGCGCCTCTCGATGCCGCGCAGGCGCAGACCGGCGAGCAATTGGTCTGGCGCCACGGCCTGTCGCTGTTCGGCGAGTTGAAATATCCGGCCGACTTCAAGCGGTTCGACTACGTCAATCCGGACGCGCCGAAGGGCGGCACCGCCCGGATGATCTCGCTCGGGACGTTCGACAACTTCAACATCGTCGTGATGTATGTGAAGGGCAACATCGCCGCGGCCGCGATGACCGTCTACGAGTCGCTGATGTCGCGGGCGCAGGACGAGGTCTCGACCGAATACGGCCTGCTGGCCGAGGCGGCCGCCTATCCGGACGACTACTCCTGGGTGGTCTATCGCCTGCGCAAGGAGGCGCGCTGGCACGACGGCAAGCCGGTCACCCCCGAGGACGTCATCTTCTCGCTCGACGTGCTCAAGAAGAACAGTCCGTTCTACGGCTCCTACTACCGGCATGTCGTGAAGGCGGAGAAGATCGGCGACCAGGAGATCAAGTTCAGCTTCGACGGGCCGGGCAACCGCGAGCTGCCGCACATCGTCGGCGAATTGCTCGTGCTGCCGAAGCATTGGTGGGAGGGCACCGACGCGCAGGGCCGCAAGCGCGACGTCACGGCGACGAGCCTGGAGCCGCCGCTCGGCTCGAGCCCCTATCGCATCAAGGAGTTCGTGCCCGGCCGCTCGATCAAGGTCGAGCGCGTCAAGGATTATTGGGGCGCCAACCTGCCGGTGCGGATCGGCCAGAACAATTTCGACGAGCTGCAGTTCGAGTATTTCCGCGACAATCTCGTCGCGCTCGAAGCCTTCAAGGCCGATCAGGCCGACTGGATCAACGAGAATTCGGCCAAGCAATGGGCGACGGCCTACGAGTTCCCGGCGATTGCCGACAAGCGGGTCATCAAGCACGAGTTTCCGATCCGCGATTCCGGCCGCATGCAGGCCTTCGTGTTCAACCTGCGCCGGCCGCAATTCCAGGACGCGCGGCTGCGGCGCGCCTTCAACTACGCCTTCGACTTCGAGGAGATGAACAAGCAGCTGTTCTTCGGCATCTACAAGCGGATCAACAGCTATTTCGAAGGCACCGAGCTCGCCAGCTCCGGCCTGCCGCAGGGCCTGGAGCTGCAGATCCTCGAGGGCATGCGCGACAAGGTTCCGCCGGAGGTGTTCACCACGGTCTACCAGAATCCGGTCGGCGGCAATCCCGAGAACGTCCGCGCCAATCTGCGCGAGGCCACCAAGCTGTTGAAGGAGGCCGGCTACGAGATCAAGGACCGCAAGCTGGTCGACCCGGCCGGCAAGCCGGTTGCGATCGAGCTGATGGTCCAGGACCCGTCGTCCGAGCGCATTGTCCTGTTCTACAAGCCGTCGCTGGAGCGGCTCGGCGTCACCGTCACGGTGCGCCAGGTCGACAACGTCCAGTATGAGCAGCGGGTGCGCACCTTCGACTACGACATGATCACCGATGTCTGGGGACAGTCGCTGTCGCCCGGCAACGAGCAGCGCGATTTCTGGGGCTCCAAGGCCGCAGACGAGCAGGGCTCGAAGAACACGGCCGGCATCAAGAACCCGGCGATCGACGAGCTGATCGAGAAGATCATCTTCGCGAGGGATCGCGCCACGCTGGAAGCGGCCACGCACGCGCTGGACCGGGTGCTGCTGTGGAATTTCTACGTCGTGCCGCAGTTCACCTATCCGTTCGCCCGCAGCGCGCGCTGGGACCGCTTCAGCCATTTCGAGCCGTTCCCGAAATATGCCAGCACCGGCTGGCCGTCGCTGTGGTGGTACGACGCCGACAAGGCTGCGAAGGTGAAGCGGTCTTGAGCACGTTCTCGCATCTGTCGCGCCGCGGCGTGCTCGGGCTTGGGCTCGGCGCGGCGAGCGCCGTCGCCCTGCGGCCGGCCATGGCCGCGGAGTTCGGCGCCGAATCCCACGGCATGTCGGCGTTCGGCGATCTCAAATATCCGGCCGACTTCCGCCAGTTCGACTACGTCAATCCGGACGCGCCGAAGGGCGGGCTGTTCTCGCTGATCCCGTCGACCCGCGCCTACAACCAGTCCTACCAGACGTTCAACTCGTTCAACGCCTATGTCCTCAAGGGTGAGGGCGCGCAGGGCATGGACATGACGTTCGCATCGCTGATGGTGCGCGCGAGCGACGAGCCGGATGCGGTCTACGGCCTGGTCGCCAAGTCGGTCGCGATCTCCGCCGACAAGCTGACCTATCGCTTCACCCTGCGGCCCGAAGCGCGCTTCCACGACGGCTCGAAGATCACCGCTCATGACGTTGCCTTCTCGCTCAATACGCTGAAGGAGAAGGGCCATCCGCTCATCATCGTGCAGCTGCGCGACTTCGTGAAGGCCGAGGCGCTCGATGACGCGACCGTCGTGGTGAGCTTCGTCGAGAAGCGCGCGCGCGACGTGCCGCTCTACGTCGTGACCCTGCCGATCTTCTCCAAGGCCTGGTACGCCAACCGCGCCTTCGACGAGAACCCGCTCGACGTTCCGCTCGGCTCGGGGCCGTACAAGGTCGGCAGATACGAGATCAACCGCTACGTCGAGTTTGACCGCGTCAAGGACTGGTGGGCGGCCGACCTGCCGGTCAGCCGCGGCCTCTACAATTTCGACATCGTCCGCTACGAGTTCTATCGTGACCGCGACGTCGCCTTCGAGGGCTTCACCGCCAAGAGCTATCTGTATCGCGAGGAGTTCACCTCGCGCATCTGGGCGACGCGCTACGACTTCCCCGCGATCAAGGACGGCCGCGTCAAGCGCGAGCTGTTGCCGGACGAGACGCCGTCGGGCGGGCAGGGCTGGTTCATCAACACGCGCCGCGAGAAATTCAAGGACCCGCGCGTCCGCCAGGCGCTGACCTACGCCTTCGACTTCGAGTGGACCAACAAGACCATCATGTACGGCGCCTATGCGCGCACGGTGTCGCCGTTCCAGAACTCGGACATGGTCGCGGTCGGTCCGCCGTCGCCGGAGGAGCTGAAGCTGCTCGAGCCGTTCCGCGGCCAGGTGCCCGACGACGTCTTTGGCGACCCCTTCGTGCCGCCGGCCTCGGACGGCTCGGGCCAGGATCGCGCGCTGCTCCGCAAGGCGACGCAGTTGCTGCAGCAGGCCGGCCTGCCGGTGAAGGACGGCAAGCGCCTGCTGCCGTCGGGCGAGGTTTTCGCGATCGAGTTCCTGATCGACGAGGTCTCGTTCAAGCCGCATCACGGCACCCTGATCAAGAACCTGCAGACGCTCGGCATCGATGCCGATCTGCGCATCGTCGATGCCGTGCAGTATCGCGCGCGGGTCGAGGATTTCGACTTCGACATCACGGTGCAGCGGCTGTCGATGTCGCCGACGCCGGGCGACGGCCTCAGGGCTTACTTCACCTCGGACACCGCCAAGACCAAGGGCTCGTACAATCTGGCCGGGATCAGCAATCCCGCTGTCGACGCGCTGGTGGCCAAGGCGATCGCCGCGGAGACCCGCACCGATCTGACGCTCGCCTGCCGGGCGCTCGACCGCGTGTTCCGCGCCGGACATTACTGGATTCCCCAGTGGTATCGGCAGACCCATCCGATCGCCTATTGGGATCAGTTCAGCCACCCGCCGAAGCCGCCGAAATATGCCTCCGGCGTCGGCGCCCCGGACATCTGGTGGTACGATGCCGCCAAGGCCGCAAAGCTGGAGCAGGCGAAGTAGTTCATGGCTGCCTATATCCTCCGCCGCATGCTTCTGATGCTCCCGACCCTGCTCGGGATCCTCTTCATCTCCTTCGTCGTGGTGCAGTTCGCGCCGGGCGGGCCGGTCGAGCGCGTCATCGCGCAGCTGACCGGCGCGGACACCGGCGGCACCTCGCGCATCTCCGGCGGCAGCGGCTCCGATTTCGGCGCGCGGCCGCCGGGGCAGGTCGGTGCGGGCGGCGACACCAACTCCAAATACCGCGGCGCCCAGGGGCTCGATCCGGCCTTCGTCAAGCAGCTCGAGAAGCAGTTCGGCTTCGACAAGCCGGCGCCGGAGCGCTTCGCGCTGATGGTCTGGAACTTCGCGCGCTTCGACTTCGGCAAGAGCTATTTCCGCGACACCAGCGTGCTGCAGCTGATCAAGGAGAAGCTGCCGGTGTCGATATCGCTCGGTCTGTGGATGACCCTGCTGACCTATCTGATCTCGATTCCGCTCGGCATCCGCAAGGCCGTTCAGGACGGTTCGCGCTTCGACGTCTGGACCTCGGCCGTGATCATCGTCGGCTATGCCATTCCCGGCTTCCTGTTCGCGATCCTGCTCATCATCCTGTTCGCCGGAGGCTCGTTCCTCAATCTCTTCCCGCTGCGCGGGCTGACCTCTGACGGCTGGTCCGACTTCCCGTGGTACTGGAAGATTCTCGACTATTTCTGGCACCTCACATTGCCGCTGCTGTCCATGGCGCTCGGAGCCTTCGCGACGATGACGCTGCTGACGAAGAACTCGTTCCTCGACGAGATCCGCAAGCAATACGTGATGACCGCGCGTGCCAAGGGCTGCAGCGAGCGCCAGGTGCTGTATGGCCATGTGTTCCGCAACGCCATGCTGATCGTCATCGCGGGCTTTCCGGGCACCTTCATCCACGCCTTCTTCTCGGGATCGCTGCTGATCGAGACCATCTTCTCGCTCGACGGCCTGGGCCTGCTCTCGTTCGAGAGCATCCTCAATCGTGACTATCCCGTCGTGTTCGGCAATCTCTTCATCTTTTCGCTGCTGGGTCTCGTGGTCAATCTGATCTCCGACCTCACCTACATGTGGATCGATCCGCGGATCGATTTCGAGGCGCGGGAGGTCTGATGACGCTCACAGCCACTCCCCCGGTCGAGACCACCACGCAGGCACCACTCGGCGAGGCCGTGCCGCCGACCCGGCATCGCTTCCGCCCGTCGCCGCTCAATCAGCGCCGCTGGCAGAACTTCAAGGCCAATCGCCGCGGCTACTGGTCGCTGTGGATCTTTCTGTTTCTGTTCATCGTCTCCCTGTTCGCCGAGCTGATTGCCAACGATCGGCCGTTCCTGATCAAGTTCGACGGCCATCTGTATTGGCCGGCCTTCGTCTCCTATCCGGAGACCGCGTTCGGCGGCGACTTCGAGACCGCGGCCGACTATCGCGATCCCTATCTGCAGAAGCTGATCGCCGACAAGGGCGGCACCGTGATCTGGCCGCTGATCCGCTATTCCTACGCCACCCACAATCTCGATCTGCCGACGCCGGCGCCGTCGCCGCCGACCTGGATGCTGAAGGAATCGCAGTGCAAGGCGGTGGTCGAGAAGAAGGGGCTCAAGAGCTGCCGCGATCTCGAATACAACTGGCTCGGCACCGATGATCAGGGCCGCGACGTGGTGGCGCGCCTGATCTACGGCTTCCGCATCTCCGTGCTGTTCGGCCTGTCGCTGACGTTCTTCTCCTCGATCATCGGCATCGCCGCCGGCGGCGTGCAGGGCTATTTCGGCGGCTGGGTCGATCTCCTGTTCCAGCGCTTCATCGAGATCTGGAACGCGATCCCCTATCTCTATCTGCTCCTGATCCTGTCGGCGGTGCTGGTGCCCGGCTTCTTCACGCTGCTCGGGATCATGCTGCTGTTCTCCTGGGTGTCGCTGGTCGGGCTGGTCCGTGCCGAATTCCTGCGCGGCCGCAATTTCGAGTATATCCAGGCGGCGCGTGCGCTCGGCGTCTCCAACGTCGTCATCATGTGGCGGCATCTGTTGCCCAACGCGATGGTCGCGACCATGACCTTCCTGCCCTTCATCGTGTCGAGCTCGGTGATGACCCTGACCGCGCTCGACTTCCTCGGCTTCGGCCTGCCGCCCGGCTCGCCGTCGCTGGGCGAGATGCTGTCGCAGGCCAAGTCCAACGTGCAGGCGCCGTGGCTCGGCCTCACCGGCTTCTTCTCGGTCGCGATCATGCTGTCGCTGCTGATCTTCATCGGCGAGGCCGTGCGCGACGCGTTCGATCCGCGCAAGACCTTCAGGTGAGCGACATGGATGCGATCAGCCAGCCGCTGCTCTCGGTCAGGGATCTCTCGGTGGCCTTCCACCAGCAGGGCCGCATGGTGACCGCGGTCGACCGTGTCTCGTTCGACATCAAGCGCGGCGAATGCATTGCGCTGGTCGGCGAGTCCGGCTCCGGCAAGTCGGTCAGCGCGCTGTCGGTGCTGAAGCTGCTGCCTTATCCGGTCGCCTCGCATCCCTCGGGCAGCATCCGCTTCAAGGGCCGCGATCTCTTGCCGCTGTCGGAAGGCGAGATGCGCGAGATCCGCGGCAGCGACATCTCGATCATCTTCCAGGAACCGATGACCTCGCTCAATCCGCTGCACACGATCGAGCGGCAGATCGGCGAGATCCTGCAACTGCATCAGTCGATCTCGAACAGCGCCGCGCGCGCGCGCACCCTCGAGCTGCTCACCCAGGTCGGCATCCCCGAGCCGGAGACGCGGCTCGGCAGTTATCCGCACCAGCTCTCCGGCGGCCAGCGTCAGCGTGTGATGATCGCGATGGCTCTCGCCAACGAGCCGGACCTCCTGATCGCCGACGAGCCGACCACCGCGCTCGACGTCACCGTCCAGGCGCAGATCCTGGCGCTGCTCGCCGATATCCGCGCGCGGCTCGGCATGAGCCTGCTGTTCATCACCCATGATCTCGGCATCGTCCGCCGCATCGCCGACCGCGTCTGCGTCATGAACGGCGGCAAGATCGTCGAGCAGGGCCCGGTGGAGCAGGTGTTCACGTCGCCGTCCCATCCCTACACCAAGGCGCTGCTCGCGGCCGAGCCGAAGCCCGATCCGGCGCCGCCGCGGCCCGATGCGCCGGTGGTGATGCAGGCCAAGGATCTCAAGGTCTGGTTTCCGATTAAGCGCGGCCTGTTCCGCTCCACCGTCGGCCACATCAAGGCGGTCGACGGCGTCAGCATCGCCGTGCGCAAGGGCGAGACGCTCGGTGTCGTCGGTGAATCCGGCTCGGGCAAGACCACGCTCGGGCTGGCGCTGCTGCGGCTGATCTCCTCCGACGGTCCGATCGTGTTCCTCGGCAGCGAGATCCAGGGGCTGACCTTCAAGCAGGTCCGTCCGTTCCGCCGCGACATGCAGATCGTGTTTCAGGACCCGTTCGGCGCGCTCAGCCCGCGCATGTCGGTCGGCGACATCATCGCCGAAGGCTTGAGTGTGCATCAGCCTGATCTGTCGGAGGAGCAGTCCGAGGCGAAGGTCGTCAAGGCGCTCACCGATGTCGGCCTCGATCCGCAGACCCGCTTCCGCTATCCGCACGAATTTTCCGGCGGCCAGCGCCAGCGCATCTCGGTGGCGCGTGCCGTCGTGCTCGAGCCGAGCTTCGTCGTGCTCGACGAGCCGACCTCTGCGCTCGACATGCTGTTCCAGTCCCAGATGGTCGAGCTGCTGCGCGAGCTGCAGCGCAAGCGCGAACTGACCTACATGTTCATCTCGCACGATTTGCGCGTCGTCGCCGCCTTGGCCAGCCATCTCATCGTGATGCGCCACGGCAAGGTGGTGGAGGAGGGCCCCGCCGCGCAGCTGTTCAAGGCGCCGAAGACCGACTACACGCGGGCGCTGTTTGCGGCGGCGTTCCGCAACGAGACGGCGGGGAACGGGGCGGCGGCTCCATAGAAGATCGCATACATCCGCACCCGAGCAGCCGCGAGACAATGCCGTCCAAGCTGGATCTCATCAGAGCTCTTCTGCTGTCCGATTGGGACCCGATCGGCGTGTCCTGCTGCGAGGGCGCCGAGGACGAATATGATCGTTACGCTCTCCAGGTCTTCAACATGCTTCAAGACGGTGCCGATGTTGCGTCGATCGCGAGCTATCTCACTGGTGTCGTCACGGACAGAATGTCACTCACAGGGTGTCCTGAAGTCGATCGTCTGGTCGCTGCCAGGGCTTTGATGATCTACCAGAGCTAGGTCGCCGACGAGGCTGATCATGCTGCAACAGACGGAAGCATGAGGATGTCCGGCAGGGGCCGTGCCTTGGTCACGTGATTTGTCCGACGAGCGGGCATCGTCTCATCTCATCGCGCGCGTGTCCCTAGCGGCGGCCGCCACCGCCTCCAGCACCACCGCCGCCCCCACCAAAGCCGCCTTGGCCGCCGAAGCCGCTGCCGCCACCGGGGGGAGGACCACCTGGTGCACCGCCGAAGCCCGGCGGGCTCGAAGCGCCGCCTGAGCCGAAGCCGCCGGGTGAGCCCATGCCGCCCGGCGGGGACATGCCGCTGTCTCGGCCGAACCCGGGCGCACCCGGAGATCCCGGTCCCCTCGAATTGTTCGGTGCACCGGGTCCGCCCGGTGGGTTGCCGCCACCAGGGCCGCCCGGACCGCCCGGTCCCTGCATCGGCCCTTGGCCACGTGGCGCCTGCGGACCCTGCACGGATTCGCCGGGGAAGCGGGTCACTGCCTGCACCGATTCGGCGCGCAGTCCGCCGGCACCGTCCGGAACGGCGTTGATCACGACGCGGGTCTCCCCCGCAGGCTGGAAGCGCGAATTGTCGCGCGCGACGTAGCCGGAGCCGAACCGCAGGTCGTTGCCGACGCGCTGGACATAGCCTTCGATCAAGAGCCGGCTGGCCCGTGCGAATTCCTTCAGATCATCCGGCCTGATTTGCGCGACCTGCATCACGCCCTGGACGACGCGGCCTTCGGCCTGCACGCGCCGGCCGACCTGCGCCTGGTCGACGCCGGCGAGCCGCAGGCCGCCGATCGACAGGCCGCTGCGGTCGCGCACGACCACGCCGCTGATCCGGCTCGGCGCGCTGCTGCGCGGGTCGACGAGGCTGGCGACGATCACGCCGTCGCTGCGCCGCAGGCCGAACACCGCAACCTGGCTGCCGACCTTGCGCCAGCTCTGCTGGCCCGGCGAGATCACGGTCTGGCCGAGCACGGTGAGCTCGCCCGGCCTGACCGCCTCGATCGGCCCGGTCACCTCGCTGACGACGTCGATGCGCGCCGTGCTGAGCGTGCCGCCGGGGTCGCGCTGCGCCAGCACGCGGGCGAGCTGGCCGATCTTCAGCGCCTTCACGGACGCAGCTTCGCCATCGATCGCCACCGGCACGTTGGGCGCGTAGCTGACGCGCTCGCCATTGACGAAGATGCTGCCGAAGCGCTGGATCACGCCGACGATGCCGGTGCCGCCCATGCCCTGGTCCTGGCCGCCGGTGATCCCGGTGCCGCCGAGACCCTGGTCATTGCCCTTGCGGGTCTGTCCCCAGGCGAGCGCCGATGATCCGGCGAGCCAGAGGCCGGTGAGCACGGCCCTGCGCGAGAGCATCGGCGGCCGGCTCATGATTTGCCGTCCTCGCCGGGGGCGTCCTTCGGCTCCTCCAGATAGATGTAGACGCCGAAATTCCAGCGGGCGTCGCCGCCCTTGTCCTTGGCCAGCGCGCGGTTGGCCTCGCGGTTGGCGGTCTTCAGCGCCTCCATCGCCAGCTCGCGCGAGCGCGCTTCGAGGCGCCGCGCCAGCTTCGGTGACAGCCCGTCATAGTGGACGGCGCGCTCCATGAAGCGCGGCGTCGCCTCGGACACGTTGTCGGCGGCGGCTGCGATGTGATCATGCAGGTTGCGGCCGAGATAATACCATTTGCGGTCGTCGTCGCCGCGCGGCACGAAGCCGGTCTCCGCCAGCACGATGTTGTCGCCGGCATCGATGCTCACGAGCTTGCGGTCGAGCCATTCATCGAGCACCGCGCGCGGCCGCACGTCCTTGGTGATCGCGGCCACCAGCGCTTCGAAGGAGGGCGCATCGCCCTCAGCGGTGCGCGGCAGCGGCAGCGGCTCGCCCCTGGCGTCGGTGAACTCCGGCGCGGCGAGCCAGTGCGCGATGATGGCGCTGGTGCGAGACAAAGTCGCGGGCACCACGTTGACCGGCGCGCCCGCGCCACGCAGCCGCGCCACCTCCTTGCGATGGATGCCGGTGAGCAGGCTGACGCGGCTGTCGGTCTGTGGCTTGCCGTCGAGCGCGAAGTCGTGCTCGGCGACGTTCACGAACAGCTCGCGCAGCAGCTGGGCCAGCGCCGGGAACGTCATCCCGCTGCGGATGCAGAGCCGCACGAGCGGACGCAGCAGCCGCGCCAGCGGCGCTTGCAACTGCGTCGCGGTCAGCGGCGACGGCGTCCGGGCGGTGGGATCCATGCCCAGATTTTAAGCGGAGCCACTGTGGGACACAATCCCACACATTTATTGACGTGTGAAAAATTCCCACGTAATGGAGGGGCGTTCAACCCCCGGCTGGTGCCTCTGCCGTCATCGAAGGCGCGCTGCGGGGGCGGTCCGGTCAGCGCTGGTCGCAGCGGGAGTGCGGTATGCTCCAGGAGGCGTATGTCATGGACGTCGAGGGCGGCTCATCGCGTGTATCGGCGAGCGTCCGACCGTCGGATCCAGCCGCCGCTTCGTGGGTCGACTCTCCCGGCTATCTGCGACTGGCCGATACGCTGGTGGTGCTGACCGCGGTGGCGCTGCCGTGGTCGACGACGCTGACGGGGGCCTTGATGCTGGTCTGGCTTGCCGTGATCGTTCCGACCATCGATTGGGACGAACTCATTCGCAGCCTGGCGCTGCCGGCCTGTGCCTTGCCGCTGGCGCTGTTCGTGCTGGCCGATGTCGGCGTGCTCTGGTCCGACGCCCCCTGGGAAGCCGGCTTGCAGGCGATCAATCCCGTATCGAAGCTGCTGCTGCTGCCGTTCCTGTTTCATCACTTCAGGCGCTCGGAGCGCGCAGCGTGGGTCTTCGTCGGCTTTCTCGCCTCGTCCGCCGTGCTCATGATGTCGTCGTGGACGATGGCCGATCTGTCCTCGACCAGGCTGCGCATCGGCTCTGCGGCCATTCTCGGCGAACCCACGCAAGGCCGAACGCTGCAATTCACGCTATGCGCGCTGGGGCTTCTGGTGCCGGCGCTGCTCGCGCTGGCGCAACGCCGGCTGCTGATGGCGGCAACTTGGTTTGGACTCGGCCTCGCCTTCCTGGCGCACGATCTGTTCATCGTGCCTGCGCGCACCCTATGCCTGTATCTGCCGATCCTCCTGCTGGTGCTCGCGGGGCGCCATTTCAGCCGGCGCCTTGCGTCCATTCTCGTGCTGTCGGCGGCGCTCACCGGCGGCGTCGCCTGGGCGGCCGCGCCGTTTCTCGGCAAGCCGATCGCCGAGCTTGCCGCTCGGCATCGCGTCTATGTGAGTGGCGGGCCGGCACAGGGACCCGGCGACTGGCCGCCTTCGGTCAGGGCGATCGGCGAGGCGCCGTTGTTCGGTCATGGCACGGGTTGGATCCGGAGGCCGTTCGAGCTCCAGCCCGACCGACAGGGGGCGCGCCAGACGGAGATCCGCCCGAGCGCCCCGGGCATGATGGTCGGCCTGCAATGGGGGCTTGTGGGACTGATCCTGCTTGCTGCGATGTGGATCAGCCATTTCAGGCTGTTTCGCAGCCCCGATTGGATGGCATGGGTCGGGCTGACGGTCGTCGTGCAGTCGGTCATCGGCTCGCTTCTGAGCACCAGCCTCCTCGACGTCAACGAGGGATGGATCTACGTGCTCGGGGTCGGCGTTGCCGGCGGCGTCATGCTCGGCCGCGCCAATGCGCCGGATCGCGTCGATGGCCAACGATCCGGCGCCATTGACGGCGATCAGAGCGGTTGCCTCGATCCTCGATCGACCTGATCCCGCCAGGCCTGCGAGCATCGTGCAGGATGAGCTGATTTGCCCGACGGGTTGAATTTCCGATAATCCGTCAAGTCGTTCAGAGAAAAAGAATTCACTTGCGCTGTCGGGCAAATCGGCCCCATTGATCGGGCGTCCCGTCCCACGAGAGGGACGTACGCGTCGTCACGGATGTCGGGTGCGGGATGCGGTGGCCGTGAGGGTGGTGCTGGACGAGCGCCTGCTCCTGCGGACGACGAAGTCGTGTGGTCCTGGCGCCCCGACGCTGGCGTCAAGGTCGCTGGCCCGATGAGCTGCGCGGCCGACAGGGGCAAGAACGCCGGTCCCTGGGGAGATCACGTATAAGTCGTAAAGCCATCGCGCAGGGAAGGCCGGATGTTCGGCTCGTACCTGTGGTGACTACCGCGTGCTTTGCTGCACGCAACCACGGGTGCGGTCGGCACCCGGCCTTCCCTGCGCCCTCTCATGTCGTCGAGGGCGGATGAATGTCGCAGAGCTCGGGCCGGTGAGGCCGCGAGAGTGCGGACGCTCGTCCTCATGCTGTTTGATAGGTATATCGGACTCTTGCGCTGCTCTCTCTCCGCGTCATTGCGAGCGTAGCGAAGCAATCCAGGGTGGTGGGCGGGACTCTGGATTACCTCGCTGCGCTCGCAATGACGGAGGAGAGAGCTTGTCAGCGCAATGAGCGGATTCAACTCAGCCGCTTGATTGCCAACACGTCGCTGCCGCTCGCCTTGATGCGGGCAATCGCTTCGCCGATCGGCTCGATCTGCGTGGCCATGTGGAACGCGTTGGCATGCACGATGGTGTCGGCATCACGCACGATCGCGACGTGGCCCTTCCAGAAGATGAGGTCGCCACGACGCGGCTGCTCATCATCATCGAGCGCGCGCCCCAGTGCGGCGAGCTGCATGTCGCTGTCGCGCGGGCATTCCACGCCCGCAGCATTTAACGACACCTGCACCAGGCCCGAGCAGTCGATGCCGAGGCTGCTCTTGCCGCCCCACAGATAGGGCGTGCCGAGGAAGCGCTCGGCGATGGCGACGTAGTCTGGCTCGACAGAGTCGAGGCCAGCGACATGCTGCTTCGGCACGAACCAGCCTTCGGCCGTCACGACGAAGCTCGCCTCTTCGCGGACCACCGCGATGGTCGATCCCATCACGACCGTCTCCACCGGCGGCAGCTTGATCGACGGTCCGGGAAACGCGAAGCTGCGCAGCGCGCTGATCCTGTGCGTCGGCGCCGCGACGGGCGCGGCGAGAGCCGCCTCCGGCAGCCAGCCGACATAGCCGTCGGCCACGAGCTGGCCCCAGGCCCAGCCCTCGCCATTGCGGTCGTAGATCGTGACACGCTCGCCCTTCAGCCCCTGTGTCGCAAGCTCGGCGCTCGAAAACGGCTGCTGGCGCAGCGGCGCGATCGGATCGGTGACGACCAGCGTCTCGCCCTCGACGAAGCGCTCAGCGGTCACCTGTCCCTGGAGATGTCTTGCCGCGATGTCGCCGCGGGCAGGTGTGAGGCGGGGATCAGCCATAGCGCTCGCTCAGGAGCTTGTAGAGCGCGCGCGCGGCCTGGCACTCGCCGCCCTCGGGGCGGCCCGGCTTGGCCGATGGCGTCCAGGCGAAGATGTCGAGATGCAGCCAGCTCCTGGCATGCTCGACGAAGCGCTGCAGGAACAGCGCGCAGGTGATCGAGCCGGCGAAGCCGCCCGAGGGCGCGTTGTTGAGGGTCGCGACCTTGGAGTCGAGCCATGAATCATAGGGCGCCCAGAGCGGCATCCGCCACAGCGGGTCGTTCTCGGCCGCGGCACAGCGCGCGACGTCGGCGGCGAGCGTCTCGTCAGTGGTGTAGAACGGCGGCAGCTCGGGGCCGAGCGCGACACGCGCCGCGCCGGTCAGCGTGCCCATGTCGATCAGCAGATCGGGCGTATCCTCGTCGGCCAGCGCCAGTGCGTCGGCGAGGATCAGCCGGCCCTCGGCGTCGGTGTTGCCGATCTCGACGGTGAGGCCCTTGCGCGAGGGAAACACGTCCATCGGACGGAAGGCATTGCCGGCGACGGCGTTCTCGACCGCGGGGATCAGCACGCGCAGCTGCAGCTTGAGCTTGGCATCCATCACCATCTGCGCAAGCGCCAGCACGTTGGCGGCGCCGCCCATGTCCTTCTTCATCAGCAGCATGCTGCTGGACGGCTTGAGGTCGAGCCCGCCCGTGTCGAAGCAGACGCCCTTGCCGACCAGGGTCACCTTGGGGTGCGATGGATCGCCCCACTGAAGCTCGATCAGCCGCGGCGCCCGCGTCGAGGCGCGGCCGACGGCATGAATGAGCGGATGGTTCTGGGCCAGCAGATCATCGCCGACGATGCTGCTGAAGCGGGCGCCGAAGCGTTCGGCGACCTGCTTCGCGGCGGTCTCCAGCTCCTCCGGCCCCATGTCGTTTGACGGCGTGTTGACGAGATCGCGCGCCAGTGCCGCCGCATCGGCCAGGCGGTTCAGCTCGGCGGCATCGACGCCGTCGGGCGGAACGAGGCGGACCTCCGGCGTCTCTGCCTTGCGGTAGCGGCCGAAGCGGTAGCTGCCGAGCGCGAAGGCGAGCGCGGCGAGCCTGATATCATGCGGCGCGTTGGCGAAACGGTAGGTGCCCGCCGGCAGCTGGCCGGGCAGGACGCCCGGGCGGAACAGGTCGCGGTGCTTGGCGTCGTCGTCCTCGAGGCCGAACAGCACCTGCGCGATGCGCCCCTCCGCATCGGGAAGGATCAGGCAGCTGCCGGGCTTGGCGCTGTAGGCATTGGCCTCGGCAAAGTTGCGCGCTTGCGCCGACAGGTCCTCTTTGATCCCCGGCCAGCTCGACTTCGTCACGAAGGTGATCGGGATGGCGGATGTCGCTGGGGCGGTCTCGTAGATCGACGGCATGCCTAATGGTTCCTTGACGGGCGCGCTGCAGGAAGACTTCGCAGAGTTCGGCCGCCCCCGCAATCGCGCTAGCCGCATGGCCCGCAAGCCGACGCAGTGACGACGGCGGCTGCATTGCGCCATTAACCGGCTGTTAGCGTTAACAGTTTATTGCTGGCGCGTTCAATCCGCTCGTCCTTTCGAGTCCAGTGATCATGCGTCGACAGCCTCCCATCACCCGGCTCCTCGCCTCGGCGGCGCTCGCCGCGCTCCTTGCTGCCGCTCTCGGCGGGTGCCAGACCGTGTCCGACGTCACGGGCTCGCTGGGCAGCCGTACCGCCGAGCCGCCGCCGGCGACGCCGCAGCGTGCGGCCGAGGTCTATGGCGAGCGCTATCGCGCCAACCCCAAGGATGCCGTCGCCGCGGTGGCCTATGGCCAGGCGCTGCGCAACAACGGCCAGCGCGAGCAGGCGGTCGCCGTGCTCGAGCAGGCGACGCTCGCCAACCCCGGCAACAAGGTGGTGCTCGCGGCGTATGGACGCGCGCTCGCCGACAACGGCAATTTCAAGCTGGCCTTCGACGTGCTGTCGCGCGCGCATTCGCCCGACAATCCCGACTGGAAGCTGCTGTCGGTGCAGGGCACCGCGCTCGACCAGATGGGCCGCCACGACGAGGCGCGGCGCTATTACGACAGCGCGTTGAAGATCGTTCCGGGCGAGCCCTCGGTGCTGTCCAATCTCGGCCTGTCCTACATGCTGACGCGGGAGCTGCCCAAGGCGGAGCAGGCTCTGCGCCAGGCCTACGGCTCGCAGCGCGCGGACGCGCGGGTGCGTCAGAACCTCGCGCTCGTCGTCGGCCTGCAGGGACGTTTCGCGGAAGCGGAGCAGATCGCGCGCGCCGATCTGCCGCCCGACGAGGCCGCGGCCAACGTCGCCTATCTGAAGCAGATGATCCAGGGTCAGAGCCAGGCGAAGGGCAAGGCGCGCAATGCCGCGCCGATGGCCGCCCTCAACCAGCCGGACTGATGGCTCTTCTCATCGTGCCGCACCTGCCAGCAGGCGGCGGCAGGTGTCGACGAAGACGTCGGCGCCGGTGACGATGTCGGCGTCGGAGGTGTTCTCGGTCCAGTGATGGCTGATGCCGCCGATCGACGGCACGAACAGCATCCCCGCAGGCATGATCGTCGCCAGCACCTGCGCGTCATGCCCAGCGCCGCTCGGCATCCGCAGCGATCTGCCGCCGGCGAGTGCGCTGCTCGCAGCCTCGATCGCATCCTGGAATGCGCCGTCCATCATCGCCGGCGCGCCGGTGCGGATGCGTTCCACGGCGACCTGGCAGGGACCCGCCGCTGAGGCTTGCGACGCCAACTCGCGCAGCAACCCCTCGAGCCGGTCGATCACGGCGGGATCGTCGTCGCGGATCTGGAACAGCATCTCGGCCTGGCCTGGAATGATGCTTGGTGCGCCCGGATCGAGCGTGATCCGTCCGGTGGTCCACACCGTGCGCGGGCCGCAGGCGGCCGGAAAGCGCGCGTCGATCGCGACGCAAAATTTGGCGAGCGCGAGCCCGGCATCCTTGCGCACCGCCATCCGCGTCGTGCCGGCGTGGTTCTGCTCGCCGGTGAAGATGATGCGGTACTGCCAGATGCCGACGATCGAGGTGACGACGCCGACCTTGAGGTCGCTCTGCTCGAGCGTGTCACCTTGCTCGATGTGAGCCTCGAGATAGCCGATGTGCCGGCCCCGCTCGGCCTGCAGGCGTGGTCGCCCCGCGAGGCCCATCTCGGCGAGCGCCTCGCGCATCGTGCGCGGGCTGCTGCGGTCGCGGGCGGCATCGATGTCGGCCTCGCTGACGTCGCCGACATAGGAGCGGCTGCCGAGGAAGGCGCCGAAATGGCCCTCCTCGTCGCACCAGGAGGCGACCTCGACGGCACCTACGATGGAGGGATCGGGATTTAGCACGCGGGCGGCTTCGAGCGCGTAGACCACGCCGAGCGGACCATCGAGCCAGCCAGCGTAGTTCTGGCTCTCCAGATGCGAGCCGGCCAGCAGCTTGGGACCCGGCTTGGTGCTGGTGCCGAGCACATTGCCGATGCCGTCGATCTCGGCCGTGAGCTGCGCGTCGGGGAGACGCGCGGCGAGCCAATCCAGCGACTGCCGGTGCGCCTCGGAAAAGGTCGGGCGGTGGACGCCGGTCTTGTAGGTGCCGAAGGAGCGCAGCGCGTTCAGGTCGGCGAGGACGCGGGCGCCATCGGCGCGGCGGAGAGTGTCGGACATCAGGCGGAGACCTCGATCATGCTCCGCCTAGCTTTCAAAGTGACGCCGCCTCCGCAAGCGATATTTCGCCGTGCGGGCCGTCGGCTACTGCATGGCCGCGACCTTGATGCCGGTCGGTCCCAGAATGACCACGAACAGCACCGGCAGGAAGAACAGGATCATCGGCACCGTCAGCTTCGGCGGCAGTGCGGCGGCCTTCTTCTCGGCCTCGTTCATGCGCATGTCGCGGTTCTCCTGCGCCATCACGCGCAGCGATTGCCCGAGCGGAGTGCCGTACCGCTCCGATTGCTGAAGCGCGAGACAGACCGACTTGACACCTTCCAGGCCGGTGCGACGGGCGAGGTTCTCATAGGCCACCTTGCGATCCTGCAGGTAGGAGAGCTCCGCCGTGGTCAGCGTGAACTCCTCCGACAGCGCGATCGACTGGCTGGAGATTTCGATCGCCACCCGGCGGAACGCGGCCTCGATCGACATGCCGGACTCGATGCAGATCAGCAGCAGGTCGAGCGCGTCGGGAAACGCGCGCTTGATCGACAGCTGGCGCTTGGAGATCGCGTTGCTGAGGAACAGCATCGGCGCCTGCAGCCCGAGATAGGCCATGCCGACGCAGATGCCGATCTTGACCGGCATCGACTTCTCGAGATGTGCGATCACGAAGACGTAGAGCACCGAGCCGACGAACAGCACGAGCGGCGTCACCAGGCGTGCGAACAGGAAGGTGATGTAGGGCGCCTGGCCGCGGTAGCCCGCCATGATGAGCTTCTCGCGGGCGGCCTCCTGGGCCAGCCATTTGGTGAGGTTGAAATCCTCCACCACGCGGGAGACGAGCTGCTTCGGTGTCTGTCGCAGCGAGACCTTTTCACCGGCATTCAGCCGTTCGCGCTCACGCTGCTTGATCCGTTCGCGCTCGCTGGCGACCGCCTTCATGCGCTTGTTCAGATTCTCGCCCGCGAACAGCGGCATGATCAGCGTGTAGACGGTGGCCGACGCCGCGATGGCGGCGAAGAACATCGTCATGAAGTGCGGATCATGAAGCTTGGTGATCAGAAAGTCGACCATGGGACTACCTTAGAAATCGAAGTTGATCATCTTCTTCATGACCATGATGCCCATCGACATCCAGATGACGCAGCCGACCAGCATCAGCTGGCCGGTCGGATGGGTCCAGAGCAGCGAGATGTAGTCGGGCGTGCTGAGATAGACCAGCAGCATGACGATCGGCGGCAGCGAGCCGATGATGCCCGCGGAGGCCTTGGCTTCCATCGACATCGCCTGGATCTTCTCGGCCATCTTCTTGCGGTCGCGCAGCACCTTTGAGAGGTTGCCGAGCGCTTCCGACAGGTTGCCGCCCGACTTCTGCTGAATCGCGATGACGATGCCGAAGAAATTGGCCTCGGGCAGCGGCATCCGCTCATACAGCCGCGCGCAGGCCTCGCCCAGCGGCATGCCGATCGCCTGGGTCTCGATGATGGCCAGGAACTCGCCGCGCAGCGGCTCGGGCGCATCGGCGGCAACGACCTTGATGGATTCGAACAGCGGCAGGCCCGCCTTGATGCCACGCACGATCACGTCGACCGCGTCCGGCAGCGCCGCCAGGAATTTCTTCTCCCGCCGCTTCTTGAGGAAGCCGAGGATCCAGCGCGGCAGGCCGAGACCCGCCGCAAAGCCAAGGCCGAGCGCACCGAGCGGGCCGCCGCCGGCGAAGAAGGCGATCGCGCAGACGGCAAAGCCGAGGACGCCGGAAATGATCCAGAACTTCTGAACGGTCCAGTCGAGCCCGGCCTGCGAGATCCGCATGTTCAGCGGAACCTTGCTCTGCTTCTGCGCCTTGGCCTCGAGATCCTTGAGCGAGGATTCGACCTGCTCGCGGCGCGAGCGCTGGCTGCGTTCGGCCTGACGGACCACAGGTTCCGATTTGGCGACGGTGCTGCGCCGCTGCTCCGCCTTCCGCTCGCCCGAGAGCAGAGGATAGAGGAACACCCAGGCGATGCCGCCGATGGCGGTCGCTGCGAGGAAGGCGAGTGCGAGAGCCTGAAACTTCATGGGGTCTCTCCGTTACTCCTTGCTCGCGACTTCGGCCGCATCGAGCGCTGCCGCAAGCCGCTTCTCCTCGCCGTAGTAGCGGGCGCGCTCCCAGAACCGCGGCCGGCCGATGCCGGTGGAGCGATGGCGGCCGATGATCTTGCCGTTCGCATCTTCGCCGACCATGTCATAGAGGAAGATGTCCTGGGTGATGATCGTATCGCCTTCCATGCCCATCACCTCGGTAATGTGCGTGATGCGGCGCGATCCGTCGCGCAGACGCGCGGCCTGCACGATGACGTCGATCGAGGCGCAGATCATCTCGCGGATGGTTCGTGACGGCAGCGAAAAGCCGCCCATCGTGATCATGGATTCACAACGTGACAGCGCTTCGCGCGGGTTGTTGGCGTGCAGGGTGCCCATCGAGCCGTCGTGACCGGTGTTCATCGCCTGCAGCAGGTCGAACGCTTCGGGTCCGCGGACCTCGCCGACGATGATCCGCTCGGGACGCATACGCAGGCAGTTCCTTACCAGCTCGCGCATGGTCACCTGGCCCTCGCCCTCGATGTTGGGCGGGCGGGTTTCCAGGCGGACCACATGCGGTTGCTGCAGTTGGAGCTCGGCTGCGTCCTCGCAGGTGATGACGCGCTCGTCGTGATCGATGTAGTTTGTCAGGCAGTTGAGCAGCGTCGTCTTGCCCGAGCCGGTGCCGCCGGAGATGAGAATGTTGCAGCGGACGCGCCCGATGATCTGCAGGATCTCCGCGCCTTCGGGCGAGATCGCGCCGAACTTGACCAGCTGATCGAGGGTCAGCTTGTCCTTCTTGAACTTTCGAATGGTGAGCGCGGGGCCATCGATCGCCAGCGGCGGCACGATGGCGTTGACGCGCGAGCCGTCGGCGAGACGGGCGTCGCAGATCGGCGAGGATTCGTCGACGCGGCGGCCGACCTGGCTGACGATGCGTTGACAGATGTTCAGGAGCTGCTGGTTGTCGCGGAAACGGATGCCGGTGCGCTGGATCTTGCCGCCGACCTCGATGAAGACCGTGCCGGCGCCGTTGACCATGATGTCGGCGATGTCGTCGCGCGACAGCAGCGGCTCGAGCGGGCCATAGCCGAGCACGTCGTTGCAGATGTCATCGAGCAGCTCCTCCTGCTCGGCGATCGACATCACGATGTTCTTGATCGCGATGATCTCGTTGACGATGTCCCGGATTTCCTCGCGCGCGGACTCGCCGTCGAGCTTGGCCAGCTGGGCGAGATCGATCGCTTCGATCAGCGCGCCGAAGATGGTCGCCTTGACCTGATAGTAATTGTCCGAGCGCCGGGCTTCCACCACGGGGGGCGGCGGCGGAGGCGCCTGCCGGGTGGGCGCCAGAGGAGGTGACGACACGGCCGGAGCAGCCGCGCGCGGCGCTGCCGCGGCCGGCTCGGGCGCCGGCGCGGCCGGCCTGAGGGTCCTGGTATCGTTGTCTAATCCGCTACGCTTACCAAACACGACTTAGAACTCCACGCGGGCTTATTTCGCCCTCAGCTTGTCAAGCAGAGGCGACAGGAAGGAGCCTTTCGGCTTCTTGGTCTCGCTGCGGCCGGTGAGCCGCTGCGCGACCTGCAGAAACATCTCGGTGGTCCGATGATTGGGTGACATCTCCGCAATCATCTGACCGTTGTTGGCCGCCGCGCCGAAGATCTGCGGCTCGAACGGGATCGTCACGATCGGCGGGCTTTCGATCGCCTTGGCGAACTCGCTCGCATTGATTTCCGGCCGCTTGGGCACGCCGACCTGGTTCAGGCAATAGAGCGGCGTGCGGTCGTTCGGTCGCGCGGCCTTGAGAAGGTCGAACATGTTCTTCGTATTGCGCAGCGAGGCGAGATCCGGCGCCGCGACGATCAGAATGTCGTCGGCGCTGATCAGTGCGCGCTTGGTCCAGCCGGACCATTGGTGTGGCACGTCGAGCACGATGCAGGGCATCGAGGCCCGCAGCGTATCGAACACCGAATCGAACGCCTCGGCGCCGAAATCGTAGACGCGGTCGAGCGTCGCCGGTGCGGCCAGCAGGCTCAAATGATCGGTGCATTTCGACAGCAGCCGGTCCATGAAGGCGATGTCGATCCGATCAGGCGAGAATACGGCGTCCGCGATGCCCTGGGCGGGATCCTGATTGTAGTCGAGGCCGGCGGTGCCGAAGGCCAGGTCGAGATCGGCGACGACCGAGTCCATCGCGAGATCGCGGGCGATCGCCCAGGCGATGTTGTGCGCGATGGTCGATGCGCCGACGCCGCCCTTGGCGCCGACGACGGCAATGATGCGTCCGACGGCCTTGGCCTCGGGAGCCGAGAACAAATTGCAGATCGAGCGAACGACGTCGATCGGCGTGACCGGGGACAGCACATAGTCGCTGACGCCGCGGCGTACGAGCTCGCGATACAGCGTGACGTCATTGACGCGGCCGATCACGACGACGCGGGTGCCGGGATCGCAGACCGTCGCAAGGTGATCGAGGCCCGCAAGAATGTCGGTGCGGGCATCGGTCTCCAGGATGATCACGTTGGGGGTCGGCGCCGACCGGTAGGCCTCGATCGCAGCCGCCATGCCGCCCATCTGGATCTTCAGATGCGCCTTGCCGAGCCGCCGGTCCTCACCGGCGGCCTGCACGGTGGCGGCCGTTTCCACGGTCTCGCAGAACGCCTGCACCGAGACACGCGGCGCCGGCGCGATATGATCGTCGGCCGGCGGCGGCACGACGTCAGGCTGCTCCTCTTGGGTCTGTCGGGCGTAGCTGATCATTTGCCTGTGTCGCTGAGTTTGGCCTTGTCGGCTTCGGGATACGTGATCGCGGTTGACGCTCCCTTGCGGTATTTCTCGAACAACGCGGTGCGCCGGGTGGTGTAGGAGGGGGTCTCGGGTCGCGGCTGCACGAGATCGGACGGGTTGTCGACCATGGCGGCCATGTTGCGCTGATAGGCGCAGCCGAAGTTCCAATCAGGCTTGTTGTCGAACCAGTTCTTGTTCTTGATCGAGGGTCCGAGATCGTCCGGCCAGACGCCGCAGGGGCCCGCGGTGGCCGAAAGCTTCGGATAGCTCAGCCGGATCGCGGCCATCTGGCGCGGATCCTTCGGTTGATAGTTGCGCACCGTGATGCCGTGCGGAGGCACGCCGGCAGCCGCGAACAGGGACTGAATCTCGCGCATCGAGTCGGCGGCCGCGCGGGCATTCGGGGTGCCGCTCGGGACGTCGGCGCTGATCGCGCCCGTGCCTTGGCGCATCCAGCTCTGCGCCAGCCCCATGACATCGGCGCGCTGCTCGGCGGTCAAGCCGCCGCGGCCCTGGCCGACGAAGACGACCAGGGAATCCGGGGCTTCCTGCACCGCGATCGGGTGGCGCAGCCGATAGTCGTCAGGGATGCTGGCCGTGACGGCCGGATCTCTGCGGAAGTTACAGGCGCCGAGCAGGACCGCCGTGCCGGCCAGGGCGACGGCAAGCTGCAGTCGGCGGTGTCGAGCGGGGCTGGATTTCATGGTCATTGGTGCGAGTCCTTGTCCCAGCTCAGTCCGTGATGAAGCCATAGGTGCCGCGATAGTTGCGTCCGGGCTCGGTCCGGCCGGGCACGCCGTAGATGCGGTTGATGCTGCCCAGCAGGTCGGCCTGCGGATCCGAAGCCGCCGCGAAGCCATCATCCGGACGGGACAGATCCTTTTGCGAAACGGCGCGCACGACGAACGGCGTCACCAGCACCATCAGCTCGGTCTGGTTGTTGACATAGTCCCGGCTGCGGAACAGCGCGCCCAGGACCGGAAGCTGCATCAGGCCCGGCATGCCGCTGATCGCCATCTTGGTCTGCTGCTGGATCAGGCCAGCCATGGCCATCGCTCCGCCCGAGGGGATTTCGAGCGTCGTCTCGGCGCGACGGGTCTTGATCGAGGGCACGGTCAGCGAGTTCGTGGTGGTCGAGCTCACAGCCTGCGACAGCGTGATCGCATTCTCGTTCGAGAGCTCCGAAACCTCGGTCATCACCCGCATCGAGATCCGCCCCTCGCTCAGCACGACCGGCGTGAAGTTGAGCGAGATGCCGAACTTCTTGAAGCTGATCTGCGTGGTACAGACGTGGGTCGTAGGATCGCAGGAGTAGCCGGCCGGAACCGGAAACTCGCCGCCTGCGATGAAGGTCGCTGACTCGCCCGAGATCGCGGTCAAGTTGGGCTCGGCCAGCGTGCGGATCACGCCCGCGTTCTCCATGGCCCGGAGCGTGGCCTGAACCGATGGTGTCGCTCCCCCCAGCGCTGCGCTCACGGCATTGTTCGAGACGAGGTTGCTGCCATAGGCGGTGAATGGATTGGAGTTGGCGAACTTGACGACGGCCGTGCCGTAATTGAGCTGGCCCGACAGATCGATGCCGAGCTGCTTGACGACCGAGCGCTGCACCTCGGCGACGGTCACCTTCAGCATCACCTGGTCGCGGCCGCGCACCGTGATCGAATTGACCACCTTGTCGGCGCCGCCGGCAAGGCGAGCGGCCAACTCGCCGGCCTGCTGAGCCTCGATCTGGCTCGACGCCGAGCCGGTGAGCACGATGCCGTCGCCGATGCCCTCGATCTGGATTTCGGCATTGGGCAGCAACTGCTTCAGCGCGGCGCGCGCGCCGTTCAGATCGCGCTTCACCGCAATGTCGTAAGCCGCGATCTGCTGGCCCTGGGCGTCGAAGAAGACGATATTGGTCTGGCCGACCGCGGCGCCGATGATGTAGGCGCGCTGCGACGAGCGAACCACGGCGTTCGCGATCTTCGGATCGGCGACGAGGACGTCCTTGATGTCCCGCGGCAGATCGATGACCACGGACTTTCCGATCCCGAGAGCGAGGAAGCGTGCGTTGATCTGGCCGTCGGCAGCCGCGGCTGCGGCCGCCGGGCGGTAGTCCGCGGCGATCACCGGTGCAAGCGCCGGATTGAATGTCAGCGCAGCGGCGGCCGAAAACGACAGCGCGCGGACCATCATGGTCCGCAGTTTCCGCTGATTTTCGCTGCAAATCATCTTGGTAGTCCTCTCGGTCACTTCTGCGTCGTCATGGTGCTGGGAATGCCGAAGCGAACCACGGCCACGCTGTCGCTGCGCCTGCGGCTGTTCTCGTCCGGACGTTTCTCGGCCATGTTGATGTCGGCAATGCTGCGGAGCGCCAGCGACAGCGTTCCGGTCTGCCGCGCACGGGCGAGCGTCTCGGCCTGCTCCGGCTTCAGCTCCAGCGTGACGGTCTTGCCGACCACCGTAGTCTGGCCGTCCTTCTCTTTCGGAGCCTGATCGATCGCCAGCACGCGGATGTTCGACAGAATGATATCGGAGCTGACGACGTCACCCGCGTTGGGCTGATCCGGATTTCGCTCGCGCTTGGACAGGATGACGTCGACGCGATCATTCGGCAGAATGAAGCCGCCGGCGCCGGTTTCCGGCGAGATCTCGGTGGAGACGGCCCGCATGCCCGCCGGCAGGATCGCTGCCATGAAGCCCGAGCCGTCGGACTTGACCAGCTTCTGCTCGCGAATGGGTTCGCCGGCAATGAACGGCGCCCGCGCGATCGTGCCCGTGACTTCGTTCTGACCTTCGGGCCGCTCGTTGCGCCGGATGAAGCTGGAGCTCGCCGTCGCCGCCGGCCAGCTCTGCCATTGCAGGTGCTCGGGCTTGAGCGACTGGCCGAGGCCGATGTCGGCTTTGGCGACGAGAACGTCGACGGTCGGCACCTGTGGCGCTGGCGCGGCAACCTGAGCCGGCCGATCGTCGGACCCGCTCGCCAGATATGCGGCCACGCCGCCAGCGCCCACAGCGATGGTCAGAACCACAATGCGTGCGGTATTCATACGCTTCACTTTCCACATTACGCCGCGACGCTTCCGCCGCCGTAATGGGAGTTGAGCAGTTATTCGTCAAAGCATGGTTAATGAGGCGTATCTAAATCGCCTTAACACCGCGTTCACACGGTGTTGTCAGAGAAACGCAAGACGTGCAGCGTCGATCGCCTTCACCCAATCGGTCTCCGGGTAGACCATCAAGGCGCCCAGTGCGAGCGCTATGCCATAGGGAACGCCGCTGTCCTTGGCATGGAGGCGCGCAAGCCAGGGTTGCCCGGCGAGCATGTAGGGCAGGGGCCATTGCCGGAACTGCATGAGAGCGAGCGTGAGGACGCCGCCGAAGATCGAGGCGTACAACAAATAGTTCATCAGATGGGCGAAGCCGAACCACAGAGCGGCGGCCGAAGCGACCTTGGCGTCACCGCCGCCGATCCAGCCAAACGCAAAGCATGCGAAGGCGATCACCAGCAGCACCGCGCCAGCGCCGAAATGCATCAGCATGTCGTTCATGCTCATTCCGCTCAGCGGCGCCAGTACCAGGAAGCCCGCGACCAGCGCCAGCGAGACCCGGTTCGAAATGGTCATCGTGAACAGGTCGCTCGCCGCCGCGAAGGCCATCAGAGCCGGAAACAGCAGCAGGCGCGCGAAATCGAGGGTCATGGGCTCTCAACGGCATAGAACCGGCGCAGGATGCGCTGGCTCGCCAATCTAGCGGCAACAGATAAACGATCGGGAAACGATCCGACCTCCCGCCGTTTTCGCCTCACCAGACGCTGGCGATGCGGGCCGCCAGAACGAGGATGGACAGAGCGAGCGCGCTGCAGATCAGACGCAGTGCCGCATCGGCCTGCCGGAGCGGGCGCCGGGCTGCGACTGCGGAGACAACATGGTTACGCATCACTGAACGCCGCGGAGCTGGACGTGGAAATGATAAAGGCCCCGGAAGTCCGGGGCCTTCTTTGCTCGGTCGTGATGACCGCTTACTTCAGCGACGAGTTGATCGAGCCGAACTTGGAGCTCAGGCTGGAGCCGAGACCGTTCACGGCCGCGATGATCGCGAGCGAGATGCCGGCGGCGATCAGGCCGTACTCGATGGCGGTCGCGCCGGATTCATCCTTCACGAAGCGAGCAAGCAGATTCTTCATAGGGTAACTCCATGTACACGTGGCTGGTCGAACAAATTCTGGTCGTTGCGGCGTTCTCAGCACCGTGACCATATGGGCACCCTAGGGGGCAGGAATTTCGGCGTAGTTAATTCAACCGATGAAACATCGCGACGGTTGGCCGTTCTTGCGCAGAGTAAATTTCGGATGAACCGCGCAGGAAAAAACTGAAACAAACCGCTCGCGCATTCGAGGTTCGTCCACGGCATAGGAAATAGAGGCGCGGCACGTCGGGTCCGCGGGTCCTAGGATTCCTTGTACATTCTTCCCTCGGTGCGCAGGCTTGACCCAGCCGTGCTCGCGCCCGGATGCGCCGTGAGGTTCACGGCTCCTTAAGCGCCGGAGAGTACCTCTCGGGAAAGTTCATGTGATGAGGAACGTTATGTCCGGTCTGCCATGGGAAGTCGTGCTGATGCTCGGCCAGACCATCGAGAAGGTGCTGCCGATCACGCTGGTCCTGGCGGTCGTGTTCTCGGTGCTCAGCCATTTCTGGGCCTGCAATCCTGGCAAGCCATGGTGGCAGAAGCGCGAGCTCGTCACCGACATGGTCTACTGGTTCTTCGTGCCGGTGTTCGCGCGCGTGCTGCGCATCGGGCTGCTGGTGCTGGGGGCCGGGGTGATCTTCAAGATCCACGATGCGGATGAGCTGATCGCCTTCTATGAGAACGGCCATGGACCGCTGGCGCAGTTGCCGGAATGGCTGCAGGGGCTGCTGTTCATCGTGCTCGCCGACTTCATGCTGTATTGGACCCACCGCCTGTTCCATGGCGGCGAGTTCTGGAAATACCACGCGGTTCATCACTCGTCGGAGGACCTCGAATGGATCTCGGCGGCGCGTTTCCATCCCGTCAACCTGATCATCGGCACGATTGCGGTCGACGTGATCCTGTTGATGGCCGGCATCTCGCCCAACGTGATGCTCTGGGTCGGCCCGTTCACGACCTTCCATTCCGCCTTCGTCCACGCCAACCTCAATTGGACGCTCGGGCCGTTCAAATATGTCCTGGCAACTCCCGTGTTCCATCGTTGGCACCACACCTCGATGGCGGAGGGCGGCAACACCAATTTCGCTGGAACGTTCCCACTCTGGGACATTCTGTTCGGCACGTTCCGGATGCCGGAGGGGCAGCTTCCGACGAGCTACGGCAAGGATGAAGCGACGATGCCCGGTGAGTTCGCCGGTCAGCTCGTCTTCCCGTTCCGTCGCTGATCGCCGCGCGCCCACCGCCGAGAGAATTGGGGCGCGTTTGTAGATCGTTCACCAATTGAGCGCAGATTTGCCGCGTCGGGCGCCGTCACCGCTGCGTATCGCTTGAGACGGCTCGTCAAGGTCCCGGGGTTGAGTATGTCGTTCAGTGTGTCGTGTCGTCCTTATGTCTCCCTTGCTCTGCGGACGGCCGTGGCCGCGATGCTGCTGTGGCCGGCCGCGGCGTCCGCGGATCCCGATCCAGCGATCGCCGTGAACGTCGACCAGGCCAAGCTGGTCAAGCTGCCGGACCGGGTTGCGACGCTGGTGGTCGGCAATCCGATGATCGCGGACGTGACCCTGCAGAGTGGCGGCATCATCGTCGTGACCGGCAAGAGCTACGGCGCCACCAATTTCATCGCCATGGACCGCGGCGGCCAGGTGCTGATCGACCGCCAGATCCAGGTTGCCGGGCCGACCGACCGGCTCGTCACGGTGTATCGCGGCGTCGACCGCGAGACCTATAGCTGCATGCCGGTCTGTCAGCGCCGCGTCACCCTGGGCGATGGCGACAGCTACTTCAAATCCGTGCTCGACCAGGCCGGGACCATGTCGAGCCAGGCCAGCGGCAATGCCGCGTCTGCCTCGAAGACGAACTGAGACTCTAAATCCGGTCGTACTCGCCGAAGCCGGAGCAGACCAGGCTCGATCGGACATGCGTTCCCAGCCCAGCGAGCTGGACGGCTCTCTCGCGCGCTGTCTCGACCTTCCGCTTCCTGCAGACGGAGCTCACCCGCTCGCCGGTTCGCGCTGTGGGTCGGCATGAGCGGCGTCCTGTGAGCTTGGTTAGCGAGCGGTTGACGCCGCCGCCCATTTCGTTCGGATTGTGGGAAACCCTTTGCCAAGGAGTTTCCGCTATTTGTTTCACTCAGGTTGATGTGGCTTTCCAAATTCCGGGTCAGACAATGCAAGCCTCCGTTTCCGCGACCGGTTCGATCCGCAGGCTGCTGCGACGCTTTCGGCGCAATCGACGCGCGTCGGCCGCGCTCGAATTCGCGCTGGTCGCTCCGGTCTTCTTTGCGCTGCTGTTCGCGATCATCGAAACGGCCCTGATGTTCTTCGCCAGCCAGGTGCTCGAGACGATCACGCAGGACTCCGCCCGCATGATCCTGACCGGGCAGGCCCAGCAGGGCTCGTATACGCAGTCGCAATTCGCGAGCTACGTCTGTACTCAGGTTCCGGCGCTGTTCGACTGCAACAAGATCTACATCGACGTGAAGAGCTACTCTTCGTTCGGCAGCGTGACGATCAACAGCCAGATCGACAACACCGGCAATTTCGTCAACAACATGACCTATAGCCCGGGTGCGGCCGGCGACATCGTCGTCGTCAGGCTGTTCTATCAATGGCCGATCTTCGTGACCGGACTCGGCTACAACATCGCGAATCTGACGGGCAGCAAGCGGCTGCTCGTCGGCACGGCCGCATTCAAGAACGAGCCTTACTCATAAGGGCGCCAGGAACCATCATGCGTTGTGCAGACAGACCGAGGTCGAAGATGGAATCCCAGCTGCTACGTCGCCTCCGCGCGTTCGGGGCCGATCGACGCGGCGTCGCCGCGACCGAGTTCGCCTTCATCGTGCCGCTGATGCTGGTGATGTTCTTCGGCACGGTGGAGTTCTGCTCGGCGATCGCGGTCGACCGCAAGGTTACGCTGATGGCGCGAACGCTGTCCGACCTGACCTCGCAGTCGACCTCCGTCGGCGACAGCGACATGTCGAACTTCTTCGCGGCCTCGACCGGCATCCTTTACCCGTATTCGACGACGCCGGTGAACGCGACGATCACCGAGCTTTATGTCGATCCGACATCGAAGCAGGCGACGGTGAAGTGGAGCAAGGGATCGGCGCCGCGGACGACGGGAACGACGGTCGGGGTGCCGGCCGATCTGCTGGTCAGCGGCACCTATCTGATCTTCAGCGAGGTGAGCTATCAGTACGTTCCCACGATCGGCTATGTGCTGGCCAAGACCGGCGTCAACCTCAGCGACGTCGCCTACACTCGGCCCCGGCAATCGACCTGCGTCTATTACAGTCCGGCGACGAGCTGCTGAGGCGCCGTTCGGGCGAGGACCGGTCCGGCCTCACGCGACGAGGGCGATGCATCGGACTTGAACGTCAGGCGTCAAGACGATCAGACAATAAAAAAGGCCGCGCGAGGCGGCCTTTCGTTTTGTTCGCGAGCGATCGAAACCGCTCTTGCGCAGCTCAGTTGGCCGCGCGGAGATTGTCGGCCGAGGACTTGCCCGAACGGCGGTCCGCCACGATCTCGTAGGAGATCTTCTGGCCTTCGCGCAGCGTGCCGAGACCAGCGCGCTCGACGGCGCTGATGTGCACGAACACGTCATTGCCGCCGTCATCCGGCTGAATGAAGCCATAGCCCTTGGTTGCGTTAAACCACTTCACGGTTCCCATGCTCACGGGGGTAGTTCCCTTCTCAGATATCAAATGCGTAACCCAGGGGTCTGGGCTGGTTAGATCGAATTTTTGGAAGGGTCGTCAGCGTCTGAACCGGCTGTACCGGTAATAGCTAATCTCGTCCGGCCGAAAATCGATTGCGGGATATATTATTGGAAATGGCCGCGCAAAACAATCCTGAGGTGCGGGAGGGCGCACGATTTTTTGACGCGCCGGCCTGCGGCCGACGCGCTGAATTGTCGCTGATTGCGTAAGGGTTGATCAAGTCGCACGGCCAGGGCGGATCATTCTTCCGCCCCAGGCGTCAGCGCCGGCGGAACTGTCCGCCACGCTGCGGTGCGCCACGCGGAGGGCCGCCCGCGCCGGCGGGTCGTTCGTCCTTGTGCCGGAAGATCAGGCGGCCTTTTTCCAGATCATAGGGCGACATCTCGACGGTCACGCGGTCGCCCGCGAGCGTCTTGATGCGATTCTTTTTCATCTTCCCGGCGGTGTAGGCGACGATTTCGTGCCCCGCGTCGAGTTGCACCCGGTAGCGCGCGTCGGGAAGGATTTCGGTGACCAGCCCTTCGAACTGGATCAGCTCTTCCTTAGCCATGTCTTTCTCCAGATCGATAGACGTCTAGTTTGGCCGTTGGTTGCGGTTGTGAGCGTGGTTTTTGGGTCTGCCTTCGCGATGCAGGAACGCAACGCCCTGAATCGACCCGGCCTTGCCGCCGCCTTGCGACGGACGTTGGGGCTCCTGACGATTGCCTGGCAGAGCCGGCATCTTAGCATTGGAACGGCGACGGCGGCGAGGGCCTTTTGCGGCGTTGCCACCCTCATTGGCCCGCGTGTTCTGCATGCCAGGACGGCCGCCACGATGTTGCTGCGGCTTGGCCGGCGGGGCGGCCTCGCGATGGCCCGGCGTGCGGCGGTCCTCACGCGGCAGCGAGACCTTGATCAACCGTTCGATATCCCTGAGATACGACATCTCGTCTGCTCCGGCGACCAGCGAGATCGCCACGCCCTCGGCGCCGGCGCGCGCAGTGCGGCCGATGCGATGGACATAGGTCTCGGGCACGTTCGGCAGGTCGAAATTGACGACATGGCTGACGCCGTCGACGTCGATGCCGCGCGCAGCGATATCGGTCGCGACCAGCGTGCGGATCTCGCCCGAGCGGAAGGCCGCCAAAGTGCGCTCGCGGTGGTTCTGCGACTTGTTGCCATGGATCGCCTGGGCGGGAATGCCGGCCTTTTCCAGGCTCTTCACGACCTTGTCGGCGCCGTGCTTGGTGCGGGTGAACACCAGCGCGCGGTTGACCGGCTCATCCTTGAGCAGTTGAGCCAGCAGGTTCGGCTTGGCCGAGTGATCGACCTGGATCACGCGCTGGGCAATGCGCTCGACGGTGGAGGAGACGGGAGTCACGGCGACCCGCGCCGGATCGCGCAGCATGGAGTCGGCGAGCTCGGCGATGTCCTTGGGCATGGTCGCCGAGAAGAACAGCGTCTGCCGCTTGATCGGCAGCTTGGCCACGATCTTCCGGATGTCGTTGATGAAGCCCATGTCGAGCATTCGGTCGGCTTCGTCGAGCACCAGGAACTCGACATGGGTCAGCTTCAGGGCGTTGCCCTGGACTAGGTCGAGCAGCCGGCCCGGCGTCGCCACCAGCACCTCGAGGCCAGGCATCATGGAGCGGACCTGACGGCCCATCGGGACGCCGCCGATCGCCAGTGCGGAGGTCAGGCGGATGTGGCGGCCATAGGTGTTGAAGCTGTCGAGGATCTGGCCGGACAATTCTCGTGTCGGGCTCAGCACCAGCACGCGCGCCGTCTTGGGCTGCGGCTTGATCCGGTTCTGCAGAAGGCGGTGCAGGATCGGCAGCGCGAACGAGGCGGTCTTGCCGGTTCCTGTCTGGGCGATGCCGACCACGTCGCGGCCTTCGAGCGCGAGCGGGATGGTCTGGGCCTGAATGGGGGTCGGGGTGGTGTAGTTCTCTTCCTTCAGCGCGCGCGTCAGCGCGTCGGCGAGGTTAAAATCCTGGAAGGATGTCAAAAGATTGGGCTTTCCATAAGAGGATAAGGCCCGTGTCGGCAGGCAGCCGGACGCGGGGGGTGGTTGAGAGACACCCGCGTGTTTGGAGCGCCTAGATTGGATGGGTGAGAATGCGAAGCCAGAAGCTCTGATCGAGCCAAAGAACACGCGGCTTGCAAAGATCCGGCTGATTCGCCTCGATCTACCGGCTATATGGAACAGGTGGACGGCACTTTCAAGGCCGGTGCGTAACGGATTGGCTTTTCGAGTGGTACTGGGCTGCTTTAAATTTAGCCATCCAAAACAAAGTGCATAAATCGTGCACTGTATGCCATCTGATTAATCATCGAGCTTGCCCAATTTAACGGCAGGACACTGCGATCTCTCGCCCCAAGATCGCCAGGTTCCACTTTTGTGTCAATGCCTTACCGAATGTGCACGGCATGGCACACTTCTTGCGATTCTTCCCTCGCAGACCGCCGGCCGCCTTGGCTGCGAAGCACGTCTGCGTCAGGGAGATATTACCTCATGCTTACTCGACTCACTCAGGAATTAACGGCGCCGTTCAGCCGCCGTCGCTGGCTGGCTGCTGCTGCCGGCCTGGCCCTCGGCGCCGCCGGCTTCGGTCCGGCCATGGCCGCTGACGACACGATCAAGGTCGGCGTTCTGCATTCTCTGTCCGGGACCATGGCCATCAGCGAGACCACGCTGAAGGATACGATCCTGTTCCTGATCGACGAACAGAACAAGAAGGGCGGCGTGCTCGGCAAGAAGCTCGAGGCCGTCGTGGTCGACCCGGCGTCGAACTGGCCGCTGTTCGCCGAGAAGGCGCGCGAGCTGATCACCAAGGACAAGGTCGCGGTCGTGTTCGGCTGCTGGACCTCGGTGTCGCGCAAGTCGGTGCTGCCGGTGTTCAAGGAGCTCAACAGCATCCTGTTCTACCCGGTCCAGTACGAGGGCGAGGAGAGTGAGCGCAACGTGTTCTACACCGGTGCGGCGCCGAACCAGCAGGCGATCCCGGCGGTCGACTACCTGATGAAGGAAGAGAAGGTGAAGCGCTGGGTGCTGGCCGGCACCGACTACGTCTATCCGCGCACCACCAACAAGATCCTGGAAGCCTACCTGAAGTCGAAGGGCGTGGCTCAGGACGACATCATGATCAACTATACGCCGTTCGGTCACTCCGACTGGCAGACGATCGTCGCCGACATCAAGAAGTTCGGCTCGGCCGGCAAGAAGACCGCCGTGGTCTCGACCATCAACGGCGACGCCAACGTTCCGTTCTACAAGGAACTCGGCAACCAGGGCGTCAAGGCCAAGGACATCCCGGTCGTGGCGTTCTCGGTGGGTGAGGAAGAGCTCGCCGGCATCGACACCAAGCCGCTGGTCGGCCACCTCGCTGCCTGGAACTACTTCCAGTCGATCAAGACCCCGGCAAACGAGAAGTTCATCAAGGATTGGCAGGCCTACACCAAGAATCCGAAGCGCGTGACCAACGATCCGATGGAAGCCCACGTGATCGGCTTCAACATGTGGGTGAAGGCGGTCGAGAAGGTGAAGTCGACCGATCCGGACAAGGTCATCGACGCTCTCCCCGGCACCGAGGCGCCGAACCTGACCGGTGGCGTGTCGAAGATGCTGCCCAACCACCACATCACCAAGCCGGTGTTCATCGGCGAGATCAAGGGCGATGGCCAGTTCAGCGTCGTCTACAAGACCAAGGATCTCGTCCCGGGCGACGCCTGGTCGAAGGAGCTCGATGGCTCCAAGGACCTGATCGGCGACTGGGTCGGCAAGAAGTGCGGCAACTTCAACACCAAGACGAACAAGTGCCTGGGCTCGGGCACCTGATCTGAGCCTTACGACGTCATCACGACCGGAGAAGGCGGCGACCTCCGCCGCCTTCTCTCTTCCTCCTGCCGGGGTGGTCCAGTGCCTGCCATTGTTCTCGCGCTTGTGCGCGGCCTTCTTCTATCCATTGCCTTGATCGTCGCGACCGCTCCGGCTTTCGCCGCCAGCTTCGAAGAATCGGTCGCCAAGTTTGCCAACGACGACTTCTCCGACACCGACGACGCGGTGGGCGAGATCGCAGTGTCCGGCAACCCGCTGGCCTTTCCAATCATCAGCGCGCTGCAGGACGAGCGGCTGATGTTCGATGCCGAGACCAAGAAGGTCTTCGTCAAGCAGGCTGACGGCAAGATCATCGATGCCGCGACGGGAGCTGCCGTCGACAAGCTGCCGGACAACGCCGCGGCGGTGAGCCTCAACAACCGGCTGCGCCGCAGCGTCGACGCCGCGCTCGGCGGCCTGACCTTGCTGTCGCCCGACACAAATACCCGGCTGACCGCGGCCAAGTCCGTGTTCAAGTCGCATGAGGAGGCGACGCTGCCGACCGTGGAGTCGGCACTCGCCAAGGAAACCAATCGCTCGGTGAAACAGGCGCTCGCCGAGGCGCGCGCCGCCATCCTGCTGTTCAAGTCCGACGCCAGCGAGGTGGACAAGCTCGAAGCCGTCGCCACCATCAAGGCGCGCGGCGACCAGGAGGCGCTGGCGCTGCTCACCGAGATCAGCGGCGGCGATCAGCCGGCGAATGTCGCCAAGGCGGCGGCGAGCGCGATCTCCTCGATCCAGGGCACGCTCGCGATCTGGTCCGGCGTGCAGAACGCGTGGTACGGCCTGTCGCTCGGCTCGGTGCTGTTGCTGGCCGCGATCGGGCTTGCCATCACCTTCGGCGTGATGGGCGTCATCAACATGGCCCATGGCGAGATGGTGATGCTCGGCGCCTACACCACCTTCGTTGTGCAGGAGGTCATCCGCACACGCTATCCGGCGCTGTTCGACTATTCGCTGCTGATCGCGGTGCCGCTCGCTTTCCTGGTGGCCGGCGCGATCGGCGTCGTGATCGAGCGCACCATCATCCGCTTTCTCTACGGACGTCCGCTCGAGACCCTGCTCGCCACCTGGGGCCTGTCGCTGATTCTGCAGCAGGCGGTGCGCTCGGCGTTCGGCCCCACCAATCGCGAGGTCGGCAATCCCTCCTGGATGAGCGGCGCCTTCGAACTCGGCCAGATCACCATCACCTACAACCGGCTCTGGATCCTCTGCTTCACGATGGCCGTGTTCGGGATCCTTCTGGCCATGTTGCGCTACACCGCGCTCGGCCTGGAGATGCGTGCCGTCACGCAGAACCGGCGCATGGCGGCGTCGATGGGCATCGCGACCTCGCGTGTCGATGCACTCACCTTCGGCCTCGGCTCGGGCATCGCGGGCATCGCCGGCGTGGCGCTGTCGCAGATCGACAATGTCAGCCCGAATCTCGGCCAGAGCTACATCATCGACTCCTTCATGGTCGTGGTGTTCGGCGGCGTCGGCAATCTCTGGGGCACCCTTGTCGGCGCCTTCACGCTCGGCATCGCCAACAAGTTCCTGGAGCCGGTCGCCGGCGCCGTGCTCGGTAAGATCGCGATCCTCGTCTTGATCATCCTGTTCATTCAGAAGCGCCCGCGCGGCCTGTTCGCGCTCAAGGGCCGGGCGGTGGAAGCATGATGGCGCATGTGCTGACGAGGTCGCTGGACCGCGCCGCGACCATCTTCGTGCTCGTGGTCGCCGCCTGCGGCGTCCTGATCCCGCTATCGAACCTGCTGCTGCCGGCGGGATCTGCCTTGCAGGTGCCGACCTATCTGGTGGCGCTGTGGGGCAAATATGTCTGCTACGCCATCCTGGCGCTCTCGATCGATTTGATCTGGGGCTATTGCGGCATCCTTTCGCTCGGCCACGGCGCCTTCTTCGCGCTCGGCGGCTACGCGATGGGCATGTACCTGATGCGCCAGATCGGCACCCGCGGTGTCTATGGCAATCCGATCCTGCCGGACTTCATGGTGTTCCTGAACTATTCGAAGCTGCCCTGGTACTGGCACGGCTTCGACATGTTCTGGTTCGCCGCGCTGATGGTGCTCGTGGTGCCCGGCCTGCTCGCGTTCTGCTTCGGCTGGCTCGCGTTCCGCTCGCGGGTCACCGGCGTGTATCTGTCGATCATCACCCAGGCGATGACCTACGCACTGCTGCTCGCCTTCTTCCGTAATGATTTTGGCTTCGGCGGCAACAACGGCCTGACCGACTTCAAGGACATCCTCGGCTTCAACGTCCAGGCGGAAGGCACCCGCGCCGCGCTGTTCGCGCTGAGCTGTCTGGCGCTCATTCTGGCCTTCCTGATCTGCCGGGCCGTCGTGTCGTCGAAGCTCGGCAAGGTGCTGATCGCGATCCGCGACGCCGAGTCGCGCACGCGCTTCCTCGGCTATCGCGTCGAGTCCTACAAGCTGTTCGTGTTCACGCTGTCGGCCTGCATGGCGGGCGTCGCCGGTGCGCTCTACGTCCCGCAGGTCGGCATCATCAACCCGAGCGAGTTCGCGCCTGGCAATTCGATCGAGGCGGTGATCTGGGTCGCGGTCGGCGGCCGCGGCACGCTGGTCGGCGCCGCGCTCGGGGCCGTGGTCGTGAACTACGCCAAGACGTTCTTCACCTCGGGCGTGCTGGCTCCGTACTGGCTGTTCATGCTCGGCGCGCTGTTCGTTCTTGTCACCCTGCTGCTGCCCAAGGGGATCATCGGCACGTTCAATTCCTGGTGGGATCAGCTCGGCAGCAAGCGGCCGAACGCCGACAGCGCCGCCCGCGAGGACGGCGTCACTGAACCCAAGATGGCGGAGTGAGCGGCATGAACGTGATGGATACCAGATCGACCTCTGCGCTGCTCTACCTTGACGGCGTGCACGTCTCCTTCGACGGCTTCCACGCCATCAACAACCTCTCGCTGGCGCTGGAGCCCGGCGAGATGCGTGCCATCATCGGCCCGAACGGCGCCGGCAAGACCACGATGATGGACATCATCACCGGCAAGACCAAGCCCGACGAGGGCACGGTGCTGTTCGACGGCAAGACGGACCTGACACGGCTCGACGAGACCCGCATCGCCGAGCTCGGCATCGGCCGCAAATTCCAGAAGCCGACGGTGTTCGAGAGCCAGTCGGTGGAGGACAATCTGCTGCTCGCACTCAACGTCGACCACAGCGTCAGGGGCACCTTGTTCTGGCGCGGCTCTAGGGGCGAGGCCGAGCAGATCGACCGGGTGCTCGAGACCGTGCGGCTCAAGGACGTCCGGCGCAAGCTTGCCGGCAGCCTCTCGCACGGCCAGAAGCAGTGGCTGGAGATCGGCATGCTGCTCGCGCAGGATCCGAAGCTGCTGCTGGTCGACGAGCCGGTCGCCGGCATGACCGATGTCGAGACGCATCAGACGGCTGAGCTGCTCAAGGAAATCAATCGGGACCACACCGTCATGGTCGTCGAGCACGACATGACCTTCGTGCGCGAGCTCGGCGTCAAGGTCACCTGCCTGCACGAAGGCACTGTGCTGGCCGAGGGCACCATCGACCAGGTGTCGTCGAACGATCGCGTGATCGAAGTGTATCTGGGGCGCTAAGGCGATGTTGGACGTCAAGGACATCAATCTCTATTACGGCGCCGCCCAGGCGCTGCGCGGCGTCTCGATCGCGGCGGAGCCCGGCAAGGTCACCTGCGTGCTCGGCCGCAACGGCGTCGGCAAGACCTCGCTGCTGCGGGCGCTGGTCGGGCAATATCCGCTGGCGTCGGGCAGCATCACCTTCGACGGCGCCGACATCACGCACCTAAAGCCCTATGAGCGGGCGCGCAAGGGCATCGGGTTCGTGCCGCAAGGCCGCGAGATCTTTCCGCTGCTGACGGTCGAGGAGAACCTCAAGACCGGCTTCGGCCCGCTCAAGCGCGCCGACCGCAGCATTCCCGACGACGTGTTCTCGCTGTTTCCGGTGCTGGAATCGATGCTCGGCCGCCGCGGCGGCGACCTCTCCGGCGGCCAGCAGCAGCAGCTCGCGATCGGGCGGGCCATGGTGATGCGGCCGAAGGTCCTGCTGCTGGACGAGCCGACTGAGGGCATCCAGCCCTCGATCATCAAGGACATCGGCCGGGCGATTTCGTACCTGCGCAATCTCGGCAATATCGCGATCGTGCTGGTCGAGCAGTATCTCGACTTTGCCTGCGAACTCGGCGACAACTTCGCCGTCATGGATCGCGGCGCTGTAAAATTTAGCTGCACGCGCGCCAATCTCGATCCGGCCGAGATCAGCCGCCAGATGGCGCTGTGACGATGACTTAGTCTGTCGACGCGGTATCCGCCGCGTCTGGTCCCAGGGGAGGGGATCGATGCGGGCCGATCCCGCCAGAGCCGCTGCCGACATCTTCGAGGCCAACCGCGCCCGCGGCGCGGTGCGCTTCGACGTGCGGCTGCAGGACGATGTGACGCGACGCCATCATCTGCACGAGTCCGGTTCGCTGCGTGTGCGCTTTCCCTCGCCCGAGGATGACGGTCTGTCGGCGATGTTCGTCAACACCGCGGGAGGAATCGCCGGCGGCGACCGCTTTGCGATCGAGGTCGCGGCCGGCGAGGGCAGCCGTGTCACGCTGTCGAGCGCCGCAGCCGAGAAGGTCTATCGCGCGCCCGGCAAGCCGGCCGAGCTCGACATTGTGCTGAAGGCCGCGGCGGGCGCGCATATCTCGTGGCTGCCGCAGGAGACCATCCTGTTCGACCGCGCCCGCATCCATCGCCGGATCGACATCGATCTCGCCGACACCGCTTCGTTACTGTTGTGCGAGATCGTCGTGTTCGGCCGCACGGCCATGGGCGAGCGCATGCGCGAGGGCGAGTTCGTCGATCGCTGGCGGCTGCGGCGCGGCGGCAAGCTGGTGTTTGCCGAGACCGTCCGCCTCGACGGCGACGTCGGCGCCAAGCTGGCGCAGCCTGCGATCGCCAACGGCGCCGCTTCGATCGGGACTGCGCTGATCGTCCCCGGCGACGCCGCACTGGTGGAGCGCATCAGGGAGAGCCTGCCGGCGTTCCGGGGCGAGGCCGGGCTGTCGGCCTGGAATGGATTTGCAATGGCGCGCTTCTGTGCCCAAGATGCCGCAAGCCTGCGCGCCGACATGATGGCCGTGCTCGGCTGCGCCTCGACCGTGCCGCTGCCGCGGCTCTGGCTCAACTAGACATTTACCAAGCGACGCTTACCAAGTAACGATTACCAGAAGACGATCACCAGAGAGTCCGCATGAACCTGTCTCCCCGCGAAAAGGACAAGCTCCTGATCTCGATGGCCGCCATCGTGGCCCGCCGCAGGCTCGAGCGCGGCGTCAAGCTGAACCATCCCGAGGCGGTCGCCATCATCTCCGATTTCATCCTCGAAGGCGCACGCGACGGCCGCACCGTGGCCGAGTTGATGCAAACAGGCGCGCAGGTCCTGACCCGCGACCAGGTGATGCCCGGCATCCCCGAGATGATCCATGACATCCAGGTCGAGGCGACGTTTCCGGACGGCACCAAGCTGGTCACGGTGCACGAGCCGATCCGGTGAGGCGGGCCAAACTCATTCGATCGTCATGCCCGGGTTTGCCCCGCCTGCGCGGCCGAAGCCACTTCGGCGCGGCGAAGGCCCGGGCATCCACGCGGCTTGCTCCGAGTGGCGAGACGTGGATGGCCGGGTCAAGCCCGGCCATGACGCAGTTGAACTAGGCGAGGTACCACATGATCCCCGGCGAACTCTTCATCCAGGACGGCGAGATCGAGCTCAATGCCGGCCGCAAAACGGTGACGCTGTCGGTCGCCAACACCGGCGACCGGCCGATCCAGGTCGGCTCGCACTACCACTTCTTCGAGACCAACCCGGCGCTGAAGTTCGATCGCAAGAAGGCGAGGGGCATGCGGCTCGACATTGCCGCCGGCACGGCGGTGCGCTTCGAGCCCGGCCAGACCCGCGATGTGCAACTGGTCGCGCTCGCCGGCAAGCGCATGGTCTACGGCTTCCGTGGCGACGTCATGGGCAAGCTGTAGACGATGTTGACCGGATTGCGCCTCGTCTCCGAAGCTGCCGAGCTGGCGGCGCGCCGTCATGCCGGCCAGCAGCGCAAGGGCCGTGACGAGGAGCCGTACATCAATCATCTCGCCGAGGTCGCGAACATCCTGTCGGCGGCCTGCAACGGCGAGGACGCCGAGCTCGTCGCGGCCGGCTGGCTGCACGACACCATCGAGGACACCGACACCAGCCACGATGAGCTGTCGCAGCGCTTCGGCCCGCGCGTCGCCGGGCTGGTCGAGGAGGTCACAGACGACATGACCTTGCCGAAGAGCGAGCGGCGTGCCGTCCAGGTCATCGCGTCTCCCGGCAAATCTGATGGCGCCAAGCAGATCAAGATCGCCGACAAGATCAGCAACATCCGCGCGCGCGTCTTCTTCGAGCCGGATCTCGAGCAGCAGCTGGAACTGATGGAGTATCTCGGCTGGGCCGAGCAGGTCGTCGCCGGCTGCCGCGGCGTCAATGCGGCGCTGGATGCGCTGTTCGACGAGACCGTTGCGAACGCGCGGGGGACGCTGTGAGCGGCCTGGCGCGAATGTCCTCGGCGGCCCTCTACAGCCTGTGCGCGGCATCGACCGTTGCGGGGTTTGCTGCCGCGGCTTCGGCAGCCGACGACCGGCGCTGGCGGCTGTTCGAGCAGGACGACGGCGCGTTGCTGTCGCCCAGTCGGAGCGATGAGGCGACCGACGACGTCGGATCGCCGTCGTTCCGCTGCAAGGCCAAGTCCGGCACCATCGCTGTCACCGGAGATGCCGGCCAGGAGCTACGGAAGGTAGTTGCGGATCTGCTGCGCTCGAACGGATATCCGCAGGTCGAGATGGTGCCGGCGAGCCGTTACGGGCAAACGCTGCTGAGCGTGTCCTACAGCGAGGCGGGATCGCTCTGGGAGTACAGCTTCGAGGTGGCGGCCGATGCGCCCGCTTTCGATGCTTTCAAGCGCACCGGACGCCTGACGTTCAAGATCGGCAAGACCACCATCCGCGAAGAGTTCAAGCCCGGTCTCGAGACCATCGCGAAGTTTCAATCGATCTGCGCACGTCCGAAATGATCCGCGCGCTGGAAATAGTTGAGAGCTAGAGGCTGGAGCACGATATGTCCGTCAAGATCAAGCGTTCCGTCTACGCCGACATGTTCGGCCCGACCACCGGCGACAAGGTCCGGCTTGCCGACACCGATCTGATCATCGAGGTCGAGAAGGACTTCACCGTCTATGGCGAGGAGGTGAAGTTCGGAGGCGGCAAGGTGATCCGTGACGGGATGGGCCAGTCGCAGGCGACCAACAAGCAAGGCGCCGCCGACACGGTCATCACCAATGCGTTGATCGTCGATCACTGGGGTGTCGTGAAAGCCGACGTCGCGATCAAGGACGGCATGATCTCGGCGATCGGCAAGGCCGGCAATCCGGACATCCAGCCCGGCGTCACCATCGTGATCGGCCCCGGCACCGACGTGATCGCGGGCGAGGGCAAGATCCTCACCGCCGGCGGTTTCGACAGCCACATCCATTTCATCTGCCCACAGCAGATCGAGCACGCGCTGATGTCGGGGGTCACCTCCCTGCTCGGCGGCGGCACCGGCCCGTCGCACGGCACCTTCGCCACCACCTGCACGCCCGGTCCGTGGCACATCGGCCGGATGATGCAGTCGTTCGATGCCTTCCCGGTCAATCTCGGCATCTCCGGCAAGGGCAACGCATCGCGCCCGGCGGCGCTGGTCGAGATGGTCAAGGCCGGCGCCTGCGCGTTGAAGCTGCACGAAGACTGGGGCACGACGCCCGCCGCGATCGACAATTGTTTGTCAGTCGCCGACGATCACGACATCCAGGTCATGCTGCACTCGGACACGCTGAACGAGTCTGGCTTCGTCGAGGACACGATCAAGGCGTTCAAGGGCCGCACCATCCACGCCTTCCACACCGAAGGCGCCGGCGGTGGCCATGCGCCCGATATCATCAAGGTCGCCGGCCTGAAGAATGTGCTGCCGTCCTCGACCAACCCGACACGTCCGTTCACGCGCAACACCATCGACGAGCATCTGGACATGCTGATGGTGTGTCACCATCTCGATCCGTCGATCGCCGAGGATCTCGCCTTCGCCGAGAGTCGCATCCGCAAGGAGACGATCGCGGCGGAGGACATCCTGCACGATCTCGGCGCGCTCTCGATGATGTCGTCGGACTCCCAGGCGATGGGCCGGCTCGGCGAGGTCATCATCCGGACCTGGCAGACCGCCGACAAGATGAAGAAGCAGCGCGGCGCGCTGCCGCAGGACAAGGGCAAGGACAACGACAATTTCCGCGTCAAGCGTTACATCGCCAAATACACGATCAATCCGGCGATCGCGCATGGCGTGTCGAAGCTGATCGGTTCGGTCGAGAAGGGCAAGCTCGCCGATCTCGTGCTGTGGTCGCCGGCGTTCTTCGGCGTCAAGCCGGATTGCGTCATCAAGGGCGGCACCATCGTCGCGGCGCCGATGGGCGATCCCAACGCCTCCATCCCGACGCCTCAGCCGGTGCATTACCAGCCGATGTTTGGCGCCTTCGGCAAGTCGCTGACGGCCTCCTCGGTGATCTTCACCTCGAAGGCCGCTGTTGCCGGCGGTCTCGCGCGCAAGCTCGGCCTCTCCAAGAAGCTCTATGCGGTGCAGAACACCCGCGGCAAGATCTCGAAGAAGAGCATGATCCACAATGATGCGACGCCGAACATCGAAGTCGACCCCGAGACCTACGAGGTCCGCGCCGACGGCGAGCTCCTGACCTGCGAGCCGGCCGAGGTGCTGCCCATGGCGCAGCGCTACTTCATGTTCTAGACTTCCGCCCGGTACAAGAAACCCAGAAACGTACCGGGAGGACTGCTTCGTGATCTATGTCGTCGCCACCTTGACCATCAAGCCCGAAACGCGTGCCGAGTTCATTGCCGCCGCCACTGCCTGCATCGAGGGGACCCGCAAGGAACCCGGCAACATCGCTTATGATTTGCACGAGAGCGTCACCGACCCGACCAGGATGGTGTTCGTCGAGCAGTGGGACAACGCCGAGGCGCTGGTGCCGCATCGCGCGACCGAGCACATGAAGACGTTCGGTCGCGTGGCCGTGAAGTGCATGGCCGCGCCGCCGAAGATCGAGATCATCACGCCCGAGAAGGTCGATGTCCGCTGAACGGAATAAGAGAATGAGGATTTCAGCATGATCCGCGCCACGCGCGTGCTCGGGCAGCATCGTTGGAAAGAGGCCGCCGCCGATTCCGTCCTGCTCGATTTCGACGACCGGCATCGCCGGCGGCTCGTGATGACCGGCACGCGCGGGCTCGAATTCCTGCTCGACCTCGAACACGCCACCGCCTTGCGCGGGGGCGATGCCCTGGTGCTGGAGGACGGCCGGCTGATCGAGGTCGTCGCGGCCGCCGAGCCGCTGCTCGAAATCCGCGCCAGCGATCCGCACCACCTGGTGCGACTCGCCTGGCATCTCGGCAACCGGCATCTGCCGACCCAGATCATGGCCAAGGGCCTGCGCATTCGCCGCGACCATGTGATCGAGGCGATGGTGAAGGGCCTCGGTGCCCGCGTCATCGAGATCGAGGCGCCGTTCGATCCGGAAGGCGGCGCCTATGCCGAACCCAGCCATGTACATGGCCATGATGATCATGACCACCACGGCCATCACGACCACGGTCACGATCATCATCATGGTCACGGCAGCCACGATCATGCCCATGACCACGCGCATGACGATCATCATGTACATGACGAGCACTGCGGCCACGACCAACATCATCATGGCCATTCCCATGCTCATGACCACAAGTGAGCGGACGCGCTCCTTGGAAGCAATGACCGAGCTCGATTCAGCCGGGCTCTACCGCGTGCTCACGTGGTTGTCTCCGGCTTTTCCGGTCGGCGGCTTCTCCTACTCCGGAGGCATCGAATGGGCCGTCGAAGCCGGCGACATCAGCGATGCCGCCTCGCTTCGCGGCTGGCTCTCGGTGATGCTTACGGACGGCTCCGGCTTCTGCGATGCCGTGTTCCTCGCTCATGTCCATCGGGCGGTCGAGCTCGGCGACATGGAGGCGCTCCGCCGGACGGCTGAGCTCGCCGCGGCCTTCGTGCCATCGCGCGAGCGCCAGCTGGAGACAACGGCGCAGGGGCGGGCCTTCATCGAAATCGTGCGTTCAGCCTGGAACTGCGACGGTCTCGACCAGACCGTGGCGCAATGTGAGACGGTCGTTTATCCCGTTGCGGTGGGACTGGTCGGTGCGGCGCATGGCGTGTCGCTGGTGCCGTTGCTGCACGGTTTTCTGCACGCCTTGACCTCGAACTGGATTTCCGCGGGCAGCCGCCTCGTTCCATTGGGGCAGACCGACAGCCAGCGTGTGCTCGGGGCGCTGGAGCCGATTGTCGCGGCGACCGCCGAACGCGCTCTGCGCGCGTCACTCGACGAGATCGGCAGCTCCACGTTCCGCGCCGATCTCGCCAGCCTTCGTCACGAAACGCAATATACGAGGCTGTTTCGGTCGTGACGAAGCAGAGCATCGTTCGCTGCAAATTCGGGCCGAGTCCTGTGAATCGCGGCGGTTCCGCAAATCCGTCACCACGGCCGCACAGCGGCTGGTTCGGCAATCATGGCTGCGCGCCGTTGCGCGTACGACAGAAGGATCTATGACATGGCATCGTCTCACGGTCCGCTTCGCGTCGGCGTCGGTGGTCCGGTCGGCTCGGGCAAGACCGCGCTGATGGACCTTCTGTGCAAGTCGATGCGCGAGCGATACGACATCGCCGCGATCACCAATGACATCTACACCAAGTGGGATGCGGAATATCTCGTCCGCTCCGGTTCGCTGACCCCGGATCGCATCGCCGGTGTCGAGACGGGCGGCTGTCCGCACACCGCGATCCGCGAGGATGCATCGATGAACCTCGCGGCCGTGGCCGACATGCGCGCGAAGTTTCCCGGGCTCGATCTGGTGCTCATCGAATCAGGCGGAGACAATCTCGCCGCAACCTTCTCGCCGGAACTGGCGGACATTACGATCTATGTGATCGACGTGGCGGCCGGCGACAAGATCCCTTCGAAGGGCGGTCCAGGCATTACCCGCTCCGACCTGCTGGTGATCAACAAGATCGACCTCGCGCCCCATGTCGGCGCTTCTCTCGAGAAGATGGAGACCGATGCCAAGCGCATGCGCGGCGAGCGCCCTTTCGTGATGACCAACCTCAAGAAGAGCCAGGGACTCGACAGGATCATCGGCTTCATCGAGGCGAAGGGGGGACTGACGCCGTCAGCCTGAGCGAATGATCCGCGCAGGACCGTCCATCGTTGCCAAAGGAACGTCGCAGAGTTTGTTGCAAAACGTTGTAATATGTTTTCCGAGCTCTCATCGCGGAAACGGATCGCACGCCCAAGGCTTTGACTTAGGCACGGCTTTTGAATTGACCTCGGCGAGGAGAACTCGCGAATAAGGGCGGCGAAGGCCGACACCGAAGCGCCGGTGTAGTAGACGCAAAAAAGCCTCAACAAGCCGGAACAACTTGGGCTCCCGGATGTTGCCTCGACCCGGGGTGCGCCTTGCCAAGGGTGCATGAACGGCTCATGGATGGCCGGTATCCTGGGATTTCCGCCGAGATCCGATCACTTTCGCTCGCCCCGAAGGCGCGCGTTACTTGAGTAGCAGGCCCGGTTATTGGATGACTCGTTTCCTCCTTCGCCAACCCTTGACCTTAGAGTGAACGAGTGCTGCGGCTGGGTGTCATCATCGGTGTGATTGCGCTGCTCGGGTCGGCGTTGTCCGGTTTGGCTGCGTATCGCGTTCACGACCAGGAACTGGCGCTCGACCGCATCGCTCTGGCGCGTGCCATCGACGTCCATGCCAGCCTGGTCCAGGACCGCCTGACCGAGCGCGAGCTGCTGGCCCGGGTGGCCTCGGGCCTGTTCAGGGCGCCGTCCGTGATCAAGGCCAACATGCTGGAGCCGCTGCGCTCGTCGATCTACGCCTTCAAGACCGATTTCGTGGTCGCGTCCTGGATCGCGCGGCTGCGCCCGGACGAGCTTACCGTCGCAGAAGCGGAGCTGCGTCAGGCCGGATTTCCGAACCCGACCATCCGCAATTTCGACGATACCCCGCTCGGCCCCAACGTCGATCGCCCGATCGACGTGCTGATGGATCTCGAGCCACGCAATTCCGAGACCTCGAAGCTTCCCGGCATGGCACTCGACCGGCAGCCCATCGTCGGGCCGATGCTGGCGCGGGCGATGGCGGAGGGCAAGCCGGTGGCCTCCGACCCCACACCGCTGTTGCGCCCCGATGGTCCCGTCGGGATCGTCCTGGCGGCTCCGGTGGTCCCGCAGGGGGCGACCGCCCCGGCGGGCTTCGTGACCTTTTCCTACGAGATCGGGCCGCTGCTCCTGACCAATGACGACCTGTCCTTGTTCTCGGTCGCGTTGAAGGACCCGCGCAATGCCTCGGACGAGCTGGTCGCGAACGATCAGGGGGCGGTCAGCAGCCGGACCCGCGGACCGGACGATCCGGTGCCGTCGTCGACGCGCACCGTGACCTTCGGCAATCACGACTGGTCGCTGGTTTACTACGCCAAAAGCAACTCCGTGCGCCGGGCCCAGCAGACGGCAGCCATCGTCGGTGTGATCGGGCTCGCACTGACCGGCATCATCTGCGGCCTGTTCGGCTATGTCGCCTACAACAATCTGCGGCTCAGCCGTGAAATTCAGGTGCGGATCGGCTTCGAACGGCGGTTGACGGCGGTCATCGACGAGCTGAATCACCGGGTCAAGAACATCCTGGCGGTGATCCAGTCGATCGTGACCCGCACGCTGCGTCATGGCAGCGACATCGACGTGGCCCGCGAGCTTCTGATCGGTCGCATCCATGCGATGTCGAACGTGGTCACCTTGCTGAGCGAGAGCCAATGGCAGGGCGTCCAGCTGCGCGGCCTGTTCGAAGCCCGGGCCATTCCGCATGCCGAGCGGATCGCGGTCACCGGACCCGACATCACCGTCAGCGCGCGCGCCGCGCAGAGCCTGTCGCTGCTGTTCTTCGAACTCGCCTCGCATTCCGACGAGGGACTTTCACTGGTCGGCAAGCACCCGCATATCACCGCGAAGTGGGAGGTGACGGGCGAGGAGCCGAATGCCGTGTTCCATTTCCGCTGGGAGGAGTGCAACACCAGCGAGGCAACGCGGCGGCCGGACAGTGATTTCGGCCTGATCCTGCTCGATCGGGTTGCGCCCGAGGCGCTCGGCGGCACGTCGAAGCGGTTCTTCACCGAGGCGAGCTACGTCTACGAGCTGACTGCGCCGATGCACACGGTGATCGACATGACCGAGCGCGATCGCACCGAGCAGTTTTCCGCGCCGGTGCATCCCCCGCGTTGATCGCCGCCGTGCCTTTCAGGCGGAGCAGGAGACCAAATTCGCGAAACGACGAAAGAGGCGGCCCCGTTCGAGAGCCGCCTCTTCGTGTTCTGCTCAACACTGCGTCGGCGATCAGCCGCCGCTGCCGCCGATCACGGCCCGCACGGTCTCGTCGGGGCCGAAATCCTCGGCGCCTTCGACATAGAGCAGGGCCGCAAGCTTCGAGCGCGCGCGGTTCACGCGGCTCTTGATCGTACCGACGGCGCAGCCGCAGATCGCTGCCGCATCCTCGTAGGAGAAGCCGGAAGCCCCGACCAGGATCAGCGCTTCGCGTTGGTCCTGAGGCAGCTTTTCCAGTGCTGCGCGAAACTCCTCGAACTCGAGGTGAGCGCCCTGTGAGGGATGCGTCTTGAGCGTCTTGGCATAGTTGCCCTCGGCATCTTCAACTTCGCGCCGCCGTTTTCGGTAGTCGGAACGGAACAGGTTGCGCAAAATCGTAAACAACCACGCGGGCAGATTCGAACCCGGTTGAAACGAGTCGATGTTGGCCAGCGCCCGGAGCAGGGTTTCCTGCACCAGGTCGTCGGCGCGATCGCTATTACCGCTCAAGGAAATCGCGAATGCACGGAGGCTTGGGACGGCCGCAAGGATATCGTCCCGCAAAGAATCAGTGAGAGGCATTCACTCCCTCCCGTCGTTCTGGTCGGTGGATCCCCCGCCGTTCTCTACGTGGGACTGTGCTGCCGGACCATCAAGCTTGCGGATCAGATCCGTGAAGCGGTCCGGAACCCCCTGACGAACGACATCGTCGTACATCGCGCGGAGTTGATGACCGATCCTGGATTGAATCTCCGCGTTGAGTCCGCCGGGCTTGCGCGGTGCCGCATTCTTGCTGGCTTGAGACTTTACATCTTTCATGACCTTTTCCACGTTTCCCCGAGAGTTAAGTCCCTGAAGCTTCAAGAATTATCCTCGCCATCGAGGGGGTCTGATCGGGAACTAATGCAACCGGGCGTTAAAAGTTCCACGCGTTTGGGGAACTTTTGTTCGTTTCAGGCGTAATCAGCTCATCACGGAACCCGGGCGGGAAGCCCAGAATACCGAATGGAGTGGGGATGAGCCGATCACAGCTAGTTGCTGAACATTTGCCGCTGTTGCGCCGGTATGCGCGTGCCCTCACGGGCAGTCAGGGTTCAGGAGACGCTTACGTCGGCGCGATGCTGGAGGCTCTGATCCAGGATCCGGCCTTGCTGGACGAGCGTTACGGTCCCCGCGCAGGCCTGTTCCGGCTGTTTACCCAGATCTGGAACTCGGTCGCACTCAACGACGACGCCGAAGTGGCGACGTTGCCAATGCCACCCGAGCGCCGGCTATCCAATATCACTCCACTCCCCCGCCAGGCGTTCCTGCTGCTCTCCCTGGAGGGGTTTCCGGAAGAGGAGGTGTCGTTCATTCTCGACATCGACGTCGCCGAGACCCGCCGGCTGGCCGACGCCGCCGGCCGGGAGCTGGCAGCTGAGATCGCGACCGACGTGCTCATCATCGAGGATGAGACATTCATCGCAATGGACCTTGAAAGCCTGGTGAAGAATCTCGGTCACAACGTGATCGGCGTCGCACGCACCCATTCGGATGCGGTCGCGCTGGCGAAGAATAAGAAGCCCGGTCTCATCCTCGCCGACATCCAGCTCGCCGACGGCTCGTCCGGCCTCGATGCCGTCAACGAGCTCCTGCGAACGTTCGAGGTTCCCGTCGTCTTCATCACCGCCTACCCCGAGCGGTTCCTCACCGGTGAGCGGCCGGAGCCGGCGTTCCTGATCTCGAAGCCGTTCCAGCCTGCCATGGTCTCGGCTGTTGCCAGCCAGGCGCTGTTCTTCCAGCGCAACTCGCGCAACAGGATGCCGAAGCCGGCGGCCTAATCGTTGCAGCCCGATAGCGGATTTGAGGCTAGACTATCTTCGGCGCGCTTTTCGGAGCGCGCCGTTTTTGTTGCGACGCATTGCCGTAAGAGGTCGATCAGCATCCTCGGCAAACGCCCTTCAATCTCGCCCTCAGTGCGGCGTCGTCTGGTCCGATGTCCTCGATGAGGTTCGACTTCGGTCTTGGCGGGAAGACGATGGGTACGCGCAGCGTCAAGGTGTCTTCGCCCACATCGGGTGGTGGGGGAGGAAATGGCTGAGCCCGTTCGACGATCGCCAGCGCCTCCTTGTCGAGGGCCGGGTCACCAGCGCTTTCGGCAAGCGCTGCAGAGAGCAGATGTCCGGAGCGGTCGATGTGGAAGACGACTCTCGCGGTCCCGCCCTGGCCCGTGGCCTGAGGCGGATAGCGCCGCTGCGCCGTCAGCTTGACGCTGAGGCTCTTGATCCAGACGTCCTTGGTGCCCTCTGCCGCAGCGATCCCGGGTACGATCATCGCAATTGCCAGCGCTGTGCCGGCTCCCCGCAACATGCTCATCTATCCCACCCGATACACAAAAGGGTGCGTCAGCGCCCCATGACACGCAGGCAAGCATAGGACGTCGAACAAGCGGGTTGGAACAGCGGTTTCGGCCGTGCGACCGAAAAGATGCGGGGCACCGCCGGCATCACCACGGCGGTGCCCCGCGTCGCCGGTCAATGGGGCAGGGGGAATAACCGGCTGCCTTGATGACGCACGACCCCTGAAGTCGTTCCTGGAAGCGCCGAATATTTTCGCCGGTCGGACCTGTTAAGACACGGTTAAGTGATTTGCCCGTCCGAGAACCCACCCCGTGCGACTAACGTTGGAAATGCCGATCGCCTGCAGGCGAGGGGAGCAGAGACAATGTCGCAGACAGGTAAAGTTGTCATTCTGGGCACACTCGCAGCGTCCGGCTTGCTCGTTGGTGCGATGCAATTTGCCTCGGGGCATGATCTTGCCTCTGGACTTCCTGTGCAGGCCGCGAGCCAGCCCCAGACGGCGTCGGTCGTGGACAATGTGAACCGGGCGAACAAGACTGATCGGGCTGCTGCACTGGTGGATTCCACCCGCACGCAAACCGTTTCCATCAAGCTTGCAGCGTTCGCAGATACCTCGTTCCTGCTGCGCTTGCCACTCACCGGCGCGGCGACGCCCGGCCGCCAGGTAGCGCCCCCGCAGGGATCTCAGATCATCACCACCGAGACCGAAAGACGGGAAGCAAAGCGCCCGGTCGCCTGTGAGCCGTCCGTCTCCGTGCTCACGGAAATCGCCAAGCGATTGCAGCCGGGCCGCTGCATCACCTGAAACATGGTCCACCGTCGTCAACTCGGCTGACGACGGCACCACGACGTGATCTTGCACAAGGTGCTTTCCGGCAACTCACCGCGCGTTACTCGGCCGGCTCCGCCTCGTTCGCCATCTGGCTGCGGACCAGGAGGCCAAGCGCCAAGCCTCCCACAGCGAGAAGGGGAACAAGCCGTTTGACCCCGATCATGCGTACGACCTGCAGGCCGCTGGCGAGCAGCATCGGATCAGCGAGAAGCGACTGAGCCGCAGATCGTGCCGCCTCCGCCGGCCGCGGCGCATGCTTTGCAACCGTGCGCTTGCGCGCCATGTAGCTGATTGCAGCAATCAACGTCACGACGAAGAAGATCGCCGCTCCCGTCAGGCAGGCTGCGACGAGGCCGTAGCGTTCGAGCACCGCGACGAACGCCGCCGCGCACAGGAAGCAGGTGGTAATGAACAGTCCGACTGCGGCCGCCAACGCAAGAGAAGTCAGCCTGACGGTGTGTCCGGTCGATTCCTTGACCTCTGCGATCATGCGATGAAGCATGTGACTTCTCCCTCGTCTCTCGATGGCTGGCCGATAAACTCGAATCGGCGCCGCGAGCGGCGCCGATTGATTCGTTCGGAGGTGGCGTCGCGGGGTTGCGCAGCCTAGCGTTTCCAGGTCACGCCGATCAGGAAGCCGAGACCGAGCGCAAGTCCGACGGTCGCGAGCGGCCGTTGTGAGATCACGTCCTCCAGCCGCTCTTCGAGAGAGTTTGCCGCATCCTGGGCCGCGCCCAGCATGGCGCCGCCGCGCTCGGACATGTCGTCGAACGTCTGGTCCATGTTCTCGCGCGCCTGGCGATAGCCGCTGCGGGCCTGCTTGCCGGCCTGACCCGCGAAGGCGTTGAGGGCGTCGGTGATCTGTTCGGTGAGGGCTGCGATATCGTTCTTCACGGCGTGGACATCCTTCTGCAGGCGTTCATAGTTCGCTTTGTCGGCGAGATCTTTCAACGCGGTCTCACCATTGGTCGATGGCATGGGAGGCTCCCGGAGCAAGCTGGTGTGCGGACTTTCGGCAAACGCATCGTTTCGGCCGAAGTTCCCGGTGCCGAAACCGAATCAGTCCGCAGGCAGTTGCGGCGAATCGTCCGGCAGCAGGTGCTCCTTGACGATGAGCCCGACGATCAGCAGCGGTGACGCGAGAAAGGCGCCCATCGGTCCCCATAGCCATGTCCAGAACGCCAATGCAATGAAGACGGCGAGGGCATTGAGGGCGAGGCGCCTGCCGATGATGGTGGGCGTGACGAAGTGGCCCTCCATGAAGGTGATGACGGCGAAGATGAGCGGGGCGACCATGCCGCCGCTCAGGGTCGGGAATGCGATGACGCCCACCACGACCAGCACCGCGAACATCGCGATCGGGCCGATGATCGGGATGAAGTTCAGCGTCGCCGCCAGCGCGCCGAGGCCGGCCGGATTCGGCATGCCTGCGATCGCGCAGGCGAGCCCGGCCGCAATGCCGACCCCGGTGTTGATGAGCGTGACCGTCAGCAGGTAGTTGCCGAGGTGCAGCTCGAGCTCGTTGAGGATTCGCAGCGTCCGCAGCCGGGCCTCGTGATCGGCGAAGGTCATGATCAGCGTCCTGCGCAGATCGCGCCAGCTCGCGATGAACAGAACCAGTGTGGCGAAGAACAGCAGGAATTCGGTGAAGGTCGGCGACAGGAATTCGATCGTCGGCTGCACCCAGTCGAACTTCGGCAGCTCCAGGCTGGTCGCGACCTGCGAGCTTCCGCCACCGATCGCGGCCTGCATCTCGTGCCACAGCGCCAGCGGCCGATCGAATACGTGCAGCTTCGCCTTGAGCGTTGCGGCAAGCTCGGGAAGGCGGTTGGTCCAGTCGAGCACCGGTGCCGAGATCAGGCCGATGATGAAGGCGAGCCCGGCCGCTACGGCGATCACGATCACCACGGCCCCCACGCCGCGGGGCACCCGATGGCGCTCGAGAAAATTGGCGGCGGGCGACAGCATGGTGCCGACGACGAACGCCATGACGATCGGCAGAAAGAATCCTCGGGCGACATAGAGGACACCGGTCACGCAGATCGCGGTGACGATGACGAGCGCGACGGCGACGACCTCCGCCCGTTTGATCACCGGAGGCAGATCATGGCGGCTTTCGTTCAGGGCAGAGCCGTCCTTGCCGCTGGCGAGCAGCCGCTCGGTGGGAAGTACATGCACCATGATTGCCCGATGGACCCGTTCGCGCGCGCCTCGCGTGATGACGTTCTACATTCGCTCAACCGTCGAAGGGGCGTGGGGTTCCGTCGCGAGAACGTGAGAGCTGCCGCGCTTGACTGACGCAGCGCGACCACATCGCGGCCGGAACTGCGGCGGCCCATCTCGCGTTTGTTGAGGCAATTGCGCATCGCATTCGCGGTGCTGGTCTATAGGGGGCATCCCATGACAAACCTCGTTTCCGGTCAACGCTGCCGCGCGCGGCGAACCGCATCGACGATCGCCATCGCCGCCGCGCTCCTGCTGGCACCGGGTATGACCGCCTCTCACGCGCAGAGCCTCGGCTATGCGCCGGTCGAGCAGCAGATGTTTCCGCCGGACGACCAGACTGCGCCTGCGGCCAGCCAGGATGAGGACAGCCTGCTGCCTGATCGGCTGCGCCGCACGATCGTCACGCTCGACACCCGCGAGGCGCCCGGCACGATCATCATCGATACGGCCAACACCTATCTCTACTACGTGCTCGGCGGCGGCCGTGCGTTGCGCTATGGCGTCGGCGTCGGGCGCGAAGGCTTCACCTGGTCGGGCGTGCAGACGGTCTCGCGCAAGGCGGAATGGCCGGACTGGCATCCGCCGGCCCAGATGATCGCGCGTCAGCCCTATCTGCCGCGCTTCATGGCCGGCGGTCCGGGCAATCCGCTCGGAGCCCGCGCGATGTATCTCGGCTCGAGCGAATATCGCATCCATGGCACCAACGATCCGACGACGATCGGCAGGTTCGTGTCCTCCGGCTGCATCCGCCTGACCAACGAGGATGTCTCGGACCTGTTCAGCCGCGTGCAGGTCGGCACCAAGGTCGTGGTGCTGCCGAAGAATGCGTCGCTGCAGGCAAGCGCCGGTCGCGTGCCGCGCGTGACGTCGTTGCCCTCCGGCCGGCAGGCGATGTCGCTGCCGGTGGCCGCCGTCAACTGATCTAGGAGTGCGTTCATGACCAGCCGAAGGGCCCTTGCAATCATCTCGCTCGCGACCGTGGTCGGCGCGGGTGCGCTGGCTGCGCCGAGCGCCGCCCGTGCGCAGGATTTCTTCTCCGCGCTGTTCGGCGGCTTCCACGCGCGGCCGGCGCCGCAGCCCTATATCCGCATGCCGTTCGCCGATGAGGCGCCGCCGGCGCCACGCCCGGCGCCGCGGGGAGATGTCACGTACCGCGGCGGCAGCAGCAGCGTCGCCTGGTGCGTACGCACCTGTGATGGCCGCTACTTCCCGCTCGGCGCCACCGGCGACCAGAGCAAGGAGGCGACGTGCAACAGCTTCTGCCCGGCGTCCAAGACCGAGGTCGTGTATGGCAGCACGATCGATAGCGCCGAGACTGACGGCGGCAGGCCGTATTCGGCACTGCCCAACGCGTTCAAGTATCGGACCGAGGTGCTCGACGGCTGCACCTGCAACGGCAAGGACCATTTCGGCCTTGCCAAAGTGTCGATCGACAACGACCCGACCCTGCGCAAGGGCGACGTCGTTGCCAGCGAGGACGGCCTGAAGGTCGCCAACCGGAGCGCGGGCCGCAAGAGCGCCGAGCTCAACTTCTCGCCGGCGCCGGCGGCGCTGCGCGCCAAATATGAGCGCGCGCCGGTCATGGCATCGGACTGAGCACGGCGCGGCATCAGGCCGCGCGGATCTTGCCGAGGAAGTCCGTGACCTGATGGCCGAGACTCCTGCTCTGGTGCTCCAGCGTCTCCGAGGCGTTGCGCACGTTCTCCGCCGCGGCCGCAGCCGCATCCGCGTCCGACTTCACCCCGGTGATGTTGTCGGACACGTTCTTGGTGCCGTCGGCGGCAAACTGCGTGCTGCGCGAAATCTCCTGCGTGGCTGCGCCCTGCTCCTGCACGGCGGCGGCAATGGCGGTTGCGACCTCGTTGACCTCGCCGATGATGCCGCCGATGCGCTGGATGGCGTCGATCGCATCGTTGGCGACCCGCTGGATGTCGGCGATCTGCTCCGAGATCTCATCGGTCGCCTTCGCGGTCTGGCTTGCCAATGTTTTCACCTCAGAGGCGACGACGGCAAAACCCTTGCCGGCCTCGCCGGCGCGCGCGGCTTCGATGGTCGCATTCAGCGCCAGAAGGTTGGTCTGCGAAGCGATGCTGTTGATCAGGCCGACGACCTCGCCGATGCGGTTGGCCGATTGCGACAGGCCCTGCACGGTGCCATCCGTCATGCGCGCCTGCTCGACGGCGCGGCTGGCGATCCCCGCCGCATGCGAGGCCTGCTTGGAGATGTCGGCGATCGAGGCGTTCAGCTCCTCCGCAGCGGACGCGACGGTCTGCACGCTCATCGACGCGTCATTCGAGGCCTTCGAGGCCACCTCGGCGCGGGCATTGGTCTGCCGGGACACGTTGGTCAGGCCCGCCGACGTCGCCTGCATGTCGGTCGAAGCCCGGCCGAGCTGCTCCAGGGACGCGCCGACGAGGCCTTCGAACTCGGCCACATAGGCTTCGATCGCGCGCTGGCGCGCGGCCGTGGCGGCATTGCGCTCGCGCTCCTGAGCCTCGATCGCAAGCTTGTCCTGCGCCTGCTGCTTGAACGTCTCGAGCGCACGGGCCAACGCGCCGATCTCGTCCTGGCGCTGGATGTAGCCGGTGTTGACGGCGAGATCGCCCGAGGCCACTTTCAGCATTGCATCGCGCATCGTGTGGAGCGGGACGATCACGTGCCCGCTGATAGCCATGATGGCGCCGGTTGCGGCGATGATGGCCAGAATGAGCAGCGCGGACTGCAGCAGTAGCGAGCGCAGAGCGGCGGCATTCTGGGCGCTGGCCTGCTGTTTCGCTGCATCGAGCGCGGCATCCGCGACGGTGATCGCCGTGGCCATGCGCCCCACCGCGAGCGGGCTCCATTGCGTGGTCGTGATCTCCGGCTTCTCGCCCTTGACGACCGCAGCAACGAGCCGGTCTGCGAGCCCCGTATACTGCGGCTCGAAATAGGCGGTCTGCGCCGCCTTGAGTGCCGTCGAGAGGGCCGGCGGCAGCTCCATGCCGCTCGTCGAGAGCTGCAGCGCCGTCCAGCTCGCCTCGGCTCCACCCATGAGCTTGGTATAGGCGAGCTGGTTCTCGGGCGAGATGCTGCCGGAATTGATGGCGTTGCCGACGATCGACGACGCCTCGCCCGCGACGCTGCGCAGCAGCCAGGCGAACTGCTTGATCGACAGCAACTGGTCGATGGCCGCATCCTGATGATTGACGCTGGTGACCAGCGCCGTGCTGATCTTGTCGAGTGTCGTCAGCAGCGCGCTGACCGTCTGCACATAATTATCTGCGAGCGCCAGGCGACGCTGGGATTTCGGCTTGGCGACTTCGCTCCAGAACTCGGTTTGATAGCCAATAAGCGCTTTCTCGAGCCGCTCGAGCTCCGGGATGAGGGATTGGCTCTGCGCGAATTCGATCGTCGGCAGCAGCTCGCGGGCGCGCGCCAGCGCGGGCATTTCGGTGTCGCGCAGTGAGCGCACATATTTTTCGGCTGCCGGCTCCATCGCCTGTTCGGCATTGATCGCGCGGGGCGTGGTCGACCGGTCGCTGCGCAGGTTGGTCATCGCCGTGAACAGGAATGCCGAGGCGTCGGTGACCTTGAGGATGTTGCCGGTGACCTGCAGCCGCCGCCATGACTCCCACGAATTCCAGGCGAAGGTGCCGATGATGATCAGCGCGGCAATGGTGATGACGGTCTTCAGGATCGCGGCGACGGTGAAGCGACTAAGCATGGGTCTCTCGAACTCTCCGGGTCTTCCGGTGTGCTAGGTGGTAACAAGTTAAATCCGAGTGATCTCCACAAGTCGTCAGGCCGCCCGAATCTTGCCCAGGAAGTCCGTGACCTGATGGCCGAGGCTCCTGCTCTGGTGCTCCAGCGTCTCCGACGCATGCCGCACGTTCTCCGCCGCAGCCGCTGCCGCGTCGGCATCCGACTTCACGCCGGTGATGTTGTCGGAGACGTTCTTGGTGCCGTCGGCCGCGAACTGGGTGCTGCGTGAAATCTCCTGGGTCGCCGCGCCCTGCTCCTGCACAGCCGCGGCGATCGCGGTGGCCACCTCGTTGACCTCGCCGATGATGCCGCCGATGCGCTGGATGGCGTCGATCGCGTCGTTGGCGACGCGCTGAATGTCGGAGATCTGCTCGGAGATTTCGTCAGTGGCCTTGGCGGTCTGGCTCGCCAGTGTCTTGACCTCGGAGGCCACCACCGCAAAGCCCTTGCCGGCCTCGCCGGCGCGCGCCGCCTCGATGGTCGCGTTGAGCGCCAGCAGGTTGGTCTGCGAGGCGATGCTGTTGATCAGTCCGACCACCTCGCCAATGCGGTTCGCCGACTGCGACAGGCCCTGCACCGTGCCATCGGTCATGCGCGCCTGCTCGACGGCACGGCTGGCGATCCCCGCGGCATGGGAGGCCTGCTTGCTGATATCGGCGATCGAGGCGTTGAGCTGCTCCGCGGCGGAGGCGACCGTCTGCACGCTCATGGAGGCGTCGTTCGAGGCCTTCTCGGCGACCTCGGCGCGGGCGTTGGTCTGCCGCGACACGTTGGTCAGGCTGGCCGACGTCGCCTGCATGTCGGTGGAGGCCCGGCCCAGCTGGTCGAGCGATTTGCGGACCAGTCCCTCGAACTCGGCGACATAGGCTTCGATCGCGCGCTGGCGCGTCGCGGTTGCGGCGTTGCGCTCGCGCTCCTGGGCTTCGATCGCGAGCTTGTCCTGCGCCTGCTGCTTGAATGTCTCGAGCGCATTGGCCAGCGCGCCGATCTCGTCCTGCCGATTGGTGTAGCCGGTGTCGACGCTGAGGTCGCCACCTGCGACCGCGAGCATGGCGTCGCGCATCCGGTGCAGCGGACGGATGACGCGCCCGGTGACGGCAGCCATGGCCGCGCCGCTCAGGACCAGGGCGGTGAGCAGCAGCACAAGCTGAAGGATCAGCGACTCCGTCGCTGCGCTCTGCTGCGCGCTGGAATGCTCCTTGGCGGCGTCGAGCGCCGCCTCGGCCAGGGCGACGGCGCTCGTCATCTTGTTCACCGAAAACGGGCTCCACTGATAGGCGGTCAGCTCCGGCTTCTCGCCCTTCTGCAGCGCGGCCAGCAGGCGCTCGCGCAGGCCGGCATAGTCCGGGGTGAAATAGGCCTTCTCCGTGGTCGACATGGCGGCAGAGAGCGCGGGGGACATCTCCATGCCGGCGGTGGCGAGCTGGACGGCCTTCCATCCGGTCTCGATGCCGCCGACCAGCTTGTTGTAGGCCAGCACCGCGTCCGGGGAGACCTTGCCTGTGGTCAGTCCGTTGCTGACGACCAGCGACGCTTCACCGGCCGTGTTGCGCATCAGCCAGGCCATCTGCTTGATCATCAGCAACTGGTCGACGGTCGCGCTCTGGTGGTTGACGCTGGCGGCAACATTGACCGAGATCTTGTCGAGCAGCGCCAGCAGTGCGTCGAACGTCTCGCCATATTCCTTCGCCAAGCCAGCCCGGCGGGCGGCCTTCGGCTTGACGATCTCGATCCAGAATTCGGCATGCTCGGCCGTGATGGTCTTGTTGAGCCGGTCGAGATCGGCGATCAGGGCCTGCGCTTGCGCAAAAGCGATGCTCTTCAACAGATCGAGGCTGCGGTTCAGCGCCGGCACGTAGATGTCGCGGGCCGAGCGCAGGAACTTCTCGGTGTCGGCATCCATCGCCTGGTCCGCGTTGAGCACCCTGATCGTCGTCGAACGGTCGCTGCGCATGCTGTTCATCGCCTTGAACACGACGCCCGACACCTCCGCCACCCGCGCGATCCGCTGGGCGGATTGCAGCCTGCTCCAGGAGGTCCAGGCGTTGAGCGAAAACAGGGTGATGACGGCAAGGGCGGCCGTGACGATCACCGTCTTCAGCAGTGAGGAGATGGTCAGGCGGTTCAGCATGGCGGTCTCTTGAATCCTTGAAAGCTCAGGGATTTTGCGGGCCAACGGTAAAGATTCGGCCGTCGCTTCGACTCGGTAGAACTACGGGACCAGTGCCTCTCATGCCCAAGTTCCGGGCACGGAACCAACGCTCGACAGGCGGGTTAGGTCGGCAACCGCAGTCCATGCCTTGCAGAGGGGTCGTTCATGCTCATCAGTGCTCTCGTCACGTTCCTCGTCGTCATCCTGATCCTGTATCTGATCAACCTGCTGCCGCTCGACGGCCGGGCCAAGCAGATCTGCCGCGTGATCGTGATCGTGCTGGGCGTGATCTCGCTGCTGCGCTACATCGCGGTGATATGAACTAGCATCATGTTACCTCCTGCAGATCAAAAAAAGCCCCGGCTGATCGCCGGGGCTTTGCAGTGTCAGGCCTGAGCCTTCGCCTCGCGCCGCCGCGCGGTGAGGATGTACTCGGTGTAGCCGTTCGGCTGGGTCCGGCCCTCGAACACCAGGTCGCAGGCCGCCTTGAACGCGACGCCGTCGAACGAGGGCGCCATCGGCTGGTACAGCGGGTCGCCGGCGTTCTGCTTGTCGACGACGACGGCCATGCGCTTCAGCGAATCCATCACCTGGTCCTTGCTGACCACGCCGTGGTGCAGCCAGTTGGCGAGATGCTGGCTGGAGATGCGCAACGTCGCGCGGTCTTCCATCAGGCCGACGTCGTGGATATCGGGCACCTTGGAGCAGCCGACGCCCTGATCGATCCAGCGCACGACATAGCCGAGAATGCCCTGGCAGTTGTTGTCGATCTCCTGGCGGACGTCGTCCGGCGCCCAGTTGGAGTTCGACACCGGGATGGTGAGGATGTCGCCGAGCTTGGCGCGCGGGCCGCCCTTGGTGAGCTCGTCCTGACGGGCGTGCACGTTGACCTGGTGATAGTGCAAAGCGTGCAGCGTGGCCGCGGTCGGCGACGGCACCCATGCGGTGGTGGCGCCGGCCGAGGGGTGACCGATCTTCTGCGCCAGCATGTCGGCCATCTTGTCCGGCGCCGCCCACATGCCCTTGCCGATCTGGGCGTGGCCGGGCAGGCCGTCGATCAGGCCCATGTCGACGTTCCAGTCTTCGTACGCCTTGATCCAGGGCTGCGCCTTCATCTCGTTCTTGCGGATCATCGGACCCGCTTCCATCGAGGTGTGGATCTCGTCGCCGGTGCGGTCGAGGAAGCCGGTGTTGATGAAGACGATGCGCTTGGACGCCTGCTGAATGCAGGCCTTCAGGTTCACCGTGGTGCGGCGCTCCTCGTCCATGATGCCGACCTTCATGGTGTTTTCCGGCAGGCCGAGCAGCTTCTCGACGCGCGCGAACAGCTCCACCGTCAGCGCCACTTCGTCGGGACCGTGCATCTTCGGCTTGACGATGTAGATCGAGCCGGTGCGGCTGTTCTTGGTCTTGGAGTTGCCCTTGAGGTCGTGGATCGCGAGCAGGCCGGTCACGGCGGCGTCGAGGATGCCTTCCGGAATCTCCTCGCCGTCGGCGCCGAGCACGGCGTCGGTGAACATGTGGTGTCCGCAGTTGCGGATCAGCAGCAGGCTGCGGCCATGCAGGGTCAGCGTGCCGCCCGATGGCGTGGTGTAGCTGCGGTCGCTGTTCAGCGCGCGCGTGAGCGTCTTGCCGCCCTTCTCGAAATCGGCGGACAGCGTGCCGTTCATCAGGCCGAGCGTGTTGCGATAGACCAGCACCTTGTCCTCGGCGTCGACGGCGGCAACCGAGTCCTCCATGTCGAGGATGGTCGAGACCGCGGCCTCGAGGATCATGTCGGACACGCCAGCGGGATCGTCCTTGCCGATCACGTGGCTGCGGTCGATCACGACCTCGATGTGCAGGCCGTTGTTGGCGAGCAGGATCACCGACGGCGCCTCGGCCGAACCCTGATAGCCGGCGAATTGTGCGGCGTCCTTGAGCGCTGTGGCGTTGCCGCTCTTGAGCTTGGCCGAGAGCTGGCCGGCGATGACGCTGTAGGCGGTGACGTCGGTGTGGCTGCCGGTGGCGAGCGGCACGGCCGCGTCGAGGAACGCCTTGGCCTTGGCGATCACCTTGTCGCCCCTGGCCTTGTTGTAGCCCTTTCCACCCTCGCTCGGATCATGCGGGATGGCATCGGTGCCGTAGAAGGCGTCGTACAGCGAGCCCCAGCGTGCATTGGCGGCGTTGAGCGCGTAGCGGGCATTGGTCAGCGGCACCACCAGCTGCGGGCCGCAGATCTTGCCGATCTCCTCGTCGACATTGGCGGTCTCGACCTTGTGGGTCGCCGGCTCCGGCAGCAGATAGCCGATCTCCTTCAGGAACGCCGTGTAGGCGCCGAGGTCGAAAGCCTTGCCCTTGTTGGCGAGGTGCCAGGCGTCGATCTTGTCCTGCAGCGTGTCACGGAACGCGAGCAACTCGCGGTTCTTCGGGCCGAGATCGCGCAGGATCGCGGCGACGCCGGCCCAGAACGCGTCCGGATCGATTCCCGTCTTGGGCGCGGCCTCCTTGGCGATGAAGTCGAACAAGACGGGGGCGATCTTCAGTCCATGGGCGTCGATACGGGTCATGATGAGACGTTTCTCTCGAATAGGGGCGACGTTGCGCGTGATCTGGTCAGGCTGAAATGGCCGCCTCCGGGGCAGCTTGTGCAGTGCATTTAGCGCCAAAGCGAGGGCCAAGGAAGGGGGGAGGGGTATCGCAGTTGGTCGGGGGTTGGGGGGGCCTCGCGAGCTTGGGCGCTCCTGGAACAACCCCAGGCCGCCGCATTCGATCCTGTCGCCACCGCCTCCGCTGTCATCACCCGCGAAAGGTCCATCGCTTTGCTGTGGATGTCGCGATCTCCACCACTGTCATCACCCGCGAAAGCGGGTGATCCAGTACGCCGCGGTCTCTCATGGAGCCTCTGGCGTCTTTGGAAAATTGGATCGCCCGGTCAAGCCGGGCGATGACGGCTGTGGGTGGGGAGGCAACGCCCAACCCAGCGAGATCATCGCTCGTGGAGGTCATGGCTCATGCGACTTCGTTCTCGCGGCGCATGATCGCGTCCGAGCTTTACTCTTGCTCGCCCCCCGATCACGAGAGGCGCAGGGAAGGCCGGGTGCTGGCTGCACCCATGGCCCGCCTGCAGAAAAAAAGCAGGCGGCAGTCACCACAGGTACGAGCCGGACATCCGGCCTTCCCTGCGCGATGGATTTACGGTTGCTCCGTGGTCTCCCCGGTGCGCCGGGCTTTCTGGTCACCGTTGCCCGCGCGACGCGTGGGCGCTTCGCAGACGTGGCATCAGCGTCGGGATGCCAGGACCCCACGGCTTGGCCGTGCGCCTTAAGGACTGTCCGCCAGCATGATCGCTCACACCGCAGCCAAAGGCGCCCACCGCATCCCGCACCCGACGTCCGTGACGGTCGCGAACTGTCCCTCGTGTGGGACGGGATGCACGGATAAGATCATGGTTTCTGGAAAAAAGAAATAGAAAAATTTTTGCGCCCGGGACTGGACAGGCCAAATCAGGTTGGGGACGTTGATGAATTCGGATTTGCGGATGAATCTCGATGCGTGCCGCCTGGCCGTCGCCACCTACCAGATGACAAGCTACTCGCAGGGAGAACTGAAGCACGAGCATGGGCTCGTGCGTGCGTCTCGCAAGGACTTTGTCCGCGCCGATTCATTGCCCCTGCACAGTCCCACTTCGGACGTAAAGGCTGTCGATAACGACTTGCATCTAGCGTGTCGGGGGGAGACGGGTGATGTCGTTCACTGGGCTGCGGTCGGTCGTCCTGTGTCTGGGCCTGCTCACGCTGCCCGCGCTTGCGGCGGACAAGTCGGTGACGCCATATCTCCGCCCGGCCGAGACGAAGCCGGCGCCGACGCTGATGCAGATGCTCGTCGCCGCGTTGAAGCCGAAGTCCGTGCATGCGGCCGAGCCTGCTCACAAGCCCAGGGGTCGGCACGCCGCCGCCGCGGCGAAGAAGCCGAAGACTCCGCCCGCCACCGCGGCGACCGAGCCGCCGCCGGCGCAGCCCACCACGGCTGGTGCGACGGAGCCGCCGGCGCAGTCCACGACGGTTGGCGCGGCGGTGACGCCGCCCGGGCCGCTGTCCGAGACCGAGCTCGCCGCCAAGGGGCTGGAGCTGTTCAACGATACGAGCCTGTCGGGCGGCAACAAGGCGTCCTGCGCCACCTGCCACTTCTCGACCGGACACACCAACAACAAGACCTATGTCGGCCTCGATGTCGTCGCCGACGGCGATCCCAACGGCCGCAACACGCCGACCTTGTGGGGCGTCGGCGAGCGCGCGGTGTTCGGCTGGGCGGGGCAGGCGGCGACGCTCGAAGACAGCATCCGCGGCATCATCGTCAACCGCATGAAGGGGGCGGAGCCGTCGCAGCAGACCTTGGCGGCGCTGGTCGCCTATGTGCGCACCTTGAACTATCCGGCCAACTGGCAGGTCAAGGAGGACGGCACGCCGCGGCCCGACGCGAGCGCGGCCGTGAAGCGCGGCTATGATCTCTATATCGGCGATGGCGGCTGCGGCACCTGTCATCAGTTGCCGAGCTTCGACAAGAAGAGCAAGGACGACATCGGCACCGGCGGCAAGTTCAAGGTGCCGACCTTGCATGCGGTCGCATCGACCGCGCCGTACTTCCACGATGGCCGCACCGCATCGCTGCGCGATGCCGTCAAGCTCATGTGGGACGTCTATGCCAAGAAGATGGACTCGCGGCTGCCGACCGAGGACGAGGTCGACGATCTCACTGCCTATGTCGGGGCGCTTTAGCGCGGGTCTGAGCAGTCACCACATCGAGCTCTGACGTCCTGCCCGTCATTCCGGGGCGATCGGCAATGCGCAGCCGCGAAGCGGTTGTGCGATGACGATCGAACCTGGAATCTCGAGGTTGTTAGGAAAGAATGCAATAACGTCGAGTTTCCGGGTTCAAGGCCTGCGGCCTTGCCCCGGAATGACGTGGTGTGGGACGTTCTTGAACCAAGACGTCAGATATTCGCGCCGAGGTCGGCGATGTCGTCGAACAGCACGCCCGTTTTCGACAGCAGCGATTCGAGCTCATCGGTGGCATCGGCGATGCCGCGCGTTGCGGTGTCGATCACGAGCTCCGCATCCAGCGGCGGCTCGTAGTCGGTGCCGATGCCGGTGAAGTTCTGCAAGTTTCCGGCGCGGGCCTTGGCGTAGTGGCCCTTGGGATCGCGGCTCTCGCAGATCTCGGCGGCTGTGGCAACGTAGACCTCGCGGAACAGGTCGCCGGCGACGCGTCGCGCGGCGGCGCGGTCCTCGCGCGCGGGCGAGACCGCGGCGACGATGGCGATGTGGCCGTTGCGGGCGAGATGGGTCGCGACTTCGGCGAGGCGGCGGATGTTCTCGGCGCGGTCCTCCGGCGTGAAGCCGAGATCCCTGTTGAGCCCGGCGCGCACGGTGTCGCCGTCGAGCAGCACCGGCGCGCCGCCGCGGCTGAACAGCCGCCGCTCGAGAGCGCGAGCAAGCGTCGACTTGCCGGCGCCGGGCAGGCCGGTCATCCACACCACCGCGCCCTTGTGGCGGTAGCGGTCGGCGCGCTCCTGCGGCTGCAGGGCGGATTCCACCGGCATGATGTCGACCGGCGCCGCGCGCTTGCCGGCTGCGATCGACAGCACCAGCCCGCCGCCGGCGATGCGGCCCTGCACCTCGATGACGAGGCGACCGGTGCGCGCATTCTCGGTATAGGGATCGATGGCGACCGGCTGGGTCAGCGCGATCTCGATCTCGCCGACATGGTTGCGCGCGATCGACGCGTTCTCCTCGTTCGAGAGCGAGCCGGGATCGACCGCCTTCTCGATTGCCACCACGCTGCCGCGCGCCTCGCGGGTGCCCAGCCGCACCAGGATGTTGTCGCCCTTGGCGAGCGGCTGGTCGTGCAGCCAGAAGATGCGCGCATGTAGCCGGCGCGCGGCCTGCGGCTCGCGGCCGACATGGGCGATGACGTCGCCGCGCTCGATGAACAGCTCGCGGTCGAGCGTGATGCCGACCGAGCGGCCCGCGCCTTGCGCTGCTGTCACCGGGGTCTGCGGCCAGCCCTCGACGGTCTTGATCTTGGCGATCTTGCCGGCCGGCATGATCACGATCTCGTCGCCTGAGCGCAACTCACCGGCCTCGACGCGGCCGGCGACGATACGGCGGTCGTCGAACTTGTAGATCGCCTGCACCGGCAGGCGCAGCGGCAGGCTCGACAGCGGCTTGGCCGGCTCCAGGCCGTCGAGCGCCTCGACGACGGTCGGGCCCTTGTACCAGCCGATGCGCGAGGTGAGCTGCGCCACGCCGTCACCGTCGCGGGCGGAGATCGGGATCACCGCGACCGGCTTGACGCCGAGGCCTTCGAGATGCGCCGAGATTTCGGCCTTGATGTCGTTGAAGCGGGCTTCGCCGAAATCGACGCGGTCCATCTTGTTCACGACGACCGCGACCTGCTTCACGCCGAGCAGATGCAGGAGATAGCCGTGGCGGCGGGTCTGGTCGCGCACGCCTTCGAGCGCGTCGATGATCAGCACCGCGCCGTCGGCCTGCGAGGCGCCGGTGATCATGTTGCGCAGGAACTCGGCGTGGCCGGGCGCGTCGATCAGCACGACCTCGCGCGCATTGGTGCGGAAGCGGATCTGGGTGGTGTCGATGGTGATGCCCTGGTCGCGCTCGGTCTGCAGCGCGTCGAGCAGGAACGACCACTCGAACGGCATGCCGCGGCGCGCCGAGACTGCCTGCAGCATCTCGAGCTTGCCGTCCGGCAGGCTGCCGGTCTCATGCAGCAGGCGGCCGACCAGGGTCGACTTGCCGTGATCGACATGGCCGACGATGACGATACTGACTTGCGGGCGGCTGGTGCCGTTCGGCGTGGCGGGGGCGGCGGCCGGGACTCTCATGTTCATTGCCTCGGGCTCCGCTCAGAGATAGCCGGCCACGCGCAGACGCTCGAAGGCGTCCTCGGTCTCGTGGTCGAGCGCACGTCCGGCGCGCTCCGGGACCTTGGTGCTCTCGAGCTCGGCGAGGATCTCGGCGATGTTCGAGGCGTTCGAGGCCACCGGGAAGGTGATGTCCTGGTCGCCGAGCGAGCGATAGCGCTTGCCGTTCTTCGACAGATACAGCGGGATGATCGGGATGTTCTCGCGCGCGGTGTAGGCCCAGATGTCGGCCTCGGTCCAATGCAGGATCGGATGGATGCGCAAGTGAGCGCCCTGCGGCGGCGAGGCGTTGAAATGGTCCCAGAACTCCGGCGGCTGGTCGCGCACGTCCCAGTTGCCTTCGGCGCCGCGCGGCGAGAACACGCGCTCCTTGGCGCGCGTCGCCTCCTCGTCGCGGCGAATGCCGGCGATCAGGCCGTCGAAGCCGTGCTTGGCGAGCGCCATCTTCAGGCCCTCGGTCTTGCGCGCGGCCGAGCGGGCGGCGGGCGGCAGCGTCGGATCGACGGCATCGATCGGCGGGCACGGCTCGATCTTCAGGTCGAGGCCCCACTCCTTCGCGTAGGTGTCGCGGAAAGCGTACATCTCCGGAAACTTCTTGGCTGTATCGACATGCATGGCCGGAAACGGTACGCGGCCGAAGAACGCCTTGCGTGCCAGCCAGATCATCACGTTGGAATCTTTTCCGAGCGACCACAGCAGCGCGAGCTTCTTCAACCGTGCAAAGGCCTCGCGGAGAATGTAAATGCTCTGCGCCTCCAGCTGATCGAGATGGTCCATCGTGGGCGCGGCGCTGAGGACGCGCGGCATGGAAGATGCTTGCTCGATCTCGGATGAGGGCAACCGGTCTTTGGAAACGTCGTTGGTGAGAATGTGCATGCTGTCAGCCATCGCCTGCTTGGGAGAAAATTCTATGGCGAAGCCAAGGAATAATTTTCTCTTTACGTCCGCGACCTGACACTTATATAGAAAATAATTCCAGTCAACCCCGAAGAGTCGAAGCCGAAGAGCGCAATGCAATATCTGCCGGTGTTTCTCGATCTCAAGACCGGCCCCGTGCTGCTGATCGGCGCGGGCGAGCTCGTGCGTGCCAAGCTGCGGGTGTTGCTGTCCGCGGGTGCCCGCATCCGCTGGTTTGCGACCGATGGCGACTTCGATCTCGGCGGCTTGCGCGATGATCACGGCCAGATCGAGCGTGCTGACGGTGATCCGCTGAGTGCCGATCTCGTTGGCGTCATCGCGGTGCTGTGCGCGGGCGCCGGCGACATCGGCGTGGCCATGTCGGCGCGGGCGCGCAGCATGGGTCTGCCCGTCAACGTGATGGACGACCTCGCGCATTCCAGCTTCATCTTCCCGGCGATCGTCGATCGCGGCGACGTCGTGGTCGCCATCGGCACCGGCGGCTCGTCGCCGGTGGTGGCGCGGCGCGTGCGCGAGCGCATCGAGGCGCTGCTGCCGGCACGGATCGGCGAGCTCGCGAGCTTCATCGGCGATTTCCGCAAGACCATCAACCCGCTGATAGCGGAGATGCCGCTGCGCCGCCGCTTCTGGGAGCGCATCGTCGACGGCCCGATCGGCGCGCTGGTGCTGGCCGGCCGCAAGCAGGAAGCCGAAGCGGCGCTGCACGGCATCGCCGATCCCGCCGCATTCGCGGGCGCCGACCATGCCGGCCGCAGCGAAGGCCATGTCACCCTGGTCGGCGCCGGTCCCGGCGATCCCGATCTGCTGACCATCAAGGCGCTGCGCGCGCTGCAGGACGCCGACGTCGTCTACTACGACGAGCTGGTGACTCCCGAAATTCTCGACCGCATCCGCCGCGACGCCTCGCGCGTGCCGGTCGGCCGCCGTGTCGGCAAGCCCGGCATCGGCCAGGACGCGGTCAACAAGCTGCTGATCGACGCCGCCCGCGAGGGCAAGCGCGCGGTGCGCCTGAAGGGCGGCGACGCTTTCGTGTTCGGCCGCGGCGGCGAAGAAGTGGATGCGCTGCGCAAGGCCGGCGTGTCCTACAGCATCGTGCCGGGCATCACGGCGGGCATCGGCGCCGCCGCGCAGTTCGAGGTGCCGCTGACCTTCCGCAGCAAGGCACTGCGCATCACCTTCCTCACCGCGCACAAGGAGCGCGACGCCGAGGCGGTCGACTGGTCTGTCCTGACGGATACGAAGATGACGGTCGTCGTCTACATGGGCATGACGGCGGCGCCGGCCGTGCGCTGCGGCCTGCTCGCGGCGGGACGCTCGCCGCACACGCCGGTCGGCGTGTTCGCGCGCGTGACGCGCCCCGATGCGCAAGCCGCGGTCGGGACGCTCGATCAATTGCCGGACCTCGTTGCCAAGATCGATGGCGGCCCGGCCATCCTCATCATCGGTGACGTCGTGGCGCATTCGGCGCCGTGGCGTCAGCAGAACCTCAGTGGCGTGATTGCACAACTCCTGGAACCCGTCTGAATGACCTCCCCGCTGCAACAGAAGATCAAGATCACCGGTCCCTCGATCGTCACCGCGAACCGCACGTGGGACGGCGCCGTCATCTACCGCACCGGCAGCAAGAGCTGGTCCGATGAGCTGACCGACGCGGCGATCGTGCGCACCGCCGACGAGGCGCGCGCGCTGCTGACGGAGGCGGTGGCCGATGATCTCAACGCGATCGGTCCCTATATCGCCCCGGTCGAGGTCGCAGCCGACGGCGCGGTGAAGCCCGGCAACATGCGTGAACACATCCGGCTGACGGGCGCCACCATCGCGCTCCCGGCTCAAGCCTGAAGGCCCTCTCATGTATGCTTATGACGAAATCGACCGCACCCTGGTCAACGAGCGCGTCGCCGAATTCCGCGACCAGGTGAAGCGTCGCCTCTCGGGCGAATTGTCCGAGGACGAGTTCAAGATGCTGCGGCTACAGAACGGCGTGTATCTGCAGCTGCACGCCTACATGTACCGCATCGCGATTCCCTACGGCACCCTGGCATCGAATCAGCTGCGCCGGCTGGCGCATGTCGCGCGCCGCTACGACCGCGGCTACGGTCACTTCACGACCCGGCAGAACATCCAGTTCAACTGGATCAAGCTCGCCGAGCTGCCGGATGCGATGGCCGACCTCGCCGAAGTCGGCATCCAGTCGATGCAGACCTCCGGCAACAACATGCGCAACGTCACCTCCGACCAGTGGGCCGGCGTCGCGCCCGGCGAGATCGAGGATCCCCGCATCTGGGCCGAGCTGCTGCGCCAGTTCACGACGCTTCATCCGGAATTCTCGTTCCTGCCGCGCAAGTTCAAGATCGCGATCACGGCCTCCGATCACGATCGCGCCGCGATCAAGATCCACGACATCGGCCTGCGGCTCCTCAAGAACGAGCAGGGCGAAACCGGCTTCGAGGTGCTCGTCGGCGGCGGCCTGGGCCGCTCGCCCTTCATCGCGAAGACCATCAAGCCGTTCGTGCACGGCCACGACATCCTCAGCTATGTCGAGGCGATCCTGCGCGTCTACAATCAGTACGGCCGCCGCGACAACATCTACAAGGCGCGCATCAAGATCCTGGTGCACGAGCTCGGCATCGAGACATTCGCGGCCGAGGTCGAGGAGGAGTGGCAGCAGATTCGCGACGGTGTGCTCAAGCTCGACCAGGGCATCATCGAGGACATCCGCTCGCGGTTCTTCTATCCGGCGTACGAGACGCTGCCGGCGATGCCGGACGAGCTCAGGCAGGCCGCAGCCGATCCGACCTTCGAGGCCTGGCGCAAGAACTCGGTGTTCGCCCACAAGACGCAGGGCTATGCGATCGTGGTGGTGTCGCTGAAGCCCATCGGCAAGCCGCCGGGCGATGCGACCGCCGACCAGATGGATGCGCTCGCCGACATCGCCGACAAATATTCCTTCGGCGAGATCCGCGTCGGCCACGAGCAGAACCTGGCGCTGCCGCATGTGCGCAAGCGCGACCTGCCGGCGGTGTGGAAGGCGCTCGAGGCGATCGGGCTGGCGATCCCCAACGTCAACCTCGTCTCCGACATCATTGCCTGCCCGGGGCTCGACTATTGCTCGCTGGCAAATGCGCGCTCGATTCCGATCGCGCAGGAGATCACGCGGCGCTTCGCCAATCACGACACCGCGAACCTGATCGGCCGGCTGCACATCAACATCTCTGGCTGCATCAATGCCTGCGGCCATCATCACGTCGGCCACATCGGCATCCTCGGCGTCGAGAAGAACAACGAGGAATTCTACCAGATCACGATCGGCGGCCGTGCCGACGAGGGCGCCGAACTCGGCAGCCTGATCGGCCCCGCGGTGCCCTATGCCGAAGTTGCCGATGTCGTCGAGGACATCGTCGAAGCCTATCTTGCGCTGCGCGCGCGCCCCGAGGAGCTGTTCGTCGACACGGTGAAGCGGCTCGGGGTCGAACCATTCAGGGAGCGGGTTTATGCCACTCGTTAAGGGCGGACACATCATCGCGGACGCGTTCGTCCGCCTCACCGACGATGCCGAGCTGCCAGCGCAAGGCGCGATCCTCGTCTCCGAGACGCGGTTCCTCGCCGGCCCCGAGGCGCTGGCCGGCCGCACCAGTGGCAAGCTCGGCGTGATCTGGCCGAACAATCGCGATGTCGACGATCTCGTGCCCTATCTCGACCGGCTCGCGCTGGTCGCGCTGGTGTTCCCGAGCTTCCGCGACGGCCGCGCCTACACCCAGGCGCGCCTGCTGCGCGAGCGCTACTCCTATCGCGGCGAGCTGCGCGCCACGGGCCAGGTGCTGCGCGATCAGTTCGTGTTCATGCTGCGCGCCGGCTTCGACGCGTTCGACGTCAAGAAGCAGGCGGACGCGGAAGCGTTCACCGAGACCGTGAAGCGCTATTCGGTGTTCTACCAGCCGGCCGGCGACGGCCGGCTCTCGGCGCTGCATCAGCGGTTGCAGCTGCGTCATTCGGAGAGTGCAGGACTGTGAGCACTTTGGCTGCATCGTCGTCCCTCGGACAGGTCCCTGTCGCGTCGCTGGACGCCGCGCTGCGCACGGCCTCGCCGCAAGAGGTCATCGCGGCTGCGTTGCAGGCGATCGGCCGCGAGCGGCTTGCGGTCGTCTCCTCCTTTGGCTCGGAATCGGCGGCGCTGCTGAAAGTGACCGCCGATGTCGATCCGGCGATCCCGGTGATCTTCCTCGACACCGGGCACATGTTCACGGAGACGCTCGCTTACCGCGACCGGCTGATCGAGATCCTTGGCTTGCGCGACGTACGCTCGATCAAGCCCGACGCCGCGGCCCTGGCGCGCGAGGATGCCGACAACGAACTCTGGTTCTCCGATCCCGACGCCTGCTGCCGCATCCGCAAGGTCGAACCCTTGGCGCGGGCGCTGGCGCCCTTCGCAGCCTGGATCAACGGCCGCAAGCGTTTCCAGGGCGGCTTGCGCGCGGCGATTCCCGTCGTCGAGCAGGACGGCACGCGGGTGAAATTCAATCCGTTCGCCAATGTGACCCGCGACGACATCGCGGAGATCTATCGCTCGGCGGACCTGCCGCAGCATCCGCTGGTGGCCGCGGGCTTCCGCTCGATCGGCTGCATGCCCTGCACGAGCCGGTCGGATCATGGCGAAGACGAACGCGCGGGCCGTTGGCGCGGCCGTGACAAGACCGAATGCGGCATCCACACGGTGGTAACCTCGGCGGTCTAGTTGAATCCCGGCCGGCTCTGAGGGCAGTCACGACGACATTGTGTCGCGGCAAGAACAGCTATGCCGAGGCTGGGCACATCGTAGCAAAATGCTGATGTCCAGCCGGAAACAAGAAAATCCGGTTTCGTTGACTCGGACGGGCAGATCCGGCGATCTGCAGGACGCGCCTGCAACATTGCGGGCCTGGAATGGAGAGCTTCGATGATGCGGCGTGTTCTGGCTGTTGTCGCTGGTCTGGCCTGGGCGGGATCGGCCTATGCCGCCGACGTGAGCCTGCTCAACGTGTCCTACGATCCGACCCGTGAGCTGTATGTCGAGTTCAACAGGGCGTTTGCGGCGAGCTATCAGAAGGAGACCGGCAAGAGCGTCGAGATCAAGCAGTCGCATGGCGGCTCCGGCGCCCAGGCGCGCAGCGTGATGGACGGCCTGCAGGCGGACGTCGTGACCCTGGCGCTGGCCTATGACATCGATGCCATCGCGGGCAGGGGGCTGCTCGACAAGGAGTGGCAGAAGCGTTTGCCGCAGAACGCCGCGCCCTACACCTCGACGATCGTGTTCCTGGTCCGCAAGGGCAACCCCAAGGGCATCAAGGACTGGGACGACCTGCTCAAGTCGGGGGTCGACGTCATCACCCCCAATCCGAAGACCTCCGGCGGCGCCCGCTGGAACTACTTGGCCGCCTGGGGCTACCAGCTGAAGAAGACCGGCTCGGCCGACAAGGCCAGGCAGTTCGTCGCCGACCTTTATAAGCACGTTCCCGTGCTCGACACCGGCGCCCGCGGTGCCACCGTCACCTTCGTCGAGCGCGGCGTCGGCGACGTGCTGCTGGCCTGGGAGAACGAGGCCTATCTGGCGTTGAAAGAATTCGGTAAGGAAAAGTTCGAGATCATCTCGCCGTCATTGTCGATCCTGGCCGAACCGCCAGTTGCCGTCGTCGACCGGGTTGTGGCCAAGAAGGGCACGCAGGCGGCTGCCGAAGCTTATCTGAAGTACTGGTATACGAAGGAAGGCCAGGAAATCGCCGCACGCAACTTCTATCGTCCGCGCGATCCCGACGTGGCCAAGAGCTACGCCGACGCGTTCGCCAAGCTCGATCTGTTCACGATCGACGACGTGTTCGGCGGTTGGACCAAGGCGCAGAAGGATCATTTCGGCGAGGGCGGCATCTTCGATCAGATCTACAAGAACTGATGATGCGGTACGGGATAGGGACATCGGAATGAGCCAGGTGGCTTCTTGAGCGTACTTGCACCCCGACGCAGCACCTTGCCGGGCTTCGGTCTCACCATGGGACTGACGCTGACCTGGCTGTCCCTGATCGTGCTGATTCCCCTGGCCGGGCTGTTCGTCCGCTCGACCGACCTGAGCCTGGCGCAGTTCTGGGACATCGTCACCAGCCGGCGCACCTTGAGCGCGCTGAAGATCTCGTTCGGCCTCTCCTTCGCGGCTGCGTGCGTCAACCTCGTGATGGGCACGATCGTGGTCTGGGCGCTGGTGCGCTACCGCTTCCCGGGCCGGCGGCTGTTCGACGCCATCGTCGACGTGCCGTTCGCGCTCCCGACGGCGGTCGCCGGTGTGGCGCTGACGGCGCTGTTCGCGCAAAAGGGCTGGCTCGGCGCGCCGCTGGCCGCGATGGGGATCAAGGTGGCGTTCACGCCGCTCGGCATCTTCATCGCGATGATCTTCATCGGCATCCCCTTCGTGGTCCGCACCGTGCAGCCGGTGCTGATCGATCTCGATCCGGAGATCGAGGAGGCGGCCGCCAGCCTCGGCGCCAGCCGCTGGCACATCGTCACGAAGGTGATCCTGCCGAGCCTGACGCCGGCGCTGCTCACCGGCTTCGCGCTCGCCTTCGCCCGCGCGGTCGGCGAGTACGGCTCGGTGATCTTCATCGCAGGTAATCTCCCGAACGTCTCCGAGATTGCTCCCCTGTTGATCGTGATCCGCCTGTCCGAGTTCCGCTATGCCGACGCCACGGCCATTGCCGTGGTGATGCTTGTGGTGGCATTCGTAATCATCTTCGCGGTGAATCGCCTGCAGCGCTGGGCCCAGTCCCAGGCGTCCACCTGAGGCCGCGACATGAGCATCGAGATGACCCTGCAACGGACGCCGGACGGTTCGGCGCGCAGCCTTGCCGAGAGCGCCGCCCGCCGCGATCCGCGCGCCGAGCCTGCCATCGTTCGCGTCGCCATCATCACCCTGGCGATCGCCTTTCTGTCCATCTTCGTCGTGCTGCCGCTTGTGGTCGTGTTCGTGGAGGCGTTCGGCAGGGGCGTGGTGGCCTACCTGTCCGCGCTGGCCGACCCCGAGGCGTGGTCCGCCATCCGCCTCACGCTCGGCGTCGCGGCTGTCTCGGTCGGCACCAACCTGGTGTTCGGCCTTGCCGCTGCCTGGGCGATCACCAAGTTCGACTTTCCCGGCAAGACCTTCCTGATCACGTTGATCGACCTGCCATTCTCGGTGAGCCCCGTGATCTCCGGCCTCGTCTTCGTGCTGCTGTTCGGCGCGCAGGGCTTTCTCGGGCCGTGGCTGCAGGATCACGATCTGCAGATTCTCTTCGCGTTTCCCGGCATTGCGCTCGCCACGATCTTCGTCACATTTCCGTTCGTGGCTCGCGCCCTGATCCCGCTGATGCAGGAGCAGGGCACGCAGGAGGAGGAGGCGGCGATCTCGCTCGGCGCTTCGGGCCTGCAGACCTTCTTCCGCGTCACCTTGCCCAACATCAAATGGGGCGTGCTGTACGGCGTCCTGCTCTGCAACGCGCGCGCGATGGGCGAGTTTGGCGCGGTGTCGGTGGTCTCAGGCCACATCCGCGGCGAGACCAACACCATGCCGCTGCTGGTCGAGATCCTCTACAACGAGTACCAGATGGTGGCGTCGTTCGCGATCGCCTCGCTGCTCGCGATGCTCGCGCTGATCACGCTCATCGCCAAGACCATTCTCGAACGCAACATCGACGGGGACATGCCGCATGACGATTGAAGCGAGAGGCGTCGTCAAGAGCTTCGGCGCGTTCAAGGCGCTCGACGGCGTCGACCTCAAGGTCGCCAATGGCGAACTGCTGGCGCTGCTCGGCCCCTCAGGCTCCGGCAAGACCACGCTTCTGCGCATCATCGCCGGGTTGGAATGGCCCGACGCCGGCGAGATCCTGTTCGACGGTGAGAACGCGCTCGACCGTGGTGCGCGCGAGCGCCATGTCGGCTTCGTGTTCCAGCACTACGCGCTGTTCCGGCACATGAACGTGTTCGAGAACGTCGCCTTCGGCCTGCGCGTGCAGCCGCGTCGCATCCGCAAGACCGAGGCGCAGATCCGCGCACGCGTGAAGGAGCTGCTCGACCTCGTGCAGCTCGACTGGCTCGCCGACCGCTACCCGAGCCAGCTCTCCGGCGGCCAGCGCCAGCGTATCGCGCTGGCACGCGCGCTCGCCATCGAGCCGCGCATCCTGCTGCTCGACGAGCCGTTCGGCGCGCTCGACGCCAAGGTGCGCAAGGAGCTCAGGCAATGGCTGCGCACCCTGCATCACTCGATCAACGTCACGTCGATCTTCGTCACGCACGATCAGGAGGAGGCGCTGGAGGTCGCGCACCGCGTCGTGGTGATGGACAAGGGCCGCATCGAGCAGGTCGGCTCGCCCAGCGACGTCTACGACAGCCCGGCGACCGCCTTCGTCCATGGCTTCATCGGCGAATCGATCATGCTGCCGGTGGAGGTCACCGGCGGCGCCGTGCATCTCAACGGCCGGCCTCTGGACATCGCCGTGGAGGGCGGCGCCGCTGGCGCCTCGACGTTGTTCGTGCGCCGCCACGACATGCTGATCGGCCCGGCCGACAGCGGCACGCTGCATGGCGCCGTGACCCATGTGCGCAGCTTCGGTCCGGTGCAGCGCGCCGAGATCGCGCTCACGGAAGGCTCCACCATCGAGATCGACGCCCCGCGCGATCGCGAGCTGCGCATCGGAGATAGGGTCGGACTGAAGCCGCGGCATTACCGGATCTTCGCCGGCGGGTAGGGTGGTCGCGTCAAACTCCACTTCGAGTCGTCAGTCACAGGCCGCCGACCAAAATTCGGTGTCGTCCCGGACAAGCCCGGCAACGCGAAAGCGTTGGCGGGCGCCGATCCGGGATCCATACTCCGTGCAGCCTGTTCGAGGCACGCTGGAGCGGCATCACGTCTCACCAGAGCCGCTGCGGATTATGGGTCCCGGCGCGGAGGCCGGGACGACACCGAGGGTGTTGCGCCGTCCTTGGCTTGACCGAACTGGCATTATGGTTGACGAACCGTTGCCGGCCGGAACGGCTCGAATTGCATCGATGGAACTTACCGTCGATTCACCTTTCAGCCACGGTTGATGTGCAACAACCCGCCTCTGTTATCGGCATAGGGATCGGTTCATTGAAGCATCGGGCAATCGCTTTCTCCATCGCATTCCTGCTCGCCGGCTGCGCGGCGGAGGCGCCGGTCGTGCAGGCGCCGACCATGTATGCCGACATGGCGGTTGCCGGAGCGAAGCTCGATGCCGTCGCTGCCGCGACGATGATCTCACAGTACCGTCAGAACAACGGGCTCGGCACGGTCGAGGTCGACCCCGAGCTGATGCGGCTCGCGGAGTCGCAATCGAACGCGATGGCCGACAAGAACAAGCTCGATCACGACGTGCGTGCGCCGCTGGCCAAGCGCTTGACGGGTGCGGGCTATGATGCGGTGGTGGCGGTGGAGAACGTCTCGGCCGGCTACCATACGCTGGCGGAGGCCTTTTCCGGCTGGCGGGACTCGCCGCCGCACCGGGCCAACATGCTCAAGACGGGTGTCACCAAAATAGGCATCGCCGCGAGCTACGCGCCCAATACCAAGTACAAGGTGTTCTGGACCATGATTCTTGCCACGCCGGATGCCAAGAAGCCGTCGTGACAGGCAGGCCTGCCGCAGCCTTGCGCACTGGTGCCGCGTCCGCTGCGATCTCGTGTGACGGTCGTCACCCAGACCTTGGGGTGGATTGACGTCACCGCGAAGTGACGCCACGTTGGCGCTTGTTTTGCTAATGACCGCCGTAATGACGCAGCATCCATTTCCCCCGCAGCCCGCAACCCCCACCCAGTCGCAACGTGTTCTCGTCCTGCAGGGCGGCGGCGCGCTCGGCTCCTATCAGGCCGGCGCCTACCAGGCACTGTGTCATTTCGACTTCGAGCCGGAATGGGTCGCCGGTATTTCGATCGGCGCGATCAATGCCGCGATCATCGCCGGCAACGACCGCGACAAGCGCATCGGCCGTCTCAAGGAGTTCTGGGAGATGGTGTCGTCCCCGGTGCCTTGGAAGCCGCTGCTCGACGGCGACCATCACCGCTCGGCCTTCAACGAGGCGAGCGCGGCGCTCATCGCGGCGTTCGGCGTGCCCGGCTTCTTCACGCCGCGCTTCCCGCCGGCCCCGCTGTGGCCGGCCGGCAGCCTGCAATCCGTCAGCTACTACGACACTGCGCCGTTGAAGCGGACGCTCGAGCGGCTGGTCGATTTCGATCGCATCAACGACCTCAAGACGCGTTTGTCGGTCGGCGCCGTCGGCGTCACCACCGGCAATTTCACCTATTTCGACAATGTCGAATTCAAGAAGCAGGGCAAGCGTATCGGGCCTGAGCACATCATGGCCTCGGGCGCGCTGCCGCCCGGCTTCCCGCCGGTCGAGATCGACGGCGAGCATTATTGGGACGGCGGCATCGCGTCGAACACGCCGCTGGACTACGTGCTCGACAGCGAGACCGATCGCGATCTGCTGATCTTCCAGGTCGACCTGTTCTCCGCGCGCGGTGACCTGCCGCGAACACTGCTGGAAGCGGCCGAGCGCGAGAAGGACATCCGCTATTCGAGCCGCACGCGGATGAACACCGACAAGAACCGGATGATCCACAACACGCGCAAGGCGTTCCGCGAGCTTTACGCCAAGCTGCCCGACGAGCTGCGCAACGATCCGTCGCTGGAGATCCTGTGCAAGGCGGCGCAGGAGAACACCGTGACGGTGGTGCACCTGATCTATCGCAGCAAGAACTACGAGACGTCCTCCAAGGACTATGATTTCTCCCATGTCGCGATGATCGAGCATTGGGAGGCGGGCGTGCGCGACGTCCACCAATCGATGAGTCACAAGGACTGGCTGGAGCGGCCGCAGTCCGGCGAGACCATGGTCACCTACGATCTCACGCAGGACGGCGGCCTCGCCGCCGCCAAGAAGGAGTGAAGCACATGACGACGAATTTGAAGGGCAAGACCGCGGTCGTGACCGGCTCGACCAGCGGCATCGGGCTGGCCTATGCGCGCGCCTTTGCCTCGGCCGGGGCCAACATCGTGCTCAACGGCTTCGGCGCAGCCGCCGACATCGAGAAGGAGCGCGCCGCGATCGAGAGCGACTTCAAGGTGAAGGCCGTGCACTCGCCGGCCGACATGAGCAAGCCGGCCGAGATCGCCGGCATGATCGCGCTCGGCGAGACGACGTTCGGCTCGGTCGACATCCTTGTCAACAATGCCGGCATCCAGTTCGTCTCGCCGGTCGAGGATTTCCCGCCGGAGAAGTGGGAGCAGATCATCGCCATCAATCTCTCCTCTGCCTTCTATGGCATCCGCGCCGCGGTGCCGGGGATGAAGAAGCGCGGCTGGGGCCGCATCATCAACACGGCCTCCGCGCACTCGCTGGTGGCCTCGCCGTTCAAGTCGGCCTATGTCTCGGCCAAGCACGGCATCGCCGGGCTCACCAAGACGGTGGCGCTCGAGCTCGCCACCTTCAAGATCACCTGCAACTGCATCTCGCCGGGCTACGTCTGGACGCCGCTTGTCGAGAAGCAGATCCCCGACACGATGAAGGCGCGCAATCTCACCAAGGAGCAGGTCATCAACGACGTGCTGCTGGCGGCACAGCCGACCAAGGAGTTCGTGACGTCGGAGCAGGTGGCGGCGCTGGCGCTGTTCCTGTGCGGTGACGATGCCGCGCAGATCACCGGCACCAATCTGTCGATCGACGGCGGCTGGACCGCCGCGTAGCTTTGTCTGGTTGGGGCGGGGCCTGCCCCACCCTTGCTGTCATCGTCCGCGCAGGCGGACGATCCAGTATTCCAGAGACGGCAGGCCGTGATCGAGGGGCCGCGGCGTACTGGATTCCCCGCTTTCGCGGGGAATGACCGAGGGTGTCGCGAAGTCGAGCACCTCTCACGCGAAGCGATCAAATTCGCGCCGGAGCGGGTTTCGCTTCGGCGCGGGTCATTCTACAAGCGTGCGTTTCCACGACCAGCGCACGGACTTTTCATCTTGCTGACCACGATCATCGGCCTCGGCGCCGCCACCTGCACCACATGCTCGTTCCTGCCCCAGGTCATCAAGGCCTGGCGCTCGCGCTCGACCCATGACATCTCGATGGGCATGTTCGTGCTGCAGACCACCGGCAACTCGATGTGGCTGCTCTACGGCGCGCTGATCAGCGACCTGCCGCTGGTCGTCGCCAACGCCATCACGCTGGGCCTGGTCGCGGCGATCCTCGGCCTGAAGCTGCGCTACGGTTAGGCGCTGACGATGGCTTCCGATCCGGTGCGCCTGAGCAAATTCCTGAGTCTCGTGCTGCGGCATCAGCCGGAGACGATCGGCCTCGCGCTGGACGCCCGGGGCTGGGTTGTCATCGATGATCTGATCGCCCGCGCCGCCGCGGCGGGAACGGCGTTCAGCCGGGCGGACCTCGAGCACGTGGTCGCGACCAGTGACAAGAAGCGCTTCACCGTCTCGGAGGATGGGCAGCGCATTCGCGCCGCGCAGGGCCATTCGGTGGCTGTTGAGCTCGGCCTGACGCCGCGCGAGCCGCCGGCTGTGCTCTATCACGGCACGGCGACCAGGTTCGTCGAAGCGATCATGGCGCAGGGCTTGAAGCCGCAATCACGCCAGCAGGTGCATCTGTCTCTCGACCACGCGACGGCCGTGAATGTCGGGCGGCGGCACGGCAAGCCGATCGTGCTGCGGGTCGATGCCGCAGCGATGCATCGTGCGGGCCTGCGATTCTACGTTGCTGACAACGGTGTCTGGCTGACCGACGTGGTGCCGCCGGAATTCCTGACCACTGCCGCCGCGCCCTGAGCTGAGCACGGTCCGGCCGACATGCGGAACGCCGCAGCGGTCAGCTGCGGCGCGCGAAGATGTTCGTGTTGGTCGAGGCGACGCTCTGGCCGGGCGGCAGCACGACCACGGTCGAGCCGAGCTGCACGCGGCTGTAGAGATCGGCGACGTCGGTATTTGTCATGCGGATGCAGCCGGACGAGATCGCCTGGCCGATATATTCCGGCTGGTTGGTGCCGTGGATGCGGTACAGCGAGTCCTTGTTGCCCTCGTAGAGATAGATCGCGCGGGCGCCGAGCGGATTGGCGGGGCCGCCGGCGACGCGCTTCGGATACGGCCCGAGCCGGGCCTGGATCTCGGCGGTGGGAACCCAGTCCGGCCATTCGGCGAGCTTGCCGACCGTGGCGACGCCGTGGAAGGCCTGCGCCTCCTCGCCGACGGCGACGCCGTAGCGGATCGCCTTGCGTTCGGGCAGCACGTAGTAGAGGAAGCGCGCATCGGTATCGACGACGATCGTGCCCGGCTGCTCCTGCCGCGTGTACTCCACGATGTGGCGCTGGAACTGCTGCGGGATCTGCGCCTCGGCGTGGGGGGCGCGCGCGAGCAGCTGACGATCGCGGGGTGTGAGCGCTGCATCGGAGGTCGGCGACAACGTCGCTTCCATGCAGCCGGCCACCAACAAAGTGCCGGCCAGCGACACTGCGAGCCCCAGTCTCGACATCTCGATCTCCCCCAACGCGCGGTCGAATTCATGTGCCCGGAGGATCGCGCCAATATCAAGGCGTTGCACCCAACACTTGCGTGATCGCTGCGTGTCCCAGGCTGCGGTGATGCGACGCTCTCAGTTCCGTCGGGCGAAGGTCAAGATGACGCAACAGATGCGTCGAGACCGGTTCCTCACGATGCCTTGCCGAAGGCGAGAACGTGAAGGCCGAGGCGCTGCTTGACGATACGGAACAGCAGCACGGTCTCGAACGCGAGGGACAGCGAGGTGGCCGCCGCCGCGCCATGGCCGCCGAACTGCGGCACCAGCAGGATGCACAAAATGAGGTTCATCACGAACGCCGCCGCATAGGCCATCGCGCAGGCGCGCTGCTGGCCGAGCATGTTGAGGAGCCGTTCGACGGGACCGATCGCGGAGCGGACCACGAGGCCGATCGCGGCGATGAACATGATGTCGTAGCCCGCAGTGAATTGCGCGCCGAACAGCCACAGCAGCGGCTTGCCGAGCGCGAGCAGCACCAGCGTCGCCGCCAGCGACGGCCAGAACGTCCATTTGATCGCATAGGCCACATAGGCCGACAGTCGCGCCTTGTCGCCGAGCGCGTGATATTCGGCGAAGCGATGCGCCGTCGTCGCCGACATCGCGTAGTGGATGAACGACACCAGCGCGAGCGTCTTGACGACTGCGAAATAGATGCCGACCTCCTCGGAGGAACGGAATTGCTGCAGCACCAGCACGTCGGTGTAGGACAGCAGCAGATAGAAGCTCTCGACCAGCAGGATCGGCAGCGAGATCGCGAGCCAGCCGCGCAGATCGTATTGTTTGCACCCCGCCTCGATGTGGCGCCCGAGCCTGCGGTTCAGCACCAGCATCTGGCCGAGCATCGCGAGCCACACCGCCGCGGCGCTCGCGGCCATCGCCACGGTGGCGCCGAGCTGCAGCCCGAGCATGAAGGCGCCGGCGGTGAAGCCGATGATCAGCGTCTGGCGGATGATGAATTGCGGCATCAGCCCGAGCGCCATCCAGTCGTGCGAGCGCGCGATGCCGTCCTGGGTGTTGGCGACGACGAAGGCGGGCAGCGTGAGGCAGCCGATGTAGAGCGGCATGCGCTCGCTGGCGTCGATCCACGGCGACAGCAACGCGATCAGTCCGGCGAGCAGCAGCGCGGCGACCGTGGACGTCGCCAAGGTCAGCCAGCGGCCGCCGGAGAGAAAGCCGCGCAGCAGCGCGTGCTGGCCCGAGGTGCGATAGTCCGGGATGATCTTCTGCGCCGAGGAGGCGATGCCGAAATCGAGCATGCTGCCGAGCAGCAGCACCCAGGTCCAGACATAGACGTAGGTGCCGTAGTCCGAGCCGCCCATCCAGCGCGCCAGAAGGATCTGGCTGAGATAGGCGAGGCCGGCGCTGAGCACGCGGATCAGGAAAATGGTGCCGGCCAGCCGCCGCGTCAGCGACGCTTCGCCGCTGCCGCCGAGCGCGCGCAGGCGCGCTTTCAGCCGGGCTGCGAGGCCTGACGATGCGGTGGTGCGGGTGTCGATCACGGCCACGGCGAAGGCTCCACGGCCGCACGGAGGGCGGCGAGGATCCTGTCCTATCAACGCATCGTTAAGAATGGGTTGGACGGGCTGCGCCCAGTCTGCCGGCGCGGGTCATGGCAGGTTGACGTTGAACTCGTAGGCCTTGTCGGGCGCCACCAGAGTGAACTTCAGCGCCGCGCCGTCGGGTTTGACGCCGGGCGGCACGCCGTCGAGCTCGAAGGCGAAGCGCTTGATGCCGGGCGTGTCGCTGTCGCGCGCTTGCGGGATCGGCAAGGCCCAGTCCGGCGTCGGTCCCTCGACATAGAGATGGATGCCGCGCGGATCAGCCGCGGCAACATCGACGATGACGTCCTTCTTGCCGTCGCGCCTGACACTGCGGATCGTCAACGGCGTGGCGTCACCGACATTGGCGGGCTTCGGCACGGTGTCGAGCGCGGCCGACAGTGACGCGTCCTCGGTGCTGGCGACGCTGGTGAAGGCGAGCTCCGCCTTCGCTTCCACCGGGATGCAGATCTTCTCGCAGACGGCGTAGCTGATGTCGGCGCGCAACGTCATCGGCTTGTCGGCGCTCTTGGCGACGATGCGCAACGGCAGCACGACCTGATCGTGATAGCCGAGCGAATGTCCGCCGGCGCCGTCGTCGAACTTGGTCGGCGCCGGCCACAGGACGGTCACTGCTTCGACATTGTCCGACTTGGAAAAGTCGAATCGCGGCGGCACACCGGAATCGCCGGGCGTGCGCCAGTAGGTCTTCCATCCCGGCTGCAGCTGGATGGCGATGCCGCCGAGCATGACCGGCCCGCTGCGCGACCCTGCGAGCAGGCGGATCGCGGAGTGGCCGTCGCGCTGCCAAGGCGAGGAATCCTGCGCCCGTGCACCGGCACAAGGCCAGGACAGCAGAACGACGGCGGCGAGCAGTGTGGCGGGAAGACGAGGAACCAAGGCGGACATGAGACGTCTTTAAAGTTTGGATCGGGCGCAAACCATTGAATTGCTTGTGAGCGGATTCGGACGCTGAGGCCTGAACCTTGATTGACAGATGCGCATCCCAATATCAGGATATCAACCATCATGAGAGTCCTTGCGGATGAATCCTGAAGCAAAAAGGCTCGGCGACATTCGCCGCAAAATGACCGGGATCGGGGATCATGCCTCTCAAGGCGGTTACCTCGACGGCCAGTTGCTGGTCGCAATGCCGGTGATGGGTGATTCCCGCTTCGAGCGCTCCGTGATCTATCTGTGCGCCCACTCCGCTGAAGGCGCCATGGGTATCATGGTGAACCGGCCGGCCGGCAGCATCGATTTCCCGCAGCTCCTGATGCAACTGAATATCATCGAGAAGGGCGATCAGATCAGCCTGCCGGACAGCGCCGAGACCATGAAGGTGCTGAGCGGCGGTCCGGTCGATACCGGACGCGGTTTCGTGCTGCATTCGAGCGACTACTTCATCGCCAACGCGACGTTGAAGATCAACGACGGCGTTTGCCTGACGACGACGATCGACATCCTCAAGGCGATCGCCAAGGGCAACGGCCCGAAGCATGCCATTCTCGCGCTCGGCTATGCCGGCTGGCGTGCGGGCCAGCTCGAGGAGGAGATCCAGGACAATGGCTGGCTGCACTGCGACGCCGATCCCGAGCTGATCTTCGGCGATAATGTCGAGAACAAGTACGATCTGGCCTTGCGCAAGATCGGCATCGATCCCGGCATGCTGTCCAACGCCGCGGGCCATGCGTAGGTCCTCTCGATAAGCGCGCGTCCCGGCCCGGCGGCCTCACAGCCCGCCATAGTGGGCCCTCTGCCTCTCCACGGTCATTGCGAGCGCAGCGAAGCAATCCGTCGTCCCGTGACGACCCTGGATGGCTTCGTCGCTTCGCTCCTCGCAATGACGACTTCTTCTGACAGCCGCGGTGGAGACGAGCTACTCCGCAGCCTGCTGCGCCACCGTCGGCTCGGTGCCGGCTACCGTCGCGCGGCGCATGTCGCGGGGCTGCGACTGATCGTAGCGGCGCACGCGGTGCATGGTCTGGCGATTGTCCCACATGATGAGATCGTGTCGCGTCCATCTGTGGATGTAGACGAACTCCGGCTGCGTGGCGTGCTCGGTGAGATCGCGCAACAGCAGCCGTCCCTCGGGCACGCTCATGCCGACCACCGCGCCGGCATGCGATGACAGATACAGCGACTTGCGGCCATGTGCAGGATGCGTGCGCACCAGGCGCTGCCTGACCGGCTTGAACATCGCCTTCTCCTCGTCGCTGTAGTCGAGGAAGCCGAGCGAGCCGCGCGAATGCATCAGCGAGTGTTCGCAGACGAGATTCTCGATCTCCGCCTTCGTCTCCTGATCGAGCGCGTCATAGGCCGCGCGCATGTCGGCGAACTCGGTGTTGCCGCCCTTCGGATTGACGATGCGTGCCGACAGGATCGAGTACTTCGCCGGGATCGGCCGGAACGAGCTGTCGGAATGCCACAGGCAGTTGCCGAGATTGAACAGATGCGTGCGATGGTCTGATGGCAGCGGCTTGCCGTCCTTGCCGAGGTTGGAGACGTCGTTGAGCCCGGTGGTGAGGCGATAGTCCTCCTTCTTCGTGACCGTACCGCCGCGCGCCTGCTCGCGCTCGCCGAAATTCAGCGCGAAGGCGAGCTGCTGCTCGTCGCTGATGTCCTGATCATGGAACACCAGGACGGCGTAGTGATCGATCGCGGCCTGCAGCTGCGCGACGTCGTCGCGTGTGAGGGGAGTGCGCAGATCGACGCCAGAGACCTCGCCGACGAAATGGGGATGCAACTGCCGAATGGCGATCGCCATGGCGTCCTCCTTGCGTGCCCTCATGATGGCGAACTGACGTCCGCTTCCGGTGCAAGGCTACGCCGGCGATGCGTGAAGTCAATTCGTGCGCCGGGCGACCTCGCGCACGGCTGTCATGCCGGCCCGTCAGACGTCAGGCGTTGCGGGCCATCAGCCCGCCGTCGACCGGAATGACGGCGCCGGTGATGAACGAGGCCGCCGGCAGGCACAGGCTCAGCGTCATGTGCGCCACCTCCTCGGGATCGCCGTAGCGTCCGAGCGCGGTGCGGCGTCTCGCATAGGTGGCCTTCTGCTCGTCGGGAATGCGCGCGGTCATCGCGGTCTTGATCGGCCCCGGGCAGATGCAGTTGACGGTGATGCCGTCGCGGCCGAGCTCGACCGCGAGCGAGCGCGTCAATCCGGTGACGCCCGCCTTGGCGGCGGAATAGGCGCTGTGCAGCGCGGTCGCGCCGAGCGCCTCGGTCGAAGCGATATTGACGATGCGCGGGCATCGCGACCGACGCAGGTGCGGCAGCGCGGCGCGGATGACGCGCTGCTGCGCCGTGAGCATCACGGAAAGACTCTTGGCCCAGGCGTCGTCATAGCTGGCGTCGTCAATCGCGACGCGCACCGAGATGCCGGCATTGTTGACGACGATGTCGAGCCCGTCGAAATGTGCCGCGGTCTCGTTGATAACGGCCGTGATGGCGTCGCGATCGGTCAGGTCGAGCTGCCAGGCGCGCGCCGTTCCGCCCGCCGCCGCGATGGCCCTCGCCACGGCGCGCGCGCCGTCCGCGTCGATGTCGGTGACGGCGACCCGCGCCCCGTCATCGGCGAACACGCGCGCGGTCGCGCGGCCCATCCCGGATGCCGCACCCGTGATCAGGACGTTCAATCCCTGGACGGAGCGGCTGAGCTGCTTGTGGTCCTGCATATTTGCGGCTCACGGAAAAATGCGCATCGCATCGGCGCCTTCGGGATTATCACTGATCGGACGCATTTGGTCAGCACCGATCTGACATGGCCGCATGCGCGTTGCCTCACGACAGGGATCAACGAATTGGAGTGATCATGGCGCTCAAGACAGTCATCGGCCTGGCTCTGGCACTGGGATGGCTTGCTGCCGATGTCGCGCAGGCGGACGGCATCAATGCCGGCGGCCGAAGGGTCAGCGCGGTGCAGCCCTTCAACGCGCAGACCGTGGCTGAATTCGACACGCCCTGGGCCATCGCCTTCCTGCCCGATGGCCGGATGCTGATCACTGAGAAGCCCGGCCGGATCTACATTGTGACTCAGAGCGGGCAGAAGACCGAAATCGGCAACGTGCCGGCGGTAGCCGCACGCGGGCAGAACGGCCTGTTGGACATCGCGATCTCACCGACCTTCGCGACGACGTCGCAGGTCTATATCAGCTATACCGAGCCGAGCACCGAGGGCAGCCGCCTCGTGCTCACCCGTGCCGTTCTGTCGCTGGCCAACGATCGCGCCATGCTGAGCGAGCCAACGGTCATCTGGCGGCAGACGCCGGCGGGCGGCGGCGGTCAGCCCGGCGGCATCATCGCTTTCGATCCAGCCGGAACACATCTGTTCCTGACCGTCGGCGACCGCATGCAGCCGACCAGCGCCCAGGATCCACGCCAGGCCCGCGGCAAGGTGCTCAGGCTCAATCTCGATGGCGCGACGCCCTCGGACAATCCGATGGCCGAGGACAAGGGTGTGCGGGCCCAGACATGGACCACGGGCCATCGCAATCCCTACGGCCTTGCCTTCGCCCCGGACGGCCGGCTCTGGCTGCACGAGATGGGCCCGCGCGGCGGCGACGAGCTGAACCTGATCGAACCGGGAAAGAACTATGGCTGGCCGCTGGTCTCGAACGGCGACAATTACGACGGCACGCCGATCCCGCGTCATGCGACACGGCCGGATCTCACGGCGCCGCCGCTCTATTGGGATCCGGTGATCGCGCCCGCGGGCCTCGCCTTCTACGATGGCGCCTTGTTCCCGCAATGGAAGGGATCGGCGCTGATCGGGGGGCTCAGGGCGCACGCGCTAGTGCGTGTGGCGTTCCGTGGGGACGGCCAGCCGGACGAGGCCGAGCGCTGGGACATGGGCGAGCGCATCCGCGACGTTGCGGTCGCGCCCGACGGCGCGGTCTGGATCATCGAGGACGACTCGCCCGGCCGGCTCAAGCGGCTGACGCCGGCGAAGTGAGGCCGCGGGCGTTGACAGCGCGGCCGGTGCTCTCCACACAGGTCGAACAAACAACAAGACAAGGGCCAGGGAGATGAACGCGCTCGATTTCTCGGGACGGCAGGTGCTGGTGGTCGGCGGCTCCAGCGGCATCGGTAACGGCATCGCGCAGGCGTTTCGACAGCAGGGCGCCGATGTCGCGGTCTGCGGCACGCGCGCCAGCGCGGCGGACTATGCGGCTGACGAAGGCTCCGATCTCGACGGGCTGGACTACCAGCAGCTCGATGTCAGCAATGCCGCCGCGATCGAGGCGTTCGCGCCGCGCTTCGGGCGGCTCGACGTGCTGGTGCTGGCACAGGGCGCGGTGCTGTACCGGCGCGGCGAGTTCGCGATGGATGGCTTCCGCAAGGTGATGGAGGTCAATCTCATCAGCCTGATGGCCTGTGCGACGAAGTTTCACAGTCTGCTGCGCGATGCCAAGGGCGCGCTGATCATCGTGTCGTCGACTGCGGCCTTTCATTCGACCATGGGCAATCCGGCCTACAACGCGTCCAAGACCGGTGCAGTCGGGCTGACACGGACGTTGGCCGAGGCGTGGGCCGCGGACGGCATCCGCGTCAACGGCATCGCGCCGGGTCTCGTCGATACCAAGATGACGAAGGTGACGACCGCCAATCCGCAGCGCCTGGAAGGCGCCCTGCAGCGCATTCCACTGAGGCGGCTGGGCACGCCGCAGGACATGGCGGGCGCTGCATTGTTCCTCGCCTCGCCGCTGTCGTCCTACATCATCGGTCAGACCATCGTCGTCGACGGCGGCCTGATTTTGTAGTCGGCCGGAACCGTCCTCGTCCCTGCTGGTTAGCACAGCGGAAAGCCCGCAACGCGAGACAAGGAGAAGCGGCGATGGATACGGATCGTTTGACCGGAACGGCGAAGGATGTCGCAGGCAAGGTCGAAGGCAGCATCGGTGAGATGACCGGCGACAAGAGCACCCAGGCGTCAGGGCGTGCGCGCGAGGCGTCGGGTGTCGTGCAGAATCTCTACGGCCAGGCCAAGGACGCCGCGCGCGATGCCGGCGATGCGGCCATGGACTACGCCAAGGACACGTTCGGCAGCAGCACCGACACGCTGCGTGACGGCACCCAGGCGCTGACCAAGCGGGTTCAGGACAATCCGATGGGGGCGCTGCTGGTCGCCGGAGGCATCGGTTTCATGCTCGCCATGCTGATGCGCCCGTCGAGCCGGCCGCAGCCGCAGCGCTGGCGCTACTGAGATCTCGCGCGAACGACGACTGACTGAATCGAAAACCGGCCCGCATTCCTCCGAATGCGGGCCGGTTTGTCATTTGAGGCATCGAGTCGCGTCACGGTCTGATCGTTGACCAATCCTGCTGCGTCCGCGATCAGCGGATGGGCCCGTCGAGCGCCGCCGCCGAACGGCCCACGGCTGCCGGCGGCCGCGGCGGGCCGTTGGGATTGCGGGCGGCCGGCGGCCTCGGTGGCGGCGCCGGCTGTTGTTGCGGCGCGCCGAAGCCGAAGAACTCCTGGAAACCCCGGCCGTTCTGGTTCGCCTGTCCATTGGGATTCGGCTGTTGCGCCTGACTGGGCGCTGCTTGCCCAGGTGCAGCCGGCGTCGTCAACCGCTTCGGTCGCTGCTGCAGCGGAAGCTGGCCAGAGGCTGCCGGATTGGCCTCGGCCGGTGACGTCGACGCGACCGGCGTATCCGGCTTGGCAAGCTCCTTCGGCGGCTCCTTGGCCTGTTCGCGGCCGACCTCGCGGCGTGGCCAGGCGAAATCGTCGGCGCGTCCGGCTGGCGGGCTCAGCGCCTCGCCCTTGACCAACGTTCGCGAGGCCAATGCGTCGACCGCCGCGGGGCGGGAGCCGGGGCCGCCGAGCAGTTGATCGGTGCCCACCGACGAGGCCACCAGCGGCAGGATTGGCCCCGCCATCGGGCGCGGCGCGGGCTGGCCGGGGACCGCATTGGCGTCCGGCGTGGCCGGCTCATTCGGCAGCTCCAGCGGCGTGGAGCGGGCCGCGAGCAGCCGGTTGATCTCGCGTTCGGCATAATGCGCCAGTTTGCGTGCGCCGGGCTTGGTGAAATAGACGCCGTCATAGGAGCGCAGCTGGCGGATCTGACCTTCGAAATCCGGGCCCTTGTGCAGGAAGCGGCCGGCCTCGTCGACGAAGCCGTCCCAGACGTCGACATAGGTGATGCCGGTCTTGCCGGCGACGTCGCGATAAAGTGAATCCAGGAACAGCGTATCGGCCGTGCCCTTGGGGCCGCGCACGGCGGGCAGCCCGACCCACAGCACCGGGACGCCCTTGGTCTTGGCGACCGCGATCAGCTCCTCGATCTTCTTGGTGTAGAGCTCGACCCAGCGCTCGTCGCGAAATTCGGTGAGGCCGCCCGGTGCGCGCGCGGTCCTCTCCGGCGCTGCGACCGCGGGAGCGTCGTTGTCGACCTCGTCCTGCGGCAGCTCACTGTCCGGCTTGGCGGCGGTGTCCGTCCTCGCGTCGGGCTTGGCATCTCCGGCCTTGGGGTCGCCTGGTTTGGCGTCGCCAGCCTTCGTCTCTCCAGACTTGGCCTCTCCAGATTTGGCCTCTCCTGGCTTGGCATCTCCCGGCTTCGGCTCGCCGGGCTTGGCCTTGGCGTCCTTCTTGGCCTTGTCCGCCTTCTTGTCGTCGGTCTTCTCGACGGCCGGCTCGCGGATCGAGATCCGATCGTTGAGCCCCAGCATGATCACGATCGCGTCGGCGCGCTCGGTGGCCAGGATGCCCTTGGCGGCGGCGGCCCAGTCGGCCGGCTCGCCCTTGGGCTGGTACTTGATGAGACCGGAAGTGGTCCTGATCCGCCGGGTGACGCCCATGTCCGGTTGCTCGGAATAGGCGTCCTCGAGGCCGTAGGCGAGCCAGTCGGCCATGCCGTCGCCGAGCACCAACACATTGCGGTCCGGTGCGCTGGCATTGTCGCGCTTCTCCGGCGGCGGCGCCTTGGAGTAGTCCTGGGTGACCTTCTTCGGCTGCTGCGGCTGGTATGGCGAGAAGAAATCGCCGCCGAACCAGCCTCCGCCACCGCCGCCGCCGCGCGGAGCCGGACGGGGTGAGGAGAACGGGTTGAAATTGAAGAACTGGGCCGAGGCCGGGCCGGTGATCCCGACCAGCATGGCGATCACGACCGCCAGCACGACCGCCGGGCCGGGCTCGTTCAACAGCTTGAGGATGGACTTCAGCTTTGACATGCGCACCCGTCCGCACCTGCTGTGCGGCGAAACCGTGACCAACCATATAATAGGACCCGAATCAGGCCGCAAACGGGCATTCACCGGATGGTGTTGATGTCTCCTGGCAATCGCCCCAAAAGGTTACCGGAGCGGGCCGATCGGGGCAGATCAGCGTCCGCGCAGCCGTTCCAGCACGTCGGAGGTGGCAAAACCGTCCGCCGGCGCCCCGATCGAGGCCTGGAAGCTCCGTAATGCCTCGCGGGTCTGGCCGCCGAACTGGCCGTCAGGCGTACCGCGGTAAAACCCGCGCTGGGCCAGCAGCTGCTGCAGCTCCAGCCGCTCGGCGCGCGACAGTGTGCGCTCCTCGCGCGGCCAGGCCTGCACGAACGGCGGCGCGCCGCGCAGACGGTCGGCGAAATGCCCGATCGCCAGCGCATAGGCCTCGGCGGGATTGTATTTCATGATGACGCGAAAGTTCTGCAGCATCAGGAACCCGGGTCCCTGGGCGCCCGCTGGCGCCAGCAGATAGGCCTTCTCGGTCGTGGCGGGGAACGGCTGGCCGTCGGCGCGGCGCAGCCCCAGCTGCTGCCATTGGCCGAAGCTCATGCTCTTGGCGCGGTCGGCCAGCATGTAGTTGAAGCCCTGCGGCACCACGACCTCGTAGCCCCAGCTCTGGCCGCTCTGCCAGCCGTCCTTCTTGAGGTTGTTGGCGGTCGAGGCGATCAGGTCGGCGGGGTTGTCGACGACGTCGCGGCGCCCGTCACCGTCGGCATCCACGGCGAAGCGCTTGAAAGCGGTGGGCATGAACTGGGTCGGGCCGAAGGCCCCTGCCCAAGAGCCGCGGAGCTGCTCGGGCCTGAGATCGCCGCGGTTGAGGATCTCCAGCGCCGACAGGAACTCGTCCTTGAAATAGGCCTGGCGGCGACCGATGCAGGCGAGCGTCGCAGTCGACTGCAGCACGCTGCGGTCACCGATCTGGGTCGAGTAGTTGGACTCGATGCCCCAGATCGCGGCGATGATGTAGCGGTCGACGCCATAGGTGCGTTCGACCGCATCGAACTGCGGCTTGTACTTCGCCAGCACCTCGCGGCCCTTGGCCATGCGATTGTCGTTCACCAGAATGTCGAGATAATCCCAGATCGATTTGGTGAATTCCGGCTGCGCGTCCATCAGGTCCATGATGCGCAGGTCCGGCGACAGGCCGGCGGTGAAGCGCTGGAAATTGTCCTGGGTGACGTTGCGGCGTGCGGCATCTGGCCACATCCCGGCGACGCACGCATCGAAATTGCCCGCCGCCTCGCGAATCGCAGCCGCGGTCATCAGCGGATGGCCGGAGGCGCCGTCCTCGCCGCTCCAGGGTTGCGGGCCGCCCGGGGAGGGAGCCTGCGCGGGCTGGCTTGGGCTTGGATTTCCCTTGGTCAGGGTCCCCGTGAACAGGCCGTCCAGGAAGTTCAGCGGATTGCCGGATTGCGCCAATGCGGAACCGGACACCACCGTCAACGCCGTGGCCAGAACTGCCGCCCCGGCACCGGCCTTCAGAGCTGTCAGCATCACGTTCCGTCGCATCATGTCTCGATCCAGATCGCGTGGAAGATCGGCCTCCACGAGGCCCGGTCCTGCTTAACGGGAGATTAACAAGGTAGACGATTTCCGCAGCGAAATTTAGCCTTTCGATCCGCCTCGCGCGGAACACTGGACCAACATCCGCCTTTGTTCTCGGCTGCAAACGAGCTACCTAAAATGCGATCGATTTCGCATTCATATCGCCACAAGGTCTAGTCATCCCCATGAAGATCCGCAAAGCCGTTTTTCCGGTCGCCGGTCTCGGCACCCGCGTCCTTCCCGCCACCAAGGCGATGCCGAAGGAGATGCTGACGATCGTCGACAAGCCGCTCATCCAATACGTCTTCGATGAAGCCAAGGAGGCCGGTATCGAGCACTTCGTGTTCGTCACCGGGCGCAACAAGACCGCGATCGAGGACCATTTCGATCGCATGTACGAGCTCGACGCGACGCTCGCGGCGCGCGGCAAGAAGACCGAGATCGAGATCCTGGCGCGCGACCAGCCGGAGGCCGGCGCGGTCAGCTTCACCCGCCAGCAGGCGCCGCTCGGCCTCGGCCACGCCGTGTGGTGCGCGCGCGATATCGTCGGCGACGAGCCGTTCGCGGTGGTGCTGCCGGACGAGCTGGTGCTGAACGCGCCGGGTTGCTTGGCGCAGATGATCGCTGCGGCCAGCAAGCTGCCCGAGAAGAGCAACGTGCTCGCGGTGCAGGAGGTGCCTGCGGACCAGACCCATCAATACGGCATCTGCGGCGTAGGCCCGCGTGACGGCAAGATCTTCGAGGTCGACGGCATGGTCGAGAAGCCGGCCAAGGGCACCGCGCCGTCGAACTTCTCGATCACCGGGCGCTATATTTTGCAGCCGGAGATCTTCCAGATCCTGGCGACGCAGGAGCGCGGTGCCGGCGGCGAGATCCAGCTGACCGACGCGATGATCGGGCTGTCGAAGACGCAGAAGTTCTACGGCGTGGATTTCGACGGCGAGCGGCATGATTGCGGCTCGAAGTCCGGCTTCCTGAAGGCCAACATCGCCTTCGCCATGGCGCGCGCCGATCTGCGCGACGGATTGCGCGCCGACATGAAGAAGTACCTCGAGGCCAAGAGCTGATCGCAAGACGGGTGCGGCTGGCGGCGTCACGCCGCCAGCACGACTGAGCGGAGCGGCCGCTGTACCGCCGCGGTGGCGCAGCAATTGCGGCCCGCCGCCTTGGCCATGTAGAGCGCCCTGTCGGCGGCATTCAACAGGCCGGACCAATCGGTCTCGCGCGATGGCGTGATGCTGGCGACGCCGATGCTGATCGAGGTGTTGGCCGTCTCTCCCGCCCAGAGCGCGACCTTGGTGCGGATCGTCTCCGCCACGTGCAGCGCGTCGGTCTCCGCGGTCCCCGGCAGGAGCACCGCGAACTCCTCGCCGCCATAGCGCGCCGCGCAGTCGCCGGCCCTCCGCACCGAATCCGAAATGCAGACGGCGATCCCGACCAGCACCTGGTCGCCCGCCTGGTGCCCATGGGTATCGTTGTAGCTCTTGAAATGATCGGCATCGATCATCAGCAGCGCCAGCGGGGCCTGCGCCCGCTGCGCGCGCCGCCACTCGATCTCGATCGTCTCGTCGAACTTGCGACGGTTCTTCAGGCCGGTCAGTGGATCGGTGGTGGCCAGCCGTTCGAGGCTCGACTCGACCTTGGTGCGCAGCTGGATCTCGCGCGCGGCGACTTGCGTTGCGGCGAGCACGAACACGATGAGCGCCAGCATCATCGCGCCAATCTGCGCGGCCTCGTTGCGCCAGACCGCATAGACGCTGTCCCAGGTCCGGCTGGCGACCACTACCAGCGGATCGTTGCCGTTGTGCCAGATCAGCAGCCGCGACTGGTCGTCCAGCGCGCCGGTGCTCGACCAGCCGCTCGGCTCGGTGAGAGCGCGGGTCACCTCCGGCGCCCGTGCCAGATTGCGGCCGATCGCAGCGGCATCGAACGGCGCGGTGACGATGATGGTACCGTCGCGCCCGAACACGGTGATGCCGACGCCGGGCGAAAGCGAGAGCCGGCTGAACAGGTCGCGGAAATAGCCGAGGCGGATCGAGCCGGCGACGACGCCGGCGAAGCCGCCGTCGGGCGCGGAGACGCGGCGGCTGAGCACGATGAAATATTGGCCGCCACGCTCCGCGGGCCGGCTGACAAAGAGGCCGATGTCGGCGCGATCGCGATGCACCTGGAAGAATTCGGCATCGCTGCGGTCCTCGGGCAGAGGATCGAGGCTCGCCGAGTCGATGGTGAGCCGTCCCGCGGCGTCGAACACCTGGATGGCGCCGAAATTCCTCGCGGTGGAAGCCCGATCGAACAGGATCAGGTGGCGGATCGGCTTGCTGACCTGCTTGATTTCGGGCAGCAACAGGTTGCCGGCGACCGCGCGCAAGGAGAGATCGTACAGCTCGATGTTGCGGCTGATGTCGGCGCCGATGCCGGCGGCGAGATTGTCCAGCGACTGCCGGGCGCGGACGTCCTCGCCCCGGCGCAGGTCGATCATGACGCTGGCACAGATGGCGGAGAAACCGATGATGGTCGAGATGGAGCAGGTCACCAGCGTGCGCGCCGAGAGACGCCAAGGCGGCTTGGCCTGGCCCGTTCGGCGTTTCCAGCGCATCGGCTCGTCCCGTCCCCGTGGAGTCCCGTCCGTAGCCTGACGGATACGCCGAAGTAACCCATGTTAGGTTAACGAGTGATTGCAGTCGCGAGTTGCGGCGCGCCGAGGCTGCCCTGTCCGATGGAGTTGAACTTGCCCGACTATGATGCCCTGCGCGATTACCTGGAGCGGCAGAGCCGTCCCGAGCTGGTGCTCAGCCTCGATGAGATCGAGGAGCTGATCGGCGACAGCCTGCCGCGCGCCGCGCAGCGAGCTTCCTGGTGGGACAGCCTGCGCAGTCCGCAGGAGAAGATGCCGCAGCGCGAGGCCTGCCTCGCGGCGGGCTATGTCGCCACGCGGCTGCCCGATGGAAAGGGCGTCCGTTTCCGCAAGCTGAAGCCGCCGCGCTGAATCGGTGTCGCAGCCGTTGGCCCGGATCGTGCCTTCGGCTGGAGGCCGCCGCGCATGCGGCCATACGGAGCCTTGAAGGGGCGACGGCAGCCCGCTCAAATAGTCGCCGAAGGTTTGGAGAAAGACACGGCCATGAATGAACAGAACCTCCGCCGCGAGATCGCTGCGGTCAAAGAGGGGCGGCTGTCGCGCCGCGACTTCGTGCAGCGGATGCTTGCCCTCGGGCTGACCGCGCCGCTGGCCGGAATGATGCTGGCGCATTCCGGGGTCGCCATGGCCGCGCAGGCGTTTCCCTACAAGCCGACCAAGGCCGGCGGCGGCGGACCGCTGCGGATTCTGTTCTGGCAGGCGCCGACGCTGCTCAATCCGCATTTTGCGATCGGGGCCAAGGACCAGGAATCCTCGCGCGCGTTCTACGAGCCATTGGCCGGCTGGGATGCCGAGGGCAATCTCGTGCCGGTGCTCGCGGCCGAGATTCCCAGCGTCGCCAACGGCACCGTCGCGTCCGACGGCACCTGGGTCGTCTGGAAGCTCAAACCCGGCGTGAAATGGCATGACGGTCAGCCTTTCACGGCCGAGGACGTGATCTTCAACTGGAAATATGCCAGCACCCCGGAGACGTCGGCGGTCACGATCGGCGACTACAAGGACATCAAGACGATCGAGAAGATCGACGACCACACCGTCCGGCTCGTGTTCAGCCAGCCGACACCGCAATGGTTCACGCCGTTCGTCGGCGGGCGTGGCGCGATCATTCCGAAGCATCTGTTCGGCGACTATATCGGCGCCAAGTCGCGCGAGGCGCCGAACAATCTCAAGCCGGTCGGCACCGGCGCCTACCTGTTCGTCGACTTCAAGCCCGGCGACATGCTGACGGGCAAGCTCAATCCCGACTATCACATGCCGAACCGGCCGTATTTCGACACGTTGGAGATCAAGGGCGGCGGCGATGCGGTATCGGCCGCGCGCGCGGTGCTGCAGACCGGCGAGTTCGACTACGCGTGGAATCTGCAGGTCGAGGACGAGATCCTGGTCAAGCTGGAGGCCGGCGGCACCGGTGTCGCCGAGATCGTGCCGACCGGCAATCTCGAATTCATCCTGCTCAACGCCACCGATCCCAATGTCGAGGTCGACGGCGAGCGGTCGAGTCTCAAGACCAGGCATCCGCTGTTCTCGGATCCGGCCGTGCGCGAGGCGATCAACCTGCTGATCGACCGCACCTCGATCCAGAAGTTCATCTACGGCCGCGGAGGCATCGCCACGGCGAACTGCATCAACAATCCCGAGCGCTATCGCTCGAAGAACACGAGCTTCGAGTTCAACATCGAGAAGGCCAATCAGATTCTTGAGAGCGCCGGCTGGACAAAGGGCGCGAGCGGCGTGCGCGAGAAGGACGGCAAGCCGCTCAAGATCGTGTTCCAGACCTCGACCAACGGCCCGCGGCAGAAGAACCAGGCGATCATCAAGCAGGCCTGCCAGAAGGCCGGCATCGAGATGGAGCTGAAGTCGGTCGTCGGGTCGGTGTTCTTCTCCAGCGACATCGCCAATCCCGACACTTACAGCCATTTCTACTGCGACATGGAAATGTACCTGATGACGATGGCGTCGCCGGAGCCGCAGGTCTTCCTGAGCCAGTACGTGTCGTGGGAGGCCGCCACCAAGGCCAACAAATGGCAGGGCCGCAACATCTCGCGCTGGCAGAGCAAGGAGTTCGACGATCTCTACAACGAGCTGACGCGCGAGCTCGATCCGGTGAAGCGCGCCGCGCTCTACATCAAGCTCAACGATACGGTCTGCGCGGGTCGCCACGTGCTGCCGGAGCTCAACCGCCCTCGCGTCAGCGGCATCCGCAAGGGGCTGCAGACGCATTCCTCGGGCTGGGACAACGATCTCTGGCAGCTACCCAGCTGGTACCGGGAAAGCTGAGCGCAAGCTCGGAACTGGCCAAACGACGCTCTCCGCCGTGGCCGTCACGGCGGAAGCAGTTCCATTTTCCGGGGATGCTTCGCAGCAAGCTTTTACCGCACTGCGGCGTGCGACAAACATTCCCTTCCATATTACGAAATTGGCCCGGATTCTGCTTTGACACTGGCTTCGAAGGCTGATCCAATTTTGTGCAGCTCCGCGATGATGTTTGGCGGGGCGCTTTTTTTGGCAATCAGCACCACACTGGAGTCGATGAATGAACGAGCGTGACCTCCGTAGCCAGATCGCTGATGTCAAAACAGGGCGCCTGTCGCGGCGCGAATTTGTGCAGCGGATGATTGCCGTGGGACTGACCGCGCCGATGGCCGGCGCGATGCTCGCCCATTCCGGCGTCGTCCAGGCGGCCGAACCGATCACGTACAAGCCGACCAAGGCCGGGGGCGGCGGTCCGCTCAAGCTGCTGTTCTGGCAGGCGCCGACCTTGCTCAACCCGCATTTCGCCAACGGCACCAAGGATCAGGAAGCGAGCCGGCTGTTCTACGAGCCGCTCGCCGGCTGGGATGCCGACGGCAATCTGGTGCCGATCCTTGCCGCCGAAATTCCGAGCAAGGAGAACGGCCTGCTCGCCGCCGACGGTCTTTCCGTCACCTGGAAGCTGAAGCAGGGCGTGAAATGGCATGACGGCAAGCCGTTCACCGCCGACGACGTCATCTTCAACTGGGAATATTCGGTCAATCCCGATACCGCCGCAGTGTCCGTCGGCAGCTATCGCGGCATCAAGTCGATCGACAAGATCGACGACTACACGGTGAAGCTGAACTTCAAGCAGCCGACGCCGTTCTGGGCCGATCCGTTCGTCGCTGCCTACGGCCTGGTCATTCCGAAGCATCTGTTCGCCGACTATATCGGCGCCAAGTCGCGCGAGGCGCCGACCAACCTGAAGCCGGTCGGAACCGGCCCCTACGTCTACGTCGACTTCAAGCCCGGCGATTCCATCGCCGCCAAGCGCAATCCCGATTATCACCAGGCCAACCGGCCGTATTTCGACACGGTCGAGGTCAAGGGCGGTGGTGACGCGGTGTCCGCGGCGCGTGCGGTGCTGCAGACCGGCGAGTACGACTACGCCTACAATCTGCAGGTCGAGGACGAGATCCTGACCAAGCTGGAAGCCGGCGGACAGGGCAGGGCGCAGCTCACGGTCACCGGCCATATCGAGTACATCGCGCTCAACACCACCGATCCCTGGACCGAGGTCGACGGCGAGCGCTCCAGCGTGAAGACCAAGCATCCGTTCTTCACCGACCCGGCGGTGCGCAAGGCCATCAACCTCCTGATCGACCGCGCCTCGGTGCAGAAGTTCATCTATGGCCGCGCCGGCGTTGCGACCGCGAACTTCCTCAACAACCCGGAGCGCTTCCGCTCGCCGAACAACAAGTTCGAGTTCTCGATCGAGAAGGCCAACCAGATCCTGGAGGAGGCTGGCTGGAAGAAGAATTCGTCCGGCATTCGCGAGAAGGACGGCAAGCCGATCAAGCTGGTGTTCCAGACCTCGATCAACGCGCCGCGCCAGAAGAACCAGGCGATCATCAAGCAGGCGTTCCAGAAGGCCGGCATCGAGGTCGAGCTGAAGTCGGTGGTGGCTTCGGTGTTCTTCTCCTCCGACCCGGCCAACCCCGACACCTATCCGCACTTCTACTGCGACATGGAGATGTACCAGACCACCATGCCGCAGGCCGACCCACAGTTCTTCATGAACCAGTTCACCTCGTGGGAGGTTTCGACCAAGGAGAACAAGTGGCAGGGCCGCAACATCTCGCGCTGGCGGAACAAGGAGTATGACGAGACCTACAAGCAGGCCTCGAGCGAGCTCGATCCGGTCAAGCGTGCGGCGCTGTTCATCAAGCTCAACGATCTCGTGGTCCAGGACAACTACATCCTGCCCGAGATCAACCGCCGCAACTGCATCGGTCTGAAGAACGGCATGGTCGCGAACAAGAGCGGCTGGGACAACGATCTCTGGCAGATTGCCAACTGGTATCGCGAGACCTGATCGCGCCATCAGCATGACCAGCCAGACATCGTAGAGGTGGAGCGATGGGAAACTACCTTCTCAGGCGCCTCATCGTCGCCGTGCCGAGCCTGCTCGGCATCAGCCTCATTCTGTTCGTGCTGCTTGCGCTAGCGCCGGGCGATCCGTTCGGCGAGCTCGCGAGCAACCCGAACATTCCCCCGGAGGTTCGCGAGGCCCTGCGCGTCAAGTTCGGCATGGATGATCCGATCATGGTGCGCTACGTGCGCTGGCTGGTCGCCATGATCCATGGCGATTGGGGCTTCTCGTTCGCCAGCCGAGTCAACGTCGACACCCTGATCCTGCAGCGCATCCCGGCCACGCTCTACGTGGTCGGCACCGCGCAGCTGCTGGCGCTGATCGTGGCGATCCCGGTCGGCGTGCTGGCGGCGCGGCGGCCCTATTCGATTTTCGACCAGATCGCCAACACCTTCGCCTTCATCGGCTTCTCGCTGCCGACCTTCTTCACCGGCCTGCTGCTGATCCTGATCTTCAGCGTCAATCTCGGCTGGCTGCCGTTCGTCTATCGTGCCGACATCCAGGCCACGGGCTGGATGTGGTGGTGGGAGAACTTCAAGCAGGCGGTGATGCCGGTCACCGTGCTCGGCCTCTATCAGGCCGCGTCGTATACGCGCTACGTGCGTTCGGCCGTGCTCGACGTCATCAAGCTCGATTACGTCACGACGGCGCGCTCCAAGGGGCTCGACGAGAGCAAGGTCATCGTCAAGCACGTGGTGCGCAATGCGCTGATCCCGGTGGTGACGCTGGTGGCGCTGCAGATGCCCACGGTGTTCGGCGGCGCCATCGTCACCGAGCAGATCTTCCGCATTCCCGGCATCGGCTCGCTCCTGATCAGCGCGATCCTCGCCAACGATACGCCCGTCATCATGGCGGTGACCTTCGTGTTCGCCTGCCTCGTCGTCCTGTTCAACCTCATCGCCGATATCCTGTATGGCTGGCTTGACCCACGCATCTCCTTCCGTTGAGACGGCGCTCGCGCCGGCTTCGAAGAAACGCCGCTTCTCGCCCGGACGAGATGCCATCAGGCGCTTCCTGCGCCATCGCCTCGCGGCCGTCAGCATCGTCGTGCTGGCGCTGCTGGCGCTCGCGATCGTCGTCGGCCCGTGGATCTGGCGGGTGCCGATCAACGAGATCGATTTCACCGCGCGGCTCGCGGCGCCGTCATGGGACCATCCGTTCGGCACCGATGATCTCGGCCAGGATCTTCTCGCCCGCATGATCTATGGCGGCCGCATCTCGCTCGCGGTCGGCTTTGCGGCGATGGCGGTCGGCCTGTTCGTCGGCGTCGTCATCGGGGCCATTGCCGGCAACTCCAAGGGGCCGGTCGATGCCGCGCTGATGTGGCTGACCGACCTGTTCCTGTCGCTGCCGCAGCTGCCGTTGCTGCTGCTCGTGATCTATCTGTTCCGCGACCTGCTGAAGGGCCTGGTCGGGCCGGAGGGCGGCACCTTCGTCCTGATCGTGCTGGTGATCGGCGGCTTCCGCTGGATGCCGGTGGCGCGGCTGGTGCGCGCGCAGTTCCTGTCGCTGCGCGAGAAGGAGTTCGTCGAAGCCGCGCGCGCGCTCGGCGCCTCCAATTTCCGTCTCGTCGCACGTCACATCCTGCCGAATGCGCTCGGCCCGGTCATCGTCGCCGGCACGATCGACGTCGCCGCCGCGATCATCGCGGAATCGACGCTGTCGTTTCTCGGCCTCGGCTTCCCGCCGGACATTCCAACCTGGGGCCGGCTGTTGTTCGACGCCAAGGACTATCTCGACATCGCGCCGCATTGGGCGCTGTTCGCCGGCGGCGCGATCTTCCTCACCGTCATCGCGATCAACTTCATCGGCGATGGCCTGCGCGATGCGCTCGATCCGCGGAAGGTGATGTGATGGACGCGCGCGTAGCTCCGCTCCTCGAGATCAAGGGGCTGAAGACCTATTTCAACACCGACGAGGGCCAGGTTCAGGCCGTCGACGGCGTCGACATCTCGATCGGCAGCGGCGAGACCCTGTGTGTCGTCGGCGAGTCCGGCTCCGGCAAGACCGTGACCGCGATGTCGGTGCTGAAGCTGATCGCGATGCCGCCCGGGCGCATCGCGGGGGGCCAGATCCTGTGGCGGGGCCGCGACCTGGTGCCGCTGGGCTCGTCGGAGATGAACAAGATCCGCGCCAGCGAGATCGCGATCGTGTTCCAGGAGCCGATGACCTCGCTCAATCCGGTGTACACGGTCGGCGACCAGATCGCCGAGGTGATCCGGCTGCATCAGGGCCTGTCCAAGAAGGCGGCGATGGATCGCGCGGCGGAGATGCTGGCGCTGGTGCAGATCCCCAATCCGAAAGCCCGCGTGAACGATTATCCGCATCATTTCTCCGGCGGCATGCGCCAGCGGGTGATGATCGCGATGGCGCTGTCGTGCAATCCCAAGCTCCTCATCGCCGACGAGCCGACCACGGCGCTCGACGTGACGATCCAGGCGCAGATCCTCGATCTGCTGCTCGACATGAAAGAGCGGCTCGGCATGTCGATCATGCTGATCACCCACGCCATGGGTGTGGTCGCCGAGGTCGCCCAGCGTGTCGTCGTGATGTATGCGGGCCGGGTGGCGGAGGAGGCGCCGGTCGATCGCCTGTTCGCCAATCCACGCCATCCCTACACCCAGGGCCTGATCCGCTCGATCCCGCGCATCGATCTCGCAGCGGTCAAGAAGAGCCGGCTGGAGAGCATCCCGGGCAGCGTGCCGAAGCTGGTCAATCCGCCGGAGGGGTGCCGCTTCGCCTCGCGCTGCCGCTTCGCCATTCCCGATTGCAGGATCGCGCAGCCTCCGCTCCGCGAGATCGAGCCCGGCCACAAGGTGGCGTGCATCCGCGCCGAAGAGACGTTGCTGTGATGATCGAAGCTGCCATTGCCCCTTCCACCGCGCCGGCGCCGCTGCTCACGGTGCGCAACCTCACCAAGGCGTTTCCGATCCGCGGCGGGCTGCTGAAGCGCCAGGTCGGGAGCGTGCGCGCGGTCGACGGCGTCAACTTCCACATCGAGCCGAGCGAAACCTTCGGCCTGGTCGGAGAGTCCGGCTGCGGCAAGTCGACCACCGGCCGCTGCGTGCTCCGGCTGATCGAGCCGAGCTCGGGCGAGCTGAAGTTCGAGGGTAAGGACGTCATCGCGCTGTCGGGCGAAAACCTGCGCGCGCTGCGCCGCGACATCCAGATCATCTTCCAGGATCCGTACGCCTCGCTCAACCCGCGCATGACGATCGGCGCCATCATCGGCGAGGCGCTGACGATCCATGGGCTGGCGGCATCGCGACAACAATATGAAGCGCGCATCGTCCATCTGCTCGAGACCGTCGGCCTGCAGGCCGACCACATGACGCGCTATCCGCACGAATTCTCCGGCGGCCAGCGTCAGCGCATCGGCATTGCGCGTGCGATCGCGGTCGAGCCCAAGCTGATCATCTGCGACGAGCCGGTGTCGGCGCTCGACGTCTCGATCCAGGCGCAGGTCATCAACCTGCTCGAGGATCTGCAGCAGAAGTTCGGCATCGCCTATCTGTTCGTCGCGCACGACCTCTCGGTGGTTGAGCACATCAGCCGCCGCGTCGCGGTGATGTATCTCGGCCGCATCGTCGAGACCGCGCCGTCACGCCAGCTCTATTCGGCGCCGAAGCATCCCTACACCGAGGCGCTGCTGTCGGCGGTGCCGATCCCGGATCCGAGCGTGAAGCGCAAGCGCGTCCGTCTCAAGGGCGAGGTGCCGAGCCCGATCAATCCGCCGTCGGGCTGCCATTTTCACACCCGCTGCCCGATCGCCAAGGACGTGTGCAGCAAGGAAGTGCCGCCGCTCAAGGCGAGCGACGAGGGGCATCTCGTCGCCTGCCATTTCCGCTGACGCGGGTCTGGTCGCGCGTTACGCCGCCTGGCGGTCGGAGACCAGGGCCGTCAGTCGCGCCGTCTGCTCGGGGTTCAGCGTGAACTGCACGAGCGCCGTTCTGTCGCCGACGCGGGTGACCGTGCCCGGCAGGTCGGACACCATGCCACCGATCGCGAGCGTCACCGACGTGTTCACCGACAGGCGCACCGGAACGGATTCGAGCAGGGCGCCGCCGAGCGACAGGTTGCGAACGACGACCGAGATGGGGTCCCCGTTCACCTGCAGCGTGCCCGGGCGATTGATGTTGAGCCGGGTCGAGAGCCGGCGGTCGACGTCGGCCGTGGAGGTCCGGATCACGCGGACCAGTTCGGTGCGCAGCCGCTGTACCTTCTCGGCGACAGTGGTCGAGCCGTCGCGGATGTCGGTCGAGCGCCGGCCGGCCTCGCTGGCCTCGCGGGACACCTCGGCGATCTGAGTGGCGACCTCGCGGGCCGCGGCCGAGGTCTCCTCGACCGTGCGCGAGATCTCGATGGTTACGCTGTTCTGCGCCTGGATCGCGTCCGCAATTCCGGAGGATACCGCCTCGACGTTGCGGATGACCTCTCCGATTGCGCCGATCGAGCTCACCGAGGCTCGCGTCGAGTCCTGGATCTCGGCGATCTGCTGCGCGATCTCACTGGTCGCTTTTGCGGTCTGCTCGGCCAGTGACTTGACCTCGGAGGCGACGACGGCAAAGCCGCGGCCGGCGTCGCCGGCCCGGGCGGCCTCGATGGTCGCGTTCAGCGCCAGCAAATTGGTCTGTCCGGCGATTTCGCTGATCAGGCTGGTCACGGCGCCGACCTTGTCGGCCGCTTCCGACAACTTCGCAATCGTCGCCTGGGCCTCGGACGAGGCCGCCACGGCCTTGCGCGTCAGCTCGCGCGAAGAGTTCACCTGGCTGGAAATCTGCGAGATCGATGCGGCGAGCTGCGACGAGGCCTTGGCGACCGTCTGCGTGGTCGCGAGCGCCTGCTCGGCGGCCGCCGCGACGCTGCTCGAGTTGCGCTCCAGCGTCAGGGCGCTGTCGGTCATCGACTTGGCGTTACCGGCCATCTGGCCGGTGCCCTCGGCGACCTCGCCGACGGCCCTGCTGGCGGCCTGCTCCACCGCCTCCGCCATCTCCTGCAGCGCCTTGCTCTTGATCCGCTCGGCGACCTGGCGCTGCTCATCCTCGAGCATGGCGGTCTGCCGCGCCTTTTCCTCGGTCTTCTGCCTGAACTGCTCGATCGAGCGCGCCATGTCGCCGAGCTCGTCGCTGCGGGTCAGGCCCGGCAGCTTGATCTCGAAATTGCCGTGGCCGAGCTCGGTCAGCGCGGCGCCCATGGACGCCAGCCCCGACGACATCCGGCGCGCGATGATCAAGGTGATCGATCCGATGATCAGCATCACCAGCATTGCGGCAATGAACACGCCGCGCTTGCTCTCCCACATCTGCGCTTCGAGATCGTCGACATAGACGCCGGTGCCGATGATCCAGCCCCAGGGCTCGAAGCCGGCGACGTAGGACATCTTCGGCTGGGGCGCGTCCTTGCCGGGCTTCGGCCACATGTAGTCGACCACGCCGGCCTTCTGCCGCTTGACGACGTCGACCATCTCCATGAACAGCCGCTTGCCGTTCGGATCCTTGTTGTCTGCGAGGTTCTGGCCGTTGAGCTCCGGCTTGATCGGATGCATGACCATCTTCGGGGTCATGTCGTTGATCCAGAAGTAGTCACCGCTGCCATAGCGCAGCTTGCCGATTCGTTCCGCCGCCTTCTTCTGCGCGGCCTCGGGCGCGATCTTGTCGCGCGCGATCGAATCGTATTCCTCGCGCGCGATGCTGAGGGCGGTCTCGGTCAGATGGGTGAGCTCGCTTTGCCGCTGATCCTTCAGGGCCGTCGCGAGATTCTGGCTTTGCGTCGCAGCGAGCCCGATGAGTCCACAGAAAGACAGCCCGATGATCGCGTAGATCCGCAGGGCAAGAGAAAAGCGCGGCTGAGCCATGAATGTACCCGGGCACGAGAAGGATCAAATTCCCGAGCGAATTTAAGGAATCGCAGTTGATGCCCGGTTAAGTGACCATGGTAGCATCATGCCGAATTGAGGCCGTCTTGCACGTAGTACTACGGACTACGCGGCCGAAAGGTTCGCACGGAGACGAACTCAACGCAGCGGCTCGGCTCCGGCGCCGCCCCACCGGCGGTTGTCGGGGACGCACGCGGTGTCGGGCCTCGGCTCCTCGTGTCGCTCAGGAGGAGCTTGGACTCGGCCTGATGAGGTCGGACGCCGCATCGTCCTGCAGCCTTGCGACGAGATTGGCACGACGGCTCAGCACTGCACGCTGGTTGATGTAACCCTTGTCGGTAATCTCGCCGGCGTCGAGCGAGGGAGGCTCCGCCATCAGCAGCGCGCGGGTCGCGTAGCGCGACGAGCCGATGGCTTCGGTGCGCAGTCTCGTCAGCCCTTGCGCAACCGCCTGGCGCACTGCGGGATGCGCGAGCACCTCGCCGACTGAGGCTGTGTCCGCCAGCCCAGCCTTGCTGCGGCAGGCCGGAACGTTCGGCACGATCAGGAAGTGAACCTCGTCGGTGCCGTGGCCGGCAATCACGATATCCTGCACCAGCGGCGCCAGCGCGGCGATGCCGGCGATACGCAACGCGCCGACATTCACCCACGTGCCGGAGCTGAGCTTGAAGTCCTCGGTGATGCGGCCGTCGAAGAATAGGCCGCGCTCCGGATGATCGGGGTCGGCGAGCTTCACGGCGTCGCCGATCTTGTAGAAGCCTTCTTCGTCGAAGGCGGCGGCGGTGATCTCGGGCGCCTTCCAATAGCCGGGCATCACGTTGGCGCCACGCACGCGGACCTCGAGCTTCTCGCCGGTGGGCACCAGCTTGAGCTCGGTGCCAGGAATCGGCACGCCGATATTGCCGGCGCGCTCGGCGAAGAAGTGGCAGTCGGTCGCGAGTGGCGAGGTCTCTGTCGCGCCCCAGGCCGACACCAGCGGCGCCGGGCGGCCGATCGTCGCCATGCTCATCTCGTTGAGCGCATCCCAGAGATTCTGCGGCAGCGCCGCCGCTGCATAGAGGATGCATTTCACGCCGGAGAAGAATTTCCGCCGCAGCTCATTGTCCGTCTTGAGCGCTGCGACCAGCATGTCGAAGCCGCGCGGCACGTTGAAATAGATCGTCGGCACCATGCTCCTGAGATTGGCGAGCGAGGCCTCGAACAGGCCGGGCGCGGGCTTGCCGCCGTCGATATAGATCGAGCCGCCCTGGGCGAGAACCAGGTTGAAATTGTGGTTGCCGCCGAAGGTGTGACTCCATGGCAGCCAGTCGACGATGACGGGGCCGCCTTCGACCTCGCGCAGAAACGTCCAGAGCTGGCCCTTGGCCTGCTGGCTCATCGTCAGCATCCGGTGCGTGTTGATCACGGCCTTCGGCTGGCCGGTGGAGCCCGAGGTAAACAGCAGCTTTGCAATCGTGTCGGGTGTCACTGCGGCAAAGGCGCGGTCGACCTCCGGGCCGGGCTTCGTCGTGGTCAAGGTCTGCAGCGGCACGGCGCCGGAGCCCTCGCCATCGCCGGTGATGATCGTCGCGCGGTGCAGGCCGTCGATCGCCTGGAGCGCGCGGGCGAACGGGCCGTGCGCGGCGACGAAGATGGCGCCGGGATCGAGCAGCTTGATCATCGCTCGCAGCTTCTCGTGATCGGTCGACATCAGCGAATAGGCCGGCGAGATCGCGCAGACGGGAATGCCGACATGCTGTGCGGCGAGCGCCAGCACCGCATGCGCGATGCTGTTGTCGGAGAGAATCGCGAGCGGGCGGTCGGGGCTTAGTCCCTGCGCCAGCATCCAGGCGGCTGCGGCGCGAGCCTGTGCGAGCGTCTCGCCATAAGTAAGCCAGGTCCAGGTCTCGCCGCGGCGCTCGGCCAGGAACGTCCGGTCCGGGACGGTGCCCGCCCAGTGCTCCAGCCATTCGCCGGTGCAGCGTGCGGCGGGCAGCAGCTCCATGCGTGAACGCAGGATGATGGCGCCGTCCTTGCGCCTGATCGCCTCGATCGACGGCTCGGCAAACATGGCGGGTTGCGGTTCGGTGCGACGTTCAGCATTCGCCATGGGAGGCCTCCGCTGCGTTGGAGGCGATGTCGACGGGAGCCGTGCCCGCAGGTCCGCGGCGAGAGAACACGGTGCGCTGCGGCGTGCGATCCGCTCCATGGCTCCGCTGCATTGCCGTCACAATGCGGTCAGCCGCAGTCGTTGAGCGCGACATGGCTCCTCCCTCCCATCTGATATTCGTTGCCCGTCAGACTAACAGAATAGTTGTAAGTTGCAATTATTGTTCCCGTGACCAGTTGCGGCGGCTTGTTCTGGCGATGCCGCGGGTCTAGGCATGGGCATCTCATATCAGTGAGCCAGCATGCCCAAGAGCGAGCGCGCACGCGCGCAACGAGACGTAGCGAGACAGGACGCCCGGATCGGCCTCGGCGAGCTCGAGAGCCATCTCGGCTATTTCGTCCGGCGCCTGCAGCACTGGATCTTCCGTGACGTCAACGCGGCGCTTGCACCGATCGAGCTCGACGTCATCCTCTATTCGATCCTGGAGACGATCGCCGCCAATCCCGGCGCCACGCAGATCGCTGTCGCCGGGGCGCTGGGCATCGAGCGCGCGCGCATGGTCGCCCTGCTCGACGATCTGCAGCAGGCCGGGCTGATCGTGCGCGAGCGCTCCGAGCAGGACCGCCGCGCGCATGCACTCGGCCTGACGCCGCGTGGCCGCATGATCCTGAAGAAGGCGAATGTCGCGGTGGCTGCCCACGAGAAGCGCGTGGCGCGCCGCCTCGGCGCCGACAATTATCGCCGTGCGCTCACGGCGCTGTCGCAGTTCGAGACGGACTAGGCGCGTCGCGAACAGGCGATGTCGCGAGCCTTCTGCCTCGCAAGCACGCATCGGTCATCACTCACACGGCACCTCTACGCGGTACCGCGGTAACTCTACCTGAAACGAAGCAAAAGAAAAGATGCATCCTGAGGCTGTCGCGCCCCTGGATGCATTGCAGCCCTCAGCTTGCCGCTTCCAGCCGCTCTTCGGTCAACAGCCGCATCGCGGCGTCGGCGTCCATCGGCTCGCCAAAGGCGTAGCCCTGGGCGTATTCGCAGCCGAGCTGATAGAGCTCGACGGCATCGGAGTCCGTCTCCGCGCCCTCCGCCACCACATCCATGCCGAGATCGTGGGCCAGCGCGATGATCGATTTGAGGATCACCGGACGGGTGCCCCGCGCGGTGGTGCGCACGAAGGACTGGTCGATCTTCAAGGTGTCGAACGGGAAGCGCTGCAGATAGGCGAGCGAGGAGTGGCCGGTGCCGAAATCGTCGATCGAGAGGCCGACGCCGAGCTCGCGGATGCGCGTCAGCATCTGCGCCGCGTGCTCGGGATTCTCCATGACCAGCGATTCCGTCAGCTCGATCTTGAGCGAGCCGCGCGCCACCGACGAGCGCGCCAGCACCGAGCGGATGTCGTGGATAAGGTCGTGGCGGAGCAGCTGGCGCGACGAGACGTTGACGCTGGCGAAGATCGGCTCGCGCAGCCGCGTCGCGCGCTGCCAGACCGAGAGCTGCCGCGCGGTCTGGTCGAGCACGAAGGTGCCGAGATCGACGATCAGGCCGATCTCCTCGGCGATGGTGATGAACTCGATCGGCGACATCCGGCCGAGCTTCGGATGATCCCAGCGGGCCAAGGCCTCGAAGCCGGCGATCGAGCGATCCTCCAGCCGCACGATCGGCTGGTACAGGATCGTGATCTCCTGGCGCTCGATCGAGCGGCGCAGCTCGCTCTCGAGCGTCAGGCGGTCGTTCTTGCGGGCGCGCATCGCCGGCTTGTAGACGTCGATGCGGTCGCCGCCGATGCGCTTGGAGTGATACATCGCCAGCTCGGCATCCTTGATGATGTCTTCCGACAGCTGGGTCTGCGGGTCGGACAGCGCGAGTCCGATCGAGGCGGTCAGGAAGATCTCGCGCTCGTTGAAGGCGATCGGCGCGCGGATGGTCTTGCGGATGGTCTCGGCAAACGCCGTGATGCGGGCGGGATCCTGCTCGGACAGCAGGATCAGACCGAACTGATCGCCGGCCAGCCGCGCCAGCGTGTCCTGGGGCTTCAGGATGCGCGACAGCCGCCGCGCGAGCGTGAGCAGGATGGAATCGCCGACCGCGATGCCGACGGAATCGTTGACCTGCTTGAAGCGGTCGAGATCGATCACCATCAAGGTCGGCCGCAGCGTCGGCATCGTCTTGGCGAAATTGGCGACCGCGGCGAGGCGATCGATGAACAGCTTGCGGTTGGGCAGGCCGGTCAGATTGTCGTGCACGCTGTCATGGAGCAGCCGCTCCTCGGCATTCTTGAACTCGGTGACGTCCGTGAGCGTGCCGACGACGCGCGAGACCTCGCCGTCGGAGCCGACCACGGGGCGCGCCTTGAGCGCGAACCACATGAAGTGGCCGTCGGGCGTGCGCAGCCGGAAGTCCTGCACGAGCCGGCCGCGGCGCTGGTCGAGCACGCTGTCGAGCGCGGCGCGGAAGCGGTCCTGGTCGAGCGGATGCAGCACCTCGAGCCATTTCGCCGCGGGTCCTTCGAGCGTGCCGCGCTTCAGGCCGAGCAGGCTTTCGGTCTCGGGGCTCGTGAACACCTTGTCGGCGGAGACGTCCCAGTCCCAGATCAAATCGCCGGAGCCGGCCAGCGCCAGCGCGCGGCGCTCGACGTCGGAGACGATGCCGGTGGTTGCGCCGCCGCCGGCGAAGGCGTGCTGCATGACGGTGAAGCCGATCAGCATCACGATCAGCACCAGGCCGCCGAGCAGCGCAGGTCCGACGATGTCGTTGGTGACCTGGCCCGCCACCGTCATGCCGGCTGCGCCGACCCAGACCGTGAGCAGGAACCAGGTCGGGATCAGCAGCACCGCGCGGTCGAAACCGTGGCTCGAAAGATAGACGATCAGCGCGAAGCCGACGACCGCGATCAGGAGCAGCGAGATGCGCGCGATGCCTGAGGCGACGGCGGGGTCGAACAGCGCCACCGCGACCAGCGACCCCAGGAAGAACAGCCACCCCAGCGTGATGTGCGAATAGCGGACGTGCCAGCGCGACAAGTTGAGGTAAGCGAACAGGAACACCAGCAGGGTGGCGGCGAGGATCGCCTCGCCGGAGGCGCGCCAGACCCGCTCGGCGTTGTTCGACATGTCCAGGACCTTGCCCCAGAAGCCGAAATCGACGCCGATATAGACCAGCACCGCCCAGGCCAGTGCGGCGGCGGCCGGGAACATGATGCTGCCCTTGACCACGAACAGGATGGTCAACACCAGCGCAAGCAGGCCGGAGATGCCGATCACGATGCCCTGGTACAGCGTGAACGAGTTGACCTTGTCCTTGTAGGATTCCGGCTCCCACAAATAGAGCTGCGGCAGCTTGTCGGTGCGCAATTCAGCGACGAAGGTCACGACCGAGCCGGGATCGAGGGTGACGCGGAAGACATCGGCGGTCGGGCTCTCCTGCCGCTCCGGCAGGTCGCCGATCGAGGGGGTGATGGTGGCGATTCGCGACAGGCCGAGATCGGGCCACAGCACGCCGGAGCCGACCACGCGGTAATGCGGCGCCACGATCAGGCGGTCGAGCTGGTCATCGGTATTGTTGGCCAGCGCGAACACGATCCAGTTCTGGCCGCCCTCGCGGGCGCGGACTTCGATGCGGCGGACGATGCCGTCGGTGCCGGGCGCGGTCGAGACCTGGATGCGGTCGTTTTCGCTGCGCTGGTGATCGAGGATGCCCGTCAGGTCGATGGCAGGCGCGTCGCTGCGAACGCTGACGGCGTCAACGGCCTGAGCGGGGGCAGCGGCACCACACATCACGAGGCCCAGCGCCACCATGGACGCCAGGCACCTGATCAGACGCAATGTCAAATCTCCGCGTTCGACACCAAACCACAGCGAAACAGTTCAAACTTAAAGGCACGTTCGCAAAGGATTTGGAGCCGTTCCAGGCACGGTTCAGATGTGCGCGATCATTGGCACGAAAGCGAGGAAAATCAAAGAGTTTCCAAACACGCTCTGTTTAGACTGCGCCTAGATTTCCAACACAATTTTGCCAATATGTTGGCTGGTCTCCATGCGTGCATGCGCTTTGGCTGCATCTGCGAGTGGAAACGTCGAGTCCATCAGCGGCTTGATGCGGCCCTCGCGCAGGAACGGCATCACCTTGGCTTCGATCGCGGCCACCATCGCCGCCTTGTCGGCATTGCTGCGCGGGCGCAGGGTCGACCCGGTGTGGGTCAGGCGCTTCACCATCAGCTTGACGAAGTTGACCGTGGCCTTGGCGCTGCCGAGGAAGGCGATCTGGACGATCCGTCCGTCAGTCGCCGCGGCGTCGTAGTTGCGCTCGATGTAGTCGCCGCCGACCATGTCGAGGATGACGTTGGCGCCCTTGCCGCCGGTCGCCTCCTTGACCACCGCCACGAAGTCTTCCGTCTTGTAGTTGATGGCGCGGTCCGCCCCGAGCTTGACGCAGGCCTCCGCCTTGTCCTGCGAGCCGACGGTGACCAGCACCGTGGCGCCGAACGCCTTGGCAAGCTGGATCGCCATGGTGCCGATGCCCGAGGAGCCGCCATGCACCAGGAGGGTCTCGCCCGCCTTGAGGCCGCCGCGCTCGAACACGTTGTGCCAGACCGTCATCAGGGTCTCGGGCAGGGCGCCGGCCTCCTTGATGGACAGCGCCGGAGGCACCGCCATCGCCTGGGCGTCCTGGGCGATGCAATATTGCGCGTAGCCGCCGCCGGCCACCAGCGACATCACGGTGTCGCCGAGCTTGTGCCGGAGAGCGCCGTCGCCGAGCGCGACCACCTCGCCGGCGACTTCCAGCCCCGGCAGGTCGCTGGCGCCGGGCGGCGGCGGATAGCTGCCGGAGCGCTGGGCGACGTCGGGACGGTTCACGCCGGCGGCCTTCACCTTGATCAGGATCTCGCCCGGCCCCGGCTTGGGAACGGGCCGCGTCTCGGGCTTCAGCACCTCGGGTCCGCCCGGCTGGCTGATGGCGACCACGGTCATTTGCGCGGGCAGCTGTTCCATGAGAAATCCTTGGCAAGAGATCAAGCGGGTGCTGGGGCGTGCTTAAGCCAGCCCGGGCCCCGCTGGCAACCGGGAGAGGGCGAGATGGCACACGAGGACGACGATCGGCCGCGCAAGGCCGTTTCCCACGAGATCGGGCAGGATCTCTCGATGCTGTCGGTCGAGGAGCTGACCGGCCGCGCCGCGCTGCTGCGCTCGGAGATCGAGCGGATCGAGCAGGCCTTGGCCAAGAAGCGCGCCTCGCGCGATGCCGCCGCCAGCATCTTCAAGTCCTAGAATGGTTCCGCAGCACGTAGAAATACGGTCGGCCAGTGGCCGACATGGCTAACGAAGTTTGAAAAATTTGTGCCATTTACGGTTGATTAAGCTTTCGCGTTTACAACCGTAACCGTCCTCGTTTGGACACTGAGTGGCTCCTGTCCACTCTGTTTGACGCCTCCCTGTTATCAACTTCAAAGCCGCCGGCAACGGCGGCTCTTTTTTTGGCCGCGCGCGATCGTCCCTGCATCACCCGGAGCGTCGTGAGGCCGTTAACGTCCCGGCAAGCACGTCGGCGCATGCCGGGAACGGTTAGCTCGGGATCGTCTTGAAGCTGTGCCGGTCGGCGGATCGGCGCGCACCGGTCGCATCCCTGTGCGTCGCAACAGTGAATAAATTCATCGTCGTCCAACTACCGCACATTGTTGCCGCGATCGTGGTTGCTAGTTGTGACGCGTGCACGACTCGGTCGAACTGATCGTCCCGCAGCCGCAAATGGTACGCCGACACGGCACGTCCCACGCCGTGGAAACCATATTGGGCGTTGCTGCTGGACTCTCGAAACCGGCCGCGCAATGATTTGTTCATCATACCGGCGCGGTTGCCGGATTGCGTAAACAGTCGCGTTTATGAGGCGTTAACCATGTCGGACCGTTTGCTGGGCGATGGCGCTCTTGTTCAGTTCAATGAGCGGCTCACCAACTCCGCTGCATTCGGCACGCTGTTCCGGGAAGGCATGGATCTGGTCGAGGAGACCGCCGCCTATCTCGACGGCGAGGGCCGCAATGAAGCCAAGGCGCTCGACCGCGCCGTCAGCCTGACCTACGCGACGGAGAGCATGCGGCTCACCACGCGGCTGATGCAGCTCGCCTCGTGGCTGCTGCTGCACCGGGCGGTGAAGGAGGGCGAGATGACCCTGGGCCAGGCCAATCGCGAGAAAACCAAGGTCAAGCTGACCGCCGCCGATCCCGGCCCGGCCGACCTGCTCGAGAAGCTGCCACAGCAATTGCAGGATCTGATCGCCCGCTCGATGAGCCTGCAGACGCGGGTGCGCCGGCTCGACGCAACCATCCATTCGCCGCCGCCGGACCAGAGCGCGATCGGCAATCCGCTGGTTCCGCACCTCAACCGGCTGAAGGCGGCCTTCGAGCAGTAAGGCCATCGGGCCTGCGGCTCGGCCTTGGCCGAGCCGGTCTGTGCCAGACCGCAGTCTAGCCACTCAAACAAAAACGCCCCCGTCTCCGGGGGGCGTTTTGCTGTGATCAGGTCCATTCAGGGCAGAGCAAAGGGCCGCGCGAGGCGGCCCGGAGGCATCAATCCTTCTTGAGGAAACCCTGGAACTTCTTCTGGAAGCGCGAGACGCGGCCGCCGCGGTCCATGATCTGCTGGGTGCCACCGGTCCAGGCCGGATGCGACTTGGGGTCGATATCGAGGTTGAGCTTGTCGCCCTCTTTGCCCCAGGTCGAGCGGGTCTGGTACTCGGTGCCATCGGTCATCACGACCGTAATCGTATGATAATTCGGATGAATGTCGGCTTTCATGGCGGGTCCTGCGGCGTGATGCGAAGACATGACGCGGCGCAGCCGCGCCTGATCCTGTCGTCACTGAAGGGGGACAATTGGCGCGCTCTATAGCCCAAGGTCCCGCCTAAAACAAGCCAAGGTCGCCAAACAAGCCAGGGACGCGCGTCGGCACCTTGGTATGTTTCCGGATTTGCCAAGTCCGGTGCGGCAGGCCTATCACGACGGCAGATTGGATGAATTCTCAGGTGGCCCCATGAGTGCAGTGGAACGGCTTGACGAGCGGCAGAGCGCTGCCCCCATGGCGCAGGAGGCGGTGGAAGATGCCGTCGCCGCCGTCGAGGCGCTGACCGAGCCGGCCGTCCCGGTTCGCCGCTCCAAGCTGCGTCCGCTGCTGGCGCTGGCCCCCTATATCGCCCGCTACCGCATCCGCGCCGTTCTCGCCCTGGTCGCGCTGACGATCGCCGCATTGACCACCCTGCTGGTGCCGGTCGCGGTCCGCCGCATGATCGATTTCGGCTTCACGCCGAAGGGCATCGAGCTGATCAACAGCTATTTCAGCGTGATGATCGCAGTGGTTGCCGTGCTCGCGCTGGCAAGCGCCGCCCGCTACTATCTCGTCATGACGATCGGCGAGCGCATCGTCGCCGACATCCGCCGCGACGTGTTCGCGCATCTGATGTCGCTGTCGCCGTCGTTCTTCGATTCCGCGCGCTCCGGCGAGCTGGTGTCGCGGCTCACCGCCGATACGACGCAGATCAAGTCGGCGGCCGGCGCCTCGGTCTCGATCGCGCTGCGCAATCTGCTGCTGTTTCTCGGCGCCACCGCGATGATGGTGTTCACGAGCCCGAAGCTGTCCTTGTTCGTGCTGCTGGCGATCCCGCTGATCGTGCTGCCGCTGGTGGCCTTCGGGCGCTGGGTGCGCCGTCTGTCGCGCAACGCGCAGGATACGCTCGCCGATGCCTCGGCCTATGCCTCGGAGCTGGTCGGCGCGATCAGGACCGTACAGGCCTATACCAGCGAGAAGCTTGCGGCCGGCCGCTTCGGCGGCGAGGTCGAGCAGGCCTATGAGGCGGCGCGGGTCTCGACCAAGGCGCGCGGCGTGCTCACCGCGATCATCATCTTCATCGTGTTCTCTAGCGTCGTCGCGATCCTCTGGGTCGGCTCGCATGACGTGCTGACCGGCAACATCAGCGCCGGCCGGCTCGGCCAGTTCGTGCTCTATGCGGCCTTCGCCGCCGCCGGCCTCGGCCAGCTCTCGGAGGTCTGGGGCGAGGTCTCGGCGGCCTCGGGTGCTGCGGAGCGGCTGTTCGAGCTGCTGCACGTCCAGCCGGAGATCACCGCGCCCGCACGGCCCGTGGCGCTGCCCGAGCCGGCGCGCGGCGACATCGGCTTCGAGCGCGTCAGCTTCGCCTATCCGAGCCGTCCCGACGTTCGGGTCCTCGAGGACGTGTCGTTTGCGATCCGTGCCGGCGAGAAGGTCGCGATCGTCGGCCCGTCCGGCGCCGGCAAGAGCACGCTGTTTCATCTCTTGCTACGCTTTTACGATCCGGCGTCAGGCACGATCTCGGTCGACGGCGTGCCCGTGCGCGCCGCCGATCCGCGCAAGGTGCGCGAGCGGATGGCGCTGGTGCCGCAGGAGTCCGTCGTGTTCGCGGCAAGCGCGCGCGAGAACATTCGCTTCGGCCGCCCCGAGGCCACCGACGCCGAGGTCGAGCGCGCCGCCGACCTCGCCCATGCCAGCGAGTTCATCCGCCGCTTGCCGGAAGGGTTCGAGACCCAGCTCGGCGAGCGCGGCGTGACCTTGTCCGGCGGCCAGCGCCAGCGCATCGCGATTGCGCGCGCCATCCTGCGCGATGCGCCGCTGCTGCTGCTCGACGAGGCGACCTCGGCGCTCGACGCCGAGAGCGAGACCCTGGTGCAGACGGCGCTCGAAGGCCTGATGAAGGACCGCACGACGCTGGTGATCGCGCATCGTCTCGCGACAGTGTTGTCCTGCGACCGCATCCTCGTGATGGACCGTGGCCGGATCGTCGAGCAGGGCACGCATTCGTCGCTGGTCGCCGCCAATGGCCTCTATGCGCGGCTGGCGCGGCTGCAGTTCGAGACCGTGTAGTTTCAGCAACACCCGTGGACGGTCTGCAACACCGCGAATTCTCGTCGCAGACCCTGCAACCTTTCTGCAGCTTTATACGTTCCCTGCGCGAAACTTCATGGCGCCATTCATGCTGTGGCGCCCATCGCACAGGATGAATGACCATGCCCTATCGTCGTGGCAGCTTTGCCCTCACGCCGCCGTCGTTCGTGATCTTCGCCATCGCGCTGGTGCTCGCGCTCGTCGCGATGCTCGCGCACTACATGCACGCCTCGGTGCCGCTGCTGTCCGCCGCCCACGCCTTCGACGCGCTGGCGATCGCCTTCGTGGTGCTGACGGTGGGCGTGCTGTTTCGTGGCGTGTAGTTGCTGATATTGCTGCCCACTCGGTGTCGTCCCGGCGAACGCCGGGACCCATAACCCCGGTCGAATGTTTGGTAGTCGAACATCGCCACATCGTTCTTCGCAACACCTCTGCTGCGGAGTATGGGTCCCGGATCTGCCCTCGCTACGCTCGGTTGTCCGGGATGACAGCGGTAGGTTCGGCCGGCGGCGGTGTGTCTGTGCCTAGGGCGTCCACGCCATCCGCAGCACCGGGCGGCCGGACGTCGGGTTGACGTCTTCGCCGGCTTCGATGAAGCCGTTGCGCTTGTAGAAGCTGATGGCGCGCGCGTTGTCCTTGTTCACCAGCAGGGTGATGCCAGAGGGAGACCGCTGCTTGGCGGCGTCGACGAGCTGCGTCGCGAGCGGTGAGCCCCAATGCGCAGGTGATACGACAAGCTGGTCGAGATAACCCGTAGCATCGATGGTGACGAAGCCCGCGAGCGTGCCTTCAGTTTCGCCGACGATCACCGCGGCCTTGGGGACCAGCTCGCTCCGCCACCGCTCGCGCCACCACGGCACCCGCGCGGCGAAATCGATGGTAGGATAGGCGAGCTGCCACGTCTCCTGCCACAGCGCGATCGTCGCGTCTTCATCGGCGGCGCGATAGGGACGGAGGGTGAAGGGCGACGTCACCGCTCCGTCAGCTTCAATTCGATACGGCGGTTGCGGCGGAAGGCGTCCTCGGTGTTCGCGGGATCGAGCGGCTGGAATTCGGCAAAGCCCGCCGCGACGAGGCGCTGGGCGGGTACGCCGAGCGAGATCATATACTGTACCACCGAGATGGCGCGCGCCGACGACAACTCCCAGTTCGACTTGAACACCGGGCTGTTGATCGGACGAACGTCGGTGTGGCCGTCCACCCGCAGCACCCAGGAGATCTCGGCCGGGATCTGCTTGTCGAGATCGACCAGGGCCGTCGCCACCGAGTTCAGCTCCTGCTGTCCCTCCGGCAGCAGCGTCGCTTGCCCGGTGTCGAAGAACACCTCCGACTGGAATACAAAGCGGTCGCCGACGACGCGGATGTCGGGACGGTTGCCGAGGATCGCGCGCAGCCGGCCGAAGAACTCCGAGCGGTAGCGCGTCAGCTCCTGCACCCGCTGGGCCAGTGCGACGTTGAGGCGCGAGCCGAGATCGGCGATCCGGCTCTGCGATTCCTTGTCGCGCTTCTCGGACGCGTCGAGCGCGTCCTCGAGCGCCGCGAGCTGACGCCTGAGCGCGCTGATCTGCTGGTTGAGCACCTCGATCTGGGCCAGGGCCCGCGCCGTGACCTGCTTCTCGGAATCGAGCGCGCGATTGAGCTCCGAAGCGCGTCCTGCGGCATTGCTGCCGGCATTGGCGAGCCCGTCATAGAGCCCCTTGATGCGGTCGCGCTCGGCCTCGGCATTGGAAAGGCCGGCGCGCAGCTGCGCGACCTGGTCGTCGAGCGACAGCTTGCCGAGCTTCTCCAGCGACAGCATCTCGTTGAGCTGCGCGATCTTGGCGTTGAGCTGCTCCAGCGCCTTGTCCTTGCCGGTGACCTCCTGCGACAGGAAGAACTGCACCACCAGGAACACGGTCAGCAGGAACACGATCGACAGCACCAGGGTCGACAGCGCGTCGACGAAGCCCGGCCAGTAGTTGAGGCCGGACTCTCCCCGGCGGGAACGGGCCAGCGCCATTCAGCGTCTCCTCAAGTAACGGTTGGCTTGCGGTGTTGCCAAGCTTGTCGCCGATTGGAAGTGACGGCGCATCCGCGGACTCGGTGCACCCTCTCCCCTTGTGGGAGAGGGTGGCGGGCATGAGCGCAGCGAAATGCGCGCCGGGTGAGGGGTTCTCTCCGCGGAGACAGACCCCTCACCCGGCTCGCGCCCGCTCCGCGTGCGCGATCCACCCTCTCCCACAAGGGGAGAGGGTGCACCGCTGCTGTGGCACGATGGGTGTTCATCACAACCAAAACGGTCACCGCCTTCTGCGTGAAGTCGTTCGTCGCGTTCGACGGCGCAACCACGCCGCTCAACTCTTCTCCGTCTGCCGCGCCAGCCGCTCCAAGAGCCGCTTGATCTCGCGGTTCTGCTCGCCCTGGCCGTCGGCCCATTCGCGGATCATCTGCTGCTCGGTGCGCATGTGCGCGACCAGGCCCTGGATCGCCTCGGCGAGGTTGGCCATGGCCGCGGTGGCGCCGCGATTGGAGCCTTCCTCCATCGCCGTACGCAGCCGCTCGATGGCCACCGAGAGGTCGGCGCCGGTGTCGCCGGTGCCGCCATATTCCCGCACCGTGCCGGCCAGCCAGTCCTCCAGGTCGGTATAGAAGCGGTTCTGCGCCTGGCTCGACTGCAGGTCGAGGAAGCCCAGGATCAGCGAGCCGGCGAGGCCGAACAGCGAGGACGAGAACGAGATGCCCATGCCGCTGAGCGGGGCGGCGAGACCGCCCTTGAGGGTGTCGAACAGCGCGCCGGCGTCGCCGCCGACCTTGAGCCCGTCGATCACCTTGCCGACCGAGCCCACGGTCTCGATCAGGCCCCAGAAGGTGCCGAGCAGGCCGAGGAAGACCAGCAGGCCGGTCATGTAGCGGGAGATGTCACGGGCCTCGTCCAGCCGGGTGGCGATGGAGTCGAGCAGATGGCGCATGGTCTGCTGCGAGATCGACATCCGCCCGGTGCGCTCGCGGCCGAGGATGGCGGCCATGGGAGCCAGCAGGACCGGGTGGCGAGGCACCGCGAGGCCGGGGTCGGCGATACGGAAATTGTTCACCCAGGAGACTTCCGGATACAGCCGGACGACCTGCCGGAACGCCAGGATGACGCCGATCAGCAGCACCGCCCCGATCAGGGCGTTGAGGCCGGGATTGGCGAAGAACGCCATGATGATCTGCTTGTAGAGCACGACCCCGACCAGGGCGCACAGCACCAGGAAGACCAGCATCCGCACCAGGAAGATCCGGGGCGTGGACAGTTTGGTCGGGTCGACGCCCATGGCGGAGCGGGGAGGGGAGCCTTGAGGCATTGTCGATGACATCCGTTGCGGGGACCGGTCCCGAAAATCCACTATGGCATAGCAGGGTCCGGAGAACAGCCGCGATCGGCGCAATCCCCGTCCCTGGACGGAACCATGGCTGAAACCGGCGGGCATCCGCGGCGTAGTTAGTCCCGTTGGCTCTTATCTAGCGGGAATGCCCGGGCTTTGTCATGACCATCGTTGATTATCTGCAGGCGCTGCTGGCGCTGGCTTTGGCGCTCTCCCTGCTCATGGCGGCCGCCTGGGTGGTGCAGCAACGCACCGGGAATTCCGGCTGGGTCGACACGATCTGGACATTTTCCGTCGGCCTCGTCGGGTCCGCCGGCGCGATCTGGCCCGTGGGCGGTGATGCTCCCAACGCGCGGCAATGGCTGGTCGCGGTGCTTGTGGCGATTTGGTCGCTCCGGCTGGGCGGCCATGTCGCGGCGCGAACCCGGGGCATGTCCGATGATCCGCGCTATGCTGAATTCGCCCGGCAATGGGGGGACGCCGCGCCACGGCGGATGTTCTTTTTCCTGCAGCAGCAGGCCTGGGGCGCGATCCCGCTGGTCTCAGCCATGTTCGTCGCAGCGCACGCGCCAGCGGCCGAGTTGCGGCTGCAGGACTATCTCGGCATCCTCGTGCTGTTCACAGGCATCGCGGGCGAGGCGCTGGCCGATGCCCAGCTCAAGGCGTTTCGGGAAGATCCCGTCAACAAGGGCAAGGTCTGCGACGTCGGCCTGTGGCGCTGGTCGCGGCATCCCAACTATTTTTTCGAATGGGTGTGCTGGCTCGCTTATCCCGTCATCGCGTTGTCACCTGACAACCCCTGGGGGCTCGCCAGCCTGCTGGCGCCGCTGCTGATGTACTACATCCTGGTCCACTTCACCGGCATCCCGCCGCTGGAAGAACAGATGCTGCGCTCACGCGGCGACCGCTACCGGGCCTATCAGGCCCGCACCAGTGCGTTCTTCCCCCTGCCGCCCAATCCTGCTGCGAAGTAACGGAGCCCGAGCATGAGCTTCATCTCCACCATCATCGGCGCCGCGGAACGCGTGCCGCTGCCCGACGCCGTGATCCGCGCCGCCATCCAAGAATTGTGCGCCCGTACGGCAACGCGGCTCGGTGGTGTCAATGCCATGGGGGACGCGGAGTTCGCCCGCCTGCTGACGACGCGCCCGATCGCCGAGCATACCGATGCGGCGAACAGCCAGCATTACGAGGTGCCGGCCGCGTTCTTCGCCCGGGTGCTCGGGCCGAACCGCAAATATTCCTGCTGCTTCTACAAGGAGCCGGTGTCGACCCTTCAGGAGGCGGAGGAGGAGGCGCTGCGCCAGACCGTCGCCAATGCCGATTTGCAGGACGGCCAGAGCATCCTCGAGCTCGGCTGCGGCTGGGGCTCGCTGTCGCTGTTCATGGCCCGGCAGTTCCCGCATGCGAGGATCACGGCGGTGTCGAATTCGCATTCGCAGCGACGCGCCATCGAGGAAATGGCGGACGCGCGCGGTCTGCTCAATCTCCGCGTCATCACCGCAGACATGAACCATTTCACCCCGGAGGCGCGCTTCGACCGCGTCGTCTCGGTCGAGATGTTCGAGCACATGATGAATTGGCGCGCGCTGCTGTCGCGCGTGAGATCATGGCTGGCGCCGGACGGACGGCTGTTCATGCATGTCTTCACCCACCGCACCGGTTCCTACCTGTTCGATCGCAACGATCGCGAGGATTGGATCGCCCAGCACTTCTTCACCGGCGGCGTCATGCCGAGCCACGGCCTGATCCGGCAGTACGAGGATCTGTTCGCGGTCGAGAAGGAATGGCGCTGGAGCGGCATGCACTATCAGCGGACGGCCAAGGACTGGCTGGCCAATTTCGATGCCGACCGCGACCGCATCCTGCAGGTGCTGCAGCCGGTCTATGGCGACGACGCCACGCTGTGGATGCGCCGCTGGCGCTGGTTCTTCCTCGCCACATCGGGCCTGTTCGGCCACGACGAGGGCCGCGAATGGGGCGTCAGTCACTACCGCCTGCGGCCCGTCGGCTAAGCCGCAGATCGTAGTGGGAACCCGCCGGAACTTGAGCGGGATTCGCGTTTCGCTGTGCGGAACCTGCGGGAACTTGCTCGCCACAATGCGCTCACAATCGAGTGAATCGGAAAAATCATCGATTAATCAAGCAAGTATCTCGTGTGACATCAAGCCGCCCGGCCGCTGCGTTGCGTCGCAGCACCGCGCTTTTATGGTGCGGGACACGCTCGGCTCCAGAATGGGCCATTACCCGGTCATCCGGTCGACTTCTTTCCAACATGATCCAGGGGGCTCCAAGACTCATGTCTCGTTTTCGCGCGTCGCTGCTCAGCAGTGCATTGATGCTCGCAGCCGCGCCGCTGCTGGCCGGCTGCAACGAAGGTTCTCAGGCTCAGGCTCACGCCAATGAGCAAGTCGTGGTTCCCCACGTCGGCATCATCACCGTCGAGCAGAAGGCGCGGGCGATCGTCCGCGAGCTGCCCGGCCGCATCGCGCCCACCCGCGTCTCCGACGTGCGGCCGCGGGTGTCCGGCATCATCGTCGAGCGGCTGTTCCGCCAGGGCAGCGAGGTCAAGGCCGGCGATCCGCTCTACCGCCTCGATCAGAAGCCGTTCGAGGTCGAGATCCTGTCGAGCCGCGCCGCGCTCGCCAAGGCCGAGGCGGTGCATGAGCGCGCCGTGCAGCAGGCGAACCGGATCGCGCAACTGTTCAAGGAGCGCGCCGCCCCGGCGGTCGAAAACGAGAAGGCGATCTCGGGAGAACGCGAGGCCGCCGCCGACATCGAGGCGCGCAAGGCGGATCTCGCCCGCGCCCAGCTCAATCTCGACTACGCGACCGTGCGCGCGCCGATCGACGGCATCGTCGGCGCGGCCCAGCTCAGCGAGGGCGCGATTGCCGTTCAGAACGAGACCTCGCTTGTCACGATCCAGCAGCTCGATCCGATCTATGCCGACTTCACCCAGTCGGTCAGCGAGCTCAACCGCCTGCGCCGCGCCTTCGAGTCGGGCGATCTCGATCAGATCTCGCCCGATGCGATCAAGGTCCGCCTCGTGCTCGACGACGGCACGCCCTATTCGATTCCGGGCAAGCTGCTGTTCTCCGACGCCAAGGTCGATGCCGCGACCGGGCAGGTCACCCTGCGCGGAGAGTTCGCCAATCCCAAGCGCGAGCTGTTGCCGGGCATGTATGTCCGCGTCCGCATCGAGCAGGGCATCGACAGCGACTCGGTCGCGGTTCCGCAGCAGGCGGTGCAGCGCAATGCCGCCGGCGGCTCCGAAGTCTATGTCATCCGCGACGACAGCCGTGCGATCGCGCGTCCGATCCGCACCGGACCGGTGCAGGATGGCCTGGTGTTGATCACCGACGGACTGCGCGCCGGCGACAAGGTCGTGGTCGACGGCTTCCAGAAGTTTGCAGCCGGCGACAAGGTCGCGCCCCAGGCCTGGACCGAGGTCAGCGCGGCGGCTCAGCTCGAAACGAAGTCAGCGTCGCGGTAAGTCCTGATGCCGAGTTTCTTTATCGACAGGCCGATCTTCGCCTGGGTCGTCGCGCTTTTCATCTGCCTGATCGGCTTGATCGCGATCCCGCTGCTGGCGGTGGCGCAATATCCGATCATCGCGCCGCCCTCGATCTCGATCTCGACCAGCTATCCCGGCGCCTCGCCTGAGAACCTCTACAATAGCGTGACGCGGCTGATCGAGGAGGAGCTCAACGGCGCCTCCGGCATCCTCAACTTCGAGTCGACCAGCGACTCGCTGGGGCAAGTCGAGATCACCGCGAACTTCGTGCCGGGCACGTCGACCAACGACGCCTCGGTCGAGGTGCAGAACCGCCTCAAGCGCGTCGAGGCGCGGCTGCCGCGCGCCGTCATCCAGCAGGGTATCCTGGTCGAGGAGGCCTCGGCCGCCGTGCTGCAGATCATAACCCTGCAATCGACCGACGGCAGCCTCGACGAGGTCGGCCTCGGCGACTTCATGATCCGCAACGTGCTCGGCGAAATCCGCCGTATTCCCGGCGTCGGCCGCGCCACGCTGTATTCGACCGAGCGCTCGCTGCGCGTCTGGCTCGATCCGGCCAAGCTGATCGGTTACGGCCTCACCGCCGACGACGTCACCAAGGCGATCGGCGCGCAGAATGCGCAGGTGGCTTCGGGCAGCATCGGCGCCGAGCCGGCCACGACCGTGCAGCGCACCTCGGCGCTGGTGCTGGTCAAGGGCCAGCTCGATTCGCCGGACGAGTTCGGCGCGATCATCCTGCGCGCCAATGCCGACGGCTCGACGGTGCGGCTGCGCGACGTCGCCCGCATCGAGATCGGCGGCCTCAGCTATCAGTTCAACACCCGCTTGAACGGCAAGCCGACGGCGGGTCTCTCGGTGCTGCTGTCGCCGACCGGCAACGCGCTGGCGACCGCGAGCGCCGTCGAAGCCAAGATGAAGGAGCTGTCGCGCTTCTTCCCGTCCAACATCGCCTATGAGATCCCCTACGACATCACCCCCGTCGTGAAGGCCTCGATCAAGCGCGTGCTGATGACGCTGGTCGAGGCCGTGGTGCTGGTGTTCGTGGTGATGTTCCTGTTCCTGCAGAACATCCGCTACACCATCATCCCGACCATCGTCGTGCCCGTGGCGCTGCTCGGCACCTGCGCCACCCTGATGCTGGTCGGCTACTCCATCAACATGCTGACGATGTTCGGCATGGTGCTCGCGGTCGGCATCCTCGTCGACGACGCCATCGTCGTGGTCGAGAACGTCGAGCGCATCATGAGCGAGGAGGGGCTGTCGCCGAAGGAGGCGACGCGCAAGGCGATGAGCCAGATCACCGGCGCCATCATCGGCATCACCCTGGTGCTGATGGCCGTGTTCGTGCCGATGGCGTTCTTCCCCGGCTCGGTCGGCATCATCTATCGCCAGTTCTCGATCACGATGGTCGCGGCGATCGGTTTCTCGGCGCTGCTCGCGTTGTCGCTGACGCCGGCGCTGTGCGCGACCCTGCTGAAGCCGGTCGAGGCCGGCCACGGCCATGCCCGGACCGGCGTGTTCGGCTGGTTCAATCGCTTCATGGACGGAAGCCGCAACCGCTATGTCGGCGTCGTGCGCGGCGGCTTGCGGCGTACCGGCCGACTGATGCTGATCTACGCGATCTTCATCGTCGGCCTGTCCTGGGCCTTCATCCAGCTGCCCGGCGGCTTCCTGCCGGTCGACGACCAGGGCTTCATCACGACCGACGTGCAGACGCCGGCGGATTCATCCTATGCGCGGACGCAGGCGGCTGTGGAGGCTGTCGAGAAGTATCTCGCCAAGCGCGAGGGCATCGAGGACGTCACCTTCCTCACCGGCTTCAGCTATGCCGGCCAGGGCGTCAACACCGCGCAGGCCTTCATCTCGCTGAAGGACTGGTCGGAGCGCGGCAAGCACGACAGCGCGGCGGCGCTGGTCGCCGACATCAATCGCGATCTCGCCGGCTTGCGTGACGCCAAGATCACCGCGTTGCAGCCGCCGCCGATCGACAATCTCGGCAACTCCTCCGGCTTCAGCTTCCGCCTGCAGGACCGCGGCCAGAAGGGCTACACCGCGCTCGTTGCGGCTGCGGATCAGCTGATCGCGGAAGCCAATGCCAGCCCGGTGCTGCAGAAGGTCTATGTCGAGGGCCTGCCGCAGGGACCTCAGGTCAATCTGATGATCGACCGCGAGAAGGCTGGCGCCTTCGGCGTCACCTTCGAGGACATCAACAACACGATTTCGACCAATCTCGGCTCGAACTACGTGAATGATTTCCCCAATCGTGGCCGCATGCAGCGCGTCGTGGTGCAGGCCGACCGCATCAGCCGCATGAATGCGGACGACATCCTCAACTACAGCGTCAAGAACGCCAAGGGCCAGCTGGTGCCGTTCTCGTCGTTCGCCACCATTCAGTGGGCGAAGGGACCGACCCAGATCGCGGGCTTCAACTATTACCCGGCGATCCGTATCTCCGGCGAGGCGAAGCCAGGCTTCACCTCGGGCGATGCGCTCAACGAGATGGAGCGTCTCGCCGCCAAGCTGCCGCGCGGCTTCGGCTATGAATGGACCGGACAGTCGCTGCAGGAGAAGCTGTCGGGCTCGCAGGCGCCGCTGCTGCTCGGCCTGTCGGCGCTGGTCGTGTTCCTTTGTCTCGCCGCGCTGTACGAGAGCTGGACGATTCCGCTCGCGGTGCTGCTGACGGTGCCGCTCGGCATCCTCGGCGCGGTGGTCGCGGCCAATCTGCGCGGGCTGTCCAACGACGTCTACTTCACCGTCGCGTTGATCACGATCATCGGTCTCGCCGCCAAGGACGCGATCCTGATCATCGAGTTCGCCAAGGATCTGCGCGCGCACGGCAAGCCGCTGGTCGAGGCGACCGTCGAGGCGTGCTCGCTGCGCTTCCGCCCGATCATCATGACCGGCCTCGCCTTCGTCTGCGGCGTGCTGCCGATGTCGATGGCGACAGGCGCCGGCGGCGCCAGCCAGCAGGCGCTCGGCACCAACGTCATGGGCGGCATGATCGCGGTGGTGATTCTCGCGCTGTTGATGGTGCCGGTGTTCTTCGTCTCGGTGCAGCGCGTTCTGGCGGGGGATCGTGAGAAGAAGAAGGGGGCGGAGCCGCAAGCCTATGGACCGCCGGCGCCGGTGAAGCCGTAGATGATCACAATCGCGATGGCTCGCTCGAGCGATTGAGCCGCAATCTCGCCACGCTGGCGGTGCGCTGCCATCCTCGCCAGGAGGAGGGAAGCGCACCGCCGATGCGGGAAATGGTGCTCCATCCTCGCAACTGGAGTTCCCCGCTCGCTGCGTGTATTGTTCTCCGACATGTAACGGAAACGGCATGTCGATGATCTCTCGCAAATCTGTTCTCGCATTCGCGCTCGCCGCCATCTGCCTTGGTGGTCAAGCTGCGCAAGCCCAGTCCGGTCCTGTGAAGTACTGGCTCTCCGGCTGGCCGGTCGGCTTCAGCGACTCCGGCAGCCTCGACTCCTATGGCAATTTTCCGAGCTTTACCGCCGATGGCCGCGACAGCGGCTTCTTTGCGCGGCGCTACAGCGTGTCCAACAACTGGGCGTCGCTGGCGGGCATGGGCCTCAGCTCGAACATCATCAACCGCTATGGCGCGCTCGGCAATTACACCACCGAGGGCGCGCAATACGGCTACACCTTCAAGAGCGGCGTCAGCTTCTACGGCGGCTTCGAGGCGCTGAAGGTCACCCCTGGCCTCGGCGGTCCGTTCGCGACGTTCGACGGGCGCTCCACCTCGACGCCGGCCTACGCGATCAACGGTGGCGTGGAGTTCAAGCCGACCTCCAATGTCAGCCTGTCGCTCGGTTTCAGCTATGCCGGCCAGTCCTCCGACCGCACCGACAGCGACATCAATTCACCGGCACTGCCCGGCGCGACACCGCAGGCATTCACCAGCGGACGCAGGTAGCTTTTCGCGGGCAGAGCCCAGCCGTCAGCTCCACCCTCGGTGTCGTCCCGGACAAGCGCGCGGCACGCGCGCGCCGATCCGGGATCCATAACCACAGGGAGATGTTTGAGGCACGCTGGTCGACCGTTCTCGCTTAATCGCGGCGGCCGCTGGTTATGGGTCCCGGCTCAAGGCCGGGACGACACCGCGCGTGGAGCGACGGCCGCGCCAACATCACCCAGCACCGTCATGCCCGCGAAGGCGGGCATCGAGTAAACGCAAGTGGTCGTGTTCATCACAGCCGTCACGGCGTACTGGATCATCCGCTTTCGCGGATGATGACAGCGAGCGAGAGGCGATAGCCTGGGTCCAAACGCCAGTAAGATCGGATCCCTACGCCGCCGCCTTCAGCACCTTCACCAGTTCGCGGTGGATGACCTCGTTGCCGCACACCACGTGCCCGGTGGCCAGCGCATCCTCCTTGCCGTCGATGCCGGACACGGTGCCGCCGGCCTCGCGCACCATGATCATGCCGGCCGCGATGTCCCAGGGCTGCAGGTCGCGTTCCCAATAGGCGTCGAAGCGGCCGGCGGCGACGAAGGCGAGGTCGAGCGAGGCGGCGCCGAAGCGGCGCAGGCCGGCGACCTTGACCTGCAGCGAGGTCATCTCGCGCAGGAACAGCTGGTGGTCGCCGCGGCCGATATGCGGCAGGCCGCAGGCGATGACGCATTCATGCAGCTGTTTGCGCGCCGCGACGCGCAGCCGCTGGTCGTTGAGGAACGCGCCCTTGCCGCGCTCGGCGATGTAGAGCTCGTCATTGGCCGGATTGTAGATCACGCCGGCGATCACGGTGTCCTCGCGCTGGAGCGCGATCGAGATCGCGAATTGCGGGATGCCGTGCAGGAAATTGGTGGTGCCGTCGAGCGGATCGACGATCCAGGTGTGCGACTTGTCGCTGCCTTCGCGCTTGCCGCCTTCCTCGCCGAGGAAACCATAGCCGGGCCGGGCCTTGGAGAGATCCTCGTACAGCATCTCCTCGGCCTTCTTGTCGGCGCGCGAGACGAAGTTCGCCGGTCCCTTCAGCGACACCTGGAGGTGCTCGATCTCGCCGAGATCGCGCTTGAGGTTGCGGCCGGCCCGGCGCGCGGCCTTGACCATGACATTGATGAGGGCGGAGTGAATCATGTGCTCGATGCGCTGGGCTGACCGCACCTTGCGGTGCGCGCCTCGCCGGTAGGGGGGGCGGAGGCGGATGAAAATGGCTGGCTGTGGGTGCCCTGAAGGGGGCGCCGCGTCAAGGCCGGAAGCGTCGGGTCACTTGATGGTGCCGAGCCAGCGCTTGGCGGCCTGCTCGCCCTTGGCGCGGTCCTCGGGCGGCATATCGGCGAACTTCTCGTCCAGCTTGGGGTCACCCTTGCCGGCGGTCTTGGCCACCAGGTGCCATTTATAGGCTTCGACCTTATCCATCTGGGTGGCGATTCCGTACAGCAGCACCCATGCAAGGCGGTTCTGGGCCACCGGGCTGTTCTGCCGAGCCGCCCGGCGCAACAGCGAGATCGCGGCGGGCTGGTTCTTCGGCACTCCGGTGCCGTTGAACAGCGCGATGGCGTATTCGACCTCGGCGTCGACATTGTCGGCGATCGCCGCCGCCTGCAGCAGGCGGGCGGCCTTTTCGAGATCCTGGGGAACGCCGGTGCCCTCCTTGTAGAAGGTTGCCAGCGCATATTGCGCCTCCGGATTGCCGGCGTCCGCGGCCATCCGCAGCAGCTCGGCGGAGCGCTTGAGATCCTGCGGCAAGGTCTGGCCGTCGAGATAGAGCAGCGCAAGGTTATAGGCAGCCTTGGGCTCGCCGAGCTTGGCGGCGGAGGCGAGCAGCTTCACCGCCTCCGGCTTGTCGACCGGCCCGCCGCGTCCCGCCAGCCGCATCATGGCCAGCGCGAACATCGCCTCGCGGTCGCCCGCCTCGGCGGCGCGCTTGTACCAGATCGCCGCCTTCTCATAGTCGCGGCGGATGCCCTGGGCGTTCTCATAGAGCTGCCCGAGCATCGCCATGGCCTTGGGATCGCCGGCCTGCGCACGCGGCGTCGCCAAGTCGAAAGCCGTTTTGTATTGGCCGCGCTGATACGCGCCGTAGACCAGGTCGACATTGGGATCGTTGGCCGCGGCCTGTGGCGTCGGCGCGGGGGCCGGAGTCGTCGGCTTGGCCGAGGGGGCAGGAGCCGGCTTCTTCGCGGCGGTCGCCGGAGCGGGTGGCTTCGGCTTCTCGGCAGCCCTCTCGGGCTTCTCGACAGGCTTGGGCTTGTCGGCCGGCGGCTGTTGCAAGGCCGGCGGTGTCAACGAGATCTGCGCGCGCGCGCCGCTCCCCAGGACCAGGAGCGCAGCAACGAAGCATGTCAGGCGCAGCACCGTCATCGCCAGCCGTTCAGCCCTGTCCAGCGACGGCGGCCGGCGCCGCGGCATGGGCCTGCCGGATCGTCGCACCGATCTCGGCCAGCGCGGCCGCCGGCCCACGCGGATCGTTCCAGACGAGATCGTCGACCAGCACGAAATCCGCGCCCGCGGCGACGAAGTCGGCCGCTTCCTTCAGCGAGATCGCATAGCCGACGCAGGGCGGCTCGAACAGCTCGGCCCACCACGCCAGACGCTCGTTGACGGCGTCCGGCGACGGCCGCCGGCCCTGCGCGTCGCGCTCGCCGAATAGCACGTAGTCGGCGCCGAGCTCTCCGGCCCGCATCGAATCATGCCGCGTCGACAGTCCGCCGCCCCCGGCGATGCGGTCCGGCTTGAGGCCGGGCAACGCGTCTTCCAAGGCGGCAATGCCACTCAGATGTGCGCCGTCGGCGCCCGCACGTGCCACGATGTCGGGATGGCCATCGATCAACAGCGCCGCGCCGGCGCCCTGGATGGCCGGCACCAGCGCCTTTACGGTGGTGATCATGCTGCGCGGATCGCTGTCCTGAAGCCGCACCAGCACCGCGGCGACGTCGGCGCTGGCGAGGATCGCGGGCAGGCTGGCGGCAAGCGCCGCGGCGTCGGTCACCACCGGCGTCGCCAGATAGAGGCGCGGCTCGGGCCGCGCGGATGTGGTCTTGCCGGACACTTAGGCCGCCTTCTTCTCGCGCAACGCCACCAGGTAGCGGGGATTTCTGTCATTGTCGATGCGATGAGGCACGGTCCGCCATGGGGCGAGGCGTGCTCTCTGCGGGTAGTACGCGGAGCGGTGATCCGCAAGCCTGTCGCGGGCCGCTTTACCGGCGGCGGGATGGCCCAGGCCGGGCGCCGCCGTCGCAGTGGCGACGGTGGTGAATGCGAAGATGTCCATCATCTGCTCCAGACGGCATCTGCCCTGCCCGTCAAACTAGACGGTTCTCGGGCCGTTGCCGAGCAAACATTGGCCGTAGCTGAGGCAGGCTCGCACAGAGGTGAACGGGGAGTTCATTGTCGTGGGTTGAACGATCTCTCACGTCCGCGGCAGTCGGCTCCCCTCGCCGCAAGGGCGAGGGGAGCTCACCGGGGTCGCGGCGAGCTATCTAGGTTGAGCAATTCCGAGCTTGAGCGAGACGCTCACGCCACCTTCGGGTCGAGCTCGCCGCCGGCGTAGCGCTTGGCCATCTCGGCGGTCGTCAGCACGCGCTTGATCTTGCCGGCCTGGCCCGCGGTGTTGAACTCCTCGAAGCGCTGCTTGCAGAGCTTGGTCATCGCTTCCATCGCCGGCTTCAGGTACTTGCGCGGATCGAACTCTTCCGGGTGCTCCGACAGAACCTTGCGGATCTGGCCGGTCATCGCCATGCGGTTGTCGGTGTCGATGTTGATCTTGCGCACGCCGTTCTTGATGCCGCGCTGGATCTCGGCGACCGGCACGCCCCAGGTCGGCTTCATCTTGCCGCCGAAGGAGTTGATGATCTCCTGGAGGTCCTGCGGCACCGACGACGAGCCGTGCATGACGAGATGGGTGTTCGGCAGCTTGCGGTGGATCTCCTCGATCACGTTCATGGCGAGGATGTCGCCGTCCGGCTTGCGCGTGAACTTGTAGGCGCCGTGCGAGGTGCCCATGGCGATCGCGAGCGCGTCTACCTTGGTCTCCTGGACGAACTTCACGGCCTCGTCGGGATTGGTCAGCAACTGGTCGTGCGACAGCTTGCCTTCGGCGCCGTGGCCGTCCTCCTTGTCGCCCATGCCGGTCTCGAGCGAACCGAGCACGCCGAGCTCGCCTTCGACCGAAATGCCGCCGAGATGCGCCATCGTGGTCACGGTCTTGGTGACGCCGACATTGTACTCCCAGTCGCCGGGGGTCTTGCCGTCGGCCTTCAGCGAGCCGTCCATCATCACCGAGGTGAAGCCGGACTGGATCGCGGTCATGCAGGTTGCCGGCTCGTTGCCGTGGTCGAGATGCACGCAGATCGGGATCTGCGGATAGATCTCGGTCAGCGCGTCCATCATGTGCTTGAGCATGACGTCGTTGGCATAGGCGCGGGCGCCGCGCGAGGCCTGGATGATGACCGGGGCGTCGGCTGCGCTGGCCGCCGTCATGATCGCCAGCGCCTGTTCCATGTTGTTGATGTTGAAGGCCGGGACGCCGTAATCGTGCTCCGCCGCGTGATCGAGCAATTGACGCAAGGTAATGCGGGCCATGGCTGGAACTCCCTGGGATAAGAATTGGACCGTGCGGCTGACGCACGCGTCGAAACGGCTGCACCGTGCATAACGCGGTGATCGGCGGAATCCAAGGGTGGCGGCGACGCAGGCGAGAGGAGGGGGCGGTCAGGCGGCACCCAAGGTTATCAACCCCGAGAGCGCGCCGCGAGCCGACAACGCGGGATCAGCTCTTCCTGGCTTCGAGAGCGGCGATGCGCTCCTCGACCTCGGTGACACGTTCGTCGAAGTCGCTGGCGGCCGCGCGCATCATGACCAGCATGCCAGCGGAATCGCGACGCTGTTTGCGGATTAAGACTTCCAGGGCGTCAAGCCGCGTCTCGGTCGATTGTCTGAATTGGCCAAACTCTGATCGGAACGCACCAACGCTCTCCTGGATCTTGATCAGGATCGAGTGGACAACGTCTGTCGGGGTCTCGGCCATGGATGGAACATAACAGAAACATCCATGGCCGACAAGCTCAGGGTATTAGGCCTTCAGCACTTCCACGCCCGGGAGCGGCTTGCCTTCCATCCATTCCAAGAAGGCGCCACCGGCGGTGGAGACGTAGCTGAAGTCGCCGGCCACGCCGGCCTGATTCAGCGCCGCCACCGTATCGCCGCCACCGGCCACCGAGATCAGCTTCTTGGCCTTGGTGCGCTCCGCCGCATGCTTGGCCGCGACCATGGTGCCGCGGTCGAACGGGGTCAGTTCGAACGCGCCGAGCGGGCCGTTCCAGACCAGGGTCGCGGCGTCGTCGATCGCGGAATGGATACGCGCGGTCGATTGCGGGCCGACGTCGAGGATCATGCTGTCCGGCGGGATCGCGTCGAGGCCGTAGGCGAAGGACGGCGAGTTGGCCGCGAAGTGGAACGACACGGTGGCGTCCACCGGCAGGATGATCGCGCAGTTCGAGGACTCCGCCTTCTCCATGATCCTGAGCGCGGTGGCCGCCAGATCCTTCTCGGCCAGCGACTTGCCGATCTGCACGCCCTGCGCATGCAGGAAGGTGTTGGCCATGCCGCCGCCGATCACCAGCGCGTCGACCTTGGTGACGAGGTTTTCCAACAGGTCGATCTTGGTCGAGACCTTGGCGCCGCCGACGATCGCGATGACCGGCTTGGCCGGGCGGCCCAGCGCCTTGTCGAGCGCGTCGAGCTCGGCCTGCATGGTGCGGCCGGCATAGGCCGGCAGCTTGTGGCCGAGGCCCTCGGTCGAGGCATGGGCGCGGTGGGCGGCGGAGAACGCGTCGTTGACCCAGATGTCGCCGAGCTTTGCGAGCTCGCCCACGAACGCCGGATCGTTCTTCTCTTCCTCCTTGTGGAAGCGGGTGTTCTCCAGGCACAGCACGTCGCCGTCCTTCATCGCGGCGATGGCGGTGGCGGCCGGCTCGCCGATGCAGTCATCGGCGAAGGCGACCGGGCGCTTGATCACTTGCGACAGCGCGGCCGCGACCGGCTTCAGCGAATCCTTGGCGTCGCGGCCCTTGGGCCGGCCGAAATGGGCGAGCAGGATCACCTTGCCGCCCTTGGTCGCGATCTCATTGATCGTGGGCGCGACGCGCTCGAGGCGCGTGGCATCGCTGACGTGGCCATTCTCCATGGGCACGTTGAGGTCGACGCGCAGCAGCACGCGCTGGCCTTTGACGTCGACGTCGTCGAGGGTTCGGAAGTTTCCTGCCATGTTTCACCATGCGTTGTGGTGGGCGTTATCCGTGAGGGTCCGTCGGAGACGAGTCCGATGGCGGCGAGAAGCCACCGCTGTCCATTCCATCACGGTTCGGTGTCTTGAGCTTGCCGCCCTGGCGGAAGCCGTAGGCAATGAGGCCGATCAGCAGAATGACGCCGGGAATTCCGATCCAGTGCGGAAGGGCCATGACGTTTCCTCGAGCCGTCATTCCGGGTCTGGTCCTTCGGACCATCCCGGAATGACGATGGAAGGACGTTACAGCAGCTTGCCCATCGCGACGGCCGTGTCGGCCATGCGGTTGGAGAAGCCCCACTCGTTGTCGTACCAGGACATCACGCGCACGAGGTTGCCGTTCATGACCTTGGTCTGGTCCATGTGGAACGTCGAGGAGTGCGGATCATGGTTGAAGTCGATCGAAACGTTCGGCGCGTTGGTGTAGCCGAGCACGCCCTTGAGCTCCTGCTCGGCGGCGCGCTTGATCGCCTCGTTGATCTCCTTCGGCTCGGTGTTGCGCTTGGCGACGATCTTGAGGTCGACAACCGAGACGTTCGGCGTCGGCACGCGGATCGCGACGCCGTCGAGCTTGCCCTTCAGCTCCGGCAGCACGAGGCCGATCGCCTTGGCGGCACCGGTCGAGGTCGGGATCATCGACATCGCCGCCGCGCGGCCGCGATAGAGATCCTTGTGCATCGTGTCGAGCGTCGGCTGGTCGCCGGTGTAGGCGTGGATCGTGGTCATGAAGCCGGTCTCGATGCCGACCGTGTCGTTCAGCACCTTGGCGACCGGCGCCAGGCAGTTGGTGGTGCAGGAGCCGTTGGAGACGACGAGGTGATCCTTGGTCAGCGTCGTGTGGTTGACGCCGTAGACGATGGTGGCGTCGGCGCCGTCGGCCGGGGCCGAGACCAGCACCCGCTTGGCGCCGGCGGTCAGATGCGCGGAGGCCTTGTCCTTGGAGGTGAAGATGCCGGTGCATTCCAGCGCGATGTCGACGCCGAGATCCTTCCACGGCAGCTTCGACGGATCGCGCTCCGCGGTGACCTTGATCTTGCCGCTGCCGATGTCGATCGTGTCGCCGTCGACCGTCACCGTGTGGGGGAAGCGGCCGTGCACGCTGTCGAAGCGCAGCAGATGGGCGTTGGTCTCGACCGGGCCGAGATCGTTGATGCCGACCACCACGATGTCCTTGCGGCCCGATTCCGCGATGGCGCGCAGAACGTTGCGGCCGATGCGGCCAAACCCGTTGATCCCGACCCGGACTGCCATTTTCGTCTCCTTCAATGACGTTTCTCGTCCCCGTCTGCGTCCTCCCAACAGGGGCGCCACGAGGGTTTTGGAACTAATGCCGACCGGTTCTGCCGGACGGGAGCGGACGATAAGGGCCTTCTGGTAGACCTTTTTCGCGCAAACCTCAACTGTCTGGCGGCGATCCGGCTCCTGCCGACCGCGCAGCATTGATCAGCGCCAGCAGCTCCTCGCCGTAGTGCTCGAGCTTCTTGTCGCCGATCCCGGGGATGTCGCGCAGCTGGCCGAGCGTGGTCGGACGGGCGCTGGCGATGCCGTCGATGGTGGCGTCGTGCAGTACCACATAGGCTGGTACACCACGCTTGCGCGCGATCTCCGAGCGCCAGGCGCGCAGGCTGGCGAGCAGGGGCGCATCGGCAGCCGCGGCGGGCCGCGCCACCAGCTCGCCCCGCCGGGATTTGCCGCGGATCGCGCGGACCGAGCTTGCGGTCTCCTCGCGCAGCATGACCGGCGTCTCGCCCTTCAGCACGCCGCGGGAGCTCTCCGTCAATTTCAGCGCGCCATAGGCCTCGCTGTCCGGCACGAGATGGCCCATCGCCACCAGCTGGCGCAGCGCCGCGCGCCACTGCTTCTCATTCAGTTCGCGGCCGATGCCGAACACTGACAATTGATCGTGTCCGAACTGCTTGACGCGCTCGGTGGCGCGCCCCACCAGGACGTCGATCAGATGCATGGCGCCGAAGCGCTGGCCGGTGCGATAGGCGCAGGACAGCAGCTTCTGCGCGATCACCTTGCCGTCGCGCAACTTCGGCGGCGACACGCAGTTGTCACAATTGCCGCAGCTCTCGCCCGCCGGGCTCTCGCCGAAATAGCTGAGCAGCAACTTGCGCCGGCAGCCTGCGGTCTCGGCGAGCGCGACCAATGAATCGAGCTTGCGGATCGACATCCGCTTGTAGGCCTCGGCGCCGGTGGATTCGTCGATCATCCGGCGCTGCTGCACGATGTCGGAGAGACCATAGGCCATCCACGCCGTCGACGGCTTGCCGTCGCGCCCGGCGCGCCCGGTCTCCTGGTAGTAGGCCTCGATGCTCTTGGGCAGATCGAGATGTGCGACGAAGCGCACGTCCGGCTTGTCGATGCCCATGCCGAAGGCGACGGTGGCGACCACCACGACGCCGTCCTCGTTGATGAAGCGGTCCTGGTTGCGCGAACGCACCGCCGGATCGAGCCCGGCGTGATAGGGGATCGCCGTGATGCCGGCCTCGTTCAGCGCCGCCGCGGTGTCCTCGACCTTGGCGCGCGACAGGCAATACACCACGCCGGCATCGCCGGCATGACGGTCCTTGATGAAGGCCTTGAGCTGGGCCGGCCCGTTGTTCTTGTCGACGATCTCGTAGCGGATGTTGGGGCGATCGAAGCTCGCGACGAATTGCGGCGCATCGGTCAGGCTGAGCCGCTCGGCGATCTCCTTGCGCGTCAGCTCGTCGGCGGTTGCGGTCAGCGCGATGCGCGGCACGTCGGGGAAGCGCTCGGCGATCACCGAGAGGCCGATATATTCCGGGCGGAAGTCGTGCCCCCATTGCGACACGCAATGCGCCTCGTCGATCGCGAACAGCGCGATCTCCGCGCGCTCCAGCAGCGACAGGCAGCGCGGCGTCACCAACCGCTCGGGCGCAACGTAGAGCAGGTCGAGGTCCCCGACGATCAGCCGCCGCTCGACCTCATCGGCTTCCTCGCGCGACAGGGTGGAGTTCAGCACCGCGGCGTTGACGCCGGCCTCGATCAGGCCGGCGACCTGGTCGCGCATCAGCGCGATCAGCGGCGACACCACGATGCCGCAGCCCTTCCGCAGCAGTGCCGGCAGCTGATAGCACAGCGACTTGCCGCCGCCGGTCGGCATCAGCACCAGGCAATTGCCGCCCGCGGCGACATGCCGGACCACCTTCTCCTGCGCGCCGCGAAAGCCCGGCAGCCCGAATACCGAATGCAACACCGCCAGTGCGCGATCGGCCGTGTCGGTCGGGGCGTTGGAGGACGAGGGCATGGGGATCAGGAGGATTCCGAATGTCACGACAACCGGCGTCTCAAGGCGAGCCGGCTCTCGTATTGTCCTCGTCTTGCCGCGTCACAGTCAATCTATCTCCTCACCCTGAGGAGCCCGCCGAAGGCGGGCGTCTCGAAGGGCGAGGCCAGTGCTTTCGACGCGGGCCTCATGGTTCGAGACGGCGCTACGCGCCTCCTCACCATGAGGGTATAGAGCGACTGCGCCGTGATACGATCAGCCCAGCCGCTTGACCGCCGCATCCACCGCCGCTTCCGCGGTGATGCCGAAGTGCTTGTACAGCTCCTTGGCCGGGCCGCTCTCGCCGAACGAATGCATGCCGATGAAGATGCCGTCCTGGCCGATGACCGCATCCCAGCCCCAGCGCACCGCGGCCTCGATGGCGATCTTGACCGGCGCGTTGCCGATGATTTTCGCCTTGGCCTCGGCCGGCTGCTCGAGCAGCAGCTCCAGCGACGGCACCGAGACGACGCGCGCGGGGATGCCGCGCTCGGCGAGCTGCTTCTGCGCGGCCACCGCGATCTCGACCTCGGAGCCGGTCGCGAACAGCGACACCTTGGCCTCACCTTGCGCGGCGACCAGCTCATAGCCGCCATGGCTGCAGGGATTGTCCGCCGGAGCATTGGTGCGCAGCTGCGGCAGGTTCTGCCGCGTCAGCGCCAGCACGGTCGGGCCGTTGGTCCGGTTGAGTGCCAGCTCCCAGCACTCGGCGGTCTCGACCGCGTCGGCGGGGCGGAACACGCGCATGTTCGGCATCGCGCGCAGCGCCGCGAGATGTTCGACCGGCTGGTGCGTCGGGCCGTCCTCGCCGAGGCCGATCGAATCGTGGGTCATGACATACACCACGCCGGCACCCATCAGCGCCGACAGCCGCATCGCGCCGCGCGCATAGTCCGAGAACACCAGGAAGGTGGCACCGTTCGGCGCGAAGCCGCCATGCAGGAAGATGCCGTTCATGCACGCCGCCATGCCGTGCTCGCGGATGCCGTAATGGATGAAGCGGCCCTTCGGCGTCTTGGCCGAAAACGAGACGGCCGACTTCGCCTTGTTGTTGTTGGAGCCCGTGAGGTCGGCGGAGCCCGCGACGAACTCGAACGGCATCGCGGCGGCGATGACTTCGATCGCGGCCTCGGACGACTTTCGGGTGGCGATGTTGAGCGGGTTCTCCAGCAGCGCCTTCTTGTGGTCCTTCAGCGCTTTCGACAGCGCGGCGGGGCGCTCGTGGCGCAGCCGGCGTTCGAACTCCGCCCGCTTGCGCGGGCCCATCTCGCCGAGCCGGGTCTCCCATTCGGTCCGCACGGCCGCGCCGCGGCGGCCGGCCTCGCGCCAGGCGGCGAGCACGTCGTCGGGCACGGAGAACGGCTCCAAGGAGATGCCGAGCTTCTCCTTGGCGCCTTTCAATTCCTCGGCGCCGAGCGCCTCGCCATGCACCTTGGAGGTGCCGGCCTTGGTCGGGGCGCCGTAGCCGATCGTGGTCTTGCAGGCGATCAGCGACGGCCTGCTCGACTTCTGCGCCCGCGCAATCGCGGCCGCGATCGCTTCCGGGTCATGACCATCGATCAGCTCGGCGGCCCAGCCGGCCGATTTGAAGCGCTTCACCTGGTCGACCGAATCGGCGATCGACAGCGGTCCGTCGATCGAGATGCCGTTGTCGTCCCACAGCACGATCAGCTTGTTGAGCTTCCAGTGCCCGGCCATCGCGATCGCTTCCTGGGAGATGCCCTCCATCAGGTCGCCGTCCGAGGCCAGCACGTAGGTGTGATGGTCGACGATCTTCTTGCCGTACTCCGCCTGCAGCATCTTCTCGGCCAGCGCCATGCCGACCGCGGTGGAGATGCCCTGGCCGAGCGGGCCGGTGGTGGTCTCGATGCCCTTGGTGCGGAAATTCTCCGGATGGCCGGGGGTCAGCGAATCGACCTGGCGGAAGCGCTTGATCTGGTCGAGCGTCATCTCCTCGTTGCCGGTGAGATACAAGAGCGCGTACAGCAGCATGGAGCCGTGGCCGGCCGACAGCACGAAGCGGTCGCGGTCCGGCCAGGCGGGCGCTGCGGCATCGTATTTCAGCACGCGGGTGAACAGCACGGTGGCGACGTCGGCGGCGCCCATCGGCAGGCCGGGATGGCCTGATTTCGCCTTTTCGACGGCGTCCATTGCGAGCGCGCGGATGGCGTTGGCCATGCGGGAATGATCGACCTGCGTCATGCTGGAATCCGTCCAAACGTGAAATGCTGATGACAGGAGAGCCGCCGGTATTGCTGGCGGGCCGGGATTTTGCGGGCTGATTAGCACCTCAGTTCCGGGAATCAAAGGCAATGCAACGTCCCGGACGTCCCAAAAGTTGCTTAGTAGTGCATAGTTTCGGCCGAGCGTTGCGCTTGGCTCGCCCAGCACGTAAGATTTTGCCCGTAAACGCTTGCCGGACAGCGGCTTTTGTCGCTATCCCCGGGCGGTGTAAGGGCCTCGCATCCGTGCCATGAACGATCACCCTGCCAATCTTGCCGGTCAGGTGGAACCCAGCGCTGCCGATCTGGAGGCAGCGACGCGGCGACTCATGACGGCGCTCGACGCGCTGGAGAGCGCGGTCGAGCGGCGGCGGGAGGCGGATCGCGACGAGGACGAGCTGGCGACGCGCATCCAGGCGCTCGGTGCCGACCGCTCGCGCCTTGCGGACGAACTCGACGGCTCCCTGATGAAGACGCGCCGGCTCGAGCGCACCAACCGCGAGATTGCCGAGCGTCTCGACACGGCGATCGGCACCATCCGCGCGGTGCTCAATGGCGGCGGGCAGGACGGCGCTGAAGACGAGGATGACGAATGAGCCACATCAACGTCACCATCAACGGCCGCCAATACCGCATGGCCTGCGAGGAGGGCCAGGAGCTGCGGCTGCTCAAGCTCGCCGAGAGCCTCGAAACGCGCATCACCAATCTGCGCGGCAAGTTCGGCGAGATCGGCGACGCCCGATTGACCGTGATGGCCGCGCTCACCGTGTGCGATGAGCTGATCGACGCCAATCAGCGCGTGCAGATGCTGGAGCAGGAGCTCGAAGGCCTGCGCAACGTGCGCAACCAATCCGCCGACCGCGCTCGCGCCACGCAGGTGGCGGTGGCCAAGGCCCTGAACGCCGCCGCCGAACGCATCGAGCGAACCACGCAGGTGCTGAATCGTACCATTGGCGGCGGGGTGGCGATCGGGTGAGGACAGGGCGAACTAACAACTGATCATCAGGCGTCTGCGCTGGTGTTCGCAGTCATTCGCCAGTGCTTATGAATGCGCCTTCTCCCCTTGTCGGAGAGGGCATGCACGAAATCAACGTCAAGCGCGGTTGGGTGAGGGGTCTCTCTCCGCGAGTCGCGCTTGTGGAGAGAGACCCCTCACCCAACCGCGTAAATGGATAGGTCGGCGATGCCCTCTCCGACAAGGGGAGAGGCACTACATCTAACAGCGCGCAGGGAGCTTCCCATTCTCTCCGCAACCTCGCTCACATCTACGCGAGCTGCGTCTCGATCACGGCCTTGTCGATCACCGACCACACCTCAGCGATCCGGCGGTCCCGAAACGCGTAGAACACGTTCTCGCTGAAGGCGACGCGCCGGCCGTTCACGGGCAGGCCGAGGAATTCGCCCTTCGGCGTGCAGTCGAAGTCCAGCCGGCTCGCGATCCGCGGCGGGTCGGACAGCAGCAGGCCGATGTTGAAGCGAAGATCGGGAATCTCGGCGAAGTTGCCGATCAGCATGTCGCGATAACCGGCGAGGCCGAGCGGCTGGCCGTTATGCACGACACGGTCATGCACGAAGTCGCCGAGCGCCGGCCAGGCCTGCGCATTCAGGCAGACGATATAGGCGCGATAGTGATTGGCGAGTTCGGCTGCGGTCATGGTGGTGATCTCAACGAGGGTGGATCGTGATCAATCCTCCCCGGCGTGCACTGTTCCCGCCGTTGATTCGGCGATGCTGCTCCAGTGCATCCAAGTCCAGCATCGGTGGCTATGGGTCCCGGCTCAAGGCCGGGACGACGTCGGAAGGGCGTGGCGCGCTGCTCGCCATCCCCTCCGCTGTCGTCCCGGCGAACGCCGGGACCCAGACCGCGTGATCTGTCGAGGGACGTGGCTGCCAGTTGTCGCGCTGGTTGGCAGCGCGGCATGAACGAGCCAGTGAGATGGCGTCACTTGTGCAGCCGCGAACGTGATCATCCGCGACGTGATCGTGTTGCGAGCGCTTGTCGTTCGCTGCGTGCTGCCCTACTCCTTAGGCAAGCGGACATCGTTGAATCCCGTGACCACAAGTGGGATCGAGTTCGCGTCAGGGAGGTATTCTTGAACAAGCTCATTCTCGCGGCGGCCGCCGCGGCCTTCACCGCGCTCGCCACGCCGCTCGCCGCCGCCCCGTTGCCCGAAGCCAAGCCCGACGAGGTCGGCTTCTCCCAGGCGGGCCTCGCCCGGATGGACGATTTCTTCACCCGCGAGATCGCGGCCAAGCGGGTGCCGGGCGCCGTGGTGGCGATCGCGCGCGACGGCAAGCTGGTGCACTACAAGGCCTATGGCCAGCTCGATCCGGTCAAGGGCACGCCGATGCCGCTGGACGCGATCTTCGCGCTGGCCTCGATGACCAAGCCGATGGCGGCGGTCGCCGGGCTCACGCTGATGGAACAGGGACGGCTGCCGCTGCAGGCCAAGCTCGCCGACTATTATCCGGCCTTTGCCGACATGAAGGTGGGCGTGACGCAGGAGGCCGGATCGCTGCTGCTGGCGCCGCAGATCCGGCCCATCCTGATCCATGATCTCTATCGCCACACCTCGGGCCTGATGTATGGCGGCCGGCCCGACAGCTCGAGCCAGGTGGCGCGGCTCTATCCCGACGGCACGGCGCCGGCGATCGAGGGCGACACGCAGGCCTTCATCGAGCGCATCACCAAGCTGCCGCTGGCGCATCAGCCGGGCACGCAGTTCGAATACGGCTTCTCGATCGACGTGCTCGGTGCGGTGGTCGAGAAGGTCGCAGAGCAGCGGCTCGGCGAATATCTTGCCAACAATGTCTGGAAGCCGCTCGGCATGGTCGATGCGACCTTCGCGCCGACAGACGCGCAGCGGCCGCGGCTGGCGCGGCCGTTCCCGAACGATCCGCTCACCGGCAAGCCGCAGGCGATCAAGCTGTTGGACACGCCGCTCAAATCGGATTGCGGCGGTGCCTGCGCGTTCGCGACCATCGGCGACTATGTCCGCTTCGGCCAGATGCTGCTGAACGGCGGCGAGCTCGACGGTGCGCGCATCCTGAGTCCGAAGACCGTGCATCACATGACCTCCAACCATCTCGGCCCCGAGATCAAGAACACCGTCGCCAATGTCGAGCCGCATCGCGCCGGCTTCAGCTTCGGGCTGAGCGTCGCCGTGCGCGTCAGCGAGGGATTGTCGGCGGTGCCCGGCAATCCCGGCGAGTTCAGCTGGAACGGCGCCTATGGCACGCAGTTCTTCTGCGATCCCAAGGAGCGGCTCGTCGTGGTGGTTGGCACGGCCGCGCCGGGCGACCTGCGCAAATATTATCGCGAGCAGGTGCAGGACATCGTCTATGGCGCCATGGTCAAGTAGCGCATGCTCACCGTTCACCACCTCGGAAAGTCCCAATCCGAACGCATCGTCTGGCTCTGCGAGGAGCTGGAGATTCGCTATGAGTTGAAATGCTACGCGCGCGACGCCAGGACGATCCTGGCGCCGGCGGAGTACAAGGCGCTGCATCCGATCGGCACTGCGCCCGTCATCACCGACGGCGAGCTGGTGCTCGCGGAGTCCGGCGCTGTCGTCGACTACATCGTCGCGAAATACGGCCAGGGGCGCTTGCGGCCCGGGCCTGACGACGCCGGCTTCGCGCCGTTCCTGTATTGGTTTCATTTCGCCAACGGCACCTTGCAGGCGGCGATGGGCCGGCTGATGATCCTGAACCGGCTCAACCTGCCGGACGACAACGCCATGCTCGTCGCCATGCGCACGCGACTCGACCGCGCGTTTGCGCTCCTGGAGGCGCGCTGCGGCGAGGCCGACTATCTCGCTGGCTCAGCGCTCACGGCCGCCGACATCATGACCGTGTTCTCGCTCACGACCATGCGCTACTTCCTGCCCTACGACCTCGCGCCGTTTCCCAACATCCGCGCCTATCTCGCCCGCATCGGGGCCCGCCCGGCCTATCAGCGCGCGATGGCCAAGGGCGATCCGGGCATGGCGTTGTTGCTCAGTTGAGCGTTGGTAGGACGGTGCCACACGATAGCATCGTTGCTCGGCACCAGGTGCACCCTATCCCGCAAGGTGACGGGGGCACCTATGTCTCGGCTTGCGGCCGCGGATGGTCCGCTTGATCGCGAGCATCCCTCACTTCTGCCGCTTCCGGCTCCATTCCAGGAACGAGCGATACAGCTCCTCCTTCTCCGCCTTCGACGGCGGCGCCTTGGCCTGCGATGCGAGGAACGCCTCGAAGCGCTCCTGCTGGGTCAGGCTGCCGGTCGCGGCCGGCGGCAGGCCTATGTCGGCTTCCTTCTTCATGCGCTCCAGCACGGTCTCGACATAGGGGTAGCGCTGCCAGCCCGGCACCTGGGCCTCGAGATTGAGGTCCTTCCAGCCGGGGTGGAACGGCGGCTGCTGCAGCCGGGCGAGGTTGGTGAACAGCGTGTCGACGAAGCGGTTGACGCGATCGGCCCGGTCGCTGCCCGGCTTCCAATTGTACACGGCGAGCACCGAGGGGACCGCGATCGTCTCGACCGCCGTGTCCGGCGCCACCAGGCCCGGATAGGTCTCGGGCTTGATGCTGGTCGGATAGTAGAAATCCGAGAATTGCTGCGTGTAGGGCACGGGCATGAAGTGGAATCCGGGATCGGCCTTCTTGCCGCTGAACAGCTCGCCGGGCTTGGACGCGACGTACACCATCGCCGCGATCTCGCCCTTGTGCAGCTTCTCCAGCGCCACCGGGCCGCCGACCGCGACCGGCTCGATGTCGATGCCGAGGCGCCGGAAGATCAGCGGCCCGGTATGCGCAGCCGCCACGCCCGCCGTGCCCACCGCGACCTTCTGCCCCTTCAGGTCCTGCAGCGTCTTGAACTCCTCGCGCGCATAGATGTGCACGTCGGAGATGAAGAAGCGCAGCACATAGCGGATGCGGTCGTTGATGTTGGAAAGGCCGGCCTGCTTGGCATAGAAGTCGAACGCGTCGGCATAGGTGATCGCGACGTCGACGCCGCGCAGATAGAGCAGGTCGGCGATGTTCGACGTGGTGCCGCGCGTCACCATCGGGATCAGGCGCATGTTGTCGCCGTCATCCATCGTTCGCGCCATTTCGCTGGCGAAGCGCACGAAGCCGCCGTCGGGCAGACCGGCGGCGAGGCCGACGGTCCACTGGTTCATGCGCGCCTTGATTGCGGCTTCGTCGGACGCGCTGCGTGGCTCGGGCGCGCGCGCCTCCAACACGCGCGGTTCGGCGCGCCGCTCGGGCGCGCGCGCCGGCCTGATGGAGAGCGGCGTCGTCGGCGGCTCCTGGGTCAGCGCCTGGGCGAATTCCTGTGACCGTCCTTCGGCCAGCGCCGCGCCTTGGCAGATGAGCAGGACAGCAGAGATCGATGCCAGCGCCATCAGCGCTGGACCAGCGAGCGTTCGACGCATGACTGTAGTCCCCCGATCGCGTCTGCCAGCGCATCCCCTGCAAGCAGACTGATTAAACCGCGTCAATCTAAGGTCGAGCTCTATTGAGCCCTAAACCTGGCGGATTTGGGGCGGTGACTACTTAAGGTTTCAGATAGCTCCAGCCGCTCTCTTGCAGTTCCATCAGCCTGACGGCGCCCGAGGGCACGAGGCTCGCTTCGGCAACGATCGCAATCGGATGCCCCTCGCGCTTCTCCATGCCGCGCTTGGTGATGTTGCAGGCGGAGAACTTGATCTTGGCGGGAAAGCTGAGTTCGGCGATCTGCTTCAGCCGGTCCTTCACCGGCGAGGTATCCTCGCGCAGCATGTTCAGACCGGGCCCGTAGGTGACGAGCTCGATCTCGACCTCCTCGCCCTTTTCCTTGAACGTTTCCATGATGTTGGTGGCGTTGTTCAGCGCCAGATTCATGATCGCCGGATCGTTCTGATCGACCTGGATCGAGACGCGGTGAATCTTGACGTCGGCCGCGAGGCTCGCACCCCCCGACGCAATCAGCAGCGCGCAGGCGGCCGTGAGAGTTTTCAGATCGAAACGCATGCCAGGACTCCGATGGACGCAACAGGAATGCACGATACCAGATATTGGATGTGGGCGTGATCTGCCACAACCTCAGCTTCGAACCGATGGGCCCCAATCATGGCGAGACTATGCGCTCACGGCGCAAGGCCGCCGCGCGAGGGCGCGCGATGATGCCGGCTCGTCATCACGCGCGATGGGCCGGACCGGGAATCTTGTATGGGCCACCGCCGTTGCAAGGCTCACCGCTGTCGTCCCGGCGAACGCCGGGACCCATAGCCACCGCTGTTAGTTGGCTGCGCTCGATGACGGCCGTTGTGCCCCATTGATGGATCCCGCGGTATGGATCCCGGCGTTCGCCGGGATGACGACGGAATGTCGGGACGCGTCACGGCCAATCGATGCACGCAACTCCTGGCAGCACGACACGACGGGCCATCCGCGCATGTGCCTCATGCGCCAACTGCCCGTCGCGTTACGATGTCGCAGGCTGCATCACTTGTGTTGTCGGGCAAATCAGATCGATGCTTCCGCTCGTCCTGCTGCCGCATGAGGGGCGTGTCGCGACCGTCACGAGACGTGGGCAGTGGGATGCGATGGGCGTGTGTCGACGCAGCGTGAAGCGATTCGCGCGGACGAACGGCGGGACACGACCGGTCAAGTCGCGTGGTCCTGACACCCCGAAGCTGGTGTCCCCCTTGCGATGACGCCTTGGGCGTCGCGCAGGACATGGTGGCCAATAAGCCCGGCGCACCAGGGAGAGCGCGAAGCAGCCGTTCAACCGTCGCGCAGGGAAGGCCGGGTGTTTCCGGCTGCACCTGTGGTACCTGCCGCCTGCATTTTTTCTCGCAGGCGGGCCATGGGCGTCAGCCGACGCCCGGCCTTCCCTGCGCCCTCTGTTTCGAAGGGCGATCTCGATGACCCACTCGGACGCAAAGCGCCGCGAGGATGCGAGCCCATGCCTGTTTCGACCTGTTCTGTCGTCGTGGTCAGCTCGGCCCTCGCCTCGCCACAACCGTCATCGCCCGCGCAGGCGGGCGATCCAGTACGCCGAGGCCTTTCGGCTCAATCACTGCTGCCGCGGCGTACTGGGGCGCCCGGTCAAGCCGGGCGACGACACCGAGCGGTTGGCCAAGTCTCGCCTTATCCATGTGCGCCGCTGGCAAAATCACCTGGTCATGGTTACATTGCTTCCGCGAGGCTGCGACGCGCGTCCGGAACCAACATATCCCCGGGGCCTTATCGATCCTTTAGGGAACTGTCCCTGGCCAGGTCCGTGGACCTGGACATATGGTGCCCACCTACTTTCGTAGGGAACTCCGGGATCGAGCGTTTCAACGGCGATTGCGGCTTCGCGCTTGTTTCCCTTGTTTCCCTTGCTTCCCTGTTCTGCCTCTCCGTTCTCCTTCGTCTGTCCCCTTCGGTTGCCGACCCACTACGTTTCTGCAACGTTGAAGTGCCCGCGTCCGCGCGCTCTGAACGGAGGTCCCGTCGCATGCCGATGAAGGCCGCTCAGCACACCAAGCAGCAGTTGCGGGCTGCGGCGCTCGCCGCTCGCGACGCCCTGAGCGACGAGGCGCGCAGTGCGGCCGCGCAGGCCATTGCCGCGCGCGGGCTGCCGTTCGCGCTGGAAGCCGGCACGGTGGTCTCGGGCTACGCGCCGATCCGCAACGAGCTCGATCCGATGCCGCTGATGCTGGCGCTGGCCGCGCAGGGGGCGCGGCTGGCGCTGCCGGTCATCCGGGCGCGCGGCCATTCGCTCTCGTTCCGGGCCTGGTCGCCGGGCGACCGGCTGACGCTGGGTGCGCTCGGTATCCCCGAGCCGTCGCCCGTTGCGGCCGAGCTGGTCCCTCAGGTCATGCTGGTGCCGCTCGCCGCGTTCGACCGCACCGGTCATCGCATCGGCTATGGCGGCGGCTACTACGACTACACCTTCTCGCACCTGCGCAAAGCACACCACGTCACCGGGGTCGGCCTCGGCTTCGCCGTGCAGGAAACCGAGGCGATCCCGGCCATGGCCCACGACGCGGCGCTGGATTATGTGCTAACCGAGCGCGAGACCTTGGATTTTCGGAGCCATTGAGTTGCGCATTCTCTTCGTCGGCGACGTCGTCGGCCGGGCCGGCCGCAGCGCCGTCTCGGACCATCTTCCAGGCCTGATCCGCGACTGGGCGCTCGATCTCGTCATCGTCAATGGCGAGAACGCGGCCGGCGGATTTGGCATCACCGAGGCGATCTATCAGGAGCTGGTCGATGCCGGCGCCGACGCGGTGACGCTCGGCAACCACTCGTGGGATCAGCGCGAGGCGCTGGTGTTCATCGAGCGCGCGCCGCGCCTGGTGCGGCCTGCGAACTATCCGGCCGGCACGCCTGGCCGCGGTGCGGCGCTGGTCGAGGCCAAGAACGGCGCCCGCGCGCTGGTCGTCAACGTGCTGGGACGCGTGTTCATGACGCCGTTCGACGACCCGTTCGCGGCCGTCGGCCGCGAGCTCGGCGCTTGTCCGCTGCACGAGGCTGCGGATGCAATCGTGGTCGACGTGCATTGCGAGGCGTCGAGCGAGAAGCAGGGGCTCGGCCATTTCTGCGACGGCCGCGCCAGCCTCGTCGTCGGCACCCACACCCATGTGCCCACGGCGGATCACCAGATCCTGCCGGGCGGCACCGCCTACATGACCGACGCCGGCATGACCGGGGACTATGATTCGATCATCGGCATGCAGAAGGACGAGCCGCTGCGCCGCTTCCAGTCGGGCATTCCCTCGGCGCGCTTCGAGCCGGCGATGGGCGAGGCGACCCTGAGCGGCGTCGCGGTCGAGACCGACGATGCCACGGGGCTCGCCGGGCGGATCGCGCCGGTGCGGATCGGCGGCCGGCTGTCACAGGCCAAGCCGACATTCTGGGGAGCTTGAGGAGAGTGGGTCAGGCCTTGATGCGGAAGCCCATGCGGAACGCGCCCCAATGCCGGCCCTTGATGAAGATCGGCGCGGACAGGTCCTTCATCAGCACGAACTGCCCGCCGCCCATGTCGCGGCGGTAGGTCTGCAGCAGGAACGGCTTGTTGCTGGCGGCAGCGACCTTCTTCACCGCGCGGTCCTCGAACAGCCGCCGGTTGCGGCAGTTGGCGTTGTTCCAGACCGGGTCGGGCCCCTGCGGCTTGCGGTAGTTCGGATTGTGCGTCGGCAGGTAGCCGCCGCGCGCCCAGGCGACGCAGAACACGATGCGCGGGTCGCTGCCCTGGATCGGGTCCTGGATCGCGGGCAGGACGCGGTCGGTGAACTCGACGTAGCGGGTGAGATATTGCTTCGGGTTGGTGCCGGGAATCTCGCGGTAGCTCTCGTCCATCAGGTCGGCGAGCGCGATCTCGCCGCGATCGACGGCCGCCTCGAACACAGCCGAGATCTGTCGTGCGGTCTCGACCACGGTGCGGATCAGCGGCGCATCGGCGGTCTCGACGCCGCTCTCGGCGATCAGTCCGATCAAGGCCTCGGAATGGTCGAGCAGCTTGGCAATGCGGCTGTCGGCCTGCTTGAGCTCGATCGAGGACTGGTCGACGCCCTTGGCGAGTTCGGCGAGCTCGGTGATGACGGTGTCGCAATGCGCGAGGTTGGAGGTCGCGGCCTTCGCCACCCCATCGATCTCCTGGCCGACGCTGGTGAAGCCGTCCTGGACGCGGACGATGATGCCGCCGATCTGCTGGGCGCCTTCGCCCGCGGTCTTGGCGCGCGAGGAGGCCTGGCCGCTTTCCCCGAGCAGGCTCTTCACCTGCGAATCCAGCCCGCGCAGGGTGTCGCCGATCTGCTGCGTCGCCTGCCGCGTCGCCTCGGCCAGCGACTTCACCTCGCTGGCGACCACCGCGAAGCCGCGGCCGGCGCTGCCGGCGCGGGCCGCCTCGATGGTGGCGTTGAGCGCCAGCAGGTTGGTCTGCTTGGCGATCGCCTCGATCGCGACCGAGACCTTGGCGACCTGCGCCAGCGCGTCGCCGACCGAGCCCAGCCGCTGCTCGATGCGCTCGACCGAGTCGACCAGCTCGGAAATGTGCTGCACCGCGGTTTCCACCACGCTGCGCGACTGCGCGATGTCGCCGACCGCGGCGGAGGTGGCCGTCTGCACCGCCTGCGAGGCGGTGGCGATGTCGTGATTGGCCGCCACCATCGTCTTGGCGGTCGCCTGCAGATGGCCGAAGCGCTGCGACTGGTAGCTGACGCGGTTGGCGACCTCCTGGACGTTGCCGGCGACGTCGGCGAGCTCGACGCCGAGCCCGCCGATGCGGTCGGCGATCTCGTCCATCAGCCGTTCGGCGCCGGAGCGCGCATCGTGACTTTCCAGAATGGCGCGTTGCGCGACGGACATGTTCGGGCTCCCGGGCGTCAAGAAATCAGCAGGTCACCGCACGGCTCACAATTTGTAGGCGGTGCGGAAGCCGCCCCAGTGCCGGCCGCGGACGCGGATCGGCACGTCGATTTCGCGCATCATGACGGTGTTGCCGTTGCCCATGTCGCGCGCGTAGCTCTGGATCAGATAGGGCCGCTGGTTGCGGCCCGCCGCGAGTCCGGCCGGATCGTTGAAGATACGCCGGTTGCGGCTGTTGGCGGTGTTGAAGGCTGTGTCGCCGGGCCGTTGCGGATGCGAATAGATTTTGTTGTGCACGGGCAGATAGCCGTTGCGGTCGATCGCCACGCAGAACGCCATCCGCTCATCCCTGGCCAGGAAGGCCTCCTGGAACGACGGCAGCGCGCGTTCGGCCCAGTCGAGAATCCGGCTGCGGTGCTGCTGCGGATTGGTGCCGGGGATCTCGACATAGTTGGTGTCGAACATGTCCTCCAGCGTGATCTCGCCACGGGCGATGGCGCTCTCGAAGATCCGGTTCAGCTCGGTGCCGGCCTCCATGGCGCGTGTGACGAACTCGTTGTTCTCCTCGTGCAGCGCCCAGAGCTTGTCCTCGATCTTCTCGCGCAGCTCGGCCCCGGGCGCGTCGAACCGCGCCTGGGCGCCGGCCTTGACCTGCTCGGTGACCCGCAATCGGCAGGGACCGACATCCTCCAGCACGGCGTCGAACCGCGCGTTGACGGCAAGGCGGCCGGCCTCCGGACCGGTGATCAGGACGCCGTCATTGGAAATCTCGTAGACCTGAGCCGTAACCGCGCGTCCGCCGCTCTTGATGTCGAGCTTGAGATGGCACGGCAGGCGCTCGTCCCCGCTGCGCGCGGTGCGGTCGCCCTGGCGCAACAGCACGGCGCAGCGCGCCTTCAGCTTCTGGGCATACATCGTCACCGCGCGGCCGGCGCTGGTGACGCGCTCGCCATAGCTTTCCGCCTGCTGGGTGGCGCTGCCGATATCGGCGGCGCTGTCGACCACGGACGAGATGAACTGCGACGCCTGGGCGGCATTGCTCGACATCTCGCCGGTCGTCTGGTTCTGCTCGGCGACCGCGCCGTTGACGTTGGTGAAGACGGGACGGATCGCCTCGATCGCCTGGGCGATGCGGTGAACCGCGTCGGCCGAGCCGGCGGCGTCCTTCTGCAGCGCCTCGATCTTGCGGGTGATCTCCTCGGTAGCGTTCTGGGTCTGCACCGCCAGCGCCTTGACCTCGGTGGCGACCACCGCGAAGCCGCGGCCGGCCTCACCGGCACGGGCGGCCTCGATGGTCGAGTTCAGCGCGAGCAGGGTGGTTTGACGCGCGATCTGGGAGATCAGGTTGACGACGTTGCCGATCGCGGCGGAGGATTCGCGGAGCCGGTCGACAGTGTCGCGCGCCTCGCGGGCGGCAGCGCTGGCCTGGTCTGCGAGCTGGCCGGCGTCCTCGACCTGGGCCCGGATGCCATGGGCGGATTGCGTGACCTTCTCGGCGGCCTGGGCAAACGTCGTGGCCGTTCCCTGCGCGGCGCTGCTGCGCCCGCTCAGAGCATCGGCGCGCTGGCGGATGTCGGTCAGCGTTCCCGCCGTCGCCTCGGCGCCACTCGCGACAGCGTTCGCGGCCCGCTCCAGCTGGCGGATCATGCCGCCGAGTTCGAGCTCCAGGAGATCGAGAATCGCCTTGGCCGAATCATCCGGCGCAGCCGGCGGCTCAGGCGCGGCGACCGGCGTCGGCTCGACCACCGGTTCGGACACCGGGGCACGTCTCGCAAACAAACCAAACGCCATTGGGGTGACCCCCCGGTCGTGCGTGAAAGGGTGCAGAAGCCCGGCATCCTTGCACTTGACAGTGAAGCCATGGTTAAAATTTGCCTTATGGGACAAGGCGGCGGCAATCCCAGGGGACCACTCACCCCCCTTGAAACCACCCCAAATCTTTGATTTTGACGATTCCCGGCCTATAAGGCCGCGCTTCCCCACTGACCTCCAGACGATTGCAAGAGATCTCGCATGGCCGGCCATTCCCAATTCAAGAACATCATGCATCGCAAGGGCCGGCAGGATGCGATGAAGTCCAAGCTGTTCGGCAAGCTGGCGCGCGAAATCACCGTCGCGGCCAAGCTCGGCACGCCGGACCCGGCGATGAACCCGCGCCTGCGCGCCGCCGTGGTCGCCGCCCGCGCCGAGAACATGCCGAAGGACAACATCGAGCGGGCCATCAAGAAGGCGCTCGGCGGCGAAGGCGAGAACTACGCCGAGATTCGCTACGAGGGCTATGGCCCGGGCGGCGTCGCCGTCATCGTCGAAGCGCTGACCGACAACCGCAACCGCGCCGCCTCCGACATCCGCTCCTACTTCACCAAGTCCGGCGGCAATCTCGGCGAGACCGGCTCGGTCTCGTTCATGTTCGACCGCGTCGGCATCATTGAATTCGACCGCAGCGTCGCGTCCGACGATGCCGTGCTGGATGCTGCGATCGAGGCCGGCGCCGACGACGTCATCTCGGGCGAGGGCGGCCACGAGGTCTATGCCTCGCCCGACAGCTTTCACGAGGTCGCCAAGAACCTCGAGGCCAAGTTCGGCGAGCCGCGCAAGGCGGCGCTGACCTGGAAGCCGCAGAACACGGTGGCGGTCGACGACGAGACCGGCGAGAAGCTGGTGAAGCTGATGGATCTCCTCAACGAGCACGACGACGTCCAGAACGTCTATGCGAACTTCGAGATCTCGGACGCGCTGATGGCGAAGATGGGCGGTTGACGGACGGTTAACCATTCCGCTCCGGCCGTTCCGTTTATGTTTCCACCAGGGCGGCGCGAGGCTATCTCTAACCCATGAAAGCCCAGCCGATTCGCGCAGCCGTCCGCATCATCGGGATCGATCCCGGCCTCCGCCGCACCGGCTGGGGCGTGATCGAGAGCGAGGGCAACCGGCTGATCTATGTCGGCTGCGGCTCTGTCGAGCCGCCCGACGACCTGCCGCTGGCCAACCGCCTGCTGGCGATCCACCAAGGGCTGGCGAAGGTGCTCGCTGATTTCCAGCCACTGGAAGCCGCGGTCGAGCAGACCTTCGTCAACAAGGACGGCGTCGCCACCCTGAAGCTGGGCCAGGCCCGCGGCATTGCCATGCTGGCGCCGGCGATGTTCGGAATTTCGGTGGCCGAATACGCCCCCAACCAGGTCAAGAAGACCGTGGTCGGCGCCGGCCATGCCGACAAGGGCCAGATCGCGGTGATGCTGAAGATCCTGCTGCCCAAGGCCGAGCCGCCGTCGGCCGACGCGGCCGACGCGCTGGCGATCGCCATCACCCACGCGCATCACCGGCAGGGCCAGGCGCTGCGCATGAAGGTGGCCGGGCTATGATCGGCAAGCTCAAGGGCCTGATCGACTCGTATTCCGAGGATTTCGTGATCCTCGACGTCGGCGGCGTCGGCTACCAGGTGCACTGCTCGGCGCGCACCCTGCAGGCCTTGCCGTCGCCGGGTGAAGCCGCCACATTGTCGATCGAGACCTATGTGCGCGAGGACCAGATCAAGCTGTTCGGTTTTCGCTCGGATGTCGAACGGGAATGGTTTCGTCTTTTGCAGACCGTGCAGGGCGTCGGCGCCAAGGTCGCTCTTGCGGTCCTCGGCACCTTGCCGCCGGCCGATCTCGCCAACGCCATCGCGCTGCGCGACAAGGCTGCGGTGGCGCGCACGCCGGGCGTCGGCCCGAAGGTTGCCGAACGCATCGTGACCGAGCTGAAGGACAAGGCTCCTGCCTTTGCCGACGTCGACCCGGGCGTGGTGCGCCTGTCGGGTGCGATCGAGGAATCCCGCGCGCCGCAGCCGATCGCGGACGCGATCTCCGCGCTCATCAATCTCGGCTATGGTCAGCCGCAAGCGGCCGCCGCCATCGCCGCGGCCTCGCGTGCCGCCGGCGACAAGGCCGAGACCGCGCAACTCATCCGCCTCGGCCTCAAGGAGCTGGCGAAGTAGGACGCCGCGCCGGGCGAGCAGAAGGACAACGATCTTCCCCATGGTGACCAAGAAGGACAAGGAGCTGATCGAGGCGGCGACGTCGGCGGTGAAGAACCGCTACCGCAACGACTGGCAGGAGGTCGGCGCGGCCATGCGCACCCGCGACGGCCGCATCATTACCGGCGTCAACATCGACGCCTATCTCGGCCGCAACGCCGTCTGCGCCGAGGCCATCGCCATCGGCCGCGCCATCACCGAGCACGGCGACCACGGCATCGAGACCATCGTCGCCGTCCGCCATCCCAAGCCCGGTGAACCCGGCGAGGTCGCGGTGGTGTCGCCCTGCGGCACCTGCCGCGAGCTGATCCATGATTACGATGCCAAGGCGCGCGTCATCGTGCCGTCGAACGGCAAGGGACCTGCGAAAGTGACGATCAGCGAGCTGCTGCCGAACAAATACAGGCGCGGCAACGAATGAAGCCGCCTGCGCGCATGGTCAGCCCGGAGCGGCGCTCCGACGATGTCGGCGACACCGCGCTGCGTCCGCAGCAGCTGTCGGAGTTCGTCGGCCAGCAGCAGGCGCGCGCCAATCTGTCGATCTTCATCGAGGCGGCGCGCAAGCGCGGCGAGGCGCTCGACCATGTGCTGTTCGTCGGTCCTCCCGGGCTCGGCAAGACCACGCTGGCGCAGATCGTCGCGCGCGAGCTCGGCGTGGGTTTTCGCGCAACCTCGGGTCCCGTGATTGCCAAGGCCGGCGATCTCGCGGCGCTGCTCACCAATCTCGAAGAGCGCGACGTGTTGTTCATCGACGAGATCCACCGCCTCAGCCCAGCGGTGGAGGAGGTGCTCTATCCGGCGATGGAGGATTTCCAGCTCGATCTCATCATCGGCGAGGGACCGGCGGCGCGGTCGGTGAAGATCGATCTGTCGAAGTTCACCCTGGTCGGCGCGACGACGCGCGCCGGCCTGCTGACCAATCCGCTGCGCGATCGCTTCGGCATTCCGATCCGGCTGAACTTCTACACTGTCGAAGAGCTCGAGGGCATCGTGACCCGCGGCGCCCGCGTGCTCGGGGTCGGCATGACGCCTGACGGCGCCAACGAGATCGCGCGCCGCGCCCGCGGCACGCCGCGCATCGCCGGCCGGCTGCTGCGCCGGGTGCGCGACTTCGCCTCCGCCGCCAATGCCAGCGCCATCGACCGCGCCATCGCCGATCACGCGCTGAGTGCGCTGGAGGTCGATGCCGCCGGGCTCGATGCGATGGACCGGCGCTATCTCTCGACCATCGCGCTGAACTACGGCGGTGGGCCGGTCGGCGTCGAGACCATGGCTGCGGCGCTGTCGGAGCCGCGCGATGCGATCGAGGACATCATCGAGCCCTATCTCATTCAATGCGGCTATCTGCAGCGCACGCCGCGGGGCCGTCTCCTGACGTCGCATGCCTTCAAGCATCTCGGCATGGCCGAGCCCGCGAACCGTGATCCCAGCCAGATCGGCCTGTTCGGCAATGACGACGATGATTAACGAATCTGCTGACAATCTGCACAGACGCACCCGAAATCGGTTGCAATGAGTGGGGAAAAGGATTGCGTGCGAGGAGTTCGTCCATGCTGTCACGCCGCCGTTTTCTGAAATTCTCCGGCGCTTTCGCCGCCACCGGTTTTTCCACCGCCACCTACGGCGTCGGCATCGAGCCGCTCCGCCTTGGCGTCACTGACTACCACGTTCGCCCGCGCAACTGGCCGGCCGGTTTGAGGCTGAAGATCGCGGCGATCGCGGACATCCACGCCTGCGATCCCTGGATGTCGTTGGCGCATATCGACAGCATCGTCCAGCGCACCAATGCGCTGAAGCCGGACCTGATCGTCCTGCTCGGCGACTACGTCGCCGGTCATCGCCGTCATGTCGGGCGTATCGACGCCGCGGAGTGGGCGCCGGTGCTCGGCGGCCTGAAGGCGCCGCTCGGCGTCCACGCCATTCTCGGCAATCACGACTATTGGGACGACAAGACGGTACAGCGCGACGGCCGCGGCGCGCCGTTTGCCCAGACGGCGCTCGAGGCTGCCGGCATCCCAGTCTACGAGAACGAGGTCGTGCGTCTGACCAAGAACGGCCATGCCTTCTGGCTCGCCGGCCTCGGCGATCAGCTCGCCTACATGCCGGCACGCCGTATCCGGTCGGTGCCGCGGATCGGGGTCGATGATCTCGCTGGCACGCTGCGCAAGGTGACGGACGGCGCGCCGGTGATCCTGCTCGCGCACGAGCCGGACGTCGCGCTCCGCGTGCCGGCGCGGGTGTCGCTGCAGCTGTCCGGCCATACGCATGGCGGCCAGGTGCGCGTGCTCGGCTGGTCGCCTGCCGTACCGCCGCGCAACGGCGTCAATCTCGCCTACGGCCACATCCGCACGCAATGCGACGTTATCGTTTCCGGTGGGCTCGGTTGCAGCATCATGCCGGTGCGGATCGGCATGCCGCCGGAGATCGTGCTGGTCACCGTCGGCGGGGAACCGGTGGAGGTGACCTCTTAAGCTTGCGCTTGCAATCGAACTGGGCGAAACGATCCCTTTCCGGCGATCGAGGGCTTCCGGTGACCCATCAACATCTCGACGGCGACATCCGCAACGGCCGCCATCACATGAAGGTTCGCGTCTACTACGAGGACACCGATTTTTCCGGCATCGTCTACCACGCCAACTACCTCCGCTTCATGGAGCGCGGCCGCACCAACCATCTGCGGCTGATGGGCGCCGAGCAGCATGCGTTGTTCGCGGAGGCCGCCACCGAAGCGCCGGGCTTCGCCTTCGTNGCCGAGCAGCATGCGTTGTTCGCGGAGGCCGCCACCGAAGCGCCGGGCTTCGCCTTCGTGGTCCGTTCGATGAGCCTCGATTTTCTCCGCCCCGCGCGCATGGACGACGTGCTCGACGTCGTCACCTGGCCCATTTCGGTGAAGGGAGCGTCGATCACGCTGGCCCAGGAGGTCCGACGCGACGAGGAGGTTCTCGTCAAGGCAGACGTCCGGGTCGCCTTCATCAGCGGCGGCAAGGCGCAGCCCATTCCGAAGGCGCTGCGTGAGCTGCTGAAGGCGGACCTCGCCTAGGGCGTGGACTCATAAGCCTTGGCCCAGAGGCGGGTTGAGCCGAGTGCGACTGCCGCGAGAAAG